>OY729425.1:25000-3790001 GCA_963422345.1 uncultured Sphingomonas sp.
GCCTGGTTTCTGGTGACCGTAGAAGCGAACCGTGTGGCCCGTCGCTGCGGTGAGAGGGCATATATGTAGGAGGTTCGGACCCGTCAAACGCTTTTTGCAATTTTGTTTCACACAGCGGTTAAGTCATTGAATTTACATTGGTGTTTTGCGCGTTTTTTGTGAATGGGGCCTGCTGCCAGCACAAGAATCACCCCGGACGGCGGCGAATCAACAGTTTCGCGCTGCTGATTCCCCGCAGAATCGGCGGAATTTGGCCGATTCCGGGCGCACCGGCCCGGATTGCCCGACTCACGCAGACTGGATGTAGCTGCGCATCGCCTCGGCATCGGCCTCAATCCGGTCGATCCGGTATTTGACGAGGTCACCGATCGACACCATGCCGATCACCACGCCGCCCTCAATCACCGGCAGGTGGCGGATGCGGCGGCGGGTCATCAGGGAGAGCGCGCCGATGGCGGCCTCGGCCGTGCTGACGGTAATCGCGGGTGCGGTCATCACCTCGCCAACGGTGCGTTCAAGTGCGGCGGCGCCATGCGTGGCCACGGCATGGATGACATCACGTTCGGAAAATATCCCGACGACCTTGTCGCCCTCCATCACCGGTACGGCGCCGATACGTCGTGTCGCAAGCAGGCTTACCGCCTCGCCGACACTTTGCCCTGCGGTGACCGAGATCACCTCACGGCCCTTGCTGCCAAGAATAGCTGCGATCGTCATGATTGCCTCTCCTCCTGCGGATCTCCGTCCATCAGGCATTGATGATCCCATGATTCGCGCGCAAGGGGAAGCATGGACCGCAATTCTTCCGGGCTTGATGATCCCGCACGCGCTGCCCGGGCATGGGCGCATTATCGCCGGTTGATGGCGTGGATGGCATTGGTCTCACTGCTGACCGGCGGCCTCGCCATTGTCGGCCTCGATCATTTCTATGGCCCGCTGAACTGGGTCGCGATGCTGGCGACCGTTGGCGGCATTGGCGGCTCGGTGATGATGGCCGCCGCGCTGATGGGGCTGGTGTTCCTCAGCTCGGGCAGCGGCCATGATGAGAGCGTCGACGAGCGCGACTGACGCCTGCGCCTAGTTACGGACCGAAAGCTCCAGCGTCGCCGTGCCATTGGCTGGCACGCTGACACGCCAGGTCTTGCGCCCCTTGCGCTCTATAAGGGGTACCGCCGGGCGGCGGATGATGTGCTCCGGCATCGCCATTTCAAACATCGCGGCGGTGGTGCGCGCGTTGGTCACGGTGATGCGATAGGGTTGACTATCCTTGCTGCCCGACATTGCCATGACCTGATAACGCACGTCACTGCTTGATCCTGCGCCAAATTCCACCTCTTCTCCTGCCGCGCGATCGGCCAGGCCGCTTTCACCAACCAGCAAGGTGGTATCGCCACGCGGTTCAAAAACAGCGACACCGCCCGCTGGCAAAGGCAAGCCAAGATGGTCTTCCTTGCGGTTCCGAACCCGCAGCACCAACGCCGCTGCGCTTCCCTGCGCCAAGTCCGGTGAAAACTCGCCGACGTAAAACGCCGCGAACGGAATGTTGCTGCGAGCAATCATCGCCACCTGCTTGAGACTATGTGCTGCGACGGTGACCGGCTCGGGGATGCGATAAAGCTTCAGGTCACCCAGATCTTCCTGATGCGCAATAACTGAAATCGCAAGTGGCGCATCCATAAAGCCCCGCTCGATTCGTTGAGCCGTAACGATCACGTCATTTGGGTCACCTGGCGCTGATTTGGGTAACGAGAGACGGTCGATGCCCCATTGCGCGTGTGTTGCGGTCCCGTCCATCGGCCAGCATTCCAACCGCAAATCCGGCGCCGGGCCGCTGGGCAATTCCGCCGCCGCCTCGCGGTGCAGGCCACCCGCCACCGCCTGGGTGTGCGCGCCGCTAAAACCCTCGCTGCCGCCATTGGCCACGGTCATCCAGGCGAACAGGTCGAGCGTCTGGCCATCGGGCGCAATGCGCACGACATAATTGGCCGACCAGTCGAACCCCTGGGCGAGGTAGGACAATTGCACCGTCACCTTCACCGCTGTCGCGCTGTCGGTCACCACCGACAAGGTCGGTCGCGCGGCCAGATCGGCGGGGACACTGGCGTAAGACAGCTTCTCGGGCAGGCCGGAACAGCCCAGTGCCTCAACCCCGTCAGCCGTGGTCAGCAACACGCCACCATTCGGCCCGGACTCGATCACCGCCTGACCGGTCGTGATCTTGCCGGTCTTGCGGTTGGTGCGGGTAATCGTCACGCGACGTTTCAGCCAGGCGTCGATCAACGCAGCGGGCGACAACAGCCGCGCATCGCGATTCTTCTCAGCCACCCCGCGCGGCAGGCCGGAGACAATCGCCGTTTCCGGCAACATCCCCTGCGCGACACCCTCAAAGCGCAGCACGGTACGCCCGGCGGGAATCTCGATCGTGCGCGTCTCGGTGACCAGCGCATAGCCACCCGGCCAGCGCGCATCCATCGCCCCCTGCCCGCGATAAGGGTCGCGGTACAGCGTCACTGACACCTGATCGACATGATCAGAAGTGACCACAGTCTGCGCCGCCGCCGGAAGGGCCGCAATCAGCGCAAGGGCAAGGGCGATGACGCGCATCAGATCAATAGCGCGTGTCGAACACCACGTTCAGCGATGCCTTGCCATTGGCCGGCACCGGCACCTTCCATTCCATGCGGTCGACGGAAATCCGCGTGCCGGTGATTGATTGTTCGACCAGGCGGACATCACCCCACAACCCGTCCTGCGCCAGATCGACCGATACGGCTTCAGGCCGCGCATTGGTGAAGTCATAGCGCATCGTCGTGCGCCAGCGGCTTGATGACAGCCGCTTGCGCTCAACCACCACCGCCTGGCCCTTCACGTCAAAGGCATCGCCGGTGCGCAGCGACATCTGTGATCCCATCGGCGTCGCTTCGATCCGGCTTTCACCAATGAACTGCGGGTCGCCCTGCGCATCACGCATATAGACGCGGATCGTGCCCGAGGGCAGCTGGTCGCCCAGTCCGCCGCTCTTGGCAGTGGAGAATTTGATCACACTGGCGGCGCTGCGTGCCTCGTCCGTCGTCGCCAGCCAGCCATTGACCCATTCATAGGTGCGCCGCGCCGGCGCGCCCTTCACATCAAGAAAGCTGACCTGCTTTTGCTGGGCATTGGCAACCGTGGTGCGTTCCGCCAGCGGATAGAGATAATAGTCGCCCAGCCGCTCGCGCGTCCCGCTCTCGGTTCCGGCCTGGTCGATCCGTGATTCACCCAGCCGCGAAAAATCGCCCGAGGAACGATTGGGGTTGCCCGCCACCAGCAGGACATCGGCATTGCGATAGGTCGTGCCGGTATTGTTGGTCAGCGTCACCCAGCCCTGCACATCGACCGTCGCCCGCGCCTCGTCGAACAGCATGACATAGTCGCTGGTCCAGTTCATGCCCGGCGTCAGATAGGTCAGCGTCGTCGGGATGCGCCCGCCATGGTCGGCCTGCACCGTTACCGACAAGGTCGGGCGGGCGCGGAGATTGTCCGGCACCTTGTCGAACACCACGCGCACCGGCAGCCCGTCGTCGCGCAACACCTCGATCCGGCTGCCGATCTGCAGCACAATCCCGCCATTGGCCGCCAGCACCTTGGCCTGTTCGCGCGTTTCAACACCGGTCGCCGGGTTGGTACGCACTATGGTGATGACCGAACCAACCGCCTTTTCCATCAGCTTGTCGGGTGAGAGCAGGTCGTAATCGAAATTCTGCTCGACCACGCCGAGCCCCGGTCCCGACAGGGTTACCGTCTCCGAACGAATCTGTGCCGACACATCGGGGAATTCCTGCCGACTGCGGCCCGCGGCCAGATCGAGCTGGCGCACATCCTGCACCAGCGCCTGCCCGTTCTGATAGATCGTTACCGCGACAACACCCTGCGCCGAGGGCGCCGTGGGTGCGGTTGATGAAGCGGCCGCAGCCGGCGCTGGTGGCGCCATCGCGGTCGTCTGGGCTGATACCGCGACCGGCCAGACAAGGGCCGCCACAAAAATCGGTCCGCGCATCGTCACTCTCCCGTTGCGGTACGATGGCAATGCTAGAGACAAGTGCCATCGACGCAACGAAAAAAGGGGCCGATCCGCGCTGGATCAGCCCCTCTTTTCCATCATGCCGTCAATCGCGTTCAGCTCGCCGGCGTTTCCGTCGGCTTCAACCGTGGGCGACCACGGCGACGCGGCGCTTCTTCCGCTGCCTCGGGTGCTTCGGCGGCGCTTTCGCTAATGCCGGTGGTCAACGCTGGCGGCAGCAAGGCCGCATCAAAGGCCGCAACAGGCTCAGCCGCAACGGTGCGCGGCGGACGACCGCGACGGCGCGGCTGCTCGACCGGCGCCTCAACCTCGGCGGCCGGGGCCGCAACCGGGGTTTCGGCCTGATAACGCTCGTTGCGCTCGGGCCGGGCCTGCCGTTCGGGACGGTCCTGCTCATAACGGTTGTTGTAGCTGTTGTTGTTGCCACCATTGCCGCCATTATTACCGTTCCGCTCGTAGCGGTCGGTGCGCTCCGGTCGCGCCTGGCGCTCGGAGCGATCCTGCCGGTCCTGACGTTCGCCACGGTCCTGGCGGTCATAGCCACCATTGCCGTTGCTGTTGCCATGGCTGGGGCCTTCGCCACCATTGTTGTTGAACCGGCGCGGGCGGTCATCGCCGTCCTGCTGCTCGTCGCGATTGCCCTGATACTGGCCGCCCTGATTGCCCTGATAGGGAATGCCCTGGCCCTGCCGTTCGACGCGCGCGACGGGTTCGCCGTCATCGTCGAACTCCTGCTCTTCCTCGTCAAATGCCTGACCGCTCTGGCGGCGGGTTTCCTCAAAGCGCGAGCGCGTTTCCGCCAGGACACGGAAATAATGGTCCGCGAACTGCAGGTAATATTCGGTGTTCACCCGATCACCCTGCATCTGCGAATCGCGCGCGAGATTCTTGTACTTCTCGAGCAGCTGGGCAGCATTGCCGCGTGCGCGATTGTCGATACGGTTACCGTTATCCTGACGACCCGGATTACCCTGCGAGCGCTGTTGCTGCCCGCCACGGCCGCGACGGCGACCGGCCTGACGATTGTTGATCAACTGTTGCTGTCCTCGTCCTTCAAAACCAACGCGGTCTCATGCTCCGAAATTAGGAGGCGTAACCCCCGGGGAACGCCCACCGACCATCGGCGGAGCGATCCTGCCACGGTCGCCGGACTGCAGCGACTTCATGACGTGGGAGATGGGCATTCGCCCGATTTCAACTGCTTATGGTTGAAACTGCGTGCCCTTGTCTGGCTCATAGCGGGTGGCGCGACTTTCGCCAAGCACAATATTGCGATCAGCCTGTCCCGTCACCGGTCGCCACCAGCACGCGCGGGCGCCCGGCAAGGTCGTGGCGCAGCGCGACGGTCAGGCCCTGCGCCGCCAGCAGCGCCGTCACCGCCCCGGCCTGGGTCGATCCGATTTCGATCACCGCCGCCCCGCCAGACGCCAGCAAGGCGGGGAGTTGCGGCGCAATGACGCGATAATCGCCAAGACCATCAGGACCGGCAAACAGCGCCGATGCCGGCTCATGCGCGGCGACCTCGACCGGCAACACCTCGTCGGTGCCGATATAGGGCGGGTTGGCAAGGATCAGGTCAAAGCGCTCATCCAGCCCTGCGCCCCAGTTGCCGGGGCGAAAGCTGGCCCGGTCCCGCAAGCCGAGCCGAACCGCATTGGCCTGCGCCTGCGCCAGCGCGACATCGCTGGCATCAATCCCCAGCCCGGTCGCGTCCGGCCATTGATCCAGCGCCGCGAGCAGCAAGGTGCCCGGCCCCGTGCCCAGATCAAGGATGCGTGCCGGTGCGCGATCAGCGAAATGCGCCACCGCCGCCTCAATCAACGTCTCGCTGTCAGCGCGCGGAATCAGCGCGCCGGGGCCAACCACAAGATCAATCGTCCAGAAGGCGCGCGTGCCGGTAATATAGGCAATTGGCTCCTGCGCGGCGCGGCGCGCGACCAGTTCAGCAAAGCCATCGGGCGTCGGGTCATCAAGATGGCGCAGCAACAACGCCTCGCGGCTGACGCCCAGCGCATGGGCCATCAGCAATTCAGCATCGAGCCGCGCGGTTTCGGAAAAAACGAACCGGGCGGTTGCTTCCGCGAGCGTTCTCCTCACCCCCCTTCCGCTTGCGGGAGGGGTCGCAGGAGGGCTCGCGCTCACCACGCATGATCCGCATGGGGCAGGCCGGGCGCCCAACCCCAGACTCCCTCCCGCAGCCGGGAGGGGGTGGCATTATGCATCCAGACTCGCCAGCCGTTCGGCCTCGTCCTCGGAGATCAGCGCACCGAGCAACTCGTCCATCTCGCCTTCAAGAATTTCCGGCAAGCGGTGCAGCGTCAGGTTGATGCGATGGTCAGTCACCCGCCCTTGCGGGAAATTATAGGTACGGATGCGCTCCGAACGGTCACCCGAGCCGACCATCGACTTGCGCGCACCGGCGCGCTCGGCATGGAGCCGTTCACGCTCCGCCTCATAGAGCCGCGTGCGCAGCACCTTGAGCGCCTTGGCCTTGTTCTTGTGCTGTGACTTTTCATCCTGCTGGATCACCACCAGCCCGGTCGGGATATGCACGATGCGCACCGCCGAATCGGTCGTGTTGACTGACTGGCCGCCCGGCCCCGACGAACGGTAGATGTCGATCCGCAAGTCCTTGGCCTCGTCGATCTGGACATCGACCTCCTCAGCCTCGGGCAACACCGCCACCGTCGCGGCCGAGGTGTGGATGCGCCCGCCACTTTCCGTCACCGGCACGCGCTGGACGCGGTGCACGCCGCTTTCAAACTTCAGCTTGGCGAAAACGCCCTTGCCCTCGATCGAGGCAACGACTTCCTTGTAACCGCCCATCTCCGCCGCGCTGGCCGAGATCAATTCCACGCGCCAGCCCTGCCCATCGGCATAACGCTGATACATGCGCAGCAGGTCGCCGGCGAACAGCGCCGCCTCATCGCCGCCGGTCCCGGCGCGAATTTCCAGCATCGCGGCGCGCTCATCGGCGGCATCGCGCGGCAACAGCGCCAGCGCCAGCGCGCGGTCCGCCGCTTCCAGCCGGGTCTGGTTTTCGTGCAATTCATCAGCCGCCATCTGGCGCAGCTCGGCATCACCGTCCTGCGTCATATATTGCAGGCTCTGCGCCTCGGCGCGCAGCCGCCGCACCTCACCCGCCGCCCGCGCCACCGGCTCAAGCTCGGCATATTCCTTCGAAACCGCGACGAACCGGTCGGACGCCAGATCGCCGGTCGCCATCAGCGCCTGCAACTCGTCGCGCCGCGCCTCAATCTGTGCAATCCGGTCAGCGGAGATACGGGTCATGACACCGCCAATGCGGCAGCAAGCCCATCAAGGGCAATTTCGGACTGCGTACCATCGGCCAGCGATTTGACCGCCGCGACACCCTTGGCCAGTTCATCGTCACCGATGATCACCGCAAAGCGCGCGCCTTGCGCGTCCGCTTTTGCCAACCGGCGCTTCATATTACCCTTGAACGCCATATCGACGGCAAGCCCAGCGCGCCGCAACCCGGCCAGCACGCCAGGCGCACGGGCAACAGCAGCGTCACCCATCGGCACGATAACCGCGTCAATCGCTTCGCCCGCCGGCTCATCAATCAACATCGCCAGCCGCTCGACACCCGCCGCCCAGCCCACGCCCGGCGTCTCATTCCCGCCGAGCGAGCCGATCAACCCGTCATAACGGCCACCGGCCAGCACCGTACCCTGCGCACCCAAGCGGTCGGTAACGAACTCGAACGCGGTGTGACGATAATAATCCAGTCCACGCACCAGCCGCGCATTGCGCGTCCATGCCACGCCCGCCGCATCCAGCCCCGCCGTCACCGCGTCAAAAAACGCCCGCGCTTCCGGCGTCAGATAGGCGTCAATATCAGGTGCCGCGTCAGCAATCGGGCGGTCGCGCGGATCCTTGCTGTCGAGGATGCGCAACGGATTCTTGTCAAGCCGGGTTACGCTGTCTTCCGACAGGCCGCCGCGATGCGCCTCGAAATGCGCAACCAGCGCCGCACGCCATGCCTCGCGGGTCTCGCCATCGCCCAGCGTATTGAGTTGCAGCGTCACGCCATCGGATATGCCGAGCTCGCGCAGCAACTGGTCGGCCAGCACCAGCAATTCGACATCCGCCGCCGGTTCGGCGGCCCCGATAATCTCGGCGTCGATCTGGTGAAACTGGCGATACCGGCCCTTTTGCGGCCGCTCATAGCGAAACACCGCGCCCGAGGTGGCAAGCTTCAGTGGCGCATATTGCTGCCACCCCTCGGTCAGATAGGCGCGGCAAATACCCGCCGTGAACTCCGGCCGAAGCGTCAGCGAATCACCGCCACGATCGGGAAAGGTGTACATCTCCTTCGACACCACATCGGTGGTCTCGCCGATCGAGCGAGCAAAGACCTGCGTGTCTTCAAACATCGGGATTTCGACACGCTGAAAGGCATAGAGCCGCCGGACATGGTCAAAGCCTTCAAGCACCCGCGCGAAGCGGCGCTGCTCGTCGCCGAAAATGTCCTGGGTGCCGCGAACGCGGCGGGGGGTCTCTATACGCGCCATATTGGCGGCGCTCTCTAGTCGAGCGCGCGGCCAAGCGCTAGCACCACGTGAGAAATCACCTCTCACCCTTGGGGATGAGGCAAAGAACAGGACGTGAGAATGCCGCGCATCACCGCCCATCTCGGCAAGAAAATCGCGCCGCCGCGCTTCCTGATGTTCCTCGCGCTGTTCATCGCCGGGCTCTATCTGGCGATCCCGCCCTTTGGTTGGGGGCGCGGCACGATGCTGGCGTTCGATGTGTCGAGCCTGGTGTTCCTGATCGCGATCTGGCCGCTGCACCGCCGGGGAACAGCCGCCCAGATGCGCGAATCCGCCGCTGCAAATGACGCCAACCGCACCGTCCTGCTCGGCATTACCGGGGTGACGATGATCACCATCCTCGTTGCCGTGGCAAAGGAATTACAGGGCAAGAACGACCCGTGGATCATCGCCCTGGTCATCGCCACGCTGGTGCTGGCCTGGCTGTTCTCCAACACCATTTATGCGCTGCATTATGCCCATCTCTTCTATTCCGACTGTGATGGTGACGGGAATGACACGGGCGGGCTGGAATTCCCGAAATGTGCCGAGCCGGACTATTGGGACTTTGTCTATTTCAGCTTCACGCTCGGCATGACCTTCCAGACCAGCGATGTCGAAATATCATCGCGGCGGATGCGGATGGTATCACTCGGCCATTGCCTGGCCGCCTTTGTCTTCAACCTTGGCGTGCTTGCCTTTACGATCAACTCGCTCGGCGGCGGCTGACAGTCCGTTTGGCAATGCGCGAAACGGCGCATTTCTGTAGCGGCACCAGTCCGCTCCCCCAATCGGCCCGTGAGGTCGGCATATGGACGCCTGTGTGACAGTTGGATAGATCACGTCATTCTCTTGCTCTCTCTGAAAGCTGATGCATGAATGTGAAGCTGCTCGCCGCCCTGTTGTTGTCGTCGGCTGCCGCCGTCTCGCCGGTATTTGCTGAAAACTCCCGGCCGCAGCCGGTGGGCTGGACCGACACCATCCCGGCGGCGCGCGATGTGCCCTATCCCGGCATGATGACGCTCGACATTGATGCGACCGATACCGAACGCGGCATCTTCAACGTCAAGGAAACGCTGACCGTCCGTGGCGGCGGGCATATGGTCCTGCTGTTCCCGAAATGGCTGCCCGGCGCACACAGTCCGCGCGGTGAACTCGACAAGCTGGCCGGGGTGCGGATCAGCAGCGGCGGCAAGCCGATTGAATGGACCCGCGACCCGGTCGATGTGTTCGCCTACCATATCGACGTGCCACAGGGCGCGCGCGCGCTCGACATTGAGCTGCAGTTCATTTCGGCGACCAAGGCTGACCAGGGTTCCATCGTCACCAGCCCGGCGATGTTGCGGCTCCAGCCCAACTCGATGAGCCTGTACCCCGCTGGCTATTTCACGCGACAGATTCCGGTGAAGATGACGGTCAGGTTCCCAGACGGCTTTTCCGCCGCCAGCGGGCTGCCCTCAACCGCGACCGGCTCAACCTACAGCTATGAAAAGACGAGCTATGAAACGCTCGTCGATTCCCCGATCCTTGCCGGGCGCTATTACAAGGCGTTCGCGCTGACGCCGCGCGTCACACTCGATGTCTTTGCCGACACGCCCGAACAGCTTGCGGCCAAGCCGGAACAGATTGCCGCACACACCCGGCTCGTCGAACAGGCAGTGAAGGCATTTGGCGCGCAGCATTACGACAATTACCATTTCCTGCTGTCGATCAGCGATCAGCTTGGCGGGATCGGGCTTGAGCATCACCGCAGTTCAGAGGACGGTACGCGCCCGGGCTATTTCACCGAATGGGAAACCAGCACCGGCTCGCGCAACCTGTTGCCGCATGAATTCACCCATAGCTGGGACGGCAAGTTCCGGCGCGGCGCTGACTTGTGGACGCCGGATTATCGCACGCCGATGCGCGGTTCGCTGCTGTGGGTCTATGAGGGGCAGACGCAGTTCTGGGGTTATGTCCTGCAGGCGCGTTCGGGCCTCGTCTCCAAGCAGGATACGCTCGACCAGATCGCTGCCACTGCCGCGCTCTACGATACCAACCCGGCACGACATTGGCGCGCCCTGCTCGACACGACCAATGACCCGATCATCTCGCAGCGCCGCCCCAAGGGCTGGACCAGTTGGCAACGCAGTGAGGATTATTATTCCGAAGGCCAGCTTGTCTGGCTTGAGGTCGATTCGATCCTGCGCGAACAGTCAAAGGGAACGAAATCGATTGACGATTTCGCCCGCGCCTTTTTCGGCATCAATGACGGCGACTGGGGTGAGGTGACCTACACGCTCGACGATGTTGCCGCGACCCTCGCCGGGATCGTCCCCTATGACTGGAAGGGCCTGCTCAACCAGCGTCTGACCGAACATGCCGCCGGCGCACCGCTCACCGGGCTGACCCGCAATGGCTATCGGCTGGTGTACACCGACACGCCATCACCAACCTTCAAGCAGGGCGAGCGCACCCGCAAGGTCAGCGACTACACCTATTCTGTCGGTCTCGCGGTCAACCCGCTCGGGGAGCTGACCAGCGTGCTGTGGGACGGCCCGGCCTTCAAACAGGGCCTGACCATTGGCGACAGCATCATTGGCGTCAACGGCATGGTGTGGTCGGATGAACGGATGAAGGCGGCGATCACCCTGGCGAAGGACAGCAAGGAACCGATCCACCTTTTGATCAAGGCCGGCGACCGGTTGCGTGATATCGCCATCGACTATCATGGCGGGCTCCGCTATCCGCACCTCGAAAAGATCGGCACCGGCGAGACAGGTCTCGACCGATTGCTGGCAGCAAAGTGAGGGGAGCCACCCACCACCGCGCCCGCTGATCCGGTTCAGGCCCCCCCGGCCTTTGACCGGTCCGGGGGGCACGGCCTGCAGCAGAGCCATGAGCCATGAACATTGATCTGATCCCCGTCGGCGACAATCCGCCAGACAGCCTTAACGTCATCATCGAAGTCCCGGTTGGCGGCGAACCGGTGAAATATGAGTTCGACAAGAAATCGGGCGCCTTGTTCGTTGACCGCATCCTCCATACGCCGATGCGGTACCCGGCCAATTACGGCTTCATTCCCCACACCCTGTCACCCGATGGTGATCCGCTTGATGCGCTGGTCATTGCGCGCTCGCCCTTCATTCCGGGCTGCGTCGTGCGTGTCCGCCCGATCGGCGTGCTCAAGCTGGAAGATGAGGCTGGCGGCGATGAAAAGCTGATCACCGTGCCGGTCGATACCACTTTCCCCTATTACACCGATGTTGGTGAGCGGCAGGATCTGCCGTCAATCGTGCTTGCGCAGATCGAGCATTTCTTCACCCACTACAAGGATCTCGAGCCCGAGAAATGGGTGCGGATCGGCAGCTGGGGTGATGCCGAGGAAGCGCGCCGCATCGTGATCGAGGCAATCGACGCCGCCAAGGCCGCAAAGAAGAAGAAAAAGAAGAAGGATTGAGGCGCGCTGCCCCCTCCCCGGCGTGGGAGGGGGTTGGCTATGACCTTGGCTTCTTCTTCCTGACCGGCGCGCGCAGCCCCGCCGCGACACCAAGCGCGGCCCATTGGCGCAACGCATCGGCGTCATCATAGACGTCATCGGGCGCGCGCCGGTAATTCATCGTGTCGACCTTGCCGTCCCTGAAAGCGACGGTGAAACGCGGGCAATCCGCCGCGTCCCAGGTCGCATTGCTTTCGGCATCGGCCTTGAGCCACAACAGGTCATCGGCGATGATCGCAAAGATCGTACCGTCGAGGTACAGCGTCGCGCCACCCATCATCTTGCGCAACGACACCGTGCCGAGCGGCGCCATCGCCTCCTCCACCCAGTCAACCAGCGCCTGATCAAACGCCATCAGCGCCCGCCCGTCAGCTTCAGCCCGGCAATGCACCCCACCACGCCGAGGATCAGCAGCAAGCGCGGCAGGCTCGCCGGCTCCTGATACCAGGCGATGCCGACAACCACCGTGCCGAGCGCGCCGATCCCGCCCCACACCGCATAGGCCGTGCCCATCGGGATTGACCGTGATGCCAGCTCCAGCAGCCCCATCGACAGGATCACCGAGACCAGGAAACCCAGCGTCCAGGGCAGGTTGCGGAAGCCATCGACATGGCGCAGGCAGGTGGTGAAGCCGACCTCACACAGCCCGCCAATCACCAGCCACAGCCACGCCATCAGCCGCGACCCGCCAGTTTCGTCAGCGCGTCACCGGAAACGCGGTTGACGGTCCATTCGTCCATCGCCTCGGCGCCCATCGAGCGATAAAATTCAATCGCCCGCACATTCCAGTCGAGCACCGCCCATTCAAACCGGGTGCAACCGCGATCAACCGCAATGCCCGCAAGGTGCCGCAGCAAGGCGCCACCAACCCCCGATCCGCGCGCCTCGGGCGTGACGTACAGGTCTTCCAGGTACAGCCCCTTCCACCCGGTCCAGGTCGAGAAATTATGGAAGAACAGCGCCATGCCGAGTGGCGTGCCATCGCGCTCCGCAATCACCGCCTCCGCCACCGGGCGGTCGCCGAACAGCGCCTCATGCAACAATGCCTCGGTCGCGACGACCTTGTCGGCCTCGCGCTCAAATTCGGCGAGTTCGCGCACAAAACGCAGGATCGTCGCCACATCGCCGGGCGCTGCCGCGCGGATCGTCACACTCATATCGCTGCCTCCGTGTCCGAAATATGCCCCGGGCGATTGCGCGCGGCGAGAATGCACCCGGTGATGATCAACGCCGCACCGCCCAGCGTATAGGGTGACAGCGGTTCGCTGAAGATCACCCAGCCGAACAGCGCCGCCCATAACAGGCCGGTATATTCCGTCGGTGCAAGATAGCTCGCCTCGCCACGGGCATAGGCCCAGGACAAGAGCAGCAGCGATATGGTCGCCATCGCCGCCGCGCCGACCAGCGCCGGAGCATGATGGGCCGCCGGTACAACGGCCAGCCACGGCGCGACCAGCGCCAGCAATGCGGCAACGATCACGCTCTGGAAAAAGGCGATCTCGATTGGCCCGGCGACCTGTGCCTGTTGCCGCATCAGGATGATGTTCCACGCATAGCACACCGCCGAGAGCAGCACGGCAATCGCGCCGGAAAATGCCTGGTGGCCAAGTTGCGCCTGCGCCTGCCCCAACAGGATCACCCCGACGCCAACCAGTGCCAGCAGCGACGCGAAAATCGCAATGCGACTGATCCGCTCCTTCAACAGCACGGCGGCAAGGAACAGCGCCAGCAGCGGCGCCACAAAGGCCAGAGAAATGGCCTGCGCCATGGGAATGCGCGCCAGCCCCCAGAAAAACGTCACCGCCATCACCGCCGAAACCGCGCCGCGCACCAGATGGATTCGCATCACGCTGCGTGACGGCCAGGCGGCGCGCGTGGCAAGGAACAGCACGCCGCTGATCACCGCACCGGCAAAACTCCGCCACAGCAACGTATTATAGGCGCCGATCGCGATGCTCAGCCCCTTCATCACCGCGTCCATGCACGAGAACACGGCAATGCCGAGCGTCGCGACGGCAAAGGCAATCAGGGCATTCGGGCTTTTCATCGCTGCCCGATAGCGCGCCATTCAGGCTACGTCACCGCCTGTGCAGTGTCGCACTGGCGATAGGGTGCTCAACTGATCGGGGGTGGCACCCCGTGGCTGTCGCGCGGCGGCATTGCCGTCTCACCCATAACGCTGTCATTTGGCACGGGTTGTGGCTGCGGTTGCGACTCTGCTTGCCCGACGGGTTGAACAGCCGCAGCACTCGCCTCCGGCGACGGCGCCGTACCCGCCCCGGCATGGGCAGCGCCCGGCGCGGCGGGCGCATCTGCCACCGCCGCCGCTGGCACGACCGGCGGAGCGGCACGGGGAATCAACAGGCCGATCATCAGACCGACAGCGATCACAAGGGGTAAGGCCCATTTCATGCCCCTTCCCCTACAACCAATCCGTTAGTTCTTGGCTAACGCGGCTCTCCGCTCGCCAACTGGCGCACATCCGCCAAAAGCCGCTCGATTGCGCCAGGTACCGCTTGCCAGCCTTCGTGCATCAACTCTGCATAGCCCGCCGCCTCGTTAACTGAGCCGCTGAGAACATAGCCCGCAAACACGGTCTCATCCTCATCCTGCTCGATCGGTTTATCGGGGTCAGCGAGGAAGCCCGGCACATGGGGATTCACCTCCAGCGCCTCGGCAAGAAGCGCCGCATCAACCTCACCCCGCCGAAATGCGACCAGCCAGCGTGCGTACAGGAAGGCGACACTCCAATCCTTGCGGTAGCGCTTGAGCAACTTTTCCATCGCTGCCCAGTCACCGACCACGGGGTACCATGCCCACAACAATTCGCGGATACCCTGGTTGTCGTTGGCGTTGAGACGCAACAGCGATTCGGCTTCGGCAATGGCTTCGACCCGCTCACCGTGCTCCCACAATGCCAAGGCAAGCAGGTGCAACGCGCGCATGAAGGGTCTTGTCTCGAAGTCGAGCCAGAAATCATGGCTGCTCGGGCGTTTGATGGCATCCGCCCATTGTCGCCGCCCGCGTCGTACCGCTTCAAACAACAAGGCAAGACGTTCGCTCGGCTGTTCAATAGCCTGGGCAAGGATGACATAGCCATCCAGCGCATTGGCATCGAGCGCCAGTACCTTGCGCGCGCGCTTGGCGCGCGCGCTTGGCGCGCTCCTTGTCGTCATCTGCGTCCCACGCCGCCTCAATCGCATCAGACAGTGCCTCTGCCGCGTTGATCGCAGCCCAATCCACCAGCTTCCGCATTGGCGCTACGCCGCCGCCGCCTCACGCGCCGCATCGGCCGCGTCGATCTCGGCGGCCTTCGCCTCGACCAGCTTGACGATATGCTCGATCATGTCCTCGCTCTGCACATGATGGTCGGTCACGCCCGACAGATAGACCATATGCTTGCCATTGCCGCCGCCGGTCAGGCCAATATCGGTCTCGCGCGCCTCGCCCGGTCCGTTGACAACGCAACCGAGCACGCTGAGCGACATCGGCGTGCGGATATGCTGCAACCGCTCTTCCAGCGCCTGGACGGTGCGGATCACGTCAAAGCCCTGCCGTGCGCAGCTTGGGCAGGACACCACGCGCACACCGCGATTGCGGATGCCCAGTGCCTTGAGGATCTCAAAGCCAACCCGGACTTCCTCCTCTGGCTCAGCCGACAGTGAAACGCGGATCGTGTCGCCAATGCCGTACCACAGCAGCGAACCAATCCCGATCGCACTCTTCACCGTGCCACCGACGAAACCGCCCGCCTCGGTAATGCCGAGATGCAGCGGGCAATCAACCACTTCGGCGAGCTGCTGATAGGCGGCGGCCGCGAGGAACAGGTCGGATGCCTTCACCGCAACCTTGTACTCGTGGAAATCATGGTCCTGCAGGATCTTGATATGGTCGAGCGCACTCTCAACCAGCGCCTCGGGGCACGGCTCGCCATATTTTTCGAGCAGGTCTTTCTCAAGACTGCCGGCATTGACGCCAATGCGGATCGCGCAGCCATTGGCCTTGGCCGCGTTGATCACTTCCTTCACCCGCGCTTCCGAGCCGATATTGCCCGGGTTGATGCGCAGGCACGCCGCGCCGGCATCCGCCGCCTCCAGCGCGCGTTTGTAGTGGAAATGGATGTCAGCGACGATCGGCACGCGGCTGGCGCGGACAATCTGCTTGAGCGCGGCGGTGCTCTCAACATCCGGGCACGACACGCGGATGATGTCGACGCCGGCATCCTCGCAGCGGCGGATCTGGTCAATCGTCGCGCGCGGATCAGAGGTTGGCGTGTTGGTCATCGTCTGCACCGTCACGGGCGCATCGCCGCCGACGGGAACGTTGCCGACCATGATCTGGCGGCTGGTACGACGCGCGATATCGCGCCAGGGACGGACGGACATGGAGATTCTTCCTTACGCTTCGCCGCCCCTATAGCGCGTCTGCGCCCTACGGCGATAGCGCTCGCTTGCGCCTGGGTTGATGCTGGGCAAACACGCCGCTACCGCATGATGCAATGAACGAATCACGCCCCCGGACGCCAGCGGTCCAAGCGAGCGCCGGGCCAACGGAGCGCAACGCCGCCACACTGCGGACACGCCATTATGGCATGGACTGGCTGCGGATCGGCGCTTTCGCCCTGCTGATCCTCTATCATATCGGCATGGTCTTCGTGCCATGGGGCTTCCACGTCAAAACGGCACAGCCGGCGGCGTGGGTCGAGGTGCCGCTGCTGCTGACCAATCCGTGGCGGCTGACCTTGCTGTTCGTCGTCTCGGGGTTCGCCAGTCGCGCGCTGCTGGCCAAATCGGCTGGCATCCGGGGTTTCGTGCGCAACCGCAACGCGCGGTTGCTGGTGCCACTCGCTTTCGGCGTGATGGTCATCGTGCCACCGCAAATCTGGGTCGAGCTGACCACCCAGCATGGCTATGCGCGCGATTTCATCTGGTTCTGGTGGCACGACTATTTCCGCTTCACCACGCTGTCCGGCATCACCATGCCGAGCTGGAACCATCTCTGGTTCATCGGCTATCTGTGGAGCTACACGCTCGTCCTCGCCTTGTTGATGCTGTTGCCCGGCACCGCATGGGTGCAGCGCGCCTTTGACCATGTCTTTGGCAGCCGCCGCGCGCTGTTGCTGCCGCTCGGCTTCCTGCTGGTCACGCAATATTGGCTGTTTCAGCGCATTGCTGACACACAGGATCTGGTCGGCGATTCGCTGGCCCATGCGCAGTATTTTCCGGCCTTTCTGTTCGGCTTTGGCCTTGCCGGATCGCCGCGTGTGATTGACGGCCTGGCGCGACACTGGAAACTTTCGGCGGCCATCGCGCTGGCCAGCTATCTCATCCTTGCCGGGTTGAGCGTCGCGGCAATTGCTGGTTATCAGATCACGCTCGCTGGCCACGACCTGTCCTGGGCCAATCTGACGCGCCTGTCCCGGCTGGCGCGGGTGATCGATACCTGGGCGGCGATTGCCGCGCTGATCGGCATTGCCGATCGCTTCCTCAACCGTGATGGCGTGTGGCGCACCGTCCTGGCAGAGGCCGTGTTTCCCTTTTACATCATCCATCAGACGATCATCATCCTGACCGAATATTGGCTGTTGCCGCTGCGGCTTGATCCGCTTGCCGAATTCGCCATCCTGCTGCCGGTAACAATCGCCGGTTGCTGGGCTTTCTATCTGATCGGGCGCCAAATTACCCTGCTTCGCCCGCTGATCGGGTTGAAGCGCACACCCTATCGCACTACGGCCCCGTGACATGGCCAACACAGACATATGGACGCTGGTGATCCACGGCGGCGCCGGCCGGATCGAACGTGACGGGACCAGCGCCGAGGCTGACGCCGCCATCCGCGCTGCGCTGGGCCGTGCGCTTGATGCTGGTGCGCACATCCTTGGTGGCGGCGGCGCGGCGCTTGATGCGGTTGAGGCGGCGGTGCGTGTGCTGGAGGATGATCCGCATTTCAATGCCGGGCGCGGATCATGCTTCACCTTTGAGGGCAGCAATGAACTTGATGCCGCGATCATGGATGGGTCAACGCGTGCCGCCGGGTCGGTCGCCGGGGTTACGGCGACGCGTCATCCGGTCACGCTGGCGCGCGCGGTGATGGAACAAAGCGCGCATGTCCTGCTCGGGGGCAGCGGCGCGGACAGCTTCTCGCGCGAACATGGCCTGGAACAGGCCGGTCCCGACTGGTTCGCCACCGCTGAACGGCGCCGACAACTCGATGAACTCATCGCTGGTGGCGGCAAGTTCGATGTCGACATGAAATATGGCACGGTTGGCGCGGTTGCCTGTGACAGCCATGGCCATGTCGCCGCCGCAACCTCGACCGGCGGCGTCACCGGCAAGCGCTGGGGCCGGATCGGCGACTCGCCGCTGATCGGCGCTGGCACCTATGCGGATGATCGTGCCTGCGCTGTGTCATGCACCGGCGCGGGCGAATATTTCATTCGCCTCGGGGTCGCGCATGAGATTGCCGCCCGCATCCGCCTTGCCGGTGAGGGCACCCAGGCCGCAACCGACGCGGTGATGGCCGAAGTCACCGCGCTTGGTGGCACTGGCGGGGTCATCGTTGCCGGCGCTGATGGCGTACCGGCATGGCATTTCTCCACCCCCGGCATGTACCGTGGCCGCGTCGCGTCAGACGGTTCGCGCATCGTGGCAATCTATGGAGACGAATAAGCAGCCCGACTCACAACATGGTTAACGCTTCAGCAACGGCTTTCACCGATACCCGATCGTGCCGGGTACCGTGCCCGGTGATGGGGATTTGCCATGACGACCACCATTCGCCCGCACGAGATCGCGACCCTGCTTGGTCGCGCGCCGACGGGTATCAGGCTGCTATCGCTCGATTGTTTCGATACATTGCTGTGGCGCGCGACCCAGTTGCCGCAGGATGTGTTTGCTGAATTCGGCGATGCCGGCGGCGGGATCGAAGGGCGCGTCGCGGCGGAAAAAACCGCGCGCCGCCACCGTGCGCGCCGTGATGGCCGCGCTGAGGTCTCACTGGAAGAAATCCACCACACCATTACCGGCCAGCCCAATCCCGTCGGTGTCGCGCGCGAGCTCGAACTCGAGGCACGGCATTGCTATGCCTTCGCCCCCACCGTCGCCCTGATCTCGGCGGCCAAGGCAGCCGGGCTGCAGGTCATCGTGGTCAGCGACACCTATTTGTCTGAACCGCAACTCCGCGCACTGATCGCCCGTGCCGCAGGAGACGATGTTGCGGCACAGATTGATCGCATCTTCTGTTCGTCCGAATACGGACTTTCCAAAAGTGAGGGTCTGTTCAAACCCGTTCTCGCCGCGCTGAACGTCCCCGCCTCCGCCATCCTCCATGTCGGCGATAATCCGCACGCCGATGGAGAAGCGGCCGACGCTGCCGGCCTGCACGCCGTCCATATCGAGCAGTTCGACGCGCAGACCAGCAAACGGCTCCGGCTGGAAGCCGCAGCATCCGTCATGCTGGACCCAGCGACCCGTGTTTCAAAACCGGCGATCCAGCCGCACCGCGCCGCGCTCGCCTTGCGTCCCGATAACGACCCGGCATGGTGCGTCGGCCACGATGTGTTCGGCCCGGTGTTCGACGCCTTTGCGCGCTGGATTGAAGACGAGGCAGCTTCGCTCGCCGCGCAGACCGGCCGCCCGGTCAAGCCGCTGTTCCTGATGCGTGACGGCTTCCTGCCATTACGTGTGTTTGAGGCACGGGGTGGCACGGGCGCTGCCATCGCCATCAGCCGCTTCACCGCCCGCCGCGCCAGTTTCTGTGACGCGGCTGCCGTGCATGACTATCTCGATACTGAGGAAACGGGGCGGCTCGATGCACTCGCGCCCCAGCTTGGCTTTTCCGAGGTCGAGGCGCGCAAGATTGGCGCCACCGGAAGCGCTTTCCGCCGCAACGTCGTTCAGCCCGAACATCTTCGCCGCGTCATCACGCGCAGCACCAGCTTCGCCAGGCGCCTCGTCGCGCATGTCGAGCGCGAAGGAAAGGTAGCGCGTGGCGATGTCGTGATGCTGGTCGATCTCGGTTATCACGGCAGTGTCCAGCGCCTCATCACGCCGCTGCTTGAACAGGCGCTCGGCGTCACGGTTGAGGGCCGCTACCTCTTGCTGCGCGACAGCGGGCCGCTCGCCACCGCCAAGCGCGGCCTGTTTGATTCGCGCCATTACCACCACCGCGCCCTCGCCGCGCTCAGCCGCCAGATCGCCATTGTCGAACAGGTCGCCACCTCCGGCACCGGCTCGGTCATCGACTATGCCGAAAATGGCCGCACCATCTACCGCGCCAACCGCGTGCCAAAGGATCAGGCAGCAACGCGCGATGCTGTCCAGGCGGGCGTTATCGCCTTTGCCCGCACGGCGCCCGCCGCCGTCCATCGGCCACCCATGTCCGACGATGCCGAGGCACGCCGCCGCATGGCCATTGCCATACTCGGGCGGTTGCTCTTCCTGCCCCAGGCTGATGAAATCGCGCTGTTCGGCACGTTTCAGCATGACGTCAATCTCGGCACCGATGATCTTGTCGGCCTCGTCGATGACGACGGCGCCGGTGCCGGGCTGCGCCGACGCGGTCTGCCCTATCTGCGTTCAACCGACCGGATGTTTCTGCCGGGCGAACTGCATCGTCACGGCCTGCCGCTCAACCTGTCGCTGTTCGCCGGCAATTGCTTCGAGCTCGACCTGCGCGCCAGCGACTTTCACGTCGCGCCGCTCCCCGTACCGGTCCTGTTCGTCGATGCCACGCGCCAGATGGTCAACACGCTCGATGCCCATGCCACGCATGAGGGCTATTATGCGCTCAACATCCCGGTTGGTGCTGCCCAATTCAGCATTGGCGTCCAGCTTGGCCTGATCGCCAATGTCGTCCAGTTCGATGAAATTGCCTTTTACCGCGTCAGCGATTTTCAGCGCGACGACGCGGCGCCACCACGCGCAATTGCTGCCATCCCGGTGCATGATGCAATGAACGCGCTGGCGGATGGCCTGTGGCAATGTTCGGAAAACAGCCTGGTCTTTGTCCCGCCACCGGCGATGAAACAGCCTGAACCCTTGCTGCTCTCGCTGGTGTTCAGGCCCGTCGTCGCACGGGCAGATGTGGCACTGCGCGCCGTAGCCTAAGGGTTCTGGCTGCCCTATAGTCGGGCGGATGAGCCGCCTTCTGCCCGCCGCCACGCTTGCCGCCCTCACGGCGGCAATCAGCCTGTCCACGCCTGCTGCGGCCTATTGGGAATATGGCCATGAAACGGTCGGCCGGATTGCCATGGCCAATGTCAGGCCGGCGACACGAATCGCGGTGACGCACCTGCTGGCAAGGACCGCCCTGCTCGACACGCCGGAATGCCCGGCCAATACCATCGACAGCGCCAGCACCTGGGCCGATTGCATCAAGAAGCTGAAGGACAGCAACGGAAAGCCACGCTTCGGTTACGCCTATGGCTGGCATTTTCAGGATGTCAGCGTCTGCCGCCCTTTCTCGCTGGTTGAACCGTGCAAGGACGGCAATTGCGTCTCGGCCCAGATTGAACGCGACGTGAAGCTGCTGCGCGACCGCCATGCGCCACAGAAGGGCAGGGTCCAGGCACTGGTGTTCCTGATCCACCTTGTCGGTGATCTGCACCAGCCGCTTCACGCTGGCGAGAAGGATGACAAGGGCGGCAATGACATTGGCGCGGCCTATGGCATTTACGCGCCTGCGCGGTTCAACCTCCATGCCATCTGGGACGGGCCGCTGGCCGAACGCGCCATTACCTCCGGCCCGTCACTGGTCCGCCGCTGGCACCATTGCCGACTGGAGCCGTGAGAGCTGGCAGGTTTCACGCGACATGGTTTACGCAACCGCGCTGGGCGGTGATCCCTGCGCGCCCAACCCTGCGCGCGTGGCACTCGACAACCCGACCATCAGCCGCCTGGTTCCGGTCGCACGGCTACAGGTCAAGCGCGGCGGCCTGCGGTTGGCAAGGTTGCTTGATACGGCATTCAGCAAATAGCTTGAGGGGCCAGCCCCCTTCGGATCAGGCGCCCAATTCGCCACGCACGGAAAGTGCTTCAGCGTCAGCCACCATCGGTCATGACTGCGCACATGACGCCCATCGCCACCGCCAATCTGATGCTTGCCTTTACTTTTTCAGCCGCCTCAGTAGCGGCAGCATGAACATCTTCTGGTCGGTACGATAACTGAGTTGCTGCCGATTTCGCCGACGCCCCACCGACACAAAAAGCGGGCCGTTCGGTGTACAGGTCGCAAGCGGGCTGTGCGTTGCCCCCGGACCTGCTCATACAAAGTGGTAAGACCTGCACAATCAAACGTGAGCGGTAGAGAAGCCATGTCACAACTGATCGAGTATCAAAGGGAACATATGTCTTTTTGATAAAGCGTCAATTATTGGCGATAAATAGCTTCATTTCTGATGTATTTTCATATTGACGCTTCACTCAAACGGTGTTGTTGTACTCCGATCAAAGGAGACGCTTATGAGTCTGAGGCGAATTTATAGCTGCACGGTCACGATCATGCTGGTTTCATCGGCTCTATTTTCAGGCGCGCAGGCTCGGTTTCTCCAGGTCGATCCGATCGGATACAAAGATCAAGTCAATCTCTATGAATATGTCAACAATGATCCGGTTGATAATCGCGATCCTTCTGGGGAGAAATGCGTTGGCGAAGTTGGGCACCAGACCTGTACATTCGATGCCATAAGGCTCGATGGTGGGCCTAAGCTTACTACAACAGAACTCGCGGCTGTCAGGAAATTCGAAGCGAGATATACTCGGGATGTGAACAAGCTATCGACATCGGACAGATCCACCACCGTTTCTGTGAAGGGGCAACCCTCTTTTAAGATCACAGCAAAGGAGGTCGGCGCCTCGCTCGCTACTCGCATTCTGACATATGCGCCGCGGGGATCATCGGGCAATGCGGCGGCTATAACAGGTGGAAGTGTATTCAAACCTTCGACGGTGGTTTTCGCAGCTGCCCTAAATCAGAGCGCCAAGCTTACCGACACGGTCATCGGGCATGAAGGAATTCATGAAACCGTTTCGGCGGTTAGTGCTACGGCGCCGCCTTTTTTGGCGGTGGAGCCAGGTCGGACAGACCACCAAAAGCCCTACAATGATGCGGCAGACGCACTGTTGAAACCATGAAGATTGCCAGAGCAATGACGATTGTTATCGTCGTGCTTTTGGCCGGGTGCAGTTTTGCAACCGAACCAAATAGTTTCGATTTTTTCTCTGCTGATCGTACCAACGGCGTCTTCTTTGAAGGACAATCAGTATCAATGGGCTCCGTTGTGTATGGAAGCGGTAAAATCGTCAAAAAAGGTTTCGAAGAAACAGAGGTATTGACGAGGTCAGAGACACCAATAGCAACGTGCCTTGTCGGTAGTGATTTTGTCATGGCACTGCCGAAAAAATCCGGCCTTGATATTAAGAAGCTGCAGTGTGGCATCGTAGCATTTGCAGTGACTAAATGCACGAAAGATGATTCTTGTGACGGGTATTTAATTCGCCGTGAAGGTGTAAAAAATACGATGCCACTATATTATTCATATATCCCGGATCACGGAGTAAAAGAGATTAGCTTCGACCCAAGAGGTCTGGCGTTCAATACACTATTCCTTGTCGGAAAACAGGGGCCAAAATCGACCAGTGACTGAAAACATATGATCAGCGTTCTTTCTTCGGAGTTGCGTATCCAGCACTCTATGATTGCGGTTCGCCTGTGAGTTCGTGATCGTCTGCGGTCGAAGCCGTCTTTTCAGCGACGAACGCCTCTACATGCGAGATTTTCGGAAGATCTTGGTGCCGCTTGGATTGGCAAGAACCCAGCCTCAGCTCTCCAATCATGAGTGTTGAATACCGAAGCGGCTCGATATTCCGCGACGGGAAAAAGATTGAGCGCGCCTCCTTGTTAAATAATCTTAGGGAGAGCGCGTCTCGGCAGCCACATCCGCAGGTATTGCTACAGATGAAACATGGGAATTGTAATATGTATTCCGATCTTGATAAATAAATAGAAAACTCAGGTATCAGTGATAGATCAGGTTGTCTGTACCAGATACAAACCAAGCGCAGAGCTTAATGCGAAAGCAGGATGTATAACGATGTTTCGTCCTTGTTTATTTGCCGTTATACTGCCAATTCTGTCGCCTGAGACGGTGCAAGCCGCCATGCCGATTGCCGCAACGTCTCCGGTGTATGTCGTCCATCAGACGCTTCGGCAACCGGAATCGCAGCTCGATTACTTCAAAGCGGTGATCGCGTTCGAGAAGCTGATCGATCCCTCGGTCGATGCGACGAGCAGCGAAGCAATAGTCGCTCGGCTGGTCAATGCCGCCCGTCAGATGGCCGGCCCTGATCCGAACGACGCCTACAAGCTCGCGGCAACACGCCAGGCAATCTACTTCGGCGGCGCATGGAATTACAATCGCGCTTTCAGCTACGATCTCGAGGATCCACTCGGGCGGCATATCAAGAGCCGCCTGCTATCGACCTACCTCCGGACGCGGAAGGGAAACTGCGTCTCGATGCCAACGCTGTTCCTGATCGTCGCCGACGAGATCGGGTTGAACGTCCACTTCTCAACCGCGCCGCTGCATCTCTTCATCCGCTACACCGATCCGAGCGGCGTGGACCATAATTTGGAAGCGACCAGCGGCGGCCACGAGGCGCGCACCGAATGGTATCGTAAGAATCTGCCGATGACCGATCGGGCAATTGAGAGCGGCGCTTATATGCGAACGCTGACCAAGCGCGAGACTATCGCCGAAATGGCGACCACGGTTATGGATTACCTGCTCGACGAGCACCGTTATCAGGAGGCGATCGACGTTGCCGACGTGATCTTGGCCGTCGTGCCGCGCGACGCCTATACGATAGTCAAGAAGGGCAGCGCGCTTGCTGGGCTGATGCAAACCGAGTTCATCGACAAATACCCCAATCCTTCCCTCGTGCCTGTGGCGCTACGTCCACGTTACAAGATGCTCGCGGCAGCGAATGCCAAGGCGTTCAGCGACGCGGAGACGCTGGGCTGGGAACCAGAGAAATAGCTGCCTTCGATCACCGATGATCGGAAAGCCTCAACTTGCAGGACGACTGCCCATCCGAATACGCGACAAAAACCCAGTAGCAGGGGCCTGCGGCTGGCAAGGTTGCTCGATACGGCATTCAGCTACCGCGCCGCCAGCGCCACGCACCATCGGTCTTGATCACCGCAATCCTGAGCATCGCCGCAAGCACCGCCAGCGAAACGAGGGTCTTTTCCGGCATGGTCGGCAGCAGCCGCAGCGCCAGCAGCACCAACGCGACAGCGCCACTGGTCACCAGCCACCCCTGCCATGTCACCGGCGTCGCCCCATAGCCAAAGCGCTTGGGCACGAACCAATAACCGTCACGGACCCGCTGGTCAGGCGCAGCATCCCGCAGCGTCATGACAACACCGCCACCGCCCCAAGGGCCAGCATCACCACCGACAGGGCAAGCAGATAGGGCAGTCGCGCCCGTGACGTCAGCAATCCCATCATCGTCCTATTCCTCCTTCGCTTTGGGTGGCCGGCCGCGTTTTGCTGCAACCGGCGCCGTCAGTTTCACACCGCGCCGGGCCAGCGCCTCGCGCAACAGGCACTCAACCTCGCCATTCACACTGCGCAGGTCGGCCGCCGCCACGCGCTCGATCGCCGCGTAGAGCGCGGGGTCGAGGCGCAGTGGAAACGCTTTTTTTGCCGGACCCGTCACCGCCGCCCGATCAGTAAAGCGTGCCTGCGTTGACGACCGGCTGGGTGTCACGTTCCCCGCACAGCACCACCATCAGGTTCGATACCATCGCCGCGCGGCGCTCATCGTCCAGCTCGACGACATTCTTCTCGCTGAGCATGTCGAGCGCCATCTCAACCATACCGACCGCACCTTCCACCAGGGTCTTGCGCGCGGCGACCACGGCCTGCGCCTGTTGCCGCCGCAGCATCGCCCCGGCAATCTCCTGCGCATAGGCAAGGTGGGTGAAGCCACATTCGTCAACCGTCACGCCCGCCGTCACCAGCCGGGCGATCAACTCAGTGCGTAGTTCATCGGCGACCTGGTCATGGTTGCCGCGCAGCGTAACTTCCTGATGTTCGAAATCATCATAGGGGTAACGCGCGCCAATGGTGCGCACCGCCGCCTCGATCTGGACAATCACAAACGCCTTGTAATCATCAATGTCGAACAGCGCCTGTGCGGTGTCCGTCACACGCCACACCACCTGCGCGGCGATCTCGATCGGGTTGCCGCGCTGGTCATTCACCTTCAGCCGTTCAGAGATCATGTTGTTGGCGCGCAGCGACACCTTCTTGCGGCCCAGCCATGGCAACAGCCAGCGCAAACCGGTGTTGCGATCCGTGCCCTGATAGGAACCGAACAGCGTGATCGCCACCGCCTGGTTGGGCTGCAACATGTAGAAACCGCACACGACGAAGGTAAACACCAGCACACCGGTCGTCAGCAAAATGCCGCCCCATGCCGGGTCAGCCTTTACCATGCTGGCACCGGCAACGCCGGCCGCGATGGCCGCCAGCAAGACCAGCAGCATGACATAGCCACTTGCCGTGTGCGCGGGTCGCTCGCTCGACAGCGTCAGCCCGGTATTGCGGGCGCCCTGATCCGTTACATTGCTCGCCATGTGGCAAACCTCCAGTTAAAAACTGATATCACATTTATATCGATTTTAACCGAGTCGCAAGCGGAATCGAAAACGCCGCCCAAGGCATCCCTCAAGCGGCGTCTTCCATGGCTGGTCCATCCCCGGCAAGGAAAGGAAAGTACTCAGTTCAGAACGATGGTCACCGCGCGGCGGTTCTGCGCCCAGCTTGCCTCGTCGGAACCCAGTGCCAGCGGGCGTTCCTTGCCATAGCTGATCGTCGAGATGCGGCGCGGATCAATGCCGCGCGCGGCAAGATAATTCTTCACCGCATTGGCGCGGCGATCACCAAGCGCCAGATTATACTCACGGGTACCGCGCTCGTCACAATGGCCTTCAAGGCTGACCGGGACATTGGGCCATTTCGCCAGCCATGTTGCCTGGCTGTCGAGAATTGCCCGCGCCTGCGGGTCAATGTCATAGCGGTCGAGCGCAAAGTGAACGGTGTTGCTGGTAACACTGTGCTCGAAATCGGCGCGCGAGCCGAGCGTATAGCCAGGGCCTGTTGGCTGCGTCATTGGCCGGTCCTGTCCCGCTGGCGGCGGCAGTTCAGCCGGGTGCTTCTTGGCACAACCCGTCGTCATCGCCGCCAGCGCGGCAGTCGTCAGCATTATCGTCGTCAGTCTGGCCATCAGGCTTCTCCTTCGATCAGGTCGTGACGGTGGGAACACAACTTTCCCCATACCGTCGCGATTGGGTTAACGAGAGTCAACGTCGCAGCGTCAGGGGCGTAACGGTCCCCAGCTCGGATCGGATCCATCCAGCGGCGTCGGAATACGGCGCTGCGCCACACCGGTCAGGTCGACTGACCACAGATCGGCAACACCGTTGCCGCCCTGGGTCGCGCGGAAGAACATCAGCACCCGGCCATTGGGCGACCAGCTCGGTCCCTCGTCCTGCCAGTCATCGGTCAGGTCATGCGCGCCGGCACCGGTCGGGCTCATCACACCAATGCGGAAATTGCCCGCCATATGGGTGAAGGCAATCAGGTCACCGCGTGGGCTCCACACCGGTGTCGCGTAACTTCCGCCAGCAAAACTGATACGTTGCTGCTGGGAACCATCGGCATTCATCACATAAAGCTGCTGGCTGCCCGAACGGTCACTTTCAAACACAATGCGCGCGCCATCGGGCGAATAGCTCCCGCCGGTGTCGATGCCCGGCGCATCGGTCAGGCGCTGCGGCGTCCCGCCAGACAGCGGCACACGATAGACATCAGTGTTGCCGCCAATCGCCATCGAGAACAGCACCCAGCGGCTGTCGGGCGACACGCGCGGCGCGAAATTCAGGTTGGTATCAGGCACCAGCAACCGTTGCCGCCCCGTCCCGATATCGTACACATAGATCGCCGGGCGATCATTGAGATAGCTCATATAGACAATCGAACGCTGGTCGGGCGTCAGTCGCGGGGTCAGCACAATCGACTGGCCATTGGTCAGGAAGCGGTGATTCGCGCCATCCTGATCCATGATCGCCAGCCGCTTGATACGGTGCGCCTTGGGGCCGGATTCGGCGACATAGACGACGCGGCTGTCAAAATACGGCCCTTCGCCCGTCAACCGGGCATAGACCATATCGGCGCATTTGTGGCCCGCACGGCGCCAGTCGGACGGCGGCACAACAAAGCCCTGCCGTGTCAGTTCGGTGCGCGCGGCAGTGTCATAGAGATAACAGCCAACCGTCAGCGTGCCGTCGCTATTGGCCCGGATGAAACCCTGTACCAGCGCCTGCACCCCGGCACCGGCCCAATAGTCAAAGCCCGGACTGGTCACTTCGGCATAGCCAATCGGGTGCAGCGCCTCCCCGGCCAGCGGTTTGAACAGCCCCGAATTCTTCAGGTCATTCGTCACGATATTGGCAAGTTCGCGGCCAAGCATATCGGTCGATCCGGCGGCGGTCTGTTGCACCGCTGCGGTCGGCATTGGTGGGATCGCGATCTGGGCCGGCGCCGAGGTGCCGCCAACCACATCGACAATCATGTCGCCGGGCGGCTGCTGGCCAGGTGTCGTCTGGCCACCTGCCGCCGGGGCTGGCTGGGGGGATTGCTGCGCGCTGGCCGCGATGGGCAATGCCACCGCACACAAGGCCATGATCAGCATCGGACGTATCAGGCTCATCCCACTCTCCTCAACCCGGCAGCTTGTAGCGCATCTTGAAATCACTCCAGCCGCGCGGAACATCGTACAACTCCTGCGGCAGGTCGCGCAGTGGCGCGCAGCCCTTGAACGTCGCAATCGCATTGTCTTTCACGCGATCAAGATAGCGCCGGTTGTCATCGTCATCGCCATCATAGCCAACGACCTCCGGATTGCCGATCAAATATCCATCCCGCCGCAGCTTGAGGCGAATGATCACGCGAATGCGTTCGGCGCCCGGCCCGGGCTTTACCTGCCGGTTCGCGCAGGGTTGCACCTGTTGCTGGATCTTTGACGAAATATCCATCGCTGCCTGCGCGCTCATCGTTGCGGCCTGTGGCACCTGCGATGGTGATTTGCTCGGCTGCATCCCGATACCGCGCATGACATTGCCCAGATCGCCGCCCAGCGTGCGCTTGCCCGGCTTGGTACCCGCCCCGGCTGCCTGTGGCGACGCCTTGGTTGGCCTGGCTGCGGTGCTGGCCTCACGGTGCGGTGGCTCCTTTGCCTTGTCCGGTGTCGGGGCAACGGGCTTTTTCGGCTGCGGCGGCGCCGGTGCTGGCACCGGTTTGGGCGGCGGCGAAGCCTTGGGTTGCGGCTTGGGCGGCGCCGGTTCGGGTTTGCTTTCCTCGGCTGGCGCGGCAGGCGCCTCTTCGGGCGTCCCCAGTTCGGACGCCTTGCTCTGCGCCGGTGGTGTTACCGCTTGTGGCGCGGTGGCATCCAGCGCGACCTTGTCGACCAGCGAAACGTTGATCGGCGGCGGCGGCACGGGCGGTGGCTTCTGCCGCGTCAGCAAACCCAGTGACAGGGCCCCGAACAACATGGCGTGACCGACAATGGCGACGCCCAGTCCGACCTTTTCCGCGCGGTCCATCAGGGTGTCGCCGCCGCCACGTTATTTGCCGTCATCGCCCACGGTGACCAGCGCAACGCGATTAAGGCCGGCGTTGTTCAACGCGCCCATCACCCGCATGACCTTGCCATAATCAAGGTGCCGGTCAGCCCGCAGAAAAATCTGCGGCGGCTTGGCATCCGGCTGGCCAAGCTGATGATCGACCGCAATCTGCGCCAGCGAATCCGGCAGGATGCCCTCGCTCACCTCGCGCTTGTCGATGAAGATATGGCCCTGGCGATCCAGCGAAATCTCGACCGGATGCTGGTCCTGCTCAAGTGGCTTGGCCTTGCTGTCGGGCAGGTCAACCGGCACCCCGGCGGTCAGCAGCGGCGCCGTGACCATGAAGATGATCAGCAGCACCAGCATGACATCGACCAGCGGCGTGACATTTATCTCCGCCATCGGCGCGCGTCGCCCGCGACCGCGTTGCGAGGGAAGCTGTACCGCCATCAGCCGCGCACCGGCTGGCCTTCAAGCTGGCGGCTCAACGTTGCGTGGAAACCATCGGCAAAGCGATTGAGCCGTGCCTCGATGCGGTTAATGCCGTGGCTGAAGCGGTTATAGGCGATGACCGCAGGAATTGCAGCGAACAGGCCAATGGCGGTGGCAAACAGGGCCTCGGCAATCCCCGGCGCGACCACGGCAAGCGAGGTGTTCTGCGCCTGCGCGATATGTGTGAAGCTGCTCATGATGCCCCATACCGTCCCGAACAGCCCGACAAACGGCGCGACCGATCCGACCGTGGCAAGGATGTTGAGCCGGTCGGACAGCTTGTCGATCTCGCTCGCCACCGATGCGCCCATCGCCGTGGCCAGCCGCTCGCGCGTGCCGCCGCGATCAACCGTTCCCGTCGCCGTCGAGCGCCGCCACTCGGCGACACCGGCGGAAAACACCTTGGCAACCGGCAATTCGCTGTCCGCCTCGGCGCGGTGAAAGGCATCGACGTCATCGGCTTTCCAGAAATCACGCTCGAAACGCTCAGTCTGGCGGCGCGTCCGGCCCAGCCGCAGCGCGAAGCTGATGATAATCGCCCAGGTCCAGATGCTGGCGAGCAGCAGCCCGCCCATCACGATTTGCACCAGAAGGTCGGCCTGGATGAACAAGGCAACCGGCGACATCGAGCCGGGATCGGTATGCAAGAAGAAATCCGTCACGCTTGTTCGTCCCCCTGCGCCATGACCTTTTGCAAGGCGGCAATCCATTCTTTCGGCTGACGCAACGGTCGCCCTGTCGGCCCGACCAGTGCCACCGTCACTTCAGCCTCGCTCACTATCGTGTCACCGCGCATGACTCGCTGCTGAATAACCCCCGATGCGGCGCGCAATTGCGTCATTCGCGACACAACGACAAGATTATCATCAAGTGCCGCCGGGCGCAGATAGCGGATCGCCAGCGCGCTCACCGCATAGCCGCCCGCACCTGCGGCGATCGAACCGCGATGGTCGATGCCGACCAGCCGCAACATGTCCGACCGCGCCCGCTCCATGTAGCGCAGATAATTGGCATGATAGACCACCCCCGTCAGGTCGGTGTCCTCGAAATAGACCCGCACCGGGAAGCGGTGCTCCGATCCGTCGAAGCGCCCTTCGAGCGGCTGATCGTGCATCATTGGCGCCATAACGCTGGCTGTTAGCCGAGCAGGCGCAACGAAGAAACCCCGTTCGCCGTGTGCGGTGCACAGATTGGCAGATGGGCCAGCCAGTCCCCGCAGGCGCGGCGACCGGTATGGCCACCAATCTCACAAGGGCGGCGGTGCGGCCTCGCCTTGACAGTCAGGAACGGCGCGCCCGTGCGGCAGCGTGCCCGGCTCACCGCCCGGCGCGGCGGGGTCTGCCTCACCGTGAGGGGCGATCACGCCCGCCATGACAGGACAAGGGGTGACATCGGACGCGGCTGGCTGATCCCGCCGATACCCTTCCGGCGCAAGCGGGACATGGGCATTGGTCGCGAAGGCAAATCCGCGCGCGTTGCGCGGCGCCGCAACCGATGGCGCTGCTACCGCCAGTAACGCGACCACCAGTGTCGCAATCCACCAGGGCCGGTTCATTACTTCCTCCGCCTTCCCCTTGCGTGACCGCCATGGCGCAGCGTGCCCTGCACCGGCGTTAAGAGGGCCGGGAAATGCCCTGTTGAGCATATTTGGTTGAGCCTATTTGACCGCAGGGCATTGTTCTTGCTGGACGCGACACCCCGCATCCGGGCAAGCTGACGCGCATGACCACATCCGCACTCAGCATTCACGGCCTGGCCAAGGCATTCGACAAACCGGTGATCACCGGGCTCAACCTCGAAATTGCCGCTGGCCAGCTCTATGCCCTGCTTGGCCCCAATGGCGCCGGCAAGACGACCACCCTGCGCATGGTCACCGGCCTGACCGCCCCGGATGCCGGCACGATCCGCATCTTCGGCATTGATGCGCGGGCCGACGCGCTGGCCGCCAAGGCGATAACCGCCTGGCTGCCCGATGAACCGATGCTCTATGACAAGCTGACCCCGACCGAATATCTCGCCTTCATCGCAGGCCTGTGGCGGATGAATCCCGATCATGCCGCGAGCGAGGCAGAACGGCTGCTCCACTGGCTCGACCTGTGGGAACAGCGTGACACGCGGTGCGAGGGCTTTTCGCGCGGCATGAAGCAGAAGGTCGCGCTGGCGGGGGCGCTGATCCACGACCCGCAGTTGCTGATCCTTGATGAACCGCTGACCGGGCTCGACGCGAACATGGCCCGCGCCGTCAAGGATGCGCTGCGCGCGCAGGTTGATGCGGGCAAGACCGTGATCATCACCACGCACATCCTGGAGGTGGCCGAACGCATGGCCGACCGCATCGGGATTATCGCGGATGGCAAGCTGCTGATCGAGGGCAGTCTCGCCGAACTGCGCGATCATGCCGGTAATGAGGGCCTGACGCTGGAGGACATCTTCATCCGCATGACGAGTGGCGCATGAGCAGATTCACGTTGCTCAGGCCCGGCTCCTTTGCCTGGCTGGCATGGCATGAGGTCACGCTGACCTGGCGGACGCGATCAAGGCGGCTTGCCACCCGCATCCTCGGCATCGTGCTGTTGCTCGGGCTCTTCGCGCTGGGGACGATGCTCGGCTGGGTGCTGCGCGACTATCCCATCCCGGCCAGCGGCACCGCCTATACCATCATCCTGGTCGCGAGCCTGTTCGGCTTCACCTTCATGACCACCCAGGCGGTGATCGGCAGCCAGCGCACGCTGTACGAATCCGGTGACCTTGCCCTGCTGTTCTCCGCACCGATTGAACCGCGGGTCATCCTGCTTGCCAAGCTGCTGGGCATTACCGGCGCCATCACCTTGACCTATGCGCTGCTGATCGTGCCCTTCCTCCTGCCGATCACCCTGCTCGGCCACCCGGCCTTGCTTGGCTTTATCCTGTTGCTCTTCGCGCTGGCGCTGGCCGCCGCCGCCACCGGTATCGCCATCACGCTGACCCTGGCCCGCATTGCCGGCCCGCGCGCCGCCCGCACCGTAGGCCAGATTGCCGCCGCCCTGCTCGGCGGCAGCGTGTTCATCGTGTCGCAACTGGTCTCGCATCGCGGGCGCGGCGAGTCAGCAATGGGCGGGCTGTTCACACGGCTTCGCGATGCCGGTTATGGTAGCAGCGGGTTGAGTGCGCTGCCCGGTCGCGCCGCCTTCGGTGATCCGCTTGCGCTGTTCATCCTGGTGGGTGGCGGCGTGTTGCTGTTCATGCTCGCCGGGCAGACGCTGCAACGCCGCTTCGTCTCCGGCTATCAGGATGGGGGAATGCGCCTGTCGCGTGCGCGCGCCAGCGGCAAGGCAACCAGCCGGCTGTTCCATGCCGGGCTGACCCGCGCGATCTTCGCCAAGGAATGGCGGTTGCTCGCGCGCGACCCCGCGCTGGCCTTCCAGCTTGTGCTCCGGCTGGTCTATATGGCGCCCATCGTGCTGGTTGCGTTTGGCCGCGGCAACAGCATTGCCTTGCCGTCGGTTCTCGCCTTCACCAGCGTGCTCGTCGCAACCCAATTGGTCGGCAGCCTGACCTGGCTGACCGTCTCCGCCGAGGATGCGCCCGAGCTGATCGCCGTTGCCCCGGTCGAGAAGGATGACGTGGACGGCGCCAAACTGCTCGCCGCCTTCGCCATGGCCGCGCCCTTCGGGGCAATCCTGCCAATCGCGATCGCGTTCCAGACCATCTCCGGTGCGGTGGCCACACTCGCGCTGACCGCCATCGGCGGCGGCTTGTCCGGCGTGGTCGAGCTCCAGTTCGGCAAGCCGGGCTCACGGTCGAGCTTCCAGCGCCGCCAACGCTCAGGCTCATTCGTCGTCGGCATCCTCAACCTGATCATCGCCGCCGCGTTCGGCTGCGCCGCCGGTGTGGTGGTCTATTTCCTGAGCTGAAAACTCAGCCTTGGTGCACCGTCTCGCCGCGCGCGCACATACCGACGAACTTCGCGATGCGCGCGGCGCGCGTCACAGGCTTCTTCGCCTCGTGCACCCGGTACAGAATCGCATAGCGGTTGGCTGAATCGAGCTGGTCGAAAAACGCTCGCGCACCGGGTTCGGCATCGAGTGCCGCCGCGAGGTCGTCAGGCACCGTCACGGTCGATTGCGGCGCATAGGCCGCATCCCATCGCCCGCCCGCCTTCGCCGCGTCGATCTCGGCTTGCCCCGCCGCCGCGATGCGCCCCGCCGCGATCAGTTCGATTGCCCGCGTGCGGTTCTTTTCCGACCATTTGCTGCGCGGCTTGCGCGGCGTGAAGCGGATCAGCCACCAATCGTCATCGAACGGATTGAGCTGGCCGTCGATCCAGCCATGGCACAGCGCGCCATCGATCGCCGCCGCTTTCGCCACCGATGGCACCCCGGCACCCGCCTTGGCGAGCTTGAGCCATACGCCGCGCGATGATCGCGGCTCGGCGGCGAGCCACCTCTCCCAAGCCGCCAGGTCAGCAAAGGCGCGGATCGGCAGGCCGGCGCGCTCGGTCTCCATCAGGCCGCCCGCTTCTCCAGCGCCTGTGCCGCCTCGGCCATCAGCGTGGCGATGATCTCGGCGACCGGCTCTTCCTTCGTCACCATGCCGACCGACTGGCCGGCCATCATGCTGCCATGCTCGACATCGCCGTCAATCACCGCGCGGCGCAGCGCTCCGGCCCAGTAATGCTCGATCTGCAACTGGGCTTCCATCATCTCGATCTTGCCCTCATCGAGCAATCTGGCGACCTCGCGCTGCTTCGCGGTGAACAGCTCGCTTGAGGCGTTCTTGAGCGCGCGAACCGGAATGACCGGCAAACGCGGATCAATCTGCACGCTCGCGGTGGCATCGCGCGCCGAGGCCCGGATAAAGGCCTTTTTGAAATTGGCGTGCGCGATACTCTCGGTCGCGCAGACGAAGCGCGTGCCGAGCTGAACACCCGCCGCGCCCATATCGAGATAGGCGGCGATTGCCTCACCCCGGCCGATGCCACCGGCAACGAACACCGGCACCTGCTCGGCAACCTCGGGCAGGATCTCCTGCGCCAGCACGCTGGTCGAGACCGGGCCGATATGCCCGCCGGCTTCCATGCCCTCGACGACCAGCGCGTCGACGCCAGATCGGATCAGCTTCTTGGCCAGCGACAGCGCGGGGGCGAAGCAGATCAGCTTGGCGCCATTGGCCTTGATCGCGTCGATAGAACCGGTCGGCGGCAGCCCCCCGGCGAGTACGACATGCGTCACGCCATGCTTGTTGCAGACCTCGATCAGGTCAAACAGGCCGGGGTGCATGGTGATCAGGTTCACCCCGAACGGCTTGTCGGTCAGCGCTTTCGTGCCCGCAATCTCGGCATCGAGCAGCTCCGGCGTCATCGCCCCGCAGGCGATCAGCCCGAAGCCACCGGCATTGGACATCGCCGCGACAAGATGCCGCTCCGACACCCATGACATTGCGCCACACAGGATCGCCACGTCCGATCCAAGGAACGCCGCGCCACGCGCCATGCGCTGCTGAAGGCGCCCGGCGCCAAGTGAAATCTGGTTCATGCCGTGCTGCCTAGCCGGGCGAACCCGCGATAGGCAAGCGGCGTCAGCTGACCGCTCGCGCTGCCGGGTCGTGAGCCGCTGCGTTGGCGTCTATGCGGATATTGGCGACATGGCACAGTTGCAGCTCCGTGCCGGTACCGCTGAACACCAACGTCATGCGATTGCGCTCGCCAATGATGCGGTCACCGATCGGGGTCGAATAATCACCCAAAGCCCAGCGCGCGACGCAAATCCGCATGTCAGATCCTACCGCGACAATGCTCTCGACACCCTCAAGTGTCAGCGAGACATTGTTGAACATGACGCGGAAGAACACCTCATGCGCGTGCCTGGCGGCCTCAAGCCCCTGCCAGTGCATCCCGACAACGTTGATCCAGTGCAGCCCCTGATGGGCACCGTGGAACAGCCCCGCCACATCATTGGCATTCCAGGCCGCCGCATGGCTCGCCAGCCATGCGTGAATATCATCGTGCATGGTACCGTCCATGTCGCTCATCAGCTCCCTTGCCGCAACCAAAGACCCAAATCAGGCCGCAACCTCTTCCGCGTCAAGACCATAGGCGGTGTGGAGGACGCGGACGGCAAGCTCGGTATAGTCTTCCTCGATCAGCACGCTGACCTTGATCTCGCTGGTGGTGATCGCCTGGATATTGATGCCGCGTTCACCCAGCGTCTTGAACATTGTGCTGGCGACACCGGCATGGCTGCGCATCCCGACGCCAACGACCGAGATCTTGGCGACGCGCGTGTCGTGGATCAGCTCGCTATAGCCAATCGCGTCCTTGCCCGAGCCAAGCACCTCAAGGCTGCGCGGCAAATCCGCCGCAGGCACGGTGAAGGTCACGTCGGTCGAGCCATTGGAATGGGCAATGTTCTGCACGATCATGTCGACGTTGATCGCCGCGTCAGCCAGCGGGGTGAAGATCGACGCCACCGCACCGGGCCGGTCGGGCACGTTGGTCAGCGTGATCTTGGCCTCATTCTTGTCGTGCGCGATGCCGGTAATGAGCTGGCGTTCCATATCGTCAATTTCCTCCTCGCCCACGATCATCGTCCCGGGCAGCGTGTCCGCCGCGTCACCATCGACAAAGCTCGACAGCACCTGGACGCGGACCTTTTCCTTCATCGCCAGCCCGACCGAACGGGTCTGCAACACCTTGGCACCGACGCTCGCCAGTTCGAGCATCTCCTCATAGGTGACCTTCTTGAGCTTGCGCGCGCGCGGCACGATGCGTGGATCAGTGGTATAGACCCCGTCAACATCGGTATAGATGTCGCACCGGTCAGCCTTCATCGCCGCCGCGATCGCCACTGCCGAAGTATCCGAGCCGCCCCGCCCGAGGGTCGTCACGCGATCCCCTTCAGCGACACCCTGGAAACCGGGGATCACCGCAACCTCGCCACTGGCCAGGGCCGCATCGAGCGCGGCGGTGTTGATGTCCTCAATCCGCGCCGACGCATGGGTCGCGCTGGTCGCGATCGGCAGTTGCCAGCCCATCCAGCTTCGTGCCTTGACCCCTGCCGCCTGCAGCGCAATGGCCAGCAGGCCGGACGTGACCTGTTCGCCGGCGGAGACGACAACATCATATTCGCGCGGATCGTAGAGCGACGAGGCTTCACGGCAGAAATTGACCAGCCGGTCGGTCTCACCCGCCATGGCGGAGACGACCACCGCCACCTGGTTCCCGGCCTCAACCTCGCGCTTGACGCGGGCAGCCACGTTCCGGATGCGCTCGATCCCGGCCATCGACGTGCCGCCGAACTTCATCACGATGCGTGCCATGGCCGGTACGGGTGCTCCCTCTTGCGACGAGCGCGCCTGATAGAAACGCCGCCCGCCCAAGGCAAGCAATTGCCGCATCGCAACACGGCAAGGAAATCTATCGACGCATGAACCATGACAAGCAGCGGCAACTTCCGCTTGGGCACAATGGGCTCCGTTGCTAGGGTCTGCCGATACCAGCCTCAACCGTCATGCCGGACTGGTTCCGGCATCCACCGTCCCGCAAACTCACCAATTGTTTGACGCGCGGCACCGTGGACCCCGGAACAAGTCCGGGGTGACGCAAAGGGGCAGGTTGGCCGAAGACGACCGCAGGACACCGAAATGCAGACCAACGCCCCGACGACAATCGACCCGAACGAAGCCGCGCATTTCGGCGCCATGGCAGCGGAATGGTGGGACCCCAAGGGCAGTTCCGCGATGCTGCACAAGCTCAACCCGGCGCGGCTGGGGTATCTGCGCGGGCAGATCGACGCCCATTGGCGCGGTGACAATGCGAGCTTCACGCCGCTCGCCGGCAAGCGCGTGCTCGATGTCGGGTGCGGCGCCGGGCTGTTGTGCGAACCACTGGCGCGGCTGGGCGCCACCGTGACCGGAATCGACGCGGCCGCCGAGAATATCGCGGCAGCGCGCAGCCACGCCGCCCTGTCCGGGCTGACGATTGACTATCGCGCTGGCGGGATCGAGGCGCTGACAGGTGAAAGCTTTGACCTTGTCACCAGCCTTGAGGTGATCGAGCATGTCACGACCCCGGCGACGTTCGTGGCAGGTCTTGCCGCCGCGCTGGCACCGGGCGGTTTGCTGATCCTGTCCACCCCCAATCGCACTGCCCTGTCGCGCCTTGCGCTGATCACGATCGGCGAAGGCACCGGGCGCATCCCGCGCGGCACGCATGACTGGGAGAAATTCCTGACCCCCGACGAACTGACCGATTTGCTCGACGCTGCCGGGCTGAAGGTGATCGACATACGCGGCCTGTCGCTGTCGCCGACGCGTGGTTTTGTTGTATCGGACGACATGAAGCTCGATTATTTCGTGACGGCGACAAAGGCCTGACCGGCGACCACTCGCTGTTTTCTCCCTGTTATTCCCTGATACTCCCTGTTTCGCACTGTTTTCCGGCGAAAAATCCTGTCGTTGCAGGGCGGGCCGGAAACCCAGAAATTATCCCTGTACTTCAATCATATGGCACCATGCTCCCTGTTCCCTCCAACAGGGAGGAACAGCGAGTTAACAGGGAGCCGCTCGCCGCGCTGCGTTTCGGGCATGATCGACGATGTGAAAGAGCCGGTGCGAAGCGCATGTGATTGCGCGCACGCGCCGGTTTCTGACCGGTTCGCGCCATGATTGAATCGCGCCGTGCAGGGTCGGCACGGCAAGCAGCGCACTTTACCGCGCCATTGTCCGCCGGGCGTCGGGGGCAGGCGGTGCCTCACGCCACGCGCCGGGCTCGATCCCGTCAAGGTGCCAGTCGCCGATGCTCCAGCGCACCAGCCGCAGGGTCGGCAGCCCGACCGCCGCCGTCATCCGGCGCACTTGCCGGTTACGGCCCTCTCGGATGGTGAGGCGGAGCCAGCAATCGGGCACGGTCTTGCGGTAACGTACCGGCGGATCACGCGGCCACAAAGCGGGCGGATCAATGCGCTCAACCTCGGCGGGCAGGGTCATGCCATCCTTGAGGCGCACCCCGCGCCGCAACTGGCCAAGGCTGTTCGCGTCGGGATCGCCCTCGACCTGCACGAGATAGGTTTTGGGCATCTTGAATTTCGGATCAGCAATTCGCGCCTGCAACCGGCCATCATCAGTGAGCAGCAACAAGCCCTCACTGTCGAGATCGAGCCGCCCGGCGGGATAGACACCGGGCAGGTCAATAAACCCCGACAGCGTCGGGCGCGCAGACCCGGTGCTGCTGTCAGTGAACTGGCACAGCACGCCCCAGGGCTTGTTGAACAGGATCAGTCGCGACATCCGCCCGCCTTGTGCGCTGCGCCCCCGCGAAAATGCAATCCTGTTGCACCCAGCAAGGCGATGATACCGGCAGATGACCGCATCGACCGGCGCCGGGGCATTCCGGCTCCGGCTATCGATCAGCCACCCCAGCTTTGTTTGAACAGCCGCTGGAAGTTCGCGCCGAGTACCTTTTCGATCACCCGCAACGGCTGTCCACGGCGTTCGAGCTGCTCGGCGATCACGCGGCTGCGATCAGTGCGATTGAGGCCGGTGACGAACGGCGGTCGGCCCTCGCCCGGTGCAGCGACGCCTTGCACCTTGCGGGCGAGAATGTCCTTGTCCCATTCGACCATGCTCGCTGGCGAGGTATCGAACGGCGTGAGCAAGGCGTCGCTGCCGATTCCAACATGATCCTCGCCACAAACGCGCAGCGCATGAAGCATATGCGCGATATAGTCATCGATCGATTGCTGGCGCGGCCCCGCGCTGATGAAGCAGAGTTCGTAGATGCCGGTCACGCCGCCGGTATTCGACACCGCGCGCAACAGACGGTCCGACTTGTTGCGGGGATGAGCGTGAACGGCGGCGCAGCCAGCATGGGTGATAGCGACCGGTCGTGCCGAGGCTGCAACCGCTGCCAGACTGGATATTTCGTCGCTATGGCTAAGGTCGAGCGTGACGCCATGGTCGTTCATACTGGCGATCGCTTCGCGACCCAGCGCAGTGAGACCCCGGACGGGCGAAGCGGACATCACGCCCGATGCGAAGGGCGAGATGCCGTTGTAGCTCAACCCCATCACGCGCACGCCGCGTGCCGCGAAATGCGCCACATTGGCGGGCTTGCCGTCGAGCATGCTCGCCGCCTCGAACGAATAGACGACGCCGACACGGCGCGTACGCTTGGCAGCGAGCAGGTCGCGCGTCGTGGCGATCTTCAGGTAAATACCCGGGCTTTTAGTGATCGCACGATCGAGCATGTCGATCATTTCCTCGGCCTCGGCAAAACTGCCGGCGGCACCGCCGATCGTCATCTTGAGCGCAGTCAGGCCCGATGCCCGGATCTGGCGCTCCGTCGCCGCGTCGAGCGGCGTATCGGGGTCGAACGGCGCCACGAGATTGCCGTCGATGACGATCGCGTCGCGCCACAACTGGTCGGCGCGCCGCGCGGCGGCGTGCGCGGCAAGTGGCGCCAGTGCGAGCGTGGTGGCGACACCGCCGAGGAAATGGCGACGATCGGGCGTATGCTTGTGCATAGCGAACTCTATTCTGTTTCAGCCGGGCGCACCGCAGCGCGTGGCGACACGGTCGAACAGCGAGCGCGCGTCGAGCGCATCCTCAAGCCGGTCGAGCAGAGCGACAACATCGCCGCTTTCCGCATTCAGCTCTTCCGCCACAGCGTCGAGCGCGCGCCACAGCGGGGTTAGTTCGGCGACCAGCGCCCGGCCCGCCTCCGACAGGGCGATCGGGCGCCGCCGGGCATCGAAGGCATCGCTAAGCGATTCGACAAGCCCGGCCTGTTCGAGCGAGCGCCGCGCCTGGCTGACCGAGACATGGGTGATGCGCAGCGCCGCGGCGATCTCACCGACGGTCATCGGTCCATGCAGCGCGACCTGGTTGAGGATGCCGAACCAGCGCTGTTCGAAGTGCGTCCCACGTACCGCATAGATGCGCGTACTGTCGCGATCAATCCGGTCGGACAGGCGCCGCAGCCGCGCGCCAAGCGCGGCGCCACCCGCACCGCGACTGAAATCCGGGCTGCGCTCAACCATGAGAAATTCTGCCGGGATCGAGCAGGTGCCGCGCGATCGCCTTGATCGCGGCCTTGCTCGCGTCGTTCGCCGAGACATTGGCGAAGATCGCAACGCCGGTCGCGCTGGCCGGGTCGAGATAGGCGGCGGTAAACACACCGGGATCCCCACCCCAATGGTTGATGTGCGGCGTACCGCCATCGACCGATTCCATCCACGCCAGCCCTTGGCCGGTTAGCCACGACGGCAGACCGGGCGGGCGGTGCATGGCCAGCATCTGCGCCATACTGGCAGCGGACAAGATAGGAGTCGATCCGACGCTGCCTCGATTGGCACAGGCGGCGAGATACGGCATGATACTTGCGATCGACATGCGCAGATTGCCCGCCGACCAATCGGGGCAACCGACCGGATCGACCGCAACGGGTTTGCCATCAACATCGTCATAGGGGGTCACGCGAAGCGGCGGCGGCACACCCTCGATTGTCCAGGAGGCGTTACGCATGCCGAGCCGGTCGAACAGATTGCGCCTTGTGAAAGCGCGAAAGTCCTCGCCCGCGATGCGGCCGCCAAGATAGCCGAGCAGCCCGTAGGCGACGTTGGAATAGTCATAGCGACTGCCGGGAACCGCGAGCGAAAAATTGCTGCGCACCACGCGATGGGCGCCGCCCGGCGCGAGATAGTCCTTCAGGAAGACGTCAAGCGCCAGAGACGAGTCCGAGCCACGCGTGCGGAAATCGATCTCATAATAGGTCTCGTCCGAAATGCTCGACATGTGCGTCAGCAAATGGCGCACGGTGATCGGGATCTGCGGATAGGCCGGATGGGCCACGGGGAAATCGAGGTAGCGATCGATCACATCGTCGAGCGCGAGGCGACCCGCCTCGACCAGCAGCATGATGCCAGCAGCCGTCACGGTCTTGGTCAATGAGGCGATGTGGAACATCGAATCGGTCGTGACGCGGCGACGCTGCGCGATATCGGCATAACCAAAGCCGCTGCAGAACAAGGTCTTGCCGTGCCGTGCTACACCAACCGCAAGGCCGGGAATCGCGGCGCGCGCCATCTCGTCGCGGAAGAATGAGTCGAGCGCGCCGACCCGGCGCGGAAGGGCGCGAGCGACCGTCGTCGCGCCAAGCATCGCCGCCGCGCCAACGATGAGCGAGCGCCGATCGACGGTCGCAGATTCAGCGAGAGCAGAAAGTTTGTGCTTCATGGCGCGATGATATGTAGGTACCTACATATATGTCAATCGCTTTTGTGTCCCGTAGGCGAAGCGGCGCCGCGCACAGCACCCGCACACCTGTGCCGTGGACAGCGACCCCACCGCCGCGTTGATCGGTGATGGGCAGATGGTCGGCACGAAAAGGCTTCGCTGGCCGGCTATCTCAAGGCTGTTTCAATAGCGGGGAAGGTCGAGATCGAGCCGCCCGGCGGGATAGACACCGGGCAGGTCAATAAACCCCGACAGCGTCGGGCGCGCAGACCCGGTGCTGCTGTCAGTGAACTGGCACAGCACGCCCCAGGGCTTGTTGAACAGGATCAGTCGCGACACAGTTTCTCCCTGGGCAATTGCACCAGGCACGGCAACCGCCATAGAGGCTGTCTGGCAGGAAAGGGAAATCATGTCACAATTACAGTTTGACGCCGCAACCTATGCCCGTGACTGGGCCGCCGCGTGGAATGCCGGTGACATTGAGTCGGTGCTGGCGCATTTTCATGATGACGCCGTGTTCACCTCTCCGCTTGCCGCCCGTGTTGTCCCGGAGAGTGGCGGGGTCATTCGCGGAAAGGAGGCGCTGCGCCGTTACTGGAACGCGGCGATTGCCCGCACGCCGCCGCCGGAATTCCATGTCACATCCGTCTGCGCCGGGATCGACAGCCTGGTCATCGCGTTCCGCAACGAGAAGGGTGAGAACCGGGCCGAAGTGCTGCGGTTTACCAATGGCCTGGTGAGCGAAGGCCATGGCACCTATGCCGTGGCCGCCACCAAAGGCGCTGGCTGATTATGGCCCCGCCTTATTGCGCAGGGCAGGGCCGCCCCTGACAGCGACGTTCGGCACCAGCGCCGGGTATTGCCATTCCCTCCGGGACATCGACGAGACGCACCGTTCCTGTGACCATGTCATAGACCCCGCCGACTATTTTCAATGTTCCCGCACGCTGTAGCGGATAAAGGATCGGTTGTTCGGGCGAGCGCAGGCGCGCGGTCACGCGCTGGACATTTTCAACGATACCATTGTCCAGCGGACTGCCGGGATGGTCACGCACCGCCAGGGCGGCTGGCAGGATCGGCTCAATCAACGGGCCGATGCTGCCGGGATAGGTGCTGTTGTTCTGAACCACACTGGTGGCAGCCTTAACCGCGCCACATTCGCTGTGCCCGAGGACCACAATCAACGGTACCTTCAAATTGGCCACCGAATATTCAACGCTGCCGAGTGACTGGACCGAGGCCGTGGTATTGCCAGCATTGCGCACGACGAACAATTTTCCAAACCCGGCCTGAAAGATCAGCTCTGGCGGGACGCGGCTGTCCGAACAGCACACAATGGTAGCAATTGGCTGCTGCCCGGTCGCCAATATGGGAAGCTGCGTCACCTTGAATGCGGGTTCTGCGATCCCGGCCGCAAAGTTGCGATTGCCCTCAATCAGTGCCGCCAGCGCTTCATCCGCCGACGGAGTGGTGCCAGCGTCACGCGCAAAAGCCCTTAGTGGCAACAATGCCGAAACGGCCAGGCCGGCAGAGCCCCGGATCAACGATCTTCTGGTAACAGACATCCTGGCCTCCTTGTTGGCACCGTGAGGCTGCGATACCCGCGCCAATGGCGCACTGCCACGAGAGAATGTTGTTCCTGCGGCAATAATCTCGATAACTGGGCCTGCCATTTTCGATCACAGGATCAACCCACCCGATCCGGGCAGGCTGGATTGCTGGCACAACTTCCCGTTCACCGATGCAACGGATCAGCCGAGGCTCATTGACCTTGTGCGACAGCAATCGCCTTGCGCGCGAGCGGCGTCATCAGCGCATAGCCAAGCCGGTTGGGGTGCAGGCCATCATTGGACAGGTTTTCGCCGAGCGCGCCGTCCGCCCCGGCAAGGGCGGCATGATAATCGATCAGTGCGATCCGTTCATGCGCCGCGTAACGACGGAGCCAGGCATTATGCGCGGCGATCTGCGGTGCGAGCTTGACGCCCGGTGCCAGCCAGAAGCCGGTCGATGGGGTGAGCGTTGCAAGCACGACCTTGACGCCATGGGTCCGCGCCAGATCAACCATTGCCATGATATTGGTCCGGGTGGACAACATGCCACCCGCGCTCATCGGATCATTCACCCCGGCCAGAATATGGACGACGCGTGGCTTGAGATCGAGGACGTCGCGGCGAAAGCGTGCCAGCATCTGCGTCGTGTTCTGCGCCGACACGCCGCACCCGACAACATCGTTGCGGAACAGGTCAGGCGCGGCCAGCGGCCAATATTCAGTGATGGAATCCCCGTAAAAAATGACGCGCTTCGCGGTAGCCTTTGGCAGCGCACGGTTGGCGTCACGATAATGGCACAGGCCGTTGGGATCCTGATCGGCGGCGCGGTTCATCGCCGCAAGCGCTGCCTGGTCAAAGGGCGGGTTCGGGATCACCAGCTTTTGCGGTGCGACGATCTCCGGCATGAAATGGACGAAATCGACCCGCAACGTCGCGCAATCGACCGCATCGAGCGGATCAACGGGCGGCGCGTCGGCAACGCCGGCGATGGCGGGCGGCGCGGCACCGATCACAAGGGCGACCGCCAGCATGAGTTGATTGAGACGCATGTGCATGATCCAGGCTCCTCTGCCGCGCCCGATCCGGGCGGCTAATGCTGCGCAAAAAGCCGCTGTGCCTTGCCCGGCCACAACCGCTGGAGCAGCGGTAGCATCCGTGCCTTGCCGACTGCAATATCGGTTTTTCCCTTTGTTATTCCATCGAGAATATTGATCGCCGCGACCCTCGGCGCGATCTTGCCGCGCCCGCGCCCGGCAGTCATCGGCGTTGCCACCAGCGGGAGGGTGACGTGAACGCTTCTGATCGGCGGATCGGTCTGCGCACCCTGGAACCCGACCGCGAGCGACAGCGCCCGCAACCCGGCCTTGGTCGCACTGTACATCGGCGCGCTGCGCTTTGGCGCGATGCCAAGGCCGGAACCGATATTGACGACCAGCGGCGCCGGTGAGCGGGCCATTGCCGGGGCAGCCCGCGCGATGAGCCGGAACGGCGCCAGCAGGTTGATCGCCACCTCTGCTTCAGCACGCGACAACAGATCCACCAGATCACCGCCAAACAGGGCGAGCGAAAATTGCACCCCGGCATTGTTGATCAACACATCAAGCTGGCTGAATTCGGCATCAAACCGGGCGCAGAGCCGGGCAATGGCAGCATCGCTGGCCAGATCACCGGCGAACCAGCGCGCGCCAAGCGGGTGCGCGACCGCCGCCACCCGCTCTTCATCCCGCCCGGTCAACATCAGCCTGGCACCGCGACGATGCAGTTCGCCCGCCAGTTCGGCACCAAGCCCGGACGACGCGCCGGTCACCAGCACAATCTTGTCCCGCCACCAGCCCGGGGCGGTCATTGCTGCACCCCGGCCCGCCATTGCCGCACGAGCTGATCAACAAAGTGCCGGTCAACCGGTCGCTGCCGGAAACTGAAGCGGAAATAGATCGCGCCGAGCAAGGTATCGACGTCAAGATCAATATCCCGGTCCGGGCTGACCACGCCCTCGGCCTGGCCCCGCATCATGATGGCGATGAGGAGCTGGCGGCGTTCAGCCTCGACGCGGGTCAAGGCATCGACCAGTTCGGGCACGTCATAAATGCCGATCAGGGCCGTGACCGCGCGACCAAAAGCCGTGGTCATCAACAAGCTGGTCAGATTGGTGAGCGCCGTGGTGAGGGATGTGTAGAAATCGCCGGGTGGCGGCTCGGCATTGATGCCAGCCAGCGCGAGTGCGATGGCATCGGCGACCAAAGCGGGTTTTGACGGCCAGCGCCGGTAGATCGCCTGTTTGCTGGTCGCGCACTCGCTCGCCAGATCATCAATGGTGAAGCCGTGATAGCCGCGCCCGGCAACGAGGCGCAGCGTTGCCATCACCAGACGATCCGTAACAAGCGTGGCCCGGGGACGACCACGCGGCACCGGCGCCGTGCCAGGGTCAGCCTGACGATGCGCGGGCGGGGGCGATTTGACCGCGACGCCAACCCGCTCAGCCATAAGCGGCCTCATAGGCCTGATAGGCATTTTCCCGGCCGAGCACGACATCGACAATGCGGAAATAGGGCCGCGAAAACAGTTCAAGATCGCGCAGCGTATCCCAGAGGAATTGATAGGCCTCAAGATCACTGAAGTGGCAGGTGACAAAATCACTGTAGCGCCCCGACAAGCCATCGGCGTCAAACCATGACACCGCGACCTCAGGGTGTCTGGCACAGGCATCATGGACGATCTTCGCCCATGCGCCGCGCGCGGCGCGATCCAGCGCCAGCCATGCCGGCTGCGCCTCCAGCATGACAATTGCCTGATAATGTCGTTGATCAGTCCTGGCCATGGCGCGCTCCGCTTGCACTGTCGTCCGCGTATTTACGGTAATATATGGTACCGTATAATCATCGCCACTGATCGGGGCAAGCCCCACGCCAGTGCTTGTGCATCGCCGGTCGATTGCGCATGATCCCGGCAACGCCGGTAAAAGGCGAGACGAGGGGATGACATATGGCGGTCGATGACATCGCGCGGATCGCGGCGGACCCGCGCTATCAGCTGCTGTTGCGGCGGCGTGGGCGGTTTGCCTGGGCGCTGTCTGCGGTGATGCTCAGCGTCTATTTCGGCTTCATCCTGCTGATCGCGTTCGACAAGGCCTTCCTTGCCCAACCGGTTGCGGGCGGCGTGACATCGCTGGGCATTGTCATTGGTTTTGGCATCATCCTGCTGGCGATTGCGTTGACCGGATTGTACGTCCACCGCGCCAACACCGAATTTGACGCGCTGATGGCGGCGCTGGTCGCGGGGGACGGCGCATGAGCCGGTTGCTTCGCCCGATCACGCTGTTCCTGGCGCTGCTGGTGGCTGGCCCTGCGCTGGCGCACCCCGCCGCCGCAACGGTGCAGCAACCGACCAACTGGACCGCGATTGCGATGTTCGCCGGCTTTGCCGTGCTGACGCTGGGCATCACGCGCTGGGCGGCGCGACGGACGCGGACGGCGGCGGATTTCTATACCGCCGGCGGTGGGATCAGCGGGTTTCAGAACGGTCTCGCCATTGCCGGTGATTATATGTCCGCGGCATCGTTCCTCGGCATTTCCGCGCAGATCTTCAAGGATGGCTATGACGGGTTGATCTATTCGATCGGCTTTCTGGTCGGCTGGCCGATCATCATGTTCCTGATGGCCGAGCGGCTGCGCAACCTGGGCCGTTTCACCTTTGCCGATGTGGCCTCATTCCGTTTTGCGCAGGCGCCGGTGCGGCTGTTCGCCGCGCTGAGCACTTTGGTGGTGGTGCTGTTCTACCTGACCGCGCAGATGGTTGGCGCGGGGCAATTGATCAAATTGCTGTTCGGGCTGCACTATGAATATGCCGTGGTGATCGTCGGCGTGCTGATGACGCTGTACGTGCTGTTCGGCGGGATGACGGCGACGACCTGGGTGCAGATCATCAAGGCGGTGCTGTTGCTGGGCAGCGCGACCTTCATGGCGGTGATGGTGATGGCACAGTTCGGCTTTTCACCCGAGGCGCTGTTTGCGCGCGCCGTGGAGATGAAGACCGATCTGGCCGCGTCGGGCGGCGCGACCGCAGCGGACGCCGCAAAGGCCGGGCGCTCGATCATGGGGCCGGGCAATTTCATCAAGGATCCGATCTCCGCGATCTCGTTCGGCATGGCGCTGATGTTCGGCACCGCCGGGCTGCCGCACATATTGATGCGTTTCTTCACCGTGCCCGACATGCACCAGGCGCGCCGATCTGTGCTGTGGGCGACGGGGTGGATTGGCTATTTCTACCTGCTGACCTTCATCATCGGCTTTGGCGCGATCGTGCTGGTGGCGACCGACAGCCATTATGTCGATGGCGCCGGGGCGCTGCTCGGTGGTGGCAACATGGCGGCGATCCATCTGGCGCATGCGGTGGGCGGCAATGTGTTCCTGGGCTTTATCTCGGCGGTGGCCTTTGCGACGATCCTGGCGGTGGTTGCCGGGTTGACCCTGTCAGGCGCATCGGCGGTATCGCATGATCTCTATGCGACGGTGCTGCGCCACGGCGCGGCGGATTCGGCCGCCGAACTGCGGGTATCTCGCTGGACCGTGCTGGTGCTGGCGGTGATCGCGATCCTGCTCGGCATATTGTTCGAGAAACAGAATGTCGCCTTCATGGTCAGCCTGGCCTTTGCCGTGGCGGCATCAAGCAATTTCCCGGTGCTGCTGCTGTCGCTGTTATGGAAAGGCGCGACGACACGCGGGATTGTCATCGGCGGGTGCGTGGGGCTGATATTGGCGCTGGTGATGACCGTGTTGTCGCCCGCCGTGTGGGTGGCAATCCTTGGCTACAAGGCCGCGATTTTCCCCTGGTCTTCCCCGGCGATCTTCTCAATGCCGGCGGCGTTCGTGACGATCTGGCTGGTGTCAGTGCTTGACCGTTCGGCACGGGCGGACGTTGATCGCGCAGGCTATCTGGCACAGCGCGTGCGCGCGGAGACGGGCATTGGCGCGGCAGGGAGAGCGGCGCATTGAGCGGTAGGTTGCTTGTGGTGTTGATGCCGGGCGCATGAGGGCGGCGGCGGACGGCGCGTGATGTGATGCGCCGGGGTGGGAGTGGCCTCTGTTCCGCCCTGTTATTCGACATAAAATTTTTGCGCCGGGTTTGCGCGGTGTTTTCTCGAAAATAACTTATGATTATCAGATAGATAAGTTGCGACTCCCTGTTCCTGGAAAAACAAGAGGAAACAAGAGAATATCAGGAAGCGTAACAGAGGCGGAACAGGGCGCGTAACAGGAGCCCGCCGCCAGCGGAAACCCTGGCAGGGCGGCGGCGCATTTCGATGTCGATCAACGATGCGAAAGAGCGGGCGCGCGCTGCGGGGCGGAGCGCGCCGGGGGTGCGGTATGGTTGGGTTGTGGGGGAAGTTGAATCGGGGTGTGCGGGGCGTTGCTGGCGTTCGCTCCGGCGATGACCGTTCGTTCGAGGTGCGGAGGCGAAGTGCATGCGTGTACGGCGACAAATCAGCAAAAACAGGCATTCGTCCCGCTTGCTCGAATGTTCGAAAGACCCAAAACCAGGCGCTATGCCCCCATAGCGGGCGGGGGTTCAGGCGCTTCGCCGCCACTCGCATCGGAGAGGCCGCTTCTCTATCGGCGTTTGAACGAGCGATTGGGACTCGATGGCCGCCCATCGAGTTGTCCCAGCCCTCAACCCCTCAGTCGCGTGGCGCTCGCGCGATCACAGCATGAGCCAAACGAAGGCGGGCCTTCCATGTTTTCACCGATGGATGTCCGGCAGCCAGGCCGACAAGACGCCCTTCGATCTGCGCAACCTCTCGCTTGGCCGCTTCAAGCTCGACGGGTGTCGGCGGAGGCTGGATATTGGCGCGCGTGTGTGCGCCGGTGCGTCCCTTGCTCTTAGTCATCGACAACCTGATGGTCTGAGATGCTGGTTCGGGTCAATGAGGGGCCGGATCAAAGAGGCCGCTCTTCTGCTGCACAACGACCCATATTCGGTCATTCGCATCGCCAGTTCCGCTATCCGAAACCAGACATTCATTTAGACGTCGCTCGATGGCTGCAACTGGGCCGGTAGCGGACCGGCAGGTTTCAGGGCTTGGGGAAGCGGAAGCTGCCGTTTGCCTATTAAATTCGCGAAGCTGGTTAGAAGCGAATGTGGACATCCGCAGGAGCTACGTCGCCTCCCGGAATCCGTCGCAGCAGTTCCCGTTGCACCGTCCCCCCGCACACGCCTAGTATCCGTGCTCGATGCGTGTCCCCGGAACCATGACCATCGTCGCCACCGAGCGGCTGCTCGCCGACCTCACGGGTCAGGCGACTGACATAATGCTCACGGTGCCAACCCATGGAAGGCATCACCTCGCCGGGGGCGAATCGGCGATCGTTCAGTTCCTCGCGACATGGGCGCAGCAGCAACGTGTGCCGATCGTGTCGACATTCGCGCGGGGTTCCGCCGATCGGCAGGTCGCCGACCTAGTGGGCCAGCTGCACGGTCTCGCCGTGGCACTGGTGGCCGACGAGGTCCGCAGCCTAGACGGCCAGCCGATCCGCGACCGGCTTTTCGAGCTTGCGATCGATCGCCTTCGGGTAGTTCAGGGCGCGCGCCCCTCCAGTGCATCGCGAGGCCCGCAGTTCGAACTGATGTGCGCGGACCATCTGGGGCTGTCCGCGCCGAGCCTGCTCTACGCCCGTGATCCCGATGGCGTGGCCCGGCTGCGCGACGCCCGGGCGTTCCGCGACCTCGCGGTCCAGATCATGGCGGCCACCGTGCCCGCAACGCTGGAGGCGATGCTGCCTCGGGACACCCGGAGCACGCTGGCCTCGGCGCTCTACGAGCTGTTCCGCAACACCGAGGAGCACGCCCGGCTCGACGACCGCGGAAACCAGTTGCGCAGGTCGCTGAGGGGCATCCACGCGCGGCGGCATGCGATCGAGCCGGGCACGCTGGCAGAGATCGTCGGTAACTTCGAGCCGCTGGCGCACTGGGCGCGACGGCTGCCGCGGCCCCGCGCGGATTCGCGCGACGCGCAGATGCTGGAGCTTTCCGTCTTTGATTCCGGACCTGGATTCGCCGCGCGCTGGAGCGGACGCCCGCTGGACCTCATCGAACCGCCCGAAGAGCTGGACGCGATCGTGAACTGCTTCTCGAAGCACGGCAGCAGCAAGGCCCGGTCGGCGGCCGGTCTGGGACTGTGCAACCTGGTCGACCTGCTGCGCGCGAAAGGGGGCTTCCTGCGCTTGCGCACAGGACGGCGCTCGCTCTACGCCGACCTCTCGGGCGAGCGGGACCGCGCCTATGGCGACCCGCCCGACCTGCGCGCGTGGACGACCGGCCTGGGCGACCCGGCGCGCGTCGCAGGCACGCTCGTCACGCTGCTGCTGCCGCTCGCTCCAGAAGCATGAAGCCGACGTTCCTCAACCGCTTCGAGAAGGTCGTAGACGACGTTCCCGTCGACGTCTTGGTGGCGTTCGTCGGCGTGGATGGCTTGGACGGTTTCACGATCGGCGAGCCCGTGGAGCGCGAGGTCGAGGCCAGCCTGAGCCCGGACGAGCTGATTTTCGTGGCGCGCGGGCCCGAGGCGAAGCGGCTCGCCGCCGAGATCGCGGCCTCACGCGATTTCCGTCAGATGCGCGAGCGGGTCGGCCCGCGCGCGGCGATCACGGTGCTCGGCTTCGACGTCCGCGGCAGGGAGACGGTGCGCGTCGAGGTCGAGAAGGGCGACGTCCGCAGCGGCGTCGCGCTCGACGAGATCGTGCGGCGGGGGGTCACGGCAATCTTCCGCGAACGTGGCGGCTTCGTCGAGTCGACCGCCAGCTTCCACTTCCTGAACCCATCCGGTCGCCACACCAGTCGGTTCATCAGGCTGTCGAACCTGCTGGTCTGCCATAGCGAAATCTCGTTTATCGCGCTGGCGATGCTCGGCTCGATCCCCAAGGACGCGCATTACGTCTACGTGGACACGCCGTCGCTGTTCGCCGTCGTCAGCACCATGAACGAGCACCGGATAGCGCTCGACCCCAAGCTGCCGCAGCTCGTCGCCGACAGTTTCCGGTCCTACGAGGAGGTCGACACCTACGACTTCACCGGGGTGGCCACGGCTACGGCGATCATCTCGGCATCGTCCAGCGGGACGCTCGCGAAGCGGGTGGAGGCGCGTGGGCTTGACGCATCGCGGATCGTCCACACCCTCTATCTCGGCAAGGTTGCGCCCGGTGTGAACTTCGCGGTCGATCTGCGCAGCGACCCTGACCTCAATCCGGCCGGATTGAAGACCGAGCGCACCACCTACGACGACGCCGGCGTATGTGAGCTTTGCCAGAACAACTCGACTCCGATACCGCTGCGGGGCGACCAGTTCGACATCGCCCCGCCGCAGCCGAAGGCGCTCACCATCAAGGTGACGCACGCGCCAAAGGGGTTGGCGCAGACCATGACGCGGCTGGCCGGCGGCAGCTGCTTCCAAGTCTTCGCCTCCAACGACCGTCAGCTGCGCGTGGACGCGCCCGCCCTGCTCGCCGTCAAGGCGTTCGACGACCGGCTCGCCTTCTTCGTCCAGCGCGACATCCCGCCGGTGAGGCACATACTGCTGGCCGACCCCGAGGCCCGCGCGCTCGCGACCAAGGTCGCGGCGATCGCCGGCGTCACGCCCGTGCTGCACGATCGCGACAACCTCGACGCGCTGGAGGCGGCCCTCACGGCGGGTCCGCCGGGAGCACTACTGGTAGTGTCGTCGGTGATCGGCAGCGGGCGCGTGCTGCTCGACGTCAGCCGCGACCTGAGGCCGTTCTGTTCCGATCGTCCGATCATATACTTGGTCGGGTTCGCGCGGACGGAGAGCGAGGCCGCCATCGAGGCGCTGCGGCGCGACCTCGAGATGACGAAGTGCCCGGTGCCGCACCAGCTGGCCATCGTCGAGCGGCTCGACCTGCCCGGATCCGATTTCGCCAACTCGTGGGCGCGCGAATACACCTTCCTGAACCTGCAGGGCAGCGCCGGCCTCTCCCCGGCTTTGGCGGCGCGCCGGGACAGGTTGGCGGAGTCCTCCCGGCCGCTGCTCAGCGAGCTGTTCCTCGCGAACGAGGTCGGCGCGCGTCTCGATCTCCGACCCGGCTTCGCGTTCTGGCCGGAGCCGCTCGCGTCCCGCCCCCATGTCCAGAGCGATGTGTTCGTGACCGTCGCCGCCGTCCTCCAGCAGCTCAGGAACGTCGATCGGGGCGAGGGCGACGCTCTGGTGACCAATTGGTTCCAGCAGACCCTGCTCTCGCCTGGCAACTTCGGGCGCTACAACGACGGCATCATCCAGGCGAGCCTACTCCGTGCGGCCCGTCCGACGGAGCTCGACTTCGCGAGCGACGCCGCCCTCAGCCGGGACGCCGGGCGGATCATCCGCCGGATCGCCGGCGACCCTATGCGGGCGCAGGGTGAGGCGGCCGCCGAATTCCTCGTGGCGATCGGCAGCGGCAGGTTGAAGCTGGATCGCGCCGACCTCGATGTCGTTCTCGCACCGATCCCCGCCGCGCCGCCGATCGTCGAAGAGTTGCGGCAGCTCGCTTTAAAGGCGACCGCTGGCGGATGAGCGGGTTCCTACCCAATAGTCGCCTTTTAGGCGGTGTCTGAACGAACGGCAGTTTCCGAACTCGACGCATTGCCTGCTGTGCGTCAGCTGTTAGGCGCTTAGCTGCCGCGCCGAGCCACACCAACGAACGTCCGCTTACTTTGGATCACCGCTCCAAAGCAATCATTCCGCTTTCCACCCCACCGTGTCGAGCGACCTGATGTGAACGGACGGCGGCTTCCGTGAATAGCCTTGCGGCGCCCTATGTCAGAATCGGCCACGCCAAGAACCGCGCGCGATCGTGGTCCAGCCCCGGCGCAATCATCGCGCAGAAATATCCCGCGCGCGAGCCCAGGTACGACCATCACGATCGGCACTGTCGCGCTGCCATTCCGACCCGCCACCCCACCGCGCACCCTTGACCCACCCCCCACTCATGGTGGTTATATCGCCACCGAGATTTCAAGGGGAAAACCATGCGCCGCCTGTTGCTTGCCGCCATTCTTGCCACCACTGCCGCCCCGGCGATGGCGGCGCCCGCCGATGACCTGCGCGCCGTCATTTCGGACCATTGGGCGTGGTTTCTGAAATCAAACCCCGTTTACGCCACCGCGCTGGGCGTGCATGATCATGACGACCAGCTTGGCGATATGAGCCTGGCCGAGGCCGACCGGCAGGCGGCGCAGGCGGCGATATTCGTCAAGCGGCTGGACGCCATTCCGGCGGCGGCGCTGTCGCCGGCGGACCGCACCAACCAGGCAATCCTGCGGCGGTTGCTGGCCGAGCAGGTCGAGGCCAATGGCTTTGGCGAACGGACGATGATTGTCTCATCACTGGGCAGCTGGTTTCAGGGCTTTGCCGGGCTGGCGGACACGGTGCCGTTGCGCAGCAAGGGTGATTTCCAGAGTTACCTGACGCGGCTGGCGCTGTTCCCCAAGAGCAATGCGCAGGCGCTGGATGTGATGCGCGCGGCGGTGACCGGCGGATTTGTGCAGCCCTGCGCCACGCTGTCGGGCTTTGGCCAGACGATTACCGGCGTGATCACCACCAAGGCGGAAGATTCACGCTTCTATGCCCCGTTCAAGGGCAACAGGCCGGTCAGCATCAGCGATGCCGAATGGGCCGCGATGCAGGCACGGGCGAAGACGCTGATCACCACCACGCTGAACCCCGAATATCGCAAGATCGATGAATATTACCGCACCAGCTATCTGCCGAAATGCCGCAGCAGCTTTGGCATATCGGCGCTGCCGGACGGGGCGAAATATTACGCCTTCATGGTGCGGCAGCAGACCACCACCGACCTGACACCCGACCAGATTCACCAGATCGGCATGGACGAGGTGACGCGGATCCGCCGTGAGATGGAGGAGGTGGCGCGCAAGGCCGGCTATGCCAGCCGCGCAGCCTTTATCACGGAGCTGCGGACCAACCCGAAATATTACCCGCACAGCGCCGACGAACTGATGGCGGCGGCGGCGTTGCAGGCCAAGATCAACGACGCCAAGATGCCGACCTTGTTCGCCACGCTGCCGCGCCTGCCCTATGGTGTGCGCGCCATTCCCGCCGAAACGGCGGAGGGCAACACCACCGCCTATTACAACCAGGGATCCCCCGCCGCCGGGATTGCCGGCACCTTTTATGTCAACACGTCAAAGCTGAACCAACGCCCGCTTTATGAGCTGGCGGCGCTGACCACGCATGAAGCGGTGCCGGGCCATCACAACCAGATTGCCCTGCAACAGGAAATGGACCTGCCCGATTTCCGCAAATATGCGGCGGGCTTTACGGCCTTTGTCGAGGGCTGGGGGCTTTATGCCGAACATCTCGGGATCGAGATGGGCATTTATGACACGCCCGAACGGGACATGGGACGGCTGTCCTATGAGATGTGGCGCGCGTGCCGGCTGGTGGTTGATACCGGGTTGCACGCCAAGGGTTGGACCAAGCAGCAGGCGGTCACCTTCATGAAGGACAACACCGCGCTGACCGACGCCAATATCGATGCCGAGGTCAATCGCTATATCAGCAGCCCGGGGCAGGCGCTGGCGTACAAGCTGGGCGAGCTCAAGATCCTGTCGCTGCGCCACAAGGCGGAAACGGCGCTGGGTGCGAAGTTTGACGTGCGGCGCTTCCATGATGCCGTGCTCGGCCAGGGCGCGGTGCCGCTGGATGTGCTCGAGGCGCAGATTGATGCGTGGATTGCGCACGAACAGGCGGCAGGATGATCAAGGCCGGCGGGCACGCGGATCAAAGCCCGAGGCGCTTTTCCAGCCAGCGTGCCGCCGCGTCGGGGCTGTCCTTGTTGCTGTCCCGATCAACGCGGTAATTGGCCTCACGCATCGCCTCGACCGGGATGCGGCCGACCAGTGATTGCAGCACCCGGACAAGCCGCGCATCCTGCGCATGTCGCGGCGCGACCATCACGATCGCGTCATAATGCGGGATGGCGTGGCGCGGATCAGTCAGCACCGTCAGTTGCTGGGCGGCGATGCGGCCATCTGACGAGAAGGCCGAGATGACATCAGCCTGTTTGCTGTCGAGCGCGCGGTACATGAAAGTGGGATTATAGGCGCGCGCGCTGGCGAAACGGATGGGATAGGCGCGCCTGATCGCTGCCCATTCCGGCCGCTCAAGAAATTCAAGGTCAGCGCCGAAATTGAGCTGCGGCGCGGCACCGACCAGGTCTTCGAGCGAGGACAGGCGGTGGGCGCGCGCCACGTCTCGCCGCACGGCAAAGGCATAGGCGTTCTCAAAGCCGAGCGAACCGACCAGCCGGACATGATGTTCCCGTTCCGCCCAGCGCCCGATGTCGGCGAGCATGGTTGCGGCATCGGGCGTGTCCGCGCGGCGCATCTGGTTGGTCCAGATCGTCCCTGAATAGTCGATCGAGATATCGACATCGCTGCTTGCCAGGGCGGCAAACTGCACCGCCGAGCCGAGCCCTTCGCGGTAGCGCACGCGGTATCCCGCTCGCTCAAGCCGGTGGCCGATCAAGCGCGACAGGATGAACTGTTCCGAGAAATTCTTGGTGCCGATGGTGATCTCGGGCCCGCCGCGCGGCCAGAGCGGGACCAGCGCCAGTGCGATACCGAACATGAGGACGACAGAGGCCGCCATGATCCGCACCGGCCGGCGGCGGCGGATGCCCTGTTCAACCACACCGAGCAAGGCATCAACCGCCAGCGCCAACCCGGCGGCGCTGACACAACCGGCGAGCACCAGCGCCCAGTTCTGCGTCTGCAGCCCGGCGAATATGATGTCGCCAAGGCTCGGCTGGCCAACGGTGGTGGACAGGGTCGCCGCGCCGATCGTCCACACCGCCGCCGTACGGATGCCGGCCATCAGCACCGGCGCGACGAGCGGCGCCTCCACCAGCCTGAGCTTTTGCCATGCCGTCATCCCGACGCCATCGGCAGCCTCCAGCACGGCGGGATCGATACCGTTCAGACCGGTCACGCCGTTACGCAGGATCGGCAGCAGTGCGTAAAGCGTCAGGGCGAGCAAGGCGGGCAGGAAGCCGAGCGCGGAGATGCCGCCGCCGACCAGCGCCGACAGCGACAGCAGCAGCGGATAAAACAGCGCGAGCAGCGCCAGCGACGGTATGGTCTGGATCAAGCCGGCAATACCCAGGGCGATGCGGGCCACGGCCGGGCGCCGCGCCGACCAGATGGCCAGCGGCAGGCTGATCACCAGCCCCAGCAACAGCGCCGAGGCGGCGAGCAACAGATGCGCGGCGAGCAGAACAGGCACGCGCGCCATGGCTTCGAGGAAGGGGGTCATGGGCGCCACCGCATCGCAACTTCATACCTCCCCGGCACGGGGAGGGGGACCGCGCGTAGCGCGGTGGAGGGGCTGGTCGGGCGGCGCCAAGCCTGGAAAGCAACCGGTAGCGATTGCCGCAGCGGGGCAAACGCGCGGTGAATGTCCGGGGCTCGGTCACTCCCGACCAGCCCCTCCACCAGCTTCGCTGGTCCCCCTCCCCGTGCCGGGGAGGTATTGGTTGCGCGTGAGGCCCTCACGCTCCGCCCCCCAGCGCGTGGAGTTTCGCCGCCTGCGCGCGCGGCACCGCAACCAGCGCATCGGCCTCTGGCCCTGCCTTGCCGGCGAGCAAATCAGCAGGCGTCGCATCAGCAACGATACGACCCGCGCTCATCACCAGCACACGATCCGCCAGGATCAGCGCCTCGGCCATGTCGTGCGTCACCATCAGCGTTGTCAGCCCCAACCGGTCGTGCAACGCCCGGATCGCCGTGCCAAGCTGATCACGCGTGACGGGATCAAGCGCGCCGAACGGCTCATCCATCAACATCAGCCCTGGTGCGGTGGCCAGGGCGCGCGCCACCCCGACACGCTGGCGCTGCCCCCCGGACAGGGCGGCGGGCATCCGCCCGGCCATTTCCGGCGCGAGATCGACCAGCGCGAGCAGCTCGGCAACCCGCTGTCCGTTCTCATGCTGCCCGGCCAGACGCAGCCCGATGGCGACATTTTCCGCCACGGTCATGTGCGGGAACAGGCCGACATTCTGAAAGACATAGCCGATCCGGCGGCGCAGCAGATGCGGCGGCACCGCACAGACATCCTCGCCGCCAATCATCACACTGCCGGTCGTCGGCACGATCAGCCGGTTGATCATCTTGAGCAGCGTCGATTTGCCCGACCCCGAGCTGCCAACCAGCGCAACAAAACTGCCCGGCGACAGCGCCACGCTGACCGCATCGACCGCCACCAGGCCGCCCGGATAGCATTTGGTCAAACCGGCAAGGGCGACCGACGGACCCATGGTGCGTGATTCTGCCATCGCCTTTCCTTGTGCGGGACGATAGGCACGGGGTCAAACAGCAACAGGAGAGCAGCCGTGACCGAACCAAAGGCGATTTTCATTACCGGCGGGGGATCGGGCATCGGCCAGGCGACCGCGCGGCTGTTCGCCGCGCGCGGATGGCGCGTCGGGCTGGCTGATGTGAACAAGGCCGGGCTTGCCGAAACCGCCAACGCGCTGCCCGCCGGGATGGTCGAAAGCTATTTCATGGACGTGCGCGACCGCGATGCGTGGGTCGCGTGCCTTGATGCCTTTACCAAGGCGAGCGGTGGCCGGCTTGACGTGCTGTTCAACAATGCCGGCATCGGCACGGGCGGGCCGCTGGCTACGATGAGCTTTGACGATATTGACCGCACGGTCGCGATCAACCTGATGGGCGTGATCAATGGCGCACGCATCGGGCACGCCTATCTTGCGCGCACGCCGGGCGCCTGCCTGCTCAACACGGCCTCGGCCTCGGCAATCTACGGCTCGTCGGGACTGGCGCCCTATTCCGCAACCAAATTTGCCGTGCGGGCGCTGACCGAGGCGCTTGATGGTGAGTGGTTCGCCGACGACATCAAGGTGCGTGACCTGCTGCCAAGTTTCATTTCCACCCCGTTGCTCGATTCCAGCTCCGGCCCGACCAACCGCTCGATCCGCGAAATGGTGACGAACGCCGGGCTTGAACTGACCCCGGTTGAACAGGTGGCCGAAGCGGCGTGGGCGGCGGTGCATGGCGACAAGGTCCACACCTATGTCGGCAAGACCGCACACCGCATGGCGTTCGCCGCGCGCTGGATGCCGGGCAGGATGCGCAAGATGATGCGACGCGGGACGGTGAGCGAAGCGTAACCGGGCGACGGCGCAAACGGGAGACGCAGCGCACGGCAATGGTTGTGATCCGCCGCGATTCGCGCCAAAGGATAGGGCAGCGCCATGCCACTCCCCGATTTCCCCTGGATAGATGTTGCGATCCTCCTTGCGATGATCGTGCTGAACGGCGTGTTCGCGATGTCCGAGCTGGCGATTGTCTCGTCACGCAAGGCGCGGCTGGAGGCAATGGCACGGGCGAAGAAGCGCGGCGCCCGCACCGCGCTGGCGCTGGCGGCTGACCCCGGCAAGATCCTGTCCACGACGCAGATCGGCATTACGCTGATCGGCATCATCGCCGGCGCCTATTCGGGCGCGAGCCTGGGGGAACCGATGGCGGCGCGGCTGGCGTGGCTCGGCCTGTCACATGAGACGACCGAGACGCTTGGCTTTGTCATCGTCATTGGCTTTACCACCTATGCCTCGCTGGTAATCGGCGAACTGGTCCCCAAACAGATCGCCCTGCGTGCGCCTGAACCGCTCGCTGCCTTCATGGCACCCGCCGTCGCCGGCCTTGCCTGGCTCGCCGCGCCGCTGGTGTGGTTGCTCGATTCGTCAAGCGCGCTGCTGTTTCGCCTGATGCGGTTGCAGCGCGAGACCGAGGAACATGTCACCGCCGAGGAACTGCACCTGATCGTTGCCGAGGCGAGCAAATCGGGTGTGATCGAGGAGCATGAGCGCTCGATTATCTCAGGTGTGGTGCGCCTTGCCGACCGCCCGGTGCGCGAGGTGATGACGCCGCGCACCGAGATTGAGTGGATTGACGTTGCGCTCGACGATGCCGGGGTGCGCACCGCGCTAAGCGATTGCGGGCACAGCCGGCTGCTGGTCGCCGAAGGATCGGTCGATGCCGTGGTCGGCGTGGTGCAGGCCCGCGACATTGCCACCGCGCTGGTGCGCGGCGAGAGCCTCGACCTGCGCAAGCTGATGCGCCAGGCGCCCGTGGTGATCGACCAGATCGACGCGATGGATGCGCTCGACGCGCTGCGCCAGGCGGAGGTGCCGATCGCGCTGATCCATGACGAGTACGGCCATTTCGAAGGCATCGTTACCCCCGCCGACCTGCTGGCCGCCATTGCGGGCGAGTTTGTCTCTGACGCTGACCCCGATGATGCGCCCTCCGTCGTTGTGCGCGAGGATGGATCGCTGCAGGTCGCCGGCACGATGGCCGCCGACCTGCTGGCCGAACGAATCGGAATCGATCTGCCCGAGGACCGCGATTACGCCACCGTTGCCGGCCTCGCGCTGGCAGCGTTCCGCCACCTGCCCGGCGAAGGCGAAAGCTTTGTCGAACAGGGCTGGCGCTTCGAGGTGGTCGATCTGGACGGGCGCAAGATCGACAAATTGCTGGTCAGTGCGGTGGTCTCGCGCAGCTGATCACGCGCCGGTACGAAATCCGGCTACTCCATCCCGACCCGCATCGCCGCGCCGGCCACGAACGGCGCGCCCGCCACCAGCAAGAGGCTGACCGCCGCGAGCAGCTTGAGCGCGCCCATGCCGCCGTCGATCGAGCCGGCACCGAAGATCAGCAGCGGCACGGCGAGCGGCAGCATGACCAGCCCGGCAACCGCGCCGGCACCGCGCAGGCCCGCAACCAGCGCCGAGGTGGCCACCGCCAGCGCCGCCAGCCCCGGCGTGCCGAGCAGCAACCCCAGCTCAACCGCCCACAAGGTCGTACCGGGCAGATCGAGCAGTCCGGCGGCCAACACTGCCGCGAGCATCAGCGGCGGGCCAAAAGCCAGCCAATGCGCCAGCGTCTTGGCCATGGCGACCAGCGCCATTGACAGCCCGCGCATCGCCAGCTGGTCAAGCACGCCGCTTTCCGCATCCGGCCCGATCAGCCGCTCGACCGGCATCAACGCCGCGAGCAGCGCCGCAGCCCAGATCACCCCGCCGCCGACACGGGCAAGCAGCGTGGCGTCGGGGCCGATCGCGAAGGGAAACAGGATCGCCACAAGCAGGAAGAAGGCCAGGGGATAGATTGCTCCCCCACCCGCCCAGGCACGGCCAAGATCGCGCATGACCAGCGTCATGAAGCTGCTCATGCCAACACCCCCAGTGCAATGACCTCGGCACCCGGCAGATCGATCGGCAAATGCGTTGCCACCAGCACCGCGCCGCCGCCCGCGCGATGCTGCGCGATCAGGGCGGTCAGGGCAGCAACGCTGGCCGTATCTAGGCCATTGGCCGGTTCATCGAGCAACCAGATCGGTGCATCGCTCGCCACCACGCGTGCCAGCGCGGCGCGGCGACGCTGGCCGGTCGACAGCAGGCGCACCGGCACCCCGGCAAGCGGTGTCAGTGCCAGTGCCGCCAGCGCCCGCGCAACGCGGCCCGGCGGGTCGGGCGCATCATCGAGCCTGGCCCAGAACAGCAAGGCCGTGGCAAGCGGCCAGGCCGGATCAAGCGCCGGTGCCTCGGCGAGCAATGCCCGCATCGGCGCGCCCTCAACGGCACCCGCCGCTGGTGCCAGCAAACCAGCCGCAACGCGGATGAGGCTCGATTTGCCAACCCCGTTGGGGCCGCTGACCAATGCCGCCTGCCCCGCTGACAGGGCAAAGGACAGCCCCTCAAACAGCAGGCGACCGCCGCGCACGCAACTGACATCGCGAAAGGCCAGCAGGCTGGATTGATCGGGACCGTGCATCAGCTATGCCTAGGGTTCAAAGCGACACTCGGCAACGGTGAGGACAGGATGGAAATCGCGCAACTTGACGATGAGGCCCGCGCCGAGGCGCTCGATGCGCTGGATGAGTGGGATTATGACGAGGCGCGCGATGCCATCACGCGCAGCTTTGCCTTTCCCGATTTCAGTGCTGCCTTTGCCTTTATGACGCGGGTCGCAATGCTGGCCGAAAAGGCCGACCATCACCCGGAATGGTCGAATGTGTGGAACCGGGTCGACATATTGCTGACCACCCATGATGCGGGCGGCCTGTCGCAGCGCGATGTCGACATGGCCGAGGCAATCGGCGCGCTGCTGGATTGAAGGTTCATCGCCGCGCGGCGAAGAAATCCCTGAGCAGCGCCGCCGCCTCGCTCTCGCCAATCCCGGCATAGACGTCGGGCCGATGGTGCACCGTCGGCTGGCCAAACAATATCGGGCCATGCTCGACTGCACCCCCCTTGGGGTCGGCGGCACCATAATAGAGCCGCGCGATACGGGCATGGGCGATTGCCCCGGCGCACATCGCGCACGGCTCAAGCGTGACCCACAAGTCGCAATCTTCAAGCCGTTCAGTACCAAGATGTGCCGCTGCGGCGCGCAGCGCGAGGATTTCGGCATGGGCGGTGGGATCATGCAGCGCGCGCGGCGCGTTGGCGGCACTGGCAATCACCACACCATCACGCACCACCACGGCGCCGACCGGCACCTCGCCCTTGCCAGCCGCTTGCGCGGCCGCATCAAGCGCTGCGCGCATCGGAGCCGGTAGTGGAAACATCACCGCCTACATGCCGTGTTACGCCGGCAACTGCCAGCGCAACATGGCCTTCGGTACCTTGCGGCCTATTGGGCAGTTTGGGCAGCGTTGCCCGCCGCCGGTTTGTTCATCGTCACCGTCGGCACCGTGACGGTCCTGGTGGTTGTGGTGACGGTCGGAACCTCGATCGCGCGATTTTCCGTGCCGAGTGTGACGGTCGCGACATCCGCCTTTACAACCGGCGCCTTGCCACCATCGAAATGCACCGTGGGCAGGGAACCCGGCACGGTGCTGAGCGTCATCATGCCAGTGGCCAGCAGACCGGCAACAACAAGGGCAGCAAGGCCAACAAGGACAAGAAGGGTGCGCATTTCGGGTCTCCTCAGACGTTAACGAGGTCAAATTGGTTGCCTCGTCAACGCTGGCCCTGCCCTTTAGGTTGCACGGTATCCGCTGAATCGGTTGACGCACAGCCCTGAACTGGTTATCGGCGCGGCCTTTCCGGGACCGGCTTGGCTGGTCCAATATCAGGATTTGAGAACATGTCGCGCATCTGCGAACTGACCGGCAAGGGCCGGCTGGTGGGTAACAATGTTTCCCACGCGAATAACAAGACCAAGCGGACGTTTCTGCCGAATCTGCAGAATGTTACGCTGATCTCTGACGCGCTGGGCACCAGCGTCAAGCTGCGCGTCTCGACGCACGGCCTGCGTTCGGTCGAGCATGTCGGTGGCCTCGACAACTGGTTGGTCAAGACGACCGACGACAAGCTGTCGCTGCGCGCCCGTCGCCTGAAGCGCGACGTCGCCAAGAAGCGGACGGCTAGCGCCGCCTGATTCGGCCTGCCGGGGGCCTTGCCTCCGGCGCCCATCTGAATTTCAGCAGCAGGTTTCGCTGCAAGAACAGTTGGTTGTCATCGGACACCAGCCAAATCATCGTTGCGCCCTTCTCGCGCGTCGCAACCACGCCCTCAAAATTGTCATGGATCAGCGGCGCCGCCAGCGTCGCGATTTCACGCCCGCGAACCGAGGCGCCGGGGCGAATCGTCCGCGAATCGACCACCACCAGCTTGTTCGAGAAACGGAACGGGGCAGCGAATCGCCGGGTGAGGATCAGTAACTGCCCATCTGGCAGAACCGTCATGTCACTGGGGACGAAGCCGGTCGGCGGAAGGAATTCGAATCGAAAGCCATGGCGCGGACTGCGAACGGGGTCAGAGGCGAAATACACGCCGGGCCAGAAGGGACGATCGTCCCTTTCCTGACGCTCGGCGAGGACCAACATGCCGCCGCCGGGCAACAACGCCATCGATTCGGCGCCGGTATTGACGGGCCAGTCGGCCATGACCTGGGGCGCCCCATGCGCCTCGGCACGGGTGAAGTCGCGACTGTAGCGCCAGATTTCATTGGCGCGTTCAAAGCCGACCCAGATCTGGCCATTGCGCGGGTCAACCGCCATTGATTCGCTGTCGCGGTCATATTTGGCCCAGCCACTGCCCGGACCAGCGGGCAGTTCAGCGAAATGCACCTGTTCGACGGCATTGCCATGGCCAAGCCGGAAGGACACAATGTTCCCGCCATCGCTGAGCAGGGTAAAGCGGCCTTGGTCGATGCGCATGGCGGAGAAGCCACCAAAGGCCGCGCCATGCCCGCGCAATTCTATCCCGCCCTGCCACAACAACTCACCAACGCGTTGCTGCGCGGGGTTGGACGGATTGAGCGTGACGGGCCGTGATTCGATCCGGTGGTCGCTGCCCAGCAACGGCAATTGCGGCTCACCTGCCCAATCAGGGACAAAGACCAGCAACAGCAGGATCGACCACAGGACGCGCATTGCGCCCGCCCTGTGCGAGCGCGCCGCACAGTGCAATCCCGCTGATGGTTTTGCGGTGATGTTTCTGAACGCCAGCTAACGACCTCATTCAGGACCGGCTCAACCCGAATCGGGCAAAAGCCTCTCCATCGACGGCATTCCCGCCGCCGGTTCGGAATTTCTGCCGACCACTGGGAGATTGAAGATGTTCAAGAAACTCACGCTCGCCGGGGCCGCGCTCGCCATGGGTGCCACCGCCCTTGTTCCTGTCACGCCAGTCGCGGCGCAAAGCTATCGCGGTGATTATGACCAGCGCGGCTATGACAGCCGTTATGGCGACCGGTATCAGGGTGGCTATGACCAGCGTGGGTACGACCAGCGCAATTACAATGGCTACAACCAGAACCGCTATCGCGACCCGTGCCGCAAGGGCAGCACCGGCACAATCATCGGCGCAATTGCTGGCGGCCTGTTCGGCAGCGCTGTCGCCGGGCGCGGTGATCACACGCTCGGTGCCGTGCTGGGTGCTGGGGCCGGCGCCCTGGCAGGCCGCGCGATCGAACGGTCGGATCGTCCGGAATATTGCCGCCGCCGTTAAGACGGCCCCGCGGCTCAAGGGTTCCCTCGTGTAGCGTATCGAGGGCGAGGGTCGGCTTCCAGCACATGGAAGCCGACCCTTTGTCATACGATGGCAAAACCGGCGCGGTCGAAACCGCGCCAGCGCACGTCAGTACATATGCTGCCCGCCATTCATGCTGAGCGTGGAACCGGTGATGAAACCGCCATCCTCAGAACAGAGAAAGGCAACGCCGCGCGCAATCTCGCTGGCCTGACCAAGCCGCCCGACCGGAATTTTCGCGACGATCTTTTCCAGCACATCGGCCGGAACCGCCGCGACCATGTCCGTGTCGATATAACCGGGGGCAATCGCGTTGACCGTCACACCGGCGCGCGCGCCTTCCTGTGCCAGCGCCTTGGTGAAACCATGGATGCCCGATTTGGCGGCGGCATAGTTGACCTGACCATATTGCCCGGCCTGACCGTTGATGGAACCGATATTGACGATCCTGCCCCATTTGCGGTCGCGCATACCGGGGAACACCGCCTTGGCCATGTTGAAGCAACCGCCAAGATTGGTGTCGATCACCTCTTTCCACGCCTGATAGGTCAGTTTCATGATCGTACCGTCGCGGGTGATGCCGGCATTGTTGACCAGCACATCGACCGCACCCAGATCAGCAACAACCTGCGCCACACCTTCCTGGCAGGCGTCATAGTCAGCAACGTCCCATTTGAACGCCTTGATGCCGGTGCGGGCGGTGAAATCACGGGCGCGCTCATCATTGCCGGCATAGTTAGCCGCCACAGTCATGCCGGCTTCCTTGAGCGCGAGGCTGATCGCCTCACCAATGCCGCGCGTGCCTCCGGTTACGATTGCCACTCGTGCCATGATGTCCTCTCCCTGCTTTGACGTGAGGCTAGGCTGACTAGGCCCAGCCTTCAAGCTCCCGCCCGATCAATTTTCGCAGCATGGCGATGCCGATGGCGCTGTCATTGAGGCAGGGAAGATAGGCAAAATGCGTCCCGCCAGCATCGACAAACTGTTCGCGTCCACGAATCGCCAGCTCCTCAAGCGTCTCCAGGCAATCGACGGAAAAGCCGGGCGCAACCACCGCAACGCGCCTTGCCCCCTTGGCCGCAAGATCCATCAAGACCTTGTCTGTGGCCGGTTCCAGCCATTTGGCCCGGCCAAAACGTGACTGGAAGGTGATCACCACCTCGCGCCCCAGCGCCTCACTGAGCAAGCGGGCGGTTTTCTGACAATGGCAATGATAGGGATCGCCCAGTTGCAAGGTGCGTTGCGGCATCCCGTGAAAGCTGGCGATGAGCGTATCGGGCACGAAATCGAGCGCCGCCAACCCCGTTTCGACTGACTCCTTCAGCGCCGCGATATAGTCCGGATCATCATGATAGGGCGGCAGGGTGCGGATTGCCGGTTGCCAGCGCATCGCCGCCAGTGCCGCAAACGCCTTGTCATTGGCGGTCGCGGTCGTTGCAGCGCAATATTGCGGATAGAGTGGCGCAAACAGGATTCGTTCACACCCGGCGGCCTTCATCGCCGCGATCCGGTCGGTAATCGATGGCTGGCCATAGCGCATCGCCCAATCAACCATGACGTCGGGGCCGAACGCACCGGACAGGCCGGTCGCCTGCAAGCGGGTAAAGGCGGCCAGCGGCGAACCATCCGCACGCCAGACCTGGCGATAGGCGTGCGCCGACTTTTTCGGTCGGGTGTTGAGAATGATGCCGCGCAGGATGACCTGCCACAGCAAGGGTGGCAATTCGACAACGCGACGGTCAGACAGAAACTCGCCAAGATAGCGTTTCACTGATCGCGGATCGGGCGCGTCCGGCGTACCCAGATTGGTGAGCAGGACACCAATGCGCGGCGCGGCAACGGCAGGATGGTCAGGCGGCAGGGTCAAGCATCACCCGGAACAAGAGGAAGTGAACGCATACGAAATCCGGTTGATGCCTGGAGCGCATTGGCAATCGCCGGGGCAACCGCCGGTACGCCAAGTTCACTGACACCGCCAGCATCGGCTTCGCTGCGGATCATCTCGACCGTAATGTCGGGCGTATCGGACAGACGCGGCAGGCCCAGGGCGCGAAAGCCGCGCGCATCAGACATGTTTTCGGTAAAGCCGGTACTGGCGCCCGTCGCGGCGGCCATCCCGAAGATCAGGCCGCCTTCAATTTGTTGCCGGACAATGTCGGGATTGACCTGTCGCCCGCAATCAACCGCCGCGACGATGCGATCAACGCTGACCGCCTGCCCTTCTCCGATATGTGCCTCTGCCAGCACCGCGATATAGCTGCCGCGAAAGCTGTGGCAGGCAATACCCTGACCGCTGTTCTGCACCCCGCCTTCCCAGCCACCAAGTGACGCCGCGGTCGACAGGCACCGCGCCAGCCGGGCATCGCCACCAAGCATACCGATGCGGAATGACATTGGCTCGGTACCGGCAACATGGGCCAGTTCATCGAGAAAACACTCATTGAAGAACGCGGTGTAGCTGTGCGCGCCGCCGCGCCAATGGCCAGTCGGCACGCCAATATCGACCGGATGGTGATCAACCGCAAAAGCCGGAATCCGATAGGGCGGCACCGCACCGGCAACGGCATAGCCATCGCCCGGCCCGGCCAGTGCCAGTGCGGCCCCGGTCGCACGATCATGCCCCATCAGCCGCGCGGCCAGCTCACGCCCGGTTGTCGGCGCGGCGATCTTTGCCAGCCAGCCAAGGATCTGGCCATTTGGCCCGAGCCGCGCCGCCATGCGCGCCATGGCGGGCGCGCGGTAACGATCATGCATCAAATCTTCGGCGCGAGACCAGACCAGCGAGACCGGACGGCCAAACTCGCGTGCCAGCAGCGCCGCCTGGGTCGCGGCGCGATGTTCGAGATTGGCGCCGAACGATCCGCCAATCAGCATCGGATAGACCGTGACATCGCTTTCCGACAGGCCAATCGCGGCAGCAGCCGCCGTGCGCGCAAGGCCCGGCGCCTGGGTCGGCAACCACAGTTCAAGCCGCCCGTCCGTGAGCCGTGCAGCGGCTGTCATCGTCTCGATCGCCGCATGAGCGGCAAGGCCGACGCGATACTCAGCCGTGACCAGCCGCGCGCCCTTGAACGTCGCCGACAGGTCACCCGCCGCCGCCATGCGCTCCCCCGTTCCGTCAAGCGCCTTGCTCAGGGCCTGCATGATCGATTCGGTGCCGATCAGGCTGCCGCGCAAACGGAAGGTTGGCGCCAGGGCATCAAGCGCCCGATCTGCCGCCCACCAGTTATTGCCCGCCACGGCAACCCATTGATCAGTCGTCACGATACCGACCACACCGCGAATCCGGCGCGCCGCCGCGCGGTTGACCTGTGTCAGTACCGCATCCCCTATTGGCGCCTGGCGGATGCTGACAAACACCATCCCCGGCAATCGCACATCACCGGCGAAATTGGCCGAACCATCGACCTTTGACGGCGTATCGAGGCGTGGCACCGACTGGCCATAGAGCCGATCAGTATCGCCGACCCGGAACATGACGGGGTCGGGCAGGCCATGGCCGCTGGCATCGGCTGCCAGCTCGCCAAAGCGCAACCGGTCCTTGCCGTGTACGACGAACCCGGTCGCCGTGCTGCACGCCTGCCAGTCGATGCCCCAGCGCCTGGCCGCCGCCTTGCACAGCAAGACCCGCGCCGCGGCGCCCGCGTGCCGCAGGTCATCCTCAAAGGCACGCACCGAACTGGACCCCGCCGTCAGCACAAGGCCGGTGCGCGTGGCATGGGCATCGCGCAACCCGGTCGGGAATCGATCAAACACGCTGCCGAACAGCTCCTCGGCACCAAGCTTGTTGGCATAGAGCGGATTGAACGGCGCGGCCTCGACCGCAATGGTGCGCCAGTCCGCGCCAAGCTCATCAGCGACAATCTGTGGCAAGGTGGTGTAAACGCCCTGGCCATGCTCCGCCTGCGGCACGACGACGGTGATATGGCCGTCCTCGCCAATTTTCAGCCACGCCCCGAACAGCGTCTCACCCTTGGCCGCCGTGAGGTTGGGCGCATAGCTGCGCGGCCACAGGGCGAGCGCGACAATGAGCCCCGCCCCCACGCCACCACCGATCAGCAGCGAGCGCCGGTCGATCTTGTCCAGGACATCGCGCACCGCCATCATCGCTGCTCTATCGCGAGATCAGCGAAAGACCAATCCTCCCCGGCACCGGGCAGATCAGGCCAACGCGCGATATTTTGCGCGCAGCGACACCTTGTCGATCTTCTCGGTGCCAAGGCGCGGCAGGGGAGCGTCAGCAAACCAGATACGCTGTGGCACCTTGAACGCCGCGATGTGCGCTGAGAGAAATCCGCACAGATCCTCGGTGGTGATCGCCTCTCCGGGACGGACAAAGACCACGGCGCCCGGCACCTCGCCCAGCCGCTCGTCGGGCAGGCCGAACACTGCGGCCTCGGCAATCGCAGGGTGCTCGTAGATCGCGGCCTCCACCTCCTGGCACGAGATATTCTCGCCGCCACGGATGATGATGTCCTTCTTGCGATCAACGATGAAGAGATAGCCATCTTCATCGAGATAGCCGATGTCGCCGGTCAGAAAGTAGCGATCTGCGGTAAAGGCATCGCGGGTTGCCTGTGGCCGGCCCCAATATTCCCGGAAATTGGTCACCGAGCGAATCGCAACCTCACCGCGCGTGCCCTGCGCGACGGGTTTGCCGTGATCGTCGAGAATGGCGAGATCAACCAGCGGCGCCTGCGCCCGTCCGGTAGAGCTGGGTTTGGCGATATAGTTGCTGCGCACATTGCCGCAGCCCACCCCGTTGGTTTCGGTCAGGCCATAGCCAACCAGCGGCGCGCCGCCCATTTCCTCATTGATCCGCCGGACATGCTCGACCGGACGCGGCGCGCCACCGGCAGCAAAGTCAGCGACCGAGGACAGATCATATTTGTCGCGGTTGGGGTGCGTAAGCAGCTCAAAGCTCATCAGCGGCACGCCGACGAAATAGCTGACCTTTTCCGCCTCGATCAGTCGCATCGCCTCCTCGGCATCCCATTTGGGCATCAGCACCAGCTTGCGGCCCATGGCAAAGCTTTGCAACAGCACCGGTACTTCGCCAGTGACATGGAACAATGGCACATTGAGCAAGGTGGCGGGCTGGGCATCGGTTGCCTCGCCATCCTGCGTGGTGATGCCGAGCATCACCAGCGCCTGGGCCAGATAATTGTACACCGCCTGCACCACGGCGCGATGATCGCTGACCGCCCCCTTGGACTGACCGGTCGAGCCGGAGGTGAACAGGATGGTCGCATCGTCATCGCCGGTCAGGTCAGGCAGCACAGCCGTGGCGGCATCATGCACGGTGAGCTGCGCCAGGGCGACAGCCAGCGGTGGTGTGTCGTCAATCGCGATCACCGTCGCGGCAAGATCCGGAATCTCGGCCAGGCGCTTCGCGCGCGGCGGATCAGCAAAGACCAGCGCGCATTCGACATCGGCAATCGCCGCCGCGAGTTCCGCCGACTGCCACCAGCCATTGAGCAGGGTGGCAACACCGCCTGCCATGATGATGCCCATATAGAGCACGATCCATGACGGCGAGTTGCGCATGGCAATGCCGACCCGGTCGCCCTTCCTGACGCCGTGTGCCGCAATCAACGCGCGGGCGACGCGAACCGCTTCTGCCTGGACTGCGGCAAAGCTCAGCCGTTCATCACCCGAGACCAGAAAGACCTTGTCATCATGTTCGGCGGCATAATGCGCAAAATAGCCCGGCAGCGACGCCGGCACGGTGGCAATCATCGGCAATGTCGCGCCGCCAAGTGTTACCGACCCGAGCGCAAGCGGCCCGCCTGGGTTGACCAGCGCGGCCATGCCTTCATCCATTCGCCGGTCAAGCTCGGTGCGCATATTTCTCTCCCCTTGGTCTTGTCGCCTTGCGCCTTTATGGAGGCACGAACTCTCGGGGAAAAGCCTTGATCCTATCCGCGCTAGCCGCAGCCCAGTCGCATGTGCGATTTGAAGACCTTAACCTTGATCCGGTGGCGATCCAGATCGGCATCGTCAGCATCAAATGGTATTCAATCGCCTATATCACCGGCATTTTGCTGGGCTGGTGGTATCTGCTGAAGCTGATCGCACAGCCGGGCGCGCCGCTGGAGCGGCGCCACGCCGATGACCTGGTGTTTTATGCCACACTCGGCATCATTCTGGGCGGCCGGATTGGCTATGTCCTGTTCTATGCCCCGTCGATGCTGCTCAACCCCCTGAGCATTTTGCGGCTCTGGGATGGCGGCATGTCATTTCATGGCGGGATGATTGGCACCTCGATCGGCGTCATCCTGTTCGCGCGTCAGCACAAGCTCGATTGGCTGCGGGTGCATGATTATCTGGTCTGCGCCGCGCCGGGCGGACTGTTTTTCGGGCGCCTTGCCAATTTCGTCAATGGCGAGCTGTGGGGCAAGCAGAGCGATGTGCCATGGGCGGTGATCTTCCCGCGCACCGGCCTGGATGTCGCGCGGCACCCGAGCCAGCTCTATGAAGCAGGGCTGGAAGGCATCGCATTGTTTGCGCTGTTGTGGTTCTTTTTCTGGCGCACCAAGGCCCGTTATGAGCCGGGCAAGCTCGCCGGGCTGTTCCTGCTTGGCTATGGCGTGGCGCGATTTACGGTTGAGTTCTTCCGCGAACCTGACTCGCAATTCGCGGGGACATTCCTCGCCGATGTGATTCATATGGGGCAGGTGCTGACGCTGCCGATGATCATTGGCGGGATCTACCTGATCGTGACCGCACCCGGTCGCCGAAACCGGGTCGAACCGATTGCCGGTGGTGAAAGCGTCGCCTGAATTGACTGAAGCCTCCCTCTCCGACCGGCTGGCGCGTGCCATCACGCTCGCCGGGCCGATTCCGATCGCGCAGTTCATGGCCGCCGCGAACGCGCATTATTACGCGACGCGCGATCCGCTTGGTGCGGGTGGCGACTTCATCACCGCGCCCGAAATCAGCCAGATGTTCGGCGAACTGATCGGCCTGTGGTGCGCCGATCTGTGGGATCGCGCTGGACGACCCGACATTGCCTGGGTCGAGCTTGGCCCGGGGCGTGGGACGCTTGCCGCCGACGCGCTGCGAGCGATGGCCAGGGCGGGCCTGTCGCCGCCGGTGCATTTTGTCGAGACCAGCGCGGTCCTGCGCGCGGCGCAGGCGAGGCGTGTTCCGCAGGCGACATGGCATGATGATGTTACCACCCTGCCGAACGACCGCGCGCTGATCATCATTGCCAATGAGTTTTTCGATGCACTGCCGATCCGGCAATTGCTGCGCTGGGGTGATGGTTGGCATGAACGGCTGGTAGCGTGCCAGGACGTGTTGTTCCTGCCTATCCCCGGCAAGCCGGTACCAGCCGGGATTGTGCCACCAAGCCTGAGCGATGCGCCACCGGGCTCGGTGATCGAGACATCGCCAGCCAGTGTCGCCACCATTCGTGCCCTGGCGCGGCGGATCGTTGCGCAGGGCGGGGCGTTGCTCGCCATCGACTATGGCTATGATGGCCCGGCGCTGGGCGAAACGCTGCAGGCGGTGCGCGGGCATGTTTATGCCAACCCGTTTGACGCGCCCGGTGAGCAAGACCTGACCGCCCATGTCGATTTTGCCACATTGGCGGCAGCCGGGCAGCTTGAGGGCGCGACCAGCCATGGCACCGTCAGTCAGCGCGATCTGCTGGGGGCGCTGGGCATTGATGCCCGGGCGACGGCACTGGCCGCCGCCGCGCCCGACCGCGCCGAGGCAATCCTTGCCGACCGCAACCGGCTGGTCAACGAAGATGCGATGGGGCATTTGTTCCGCGCCCTGGCGTTGACCGCCCCGGCCTGGCCCATTCCTGCGGGGTATGCATGACAATCCATTATCGCGACGCCCGGACCATCGACGGGCCGGCGCTTGCCGCGATGGCACGGCGCTCCTTCACTGAATCCTTTGGCACGCTGTATCGCCAGTCAGATCTGGCGGCATTTCTCGATGAGGCGTTCGGCGCCAATGGTTTGCCGTCACAACTGTCTGACCCGGATTTTACGGTACGGCTGGCGTTGGCCGATGATGAGATCATCGGGTACGTCAAGATGGGGCCGGTGACCTTCCCGGGCGAATGGCGCCCCGATGCGATCGAGCTCTACCAATTCTATGTTCTCGGCCCGTGGCAGGGCGAAGGGGTCGCACCGGTCTTGATGGACTGGGCGCTGGAACATGCCCGCAGCCATGGCGCGAAGGAAATTATCCTCAGCGTCTATATCGACAATCACCGCGCGCACCGTTTCTACGAACGATATGGTTTCCGCGAAATCGGGCGCTATGCGTTCCGCGTCGGCGAAACGATTGACGATGATCGTATCATGCGGCTGGTACTGTGACGGCTGAGATCACCCGCGCGCCGGCGCTGGCGGGCGTTGCGCATGGCTTTCTTGGCCGACGCGGGGGTGTTTCGGTTGGGGTCCATGCCGGGCTGAATGTCGGGCTGGGGTCAGATGATGACCCGGGCGCTATTTCTGAAAACCGCCGCCGCGCCGCCGAGGCGGTTTTGCCGGGAGGGCGGCTGGTCAGCGTTTTTCAGGTCCATGGCACCGATGCCATGACCGTGGCCGACCCATGGGACGAGGCCGCACGGCCGCACGCCGATGCGCTGGTGACAGACCGGCCCGGTCTCGCGCTGGGCATTCTGACCGCCGATTGCGCACCCGTGCTGCTCGCCGATGCCGCCGCTGGTGTCGTTGGCGCTGCCCATGCCGGATGGAAGGGCGCCATTGGCGGCGTGACTGATGCGACGCTGACCGCGATGGAAAAGCTTGGCGCGCGCCGCGAGCGCATCGCCGCCGCGATCGGACCATGCATCGCGCGCGCCAGCTATGAGGTTGATGACGGGTTTGCGCAGCGCTTCAGCGCGCATGATCCGGCCAATGAACGCTTCTTTGCACCGAGCAAGCCAGGCCACCATCAGTTCGACCTGGAAGCCTATGTCGCGCATCGCCTTGCCATGGCTGGCGTCACACGCATCGCAGCGCTGGGCCTCGACACCTATGCCGATGAGGATCGGTTCTTCAGCTTCCGCCGCGCGACGCATCGCGGCGAATCGACCTATGGGCGGCAGATCTCGATCATCGGGTTATAGCGGGCGCCCGCGACGCGAGATGGTATCAATTGCAACCATCGCGCGCTAGGAAGGTCCATCCTTCCTTTTCCAGAGTATCCGCAATGGCCAACAAGAACGAGACCGAAGCCGACCTGACCAGCGTGCCCGCGCGCGGCAAACCAAAGGCGAGCGTCGAGTCGATCGATGGGCGCAAGCTCAAGCCCTCCACCATGATGATGGGCCATGGCTATGATCCGACGCTGTCCGAAGGCGCGCTGAAGCCGCCGATCTTCCTCACCTCGACCTTTGTCTTCCCCAACGCCGCCGCCGGCAAGCGCCATTTCGAGGGCGTGACGGGCAAGCGTCCGGGCGGGTCCGAGGGGCTGGTCTATGGCCGGTTCAATGGCCCGAACCAGGAGATTCTCGAGGACCGGCTGGCGATCTGGGAAGATGCCGAGGACGCGCTGGCTTTTTCGTCGGGCATGTCGGCCATTGCCACGCTGTTTCTGTCGATGGTCAAGCCGGGCGACACCATTGTCCATTCCGGGCCGCTCTATGCCGCGACCGAAACGCTGATCGCCCGCATTCTGGGCCGCTTCGGCGTCCACTGGCTCGACTTCCCCGCGGGTGCAACGCGCGAGGAAATTGATGCTGTGCTGTCCAAGGCGGCGAGCGGCAATGTCGCGCTGATCTATCTCGAAAGCCCGGCCAACCCGACCAACGCGCTGGTCGATGTCGAGGCGGTGGCGGCGAGCCGTGACGCGATTTTCGCCAAGCACGCCCACAAGCCGCCGATCGCGATCGACAACACGTTCCTCGGCCCGCTGTGGCTCCAGCCGCTCAAGCATGGTGCCGACATCGTGGTCTATTCACTGACCAAATATGCCGGCGGTCACAGCGATCTGGTGGCGGGCGGCGTGCTCGGCTCAAAGGAGCATATCAACACCATCCGCCTGATGCGCAACACGATTGGCACGATCTGCGACCCCAACACGGCGTGGATGCTGATGCGCAGCCTCGAAACGCTCGAATTGCGCATGAGCCGCGCCGGGGAAAATGCCGCCAAGGTCTGCGCCTATCTGCGCACTCACCCCAAGGTTGAGCGCGTCGGCTATCTCGGCTTTCTTGAGGACAGCCCCGGCATGGAGCGCCAGGCCGACATCTATCGCCGGCATTGCACCGGCGCCGGCTCGACCTTCTCGCTGATCGTCAAGGGCGGTGAGAAGGAGGCGTTCGCCTTTCTCGACGCGCTCAAGATCGCCAAGCTCGCGGTCAGCCTTGGCGGCACCGAGACGCTGGCCAGCCACCCGGCGGCGATGACGCATCTGTCAGTGCCCGAGGCGCGCAAGCAGGCGCTGGGGATCACCGACAATCTGGTGCGTATCTCGATTGGCGTCGAGGATGCCGATGATCTGATCGCCGATTTCACCCAGGCGCTCGACGCGATCTGATCCCGGACAAACATCGATAACCGTCATGCCGGACTTGTTCCGGCATCCACCGTTTCGCAAACGCAGCGACCGCTTTCTCGCGCGGGGCGGTTGACCCCGGAACAAGTCCGGGGTGACGGATAGGGTGGGGTGGCGTTACCCGTCGCCGACGCGCTCGATATCCGCACCGACCGCGCTGAGCTTCTCCTCAAGCCGCTCATAGCCGCGATCAAGGTGATAGACGCGCTGGACCTGTGTCTCACCCTCGGCGGCGAGGCCGGCGAGGATCAGGCTCATCGAGGCGCGCAGGTCGGTTGCCATCACCGGCGCGCCGACCAGCCGGTCAACGCCGCGCACCACGGCGGTGCGGCCCTGGACGAGGATGTCAGCGCCCATCCGCGCCAGCTCGGGCACGTGCATGTAGCGATTCTCGAAGATCGTCTCGGTCAGCACGCTGGCGCCATCGGCCTTGCACAACATCGCCATGAACTGTGCCTGCATATCGGTGGCGAAGCCGGGATAGGGCGCGGTGGACAGGGTGAGCGGTCCAAGCTTGCCATTGGCCTCGACCAGCAAATTGCCGTTCCGTTCGGTCACCGACACACCGGCCTGGATCAACGCGGCAACGGTCGCCTGCATGTCATGCGCGGTCACACCGACCAGCTCGAGCGAACCGCCAGTGATCGCCGCCGCACAGGCATAGCTGCCCGCCTCGATCCGGTCAGGCATCACGCGATAGGTCGCGCCATGCAACCGGTCGCGGCCTTCGATCTCCAGCGTTTCGGTGCCGATGCCATTGATGCTGGCACCCATCGCGACGAGCAGGTTGCACAGATCGACGATCTCCGGCTCGCGCGCGGCATTTTCGATAAGCGAGCCGCCCTTTGCGGTGACCGCCGCCATCAGGACATTCTCGGTCGCGCCGACCGAGACAATCGGGAAGGTATATTTTCCCCCCGAAAGCCGCCCGCCGGGCGCGGTCGCCTTGACATAGCCGGCAGCCATTTCGAGGTTGGCGCCGATCGCTTCCAGCGCTTTCAGGTGCAGGTCGATCGGACGATTGCCAATCGCACAGCCGCCGGGCAGCGACACTGTTGCCTCTCCGGCTCGGCCAATCAACGGACCGAGCACGAGGATCGAGGCGCGCATCTTGCGCACAATGTCATAGGGCGCCTCGGTCGCGGTCAGTTTTCCGGCGCGGATGGTCATGACGCGACCGAAATCCTCCGGACGGGCGCCCTCAATCTGGGTCGAGGCGCCGAGCTGGTTGAGGAGATGCCCGAAGCTGTCGACATCGGCGAGCCGCGGCAGATTGCGCAGCGTGACCGGTTCCTCGGTCAACAACGCACAGGGCATCAGCGTCAGCGCTGAATTCTTGGCACCGGAGATGGGCAGCTTGCCCGACAGGCGATTGCCGCCGCGAATGAGAATGCGATCCATAGACGGTATCTACCGCCCCGCCCCGACCGCGCAAGGGCGCGCGCCGCTATGCAGACGAATCCTGTGGTGCTTTACGCCTTTTCCAGCGTGCACTGGAGCGGGTGCTGGTTCTGGCGCGCGAACTCGACGACCTGACCAACCTTGGTTTCCGCCACCTCATAGCTGAACACGCCGCACACCCCGACGCCCTTTTGATGGACGTGAAGCATCACCCGCGTCGCCTCTTCCATGTTCATGCGGAAGAAGCGTTGCAGCACCAGCACAACGAATTCCATGGGCGTATAATCGTCATTGAGCAGCAACACACGATAGGGTGTCGGCTGTTTGGTGCGTGTGCGCGTCCGCGTGGCAAGGCCAACACCGGTGCCGGGCGGCTCATTGTCGCCCCCACCCTCTTGGTCATCGCCCAGGCGCTCGGCCATCGCGTCGGTTGTTGGTCGTTCCATCATCTGAATGCGAAAATATGGCACGTCCGGCCCCAAGGGCAAGAGGGGTAAAGGGTTAGCAACACGATTCGGTGCGCAAATAAAAAGGGCGGCGCCAGGCTGGCACCGCCCTTTTCCAGATCAGAAATCGTCGCGCGAGGGGTTACGCGGCGATCTTGACCTTCTCAACCGCAACCGCAACGCGGCTCGAAATCGGCTGGGCAACTTCGCCAGCAAGCTTCAGCACTGCTTCGGTGGTCTTCGAGGTTTCAGCAACCAGCGCGTCAAACGACGTGCGGACATAATCGCTCTGCAGCTTGAAGAAATCGGTCGGCGACTTGACGGTCGACAGGCTCTTCAGCGTGGCGGTCGCGCCTTCGAACGACTTGCGGCCATATTCAGCAGCGTTCTGACCGAGGGTTTCAAAACCCTTGGCAGCGATCTTGCCCGACTCGACCAGAGCTTCAACATTGCCCTTGTTGAATTCGTTCATGTCTTCAAACATCTTCGTGCTCTTGGCCATTGCAGCCTTGGCGCGATCATTGGCTTCGGCGAAATAGGTCTGGGCCTTTTCGGCGGCGTTCTTCAGATTGGCTTCCATGGTGTTCACTTCCTTTTTGATCGTGGCCAGCACCGGGGCGGCCATGGGGGTTGCTTCAACTGTCTTGGTCACGGTCTTCACTACGGTTTCGGCAGCCTTTTCGATCACCGCTGCCGGGGCGGCAGCAGAAACGGGCCACTCGATCTTGGCCGCGACAGGTGCGGCGGTTTCGCTGGTCACTTTCGGCGCAGGAACGGTCGGCGCAGGAACGGTCGGCGCTGCTGCCGGCTTTGCTGCGACGGTCTTGGCAACCGGCTTTGCCGTTGCCTTGGCAACAACGGGCTTCGCCGCCGGCCTGGCAGGCGATTTCGTTGTGGCAGTCTTTGGATCGTTGCTGGCCATATCGGCCTCCTGCTATTCCATGTTGCACTGCAATATAATTGGTCCAGCAAAAAACGCAAGCATTTTGTTGCATTGCAACATAAGTGTCATTTTGCGCCACATTATGGCACTAACTCAATAGTATAACACATGTTTCAGGAGCGTCTTCCAGCCCATCGCGACCCGCATTTTGCCGGGTTGGCACGCTGCGCTGCACGCGACATTGGCAAAAGCACAGCAATTCGGCTATGTCGTCGCCATGCCTGCAACCGTAGCGCCTCCCATGCCCCTTCCCGGGCATTTTGACCCCGTGCCCGTGCCGCGCGCCGCCCCGGCGCGCGCCGATGGCCGGGTGGACCTGATCGGCCTGTCAAAGGACGAGCTGCGCGCCGCCCTGACCAGTGCCGGCATGGACCCGAAACAGGCCAAGTTGCGCGGCAAGCAGATCTGGCACTGGCTGTATAATCGTGGCGCGACCGAATTTGCGCAGATGACCGACATTGCCAAGGCGCAGCACCCCTGGCTGACCGAGCGCTTTGTCGTCGGGCGGCCACAGGTGATGGAAGCGCAGGTATCAACCGACGGCACACGCAAATGGCTGCTGCGGGCGCCGGACGGCGAAGATTATGAGATGGTGTTCATCCCCGATGCGGATCGCGGCACCCTGTGCGTGTCGAGTCAGGTTGGCTGCACGCTCAACTGCCGTTTCTGCCATACCGGCACGATGCGGCTGGTGCGCAACCTGACCGCTGGCGAGATTGTCGGTCAGGTCATGCTGGCGCGCGATGCGCTGGGCGAATGGCCGAGCCAGCCGGAAGGGCGGATGCTCACCAACATCGTGATGATGGGTATGGGTGAGCCGCTGTACAATTTCGACAATGTCCGCGATGCGCTGAAGCTCGTCATGGACGGCGATGGCCTTGCCCTGTCAAAACGACGCATCACGCTGTCGACGTCTGGCGTGGTACCGATGATGGCGCGTGCCGGTGCCGAGATTGGGGTCAACCTCGCCGTCTCGCTTCATGCGGTGACCAAGGAAGTGCGCGACGAGATTGTCCCGATCAACCGCAAATATGGCATTGAGCAACTGCTGCAGGCGTGCGCCGATTATCCCGGCGCCAACAATGCGCGTCGCATCACGTTTGAATATGTGATGCTGAAGGACAAGAATGACAGCGATGCCGAAGCGCATGAACTGGTCCGGCTGATCCGCCACTACAAGCTGCCGGCCAAGGTCAACCTGATCCCGTTCAATCCATGGCCCGGCGCGCCCTATGACACGTCAACGCCCGACCGGGTGCGGCGTTTCTCGGACATTATCTTTGAGGCGGGGATTTCGGCGCCCGTGCGTACGCCGCGTGGGCGCGACATCGATGCGGCCTGTGGTCAGTTGAAAACCGCATCGGAGAAAAAGAGCCGCGCCGAGCTTGATCGCCAGGCAGAAGAAAAGCTCGCTGCCCTTGGATAATGGCACAGCGTTCGCGCTGGCCGCCGGGGCGGGTCTGCTCGGCGGTACCATGAACGCGCTCGCTGGCGGGGGCACCTTTGCTACCATGCCCGCGCTGATCGCGATCGGCCTGCCATCACCGGTCGCCAACGCGACGAGCAATGTTGCGTTGCAGCCCGGCGCCATCGCCAGCGCCTGGGCCTATCGTGCCGGGCTGGAGCCGATGGGCGGCATCAGCATCCGCACCCTTGCCACGATCGCCTTTGCCGGGGGCCTGGCTGGCGCACTGCTGCTGGTTGCCACGCCGACACATGTTTTCGATGCCATCATTCCATGGTTGTTGTTGTTCGCCACACTCGCGCTGGCTTTTGGCCGTCGCGCCTCGGCCGCACTGCGCGCGCGCCTCACCATCGGCCGGAAAACCCTGATCACCTGCCAGATTCTGCTGGGCATTTATGGCGGCTATTTCGGGGGTGGTGTCAGCCTGATGATGACCGCCGCCTGGGGACTGCTCGCCGGAACCGAACCACACCGGATGGCGGCTCCGCGTACCTTGATCCTGGCAACGGCCAATGCCGCAGCTGCCGCGATTTTCATTATCGGCGGGATGGTGCGCTGGTGGCTGTGCCTGCCAATGCTGGTCGGCGCGACCGCCGGCGGCTATTTTGGCGCAGTGGTCGGGCGTATGCTGCCGCCGGTGGTGATCCGTGCCTGGACATTGCTGGTAACCGCCGGGACCACGACAATCTTCTTTTGGCGCGCCTATCATTGATGCCGGTCAGCCCGGACGCCGCATCCTGAACAGGTTTTCCGCGACAACCTCAAAATAGTCCCCGGGGCCACCGCCCCGCAGGATCGGGCGCGCACGTGACGTGACATAGGCGCCGTCAACCAGCATCGCCGGGTCGATATGGACCGCAACCACTTCTCCAAAGGTCATCCACGCCCCTGTGCCACCGTGCGCTGCATCGGTCAGTTCGAATTGCTGGGTCAAACGACACTCAAAACTCACCGGGCTGGCGGCCACGCGCGGAGCGGAAATGAGCCGCGACGGTGCTGCATCGAGACCGGCCAGCACGAATTCATCAACATCCGCCGCCACCGTTGCGGCACTGATGTTCATCGCTTCGGCCAGATCACGGGTTGCCAGATTCCAGGTAAACTCGCCCGTTGCCGCGATATTCGCCGCGCTGTCCTTCAACTCGGTTGAGGCGAAGCCGATGATGGGCGGGCGATAATTGAACAGGTTGAAGAAGGAATAGGGTGCAAGATTGCGCACCCCCGATCTGTTGACGCTGCCAATCCAGCCGATCGGGCGCGGGGCGACAATCGCGTTGAGCGGATCGTGTCGCAGCCCGTGACCGTGCCGCGGCTCGTAGAAATGGTGCTCTTTCATCCAATGCGACTCCGCTGGGCGTTCACGGCACCCCGATAATGCGGTACAGTGGCACAGCCATGGAAGGAACCACCGCCATTCTGGACGATCCCGCACCGCAGGAAGATGTGCCACCGACGCCGGTGGTCCTTTATCGCCACCGGCTGGCGACCCGCATCTGGCACTGGATCAACATGATCACAATCCTGATCATGATCGGCAGCGGGGCGACAATCCTCAACGCCCACCCCCACCTTTATTGGGGGAATTATGGCGCCAATTTCGACCATGCCTGGTTCAACCCGCCGCACATGCCCTCCTGGCTGACCCTGCCCGGCCATTATAATCTTGCCATCGCCCGGCGCTGGCACCTGCTGTTCGCGCTGGTGCTCGGCTTTGGCCTGCTTGGCTATATGATCGTCAGCCTGGTCAATCGCCATTTTCAGCGCGACCTGCGGGTGCGCGCCAGCGAGCTGGCACCAAGCCATTTATGGTATGATGTGAAGGAACATCTGGCGCTGCGCTTTCACGACCCGAAGAACCCGACGGCGTATAATATCTTCCAGAAACTGGCCTATGTCTCGGTGATCTTCGTGCTGATCCCGGCGATGATCCTGTCAGGCCTGACATTGTCGCCGACAATGGACGCGGCCTGGCCATGGCTGCTCGACCTGATGGGCGGGCGCGCTTCGGCGCGATCCGTGCACTTCATCGCCGCGACGGGCATCGTCGCGTTCATCATCATTCACCTTGCCCTCGTCATTCTTGCCGGGCCGATCAATGAGGTTCGCTCAATGATCACCGGCCGCTGGCGCGTTCCGGAGGAAAAGGCATGAGCGCCATTATCACCCGCCGCACGGTGCTGACCACCGGCGCGCTTGGCGCCGGGCTGGTGCTCAGCGGCTGCGACAAGCTGGCGGAACAGCCGGGCTTCCGCAAGATCCTGTTCTCAGGCGAGAAGATCAATCAGGGGTTGCAACGTTCGCTCTCATCGCGCCACGCAATGGCAGCCGAGTTTCGACCCGACCAGATGTCGCCGATTTTCCGGGTCAACGGCACGGCAAACCCCAACACGCCCAGCTATAACGCCATGGTGGGGGAGAATTTCGCCAACTGGAGGTTGCAGGTTGCCGGGCTCGTCGCCAATCCGATGTCAATCTCGCTGCCACAATTGCGCGCGATGCCGGCACGGACGCAGATCACCCGGCATGATTGCGTTGAAGGGTGGAGCGCGATTGGCAAATGGCACGGCCCCATGCTCGGTTCGATCCTGAAGGCCGCCGGGGTGCGCGACACGGCCCGTTTCATCGTCTTCACCTGCGCCGACCTCTATGGTGGCCAGCCCTATTATGAATCGATCGATCTGATCGATGCCTTCCACCCCCAGACAATCCTGGCCTGGGCGATGAACGATGCGCCGATCACCGTCGGCCATGGCGCGCCGATCCGCCTGCGGGTGGAGCGGCAACTTGGCTACAAGAACGCCAAATATGTCATGAAAATCGACGCCGTCGCCTCGCTTGACGGGATCGGCAAGGGCAAGGGCGGTTACTGGGAAGATCATGTCGATTATGATTGGTATGCTGGCATCTGACCAGGCCGGATGATTGCCGACGATGTTGACATGTTTGGGCTTATCATCGCCGCATTGCCGCGATAACGATTGATCATGGCCCTGCTCGACATGTTCCTGGCACGCGCAATCAAGCGCGGCGTTCTCACCGTCACCTACCCCAATGGCAAAACGAGCCGCTTTGGCGCGCCCGACACTGAACTGGGCGAGGTCGCGTTACGCTTCACCGACAATGGCGCGATCCGCGCGGTGCTGCGCGACCCGAGCGTTGGCACGCCCGAGATGTTCATGAACGGACGCCTGTTGATCGAACAGGGCGATGTCCGCGACTTGCTGGTCCTGATGAGTGCCAACAACCGCTGGGAACAGGGCAGCAACGCACTGGACGCCAGCTTCATCGGCAAGATGTGGGAAAGGCTGCGTTTCAAGATTGATCGCTACAATATGGTGCGCCGGTCAAAGCGCAACGTGGCGCATCATTATGACCTGTCCGACAAGCTCTATGAGCTCTTCCTCGACGCCGACCGGCAATATAGCTGTGCCTATTTTACTGACCCTGCCAACAGCCTGGAACAGGCGCAGGCGGACAAGAAGGCGCATATCGCGGCAAAGCTCGCCTGCGAGCCGGGCATGTCGGTGCTCGACATTGGTTGTGGCTGGGGTGGCACCGCGCTGTACCTGCATGAAAAGCTGGGCGTCGAGGTACTCGGCATCACCTTGTCCGAAGAGCAGTTGAAGGTTGCACAGGCGCGCGCCGCAGCCGCCGGCGTTGCCGACAAGGTCCGCTTTGAGCTAATCGATTATCGTCACGTCACCGGCAGTTTTGACCGCATCGTGTCGATCGGCATGTTTGAGCATGTCGGGACGCCACATTATGTGACCTTTTTCCGCAAATGCCATGAACTACTCAAGCCCGATGGCGTGATGCTGCTGCACACAATTGGCCGCGCCGATGGCCCCAATGTTACCGATGGCTTCACGGCCAAATATATTTTCCCGGGCGGCTATATCCCGGCCATGTCGGAGGTGCTGCTGGCGAGCGAGAAGATGCGCTGGTACGTCTCAGACGTCGAAACGCTGCGCCTGCACTATGCCTATACGATCCAGCATTGGTATGACCGGGTGGTCGCGGCACATGACGCGATTGTCGCACTTTATGACGAGCGGTTTTTCCGCCTGTGGACCTGGTATCTCGCGGGTTCGTACATCAGCTTCCTCAATGGCGCGCTGGTAAACCATCAGTATCAGTTCGTCCGCGACCGCAATGCCTTGCCGATCACCCGCGACTATATGATCGATGCAGAGCGCCGCCTGCGCGGCTGACATCGGGGCTCAGGCGATCTCACTCGGGCTTTTGTGCGCCCATGCTGCGACAGTCATGCGTTCGAGCACGGACATATCGATGTCGCCAAGCTTCTTGACGTAAAGGCATCCCTTGCCGGTCGTGTGTTTACCGAGCGCGGCGAGCATGTCGTCGCGGCCCGGAAAGCTGCTGCCGAGGTAGAATACCAATTGCGCCTTGCGCGGTGAAAAGCCGATCCGGCACGTCTCCCCTTCGCGCCCGCTGTCATAGCGGTACCGGCTGACACCAAAGCCGATGATCGATGGTCCCCACATGGTGGCCGCCTCACCCGAGACACGCGCCATCAGGTCCACCACGATGGCGGCATCAGCACGACGTTGTTCCGATTCTACGGTCTCAAGAAACGTTGCAACGCTTGTTGCGGTTGCCTTGGTCTTGTTCTCAGCCATGAGAAACCCTCACCGATTCGCACGGCTTCAAGCCTATCAATGGCGAACTGCGGCGGCAAAGACTTCGCGAAACCGGGTGAGATCGGCTGGATCAATGTCTGAGACGGCCGCGAAATGCAGGCCATCCTGCACCCATTGCGCCACGCAATAGCCGTCCGCGCACGCCATCCCGGTGGCTCCGGCGTGATCGGGCCAAACGAACAGGTTCACCGTGTGCAGCCGTCGCCGGTAGACGATGGCCGGCACGACCCGGCCACCGATATAGTCCAGCCGCCCACCGACCAGCGGGAAGCCGAGCGCCGCCAGCTCCGGCACCGGTGGTGCAAAATCAATCTTTCCGTTGAACCATGGCCGCACGACATGCTGATCACTGGTCTGAACATCGGTAAGATGGGCGGCGAGCAGGGAGCGGACATGGCTTGCCACCAGTTCCTCGCTGATTGCCGGACGTATTGGCGGCTGGAAGGCAATTTGCGCCTGGGGCAGTGCGATCAACAGGGCGAGGGACGCCGCCATTGCGCCAACCGTCCCCGGAACCAGCCATGACGGCAACCGCCGGCCCTCCCGCCTGGCAGGAGCATTACTGCTTGATGCGACTATTGCGTCACGCAGTCGCGCGGGTGCTGCGCTGCGCAGTTCGGGCTGACGCAGCACGGCGCGCACCTCCTCAAGACGCTCCAGCTCGGCAAGGCACGCTGCGCACCCCGCGATATGAGCTTCCAGCGTCGCCGTGTTGGCGGCATCAAGCTCACCGTCAAGCAGCCCACCGAGCAATGGCACTTTGTCTGAACAGGTGCTCATGTCACCTTGCCTCCCTGGCAGGCTGTCCAACAGCACGGGGCAACAACACCTCAGCGAGCATTGATCGCCCGCGTGCCAGCCGTGACATCACTGTGCCAAGGGCGACCCCTGTCACTTCAGCGATTTCCCTGTAGCTCAATTCCTCAAGGTCGCGCAGGACCAGTGCCTCACGAAATGGCTCAGGCAAGGCGTGGATTGCGCCGCGCACAGCGTCGATTTCATGACGGCGGATCAGCGCAGAGTCGGGTGTGTTTTCGCTATCGGCGGCGGTCGCAACGCTTGCTGCCTCGCCGGGAGACAGCGCGCTTTCATTGACGGTACGTAGCCCGGCAGTGTGCCGCGCCAGCATCGCTGACCGGCAGCAGTTGCGCACAATGGCAAACAGCCACGCCTTGGCCGACCCCCCGCGAAATTCCGGAAAGGCACGAAACGCGCGCAAAAATGCATCCTGGACCACATCCTCGCTCAACACCGGGTCGCGTGTCAGGTAGCAGGCCAGAGTATAGGCACCGTCGAGATGCGGCAGGATCGTCGTCCGGAACGCAGCCGCATATCCTGCGTCGGCAGGGGCAATGGCCGCCGTGCCATCGCTGGCCACCAGCCGCGCGCGAAAGATATGGGCAGGTATCCTTGTCACGCCGGGATGGCCAGTTCCACGCTATGCTGTGACAATGATCTTACCCGTCATGTGCGGATGGAGCGAACAGAAATAGCTTACCGTGCCGGGCCGGGTGAAGGTGACGCTGAACCTGTCATCGGTGTCGAGAACCTTTGATTTGAAACTTTTGTCAGTCGCAACCACGGTATGCGGAATATCATCCCCATTGGTCCAGGTGACGGTGGTACCGATCTTCACCGTCAGCGTTGCCGGGGTAAAGGTGAAATTGTCGATCCGTACCGCGGCAACCCGCGCGACCGGGGCGGGCTTTGCCACCACCATATGTGAAGCATGGGTCTTGGCTGGCGCGGCGGACAGGATTTCACCGGGCACAAGGATCGCGAGACCGGTCAGGATCATCGCTGGCAGGAAACGGGGCATATCTGGTCCTTCGTCAGGGGGCAGTTTGTCAGGCGGTCAGCGTCGAATCGATCAGGGCGATGCGCTCCTGACCACGCACGAAGCTTGCGGAGGTAATGCCGAGCATCGCATGAAGCTGTTCTGGCGGCACCTTCAGTGGCCCCGGCGATGGCGCCGTGCCACCAACCGGCTGCGGGAAAGCAGTCGAACGCGCCGTGTGAAAGGCGATATGGCCCTCCACCTTCTGCACAATCTGGTGAATGTGCCCGTTGAGAATGGTCACCGAGCCAAAGCGCGCGAGCAGCGCCAGCGCCTGCGCCGCATCGTCGGTACCCCAGCCCCATTCGGCATAGACCGTCCACAACGGGACATGCGCAAACACGACAATCGGCGTCGAGCTGGAACGTCCCGCCAGATCAGCCTTGAGCCAGGCGAGTTGATCGAGCCCAAGATTGCCCATGCCACCCGGCTTCAGGTCGAGAACATTGACCAGCGCGACAAAATGCACCCCCTGGTGATCAAAGCTGTACCAGCCGCCGCCGGCTGTCCCCTTGCCGAACCGATCACGGAACGCCTTGCCGCCGTCGGGATCGAGCAGGTCATGCTCCCCCGGCACGGTGAACAGGGTAATGCCGGTTTCGCGCAAGATCTGATCGGCGTCATCGAATTCATCATCGCGCGACAATTGCGTGATATCGCCGGTATGGATGATGAAGTCCGGTTTTTCGGCCATCGCCATGATCTTGCCGACCGCTTCCCGAAATGTTGCGCGTGCATCGGGATTGGCTGGCTTGGCGAAACCGAGATGGCTGTCGCTGAGCTGGAGAAAGGTAAAGCCGCGCGACGGGGTGGGTGTGGCGGCAAGCACGCGATCCAGGCTCGATGAAAAAGGCACACCGCCGGTTACAGTGAACAGGGCACCGGTGCCGGCCCACGCCATGCATTTCAGGAACCCCCGGCGATCGTCGTTTGAATCGCTGGTGATGAAGGCGGGGGAATCTTCGGGCATTTCCCGTTCCTTGTGCTGTTGATGCTGCACAAGACCGAGCGAAGCGACATTCTATTCCCGCAGGAACGAAAATAATTTCGCCTGCCCGCTGATTGCCGACATCGCGCGGCCCGCCTAGGCGCTGTCTCCCATGTCCGCCCCAATCCTGACCCGACGCGCGATACTTGCCCAGGCATGGCCCATCATGCTGGGGCAGACCACCGTGCCGCTGGTCGGGATTGTCGATACCGCCGTGATCGGGCGGACGGGTGACGCCGCCGCGCTGGCCGGGGTGGCGCTGGGCGCGACCATCATCAACTTCCTGTTCTGGAGCTTCGGCTTTCTGCGCATGGGCATGACCGGCATGACGGCACAGGCCAGTGGTGCGGGCGACACAGCCGAGGTTGACGCCCTGCTGGTTCGGGGACTTGGCACTGGCATCGCGATTGGCGCGCTGTTGTGGTCAATCCAGCTTCTGCTGGTTCCCTTTGCGCTGATGCTGTTCGCCGGCAGTGGCAGCGTTCATGATGCCGCAGGCCCGTTCATCGCCGCACGCCTGTTTGGCGCCCCCGCCGGGCTTGCCGTCTATGCGATCAATGGCTGGCTGCTCGGGCTGGGGCGGACGCGCGTGGCCCTGGCGCTGCAAATCGTGATGAACCTTGCCAATGCCGCACTCGACATCCTGTTTGTGTGGCATTTCCACATGGGCGGGTGGGGTGTCGGTCTGGGCACCTCAGCCGCCGAATGGGTGGCGCTTGGCGTCGGGTTGTGGCTGGTGCGATCCCATCTGTCCGCGCTGCGCGACCGCGCCCGGTTGATCGACCGCGAGGCGTTGGCACGCCTGTTCGCGGTCAATGGCGACATCATGATCCGCACCATTGCGTTGCTCATCCTGTTTTCATGGTTCGCCAATGCCGGCGCGCGATTGGGGGCGACGTCGCTCGCCGCCAATCAGGTGCTGATGCAGGCGGTTGCTCTGGTGGCATTCATCCTTGATGGCTTCGCCTTTACCGCAGAAAGCCGCGTCGGGCAGGCGCTTGGCGCCGGCTCCCGCGCGTCCTTGCTCCGCGCCATTCGCCTGACGGCAGAGTTCTCGCTTGGCGTTGCCCTGTTATCCGGTGGGATGATCGCCCTGTTCGGCGCGCCGGGCATCCATTTGCTGGTGGTCAATGATGGGGTTCGCGCGCAGGCAACAGCGTTGTTGCCGCTGGTCGTGTTGCTGCCATTGATCGGTTTTCCGGCATGGCTGCTCGACGGAATCTTTATCGGCGCGACCCGGGGCCGGGCGCTGCGCAACGCGGCGATGCTGTCGACGGGGCTGTACATCGCCACGGACATCGCCTTCAGGCCGTGGGGCGGAACCGGGATCTGGCTGGCGCTGCTCTGCAGCTATGTCTATCGCGCCGCCGCCCTGGGATGGCACCTGCCAAGGTTATTGCGGGCCGTGCCCGGCGCGTGATGCACGGTGATTGACCGGCTGGCCGTGATCCGTAGTGAAGCGGCATGACAATGACCGACACGAGTTTTCAGCCAGCGCCTGCATCGCCGGCATTGTTGCACGAATTTTTCGCCCAATCAGCGGCGCGCTGGCCGGATCGCTGCGCCATCGACATTCCGCCCGGGCGGAACCGGCCCGTGCGGCAGACGATGAGTTATGCGGAGCTCGATCGCGCAACCAATCGCCTCGCCCATCTGCTGACCGGGCGAATGGGCAATGAGGAGCGGATTGTCGCCCTGTTGCTGCCGCGCACCTCACCAATGCTCTATGCGGCACAGCTTGCCATCTTGCGGGCAGGCGGCGCCTTTACCTGTCTTGATCCGGCATTTCCCGATGCGCGGATGCGCGAGATTGTCGTCGATGCCGGGGCGGTCGCCATCCTGACGGACAAGGCCGGCGCAACCCGGCTGCGCGGACTCGATCTGCCGGACGGCCTGATCGTCGATGCCGCCGAGGCCGACGACAACCCCGATGACGCGCTGCCTCCCCTGCCCATGGCTGCGAACCGACTGGCCTATATAATCTACACCTCAGGCACGACGGGCACGCCCAAAGGGGTGATGATCGAGCACCGCAACATTGCCAACCTGGTCGCATCCGACATCACCGCCTTCGCGCTCGGCAGTGATGATCGTGTCGTGCAGGGGTCATCAGCCGCCTATGATTCGTCGATCGAGGAGACATGGCTCGCTTTTGCCGCCGGGGCGACCCTGCTGGTGATGGACGATCAGGCAGCGCGGCTTGGTCCCGATATTATCGGGTGGCTGCGCGATGAAGGTGCAACAGTGTTCTGTCCGCCGCCGACCCTGCTGCGCAGCAGTGGCTGTGGTGATCCACAGGCGGCATTGCCCGCCTTGCGCCTGCTCTATGTCGGCGGAGAGGCGCTGCCAGGCGATCTGGCCGATCTGTGGGCGGCGGGCCGACGCATGGTCAATGGCTATGGGCCGACTGAATGCGCCGTCACCTGCCTGCGCGGCGATGTGTTGGTCGGGCAGCCAGTGACCATTGGCGCCCCCGTCGCCGGGATGCACGCCTGGGTGCTGGATGAGGCGTTGCAGGAAATCGACGATAGTGCGCGCGGCGAGCTGTGCATTGGCGGCGCGGGTGTTGCCCGGGGCTATCACAATCGCCCTGCGTTGACCGCCGAGAAGTTTGTCGACCATCCAGAGCTGGGCCGGATCTATCGCACGGGAGATCTGGTCCACCGCGACGGGGCGGGCGACTTTCACTATCACGGGCGGATTGATGCGCAGGTCAAACTGCGCGGTTATCGGGTTGAACTGGGTGAGATCGAGGCGCATCTGGCGGCCTGTGACGGCATTCGCGCTGCCGGGTGCTGCGTGCTGGAACAGGGCGGGCAGACACTGGTTGCCTTTGTCGTGCCTGATAACGCCACGGTTCCGGTCAATGTCGATGATCTGAAGGCGGAACTGGGCGAAAAACTACCCGGCTATATGGTGCCGAAACATATTGCGGTGGTCGAGGTGCTGCCGACCAGCGTCGGCGGCAAGCTGGACCGCGCGGCGCTGGCACGATTGCCGGTCACCATGGCACCGGCCACACCGACGCAACGGCGCGCGCCGGCCAATGATATGGAACGGCGGCTGGCCGCTGCCTTTTCCGAGATTTTGCGCCTTGCTGACGGTATTGCGACCGATGCCGATTTCTTTGAGGAGCTGGGTGGTGATTCGCTGCGCGCCGCGCTGCTGGTCACGCTGTTGCGCGACGACGCAGCGACGGCGTCAGTCACGGTCAGCGACATTTATGAGGTGCGCACGGTCGTCGCGCTCGCCGCCCTGCTCGCCAGCCATGGCGATACCGCAACCCAGCCCGGGATGGCCCTTGTCCGCGAGGGATATGCCCGACCGATCCTGGCCAATTTGATCCAGTTCGGCTGGCTGACCATGATGCTGCTGGTTGCGGCCTGGGCTGGCTGGGCAGCAACGTTTCGCCTGTTGCCACCGATCATGGACCGGCTCGGGCTGATACCCTTCATCCTGCTGGCACCCGTGCTGAGCCTTGCCGCGATCCTGGCCTATGTGCCGGTGTCGGTCAGCTTTGCCGTCGCGACAAAGCGATTGGTCATCGGGCGCTATCGACCGGTGCGCGCGCCGGTATGGAGCAACCTGTACCTGCGCCACTGGGTGGTCCTGCAAGCCGTTCGGCTGGTGCCATGGTCGTTGTTGCAGGGCACGATATTGCAGCACCGGGTCTTGCGCGCCCTTGGCGCAAGAATTGGCCAGCGCGTGCATATCCATCGCGGCGTTGACCTGCGCCGAGGCGGCTGGGATCTGCTGGACATTGGTGACGATGTCAGCATCGGCCAGGATGCGATCATTGGCCTTGTCGAGCTTGATCGCGGCGACATGGTGGTTGGGCCGGTCGTGCTGGAAGCTGGCGCGACGATACAGACGCGCGGCGGCGTGAGCGGCGGCAGCCGCATGGGCGCCAACAGCGAACTCACCGCGCTGTCGACCCTGTCAGAGGGCATGACCATTCCTGCCGGAGAAAAATGGGATGGCGTTCCGGCCCGGCCAGCGGGGATCAGCATCGCCCCGCCCACCCCTGACAAGGGGGCGGCGGCCATGGCGCCGCTGCCCCATGCGCTGCTGATGCTGGCCAGCGAGGCTGTGCTGGCAATGTTGATTGCCCTGCCCGTAGAACTCATCACAATTGCCGCCTGCGCGGCGGCGGGGATCGACGCGGTTGATGTCTGGCGGTGGGTCTATCATCCCGTTCTTGACGCGCGCGTGACGCTGCTGGTCATTGGCCTGACCATCGCGGCCGTGCCGTTGACCCTGATATGGACGGCCTTGCTGTCGCGCGCGATGGGGCGGGTCAGGCCCGGTGTGATCGGGCGGTGGAGCCCCGGCTATGTCCGCGTTTGGCTCAAGACCGGCCTGCTGATAGCAGCGGGTGAATGGCTGAGCGGGACATTGTTCTGGCCGCGCTGGCTAAGGCTGGCGGGGATGACAATCGGCAAAGGTTGCGAGATCAGCACGATTCTCGATGTGGTCCCTGAACTGGTCGAGATCGGACGCGACACCTTCTTCGCGGATGGCATCTATCTTGGCGGCGCCGCGATCAGCCGGGGCGCCGTGATGTTGGGCCGGACGCGGATCGGGACGAACAACTTCCTGGGCAACCATGTCGTCGTGCCGGCAGGCGCACAATTGCCCGATGACATCCTGTTCGGCGTGGCGACGCCTGTTGACCCGACGACCATTACACAGGGCGGCGCACGCTTCGGCCATCCCAGCTTCATCCTGCCACGCCGCGAGGTGGTGGCGATGGACCGCAGCCTGACCCACGACCCTTCCACCATCCGCTACACCAACCGGCTGTTCTGGGAATTGCTGCGTTTTGTCCTGCCGGTCGGGCCATTGCTGTTGACCGTGGCATGGTTCGCGCTACTGACGCGCGGCGCCGCGATGACATCAAGCCCGGCAATTTTTGTCGGGCTGGTCGTGCCGCTGATTTCCCTGATGCCGCCGGTTGCGCTGTGCCTTGCCGTGCTGCTGCTCAAATGGGGGCTGATCGGACGGGTGAAACCCGGGCAACATGCCCTTTGGTCATGCTGGTGCAGCCGCTGGGATTTTGTCTATGTCGCCTGGGCGAAATATGCCAGCCTGTTGCTGCAGGGGCTGGAGGGCACCTTCATCTTGCCAGTCTATCTGCGCCTGATGGGCCTGAAAATCGGTCGACGCGCCGTGCTGGGGCCGCAGTTCGCGCAGGTTGTCGATCCTGACATGATCGAGATCGGCGCCGGTGCCACGGTCAGCGCCATGTTTCAGGCACATACCTTTGAGGATCGCGTGTTGAAGGTGGACAAGGTTCGCATCGGGCGCGGTGCCACCGTCTCCGCCGGAACCGTGCCGCTATATGGCGCGGTGATCGGCGACTTTACCCATGTCGGGCCGCACAGCGTGATCATGAAGCAGGAGCATTTGCTGGCGGCGACACGTTACCAGGGCGCGCCAACACGCGCCTATGGGGCTGAAACCTAGGCCGCCCAGGCCGCGAGGTCATCCTGTTCGGCAATCAGCGCGAGGCCATGGGCAATCGAGGTCAACTCACCGCCGCTGGCGATGCGTTCCTCACCAAAACGATCAGTGAAGAGGCGGCGGATTCGCGGCGTCAATGACGAACCTCCGGTCAGGAAGATGCGATCAATCGCTGCGGGTTCGACAACCGCCATGGCCAATGCACGATCGACCGCAGATTCGATGCGGGCAATGTCGGGGGCGATCCACCCCTCAAAGGCGTCGCGCGTTACCTCCGCCTCGATCGCGAGGCCCGCACCGCTGAAGCGGAACTGCGCCGTTTCGGCCGCCGACAGGTCGCGCTTCACCTGCCCGACCGCCTCATACAGACGGAAGCCAAGCTCCTCCTCGATCACCGCGATCATCCGGGTGATGGCGGCGGGATCAAGCGCAGCGCGGCGCAGCTTTTCAAGCTCGGCCAGCGTGCGACGATTGCGCATCAGCGCCAGCCGCGACCAGTCGGCAAAATCGGCGAAATAGCCGCGCGGAATCTCCAGCACCTTGTCGAACGAGCGATAGGATCCACCCTTGCCGAGCAATGGCATGACGAGATTGTCGATGATCCGCGCGTCGAAGCGATCCCCGGCGACCCCGACACCGGCATGGCCGAGCGGCGTACAGCGCCGCGCCGAACCGGGGGCAGCGATGCGCACAACAGAGAAATCGCTGGTGCCGCCGCCGAAATCAGCAACAAGGATCGTTGCCGGGTCAGCGATGCGCGAGGCGTAGCTATAGGCCGCGCCCAGCGGCTCATAGACATAATGAACCTCGCCAAGGGCACCAAACATGGCATCGTAACGCTGCCGGGCCAATGCCTCATCGGGGCGATGGCCGGCATAAACAACCGGTCGACCCACCACGATCCGGGTCGCGCCGACCAGCGCGCCATTCGCCCGCCCCGCCATCTTGTCGAGGAACAACCGGCCAAGATCCTCAAAGCGATAACGCTTCTCAAACACTGTGGCGTGTTCGAAGCTGGTGCTCGCTGCCACCGACTTGAAAGACTGCAGGAAGCGGCTTCCCTCGGGATATTCGAGATATTCAGCAATCGCCCAGGGGCCAGCCTCAACCGCGACACCGCCGCGCAGCGCCTCATCCTCCCAGAAGCACAATGCCGAGCGGAACGCCGCTTCCGGGCCAGCGGGGGTGGCCAGCGGCACAAGATTCGACACGCCGCGCTGCGCCATCGCAACGACGGAGTTGGTCGTCCCGAAATCGAGGCCAAGCGTGAAGGGGGCGGAAGCGGGCATGGGCGGGCGGCGCTACCCGGCTTGTTGCCGCCGGGCAATGGGGTACGACGACCTTGCGACAAAAACCGCCGCTCGGTGTGGTGATTGTCCGGCCAAACCGATAGGCTGGCGTGTGAAGGAACGCGCATGTCGAATATGCTGACAATCGGACTGATCGGGGGGATGAGCTGGGAAAGCTCCGCGCAATATTACCGGTTGATCAACCAGGCAGTGCGCGCGCGCCTTGGCGGGGTTCATTCCGCGCAGAGCCTGATGTTCTCGGTCGATTTTGGTGACATCGAACGGGTGCAACATGCTGGCGACTGGCCCGCCCTGACGATACAGATGATCGACGCCGCCAAGCGGCTGGAGCGCGGCGGGGCGGACCTGTTCCTGATCTGCACCAACACAATGCACATGATGGCCGATGCAGTGGCGGAAAGTGTCGCGATACCGTTGCTGCACATCGCGGACCCGACCGGCACGAAGGTGCGCGATGCCGGCCACCGTCGCGTTGGCCTGTTGGGAACGGCATTCACCATGGAACAGGGCTTCTACCGCGACCGCCTGAACAAGCATTTCGGGCTGGACGTGATCGTGCCGGATGCCGCTGACCGGCAAACCGTGCATGACATCATCTATTCAGAGCTGGTCGCCGGCATTGTCTCGCCCGGTTCGCGCAACCGGTATCGGCAGGTGATTGCCAACCTGATTGCGCAAGGCGCTGAGGCGATCATCCTCGGCTGCACCGAGATTATGCTGCTCGTACAGCAAGAGGACAGCGGCGTGCCGCTTTTTGATACGACAACGCTCCATGCCGAGGCCGCCGTTGAGCGCGCGCTGGCCGGTGTCGGGCGGGACACCTGAATGTCCGCCCCGAACATCGCGCCTGATTTCCGGCGCCTCTGCCTTGGCATGGCGGGTCTTGTCCTGGCGCTGATTGTCATCGCCTGGCTGCTGGCCCCGCATGACAGCCCCGCTGCCTATAATGAAGGCATGGCGCGCTTTCTGCTGCGGCAGGATTTTTTGGTCGCACCCGTTGTCATCGCGCTGATGGGGATTGTCTGGTGGCCACTGAGCCAGCGCGCCCTGCCCCAGGTGACGCCACACAGCATTGCCATCGCCACCGCGACATTGGTGCCACTGGGCGGCTGGCTGGGCGCGCGACTGGTGTTCGGGCATTTCGATTTCAGCCGCGACGAACAGATGGCGAGTTTCGACGCGACGATCTTCGCGCATGGCGAGCTGTTCGCAACAATCCCGACGCAGCTACGTGGCATGGCAGAAAGCTTCAACCAGACCTTCATCTTGCCGATTGGCAATCACGAAGCCTGGGTGTCCGCCTATCTGCCGATCAACGCGGCGATCCGCGCGATTTTCCTGCGGCTCGGTGATGCGAGTTTGGCCGGACCGATATTGGTTGCGGTCGGCGCTCTCGCATTGTGGCGCGTTGCTGCGCGACTATGGCCGACCTCGCCGTCAAGCCAGATCGTGGCACTGCTGCTCTACGCCGGGTCATCGCAGATCTGGATCACGGGCATGACGGCCTATGCCATGAGCGCGCATCTCGGGTTGAACCTGTTGTGGCTCTGGTTGTTCCTGACGGACCGGCGCTGGACCCATGGCGCCGCGATCCTTGTCGGGTTTGTTGCCACCGGGCTGCACCAACCGCTGTTCCACCCGCTGTTCGTGCTCCCGTTCCTGACCTGGATGCTGAACGAGAAGAAGTGGCGCCTGTTGCTGGCTTATGGCGCGGGCTATGCTGCCATCGGTCTGTTCTGGCTCGGCTGGCCGCTCTGGATCAGCGCCCATGGCGTCGCCCCGTCCAGCGCAGCGTTGGGCAATGTCTCCGGCATTGGTTATCTTGAGCGTATCCAGCACGCGGTCACCGGTCTGCATCTGTGGGGCCTCGGGCTGATGGCAGCCAATCTGGTGCGGTTCATCGCGTGGCAGCACCTGCTGCTGTTGCCCCTGGCTGGCTATGGCATCTGGCGCTGCTGGAACACCGACCCGTTGGCGCGGGCGCTGGCGATCGGGGTGATCCTGCCGATCATCCTTCTCCTGATCCTGTTTCCCTATCAGGGGCATGGCTGGGGGTATCGTTATCTCCACGGCGTGATCGGCAATGCCTGTCTGCTGGGCGGCTATGGCTGGCGCAGGCTTGAGGAACGCGGGCAGGCACCAGCGATGGTCTTCGCGGGCGCAACGCTGGCGAGCATCGCGCTGCTCGTCCCGCTCCATGCGATGATGGCACAGCGTATTGTCGCACCATTCGCCGCCACAGCAGCGAAGCGCGATGCGGTACCAGCGCGGATGGTGATCATTGATGATTTCGCCGCGCCCTATGCGCAGGATCTGGTGCTCAACCGGCCCGATTTCTCAAACCGGCCATGGATATTGACGGGACACCAGCTCTCGCCGGACCAGATTGCTGGCCTGTGCCGTGCGGGGCCAATCGCGTTTATGGGTGCGTCGGAACTGGGGGCGCTGGCGTCCGTGTTCGACGCGCCGCCGCCGGTGGCAACGCCGGGCTATGTCAGGCTGGAAGGTGCCGCGCGGGCAGCAGGCTGCCGCATCGTCGCCTTCGCACCATAAGCTGCGTCAATGATCCGGGCCGCCATGGCCGCCCAGTCATAGGTCGCCACGGCATAGGCACTCATTGCCGCATGATCGATCTGGCCTGTTTTCAGGGTATCAGCAGCAGCGAGCAGGCGACTTGCCGATGCATCCGGGTCACGAAGATCAACCGCGATGGGTGACAGCCATTGCCGCGCCTGTGGGTCGGCGCGGCTGGTTTCATCACCGCAGATGACGGGGAGGCCGCACGCCATCGCTTCCTGGACAACCAGCGGGAAGCCCTCTCCAACGCTCGGCAAGATGAGCATGTCAGCGGCCTGATAAAGCGCGGCGAGTGTTGCCCCGGCACGGTCGTGAAGCACCCGCACATTGGCCAGGCCCCATGCCGCTGGATCAATCGGGCCGTGGCCGGCGAGCAGAAACTGCCATTCGGGCCGGGCCGCAGCCGCGCGCCGGACAATCGCAAGACCCTTTTTCTCGACAAAGCGACCAACGAACAGCAGCACGGGCCGATCATCGGCGATGGCGAGCCCTGCCCGGGTGGCCGCGCGACGACTGGCCGGTGCGGGCCTGAAGACGCTGGCATCGACCCCGTTGAACAGCAGCAAGGGGGGAGGCGCCACAGCAGTTGAAGCAAAGGCGGTGCGGACAGTGTCGCTGATAAACACCACCTGATCGGCTGCGCGCAGCATCGGGCGCGTTACCAGAAAGTTCGCCAGCGCCATGACGCGCTTGAGCAGCGGGTTAACGAACGGGATGCCGGCAATGTGCTGGATCAGCACAACCGGTTTACGGTGGCGCTTCGCCAACACCATGGCGGCAATCGAGCTGAGATAGAGCGCATCATGCACAATGACGGCGTCGCTCTCTCGCACTGCCCGTGCCAGACGCCGCAAGGCAGCGAGGCCGGGGATTGGCATGGGCAGACCGGTGAGGCGTTCAATTGCATTGAAGCACGGCATCGGCACGGGGAGCGCTGTCGCAACATCCGGCATCGCGTCCTCAGCGGCAGCGGCCCAGCGCGCTTCATGACCTTGCGCCACAAAGCAGCGGTTTAACTGGCCGGCGACCCGCTCAATCCCGCCGCCATGCTGCTCATAGAAATGGGTGACGGTCAGCAGCCGCATCGCATCACGCCCCGAGCGAGCGTGACGGGCGACCACCCATGATCGCCCAATGGCTCGCAACATAGTTGACGGCCACCATTATCAGCGTCGCCGCCGGGGCCGCGACCGCCATCGATTGATGCAACGGTGCAAGGAAGAACCAGGTGATACCCATGGAAACCGGGAAGTTTGCTGCCATCGCGCCCGTGTAGCGCGCGAAGCCGCGCCAGCTGCGTGTACCGCGAAAGACGAATGCCGAAAGCAACAGATAGCCGGTGACAACCATGATGCAGAACGACGTTATCGCGGCCTGCAAAAGCGACAGGCCCGCACGATCAGCGCCGATCATGATCGCATTGTGCATCAACAGGCATGACCCTGCCACGACCGCGTAGCGCGATGTCATGGCGATCATGCCCGGCCGATTCACGCGCGGTGGCCCTCGATCAACAGGCACGAGGCGGCATCGATGTCGCACCATGTCGGATGGCCAATCGACACATCCACGCCCGCGCGCATGACACGGGCCAGCGGGCGGGCGAGCGCGGCGGGCAAATTGGCGCCATTTTGCAGCGCCCGTACCCCGAGCTTGCGCTGAATCTCGATCGGGCGCGAGGTCTCGCCGAACACGCTGTACAGCAGGCCACCGGTAAGGCGCGACAGCGTTTCCCAGCGGCGCGTTTCAGCGCGGTCAAGATAACCAAGCGCGGTGTCGAGCACGAGGCCATGGCGCCCGAGCATCGCCGTCCAGTCCGCGACCGACAGATAGTGGAAATGGGCCAGCCGCTTGTCGAGGGTGCCGAGATAGGTATCGCGGTTGCCCCAGGGCGACAGCGGCCCGGCGAGATTCTCGTGAAAGCCGGGGCCGGGCACGGTGAAGAAGAAGCGCCCCTCGGGCTTGAGCAGCCGGCCAACCTCGGCAATCGTGCCTTCAAGCGGCGGGATATGTTCGAGCACCGAATTGGAAATGACGAAATCGAACAGGCGGTCCGGTTCGGGAATCGCATCCGCCGAGCAGGTATCGACCCGCTCGTAAAAGGGGAAGCGTCGCGCTGCCTCGGTCTCGTGCGGATCAAGGTCAATGCCGACGAGCTGGCGCGGCCCGATATGATCAAGCAGGATTTCAGTCAGCAGCCCATCACCACAGCCGAGATCAAGCCCGAGTCCATGCGGGATGTTACGACTGGCCAGCGCCTCAATCTCAATTGCCCGCCAGAAGGCGGTGGCCGGCTGGGCCGGATAGGCCGCCGTGAAGGTGCTGAAAAGATCGAGCTTGCTCATGCGTAGATCGCCTCTGCGGAATCGATGATGGCGTGCTGAAGGGTGAGAATGGCCAGTGCCGACGCGCCATCAATGGGATCCAGGGCAGCACTGTCACCGGCAATGGCACGGCCAAAGCGGTCGAACAGTTCATCATTGCCATAGCTCAGCCTTCCCGTGAGATGCGGGATGCCACTGGTCAGGTGCTGCAGCCAGTGTTGAAAGGTGGCAATGCGGCTGGTGCGCAATACCTTCAGCGTATCGTGGCGCCCGTCATTGGGCAGCCGGATATAGATGTCGCGGAAAATATCGACGATGCCCAGGCCTTGCTCGCCCGACACCATCACATACCATTCGCTGATCGCGCTTTCAAAATTGCACGACAGGCGGATCGGGCAAGAGGTCTGGTTGGAACGAAAATACGCCTCAATCCGTGCCGGGGTAGTGAGACCCGTCTGACTCGGGACGACCAGTGACCGCGCCAGGGAAAGCTGACCGGCGACGGCGCGGAGCAGATAGAGCAAATGCGGGCTCTCATCATAGAACAAGCCCATGGGCAGTTCCTCGCACCAGTTCGGCAAACGCCGGCCCGGATTGCCAAACTGGACAGCGTCAACACCACGGATCGTGCCGAGCGCGCCACTGGCGAGATCGTCAAACAAGCGGCGCGTTGAGCGCGCAAACTGAAAATTGTGGACAATGCCAAGCCGGCGATCGGCGCCTCTGGCATCGGCGAGCAGTTCGGTGCCCTCAGCCACCGTCATCGTGAACGGCTTTTCGGTCAGCACATGCTTGCCGCGCGCAATCGCTTCCTTGACCAGCGCAAAATGCGTCATCGGCGCGGTGGCAACCGTGATGGCATCAACCTGGTCAAGCCAGTCAACATCACCAAGCGTCGATGCTTCGCTGTGAAAGCGATAGCCGCGTTTCCGGGCGATCTCCGCTGCGCGACCGGGCGCGCGGTCAATGACACCGACCACGTCGAAGCGGGGCGAGCGGTCCATCGCTGGCAGATGCCGGTTCTGGCATACCCAGCCGAGGCCGATAGCGGCAACGCGTACCGCGCCGCTCACTGACTTTGCCCGGCGCGGTTCGCCACGAAATCCGTCGCATGGCCACCGACAATGGCGAGGATGAAACCGCCAAGCATGGTCTGCAAACCGACCGCCCCGGCGATGGTGGCGATGACGATGGGAAGGACGCTTGCGGGTGCCGCAAAAGCTTCAGCTCGCCAGTGCCAGCCGATCATCGCAAGCATTGCGACGGAAGCCAGCGAAAGCACAATGCCGGTGACCAGCATGACCTCAAGGCGGAAAATTCCGCCAATCCGCTCCAGCGAGGGTCGCAATATCCGATAGCCCTGATGGACACCCGCAATGTGCGCAACAACGGCCATCAACCCGGCAAAATGACCGGTGGTGAACAGGAAACCGGCGATGATTGCCCAGTTGGCGCCGAACGGTCCGGCCCCGGGCAAGATGGTGAGGTAATGCAGCACGGCGACAAGCAAGATGCTGACGGCAACACTCATCGCGGCCAGCGCAGGTACGCCAAACGCCCAGGTCGGGCTGAGCATGAACAGGTAGCGCAAATGCCGCCAGCCATCCCGCCACGGGCGCAGATGCGGCGGACGATCCCGCAGATCGACAGACAATGTCGCCGGTGTCTGGGTGATGCGGAACCGACGCAGGCTCGCCTTGACGACCATCTCGCTGGCGAATTCCATGCCGTCACTGTCGAGCCGCAGATCGAGAAAGGCAGCGCGTGTTATGGCGCGCAATCCACAATGCGCATCATCAACCCGGCTGCGGAACAACAGGTTGAGCAGGCCGGTCAGGACCGGGTTGCCAATATAGCGGTTCTTCCACGGCATCGCGCCGGGGGCTATGCCACCGCGAAAGCGCGAACCCATGCACAGGTCGGCACCGGCAATCAGGCTTTCCACCATCGCCACACCGTCGGTGAAGTCATAACTGCCATCAGCATCGCCGATCACCAGGTACCGGCCAAAAGCCGCCTCGGCGCCGCCGATAATGGCCGCGCCATAACCTTTGCGCGACACCGCAACGACGCGCGCGCCAAGGCTTGTCGCAATCTTCTGGCTGCCATCGGTCGAACCATTGTCAGCGATGACAATCTCGCCAGCCAGGCCAAAGCGGCGCGCTATCTCGGCCAGCGCCGCGTGCGCATTGGCGATACAATGTGGCAGGCTGATCGCCTCGTTGAGGCACGGCATGACGATCGACACATCCAGTGGCGCGACATCCTGGCAAAAGGCCAGCGGGGCGGTGATACGAGACATCGGGTGGGGCGCTCTCCGTCGACCATCCCGTGCTAGTCCCGGATGGTTAACGAAACCCTTCGAGCGACTGGCCAACGCACCGCAAAAGCTATGCGTTCGGAGACAGTGACGCCGCGCAAAGGACGCAAGATATGCAACTGCTGTCGCGCGCGACGTGCCAACATAAGCGTCAGGCGATGGCGGCGGTGATCGTAAGCCAGTCAGAAAAGGTGCGCATCGCGATAGTTTCACGGCGCGATTTGAGGCGCGTCAACCAATAGTTGCCTGCAACAAGGTCAACCGCAAAGGGGCGCACCAGTGCCTCGGTGGTCAGCTCATGTGCAAACATTGCTGGCGGGGCCAGGGCAACGCCATGCCCCGCAATGGCCGCAGCGACAATCAGCGCGGCACTGTCAAAAATCGGCCCGTGGAGCGGTGGGCATATCTCTCCTGCAACCGCAAACCAGCGCGCCCACTCGTCAGGTCGATAGGATCGCAGCAACGTCTCACGCGCGAGGCCGCCGATTTCACCGCCGATCCGCGCCGCCATCGCCGGCGTGCAAAGCACCGTCAGCGGCGCTTCGAGGATCGGCGTCGCATGGGTGCCGTGCCACGCACCATCACCAAAACGGATCGCAAGATCGAGCCCTTCACCGGCCAGATCAACACGGTTGTTATTGGTCATGACTCGCAGGTCGATATGCGGATAATCTCGCGTGAAAGCACGAACATGCGGGAGCAGCCAGCCAAGGGCAAAGGTACCGACAACGCCAAGCGTCAACACCTCGCGCAATTGCCCACCGGCATAACGGTCAAGCATCGCACCAACGCGGTCAAAGGCGTCAGCCACGACCGGCACCAGCGCATGACCTTCATCCGTTAAGGCAAGACCCCGCGGCAGGCGACGAAACAGCCGCGCACCAAGCCGTTCTTCAAGCGCCGCCACCTGATGGCTGACTGCTCCCTGGGTAACGCACAATTCCAGCGCCGCACGCGTGAAGTTGAGGTGCCGCGCCGCCGCCTCAAAGGCGCGCAGGGCATTGAGCGGGAGATGTGCGCGATCCATCGATACGATATGAGTAAATTTCATGATAAAGTCGAGATATGATGCTTTGTGCACCCATCACCGCGCCCGGCAAATAGCCGACTGAAACGACCCCGGAGCGCAGATAATGTTTCGAAGCATGATTGCCGGCATGACACTGGTTATTGCCTTGGCCGGTTCAGCCGCCGCATCGCAGGACGCGGAAGACCCGTTGCTGCGGCCAATAGCCGCAGATCATGCCGCACGCTGGCTCAAGCCGCAGGCGCCGATACGGGTATTTGGCAATGCCTATCTGGTCGGCTTTGGTGGCCTTAGTGTCGGCCTGATCCGCTCAGACGCGGGGCTGATCCTGATTGACGGTGGAGTGCCGCAAGCGGTGCGCGACATCGAGGCGAATATCCGCAAGCTCGACTTTGACCCCAAGGACGTGAAATATATCCTCAGCACCGAACCGCATTACGACCATGCCGGTGGGCTGGCCGCGCTTGCGCGCGACACCGGGGCAACAGTCATTGCGAGCACCCCGGCATCAAAGGTCTTGCTGCAAGGCCATAGTGACGCCGATGATCCCCAGGCGGCGTGGCTGGCGTCATTCCCGGCGGTTGGCCGGGTCCGCACGGTACGGGATGGCGAGCAAATCCGGCTCGGGACAACGGTGATCACAGCACGGGCCACGCCGGGCCACACCTTTGGCAGCATGAGCTGGACATGGTCGACATGCGAGGGGCGGCGTTGCCTGGCCATGGTGTTCGCCGCCAGCCTTAATCCCATCGCAGCAGACAATTACCGATTCTCAGACCCGGCGCACCACCCGCTTCGCATGGCATTCCAGCATACCTTCACGATAGTACGCGGGTTGCGCTGCGACATATTGCTGACCTCCCACCCCGAGCCGTCAGGTGGCGACGAGAAATATGCCCGGTTCGCGCACCAGCCGGTGCCGAACCCCTATATCGACCACGCAGCGTGCCGACATTACGCCGACCAAGCGGCACAGTTGCTGGCAACCCGGGTCGCGAAGGAAGGCGATTAGGGCCAGTGCCCGACCGATCAAGCGGCATGACAAAAAGAGCGCCGGGGATGCGAAAACAGGCCCTTCAGCTCAGGCGCGCACCAGCGCCCGCGGCTTCGAACAACAAGACCTTTTCCGCAGTCGACACCAATCGGACGCGGGTGCCGACAGCTGGCAAAGGTTGCCCCACCTGCCTGGAGCACAGCGCTTCCCCGGTTGCGAGGCGCCCATAGATCAGCGCCTGATCGCCCATGTTCTCGACCGCCTCAACGAGCACCTCGATCGCGCGATCTTCGCCCGGCGTCGCAAGGCGCACATGCTCCGGACGGATACCCGCGACAACGCGCATACCAGGCGCAACTGAGCGCACTGGCCGACACGTCAGCTGCCCGGCGCCCCCAACAGCGACGCAATCGGCCGAGACCACTGTCGCTGGCAAAAAGTTCATCGTGGTTCCGCCGATGAACCCGGCGACAAAGCGATTGCAGGGGTTGTCGTAGAGCTCGAGCGGCGGACCAACCTGCTGGACCGCTCCATCATTCAGCACCACGATCCGGTCAGCCAATGTCATGGCTTCGGCCTGATCGTGCGTAACATAGATGAAGGTTGCACCAAGCCGCCTGTGCAGGCGCGCGATCTCGATCCTCATCTGTGCGCGCAAACCAGCATCAAGGTTTGAGAGCGGCTCATCAAACAGGCAAATTGACGGATTGCGGACAATCGCACGGCCAATGGCAACACGCTGACGCTGGCCGCCCGAGAGCTGTTTGGGCAGACGATCAAGCAGCGGGGTAAGCTGCAGCAACTCAGCAACCTCTGCCACGCGCCGGGCAATCTCGACCTTGGACGTCTTGGCCATTTCGAGACCAAACGCCAGATTTCGCGCCACGGTCATATGCGGGTAAAGCGCGTAGGACTGGAACACCATCGCGACGCCCCGTTGCGAGGCGGAAACGTCATTGGCGACCTGTCCCGCAATCTCAAGTGTGCCGGAGCTGATCTCTTCCAGCCCGGCAATCATACGCAACAATGTCGACTTTCCGCAGCCCGAAGGCCCCACGAAGACGACAAACTCCCCGGCATCAATGGCAAGGTTGGCATTGTCGATGATCTTGAGGGCGCCAAACGTCTTGCCAACCGCCGACAATTTGATGTGGGTCATGACTGACTGACCATCCCGAAGAACGCCGAGCACCCAGGAAGTGAGATCCCCTCCCCGGTGGCCGTCGCGGCGAAACCATGCCCGTCGAGCGGTATCAGGCCAGCGATGTCAACGCCGAGGTCAGCCTGCCCCAGCGAAATGTCGGCCAACCCGAGGTTGAAAAGACACAGCATGTTCCCCTCGGCGCTGCTTCGGGTGAACGCGACGACGGGCTCCGGTACGTCGTGAAACACGATGTCTCCATTCCAGAGAACAGGATGTTGCCGGCGCCACGTGAAAAAGCGCCGAACACGCTCAAGCGCTGATGCGGTCACGCCAATCTGGGAATCTGCCGCCAGTCCAATATGCTCGTCCGGCACCGGGAGCCACGGCTCAACCGCAGAAAACCCCCCCCATGGCTTTCCTGATACCCAGGGCATCGGCGTCCGACATCCATCGCGCCCCTTGAAGTCAGGCCAGAACCGCTTTCCATAAGGATCCTGCAGGCGCTCAAACGGTACCTCAGCTTCGGGGAGACCCAGCTCTTCACCTTGATAGAGGCAAGCGGTTCCTCGCAGACATGTGACCAACGCCGCCAAAAGCGGCGCTGCGCGCTGTTCTTCCCCTTGATAGCCCCACCGCGTCACCGCACGGACAACATCATGGTTTGAGAACGCCCATGATGGCCAGCCATTCCCAATCCCGGCTTCAAGCCGCGTCGATACAGCACGGATATGAGCGGCGCTGCATTCTTCCGTCATATAATCAAAGCTGTAGGCCATATGCAGCCGGTTGGCGCCGGAGGTATATTCAGCAAGCGTCTTGTACATGTCAGTCACAAGCCCGATTTCACCAACACATGCAGTGCCGGGAAATTCATCCATGACGCCGCGTAACCGCTCAACAAATGCCAGATTTTCGGGGCGCGTTATGTTGAAGCACGGGTTCTGCATTCCATAGGGATTGAAATCAGAGACCCCGCTGACACTGCCGCCTGGCGCCAGCGGCGGATTGTCTCGCAATGCCGCATCATGAAAATACATGTTGACCGTATCAAGCCGAAAGCCATCAACGCCACGCTCCAGCCAGAAGCGCGCGATGTCGAGCATCGCGTCTTGCACCTTGGGGTTGTGGTAATTCAGGTCGGGCTGGCTTGAGAGGAAGTTGTGCAGGAAATATTGCCTGCGCCGCCCTTCCCATTCCCATGCCGGGCCACCAAAGACCGAGAGCCAGTTGGTCGGGGGGGTACCATCCGGTTTTGGGTCGGCCCAGACGTACCAGTCCGCCTTGTCATTGTCCCTGCTCAGGCGGCTTTGCTCAAACCAGACATGCTTGCTGGCGGTGTGCGAGATGACCAGGTCAATCAACACCTTGATATTGCGGGCATGTGCCTCCGCAATAAGCAAATCGAAATCGTCCATATTGCCGAACATCGGATCGACATCGCGATAATCAGACACGTCATAGCCGAAATCTTCCATCGGCGACACAAAGCACGGTGAAATCCAGATCGCATCGACCGCCAGCGAGGCGATATAGTCGAGGCGGTCGATGATGCCGGAAATATCGCCGATACCATCACCTGACTGGTCCAGATATGACCGGGGGTAAATCTGGTAGATGATCCCCCCCTTCCACCACAATTGGTCGGGCGCGGCAGTCGGCGGCACAACGATCTTCATAAGCTATCCTTTGACGGCACCAGAGGTTAGTCCGGCGACGATTTTTCGTTGAAATATGACGACCAAGCCGATCAACGGCAGTGTGACCACGACTGCGGCCGCCATGATCTGCCCCCATGGCAATTCATGGGCACTGCTGCCCGTCATCAATGCAATGGCCACGGGTACGGTGCGCTCGTTGTTGGACAGGGTAAAGGTCAGGGCGAACAGAAATTCATTCCAAGCCGAGATGAACGCGAGCAGCGCCGTTGTGACAAGCGCCGGCCAGAGCAGCGGCAAGAATATTCTGATCACCAGGGTCAGGGGTGACGCCCCGTCGATGATCGCGGCCTCCTCAATCTCCACAGGCAATTCGCGCATGAAAGTTGTCAGTACCCAGATCGTGAACGGCAGGGTCAGGACCGTGTTGGCCAGGATCAACCCGCTGAGACTGTTGTAAAGGTGCAACCCGCGGATCAGCTCAAACAGACCAGCCAGAATGGCGACTTGCGGGAACATGGAGACGCACAAGATGGTCATCAGCAACGCGCCCCTGCCACTGAATCGAACCCGTCCAAGGGCATAGGCTGCGCCTACCCCCAGAACCAGCGACACCCCCGTCACCAACGAAGCAACGAAGAGTGAATTCAGGATATTCCGCCCAAAGGTTTGCTCGGCAAATATCGCGCTGAAGTTTTGCAGATTCCATGAACTGGGCAAAATGTCTGTGGAGAACAGCTCGGCACTGCTCTTGAACGCGGTCAGCAAGGCGTAGATGAGCGGGCTGACGCAAATGAAGCTGACGAGCACCATCGCAAAAGTGCGCACGGCGGTGGCAACCAGTTCCGGCCCATATCTCATCGTGCGCCGTCCAGATTGACCTTCAGACCGCGTAGATAGGCAAAGGTCAGTCCAAAAATCAGCAAAAACAACAAGGTTGATGATGCCGATCCATATCCCGCCTCCTGGAAATCAATCAATTGCTGCCGCGAATACACCGCCATGGTCATGGTATCGGTGCTGTTGGACGTCAGGACGTAGATCAGGTCAAAAATGCGCATCGCGTCGAGCATCCTAAAGATAGCGGCCACGACAAGCGCCGGCCGCAGGAGCGGCAGCGTGATCCGCCAGAATTGCTGCCAGGCACTGGCACCATCAAGTCGGGCAGCTTCGTAGCAATCAGCTGGAATGTTCTGGAGCCCAGCCAGCAACAGCAACGCCATGAACGGCGTCGTTTTCCACACATCGACCCAAATGACCGCCCAAAATGCATATTGCGGCAATGCCAGCCAGGCGACCGGTTGCTCGATCAAGCCGCTCCGCACCAGCAGCGTGTTGATAACGCCCAATTGATCATTGAGCATCCACGACCATATCTTGGCGGATACAATCGTCGGGATTGCCCATGGCACCAGAACCGATGCACGAAAGACGGCCCGCCAGCGGCTTGGCACATTAAGCAACAGGGCAACACCAATCCCCAATATCGTTTCGACCGAAACCGAGATTATGGTGAAGCCAAGCGTGTTGATAACCGCGCGCCACCAGTCAGGATCGGCAAGCACACCAAAGCTTACGCCCTTTTCCTGCGACCAATAGTTCGCAAACCCGATCCAGGCCGGGGCTTCGACGCTGGCAAGCGAAGCGTCCGTAAAGCTCAACCCGATCGTACGCAGCAGCGGCCAGCCCGCAACCAGTGCCATGACGGCCAGGCTGGGCGCCAGGAAAGCAAGGGCGGTTAATGTCCTGCGTGTCGCCAGCTTTCGGATCATTTCGACCAACTGCCCCGGCGGACACGGATCAGCCGCTCTTCAATCTCGCTGACAGCCTGTTTGCCATTCATTTTGCCAGCCAGAACGCCGTGGACGCCATTGGCAATCACGCTCGAAACGCGGTTATAGCGATACCCGGTTGCTACCGAGGGCCTTGCCACGGCCTTGCCGAGCAAATCCCTGAGGGAACCCATGAATGGGTTGGCGGCCTTGACCGCGGCGTCATCATAAAGATCGGGAAAGGTCGGGTTATACCCCCCGACAATGGCCCGCCGACGTTGCTCTGCCCGCGAGGTAAGATACATCACAAGATTTATGGCAAGCTGTGGTTTAAGCGAGTAGCGCGAGACCGCAAGTTGCCACCCGCCCAGCGTTCCAGGTTGCCCGCCGCCAAAACCAGGCAAGGCAGCCACGCCAACCCGGCCCCGAACCCTGCTGTCTGAACCATTGGCAAGCGCCCATGCATAAGGCCAGTTACGCATGAAGGCGGCGTTTCCGCCCTGAAAGACGCCGCGGGCATCTTCCTCTTCATAGTTCAACACTCCACTCGGACTGATTGCCCCGACCCAGCTGGCGGCGAGATCAAACGCTGCCGCACTCCTGCTGTTGTTGATCGAAATTCGTCCATCGGACTCGACGAAACTGCCACCACCAGCTGCAGCGGAAAGCTCCAGCGCTACACAGGTCAGCCCTTCATAGCTCTTGCCCTGAAACACATAACCCCAGAAGCCTTTTTGCCCCCTGGCACGCTCACCAGCCTGGATCCGCATCGCGGCGCGACCCAGTTCCGCCCATGTTTTCGGTACGGCAATCCGATAGCGATCGAGCAGATCCCGTCGATAGTAAAGCAAGCTGGCCTCAACATACCACGGCATACTGACCAACCGGCCCTTCACCATATTACTGGAGACTGCGACTGGAAAGAGTTCCGGCAAGCGCTTGCGAGCGACCGGGTACAGATCGACGAAATGCGCACCGAGCATACTGGTCCACACGACATCAATCTGGAAAATATCAATATCTTCTGCACGAGCAGCAAGCATTTGCTGATATAGTGCAAGCCGTTCGGACGGCGAATTGGGCGTCGACACGACACGTACAGAATGCCCCGTCAGCCGCGACCATTCATCGACACCCTGCTTGCACAACGCAAGTTCTTGCCCCGCCGCGCCACAAGAAATGGTCAGGTCAGGGCCAGCCGCCGCTGCCCCTGAGGTCAGCATGGCGGCCATGACAACCAGGAATTTCGTGGCGATGCGCATGAGCCGCTATTTGTTCAGTATCCAGGCATGTGCCGGATCATTGTTGATCCGCCACGCCCGACGCGGCCCCGCCATGACATTGAGATAGTAAAGCTCATATCCATGCGCGGCACCAACGGGATGGTAACCGCGGGGTACCATGACCACGTCACCATCAACCACGGTCATCGTCTCATCGATCTCGCGATCATCGGTATAAACCCGTTGAAAGGCGAAACCGCTGGATGGCCGCACCCGGTGGTAATAGGTTTCCTCAAGGGCCGATTCATCGTCACCGTCATCCACATCATGTTTATGCGGCGGATAGCTTGACCAGCCACCCGCCGGCGTAACGACCTCGGCGATCAAGAGGCTGTCTGCAAGTTCGGTTTCGGGGAGAATGTTGCGCACGAAGCGGCGATTTGAACCGGTCCCGCGCACTTCAGACCCGATGTCCTCCGGCGCGATATAGCGGACTGCGCCATCCGACTGGCCCGGGGCTGTACACAGTGCAATCTCCGCCTCACCGGTTGCGACGATATGGGCCGCGATACCCGCAGGCACATAGACCGCCGCCGGAGCCAGATCCTCAAACAATGAGGCCCGGCCACCAATGTCGGGGTAACTCTCGCCGCCCGCTGATACCGAGACGCGTCCGGTCAAGACAACAATGCACGTTTCGCGCGCGTGGTCATGGAGCCTCAGGTCCTGGCCATCAATCAGCCGCCAGACCGAGAAACCAACATATTTCCAGCCCGCGCTTTCCGGCGTGATGTCCAGCACACGACCGTCCGGACCGGGCTGCTGTGATTTGACGATCAGCCTTGACATCAGCGCCCTCCCGCCGAGGCGTGACCGAGTCCAACGCGGGCAGCCTGCGACTGAAGCGTGCTGAGCCCGATTGCGGCATAGGTCCGCGGGTCAGCCATCGCCGGATCCTGCTCGGCTTCCACCACGATCCAGCCAGAATAGGCGATTGCGGCAAGAGCGTCGAACACCGGGGCAAAATCAACATTTCCGTCACCCGGCACGGTGAACATGCCGGCCACAACGCCGTCGAGAAAGCTCTTGCCTGACGCTCGTACATCTTGCGCAATCGCTGGCCGAATGTCCTTGCAGTGGACATGAATGATGCGCTCAGGAAACTGGGTTATTATCCTGACCGGGTCGATGCCACCAAGTGTTGCGTGGCCGACATCAAGGACCAAGCCGACATTCGCCTGGGTGAGTGCGAGGAAGCGATCCAGATCATCCCCTGTTTCGACAACCGTTCCCATATGATGATGGTAGGCAAGCCGGAAGCCCTGCGCGCCCAAGGCATCCGCAACGTGGTTCAGCTTGCTTGCAAAGGTCGCCCATTCGTCTTGCGACAAGCGGGGCGTTTCGTGCATTGGTGTTGAGCGATTGCCATGGATGGCCCGACAAACCTCCGCATAGATAAAAACATCGGTGCCAGCCGCGCGCAACAAGGCGAGATGGTCTTCCATGCGAGCGAGTTCATCTTCAGGATCATTTTCAAGCAAATTGCCTGAAAACCAGCCGCCAACAAGCTCAATACCATAACCGTCGAGCACGGCACACAATTGGTCTGGTGTGCGTGGAAACTTGTTCCCGAGCTCTACGCCGTCAAAGCCAAGGTCGCTGACATCTTGCAGGCATGTGGCGAGGGAGGTCTCCCCACCAAGCTCATGCATATCGTCATTCGACCACGCAATCGGGCTGACACCGAATTTGATCATCAAGAGGTCTCTACCTGTCTATCTGCTGAGATTGTTTCGCGGCTTCATAGGCACGACGCGCTTCGTTCACCTGCGGTCGCGCCGAGATTTCAGGCACGGCGACATCCCACCACGCCCCCCCGTCTGGGGTCGAATGATCAGGATCCGTGTCAATGACGATCACGTGCACCCCCGATTCACCACGCCTGCTTGCAAGCGCACGTTCCAGGTCGGCAATCGAGGTGGCCTTCACTGCCCTCGCACCAAGGCTTTGTGCATGGGCGACGAAGTCTATTGCCAATGGAACGATATGACGCGCATCCTGCAGCAAGTTGTTGAAGGGGGCCGCGCCAACATTTTTTTGCAACCGGTTGATGCAACCAAACCCACCATTGTCGAGGACAACCAGCGTCAGATCCACCCCCATCATCGCCGCTGTGGCGATTTCAGAGTTCATCATCAGGTAACTACCGTCGCCCACCATGACGATGACATCGCGGTCAGGGGCCGCAAGCTTGACGCCGATGCCACCAGCAATTTCATAGCCCATGCAGGAATAGCCATATTCAACATGGTATCCGCCAGGTCGCGATGCACGCCACAATTTGTGCAATTCACCCGGCAGCCCGCCAGCCGCGCACACAACCAGCGCGCGCTCGTCGGTCGCACGATTGACCGCGCCCACCACCTGCGCATCAGAGGGTAGCGCGCGAGCGTCGTCACGCAAATGGACGTCAGCCAGCGCCAACCATTGCTCGCGTGACGCCATATATTCGCGCCGCCACGCATCAGGCACGTGATAATCGCCAAGGGCAATTTCCAGAGCCGTCAACAAACAGGCTGCATCTGCAACAATTGCCGTGGCGCCATGCTTCCACGCATCGTGACTTGCGACGTTGACCTGGATCAGATGTCGATCCGGGTGCTGGAACAATGCCCGCGAACCCGTGGTAAAGTCCTGCAACCGGGTACCAATTGCGATAATCAGGTCAGCTCGGTTCGCCGCCGCGTTTGCTGCGGCTGTTCCCGTAACACCGATACTTCCCAAATTGGCCGGATGATCCCACGCCAGGGCACTTTTGCCCGCCTGGGTCTCCGCCACAGGAATTGCCGTTTGCCCGGCCAGACGAGCAAGCCTGTCAGCTGCTCCGGCGTAATGGACCCCGCCGCCCGCGACGATCAGCGGCGCATTGGACTGGCGCAGCGCCGCGACGAGCGCTGAAACATCCGCTGCACTTGCGGCGGGGCAAAGCGGCCACCACACATGACGATCAAAAAATCTCTCTGGATAATCGTAAGCTTCCGCTTGCGTGTCCTGGCACAATGCCAATGTCGATGGCCCACAACGTGATGGATCCATAAAGGTTGCCATCACCCGGGGAAGGGCCGTCAAAATCTGTTCGGGGCGCGACAGGCGATCAAAATAGCGCGATACTGGCCGGAAGCAGTCGTTGGCACTTACTGTCCCATCATCGAAATCTTCGATCTGCTGCAATACCGGGTCCGGCTGCCGGCCAGCAAAGACATCCCCGGGAAGGAACAACACCGGCAATCGATTGACATGCGCCAACGCGCTCGCTGTGACCATGTTGGTTGCACCGGGGCCAATTGATGTTGTGCAGACCATTGCCCGGCGGCGCTGGGATGTTTTGGCAAAGGCTATGGCCGCATGGGCCATACCTTGTTCATTGTGCGCTCGAAAGGTTGGCAAGGTATCGCCAGCCTGCTCAAGCGCCTCTCCCATTCCCGCGACATTGCCGTGGCCGAAAATTGCCCAGACACCGGCGAAATAAGGCACCTCCTCACCATCAACCACGGTGTACTGGTTGGCGAGATAGCGCACGATCGCCTGCGCCATTGTAAGGCGAATTGTCGCCACTGTTTACTCCCCTGCGACAGTGGTGTGCGGCGCCAGCGTGCGCTCCACCCCGCCTCGCGTTGCGGCCCAACCGTCAATCAATATCCGCAGGTTGGCCCCTATCATGCCAATCGCCGTGTCGTCATCAATTGCTCCCGCGAGCCACTTGCGCGCGGCCTCATTGGTGATAGACCGCCCGACTGCGAACCCCTTTACAATCGGGTGGTTGGCAGCATTCCCAAATAATTGGACCAGGCGATCAAGCGGCATTGCCAAGCCAAGCAGGAGTACGCCCCGGCAATAAGGGTCATGGCGGCCAATAACGTCCGCAATCTTGTCCCAATAGGCACTATCCGCGCCGGGCTCCAGCTTCCACCAGTCGGGGAAAATGCCGAGATTGTAATATCGTTCCATCTGGCGAGAGACGATCTCGTCGCGGAACGCATCGTCACCGACGGCGATAATCTCAAGCAACAACTCATGGCGGGTCTTGCGACATGCATCAAACAGCCGAAGCAATTGCCGTTCCTGGGATTCAACCTCAGCCGCGGTGGTGTCCCGGCGCGTGAACACCAGGCACTTCACCACATGGTTCAGCGGCCATGTCGCAATTTCTGTGGCGACATCCGGTGATGCCTCGAATTTTACGGGATAGGAGCCGGGAAGCTCAATGGGTCGGCCGATCCAGTAAGGTCGATCCGCCGCGTGCTCGAGCGCCTCGATGCCAAACCGCCCGTCAGCCAATAAACCGAAACGGGACTCGCCGTTTGCCACAAGGTCGAGAGCGCGAAAGGCGAGTGTCTTGAAAGCACTGATCCGCGATGAGTCGGCATTCACCTCGCGGGCAAGTTGCTCAAACTGGCTGCGGTGATCAAATGCCATGATATTCAAATGATCGCTGACCCTCCGGCGCGTGGTCGACCAATGAAGCTGCTCCAGTGCGCGATCTTCGCGCAACCGCCTCGTCAAGGGCGGGCAATCCAGAAAGGATGACAGCTCGGTCCAGCTGGGCGAAGCTGGCGAACATCCATGACGCGAAACGACGATGGCACCGGCGCCGTTACCCAGCCGCCCGCATTCACCAAGCGGCCGACCATCCAGCCACCCTCTCAGCAACCCACTCATAAAGGCATCCCCCGCGCCGAGCACGTTGAATACCTCAATTGGAAACCCTGACACGACCATGCCACTATCCAGCCGTGTTCCGATCGCTCCTTCAAAGATTACACAACCCTCGGCACCGGTCTTGCAGACGATGATCGCATCACTGATCTTCCGAACAGCCCGCAGCGCCCCAAGGGTGTCGGTGTCGCCCCCGAGGACATGAAATTCCTCTTCAGTTCCAACAATCATGTCACATAGCGGCGCGATGTCCTGGAGCGAGCGCGTTACGATGTCGCTATCGACAAAACGACTTTCTCCCAGATCCTTGCCCGTTAGCCCCCAAAGGACCGGACGATAGTCAATGTCAAAAACGACACGCCCGCCACTCGCCCGCGCGATCTGGATGGCCTTGAGGCTGGCTGCGCGAACGCCCGGTGTCGAGAGGTGGGTTCCGGTTACCAATATGGCTGCGGCAGATGCGACAAAATCGACGTCAACATCATCCTCGCACAACCCCATGTCAGCGCAATCTTCACGATAGAAGAGCAGCGGAAACTGCGTGCTGCTGCGAATGCCTAGAATGGCCAACGCGGTGAGCCGGTGCTTGTCAGTTGTCACGCCGGCAACATCGACGTTCTCGCGCATCAACTCTTCGCGAATGAAGCGACCCATATGATCATCACCCACCCGCGTGATGACCGCAGTCCGGAGGCCGAGTCGCGCGCCACCAATCGCAATATTGGTAGGACAGCCACCAACATATTTGTCGAAGGATGCGACATCCTCCAGTCGCCCCCCAACCTGATGACCGTAAAGATCCACTGACGCGCGTCCGATCGTAATCAGATCCAGCGCCTTGCCGGTAACACCCGCACTCATTTTGTCATCGTCCCAGCAGCTTGTTGGTTAGCGCGCGGCTTGCAGCGGGCATCAATCGTGGCGACAAACCCGCCATATCCGGAAAGCCTCACCGGCGCCGCTTTCAATGCGCCGATCGTCGTGGTTTCAATGTGGAACGCGTCGCCCCTGCTTCCGTCGCGGTACAATCGTACCGGACAGCGGTCGCCGCCGGCGAAAGACAGGTCGAGGGCAACCGACTGGCCGGTGCGCAAGGCGGTAATCCCCGCTACATACCACATATCAGCCGCGCGCCGCGCCAGCACGATATGGTCATCAGGCGACCCCTCAACAAAGCGGGTTTCGTCCCATGCAGAAGGTACCGCGCGAAAATATTCCCCAATATCAGGATAGGCCGCAAACAACTTTCGATACCCGGCATCATCGCGGTCAGCGACGTCCGCAAAATGCTGCAGGGCAGATTGGAATATTACAGTCAGCGCCAGCTGGTGGCCGTACGTGATGCCATAGGTACGGAAGGGAACCTCGAATATGCCTGGTGTGTAGTCCATCGGTCCAATGACATTGCGCGCAAAGGCATATGTCACGTGATCATAGGCAGTGGGGCTATGCCTTGGCCGCACCCGGTCGTCGAACGGGTAATCCTCCGCGCCCCTGACGGCTTCATAGCTCATGATATTGGGGAATTGCCGCTCCCAGCCACGAGGCAGCGTCGCTCCGTGGAAATTGACCATCAGATTTGCGTCAGCCGCATCGCGTGTCACCGCGAGATAGAGCTGCATCGTGCTCTGTTTTTCGCTCCCCCAGAAATCCACCTTGATGCCCTTGACGCCCCAGGATTTGAGGATGGCAAATTCCCTCGCACGCACTTCGGGGTCGAACAGCCGATCGCGAGGCTGTTCCTTGTAGATGATGTTGTGCGGTCCGCCGGAGTTATACCAAAGAAAGATGCCGACACCGCGCTTCGCACCGTAATCGACCAGTTCCTTGATCAGTGGCGCGGCATTGCCATCATTCCACTGATTCCAGTTGGCATCGACAAGGATATATTCCCAGCCAAAATCATGTGCGGCATCAATATAGTGCTTTTGCTCCTCAAAGCTTCCCGTGCGACGACGGTTCCACCAATCCCATGCGACCCGACCGGGCTTGATCCAGGCCGGAATCTTGCCCCCAAAGCGCTGATCCAACACAGGGCTAAGGTCTGTGACAAGGGTTGATTCAACAACCGTCTTGGCCGTGCCGACAGCAAATGTCCGCCACGATGTCGGGCCACCGTTCGGCAGGATCTGGTCTGTCCCGCCATAGCCATTACCCTCCTCCGGGAGGGGCCCCTGAAAATCGTAACGGTTTTCCTTGATATTATATTTCAGGTGATAACCGGGACCAGCATCGCGAATTCCGGACTCGGCTGCCAAAACATAAATATCATTGACCTTGGCCAGCATTGGGAAGGCCCAGCCGAACTGACTGTCACGCGGAAAAGCCGCCGCCATCCGTTCAAAATAATGCTCATATGACGGATTGCTCTTGTCCGGCGTCGGATAGTTCTGCGCCCAGATCAACGCTTGCTGCGGCCACCCTATTGCCGTTGATTCCTGCACAAGCCTCACCGAACCGCCCGTTGGCAGGATATGCCTGAAGCCAAAGCCGGCATCGCTTACCGCAATTTCTACACCCACGCCTTCGTGCGATGCGGGGACAAGTTTCAAGATATTGAAACGCGAGACGACCTGCCGCCGCTTTCCTGACACAAGCTCATATGCCTCGGTAGCAGACGACCGTTGAATGCTAAGAGGTGTCCTCGGCAATGACGCGTCTGCAACCACCCCGATCGGTGACCATTCGATAACAACATGCTTGTCGTACAGGCCACGATACTGCAGCCCCGCCGCAGAATCCCGCAGCTCAACCTGTACATGCCCATTCGGCGCAGCGACCCGCCAAACCTCAGCGGGAGCCGCAGCGACCGTACCAGCAACAGCGGTTGATGCCACCAGCAGATTCGCACCAAGCAGCGATGCTGCAAGCATCAGCCCTCCTTTGCGCAAGTGCTGTTTCACCATCGGCTGTTCCCCGTCCTTGATATTCAACTCATGCGCTATCCAGATTTTCCAAAAACGGCAAGAAAATATCAAAAGGTGTTTTGGTGGAAAAATTTACCTGCTGGGTTTGCCGCACTGTGCTGCATGATGCGGATCGGCTGCGGACGTGACGACTGGCTGCCCTTGCCCGCCAGGCCAAACTGACTCGTGAGATCGACACCACCGCCCGGAGAGCCAGACGCGGCGACAACCGCCCAATTGCGCTATTTATATTATATGATTTATAAGCGGAATGGTTGAGGATTGGCGACCGTTCTTGTGGCAGGGATCGCCGAGCAATGATGCGTCACCGATCCGATGCAGGGGCGGCGTCAATGCCAAATGTGGAGAGTCAGGTGTCATATTCACGCCGTGAGTTCATGCGCACCGGCGCCGGGGTGGTCGGCGCCGTAACAGCATCGCGCGCGTTGATGCCCTTTCCCGCGTCCGCAGCCGGGGGATCCCAGGCGATTGGCGCGTCGGACGGCAGGCTGACTTTCAGCTTCGATTCGGACTGGCTTTTCTGTCGGCCCGGCGACAACGCCGCCAACCAACTGATACCAGCAGCGGCCCAGGTTGATCTTGCCGAACTCGCCGCAGTCCGGTGGGAGGAGGTGAGCCTGCCGCATTCCGCTCGGTTGGAGCGCAAGGACGTTGGCGGAGGCCTGAACTACCAGGGTATTTCCTGGTACAAGCGGAGCTTCACCGTCCCGCCCGAATGGAATGATCGCGTGCTCCTCGTCACCTTCGAGGGCGCCATGATGGTGGCGGATATCTGGCTGAACGGGCGTTTTGTCACCACCCACTATGGTGGATACCTGCCCTTCACCCTCAACATCACGGGCCTCGCCTCAAGGAGCAATGCCAACCAACTGCTGGTCCGCCTCAACAACATCGACAATCCTGAGGTTCCCCCTGGCCGACCGCTGAAACGGCTCGACTTCATATATCACGCAGGCCTGTATCGAAGTGCCAGCTTTGAGGTTTTGGACCCACTGCACATTTCCAACACCTACCTGGCCAACAAAAAGGCAGGCGGCGGCATTTTCGTTACCTATCCCCAGGTCGCCGCCTCTGTTGCACGGGTAAAGGTGCAGACGGATGTAGCGAACGAGAGTTCGCACGACCGTACCTGCTTCGTCCGACACACCCTTGCTGACCGACGCGGCGCCATCGTCGCAACCGGGCGCAGCCGCGTGGACGTCGCGCCGAACTCGTCAGCCGTGACCACAAGGGAGTTACAGGTTCACAACCCCAGCCTGTGGCATCCCGACGACCCGCACCTTTACGAGCTACGAACCACGATCGAGGAGAACGGTCGGACAGTTGACGGCGAGCATAGGCGTATCGGCATCAGAAGTATCCACTTCGACAAGGAGGGCGGATTAACGCTGAACGGCAAACCTTTCTTCTCCATCGGCGCCAACCGGCACCAGGATCACCCCTATGTCGGCTACGCGCTCCCCGCGTCCGCACATTATCGCGACGCATACAAGCTGCGCGATGCCGGCTTCACGTCGTGCCGCAGCCATTACCCACAGGATCCAAGTTTCATGGACGCCTGTGATGAATTGGGCATCCTCAACATCGTCTCCAATCCCGGTTGGCAGTTCGTCGGAGACGACGTGTTCAAGGAGCGAGCCTACCAGAATTGCCGCGAAATGATCCGCCGTGACCGCAACCGTCCCAGCGTGATCATGTGGGAAGCCGCCCTGAATGAAGCCAATAACAAGTCGGTCGCCGCCGACCTCTACCAGATCGTGCACGAGGAATATCCGGGACCAGAATGCTACACGTCAGGCGAGGCGATGCCTCCTGTCGGATCCTTCCAATCGTGGGACGTGGTCTATGCACAGTGGCACGGGGAAGAGCGCGGATACTCGCGGAGCGACAATGTGCGAGCGTGGTGGATCCGGGAATGGGGTGACTCTGTTGACAACTGGACCGACCAACAGGGGCCGGTCCGGGTCGCAAGGGATTGGGGTGAGGGACCGATGCTCGTCCAAACTGCCAAGCATATCTTCAAGCTGAACCAGATATTGTCCCGAGAAAAGCCAGCCGGCACCAACCTTTGGGTCGGCATTGATTACCCGCGTGGCTACAATCATCAGCCGATGCTTGGCGGTGTGCTTGACCTTTTTCGGCTCCCGAAACTCGATTATTACATGTTCCAGAGTCAGCGGCCACCACAGCTTACTCCGGCCGGGCTCGGGAGCGGCCCGGTAGTGTTCATCGCGAACTATGCCACATTCTATTCGCCTCAGGCGGTAACCGTTTTCAGCAACTGCGAGCAGGTTCGCCTCTTCCTGAACGGCAAGGAGCTCGCTACCCAAAGGCCGGACACCGGACACGCCCTGCCGCACCCGCCGTTCACCTTCAAGGCAAGCAACGTCAACCTGGAACAGACGATGCTCTTTTCCACTGGCGTGGCACCGGCGGGAGCCGTCACAGGAGAATTACGGGCTGAGGGCCTGATTGACGGCAAGGTGGTCGCAACGCACATCCAGCGCTCGCCCGGCGTTCCCAGCAGGATCGAGCTCGTGCTCGACCAGTGCGGTCGTGAGCCGGTTGCGGACGGGGCCGACTGGCTCAGGGTCTATGCCCATATCCGCGATTCACGGGGAACTACCCATCCCTATTCCGACGATGAGGTGACGTTCAGCGTCTCCGGCGAAGGGTCGCTCATTGGAGATGCGGCGATTTCGGCCAACCCCGTGCGTGCGGAGGCTGGCATCGCGACGGCGCTTGTACGTATGAGTGCGAAAGCGGGGACGGTTGTGGTGCGCGCATCGGCACCTGGGCTGACGGACGGCGAAGTTCGGTTTGCGTCAAAGCACAGCACAGCGAGGCTATTGACGTAAGTGCGATGAACCTGGCGGACGAACAGCGATGACACATCCGGGCTGTACCGGGCGGTGATGTCGCCGGCGTCCCTGCCCGCTTGGCACACGCGCGGTTCACCGTCAGCGTTTCTCTGGCCGTGAAATTCAACTCATCCGCTGCCCGGACACTCCATAAACGGCAGGACAATATCAAAACAGATCAAGGTAAAAAAATCGATGTGCCGGTTTGCCATGTGATGATATGGCCAGGGGTGGCCCATTCGGTTGGTTGCGCGCCACAGCATCGCGCAGTGAGGTTGTGCCTGTGTCGCGCGGAGGAATGAAATGACAAGCAAGCCATGCTGCCCTCCCAAGAGCGCGGTTACCAGAAGAGACGTTGTACAGGGGCTATCCCTGATCGCCGGCACGGGATTGCCGGGCGCCGCAATGGCTGGCGCCGTTTCGCCTGAGCTGGCGGCAGAAACGCCCATTCCACGAGACAAGAAGCTTGATCCTGCATGGCGAGAAAGTTTGTTCGATCGTGGGCAGCCAACAGCCTACAGACATTGGGCCGAACAGCGTTTTATCGGGATGCCCGTCAGTGGCATTGGTACCGGCACCGTCTATGTGGGTGGTGACGGGAAGCTCTGGTGCTGGGACATTTTCAACCAGTTGCATGAAGGTGTGGTTCCGGCTGACCCAAAGGCACAGGACAATGTCCAGATACACGCCGGGATACTTCGGGAACGCGACGGCGCGAACTACGTCTATCCGCCAGAGCAACGCGGCCCATGGAATATCGAACAGGGTTTCGCCGTGGTCGTGCGGGACAGTCAGGGAGAAACTCGACGCAACCTCGACCGAACCGGCTTCAATGAGGTTGTTTTCCGCGGCCAGGCGCCGATCGCAGAGATCAGCTATCGCGACGCTCAATCCCCACTCGCGATTGATCTTGAGGTATTTACACCATTCATTCCACTCGACGAGGATCGCTCCAGCCTTCCCGCTACCACTCTTCACTACCGCCTGAGCAATGCAGGGCATGAAACCATCACCGTGTCGTTTGAAGGTTGGTGCGCAAACCCGGTGCTGCGATACAGCGGCAACCATCTGGAAGCCGGGCTGATCAATCGCACATTTGCTACTGCGGATGGCGCCGGTGTCATTGTGGAGGGTGCGGATTCCCCAGACTCGCATATCGCAACTATGCCCGATTTTGGCAGCATGGCGCTCTTCCTCTGTGACCAGAACGCCCAGGCAACCGCGACGTCATTCCTGTCAGGAACAGACCGCCGCCATGTTGATCGCGCCAACCAAATTGGTGGCAGTCCCGGCGTCGCCGGGATCGCCACCTCGCTGACGATCAAGCCGGGTGAAACTGCGGATGTGCGCGCAATTGTTAGCTGGTATTTCCCCAACCTGGTGGTGGAGGCTCTCAAGCCGGAACGCGTCGTCCCGGGGCAGTCCCCGAACGGACAAAAGCGATGGTATGCGAGCAAATTTGCCGATGCCGGCGAGGTTGCTTCCCATGTTGCCCAAAACATTGCCCCGCTATCTGCCCTGACAAGGGCCTGGCGTGATTGCTGGTATAACAGCACGTTGCCAAACTGGATACTTGAACGAGCATTTATTCCGGTAAACACCCTGCAAACCAACACCTGTTTTCGCCTGGCCAATGGCCGATTCTGGGCATGGGAAGGCGTTGGATGTTGCGCTGGCACTTGCACACATGTCTGGCACTATGCGCAGTCAGCTGCCCGGCTGTTTCCTGCACTTGAACGGGACTTGCGGACCCGAACCGATTTCGGGCTTGCGCTTGGCGAAAACGGTGCAATCCGATTTCGCGGTGAGTACAACACCCATGAAGCCACCGATGGGCAAGCCGGTGTCATACTGCGCACCTATCGTGAATATCTGACCAGCGCCGACGATCACTTTCTTCGCCCGATCTGGACCAAGGTTAAGCGTGCATTGGACTATCTGATTGCGCAAGATGCGCGCGATGGTCCTCCCAATGGCATACCGGCAGGTGAGCAGAACAACACCCTGGATGCCGCCTGGTTCGGCAAGATTCCGGCCATGGCTTCTCTTTATCTGGCCGCACTTTGTGCCGGTGAAGCCATGGCACTGGCGATGGGTGACACCGCCTATGCGAGAAAGTGCGGCGCCATACTCGGCGTTGGCCGACGTAACATTTTGGAACTATTTGATCCCGTAAAAGGCTACTTCGTCCAGGAAGAAGACCCTGAACACAGCGACGCGATTGGTATCGGGACCGGGTGCTATATCGACCAGGTCATTGGGCAATGGTGGGCGTTTCAGCTTGGCCTCGGGCGGTTATATGATGGCCCGCACATCCGGCGTGCCCTTTCAGCGCTGTGGGACTATAATTTCTGCCCGGACATGGGGCGATTGCGCGAATCGATCCCGACACCGGAATTGCGCGGGCGCCCCTATGCCCTCACCGGTGAAGCCGGACTGGTCATGTGCACATGGCCCTTTGGAGGCCGCCGTGCAGATTGGGAAAAACACTGGCAATATGGCTATTTCAATGAGTGCATGACCGGCTTTGAATATCAAGTCGCGGGGCACATGATCTGGGAAAGTGACGAACAACCCGATCTTCTGGAAAAAGGCCTGGCTATCACACGCGCAGTGCATGACCGATACGATGGCGCCCGGCGCAACCCGTTTAACGAGATCGAATGCTCCGACCATTATGCCCGCGCCATGGCGTCATATGGCGTGTTCCTTGCCTTGTGCGGCTTTGAATATGACGGGCCGCATAAACATCTGGCATTCCGCCCACGCCTTACGCACGACAATCGCTTCAAGGCAGCCTTCACCGCTGCGCATGGCTGGGGTTCTTTTGAGATGATCGCCGCCCCCGACCGCTTTGAAGCTCAGGTTTCAATCGCATATGGCCATATCGAGCTTGCCTCCCTTGGCCTGCGCGTACCGGATGGATTTCATCCCGGTCGGGTCGAGACCAATAATGGCCCCGCAACGCTGGTGCGAAACGGCATTGACGTAACCATAAGGTTTGCCCGCACCGCCAAAATTACTTCGGGGCGAACCCTCAAGGTAACGCTCCTTCGCAAGGGCCGTTGAGCAAGAGCAGGAAATCGGCAGGAAAGTTGGACCGCAAGCCGATTTGAACTGTAGCCGGACTATTCCTCTGCACGCCGCCCTTGTTGCCCAGGCGCGGCTTCGGGCGCGCTGGCGCCGGATCGCTCCCACCCTGCACACCCTTGTCGCAACCCCAGCCAGGCGTACCAAGCCCACCGCAGACTGCTCGTCGCATTGCGCTTTTTTGTTGATGCGGATCGCGTTGACCCGGATTTCGTGAAATAGAATAATCATTGCGTTGTGGAATCGCATAATATCATATATAACGGCCAAAAGGACGAAGCATGAAGAGGACCAAGCAAGCCACCGGCCTCCCAATTGACGTGGAGTCATTGCGGGTCCGCATCCAGGAGGCTTATTCTGACATGCCCAAGCGCCTGCGTCAGGCCGCGCGCTATGCCCTTAACAACCCTAATGACATGGCACTTGAGCGGCTGGCCACGCTCGCAGAGCGATCCGGCGTACAACCCTCAACCTTTGTCCGGCTGGCCAAGGTGCTTGGCTTTGACGGCGCAAGCCAATTGCAGAAAATCTACCGCGAAGAGCTATATATAACAGGGTACAACCCGAGCTATGATGAGCGGGTCCGCAGATTTTCCGAAGAAACATCAAACGAACAGAAGCCAATGGCGCGGAAGTTGCTGGAGGACTTCAGCTATGCGGGTGTTGTCGCGCTCGAGCATCTGGTCAACACCACGGAACTCGAAAAACTGGATCAGGCGATTGCCCTGATTGAAGCGGCCCGGGCAGTTCATGTTATGGGAATGCGTCGATCATTTCCCGTCGCCACCTATGCTTCCTATGCACTGTACCAGGCTCACAAACCCGTTTTCCTGGTTGACGCTGTAGGCGGCCTTTTGCCTAACCCAGCCAAGCTGATCGGCTCTGACGATCTGCTGCTGGCGATCAGCTTTCGCAACTATTCAGAAGAAACCGTATCGGCAGCGCGGGAAGCCCGAAACACGGGCGCGCGCATTATTGCTGTCACAGATTCAATCACCAGTCCGTTGGCCGAATATGCCGACGTTACCTTCGAGGTGGTCGATTCCGAAGTCCACGGCTTTCGATCACTGACGGCAACGATGTGCCTCGTCCAATCACTGGTTATCGGCTTTGCCCATTCCGGGCTTGGCACAAGCCCCCATCCCCACGATGTGAAGAAGGAAAGTCAGAATGAGTAAGCGCGGCGCAGCCATGATGATCGCAACGATGGTTGCTGGCATTGGAAGTGCCGCAGCGGCACACCCGACCGTCAAGTCGGCCAGATTCGGTACACTGGATGACGGTCGTGCCGTGCGGATTTACACCCTGACCAACAAATCGGGTGCGTCAGTTGCCATTATGAACCTGGGCGCCACGATTGTATCTTTGCGTGTACCTGATCGTGCGGGCAAACTTGATGATGTGACGTTGGGCTTCGATCAACCAGCGCCTTATCTGACGCAAAGTCCCTATTTCGGCGCGGTGGTCGGTCGTTATGCCAATCGCATCAAGCAGGGCCAGTTTTCACTGGATGGGCACAGCTATAAGCTTGCGATCAACAATGGACCCAACGCCCTTCACGGTGGTCTTGTGGGTTTCGACAAGCGGATGTGGCAGGCGAAAACATCGGTTTCCGCAAAGGCTGCCACCGTCACAATGACGTTGCTCAGCCGCGACGGCGATGAGGGTTATCCCGGCCAGCTGGCGGTTGTCGTCACCTATTCATTTGATGACGCCAACCGGTTAACCGTGTCTTATCAGGCCAAGACGACCAAGCCGACTGTGATCAATCTGTCGCAGCATAGCTATTTCAACCTCAATGGACAGGCATCGGGTGCCATCACTGACCACGAGCTGACACTGAATGCATCACATTACACCCCGGTCGACCAGAACCTGATCCCGACGGGCGAAATCGCCCCGGTTGCCGGGACGCCGATGGATTTTCGCTCACCGAAGGCGATTGGCCGCGACATCGCCCTGCAGGACCAGCAATTGTTGTTCGGCCTTGGCTATGACCACAATTGGGTGCTCGATAAAAGCGGCGCCCGCGGCCTGCAGCTGGCAGCGTCCGTATATGCCCCGGCCACGGGTCGCGCACTCATCATTCGCACCGACCAGCCCGGCATCCAATTCTATTCCGGCAATTTCCTTGACGGCAAGGTCAAAGGGAAGGGCGGGGTCAGCTATCAGCATCGTGCCGGTTTCTGCCTGGAGACGCAGCATTATCCCGACAGCCCCAACCAGCCGGGATTTCCCTCAACCGTTTTGCGGCCGGGCACGACCTATCGCACGACGACCGTGTTCGAGTTCAGTGCCCACTGAAACCCGGTCCGCTGACGCACTCACCATCATCGTCTTGTTCGCCAACCAGTGAGAAATCCCATGCCCTTCCCCCGCCGCTTCGGCATTGTAGTCTTCGCGGGCCTTGCCGCATGTGCCGCAACGATATGGGCCAGTTCACCCGGCCGGGGGACAGCCGAGATTACAGTTGTCGACCTGCCGGATCTCAGCACGCGCAATGACTATTATGTTTCGAACCGCGCACCGTTGGCGCCAAGCGCACTGATCAAGTTGCCCGTCGGATCAATCCAGCCTCAAGGCTGGCTCGGGGAGTACCTGAAACGCCAGCGGTCCGGCCTTACCGGGCATCTTGGTGAAATAAGTGCCTGGTTGCAGACCAAGGACAATGCCTGGTTAGCCAAGGATGGCAAGGGAGAATGGGGCTGGGAAGAACTACCCTATTGGCTGAAGGGCTACGGCAACCTTGCCTATATCCTGAACGATCAGGACATGATCAAACAAACGAAATTCTGGATCGATGGCACGATCAACAGCCAGCGCCCCGATGGGGATTTTGGCCCTGCCCATTACAGCAGTCACGGGGATCGCGATTATTGGGCGAATATGATCATGATATTCGTTCTGCAATCATGGTACGAACATTCACATGATCAACGTGTCATCACGTTGATGAGCAGATATTTCAAATATCTTTCCACATTGCCCGATGACAAATATCTTGCTGGCTATTGGCAAAGAATGCGCGGCGGAGATACGCTGCACAGCGTCTTCTGGCTTTACAACCGCACGGGAGAGCCCTGGCTGCTCGAGTTCGCGCGGAAGGTGCACCGGCGAACAGCCAATTGGTCGCAAGCCAACACCCTGCCCGATTGGCATAATGTCAATGTTGCCCAGGGATTTCGGGAGCCGGCCACTTATTATCTGCTCACGCGCGACAAGGCCGATGTGAAGCTATCCTATGGGAATCTTGCACGGATTCGCGAAATGTATGGCCAAGTGCCCGGTGGGATGTGGGGCGGCGACGAGATCAGCCGCCCGGGCCATGACGATCCGCATCAGGCGATCGAAACATGTGCGATTGTCGAACAACTATTCTCCAATGAAATGATGCTATGGATCACCGGAGATCCCTTTTGGGCGGATCACGCGGAAGAAGTGGCGTTCAACACAGCGCCTGCGGCAACTCTGCCAGATCTGCGTGGCTTGCGGTATCTGACAGCGCCAAATCAAGTCGTCAGCGATTCGACGAATCATGCCCCGGGGATCAATAATGAGGGGCCATTCTTCCTGATGTCGGCACTTTCGAGCCGTTGTTGTCAGCATAACCACGCGCAGGGCTGGCCCTATTATTCCGAAAATCTGTGGATGGCGACGCCAGACAATGGCGCCGCAGCGATGCTCTATGCCGCAAATACAACCCATATGAAGGTTGGATCGGGCGGCACCGTGCGCCTGTCGATGGAGGGAAACTATCCGTTTGAAGAGGCCGTCAAGATTCATGTTCACACCGCCCGTGCCGAAAAATTTCCGCTCTATCTGCGAGTCCCGCGCTGGTCGCACCGCACCACGCTGACGATCAATGGCGTCGCGCAAACCCTGCCTGCCGCAAGTAACGGTCGGTACATCAAGATCGCGCGGCAGTGGCGGGACGGTGACGTCGTCACCCTGGGCCTGCCGATGGATATTTCGGTGCAGCGCTGGGAGCGCAATCACAATGCAGCGAGTGTCAATTTCGGCCCGCTGACATTTTCACTGCGGATCGGTGAGAAATATATCGCACGCGACGCCAAGAAGACCGCGATTGTCGACTCGAAATGGCAAGACAAGGTCGATCTCACAAAATGGAAAGCCTACGAAATACAACCGACCACCCCATGGAACTACGGACTGGTGCTTGCGGACCGAGACCCGGCAAGCTCATTTGAGGTAGTGCGCAAACCTTGGCCGAAGGACAATTTCCCTTTTACGCTGGACAGCGTACCCCTGATGATCAGGGCGAAGGCCAGGCGCATTCCGGCGTGGAAAATTGATGAATATGGCCTCGCCGGGGCTCTGCGCGACAGCCCGGTTTTGACGGACCAGCCCGAAGAACAGGTTACACTCGTTCCGATGGGCGCGGCCCGACTGCGCATCGCCGCTTTTCCGGTTGCCGGTACGGGCGCGACCGCTCGACACTGGCAGTAATGCGCGCACCGTTCCCGTTGCCGCGGTGTGGGGAGGTGAGTTCTTGTAGGGTGACACCCTGCGTGCAGGTCTATCCCGTCAGGGTATAATTGCCTCTGCTACATTTATCATATATATCTCATGATGTAATAAGTGGACTTGCCGGTGCCATCCCCCTCCCAACCGATTATATGCTTTGGTGAAATCCTGCTGCGACTGGCGGCTCAGCCACCATCGATATTGTTTCAGGATGACGCCCTGCAGACGAGCTTCTGCGGGGCCGAGGCCAATGTGGCCGTTGCCCTCGCCGGGTTTGGACATCACGCCCGGATGGTTTCAGTCGTAGCGGACAATCCCGTCGGGGCGGCAGCGAAAAGCGAGCTACGCCGGCACGGCGTGGACATTGCACATGTGGCGGCGGCACCGGGACGGATGGGCCTATACTACCTCTCCCCCGGCGCGATGGCCCGGCCAGCGCATATTGTTTATGATCGCGACCATTCCGCTTTCGCGACACTGCATCCGGCAGCCCTGGATTGGCATGATATCCTGCAGGGCGCTGGATGGCTCTTTATCAGTGGGATCAACGCGGCGTTGGGCGAGGGTCCGCTGACGGCACTGCGGCAGGCAATGACTGTGGCGCGTGAGGTCGGCGTCCGAATCGCCTTTGACTGCAACTATCGCGCCAGCCTGTGGGCAGGGCGCGAACATCTGGCGCCACGAATCTTGTGCGAGTTGGCCAGCGCGTCAGACCTGGTCTTTGCGGGGCGGCGGGCGATCAGCATGTTGCTCGGCAAGACATTTGATAACCCTGACGCTGATATCGGCTTCCGCGCAGCCGCAGCTGCAATGTTTGCTGCTGCGCCCACCATTACGCACATCGCAGCTACGCGCCGGGAGATCGCCTCCAGCGATGCGCAAAAGCTGACCGCACATCTCGCGTGGGACAACGGATGCGCGGTCAGCCCGACGGTGACGCTGGACAACATCATCGACCGCATAGGAACGGGTGATGCCTTTGCGTCCGGGATCATTCATGGCCAGATCTCCGCCATGACCCCGGAGGTTTGTGTTCGCTTCGGCCTGGCCGCCATGCAGTGGAAACATGGCATCCGCGGTGACTTCCTGCGTGCAAGCGTTGCTGACATTTCGGCACTTGCCGCAGGGACCGGCGGAGACGTACGGCGGTAGATGGGCGCACACAATCCACCGGACCAGCACCTCCAACAACGGGGTGATTGAGCCGAATTTGGGCCTGTCCCCTCGAATATGGTGTGATTTCAAGGTTGCTGCGCTTTTGTGCTGCAAGGTCCAACCTTGTGCTCGCCTGCTGGATATGCCCACCCGGTCGCCCACCATGCGCGACAGATGAAGCAGCGCAGCATGATCCAGGCCTCGGATCAATACCAACAATGGAGGCAGAAAAGCCCTGCCTGGCCTCTCTGCCAGGCGAGGCATTTCCAGGGAAAGCGTCCCGTCCGGTTTCTCCCCGGCTGAAAGCCGCTGCGCCTGAGGCCAGCTATAATGCCGTTGTAAAAAAGGTTTCTCGCCAGACAATGCTTCGGACGCACGCTCCCTTGATCGACCGTGCCGCGCTGGCAACCTCGAAACGTCGACCCGGGCCTTGGCGACCCGCCTTCAATGTGCCCGCCTTCAATGTGAATGCCGCGGCGGCTTGCCTTGAATGTTGGAGAATTTGGCCATTTCAGGGAATATTGCCCCCTCGTCCAGCGCGTTGACATGCTGCCGATAGAGCTGTTGCCAGAATGTCTGACTCTCCGGAATGCGCGTGACAAGCCGGTCCCGGCGGGCATTTAATATGCCAGCATCAACCAGCAAATCAACGCGCCGAGCCCTGAGGTCGATCCTTATCGTGTCGCCGCTTTCCACCAGTGCCAGCCCGCCACCGGCCGCCGCCTCCGGTGAGATATTCAGGATCGAAGGCGCCCCCGACGTGCCGCTCTGCCGACCATCGCCCATGGTCGGCAGTTCATCAATGCCACGCTCAAGCAGATACGCCGGCGGCTGCATGTTTACCACCTCAGCGGAACCCGGATAGGCAATCGGCCCCGCGCCGCGCATGATCAGGACGCAATGTTCGTCGATGTCCAGCGTGGGATCCTCAATCCTCGCATGATAGTCCTCTGGACCTTCAAACACGATTGCGCGGGCCTCGAAAGCGTCCGGTTGATCGGGGTTTGATAGATAGGTTTCACGGAATTTCGGCTTGATAGCGCAGGTCTTGAGGATCGCTGATCGAAATATATTGCCGGTCAACACCATGAAGCCGGCATTCTCCTTCACCGGATCGGCGACGCTACGGATGACGCGCGAATTGTAATTGGCCGCGGCGTGGCAATTCGCCGCGACAGTCGCGCCAGAAACGGTGATGGCATCCGCGCGGAGCAGTCCGGCGGCGATCAATTCAGCTGTAACAGCGGGGACACCGCCCGCCTTGTGGAATTCCTCAGAAAGATATTCACCCACGGGCTGGCAATTCACAATCTGCGGCACCGCGCCGCCAATGCTCTGCCAATCGTCCATGGTCAGCGCAACGCCAACATGCGCGGCGATCGCATTCAGATGAACTGGGGCGTTGGTCGATCCACCAATGGCGGCGCAAAGGGTAATTGCGTTCGCAAAGGCATCATAGGTCAAAATCCGCGACGGGACGAGGTCTTCCCACACCATATCAACGATCCGTCGACCGGTAGCATAGGCCATCTGTTGCCGCTCGCGGAGCGGTGCGGGGATCGACGCACCGCCGGGCAGCATCATGCCAAGTGCCTCGGTGAGACAGTTCATGGTCAATGCAGTGCCCATCGTGTTGCAATGCCCGGCGGAGGGCGCAGAAGCCGCTGCCATCGCCATGAACTGGGCATAATCAATCTCACCCTGGGCGTGGAGACGCCGCGCTTCCCAGATGATTGTCCCTGATCCGACACAGCGGCCATGATAGTCACCGTTAAGCATCGGCCCGACCGACAAGGCGATAGCGGGAATGTCAACGCTCGCCGCGCCCATCAACAGCGCTGGCGTGGTCTTGTCGCACCCGGTGGTCAGTACGACACCATCAAGTGGATAGCCATGAAGTACCTCGATCAGCGACAGGCACTGGAGGTTGCGATCGAGTGCGGCGGTCGGTCGTCGACCGGTCTCCTGAATGGGATGCACGGGGAACTCGATCGGAATTCCGCCAGCGTCGCGAATGCCATCCCGGACCCGATCCGCCAGGATCAAGTGATGCCGGTTGCATGGCGCGAGGTCCGAGCCAGTCTGTGCAATGCCAATGATCGGGCGCCCGGACTGGAGCTCCTGCGCCGTCAAACCAAAATTCAGGTATCGTTCGAGATAAAGTGCGGTCATCCCCGGGTCAGCCGGGTTGTCAAACCACTGCCTGCTCCGCAGTTCCCCCCGCTCTTTCGACCTGCCCAGATCGTCGGACATCAGTTAGCCTCCCGCGCAGCGTGGAAAGCCTCAACGAAATGTCGGGCATCCGCTTCGATTTGCGCCAGTGGCTTGCCCGGTCGGAACAAGGAGGAGCCGATCCCGAAACCGTTCGCTCCCGCGCGGAGGTAGCCCGCCATATTGTCAGCCGAGATGCCCCCGACAACATAGATGGGGGCCGTTGGTGGCAATACCGCCCGCAGGGCCTTGACTCCTTCCGGCGGCATCGCCTCTGCGGGGAATATCTTCAAACCAGAGGCGCCGGCGCCCAGCGCGGCAAAGGCCTCGCTCGCGGTAAAGATCCCCGGCAGGGTTATCAGCCCGCGCGCACGCGCTGCCGCGATCAGGCTGACGTCAGTATGGGGCGAGACGATAATCCTCGCGCCGGCGGCGGCAAGCTCGGCCAGATCCTCAATCCGTGTTACCGTGCCAGCACCGATCAGCGCCCGGCCCGCCACACGATCGGCAATTGCCCTGATACTGGCAATGGGGTCAGGTGAGTTCATCGTCACCTCGAGGATTTCGAACCCGCCCTGGACAAGCGCCTCCCCTACATCTGCGGCCCTATTCGGCTCGAGGCCACGCAATACGGCAAAAAGTGGTGCAAATTCCGTTAATTGGCGATCGGTCATGAAATCCCCGAAATCCAACTCGCATGGCAAATCCAGCGAGCAGAAAATTGCCTATTGCTCATTTATCATATAAATGCAATGCCACATTCCAAGACCGAGATCATGGTCAGGACGGGGGGAGTTCAATGGGCCTTGCCAACATCGACATCATTGTCGTCGTCATCTACGCCATCTTCATTTTTGGCTTGGCGCAATATGTCAGCCGCGAAAAAGGCGGCAAGGTGAAGGATAGCTCTGACTATTTTCTCGCCTCACAAAACCTGCCGTGGTGGGCCATTGGCGCCTCTCTCATTGCCGCCAATATCTCGGCCGAACAGATCGTCGGGATGTCCGGATCAGGTTATGCAATCGGTCTGGCCATTGCATCATATGAATGGATGGCCGCGCTGACGCTGCTTATCGTCGGCAAATTTTTCCTGCCGATTTTCCTGGCAAACAAGATTCACACCATGCCGCAATTTCTTGAACAGCGGTTTGGCACCCGTATTCGGACGCTGATGGCAATATTCTGGCTGGCGCTTTACGTTTTCGTGAATCTGACATCCATTGTCTGGCTGGGGTCAATTGCCGTCAACAAGGTTGCCGGGGTGGATCAGGATGTCGCGCTGTTTGCGCTTGGCGGATTTGCCTTGTGCTATCAGCTCTATGGTGGCCTCAAGGCGGTGGCGTTGACCGATATTGTCCAGGTCAGCCTGCTTGTTCTTGGTGGCTTGCTGATTTCAGCGATTACGCTGTCGACCATCGGCGGCGAGGCCGGCATTGCTGGCGGGTTTCTGAAACTGACGACCGAGCTGCCCGGTAAGTTTGACCTGATCCTGAGCCGCGACAACCCGCATTATGCCGAACTGCCCGGGATCAGCGTACTGATCGGCGGAATGTGGATCGCCAATCTGAGCTATTGGGGCTTCAACCAGTATATCATTCAGCGCGCGTTGGCCGCGCGATCCCTTGCCGAAGCGCAAAAAGGCATCGTCTTCGCCTCGTTCCTCAAGATCCTGATGCCGGCAATTGTCGTATTACCCGGTATTGCCGCCGTTATCCTGGCGCCGAACCTTGCCAAGCCAGACGAAGCCTACCCCGCGATGATGAAGTTGCTGCCATCCGGGATTCTCGGGCTGGTCTTCGCCGCATTGATGGCAGCCGTGGTTGCCTCAACAGCTTCAAAGATCAACGCAATTGCCACCATATTTACACTCGATCTGTACGCCAAGTTTCGCAAACCCCCAGCGTCAGGCAACACGCCCGAAGCCAAGGCGCGCGATGAACGAAAGCTCGTCATGGTCGGACGTGGCGCCGCCATTGTCGCAACCATCATTGCCCTGGTTATTGCGCACCCCTTGCTGGGCGGATCCGACCAGGCGTTCCAGTTTATCCAGGAATTTTCCGGGTTCTTTACCCCGGGCATTACGGTGATCTTCATGCTGGGGTTATTCTGGAAGCGGGCGAGTGAGGCCGGCGCTATCAGCGCCGCCATCGCTTCCGTCGGGCTGTCTTACCTGCTGAAGTCATTTGCCCCGCAAATCCCCTTTCTTGATCGGATGGCGCTTGTTTTCCTGGCATCACTGGCGTTGGCCGTCATGGCTTCGATGATCTACCCTGCCCGGGCTGACGCTGACCAGATCAGCTATGAGCATGTCAGTTTCCGGACAACGAACAGCTTCAACGTCGCGAGCCTGGCGATCATCGCAGTGCTGGTTGCACTCTACGCCACATGGTGGTGAGCAAGGTGGCTGAACATCAACCTGCCACTGTCGTGGATGTCATTCCTGCCGGTGCGACACTTGGCGAATGCCCGGTCTGGGATGAGGTGGAGCATTGCCTGTGGTGGACTGATATCAAGGGGAAGACCTTGTCCCGTTGGCATTGGGGCAGCCGGGCAATGCAAACCTTTCCATTGCCGGAACGGCTTGGCTCCTTTGGCCTTACTGAAAACGCCGGGGAGATTGTGGCTGCCTTTGAAACAGGATTTGCTCTCTTCCGCCCGGCGTCAGGTCGAGTCGAATGGATCAGCCGGTGCGAGGAAAACTATCGCGGCATCCGGTTCAACGATGGGCGTGTTGACCCTGGCGGTCGATTCTGGGCAGGCACGATGGTCGAAGATGATCAGGCAGCGTCGAGCGCGTCACTTTATTGCCTTGATACCAATCAGGCCGTCACCAGGATTTTCGACGGCATCGGAATTTCCAACGGCATCTGCTGGTCGCCAGCGGGCGACCGGTTCTATTTCGCTGACTCAACCACCCAGGCAATCGAACAGTTCAAAGTCAATTTGGCCGATGGGTCGATCTCGGATCGAACGCCTTTCGCCCGTTTGACCAATGGCGCCTTTCCGGATGGTGCCGACACTGATCTTGATGGATATTTGTGGAGCGCGGAATGGGACGGGTCGCGCCTGACCCGCTATCATGCGGACGGACAGGTCGCCCGGCACATTACGCTGCCGGTCAGTCAACCAACGTGCATTGCCTTTGGCGGCCCGGACCTCAATCACCTGTTCGTCACGACTGCCCGCGACGGGCTGTCACCCACCGAGCTGATCAGCCAACCCCTTGCGGGGGATATTCTGGTGCTCCACGTCACCGCAACGGGCCGGCCAACGTACCGATATTGCCAACCGAAACATTAACAACAATGACCGACGCGCAAGGCGGACAAATCTCTTCTGTCGTTCGCCAAAAAGTCGCCCGGTCCTGCGAAAAAATTGGAGAACCGCAATGAACCCCCTGTTGGGCGGCAAGCGCATCATTGTCACCGGCGCGTCCTCGGGAATCGGGAAGGCGATTGCCCGCGCCGCATTGAATGCCGGGGCTCGTGTCATGTTGCACGGTCGCGAAGAGGCAGCGTTAGCGGCAATCGTTGGCGAATATGGCGGGCAGGCTGGCTATGTGTGCTGTAACCTGGCCGACCCGTCTTCTGCGGCAACGATTGCCAGTGCGACGTGCGACGCCTTTGGCGGAATAGATGGTTTGGTCAACAATGCCGGAATATTCCCCCGCAGTACGATAGATACCGACGTTCTCTCGCAGTTCGATCCCGTCTTTCACGTCAATGTTCGCGCACCCCTGATGCTATCCCAAGAATTGGTCAAGGATTGCCGGAAACGGAATGCACCGGGCACTATCGTGAATATTGGCTCTATCAATGCCTATTGTGGCGCCGACATGATCTTGATCTATTCGATGTCCAAAGGGGCAATGATGACCATGACGCGCAACCTTGCTGACAGCCTGGGCGTCGAAAACATTCGTGTTAACCAGTTGAACGTCGGCTGGACGCTGACCGAGGGCGAAATTGCAACGCAACGGGGCATGGGCTCTCCCGATGACTGGCACGAACATCTTGATAGTGCCGCCGCACCGCGCGGCCACTTGCTGATGCCGGAAGAAGTGGCGCAACACTGCGCATTCTGGTTGTCGGACAGCTCCGCCCCCGTAAACGGGGCCGTTTATGAAGTCGAACAATACCCCGTCATTGGTCGCAACCGCGCCGCCGGAAAATAATTTCCCGGCGGTGGTGGCTGATTCTTCGGGATGCCTGCGCCTTGATTGAGGTTATCGCTGGCTGAAGGAAGATATTCGCTTGAGCGACAGCCCAAGGACAGTTCTTGCGACCCGCACCAACACGGCCCTTGAACCACTGATATGGATCGTGCGGTGCCTGTGTTCGATGCTGGCGCCCGCAGCCAATTCTGTCGATGGTGAAGACGATTCAAGTTCGTAAAACGGCCCCAATGGCTTCGCGCCCGGTGCTGGTGGTCCGTCATTATAGGCGTTGGCTGCATCGCCCGTGAAGGGACTGTCCTGGAATTTCCATAGCGAACTGACATATGCATCGTCAGCCTTTGGAGGATCAAACTGGACTATGGTCAACAAGTGCCGGATCGGATCATAGCTGCCCAGCACACCAGTACTACGCCCGGGCTTCACCCCAACCTTGCTGCGGAATTTTCCATCCGCTCTCATCAACAACGCATCATCAGCCACGCTCAACCGCTCGGCAGGAATCGTACCGAAATAGTCAGTCGTCACACCGCTGGCCGCTGGTCCAACCGGGTTCCGCAAAGGTATGATGATCGTCGCAGAAGGTGACGGCGCAAACATTCCCAGGATCCAGATCGACAGCAGCCCCGTTTCTTTCTTCCATGGCGTCGAGCCGATATTTGTCAGCCTGTTGCGCGATTCATAACCTACAATCTTGACACCAACCGATGATCGAAGGCCGAGCGCCTTTTGCAAGGTAGCCCGATCAAGCAACTGGACCACCCTGTTGACCTTCAAATCAAATTTCGTGCCAATGAAATTCGACAACCCGAAAGTCGATTCAAACTCAGCCCGATCGCGTTGCCGGGCCACGATCTGGAAGGGCAGGGTATCGAGCGCCGCCGGCACATACCAGTGATCGAGATCAAATGACGCGCCTTTGGCGAAAAAGATGGAATATTGCCCACCCTCGGGTCCGATCCAGAATCGGTCCTCACCCCCAAAAACATTGATATGGCTTGAAATTTGACGCGAAGAGATATGGCTCCGGTTGATCCAGCCATAGCTCGCACCGGAGCCATTCTCGGCGGTACTTGTCATCACCCGGCCTTGCCACGCTGGCGCAATCGCTACCCGCGCCTCACCGGAGACATCGCTAAGTTCAACTATTTCGGTGTGCGCTCGCAGGAAGGCGACATCGTTGCCAAAACTGGTCTGCGCGCTGGCAGAGGTGGCGCCCATAGCAAATAGCAGGCTGGCAGCTCCCAATATTGGCGCACATCTCACGAGCATTTCTCCCAGGCCAGGTGCAGACGGCATCCGCCAATCGCCAGGACTGCATTGCATCACTCAGCACCGGATGTTAGCGGCGAATATGATGAAAAGTATTTATCGATGCAATAGAATTCGATATTTTCATAACCTCCGTCAACGCGGGCGGCCGAAACCCAATCGCAGCGCTGAGGCATAAACACCCCCTTCTGTGTCCATCCAAGCGCGAAGCAAGCAGCACGCGCGCCGAATGTGACGCAGCGCTCAGGCTGACATCCGGCGGCCCGCAGTGATCAGCAAGTTCAGCGCCCGCTGGATCAGCGATTGCATTTCAGTCGCGGCAAGAACTGCATCACGTGCCATAATTGCGTCGGCGACGACGCGATGTTCGGCGGCGTCAGCCCGCTTTACGCCTTGATATTCGTTTGTCCGCCGAATGCTGAACCGCAAGGTCGTTTCCGCCAGGTCGGTAAACTGTCGAAAAAAGCGGTTATTGCTGGCCTCCAGAACAGCAACATGAAACGCGATGTCGGCTTGCAACGCATCATCATCAAAGACGTCTGCTGCTTCCATCATTGTTATGGCGTCGAGGATACGGGCACGCTGCGCTCCAGAAGCATGAAGTGCCGCCAATCCAGCAGCACGCGGCTCGACCGCCAGCCGCGTTTCGGTGAAATCAACGAGCAGTTCGATCGAAAAGTCGCGTTCAAGCATCCAGAGCAGGACGTCGCGATCAAACAGGTTCCAATGCTCCTCTGCAAGGACGGTCGTACCGTGGCGTTGCCGCGCCGCCAAAAGTCCCTTGGCGGTCAGCATCTTCACCGCCTCCCGCAACACCGGGCGACTGACACCATATTGTGCGCAGAGATCACTCTCAAAGGGGAATGGGTGGTGATCGAAATGGCCGGTGACAATCTTCACCCCCAGATCATGCACGATGCTGCTAGTGAGATTGCGGCCTGCGCGCTTCTCACGCACGGGGCCGCCGCCCGAAGCATCCGATCGCTCCACGGCACGACGAGGCAAGGGTGTTGATTTCATACTGCCTGCCCAATTATTTATATGACTTATTGACCCACTATTGATTAGATGGCGCGCCGAATCATCGCAACAGCCAAATTGTCGCTGCATCATCATCGTCGCCGGAGGGAAAATGCAACGCGTTCGGGAGTGCGCCCCCCTGCTCAAGAACTTGATATCATCTTGCCTGCTCGCCGCCGGCGGCCTGATGATGTCACCCGCCCAGGCGCGCGTCTCAGCTGACACTAATTGGCGTATCTTCCGACTGGATGGCGGGGGGCTGACCTATGCCCTCGGCGTGGATGAGGACGACGAACTTAAAACAATTTACGGGGGCGGCACGGTTGCCGATTCAGACGCGGTCGGGAACGTAACCGCGCAGAAGCGGATCACTGCCTACAAGGGCACAAGAATCACGATCCTGAGCGGCGCGCTGTATCGGTTGCAACGTCCGGCATCGGGGGCAACACGAACAACGAACCTTTATGTTTCGGCAGATCGGACCCAGCCTGTATTGTTTGTCATGCAGATGGCCCCGACCATGCGGAATCAGCAACCACCGATCCAGCTTCGCGGGCTCGAGGCGGACAAAATCTACCGTGTGCGAATGCGCGACAATTCCGCCCCCCTCCCCCAATCTCTGCCAGGCAGCGCCAGCGGAAGCTGGTGGATGCAGAATGGCACAGCGCTTTCCATCAAGGGAAATCTCGTCGGAACGGCGCTGGTCTTTGAACGGGCGCAATAGTGGGCAATCCGGGCAATTAACGAACAGAAATATCGAAACAAGTCAGCTTTCAAAACACTCAGGCCCTTCCGCGCTCTCGCCGCCCGTTGCGGCAAAGGGAGCGGAACGAATCTCGGGACAGGAAAATGGAATTGTTCAATCGTCTTGACAGACATTCGCTTGATCGTCGGAGCCTTTTGGTCGGCGCCGCCGCTGCCTTGCCAATTTTCGCAGCGTGGCAAGCCGATGCGGGAACCAGTGCTACCGGCATTGCCGGGGATGCCTCATCCCCGCTAACCATGTGGTATGGGCGCGCGGCAGGTAACTGGACCAGCGCGATGCCGATCGGCAACGGTCGGATTGGCGGCATGGTGTTCGGTCGTGTTGCGCAAGAACGCATCCAGCTCAATGAAGATACGCTTTGGGCGGGCTCGCCCTACGACCCGGTGAGTCCCGAGGCCCTGTCGGCCCTGCCACGCGTCAGGGCCCTGATCGAACAAAAGAAATTCGTTGAAGCCGATGCGCTGATCGTCGAAAAGATGCTGGCGCGGCCACGGAACGAGATGCCTTACGGCGCGGCCGGGGATTTGCTCATCGATTTTACAGATGCCGTGGCACCAAAGAAGTATCGGCGCTTTCTGGACCTCGATTCGGCAATTTGTCACACGCAATATGACGGCCCCGGCGGGCGGTTTACCCGTGAGTGTTTCGTAAGCGCGGTCGATCAGGTTATGGTGGTGCGATTGACCGCCGATGACCGAAAGGGGCGGCTGAATTTCGACCTTGGCTACCGCCATCCAATGGAAGTCGCCTATGAGAAGCCAGTCTATAAGGCTGGCGAGTCCGCAATCACCTATCGATCACCGGAAGAGCCATGGGATCAACGCGAGTCTCTGCACGCCAGTGATCGCCCAGACACATTGAAGATCGCACCGGACGGGAAGCAGGCGCTGCTCGTACAGGGACGCAACAAGGCCGGGAAGGGCGTCCCTGCCGGGCTGGACTATGCCTTGCGTATAGAAGCCATTGGAGATGGGGTCATTCGCAGCGCAGATGACCGCATTGAAGTGCGGAATGCCCGGGCCGTAACCTTGTTCATCTCCGTTGCAACCAGTTACAAATCCTATGCCGATGTCAGCGGAAATGCCGTCGCCCGAGTCAGGGCCGACACCAGGGCCGCTGCATCTGACAAATATGTGCGCATTCGTGATCGACACATCGCCGACCATCGGCGCCTTTTTCGGCGCTTCTCGATTGTCCTTGGCACCCATAAGGATGGTCATATTGCTACAGATGAGCGCATTCAGGCCGAGGCGAAGAATCCGGACCCCGCCATCGCGGCGCTTTACGTGCAATTTGCCCGCTACCTGATGATATCATCGTCGCGACCAGGGACGCAGGTCGCCAATCTGCAAGGGCTCTGGAATGAGGGCACGAACCCACCCTGGGGCTCGAACTACACGATCAACATCAACACCCAGATGAACTATTGGCCGGTCGATACGGTCAATCTCGGTGAGTGCGTAGAGCCACTGGTGAGATTTGTGGAGGATCTTGCGGCAACAGGGGCCCGGACCGCGCGCGAAATGTACGGCGCCGGAGGCTGGGTGGCACACCATAATTCCGACTTGTGGCGCAACACCGCACCTGTTGATGGCGGAAATTCAGGCATGTGGCCAATGGGCGGGGCGTGGCTGTGTCAAAATTTGTGGGATCACTATGACCATAGCCGCGATCAGAAATTCCTGGAGCGAATTTATCCCTTGCTGCGCGGTGCCAGCCAGTTCTTCCTGGATAGCTTGGTTGAAGATGCTGCCGGTCGAGGGTTGGTTACCTCACCCTCGCTTTCACCCGAGAACAAGTTTTCGAAAACAGAATGGATTTGCGCGGGCCCTGCAATGGACCGGCAGATCCTCCGCGACCTGTTTGATCGCACCATCAAGGCGCACATGTTGACCGGCCACCCGGCGGACAATTTTACCGCCGCCGTGGCTGCGGCCAGACGACGCCTGCCGCCCGACCATATTGGCGCTCAAGGGCAATTGCAGGAATGGCTGGATGATATTGACGCAAATGCACCTGACCAGCGCCATCGGCACGTTTCCCATCTTTATGCCGTGTACCCGAGCGATCAGATCAACATACGCGACACACCGGCCCTGATTGATGCAGCAAAAGTTACGCTCAATACACGGGGTGACAAAGCTACGGGGTGGGGCACTGCCTGGCGGATCGCATTGTGGGCGCGAATGGGCGATGCCGAGCGGGCGCATAGCATTCTCATCGGGCTGCTGGGACCGGAGCGGACCTACCCCAACATGTTCGACTCCCATCCGCCCTTCCAGATTGATGGAAATTTCGGCGGTGCGGCAGCGATTCTTGAGATGTTGGTGCAGTCCTGGGGCGGTGAGGTTCGCTTGCTCCCGGCACTGCCCAAGGCGTGGCCCTCAGGGATGATTCGCGGTGCACTGCTGCGCGGCGGAATGAACATCGACATGGCGTGGGAGAATGGGACGGTGCGCTCCTGTCTGATCCGCGGCGAAGCCGGATCGCTGGTCAATCTTCACCTGAATAACCGGATGGAGCGAATCCACCTCGACCACAATGGGCGATTTTCAATGGCGTAGGGCGCCGCGCGGGCACTCTCAACGGCACACGCCGCGGTCGAATAGTCTTTTGCCAGGCAGAGGCATCGCATGACGCTGTTCGTGCGGACCATCGCCTTTGCCTTGGCCAAGCTGACGACCGGCAAGGCCGACCTCACCTGCAACTTCAGCCACCCGACGTCGCACATCGCCTGGGTTGCGCCTGCTTGACGTAATATATGCCCTATCCGGCTACCTGGGTCGCGGCGGACCTGCCGACGATCCCGTGATCACCCCGGACAAGATGCTACCCAGGTCAACGTGCGGACAGTCCGGGAAGGGGTAGGTGGAGCCTCGCTTCACGCTGCTGGCCCCCGATGCTCCACCATATGAGCACGGGCCGCATTCAGCTTCCTGAATGCGGCCCGATACCCTTTCACACTGAAGAACCAGCTAGCTGGCTTTTCCGATCAGAATTTGCCTCGAACGCCAATGGTAAAGTAGCGTCCGAAATATGAAGCAGTGTCATAATATCCTGACGCCGTATATCGACGGTCATAGTTGTTCGTTATATTAACAGCGTCAGCGTAGATCGTGAAATGCTTGTTCACGTCATAGCTTATATTCGCATCCATCGATCCGTATGGCTTGGAGTAGAAATTCGGAAGACCACCGGTACCAATTATGTCGGCAGCCTCGCCTTTCCAGTTGTAATTTACACGGATGCCAAGGCCATTTTTCTCATAAAAGGCAACGAGGTTGACTGTATGCTTTGGTGCCGCCGCAATTGGCCGCGTGATGAAATTCAACGTACCGTCGGCGTTGAGGCCATCAGGGAATTGTGAAGTCGTATCTACATAGGTGTAGTTCGCCTGGATGCCGAGGCCGTCGAACGGCGCCGGCAAGCCTTTGAACTGATATTGCAGTGCGGTCTCAATGCCCTTGATGCTGGCACTGCCGCTGTTCACAGGCGCAGTTACGGCGAAGGGAACCCCGCCAATCAACACACCTTGCTGGACGGCACGTCCGACAAAGCTGGTGATGTCCTTGTAGAACACACCGGCGCTAAGGAATGAGCCCTTGGCGAAATACCACTCGAGACTCAGATCATACTGATTGGCGCGGAATGGCTCGAGCTGCGGATTGCCGCCCGACGCAAACGGACGACCGCCCGAATCAGCCGACAGGCGCGGCGCAATGTCTGTCAGGGCCGCGCGTGAGATAACCTTTGAAGCAGTGGCGCGAAGCAACAGATTTTCATTCAGATCAGCCACGAAATTCAGGTTCGGCAACCAATCCGTATAGCTCTTCGGGAAGGATACCGGCGAAACAACGCTGCCGGTTGTAACAACGCCAGATGTGATCTGCTGCGTATTGGCGTAACGCACACCAACATCGCCGTGGATCGGCACACTGCCCAAATCGAATGCATAGTTTACGCGCAGATAGGCCGCAAAGATCTTCTCCGACACGACATAGCTGTTGCGCAGGTCGCCCGCCGAGAGCGGAGCAGCCAGCTGCGCCTGTGTCGGGAACCCGACATGGAATGCCGCAACGTTGGGAACGATGTAAGTGGCAGGACGGTTCGCAGCGGGGAAGTTCGGGAACAGGCCACCGTTTGCCTGAAGATCCATCAGCTGGTTCAACGGTATGGTCTGCGCCACTGATCCGGCATTGACGATGTCCCGCCGATCGAAATTGCGCTGGCGCTTGTGAATCTTCACGCCAACCATCACGCTCTTGATGAAGCTGCCTTCAAACTTGCGCTCAACGTCACCTTGAAAGCCGTAATCGACATCATCCGAACGCTGGATCCGCCATTCGAGGCGGGGGATAAACAACGTCGCCGGGGTCAATGGGGTATTCAGGATGATGTCATGCAGCTTGTCATTGGTCAGCGCCTGGTTCCAGGTGATCCCAAAGTTGCTCGGGGTCTGCAGGCGGACACGACGGATCGGATTTTGCGGATCTGTCGTGCTCAGCGCGCGGCTGTAAGCCCCATCGACGGACACTGTCCACGCATCGCTCGTCCACTTGGCGTGCAAGCCGATCGCAAAAAGGTCGTTGCGGAGATTATTGTCTTCTGTCGTCAACCGCGCACTGGCCGTTGAAGTTGTCGCGCTTGTCAGGAAGCCATCTTTTGAAGTAAAACTTGTAAGCCCGCTGATGTTGCCAGGCAAAATAAACGCTGCTTCCTGCAGCTTTGCGTTGACATTCTGATGGGTGTACAGCCCGTCCAGGCTGATTTCAAAGTTTTCCGATGGTCGCCACTGCACCGCACCGGTGATGCTGTACTCCTTCTTGGTTTCATCCTCGAGGAAATAGCGCACGTCATCGGGTGCAAACAGCCCATTATATGAGGCCAGGGCCTTGTTTCCGATATTGAACGCCCGGTCGAGACGCGATTCCCGGTTGGTATAAAGGCCGGAAAGCGACACGCCGAACGTCTTGTCCGCGTTCACCCAGTTTCCAAAAGCCGAAACACGCGGCGTAAAGTGGTCGGTGAGGGTCGAATAGGTCGATTGAGCCGATGCGGCCAAGCGATTCTTGCCAAGATCCAAGGGGTGGAACGTCTCGACGTTGATTGTGCCGCCCAAGGCGCCTTCGTCCAGATCAGCAGTTGGGCTCTTGTGCACGGTGATCCGCGAGATCGACTCCGTTGGCAACACATCATAACGGAACTGGCGGCCCGCCTGGCTGCTGTTTTCCACATTTTCACCAATCGCCACCGGTCGGCCATTCAACAGCACGTCCTGAAACGTCGGCCCGAGTCCCCTGACGTTTACGGTCAAGCCTTCGCCGCGGAAGCGACCGATGGAAACACCGGGAACGAGCTGCAGTGCCTCAGCGGCATTGATTGCCGGAAAACTGCCAATATCCTCGGTTGAGATAGCATCGACGAGCGATGAGGATCCCCTTTTCAGGTCAAGCGAGCGCGCCAGCGAGCCGCGGTAACCGGTGACGACAACTTCGTCCTTCACCTCAGCCGCTGGCTGTGCCACAGGCGCAGTCTGGGCGCCCGCCGCCGAGCTAATCGCAAGGCCAAGGGCCACTAGCGACCCACGACCAGCTCCGTTGAGCAGAGCGTGACGTGTTACGTGACGAGACATATTCCCTCCTGATGATACGGTCATTCGCTTAGCGTCAGCCTTATGCGCCTATATATGCTTTATCAATCAATAACAGAAAATATATTTCATTTTTTTCCTCGCGAAATTTGCCTCACGCTCGACCACGGCGCATCAGGCGTGAGGGCGCGCGTAACAAACGTCAATTCAAACAAAATGTTATATCGCCATCGGGTCGGGCGCCCTGGACGGCGGCCAACCTCGGCAGCGTTGCCAAATTGCCACACGCCCGCTCCAAAGGCCGCCATTCCCCGATGCGAAAGGAAATCATATTTCTGGAAAATTTGAGCCGGTCCACGCCAGATGACCACACCGGCCTGGAGGCATCCCGCAACAGGGGGAAAGGGCAATCACTCCGCCCGTGCCGTACCAACGATCAGAGGCTGGAACAGGTATCAGCTCTGCTGGATCCGCTGTGTTCGGCGATCAAGGCCGAGCCGAGCCGACCCCGCCTGTGGTGGCAGCCACTTCCAAGACGTCGGGCGCGCAAGGGGCAGCATACCGCAGATCATCGCCATCGGCATGTCGGGTCGCGAGGAAGGCGCAACCTTGCGCAAGCTCAAGGAATCGGACGCCGCGACGGTCTGCGCCGTATGCGATGGCGAGGTTTCGCCAAAGCCACCATCCAGATTCACCTCACCACCATCGCCCGCAATATCACCGCATCATGAATGTTCTCCCAGCCTCGGCGTGACAACCGCCGCAACGCTGAGCAGGGCGCCTACGGTGGAATCCGATCGGGAACAACCCTGGGTACAGAATCCATTTCAATCCGCTACACCCACCCGCGCTCCAGCCCGATAGAGCCGCCGCAACAAAAAGAGCATCGCCACGGCGGCGGTCGCGAGCAGCAACGCGATGGCCACCGCCGCAACCGGGCTGGCAATGCTCGCGGCGAGCAGGCCGGTGCCCACCACATCTTCCCCGGTTGAGACAATCACGTTGCTGAACGGCTCGGGGCTGACATTCACCGCCGCGCGTGCGCTGGCCTTGGCGCCGTGACTGAGCAATGCAGCGCTGCCGCCGAGCAACAGGCTGGCAACCTGCCATGCCGTGTCGTGTGGATCGATGATCGCCAGCGCGAGCATGGCGCCGCCAACCGGGCGCACCAGCGTATGAACCGCATCCCAGGCTGAATCGAGCCACGCGACCTTGTCGGCAAAGAATTCGGCGATCAGGCCGGCACTGGCAATGCCCAGCACCCAGGGGTTTGCCAGCACATCCAGCCCGGTGAGGTGGGCGGGCGGGGCAATCCACCCAAAGCGCATCGCCAGCCCGGTGGCAAACACGCACAGATAAAGTCGCCAGCCCGACAACAGGCTGATGCTGCTGGCCAACCCGAGCAGCGCGACCACACCCATTTCAGGCAGGCGCCAAGGCGTTGCAACATGTCACCGCACCACCCTATCGCACGACAGGGGCAGGGTCACGAAAAAGGAAAGGATAGCCGCTGGCGGAGACGGAGGGATTCGAACCCTCGGTAGGAGTAATCCCCCTACGGCGGTTTAGCAAACCGCTGGTTTCAGCCACTCACCCACGTCTCCGGCTGCGGCGAAGCGCGGCTATAGCCGGGGTGGCCCAACCGATCAACCACGCTGTTTGCGGGGTTTCGCCGCGCAATCGACTCACCTCGTCGCGCTGTTCATTGCGGTGCAAGCTCCGGAGGCGCTAGGGTGTCAGATCAAGGCGCGGCGGGAGAGTTTACCATGCGCAAGTCATTGGCGTTATTGTCCCTCGTTCTGGCGTTTGGCCTGGTGGGGCCGGGCACAGCACAGGTGCGAACGATCGATCCCAATCAGGCGATCGACAATGACATCAGCCGTCCGCAATCCGTGCCAGCTGCACCAACCGCGCCATTACAACCGGCACCGTCAACCGCCGCACCGCAGATTGACCCCGGACGGTCTGTGCCAGCCGGCAACCAGGTCAGTGAGGGCGGTACGATCTCACCAGCCAACCCGCCCTCTGCCCGCAGCGATGCAACACGCGATGCGGCGAGCGCCACGACGTTCAAGCGCGAGGAGATTCTCTCCGCCGCAGAGGGTACGTTCGGCAAGGGTGCGGCAGGCCTTGCCGGGATTGTCGAGCGCGCCCTCAAGGATCAGGGCGAACCCAACGCCTATATTGCCGGGCGCGAAGCCGGTGGCGCCATCGTGGTCGGGTTGCGCTATGGATCAGGCACCTTGTATCACAAGGTCGAGGGCCCGATGCCCGTCCACTGGACCGGCCCGTCAGTTGGCTTTGACCTGGGCGGGGATGCCAGCAAGGTGTTCGTGCTGGTCTATAATCTCTACGACAGTGAAGAGTTGTTTCGCCGCTTCCCGTCCGGTGAGGGCCGGCTCTATGTCGTGGGTGGTTTCGCTGCGACCTATTTGCGGCGTGGCAATATCGTGTTGATCCCGATCCGCCTTGGCGTCGGCTGGCGCCAGGGCGTCAATCTCGGCTATATGAAATTCAGCCACAAGGGGCGGGTGATCCCGTTTTAAGGCACAATCCCCGGCAACGCCGGTAAGGCGACACGAGCCGGAGATCACGCAGTGAGCGATTCAACCGACGATCTGATGGTCGATACGCCCGACGGCCCGATGTCATGGGCGGCCTGGAAGAAAAAGCATCCGGTGCAAATCCCGTCGCGCCGGACCAGGGGCAAGGATCTGCCAGTCAAGGTAAAGCGCTTTACGGACAAGGCATGATTCTGGCCCTTATACCAAGTCCCATGGACGGTCACCCATGTGCCCATGATCGCAGGCCGATGGACATGATGAGCCACGGCTGATCGACGAGACGGTTCCATGCAAAGCAGCAGTGATCGAGGATGTCGGCGTAGGATTTGAAGATCCTGTTCGAGAGCCAGTTATCGCGCATGAACTGCCAGACATTCTCAACCGGGTTGAGTTCAGGGCATTTCGACGGCAGCGGCAGCAAGGTGATGTTGGCGGGGACGGTGAGCGCGCCAGAGCCATGCCATCCCGCCTGGTCGAGGAGCAGGATGGCGTGCGCGCCTGGCGCGACGGCGGCGGAGATTTCGGCCAGATGCAAGGCCATCCCCTGCGTGTTGCATCGCGGTAGCACGAGTGCCGCGCCCTTGCCCTCGGCCGGGCAGATCGCCCCGTAAATATAGGCCGATGACGTGCGCTGGTCCTTCGGCGCCGAAGGCCGGGTTCCGCGACGCGCCCAGCGCCGGGTGATCCCGTTCTTCTGGCCGACCCGCGCCTCGTCCTGCCACCACAGCTCTATCGCTGTGCCGCGCGGGAGCGTTGCCCGGATCGTCGCCACCCGGGCGGGGAAGTTTTTTTAAACGTCGGGATGGCGTCATCATCCTGCGTATGATGGCGCGGCCGCGCCGACAGCTTGCGATACCCCAAGCCACGCAGTTCTCGGCTCAGCGTCTGCTTGCTGACGCTGATGGCAAACTCGTCCCACACCCACTGCGCGAGATCGATCAGCCGCCAGCGTACGACACCGTGCGATGCCGGGATCGGACCACTCTCGACGATCTGCGCCAAAGCCCGACGCTGCGCGTCATCGAGCAGCGGCACGCCACCGGGCGGCACCGCATCGATCAACCCATCAGGCCCGCCAGCGTTGAACCGCAGCACCCAGTCGCGGACCGTCTGGAGCCCAACGCCGCCAAGCTGCGCCGCCTCGCTCCGCGTCCCTCCCTCGTAAATCGCCGCCAGCGCCAGCAGCCGACGCACCTGGTTCGCGTCACTGCTCGATCGCGCTAAGGCCCGCATCCTCGCCGCCGTAAAATCAGCTCGAAGCGCCACTGCCGCACCCATCGCAAACCTCCCTCACGTTCGCGACCATTGAATCGAACTTCTGACCGTTTGGGAATCCCCTATGAGTCAGGGCTCACGAGATTTGGTATTACTCCGCAAACCGCCATGCCAGTCGCTCACCGGCATGAAAGGGCACCAGCGCATCATCTCCGACGCCAATGCGTGACGGCACGTCCACCGCGACCTGCTCCAGCGTCACCGTCCCGCTGTTGAGCGGCAGGCCATAAAAGCGCGGGCCATGTTCCGAGGCAAAGCCCTCAAGCCGGTCGAGCACACCATCCTCGGCGAACACCGCGGCATAGCTTTCCAGCGCATAGGGCGCGTTGAAAATGCCGGCGCAGCCACAATCGGCCTCCTTGCGCGCAACGCTGTGTGGCGCGCTGTCCGTGCCAAGAAAGAAACTTGGTGAGCCAGACGTCGCGGCCGCGCGCACCGCGCGGCGATGCACTTCACGTTTCGCCACTGGCAGGCAATAGGCATGGGGCCGCAACCCGCCATCAAACATCGCGTTGCGGTTAATGCGGAGATGTTGCGGCGTGATCGTCGCGGCGATCTGCGGTCCGCTCTCCGCCACAAAGGCTGCTGCTTCCGCCGTGGTGATATGCTCAAACACGATCTTCAGCGCGGGGAAATCACGCACCAGTGGCGCCAGCACGCGCTCGATAAACACCGCCTCGCGATCAAAGATATCGACCGTGCGATCCGTCACTTCGCCATGGATCAACAACGGCATACCAAGACGCTGCATCGCTTCGATGACCGGCGTGATGCGTGCGATGTCGGTCACGCCATGCGCGGCATTGGTTGTGGCATGGGCCGGGTAGAGCTTGCACGCCGTCACCACCCCCTCGCCAGCGCCGCGTACAATCTCATCGGGGTCACTGTCGTCGGTCAGGTACAATGTCATCAGCGGCGTGAAATCCGTCCCGGCAGGCAATGCCGCGATGATGCGGTCGCGATAGGCCGCCGCCGCTGCGCTCGTCGTAACCGGCGGGGCAAGGTTGGGCATCACGATCGCGCGGGCAAATTGCCGCGCGGTATAGCCTGCAACCTGTTCCAGCATCGCGCCATCTCGCAGATGCACATGCCAGTCATCGGGGCGGCGGATCACAAGGGTTTCGGTCATGCACCCCGCCTTAATTGCGAGAACGCCTGCGCGCCACTACCTAGGTGATATGGGCACATGGCTTTCTGACCGTACATTGATCCGCGTCTCGGGTGACAACCCGCGCGACTTTCTCCAGGGGCTGGTGACCAGCGACATGGCTGGTCCGTTGCCGGTGTGGACTGGCTTTCTGACCCCACAGGGCAAGGCGTTGTTCGACGTCATCGTCTGGCCGGACGGCGACGCGGTGTTGATTGATTGTGAGACAGCAGCAGCCGATGCGCTGGCAAGGCGACTGGCGATGTATCGCCTGCGCCGGGCAATCACGATTGAACCCGCCACGGGCGGCGTACACTGGGCGGTGGACAGCCGCGAAGGCGCGCCCGATCCGCGCTTGCCGGCGCTGGGCCATCGCTGGCTGGGTGATCGGGGAGACGCGGCGGCTGGCTGGCACGCCCACCGCCTCGCACTTGGTGTGACCGAAGGACGCGCCGAACTCGGTGATGGCGAGACCCTGTGGCTGGAGGCCAATGCTGCCGAGCTGAACGGCGTCAGCTTCACCAAGGGTTGTTATGTCGGGCAGGAAAATACCGCCCGGATGCACCACCGCGCCAAGGTCAACCGGCGGCTGGTGGTGGCGCCGCTTGGTACGGTGACGGAGCGAACGCGCACAACCTATCCCGCACTTGGCCTGATGGTTGCCCTGCGCCGGGTCGAAGCGCTGGAGGATGCGCTCCGCCCGGCATGGCTGGTGTCAGCCCTGGCTCAGCGGCCGATCGATGAATAGGTGAATCCAGCCTTTTGCGCGTCGCTCGGCGGATAGACGTTGCGCAGATCGACCATCACCGGGGCGGTCATCGTTGCCGCCAGGCGCTTGAGGTCAAGCGCGCGATAGACGTCCCATTCGGTCACAATGGCCACGGCATCGGCACCTTGCGCCGCATCATAGGCGTCGCGGCAATAGGTCAGCTCAGGCATCATACCCCGGGCAACCTCCATGCCTTCTGGGTCATGCGCACGCACCTTGATCCCCGCGTCGAGCAGGCTCTGGACAATGGCGAGGCTCGGCGCGTCGCGCATGTCGTCGGTGTTGGGCTTGAACGTCAGGCCGAGTACCGCGACGGTCTTGCCACGCACGCCTTCGGTGCCCTCGCCGCCCAGCGCATGGATCACCTTGCGCCCCATGGCGCGTTTACGGCTGTCATTGACCTGCACCACCGCCTCAACGATGCGCACGGGCGAATCAAAATCTTCGGCGGTCTTGAGCAGCGCGAGCGTGTCCTTGGGGAAGCAGGAGCCACCATAGCCGGGGCCAGCATGGAGGAATTTTGATCCGATGCGGTTATCAAGGCCAATGCCGCGCGACACGTCCTGCACATCGGCGCCAACCGCCTCACACAGATCAGCGATCTCGTTGATGAAGGTGATCTTGGTCGCGAGAAACGCATTGGCGGCATATTTGATCAGCTCGGCGGTGCGGCGTCCCGTGAACAGGATCGGGCTTTCACCAAGATAGAGCGGCCGATAGATTTCACGCATGACACCCTGGGCGCGTTGGTCATCGCTGCCGATGACGATGCGGTCGGGGCGCTTGAAATCACCAATTGCGGCGCCTTCACGCAGGAACTCGGGGTTCGACACCACAGCAACGTCAATCGCCGGAGGCACGATGTCAGCCAGGATCGCCTCGACCTTGTCGCCCGTGCCAACCGGGACGGTTGATTTGGTGACGACAACCGTCGGGCCAGTGATCGCTGCGGCGATTTCCCGGGTTGCCTCGAAAACATAGGTCAGGTCGGCATGGCCGTCACCGCGCCGTGACGGTGTACCAACCGCGATAAACACCGCGTCAGCACCGGCCACCGCCGCCTTGAGGTCGGTCGTAAAGGTCAACCGGCCTGCCGCGACATTGGCGGCGACCAGCGCATCAAGGCCCGGTTCGTAGATCGGCATCCGACCCGCTTCCAGCGCTTCGATCTTGCTCACGTCCTTGTCGACGCAGATCACGTCATGGCCAAAATCCGAAAAGCACGCGCCTGAAACCAGGCCGACATAGCCCGAGCCGATCATCGTGATACGCATATTGGTGGTTCACCCTAAAAAGAATGCGGGCGCGGGGTGTGGGCCCCATGCCGGGATAGGCGCGCTCTACCCAAAGTGGTGGCAATTGTCAGCCCTTGGCCGAACCCACCCGCCAGACGAACGGTCATTTTTCGGATCAGACATAGAAAAAGGGGGACCGGCGAACCGGCCCCCCTGATCTTTTCGTCCCGAAGGATCGAGCTTAGTTGCCCGAACCCGGACCGTAGCTGAGCTCCACGCGGCGGTTCTGCACTTCGCGGACACCATCGGCGGTCTGAACGCGCAGGTGAGCGGCATCTTCGCCGAACGCCTGGGTGGTCATCACGCCCTCGGGGATCGAGTGCGCACCGAGATAGCCCTTGACTGCGTCAGAGCGACGCTGTGACAGGCCGACATTGTACTTCGGCGCACCTGAACGGTCAGCGAAGCCAGCAATCATGACCTGCGCATTGCCGCAATTGGCGTACTGCGCAACGGCATTGTCGAGGATCGATGCTGCCTCTGGGGTGATGTCCGACTTGTCCCATTCGAAGAACACGATGAACGGCCCAGGGACACACACCGGAACTGCCACTGGTGGCGGCGGTGGCGGTGGTGGCGGAGGCGGCGGTGGTGGCGGAGGCGGAGGCGGCGGCGGCGGTGCCGGCGGCTCGCCAAAGTTGTAGGTCAGGCCACCAAGGATGCTGTGCGTACGGAACTGACCGTTGAAGGTCCGGCCCGCGACATCCACCGTCTTGACGTTGCGCGCAGTGAAGAAGCGATACTTCAGCGTTGCGTCAATGTGCGAGGTGATCGGCGCACGAACACCGGCCATGCCCTGATAGGCAAGAACGCTGTCCGAATCGTCCAGGAACGAGCTGAACGTGTTGAGCGCGTAGCGGCTTTCCTTGATCCGTGCGACACCGACACCGGCGCCGACAAAGCCCTGGATGCCGTCTTCGTCACCAAAGTCGAGCAGGCCGTTGACCATGAAGCTCAGTGCCGTGGTGCGGCCGCCAGCGAGCGGGAAAGTCCCGGCACCCTGGTTGTTGTTTGCACCGCTGGCCAGCTTGATCGGCGTGAAGGTGGACGTGCGATACGCATCAACCGTTGCGCTCTTGTAACCGACTTCGGCTTCAACGCGGAACGCGCCGAAATCGTAACCGATCGTACCGTCAATATCGTAACCATAGTTGTGATCTGCGATACCGGCGTCTTTCAACGCACCGATATCGAAGTGGATGTCTTCCACGATCATCGCGCCACCTTCGACGCCCACATACCACGCTTTGTCGCGGGCGAGGGCTGGTGTGGCGAGAGCGGTGGAGGCAAGCGCCATAGCAACCGCAAGCTTCCGCATAAAATTCCCCTTTCGACGTTGTCACTCGGACAGCCCAAACTCCCTAACCGTTGCTTGGTTTCCACGCAAGCGCACAAATAGTCTTCGCTGTGGCTCAAGCGCAACAGAATGGGCCTTTTCGCAACGATGCGCGGCGCGAACGGCCATTTTCTTCGCAGTTGCGGCAGCTTTTGCCCGGATGCAGCACGGCAACCGGGCGAAACTGCAAGTCCAGCAACATTGCACCATATTCGCGGTGACGGGGTCATGCAGGCGCGGCCCCTGCGCGGCAAGCAAGCGAGCTACAGGCTCTCTGCAGGCGCCTCGCTATGGGATGAGCTGGGCAGACTCCCGGCAGCGCGTGGCGGCGCGCATCCGGGTGATTCGCTCGTTTCAGCGGGCGATTGCTGCCGCCGAGTCTGCCACACGCGCCCAGGCGGCGATTTCGTCATTATGGTGACCGGCAATATTGATGGCACCCGCGATTGCGCCGTGCGGGTCGATTTCGGCAGACCCCGTCCATTCGAACGTGGCATTGCCCGACAGGCTGACCATTGCATCGCGGTCGACACTGGCACCAACCATACCGCCCCGGTTGAGGATCGTCAGTGATTCGCCATAGCCAACATGCCCGGCGATACACGCGACAAAGGCCGACGCTGCCATGGCACTGCCACAGCTGTCGGTCAGGCCGACGCCGCGCTCATAGGTGCGGACGAAAAGCGTTGTCGCGCCGCGCCGCTCAACGAATGACACGTTCGCGCGGGCCGGCAACCAGTCCGGTGCCGCCTCGCAGGTTTCTCCGACGCTGATCAACGCCGCCTCATCGATTCGATCGACAAACGCCACCAGATGCGGATTGGGCATCGCCACGGCCGTAAAGTCGCGGTGTTCAGCCAGTTGCGGCAGCGATTCGGTAATCAGGCGTTCGCCTTTGAGCCCCTTGATCCAGGCGGCGGCGTTGAGATCAGCAGGGCCGACAGTTTCCCGAATGGTCACGACGCCGGGGGCGAGCGGTTCGTCCTGCACCACAAGGGCGCTGGAGGTCTTCAGGCGGACCGTGGCGCGATCAAGGCCCAGGCGTTCAAAGCCAAGCCGCGCGACGCAACGCAGGCCATTGAGGCAGGTTTCGGCCTCTGAGCCATCGGGATTGAACATCCGCATCCCGAAGGCATGGTCAGCATCACCTGCGGTCAGCAGCAACAGGCCATCGCCGCCGACCGGACCACGCCGGTCAGCCAACGCCCGCGCGATGCCCGGCCAGAGTGATTCGTCAACGGCAATGCCGCGCGCATCAATCAGCGGAAAGTCATTCCCCGATCCATGGCATTTGATAAAGCTCAGCCGCATCCCACGCTTCTACCCGATCAGCCAGCGAGCCGTCACCCCATCGCGGCGAACATGGCACGTTCCTGCCCGATCAGGGCGGCATAGCTGGCGCGACCATGAATCGCCGTCAAATAGCGCGCCAGCGTCGGCCAGCGTTCACCATCGACGACATAGCCAAGATGGCCAAGGTTCACAAAGGGTGAGGCCACGGCAATATCGGCCAGGGTCAGCCGATCCTCGACCAGGAAACCGCCCGCCGGAATGGCGCCCTCAAGATAGTCGAGCAGCGGTGGCAGCTCCTTCGCCTCTGCCTGGGCAGCCACAGCCTCATCGCCCGGTATCTTGAGAATCTTTGGTGCGACGAAGCGGTTGAAGAACATCTTGCCTGCCGCTGCCGTCAGGATCGTGTCGGCAAATTCATCCCACCAGATTGTCCGCCCGCGTGCCATTGCCTCAACCGGAATCAGGTTCGGCACCGCATATTTCGCGTCGAGATAGGTGACGATCGCGGTCGAATCGGAAAGGCAGAAATCGCGCCCGTTATCGGCGCCGGGATCGCGAAATCCGGGCATCTTGGCAAAGGGTGACACCTCGGCAAACTCTGGCCCGCCGCGCCCCAGGCCGCCTAGTTTCAGTTCGAAGGTCAGCCCCTTTTCGGCGCCAAAGACGAGCAGCTTGCGGACAAAGGGCGAAGCGCCTGAACCATAAACGATCATGCCAATCTCCTGCCGCACCGTCGCCGCTGCCCGACGGCAGGTTAGTCACACATGCGGTAATGGTGGGCGCTGACGGGTTCGAACCGCCGACCTACTCGGTGTAAACGAGCCGCTCTACCAGCTGAGCTAAGCGCCCCCGCCGCCGCCGATGCCAAATCGCGGCGTCGGGGGCAAGGGCTGGCGGGAAATCAGGCGAAGGTTTCTGCGAGGTCGACGTCGGTGGTGCCGATCAGACCCTGCGCCGCCGTCGCGGCAGCGCCGCCCCACACGGCATAGCTGATCGCGACAAGTAACCCGTTGCCGATAGCTGACACGATGGTCATGACGCTGAGGCCACCGAGTTGACGTTGCAACTGCGCCTGGCTGAACGCTTGCAGGCTCTCTGGCGAGAAGCGGTGCGCGATCATGTCCCCAAGGGCAGGTCCGACAATGATCGCGGCTACCACCCCATAGAGAACCGCCAACATCACGCCCAGAACGAAAAACGCGCCAAACAAGCGCCAGAAATGGCCTTTCGTCAGCCGCCACGACTCGCCGATCACGACCTTGCGGCGCAACACCGTGAGCGCAGAGACGAGTGACAGCCGCACCGCCAAAAATAGCAGCCCGCCGTAAAGTGCAAGCATCGGCAGGATAACCAGCAAGGCAACGGCCCCCGACCCGCCAGCTGCTACAGCCAGGACACCGCCAATTAAACCGACCACGATAATGCCAATGGTCGCGATAATGCTAAAGCCGATCATCAGGAGGAGAATCAACCCTAACAGGCGCAACTCGTCCATCCCGAACCGCAGGCCTGCGAAGCGGCTCTCTTCGGGCCGCAATATGGTGCGCATCGACGCGGCGGTCAGAACCAGAACGAGCACCAGCATGAAGAGATAAAGCGGCAGCATCATCCCGAAAAAGGCCGCGGGTGGTGGTGAGCCATTTTGCATCTCGGCCATCTGTCGCGCCATTGTCGGCATCAGGACCAATGAATAGGTAAAGGTAATGGCGGTATAAACAGCGCCCCATGTCAACACAGCGAGTGGCCGCTCACGAAAATGGCGGAAGGCGCCGTTGATGATCGATCCAAACGTCAGCATGGTCACCCCCAATTTTCCGTCACTACCCCAGCGACTTGACGATCTCTTCCACCATTTTCTTGGCGTCGGCAAGCAGCATCATGGTATTGTCCATGTAGAACACGTCATTATCGACGCCGGCATAACCGACACCGCCCATGCTACGCTTGACGAACAGCACCGTCTTGGCCTTCTCAACATCAAGCACCGGCATACCATAGATTGGCGAGCTCTTGTCGGTCTTTGCCGCCGGATTGGTCACGTCATTCGCGCCGATGACAAAGGCGACGTCGGTCTGCGCGAATTCGCTGTTGATGTCCTCCAGCTCGAACACCTCGTCATACGGCACATTGGCCTCGGCGAGCAGCACGTTCATATGGCCCGGCATCCGGCCAGCAACGGGGTGAATGGCGTATTTCACCTTGACGCCATGTTCCTTCAGCTTGTCGGCCATTTCGCGCAGCACATGCTGTGCCTGGGCAACCGCCATGCCGTAACCGGGGACAATCACGACCTGCTCGGCCTGGCTCATCAGGAACGCCGCGTCTTCAGCCGAGCCGCGCTTCCATGGCCGGTCAGTCGCCGCGGCCGCCGCGCCGCCGGCACTGTCACCGCCAAAGCCGCCGGCGATCACCGAGATGAAGCTGCGGTTCATCGCGCGGCACATGATATAGCTGAGGATCGCGCCTGACGAACCGACCAGCGCGCCGGTGATGATCATTGCCGTGTTGTGCAGCGTGAAGCCCATCGCCGCTGCCGCCCAGCCCGAATAGCTGTTGAGCATCGACACCACGACCGGCATGTCCGCGCCGCCAATCGGGATGATCAGCAGGAAGCCGATGACGAAGCTGAGCAGCGTCACGGTCCAGAAGATCCACGGGGCCTGATCCTGCGTGAAATAGCCGATCAGCCCGAGAATACCCGCCAGCACCGCTAGATTGATTACGTGGCGGCCCGGCAGCATGATCGGCTTGCCGCCCATATTGCCGTTGAGTTTGAGGAAGGCGATTACCGAGCCGGAGAAGGTGATCGCACCAATCGCGACGCCCAGACCCATCTCGACACGGCTGACGGTGAGAATCTGCCCCGCTTCGTCAACAATGCCGAACGCGCCCGGATTGAGAAAGGCGGCGCAGGCCACCAGCACGGCGGCAAGACCAACCAGCGAGTGAAACGCCGCAACAAGCTGCGGCATGTCCGTCATCGCAATGCGCCGCGCGGTGACAACCCCAATCGCCGCGCCAAGACCAATCGCCCCCAGGATCTCGATCATGGTGGTCGTGTCGATTGTTACGGCATCAAGCCGCGGCACATGGACAATCAGCGTCGTCGCAACCGCGATGACCATCCCGATCATGCCGAAACGATTGCCGCGCTGGCTCGATGTCGGGCTCGACAGGCCGCGCAGCGCGAGAATGAAGCACACACCCGCGATCAGATAGGCGAGCGACGCCCAGGGATTTACCGAGATCGAATGTTCCATTCCTTACCCCCAACCGTCACCCCGGACTCGTTCCGGGGCCCACCGCGCCACCAGCGCAAGTGGATGAGTGGACCCCGGAACAAGTCCGGGGTGACGAAATCAATGCTTGGCCGCAGCGGGCCGATCTTTCTTCTTGTACATCGCCAGCATCCGCGCGGTTACCGCGAAGCCGCCAAAGATATTGACGCTGGCCAGCACCACGGCGAGCAGCCCGAGCCATTTCGACGTCGCCCCCGTTCCGCCAATCCCGATCGCCGCCGAGGCGATCAACGCGCCGACGATGATCACCGACGAAATCGCATTGGTCACCGCCATCAGCGGCGTGTGCAGCGCCGGCGTGACCGACCACACGACATAATAGCCCACGAAGCAGGCCATTACGAAGATCGACAGGATCGAGATGAAGTCCATAATCCGACCACCCAATTCAGAATAAAAAAGTTATTTCTTGTCGTACGAACGGCCGCACCATTTTGACCGTAATCTTTCCATCTGCCTGATCGATGGCATGGAACATGCCGCCCATTACTTCGAAATCACCAGGAATATTTTTATCTTTGACAATGATCCAGTCGCCAAAGGGCGCGCTTTCGTTGCCGTTGACGGCAAAGTTAATGAAATTCGATTCTTTGACCAACGGTGCGTGGCTACCAAATCGAATTTCAACACGTGGCGCGTCTTCAAGCGTTGCGGGATCGGCGCGGCGATAGGATGCTGGCTGAGCGACGTTCATTTGCGCTGGCAGCTTCCCGCCGCCAGAGATCAGGTTGACCCTGGGGGCACCTTTCTGAAAAAAGCGGTCAAACTTGCCGTCACCGTCAGTATCAACGAGGCAGGTAAGATGCCCCTGCCCCCAAAGAATTTCACTAAGTATACTGCCGGGTCGGATCGGCTTCATCAGACAGCCAATCGGCGTTCTGGACTGCAAACCGATCAACGGCGTACCAGTCGGAACGATCATCAAACCTTTTAGATCACGCACGTCCTCGCTCGCGACCAGCATCGTGTGGGGAAGCAAACGGGCCGTCGTCAGCACGTCGCTCTTATGGAGCACAACCGGCTCTACCGCCATCGGCTGCGGCTCGACATCCCACACCGCCACATAGTCCCAATTCTTGCTGCCGGCCTCGGCAAGAGCAGGTAGGCTCAAGGCCACAAGTAGCGCTGACGTTTTCAGAACGACGCGGCTTTTCCTGCTCATCCCAGCAACCGCGCGTTAACAACCGCACCGTCCCTGGTCAGCCGCACCGCATCGCCGATCTCGTCATCGAGCACCGGTTTACCGGCTTCCTTATCCCAGAATGTCGACAGGAAATTGTAGAGGTTGCGCGAAAATAACGCCGAGGCGTCGGCGGCGAGACGCCCGGCGACATTGCGGTGGCCGACGATCTTGACGCCACCCACCGTGACCACCTCGCCCGCGACCGCGCCCTCGACATTGCCGCCCTGCTCGACCGCAAGATCGACGATCACGCTGCCCGGTTTCATGCTGGCGACCTGCGCCGCCGAGATCAGCCGCGGCGCCGGACGCCCCGGGATCAGCGCGGTGGTAATGACGATGTCCTGCTTGGCAATATGCCCCGAGACCAGCTCGGCCTGCGCCTTTTGATATTCCGGGCTCATCTCGCCAGCATAGCCGCCCGAACCTTCACCCTCGATGCCCGCAACATTCTCGACGAAGATCGGCTTGGCGCCGAGCGACTGGATCTGTTCCTTGGTGGCCGAGCGCACATCGGTCGCCGAGACCTGCGCACCGAGCCGCCGCGCGGTGGCGATCGCCTGCAAACCGGCAACGCCGACCCCCATCACGAACACCCGCGCCGCAGAAACAGTGCCAGCGGCGGTCATCATCATTGGAAAGGCGCGGCCATATTCCGCTGCGGCGTCAAGCACCGCCTTGTAGCCGGCGAGGTTCGACTGCGACGAAAGGATGTCCATCGACTGCGCGCGCGTGATGCGCGGCATGAATTCCATTGCCAGTGCCTCGACACCCAGCTTGGCATAGGCATCAACGCGCGCGCGTTCCCCGAACGGGTTCAGCCCGGCAACAAGCCACGCCCCCGGTGCCATGCCCTTCAGGCCCGCCGGTGCCGGACCCTGCACGCCGAGAATGATGTCGGCACCTTTCAGTGTCGCGGCACGTGTGCCGAGCGTGGCGCCAGCCGCCTCATAGTCCGCATCGGCATAGGATGCTGCGGTGCCCGCACCGCTCTCCACCGCCATTTCAGCGCCCAGGGCGGTGAATTTCTTGATCGTTTCCGGCGTCGCGGCAACCCGCCTCTCGCCCTCGGCTTGCTCCTTGAGGACGGCGATCTTCATGCCGCGCCTACTTGGCCGAGATCAGGTAGATCACCGCAAAGGCGATCACGAAACAGGCGACGGCGCCATATTTCAACAGCGCTATCACACTGTGATAGGTCGATTCATGTGCTTTCATGTCACCGTTACCGGCCATATTGAAACCCCTGGCTGCACCCCTGCTTCCAGACGGCTTTAGCCCGGCTCGGGCTGTTCCTTCAAGCCCTGTCCCATCTGTCCCGTGATGGCGCGCTTAAGGTCGCTTTTACACCTAATGGCTATGGTTACCCGCTGGACCCATGAGTTTGTGACGGGAAAACGCGAAAAATGACGCGCAACGGACAGCGATTGTTGATGCTGATCGACGAGGAACCGGCCCAGCGCCGGCTCGTCGCCGCGATCGCTGCCCGGCGCGGCTGGCGCGCGGTGTTCGCCGCCGATGGCGAAATGGCGATTGCCATGCTTGGCACGCAGGACGGGATGCAGCTTGACGCCATCCTGCTCGACCATTGGGCACCGGAGGCCGATGCCACCCCGTTGATCAACGAAATTCGCGCCCGCCGCCCGGCGCTGCCGCTGCTGATGCTCACCGCCAATGGCTCGGTCGCCCAGGCCGTTGCCGCGATGCGCGCCGGCGCCACCGATTTCCTGGTCAAGCCACTGGCCGCCGAACGCCTGCTCTGTGCGCTTGACGCCGCCGTCGCTGGCAAGGCGGCGGGTGAACTGCGTCCGCTGTCGGAAAAGATTCCCGCCCTGCTCGCCTTTGACGAGATTGTCGGTTCGGCCCCGGAATTCCGCTCGGCGCTGGCGATTGCCGCCAAGGCGGCGCGGGCGCGCGTGCCGGTGCTGCTGGAAGGCGAAAGCGGCGTCGGCAAGGAAGTGGTTGCCGAGGCAGTGCACGCCGCCAGCCCCCGCAACAAGAAGCCGATGGTCGCGGTCAATTGCGGCGCGATCCCCGCCAACCTCGTCGAAAGCGAGCTGTTCGGCCACGAAAAGGGCGCCTTTACCGGCGCGTTTGAACGCAAGATCGGGCGCTTCGCCGATGCTGATGGCGGCACCCTGTTCCTCGACGAAGTCGGCGAGATGCCGCTTGAGGCACAGGTCAAGCTGCTCCGCGTGCTGCAGTCGGGTGAGATTCAGCCAGTTGGCGCGCGTCATGCCCGCGAGGTTGATGTCCGTGTCATCGCGGCAACCAACAAGCGGCTGATCGAAGAGGTTGAGGCCGGGCGCTTCCGCGAGGATCTCTATTACCGCCTCAACGTCGTCCAGGTGACGATCCCGCCGCTGCGTGATCGGACCGGGGACATCCCGGCGCTCGCCCGCCACCTGCTTGCCCGCATCGCACAGCAGCCCGGCCTGCGCCCGCTCGGCATTACTGATGATGCGCTGGCGCTACTGGGCAAATATGACTGGCCCGGCAATGTCCGCCAGTTGCAGAACGCCCTGTTTCGCGCCGCTGTGCTGTGTGACGGCGCTGCGTTGACCAGCGCCGACTTTCCGCAGATCGCAGCGCTTGGCGCCGCGCGCCACAGCGTCCCCGGCCCGACGCCGATGGCGACCTCTGGCGGGGTCACGCTGTTCCATGCCGACGGCAATCTGCGCGCGCTGGAAGAGATTGAGGCAGACGTCATCCGCCTTGCCATCGGCCATTATCGCGGCCGCATGACCGAGGTTGCGCGGCGGCTCGGCATTGGCCGTTCGACGCTCTACCGCAAGCTCGGCGAACTCGGGATCGACAACGCCGCCGCCTGAGGCGGTGTGACAAAACTCACCAACACCAAACGTGCAAATAGCCTTTTCACGCCGGGCCTTTGCGCGACCGGCGTGGGATAATTTTGTCAGGGGTCAACGCGCCCGGCGTGACGGATCGCGCTTGTGGCGATATGGCGCCGCGATGAACGATTTTTTCGGAAAGACCATCCTGATCACCGGCGCAGCCTCGGGCATTGGCCTGGCGGTTGCCCGGCACCTTGCGGCACAGGGCGCCGCGCGGCTGGTGCTGGTTGATCGTGACGCAACCGCACTCGAGGCACTGGCGCTTGCCAGCGCGACCGACGCTGTGGCCGGTGATGTAACTGACGAGCCCATGTGGGAAGAGCTCGCACCACGCCTTGCCGGGCTTGACCATGCCGTGATCAACGCGGGTGTCGCAGGTGCAGCACCGATCGCGCAGCTCGATTTCGCCGAATGGCGCCGCATCCTGTCGGTCAATCTCGATGGCGCCTTCCTGACCCTGCGCGCGGCGATGCGCGCCATGGCGGGACGGGGCGGCAGCATCGTCGCGACATCATCCGCCGCCGGGATCAAGGCCGAGCCGGGCGTCGCCGCCTATGGTGCATCAAAGGCCGCGCTGATCCAGCTCATCAAGGTCGCCGCCAGGGAGGGCGCGGCGGATCAGATCCGCGTCAATGCCATCGCCCCCGCTGGCGTCGAAACCCCGGTCTGGGATGCAATCCCGATGTTCGCCGAACGGGTTGAGGCCATTGGCCGCGACGCCGCCTTTGCCGAACTTGCCGCCATGGCCACCCCGCTTGGCCGCTATGCCAAGCCCGAAGAGATTGCCGGGCAGATCGCGTTCCTGCTGTCCGATGCGGCGGCGCTGATTACCGGCACGGTGTTGCTCAGCGACGGGGGTTATACGCTGTAACCCCTGTTTCGGCTCGCTTACCGCCCGACCAGCGCCTGGTCGCGCAGCCCCCGCCAGACATGGATCATCTGCACCGTCTCTGCGACATCATGGACGCGCAGCAGCTGCGCGCCGGCCTCGACGCCCTTCATCGCCAGCGCGAGCGAACCGCCGAGGCGGGCGGCGACCGGCGCCTCGTTGGACAAGGCGCCAATCATCCGCTTGCGGCTGGCGCCGAGCATGATCGGGCAGCCCAGGCCGTGGAACAACGCGAGGCCGTTGATCAGCGCGAGATTATCGGCGAGCGACTTGCCAAAGCCGATACCGGGATCAATCATGATCCTTGACCGGTCGATACCCGCCGCAACCACGGCGGCAATCCGCGCCTCGAGCCAGTCGAACACCTCGGTCAGCACCTGGCCATAGCCGCTGCCGCCATGCGGCCCCTTTTTCGGGTCGGGTGAGTGCATCAGCACAACCGGGCAGCCCGCCCGCGCCACCACATCAAGCGCACGCTCATCCCACAACAAGGCCGACACATCATTGACGATGCGCGCGCCCGCGCCAAGCGCCGCCTCCATCACTGCTGCCTTGCGTGTGTCAGCGGAAACCAGCGTACCGGCGGCGGCCAGCCGTTCAATCACCGGCACGACGCGTTTGGCCTCATCGCCCTCCCACACCAGCGGCGCGTTGGGGCGGGTCGATTCACCGCCAATGTCAATCAATGCGGCCCCCGAGGCCGCCATGGCGACCCCGGCGGCGGCAGCGGCAGTAGGATCATTTTCCAGCTTGCCGCCATCCGAAAAACTGTCTGGCGTGACGTTGAGGATACCGGCAACCTGCGGCTGGTCGAAGCGGAGCGTTCGCTCCCCCAGCGTCAGTGCAGGGCGTGGCGCGGTGATATTCTGGTGCAGCATGACGGCACGCTCATTGCTACCGAGCAATTGCTCGAATTCGGCAATGGCGACCGTGCGGCGGCTATCCCCCTCGATCACCTCATAGGCAGAAAACCACAGCATCCCGCCAGCAAGCCGGGCCGCGGCACCGTCCCGACCGACTGGTGTGTCTACGAACTGGACCGGGCGGAGGTGCATCTTTTTGCCTTCTTGCTCCCCGGCGGAGGCCGGGGCCCAGCTGCGATGTCGTCAGTAACGAACCGCAGCGCCGATTACACCTGCCTTGTCAACTGGGCCCCGGCCTTCGCCGGGGAACAGAAAGTTACGGCTGAGTCGCGAGCAGATAATTCTGCCGCAACATGTCAATCGGCTTCAGCCCGTCCGGGGTTTCATGATGCCAGAAGGTCCAGCCATTGCACGCCGGGGCGTTCTGTAACACCGCGCCAAGCTTGTGGATCGACCCGGTCTGGCCGCAATCGCTCAGCACCGAACCATCGGCACGCACGGTCACGCGATACCGGCGCCTGGCGTCGCTGAGCACCGCACCGGCGGGCAACATGCCATTTTCGACAATCGTGCCAAAGGCGACGCGCGGCGCGGCCTTGGGTGACTGCATCGTGGTCAGCGCGGATTCATCGAGCGGCAGGGCGGCATCAATGCGTTCGCGCGCGGCATCGACATAGGCCGCCTCACGCTCAATGCCGATCCAGCGCCGACCGAGCCTTTTGGCCACCGCACCGGTCGTGCCGGTGCCAAAGAACGGGTCGAGCACCACGTCGCCCGGCTTGGTGCAGGCGAGCAGGATGCGGTAGATCAATGCCTCGGGTTTCTGCGTCGGGTGTACCTTCACCCCATCCTTCTTGAGCCGTTCCTGCCCGCCGCAGATCGGGAATTCCCAATCGGAGCGCATCTGCAGCTCATCGTTCAGCGTCTTCATGCTGCGATAGTTGAAGGTGTAGCGCGCCTTTTCGCCCATCGACGCCCAGATCAGCGTCTCGTGCGCGTTGGTGAAGCGCGTGCCCTTGAAATTGGGCATCGGGTTGGCCTTGCGCCAGACAATATCGTTGAGGATCCAATAGCCGAGATCCTGGATCGCCGAGCCGACCTTGAAGATGTTGTGATAGCTGCCGATCACCCAGATCGCGCCATTGTCCTTGAGGATGCGGCGCGCCTCGGTCAGCCAGGCGCGGGTGAAAGCATCATAGATGGCAAGGCTGTCGAACTTGTCCCAATCGTCGGTCACGGCATCGACATGGCTGCCATCCGGACGGTTAAGGTCACCGCCAAGCTGAAGGTTATAAGGCGGGTCGGCGAAGATCATGTCGACCGACTTGGCCGGCAGCGAGCGCATCGCGGTGATGCAGTCCTGCATGATGATCGTGTCGAGCGGCAGCGTCGTCCGCGGCGCTTCCGCCACCGGCGCGTCGGCGCGGATGCCCGCGCGCTGAATCGTCTCGATAAGCCCCATTATACCCGTCCCCGCATTCGTTGCGCGCATCCAATGAGAATGTGCGGACTCCGGTCAAGAAGAACTTGGTTAACGAATATAGCTGCCAAATGGTTAACAAACCGGAACATTTCGCGAAAGGGGCCAGATGTTGAGTCTCGACTTATCCACAGCCCCCATTGATGGGGTGTGGCGCAAAAGACTCATAATTTCAGCGAAGCTTGCGCGACCGGTGAAAAACTATGGCGATGGAGCGGTGTCGGGCCAAATTCGTGCAAGGCACGCAGATGTTCGGGCGCGCCGTACCCCTTGTTGGCGTGCCAGCCATAGTGGGGATAGTCGTCAGCATGGGCGATCATGATGGTGTCGCGGCGGTGCTTGGCGATGATCGACGCGGCGGCAATTGACAGGCTGATCGCATCCCCCTTGATGATCGCCGTGGCAGGGCGCTGCCAGCGTGGCAGGCGATTGCCGTCAACCAGCACATGGCCCGGCACCTGACCCAGCGCCTCGACCGCCAGTTCCATCGCCTTCATCGTCGCCCACAGGATGTTGAGCCGGTCAATCTCTTCCGGATCGACAATGCCGATTCCGACCACCGCACAATCAAGCAACTGGTCATGGAGCCGCGCGCGCGCCGTGGCGGACAGCTTCTTCGAATCATTGATGCCGTCGGGTATGCCGCGCGCTGGCAGGATGACGGCGGCGGCGACGACCGGCCCGGCCAATGGCCCGCGCCCCGCCTCATCGACACCGGCGACAGGGGCGGGATAGCGACCTTCGTGCTCCAGCGACGGCCCGGTCACGCCAGCCGCCAGGGCGGGAAGCGGCGATTTTCGTCTGCCTGGTAAAGACAAATCGCATTGCCCGCCGGGTCCGTCAGCCGCGCCTCGCGCCACAGCCAGCTTTGCCCGGTCGGCAACTGGCCAAAGGCGATGCCAGCACCCTGCAAGCGCGCAACCTCCCGATCAAGATCCTCGCACTCGAAGAACAATGTTGGCCCGGCGCCCTGTTCGATTGACAGCGTTGCGCCGCCAGCCGCCTCAAACCGGGCATAATGCGCGTCATCGGTGCCGACGATCTGCTGCAACCCGAGCAACGCATAGAAATCACGCGAGGCCGCATAGTCAGCCATGCCGATTGTCACCTGGTTGAAGCGCGCGCCGGGGCCAAGGTCGAGCCGGACATGCTGATGGCCCATCGGGCCATGGCCGCCGCCGAGCCCGGGCGCATCCTTCAGCGCCATGCGCACGAACTGGCGGGCACGGACCACCGCCACGTCAAGCAACGCCCCGCGTGCGAGGTACGTGGCGATCGCCGAGGCAAGCGTGCAGCCCGTGCCATGGGTGCTGGTGGTGGCGATGCGCGGCGCATCCCACTGCGCGACCTCAACACCATCGATGATCAGGCGATCGGTCAGCGTGTCGCCCTCGGCGTGACCGCCCTTGATGAGCAGGGCGCCCATTGCTCCCTCTCCCTTTGGGAGAGGGAAGGGGCCCGCGCCGAAGGCGTGGGAAGGGTGAGGCCCATCGGCATCGTCGCGAGCCGCGCCACCCTCACCCTTCCGCCGCTGCGCGGCTCCCTCCCTCTCCCGCAGGGAGAGGGAGTTTAGCGCCCCCCACTCGGGCAAGTTCGGTGTGGCAACCGTCGCCATCCGCATCAGCCGCCCGAACGCCGCAATCGTCTCGTCATCTGCCAGGGGCGAACCGCTCGTCGCCACCATCACCGGATCAAACACGATCGGCACGCCGCGCAGCATTTCCAGCCGATCGGCCACCGCATGGGCCGTCTCCGCTGATCCAATCATGCCGATCTTGACCGCATCCATGCCAATGTCGCTCACCACCGAATCGATCTGGGCGATGACCATCTCGACCGGTACCGGCATCACCGCCTGCACGCCGAGCGTGTTCTGCGCGGTGATCGCGGTGATTGCGGTCATGGCGTGGCCGCCGAGCATCGTCACCGTCTTGATATCGGCCTGGATCCCGGCGCCGCCCCCCGAATCCGACCCGGCAATGATCAGGATACGCGGATTATCCATTAGCTGGAAAATTTGCGTGCCGTTACCGCAGGATGGCGCTGCAACGCCGCCCCGACCCGCGCCGGTCGATCAGTCAGCTCGCCCCCGCAATTGGGGCAGCGATCATCGAGTGCTTCTGCGCATGAGGCACAAAAGGTACATTCAAAGGAGCAGATAAACGCGCCGCCAGCATCAGCCGGCAGGTCGGCGCCGCAGCGTTCACAATCGGGGCGCATTTCAAGCATGGGAGGATCCTTATCATTTCCCCTCTCCCGGTGGGAGAGGGGCAAGCCGCGAAGCGGCGCGGGGTGAGGGTAGGGTCGGTGAAGGCTGTTGCTTCCAGCCCCTGCCCTCACCCTTCCCACGCCTTCGGCGCGGGCCCCTTCCCTCTCCCGCCGGGAGAGGGAAATTAGGCAGCCGCCGCCCGCACCGCATCGCAAATCCGGTCCACCACCTGCTCAACCTGCGCCGGATCATCGCCCTCGGCCATCACGCGGATCACCGGCTCGGTGCCGGAGGGGCGGATGACGAGGCGGCCCTTGCCGGCAAGCTCCGCCTCGGCGGCGGCGATCACGGCCCTGACGCTGTCGGCCTCAAGCGGCTTGCCGCCGGAGAAGCGGACATTTTTGAGCAACTGCGGCAGCGGCTCGAACCGGTGCAAAAACTCGCTCGCCGGCGCGCCCGACCAGGTCAGCTCGGCCAGTACCTGCAACGCCGCAACCAGCCCGTCCCCGGTCGTCGCATAGTCGGACAGGATGATATGGCCCGACTGTTCGCCACCGACATTATAGCCCTGCGCACGCATCGCCTCGAGCACCTGGCGATCACCGACGCCAGTGCGGATCAGCCCGATGCCTTGCGCGGCGAGATGACGTTCAAGCCCGAGGTTGGACATCACCGTCGCCACCAGCCCGCCGCCCTGCAACCGCCCGGCGCGCGCCCAGCCGCTGGCAATCGTGGCCATCAACTGGTCACCATCAACAACCTTGCCATTCTCATCGACAATGATCAGCCGGTCGGCATCACCGTCGAGCGCGATGCCGAGTTGTGCGCCGGAGGCAACGACGGTTTCGCACAGTGTCTGCGGCGCGGTGGAGCCGACGCCGTCATTGATATTCTTGCCATTGGGGGTGACGCCAATCGCGACGACATCAGCCCCCAGTTCCCACAGTGCGGTTGGCGCGACACGATAGGCCGCGCCATTGGCGCAATCGACCACGATGCGCATGCCGTCGAGCCGGAGATTTTCCGGAAAAGTTGATTTGGCGAAATGGATGTAGCGACCCTGTGCGTCATCAACGCGCCGGGCGCGGCCAATGTCAGTTGAGGGCGCGAGCGCGATGTCGCTGTCGATCAGCGCCTCGATCGCCAGTTCATCCTCATCGCTGAGCTTGTAGCCATCGGGGCCGAACAGCTTGATGCCATTGTCAGCATAGGGATTGTGACTGGCGGAAATCATCACGCCAAGATCGGCACGCATCGAGTGCGTCAACATTGCCACGGCGGGAGTCGGCATCGGGCCAACCAGCACCACGTCCATGCCGACCGATGTGAAGCCCGCCGTCATGGCGGATTCGATCATATAGCCCGACAGCCTGGTGTCCTTGCCGATCACCACGCGGTGCTTGTGATCGCCTCGCAGGAAGTGTGCGCCCGCCGCCATGCCGACCTTCATCGCCATCGCTGCGGTCATCGGCGAAACATTGGTCGCGCCACGAATACCGTCTGTGCCGAAATATTTCCGTGCCATGCGCTCGCGTTCGCTCCACTGTGCCGTTCACTGCCTGTAACGGGTGATAGCGCCGGATTGCCCAACAGGCGAGCGCATCGACGTGGGTCGCCTGGACTTGGCGCCCGGACGCCCCATATCCTGCGCGAAGCGGCGGCACTGCCGGTCACCACAGGGGAGATGCGCGATGAAGTACCGCACATTGGGACAGGAGCTGAAGGTTTCGGCCATCGGCATTGGTTGCATGCCGATGATCCGGGGCGGCAATATCAGCTATGGCGACGCCCATGACGATGAATCGATCCTGACGATCCATCAGGCAATCGATCTTGGCATCACCTTTTTCGACACCGCCGAAATGTATGGCCCGTTCAGCAATGAGGAACTGCTTGGCGCGGCGATCAAGGGCAAGCGCGACGGGCTGGTCATTGCCACCAAATTCGCGATGCGCTGGAACGGCAATGAGATGACCGGGCTGGATGGCAGCCCGGCCAATGCGCGGCGCGCGGTCGAGGGTTCGCTCAAGCGACTTGGCATCGACACGATTGACCTGTTCTATCAACACCGGGTCGACCCCGGGGTGCCAATCGAGGAAACCGTCGGTGGCATGGCTGACCTGGTCAAGGAAGGGAAAATACGCCATCTCGGCCTGTCCGAAGCTGGCCCGGAAACACTGCGCCGCGCCGCCAGGGTACATCCGATCGCCGCGCTGCAAAGCGAATATTCGATCTGGGAACGTGACGTCGAGGACGAGATCCTGTCCGTCTGCCGTGAAAACAACATCGGCTTTGTGCCCTACAGCCCGCTCGGCCGTGGCTTTCTGGCCGGCGGCATCTCAAGCCTTGCCGACCTGCCCGCTGATGACTGGCGCCACAATGATCCGCGCTATTCAGCGGAAAACCTGCCGCACAATCTCGCCATCGTCGATACGGTGGCAGCTGTCGCGGCACGGCACGGCGTTTCCAACGCACAGGTCGCACTGGCCTGGTTGCTCGCACAGGGCGATGATGTCGTGCCGATCCCCGGCGTCAAACGTCGCGCCACCATGGCCGACAGCGCTGGCGCGCCCGATGTCGCGCTGACCGCGCAGGATCTTGCCGAAATCGACGCCGCAGCACCGCGCGGCGGCACCGCTGGACCGCGCTATGGTGAGCGCGGGATGAAGATGGTCAGGTTATAGGTTGATCCACCGCCACACACCCGCCGCCATGCCGGCGAGCGGGATGTGCGCCCAGGTTGCGGCAAGCCAGATCACCACGCCCCCGGCGATGTCATGCGGGCGGAAGCCGCCGAGGCGCGCACGACCGGCGGCAATGGCCGCGAAGGGCCAATAGCTGGTCTTCGCTTCCCAATCGCGCCAGCGGGTCGGCTGAAGCGCTTCCTTCTTGGCGTCCTGCAACCGTGACCCGACCAGCGCGAGAAGAATGACCGCCCCGGCGAGGATGATGTTGGCGGCAACCGGGAACACCGCGATATGGCACAGCCCCCATAGTGCCATGGCCCACATCATCGGGTGGCGGGTTATGGCAAACACGCCGCGTGCCGCCGGGGTATCCCCGGTCGCGCCGGGCATGGCGGGATTGCCGATCAGCGAACCCATCAGCAAGATGCTCGCGACAAGCATGACGACCGAAGCAAGTGCCCACAGCCCGTCACCCACATCCCATAAAGGCGCGGTGAGTGGCGCGGCGCGATAGGCCAGGGCGAGCCAGCCCAGCGTTATCGCGGCAACAAGCGAATAGACGCCAAGAAAGCCGCCTTCCCCCAACCGCGCTGCGATCGGGCGCCGCAGCGGATGTGACAGCAGGAAATGCGTCCCGACGAAGGCCGCCGCTGCGGCGAGTATCTGTCCGGTTCCGTCCATCACATTTATCCCCCTTGGGTAATCAGGTAACGCCGTGCATCCATTTCTTGAGCGGCCAGGACAGCAGCAACAGGAATGCGCCGAGCCCGATCGCGATCCACGAGATCGTCGTGAACGTGCCGGTATAGGTATCGAGGCTGACCTTGAGGTTGGTCACCTGCCCGCCGACCGTCTCAACGCTGGCAAGCTGCGCGACCGCGCCGGCGACATATTGCGCGACCGAGATCGACAGGAACCACACGCCCATCATCAGCCCGACGATCCGCGCGATCGACAGCTTGGTGATCATCGACAGGCCCACCGGCGAGATGCACAGTTCGGCAATCGAGTGGACAAGGTAGAGTCCGGCAAGCCACGCCATGCCAACCTTGAAATCAGCGCCGACAAAGGTTGTGCCCCAGACCAGCAACAGGAAGCCGGCACCAACGCCCATCAGCGCAAAGGCGAACTTGACCGGGATTGACGGCTCAAGCCCGCGCTTGGCCAGCCCATTCCACATCACGCTGAAGATCGGTGCGAAAATCACGATGAAGATCGCGTTGAAAATCTGCGTCTGGCCTGCCGGCATGATATAGACCGACTCAGTCGCGAAGCCCTTGAGCCGGGCATAGTACATGCCCGCAAAGCCGGCGGTGGCGACAACGCCGAAGCCGATTGCCATGATGCGACGTGTCGCCGGTTCCTCACCAGAGGCGAAGAACCAGAAGGCGAGCCAGCCGATGCCGCCGATCAACGCCGCGAAAAACAAATAATAGGTGATCGGATTGGCGTTGAACATGGCGAACAGCGGGGCAGTCCAGCCGATGGCAAGCACGGTGTTGCGCTCCGCAAACAGCGTCAGTGATGATCCGGCCTGTTCAAACAAGGTCCAGAACACGACGTTGAAGATGATCAACACCATCGCGGCTGTCATCATCTGCAATTCGGTCTTGCTGCCCTTGACCGCTGACCAGGCGAGAATGGCCGGCACACCAAGCAGGAAGGTGCCAAACAGCGCCTTGCCCATGATCGGCAGTGACATGACATAACCAACCAGGCCCGATCCTGACGGTGGCGCAACATAGCTCATCAGGTTGGAAAACAGGAAGATGACCACCGGCACGGCAAGCAGCGCGCCGCCATAGATATACCAGTCCTTGCCAGCATTGGCGTCTGCCGGGCGCTCACCATAATTGTTGAGGCGACCGCCATCGAACTGGAACAACAGCCATGAGCAGGTCATGCCAATCGCGGCCAGGCCGAAACCGGCCCACCAGCCTACGCCCTGGGCGAGCATCGGGCAGAAGAATTGCGAGATGAACGACCCAAGGTTGATGCCCATATAGAACATCGTGAAACCGGCATCGCGACGTCGATCACCTTCAGCATAGAGCGTACCGACGATGGTCGAGATGTTGGGCTTGAAGAACCCATTGCCAACCGTGACCAGCGACAGCCCGAGCAACAGGATATAGACAAAGGTGCTCGACCGCTCGGCATCTGACTTGAAGCTTTCTGCGGCGACATGTTGCACCTCATGCCCGTCGGCCGCGAGCAGCGAGACGCTCTTGTCGTCATTGCCGCGAATCTGCAGCTTCTGCCCATTGGCCGTGACAAATTGCTTGCCAGCGTCGCCTTGGCCTTCGACCATTACCTCATAGCGTTGACCGTCGATCGTCGCGAAGGGCTTGGCCTGTTCCCCACCAAAACACAGGATGAAATAGCCCAATGCCATGAGAATGGCGCCGAACTTCACCGAGCGTTTTGACCCAAGATACTGGTCGGCGATCAGCCCGCCGATCAGCGGCGTGAGGTACACCAGCGCGGTGAAGCCGCCATACAGGCCGTTGGAAATCTTGTCGCTGAACAGGAAATGCTTGGTGAGATACAGCGTGAGGATGGCGCGCATCCCGTAATAGCCGAAGCGTTCCCACATCTCGGTGGTGAACAGCCGCTTGAGCTGCGCGGGATGGCCAAACCAGACGGCGCCTGTGGCCGGGTTGATATGGGTAATATCCGGCTCGCGCGGGCTGTCCGCGGTCGGGGTGTCCACCATGTGCTGTCTGCTCCCAAGGTTTTTTTGGTGCGCCGTCGAATGCAGCGCCGATACGACAAGACTAGCGTCAATTGCCGGGGTGTAAATATCTCTCAACACAGCTAGGAATTCGCGGCATGTTCAATGACACGACAACACCGCTCTCCCTGCTCACCACGCGTCGCTCCGGCAAGCCGCGTGATCTCGTCGCGCCCGGCCCTGATGCGGCACAGCTTGAGGCGATGATCACCATTGCCGCCCGCACCCCCGACCATGGCAAGCTGGCGCCGTGGCGCTTTGTCATCATACCCTCGGAGCAGCGCAACCGGCTCGCCGACGTAATCGCCACGGCCTATCTGGCTGACCGGCCACAGGCGGCGCGGCTCGAAATCGAATCGCTCGAACAATTTGCCCGCCAGGCCCCGGCGCTGGTCGTCATCCTGTCCTCACCGCGCCCCGACAGCCATATCCCGCTATGGGAACAGGAGCTTTCGGTCGGTGCCGCCGCCATGAACCTGTTGCACGCCGCCCATGCCATGGGCTTCGCCGCCGGATGGCTTACCGGCTGGGCCAGCTATAGTGACGCGGTGCGCGATGCCTTTGGCGCAGCGCCGGAGCGGATCGCCGGTTTCTTCTTCATCGGAACCCCCGCCAAGCAATTAGAAGAGCGCCCGCGCCCCGATTTGGGTAACATAATTTCGATCTGGAACGGTTGAAAGGCTGGACTCTGCCGTCAATTGCTGTATTAGGGCAGCATGACAGCTTTAAGTAACGACGATAGCCCGGTTTATATGAAGCTCCGCGGGACGATTTCCGAGGCGATCCTGCGTGGTGATTATCGCGCCGGGGACCAGCTTCCGTCGGTCCGTGCGCTGGCCGCCGAACATGGGGCGAACCCGCTGACTGTCGCCAAGGCCTATCAGAGCTTTCAGGATGATGGCTATGTCGAGGTGCGGCGCGGCGTCGGCATGTTCGTCCTGCCCGGTGCAGCGGAAAAGCTGCGCATCGCCGAGCGCGACTATTTCGTGAAGACCACCTGGCCGCGCGTTGCCGAGCATATCAACCTGCTCGGCCTGAACGTCGCAGACCTGCTGGAGCGCGATCTGGCCTGACCTTCATCCCCTCTCCCCAAGGGATAGGGACTTAAGCCGCGAACGCTTCCGGCGGGACCGAGTAAAGTATAGCCGCCGATGCCGTTGCTGCCGCCCTGAGGCCGAGCGCTTCGGGGACGATCTGGTCGATATAGAAGGAAACTGCGGCGCGCTTCATCGCGGCGAAGGAATCGTCGCCGGTCGCCGCGCGGCCCTGACGTTCCATCAGCCAGCCGCAGGTGGCGACCGACAGCATCGTCAGAAAGGGATAGCTCGCCGCCAGCTTGTCATCGGCATCCGCTGTTGCCAGCGTGCGACCAATCGCGTCACAACTGTCGATCAGCTCGCGCAATGCGCCATCCTGAGCCTCGGCGCGCATGTCGGCGATCAGCGCCGCGAACACACCGCCATTGTCCAGGCCCAGCTTGCGCCCGACAAGATCGGCAGCCTGGATGCCATTGGTGCCCTCATAGATCGGCGTGATGCGTGCATCGCGGTAGAACTGCGCCGCGCCGGTTTCCTCAATATAGCCCATGCCGCCATGGACCTGCACGCCCATGCTGGCCACTTCGCAGCCAATGTCCGTGCCATGCGCCTTGGCCAATGGCGTGACCAGCTCCAGCCGGCCATTCGCCGCCGCATCACCCAGCCCGGCGCGATCAACCTGTCCCGCAGCATAATAAACCAGCGCGCGCGCCGCCTGGGTCTGTGCCTTCATCCGCATCAGCATCCGGCGGACATCGGGATGCTCGATGATCGCCACCGGGGTGCGGTCAGGCGAGCCGGCACGCGCCGACTGGATACGCTCGCGGGCATAGGCCACCGCCTTTTGCGTCGCCGCCTCGGCAACCTGCACACCCTGCAGGCCGACATTGAGCCGCGCGTTGTTCATCATCGTGAACATCGCGCGCATCCCGCCATGTTCAGGGCCAATCAGTTCCCCGATGCAATCATCATTGTCGCCAAAGCTCAGCACACAGGTCGGCGAGGCGTGCAGCCCCATCTTGTGCTCGATCGACACGACGCGGACATCATTGGCCTCAGCCGGGTTGCCCGCCGCATCAAGCCGGTATTTCGGCACGAGGAACAGCGAGATACCGCGCGTACCCGCCGGCGCACCCGGTGTGCGCGCGAGGACGAGATGGACGATGTTGGGCGCCATGTCATGGTCGCCGAACGAGATGAAGATCTTGGTGCCCTTGATCTTCCACCGGCCATCACCGGTCGGGGTCGCCTGGCTGCGCAGCGCGCCAACGTCCGAGCCGGCCTGTGGCTCGGTCAGGTTCATCGTTCCGGTCCATTCGCCGGTCGCGAGATGCGGCAGATACAGCGCCTGTTGTTCCGCGCTGCCATGATGCACCAGCGACTCAATCGCGCCCACGGTCAGCGTCGGGGCAAGCGCCAGACCCATATTGGCCGCGCCGAGCGTATCAAGCACCGCCGTCTGCAAGGCAAAGGGCAACCCCTGGCCGCCAAAGTCTTCCGGCACGCCAATGGTCCCCCAGCCGCCCGCGACATAGTCGTGATAGGCCTTGATCAAGTTCGCCGGCATCTTCACGCCATCGGCGGTCCATTTCGGCCCTGCCGTGTCGCCCTCGCGCAGCAACGGCGCCCATTCACCCGCCGCCAGCGCCCCGGCACCCTCCAGCACCGCATCAACCACATCAGCGGTGGCGGCGGCAAAGCGTTCCGTTCCGGCAAGGGCCGCGACATCAACCACATGGTCGAGCACAAAACGCTGGTCAGCAGTGGCGGGCGTGAACAAGATCGAATTCCTTATCGCAAACGGCGCAGCCCGCTATAGCCGCGCGCCATGATTGATCAAAACCCGCCTTTCATCACGCGCACCATGTCATTCAGCGATACGGCCATTGCCGAAGCCGCAGAGCTGATCGCGGCAGGCCAGCCCGTCGCGATCCCGACCGAGACGGTATATGGGCTCGCCGCCGATGCCAGCGACGCGACAGCCGTGGCGCGGGTCTATGCCGCCAAGGGCCGACCCAGCTTCAATCCGCTGATCGTCCATGTGGCCGATCTTGCGGCGGCGGAAAAACTCGCCGTGTTCGATCAGCGCGCACTGACGCTGGCCCGCGCCTTCTGGCCCGGCCCGCTGACCCTGGTGCTGCCCCGTCGCCCGCGCGCGGCGATCGCCTCGCTGGTCACGGCGGGCCTCGACACGATTGCGATCCGCGTCCCGGCGCACCGCGCGATGCGCGCGCTGCTCGCCGCCACTGGCAAGCCGCTCGCCGCCCCGTCCGCCAATGCCAGCGGTGCGATCAGCCCGACACGCGCCGCGCATGTGCTGGACAGCCTTGGCGGGCGCATCGCACTGATCATTGATGACGGCGCCACGGAACGCGGCCTTGAATCAACCATCGTGCGCGAGGTGTTTGGCGCGACACGCATCCTGCGTCACGGGCCGATTACCAGCGAGGCGGTGCGGCTGGCATTGGGCGGCGACAAGGCGCCGGTTGAACGATTCGATGCCCATGTCGACCAGCCCGACATGATCGAGGCACCCGGCCAGTTGAGCAGCCACTATGCGCCGCGCAAGCCGTTGCGGATCGGCGCGCCGCGCGCGGCGGCGGACGAATGGATGATCGGCTTTGGCGCAATTGCCGGCGACGATTCGCTCTCGGCAACGGGCGATCTGGAGGAGGCCGCCGCGCGTTTGTTTGATGCACTGCACCGCGCCGACGCGTCACCCCGGGCGCGGATCGCCATCGCCCCGGTGCCGCATGACGGCATTGGCGCCGCCATCAACGACCGGCTGGCCCGCGCAGCACACCCCGTATCTGGCGAACCAGCCTGAACGACTGTTTTGAAGGTGCGCGCGGTGCGCGTTCCGGGGACGGCACCGGCCCACTCCCCCACCCGACCTCCCATAGAATAGCCTGTCTGGGAGGTCGGGTGGGGGAGTGGGCTGGCGCGGCAATGCGCCAATTGGCGCATTCCCAAACAACCACCAGCCCGCGACCTTTACGCGACCGTAGCGAGGTATAGTCTGCCCATCGCGACTCGCCAAAAGGCGGCGCAGGAGGAGGGTGCATCATGACCAACACACAAAAGGGTCTCGCCGAGTTTATCGGTACATTCTGGCTCGTCTTTGGCGGTTGCGGCAGCGCCGTGCTGGCGGCGGGGTTTCCCGCGCTGGGCATCGGCTTTGTCGGCGTATCGCTGGCCTTTGGGCTTACCGTGCTGACCATGGCCTATGGCATTGGCCATATTTCGGGCTGTCACCTCAACCCGGCCGTAACGGTTGGCCTGTGGGCGGGCGGGCGCTTCGCGGCGAAGGACATGCCGCTCTACATCGTGTCACAGCTGCTCGGCGCCTGTGCGGCAGCGGCGGTGCTTCACGCCATTGCGACGGGCAACCCGGACTATTCGCTCGCCGCCAATGGATTGGCGGCAAATGGATTTGGCGACCATTCGCCGGGCCATTTCTCGATGATGTCCGGCCTGATGATCGAGGTCGTGCTGACCTTTTTCTTCCTGCTGGTGATCATGGGGGCGACCGACAGCCGGGCACCGGCGGGCTTCGCGCCCATCGCAATTGGCCTCGCGCTGACGCTGATCCACCTGATCAGCATTCCGGTCACCAACACCTCGGTCAATCCAGCGCGCAGCACCGGCCCGGCGCTGATTGTCGGCGGCTGGGCGATCTCGCAGCTATGGCTGTTCTGGGTGGCACCGCTGGTTGGCGGCGCACTGGGCGGGCTCGCCTACAAGCTGCTTGGCGCCGAGGCGAAAGCCTGATCGTCACCTGAAAAAAGTGCCGCGTCCCGTGGGGCGCGGCACGTGATGGCTGATCAAACCGCTGCCACTGCCTTTGACCGCGCGGCAAAGCTCTTGCGCAACTTGGCCAGCTTGGGCGGAATCACGGCCAGGCAATAGGAATTGCGCTGGCCTTCCCCGTCCCAATATTCCTGGTGATAGTCCTCGGCGGGCCACCAAGTTGCGAGTGGCTCAATCGTCGTGACAATCGGCGCTGGCCACTCCCCCGCCGCGCGCACCATGGCCGCCTCGGCCTCGGCGCGCTGCGCATCATCATGCGGGAAGATTGCCGAGCGATATTGCGTCCCCACATCATTGCCCTGGCGGTTGAGCGTGGTCGGGTCATGCGTCGCGAAGAACATGTCGAGCAGGTCGCCGTAGCGCAACTGCGCCGGATCAAAGGTAATGCGGATCGCCTCGGCATGGCCGGTGTCGCCGCTGCACACCTGTTTATAGGTCGGGTTGTCCGCAGTGCCGCCGATATAGCCGCTTTCGACCTTTTCAACGCCGATCACATCATTGAACACCGCCTCGGTGCACCAGAAACATCCGCCCGCCAGCGTGGCGACTTCGCTTGCCATGATAAGCTCCTTGGTAAGAAGCCCCAAGATAGGAAGCCGATGGCGCTGCACAATCCACCTTGCTAGGCGGGCCGAGACAATCAGACGGGGTAAACGCAATGCTCGACGGAACAGTGCTGGTAACAGGGGGGGCGGGCTATATTGGCAGCCATGCGGTGCTGGCACTGCTCGACGCGGGCTATCGCGTGGTGGTGGTCGACAATCTCACCACCGGCTTTGCCTGGGCGGTCGATCCGCGCGCCGCGCTGGTGCAGGGCAATATCGAGGATGACGAACTCGTCCGCAGCACGATGCACGCGCATGACGTCAAGGCGGTGATGCACTTTGCCGGCTCGATCATTGTGCCCGAATCCGTCACCGATCCGCTCAAATATTATCGCAACAACACCGTCGCCAGCCGCGCGCTGCTCGAAAGCGCGGTGGTCAGCGGCGTGAAGCATTTCATCTTTTCCTCGACCGCCGCGACCTATGGGATGCCCGACAAGATCCCGGTTGCCGAGGGTGACCCGACCATCCCGATCAATCCCTATGGCACGTCAAAGCTGATGACCGAGGCGATGCTGCGCGATGTCGCCGCCGCCCACCCGATCAACTATTGCGCGCTGCGCTATTTCAACGTGGCTGGCGCCGACCCGCAGCAACGCACCGGCCAGTCAACCGCCGGCGCCACGCATCTGATCAAGATTGCCGTCGAGGCAGCAACCGGCAAGCGCGACCATGTCTCTGTCTTCGGCACTGATTATGACACGCCTGATGGCACCGGGGTGCGCGACTATATCCATGTCAGCGATCTCGCGGCGGCCCATGTCGCGGCACTCGCGCTGCTGATCGCCCGGCCAGGTGACAGCCACACGCTCAATGCCGGTTATGGCAAGGGTTTTTCGGTGCTTGAGGTGCTCGATGCGGTTGACCGGGTGACCAACATGAAGCTCACCCGCCAGATTGGCCCGCGCCGACTGGGCGATTCGGGCGCACTGGTCGCCGACAACCGCGCCATTCTCAACACGCTCGAATGGACCCCGCAACGCGCCGATCTTGACACTATTGTCGGCGATGCGCTGGCATGGGAACGGGTGTTGGGTGAGCGGCAGGGCTGAACCCCGGTCCGGCGGCTCCCGCCGGTGATCCGGCTGTGATAGGCGTCATCTACTATCGGTTCGCGGAGAGAAACATGCTGCGGTTGCGCTCATTGCTGTTTGTCCCGGGCGACCGCCCCGAGCGGATGGAAAAGGCCGTATCGCTCGGCGCCGATGCGCTGATCCTTGACCTGGAGGATGCAGTCACGCCCGATGCCAAACCGGCGGCGCGCGCCGCCGTGGCGGCGTTTCTCGCCCGCGAGCGCCGCATCATCTGCTTTGTGCGCGTCAACCCGCTCGACAGTGGCCTGATCGATGATGATCTTGCCGCGATCCTGCCCGCCCGGCCCGATGGCATCATGCTGCCCAAGGCCGAGGGTGCACCCAGCTTGCGCGCACTCGACGCGAAGCTGACCGGCGACATCATGATCCTGCCCATCGCGTCGGAAACTCCGGCGGCGATTTTCACCATGGGCAGCTATGGTGGCGTCACCCCACGCCTCGCCGGGCTGACCTGGGGGGCGGAAGACCTGCCCGCCGCGATCGGCGCGGCAACCTCTCGTGAGGATGATGGCAGCTTTACCGCACCCTATCAGCTGGCGCGTTCGCTTGCGCTGTTCGGCGCCCATGCTGCCGCTGTGCCGGCGATCGAAACCGTCTATCCCGATTTCCGCGATCTCGATGGCCTCGCCGCCTATGCCGCGCGCGGGCGGCGCGACGGCTTTACCGGCATGATGGCAATCCATCCGGCGCAGATCGCGGTGATCAACGCCGCCTTCACGCCGGGCGAGGCCGAAATAGCCCATGCCCGCGCGGTCGTGGCGTTGTTCGCCGCCAATCCTGGCGCCGGTGCGTTGAGCCTTGACGGCAAGATGGTTGATGCACCGCACCTCAAGGCAGCGCAGCGGCTATTGGCGACGCTCGGCTGAAGCGCGCCGCAGCCGCGCCCAGCGACCCAGCGCCCACCACGCCACCGCCCACAGCGTCCCGAACGCCCAGCCGGCCAGCACATCACTCGGCCAGTGCACGCCAAGATAGACCCGGCTCACCCCGATCCCGGCAACGATCAACCCGGCACCCGCGAACAGATAGCGCCGCGCCGCGCGTTCGACGACCAGCTGGCTGAGCAAAGTTGCCAGCGTCAGATAGACAATCGCGCTGTTGGCGGCGTGGCCGCTGGGAAAACTTCCCGAGGCAACGCTGACGAGATGATCGGTGACCATCGGTCGCGGACGATCAACCAGCACCTTGATGATCGACACCGCCAGCGAACCGCTGATTGTGCCGCCCAGCACCAGCCCCGATGTCAGCCAGTGCCGCCTGACGGCAAGAAAACCGGCAACCAGCGCCACCATCAGCACCAATATCGTCACGCCGCCCATTGCGGTAATGTCGATCATCGCCGCGCGGAACCATGCCGGTCCGACCGGCGTACCATGTGCGCTGCCGCCCCGCGCCCACAGTAAAATGGCGCGATCAAAGCTGAAATGCGCGCCGTCCTCAATCGCCTCACCCAGCACCGCGACGATCAACACTGCCGCAAACGCAGCAGCAGCAGCGCGCAACAGCCAGGGCATATGACGAATCGCCCGTTCAACCGATGGTTCGCGCGGAACGGACGTCATGCGCGACCGCGTCTCCAGATATCGACGATCTCCGGCGCTTCGGCATCCATGAACATATACGCACGCCCCAAAAGTGCCTGTTTGCCGAAATCATCGAACTTGTTTTGACCGAGCGGGGTGATCAGCACCTCGTCGGGCGTGAGCCCGTCCAAATGACGTCGTTCAATTTCGGGCCAGTGCGCGTGCGCAATATCTTTGAGCACCACGTTCACCGCCGGGTGGTTGTATCGGACGAGGATATTGCCATCATCCATCGATGCCGGATTCATGTCCGGATGATAGCCAAAAATATCGGCTAACGCTTTCAATGCATGAACTTTTACTTCCGCGTCAGAAAGCCCGGCCTCCAGGATCACGCAGGTGCCGTTGCGAAACACCGCGAAATCGCTTTTCCCGTTCGTATAATAGGCGACGCGATCCACAATCCGGTGGCGCGGTTGCGGGAAAGATGGCTTCCACGTTGGGACGGAAGGAAATGTCTTTTGGGGCAGCGCTCCGGCACCAACGCTGCTCGCACCAACCGTCGCCAGCAGGCCCGCCAGAACAGATCGTCTCATCACCACGCCAACCTCCATCCGACACGGGTTTGGCATGGCGCGATGATATTATCCATCGCTCGCATGGGATAGCATATCGCAAGGGGGCAAGCTTACGCCATCGACGAACCGGTTTTGGTTGGTGAGCCCGCCGGGATTCGAACCCGGGACCTACAGATTAAAAGTCCGTTGCTCTACCAACTGAGCTACGGGCTCGACCAAGCGTCGCGCGTTACGGACAGCGGGCGCGTCGGTCAACCAGCTGTGCGAGTTGTCTGACACTGCGATGCGTCACCGGGTCGCGCCAGTCGGGGACAATCGTGGTGAGCGGACCAAGCACAAAGCCGCGCTCACGGAACAAGCGGTGCGGGATCACCAGCTGATGATCAGCCCAGCATCCGGCTGACCACAGGATAATATCCAGGTCAATCACCCGCGCCGCCCAGCGCTGCCCGCGCCGGCGGCCAAAGCCGCGTTCAATCGCTTTCAGGCGCGCCAGCAGTTCCGGCGGTGATTCGTCACTCTCAATCAGCGCGACGGCATTGGCAAAGCGGCGGATCGACGGACCCAGCGGGGCGCTGGCAATGATCGGTGACACCGCCACCACGCCACCCAGCATGGTCAGCGCGGCGCGGACCATGGCGTCCGGCGCGCCGTGGCGTCCGCGCCGATTCGAACCAAGGCCGATAACATAGCTTGTCCACACCATGCCGACCTGCGTAACCCGCGTTGATGAACTTTGCGACCTCTCCCATCCCCGCCACCGAAGCGCCGCATGATTGCCCGCGCTGCCCGCGCCTCGTTGCGCTGCGTGAGGCGCTGAAAATCGAATATCCCGGCTGGTGGAATGCCCCGGTCGGCGCCTTTGGTGATCCCGATGCGTGGCTGGCCATCATTGGCCTGGCGCCGGGGAAACATGGCGCCAACCGCACGGGCCGCCCGTTTACCGGCGATGCCGCCGGCCCCTTGCTGTTCGACACGCTCGGCAAGCTTGGCCTTGCCAGCGGCAGCTATGAAGGCAAGCCGGACGACACGCTGCAATTGCACGGCACGATCATCATCAACGCGGTCAAATGCCTGCCACCGGAAAACAAGCCAACGCCGGAGGAAATCCGCACCTGTCGCCCGATCCTCGAAGGCCAGGCGGCGGCGCTGCCCAAGGCACGGGTCTATGTCGCGCTGGGCCAGATCGCACACCAGTCAGCAGTGAAGATTCTTGGCGGGCGCCTGCCCAAGGCGCGCTTTGGCCATCTCGCTGAGCACCGGATGCCCGACGGGCGTGTGCTGATCGACAGCTATCATTGCTCGCGCTACAACCAGAATACCGGCCGGCTGACCGCCGACATGTTCGAGGCGGTGTTTGCCCGGGCGCTGGCGATCCGCCCCTGAGCGTCACCGGCATCCTACCGCGTCAGATATCCTCGACCAGCCGCCCGTAAAGCTCGGGCCGGCGATCCCGGAAAAAGCCGAAGGCGGCGCGGTGGCGCGCGACGCGGTCGAGATCGAGCGTCGCGACAATCACCCCTTCTTCCTCACGATCAAGCTCGGCGAGAATGTCACCGCGCTCATCGGTGATGAAGCTGGTGCCGTAAAAGGTCTGCCCCGCCCCATCCTGCACACCTTCGGTGCCGACGCGGTTGGCGGCGATCACCGGCACGACGTTCGACACCGCATGGCCAACCATCGCCCGGCGCCACAACCGCGCCGTATCAAGGCTCTCGTCATGCGGCTCATTGCCGATCGCGGTCGGGAAAAACAGCAGCTGCGCGCCCATCAACATCATCGCGCGGGCAGTCTCCGGATACCATTGGTCCCAGCAGATGCCGACGCCCAGCGTCGTCGCCTGCGGCCCCGGCCACACCTTGAACCCGCTGTTACCGGGGCGGAAATAGAATTTCTCCTCATAGCCCGGCCCGTCGGGGATGTGGCTCTTGCGATAGACACCCTGCACCGCGCCGTCAGGGCCGATCATCGCCAGTGAGTTGTAGTGATGCGGGCCGTCCGCCTCAAAAAAGCTGGTCGGGATGGTCACCTCAAGTTCCGCCGCCAGGACCTGCATCGCCTGCACGGCACGGTGCTGCCCGACCGGCCTGGCATTGGCGAACAGCCCCTCGTCCTCAACGCGGCAGAAATACTCGCCCTCGAACAGTTCCGGCGGCAGGATAACCTCCGCGCCGCGCGCCTTTGCCTCACGGACCAGGCGGGTGACATTGGCGATATTGGTCTCGATATCCGGACCAAAGGCGAGCTGGAGCGCGGCAACGGTAATGCGAGTCATGCGCGCGCCATAGCGGATCATCGGCGCAAAGGGCAGTCTTGCGATCAATCGTCTTTGGTAAAAACGCCATACCGCGCACGCCACGCCGCGACCTCATCCTGCAAATGGGCCGGCGCGGCCTCTCCGGAAAGGACAAGGCTGGCGACATCATCCTCCGGGTGCATCAGCATTTTCCGCGACCCGTCGCTGAACCACACGGGCACCAGTTGATCACACAGGCTGTCGAGAACCGTGGCGGCCATGGGCTTGTCGATCGCCTGACCGGCGGTGACCGTGCGAATGTTGATCGACACCCCCTCGAAGCAGTTGCGCGGCTCACGCACAAAATTGAGCGAGACGAGCAGGCCGGACCGGTCGGGCCGGGCATCATCGGGCAAGGCCGCGACCCGTCGCCAACCGCAGAACCATGCACGACAGATTGCGGGGCGTTCGGCATGGATGCCGCACCCGCGCGACGTCAGGTGCGTGCAGGGCATATCCGCCGGCTTCTTGAAATCGGGCGTATCCACGGTGAGCACGGTGCAACAGGCCGTACAATCGCCACAGGCGCGATCGGCGAGAACCGGCCCCAGCAGCATCGTTTCAACATCGGGCTCGGTCTGCATCCGCATCACGGTTGCCGCGACCCCGGCAGAAATTCAAGCGCCTGCCAACCCGACATCCCTTCAGAAGGGACGAATTTTTCGGGGTAGCTGTGACCCGGCGGCTGACCTAGGTCATGGTCGATGAGCAGGCCGATGAACGACGCGCCCTGGGCGCTGACCGAAAAGGAGAAGCAGACACTGCGCCTGATCGTCTGCGGCCATGACGCGAAATCGACCGCGCGCAGCCTTGGCCTTTCGGTCCACACGATCAACGAGCGGTTGCGCGATGCACGGCGCAAGATGGCGGTCTCGAGCAGCCGCGAGGCGGCCCGCCTGCTGCTCGCGGCGGAAGGGGGCGCCATGGTGCCCGCAACCCCCGAATTGTTCGGGGACGAAGGAATCGGGGAAGACGCGGCGCAGCCACAGGCGGATCAGGGAAGCGCGCTGATTGACGGCGTGGGGCGGGCACATCGCCTTCCCCGGATCATCATCGGAGTCTTGCTCATGGCCCTTGCTATCGGATTATTGGCCCTTCTCGCCCTGCCACAGGTCGCTTCCCCGCCGCCTGCGCCGCCAATGACCGCCGAAGCGGCACCGGATGCGGCGGTGCTGGACGCAGCACGTACCTGGCTCGCTTTGCTTGACGAGGGGCGCTGGGACGAGAGCTACCGGATGACCGGCACATCGTTCCGCAAGCTCAACACAGCACAGATCTGGGCAGCGACCTCCGAAAAGGTCCGAGCGCCGCTCGGCACAGTGATCTCACGCACCCTTGTCAGCCAGGAAAACCTGCCCGCCCCGCCCGCCGGTTATGAGGTCGTGAAGTTCCGCACGCGCTTTGCCAACAAGGCCGAGGCGGTGGAGACGGTCACGCTCGACCGCGAGGATGGCGGATGGCGCGTTGTCGGTGTGACGATTGGGTAGCTCTCGCGCCGGGGCGTTTGTGGGGGGACTGCGACGGCGTGGCGAGTGACAGTATCAACCCACCCGCCAACCCGCTTCGCAGACGCCCGCCGCATGAACACTCGGCTTTGGGCCGGGTCCGACGGCATGTGTGATGGAATCGACGGACGGCAACCTCCCATCGAAAACCTTTCGGCGAGGATGGCAAATTTCGACCAACGCCGCCCTTTGACGCCTCGACCTCCGAACGGCAGCTCGCGACAGATGCACCAGTTTGCAAGAAGCGCCCGACCTCAGCGGGATGTGTCCGATTTCGCCTATCCTGAAGCCAGTCGGTTGCCAGGAAGAATTTCGTGCGCCCTCTGCCCGATGCCGTGAACCTTTTTCGCCCGGCTTCGACTACAGGGAAGAAGCAAGAGGCGAACAATGCGACGCACCGGCGCTAATGAACCGACGGAGATCGATGACGAATTGCTCGTCATCCGCTGCCAGCTGGGTGAACGCGAGGCGTTCGATGCGCTGATTGATCGATGGTCAGCTTCCGTCACAGGTTATGCCCGGCGCGTATCCGGGGACGGTGACGCCGCGACGGATCTCACCCAGGACATCTGGCTGCGGGTTCTGCGCGGAATTGACCGGCTCCAGGATGCCCGGCGGTTCCGCGCCTGGTTGTTCAGCATCGCGCACCGCGCCTTCATCGATGCGTTGCGCCGCCGGTACCGGGTACCTCCCACCCTCGGCGACGGTCACGAACATGTTGCCGAAGAAGATTCCGGCGATGCGCACATCGATCTCGAGCAGATGGAAGGCGGGCTTGCACGGCTTCCTCCCGTCGAGCGCGAAGTCCTGACACTGTTCTATCTGCAGGAACTGTCGCTGATTGAAACCGCCGCCGCACTCGCAATCCCCCTCGGAACCGTCAAATCGAGACTGCATCGCGCGAGGAACCTGCTGCGCAGCGAACTGGAAAAAGAAGGAAATCTGGCATGAGCCTTGTCGAGCCTGATACCGTGATCCTTGCGGCGCGTCGTATCACCCATACCGAACTTTCGCTCCGGCCGCGCGTCGCGCACGGGGCACTGTGTGCTGCTGCGCTGACCGGGACGGTCGTGGTCGCATCACTTTGGCTCACTGAGCCGGATCTGCCCGTGCACACGCGCCTGGCGTTTGGGGCGTTGTCACTGACGGGCCTGATCTGGGCTGGTTATGCGATATGGGTACTCAGGCAGCGGCGGGTGCTATATGCACGCCAGCGCGTCCTCGCGGGCTGGCTGGCGGTGACCTTCACCTCCGTTTTCGCCGTCGCTGCGTTCGCGACAGGATTCCTGACCAACGCCCCGGCGGGCTTCGTCGCCGGCACCATGGGGCTGGCACTTGTCGGTGTTGCGTCCCGGCTGCTCATACGGGCCCGGCGACGGCTCGACACACTGCTGGCGCGCAGAGCTGAGCTGGAAGCGTGACCGCAGGGGGCGCATGATGATCATGCGCTTTCTTCTCGTCGCCGTTCTGATGGTCTGGGCAACATGCGCTGCGGGCATCGCCGATGCGCAAACCCCGTTGCCCGAACTGCTGCAATCGCACGTTCGCGTCATTGCCGCACCGGACGGGCGACAGATGGAAATTACGACCGGTTTCGTCAGCGTTCCCGAGCAGCGCGACGGGACAGGACCGGCCAGGCCAATCAACCTGGCGGCGGTCCGGCTGCGCTGGGCGGGTTCTGCGGACGCTCTTGTGAACATGGTGCTGGCCGGGGGGCCAGGCGATTCAGGCACCATGTTCCTGTCTGGTCTGCCCGCACAACGGGCTGCTGCGCTGCTTGATCTCATGGGCGGCGACGTGATTGGCTTCGACCAGCGTGGCAGCGGCCGCTCGCTCCCGAGCCTGGCGCTGTCAGAACCAGCGCCACTTCCCCTTGATGTAGCAGGTTCGCCCGCAATCTGGCTGCCTTTGATGGAGCGGGCCGCCCGCGCTGCTGCCCAACGCCTCGAGACAAGCGGCGTACGGCTGACCTCCTATACCACCGTCGAGAACGCCGACGATGTCGATGCCGTGCGGCGTGCATTCGGCTATGCCCGGATGAATCTCTGGGGTCGCAGCTACGGGTCGCACCTGGCGCTTGCGACAGTACGCCGCCATCCGGACAGCGTCGCGCGCCTGATATTGGTGAGCCCTGAAGGCCCCGATCACACCCTCAAACTGCCGGCTCTTACCGACACCGTCATTCACCGCATCGCCGTCCGCGCCGGGGTTCCGGGGCTTCCCGAAACCATGCGCGGCGTGTTTGACAGGCTTCGCCAGCGGCCCGTGACCGTGCAGGTCGTCGGTTCCGATGGACTGCCGCAACAGATCATGATTGGCGTGTTCGATCTCCAGTGGCTGACTGCCCAGGCACTTGGTGATCCGCGCACGCTGGCAACGCTGCCGGCTGCCTATCGGGAAATGGCGGCCGGGGATTTTGGCCGCATCGGTCAACTCGCATTGGCGGCGCGAACGCAGTGGCGAATAGGATCAGCCATGAAATATATGATGGACCTCGCATCCTATGGCAGTCCGGCGAGGATCCTCCGAATCCAGCGACAGGCGCCTGGGGCGTTGCTGGGCAACGCCATGAACTTTCCGACGATGGACTTGCGGCACGCCTGGCCCACCGTGGATCTCGGCGCCGGGTATCACAAGTCGGTACGTAGCACCGTACCGACACTCGTGCTGGTAGGCGACCTCGACGCGCGTACCCCGGTTGAAAACGCCCGCGAGATCGCGCGAGGTCTGCCGAACGCCAGGCTGGTGGTCGTCGAGAATGCCGCGCACCAGTTCGATCTGTTCGGCGATCCGCTGATCCAGCCGGTGCTGCGCGATTTTCTTCGGGATCAAAAGATAAGCGTTGATCAGGTCCGTCTGCCCAACATCAGATTTCAGTTGTAAGGACGGGCTCACCTGCCTGACGACAAGCGATCACAAGGCAATTTATCAACAACATCGGTGCCAATACCCATTCCGAGCCGTCCTTGGCGGGGCGCCCGGCCAAGGCCCGCAAGCCCTGATCTCAGCCAGCCGTCAGCGACAGGCATTCAAATCGCGTCCATCACCCCGGCACCTGCTGCGAGATACAATGAAAGCTCCCGCCGCCCGTCAGGATCGCATCCGCCCTCAGCCCCACCGCCTTGCGCGTTGGGAACAGCGCCTGGATCGCCGCCACCGCCGCGTCGTCATTCGGCGCGCCATATAGCGGCACCACCACCGCAGCATTGCCGATATAGAAATTCATATAGCTGGCCGGCACAATCTCATCATCGCGCATCACGCGACCCGGTGAGGGGATGCGGACAATCTCTACCTCGGCATGGCCGGCATCGCGCGCGGCATGTTGGTACACCAGCCAATTGGGGTCATTGTCAGACGCCTCGGGAATGGCCAGCACACCCGGCGCGACGAAACGCGCAAGATTATCGACATGGCCATCGGTATGATCATTGAGCAGCCCCTCATCGAGCCAGATCACATCGCTGACGCCAAGATCCTCGTGCAGGCGACGTTCGATATCGGCCTGCGACATGCTCGGGTTGCGGTTGAAATTGAGCAAACATTGTTTGGTGGTGACGATCAGGCCGGTGCCGTCGCCATCAATTGCCCCGCCTTCCAGCACCCAGTTGCAATATTCTGCCGGAATACGCCGCCGACGCGCCAATCGCGCGCCAATCGTATCATCATCGGGCAACGCATATTTGCCGCCCCAGCCGTTGAATTCAAACAGGCGGGCACTGTGATCACCGGTGATGATCGGGCCGGTATCACGCAGCCAGATGTCGCCAAAAGGTTCAACGACAATATCGGCGACATCACCGGCATGGCGCCGCGCCGCCAGCGCCGCCTCATCATCGGCAACGACCAGCATCACCTTTTCGCCATGCCCGCCAGCATGAACCGCACGGGCAAAGGCCGCGACCTCGATCCGTGCCGGCTCAAGATCATCGACCCACAATTCGGGATGGCTGGGAAAGCCGATCCACACTGCCTTGTGCGGCGCCCATTCGGGGGGAGGCGGTATTACGGTCATCGCTTGGCCGGTGTCCCTGCTGCGCGCGAACGATCGCGGATCGCGCGGAATTCCGCTGTCTTGTACCAGTTGGGCCAGGCACTGCCCCTGGCCAGTTGTCGCCCAAAATGATAATAAAGCGACAGATCTTCAACCGCACCCGACCAATCCCATTTGGGATCATATTCGTCCTGCGGCTTGTGATAACGGTTGACGATATAATCGAGCGTCGCGGCATGGCCCGCCGCTTCACCACCGACCAGCAGATCCTCGCCTGAACCACCATCGAGCATCGGCACACCAAGCCGGGCAAAGCTGAAATGGTCGGAGCGGAAATAGCCACCCCGCTCCGGATTGGGTTCCGGCTTGATCACCCGGCCCTGCGCCGCGACCAGCGGCACAATCATGTCTTCCAGTTCGGATTTTCCGGCACCGGCAATGACAAAATCATGCGCCCGGCCGCGAATGTTGAGCCCATCCATATTGACCCCGCCAACAGTGCGGGCGAGCGGATAGATCGGATGTTCCGCATAATAGCGCGAACCAAGCAGACCGGATTCCTCTGCCGTCACCGCCATGAACGCCATGGAACGCCGCGCCGGGCCAGCCTTTACCTGTGCCTCTGCCATCGCCACCAGCCCGGCCACGCCCGAGGCGTTGTCAAGTGCACCATTGCAGATGCCATCACCCTTCACGGCATCACAATGGCCAAGATGGTCCCAATGCGCAGTATAGAATACCCAGTCATTGCGCGCCGCTGTACCCGGCAGGATGCCGATGACATTTTTTGATGCACTGCGCCGGATAGTGTTGGTGAAGCTGACCGATGCCTTGACCCCCAGCGGCACGGCCTTGAAGCCCTTGTGCTTTGCCGCTTCCGACAACGCATCAAAATCCTGGCCCGCGCTGGCGAACAGTTCCTTCGCCTTGGCCAGTTGCATCCAGCCGATCGCCTGGCTCTGGTCCATGTGATCGCCCTTTTCGTCGAGCTCGAGCTGCGGCCCGGTCCAGCTCGACTGCACCACGCCCCAGCCATAGGCAGCGGGTTCTGTGTCATGGACGATGATCGCCGCCGTCGCACCTTGCCGCGCGGCCTCCTCGAACTTGTAGGTCCAGCGGCCATAATAGGTCATCGCGCGGCCCTCGAACAAGCCGTCGCGGCCCGGCGTCTGCCAGTCGGGATCATTGACCAGGATGACCACCGTCTTGCCGTGAACATCAAGCCCGGCATAGTCGTTCCAGCCGCGCTCGGGCGCATTGATGCCATAGCCGACAAACACCACGTCGGAATTGGCGATCTCGACCCTGGGCGTGACGCGATAGCTCGCGATCACCAGATCGGTGCGATAATTGAGGCTGACCGGTGCCTTGCCACCGGTAAAGGTCAGCGGCGAAACATTCTGCGCGTCGATTTCAACCATCGGCACCTGCTGGAACCAACTGCCGTGATTGCCCGGCTTCAGCCCCGCCGCCTTGAAGCGCGATACAATATAGGCCGTTGCCCTGGCTTCCGCCGGCGTGGTCGGCTGACGCCCCTCATAGGCATCGGACGACAGCGTGCGCGTGACATCCTTCAACGTCTGGACGGAAATCGCCGGGGCCGGCGCATCACGCGCCACCGCCGCCGAAGTCAGCAACGACAGGCCAAGCAGAATGGATAAACGCATCAAGACCCCCATGGGAAAATAATGTCGCTGTTTTGGCAGTGTCGGCTGGACCGCGCAACTGGGACGCTATAGCGTCAGCCAAGTCGCACGTCGCCGCAAGATAATGAAATAAGGGAGAAGAATGACAAGGTCTGCAATTGCGGCCGCAGCACTGTTGCTGGTGGCGCAACAAGCCAGTGCTTCAAGTGATGCTGCCATGCGCTTTGGCACACGCGAGGATGTCCAGCAGATCAGCCTTTCGCCCGACGGCAAGCGTGTTGCCATAATCGAAGCAATGGCAGGTCACGGCATGGCCTTGCTCATTGCGTCGCCTGATACTGGTGATATTCAAACCATCCTGCGCGCATCCGGTGATCCTGATCGCCTGACCAGTTGCCGATGGGTGACGTCTGATCGCCTGACGTGCCGGATCCACATCATTGTCGATGACGGCAACCAGAAACTGGTCTTTTCGCGGGTCGTTGCGGTCGGGGCGGATGGCAAGAATCTCAAATTGCTTACCAACCGCACGACATCGCGGTCCCTGGCGTTCAATCAGAACGGCGGTGACATTATTGACTGGCAGTCGGGACAGCAGAACGGCAACGTCCTGATGACCCAGGTCTATGTTCCGGAAAACGAAACCGGCACGCACATGGCCAGCACACGCGAGGGGATGGGTGTTGACCAGGTCGATACTATCACCCTGAAACGAACGACAGTGGAACAGCCACTGCGCGATGCTATCGACTATATCTCCGATGGTCAGGGTACTGTCCGGATCATGGCGACCCGGGGATCTGACAACGAAGGTTATGACAAAAGATCAGTTCATTATCTCTATCGGGCCAAGGGCAGTCGCCAATGGCGCTCGCTCGGAATGGTTAGCTATAATGGTAATGTCTCAAGCGGTTTTACGCCGGTTGCCGTCGATAGCGGGCGCGATGTCGCCTATGGTTTCGACGCACTGAACGGCCACACCGCCCTGTTTTCAATGGCGCTTGATGGTTCAGGCAAGCAGGAGCCGGTTCTCGCACGCAACGACGTTGACGTTGATGGGCTTGTAGAGGTCGGTCGTCAAAAGCGCGTCGTCGGCGCAAGTTTTGTCACTGATCGCCGCCAGGTGGAGTTTTTCGACCCGACCCTGAAAGCGCTTGCAACGAGCTTGTCAAAGGCGTTGCCCGGCCTGCCGCTGGTCTCGATCATCGATGCTTCGTCGGACGAAAGCAGGCTTTTGCTGTTTGCCGGCAGCGATACCGATCCCGGTCACTATTATATCTATGACAAGGCAACCCACAACCTGGGCGAAGTATTGCCGGTGCGCCCGCTGCTTGCCAACACCCATTTGGCCACGGTCAAGCCTGTCAGCTATCCCGCTGCCGACGGCACGATGATCCCCGGCTATCTGACACTGCCGCCCGGAAGTCCCGGCAAGAACCTGCCCGCTATCGTCTTGCCGCATGGCGGCCCCGATGCGCGCGATGAATGGGGCTTCGACTGGCTGGCGCAGTTTTTTGTCAATCGCGGCTTTGCCGTGCTGCAGCCCAATTTTCGTGGCTCAACCGGTTATGGTGAAGCCTATTTCGCCAAGAACGGATTTCAGTCATGGCAAGTCGCCATTGGTGACGTGAATGATGGCGGCCGCTGGCTGATCAAACAGGGCATTGCCGATCCGGCCAAACTGGCAATCGTCGGCTGGTCCTATGGGGGCTATGCCGCACTGCAAACCAGCGTTCTTGATCCTGCCTTGTTCAAGGCGATTGTCGCCGTCGCCCCGGTCACCGACCTGGAAACGCTGCGGCAAGAGGCCAGCGGTTTTACCAACTACAACTATGTTGATGCGCAGATCGGTCACGGACCGCACCTGCGTGCTGGTTCCCCGGCGCAAAATGCTGACCGCTTCATTGCCCCGGTGCTCATGTTCCATGGTGACATCGACCAGAATGTCGGGGTCGCCGAGTCACGCATGATGGCCTCACGCCTGAAGGGCGCCGGAAAGCAGGTTGAGCTGGTCGAATATCACCGCCTCGACCACCAGCTCGACGACAGCACTGCTCGTGCCGAGATGCTCGACAAGATGGATGGCTTCCTGCGCGCGGCCCTCAAGCTGCCACCGGCGCCATAACGAAAAGGGGGCGGCCGTTGCCGACCGCCCCCTTGTTATCATCGTCGGGCTGAAATCAGCGCGAGTAGAACTCGACCACGAGGTTCGGTTCCATCTTCACCGGATAGGGCACTTCGTCGAGCGTCGGGACGCGCGTGAAGGTAACCTTGGCAGCGCCATCCGGGGCGACATAGTCAGGGATGTCGCGCTCGGCGAGGCTCTGCGCTTCCATCACCAGCGCCATCTCCTGCGCCTTGGCGCCGAGCGTGATCTCCTGGCCCGGGAAGACGCGGCGCGAGGCGATGTTGCACTTCACGCCGTTGACGCGGACATGGCCGTGCGAAACGAGCTGGCGTGCCGCAAACACCGTCGGCGCGAACTTGGCGCGGTAAACGATGATGTCGAGGCGCTGCTCGAGCAGGCCGATCAGGTTCTGGCTGGTATCACCCTTCATGCGGGCGGCTTCGGTGTAGCAGGCGCGGAACTGCTTCTCGGTCACGTCGCCATAATAGCCCTTGAGTTTCTGCTTGGCGCGCAGCTGGATGCCGAAGTCAGAGACCTTGCCCTTGCGGCGCTGGCCGTGCTGACCGGGGCCATATTCACGCTTGTTCACCGGGGACTTGGGACGACCCCAGATGTTCTCGCCCATGCGGCGATCGAGCTTGTACTTGGCGCTGGAGCGCTTCGACATGGTAATTACCTTTGCAAAATGCCAATAACGAGACCGGCCCGTCCCGAAGGAACGAGCCGATCAATACCCGGTCATCGCCTGTCCCGAGGAACAGGGCCACCGCTTCACCGGGGTGCGGGGCCATTTGCGAAGGCGCGCGGCTAGCCGAGCTGGGCTGCCGAGTCAAATGAGAAAGCAGCAAGACCCGCCGCGCAGCCCGCCAGCTCAGCGACCGCGATTGACGGTGATCTGGTCGTTACCGGCTTTCGCGGAGTCGATCTCACGCCACTCATCAGCGGTCTTGCAAATCTTTTTGGGGATATGTGATGAGATCATATCGTCGAGACGGCAGATCTTGCGTTCCTTCTTGGGCTTCTCCGGCGCGGCGGCGGATTGATCTTCTGCGACCGTCATGGCGGATGAACCGAGGGCAAGAAGCGACGCAATCAACAACGACATAACATCTCCTGGGAAAGTGCGTGCTACCTAACCAATACGGCGCGCGAAGAAAAGTACAAAACCAGCCGTTTTCAATCGCGTGGTCGCTTCTTTCCATCCAGTGCAGACAGCACACCGCGCAGGGTGCGAACCTCCATGCTCGACCAGCCGGGCTTGGTAAGCAGGGTGCGCAAGGTGCGCCGGGTGGTCGGCGCGCGGTCGGGCGGGAAATAGTAACCCGTTTGCGCGAGCATTGCCTCAAGCTGTCCAATCATGCCCTCCAGCTCCTCCTGCGAAGCGGGATCGGGGAGGTCCGTTTCGGGCGGCGAGGCGAGGTCCATGTGCTTGGACCATTCATAGGCGACGAGGATCACGGCCTGGGCAAGGTTGAGGCTGCCGAAGTCGGGGTTGATCGGCACGGTGATGATCGAACGCGCCAGCGCGACATCGTCCGTCTCCAGCCCGGAACGCTCCGGCCCGAACAGGATCGCAGCGCGACCCGCAGCAGCATGGATGTCAGCCGCCGCCTGTTCCGGCGTGACAACCGGCTTGGTGACACCGCGCTTGCGCACCGTGGTGGCATAGACGTGCGTGCAATCGGCAACGGCCTCCGCGACGCTGTCGAATACCACCGCGCGGTCGAGCACGATGTCGGCGCCGCTCGCGGCCGGGCCTGCGGACGGGTTGGGCCAGCCGTCACGCGGGGTGACGAGGCGCAACTCGGCCAGCCCGAAGTTGAGCATCGCCCGCGCCGCCTTGCCGATGTTCTCGCCAAGTTGCGGTCGGACCAGGACGATGACGGGATGTGGTGCCGTCGCCGCGCTCAACCCTTGGCGACCTCGGCGACCGAGCCAGCGAACTCCTCGAAATCGCGCGCTTCGTTGAAGTCGCGATAAACGCTGGCGAAACGGATATAGGCGACCGAGTCGAGGCCCTTGAGGCCATCCATCACCATCGCCCCGATGCGTTGCGAAGACACCTCTCCTTCGCCGAGCGTTTCGAGCTGGCGCTGGATGCCGGAGACGAGCTTCTCGAGCCGCAACGCGTCGATCGGCCGCTTGCGCGCGGCGATCGAGATTGACCGCAGCAGCTTCTCGCGGTCGAACGGTTCACGCCTGATCCCGCCCTGATCGCCCTCGCTCTTCATCACGACCAGCTCGCGCAACTGGATGCGCTCAAAGGTGGTGAAGCGCGCGGCACAGCCCTCGCACTGCCGACGGCGACGGATTGCGGCGCCATCCTCGGTGGGACGGCTGTCCTTCACCTGGCTGTCTTCATGGCCGCAGAATGGGCAGCGCATTACTTGAACAACTTCGAATATGCGACGAGGCCCGCTCCTACTGTCGCGCCTAGAAGCGGTCCCACGAACGGGATTATCACCGACGCTGCGGCCCCCATCGCCGCACCCGCCGCTATCTTCTTGCCAGCATCGCTCTTGAGTGCATCGACGCTCAGACCACGCATTTCCTTACCAACGCCTGTCACGAATTCCTTCGCCACACCGCGAAGATCGCCGCGATCAGTGTTCGCCACAGATACGCGCTTCCCGCACGACGAACAGAAGCGCGCACCCTCCTCGATGCTGTGGTCGCAATGACGGCACTGCTCCATGGAGACTATCGCAGAGTCCATGCCGCTCACTGCGGATAGATCGGGAAGCGCGCGCAGAGCGCGACGACACGTTCACGCACGGCGGCCTCGATCTGCGCGTCGCCGGCCTCACCATTCTTGCGCAGGCCGTCGAGCACGTCCGCAACCATATTGCCGATCTCACGGAACTCGGCCGCGCCGAAGCCACGCGTGGTGCCGGCAGGCGAGCCGACGCGGATGCCACTGGTCTTGGTCGGCGGCAGCGGATCGTTGGGGATACCGTTCTTGTTGCAGGTGATGCCAGCACGCTCCAGCGCCTGGTCGGCGTCCTTGCCGGTCACGCCAAGCGGCGACAGGTCAACCAGCGCGAGATGCGTGTCGGTGCCGCCCGAGACGATTTCCGCACCGCGTTCCTTGAGCGTGGCGGCGAGCACCTTGGCGTTTTCGACCACGGCGGCAATGTAGCTCTTGTATTCAGGCCGCAGCGCCTCGCCAAAGGCAACCGCCTTGGCGGCGATGACGTGCATCAGCGGGCCGCCCTGCAGGCCGGGGAACACCGCCGAATTGATCTTCTTGGCAATGGCCTCATCATTGGTCAGCACCATGCCGCCGCGCGGGCCGCGCAGCGTCTTGTGCGTGGTGGTGGTGACGACATGGGCATGGGGCAGCGGCGAGGGGTGAAGGCCGCCGGCAACGATGCCCGCGAAATGCGCCATGTCGACCATGAACATCGCGCCGACCTCATCCGCAATGGCGCGGAAGCGGGCAAAGTCGATCTGGCGCGGATAGGCCGAACCACCGGTGATGATCAGCTTTGGCTGATGCTCGCGCGCCAGCCGGGCGACCTCGTCATAGTCGATCAGGTGCGTGTCAGGCGTAACGCCATATTGCACGGCGTTGAACCACTTGCCCGACATCGCCGCCTTGGCGCCGTGGGTAAGATGGCCACCGGCATCGAGGCTGAGCCCCATGATGGTGTCGCCGGGTTTGGTCAGCGCGAGCATCACCGCGCCATTGGCCTGAGCGCCGGAGTGCGGCTGGACATTGGCGAAGCCGCAATCGAACAACTGCTTCGCGCGGTCAATCGCCAGCGTCTCAACCTCGTCCGAGGGTTCGCAGCCCTGATAGTAACGCTTGCCGGGATACCCTTCGGCATATTTGTTGGTCAGCACCGAACCCTGTGCCTCAAGCACCGCGCGCGAGACGATATTCTCGCTGGCGATCAGCTCGATCTGGGTCTGCTCACGGCGCAGCTCGTGGCGGATGCCGGCAAATACGGCGGCGTCGGCATCGGCCAGGCCACGGGTGAAGAAACCGTCAGGCTGAACGTCGTGGAGCGTTGAGGGGCTGGTGCTCATGCAGGATCCTTCACGAAAGGGGGATGACCGAGTTTTTCGACACGGGCGGCGTGGCGACCGCCCTCAAATTCTGCCGCGAGGAAGGCGGTGACGCAGGCCTTGGCCATATCTTCCCCGATCAGCCGCGCGCCGAGCGCAACGACATTGGCGTCATTATGCTGCCGCGACAGCGTTGCGGCATAGGGATTGTCGACCAGCGCGCACCGGATCGCGGGATCGCGATTGACCGCAATGGAGATGCCGATGCCGGAACCACACAGCGCAACGCCGCGCTCCGCCGCGCCGCCCGCAACGGCACGGGCGAGCGCGAAGCCAAAATCGGGATAATCAACGCGCGCATCGCTGTCCGGGCCAAGATCGAGCACATCATGCCCGAGCTCGCGCAACCACCCGGCCAGCACGACCTTGAGCGCGAAGGCAGCGTGATCCGAAGCGATAGCAATGCGCATGATGGGCGCCGTTCCCGAATTCGATGACGTGGACGAGGCGGCCTTTACGCAAAGCATCACGCAATTGCCACAGCGCAGGCACGTTTTGCGCGCGGTCTTTTTGGTGAGGCCGCTTTGAACAGGGCGGGCGCTTGCCACAGGGGCCAAAATTCCCTGCCATGTCCAACCCGGCAGGGAAACTGGCAGGGAATTGTGATCTTTTCCGGCTGGCGTTGGCACGCTCTCTGTTCGGTTCTCTGTTATTGCCTGTTCTGCATCCAACATGGCCCGGCAAGTGACTGAATTTTCAGGCATGTTGAGGATAACAGAGGCGAATGATTTTTTCGCCCCTGTAAAGAGCGAACGAGCACCCGAAAATTGGTTGCAGATCAACGAATTATGCGTGGCGTTCCTGTTATCGCGGAACAGGAGATAACAAGGCGCGGAACAGAGAAATAACAGCAGCGCGCGCGCCACCAGCCGGTGCAGGACGAGCCGCTGACAGGTGCGATGGTGATGTGGTTGGCGCATCTTTCCACCTAAGCGACGCAACACCTTCGCTTGAATCAGGACGACGAGAATCTAGTCCACCCCTGCTCCGAAATTGCAATTGTATTGACAATGTTATTACATTTCGTGCATCTCCTGTGCAAAGGAGCGAGACGATGGCGACAGTCGCGGGGCGACCCAAAGCCGACAGCACGATCACGATGCGTCTGCCAGCGCGCACGCGCGAACTGATAGACAGCGCGGCAGCGGTACAGGGCAAGTCACGTACCGAATTCATGCTGGAAAGCGCGCGGCTTCACGCGACGGACGTGCTGCTCGACCAGCGCGTGTTCGCGCTTGATGCCGACCAGAGCACGGCGCTGGCCGAAGCGCTTGCCCAGCCACCCAAGGCGAACGAGGCATTGCGCAAGCTGATGCGCAGCAAGGCGCCGTGGGAATAGCCTGATGGGTGCGCGCAAGGCCGTGCCGTCACCGCGTTATGCGGCGCCGATGCCCATCACACCCGAGCACCGCATTGACGGGTTCGACAGCAACAGGCCGGCTCTCGACGACTGGCTGCGCGCCAGGGCAATCGACAATGAAGGGCGGGCGTCACGCAGCTATGTCGTGATCGCGACAGCCGGCGCCCAGTCCGGCGAGGTCGTCGGTTACTATACGTTGGCGACGGGTGGTGTGACGCTGAGCGAAATCCCGCGCAACTATCGCCACAACCTTTCAAACCCTGTGCCGGTAATGGTGCTCGGACGCCTGGCAGTCGACAGGCGCCATGGCGGCACGGGCCTGGGCGGCGCGATGTTGCGCGAGGCGATGCGGCGCACGCTGGACATCTCAATTTCGGCCGGCGTCCGGATGCTGATGGTCCATGCGATCGATGACGACGCGGTCAGCTTTTACCTGCGCTTCGGCTTCGGGATTTTTCCCGCAGGAAGCCGCACCATGTACCTGCCGGTGGAAGCGATTGCCGACGCACTGTAGCGACGCGCATAGTGCATGTTCCCCGCCAAACACTTCACCGCCAATTATTGAATCACACTGTTGCCCAAGAGGATCCGGTGATCTGCACAACCAGCGCGTTGGACATGGGAGGCATCCCCGAACGATCAAGCATTCTGCGGAAGTGATTTCCAGTATCAGCGCTGCGGCTGGCCATGATCACAAGATGACGCTCGCATGGCCAACGTCACTCCAACGCAGCTCTTCCAGAATTTCGCTGTTATCAGCGCCAAGTTTCGGGCTGGCCCCCGGTACACGCGTAAAGTCTTTCCAGCGGATCGAAGGCGCAAGCCGCTTCACTCGACACCCGTCAATATCGATCTCTTCGATACGCGAGGCCGCTGCCGGCGCGTCAAGTGCCTGTGCAACGCTGAGGATGGGCGCTGCAGGAACCTTTCCTGCGAGTAACGTCATCCAGGCGTCCGTAGTGCGGGTCATCATCGCGGCATCCAGCAAATCCGACAGCGCCTGACGGTTGCGCAGGCGTTGTTCGAAATCAGCAAAACGCTGATCCGTGGCCAGCGCGGGCCGATCGATCAATTCACACAATATACCGAAAAATTTCTCCTTATTGCACATCACATAGATCCAGCCATCAGCGGTCGTGACCAGCTGGCACGGTGTGAGCGACGGGTGAGCGGAGCGCGCGTTACGGCCCTGTTCCTCACCGGTATTGAGATACCAGGTTGCAAGATAATTGAGGTTGTAGAGTGCCGTATCGTACAACGATACGTCAGCCTCGCCACCTTCGCCGGTGGCACGGGCGCGGGTAATGCCCGACACCACGGCGAGCGCGAGCGACTGGCCCGCCATAAAATCGACCACCGACAAACCCATGCGCGCCGGCGGGGTGCCGGGATCACCGGTGACAGAGAAGTACCCCGCCTCGGCCTGCGCAAGATAGTCATAGCCGGGCCACGCCTTGCGCGGTCCTTCTCGCCCATAGGCGGTAAGATGAACGCAAACGATTGCCGGATTGTGCTGCTTTAGCTGATCATAGGTCAGGCCGAGCTTTTCAGGGACATCCCCACGCAGGTTGCAGGCGACGGCGTCTGCATTTTTGACGAGTCCGACCAGGACTTGCTGCCCTTCAGGCGTAGCAAGATCGAGCGCGAGACTCTTCTTGCCACCGTTGAGACCATGAAAAAAAAGGCTCGCGATACTGGAATCCGTACCCGGCAGAAAGTGCGGGCCGACATGGCGAGCGACGTCGCCCCCATCGCGCGGGTTCTCGATCTTGATAACCTCCGCACCCATATCTGCGAGATACTGGGTGCCGAACGGCCCCGCGCCATATTGCTCGACGGCCAGTATCCGGACGCCGGCCAGAGGTGCTGTCATGAATGGTCCTTCATCGTTGATAGACGTGGTGCGGCAGCCACGTGGAAAGTGCTGGGATAAGGGTAACAAGGATCAGCAGCACAAACATCAGGCCGAGGAACGGCCACAGGCCCCGAATAACCTCCGCCGTGCTCGCCTTGCCAATGCTGGCAAGGACAAAGATATTCATGCCGAGCGGCGGGTGAAGCATCCCGATCTCGATTGTGACAATCATGATGATCGCGAAGTGCAGCGGATTGATACCAAGCGGCCCGAGCATGGGCCAGATGAGCGGCGTGACGATCAACAGCGACGAAACGCCTTCCAGTACGATGCCAAGCAGCAGGAGGATGAGGCTGACGAGAGCAAGGAAGCCGAGCGGACCGAGGCCAAGCGCCTTGATCGCCTGCACCAGCGTCTCTGCGATGCCAGCCAGCACCAACCAGTGCGACAAGAGCAAGGCCGAGGCAATGATCATGACAATACGGCCAGCGTTGGCAATTCCTTCCGCCATGACTGGCACGACATCGCTTGCTGTACAGCCGCGATAGACGAACAGGCTGGCGAGGATCGCGAGCAGGGCGGTGACCGCCGCCGCTTCGGTCGGCGTGACAAACCCGCCATAGATCCCGCCAAAGAGGACAAGCGCGATGAACAGCGCGGGCAAGCCACGCAGCGTGGCGCGAACGCGCGTGCCCTGATCGAGAGTCGGTCCGGCGGGAAGCTTCAGACGTCGCGCCGAAATGGCAACGAAGATCGCAAGAAGCAGTGCCTGCACCAGCCCGGGGAAAACGCCAGCAAGGAACAGCTTGGGTACCGAGACACCGGTAAGCAAACCAAAGATGATAAGCGCCATCGAAGGTGGCAGCATCACGCCAAGTGTCCCGGTCGTCCCGAGCAAGCCGAGCGAAAAAGCTTTTGGGTAGTCGCGGCGCTCAAGCTCCGGTAACAGCGCGGTGCCGACCGCCATGGCCGTGGCGACCGAAGACCCCGACAATGTGGAAAAGGCTGCGCCAGCAAGGACAGCGACATATGCCAGCCCGCCGGGGAGGCGACCGAGCCACGCCAGCGCCATGTCAACCAGTGCAGTGGCGAGGCCGCCGCGCTGCAGAAAAGCAGCAGCGATGATGAAAAAGGGCAACGAGGTCAGGGTGCTGCTGTTGAGGTGGTCGAGCAGGATTTGAGCGATGCCGGGCAACGACACGCCCTCCACCAACAACAGGACGACCGCCACCAACCCCATCGACGCAAAAGCGGGTACTCCGATGAGCAAAAGTGCCAGCAACGCTAGGAAGGCGAGCGCGAGGATCATGACTGCTCGGGCGGACCATCGACGCGCCAGCTGGTGGCGATGCCGAGGAGGACAAGCAACATGCCTGCGGGGAGTGAAGCATAATAGAGCCAGGTTGGCAGGCGGGCCGTGCTTTCGGTGTGTTCATCCAGGCGGACGGCGTCGTTGACGACGAGCAGGCCCGACCCAAGCATCAGCAAAACAAAAGCGGCGAGGAAAGCCATGCTGACGCGGATCAGGATATGGCGGACACGGGGCGTGCAAATGTGGAGAAGTAGATCAACCGCGATGTGCCCCCTCGCCACCGTCACCCGATAACCGCTCAGGAACATTGCCCAGACAAGCAGCAAAATGACGGCCTCATCGGTCCAATCGACGGCGAAAGCAGGAGCAAAATACCGCGTGGCAGCTGCCACGCATTCGGTGAGTAGGGCGCCGCCAGCAAGGAGCGCGGTGAGGTAGCGGATCACGCGCTCTGTCATGTCAGGCTCGCAAAAGCGGTGGCCGCGAAGGCGGGAGCGACACCCATGCTGGCGATGAAACGGTCGGTTAGCGGCAAAAGTCCGGCGCGGGTACGCGCGACAGCAGCCGCGCTCGGGCGGTACATCACAATACCGTTGGCGACGCAGGCAGCGCGCGCCTTGGCCTGGCGCGCATGGGCATCAAGGCGCTGACGGGCAACCGTATCGGACCACAAGCGAACCATGCCCTGACGAAGGGCGGGGCTGGCGCGCGACCAAAAGGCGCCACTGATCAAGGGTACATATTGCACGAACATCGCCTCCTCGCGGATACATGCCTTGAGCCCGGCATCCCAGAGTTGCGCAGTGAGTACCGTTTCTGCGGTGCTTTCGATCGCATCGACTGCGCCTTGTGCGAGTGCGATCGGCACGTCTGAAAAGGGCATGGTAACAGGGTATCTGCCAAGGGCACGGAGCCGCAGAACATTGCCAGCCCCGGAGGGTACGCGAACCTTGATCCCCATTGCATCGGGCGTGGCCCGGCGCATGAACAGGTCGAGCGGGCCGAGATCCAGATAGGGGCCAGGCACGACGACCCTGAGAGATTGCATCAGCTTGCGATTGAGCACAGCGCCGATGGGGCCATCCATTACCCGATGGATGGCCTCGGCATTACGACCATAAAAAGGTGGCAGCGAGGTGATGCCGAAGTCGGGCACAATACGCGCCAACGACATCATCGTCGGCGCCGCCATATCAAGATCCCCGCGCATCAGCGCGCGCGCCATGTCGCGATCAGCGTAAAGTTGGCCACTGTCGAACAGTTCGACCTGCACCTCGTGTGGGAAGGCCGCCTGGACACGACCAAGATAGGCATGGAAAGTCTGGGTCAGGATGTGGCGCGCATTCACATCGGTGGCGACACGCAAACGTAACAACCCCGTCCGCGATGCACCATGCACCGCGGACGTTGCGCCCAGCGCGACAGCGCCGGCGAACAGGGCACGCCTGGTCAGCACGACCAAGTGATATCAATACTTCACACGCGCGGTGAAGCCAAAGGTTCGTGGATCACCGGTCCGGGTGGTGGCGGCGCTGGTCGTGCCCGTGGCGAAACCAATCGACTGTGCAAAGGTGCGGTAATAGGTGTTGCCGATATTGCGCATCCACGCCTCCAGCGACCAGCGACCGCTTTGCGGTCCAACAGACACGCGCGCGTCGAACAGGCCGTAACCGGGTTGAAGCAAAGCCGGATCAGCACTGGGTTCAAACCAGAAACTGCTGCGATGGTCATAGCCGAATCGACCACCGATATGATAATCACCGACCGGAATGTCGAGATTGACGGCTGCGGTTACGGTCGATTTCGGCGCGCGGGCCAGCTGAAAGCCCGTCACGTTGGTTACGCCGACGGTTGCATTGAATTCGGTGATTTTCGAGTCAATGTACGAATAGTTGAGATTGAAGCTGAGCCATGGTGTGGCAACAAGGGTGCTTTCAAGCTCCAACCCCTTGATTCTTGCCTTGCCGGCATTCGCAACAATGACGATAGCCGACGACTGGTCCCCCGGGATGGTCAATATCCGCTGGCGGAACTGCAGATCCTTGAAGTCGGTATAATAGGCAGCGACGTTGATCGTGACGTGGCGATTGAAAAAGCGCGTCTTGAAGCCCGCCTCATAACTGGTCGCTGTCTCTGGATTGAACGAGGTGCGCGCGGCCGCAGCGGTCGCGGCGAGACCTTGATAGCCCCCGCTCTTGAAACCGCGGCTGATCGAGAAATAACCAAGCACGTCGCGGGCGAAATCAACGTCGATCACGGCCTTTGGCGTAAAGGCGCGCCATTCATTGTTACCCGTTGCGGCGAAGACCGCCGAGGCGGGTGAAACCGAAGTGAAGCCGAACGGGTTGGTCACCACGAGGCCAAAATTCTTGCTGTCGATGGTGTAGCGACCGCCAAGCGTCAACTTCACCGGTTGGGCGATCCGCCAGCTGACCTGACCGAAGGCGGCGTAGGAATGCGTCAGATTCTCCTGATCGAAACGAGGCCGCGAGATGGCAGCGTTAAGCTGGCGCTGCCGCTCCTCAATGCGGTGGGTCTTCTCGGTCTGAAAATAGAACCCGCCGACATAGGTGAAAGGCCCATTGCCCTTTGAGGTGAGGCGCAGTTCCTGCGAGAAGGATTCGCTCTGTTCGGTCATCAGCTGATTGGACTGGAAGCCAACCGTGCCGGTCGGCGTGACGACCAGTGGATCCCCGGCGAGATCGCGGTTCTCACGCAACCTCAGGTTGCGATAGCCGGTCAACGAGGTAAGTGTCGCAAAGCCAATATCGTAATCTGCGCGCAGACTGGTGCCGGCGCTGGTGCGATGGGTGAAGCCGAAAATATTGTTCGAGCCGACAAAGGGATTGCTGCCGGGGTTGAAACCGGTGGCGAGCAACGCCGGAGTCGCCGTGACATAGGTGGTGATGCCATCAACATCGTCATGCGCGTAGTCACCGGACCACAGCACGTCGAGCGCGCTGCTGGGCCGCCAGCGCAGCTGCGCGCGTCCGGCGTTGAGATTATAATCGTCACTACGCGCGTTAAAGAGTGTGTTGCGGTAGAAGCCGTTCTGTCGCTTGGATGAGAAAGCGATGCGGGCGTCCAGTGTCCTGCCGAGCGGCGCGCCCGCCGCAGCGCGGACCTGGAACAGGCCGTGATCACCAACACCAAGCTCACCACTGACGTTCAGGGCACCGCCCGGCTTCCGCGTGATCAGATTGACCGCGCCGCCGACTGCGTTCTTGCCATAAAGCGTACCCTGCGGGCCGCGCAGCACCTCGACCCGCTCAAGGTCAAAAAGGTCTGCGGGGATGCCGCCAGCGCGGCCAGTGTATATTTCGTCCTGGAAGACAATCACAGATCTTTCAGATCCGGCATCGCGATCAGTCGAGCCGATACCGCGAATGCTGAGATCGGAGGAAGCCGGCCCCTGCTGGCCGATCACGAAGCTTGGGGTACGCGTGGCAATGTCTGCGACGTTACTCAATCCCTGCCGCGCCAATGCCTCACCGGAAAAAGCGGTGATGGCGGCTGGCACGGCCTGCAGGTTCTCCGACCGGCGCTGAGCGGTGACGATGATGTCGCCCGAGTCCGTCCCCGGTGTCGATGCCGCTGGCGCACCTTGACCCGTTGTCGTTTGCGCAAAGGCGGGAAGCGCGGTGACGACCGCCGCAAGCGCGATGCCGGTGCGCAATTTCGCGATGTTGTTCATGTTGTATCCCTCTCCTGGATGGCGACGACTTGTGTGATCATCTTGTTATTTGTTCTCAGTAACCTGCCGCGTCGTGGACGCTGGCCCCCTGCGAGGCGACCAGAAAGGTGCGCTCATAGGTCATGACAACCGTACCGTCGGACTTCTTGCCCGTGGTCTTGATCGTCACCACGCCCTGCCCCGGCCGCGACCTGGACGGGCGCTTCGACAAGACCTCGCTCTCGGCATAGATGGTGTCACCGGCAAACACCGGTGCAACGAGCCGGATGTCATTCCATCCAAGGTTGCCGATGGCACGATAACTGGTGTCCATCACTGACATGCCTGCGACGATTGCCAGCGTGAGCGCACTGTTGACCAGTGGTCGGCCAAACTCTGTATGTGCGGCAAAGGCGTGATCGAAATGCGCTGGATGATTGTTCATCGTCAGCAGGGTAAACCAGCTATTGTCGGCCTCGCTGATCGTGCGACCGGGACGATGTTCATAGACATCGCCAACAGTAAAGTCCTCAAAGTCACGGCCGAGGCGGGTGCGATAACGCCCCGGTCCAATCTCTCTCACAAAGCTCATGGCCGATCTCCTTGGGACATTGAGTGAGGTGCGCCGACCGCAATAGTGCGACGCGCCTGTGCCACCACGGGTGCGTCGAGCATTCGACCCCGGTGCATGACCACGCCGCCAGCACTGGCAGCAAAGGCAGCGAGTATTGCGCGCGCCTCCGCGACTGTTTCGGCATCCAGGGTGAACGCGGCGTGGATCGTATCGAGCTGGCCTGGATGCAGCGCAGGCTTGCCAACAAAGCCGAGATCGCGGGCAACCTCGCAGTCGTTACGCAGGCCGGCAATGTCGTCGATCTTCAGCCACGCCCCGTCGAGACAGCCAATGCCCGCAGAACCTGCCGCCTGGGCGACGTGGGCGCGAGGCGCAGCAAGTGCGGTCGCGCTCATTGTACAGCCGACCTCTGCGGCATAATCCGCCGAACCGAAAACCAGCGCCCCCACGCCAGGAACACGAGCAATGCTGTCCGCGATGCGCAAGCCAGCGACTGTTTCAATCAACGCGATCAGGGGAATGCTGTGACGCGCGAAAATGGCCGCGGCCGCAGCCAGGGAATCGGCGCTTTCTACCTTGGGGACGAGCACGGCTGCTGGAGTGACTGCCTGGTCAAACAGGGCCAGGGCATCCCGAATGCCGTCTTCGCTGTTCCAGGCATTGATCCGTACCATTTGGCGAGGTGCCGCCTCAACTGAGGCGCATTGAAAGTAAACACGTATCTGTTCACGGGCATCGGATTTGCGTTCGGCCGGAACACTGTCTTCCAGATCGAGGCAAACGGCGTCCGCCTTTGTCGCCAGCGCCTTGCTGAAACGGTCCGGCCTAACGGCTGGAACGAAGAGGAGAGAGCGCAGGTACAATGCCATTCCTCTCCCTTTCTGCCGGTGTCCACCGGTCCGATCCCATCATCAGGTCAGCCTGATCACAACTCCAATTTGTAAAATAAATACGCATTTATCTTGCTATTCGCAAGCCCCTTGGTTGTTTTTTCCGTCAGGCATGGGATGATGGTGGCAATGTCATCGCTCCACCCACCCGGCCCGGCCCATCAAACATCTCAGCTCGACCCGCTTTACCGCCAGGTGGCGGCGCGCTTGCGCGAGGATATTCGCGCAGGGAAACTGGCGATCGGCACCGTGTTACCCCCGCTGCGTGACCTGGCGGAGGAGTGGAAGGTCAGTCAGCAGACCATGCGAGGAGCGCTTGAATTGCTGCGCGCCGCAGGACTGGTCAGCACGCGGCGGCGCGGCGGAACACGAATCGAGGCGATGCACGTCGATCGGTCTGGTCAGGTTATGGCCGCACTCGACAATATCCTGACCTACTCTGACAATGTCCGGCTGCGCGTGACCGCCAAGGAAACTGTCATCGCGCGGACCGCCGTCGCAGAACTGTTGCACTCGCCGCCCGGCAGGCCATGGTTCCGCATTTCAGGCTATCGCCACCTGGCAGGAGACCCGACACCGCGTGTCCATTCGGAGGTGTTCATTAACGTGGCCTATCCGCTCGTTTTCGAACGTATCAACAGCCGAACCAAGCGGATCTACGCAATGTTTGGGCCGCTCTATGGTGAGGATTTCGTCGAATTCCGCCAGGAATTGCGCACCGTCCCGCTTTCCCCCGACGTGAGGACCGTCCTTGGCGTCAGCGACGACAGCGAGCAACTTGGGCTTCGTTACATCAATCGCTTCTTTGGTGAATTCGGCGATGTGATGGAGGTCGCCGTGAATACGCACCGTCTCGACGACCCCAACGCTGCCTTGCTGCGGCGGCCAGCCTTGAGGCCACACCCCGAAAACACGACGGCCAGATAGAAGTAGCGGCAGGGCACATCGGGACGAAGTCATCGTCATTCAGCCAGGCACCTGCCAACCCAACACTCACTCCAAGCAAAAGCTACGCTGAGTCGGGTCGTTGACAGACGTCACCCACCATCTGTATCATGCCAATAATACAGTTGCTGCCCAAAGGCGCCCTTGATGCCCGTGTATTTCCTGACAGCGGCCCTGTTGTCCGTGGCGCAGGCTGCACCACCCGAGGTGCCGCCTGCCGCGCCGGCAACCGCACCCTTCACCGTGCTGACCGATGATTTCGCGCGATTTGCCGATGAGACGGTGAACATCCCCGATGCGGAGCGGGTGGCGAAATTCCACGCGGTGTTCGACCCCTTGCTGCCGGGGTTTTACAACAACAAGGGCGCGGCACAGGCGCGGTTCGACTCGCTTATCGCCGCGTCGCTGAAAAGCTTTCCCGGCGACCGCGCGGCGATCATGGCGACGACGGAGCGCTTTGCCGATGCCTATGCCCGGGGCGAGGCGCGTTTTCGCAAGATCTTTCGCGATTATCGCCAGCAAATGCCGGTCTATCTGGTGCAATCGATCAACCAGATGGACGGGGGCACGCGCACCATCAACGGGCGTGCGACATTGGTCTTTGGCGCGGAGATGATTACCCACCTCCATGACCAGTCGATCATCGGGCCGTTGCTGGATCATGAGTTGTTCCACACCTATCATGCGCGCTTTTTCCGCGGCTGCGCGCAACTATGGTGTTCACTGTGGCGCGAAGGGCTGGCAACCTATGTCGCCGAGCGGATGAACCCGGGCGCGACCGACCGGCAATTGCTGTTGACCCTGCCAGCGGCGATCCGCCCGCTTGTCGACCCCCGGCTCGGCGCGGCGATGTGCCAGTTGCGGAGCAAGTTCGATTCAACCGCGCCGGAAGATTATGCGGCATTTTTCAATTTTCGTGTCGCCAAAAGTGCCTTTCCGTCACGCTTTGGCTATTATCTGGGCCTGCTGATTGCCGAGAAGATCGGGAAAGATGTGCCGCTGGAAAAGCTGGCCCGAATGCCCGACACCAAGGTTCGCCCGATGATCGAGGCTGTGGTGGCAAGCTATGGCGCATGTCCGCCAGAGGCACCGGTGGCGGCATCGGTGGCACCGGCAACGCCCTGAGGCGCAAACAACAATTGCACCGTCAAACGAGGTTCATTACCGCGAGCAAGCCAAGTGCCGCCACCGCCGCCAGCGCAATCGGAACGGCGGCACGAACCCCGCCCGCGTTGCGGGCCAGCGTGATGGTCAGCGCGCTTTTCAACAACAGGTTGCCGGCAACCGGGAGCGCGAGCGCGGCACCGGCCAGCGCGGCCTGATCCACCACGGGCATGGCCGCAAAGGCAAGCACGGCGGCATCAACATCGACCAGACCAATCAGCGTGAGCACAGGTGCGGCGCCGAAATGGCCGAAGCGTTCAATCCCCCAGCGCGACGCGATGATCGCCACCGCCGTCAAGGCAGCAAGGCTGAGCGCTCCGCCAAGTTCGAGCGGATTGCCAAGGCCGGCGCGATAGGCATGATCTGTCTGATGGGGGCGGCGCCATGCCCACCAGCCGCTGGCGAGCAATAGCAGCAGGGCGGGGGCAAGCGGGGTGGCGATGGCGGCGAACGCCGCCGGTTGCAGGAGCGCGACAAGCACCAGCACACGCCCGACGCTGACCGCCGAGGCGAGGATGATGCCGATTTCCAGCCCGGCATCCTGCGCCTGACCATCACCCATGCGCCGGGCAAAGGCGCCGGTGACCGCCGTGGAAGAGACTATTGCGCCGCACATCGCGGCAATGAGTGTGCCGCCGCGCCCGCGCGTGCGCCGGGCAAGCAGATAGGCAATGAATGACAGGCCACAGACCAGCACGACGACCAGCAACAGGTAGCGCGGATTGAGCGCGGCATAGGGGCCAAGCGCGCGATCCGGCGCGAGCGGCAACAGCACCAGCGCCAGCAGCGCAAAGCGCGCGGCGGCGCGCAGTTCTGCCACGGTGATGCCGCGTAACATGCCGTGGAGCGGCTTGCGCGAGGCGAGCAGGAGCATGGTGGCCGCCGCTGCCGCCGCCGCAACCGTGGCCTGGCCGCGCGCGGCGAGCACGCCGAGGCCGAGCACCAGCAACCCGGCAACCGCGCCGGTCGCGCTGCGCCCGGTGGGCAGGCGGCTCTGGCGGAGATACCCGCCAAGCAACAACAGCGCGGCAATGGCGATAATGATGGCCCCGGGCCATGGCGGCAACAGCGCAGCAACACCGCCCGTCAAGCCGAGCAAGCCATAGGTACGGATGCCGGCAACGCGCGCGCCATCAACCTGTGAACGCCCATCCCAGCCACGTTCCAGCCCGACCAGAAGACCGAGTGCCAGTGCATAGCCGAGCGGCAGCAAGGCGCCGGTCATGCTGCCGTCAACCGGGGCGGTGGCGAGGTTCATTGCTCACCTCCCGCTGCGCCAGGCATCGACCGGTGTGCGCCAGCACGATTAAGCCAGCCAAGCGCACGCAGGCCGGGTACAAAGCGCGGGCTGACCGCGAAGCGGGTACCATCAGCCAGGACCAGCCGCCAGGCGCGACCTTCGCGCTCGGCAGCGACCACGGCAGCATTGGCGGCCCAGGCGCCGCGATGAACCTGTTGCCCGTCAAAACCGGCCAGTTCAGCCAGGGCATCGCCAAAACGGTGATGGACCAGTGTTGTCCGGCCATCAGCGAGGAACAGCCGGCAATAATGATCCTCTGCGCGCAGGGCATGGAGTATGGCAGGGCTGGCAATGCCGGCCTTGGCCAGAACACCTCCCGGCACGATGACGTGAATCGACGCGGCAGGCATGATCATTGACCGGCGATACCAGCGTCGGATGAGATAGAGCAGCCCAAGCACCACCAGGCTGATCGCCAGCGCGTCGGCCCAGACAAACAACAGGCCGCGGGTCGCGACAGGGATGCCGAGCAGGCGCAGCGTGAAGACAATTTCAAACGGCAGCGACAGGTTCAGCAACACCGCCCCGAGCAACACCGCACGGGCCCAGTCCGCTGCACGACGCACCGTCAGGGCAAACCAGAGCTGCCATTTGACCACGCTCCAACCCATCAGCAGTGACCAGAAGCAGAGGCGCGTTACCAATGGCAATGCGAAGGTGCCAAAGCCACCGACCACGACCAGCAGGATCGTCGCGGTGACCGCGATGACCGGCATCCGCGTAAAGCCAGGCAAGGCGGTGACGCGATTCACGAAGCCGTAAACGGCTTTCACGAAAGCGGTGTTGCGCAGGGCAGGAGGGAGAGAAAGGGTCAGCGGCATTGCGTCGCCAAGGCTGCCACCATGGGTGGCGCGGCGCAATCAACCATCGCATGATTCGAGGAGTTTGCCATGTTTCGCCTGCCGATGCTTTTGCCCGCGTTGTTGGTCGCCGCGCCGGTCTTGCTGACCCCTGCCACCCCGGCCGCCGCGCAAGCCAACGACCCGACGCTGATCCCGGCCGAGCGCGATGCGCTGGCACGGCTTGGCTGGATGGATGGAAACTGGCGCGGTGAGGCGGTGACCAACACCCCGGGAGGCCCGCACCGCATCACACAGACAGAGCGGATTGGCGCGATGCTGGGCGGCACGATCAAGCTGCTGGAGGGCAAGGGGTTCAACGCCGATGGCAGCATTGGCTTCAACGCCTTTGGCGTGATTTCCTATGACCCGGCGAGCAAGCGCTACAGCTTGCATTCCTATGCCATGGGCCGCGCCGGAGACTTTGCGTTGACGCCGACCGAAAACGGCTATTTCTGGGAGATTCCGCTCGGCCCGATGACAATCCGCTATACCGCGACATTGAAGGACGGGGTGTGGACCGAAGTGGGTGACCGGATAATGCCGGGACGACCGGCGCAACGCTTTTTCGAGATGAAGCTGAAGCGGATTGGCGACAGCGACTGGCCCGGTGCCGGGGGCCTGACGCGCGAATAGCGCGGCCCGGGCCGCTTGCCGCCCCGGTGGCGAGCGGCTAGGCCATGCCGGTGAGCGACCCTGTTGCCGATGCGCGCGCGCGCCTGACCGAATTGCTGGTTCGCACCGGCGCGGAAGACCGCCAAGCCTTTCGCGATCTCTACACATTGACCTCGGCGAAGCTTTTTGGCGTGTGCCTGCGTATCTGTGGTGAAAGGCAGGCGGCAGAGGACGTGTTGCACGAGGTTTACATCACGGTGTGGAAGCGCGCGGGCGGCTATGAGCCGGGCCGCGCCAGCCCGATCACCTGGCTGGCGACGATTGCGCGAAACCGGGCGATTGACTGGTACCGCGCACAGGGCATCCGCCGCCACGCGCCGATGAAGGACGCCCCCGACATTGCCGATGCCGCGCCACTGGCAAGTGAAACGATGGAACAGGATGAGGCGGCGCACCACCTGGCCCAATGCCTTGACGGGCTGGACGACAATCAACGCAGCGCCATCCGTACCGCCTTTTTCGACGGTGTGACCTATGCCGAACTGGCGGAGCGCCAGTCAGTGCCGCTGGGGACCATGAAAAGCTGGGTAAGACGGGGCCTGGCACGGCTGAAGGAATGCCTCGAGCGATGAGTGACACCCTGTCCCCCGCGCCCGACGGGGCGCCCGACATGACCGCTGCCGAGCTCGCCCTGGGCCTGCTGGATGGTGAGGAGCGTGCCGCAGCGCTGCGCCGGGTGATGGCCGAGCGCGACTTTGCCATCGAGGTCGAGACATGGCGCGGCCATGTCGGGCAATTATTTGACCTGTGGCCTGAGGTGCCAACACCCGATGACCTGCTGGCGCGCATTGAGCACAGCCTGGACAGTGCGACGGTGGCACCCCTTGCCAGCATTGCCCCGGTGCCACGGCGCCGCTGGATGTGGCCGGCGATGACCGGCCTGTCGAGCGTGGCTGCCGCCGGCTTGTTACTGATATTGGTGACGCGCCCCGGCCAGCCGGTGACAGTCGCGCCACGGCCAGTGGCGACCGCCCCCGTGCCCGCGACGATGCTGGTCGCGGCGATTGCCCCCGTGAATGGTGGCGGCGCGGTGACGGCAGTCTATGACCCGGCGTCAGGCACGATGCGCATGACGACACAGGCCCTTGCCGATGCACGGCGCAGCGCCGAGCTGTGGGTGATCGGGCGCGACAGCGTGCCGCATTCACTTGGCGTGATGCCGGCGGGCGGCGGCAATGTGACCGTGAACAGCACCAACCGCGCCCGCATGGCGGCAGGCGCGACGCTGGCGGTGACGCTGGAGCCGATCGGCGGCTCCCCGACCGGCGCGCCGACCGGGCCGGTTGTCGCCAAGGGTGCCTTGTCACAGGTGTGAGCGGGCGCTGTGCAACGGTGAAGCTGCCCCGCTGACCGAGGTAAGCGAGGCTGTGCGACGAAAATTTTGACGCGGCACTGCATCCGCCGCAACGGGCCGTCCGTAGCTCCGGCACGCCACAAGGGCGCTGTCTGGAGAATTTCACATGACCCGTAACCTGCGTATCACCTTTGCCGCCGCACTGATGCTGGGCGTTGCCCCGCTGGCCCATGCCAAGAACCCGATGGTGGGTGGCGCCGCGATGTTTCCGGCAAAGAATATCATTGAGAATGCCGTCAATTCAAAGGACCACACGACATTGGTCGCCGCCGTCAAGGCCGCAGACCTGGTGGAAACACTGAGCGGCGCCGGCCCGTTCACGGTATTCGCGCCGACCAATGCCGCCTTTGCCAAACTGCCCGCCGGAACGGTCGATACGCTGCTGAAGCCCGAGAACAAGGGCCAGCTGGCCACGGTCCTGACCTATCATGTCGTACCGGGGCGGATCACCGCAGCGCAGATCGCCGCCAGGGCCAAGGCCCATCATGGCACGGCAACCTATACCACGGTCCAGGGCGGCAGCCTGTCGTTCCGCAAGGCCGGCAATGGCTGGACGATCACCGATCAGAAGGGCGATGTCGGCCACATCACCATCGCCAATGTGATGCAATCAAATGGCGTCATCCATGTCATCGATACCGTGATGCTGCCATAAGCCGACCGGCAGACGAAAATCTTGCGCGGCGGTGCATCCTTTGCGGGCACCGCCGCGTTACTGCCTTGTCCTTCCCGACCGGGGCGGGGCGCGCGCGACGCGCAGGAGACCATGCTTCCCGTCGCGCCGCGCATAACGGGCCTGTCGGCGCCTCTGCGAGCCGACAGGCCCACCCAAAGCCGTCATCGAAACGTCATCGCAATGACTTAGGGGGACGTCACGGCGCCCGCCGCGATGGAGTAATTCATGGCCCTTGCCCCCAGACCACCCCGTAACCGCGCGGTACGCAGCGCGGTTCATCGCCACGAGCATCTGTCAAAACAGGGGCTGCTTGAACGCGCCTTTACCTTTGCGTTTCGCGGGCTGGTCTATGCACAGATCTGGGAAGATCCGGCGGTCGATATGGAAGCGTTGGCGATCACGCCGGACAGCCATGTCGTCACGATCGCCTCGGGCGGATGCAATGTGCTGAGTTATCTGACCGCCAATCCGCGCGCCATTACCGCTGTTGACCTGAACACCGCGCATATTGCCCTTAACCGGCTGAAACTGGCGGCGGTGCGGCATTTGCCGGATTATGACAGCTTTCACCGCTTTTTCGCCCAGGCCGACAGCAAGGCCAATATCGCCGCCTATCGCGACCATGTTCGCCCGCTGCTCGACGAGCCGACGCGGCGATACTGGGAAGGCCGCGACCTGATCGGGCGGCGCCGCATCGGCGGCTTTGCACATGGCGTGTACAAGCGCGGGTTGCTCGGGCGATTTATTGGCGCGGCGCATCTGCTGGCGCGGCTGAACGGGATTGACCCCGGCGCCGTGCTGCGCGCGCGATCACTTGACGAACAGCGCGAGATTTTCGACCGCGACTATGCCCCGCTGTTCGACAAGGGCTTTATCCGCTGGCTGACCGACCAGCCCGCCTCGCTGTTCGGGCTGGGCATTCCACCAGCGCAATATGAAGCGCTGGCCGGTGATGAAAAAATGGCGACCGTGCTGCGCGAGCGGCTGGAAAAGCTGGCCTGTGATTTTGACATTCGCGACAATTATTTCGCGTGGCAGGCCTTTGGGCGCGGCTATGGCGCCGGGCCGCTGGCGCCATTGCCGCCCTATCTGCAACGCGAACATCACCAGGCCGTGGTCGACCGGGCCGAAAGGGTTGAGGTGCGGCACATCAACTTCACTGACTATCTGCGCTCGCGCCCCGACGGCTCGCTCGACCGCTATATCCTGCTCGACGCGCAGGACTGGATGACCGACGCGCAATTGACCGGGCTGTGGGCTGAGACCACGCGGACAGCGCGGGCCGGGGCGCGTGTGTTGTTCCGTACTGCCGGGGCAGCGACGATCCTGCCGGGCCGCGTGCCCGACGCGATCCTGTCGCGCTGGCAGTATCGTAAGGCGGAATCGCTTGATTATACGCGGCGTGATCGCTCCTCCATCTATGGCGGCGTGCATCTCTATGTGCTGGGCGAGGGCGCCTGAGCATGGGCAGACAGGCCAGCGCGGTGCTGGCGCAGGGCGAAGCCGGCCATGGCGGACGGATGGACGCCATTTATCGCACCCAGCGCCATTTCTATGACCTGACCCGCAAATATTACCTGCTGGGGCGCGACCGGCTGATCCGCGAGCTGGCCCCGCCGCCGGGCGGCACCGTGCTGGAGATCGGGTGCGGCACCGGGCGCAACCTGATCGCGGCGGCGCGGCTGTGGCCGGAGGCGCAGTTTTACGGAATCGATATTTCCGCCGCGATGCTGGAAACCGCGCGCGCCAAGGTGGCGCGCGCCGGACTGGCCGATCGCATTACGCTGGCGGAGGGCGACGCAACCGGATTTGACGCATTGTCGTTGTTCGGCATCGCGGCATTCGACCGCGTTTTTCAGAGCTATACGCTGTCAATGATCCCCGACTGGCAGGGCGCAATCCGCGAGGGTGCGGCGAAGCTGGCACCGGGCGGCGTGCTGGCGATGGTTGATTTCGGCCAGCAGGAGCGCCTGCCGCGCTGGTGGCGGGAATTGCTGTTTGCGTGGTTACGGCAGTTTGATGTCACACCGCGCGCCTTGTTTCACGAGGCGCTGCGTGAGATTGCCGTGGATGCCAGGCTGCGCATGGAACTGGCGCCGCGTTTTGGCGGCTATGCCTGGACCGGGCGACTGGTGGCGCGCTGAACTGCCCGATCAGGCGGCGATGCGCAGGTCGAGCCGTCCCCAGATTTCCACCAGCGCGCGGGTGAGATCACGCATCATCGCCTCGTCATGCGCCGGGCCGGGGGTGAAGCGCAGCCGCTCGGTACCGCGCGGCACGGTCGGGTAATTGATCGGCTGGACATAGACGCCATATTCGGCGAGCAGGATGTCGCTGATTTTCTTGGCCTTGACCGGATCACCGACCATCACCGGCACGATGTGCGTGTCACCGAGCATCACCGGTACGCCAGCCTCGACCAGCATCGCCTTGAGCTGTGCCGCCGCCGCCTGTTGCGCATCACGCTCAACATTGGACGCCTTGAGATGGCGCACACTGGCCAGCGCACCGGCGACCAGCACCGGGGCAAGCGAGGTGGTGAAGATGAAGCCCGGCGCATAGCTGCGGATCACATCAATGATCGTGCGGTCGGTGGCGATATAGCCACCCATCACCCCGACCGCCTTGGCGAGCGTGCCCTCGATGATGGTCAGCCGGTGCGCAACATCATCGCGCTCTGAAATGCCGCCGCCGCGCGCGCCGTACATGCCGACGGCATGGACCTCATCAAGATAGGTCAGCGCGTTGTACTTGTCGGCCAGGTCACAGATCGCCGCAATCGGCGCAACGTCACCCTCCATCGAGTAAACGCTCTCAAACGCGATCAGCTTGGGCGCTGCCGGATCAGCCTCGGCCAGCAGTTCCTCGAGATGGGCGAGATCATTGTGACGGAACACGCGCTTCTCACAACCGGCATTGCGGATACCGGCGATCATCGAGGCGTGGTTCAGTTCGTCGGAAAAGACGATGCAGCCCGGCAGCACCTTGGCCAGCGTCGCCAGTGTCGCATCATTCGAGACATAGCCCGAGGTGAACAGCAGGGCGGCTTCCTTGCCGTGCAGATCAGCCAGTTCAGCCTCAAGATCGAGATGATAATGGGTGTTGCCGCCAATGTTGCGCGTGCCGCCCGAGCCGGCGCCGACATCGTGCAGCGCCTCTTCCATCGCCGCGATCACCGCCGGATGCTGGCCCATGGCGAGATAATCATTGGAACACCACACCGTGACCGGCTTCGGCCCGTTATGCCCCGCAAAACAGCGCGCGTTCGGAAACGCGCCCTTGTTGCGCAGGATGTCGATGAACACCCGATAGCGCCCCTCGGCATGAAGCCGATCAATCGCCTGGGTGAAAATGCGGGAGTAATCGACTCCCGGCTGCGCCGTGGCTTCCGCGTCCATGACCCGCCCCTTAGCGCGGTGGCCCGCCAATTTCCAGCGCGGGCTATTGCTTAGTGTGATCGGCTTTGCCGCATTGTATCAGGGCCGGTTCCCCCGTCGGGACGACGCCCGTGCGGCTAGAGCGTTTCGACCGAGTCGAGACCGTGCCGGGCAAGCGCCGGGGCAAGTGCATCGCTGGCGCCATCACGCCGGGTGAACACGGCAATGCCGGTCGGCGGCGCGTCGGGCCATTGCTGCCCCTCGGTCAGAAAGGCGATACGCCGCGCGATACCCGGCCCGCCATCGACAAAACGCACCGGATGCGGCGCGGCGGCGGCGAGTTCATCTGTAACAAGCGGGAAATGAGTGCAGGCATTGACGATGGTATCAATCGCGCCACCACCGGGCTGGCCGAACAGCCCGTCAAGGATGGCGGCATAGCGAGCCGGGTCTGTCGCCTCGCCGCGCAGCTTTGCCTCGGCCAGTGCGACAAGTTCGGCCGAGCCATGGCGCAACACGGTGCAGTCCCCGGCGAAACGCGCTGTCAGATCATCGACATAGGGCTGGCGCACCGTTGCCTCGGTACCGAGGACACCGATCGTGCGCGTCACGCTGATCGCGGCGGCGGGCCTGATCGCGGGGACCGTGCCGACGACCGGCAGATCAAGCGCGTCGCGCACCGTCGACAGGGCAATGGTCGAGGCCGTGTTACAGGCAATGACGATGAGTCGCGGGTGGAACCGCTCCGCCAGCCGCCCGAGCAACGCCGGCACACGCGCGGCGATTTGCGCCTCGCTCTTGGTGCCATAGGGAAAGCCTGCGGAATCGGCGACATAGACGACCGGCATCTGCGGCAACAGCGCCCGCGCCGGCCCCAGCACCGACAGCCCGCCCACGCCGGAATCGAAGAACAGCACGGGTCGGGTATCGGTCATGCTGTGCGGCATGGCTTTGCGTCACCACGCCGTCAACCGCCTCGACGGCCAGCTACGAACGATCCGCCCGCCAGTTAGCGGGCACCCCTCTTTCCTCAATAGCCGGGAGCAAATGCGCGACATACTCCGCCTCGCTGACCTTCCCGTCTCCATCTTTATCGAAGCCGGCGATCCACATTCTCGCCCCTTGCGGGTTGGGAACGAAATGTCGCCCACCATCAGGATTCCTGATCGCGACCCCCGGCGCCTCCAAGGGTTCAATATTACCTGAATGATCGCGGTCCATCGTCGCGAAGCTACTCACCAAAAATGCCCTGGCCTGCTGCGGTGTCGCACCGTGCGACGGTTCGGACAGCGCCCAAAACAACCCGCCCAAAAGGATTATCATCGTCGTAACTCCCCCTATCAGCCTGACGCGCCAGCGCGGCGCGGCATCGCGCTGGACCTGTTCATGCGCAGGAGTGGCAGGGCGGGACAGGGCCGAAAGCTGGGGTACCAAAGGACCGTACCCTTCAGCATCAGCGAGCAGACGCGCCGCCTGAAGCGAGGAACTGACGCCAAGCTTGATGCGCGCCATCTTCAACCGTTTCTCAACTGCGTGCGGCGAGATACCGAGATCGACGGCCATCTCCTTCGCTGTCTGCGGCAATAGCCGACGACGCAGGCACAGCTTCTCGTTCTCCGTAAGTCTCGCGATTGCCGCCCCGTCACGGCTCTGCTCCCGCATGTCACCTCACCCCAACCAGAAAGACCGGGCTATCCGAATGTCGCCCTTTCTCCAAGCATTGCGCCGTCGGGCATGTTGCGCCGGCACCACCAGCGCGCCTATGTTGTGACGAACCTGGGGGACAGCCATTGCCGACCGAATATCTCTGGAAAGCCCCCGCGCTGGCATTGGCGATCGGCTATCTGCTCGGGTCGATCCCGTTTGGCGTGATCCTGACGCGGCTGGGCGGGGCGGGTGACCTGCGCCAGATCGGATCGGGCAATATCGGCGCGACCAATGTGCTGCGTACCGGGCGCAAGGGGCTGGCAGCGGCGACATTGTTGCTGGATGCGGCCAAGGGCTGGGCCGCGATCATGCTGGTCGAGGCATGGTATCCGGGCCTCGGTGCCTATGCGGCGGCGGGTACCTTTGTCGGCCATCTTTTTCCGGTGTGGCTGCGTTTTCGCGGTGGCAAGGGCGTGGCGACGTTGATGGGTATCGTGCTGGCGCTGCACTGGCCCTGCGCGGTGGTTTATGCCGCCGTGTGGCTCGGATTGTTGGCCTTTGTGCGCATTTCCTCGCTCGCCGGGATGAGCGCCGCTATCAGCGCACCGCTGAGTGCGGCGTTCTTTTCCCGCTGGGACATTGTCATGCTGCTGATGGCCATGGCCGTGCTCGTTCTGTGGAAGCACCGCGACAATGTTGCCCGCCTGATCGCCGGAACCGAGCCGCGCGTCGGAAGCAAGCGCGACTGAGCGATGGCCGATGACGCTGCGATTGCCCGGCTGCGGCTGATCCGTACGCCGCAGATCGGCCCGGTTACCTATGCCCAGCTGATCGCGCGATTCGGTGACGCGGCGCGCGCGATCGAGGCGCTGCCCGATCTCGCCGCGCGTGGTGGCGGGCGGGCACCGGTTGTCGCCGACCGCGCCGTGGCAGAGCGCGAGCTGGCAACGGCGGCAAGGCTTGCCGCCCACCACCTTTTCCTGGGCGAGATGGATTACCCGCCACTGCTGGCCGAGCTCGATGATGCGCCGCCCGCAATCATGGTGCGTGGCGATTTTACCCTGACGGCGCGGCCCGTCGTCGCGATGGTCGGTGCCCGCAACGCCTCTGCCGCCGCGTGCCGCTTTGCGCGGCAACTGGCGGTTGAGCTGGGGCGCGAGCGGGTCAGTATCGCCTCGGGGCTGGCGCGCGGCATCGACACGGCGGCGCATGTCGGATCGCTTGACACAGGCACCATCGCGGTAATCGCCGGGGGCATCGACATTGCCTATCCGCCGGAAAATGCCGCATTGCAGGAACGTATTGCTGAACACGGCCTGCTGATCGCCGAACAGCCGCCGGGCGTGGAGCCGCGCGCGCGACACTTCCCGCACCGCAACCGCATCATCGCCGGGCTGGCGCTGGGCACGGTGGTGGTGGAAGCCGCCCCGCGATCTGGCTCGTTGATCACCGCAAGGCTGGCCGGAGAAGCAGGACGTGAGGTGATGGCGGTGCCGGGCAGCCCGCTCGATCCGCGCGCGCAGGGTTGTAACGGGCTGATCCGTGACGGCGCTACGCTGGTGCAGGGCGCAGCCGACATTCTGGAGACAATCCGCCCGATTGATGCGCGCATGGTACGTGCACCGGCCATGAATTTTGACGGTCCACCGGCGGACGACGCCGATGATGCCGCGCGGCGGGCGCTGAGCGGGCTGCTCGGCCCGGTGCCCGTGTCAGTCGATGAGGTGATCCGCCAGTCCGGGCTGGGAACCGCCATTGTCCAGACGGTGTTGCTGGAGCTGGAACTTGCCGGGCGGCTTGAACGTCATGCCGGAGGTCGGGTAAGCCTGATCGCATGATCGACACCGCCAACATCGCAACGCCGAGGCGCATTTTCACCCTTGCCGGTATCTACGGCCTGATCGTGTTGCTGCCGCTCTATTTTGGGGAGTCAACGCTGGCAGCGATGGGGCAGGCGCTGAACCGGCCGGAATATTATTACGGCTTTATCGGCGCGGCATCGACCTTCCAGCTCGTGTACCTGATGATCGGGCGCGATCCGGTGCGGTTTCGGCCATTGATGCCGCTGACGCTGATCGCGAAACTGAGCTTCACCGTTCCGGTTGTCATCCTGTTTCTGTCCGGTCGCGCGGATCTGGTGGTGATGATCATGGCAGCAATTGATGCCCTGATCGGGATTGCCTTTATCTGGGCGTGGCGCAAAACGCCGGTCGCTTGACGGCTGCCCCTTTGCCTCCCCATCCTCGCGCGTACACGTAAGGACATCCACAACCGCATATGCAGCTTGTCATCGTCGAATCGCCCGCCAAGGCGAAAACCATCGAGAAATATCTCGGCTCTGACTATCGCGTTCTTGCGAGCTATGGCCATGTCCGCGACCTGCCGCCCAAGGACGGATCGGTCGACCCCGATGATGGTTTCGCCATGGAATGGGAGAATTATCCCGACAAGGCGAAGCAGCTGAAAGCCATTGCCGATCTGGCCAAGACCGCCGACCGGCTGATCCTCGCCACCGACCCTGATCGCGAGGGCGAGGCAATCAGCTGGCATGTCCGCGAAGTGCTGCGCAACCGCAAGGCATTGCCCAGGGAGGTCGAGCGCGTCACCTTCAACGCCATCACCAAGGCAACGGTGACCGAGGCGATGAAGCATCCGCGCGAGCTCGATACCGACCTGATCGACGCCTATCGCGCGCGCCGCGCGCTTGATTATCTCGTCGGCTTCACGCTCTCACCGGTGCTGTGGCGCAAGCTGCCCGGCGCCAAGTCGGCCGGACGGGTGCAATCGGTCGCGCTGCGCATCATCGTCGATCGTGAGCGTGAGATCGAGGCGTTCCGGGCGCAGGAATATTGGTCGGTCTCGGCCAATATGGAGCAGGACGGCACGCCCTTCGTTGCGCGGCTGACGCGCTGGAATGGCGACAAGATCGACCGGCTGTCCATCGGCGCGGAAGGCGATGCGCTGAAAGCCAAAGCAGACGTCGAGGCTGGCCATTTCACCGTGCAGTCGGTCGAAACCAAGCCGGCGATGCGCAACCCGCCGCCGCCCTTCACCACCTCAACACTGCAACAGGAAGCTGCGCGCAAGCTCGGTTTCTCGGCGAGCCACACGATGCGCATCGCGCAGGGCCTCTACGAGGACGGCGTGATCACCTATATGCGCACCGACGGTGTGCAGATGGACGGCAGCGCCATTTCCGCCGCACGCAAGGCGGTCGCTGATCGTTATGATGCGAGCTATGTCCCCGACAAACCACGCCAATATCAAAGCAAGGCCAAGAATGCGCAGGAAGCGCATGAGGCGATCCGCCCGACCGATTTCAGCAAGAACAGTGCCGGTGGCGGCGACCATGCGCGGCTCTACGAGCTGATCTGGAAGCGCGCGCTGGCCAGCCAGATGGCCTCGGCGCGGATGGAGCGCACCACAGTCGAGCTGGCCGACGGCACCGGCCGCCACGGCCTGCGCGCGACCGGCCAGGTCGTGCTGTTCCCCGGCTATCTCGCCCTTTACGAGGAGGGCAGCGATGACAGCGCGGATGAAGAAAGCCGCCGCCTGCCACGGATGCGCGACGGCGATGCGCCGGCGAAAAAGTCGGTCGATGCCGAACAGCATTTCACCCAGCCGCCGCCGCGCTTCTCCGAAGCCTCGCTGGTCAAGCGGCTGGAAGAGCTCGGCATCGGACGCCCCTCGACCTATGCCTCGATCATCCAGACGCTCAAGGACCGGTCTTATGTGAAGATCGAGAAGAACCGCTTCTTCGCCGAGGAAAGCGGGCGACTGGTGACGGCGTTCCTCGAACGCTTCTTCGAAAAATATGTCGGCTATGATTTTACCGCCGGGCTGGAAGACGAGCTTGACGAGGTGTCGGGCGGCCGCGCGCAGTGGCAGGCGGTGCTTGAGCGGTTCTGGAAGGATTTCAAGCCGCGCACCAATGAGGTGATGGAGCAGAAGCCGTCGGAAGTAACGGCGGCGCTCGACCTGTTTCTTGAACCCTATCTGTTTCCGGCGCTCGAGGACGGTGCCGACCCCCGGCTGTGCCCGAATTGCGGCGAAGGCCGACTGGCACTGCGCGGCGGCAAGTTTGGCGCCTTCGTGGCCTGTTCCAACTATCCGGCCTGTAAATATACCCGTCGCTTTGGCCAGGGTGGCAGCGATGAGGCGACAGCAGAGAATGAGACGCTGGGCACTGACCCGGCCAGCGGCCTGCCGATCGAGCGCAAATCAGGGCGCTTTGGCCCCTATATCCAGATCGGTGAGGGCAAGGACGCCAAGCGCGCCTCAATCCCCAAGGATATTCCGGAACTTGATCTGGACTGGGCGATAAAGTTGTTGTCGCTGCCGCGCGAGGTCGGCACCCATCCCGAAAGTGGCAAACCGATTACGGCGTCAATCGGGCGTTATGGCCCCTATCTGGCGCATGACGGCAAATATGCCCGGCTGCAGTCGACCGTCGAGGTATTTGAGACCGGCATGAATGCCGCCGTGGTAAAGCTGGCCGAAGCGGCGGCGGGTGGTGGACGACCACAACGCGGATCACGCGAGCCACTCAAGATACTGGGTCTGCATCCCAGGACCGAGCTTGAACTGAAGTTGATGGATGGGCGCTATGGCGCCTATGTCACTGACGGCACGACCAATGCGACGCTGCCAAAGGGACTGGAAAAGGATGCGCTGACGCTGGAAGAGGCCGCGCAATTGATCGACGCGCGCGCTGCCGCTGCACCGGCGAAGGGCAAAAAGAAAAAGGCGCCTGCCAAAAAGGCCCCGGCAAAGAAAAAGGCCCCCGCAAAGGCGGCGACCAAGAAATAATCAGGCCGCGCGGGCGCTGGTCATCTGGAGCCAGGCGCGCGCCGCCTTTTGCGCCTCGGCGATTTCGCGCGCCGTCATGTCCTCGGCGATTTCGCTGCGACAGGCTTGCGCCGCCTCGCTGCCAGCCACGGCAGCGAGATTGAACCATTTATGGGCCTCGATCAGGTCAATATCGATACCGGCAGCGCCGCTCGAATAGACCATGCCGAGATCATAATAGGCGTCAACGTCTCCACGCGCCGCATCGGCCATCCGGCTGTCGATAAGGAACTGCGCACTCTTCAGGCTGTTGCCCATGTCCGAAACCCCCGTCCAATCCTGTTGGGAGGAGATTGGGCCGAAGGTTTTCAACAATTGGTTAACGCAGTTAACCTTGTTTTGCCGCCACCGCGATATTGTCGATCAGTCGAGTCGCGCCCAACCGCCCAGCGGCAAGCAGACGGCGGGGTCGTGCCGGATCGGGCTGTTCGGCCAGTGTCTCAGCGTCGACCAGCGCAACATAGTCGATCACGAAGCCGGCGGCGGTCAGGCTTTCGCGCGCCGCAGCAATGGCTTCGTCGGGCGCCACGCCCCGGTCCAGCGCGCGCGCTGCGTCGCCCAGCGCGCGTGGCAGGGCAACCGCGCGGGCGCGTTCGGCATCATCAAGATAGATATTACGCGACGACAAGGCGAGGCCATCATCATCGCGCTGGGTCGGCACACCGACAATCTCCACCGGCAGGTCAAGGTCAGCAACGAGGCGGCGAATCACGGCCAATTGTTGATAATCCTTCTCACCAAAATAGGCGGTGTCCGGCATAACCTGCTGAAAAAGCTTGGTAACGACCGTCGCGACGCCATCAAAATGGCCCGGCCGCGCCAGGCCGTCGAGCCCCTCACTGACGCCAGCCACCGAGATATTGGTGGCAAAGCCTTCTGGATACATTGCTTCAACCGAAGGCAGCCACAGCACATCACACCCGGCATCAGCCAGCATCCGCGTGTCGGCCTGTTCCCGGCGTGGATAGCGGCCAAGATCCTCGTTCGCGCCAAACTGTTTCGGGTTGACGAAGATCGAGGCAACGATGCGCGTCGCGGGGCGCCTTGCCGCCTCGACAAGCGCGATATGGCCGGCATGAAGCGCCCCCATGGTCGGCACGAGGGCCACCTGCGCACCCTCGGCGCGGAAGGCGGCAACAGCGCTACGCAGTTCGGCAATGGTACGGATGATCAACACGGTATGAAACTGACCCTTCGACAAGGACGGGCGGGCCTTCTATGGGGAGGCGGAATCACGATCAACATGGGATGCGACGAACTGATGGGGGCTGCCAAGCCGCATGTCATCGTATTCGCCAATGAAAAAGGCGGAACGGGCAAATCAACCACGGCGGTACATGTCGCGATCGCGCTGCAGGTGCGCGGCGCGCGCGTGGCCGCGCTTGATCTCGACCACCGCCAGCGAACCCTGGGGCGTTATCTCGACAACCGCCAGGCAACGCAAAAGCGCGTCGCACGCGAGCTGTCGATCCCGCGTCATGCGACACATGATGGCACCAGTCTGGAAAATTTCGAAGCCCGCTTTGCCGAATTTTCTGTCGATACGGATTATCTGGTGATCGATACGCCGGGCCGTGACGACCCGTTTGCCCGGCTCGCCGCGCAGCGGGCTGACACCTTGGTCACGCCAATGAATGACAGTTTTGTCGATTTTGACCTGATCGGTCAGGTTGATCCCGACACCTACAAGGTCACACGACCCAGCTTCTATGCCGAGCTGATCTGGGACGCGCGCAAGGCACGCGCCAAGGCCGATGGATCGACGATTGACTGGGTTGTACTGCGCAATCGCGTCCAGCATGTCGAGGCGCGCAACATGCGCCGCGTCTCCGAGGCGCTTGATCAATTGGCCAAGCGTGTCGGCTTTCGCATCATCCCCGGTCTTGGCGAGCGCGTGATCTATCGCGAGCTGTTCCCCAAGGGCCTGACCATGCTCGACTCTGCGGAATTTGGCGGGATGGGCCTGGCGCATGTCGCTGCGCGGCAGGAACTGCGCGAGATGATGTCGGCGCTGGCCTTGCCCGAGCCAGCGCTGCCCCTGTTCGCGGCATGATCAAGGGACTGCTGCTGGCCGCCTTGGTGGCCTATGCTGGCTGGTGGTTGTGGCAGGGGCCGAACCACAAGCCGCGCCCGATGCCGCCGCCACGCCCGAGCGACGAAAGTGCCGCGCTGGCCGTGCTCGGGCTGACCGCAAATGCGGACGAGGCTGCGATCCGCGCAGCGCACCGCCGCCTTGTCCAGGCAGTACATCCTGACCATGGCGGTTCGGCCGAACTGACCCGCCGCGTCAATGCGGCGCGCGATCTGTTACTGCGACATCGCACGCCCGATTGAACCATTTGCGCGCTCACCGATTGGACGGGGAGTGCCACAACAGGAAGCCCTATGACTCACCGCTTCAATCCGACCAGCCTGCGCGAATATGATATTCGCGGCATTGTTGGCCAAACACTCTTCACCGCCGATGCAACAGCGATTGGGCGCGGCTTTGCCACGGTGGTGCGCCGCGCAGGGGGAACGCGCGTTGCAGTTGGCTATGACGGGCGCACCACCTCCCCCGAGATGGAGCGCGCGCTGATCGAGGGGCTGACGGCAGCCGGTGTGGATGTGGTGCGGGTCGGCATGGGGCCGACGCCGATGCTCTATTATGCCGAGGCAGTACTGGAGGTCGATGGCGGCATTCAGATCACCGGCAGCCACAACCCGGCAGAATATAATGGTTTCAAGATGGTGCTGCAGCATCGACCCTTCTTCGGTGACGATATTCAGCGGCTTGGCCGGATGGCCGAGGCCGGAGACTGGGATGAAGCCGAAACGCCGGGCAGTGTTACCGACGCCGATATTATGGATGACTATGTCGCGCGGCTGATGCTTGGCTTTGACGGCGGTGCCTATCGAATTGGCTGGGATGCCGGCAACGGGGCCGCAGGGCCGGTAATCGAGAAGCTTGTGAAGCTGCTGCCGGGCGAACACCATTTGCTTTACACCGAGGTCGACGGACGCTTTCCCAACCACCATCCCGACCCGACCGAAGAAAAGAACCTGGCCGACCTGAAAAGGCTCGTGGCCGACAAGGGGCTGGATTTCGGCGTGGCGTTTGACGGCGATGGCGACCGCATCGGCGCGATCGACGGCACGGGCCGGGTAATCTGGGGCGACCAGTTGCTCGCGATCCTCGCCGAGCCGGTGCTGAAGGAACTGCCGGGCGCGACGATCATCGCCGATGTGAAGGCAAGCCAGGCGTTGTATGACCGCATCGCGGAACTGGGCGGCGAGCCGGTGATGTGGAAGACCGGCCACAGCCTGATCAAGACCAAGATGAAGGAAACCGGCGCACCGCTGGCCGGTGAGATGAGCGGACACATCTTCTTCGCGCATGAATTTTATGGTTTTGACGATGCGCAATATGCCGCTGTCCGGCTGATCCGCGCCGTCCACATGATCGGCAGGTCGATGACCGAGATCAGGGGCGCCATGCCCGCCATGGTCAATACACCTGAAATGCGATTCCAGGTCGATGAGAGCCGCAAGTTCGCGGTGATCGACGAAGTACTCGACCGGCTGGAAGCCTCTGGCGCCGAGGTCAATCGCACCGATGGCGCACGCGTCAACACCGCCGATGGCTGGTGGTTGCTGCGCGCCTCCAACACGCAGGACGTGCTGGTCGCACGCGCCGAGGCCAGGGATCAGGCCGGGCTGGACCGCTTGCTGGCGCAGATTGACGCCCAGCTGGCGTTGAGCGGGCTGGAGCGCGGTCCACAGGCGGGGCATTGATTCCCCCCGCTGCGCTTGGAGCGTGATGACACGGTGGGTCAATCTCATGTCGTCACGTTCTAGGGGCTGGCAATCCGCGCCGAGTACGGCCACTTAGGATCGGTGTCCCGCCCTACCCAGATCATCCGCGTCGTTGACCTTGAAACCACCGGCCAGGCGCCGCCAACGCACGGCGTGTGCGAAATCGGCTGGCAGGATGTCGCACTGGGCGAGGATGGGCGCTGGGAAATCTGGGGCGAAGGCGGGCAGCGCTACGTCAATCCAGGCCGGCCAATTCCGCCGATCACGCAGGCGATCCACCATATCCTTGACGAGCAGGTCGCCGACGCGCCCTTCTGGCACGACGTCGCACGCCCGGTGCTCGACCCGTGGCCGCGCCGCGTCGCGCTGGCGGCGCATCGGGCAGATTTTGAACAGCAATATTGCACGGCAGCGCTGACCCACAATGCCGACTGGATCTGCACGTGGAAATGCGCGCTGCGAATGTGGGCTGACGCGCCGAGCTTCTCAAATCAGGTCCTGCGTTACTGGCGCAAGCCACAGGGAATTGAGCATGAACGCGGGCTTCCCGCCCATCGCGCCTTCCCCGACGCCTATGTCACCGCCTTCCACCTGCGCGACATGCTCAATGAGGTTGGGGCCGCGCAGTTGATCGCATGGTCAAATGTACCGGGAATCTTGCCACGGGTGCGTTTCGGGCCAGATCGCGGCAAGAGCTGGCAGGAGATTGAGGAGGAGGTTTTGATCGGCTTTCTCGGCGATCGCGATATCGACGTCCGCTTTACCGCCGAGACCGAACTGGCCCGGCGGCGCGGTGGCGGCTCGATCGGTCGGCAGAATCCGCAGGGATCATTGCTCTGATCCCCGTGCCATGCCCGCCACGTCTCACCGCATCGGTTTGACGAACTTGTAGATGAACTGATCTGTCCGGCCCCGGATCGCATCATCGAAAACAAGCTTGCCATGGTCATCAGCCGGGTTGGCGAGCAGGCGACTCTCCCCGGCATAGCGGAAGCCTGCAGCGACAACCTGTTTCCTGACAATGGCGGGATCAATGCGATGCAAGGTGTCAACATCGCGCATCGCCGTGCCAGCCGCCGCGGCATGATCGATAACAAGGAACACGCCACCGGGCTTGAGAGCCGCGAATACTGCCTTGTTGAGAACCGACGGGTCGATCTTGCCCATGAATTTATCTGGGTAATCGTGATAGTTTTGCGCCGTGAACACCAAGTCCACATGCTCCGGCACCGAGAGCTGATCAACCGGCTGCACCGTGCTGGAAACATTTGTGAAATCGGGTGACCTGGTCAGCGCCTCATAGTCGGTTATTTCCTGCTGCGCCTCGGCGGCATAGGGCTTGGGCCAGATGCCATAGACGCGCCCTTTTGCGCCGACCGTGCGCGCGAAGAGCCGTGTCCAATATCCACCACCGGGAATCAGATCGAGCACCTTGCCGCCCGGTTTCAGCCCGGCAAAAGCGAGGATTTCCGGACCATGGCGGCGGGCATCATCAGCCGCCTGTGTCGCGCGGGCCGGATCGGCGGCGGCGCGCGTAATATAGGCCGGGAGCCTTGCCGCCGGTGCGGCGAGGGAAAAACCGGCAACGGGCAGCAAAAGCGCAGCGGCTGTAGATGACAGGATGATTCGGCTGGCTGGCGACATCGGCTCTCTCTCTCTCTTTCAAGGTGCGGCGGTGATTTATGTCGCAATCACACCGCCAAAACCAGTGTCGTTGTGCGCAGGAATGACACGACAATCTTACCAGGGCCGAATTCCCTCTAGACTCTTGGCCCGAAGACCCTGATAAATCGCTCCGAAATGGATGATTTGGCGTTTTCCCGTTTGAACCAACGGCAGCGCGAATGCCTGCGCCTCGTCTACCGCAATCTTGAAGCCAAGGAGATTGCCCGCGAGCTCGGGCTTTCGCCCCATACCGTTGTCGAGCATCTGCGCGACGCGCGGCGCATCCTTGGCGCCCAGCGCAGTATGCAGGCGGCCCGCATGCTGGCGGAATTCGAGGGAGACAATCGGATTGGGTACGATCCGCTTGGGGTAACCACAGCAGCAAGTTTCAACAATGGTCCTCCCATCCCCGACAGGCTGGCTGGCGGTGCGGTCGGGGTGCGGAGAAACCGATATAGCTTCAACATATTGGAGCGGCTCGGCCTGATTGTTGGCATTGCCATTGGCGCGATCGCGTTGACGGGTGCGCTGGCGATGGGTGCCCATGTCGTCACCCAGATCCTGGTTGAACGCCACATCGATTTTTCCAACCGACCACATCCAGGCTAGCGGCGGTCTCCCATCGCTGCGGCGAAAGGGAGGCTATTATGCGCAGGCAACGAATCGACGCGGTATCAACTGTCACCCCGATATTCCGTCAGGCGGAACTTTCTTGCGATACCGCAGCTGCAGATGCTGCAGCCTGCATCTCGGCAATGTTGCGTGTGCGTGCCGACAACAACCTGCCGATAGGCACGGGTAGCGAAATGTTGCGCATGTTGACCGACGCGCTGTCGGCGCAGGTCAAGGCTCGGGAATTGTTCATCGAGGCGCACAAGATGACTCCCGAGGTGCTTGGTGCTCTGGGTCTCAGAGGTTTTGGCAGTGGTGACGGTGAATGCCCCCCGACGCCCACCGGCGGCTTTGACCAAGGATTGTCGCCGATTTCCTTAAAGATTGTCGCATGAGTAACACGACATGCTTGACGCAACCAAAACTTCCTGTTCGATCCGCCTGTGATTCACGCGGCAATATTTTATCTGATGCTAGCCAGCTCGTGCGGCTATGCGGTTTGGCGGGGCGGAGCACCCGAGAGGATAACGGGGTGCCTGCTCGTCGGAGCAGCATTCCTCACTCTGGCGGTGGGGCATCCTACGCAGTACCACAATGTCGAAATAGGCGTGTTCTTGATCGATGTGCTGTTGCTCTTAGCGCTCGTTGTTGTCGCGTTAAAAGCAGATCGTTTTTGGCCAATTACACTGGCAGCTCTCCATCTCGACAGCACCGCAGCGCACGTTTTGAAGCTGTTCGATGCGGAATTGATTGGCGTCACCTATGCGGTGATGATTGTGATGTGGAGCTATCCCATGCTCGTAATCCTCGCGGTCGGCACGCTACGCCACCAGCGACGCCTGGCCCAATTCGGCGAGGACCGGTCATGGAGCCTTGCCCTGTCGCACTTTTCGCGGGAGACCGCTGATGTCGATCAATATGAATCTGGCGCGCAAACCGGGGCTGGATCTTGGGGAGCATTCCGCCGCAATCGCCGCATTGGGGGTGATCAGGCCTAAGGCGCGATCCGTCCATATCGCCACCGCGCACCGGCTGTATCGCGAACGACGCGCCCGGCTGGAGCTTTTCTCCGGGTCTACCTCACTCTTTGGTGAACCGGCCTGGGATATCCTGCTCGAAATCTACCTTGCCGACACGGTCGGACGGGCACTGTGTGTCGGGACGGCGTGTCACGCGGCTGATGTTGCACAAACCACTGGCCTGCGCTGGCTGATCAAGCTTGAACGGGTCGGCCTGGTCATCCGGCAGGATGATCCGCGCGACGGGCGGCGCGGGCTGGTGTTGCTCACTGATCGTGGACGCACCCAGATGGAACGTTATCTCGAACAGGTTGCCGACGAGGCCAGATGAACGTGGCGCCGCGCCCCTTTATGGGGGGGGCGGTTGTGGACGGAACCATAAACACCCCGCCATATCGCCCTTTTGGCCACATAAACGCTCCGACTGGACTCAAATAAGCCGTAGCCGTGACCCTGTTGGTCTCAATTAAGCTGCATCGCGGCGATAGTCCAATAGGGCATCGTCCGCAGCGGCACGCCGAAATACCGCCTGCACGTCCCTCCCGCCGCTGACTACCGGCAAGACCCCAACGCAAGCCAAGGTTGTTGATTTGCACTGAGAGTTGACCCGGGAGGGGCATAAAATTCCACTGAGAAGTGACCCATGTTTTGACCTTCCCCCTGGCTGTTGGGTTGGGGGATATTGGAGTGATCGACATGGCGTTATTGAGCGTAATCCGGCGCTGGCATTTCCGTGAGGGGATGCCGATCCGGGAGATAGAGCGGCGCACTGGGCTGTCGCGCAACACGATCCGCAAGTATCTGCGCAGCGGTACGGTTGAACCGAAGTTCATGGCCGCCGATCGACCGAGCAAGCTGGACCCGTTTGCCGAGAAGCTGTCAGGTTGGCTGCGGATTGAGGTCGGCAAGTCACGCAAGCAGCGGCGTACGGCAAAGCAGATGCACGCAGATCTTGTGGTGTTGGGCTACGACGGTTCCTACGGGCGCGTGGCGGCCTTCGTTCGCGCTTGGAAGTCCGAGCGCCAACGCGATGCCCAGTCCGCTGGCCGAGGCACCTTCGTGCCTTTGGTCTTTGCGCCGGGCGAGGCCTTCCAGTTCGACTGGAGCGAGGACTGGGCCTTGTTGGGCGGCAAGCAGGTCAAGTTGCAGGTGGCACATACCAAGCTGTCGCACAGCCGGGCCTTCACCGTGCGGGCCTATCTACTCCAGACCCACGAGATGCTGTTCGACGCCCTGACCCAGGCGTTCAGGGTTCTGGGCGGCGTTCCGCAGCGCGGGATCTTCGACAACATGCGCACAGCGGTTGATCGCATCGGCTCGGGCAAGGCGCGGCAGGTCAACGCCCGGTTCGCGGCGATGGCCAGCCATTATCTGTTCGAGCCCGAGTTCTGTAACCCGGCCTCGGGGTGGGAGAAGGGCCAAGTCGAGAAGAACGTCCAGGATGCACGCCGCCGATTGTGGCAACCGATGCCCAGCTTTCCGAACCTTGATGCGCTGAACGCGTGGCTTGAAGAGCGCTGCATCGCGCAATGGGGGCAGATCGTGCATGGCGTTCTGCCCGGCACTGTCGCCGATGTGCACGCCGGGGAGGTTGCAAGCCTGATGCCGCCGGGCCGCCCCTTCGACGGCTTTGTCGAGCACACCAAGCGCGTATCGCCAACCTGCCTGGTGACGTTGGAGCGCAACCGCTACAGCGTGCCGGCGTCCTTTGCCAACCGGCCGGTGTCCTTGCGGGTCTACCCCGAGCGGATCGTCATCGCCGCCGAAGGCCGGATCCTGTGCGAACATGGCCGGATCATTGCACGATCCCATCATCTGCCGGGGCGGATCATCTATGACTGGCGTCATTACCTGGCGGTGATCCAGCGCAAGCCTGGTGCCCTGCGCAACGGAGCGCCGTTCACGGAGATGCCCGATGCGTTCCGGCAGCTTCAGGGCCATCTGCTCAAGCGCCCCGGCGGTGATCGCGAGATGGTCGAGATCCTGGCGCTGGTGCTGCAGCACGATGAACAGGCGGTTCTATGCGCGGTCGAGCTGGCTCTGGAGGCAGGGGTGCCCACCAAGACCCATGTGCTCAACATCCTGCACCGACTGACCGACGGCAAGGCACCTCCTGCATCACCGATCGATGCACCCCAGGCACTGCGCCTTGCTCAGGAGCCAGTCGCCGATGTCGGGCGCTATGACAACCTGCGGGAGATGCGTCATGCGTCATGATCCCGCCAGCGCCGCTGTGGAGGTGATGCTTCGCTCCCTCAAGATGTATGGCATGGCCCAGGCCGTCGGTGAGCTCATCGAACAAGGCGCCCCCGCCTTCGATGCCGCCGTGCCGATCCTCTCGCAGTTGCTCAAGGCCGAGATGGCCGAGCGCGAGGTCAGGTCTATCGCCTACCAGATCAAGGCCGCCCGGTTCCCGGCCTACAAGGATCTGGCAGGCTTCGACTTTGCGTCCAGCGAGGTGAACGAAGCCCTGGTCCGGCAGTTGCATCGTGGCGACTTCATCGACGGTGCCGACAATGTGGTGCTGATCGGTGGTCCGGGAACCGGCAAGACCCACATGGCCACCGCGCTCGGTGTTCAGGCAGTCGAGCATCACCGCAAGAAGGTCCGGTTCTTCTCTACGGTCGATCTGGTCAACGCGCTCGAACAGGAAAAGGCCATGAACAAGGCTGGCCAGCTTGCCGAGCGTCTGCTGCGTCTCGACCTCGTCATCCTCGACGAGCTGGGATACCTGCCGTTCAGCCCGTCAGGCGGGGCGCTGCTGTTCCATCTGCTCAGCAAACTCTACGAACGCACCAGCGTCGTTATCACCACCAACCTCAGCTTCAGCGAATGGGCCGACGTGTTCGGCGATGCCAAGATGACCACCGCCCTGCTGGACCGGCTCACCCACCACTGCCACATCCTCGAGACTGGCAACGACAGCTTCCGGTTCAGAGCCAGCTCCGCTGCCCCCAAAACCAGAAAGGAAAAAACACCAGCTTGACCCACAACCCGCATCGCGGGACATACCATCCACCCGGGTCACTTCTCGATGAAAATCCCGGGTCAACTCTCAGTGCAAATCAACAAGCTATGCTCATGCAGCGCCCCCGACCCACGGTCAGCCTCGGTCACGATCTCGAGCAGACCACCAAGGACGCGTCCGCGGTCCTGGCCGGTGTCGCGCCCTTCGAGCAAGGCGATCCCGTTTCGCAGCGCGTGCTGAAGCCCGAGATCCCGGGAGGGTTCCATTCCGAATCTCATGTCGCTTCTCCTGCCCTCAGAACCGATCGTGGCACCAAACGGTTTCCGCCGTCCAGTAGCGTCGCCCTCATCAAGAGATCATTAACATGCAGAACGAAGCATGAACACGTTCGATCTTAATTGGCGTTTACTTTGAGTTGTGTAGCATAACTCATAATATGCTGATGGCAAACACTCCTTACGTCGACGTCGTGAAAGCATCGGCGCTCAGCGGTCTTTCGGTCCACATGATCACCTATCTGGGCCGGATCGATGTAATGAATCCAACGGGTGCCGGGGGGCGAGGACGGCGTCGGCTCTACACGTTCAACGACGTCCTTTTCCTCCGCGTGATCGCCGAACTCCTCGAGCGGGGTATCGAGGTGAAGCGGCTCGGCGCCGCGCTGAAGCGAGCCAAGGCAGAGGCGGACCTGTGGGGCGACGTCAGGGCGGCCCCACGACATTACTTGGTAACCGATGGGACCGAGGTCTTCCTACGCCGCAAGGGCCGGCTTGAATCCAAGACAGTCGACCGGCAGCTTACTTTCGCATTCGTCCTCGATCTCGGTCATGCCCATGCGCCGATCGTCGCAGGTTGGCCCTCGACGGCCGACCACCGCTGACTAGCGATGTGATTGATCGCAGACCGCGATCGCATGGGCTCGCACGCTCCTAGCTTTGGAACCAGTCGGGCGCCCTGGGCGTCAACTCCCGGCGCGCCGGATACGACCCCTCAACAAGGCGCGCGGAGGCGAGCGATCCTTCCCGGCTGGGCGCCCGCGCCGAGAAGCTCGTCGATCGACATCCGGCGGACGAATTCCACCTCGACCGCATCGGTGACCCGCAGAGCGGTTCGGATCCGTCGTCGCGCCTTCGCCTCGCGTGGTTCCCATACCGCGTAGTATGCGAAGCTGCGAGCGGGTCCATCCCCGCCTTCGACGCAAACGAGCCATCCGGCCATCCTCGATGCCTTGCTCCGCAATCCCGGCGATCGGCACGACGCCGCGAGATCAAGGACGACGCTGAGCGACCCAACCACAGCTTCCCGGCTGGCGTTGCTCACGCGCATGGCGACGACCAACCGGACCTCATGGCTCGGCGCGGTGCTCGGCCCTTGCCGCCTCCCAAACCTCCTTCGCGGCATCGGCATTGACCATTGCGATAAGGAGTCCAACCACCAGGTCCGGCCAGGCGTCGCGCGTCCAAACGGTCGCGGCCGCGGCGCCAATGATCGCGAGGTTGGCGAACGCATCGTTGCGGGCCGAAAGATAGGCCGCTTTAGTGAGGCTGCCCTGATGATGCCGGAACTGTGTCAACACGACCGCGCAGGTCAGGTTGACTGCAAGGGCGCCTAACGCAGCAAGCGTTAGCGGTATCGGGTCGGGCGCCACCGGCACGTTGAACTTCTGCCAGGCGGTCCACAGCGTCGCGAGGCCCGGAACGAGCAGCAGCAATGCCAGCGCCATGCCCAACCTCGCCCGGTTGCGGACGCTCCAGCCCAGTCCGAGCAGGATTAGCAGGTTGACCGACGTGTCCTCGAGGAAGTCGACGCTGTCAGCGAAAAGTGACACGGATCCGATCGCGGAGGCCACTGCGAACTCGACACCGAAATACGCCAGGTTCGCCAACGCGACGAACAGCACGGCACGCGCCAGCGGGCGCCTTTCCTCAAGAATCGTCATCGAACCTTCCGTGGCGACGCTTGTCGCGAGCTAGACCAATGCTGTCGCGCGTGCCGGGTTGCGCAGCAAGTGCGGTCAGAGCTTCGTCGCGTTCAGCCGCAGCGCGTTCGTCACCACGGTAAAGCTCGACAGCGCCATGGCGGCCCCGGCGATCATCGGCGAAAGCAGAATACCGGCGACCGGATACAGGACCCCCGCGGCGACCGGAACGCCGATCCCGTTGAACAGGAACGAGAAGAACAGGTTCTGGCGGATGTTGCGCATCGTCGCCTTCGCCAGGCGCCGCGCACGCACCATCGCCGCGAGATCACCCTTGGTGAGCGTCACGCCCGCGCTCTCGATCGCTACGTCCGTCCCCGTCCCCATCGCGACGCCGACGTCCGCCGCGGCGAGCGCCGGTGCGTCGTTGATCCCGTCACCCGCCATGGCGACCACGGCGCCCGTCGCGCGCAACTCGGCGACGATGCGCGCCTTGTCCTCGGGACGGAGCCCGGCGTGAACCTCGTCGATGCCGCCGATCGCCTCAGCCACTGCCCTCGCGGTCGCCTCGGCGTCGCCCGTCAGCATCACGATCCTCAGGCCCTCCTCGCGAAGCGCGGCGATCGCGGGGCCGGCGGATTCCTTGATCGGATCGGTCACGACGAGCAGACCCGCCAGCCGTCCGCCCAACGCGACGAACATGACGCCGGCCCCGGTGGCGCGATGGCGGTCGGCCGCGAGTGCCAGGGGGCCGGGCTCCGCGCCGACCCGCTCCATCTGCGCCGCATTGCCGACCACCACGGGCTCGCCGCCGACCACGCCGCTGATGCCCAGCCCCGTCTGCGACTCGAAGTCGCTCGCCTGGGCCATCTCGAGGCCCTGGTCGCGCGCGCCATCGACGATGGCGCGGGCGAGCGGATGCTCGGAGCGCGCCTCGACCGCGGCAGCCGCCGAAAGGACATCCGCTGCGAAGAAACCGGACACCACCTCGACATCAACGAGTCTCGGCCGACCCTCGGTCAGCGTGCCCGTCTTGTCGATCACAAGCGTGTCCACGCGCTCGAGCAGCTGCAGTGCCTCCGCGTCCTTGACCAGGACACCTGCGTGCGCGCCGCGCCCAGTGCCCACCATGATCGACATCGGCGTCGCCAGACCAAGTGCGCACGGACAGGCGATGATCAGCACGGCGATCGCGTTCAGCAGGGCGTGGCCGAAGCGCGGCTCCGGTCCGACGAGGTTCCAAACCACGAATGTCACGACGGCGATCACGACGACGAGCGGCACGAACCAGCCCGATACGCGGTCGGCCACCGCCTGGATCGGCGCGCGGCTGCGTTGCGCCTGCGCCACCATCTTCACGATCCGCGCGAGCACCGTGTCCGAGCCGACCGCCCGCGCCTCGATCGTGAGCGAGCCTGTTCCGTTGACTGTGCCGCCGGTCACCTCGGCGCCGACCTCCTTCAGGACGGGCGCGGGCTCGCCGGTCAGCATCGCCTCGTCGACGGACGAACGACCATCGACGACGACACCGTCCACCGGAACCGCCTCGCCGGGACGGACACGCAGGCGGTCGCCTTGGGCGACAGCGTCCAGCGGAACCTCCAGCTCGGCGCCATCAGCGTCGATCCTGATCGCCGTCTTGGGGGCAAGGTCGAGCAGCGCGCGGATGGCGCGCCCGGTCGCTGCGCGCGCGCGCAGCTCGAGCACCTGGCCGAGCAGGACCAGCGTCACCACAACGGCCGCGGCCTCATAGTATACCGGGACCATTCCATGCATGCGGAAGGTGTCTGGAAAAATGCCCGGCGCGACGGTGGCGACGACGCTATAGGCGAACGCCGCGCCCACGCCGATCGACACCAGCGTGAACATGTTGAGACGCCAGGTGACGATTGAGGTCCACCCGCGCTGGAAGAACGGAAGGCCGGCCCAGAGCACGACCGGTGCAGCCAGCAGTAGCTGGACCCAGGCGTTCCACGCAGCCGGCACCAAGGCGATGCCCAGCGCCTCCGCGACCATGGATACCGCGAGCAGCGGCACGGTCAGCGCGCCCGCCACCCAGACGCGGCGCGTGAAATCCACCAGTTCGGGATTGGGCGCGTCGTCGAGCGACGGCTCCTCGGGCTCAAGCGCCATGCCGCAGATCGGGCACGTGCCAGGGCCGTTCCGGCGAACCTCGGGATGCATCGGGCACGTCCAAACCGAGCGGGGCGCCGCCTTGGGCGCGGCGGGCGGCGCACCGTCCAAATAGCGGCCGGGATCGGCGACGAACTTCGCGCGGCAGCCGGCGGAGCAGAAGTGATGCTCGACACCCGCGTGCTCGGCGCGGTGCGCCGTCGCCGCGGGATCGACGTCCATTCCGCAGACTGGATCCTTGACCATCGTAGTGCCTCCAGTCGGGCGGTGCCCGCCGCAGCAGCCTTGCCCCGTAGTCTTCGAGCCGTGTCCGTGATCGTGCATGTCGGTCCTCCGGCACCCTAGATGGTCTTTGACATCATGTCAGGGTCAAGAGCTTTTTCCGCGCTGCCCCCATGAGGGTTTACGCATCGGGGCGCGTATCCCCTCCCGACGGGAGGAATCCGTGCCGAACGCCCATCAGACGAACCGCGGATTCACGTCCGCGCTCGGTCGGGGGCCGACCGTTTTCTACGACACGGCACTGCGCGTGTTCACGCGCGAGTGGCGCTGGCGCGGGGCGGTCGTCGATGCCGTGGTCGAAGCCGATCCGAGAACCGTGCTGGACGTTGGCTGCGGCACCGGCACCGGCACGCTCGCCATCGCCATAGCCGGCGGGCTGCCCGGCGCAGTCGTCAAGGGGCTCGATCCCGACCTAGACGCGCTCGCGATCGCCGAGCGCAAGGCGAAGCACCTCCGACATCCGATCGCCTGGCAGAGCGGTTTCGCCTCGGACGCCGCGCTCGACGGACGGGCCGGAACGCAGGACCTCGTCACCTGCACGCTGGTGCTCCACCAGGTGCCCTTGGCAGAGAAGGTAACAGTCCTGCGGCCATGCTCGCGGCGCTCAGGTCCGGGGGGCGACTGGTGCTCGCGGACTATTCCAAACAGCGCTCGCCGCTGATGCGCGCGCTGTTCCGCATGACCGTCCAGCGGATCGACGGCAGGCGCGACACGCAGCCGAACGCCGACGGTGTGCTGCCCGGCCTGATGGCCGGGGCGGGCTTCGCCGACGTCACCGAATCGATGGTCATCCCACGCCGTCGGGATCGATTAGCGTCTTCACCGCCACCAAGGCCGGCTGAAACCGATCCGCCGCGGGTGCGATCGCGCTCGAAACGTCGCCCCGAACGCGCTAGTTCTGGCCACCAACGGAGGAACCATGTCCACGACAGCCCTGCAGATCGCCACACACGAACAGCATCACCGCGAGCGCGAGCGGCACCGCGGGGCGGTCGGGTGGCCCCGTGGCGGGACCAATATCATCTCGAGCCGCTTCGCATGACGTCCGGGGCGGTCACGGCGCCGAGCGGCGCGACGCTAGTCAACCTCGTGGTCGGCGACCTGGACATCCTCGTCCACCGCACCTTCTCGTTCGACCGCTTCGTCAACCTGCTCCGAAGCCGCGAGAACGGGCTGGTCAGCCCAGGCCTGTGGGACGATCCGTTCGAGAACTTCCTGCTGGCGCACACGCTCGTCCGCACGCCCGATGGCGAGCTCGGCACGCTCGAGCCGCTCGCCGCCGACTGGTATGGGCAGTGCTGGACTGCGACCGCCGACAGCGACGCCATGTGGCGAATCTACAGCGCGACGCACACCGGCATCAAGGCGACCGCTCGGCTCGGCGATCTTCTCGACGGCCTCGCCGCGTCGGTCAGCCTCACCGCGCGGCTGCAGGCGTTCGCCGGCAGGGTGAAATACCATGACCAGCAAGCGATCGCCGCACAGATGTCCTCGCTGACGTTCACCGACCTCGCGCTTGGCGGCACCAACGACCGCTTCGCCGAACTGCTCTGTGTGAAGCGCGAGGCGTTCGCGCACGAGGACGAGATCCGGTTGCTCTATTGCGACGTCGATCGGAAACAGGCCAACGGCACGGTCTACCGATACGGCTTCGACCCGAATTCGGTGCTCAAATCGGTTGAGGTCGATCCGCGCATGTCGCACCAGGAAGCGGCCACCGTCATCGGCAAATTGCGGGTGGAGGGCCTCACCGTGCCGGCGGCCAGATCGACGCTTTACGATGCGCCGTCGTTCACGATCCCGCTCGAATAGTTCGCCGGGCCACGGCTCGCCCCGACACCCTTGGCCGAGATGTCGCCGCTACCGCCCGATTCGGCCAATCACGCCGAACAGCTCGGCGGTGAATGAGGTGAGCAACTCGACCACCGCCGCCCCGAACACCACGATGCACAGCATCAGGGTCAGCAGCTTCGGCACGAAGCTCAGCGACTGCTCGCTGATCGAGGTCGCCGCCTGGATGATGCCGACGATCAGGCCCACGACCATCACGGGGACGAGCAGGACGGCACAGATCAGTCCCGCGACGACGAGCATCCTGCCCGTCTCGTCGAGGAGCAGAGACCCGTCCATCAGGGTGTCACGCAGCGAGGCGCCGTGAACACGCTCGCTCCCCCCGCGCGCGTCACATCGCGGACACGGGCGGCTCAAGCGTCCCAAGCCACGCGACGAGTGCGAGCACCAGCACCGCGCAACCCGTTTCCAGCGCGACGCTGACTCTGAGTGCGACGACGGCACCACGATGGTCCCGCGCATCGATCCGCGCGGCGATGGCTGGGGTCAGGCGGTAGCGGTTGACCGCCGCGAAGCCGAGCATCGCCGCGAAGAGCAGCAGCTTGGCGATAAGGAGCTGGCCGTAGAGCGTGCCCGGCAGCGAGAAAATGTTGGCTGCACCGACCAGCAGCCACGCATTCACCACGCCGGTGACCACGATGACGGCCACTACTACCGTCCCGACGAGCGAGAACCCGTCGAGCGCGCGGTGCGTCGCCCACAGATGCGCCGGATCGGTGCGGGCCGACGGCCGGGCGACGAGCAGCAGGAGGAATGCGAGGGCGCCGACCCAGATCCCGGCCGCCAGAAGGTGCGCGATGTCCGCGGCGAGGTGCAGCCAGCCAATCGCGCCTTCGCCCATCGCGCCGTGACCCGCCCAGGCGAGACCACCGACCGCGACCGCGCCGCCGAAGCAGGCGGCCCACAGCGCGGAAGTTGGTCGTCGCCGGACCAGGGGGGCCGCCGCGACGACAAGCGCGAGGCCGCCGATCCGGACCATCCAGGCCGTGCCGAGCGACATGCCGGTCAGGACCATTGATACGCTCTCCGCATCGACTTGGGGCAGGGGGATGCCCGCCATCGATGCGGAGAGGACCGCCAGACCCAGGACCGAGAACAATATCCCGATCAGTCCGGCGGATGCGAGAAGAGCCGGTAGCGGAAGCGAGTCGCGAACTTGCGGCGCGCAGAGCGCGAAGAAGGCCATGCCGAACGCCAGCGCCAGATCCAGATACAGCGCGAACCGGACGACGACGTCGAGCGTGGCCAAGCTCACTTCACCTTGAAGGCGTAGCTGCCCTGCACGCGGTGCGTGTCGGTGGAGACGACGTGCCAGTCGAGACGGTATGCACCGCGCGGCAACGGTTTCGCCGAGGTCACGACCACGGTCTTGCCGTCGGGGGCGAGGGCCATCGCGACCGTCATCTTCATCGGCGAGGACATCTTCATGCCGGGCATGTCGGTCATCACCAGATCGACCCCGGAAAAGTTCGCGACGAGCGTTTCGGAAAAGGTCAGCTGAAGCCTGACCGGCGAGGCGACGACCGAGTTGGGAGCCGGGGTAGCGGATAGCAACTTGGGATGAGCGACGGCGGGTGCCGCCGCGACGAGAGCGGCGGCAGCCGCGAAATAGGCGAAACGCATTCATCGAACTCCATGAGCCGGCCCGTTGCCGGCACGATGGATACGCGGCGAGAGGCAACACCCCTCGATCCATGTTATCTGCGGCTCGAGCCGTGCCCAGAGAGGGCGCCGCGCCGTAGAGGATGCGAAATCAATAGCGATGCGAGGGCGGCCGCGCCCACCTGCGTATCGTCATCGAAGGAACTGGAGCACAAGAAGATGCAGACCGACATCGACACCGCGCTGCGCCGCCTTTCGGCGAGCGATCATCCGGGTCTCGACGGCATCGAGGACGCGGTAATGGCGGGAATACACGCGCAGCGCCAGACGCGGACAAGCGTCAGAATGGCGGCCGTCGCCGGAATCGGCGCGATCGCGCTGGGAACGATCGCGGCAGGCCCTGGCACGCAGCCGGCGTCCGCGGCCCCACTCGCACCGTTCGGCGTGGCCGCGCCGCTCGCACCCTCGACGCTGCTGGCGGCCGACCGGTGAGGACGGCCAAGCTCGCCGCGATCGTCGCGGTCATAGCCTTCGTCGCGGCGGTCGCTGGCGTGTGGGTCGGCCGCACGCTGATCTCGCCCAGTCACCGGCAGGGGTCGGAACTGCACGAGGTCCTGCACCACCAGCTCAGCCTCGACGACCGCCAGAAGACCCAGTTGGAAGCCCTGGAACAACGGTTCGCCCTGCGCCGCCGCGCGCTCGAGCTCGAACTCAGGTCCGACAACGCGCGCCTGGCCGACGCCATCCAGGCCGAGCACGGCATCGGTCCACGCGTGACGGCCGCCATCGACGCGTCACACGCCGCGATGGGCGAGCTGCAGAAGGAGACGCTCGCCCACATCTTCGCGATGCGCGGCATCCTGCGGCCCGACCAGGCTGCCACGTTCGACCGCGCAGTGGTCAAGTCGCTCACCGCCGACGCGCAGTGAGACCCGACTACGGCTCGCTCCCCGACGGGGAGCTCGCCACGCTCGCCGTGGCGGGAGGCGATGCCGCCTTCTCGGAAATCCTGCGCCGCCATCGCGGCCACGTATACCGCCTGATCGTGGGCAACGTGGCGGATCCCGACGAGGCGCTCGACCTCACGCAGGAGACGTTCGTCTCCGCACACCGTGCGCTGCGCCGCTACGATCCCGCGCGGCCGATGCGCGCCTGGCTCGCGGCAATCGCGATCAACAAGTGCCGCGACTGGGGTCGGCGACGCGCGGTCAGGCGCTTCCTGACCTTCGCGCGCACGATCGACGAAGCCGCCGAGGCGGTGCCAGCCGACGAACCGGGGCACGACGTCGTCGTCGCCGACCGGCATGAGCTGGACCGGCTGCGGCGCGCGGTCGCCGACCTGCCGGCGTCGCTGCGCGAACCACTCGTGCTGCACACGATCGAGGGGATGAGCCAGGCCGAAACCGCCGCCGTGCTGTCAATCACCGAGAAGGCCGTCGAGACGCGGCTGCGGCGCGCCCGCATAAAGCTCGCCGAGCGCCTCGGCCGCTAAGCGGTCAGGCCCCGTCCGACATCGTCCGGTCGCTAGGTCGGCCATCCGCGATCACGCCCGTCCCGGCCGCGGTGCCGGCACCTGCGGATCCAACGTTGTTCGGAAGGTCAAGCGGGATCGTTTGGAAAATCGGCGAGGGGTGGCTCCGGTCACTGCGTAGAGGATTGAAAGGAAGCCACTACATGCCAGGGGTCCCGATGACCAAGATGATCGACCGACGCGCGCTGCTGCGGGGCGCTGGACTCGGGGCGGGCGGGTTCGCGCTTGCGGCCTGGATGCCGGCGTGGGCGCAGAGTGTTTCCGCAGGACTGACCACGCCGCTTCCGACCGTGTCGGGCGATGACATCACGCTCAGGATCGCGCGCCAGACGATGATGATCGATGGCCGCCCGTCGCGGGCGATCGGCATCAACGGAACAATCCCAGCGCCGCTCATCCGCCTGCGCGAAGGCCAGAACGTGCGGCTGAAGGTTATCAACGACCTGGACGAGGATAGCTCGATCCACTGGCACGGCCTTCTTGTGCCGACCCAGTTCGACGGCGTTCCCGGCGTCTCCTTCCCCGGCATCAAGCCGCGCTCGACGTTCATCTACGAGTTCCCGATCCGCCAGAACGGCACCTACTGGTATCACAGCCATTCGGGCATGCAGGAGCAGCTCGGCCACTACGGGCCGATCGTCATCGACCCCGCCGGCGCGGATCCCGTGAAGTTCGACCGCGAGCACATCGTCGTGCTTTCCGACCACAGTCAGGCGAGCCCTGAGGCGATCTTCCGCAACATGAAGACGATGCCTGGCTTCTACAACTATCAGCGCCAGACGCTGGCAGGCCTGCTCGCGGGCCGCGACCAGAAGCTGAAGGACCGCGTCATGTGGGGCGGCATGCGGATGGACCCCGCCGACGTCTCCGACGCGACCGGCGCAGCCTACACCTACCTCGTCAATGGCCACGGACCGTTCGACAACTGGACCGCGCTGTTCAAGCCCGGCGAGCGCGTCCGGCTGCGCGTCATCAACGCATCGTCGATGACGACCTTCAACGTGCGCATCCCGGGGCTCAGGCTCACCATCGTCCAGGCCGACGGTCAGAACGTGATGCCGGTCGAGGTCGACGAGTTCCAGATCGGCGTCGCCGAGACCTACGATGCGATCGTGACCCCGACCGAGGACCAGGCGTTCACGCTCGTCGGTGAGTCTGTCGATCGCTCGGGCATGGCCCGCGCCACGCTCGCGCCTCGGGCTGGGATGACCGCCGCGGTGCCGCCGCTGCGCCAACGCCCGATCGCGACGATGAAGGACATGGGCATGGACATGTCGTCGATGGGCGACATGGGCGGCGCGAAAAAGGACGGCATGGCTGGCATGGACATGTCGAAGCCGAAGCCGGGGATGGACATGTCGAGCGGCTCGATGCCCGGGATGAATATGTCCAACGACATGAAGCCCGGCATGGGAATGCCCCCTTCGCGCGGCGTCGATCCGACGACCGAGCAAAATCGCTCTTCGGGGCTCGGCGGCGTCGAGAGAATGTCATCCGGCATGGCCGGCGGCGCCATGGCGGGAATGTCCGGCTCCGGCGACATGGCCGGCATGGACATGGGCGCGATGAAGATGCGCGACTTCTCCTATGCCCCCGAGGTCAAGAAGGGGCCAGGCGTGCAGACGATCTCCCCGATGCCGATGGACCGCACCGGCGAGCCCGGCCAAGGCCTTGAGGACGTCGGCCACCGCGTGCTCGTCTACAAGGATCTGATGGCGCTGACCCGCAATCCCGATGTCCGCGCTCCATCGCGCAGCCTGGACATCCACCTGACCGGCAACATGGAACGCTTCATGTGGTCGTTCGACGGGGTGAAGATGTCGGACACGATGGAGCCGTTCCCGTTCACCGAGGGCGAGCGCGTGCGCGTCAACCTGATCAACGACACGATGATGGGGCATCCGATCCACATCCACGGCCATTTCTTCGAGCTGGTCACCGGCCACGGCGACCATGCGCCGAGGAAGCACACCGTGATCGTCCAGCCAGGTGGGAAGGTGACGTGGGACTTCACCGCCGACGCCGTCGGCGACTGGGCGTTCCACTGCCATCTGCTCTATCACATGATGGCGGGGATGATGCGGACGGTGAGCGTGCGGCCGAAGGGAGAGGCGGCATGACCCGTCTCGCCGCCGCACTCGCGGCCGCCTCGGCGCTGGCGCTCGCGGCGCCTCCGGCCGCGCTCGCCCAGTCCATGCCGGGCATGAACATGCCGATGCCAGCCACGAAGCCAGCGGCCAGGAAGCCCGCCGCGCGCAAGCCGCAGGCGGGCAAGCCGGCTGCGAAGGCGAAGCCGGGAACGTCGGCGAGGAAACCGGCCCGAAAGCCCGCGGCTCCGCGCGCCGACGCGATGCCGGGCATGGACATGCAGAAGCCGGCCGTCGGGGCCGATCCGTCCGGCGCGATGCCTGGAATGGACATGAGCGGTGGCAAGGCGAACGGAACGGGCGCGATGCCGGGCATGGACATGTCCGGCAAGGAGCAGGCATCTGGCTCGATGCCCGGGATGGCGATGCCCGGTGGGTCGATGGCGGGGATGGAGATGACCGGCACGGCCCTCCCTGCGGGCGACGCCCCGGCTCCGCCGGCGCCAACCGACCACTATGCCGACCGTCTCTTCCCAACCACCGAGATGTCGCGTTCGCGCCGCGACATGATGCGCGAGCAGGGCGGGCGACCGTTCGGCACGGTGCTGTTCAACCTCGCCGAGTATCAGGTTCGCAACGGCCGCGACGGATATCGCTGGGACGGCGAGGGATGGTTCGGCGGCGACATCAACCGGCTGACCGTGAAGACCGAGGGCGAAGGCACCTTCCGCGAGGGCGTCGACGGTGCCGAGGTGCAGGCGCTCTACAGCCGCGCAGTCGGCCCCTACTTCAACCTCCAAGCTGGCGTTCGGCACGACTTCAAGCCGACGCCGACCCGCACTTACGCGACCCTCGGGTTCGAGGGACTCGCCCCCTACATGTTCGAGGTCGAGGGTGCGGCGTTCATCTCACCCCAGGGGGACGTGCTGGCGCGGCTGGAAGGCTATTACGACCAGCGCATCACGCAGCGGCTTATCCTCCAGCCGCGCGTCGAGTTCAACCTCGCGGCGCAGAACATGCCGCGGCAGCGCATCGGCGCAGGGCTGACGGACGCGGAACTCGGGCTGCGCCTGCGCTACGAGATCACCCGCCGCCTCGCCCCCTATGTCGGCATCTCCTACGAGGCCAAGACCGGGCGGACCGCCGACTACGCCCGCGCGGCGGGGCAGCGGCCGACCTCAACGAGCCTCGTCGCGGGGGTCAGGTTCGGGTTCTGACGGCGAGCCACGCGATCACGACGAAAGGGCGAACGACATGAAACGGATAGACTGGCGGCACCACCTCCCGAGCGTCACCTTCCTCGGCGCGAGCACGGGTGCGTTGGTGGTCGCGACGGCCGCGCTCCTCTATTTTGGCGTCTACAACATCGCGGCCGACGCGCCGCACACGCCCCCTGTCTATGCGCTGCTGGAGGATCTGCGGGATCGGTCGATCGCCGTCCACGCGCGGGGCATCCAGCCCCCCGCCGACCTGGCCTCGCCGCAGCGGATCGCGGTCGGTGCCGGCCTCTACAACGAGATGTGCTCGGGCTGCCATCTCGGGCCAGGCGTGGAGGAGTCCGAGATGAGCAAGGGCCTCTATCCGCAGGCACCCATCCTGGCCGAGATCCAGGACCTTACCGCCGGGCAGCAGTTCTGGGTGATCAAGCACGGCGTCAAGCTGAGCGCCATGCCGGCATGGGGGAAGACCCATCCCGACCCGCTGATCTGGGACATGGTGGCGTTCGTCCGCAAGCTGCCGGGCATGACGCCCGAGGAATACAAGCGGCTCGTCGCCAGCGCGCCCGCCGACCACGACGAGATGATGAAGGACATGCCGGGAATGAAGTGACGTGGGGCGGCCAACAGGGAGAAAAGACGTGGAAGACATGAAGGGCATGAAGAACGGCTACGTCAGCCTCGCGGTCCAGACCGCGGTCAGCGGCGTGATCATGTATCTGGTGATGTTCGTCATGATCGACGGGCTCGGCAGCTTCTACAACAACCTCAACATGGTCTACATGACGCTGATGATGGTCGCGCCGATGGTGGTGCTGATGATCCTCGCGATGCGCGGCATGTTCCCCTCGAAGACCGCCAACGCGTCGATCCTCGCCGGATCGCTGATCGTGTTCGTAGGGTGCTTCGGGCTGATCCGCACGCAGACGACGATCGGCGACGACGCGTTCCTGCGCTCCATGATCCCGCACCATTCGGGCGCAATCCTGATGTGCCAGCAGGCTTCCCTGAAAGACCCAGAAGTGGTGCGGTTGTGCCAGGGCATCATCAAGTCGCAGCGCGACGAGATCGACCAGATGAAGGCGATCCTTGCACGGAGATAGACGGATTGACCCCCTCCCCCCTAGGGGGTAGGGGGTATCATGTCTCACGCATCCGATCCGGAAGTCCGTCGCGGACTGACGCAGGCCCAAGGCCACCTTGCCTCCATTCTTACCATGCTGACCGAACAGCGGTCGTGCCTCGATCTCGCGCAGCAACTGCAGGCGGTCGAGAGCACGATCCGCACCGTCAAGCGCGCGCTCATCCACGACCACATGGAGCACTGCATCGCCGATGCCGTCGCGGACGGCGGCATGAGTTCGGAGCAGGCGCTGCGCGAGTTCAAGTCGCTCACCAAGTATCTTTGAGGAACACGGCATGAAGAGCATCCGCGAATGGCTTGGCTTCGGCGGCCAGGAAGCCTTCGGGCACGCCGGGCACGGCCATGATCAAGGCGGCGGCGGCGGGCACGGGCACACGCACGGCGTGATCGATCCGTCGCTCACTACCACCGACCGCGGAATCTGGGCGATCAAATGGTCGTTCGTCGTCCTCGCGGTAACGGCGGCGCTACAGTTCGCCGTCGTGATCCTGTCCGGCTCGGTCGCGCTTCTCGCCGACATGATTCACAACGTTGGTGACGCGACCACGGCAATCCCGCTGTGGTTCGCGTTCGTTCTCGCCCGCCGCAAGCCTTCGACGACCTTCACCTACGGGCTGGGCCGCGTCGAAGACCTAGCCGGCATCTTGATCGTACTCATCATCCTCTTCAGCGCCGTGGTCGCGGGCTATCAGGCGATCAGCCGCCTGATCCATCCGCAGGCGGTCACCCATCTCGGCTGGCTGGCGGCCGCCGGGGTGATCGGCTTCCTCGGCAACGAGGTCGTCGCGGTTTTCCGTATCCGCGTCGGGCGGCAGATGAACAGCGCCGCACTGATCGCCGACGGATACCATGCGCGCACCGACGGCCTGACCTCGCTGGCCGTTGTTCTCGGTGCTATCGGCGTCTGGTTAGGCTATCCGCTCGCCGACCCGATCATCGGACTGCTCATCACTATCGCGATCCTAGGTATCGTCTGGCAGTCAGCCCGCGCCGTCATCACCCGCACGCTCGATGGAGTCGAGCCAAGTATCACAGCTGAGATCCGACACGCTGCCGAGCACGTGCCTGGCATCGTCAAAATGCTCGATGCGCGGGCCCGATGGATAGGACACCGTCTCCATGCCGACGTCGCCATCGACATCGAGAAAACTGCACCGATGTCCGAAGGCGTCGCGATCGCGCGCGCGCTGAAGGCCGAACTGCTGGAACACATACCCGCGCTCCGCAGCGCGAACGTGACATTCGATTCTTCAGACTTGCCCGCCCCCGCGATCCAGGCAGCGCACGGTTCGGGTCACCATCATGCGCCCGAGCCTTTCCGCTTCAAGGGAAATCTGGGCGAAGGCATTCTCGAGATCGTGGACACACCAGATGGCGAACGGATGCGCGTGACGCTCAATCGCGCGCAGACCGGGCTCGTTGCCGAGGTCGTCATCGACCGGGCGGGCGGCCGATCCGAAACGCTGCACCTCGCGACAGGCGACGACCCCCGTGTCTTCGAGAGCACAGCGGCACCAGCCGAACCTCACGAGTTCAACGCCGTGCTGGAGTTGGCTGCAGGCGGGCGAGCCGAGGCGCTGCGGTTCTCGATGAGGGAGCCGCTGGAGCACCACGACAACTGATCTGGCGCCCCTTAGCCGGTCCGAAGCACCCATATTGCGGCCGGCTTGCCGCTGCGCGCCGGTGCGGCCACGAACAGAGTCTTCGATTCCGGCACGAACAGTCCCGTCCGTGCTCCCGGCGCAGTGGTCACCCGCGTCGACTCCGTCTTGGGTTCGTCGGCCGAAGACACATCGACATGGCCGGCGCCGCAGACGAGCAAGAACCGGTCGCCATCGACAAAGAGGTCGTCGGCGTCCCCGCAGGCGGATCGTGTTGACCGCACCGCGCCGGTTCCCATGTCGCGCTCCTCGAGCGCGGCGGGCAGTCGGTAGGCGAGTGCGAACCAGCGGCCTTTCGGATCGAGCGCGAGCGGAAAGTTCAGACCGTGCGCGCCGGTCGGCCACGTCCCGGTCAACTTGCCCGAATCGAGATCGGCTGCGACGATCGAGCCTCGGTCGGGAATGTTGATGAACACCGTGGCCCCGTTCAGCCGGAACCCTTCCGGATGCCCCGCGAGCTTGAGCGTGGCCACGACCCTATGCGTCGCAGGATCGATCACCGCCAGCGCGCCCGAGCCATAGCCCACCACGACATGGCCGTTTCGCGGGTCGATGCGCACATTGTCGGCGTCGTCACCAAGCATGAGCTTGGCGATCTCGCGCCGGTCGGCGGGGGCGTAGAAGTGGACCGTTCCGTCGCCACACGCGACAACCAGTTGCCCGTCACCAAGCACGGCAATGCCTTGCGGTTCGCGCAGGCCGGTAATCCGGCCGACGACCTTGCCGGAGGCAAGATCGACCGCATCGACCGAGCCGTTGCCATATTCCGCGACCAACAAGAGGCGGTGCACCAGATCGATCGTGAGATGGTCGATCCGTCCAGCCACATCGGGTAGTGGGATGGTGCGCTCGAGCCGCAGTGGCGAGGCCGGATCGCTGGCCGAGATCGTGCGCGGCGATGCCTGGCAAGCGCTCGCGGAAAGGGTCGCGATCACCGCTGCCATGCGTAAAGCGCTGGCCACTATACGCATCATGCGGCCTTGCTGAACCGGGCGTCGGCAGATGTCCAATTCACCGCGCTCATGAATGCATCGACATAGGCGGCCGCCTTGGCACCATAGTCGATTGCATAGGCGTGCTCATACATATCGAGCACCAGGATGGGCGTCGATCCGGCCAGCGTCATGGTGTGGTCGGCCGCCCACTGGTTGACCAGGCGGTTGTCGCGATGGCTGTACGTAAGCAGCACCCAGCCCGATCCGCCGCCGAGTGCCTTGCCCATGCCGGCGAACTCGGCGCGCCAGCGCGCATCGCTGCCGAAGTCACGCTCGATCGCGGCGGCCAGCGCCTTGCCCGGCCGGCTCGGTGCGCCGAACCCCGAGAAGTAGAGCTCGTGCAGGATCATCGAATTCCAGGCGTTCAGCTCCTCGCGCTTTAGACCGTTGATCGCGAACCCCGGCGCGGTCGCGGGATCGAGCGCGGCGAACTGGCCTGAGATCGCACCGAGTCGCTTCACCGCGCCGACGTAGTTGTTGTCGTGATGGCTGACGAGCAGCTTCTCCGAAAGGCCGGTGATCGCCTTGGGGTCGAACGGCAGCGGAAGCGGCTGTGGTGCAAAGCTCGGGCCGGCTGACGCAACGGCGGCACGTGCGGCCATCGGTGCCAGCGCGGAAGCGCCGACAGTCAGCGCAGCGCCCGCGGCGATGAGGTGGCGGCGGTCGATCACAATATCGGACATGGTCGTTCTCCTGGGGGTGATGACATGGGCGGCGGGCAAAACGAGGGGATCATGCGATGGCGCCGAAGAGGTGAAGCGCGATCCCGACCGCCGACGCTCCTCCGAGCGTCGTGAAGATCCCGACCTTCAGGCGAAACATGGCGACGACCGCCGCAACCGAGATGGCGAGCGCCCACGGATCGACGCTGGCGAGCACCGGCATGTCGAACCGCAGCGGGCCCGCCGCGAACGGTTGGACAGTGTGGAAGATCGTGTGGATCGCGAACCATAAGGCGAGGTTGAGCACCACGCCGACGACCGCCGCGGTGATCGCCGATAGAGCACCCGACAGCGCAACATTACCGCGCAGCCGCTCGATGAAGGGTGCTCCGAGAAAAATCCACAGGAAGCAGGGCATGAACGTCACCCAGGTGGCGAGCAATCCGCCCAGCGTTCCGGCGAGCAGCGGCGACAGCATGCCCGGATGGCGATAGGCGCCCATGAAGCCGACGAACTGGAGCACCATGATCAGCGGCCCCGGCGTCGTCTCCGCCATGCCGAGACCGTCGAGCATCTCGCGGGCCGAGAGCCAGTGATAGTTCTCGACCGCCTGCTGCGCGACATAGGCGAGCACCGCATAGGCCCCCCCGAACGTGACCACGGCCATCGTCGAGAAGAAGGCCGCGATCTGGGTAAACACGCTGCCTTGTCCCAGCAGAAGGAGGAGCGCGAGCACGGGCGCGAGCCACAGCCCGAGCCAGACGCCGGCCTGCCGCAGGGTGCTGCCGGTCGTCGGGTTGGCGTGCGGCGGCAGCTCCTCGCCGAGGAGGGTGTCGGCGTCATCGACGATCGATCCCTTGGCGGCGCCATGGCCGCCTCCGACTTGGAACGCGGAAACGCCCGCGCGCCCGCCGATAAATCCAATCAGCCCAGCAGCCAGCACAATGACAGGAAACGGCACGCCGACGAAGAAGATGAGGAGGAAGGCGATTGCCGCCAACCCGCGCATGACGGTGTTCTTGAGCGACCGGCCGCCAATCCGCACGACCGCCTGGAGGACGACCGCCAGCACCGCGCATTTCAGGCCGAAGAACAGTGCTGATACGATACCGACGCGGCCGTAGAGGGCGTAGATCCAGCTGAGCGCCATGATCGACACTATGCCGGGCAGCACGAACAGCGCGCCGGCGACGATACCGCCGCGCGTCCTGTGCATCAGCCAGCCGATATAGGTCGCGAGCTGCTGCGCCTCGGGGCCGGGGAGCAGCATGCAATAGTTGAGGGCGTGCAGGAAGCGGTGCTCCCCGATCCAGCGCTTCTCCTCGACGAGGATGCGATGCATCACCGCAATCTGCCCGGCCGGTCCGCCGAACGAGAGAGCCGCGATCCGCAGCCACACCCAGAACGCCTCGGCGAGCGATACCGGTTCGGGCCGTGCAAGCGGGCGGCCCGCGTCGATGGCCATCGAACTCATACCGGCACCTTCGTGCTCGGAGTCTTGGCTTGATGCGACACCCAATCGTGCGTTTCGCCCGTCGCGTCGCGGCACCAGCGATAAAGTGCGTCGTAGACCAGCATGCCGGCCTCAAGCTGCTCGAGATCGTCGGTGAACATGCGCGACAAGCCGAGCGAGATCGCGACCAGACCTGCTGCCTCAGACACGAGGTCGGGCCGTGCGGTGTCCGCGCCGCGCACGATCTCGGCGAGGTGCAGAAGCGGCGCGAGGCCGGCCAGCGCGAACCCATCGACCATCGCGTCGAATGTGCATCTGTCGCCATCGTGGCTCCAGACGACGCCGTCGCCTTCGATGTCGAATGGCGCCGCCCCGAAGCGTTCGGCGACGTCGGCAACCTCGGCCGGAGACACGAACAGGAACACCGCTGCGGGATCGACGAAGCGCCGGACCAGCCAGGGGCAGGCGATGCGATCGACCTTGGGCCGTGCGCGGGTCACCCAGGCCGTTCGGCCGAGTGCATCGCGACGCGGCAGCACGGATTCGGGCACCATCGGCAGGCGCGCCGCGGCCCATGCCCGTGCGCCGCCTTCGAGTATCTCGGCGTCGGCACTGCCGTGGCGCAGCCATGCAGCGACCCCTTCGCTGACTTCGCGCCCATCGGCGCAGGCGATCACCGTCCGCCTGCCGGCGAATTCGGCTGCCCAATCGGAAGGGGTCTCACCGTCTCGGCGCAACGACGCCGGAAGCGATCGAGGGTCGGCGGCGAAGTCGTCAGGCGGACGGACATCCACGATGGCGGGACAATGCGGCGTGCCGACGAGGCGGGCGAGCTTTTCCGGTGAAATGGAATTCATGGCGGGCATAGAGCGTCCTCGGATCAATCAGGGACGCGATTCTTCAGCTGTCGCCTCATGGGGAGATCGCAGACCCCATCGCGGCATTGAGCAAGAGGAGGTCGGGATTGTCAAGCAGGACCGCGGCGTGTGCTGGCGATCCGTCGTCACATCTCGAGGCGCAGCACGAAAGTCGCGCCGCTGCCCGGGGCGCCTTCGATCGAGACCCCTCCGCCATGCGCCTTCGCGACCTGGGCCACGATCGCCAATCCGAGGCCAGCTCCCGGCTGTTCCTGCCCCGGCGCGCGCCAGAAGCGGGAGAAGACGGCCTCACGGTCGCCTTCGGGCACGCCTGCGCCTTGGTCGGTTACGCGCACCTGCGCCGGCGCCGCCACGGCGACGAGCACCTCGGTCCCGCCCGGCGTGTGATAGACCGCGTTCTCCACCAGGTTGCGAACGGCGCCGGCGAGCGCGTCCGCGTCGCCCATGATGACGATCGGCGCCAAAGGCGGCTCAAAGCCGATTGTCCGGCGGAGCCCGACCGCCCACGGCGCGAGCTGGCCGATGACCTCGGCGACGACCATGCCGAGATCCACCGGCTGGCTTGCGTCCAGCGGCAACGCATCGAGCCGCGCGACGCGGAGCAACTGCTCGATGAGCCGCGTCATCCTCGTCACATCCTGTCGCAGCCGCCGGACATCCTCGCTTTCCGGCAAGGCCTCGAGGCCCGAGGTCAGGATCGCTAGCGGTGTGCGCAGTTCGTGCGCCGCGTCGGCGGTGAACCGGCGCTGCGCCTCAAACCCGCGCTCAAGCCGATCGAGCGCATCGTTGATCGCCGCGACGAGGGGAGTCAGTTCGGTGGGCACGGCCGCCGTGTCCAGACGCACGCCGGTAGATACCGGGTCGATCGCCTTGGCGCGGTCGGACGCCTGCTTGAGCGGGCCGAGGCTTGTGCGCACCGTCACGATCACCGTGGCGAGCACGACCGCGGCGAACAGCGGGAAGCTCCACGCAGCCTCCTTGAGGAATTCGCCGACGAACACGTCGGCCTCGCCTTCGTCTGACAGGCCATGCGCGAGCCGGTAGGCCTTGATCACCAGGCCCGCGAACCCGACCAGCATGGCGACGATGCTCAGCGCCGCGAGGCGGACGACCAACCGTCCCTCGAGCGAATCGAGCCGAAAAAACTTCACGCGGCGAGGCCTTCGGCGACGAAGTAGCCGACTCCACGCACGGTGTGGATCGTGCATTCAGCGCCAGCGTCGCTGAGCTTGCGGCGCAGATGATGAACATGCACCGGGATCGCGTTCGACCCCAGTTCGCCGCCATCGCCGTAGAGCTTCTCCTCAAGTAGTGCTTTGGGGACGACGCGTCCGAAGCGGCGAAGCAGGTGTTCGAGGATGGCCAGTTCCTGCCGCGCCAGTGCAATCGGCTGGCCGTTGACCCTGGCTTCGCGGCCGATCGTGTCGAAGCTCAGCGTGCCCGCCTCTAGCGTCACGCCGAGAGTGTGGCCGGGGCGGCGGAGCAGCGCCTTCAGCCGGGCGATGAGCTCGGTGCCGGCGAACGGCTTGACGAGATAGTCGTCGGCGCCGGCATCAAGGCCGGCGACCCGGTCGTCGAGCGTGTCGCGCGCGGTGAGCACCAGCACCGGCAGGCCGGAGCGCCGGGCGCGCAACTCGGCCAGGAGTGCCAGCCCATCCCGATCCGGCAGCCCGAGGTCGAGCACGACAGCATCATAGGGGACGAGTTCAAGAGCATGGCAGGCATCGGCGACGCTCGCTGCGGTGTCGGCGACGAACCCGGCGCGATCGACTATCCCGGCGATCAGTTGGGCCATCCGCGGCTCATCCTCGACGACCAGAACGCGCATCCATCTCCCTGTCGGAAAAGCGGGTCGGCTGCCCATAAAACTGCCTTAAACAACCACCGCCATTGCCGTGATGATCGTTCCTCTACTGCCACAGGCCATCCAATGACATCCTTTCGGGCCATCGCCATGCTGCTGGTCTCTGCTTCGCTGTTCGCGCTGGCACCCACTGTCGTCCATGCCGGGCAGTCGCGCGACGACGATGACGACAAGCCCGCGCGCAGCCAGAAAACGCCAAGCCGCCGGTCTGTGGCGCCGGTGAAGGCGAAGGCTCCGCCGTCCATTTCGAAGACCGATGATGATGACGATGCGAAACCCGTTCGGCCAGCTCCCGCAGCCCCGGCCGTAACGCCGGGCGTGCGTGAAGTGCCGATAACCGGGGCGGCAACGCCAGCGCGAGCATCCACCGCCTCACCCAAGCGCGACGACGACGATGACGACGGTCCCACGCCCGTGGGTGAGATCGTCGTGACCGCGCGCCGGCTGGACGAGGCGCGCGCAGCGATCGAGCCCAGCCTTGGCGCTTCGACTTATACGTTGACCAACGATGCCGTCGAACACCGGCCGGGCGGTGAAACGACGAGCCTCAACCAGATCTTGCTGCAGGCGCCCGGCGTAACGCTGTCGGGCAACGCTTTGCGCGTCCGCGCGCAGGGCGACCTCCAGTATCGCATCAACAACGTCATCGTGCCCGATGGCCTCAGCGACCTCGGCGACAGCCTGAGCACCCGGCTGATCGACCGCGTCCAGCTCGTCGCGGGCGCGCTGCCGGCGCAATACGGGCTTCACGCGGGCGGCGTCGTCAATGTAACGACCAAGAGCGGCGTGTTCGACCGTGGCGGGCAAGTCGAGCTGTATGGCGGCAGCCAGGGCGAGATCGAACCGGCGTTCGAATACGGTGGGGCGTTCGGGCGGACCAATCTGTTCGTCTCCGGTAGCTACCGCCACGACGACGTTGGACTTGCAGCGCCCGACAGGAGCGCGGTTCCGACCCATGATCAAACCGACCAGTTCGAAGGCTTCGGCTATCTCGATCGGATCATCGATGACCGGACGCGAGTATCGCTCATCGTCGGCACCTCGAACGAGCGTTTTCAGCTGCCCTCGTTGTCCGGTGATCCGGCGCCAATCGGGACACAGACCCAGAACTCCGACTACGCGCTCGCTAGCGTCCTGCGAACGACCGACGACCTGACCCTTCAGGCATCGGCCTTCGTGCGCTACTCGCGGCTGAACACGATCGGCGATCGCATCGCGCCGGGCCTCCTACAATCTGCCGATACCACGAGCCTGACCGGCGGCCTTCAGCTTGAGGGAGTGTATATAGCGATTCCGCAGCATACGCTGCGCGGCGGAACCGTCATCAGCTTCGACGGCGGCAGAACGCGATCGACCGTGTTGGCAATTAATACGCGGTCGACCGACCAACGGACCGTGGCGACAGGCTTCCTGCAGGACGAGTGGCGGCCGGTAAAAGGCCTGGTTGTCAACGGCGGCCTGCGGTTCGACCATGTCAGCGGTGCTCGTGGTGGCGACAGGCTCAGTCCGCGCCTCAATCTCGTCTGGTCGCCCAGCGGTGGGATCGACCTCCATGCCGGCTACGCCCGTTATTTCGTCCCCGCGCCACAGTCTGACACGATGTCGATCGCGGGCGGTGGCGTCATCTCGGCCAATGACCTGCGACCCGAAACCGACGACTATTACGACGTGGGCCTGCAGCGGACCAAGGGCGGCCTGACCCTCGGAATCGACGGCTATTTCCGCCGCACCCGCAACCTGCTCGCGGACGCTCCGCTCGGGCTGGGATCACGCCAGCAATTCTACAATTTCGCGCGTGGCCGCAGCCAGGGCGTCGAATTGACCATGACCTATTCGGATGGGCTGTTCGCCGCCTGGTCGAACGTGAGCATCTCAAGGACGGAAGGCCGCGACATCGTCTCCGCCCGCGCACTCTTCCCGGCGGCATATCTAGCCTATGCGGCGGTGCGCTATGTTGAAGTCGATCAGGATCAGACCGTCACCGCATCCGGCGGCGCCTCCTATCGCTTGCGCCGCCTGCGGCTATCGAGCGACTTGATCTACGGCAGCGGCGTGCGCACCAGCCGCCTGGGCCGGGCTGTGAATGACTCGTCCCTCCTGGACTACGTCCAGGTGAATTTCGCTGGCGTGCTGCATCTGCCCGGTCTCGGGGGAAAGCCGGTCGATCTCCGTGTCGATCTGATCAATGCGTTCGACACCCGCTATCGGTTGCGCGATGGCACCGCCCTCGGCGGCGGCTCGTCGCAGTTCGCGCGTGGACGCGGCATCTTCGTCGGTATCGAGCAGGGGTTCTGACGCCATTGGATCGCGGTCGATCTGACGATCGCTCGCTCTTCCCGCTAAGACCAACACATGCAGAAAGGTTCACAATGTAACCGAACCGGGTGTCGAGCGAACTGGAGACAAATCACGGCCGATTGACAGCCCGAGCGAAGGCCCACAGGATCGCGTCGTGAAACGATTCGCCACCCTCCTGCTGTTCATTGGCGTGATCTTCGGGCTGACCGCGCAGCAGCCGGCGCAGGCGCTCGCCTCGCCGATGTTACAGATGGACATGGCTGCGATGCCGCAAACGGACATGGCTGCGATGCCCGACTGCATGGCGTCGATGGCCAAGGACGCCACTCATAAGCCCTGCAAGTGCGGGCTGGCCGGCTGCCTGGCCATGACGGCGTCGGGCGCTACTATGATGCTCGCCGTCGGATCGGTGCCACCGACCGTCGTCGTCGCGCGCGATCGGCTCGATCACGCCGCTATCGTGCCGGCGCTGCACGGCCGCTCTACCGCACCGGAACCCGAACCCCCTTCGACCCTGGCCTGATCTAGGCAGGCGCGCGTGCTCCGGACGCGGCCCGGCGTTCCACGCTCCGGGCCGGGCGCCTTGTGAACTCGGGATTCGGGAATTGGAACGATGGGAAATACCCTGGGGCGCGCCGCGTGCGCGCTCGGTTGCGTCGCCGCCGTGATGGCCGGTCACCCTGCGCTGGCAGGTCCGCTCACGTTCGACGATGCGTTAGGAAAAGCGCGGTCCAGCGCACCGTCCGTGAAAGCGAAGACGCTCAGCGCCGACGCGACTCGATCCGCGCGCATCGCGGCCGGGCAACTGCCGGACCCGAAGCTAGCGCTCGGCATCGACAGTTTCCCGATCTCGGGACCGCTGGCTTTCCAGCCCTCGCGCGACAACTTCACCTGGGCGAGGATCGGCGTGTCGCAGGACATCCCCAACCTCGCCAAGCGCCGCGCCCAGCGGAGTCGTGCCGATGCCGACATCAGCGTGGCGGACGCGGGAACGTCGGTGGAGGTCCGGGTGGTCGAGGTCCAGACCGCGATTGCGTGGATCAACCTCGCTTATGCCGAGCGGCGGCTCGCCGCGCTCAATGATGTTCTGGCGCGCCTCGGCCGCATCGTCCGGACGTCGCCGAGCGCCGTCGCGTCGGGCAGCGCGCGACCGGCCCAGACGCTGGCGGGACGTGCGGCGCTGGCTCGCCTACAGGATCGCCGCGACGAACTGGTGTCGGCGGTCGCACGGGCGAAGGCGGATCTCACGCGATGGACCGGCGAAGTCGATCCCGAGGTTGCGGGCGCCATTCCGGACATGACGGTCGATCCCGCGCGTCTGCGCGCCGCGCTCGAGCGACATCCTTCGCTAGTCCTGCTGGCGGCGCAGGTCGGCCGGGCCGACGCCGACCTGCGGCTCGCGCAGGCCGATCGCCGACCGGACTTCGGCGTTGATCTGTCCTACCAGCGGCGCGATCCGCGCTTCGGAGATTATGTGTCGGCAGGCGTCACGATCGGTCTGCCGCTCTTCAAGAAGCGACGGCAGGACCCGTTGATCGCGGCGCGCGCCGCCGATGCGGGCAGCGCGCGCGCCGACGCCGACGCGGCCTTGCGCGCCCTGACCGCCGATCTGGAGGCGGGGCTCGCCGACCACGTCATGCATCATGACCAGTGGATGCGGGCGCGCGATGTCCTGCAGCCGCTCGCGCAGGAGCGCGTCACGCTGGAGATGGGGAGCTACGCCGCGGGCCGCGCCAGCCTGGTCGATCTCGTCGATGCCCATGCCGCGCTGGCCGATGCGATCCTTGAGACGCTCGACCGCGAAGCGACCGTCGCGGCCGATTCTGTGCGGCTCAACCTCCTCTTCGGGAGCGCAAACTAGTGACCCTCAATTCGCTTCAGCGATCGCAGCTCGCCGCCGCCTTCGCCGCCGTCACGCTCGTGGCCGGAGCAGGTGGCTACTATCTCGCCGGATCGCGCGGCGCGGCGCCTGCCACCGGCGCACCCAATGCCGGTCGCAAGCCGCTCTACTACTACGACCCGATGGTGCCGACCGAGCACTACGACAGTCCCGATTCCCGGTCGTCGATGGGTATGGGGGTCATACCCAAATACGCCGACGACGACCATGGTTCCTCGGCGGCGCCGGGTGTCAAGGTCGATCCATCGGCAATGCAGAGCCTCGGCATCCGGCTGGCCACCGCGACCAACGGCACTCTCGCGGGCTCGCTCGACGTCACCGGCGCGATCGACTTCAACCAGCGCGACGTCGCCATCATCCAGGCGCGCGCCGCCGGATTCGTCCAGCGCGTGTATCGCCGTGCGCCAGGAGATGTGATCCGCGCGGGGGCTCCGATCGCCGACGTGCTGTTCCCCGAATGGGGCGGTGCGCAGGGAGAATACGAGGCGGTGCGCAAGACCGGCGACACGGCACTGATCGCCGCCGCGCGCCAGCGGCTACGGCTGATCGGCATCCCGGGCGGCGCGGCGGGCGGGCGCGGCACGACCACGATCCGCAGCCCGATCGGGGGCGTCATCACGACGCTCGATGCGCGCGCCGGCGTGACACTCGCGCCCGGCCAGACGCTGGCCCAGGTCAATGGGCTGGGCACCGTGTGGCTCAACGCCGCCGTGCCCGAAGTGCGCGTTAACGACGTGCGCGTAGGCCAGACGGCGACGGCCGAACTGGCGGGTTTCCCAGGCGAGCGTTTCACCGGCCGCGTCATCGCCGTGCTGCCGACGGCGCAGGCCGACAGCCGCACGCTCACCGTGCGGATCGAGCTCGCCAACCGCGACGGCCGCCTGCGCCCCGGCATGTTCGCGACCGTCCATCTCGGCGACACCTCCCGTTCGGCGCTGCTCGTGCCGAGCGAGGCGGTGATACGCACCGGCAAGCGCACCCTCGTGATGTTGGCCGATGGGAGGGGCCGCTTTCGTCCCGCCGAGGTCCGCATCGGACGTGAGGCCGGCGGCCAGACCGAGATCCTCGCCGGCCTTGCGGTTGGCGAGAAGGTCGTCGCGTCGGGCCAGTTCCTGCTCGACAGCGAGGCTAGTCTGACCGGCATCGCGGCCCGTCCGATAGCGGGCGACGCCAAGTGATCGCGCGGATCATCGAGGCGTCCGTCAAGGCTCGCATCCTTGTCCTCCTGGCCGCGCTCGCCCTCGTCGCGATCGGCATCGGGGCGGTTCGATCGACACCCGTCGATGCACTCCCCGATCTGTCCGACGTTCAGGTCATCATCCGCACGACCTATCCGGGGCAGGCGCCACGGATCGTCGAGGACCAGGTCACCTATCCGCTGGCGACGACGATGCTGTCGGTGCCCGGCGCGCGCGTAGTGCGCGGCTACTCGTTCGTCGGCGACAGCTTCGTCTACGTGCTGTTCGAGGATGGGACCGACCTCTACTGGGCGCGTAGCCGCGTGCTCGAATATCTGAGCCAAGTGCAGAGCCGGTTGCCCGAGGGGGCAAAGGCGTCCCTCGGCCCCGATGCGACCGGGGTCGGCTGGATCTACGAATACGCACTGGTCGACCGGACCGGCCGTCACGACCTTGCCCAGCTGCGCAGCATCCAGGACTGGTTCCTGCGCTATGAACTGAAGGCGGTGCCAGGCGTCGCCGAGGTCGCGAGCATCGGCGGCATGGTGAAGCAGTATCAGGTGATCCTCGATCCGCAGAAGCTCGCCTCCTACGGCATCACGCACGAGGCGGTGATCGAGGCGCTCAAGCGCGGCAACCAGGAGAGCGGCGGCTCGGTGCTCGAAATGGCCGAGGCCGAATACATCGTCCGGTCGACCGGCTACCTGGCCTCGCTCGATGACTTCCGCGCAATCCCGTTGAAGAGCGTCGGCGGCACGCCGGTGACGCTCGGCGACGTCGCGACGATCCAGGTCGGTCCGGACATGCGTCGCGGCGTGGCCGAACTGAACGGCGAGGGCGAGGTCGCCGGCGGCGTCATCGTCATGCGCCAGGGCAAGAACGCACGCGAAGTGATCGAGAGCGTGAAGACTAAGCTCGACGAATTGAGGAAGAGCCTGCCGCCGGGGGTCGAAGTCGTGACGACCTACGACCGCTCGGGGCTGATCGACCGTGCGGTCGACAATCTCCGCAGCAAGCTGATCGAGGAGTTCATCGTCGTCGCGCTCGTCTGCGCGCTGTTCCTGTGGCACGCGCGCTCGGCGCTGGTCGCAATCCTGACCTTGCCGCTCGGCATTCTCGCCGCTTTCATCGCGATGCGCGTCCAGGGGCTGAACGCCAACATCCTTTCGCTGGGCGGCATCGCCATCGCCATCGGCGCGATGGTCGACGCGGCCGTTGTGATGATCGAGAACGCCCACAAGCATCTCGAACATTGGGATCGCGATCATCCCGGCGAAATTCTGGCGGGACCTGAACGCTGGCGCGTTATCACCACCGCTGCGGTCGAGGTCGGCCCCGCGCTGTTCCTCTCGCTGTTGATCATCACCTTCTCGTTCGTGCCGATCTTCTCGCTGCAGGGCCAGGAAGGCCGGCTGTTCGCGCCGCTCGCCTTCACCAAGACCTATGCCATGGCAGGCGCGGCGATCCTGTCGATCACGTTGATCCCGGTGCTGATGGGCTATCTCATCCGGGGACGCATTCCGACGGAATCTGCCAACCCGATCAACCGCGCGCTCACCCGCATCTATCGCCCCGCGCTCGATTGGGTGCTGGCGCGACCGAAACAGGCGCTGGTGATCGCCGCTCTGGTGTTCGCGACTAGCATCTGGCCGATCAGCCAATTGGGCGGCGAGTTCATCCCGCAGATGAACGAGGGCGACCTGCTCTACATGCCCTCGGCGCTGCCGGGCATCTCGACGGCCAAGGCCGGGCAACTGCTGCAACTCACCGACCGGTTGATCAAGACCGTGCCCGAGGTCGAGAGCGTGTTCGGCAAGGCCGGGCGCGCCGACACCGCGACCGACCCCGCGCCACTCGAGATGTTCGAGACGACGATCCGGTTCAAGCCGAAGGACCAGTGGCGGCCGGGGATGACGCAGGAGAAGCTGATCGACGAGCTCGACCATGCGGTGAAGGTGCCGGGGCTCGCCAACTTCTGGATACCGCCGATCCGCAACCGCATCGACATGCTGTCGACCGGTATCAAGAGCCCGATCGGCATAAAGGTCGCGGGTTCCAACCTGGCCGAGATCGACGCGACCGCGCGGGAGATCGAGCAGGTGGCGAAGACGGTGCCGCGGGTGAGTTCGGCGCTCGCCGAACGCCTCACCGGCGGGCGCTACATCGACGTCACGATCAACCGCGCGGCGGCGGGCCGCTACGGGCTCAACGTCGCCGACGTCCAGTCGGTGGTATCGAGCGCGATCGGCGGCGAGACCGTCGGCCAGACCGTCGAGGGACTCGCGCGCTATCCGATCAGTGTGCGCTACTCGCGCGAGCTCCGCGACAGCGTGGATGCGTTGCGCAACCTGCCGGTCCTGACGCCGTCTCTTCAGCAGGTCACGCTCGGCACCGTCGCCGACATCAGCGTCAGCGACGGGCCCCCGATGCTGCGCACCGAGAACGGCCGGCCGGTGACGTGGATCTATGTCGATGGCCGCGGCGCGCCGCTGACCACGATCGTCGGAAACCTGCAGCAGGCAATCTCTGCCAAGGTGAAGCTGCCGCCCGGCATCAGCGTCAGCTACACCGGCCAGTTCGAGTTCCTCCAGCGCGCGGTCGAGCGCCTGAAGATCGTCGTGCCGGCGACGCTGCTGATCATCTTCCTGCTGCTCTACGCGACGTTCCGCCGGCTCGACGAGGCGGCGCTGGTGATGGGCACGCTGCCGTTCGCGCTGACGGGAGGCGTGTGGCTGCTCTACCTGCTCGGCTACAACCAGTCGGTCGCGACGGGCGTCGGGTTCATCGCGCTAGCGGGTGTGTCGGCCGAGTTCGGCGTCGTCATGCTGATCTACCTGAAGCACGCGCTCGCCGATCGCGGTCCGGCACCGGATGGCGATGACGTCGAGGCGGCGGTGCGCGAAGGGGCGCTTCTTCGGGTCCGCCCGAAGGCGATGACGGTCGCGGTGATCCTCGCTGGCCTGCTGCCGATCCTGGTCGGCACGGGCACGGGGTCGGAGGTGATGAGCCGGATCGCCGCCCCGATGATCGGCGGCATGCTGACGGCGCCGCTGCTCTCGATGTTGGTCATTCCTGCGGCCTATCTGCTCATGCGTCGCCGCCACCTTTAGGTCCTGAGACGCCTGCGATCGGGCGGATACCCTCTTATCGTCGACGCTCGCTCGCGTCGTGGCGATAGGGCGCTTCCACGAAAAAAAACGCTGCAGCAAGCAGCGATCCCTTGGCGGGCGAAATCGCCATGCAGGGGGCGCGCGCGCCTTTGCGCACGGGGGGGGGCGGCAGCGGCCGCCCGTCGAACCGCACGAGCGGTTTCTTCGATCCCATCAGGAGAGAGGAAAAGAGATGCAGCCCTGAGCCAGCCGCCGCAGCGATCAAACCAAGAGAACATTCGTCGTGCCAGCGAACCTTGGCGGGCACGAAATCCCCAACGTCACAGCGCGGAAGCCTCCGCGCCGAAAGGACGACCATGAACACCGAATCCGACCAACACGCCATGAACCACATGATCACCGCGATCAGCCACGAGATGAGCGCCCCCACACGCAAGCCGCGCCCGGAATGCGACACGCTGTTCATCGGCGGCCCGGTGCCAAGCGACCGCGACCAGCACGAACTCGCCTAGTTCGGCCTGCGCAAGAACTGGAAGATCGTCTACCCGTCGTTCGACGCCGACCCCGCGCGCGGTCCGGTGGCCTATCACGTCGTGGTGACCGACGGCCTCACCGAGACGATGATCCTGCGCGACGGTCGGCTTTGGAAGAACGACCGCCGCAGCAAGGCGATCATCGTGTTCGCCGAGTTGGGGCTGGTGATCAAGGTGAGCTCGAAGGGCCGGCTCGTCGCCCGCGGGATGGCAGGCCGCTACCACGACCACGGCTATGACCTCGCCCTGGAGGCCGTCACGACGCGCGCCGCCCGCAAGCCTGGCCACATCCCGGTCGTCTCCACCATCGGGATGCTTCCCACGGTTCTCGACATCCACACGATGAACCAGGCGTTCGCGAACGCGGATTGAGCGAAGGGAGGGTCCGTCACGCGGACCCTCCACCCTACCTGCGCGCGCACGCGCGCGCTTCACAGAAGTTATTGAAGTGAATCAGCAGTTAGAGGGGAAAAGGTATTCAGCTTCGGGCAACCGCCCCAGCGGAGCTTACACACTCAAGCTCCTAAGATTCACTTAACGCGCCGCCGGCAGGCGGCGCTTTTTCCCCTCATCAATTCAACCCGAAAACAGAATCCGAGCCACCGAAAACCGCTCGCTGCACAGCCGCGCGCGTGCTCGCGGAAGGAGAGAACATGATCGCCAACCTGCCCCACGATCCCAGGATCGACAATCGCAACGCCCACATCTTCGCCGTGAAGGCGATGCTCGCGAAGCCGCCCCATCCAGCCGAAGACGCAGAAAGCGTGATGTGGGTGGGCGTCAACCGCGCACCCGGCGACGTCCATGACTTGGTCCTCGCAGAGATGGCGGCATCCGTCTGTCGCGACGCGATTCTGCTCGTGTTCGACAATCTACGTGGCAGCGACGCTCCGCGCGGCTTCACGGTGATAACGGTCGGCGGCGACCAACCCCAGGTCCGGCCCGGTTGCCGCCTCTGGGCCCAAGTGGACGGCGGACCCGCGCTGCTTATCGCGAGGGATGGCTGCAGCTTTGGCTGGGACGGCAGGTTGCTCACCCGGGGCGTCCGCCGGCCGTCGGCCGCCATCGACCAGGGACTTGCGCGGGCGCGGTTGATGCTGCGCCGCGAAGTGCAGGCGGTGACCGCCGAGCAGGCCGGGATATACGTCCGTGTCGGGATCGGAGGCGACACTTGAAGGCTCGGGTGAGCCTTCCCCGAGCTCGATGGCGTCAGACCGAGTTGCAGCTTCCCCGCAGCGTGGGGACCGCCCTCGCATGGTGGGTGGATGAGGGGAATTGCAAGCGGTCTGATGCCGCCCAGGGCCGGAGACGAGATACTCGCGTCGCGTGACCGGCAAGTGCCCCCCGGGGCGTCCCTGGAAACAAGGTTCCAGGGACATCGTTCCGGTCCTGTCAGTGCTTCTTGTCCATCGCACCGCCATTCATCATGCCGTCTCCGCGCATCATCTTCGGATGCATTTTCATCATCTTCATGCACGTCCGGTTCTTCATCATCATGTGATGCGACATCTTCTTGCACCGGTTCATGCTCGCCATCTGCGACTTCGTCATCTTCATGCCGCCCGGCTGCATGCTCCCGGAACTCATCATGGCGTTCTGCGCAAAAGCCGGCGTGCCGGTTGCAAGCACGAGGGCAATGGACCCGAGGGTCAGTTTCATTAAAAACATGCTCTTTCTCTAAATTGGTCGAAAGGGGCATGCCGAACAAGGTGGGGATCCTCGGTGTCGAGCGATGCGGGATCGGCCTATTACCAAGCGCATCATGCGATCCGAAGTTTCCCTCTTTCGGCATGGTAGATCAGTTCATCGCCTACCGCAGCGTTATTTGGCACCGGCAGAAGCACATGGCATCGTCAGTCAGTTCACCTCCTCCAGCGCGGCACGTTCAACGGGGACGTCCGGCATTTCCACCACATCGCGGTGCAGGTCGATACGTATGGGCGAGGCGGAATCGAGCAGCGCCTTGGCGCGGGCCATCTCCTCCACCGAGCCATGGGCCATCAGCAGGAAGCTGTCGGTCTTCAGAGCGGTCTCGTATTCGATCACGCTATCCTTCGGGATGCCAAGGCTGGACAGCGCGCCCCCGAGCGCGCCCATCCCCCCAACGACGACGGCACCTTCGGCAGCGGCGAACACCATCGCCGCGAAATGTCCGAGCACGATGACCGGGCCCATGACCGGCACCGTCATGAACAGACCGCCCGCGAACAGTCCCCATAGGCCGCCCCAGAATGCGCCGGTTCCGCCCCAGGAAGCGATGCGGTCACCGACGTTGTAGAAGCCGAGGATCTGCTCCTCCTTGTGGTATCCCTTGCCGATGATGCTGAAGTGCTTGATGTCGAGACCGCCATCGGAGAGCGAGCGAACGGCACTTTCAGCCGCCTGATGACTGTCGAAGACGGCGACGATCGCGTGATTTTTTGACATTGAGTGATCCTTCGAGGTTGAAGTGATTGGAACCGGCGCGCGTTATCCGGGCACGGCGAAATGCCTGGGTCTGGCTGAGCTCACCGGGGGCGGCTCGGTCTTCTGCCGAGCTTCATGACCGACGAGGAGCTTCGGCAGACGGAGGCTCAGCAGGACGGCGGCGACCGACAGCACGGCGGCAATCGCGAACGAAGCGTCAGGTAGCCAGGACACGTCGAACAGCAAACCGCCCGCGGCCGACCCGAAGGCGGCTCCGAGACTTGCGGCGGCGGTCTGCTTGCCGAGTTGGGCACCCTGCGCCTTTCCGGCCTTGCTCGATATCCAGAAGGTCAGGATCGGCGAGAGCACCCCGGCGCTCGCCGCGACGGCTCCGATGACCGTAAGCATCAGCATGAAGTTCGGGGCATGCGGGACGAGGAATATGCCCACAGCCAGGATCGCGAATGCCGGTGCGATGAGCCAGCGCGTCGTTTCCGGCCTGATCCACGGCGAGAAGACCACGGACTGGACGACCAGCATCACCAGGCTGCATTCGGTGAACATCATCGCGATCTGATATTGCGTCAGGCCGAGCTCCTGCTTCCCGCGCAGCGCCAGGCCGACCTCGAATACGCCGATCCCGGCGGACACGATGAACGAGAGCGCGAGGAGCCTCGGCACGAGCCGGTTGGCGGGTCGGGCGGCGACCAATTCGCCCTCCGCCCCGGCTTCGCCTGCTCCTGACTTGGGCACGGTCACCATCGCTGCCAAAGCGGAGACCAAGGCCAGCACCGCAGTTCCCATGAGCGGTATTGCAAGCGGTCCTACGTCGTTCATGCCCGGAAACAGGATGGTCGCGCCGCGCGCTACGAACACCCCGAGCATCGGCCCCAGGAGGAATCCACTGATGCCGGCGAGACTGACGAGGGTCAGCCGACGCGCCCGCACCGCATCGGTGACCGCAAGGTCGCCTATCGTGGCGAGCGCGATGGGCGTCACGGCTGCCGCGAACATGCCGCTCAGGAAGCGCTCGGCGTAGATCGCGGGCAGGCCGTCGATGAAGGCGAAGGTCAGCATCGTCCCGCTGAACCCGAGCAAGCCGATCAACAGGATCGGTCGGCGCCCGAAGCGATCGGACAGGCGACCCCAGAGCGAAGCGAACAGGAACAGTGACAGCGTGTAGAGGCCAGTTAACAGGCCTGTCGCGTGCGATACCTGAGACGCATCGCCACCCGCGCCGAGGAGCCGTTCGATCAGGAAGGGCAGCGACGGCAGCACGATGCCGAACCCGAGCGAAACCGTGGATACCGAAAGCATCAGGGCCGCCATGGTGCCGTTCGGCACGCCGGTCGTCGACACGGGCGCTTCCATCACGCCGGGCTCGGTGTCGGGTCGGGTTGCGCGCCCGGCTGCCGGCTCACGATCCCGGTCAGCCTTGTTCGCCTGAGCAGCAAGGCGTTGACGGCGACTAAGGCCGAACTGCCCGACATCGCGAGCGCGGCGATGCTGGGTCCGAGAAGGAATGGGTAGAGCACGCCGGCGGCGAGCGGAAAGGCGACCACGTTGTAGCCGACCGCCCACCACAGGTTCTGGTGCATCTTCCTGAGCGTGGCGCGCGAGAGCTCGATCGCTCCGACGACATCGAACGGATCGCTTTTCATCAGCACGATGTCGGCGCTCTCCATCGCGACGTCGGTGCCGGCGCCGATCGCGAAACCGACATCGGCCTGGGTCAGAGCGGGCGCGTCGTTCACTCCATCGCCGACCATGCCGACCCTCTTGCCCTGCGCCTGCAGCTCCTTGATCTTGCCCGCCTTGTCGCCGGGAAGCACGTCGGCCAGCACGTTCTCGATGCCCATGGCAGCGGCGATGCGCGTCGCGGTGCCACGGTTGTCACCGGTGATCATGATCACGTCGAGACCGCGCTCCCGAAGCGCGGCGATGGCGGCCTTGGCGGTCGGCCGTTCAGCGTCCGCGATGGCGAGGAGGCCGGTAATCTTGCCGGCGACCGCGATGTGGACGACGGTTCTTCCTGCACCCTGCAGCGCCTCGGACCTCGCGCCGAGCTCGCCGAGGTCGATCGCGTTTTCGGTCATCAGGAGCCTGTTGCCCAGCAGGACCCGCTTGCCATCGACGTCAGCCTGGGCGCCCCTGCCCTCCACGTTCAGGAAGGCGGACGCCTTGGACAGGTCGATACCGGCAGCGCGGCGAAGGATCGCCTGCGCCAAGGGGTGATCGGAGCCCGCTTCCACGGCGGCTGCGTTCGCGAGAAGCTGTCTTTCGTCCGTTCCCGTCGCCACAACCAGCTCGACGACCTCAGGCTGGCCCATTGTCAGCGTGCCGGTCTTGTCAAAGACGATGACGTCGAGCTTCGTCGCGTCCTCCAGCGCCGACGCGTTCTTGAAGAGGATGCCGTTGAGCGCGCCGAGGCCGGTGCCGACCATGATCGCCATTGGCGTCGCGAGTCCGAGCGCGTCGGGGCAGGCGATGACGAATACCGTGATCGTGAGACTGACGGCGAAAAGCAGGGGCTCGCCCATCCACCAATACCAGACCGCGAACGTGCCAAGGCCCATGACGATCGCCGCAAGGACCAGCCACTGCGCGGCGCGGTCCGCCAGAAGCTGCGCGGGCGCTTTCGAGTTTTGCGCGTCCTGGACGAGCTTGACGATCTGCGCGAGCGCCGAATCGGCGCCGACCTTGGTCGCCCTGTATTGAAAGGTGCCGCTCTTGTTGATGGTGGCGCCGATGACCGTGTCGCCGACCTTCTTGTCGACCGGCATTGACTCGCCCGTGAGCATCGACTGATCGACCGAGGACGATCCTTCCGTGATCACGCCATCGACCGGGATCTTGTTGCCAGGCCGGATCACGACGATGTCGCCGGCGGCGACCTCGGAGGTGGCCACCTCGACTTCCTTGCCGTCGCGCAGCACCATCGCCTTGGGCGGTGCGAGATCCATGAGCGATCGGATCGCCTGCGACGCACCCGCTCTCGCGCGCATCTCGAGCCAGTGACCTAGCAGGATGAAATCGAGCAGGATCACCGCGGCTTCGTAGAAGTTCTGGCCGCCCCAGATGAACGTGGCTCCCACGCTGAACAGGTAGCCGGTGCCGACGCTGAGGACGACGAGGACGGCCATGTTGGCGATGCCGGCGCGGATCGCCCGGTAGGCGGCGACGACAAAGGGCCAGACCGGGTAGAGGATCGCGCCGCTCGCCAGCACGAACAGGACGAGTTCGAGCCTCAGCCCGAACGGGACGGGGACCCTGAGGAAATCCAGGCCCATCGGTGAGAGGATGAAGACGGGGGCGCTGAACGCGAGCGCGATCCAGAAGCGGTTGCGCATGTCCCGAACCATGGCAGCCAGATCCTGGCCACCGCCGTGACCCATCTCCTCGGCCATGGCATCGCCGGCGCGCATGTCGTGGGCTTTGCGACCATCGCGAGCGTCCCCGTGACCGGCCGGCTCCGTTCGCGCGGGGGCCGAACTCTCGACGGCCGGACCTGCGGCTCGGGTGCTGGTGCCTTCCGCCTTCCTTGGCCCTTCGTCGGCCGGTCCCGCATGCGTATCGTGCGACCGCGGCATGTCCATCTCGTCCATCGGTCGAATCGAACTGGAGCTTTCTGGCATCGCTTCTCTCGCAGGATGTGACGAGCGCTTCGCTCGATCGATGGAAAAGCTCGGACCTCGCAGGGACTGCCGATCGTCGCTCAGGCCGACCCTGAGGCCGTTTCGCCGGTTGCGGTCGCCGACTGGCGCTCACCTTCGGGCAACCATCGCCGGGGTTCGGCGGCGCGGCTCAACTTGATCGGCAATTCGACACCGGCCGAGCCATAGTAGCGCCGAGGCGCCCTAGTGGTGCGTGGCACCAGCACTGCCGCCACAGCACGATCCCGACTTCTTCTGGGCCGGAGCGCCGGACGTGGAGTGCGGTGCGGCGTCGACCGCCGGCTGCGCGGCCGTCGATGTAGCCGTTCCCGTGTCCTTGGCACCGCCGCCGCAGCAGCTGTGGGTCGAACCGGAATCGGCGGACGTATCGATCTTCGTCGTCATGGCTCTGCTCCTGTTGGTATTTCCACGATGCCTGGTCGACGGAACCGTGGTTCGGCAATGTCGGGATGCCCGGTCCGCGCGGGCTGCGTCAGGGTCGGAAACTACCTAGCGCTGCTGGGGCGCCCACGGCGAAGATCGCGGCTGACGATGGGTCCAACGCCGGGCGTCGCGGACCCCGGCGCTGAAGCCGCAGTGTCGATCGGATGGCCTCGGCCATTGAAACCCCGCTTCCGCCGATCGACCATCTGGAGGACCGATCGCAAGCCGGTTCGGGGTTGCGCCGCGTGGCGGTCAGCGTCCCAGGAGGCGGCCGGCCAGATTATAGCAGTGCGCGACGAACCCGCCTGCGACTCCGCCGAAGATGAAGGCGCTGAGGCTCCCCATCCACAAAGCGTCGGTCGAGCCGACGGGTCGGATCGTGAACAGCGAGATGAAGCTGTGCGCGAGCGGCGCATACAGTGCGGTCGCAACCCAGCAGAGCAGGAACATCAGCAGCGTCGCGAACGCACCCGTCGAGGCGCATCGCACGATGTCTAGTCTGCTGCTCTGGGGCGCTATGCTGGTCGCGGTCATGTCGGATCTCCTGTCCCTAGGAAGCTGCAGCGTTGCCGTCCGCGCCGATAGGCTCGGGAACTACCTACGCCATTGCCGCGAGTAGCCGATCGAGGGGCACCGTCGCAAAGGTCGTGAAGCTATCGGCCAGGGCATAGGGCAGGACGAGCGTCCGGCCGTGGACCATCGCGCCGCAGGTATAGGCGACGTTGGGGACGTATCCGTAGCGTTCCTCGGCCCTCGGCTGAAGCAGCGGGTATGTCGTTCGCGCGAGCAGTTTCGTGGAATCGTCGCGGTCGAGCAGGCAGGCCCCGAGGCAATAGTTGCGCACCGCGCCGACGCCGTGCGTGATGACCAGCCAACCCTCGTCGATCTCGATCGGCGAGCCCCCATTCCCGATCTGGACGAACTCCCAGTCCCAACGAGGCGACACGATCCTCGTCCCACCCTCCCAGTTGTAGAGATCGTCCGACGTCAGCAGCCAGATGTTCTCGTGGTCCTGGCGCCCGAGCATGGCGTATCGGCCATTGATCCGGCGCGGGAAGAGAGCCATTCCCTTGTTGGCCGTTGCATCGCCGCGAAGGGCGTTCAGCTCGAAGGTCACGAAGTCGGTCGTGCGGAGCAGCTCCTGTCGGATCGCCTGCCCACTGAAGGCTGTGTAGGTGCCGAAATAGGTGACGTTGTCGTCGTCGTCGACGAACCGGACAAGGCGCACGTCCTCTATCCCGTGGCGCTGATTGAGCGTCATCGGAAAGATCACTACCTCCGAAAGGTCGCGGCTGTCCTCGCAGAGCAGCCGGACGCCGGGGTCGTCGGGTGCGCCGCCCGGGATGCTCTCGATCCGCGGCGCGACCGCCTGGAGACCCGGCGCATCGACGGCGACGGTGCCGTCCGCGCCGCAGATTCCGGTTCGGAAGGTGACGGACGACACATGGCCCTCGCCCACGCCACGCAGCGAGAGGATGAAACGCACGTCGCCCGGCTGCACGCCTGATTGATCCGGATGGGCGACGATGCTCGGGTTGAACAAAGCCGCGGCCTCGAACGCGTATTCCTCGCTGAAACAGGCCCCGATCAGCAGGGCCTGCTCCTCCGTGACCGAGCAGTGATCGATCAACAGACCGTTCACCTCGTGGAAACGTCGCTGGAGGACCATGTTCACGTCGCGGTGACGCTCGGAAAGGCCGGCCGTGACCCGATCCAGATCGACCCGGAGATCGGCATCGCTCAGCGCCATGACGCGGTCGGCGATCCGCTGGGCGCGGGGGCGACCATCGACCGCGAATCCCGGCGGGTCGTCCGCGGGCACGAAGGGGCGGATCACAACCCGCTTGGGATCGGGCCGCAGCAGGATCGGTAGGTGCGTCGCAAGGTCGTCGTTAGCCATTGTCGCCTCAGCCGGGTCATAGCGAGGCCGGAATCTCTCCGGCCGAGATCGCCAGATACCTGCTCCCGCGGGGCCATCGCGAGAGTCGGGATTTACCTAGCGAGCCTCGTCCCTCCTGCTCTGCCGTCGGGCGACGCGGACCCTCGACGCTGCGGGCGGGGTCGGGAGAAATGGAGGAGCACGATCCCGCTCATCACCGCCGCAAGGAAGCACCAGACGGATATGAACCACAGCTCGAAGAAGACGTAGGCGGCGACGAACGATATCGACGCCGCAACGCCGAACGCCCGCACCATGCGGTGGGTCGAGAAGAGCGGGCTGATGCACGTGCCCAGCAGGTAGAGGGCCATCACGACCACGCCGTAGAAGTGCGGGGACAGATAGCTGATGTGATGCCCCACCACGCGGGCGACGATCGGCTGGGTCATCAAGGCGTAGAGCAGATACAGCCCCGCCGCGCCGCTCGCCACCGCGATGCCCATCGCTGCGTTGCGGCGCCAGCGCGTCCCTTCGATCAGCATCACCGCGACCGGCACGTATATCGGCCAGAACACGTGCGAAAACACGGAATAGGCGTAGGTCAGCACCACGTTCAGCAGAGGCGCCTTGTCCGGGAAGGTGAGCCAGAGTGCGCCTTCCATGAGCTGCTGGACACCGAACAGCGCGGGGATCAGGGCAAACGGCAATTCCGCGCTCGTGCGGGCGCGGCGTGCCGTCGCCGTTCCTACGATCAGGAGCGCCGCCCCGGCAGTGAAGCTGGCGGTTGCGGAGAAGCACATTATGAATCGCCTGGGTTAGCGTGGGAGCGACCGGCCCGGCCGAATGCGAGTTTCCGTAACCTGGGGCGGAAAGGCGCGATACGTTCGGAAACTACGCAGGAAGGTGCGTATTTTCATCAATATCCTCGGCTTGCGACATCGGGATAAAGCGGTTCGATCGACCGGGAAGCGAACCAATGCATACATCTTCATCAGCGAGGACTGCCCCCAGGACACGGGCGTCCAATCACCGCGTGACGATCGCGCTTGGGGGGCTATCGCTGATGATGACCATACAGTTGGTCGTCGCCTACGGCCCTCTATTGCTATACTGATCCGCCATGCCGGAGATTTCGCAGCATCCCGAGGTTGCCGGCGGATCGGATGCGTCCCGAAGGTCCGCGGCATCGTTCGCGGACGAACTGGTCCTGCTGATCGACGGGGCCACCAACTATGCGATCTACATGCTCGATCCCGAGGGCCGGGTGACGATCTGGAACCGCGGCGCCGAGCGGATCAAGGGATGGAGCGAGGCCGAGATCGTGGGGCACCATTTCTCGAGGTCCTATCCGGCCGACGAGATAGCGGCGGGCAAGCCCGCCGCGGACCTGGCGCGTGCGCACGCGGAGGGCCGGGTCGAGGAGGAGAGCTGGCGCGTCCGCAAGGACGGTTCGGAGTTTCTCGCCAACGTCACGATCACGGCGCTTTACGACGACGACGGCGAGTTGCGTGGTTTCGGCAAAGTGGTTCGCGACATCACCGACCAGAAGTCCGCTGAGAAGGCACTTGCTGGCCGCGAGCGCCACCTTGCCTCGATCCTGGCCACCGTGCCCGACGCGATGATCGTGATCGAGGAACATGGCCGCATCTCCTCGTTCAGCGCGGCAGCGGAGAAGCTGTTCGGCTATGCCGAGGCGGAGGTGCTCGGCGAGAACGTCTCGATGCTGATGCCCAAGGCCGACCGTGCCACGCACGACGGGTATCTCGCGACATACCGGGCGACCGGCGAACGGCACGTCATCGGCAGCAGCCGCATCGCGATCGGGCTGCGCCGCAACGGCGAGACGTTTCCCATGGAACTGGCGGTCGGCGAGACGTCGAGCGGCGGACAGCGCATCTTCACCGGTTTCATCCGCGACCTGTCGGAGCGCCGCCTGACCGAGCAACGGCTGCACGAACTCCAGTCCGAACTCATCCACATCTCCCGGCTAAGCGCGATGGGAACGATGGCGTCGACGCTCGCGCACGAGTTGAACCAGCCGCTCACAGCGATCGCGAACTATTTGGAGACGACGCGCGACATGTTGGTCGACGCGCAGACGCCGGAACTCAAGACGATCCGCGAGGCACTGAATCTGGCTGCGGGCCAGTCGCTGCGCGCGGGAGATATCGTTCGCCGCCTGCGCGAATTCGTCGCGCACGGAGAGGTCGGCCGCACGCCCGAGAACCTTGATGCGCTGGTCAACGAGGCGGCAGGCCTTGGACTGATCGGCGCGCGAGAATCCGGCATTCGCGTCATCATGTCGCTGGATCCGGAACCGCACCAGGTGCTGGTCGATCGCGTCCAGCTCGAGCAGGTTCTCGTCAACCTGATCCGCAACGGGCTCCAGGCGATGCAGGACTGCCCGACGCGTGACCTGACCATCACCACCGCGCGGGAATCCGCAGGCTGCGTCCAGGTGACCGTCGCGGACACCGGCACGGGCATCTCGGCAGACATGTCCGACCGGCTGTTCCAGGCCTTCGCGACGACGAAGGAAGACGGGCTGGGCCTTGGTCTGTCGATCTGCCGGACGATCATCGAAGCGCACGGCGGCCGGATCTGGGCGACGCCCGTCGATGGGGGTGGCACCGCCTTCCATTTCACACTGGTGCGTGCCGACCCGGAGAATACCGATGCCCGCTGAACGCCTCGTCCATCTGGTCGACGACGAGGAGGCGATCCGCCTTTCCGCCGGGTTCCTGCTGCGAACCAACGGCTATGCGGTCAAAGCATACGGGTCCGGCGTCGCGTTCCTGGCCGCCGCGGACCGCGAGATGCGCGGATGCGTGCTGCTCGACATCAGGATGCCGGAACTGGACGGGCTCGACGTCCAGCGGCGCCTGTCCGAGCGCGGCATCGAGATGCCGGTCATCATGCTGACCGGCCACGGCGACATCGCGCTGGCGGTGCGCGCCATCAAGGCCGGCGCCGTGGAATTCCTCGAGAAGCCGTTCCAGAAGGCCGCGCTGCTGGCGGCGATCGAGGAAGGCTTCCGCCGCATCGACGACATAGACCGGGTCCAGCTGGATGCCGCCGAAGCGGTCGTCAGGCTCGCGGCCCTGACCCCTCGCGAGGGTGACGTCCTGCGGGGCATCGTGAAGGGACAGCCCAACAAGATCACCGCGTTCGAACTCGGCATCTCGACGCGCACCGTCGAGGCCCACCGCGCCGCGCTCATGGTGAAACTCCACGCCCGAAGTCTCTCCGAGGTCCTTCGCATCGCGTTCGCCGCGGGACTGGGCGAACGCGACTAGGCCCAGTCATTTGCGCCTATTACCTACAGACGCAGCCTCCAATTGCTTTCACCGTGCGCGTGGGAACAAGGACGGTGATCAGATGCACGCTGAGGTTACGGAGGCACCGGACGCACGGACCGGTGTCTCGCTCGTCGATGGTGACGCGACCGTGCGTCGCAACCGGCAGTTGATGCTGCGCGCCGAGAACTTCGACGTCCGGTCCTATGCGACGGGCGCCGCCTTGATCGCCGACCCGCTCGCCCGCGCGACTGCCTGTCTCGTCGTCGATGTCGATATGACCGGAACAGCCGGCGGGGAGCTTGTTCAAAGCATGCGGGCCCTTGGCTGGCGCGGGACCGCTATTCTGTTGGGGAGCACCGACGTCAGCGACGCCTTCGCTCGGAACGCAGAACGAGACGGTGACACGATCCTGCTGAAGACCGTCGCGGATCGGCCGCTGCTAGAGGCCATCCGCGCCGCCCTGAAACCCCGCCCATGCCCCCGGTCGATCCGGCCATGACCTCGTGATCGCGGAGCATCCGAGCAGCCGGAACGCTTCCCTCCGGGCGATCAAGGCGATCCATACGGTCGTCTGGGCCTTCTTCGTATCCGCCATCGCCGCGATCTGGGCGTTTGCTGGTGCATCCGACTTCACGGCGGCTACATGGGCGATCGCCATCGTTCTCGTCGAGGTCGCGGTGCTTGGCTTGAACAAGGGACGCTGCCCGCTTGGCAGTATCGCGGCGCGCTATACCGATGACACACGACCGAACTTCGACATCTATCTGCCGGTCTGGCTGGCGGCCAGGACCAAGCCAATCTTCGGCACCTTGTTCGTGGCCGGCATCGTGTTCGCGCTCGTGCGGTGGCTGGCTGAAGCGAAATGAAAAAGCGCAGCGATCCTGCAGCGGGTCGATCCTGGCTTGATGGCAGGTTAGCGCCTGCGCTCCTCGGTGCGTGGGGCATGTATCAGGTCATCCTCGGTCTCTATTTCATCATGTCTCGCCCGAGCTTTCTTCCGGAAGACCTGCGAGCCGCGGCGACCACGCTAGAGGCAGTTCGCGGCGCCGCGCCGGGGATCGAAGGATGGCTGCAATTGGTATTCCTCGTGACGGGCGGGCAGATGGCCGCCGTAGGCGTGCTGGTGATGGGGGCGGCCTTCAGCGTCGCTCAGGGCCGCCGCCTCACAGAGTGGGAGCCTTGCGTATATGTTGCGACAGGCTTGCTCTCCGTCGTGCTGATGAGCGGCGTCAACTTCGCGCTGGTCTCTGATTTTCGCTGGTTCCTAATGGCCCCGGCGCTTCTCTGGCTCTCCGCGATGATGATCCTCGGACGGGGAGCGCTTGTTAGCGCGGTCGGGCCGCGGTTGGCTTGGCTTCGCGAGCCTTAAGAGATCGCCGATCAACCCACACGCTAGGTAATTTCCGATCCTGTTCCCGGCGGCGCAGCAGCTGCAATGCTCCCAGCCTCCCAAGTTGGTCCCCACCGCTGCGACCATCAGCGAGCCCCCGAGGAATCCGCATGTCTGTCGAGCTGAACGAATCCGACGCGGACGGGGATTTCGGCCCCGTGCCGCGCCACGAAGGCCAGGTCTATCTCGTCGGCGGCGGGATCGCCTCGCTCGCTGCCGCCGCCTTCCTCATCCGGGACGGCGATGTTCGCGGAGGTGACATCACGATCTTCGACGAGGGTGCGGCGCTTGGCGGAAGCCTCGACGCCGGCGGACATGCGGATAGCGGCTATGTCCTGCGCGGCGGTCGGATGCTGGAGACCAAGTATGTCTGCACCTTCGACCTGTTCGCGTCGATCCCGACGCTGGATGCGGGGACGACGGTCACCCAGGAGATCTTCGACTGGAACGAGACGATCAAGACCTCGTCAAAGGCCCGTCTCTTCGCCGACGGCCAGCGCCAGGTCGCGCCGGAATTCGGCCTCGCCGAGCGGCACATACTCACCGTCGAGCGCCTCGCGATCGAGCCCGAGGCAATGCTGGGACGCTCGACCATTGCCGATCAGTTCGACACATCCTTCTTCGCCACCAATTTCTGGCTCATGTGGTGCACGACCTTCGCGTTCCAACCGTGGCACAGCGCGGTGGAGTTCAAGCGCTATCTTGTCCGTTTCGCCCACATGGTCGACGGCTTCAACCGCCTGAACGGGATCATGCGGACCCGCTACAACCAATACGACTCGATGGTGCGCCCGCTGCACAAGTGGCTCATCGAGCACGGCGTTCGCTTCCAGATGAACAGCTGCGTCACCGACATCCGCCTGCACGAGCGCGATGGCGAGACGACGGCGCGGAGCATCGATGTAAGGCATGACGGCGACGTCCGCTCGTTGAGCATCGCCAGGGATGATTATGTGTTCGTCACCCTCGGATCGATGACGGAGGGCTCGACCGCGGGCGGGATGGACCACCCGCCCGAGCTGCGCGACAAGGACGATGGAGGTGCCTGGATGCTCTGGCAGCGGATTGCCCGCAACCGTCCGACGTTTGGCCGGCCATCGGTCTTCTCGGACCACGTCGATCAGTCGAAATGGATTTCGTTCACCACCACGCTCCACGATACGGCCCTTCTCGACTTCGTGCGCGACGCGACCGGCAACATGCCGGGCGAGGGCGGCCTCATAACCTTTCCGAAATCCGCGTGGCTCGCTTCGATCGTCATTCCCTACCAGCCGCATTTCATCGGCCAGCCCGACGACGTCGCGGTGTTCTGGGGATACGGTCTCTCGGTCGATGCGCCCGGCGACTATGTGAAGAAGCCCATGTCCGCCTGTTCGGGCCGGGAGATCATGACCGAGCTCCTCGGCCACCTCGGGATCCTGACCGAGGCCGACGAGATCCTCGGCACCGCGACGTGCATCCCCTCGATGATGCCCTTCATCACAAGCCAGTTCCTGCCGCGCGCGGCCGGCGATCGGCCGCAGGTCGTGCCAGCGGGATCGACCAACCTCGCCTTCATGGGACAGTTCTGCGAGCTGCCCGACGATGTGGTCTTCACCGTCGAATACTCGATCCGGTCGGCACAGACCGCCGTCTACGAGCTGCTTGGCCTGCGCAAGAAGGCGCCGCCGGTCTACAAGGGCACGTTCGACCCCCGCATCCTCTACAGGGCATTCGTCGCGCTTCACGACGGCAAGTCCAAGGCCGTGCCCGCCGCGCTGCACCCCGCCTGAGCTGCCCCTGGTGCAAGCGAAAACCGCATCGAGCGGCGCGGACGAGCGGCCGTTCTGGACCAATACACCCGAGGCACTGCTGTCGCTTCTTCACGCCGACCGTGACGGCCTGACCAGCGCCGACGCTCGTGAGCGCCTCAGGCAGGCCGGGCCCAACGCCGACGCCGTCCGTGCCGGCCGGAGTCCGCTCCGCGCGATCCTCAAGCGGCTGATCGAGCCGCTTTCGCTGATTCTGCTGGCTGCCGGGCTGGTCTCGGTCGCGACCGGCGACGTCGTCGGCGGTTCGATCATCGTCGCGATCCTGGTGTTGTCGATCGGTCTGGACACGGTCCAGGAGGGCCATGCGGTTCGGGCAGCCGACGTATTGCGCCGGTCGGTCGCGCTGAGGGCGACCGTCAGGCGCGATGGCTCCTTCGCCGAAGTCGCCGTCGAGACGCTGGTGCCCGGGGACGTCGTCCGCGTGCAGGCAGGAGACATCATCCCGGCTGACGCGCTGATCCTCGATAGCAGCGCCTTCACCGCGAACGAGGCGGCGCTGACCGGCGAGCCCTATCCGGTGGAGAAGCGGGCTGGCGCCGTGACCTCGCTCGCCGCGGCCGAGGCGTCGAACGCAGTCTTTCGGGGAGCCGTGGCGCAGACGGGCGAAGCGCTGGCACTGGTGGTCGGCACCGGACGGGCGACGCTGTTCGGCGCGGCCGCCTCGGCGCTGGGCGAGGCGGACGAGATATCGCCATTCCAGCGCGACCTAAATACCTATGGGCTGCTTACCGCGCGCCTGACGATCGCGCTGGTGGTCGTGGTCCTAACGGCCAGCATCTTCTTCGGTCGCCCCCTGCTCCAATCGCTATTGTTCGCGGTCGCGCTGGCGGTTGGCCTGACGCCTGAACTCCTGCCGATGATCACCACGGTAACGCTGTCACGCGGCGCGGTGCGCATGGCCCGGCGCAAGGTGATCGTGAAACGGCTCGCCTCGATCCACGACCTGGGTGCGATGACTGTGCTGTGCACCGACAAGACCGGGACGCTGACCTCGGCGGAGATCAGCCTTGCCAGGAGCATTGGCCCTTCCGGTGCGGACGATGAGCGGCCCTGCCGCATCGGCGCGATCGCCGCAGCCCTTTGCGGTGGCAACGCGGCGCTGGACGCGGCGCTGACCAATGCGGCTCCCGAGGCCGCCGAGGGTTGGACCTTATCGACGCAGCGCGTCTTCGACTTCGGCCGGCGGCTGGGTTCGGTGCTCGCGGCTGGTCCCGACGGCAGCCTGCTGATCGCGAAGGGGGCCCCTGAGGCGGTGCTGAAGCTATGCCGCTTCAGTCGGGATGGAGAAAACGCCATTCCGCTTTCCCTCGCGGAACATGGCGTCATCCTGGCCCAGGTGGCGGAACTTGCAGCGCAAGGCCTTCGGGCGATCGCCGTCGCGATGCGGCCGTGGACCGGGCCGCCGCGGGCGTTGGAAACCGCAGACGAGGCCGACCTCGTTTTCGAAGGGCTCTGCGCATTCGCCGATCCACCGAAGGCGTCCGCCGCCGCTGCCGTTTCCCGGCTGGCCGCGGCGGGCATCCGTCTGGTCATTCTTTCGGGCGACGATCCCGTGGTGGTCAAGCGGCTGGCGGGGCTGGTCGGATTGGCGGCCGACACGGTGCTCTCGGGCGTTGAGGTAGCGGCGCTCAGCGACGCGGCGCTGACGGTTCAGGTGCGCACGATTCAGGCCTATGGCCGGCTTGCGCCCGATCAGAAGGCGCGGCTGATCCACGCGCTCCAGGCCGGCGGCGCGATCGTCGGTTACATGGGCGACGGCATCAACGATGCGCCCGCGCTGAAGGCGGCCGACATCGGTCTGTCGGTGGATGGCGCCGCCGGCGTCGCGCAGGCGTCCGCCGACATGATCATGCTCGACGGCGACCTCGCGGTGGTGGCCGACGGCGTCGAGGAGGGGCGGCGGACCTTCGCCAACATCATCAAATACATCCGGATGGGGGCGAGTTCGAACTTCGGGAACATGCTGTCGATGGCGGCGGCATCCCTTTTCCTGCCGTTCCTGCCGATGCTCCCGACACAGATCCTTCTGAACAACCTGCTATACGACCTTTCGGAGATCGGCATCCCGTTCGACGGTGTGCGACCTGATGCCATAGCGCGTCCGCAGGTCTGGGACATGCGCGCGCTCATCCGATTCGCGGCGATCATGGGCCCGTTGTCGTCCGTCTTCGACCTCATGACCTTCGGGGGACTGCTGCTCCTCTTCCGCGTGTCGCCGCCGGAGTTCCGCACCGCCTGGTTCCTCGAATCGATGGCGACGCAGATTCTGGTGATCTTCGTCATTCGGACCAATGGCCGACCCTGGCGCAACCTGCCGCGTCCGATCCTGGCGGCGTCTTCGCTGGGCGCGCTCGTCGTCGCCATGGTTCTTCCCTTCACTCCAGTGGCGCGGTGGTTCGGGTTCGCTGCGCCACCGTTGGCCGTCACGGCCACCTTGGGCCTTATCGTTGTTGCTTATCTCACCTGCGCCGAGCTGCTGAAGCGAATCGCGATCGTCGGCTCCGGCCGCCTGGTCAGCCGCAGAGGGTAGCCTAGCGCGGCGGGGACAATCGACCTGTGAAAGGCCTTTTCGCGGGCGTGGCTCGCGACCTGCTGCTCCAAGCTATGGGCGTTCCTGTTGCGCTGACGATCGGAATCGACCTGACGAAAGGTGTTCGGCGGACTCGTGCTCGACCGCTGCCGAACCCCGGCCGCCTGACTTTCAGGCCTCGACCAAGAGATCAGGCGTGCGGTCTGTCGCGCGAAGCATCGCAACCTTCCCTGCAGCCTCGGGGGGCGCCAGCGACTGGCGGGACTGCGGTATGCGCGTGAGCGCCGCAAGCCTGCGACCATAGCCGGCCGCCAGTGCTTCATGGGCCATCCGCGCGCAGTCGCCCGCCGCCGCCCGCGCCATGCCGAGCGACACGTCGACCCGCCGCTGGAGATAGCCGGCTTCTTCGTTGTCCGTAAACATGATGGTTCCCCGTTCACCGGCGGAAGCATCGAAGTCTTCCCGTCACGTTGTGCCGGTTCGGGCCCGTGATGATGAAGTTCTAGGGTCGCGGCGCCCATGCGTCAGGCCTCGGGAAACACCTATCCGTCACGAGCCGACGGAAGGGCCTGCACGTGAGACCCGGTGCATGCGTCACCGCCGATCCCAGTGAGAACCCCGACTGTTTCCCGCGCGATCTGCTCGTCCTCCTGGGAGGCGATGACACTTACGGCGAAGGACCCTGCCCAGCCGAGGCCTCGGCAGACCGAGTTCCGTATCGCCTCGTCGTTCTCGCCGATGCCCCCGGTGAAGACGAGCATGTCGATGCCCCCGATCGCGGCGGCCATCGCGGCGACCTGCTTGCGCACCGAGTAGCAGAAAAGGTCGATCGCCAGCCGTGCGTCCGCATTCTCCTTCGCCGCCAGATGCAGCGTGCGCATGTCGGCCGAGATGCCCGAAATGCCGAGAAGGCCGGATTGCTGGTCGACGAGCGCCTCGAGCGCCGCTGCGTCCAACCCCTTCTCGCGCAGCAGATAGAGCAGCACGCCAGGGTCGAGATCGCCGGTGCGGCTGCCCATGACGATTCCGCCGGTCGGGGTGAGGCCCATGCTCGTGTCGACAGACAGGCCCGCCTTCACCGCCGTCACGCTGGCACCGTTGCCGAGATGCGCGATGATGAGGCGATCGGGCAGACCGCTTCCGAGCTGGCGGACGATCGACGCGCACGAAAGCCCGTGGAAACCATAGCGGCGAACGCCTTCGCGCGAGAGTTGGCGCGGGATCGGCAGGACATAGGCGACCTCGGGCAAGGTCGCATGGAAGACGGTGTCGAAGCACGCGACCTGCGGCAGTGTCGGATAGCGGGTTCCTGCGAGATGGATCAGCGCCAGCGACGCCGGACCGTGCAGGGGGGCGAAGGCGACCGCCTGCTCCAGCTCGGTGATAACCTCGTCGTCGATCCGGCGGTGCCGGCGAAGGTTCGGGCCACCGTGGACGACGCGGTGCCCGATCGCTGTGGTCGCCGGCATGTTCGCCTCCGCCAGCGCGGCTTCGATCCGATCGAACAGCTGTGGCTGGGAGTGAACGCCCTCAATGACGCCCGCGCTGAGTTCGACGCACCGACCCCCGCCGACGTCGTAGAGCCCGAACTTGAGCGACGACGAGCCGCTGTTGAGCGCAAGGACGATATTGCCGGTCGACGCCTGCTTCACCGGCTCCATCGCCAGTCGCGAACCTCCGGCAGATCGTCGCCATGCTCGGCGATGTAGAGCTTATGCCGCTCGATCGCGGCCCAGTAGCGATCCGTCGCGGCGGGGATCTGGGCGCTCAGGCGCGGAATGCGCGTGATCGCGTCCAGCGCGAGCCGGTAGCGGTCGAGGTCGTTCAGCACGACCATGTCGAACGGCGTCGTCGTGGTGCCTTCGCCCTTGAAGCCGCGCACGTGGATGTTGTGATGGTTGGTGCGACGGTAGGTCAGCTTGTGGACCATCGCCGGGAAGCCGTGGAACGCGAAGATGACGGGCTTGTCGGTGGTGAAAAGCGCATCGAACTCCCGATCGTCGAGGCCGTGGGGATGCTCGGACTGGGGCTGCAGCCCCATCAGGTCGATGACGTTCACTACCCGGATGCGAATGTCGGGCACATAGTCGCGCAGCAGCGTGACGGCCGCGAGCGTCTCGAGCGTCGGCACGTCGCCGGCGCACGCCATCACGATGTCGGGATCTCCGTCGTCCCCGGCCCATTCCCAGATTCCCGCGCCCGCGGTGCAGTGCCGAACCGCCGCATCGATGCCCAGCCATTGCCATTCCGGCTGCTTGCCGGCGACGATCAGGTTCACGTAGCCGCGGCTCCGCAGGCAATGATCGGCCACCGACAGCAGGCAGTTGGCGTCAGGCGGAAGATAGATCCGGGCGACGTCCGCAGTCTTGTTGGCGACATGGTCGATGAAGCCCGGATCCTGATGCGACAGGCCGTTGTGGTCCTGCCGCCAGACGTGTGACGTCAGCAGGTAGTTGAGCGACGCGATCGGCCTGCGCCACGGTATCGCCTTCGTGACCTTCAGCCACTTGGCGTGCTGGTTGACCATCGAATCGATGATGTGGACGAACGCTTCGTAACAGGAAAACAGGCCGTGGCGACCGGTCAGCAGATAGGCCTCCAGCCAACCTTGGCAAAGGTGCTCGCTCAGCACCTCCATCACCCGGCCATCCTGGCTCAGATCCACATCGACGGCGTCGATCTCCGCCATCCAGGCCTTGCCGGACACTTCGTATACCGCTTCGAGGCGATTTGACGCGGTCTCGTCCGGCCCGAAGAGCCTGAAGTTCGCGGCATCGAGGTTGAGCTTCATCACATCGCGCAGATAACCGCCCAGCACACGCGTCGCCTCGGCCTTGGTCTGGCCGGCTTCGGGCACGGGCACGGCATGGGCGCGGAAGTCCGGCAGCGACAGGGGTTTCAACAACGCGCCGCCATTGGCGTGCGGGTTCGAGCCCATCCGGCGGTGGCCCGTCGGCGCGAGCGAGGCGTAGTCCTCGCGGAACTTGCCGTCTTCGTCGAACAGTCCGGCCGGATCGTAGCTGCGCATCCAGTGCTCGAGCTGGCGCAGATGGTCGGGATTATCGAAGCTCGCGATCGGCACCTGGTGCGCGCGCCATGTCCCCTCGACCGGCAGGCCGTCGACAAATGCGGGGCCCGTCCATCCCTTCGGCGTCGCGAAGACGATCATCGGCCAGCGCGGCCGCTCGATCGGACCGCTGTTCGAACGTGCCTCGGCCTGGATGTCCTTTATCCGCGCCAGCACCGCGTCGAGCGTGCCGGCAAGTTTCTGATGGACTTCGGCCGGGTCGTCGCCCTCGACGAAATAAGGGTCATGGCCGAAGCCCCGCAGCAGATCGGTCAGCTCGTCCCGGCTGATCCGCGCCAGAACGGTGGGGCTGGCGATCTTGAAGCCGTTCAGGTGCAGGATTGGCAGCACCGCACCGTCGTGTGCGGGATTGATGAACTTGTTCGAGTGCCAGCTGGCCGCGAGCGCGCCGGTCTCCGCCTCGCCGTCGCCGACCACGCAGGCGACGATCAGGTCGGGATTGTCGAACGCGGCGCCGTAGGCGTGCGCCAGCGAATAGCCCAGCTCGCCACCCTCGTGGATCGATCCCGGCGTCTCCGGCGCGACGTGGCTCGGAATGCCGCCCGGCCAGGAGAACTGGCGGAACAGGCGGTGCATGCCGCTCCGGCTGCGCTCGATCGCCGGATAGTGTTCGGTGTAGGACCCTTCGAGGTAGGTGTTCGCGACCAGTCCCGGGCCGCCGTGCCCCGGTCCGATCACGTTGATCATGTTGAGATCGTTCTCGACGATCAGGCGGTTGAGGTGGACGTAGAGCATGTTGAGCCCTGGCGTCGTTCCCCAGTGGCCCAGCAGCCGCGACTTGATGTGATCGATCGTGAGAGGTTCTTCGAGCAGCGGGTTCTCGCGCAGGTATATCTGGCCGACCGAGAGATAGTTCGCCGCGCGCCAGTAGCCGTGCATGCGGCGGAGCATGTCCGGAGACAGCGGACCGCTCTCACCGACCATATCGGCGGTGTCGCGTTCGATGGTGTCCAGCGCGCTTGCCGCCATGTCGGAGTTCCTCGCAGTTCGGTTGGCGCGTGCGGCGATCACGCGCGCGCCGTGGATGAGTCCTTTCCTAGAGCGGTTTCCGTTCATTCAGGTTCATAGCCGCATGATCTGAAGTAGTTTGCGCATTCGTTGGGCTGGAAGATATCGACGAGCCTGCCGATCAAGTCCCACAATCCGCTGACGGTTCGTTCGCCCGCCTTACGGAGCATGGCCTTGAGCCGGGAGAATGCCTTCTCGATAGGGTTGAAGTCCGGGCTGTAGGGCGGGAGGAAGCGAAGGGTTGCGCCGGCCGCTTCGATCCTCTCCTTCACAGCCGCCCGTTTGTGGCTTGAGAGGTTGTCCATGATGACCACGTCGCCTGGCCGCAGCGCGGGCACCAGAACCTGCGCCACATAGGCTTCGAACCAGTCGCCGTTGATCGGCCCATCCAGCACCATCGGCGCGACCATGCCGGTCATACGCAGACCAGCGACCAGCGTGGTGGTTTTGCGATGGCCGTGCGGAAAGCCCATCCGCAGCCGTTCGCCTTTCCGACAGCGACCGTGACTGCGGGTCATATTGGTGGCGGTCCAGGTCTCATCGATGAAGACAAGGCGTTCGGGTTCAAGGTCGAGCTGGCCCTCGAACCAGTGCTGGCGTTGCCTCAGGACATCGGGACGGTCCTGCTCGATCGCGTGCCCGGTCTTTTTTTACGCGTGATCCCGTGCCGGGCAAAAAAACGATGCACCGTGCCGATCCCAACCACGGCGCCGCGCTCGATCAGCCGCGCCTGTATCTCGACCAGCGTCATGTCGCCCTGCTCGGCAATCAGCTCCCGAATGAAGCCGCCGTGCGCCTCGATCTTGCCTGAATGTCGGTCCCCTCCGCGCGGCTTGGCCAAAGCCTGACCATGCTTCAGGGCGAGTTGTCGCCAGCGGATCGCGCTCGACACGCTGACCCCAAAGCGGGCTGACGCCGCGCGGCAACTCAGGCCGCCATCAATCGCTGCGACAACCCTGTCCCGAAGATCCTGTGAAAGCGTTCGTGCCATCCATGCTGGCCTCCTGCCACCAGCAGGAAGTTTGAATCACACCCAAGCCGTAAAGGGAATCCCTATCGATTCCGTTCGTACGGAAACCGCTCTAGCGCCCGATCCGATTGCCGATGACCCTCGGGAAATACGCGGCAGGTCGGCGTGCCTGCCGACGCGCCGCGTGCGGCGGCTATGCGTATTTTCCGAAAGGTTCGGGTGGGCTGGTTTCGCGCTACGCCCGACGCATTGGAGATATGCCTTGAACACGCACCCCGTCGCGCGCCATGTCGTCGTGCTGGGCCACCCAGCAGCGGATAGCTTCAACCACGCCGTGGCCGAGCGCTACTGCGCCACCGTCCGTGAATGCGGGCAGAAGGCGGTCTTGCGCGACCTCTACGCGCTCGACTTCGATCCGTGCCTGCGCTGGGATCAGCGCCCGGGACACCAGGCCCACCCCAAGTCGAGCGACGCGGCCAATGAGATCGCACATCTCCGTGAAGCGGACGTGATCGTGTTCGTCTATCCGCTGTGGTTCGGCATGCCGCCCGCGATCATCAAGGGCTATGTCGACAGGGTGCTGGGAACCGCGCTCACGCCGCGCGACATCAAGAACCACGTCCCCGACGCTGTCCTGCGCGGGAAGCGGTTCGCCACCTTCTCGACATCCGCGACGACGCGCCCCTGGCTCGAGGAGCAGGGCCAGTTCGAGGCGCTGCGTCAGGCGTTCGACGGGTATCTTCTGAACATATTCGGGATGCGCGACGGTGGTCACACGCATTTCGACGCCATCGTCGAGGGGTTGCAGCCGCGCTATGCTGGGGAGACTCTCTTTAGCGTCGAGGAAAAGACTCGAAAGCTGTGCAGCGAAATCGCTGCCGAGCGCCATGCTGCTCAGACTCGCGTTCTTACGGGCGCCGACCTCGAATAGCTAACGCGCCAATGGGCTTTGCTAGCGCGGTCGCTCCCCGTCCTCCTGGAATTGATCTGCGAAGCGGAAGTTATGCTCAGGCCTTATTGGATCCGCTGAAGACAAGGCGTGGGATGAGCAGTCGGAACACGGTGGGAATTCCCGCAGGACTCCCAGACGTCGCGGGGTCGCAGTTATCCGCGACATATCTGGACCGCGCGAAAGGAAAGGCGGGATTCGTCTCGGTCGGCGACGTGGATGCCGTCGTGTCGACCCTCCACCACGCCGCTCAAACTCGCGGCTGGAGGCCGGCAGATTAAAGGTTTGCAATGGTCGCCAATTGGTTTCGTGAGAAGCAATTCAGTTTAATTGAGGCCAGCGACAGTTCAATTGAGGCCAAATTGACCTTAATTGGTTCCGTCTACAGCGGTGATCACACGTCGAGATTGGCAACGCTGAGCGCGTTTTCCTGGATGAATTCGCGACGTGGCTCAACCACATCACCCATCAGCCGGGTGAAGATTTCATCAGCGACATCAGCCTGTTCTACCTCGACGCGCAACATTGAGCGGTTCTGCGGATCAAGCGTGGTTTCCCACAATTGCTCCGCGTTCATCTCGCCCAGCCCCTTGTAGCGCGAAATTGCCAGACCCTTGCGTCCGGCGGCAAGAATCGCATCCAGCAACTGGCTGGGTCGCGCGACCATCGTCTCGCCCTTCCCCAGCACGACGGGTGCGTCGTCATCCTCTTCGCTCGCGGCATCGACCTCGGCCTGCGCTGCGGCGGCCTTGCTCGACACGAGCCGCGCGGTCTGCGCGAAGCTGTCGCCCTGTTCGAGTGCGAGGGCGTGCAGCTTGCGCGCTTCGGCCGAGACGAGGAACGCGGCCTCGATAATGTGATGATCAGTCACGCCGCGCCAGGCGCGCTCAAAATGGATGCCGCCCTCTTCGGTCAGCACCGCCGCCCAGCGCGCCTCTGGATCGGCAGCGATCAGGCCACGGGTAACCTCGGCAACACGTGCCAGCCGCTCCTCGCGCGTCGCCGCCGGATCCAGCGCCCCGCCCATCGCCAGCGCCTCGACCATCGTCGGGTCATAACGGCGCGGGACATAGCGCATCAGCGTGCGCATCCGCCGGGCATGATCGACCAGCGAGCGCAGGTCGGCGCCCATGCGCGTGCCCCCCGCCCCTTCCAGCACCGTCGTTCCGACGCCATTTTCAACGAGATACTCGTCGAGTGCATTGTCGTCCTTGAGATAGACCTCACTGCGCCCGCGCGTCGCCTTGTACAGCGGTGGCTGGGCGATGAAGAGATGCCCATTGGTGATGATCTCCGGCATCTGACGATAGAAAAAGGTCAGCAGCAATGTGCGGATATGCGCGCCATCAACGTCAGCGTCGGTCATGATGACGATCTTGTGGTAGCGCAGCTTGGCCAGGTTGAAGTCATCGCGGCCAATGCCGGTACCCATCGCCTGGATCAGCGTGCCGATCTCGCGGCTCGACAACATGCGATCAAAACGGGCGCGCTCGACATTGAGGATCTTGCCGCGCAATGGCAGGATCGCCTGGAAATGGCGGTCGCGGCCCTGCTTGGCCGAGCCACCGGCGGAGTCACCCTCGACCAGAAACAGTTCGGACTTGGCCGGATCGCGCTCCTGGCAGTCGGCGAGCTTGCCGGGCAGCGAGGCGATGTCCATCACGCCCTTGCGCCGGGTCAGCTCGCGCGCCTTCTTGGCGGCCTCGCGCGCCGCAGCAGCATCAATCACCTTGCCAACAATCGCGCGGCCATGCGCCGGATTTTCCTCGAGCCATTCGGCGAGCTTGTCGGCCATCAGGCTTTCAAGCGGCTGACGCACCTCGGACGAGACAAGCTTGTCCTTGGTCTGTGAGCTGAACTTGGGATCGGGCAGCTTGACCGAGACAATCGCGGTCAGGCCCTCGCGCATATCGTCGCCGGTCAGCGTGACCTTTTCTTTTTTCAGGAGGCCCGACTTGTCAGCATAATTGTTGATCGTGCGCGTCAGCGCAGCGCGGAAGGCGGCGAGATGCGTGCCGCCGTCGCGCTGCGGGATGTTGTTGGTGAAGCACAGAACGTTTTCGTAATAGGAATCATTCCATTCCAGTGCGACGTCGATTGTCACATCATCGCGCGTCCCGGCGATCGCGACCGGCTCCGGCATCAACGCCACCTTGTTGCGATCAAGATATTTCACGAACGCCGCAATGCCGCCCTCATAATAGAGTTCGACCGTCTTGCTTTCCTCATGCCGTGCATCGGTGAGGAACAGGCGCACACCCGAGTTGAGAAAGGCCAGCTCGCGATAGCGGTGTTCAAGCTTGTCGAAATCAAATTCGGTAATCTTGAAGGTCGCCGGGCTGGGGAAGAAGGTGACGCGCGTGCCCTTCCTGCCGGGCGCCGGGCCGAGAATCTTGAGCGGCGCCACCGCATCGCCAAAGGCGAAGCGCATATAATGCTCTTGCTCGTCGCGCCAGATCGTCAGGTCGAGCCATTCGCTGAGCGCGTTGACCACCGACACGCCGACGCCGTGCAGCCCGCCGGAAACCTTATAGGCATTGTCGTCCGAGGTGTTCTCGAACTTGCCGCCGGCATGGAGCTGGGTCATGATGACCTCGGCCGCCGAGACGCCTTCCTCGGTGTGGATACCGGTCGGGATGCCGCGACCATTGTCGGTCACCGAGACCGAACCATCGGGGTTGAGGGTGATGTCAATGCGATCACAATGCCCGGCCAGCGCCTCATCAATGGCATTGTCGGAAACCTCGAACACCATATGGTGGAGACCCGAGCCATCATCAGTATCGCCGATATACATGCCGGGGCGTTTGCGAACCGCGTCGAGGCCCTTCAGAACCTTGATGGAATCGGCGCCATAGTCGCCCTGGTTGGGCAGGTTGGGGTTATTGTTTTCGGGTGTGCTTGCCATAGCAAGCATATAGGGTTTCAGCGCCGGATAAGGAAGCAAAATGGGCGCGGTCCGCCCTTCGCCGCGTTGGCGGCGAAGGGACGGTGGTATCAGCGCTGTTATCGTTCGGCGCTACTTCTCGACAATGAAGGGCAACTGCCCGCCGCTGCCCATATAAGTCGGCAGTTTGCCATCCCATTTTTCAATTGCGCGTTGGCGCAGGATTTCGGGATTGGCGCGCAACGCCTCACCTTCCAGCTGCGATGAACGTGCCTTGCCCTCGGCATCGGCAATGCGCGCTGCGGCATTGGCCTGTACCGTGGCGACATTGGCCTGCGCCGCGAGCGCCGCCTGTTCATTGGCGATCTTGGTATTGATCTGGTTGAGCACCTGATCAGGCACACGGATGTTCGATGCCCAGTAGAGCTGCTCGACATGCAGGCCGAAGGGCTCAAAGTAACGTGAGGCATCGCGCAGCACCGCGCCAATCAACGCCGCCTTTTTCGGCCCATAGATTTCCTCGACGCCAAGATTGGCGGATTCGTCATTCAATGCCGAGCGGATGGCATTGCGCATCGGCCCGTCGACAATACCACGCATGTCGGTGCGATATTTCTGGAACAGGATCGGCGCCTTCACCGGATCAACGCGGTACGCAACCGAAATATCGGCCGAAAGATTCAAACCGTTGCGGTCCTGGAAGGTGAAACTCTCATCATGGTCGCTCCCCTCATGCGGGTTGGCCGACCAGGCATAGGTCGAGGTATAGACCGGATATTCATAAATGTTGGTGCCGAACGGGGTGAAATACCAGCCGACGCCCAGCGCGCTGTCCGACACACCCGCTGAGGAACCGAAGTTGCTAACCTTGATGCCGACATGGCCGGGCTCAACCCGGCTGCACGATGTCATTGGCACCATGACAAGCACCACGAACAGCAAAGTAATCAGGCCGACAAGACGAAAGCGATAACGCTCAATCATCATTCTTCTCCGAAATCGAAGCGACTTCGCGCGTCAGCGCGATGGTCGCGAAATAGCCGCCCCCCAGCGCGATGACCGCAATCAAGGCGGCCACGACATTGGCGGCGTCACTGTGCAGGTTGAACAAGGTGGGGATAAGGTAGCCGAAGCACGCCAGCTCGATAAACAGCATGGCGCAACATCGCAGCCCGAAGCCCACGAGCCACAAATCCGACGATTTCATACAGGGGTTGGCCCTCTTCTCCCACGAAGGCGGGGAGGACGCAGCGCATCGAAGGGTGCGCCGCCGGATATTATCGTGATTCTTAGGCCCTCTTGCAAGAGGAACCGGATTACGGGCGCCCGACCGCAATTCTGGTCGCACGCCCATCGACCGCGTCAAACAAACCGGGTTCAGTACCGGTCATCCACACCTGTCCCGCGCCGGAAAGACGATCAAACAGCGCCACACGGCGGCGCGGATCAAGGTGCGCGGCGACCTCATCAAGCAGCAGGAGCGGTGCGCGACCCGTTCGCTCGGCAACCAGATCAGCGTGTGCCAGGATCAGGCCGAGCAGCAACGCCTTTTGCTCCCCGGTCGAACAGAGCCCGGCCGGTTGCGCCTTGCCGAGATGGGTGACCGCCAGATCATTGCGATGCGGCCCGACAAGTGCCCGACCGGCTGCGGCGTCACGCGCGCGGCCAGTGGCGAGATCAGTGGCGAGGCGATTGTCGGTGTCGCTCCACCCCTCCAGCGCAAGCCCAGCGCGGGCAAAGGGGCCATCGGGCACCACTGCCAGACGCGCCGCGAGCGCGTTGACCGTGTCGCGACGCGCACGGTCAATCGCCATGCCATGTTCCGCCATCTGCGCCTCAAGCGCGCCCAGCCATTCCGGGTCCGGCGGGCGATCCTCAGCCAGCAAGCGGTTGCGCGCGCGCATGGCCGCTTCATAGCGGTTGCTGTGGACGGCATGGCCCGGCGCCAGCGCCAGCGTCAACCGGTCGAGGAAGCGGCGCCGGTCGCTGGCGGCGGCGGCGAACAGCCGGTCCATGGCGGGCGTCAGCCACAACACGGTGACCCATTCGGCCAGTGCGGTCGCCGCCGCAGCCGCACCATTGACGCGCACGACACGACGTTCAACCGCCGGGGGTTGCGCGCCGGTAACAATCACCGTGTCGCCATCAAGCGTCGCCGCCACGCCAAAGCCACCCGGCCCACCCTGCCGCGCCATCTCGCCAAGCGGTGCCCGGCGCAAGCCACGCCCGGGGGCAAGCAGCGAGACAGCCTCAAGGATATTGGTCTTGCCTGCCCCATTATCGCCGGTGAGCACAACAAAGCCCGGCCCGGTCGACAGGGTCAAATCAGCATGATTGCGATAATCGGTCAGGACGAGGCGCGACAGCATCGCACCCGCCTTAGCCGGTATTTGACGCCTGCGTCAGCCTCAGGCTGCGAGGCGCGCCTCAGGCTCGGAACTGCCGGCCTCGGCCTGGCTGAGATAGGATGCCAGTTCCGGGCCCAGTTCACGCTGCGCGCGCAGATAGGTAATTGGCTCTTCCAGACCCAGACGCTGGCGCGCGGCGTCGATCGGCTCATGGAGCAACTGGAGATAGTCCTCCGCTGAAATCCACTTTGCCTTGCGACCGCGACGATAGCCCTCCCACACGGCGCGCGCGAACAATGTGTTCCCGGTAACCTGCAGGCTCTTGAGTGCCGCGGCACCACCGATAAAGGCCCAGCCAAGCCCGCCAACCTGCGCATAGCTGAACGCCACCAGCGCTGCCTCGCCAAGGCTTTCATCCGCCTTGTAGCCGGTCAGCACATGCCAGATGTCGTGCGTGTCACGAATACGACGCCCGAACCAAGCATAGGGGTGAAGCATGTCCTCTTCGCGGTTGATCCTGGAAACCTCGGCCAGGCCGTCGGCGGAATAGCCGGTGCTTTCAAGGAAATGGCAATAGGCAGCGCCAACGGTACCCGCCGCAAATTGCCTGGCAAAGCCGGGCTGGGAAAAGACCTGCGCGAGCTCCAGCCGCTCATAGGCCATCTTCCCGCCAGCCTCTGTGGCGATGAAGCGCGCATAGTTCATCGGCGCATTGCCGGCGTTGAGCGCGCGCATGATGCGGAAAACCTGGGTGGTATCATCACCATTCGCCATCAACTTGCGGATCGCATCAAACGCAGTGCGCCAGTCGCGGCGTCCGGTCGTGCCGGGGAAAGGCGGGAGTTTGGCAGCCATGTCTCGATTCCTTACTAACAATGATGTCAATAGTCAGTCAGACACACATCGTCAAGATCAGAATAGGCCACCATGATGAACAACCGGTAACGCGGTATTCAGCGGCGCTGGATCACACCCGCATCGGCATCAGGACATAGAGCGCCGGGCTCTTGTCATTTTCGCGGATCAGCGTGGGGGCGGCGGCGTCGGCGAGGTGTACTTCCACCACATCGCCTTCGATCTGCCCGAGAATGTCCAGCAGATACCGGCTGTTGAAACCGATCTCGAAACCGCTCGCGCTATATTCACCCGACACTTCTTCTGCCGCCGTCCCGTTCTCCGGGCTGGTCACCGAGAGGGTGATCTTGTCACGGTCGAGCGCCATCTTGACGGCACGGGTCTTCTCGGTGGCGATGGTCGAGACGCGGTCAACGCCTTCCTCAAAGCTGCGCGGGTCAATCTTGAGAATCTTGTCATTGCCGGTCGGGATGACCCGGCTGTAATCCGGGAAAGTACCGTCGATCAGCTTGGAGGTCAGCAATGCCTGACCAAGGTCAAAGCGGATCTTGGTCGAGGACAGCGACACGCCAACCGAACCATCAATCTCGTCAAGCAGCTTGCGCAGCTCGGCAACGCATTTGCGCGGGATGATCACATCCGGCATGGATTCAGCGCCATCCGGGCGGGCAATCGTGACCCGCGCCAGCCGGTGTCCGTCGGTCGCCGCCGCCTTCAGCACCGGCAATGGATCATCCGAGACGTGCCAGAAAATGCCGTTGAGATAATAGCGCGTTTCTTCGGTCGAGATGGCGAAGCGGGTCTTGTCGATGATCTGCTTGAGCGTATCCGCCGGCAGCTCAAATGACACCGGAAGCTCGCCTTCGGCGATGACCGGAAAGTCGTCACGCGGCAAGGTGCCAAGCTGGAAGCGGGCGCGACCGGCCATAATCGTCATCTTGCCATCAGCGGCGGCAAGCTGGACCTGACTACCCTCGGGAAGCTTGCGCGCGATGTCGAACAAGGTGTGCGCCGACACGGTGGTCGCACCGGGTTGATCAACCGCAGCGGCAACACTTTCGTTGATCTGCAAATCAAGATCGGTGGCCATCAGCTTCAGCGTGCCTTCGGCGGTCGCCTCGATCAGGACATTGGACAGGATCGGGATAGTATTGCGCCGTTCAACCACCGACTGGACGTGGCTGAGCCCCTTGAGCAGGGTTGCGCGTTCGATCGTCGCCTTCATCTCATATCCCCCGGGGTCAACCCCGTTTCCATCCCATCACGTGCCGAGCACAAGAGGGCAATCCGCCACCTTCTTCCTTAACGACAAAAAGGGCCGGAGCAAGCGCTCCGACCCCGATTTTACGGTCTAATTCGGCGCACAACCGCCCATATTCCGGACAGCCGTGCGGGTTGGGATCAGAAGCGAACGCCAACCCCGACGGCGATCTGATGGCGATCGGTATCAACGCTGAAATTGCTGGTGGTGGCGCCATTGGGATAGACCAGCTGGGCATTGCGGTAATTCGAGTAACGATATTCGACCTTGGCGTAGCTATGGCGGCCAATCGACTGCTCGATACCGGCCCCGACGCGCAGCCCGTCAAGGTTGAAATGCTGGCCCGTCGTGCTGGTGCCGTTGCTCGCGGTCAGATCAAGCCGCTGGTTGGTATAGCCGCCCTTGGCATAGATGAGCGTCTTCTGACCGGCATGAAATCCGGCGCGCGCGCCGAGATACAGGTCACGCCCGGCCTTGACCCGGCCATAGCCAAGCGCCGCCGCTGCGGCAGGATTGTTGGTCACGCCGCTGGTCGAGCCGGCGATCTCCGCTTCGGCGCCGAGGACCAGTCCGCCGAGCGCAACATCATAACCGATATCGCCGCCATAGCTCAGTCCGTCAGCCTTTTTGGTATCGCTGATCGATGAACCCTGGCCGCTGCCGGGCTGCAGCTTGTCATAGCCAAGGAGCACGCCAAGGCGCGCGCCGGTGAACGGATCGCGATCCTGTGCGGCGGCGGGGACCGCCGACCCAAGGGCAATGACTGACACGGTGGCGGCAAGGATGAGGATACGCATAACCAAAACTCCATTCATGGTTTTCCCGGGCAAAACACAGCCCGAGGGACGTTGAATGCTTGAGAGGTCAGGCGGTTTCATGAACCTCAGACAACAAGGAAAGCTGTTGCTTTCGCGCCACAGCCGGTTGAAACCACGGCGATGAATTCCATCACGACGCCACGAACCGGGCGCCTCGGGCGCGACTTTATCGCGCGGCACGGCGAGACGGTCTTCAATGCCGCCGGGCGCCTGCAGGGCGATCATGCCCATACGCCATTGACCCGCACCGGCTTTGCCCAGGCTGATGAGATGGGGGTGGCGTTGCGGGCCGAGCTGGGCGCGAAACCAGAACTGAGCTTGTGGGCATCGCCGACCGGGCGAGCGCTGCAAACCCTGGCGGTGATCGCCGAACATCTTGAGCTGGACTGGCATGGTGCCCGCACCGACCCGCGCCTTGCTGAAATTGATATGGGGTGTTGGGGTGGGCGCTATTATGCCGATGTCATTGCCGAATTCGGCCCGGTCATCGACCATCAGTTTGGCTTGCTGACGCCAGCGCCCGATGGCGAGACCTACCCTGCCATCGCCGCAAGGGTTGCGGCCTGGCTGGATGACACAGCGAACGAACCGGGCGATCGACTGGTCATCATGCACGGTATCTCAAGCCGGGTGTTGCGCGGGGTGATGACGGGGGCGGCGGATCTGCCGGGTTATGACGCACCGGCAGCAACCGGCTTGCCGCAGGGTTCCGTCGCGATGATTGCGCAAGGCGTCGAGCGGATCGTCCATACCGGGCGCGGCGGCTCACGGGCATGAAGCCTATCGTGGTGTTGCTGGTGTTGCTGGCGGCACCAGCGGCCGCGCGCGAGTCGCTTGGCGTCTTCGGTAGTTGGGGGGCATTCGCAGACCCCGGTCCGCCACGCTGCTTTGCCATCGCCCAGCCGGTCCAGTCAGGGGGTGCCGGGCGCCCGTTCGCGAGTATCGCCACCTGGCCCGGACAAGGCGCACGAAACCAGTTGCATATCCGCCTGAGCCGTACGCGTGATGCGCGGGCCCATGTAACCCTGTCCATCGGCGAGCGTCGGTTCGAACTGGTGGCGGGCGACGCCGATGCCTGGGCGCCCGATGCGCGCACGGACGCCGCTATCGTCGCGGCGATTCGTTCCGGACGAAGCATGAGTGTTGAATCACTGGCCCGTACTGGCCAGCCCTTTGCCGATGTTTATGCGCTGCGCGGCGCGGCAACCGCGATCGACGCCGCATCGCTTGGCTGCGTCCGGAGCGGGGCGGGGCACTGAAGCACCACGCCGACATTGCAGCTTAACGAGCGTCTTCCGCCAATGTTCGCGCCAACTGGTCGCGCAGTGCCTGTAACGCGCTGAGCTCAATCTGCGGCAACACGCGCTTGCGCTCGCTCGACAGCACTTTCTGTACCCCGCGAATCGTATAGCCTTCGTGATTCAGCATCGCGTTGATGCGCAGCACGAGCGCGACGTCTTCAGGCCGGTAATAGCGACGATTGCCAGCGCGCTGCAACGGACGCAGCTGTGGAAAGCGCGTTTCCCAATAGCGCAATATGTGTTGCGCCAGCCCGGTTTCGCGGGACAATTCGCCTATCGTGCGAAACGCTCCCGCCGCCTTTTCGGAAGCGGCCGCCATTTCAGGGCTCAGCCCGCACCGACGATGCGATCACGCATCATCTGGCTGGCGCGGAAGGTGAGGACGCGGCGCGGTGCGATGGGCACCTCAATGCCGGTCTTCGGATTGCGACCAACGCGCTCACCCTTGTCGCGCAGGACGAACGTCCCGAAGCCCGAAATCTTGACATTCTCGCCCTTGGCAAGCGCATCGCTCATCTGGTCAAGAACCTGTTCGACCAGATCGGCAGAGTCGGCGCGAGACAGGCCAACCTGATGATGCAGCGCCTCGGCAAGGTCCGCTCTCGTTAATGTTCCTGCAGGCACCATTGGTTCCCCCTCCTCGGTGGCAAGAAAAAAGTCTAACACAATGATCCTGTGAGTCGAAAGCGCTTTATGCCCGGGCGGCCACACTTTCGCCTAAGTCTTTCGGATGAGAATGTCCGCACGATTGGCACCGGCAGCGACGGAATCAGAAGCGAATGACCGCCGCACCCCAGGTGAATCCACCACCCATCGCCTCCAGAACGATCAGGTCGCCACGCTTGATACGGCCGTCACGCACCGCCGTATCGAGCGCAAGCGGCACCGAGGCCGCGGAGGTGTTGGCATGTTGGTCAACCGTCACAACAACCTTGTCGGGATCCAGGCCAAGCTTCCTGGCGGTGGCATCGAGAATTCTGGCATTGGCCTGGTGCGGTACCACCCAATCGACATCGGTGGAAACCAGCCCCGCAGCGTCAAGCGCTTCGCCCATCACGCTCGCCAGATTGACAACGGCGTGGCGGAATACCTCGCGCCCCTTCATACGGACCTTGCCGACCGTGCCTGTCGTGGAAGGGCCGCCGTCAACATAGAGCAGTTCATTGTGGCGACCATCAGCATGGAGGCGGGTTGCCAGAATGCCGCGATCGCTGTCTGCCTCCGCCTCCAGGACAATGGCACCGGCGCCGTCGCCGAACAGGACGCAGGTCGTGCGATCTTCCCAATCGAGGAGGCGACTCATCGTCTCGGCGCCAATGACCAGCGCGCGGCGGGCATTGCCCGCGCGGATCATGCTGTCGGCGATCTGCACCGCGTACAGAAACCCGGAGCAAACCGCAGCAACATCAAATGCCACACAGTCACTGATGCCAAGCATCGCCTGCACCTTGGTCGCGCTGGCCGGAAAGGTCTGGTCAGGCGTGGCCGTGGCAAGGACGATCAGATCGACATCAGCAGCGTCGCGCCCGGCGGCGAGCAATGCAGCGCGACATGCCGCAGCCGCGAGTGTCGCTGTGGTCTCTTCCGGACCCGCAATGTAGCGGAAACGGATTCCGGTGCGCTCGACAATCCACTCATCAGTCGTATCGACCTGCTCGGCCAGTTCGGCATTCGATACCCGTCGTGCCGGCAAGGCAGAACCGGTGCCGGTTATCACGCTGCGGATCATGCTGCGGGTGCTCCTGCTGGCTCTACAAGTGCTGCGGCACGGGCATCAATCTGGCGGAGATCTTCGCTGATCTTCCGTGTCAGGTCATCCCGGACCATCTTCGCGGCAGCGGCGATGGCGGTGGCGACGCCAATTTCATTGGCACTGCCATGGCTTTTTACCACCAGCCCATTGAGGCCGAGAAACACCGCGCCATTATGGTGGTTGGGATCAAGATGGTCGCGCAGCAACTTGGTTGCCGGGCGCGAGATCAGAAATCCAAGTTTTGAACGCAGCGAACTGCGAAAGGCGCGCTTGAGCAGGTCAGCGACGAAGCGTGCCGTGCCTTCTGCTGTCTTGAGCGCGATATTGCCCGAAAAGCCGTCGCATACGATGACATCGACATCACCGCGCGACAATTTGTCGCCCTCGATAAAGCCGACAAAGGTCATCGGCAGGTGCGTCGCCACGCGCAGCGCCTGGGCCGCGTCACGAATCTCCTCGGTGCCCTTCTGGTCTTCGCTGCCGATATTGAGCAGCGCAACGCGCGGGCTGGCGAGTTCAAGCGTGGTGCGGGCATAGGCCGCGCCCATCACCGCGAACTGCATCAGGTTGCGCGCATCACATTCGGTGTTGGCGCCAAGATCGAGCACGACCGTATCATTGGGGCCGAGAGATGGCATCAGCCCGGCCAGCGCAGGCCGGTCTATGCCGGGCATGGTGCGGAGTGACAATTTGGCCATCGCCATCAGCGCGCCGGTATTGCCTGATGATACAGCCGCAGCCGCACGGCCCTGTTTCACCAGGTCAATCGCCATGCCCATCGATGTTGTCTTGGCGCGGCGCAGCGCCTGACTGGGCTTTTCGCTCGGCCCGACCAGTTCTGGCGCGTGCACAATCTCGGAATGCGCGGTCAGGCCGGGATGAAGCTTCAACCCCGCAGCAATCGCCGCCTCATCACCGACAAGGAAAAAGCGCATATGTTCAAACCGGCGCCGCGCACGCGCGACCCCGGCGAGCATCACTGCCAGCCCTTCGTCGCCGCCCATGGCGTCGACGGCGATCCAGGAGCTGTCAGACACGCTGGCCCCCTGCTCCTGTTTCGTGTCGCTCAGCCTTCGGCCGAGACGATCTCGCGGCCGTTATAATGGCCGCAAGATGGGCACAGATTGTGCGGGCGCTTCAGCTCACCACAATTGGGGCATTCCTGGAATGCCGCAACGGTCAGCGAGTCATGGGCGCGACGCATACCGCGCTTGGACGGCGTAGTCTTTCTTTTGGGAACGGCCATTTCGGCGAAAACCTTTTGTCAGATCAACAGTTGCGATAGGCCCGGAAACACAGCCACGCAACCGACGGCGGGCCGGCCGCGGATGGCACCAGCGGCCGAACGCATCGCGAAGCTTGGCGCCTATAGCGATTCGTGCAGCGGTTGCAACCCGGCGTCTTGACTGGCACCGTGCCGGCGCGAAACTGAAATGGGAAATGCCATGAGCGGAGTCATGTTGCCGGTGACGATGATGTCAGCCGGTGGGAGTGCGCTGATTGCCTTCTGGCTGGCGATGCGCACGGGTGCGGCGCGGCGCGCGGCAAAGGTCAGCATCGGCGATGGTGGCGACATGGCGCTGATCGCGCGGATGCGTGCCCAGGCAAATTTTACCGAGTACACGCCGTTCATCCTGATCCTGATAGCGCTGATCGAGCTGACCAATGGCACCTCGGTGTGGCTGTGGGCGGCAGGCGCATCGCTGCTTGTCGCGCGCGTCGCACATGCCCTGGGCATGGACGGCGTCCGCGGTGGCCGCACGATCGGCACGATCGTGACCTTTCTGCTGCTGCTCGGGCTGGGAAGCTATGCGGTGGTAATGCCGCTGCTGGGAACACAGCACGCAGCCAGGCCGATTGAGCTGACCACTGTCCCGGTCCAGGGTTAGCGACAGGAAATCCGGCAGCGGACGCTAGGCGGCCATTGCGCGGTCGCTGACGAACATGTTGTTCTGACGCTCATGCGCAAAACTGCTGGTCGGGCCGTGGCCGGGGATAAATACCGTGTCGTTACCGAGCGGCCAAAGCTTGCTGACAATCGATTCGAGAAGTTGCGGGTGGTTGCCCAGCGGAAAGTCAGTGCGCCCGATCGATCCCGCGAACAGCACATCACCGACCAGCGCGAGGCGCGATGCCGGATGATGAAAGATTACATGGCCGGGTGTATGACCCGGCGTGTGCCAGACATCCAGCGTGAGATCGCCGACCGTTACCGTGTCGCCTTCGACCAGCCAGCGATCCGGCTCGAACGGAACGCCGGTAATGCCATAGTTGCGCCCATCCTCATCGAGTCGCGCAATCCAGAAACGATCCGCCTCATGCGGGCCTTCAATGGGCACGCCAAGCTCATCGGCCAGCGGCTTGGCCTCGCCGCAATGATCAATATGGCCGTGGGTCAGGATGATCTTCTCCACCGTCACGCCATGCTGCGCCGCCGCCGCCTTCAACCGCGGAAGATCACCGCCCGGATCAACAAAGGCACCGCGCATTGTCGCGGTGCACCAGATCAGGGTGCAGTTCTGCTGAAGCGGAGTGACCGGCACAATCGCGGCACGCAAGGGAGGGTTAGCCATGGCGCAGAGATAGGTGGCTGGTCGAAACGCGGCAAGCCGGCAAGCCAGGGGTTGCCGAGCACCCCCTTGCCAGCGCATCTGGCATGACCATGCTCGCTGCTGAAAGCCTGCCCTTCGTGCTGTTGGACGACGCCCGCCCCGGCGGCGCGGCGGCACGGCTTTATCGCCAGCCGCGCCGCGTGATCACCGCCAGCACGGCGGACGCGGTTCCGGCGGCGTTGCAGGCGCTGCGGGCCGCACGCGCCGAGGGGCGGCATGTCGCGGGCTATCTGTCCTATGAGGCTGGCGCCGCCCTGCAACCACGCGCGCCGGGGCTGGCCAGTGATGGCCCCTTATTGTGGTTTGGCGTCTTCGACGGCTTTGACGAGCTCCCCGCCGATACCGTGCCCGCCCTGCTGCCTGACCCGGCAGGTGCCTGGGCGGGAAAGCCTGTCCCGGCGATTGACCGCGATGACTATGACGCCCGGCTGGCACGGTTGAAGGCACTGATTGACGCTGGAGACATCTACCAGGCCAATTTGACCTATCAGGCCAGTGTCGCGATGCTCGGCGACCCGCTCGCCCTCTATGCCCGGCTGCGCGCCACCTCGCGCGCCGGATATGGCGCCATTGTCGCAACCGGCGCACACATGCTGCTGTCACTGTCGCCCGAGCTGTTCTTCGCGCTTGATGGTACCGGGCTGACCTGCCGCCCGATGAAAGGCACCGCACCACGCGGCATGACGCCCGAGGAAGATCGCGCCCATGGCGTGCAGCTCGCCGGAGACGCCAAGCAGCGCGCCGAAAATCTGATGATCGTCGACCTGATGCGCAACGACCTGTCGCGGGTCGCCGTCGCTGGCAGCGTCTCGGTACCGGAACTGTTCGCCGTGGAGACCTATCCCACCGTGTTGCAGATGACATCAACGGTCACCGCCACGATTGACCCGGCGCGCGATGCGATTGACGTGATCGAGGCGCTCTTTCCCTGTGGATCGATCACCGGGGCGCCCAAATTGCGCGCGATGGAGGTAATTGCCGAGGTCGAGCAGGCCCCGCGCGGCGCCTATACCGGGTCCATCGGGCGTATTGACGCCAATGGCGATGCGATGTTCAACGTGGCCATCCGCACCCTGACCGTGGCCGATGGCGCCGCAACATTGGGCTTGGGTTCCGGCATTGTTGCGGATTCCACCGCGCCGGAGGAATGGTCCGAATGCGCGGCAAAGGGGGCGTTCATCACCGCGAACCAGCGCCGCTTCGACCTGATCGAAACCATGGCCTTCGACCCCGAGACAGGCATTCCGCAACTTGAGCGTCATCTCGCCCGGATGAAGGCCAGCGCGGAAACTTTCGGTTTTGTGTTCGACCGGCACGATACCCGCAACGAGTTGCAGGCGGCGACCTTCCGGTTGCGCGGCGCAAGAAAGATCCGGCTGGTGCTGGCGGCATCCGGCGCGGTGGCGATAGAGGTTGCGCCCTTGCCCCCGGCACCCGACCACCCGGTGCCGGTCGCAATTGTGCCGCTGCCGGTTGCGCCGCAAGACTTCCGGCTTCGCCACAAGACAAGCGACCGCGCCTTTTATGATGCAGCGCGCCTGGCCAGCGGCGCGTTCGAGACAATCTTTGTCGATCCCGCCGGTTTTCTCACCGAAGGCAGCTTTACCTCGCTGTTCGTTGCGCGGGGCGGCGTGCTGGTAACACCCCCGCTGTCGCGCGGCCTGCTGCCCGGCATATTGCGGGCGGAGCTGATCGAGACCGGGCAGGCCATTGAGGGCGAGGTGACACCCGCTGACCTTGCGGCCGGGTTCCTTGTCGGCAACGCATTACGTGGATTGATCCCCGCGATTGTTGCGGTTGCGAACAAAAACGAGCTATAGCGCCGCCGCTTCCCGAACCGAAGGGCCCGACCATGCATCCGTCAGCCGCACTTGCGCGCATCAAGCCATCACCAACCCTCGCGATCACCTCGCGGACGATGGAATTGAAACGCGCCGGTATCGACGTGATCGGCCTGGCCGCCGGTGAGCCCGACTTCGACACGCCGGACTTTGTCAAGGAAGCCGCGATCCAGGCGATCCGCGACGGCAAGACGAAATATACCAATGTCGATGGCACGCCCGAGCTGAAAGAAGCCATTGTCGCCAAGTTCAGGCGCGACAACAGCCTGACCTATGGCACTGACCAGATCAGCGTGAATGTCGGCGGCAAGCACACCTTGTTCAACGCCCTTGTCGCAACCGTCGATGCCGGTGACGAGGTGATTGTGCCCGCACCCTATTGGGTCAGCTATCCTGATGTCGTGCTGTTTGCTGGCGGCACGCCGGTGTTCGTCCCGGCCGGACCGGAACAGAATTACAAGCTGAACCCGGCGCAACTTGAGGCGGCGATTACCCCCCGCACCAAATGGGTGATCCTCAACTCACCCTCCAACCCGACCGGCGCGGCCTATTCCGTCGCCGAGCTGAAGGCGCTGGGCGAGGTGCTCGAACGTCATCCGCACGTCTGGGTGTTCGCCGACGATATGTATGAGCATATCATCTATGACGGCTTTGAATTTGCCACCATCGCACAGGTTTGCCCGTCGCTGTACGAGCGCACCCTGACCGTCAATGGCTGCTCCAAGGCCTATGCCATGACTGGCTGGCGCATTGGTTTTGCCGGAGGCGCGTCATGGTTGATCAAGGCGATGTCGAAACTGCAGTCGCAATCAACCAGCAACCCCTGTTCGATCGCGCAGGCGGCAGCGACCGCCGCGCTGAACGGTGACCAGAGCTTTCTCGCCGGGCGCGCGGCGGCCTTCCAGTCGCGCCGCGATCTTGTCGTGTCGATGCTTAACCAGGCCAATGGCATTACCTGCCCGCGACCTGAGGGAGCCTTTTATGTCTATCCGGAAATCTCGGGCCTGATTGGCAAGACCACACCCAAGGGCAAGCTGATCGATTCGGATGAGGCATTTGTCGCCTATCTGCTTGATGATGCACGCGTCGCGGCAGTGCAGGGCGCGGCCTTTGGCCTCTCACCGGCGCTGCGCATCAGCTACGCCACCTCGGACGAAATCCTGCGCGAAGCCTGTGAGCGCATCCAGACGGCCTGCGCAGCCGTAAGGTAACTGACGGCCATTGACGGACCCGGCCCGGCGCTTCCCCGCCGGACCGGGCGCTGGCGATCCGCCACAGGAAACACGACAAGAAGGACTATTGTCATGCGCGCATTGTTGCGCTCCGATCTGACCTGGCTGCTGCTGGGGGGCTTTGCACTGGGCACGCTTGGTGTGGTCGCCTTTCACCCCGCCAGTACCGCACCGCTACCGGTGCAGCGGCTGGTGCAAACCCAGCGCACCCTGTAACGCTTTGCACCGCGCGACCGAACAGGCCTATATGCATTCCGCAAATACGAGGTCATCATGATCAAGCCCGCCCTGCTCGCCACCGGCCTGTTTGCTGCCGGCATTTTCGCCTTTACCGGCAACGTGGCACAGGCGGAGCGCGCGGTGCCGTTACCCGTCCCAACCCGCGATGTGACCCGCACACCTACCCCGCAGGTCGCAGTGCTGGCTGGCGGATGCTTCTGGGGCATGGAAGCGGTGTTCGAGCATGTGAAGGGCGTCACGTCGGTGACGGCGGGCTATGCTGGCGGCACGCGCGAGACGGCGACCTATGACCAGGTATCAAGCGAAACGACGGGCCATGCCGAAGCGGTGCGGATCGTGTTTGATCCGGCGCAGGTCAGCTACGCGACCCTGTTGCGCGTCTATTTCTCGGTTGCGCACAACCCGACCGAGCTGAACCGGCAAGGGCCGGACAGTGGCACCAGCTATCGCTCGGCAATCTTTCCGCAAAGCGCGGCGCAGCGCGCGGTGGCGGCGGCTTATATTTTGCAACTCGGCAAGGCACGTTCTTTCCCGACGTCCATCACGACGCGAATCGAAGCTGGCAGCTTCTTTCCAGCCGAGGATTATCATCAGAATTTCTACGACCGTAACCCAAGCCACCCCTATATCGTGCATTGGGACAAGCCCAAGGTAGCGGCGTTCAAGGCAGGCTTTCCGGCCCTGGCGCGCTAGGCGGCGAGCGGGAAGCGTAACAGGCGATCTTCCAGCGCGATCAACGCCTCGGCGCGGTCACCGACAACCCCGATGATTGCCGGGTGGGCAGCATCCAGCCCGCCGGTGAGGGCACCGAATGCCGGCAGGATAAGCCGGGTCGATGACGCGACAAAGCAGCGCCGCGAGACATGGCGGCCACGCAACCGCACACGCAGCTTGGGATGGAAATGGCCGGACAGTTCGGGGCGTGTCTCTCCGGCCTGCGCCTCATGTCGCAACATCATGCCATCGACCCATGCCTCGGCACAGACCTCGCCTGCGCAGCGACCGGCCAGCGCACCATCATGGTTGCCGGTGATCCAGACCCAGCGACAGCCTGCCATCAGGCCATCCAGCAACGCCCGCGCTGGCATGGGCAGCCGCTCGACGCCAGCATCGTCATGGAAGCTGTCACCCAGGCACCAGATTTCCCGTGGGTCGTGGCGCGCAACCAACGCTGCAAGCGCGGTCAGGGTCGCAATCGAATCATAGGGTGGCAGCATCTGGCCGTGGCGAGCGAACCAGCTGGCCTTTTCAAAATGCAGGTCTGCCACGATCAGCGCGCGGCGCGCGGGCCAGAGCAAGGCACCTTCAGCAAGGGCAACAAGGTCATGGCCAGCGAACGAAAAGGGAACCATCGCCATGCTATGCAACGTGGGTAACCTGCGATCAACCGCTTGTCGCTTTCGCAACAAAAGCACTTGCGCTGCACCGCAACAAGCGTAAAGCGCGCCGTCCCAACTGACTGGCCGTTTCCAACGCATGTCACACGCTCCCGAACAATCCGGGCCGCAACATCAACCCCACCCCGCCCTGATCGCGCTGACCATCGGCGCCATCGGTGTGGTGTTCGGTGATATCGGCACAAGCCCACTCTATGCCTTTCGCGAGGCGCTTAACCTCGCCGCAGCCGACGGGATGGAGGCAAGCGAGATTCTCGGCGTCCTCAGCCTGGCGCTTTGGTCGCTGACGCTGGTCGTCACGGTCAAATATGTCCTGTTCCTGATGCGGGCGGACAATCAGGGTGAGGGCGGCGTGCTGGCGCTGACGGCGCTGGCGCGACGTGCGCTGGGCAAGCGATCGATGATTGCCCTGACGCTCGGCGCTGCCGGGGCGGCACTGTTCTATGGTGACGCCATCATCACGCCTGCACTGTCCGTGCTGTCGGCGATTGAGGGGCTGCGCACGATTCCGGGCGCTGCCGTCATGTTCGACGAACATACCATCATGGGCATCACCATGGTCATTCTGATCGGGCTGTTCCTGATCCAGTCGCGCGGTACAGCACGGGTGTCGGCATTGTTTGGGCCGGTGTGTATCCTGTGGTTTGTCGTGATCGGTGGTCTGGGCCTGTGGCACATAGCCGATGAGCCGGCGATCATTGCCGTCATCAACCCGGCCTATGCGATCCGCTTCATGGCATCACATGGCACTGTTGGCCTGTTCGTCCTTGGCGCCGTTTTCCTGACCGTCACCGGTGCGGAGGCATTGACCGCCGATATGGGCCATTTCGGTGTGTTGCCGATCCGGATCGGCTGGTTCCTGCTCGCCTTTCCGGCGCTGATGCTCAATTATCTCGGCCAGGGCGCCTATGCCCTGCGCACGCTGGAAATGACCCAGGCGGCGCACCAGCCCTTTACCAACCAGGACTGGTTCTTCCTGCTGGCGCCCGATGCCTTGCGGCCATGGCTGGTGGTGCTGGCTGGCCTGGCGACGATCATTGCCAGCCAGGCGGTTATTACGGGCGCCTATTCGCTGACCCAGCAGGCGATCCAGCTTGGCCTGTTACCACGCCTGCGCATCCGCCAGACCTCGGCCGATCATGCCGGACAGATCTACCTGCCGGCGATCAACTGGCTGTTGCTGGTCGGCGTGCTGGTGCTGGTGGTGCAGTTCCGCAATTCGTCCGCGATGGCGGCGGCCTATGGCATTGCCGTGACCGGCACCATGGTCGTCACCACCTGCCTTGCCTATCTGGTTGTACGGCATTGCTGGCACTGGAAGCGTCCGACCGCGCTTGCCGTCATCCTGCCATTTCTGGCGCTTGATCTGGTTTTCTTCGGCGCGAACATCCTGCGGGTGATCGAGGGCGGCTGGGTTCCACTGGTCATCGCCGCCTCCATCGGCCTGTTGATCTTCACCTGGGTGCGCGGCCGCGCCATCGTGCGCGAATTCGAGCAGAAACAGAGCATTGCGCTGGTCGATCTGGCCGCTGCGCTGGCCAAGCGCCCACCGGAACGGGTTGAGGGCATGGCTGTGTTTCTCACCTCAAACCCCGATCATGCGCCCGGCGCGCTGATGCACAATCTCAAGCACAACAAGGTGCTGCACGAGCGCAACCTGATTGTCAGCGTCCGCACCGCTGACCGGCCGATGACCGACCCCGACAATCGCGCAACCGTGACGCAGATTGATGACAATTTCGCGGTCGTTGTGCTGCACTATGGCTTCATGGAATCACCCGATGTGCCGCGTGACCTTGGCTTTGAACATGCTGGCGAACGACGGCTGCTCAACCCGGCCAAGACAAGCTATTTCATCGGTCGCAATACCATCAAGGCCTCCGCCGATGAGGGAATGCCGCTGTGGCAGGACCAGATTTTCATGTTCCTGCAACGCAATGCCGCCGACCCTACCGAATTCCTGCAAATCCCGCCCGGCAAGGTGCTGGAGCTTGGCGAACAGGTAACGGTGTAGGCGCTATCGTCGGGCCATCCCCGCCGGTTGGCGGGAATGGCCAGTCGTGCAACCTTCAGCCAGCATAGGCCTTGACCAGGTCATAGAGATAATCGCGCATGTCATAGAGCGACGCCTTGCGGATTCGCTCGTTCAGGCCGTGAACACCGTTGAGATCGGTTTCAAGGAAGGTGCCCGGCGCACCATAGACCGGGATGCCGATCGCTTCGAGAAAGATGCCGTCGGTCGCACCGGTTGACATCATCGGCAGCAAGGGCAGTCCGGGGAAGTGCTTTACCGCCACGGCGCGCATCGGGCCGAGGATCTTCGGGTCGAGCGCGGGCGGGATGGCGGTCGGGCGGATCGGCGCATTGGCCGTCACCTTGACCTTCGGCCCGGCGAGCTGTTGCAGCACGGCGAGCGTTCCCTCAACCGTCTCACCGGGAAAGATGCGGCAATTGACGTTGCCGGTCGCGCGCTGTGGCAGGGCATTTTCGGCATGGCCTGCGTTGAGCAAGGTCGCCACACAGGTTGTGCGCAGGGTCGAGTGCATTGCCTTGTCGCGGCTGATCAGCGCGTCGGCTTCGCGGTCTTCCGGATTGGCCAGCAACCGCTTGATCGCATCCCCGATCGGCGCGGGAACCGCGGCTGCCGTTGCCAGGAAAAAGGCCCGCGTCGTATCGGTAAAGCGCACCGGGAATTCATGGTGCCGCACGGCCTGCAGGGCATCGCTCAGCTCATAGATGGCGTTGTCCGGTACCGGCTGGGAACTGTGCCCGCCCGGATTGGTCGCTTCAAAGGTGTAATTTTGCGATGCCTTTTCACCAACCTGCACGGCAAGCAGCTGACGATTGCCCCTTTCATCAAGGCGGCCCCCGCCACCCTCGTTGAGCGCGAATTCAGCGGCGATCAGCTCAGGCCGGTTCTGCGCCAGCCACTGCGCGCCGTTAAAGGCAAAGGTGGTTTCCTCGCCACAGGTCAGCGCCAGCTTGATCGTCCGCTTCGGCTTGTAGCCGCTGGTCTTGAACCGGATCATGGCATCGGCCCAGGCGGCGGCCATCGCCTTGTCATCGACGGTGCCACGGGCATAATAATAGTCACCCTCGTCAATCAGGGTGAAGGGGTCACGCACCCAGTCCTCACGCTTTGCCTCAACCACGTCGAGATGCGCGAGAAGCAGCATTGGCTTCATGCTTTTGTCGGTGCCGGGCAACACCGCCACCAGCCCGCCCTCACGCGGGTGGTCGGGGGTGGAGAATTGCGTGATGTCAGCATCGGCATAGCCCGCCGCCTTCAACCGCGTGGCAATCTGCGCCGCCGCCTTGGTGCAACTGCCGACCGACAATGTCGTGTTGGTCTCAACCAGTTCCTTGTAGAGACCGAAAAATGCCTGCCGGTCGGGCGACATCGCCTGCGCCGCAGCAGCGAGCGGCACCATGCCCAAGGCCAGCGCGCACCCGCCCAGCAATGTCCGACTGATTGATCGCATCTTTCCACCCCCTGTTATGTCAGGGCGTGAGGCTAGGGCGCAAAATGCCGCGCCGCAACCGCCGTCAATTGGCGGCGGCGTCTTTTGGCAACAGCAGGCGCAAGGTACGGTTGGGAAAATCAATCTGCACACGCCGGAACATTTTCAGCGCATCCATGCCGAGCATCAGCGCCGGGCGCTTGATCAGGTTGAAACGCTTGAACGGCTCGGCATCGGCAAAGGCAATCGGCAGGTTGTTGAAATCCAGCCCGGCGACCTTGATCTGGCTGACCTGGGTATAATCGGCAACCAGCACCTCTCCGGTAACACCTTGCAGCGAGATGCTCTGCATGTCCCGTGTGGTGCGGGCCACCGCGCGCCGCAACGCCATATTGCCCATGGTCACCGCTGAACCGGTGTCGACAATCACCTGGATCCGGCGGCCATTATAATAGGCATCTGTGACAACCAGCTGCCCGAGCAGGCTGCGCGCATGAACAACAACCTCGCCTTCCTGCAAGGGCGGCGCGCGACGTTGCGCCGTCGACGGCGTGACCGTCATTTGCTGGCGCGCAAAATCAATCGTCACCAGATGGTTTTGCAACGTATCAAGCCCGAGCAGCCCCGGTGCGCCGAGATAGCGTGATTCGATTGCCGGTGCCTCAATGCTCTCCCCACCCAGCGCCCCGACACTGATCGCAGGAATGACAAAGGTGCCGACATTGCTCGTGCCCGACATCGAGGTCAGGTGAACCATCGGCCCCGGCGCCAGGCCAAGCCGCCCCGCCAGTTCGCGCGATATGACGGTGCGCTGCGCACCCGTATCGACAATGAAGTGATAGGGGCCACCGGCACCAATGGTGACCGGCACGGTCATCCGGTCATTGGTGTCGCCAAAGTCGAGCAATTCCGCTGGTTTCGTCGTGCCGGATTGCAGCTCTGTCGCTGGCTGCGTGACGGGTTGGACAGTCAGTGCCGGCATCGCGGCAGCAAGTGTCAAGGCAAGGGTGAGCCCGATCTCCATGAGGGAAAGCTACGCCTGTTTCCGGTTGGTCACAAGCGAAACAAAACTGACATGAGTCGCGGGCATGGGTAACCGGGGCGGTGCACCCATGGCACGCTTCTGATACGGTCTGTCATCGTGTCAAAAGAGGGTAAGACAGACTTGGGCAACGTCGTTCTTGCGATTACCGGTACGCTCGGCGATGTGCACCCGTTCCTCGCCCTGGCGCTGCAACTGCGCAAGTGCGGCTTGTCACCCGTGGTGGCGGCGATGGAAGACTATCGCGCCGTGGTCGAGGCAGAAAGCATTGCCTTTCACCCCGTCAGGCCAGGCGCGCAGGAAATGTCCGCCGCTGGCCTTGATGAGGCTGCCGTCGCGCGCGCTGTTACCGGCGATCTGCGCGCCGGGTTCACGATCATGTTGCCGCACATCACCCAGACCGTCGAAGACCTGCGTGCCGTGATGGCTGGCGCCGATCTGGTGATTTGCGGCACCTTGTCGGCCGTGGCCCGGATCGTGGCGGAGGCAGCCGCCATACCAGTCGTCACAATCGCCTTGCAGCCGATGAGCTTCCTGTCCGTCAGTGATCCGCCGTCAATGCGGGAAATGCCGTTCCTGCCAACCCTGCGCAGGGCGTGCGGCCCCGGCGTGGTGCGTCTGCTTTACGCCATTGCCAGCATCCAGGGTCGCCCCAGCCTGCGCCCCGTTACCCGCTTGCGTCGCGAGCTTGGCCTGCCGCCGGTGCGCGATGAACTGATCGACGGACCACGGCACAGCGAACGGATTTTCGCCATGTACCCCCCGGCTTTTGCGGCCTTGCCCGCGGATGCCCCACCGCAGGCGTGCAGCGCGGGATTTGCCTTTTATGATGGCCGCGACGGCACAACGGGGACGCTCGACCCGGCACTGGCGGCCTTTCTCGATGCCGGGCCAGCGCCGCTGGTGTTCACGCTGGGCAGCTTCGTTACCTATGCGCCCGGCAATTTCTATACCGCCAGCGCCGAGGTCGCGCGCCAACTGGGTCGACGCGCGATCCTGCTCGTCGGCGATCATGCGCTGCCCGATTATCAGGCGCTGGCGGGCGATGACATCGCGGTGGCGGGCTATGCGCCACATTCCCTGTTGTTTCCCCGCGCGGCTGCGGTGATCCAGCATGGCGGCATGGGTACCACCGCACAGGCATTGCGCGCCGGCGTGCCACAACTTGTCTGCCCCTTCTTCGGCGATCAGTTCGACAATGGCCAGCGCCTGCGTCGGCTTGGCGTCGCGCGGGTCGTGCCCTTGCGGCGCTATAATGTGCGCCGCGCCTTTGCCGCACTCAGCCGGTTGCTCGATTCATCCGACGCTGCCGAGCGCGCGCGCGCCCTCGGGCCGGAAATGACGCACGATGATGGCCCCGCGATCATTGCGCGCTGGGTCAGCGCGCGACTGACGCATCGGCCCGACGACCATCGTCTCGTGGCCTGATCCACAGGGTCAGCCCGTTAATCAAGTCGCATCGCCTCCGCCGCCAGCGTCTCGGCCTCAATCAGCAGCGCATCATCAGCGAGCCCCTGCGCAACATGTTCGCGCCCGATCAGCGTCAGGACCGGCACGGCCAGTGGCGAGACGCGGTCGAGCGCGACATGCAGCATCGTACCCTGCGCCCGGCCAAGCAGGTCAGCAAGCCGCCCGACATCAGTCATGCGCGCCCGCGCGTCTTCCCAGGCGGCCTTGAGCAACAGGTGGCCGGGTTCATATTTGCGCAGCACGTCATAAATCAGGTCGGTCGAAAAGGTGACCTGGCGACCGGTCTTGCGCTTGCCCGGGTGCTGACGCTCAACCAGCCCGCCGATCACCGCCACTTCGCGGAAGGCACGGCGCAGCAGTGACGAGCCCTGCACCCAGTCGACAAATTCGTCCTCCAGTATGTCCGGCGAGAACAGCGCCGCCGGATCAGTGACCGGATCGAGCGAGAAACAGGCCAGTGCATAATCGCTGGCGACAAAGCCGATCGGTTTGAGCCCGCGCGTCTCCATCCGCCGCGTGAGCAACATGCCCAGCGACTGATGCGCGTTCCAGCCTTCAAAACTATAGGCAACCATGAAATGCCGCCCCTCATGCGGGAAGGTCTCAACCAGGAGCTGGCCCGGCTGCGGCAGGATCGAGCGGCAGCCCTGCACCTCCAGCCATTCGCGTACATCGGCAGGAAAGCGTGCCCAGGCGCCCGGCGTGGCGAGGAAGCCCCGGACGCGATCTGCCAGGTTGGTCGTCAGCGGCATACGCGCCCCGCCATAGGTCGGGATACGCGCTGGCCGGCTGGTCGCGCGGACCATGACATCCTCGGTATCAACCCGATCAACCTCAAGGCTGACGCCGGCGAAGAAAAAGGTGTCGCCCGGGCTGAGCGTCGCGGCAAAGCCCTCCTCAACGCGGCCAAGCGTGCGGCCATTTTTGAACCGCACGCTCAACATTGTCGCCTCGACGATGATCCCGGCATTGAGGCGGTGCTGGGCAATGAAGCGCGGGTGCGAAACGCGCCATGATCCATCAGCGTCCAGCGTCAGGCGCCGGAATTTGTCATAGGCCTTGAGCGCGTAACCGCCGTCTCGAATAAAACCGAGCACTTGCTCAAATATGTCAGCATCGAGCGCCGAATAGGGCATGGCCGAGCGCAATTCGGTCAGCAGCGCCGCTGGTTGAAATGGCGCGGCACAGGCACAGGCCATGATATGCTGGGCCAGCACATCAAGCGCGCCGGGCCGGAAGACTTCCGCGTCGAGTTCACCCGCCGTAACCGCATCAAGCGCAGCACATGCCTCGAGATATTCGAAACGATTGCCCGGCACGAGCATCGCTTCGCTCGGCTCGTCAAGCCGGTGATTGGAGCGGCCAATGCGCTGCAGCAGGCGCGATGACCCTTTGGGCGCCCCCATCTGGATAACGCAATCAACATCACCCCAGTCGACGCCAAGGTCGAGGCTGGCGGTCGCCACCAGCCCGCGCAGCTGCCCCGCAGCCATCGCCCCCTCAACCTTGCGCCGCGCCTCAAGGCTGAGCGAGCCGTGGTGAATGCCGATCGGCAACTGGCCAATATTGGCCTTCCACAGATCCTGAAAGATCAGTTCGGCAAGGCTTCGCGTGTTGCAAAAGATGATCGAGGTGCGGTGCGCCGCGATCTCGGCCATCACCTGTGCTGCAGCATAGCGCCCGGAATGGCCCGACCATGGTACCCGGCCTTCCGGCAGCAGGATGGTGATATTCGGGTCGGCACCCTTGTCGCCAATGACCAGCGAAACCCGGTCAATGTCACCATCGGGCGCGAGCCAGGCGCGATAGCCGTCAGGATCGGCAACGGTGGCCGACAAGGCCACACGGCGCAGATCCGGCGCAATGACCTGCAGCCGCGCCATGCACAGGCTTAGCAGATCGCCACGCTTGCCGGTGGCAAAGGCGTGGACTTCATCAATCACGATCGTGCGGAGACCGGCAAACATCAGCAGGCTGTCGGGATAGCTGAGCAGCAACGACAGCGATTCGGGCGTGGTCAGCAGAATATGGGGCGGGCGGATGCGCTGCCGTGCCTTGCGGTCCGACGGCGTATCGCCGGTGCGCGTCTCAACCCGCAGGTCCAGCCCCATCTCGTCAATCGGCGTCAGCAGGTTGCGCTGCACATCGACCGCCAGCGCCTTGAGCGGCGAGACATAAAGCGTGTGCAGCCCCTCGACGGGGTTCTCGATCAGCTCGCTCAGTGTCGGCAGAAAGCCGGCCAGCGTCTTGCCCGCACCCGTCGCGGCGACAAGCAGTGCATGGCGCCCCGCCCGGCCCCGCTCGAGCATGGCGCGCTGATGCTGTCGCGGCGCCCAGCCACGCACCGCAAACCAGTCGGCAAGGGGCCGGGGCAGATCGCTCACAAGGGGTCCGCGCGCATCACCGCGCCATATAGCCACGATGGTCCACAACGGCGACCGCCATTGCGGGGGCGATCAGGTCGTGATGGACAATGCCTCAAACAGGCTGACCGGTTCGCTCGCCGCGGCGAGGCTGCGCACGGCCGCCATGAAGTCAGCTGAACCGGGCTGCGCGAAATGCAGCTTGAGCGCCGCCATGTCGCGCCATTGTTCATAGAAGAACAGCCGCAGCGGATTCTCGCAATCGGCCTGCACCGAGTGGAGCAGGCAGCCATCCTCGGTGCGCGAACGATGGACATGGGCAAGGCTTGCCTCGCGCAGCGCGTCGAAGCTGTCCGGGCGGGCGGTGACGCTGCCGGTGACGATGATCATCTTTTTCTCTCCCCTGTCGAAATCGCCCTAGAGGCAAGCATACCCATAGCTGCCATCGATTGTCGCGACGCGGCCGTTCGCGTCCGCGGTCCAGCTGACCTCGGCATCGTCAACGCAGGGCATTCCGTCGCGGTGCCAATATGCGCGACGCATCACATCAGCGGCTGTTTGGCTGTCGAGCGAAAAGCCTTCATCTTGCAGTTCCGCCACCAGCGCGGCGGCGCTCGACCCGACCGGAAAGCGCGACGCAAGGCGGATCGTGAAAGCGTGATTCTGCCGCGAGCCACCGGCATCCGGCAAATTGCGAGCGAGCTCCGGCGTCGGCTTGCGCCAGTCTGCCGTCGTGATCCACAGCCAGCTGCCCGTCGCAACGCCTGCGATCGCCAGCACCGACAGCGGCACCAGCCACCATGGACGCCGCTTCACGCTAGGCCCCCTCCAGCGCCCGCGCCCGGCGGCGCTGGACCGAACTGCCGATGCCAATCGCCTCGCGATATTTGGCCACCGTGCGACGCGCCAGGCCGAAGCCCTTGGCGTTGAGCAGGTCGACCAGCGTGTCGTCGCTGAGGATATTGGCGCCCTCATTGGCGATCAGCGCGCGGATCGCGCTCTTGACCGCCTCGGCTGACACCGCATCGCCGCCTTCGGACGACGACACGCCGGAAGTGAAGAAATATTTCAGCTCGAAAGTGCCGCGCGCACAGCTGAGATATTTGTTGCTCGTCACGCGGCTGACGGTTGATTCGTGCATCTCGATCACATCAGCAACCTGCCGCAGCGTCATCGGCTTGAGATGCGCGACGCCCTTCAGGAAAAAGGCTTCCTGCTGCTTCACGATCTCGGTCGCGACCTTGATGATGGTGCGCTGGCGCTGGTCGAGCGCCTTGACCAGCCAGTTGGCGCTGGCGAGGCATTCACTGAGCCACGCCTTTGAGGCCTTGTCCTGCGGGCCAGCCGACAGCTCGGCATAATAGCTGCGATTGACCAGCACGCGCGGCAGGGTCGCGGCGTTGATCTCGATCGCCCAGCCGGTCTTGCGCTGCGCGACGAAGATGTCGGGCACGACGCTCTGCGCAGGCTCGCCGCCATAACGGCAGCCCGGCTTGGGATCATAGCCGCGCAGCTCGCGGATCATGTCGGCCATGTCCTCGTCATCAACGCCGCAAATCCGCTTCAGCCGGTTGAGATCCCCGCGCGCCAGCAGTTCGAGATTGTCGATCAGCCGCGCCATGCACGGATCGTAACGATCCGCTTCCCTAGCCTGGAGCATCAGACATTCGGCGAGGTCGCGCGCGCCAACCCCGGTCGGATCAAAGGTCTGGATAATGGCAAGCACCGCCTCAACCCGCGCCAGCGGCACACCAAGCCGGTTGGCAATATCAAACAGCGGGACAGTAAGATAACCGGTCTCGTCAATCTGGTCGATCAGATGCGCGGCGATGAACGCATCGGCGCCTTCAACCGCCGTCCCCGCCTGGGCAAGCAAATGGTCAGCCAGGCTGAGCGATACATCGGCAAAGCCCTCCAGGTCAGGGCCATCCTCACTCGCGCCGCCACCACCGCTTGCGCCGTTGAGGCCGAGTGATCCGTCAAGGCCGGCACTGCCCGAATCCATCGCATCGGCGGGGCTGTCATGATGAAAGGTTTCGGCATCAAAATCGACATCTAGCGCGGCCTCACCGGTATCGGCACCGACCATGATCAGCTCATCGGCGCTGGCTGGCTCATCGCGCGGTTCCGGCGATGCCTCGCGCTCGGCAACCGGGCCATCATCATCGGGCGCGCCGCCATCGAGCAGGGGATTCTTCTCGATTTCCTCAGCGATGAACCCCTCAACCTCAAGGTTCGACAGTGCGAGCAGGCGAATTGCCTGCTGCAACTGCGGCGTCATCACCAGCGATTGGGATTGCCGTAGGTCGAGGCGGGGACCAAGGGCCATGCGCGCTAGAGCGAGAAGCCCTCGCCGAGATACAGGCGGCGGACATTGGCGTCGGCAACCAGCTCGGCCGGCGAACCGGTGAACAGCACCCGGCCATCATAAATGATATAGGCGCGATCAACGATCTCGAGCGTTTCACGGACATTATGATCGGTGATCAACACACCGATGCCGCGATTCTTCAGGTCTTTCACCAGGTCGCGAATGTCCGCAATCGAGATCGGATCGATCCCGGCGAACGGCTCGTCGAGCAGCATGATCGACGGGTTGGCCGCCAGCGCGCGGGCAATTTCGGCGCGGCGCCGTTCGCCGCCCGACAGCGCCATCGCCGGCGCGTCACGCAGCCGCGTCAGGCCGAACTCGTCAAGCAGCTGGTCCAGTCGCGCCTTGCGCGCCACCGGATCCGGTTCCGACAGCTCCAGCACGGTGCTGATATTTTTTTCGACCGAAAGGCCGCGAAAGATCGAGGTTTCCTGCGGCAGATAGCCGAGCCCGAGGATCGCCCGGCGATACATTGGCAGGCCGGTAATATCCTGCCCATCAAGCATGATACGGCCCGAATCCGGCTTCACCAGCCCCATTACCGAATAGAAGCAGGTCGTCTTGCCCGCGCCGTTCGGTCCGAGCAGGCCAATCACCTCGCCGCGCCCGACCGTTACCGACACATCAGTCAATACCGGGCGCTTGTCATAGGATTTAGCGATCGACACCACCGACAGCCCCTCGACCATCGCCGGTGCGTTGATCGGATCGATCGCATCAAGGGTCGCGCTATCGCTCATCACAAGTCCCGTGGTCGCATTTCAATGTTACCGAACGCTTACCATGCGGGCGCTTGGCAAGATTCGTGCATGACTTCCTGCACCGGACGCGGCGCGAAGGAAAGCGCGACCTGACGGGCGCCGAAAAAAAGCGAGGTTTGGCGGGATGCTACTGCGTGCGTTTGGGCACCGAGAAGGTGCCGGTGACGCGACCGGCGCTGTTCGTCACGGTGCCGCCGCCCGGCCCGGCGCTGACCGATGAGCCATCAATCACGGCGCGCCCGGTATCAAGGTTGATCGTCAGCCGGGCGCCATTGACGGTGTTGCCGGCCTGGATCAGCGTCACACCACCAAGAATGGTCACGACGCGCTTGTTGAGGTCGTAAACGGCATATTGCCCGCGCGCGCTTTGGTCCGGGCGGGTGACGATCACCCCACCCGACGCATCAAGCCGCGAAACCTGTGGCGACCCGTTGATGACCTGCCCGGTATAGGCCACCGTCATGCGCGCCGCGCTCAATGTCATTTCGGCCTGCTTGACCGACACATTACCCGACAGGATGGCGCGATTGGCCTTGTCCTGCAGCTCGATATGATCGGCACCAAAATTGATCGGCGCCGAGGAATCGTGCCGGATCTGGGCATTGGCGACGGTCGCAGTGGCAAATACCACCGTGGCGAGAAGGAGCGGGGAACGCATCATAGGGGCTATTTCGTCCTTCGCGGCACGATCCGCAAGCGCGCGTTGCCATCAAGCGTCACGACATGGTTGTCGAGATCAGCGCTGAGCCGGTTGGCGCTGAACGCGCCCTGCGGGACAGTTCCGCTGACCGGGCCATCGCTGCGCATCCGCCGCGATTTGAGATCAAGCGTCGCATCACGGGTGTCCAGCGTATAGGCGCCGGCGACAACGGCGATGGAGCCATCAATATGAACCTTGTCGCTGTTCATATCATAGGTGCCGGATCGTGCCGCGACGCTCGCCGGGCCGTCCGTCAACTGAATCTGCGCGTTGAGATCGGTAAGCCGCACAATCGGCTCCGACGAGCTTTTCTGGACCGCCGACCCCGCCGTCATGCGAAACGGGAACCCCTTGGCGTCCTGGCCGCGATAGGTTGCTGATTGCAGCCGCAGCCGCTCCCGCGCGACCTCAACCTTGTTCTTGTCGAGCACGAACGACACGTCACCGCCGCTGAACAACGGCATGAAAACGACGAAGGCGGCCAACATCCCGATCAACATCGGCAGCACGATACGCAGGCCGCGAATCAGCCGGTCATGGCTGCTGCCCGGAGACGCCCAGAGCTGGCGTGCCGTGCGGGTCATGACCATCGCGTCAGACATGCGGCATCGTCAGGACAGGGCAATAGCCGTGCGGAACATGATCAGACATGCGCGAAGATGTCGACCTCTGGCCAGCCAGCGAGATCGAGCCTGGCGCGGTGCGGCAGGAAATCGAAACAGGCCTGGGCAAGCGGCGTGCGGCCTTCACGGGCGAGTCGCCGGTCAAGCTCATCCCGCAGCGCGTGGAGGAAGCGCACATCAGATGCGGCATAATCCTTCTGTGCGTCACTCAGCACCGGTCCGCCCCAGTCAGATGATTGCTGCGCCTTGGAAATATCCTGTCCGAGCAGCTCACGCACCAGCTCTTTCAGGCCGTGACGATCCGTATAGGTCCGCACCAGCCGCGAGGCGATCTTGGTACAATAGACCGGTCCGGCCTCGACCCCGAGATAATGTTCGATTGCCGCAAGGTCGAAGCGCGCGAAATGATAGAGCTTCACCCGCGAACGATCAGCCAGCAGCGCCCTGAGGTTGGGGGCGGCATAGTCACTGCCCGGCGCAAAGCGGACGAGATGCTCGTCAGCGCCGCCATCGGACAATTGTACGACGCACAGCCGGTCACGCGGCGTGAGCAAGCCCATCGTCTCGGTATCGACAGCGATGTCGCGACCTGTGGCGAAGAGGCCGGCAGGAATGTCTTCTTCATGGAGATATACGGTCATCGCGCGGGCCTAGCGGCGAAAGGCCGGCGGCTCAATGCCCCGTTGCGGACGATGCCTTGCGACGCGCGATCAGGTTTAGTGCCTCGACCGCGCCGGCAAAGGCCATCGCGCTGTACACATAGCCCTTGGGGACGTGGACGCCAAAGCCGTCGGCGATCAGCACAAAGCCGATCATCAGCAGGAAGGCGAGCGCCAGCATGACGACGCTGGGGTTGCGCGCGATAAACTCGGCGAGCGGCGTTGCGGCGAACAGCATGACGGCCACGGCGGTGACGACCGCCACGATCATTACAGGCAGATCGTCGGTCATGCCGATCGCCGTCAGGATCGAATCGATTGAGAAGACCATGTCGAGCGCAAGAATCTGGATGATCGCCGAGCCGAAACCAATCAGCGCACCGCTCTGCTTTGCCTCGGCCTTTTCGGCCGGATCAAGGCTATGATGAATCTCGGACGTTGCCTTGTAGAGCAGGAACAGGCCGCCCGCGATCAGGATAAGGTCGCGAATCGACAGCGCCGTATCGAATATTGTGTGGCCATCCGCCCCGACACGGCTGAGACCAAGGTCAATCACGGGCGCGGTCATTCCGGCAATCCACGCAATCGTTGAAAGCAGCGCAAGGCGCATGATCAGCGCAAGGCCAATGCCAAGCTTGCGAACGCGTTCACGCTGCTCCGGTGGCAGCTTGTTCGACAGGATCGAAATGAAGATCAGATTGTCGATGCCAAGCACAACCTCCATCACAATCAGGGTGGCCAGTGCCGCCCAGGCGGCGGGATCGGACAGGAGCGGAAGGATCGACATGGCATCATTCTGTGGCCCGCCTGCATCGGTCGCGCAAGTATCCGCAGGGTACCAACGAAGTTTTCGTCGAATTCGTTCGCGGCATTCACGATTTTAGTCTAGAGCGAATCGGTGGCGCGATCGGTTCTGCGTCCGGAGAGTTGCGCTTCTCGTTCGGCGGAGCTCTCGTTTTGACGACGGAACGAGGCGGGAAGACGAACAGGGCATGAGTTTCGATAAAGGTGGCCGCGGCAATCGTGGCGGACGTGGCCGCGACAAGCGCGATGGTTTCGGTGGCGATGATTTCGGCGGCGGCAGCAGCTACGGCGGTGATCGTTTCGGCGGCGGCGGGGATCGCTTCGGTGGTGGCGGCGGCTTCGGCGGTGGCGGTGGCGGTGGCGGTGGCTATCGCGGCGGCGGTGGTGGCGGCTTCGGCGGTGGTGGCGGCGGCGGTAGCCGCGGCATGCCTCCCCAGGTCGTTGGCGAAGGCACGGGCGTCGTAAAGTTTTTCAATGGCCAGAAGGGTTTTGGCTTCGTCGTTCGCGACGATGGTGGCGAAGATGTGTTCGTTCACATCAGCGCCGTCGAGCAGGCCGGCCTGACCGGTCTGGCTGAAGGCCAGCCGCTTGGCTTCACGCTGGTTGATCGTGGCGGTCGCATTTCTGCGACTGATCTCAAGATTGATGGCGAGCCAATGCCGGTGGAAGAGCGCGGGCCCCGGCCCGAGCGCGGCGATGGCGACCGTGATCGTGGTGGTGACCGCGGCGGCGCGCCGCAGCGCCAGCTGACCGGCGAGAAGGCGACCGGTACGGTCAAGTTCTTCAACGCGATGAAAGGCTTCGGCTTCATTCAGCGTGACGATGGCCAGCCCGACGCATTCGTGCACATTTCGGCCGTTGAGCGTGCCGGCATGCCGACCCTCAATGAGGGCGACAAGCTGGAGTTCGAGCTCGAGGTTGATCGTCGTGGCAAATATGCTGCGGTGAACCTTTCGCCGATGAGCTGACCCAGCCACCAGGCTGACAGGAAATAGCCCGGTGCGCCTTGTGCGCGCCGGGTTTTTCTTTGATTGCTTCGGGCGGGCCTGCCGGACCCGCACAAACTGATCCCACAAATCCCGACTGGCTGGCACAATGAACAAGCTGACGATAACCGCTGCGACCCATGGTGACATCACACAGCTGCACGCGCTGATCGAGAGCGCCTATCGCGGTGATTCGGCGCGGCGCGGCTGGACCCATGAGGCAGATTTGCTGGATGGCCAGCGAACCGACCCTGACGCACTGGCGGCGATGATCGCCGATCCGGCCCAGCGCATCCTTGTTGCACGCGATGGCCTGGCGATGGCTGGCTGCGTTGCGGTCAATGATCTGGGTAACGGCACCTGCTATCTGGGGCTGGTGACGGTCGATCCCGACCGGCAGGCTGGCGGCCTGGGCCGTCAACTGATCGGCGCAGCCGAGGATGTGGCGCGCGACCTGTTTGGCGCCCGGCAGATGGAGATGACCGTGATTGTCCAGCGCGAGACGCTGATCGCCTGGTATGAACGGCGCGGCTATCAGCAAACCGGGGAACGGCGCCCCTTTCCCTATGGCAATGTCCGTTCCGGCGTGCCGCGCGATGAGACTCTCGCCTTTGTCGTGCTGGCGCGCGACCTCGCCTAGGCCGAGAGAATCAGCGCCGCGCCGGAAAGGATGCCCAGTACGGCGGCCACCCGCCCCCATGTGGCGCGCTCACCCATGATCAGGATCGAGATGGCCAGCGCCGTCACCATGCCTGTCTCACGCAGCGCCGCCAGCGGCGCGGTGGGGCCGAGCGACAGGGCAGTAAGCGCAAGGCCGTAGGTGACAATCGACAACGCCCCCGCAACGACCCCCGGCCGCCATTGCAGGCGCACTGCCGTGATCATTTCCCGCCCGCCAATGGCGAGAAAGATTGACGGTACGATCGCGCCCATGGTGACAAACAACCAGACAATGTAGCTGACGGGCGCAGGCGCCGCACGAACACCGGCGGCATCAACCACGGTATAGGCAGCGATCGTCACCCCGGTCAGCACGGACCAGCCCAGCGCAGCGCGCCCGAGATGTCGCCCGGCGACGAGCAGGAACATCGCCCCGCCGATCAGTGCGATCCCGCCAATCTGTGCCGCATTGGCAGGCTGCCGAAGCACGCCGAGCGTCACCAGCGCGGTGACAAGCGGGGCCGTGCCACGCAGCACGGGATAGGTCGCCGAGAAGTCAGCGACCTGATAGGCGCGAATCAGGGCATAGAGATAAAGCGCGTGGATCGCGGCACTCGCTGCCAGCCAGCCCCAGGCACCCGTCGGCAACGCCACAAACAGGGTTGCCGGCAACAGGATGATTGCGCTCGACCCATCGGTGATGGCGCGCGCTGCCATCTTGTCCTTCCCACCCTTGACGATGGCGTTGACGACCGCGTGGATCGAACCGGAGGCAATCATCATTGCGGCGGGCAAGGCAAAACTCATGCCGCGGCTATAGCGAGATGCCGGCGAAAGGCACGAACGCTTGTGTGACAAAACTCGCCAACAGGGATGTTTTCGCATCGCATTGAACAAACATCACAAATTGCGGCATCCATGCAGATAGCCGGCACGAATATTGTCACACGTCCTCGCGCGGTGATCCCCATGCCTTGCAAGGCGACGAGCCTGCGCAGGGGCGGCACCATGGCAGCGAAACTTCTTCGTCAGGCCCCTTGGCCGATGCTCGCGACCATGCTTAGAGGCTGCAATGCGCTTCCTGTTTCGTCTCTTGCTGGTCTTCGCATTGATGGGCGTCGCCCTGTTCAGCTGGATGCACCATGAGGCACGCACTGACCCGATCGTCCGCCGCGCGACCATCAGGCTGGCGGACTGGCCGAGCGGCCAGAAGCCGGTCTCGGTATTGCTGCTCAGCGATATCCATATTGGCAGCGTCGCGATGGACCAGGCGAGATTGACACGAATCATTAGCCAGATCAATGCACTGAAGCCCGATCTTGTGATAATGGCTGGCGACTTTGTCCTGGGTAATGATCCGGTCGCGGGTGAACGATATGCAGCAAGTCTGGTCAAGCCATTAAGCGGGCTGCGCGCGCCGCTTGGCGTGGTCGCGGTACCGGGGAACCATGATTATTGGGCGGGGCAGGTCAGCGTTCCGCGCGCGCTGTGGCAAGCCAATATCACCATGCTGGTCAACAGCGCGACCGTGCGCGGGCCGCTGGCAATTGGTGGTGTGGCCGATGTTTATTCCCACCATGCCGATGTACCACGCACCATCGAGGCGCTGGACCGCTTGCCTGGCGCAAAGATCGTGGTGACCCATTCGCCCGAGATTGCGAGCAAGCTGCCCGGCGAGATCAATCTTGTCCTCGCCGGCCACACCCATTGTGGCCAGATCGTCTTGCCAGGATATGGCGCCCTGTCGTCAACCGCGCGCCAGCGCTATAGTTGCGGCACCAGCCGCGACGGCACCCGCTTGACCGTGGTGACCGCCGGACTCGGCACCAGCATATTGCCGCTTCGCCTTGGCGCGGCACCTGACATGTGGCTGTTGACGCTCGGACCGCGTTGAGGCGGCGTCAGCCGTTCCGGCCAGCCTCGAACAGGAACCAGGCGCGGCGTTCCGCCAGATCAGTCCAGTTGTCGATCATCCCCGAGGTCGCATTGTCGCGCGCCTGATCAGCGAGATCCTTGGCATCGCGCAGGCGTTCAACCAGCTTGAGATTATCGTCCTGCAATTCGCTGAGCATATCACCGGGAGCGACAAAGTGCGCGTCATTGTCGGCAATGCTCTGGCGGCGGGCAATATCACCGATTGACCGCAGGGTCATGTTGCCGGTCTTGCGAACGCGCTCGGCAATCTCATCGGTTGAGGCGAGGATTTCCGCTGCCTGCTCGTCAAGCAGCAGATGATAGTCGCGGAAATGCGGCCCCGAGACATGCCAGTGAAAATTCTTGGTCTTGAGGTACAGCGCAAAGCTGTCAGCAAGGATCGTGTTGAGCGCTTCGGCCACCGAACCGACACCATTGCTTTTGAGGTCTGTCGGCGTCCGCAGCGCTTTGCTGGTAACGGTCATGCGGTGTTCCCTGATGGTTGTCTGGCGGTGATGTGCAAACGAACCAATAGCCGATTGGCTCCGCACGGCCTCGACGAAATTCCGGGTCTCAGCAATCGAGCGGCTAGATCAGTCGCAATGCGCCCACGGCCAGAATCGCAGCGATAATGCATAGCACGGCGCCAGTGATGATACGCAGCGGCACAATCGGCAGCGACCGGCGTGCCGCCTCGCCACTCTGCGCGGCAAGGGTGATAACCGCGATGCTGCCAAGCGTTGCGCCAACAGCCGCCAGTGCCGGGGCGGTCCCCCGCTCTGCCAGCGCCATGACAATGAACTGCGTCCTGCCGCCAAAGGCGAGGATGAAGGTGCCCAAAAAGGCCGTTGCCACGGCACCAATACGCCATCCCTCCAGCCGGTTGGGCGGCTTGATCGGGAACAGGGCGGTAATGCCGGCATTGAGCAGCGCGACAGCGAAGAACAGCTGACGAGCCTCCGGCGTCAGGCGCGCGCCGATGAGCGCACCGCCAAGCGCCACAAGGGAAAATCCCGCCGCCATGGCAGCCACGGCAGCAAGAATGACCACTCCACGCCGGGCAAAGCGATCAGCAAGGATGGCGACAAGCCAGGCCGTGCGATCGGTCGCCTCGACGACCAGGGCCGCGACCAGCGCAGCCATCAGGACGTCCATGGCGGTTCCGTCAGGCCATCAGGCGGACCGAACACGCCGCCGCAAAGGTTTCGCAGGCGGCGGGGTCGTTACGCTCACATCGCACGGCATCGCGCAGGATTGCCAGCCAGCCATCAATCAGCGGCCCACGTTCGCCACGACCAAGCGCTGCCTCAAGCGCCTGGGCGACCGCCGCGGCCGGATAAAGGCCATTGTCGCGGGCGATGCGCCGAATCATGTCAATTTCGGTGGCAATGGTGCCGGCAGTATCAAGACTGGTGCGCGCGCCGATGGCAAAGATCCGCGCGGCCAGTTCAGCCTGTATCTGCACGATGGGTTGCGCCTGTGTCATGCCCCAGCTCCCGCCTTTGGGATGATGTTGCGGGCAATAGCGTAAAGATCGGGTTAACTTGACGGGCCGTGCGGCACATCACCCCGGCGGCAATATGCGTCTGACAAGGCCGCGATGCAGCCGCAAGGTTGACATCGCACCGACTCTGCGCCATCGGGCAGCGCTTGAAGAGCGGTGGCGCTTGCCGCCGCTTTTGCTTTTTTAATCGATTCGGGAATTCAGGGTCATGGCAAAGCCGACCACCGTCAAGATCAAGCTCCTCAGCTCGGCCGATACCGGCTTCTTCTATGTCACCAAGAAGAACCCGCGCACCAAGACCGAGAAGCTGAGCTTCAAGAAGTATGATCCCGTCGTGCGCAAGCATGTCGAGTTCAAGGAAACCAAGATCAAATAAGCCGCGTCAGCGGGTTATTTGCCCCGGCGCAGGCCGGAAGCCGGAGCCGCGAAGGACAAGCTTCGCGGCTTTTGTCTTGCCTATAGCAGCGCCATCACCGCATCGACGAAGCGCGCCAGCGAGATCGGCTTTGATACATAGGCATCGGCCCCGACGGCGCGGATGCGTTCCTCATCCTCGCGCCCGGCATAGGCCGTAACCGCCATGACGGGGATCGCGCTGAGCGCCGGATCGGCCTTGAATTGCTGGATCAGTTCATAGCCCGTCACATGCGGCAGCTGGATGTCGGTGATAATCAGGTCAGGCGCAAAGGCGCGCGCGCGCTCCACTGCCTCGCGCCCGTCCCGCACCCCCTCGGTGAGAAACTCATGCGCGCGCAACAAATCGCAGAACAGCTTGAGGTTGAGTTCGTTGTCCTCGACAACGAGCACCCTTTTTGCCACGCCAGACCGATCCTTCCTGCAATTGAAAGCATGTGAATAGGCAATGCGCGCCTCCGAGACAAATGACGATCCCGCCGCGCTGGCATTGCGCGCGCTGACCTGGACACTGGCCGAACCGACGCGTGCCGCGCGGCTGCTTGATGTCACCGGCCTGATGCCGACCGATTTGCGCACCCGCGCGGCTGATCCGTCGGTCCTGGCGGCGACATTGGGGTTTCTTGAGGCGTATGAGCCCGACCTGATTGCCTGCGCCGCCGATCTGGGGGTTACACCGACGGCGATTGTCGCCGCCCATCAGGCGCTTGAAGCATGAGGCCGCTGCTGATCTGCGATTGCGACGAGGTGTTGCTGCACATGGTGCGGCATTTCGGCGTGTGGCTGCGCGAATCACACGACATTGATTTCACCCCCAATGGTGGCGACTTCGCCACCAGCATGAAGCGCCGCGATGGCGGGCCGGCGCCGACGCGCGAAGAGATGTGGCAATTTCTCGAACAGTTTTTCCCGCATGAAATGGAACGCCAGACGCTGGTGCCCCATGCCCGCGAGGCGCTCGAATCGCTGGGCAAGGTTGCGGATGTCGTCATCCTGACCAATCTGGGTGACGCCAACCGCCAGCCACGGATCGAGCAATTGCTCGGCCATGGCATGGATTACCGGGTCGAGACCAACCAGGGCGGCAAGGGTGATCCTGTCGCGCGGCTGGTAGCCGAGCATGGCAACCCCGTGACCGTGTTCGTCGATGACCTGGCGGTGCACCACGAATCAGTGTCGCGTCACGCACCCGGCGTCCACCGGTTGCACATGATTTCCGAACCGGCCCTTGCGCCGCATGTTCCCAAGGCACCGGCGGCGCATATCCGCATCGACGACTGGCAGGCCGCCGAGATATGGATTGCGGCGCGCTTTGCCGAAGGGCAGCACGCCAAGGACTGATCACCAACGCCATGTCCCCTTTCCCTGCACATGAGGCACCGAATGACTGACCGAATCGAACGCAAGCTGGCCGAACTGGGCCTGACGCTCCCGGCTCCCGCCGCCCCTGTTGCGTCCTATGTCCCAACGGTTGAGGCAGGCGGGCTGCTGCATATTTCCGGGCAGTTGCCGTTCAAGGACGGTGCAGTAATGACCGGGCGACTGGGCGAGGACCGCGACCTGGCCTATGGCGCTGAAGCAGCGGAGCGTTGCGCGCTGATGCTGGTCGCGCAGATGAAGGCGGCGTTGGGCGGGCTCCACCGTGTCGGTCGGATCGTCAAGCTTGGCGTGTTCGTCAACTCGGCAGGCGGTTTCACTGACCAGCCCAAGGTTGCGAATGGCGCGTCGGACCTGATGGTCGCGTTGTTTGGTGACGCCGGCAAACATGCCCGCAGCGCCGTTGGTGTGCCGGTATTGCCGATGGGCGCCGCCGTGGAAATTGACGCCATCGTACAGATCGCAGCGCTCTGAGGCGTGAAGGTTTGTCGGGGGGCGTCTGCGACTATTCGTTCCCCAACACGCCCCCGAGCAGACCACCGAGCACCGCGCCCGCTGCACCACTGCCGACCAGTGAACCGACATTGGAACGGCCACCCTCATCAGAGGGCAGGTGGCGTGCAATTTCTTCGGCAAGATTGAGGATCGGCATCGACTGAAGCCAGATCTTGCCCGGCCCGGTCAGCGTGGCAAGGAACAGGCCCTCCCCGCCGAACAAGGCATTGCGGAAACCCCGCACCATGGTGATGTCGGTCGAGACGCTCGGTTCCTGCATACCGATATGGCCGGCATGGACGCGGAGCCGCTCGCCGGGGCGCAGTGTCTTTTCGATGACCTCACCCGAAAGGTCGAGAAACACCGTGCCGGGGCCGGTAACACGTTGCAGGATAAAGCCTTCCCCCGCAAAAAACCCGGCGCCGAGGCGTTGTTGCAGCGCGATCTCCAGCGTGACCGACTTTTCGGCAACCAGAAATGTTTCCTTGCGGCAAATGAGCGATTCGCCGCTGGCCAGGGGCACCGCCAGAATCTGCCCCGGAAAGCGCGGCGCAAAGGCAACATGACCCGCACTCTCCGCGCTATATTCAGTGATGAACAGGCTGCCGCCGCTCATCGCGCGCTTCAGGCCCGCAAGCAGGCCGCCGCCCGTATGGGTGTCCATGGTGATGCCGTCGGACATCCAGGCCATGGCATGGGTCTGGGCATAGACCGTCTCACCCGCCGTCAGGTCAATCGACACTGTCTGCATCACCGTGCCTGAAATGTCGTAGCGCATTGGCCTGTTCCTCCTTCAATCGCCCGCAAGGACTATGCGCACCGGTCGATCACGGCAACCATATGCAACCCGCTGTTCAAATACCCAGCCAGGCAAGGCCCGATGGCAGTGTCTGTGCGGAAAAATCTGCTTGCAGCACGCGACGGTGCTGCGGCTGCGCAGCACGTGCCGATGCGTGAAGGATCGGCGTGGCGTAAAGCCAGACGTCTCCAGCGTCTGCAAGGCACATGCAGGTGCCACAGGAGGCAACGGTCTGTGCAATATCGGCCTCAGCAATCCGTCCGAGGCGATGTGAGCCGGGCGCTATCAACAGCGGCGCATTGTCAGGCGGCACTGCATCGAGGTGGATCCGCATGGTCAACATCGATTCAAGCAGCGAAAAGGGTGGTTCGACATGCACCATTGCTGACTTGACCGACCACGGGCCGAAACCGGCAACATCATGGCGTTCGCGTACTGCGATTGTGCGATCCTGATGCCATCCAAGCGCCCAGTTGGTCGTGACGCTCTTGTCAAACAGGATAGCACGCACAGGCCGGGTGCCCGGCCCCTGACGTTCTGCTGCAAGGCGACCGAGGGGACCAGAAAGGCCAAGGAGCTGCTCAAGCCCGGTGATGCCGTGCAGCCGCAAACCAGCCTGATTTGCCGGCAGGCCACCGACCATTGTTTCAAGAGCAGCAAGAATCGAAGAGGCGGCGCCCCGGTAGAGCGCCGCCCCATGATGTTCGATCGTCAGCGTTTCCGGCGACATCGCCGTGATCGCCCGGTGTCAGAGCTTTTCGGTCAGCTCAGGCACAATCTTGAACAGGTCACCGACCAGGCCAATATCGGCGACCTGGAAGATCGGTGCATCCTCATCCTTGTTGATCGCGATGATCGTCTTGGAGTCCTTCATGCCGGCGAGATGCTGGATCGCACCCGAAATACCGACCGCGATATAGACTTCCGGCGCGACGATCTTGCCGGTCTGGCCGACCTGATAGTCGTTCGGCACATAACCGGCATCAACGGCCGCGCGCGAGGCGCCGACGCCTGCGCCGAGCTTGTCGGCAAGCGGCTCGATCAGTGCGTGGAAATTCTCGCTGTTCTGCAGCGCACGGCCACCCGAGACGATGATCTTCGCGCTGGTCAGTTCAGGGCGTTCGGACTTGGCGATCTCACTGCCGACAAAGGTCGACAGACCCTTGTCGCCGGTCGAGGTAACCTGTTCGATCGCGCCGGAACCCCCTGAGGTCGCCGCTTTTTCAAACGCCGTGCCACGCACGGTGATGACCAGCTTGGCATCCTTTGACTGGACCGTCGCAATGGCGTTGCCAGCATAGATCGGTCGGGTGAAAGTGTCAGCGCCCTCTACCGAGAGAATATCGCTGATCTGCATCACGTCGAGCAGCGCGGCAACGCGCGGCGCGATATTCTTGCCATTGCTGGTCGCAGGGAACAGCACTGCGTCGTGATGCCCCATCAGATCAACAATCAGCGGCGCGACATTTTCAGCCAATGCATGGGCAAAGGCGGCATCGTCAGCGACATGGACCTTGCCGACGCCCGCGATCTTCGCAGCCTCTGCAGCGACGCCGGCAACGCCCTGACCAGCGACGAGGAGATGAACCTCACCAAGCTGTGACGCGGCAGTGACCACGGCGAGCGTGGCATCCTTGACGGACGCACCGTCATGTTCGACCCAGACGAGCGCCTTCATTTCGCGACTCCCATCGCCTTGAGTTTTGCCACAAGTTCATCGACATCAGCGACCTTGATACCCGCGCTGCGCTTGGCCGGCTCGACCACGTTGAGCGTGGTGATGCGCGGCGACACGTCAACGCCATAGTCAGCCGGGGCCTTTTGCGCGAGCGGCTTGGACTTGGCCTTCATGATGTTGGGCAGCGAGGCATAGCGCGGCTCATTGAGGCGCAGGTCAGTCGTGACAATTGCCGGAAGCTTGATGCTTTCGGTCTCCGACCCGCCATCGACTTCGCGCGTGACGGTGGCAACGCCACCGGCAATTTCGACCTTGGACGCGAAGGTCGCCTGACCCCAACCGAGCAGGCCGGCCAGCATCTGGCCCGTCTGGTTGTTATCGTCATCAATCGCCTGCTTGCCGAGGATGATCAGATCGGGGCTTTCCTCCGCGACGATCTCCGCCAGCAGCTTGGCAACACCAAGCGGCTCAACCTTGTCTTCCGACACGACAAGAATGGCGCGATCCGCGCCCATCGCCAGTGCGGTGCGCAGCGTTTCCTGTGCCTTTTGCTCGCCGATCGACACCGCGACGATTTCCGTCACGACGCCCTTTTCCTTGAGGCGGATCGCCTCTTCGACGGCGATCTCGTCGAATGGGTTCATGCTCATCTTGACGTTGGCCAGATCGACCCCCGTCCCGTCCGCTTTCACGCGGGGCTTTACGTTATAGTCAAGCACACGCTTGACCGGGACCAGCACCTTCATTGCAATCGACTCCTGTATCCGAACACTTCCCGGGGAGGCAGGTTCAGGCGGCTTTCTTGACCTCGGCCACAATCTTGCGGGCAGCGTCACCCAGATCATTGGCCGGAACAATCGCGAGACCTGAGGTGGACAGGATCTTCTTGCCCTCCTCGACATTGGTGCCCTCAAGACGGACAACCAGCGGCACCGACAGATTCACTTCCTTCGCCGCCGCGACGATGCCCTCGGCGATGATGTCGCACTTCATGATGCCGCCAAAGATATTGACGAGAATGCCCTTTACTGCCGGATCAGCAAGAATGATCTTGAACGCCGCGGTGACCTTTTCCTTGTTGGCGCCACCGCCGACATCGAGGAAGTTGGCCGGGAACATGCCATTGAGCTTGATGATATCCATCGTCGCCATCGCAAGACCGGCACCGTTGACCATGCAACCAATGTCGCCATCAAGCTTGATATAGGCGAGGTCATATTTGGACGCTTCGAGCTCGGCCGGATCTTCCTCCGTCTCGTCGCGCAATTCCATCAGATCCTTGTGACGAAACATCGCGTTCGAATCGAAGCCGACCTTGGCATCAAGCACCATCAGCTTGCCGTCATCGGTGACGGCGAGCGGGTTGATCTCAATCTGCGCGGCGTCGGTGCCGAGGAACGCGTCGTACAGCTTCGACGCGACATTGGCGGCCTGCTTGGCGAGATCGCCCTTCAACCCGAGCGCATTGGCGACGGCGCGGCCGTGATGCGGCATGAAGCCGGTCGCGGGATCGACGTCGAAGGTCTGGATCTTTTCCGGCGTGTCGTGCGCGACGGTTTCAATATCCATGCCGCCCTCAGTCGAGACGACAAAGGCGACGCGGCCATGGACGCGGTCAACCAGGAGCGCGAGATAGAATTCTTTCGCGATATCAACACCATCGGTGACGTAAAGGCGATTGACTTGCTTGCCATGCTCACCGGTCTGCACCGTGACGAGCGTGTTGCCGAGCATGTCGGTTGCGGCGGCGCGCACCTCATCTTCGGTGCGGGCGAGGCGGACGCCGCCCTTGGCATCGGGGCCGAGTTCCTTGAACTTGCCCTTGCCGCGGCCACCGGCATGAATCTGGGCCTTCACGACATAAAGCGGGCCAGGCAGCTTCTTTGAAGCGGCCACCGCTTCCTCAACGCTCATCGCGGCAAAGCCGGCGGGGACAGGCACACCAAATTTGGCGAGCAATTCCTTGGCCTGATATTCGTGAATGTTCATGGGGCGCCAAAAGCCTTTCGCGGATCAGAATGGCTAGGCCCTAAGCACAGCTTCAGGCTCGAATCCACCCCGCGCGTGCAAGCGACTGTACCTTCGCCCTGGTCAGCGCGCGAGACCTGTCATGCAGAGCGCGGCGGAGGAGGCAGTGACGCTGACAATTTCAGGATCCTTGAGCGAGCGCAGCCGGTAAAGCAGCTGATCAAGATCACGGGAGCGCCCGACCTTGCCCAGCCCGGCCATGCGGCGCAGCTGCAGCAACGACAGCCGGTCAACCATCCGCACTGCCATGCAGCCGGCGGTCCGCTGATCAATGCCGGCATTGACCAGACCATTGCGGGTCAGTGTTTCAGGGGTGGAACAGCCAGCAAGGAGCAAGGCCAATGTCAGGAAAAGCATGGATCGCATGGCGGCAATATATAGCGATTTCTGCCAGGACGGAAATGGGCGGGAATACGCAAAACCCCTCTCCCGCATTCCGGCAAGGCGGCTATAGGGGTGGCCATGTCCTGGACAAACGGCCTTGCCCTGTTCTTCATCACCGTGCTCGGCATGGAGGGGTTCGCCTATGTCACCCACCGCTGGGTGATGCATGGCTTTGGCTGGTTCCTGCATGAGAGCCATCACCGGCCCCGGATCGGCAACTGGGAGCTTAACGACCTGTATGCCGTGATCTTTGCGGTGCCGTCCTTTGTGCTGATCCTTGGCGGGGTCCAGCTTGGCTGGTGGGCGGGCTGTACATGGATCGGCGCCGGTATTGCCGCCTATGGCGCGATTTATTTCGGCTTTCATGATGTCATCGTCCATCGCCGTATCGCGACGCGCTATCTGCCGCGATCATCCTACATGAAACGCATCATCCAGGCGCACCGGCTGCACCATGTTGTCGAGACGCGCGAGGGCAATGTCAGTTTCGGCTTTTTGTGGGCGCCGAAACCCGAAGCACTGAAGGCCGAACTGAAGCGGCGCGGTCATGCCGGGGTGCGTGCGCCGGTTGGCGCCGAAACGGCGCAGCCCTGAGCGACCCGACAATTTTCTGGATCGTCGCGATTGTCGCGGTGATCCTGCTCGGCCTGGCCAAGGGCGGCTTTGCCGGCATGGGCGCGCTGTCATTGCCGATGATTGCGCTGACAATATCACCGGTACGCGCGGCGGCAATCCTGTTGCCGGTGTTGATTGTCCAGGATGTCGTCGGGGTATGGGCGTTCCGACGCGACTGGGACGGTTACGTGCTCGGCTGGATGCTGCCTGGCGCGGCGGCGGGTATCGCGCTGGGATATTTCTTCGCTGCCTCGGTATCGTCCGATGCGGTGTTGGGCGCGGTCGGTGCGGTGTCGATCCTGTTCGGGCTGTACCGGTTATGGGTCGAACGGCGCGGCGGCGTGCCGCAGGTGTCGCGCTCGCCGGGATGGGTCGGCAGCCTGTTCGGCATTGCTTCGGGCTTCACCAGCCAGATCGCCCATGCCGGACAGCCGCCGTTCCAGCTATGGGTGCTGCCGCGCCGCCTGCCGCGCGACGTGCTGGTCGGGACGACGGCGATCTTCTTCGCGGCGGTCAACTGGATCAAGGTGCCAGCCTATATTGCGCTCGGCCAGTTTACCCGGGCCAATCTGACGATTTCGGCGCTGCTCGTGCCGGTGGCGATCGCATCGACGCTGGCAGGCGTGTGGCTGGTGCGGCGCGTGCCCGCCGAACGCTTCTACACCGCGATCTACTTGTTGATGATCGCGGTCGGCGGCAAGCTGCTATGGGATGCGCTGGTCTAGGCGTTCAGTCGAACAGGCTCGACACCGAGGTTTCATCAGCGATGCGCTTGATCGCTTCGCCAAGCAGCGGCGCAATGGTCAGGTGACGGATGCGCGATGCGGCGGCGACCGGCTCAAGCGCGCCAATCGAATCGGTGATGACCAGTTCCTCAAGCGCCGAGCCCTCGACCCGCGCGACCGCACCGCCTGACAGCACGCCGTGGCTGACATAGGCGACAACGCCCTCTGCCCCGGCCTGTTTCAGCGCGGCGGCGGCATTGCACAGCGTGCCGGCCGAATCGACGATGTCGTCGATCAGGATGCAGAAGCGGCCCTCAACCTCTCCGATGATATTCATCACCTCGGATTCGCCGGCGCGCTCACGACGCTTGTCGACGATGGCCAGCGGCGCATTGTCGAGTCGCTTGGCCAGCGCGCGCGCGCGCACCACACCGCCAACGTCAGGCGAGACGACCATCAGGTTACGCCCGCCAAAGCGCGTGACAATGTCTGCCGACATGACCGGCGCGGCATAGAGATTGTCGGTCGGAATATCGAAAAAGCCCTGGATCTGCCCGGCGTGGAGATCAACCGACAAGACGCGATCCGCCCCGGCGACAGTGATCAGATTGGCAACCAGCTTGGCCGAGATCGGCGTGCGCGGGCCGGGTTTGCGATCCTGCCGGGCATAGCCGAAATAGGGGATGACCGCCGTGATGCGCTTGGCCGAGGCGCGCTTCAGCGCGTCGATACAGATCAGCAATTCCATGAGATTGTCATTGGCGGGATAGCCGGTCGACTGGATGACAAAGACATCCTCACCCCGGACGTTTTCGAGAATCTCGACGAAAACTTCCTCATCAGCGAAGCGCCGCACCAGCGCTTTTGTCAGCGGAATCTCGAGATAGTCGGCGATCGCCTTGGCCAATGGCAGGTTGGAATTGCCGGTCATCAATTTCATGAAGCGGTCCCCGATTGCTTCAGCCCCCCTTAGGGTCCGGGTCGATTACTGGCAACGGTCGTAACAGAACGGCAACAGGCATTGCCGCTGACGAGCACGGAACGTAGAGCGCACCCATGACAATCGTTACCCGTTTCGCCCCATCGCCGACCGGTGTGCTGCATGTCGGCAATATCCGTACCGCCCTGCATAACTGGCTGTTCGCGCGGCGGCATGGCGGGCGCTTCATCCTGCGTATCGATGATACCGATGCGGCGCGCAGTGAAGAGCGCTTTGTCGAGGCGATCCGCGCTGATCTTGCCTGGCTGGGGCTGGTGCCGGATGGCGAGGAGCGCCAGTCAGCGCGCTTTGCATTATATGAGGCGCGCTTTGCCGAGCTGCGCGCCGCCGGTCATGTCTATCCCGCCTATGAGACAGCGCAGGAACTGGACCTGAAGCGCAAGGTGGCGCTGGGCCGGGGCTTGCCGCCGGTATATGATCGCGCGGCACTGTCGCTGTCCGATGAGGCGCGCGCCGCGCTGGAGGCGGAGGGCATCAAGCCACATTGGCGCTTCAGGCTGGACCACAATACGCCGATTGAATGGGATGACCTGATTCGCGGGCACCAGCGTTTCGACCCGGCGACGATGAGTGACCCGGTGATACGTCGCGCCGATGGTTCATGGCTGTATATGTTGCCGTCAGCGATTGATGATGCCGATATGGCGATCAGCCATGTCGTGCGCGGCGAGGACCATGTTTCCAACACGGCGCTGCAGATCCAGATGTTTGCGGCACTTGGCGTCACGCCGCCAGCCTTTGCCCATGAAGCATTGTTGACCGGCAATGAGGGCAAATTGTCAAAACGGCTCGGGTCGCTGGGCGTCGAGCATTTCCGCGAGGTTGGCATTGAGCCAGAGGCGGTCCGCGCATTGCTGGCGCGGATCGGGACGAGCGACCCGGTTGAACCGATCGCCGATGCTGCCACATTGATAGCGGGGTTCGATTTCAGCCGCTTTGGCCGTGCACCGGCGCGCTTTGACGAGGCCGAGCTGGCGACGCTCAATGCCAAGATCATTCACCGGCTTGATCATGCTGTGGTGGCGGACCGGTTGCCGGAAGGAATGGGCGCCGCCGAATGGGAAGCGGTGCGCCCGAATCTTTCCACCGTTGCCGATGCCGCGACCTGGTGGGCGGTGATCGCCGGTCCTGTCACCCGGGCCGTCGCTGCCGAGGATGCCGACTATCTTGTCGCCGCAGCGCGCACCGCCGCAACGATCGACTGGTCGGCGGACCCATGGCACGCACTGACCAGCACATTGAAGGGCGAGACCGGGCGCAGCGGCAAGGCGCTGTTCCTGCCACTGCGCCGGGCGCTGACCGGGTTGGACCATGGCCCTGACATGGTGGCGCTGCTGCCGCTGATCGGGCGCGAGCGCGCCATCGCACGGCTTTCCGGCTGATGATATAATATCTCTCTTGACTCTATTGTGTTATGTTGTAACATAGCATCGAGTCGGCCGTCAGAGCTGACCAGCTTAACCCGATCAATGATATGGGAGAGTTGCCATGCAAGTGATGCGCTTTGCCGAAGGCTATGCCCCGCCGTCCCGCCTGCGGCCAGCCAATCTGGGACTGACGGTACTGACCACCGGGCTGGTCGTGTCAGGGCTGTTCTTTCTCAATCCGAAGGTGATTCGAAAATTTGAGCCGATTCTGGTCGTAGATAGCATCCCGCTTCATCAGCCACCTCCGCCACCCGAAACCACGCCAAAACGGCCGAAGACTGCAACGCAGCTGACGTCGCGCACCGAGTCACCCAACAACGTTACACTGGTCGCGCTGCCAGATCCCCCGCCACTTAATTTCACCGGCACCCCGCCAGTCGATTTCCCACCGCCGGGCGGCGATGTGAGGACAATCGAACCCACCAAACCGATGCCCGTCATTTCCCTCGCCGAAGTAGACTCCCGCTTCACCAACCTGTTCCAGCCGACCTATCCGACCGATGAAATCCGCATGGGTCGGACGGGGCGGGTGACGGTCAAGGTACTGATCGGCACCGATGGCCGGGTCAAGGACGTCGAAAAGGTCAGCGCGGCAAGCGATTCCTTCTGGGAAGCGACGCGGCGGCACGCGCTGGCCAAATGGCGTTTCAAACCCGCCACACGCGATGGTGTACCCTATGAGACATGGAAGGTGATGAACGTCAGTTTCGTGCTCAACCAGGAGGAATAGCATGGTGCGCGCGGTTGCCGCGTCTCGGCTCTGGCAACCGCGCGCCGACATGCCTATCTTGGTGGCGATGAATTTCTTTCGCCGCGTCTCGCCGATCAAGGCCGCCACCGACCTGTACGGCTATCTGCGCCAACGCCTGAGGCGACGGCACGAGATGGTGTTTCTCGCGCTGTCCTTCTCGCTGACCTGGGGCATGTTCCTGTTGTTCATGATCGATTCGCGGATCGAGCGACCCTATACCCGCGACATCGTCTATGTTCAGCAGTGGCGCGCCGGCCGCACCAATGCCGAGATCATCGCGCAACAAAAGCTTGACCTGCCCAAGGAAAAGGCCGCGCGCGAGGCGCAGGCCAAGGCCGATGCGCAGCGCCGCCTGGCCTTCAAGCATATGGAAGACCAGCTCAAGGCAGTCGGGCTCGACTGATGCCGGTTTCGCGCTGAACCCGGAAGCCCTTCGCCGTGACGCCCGCTGGATGGCGGCAGCGCTGGCCCTCGCCGCGCGTTGTCGCGGGCGCACCGCACCCAATCCGGGTGTGGGCTGCATCATCGTGGCGAATGGCCATGTCGTGGGGCGGGGCTGGACCCAGCCCGGGGGCCGCCCCCATGCCGAAGCAATGGCGCTGGCGCAGGCGGGCGAGAAGTCGCGCGGCGCGACTGCCTATGTAACGCTGGAGCCTTGCGCGCATGTGTCATCACGGGGGCCGGCCTGTACCGAATCGCTGATCGCAGCGGGCGTTGCGCGGGTGGTCGCAGCGCTCAGCGATCCCGATCCACGCACCAACGGCGCAGGTCTGGCGCGTCTAGAGGCCGCGGGCATTGCCGTTGACGTTGGTATTGGCGCTGAACCAGCCACACGATCGATCGCCGGTTTCCTGACCCGCCGCGCGCTGGGCAGGCCCTGTGTCACGCTCAAGCTGGCCCTGTCACTTGATGGCGCTGTGGCAATGGGATCTGGCGAGAGCCAGTGGATTACCGGCGCCGAAGCCCGCGCCCATGCCCATGTCGAGCGCAGCCGTCATGAGGCGATCCTGGTCGGTGCTGGCACCTGGCGCAGCGATGCCCCGCGACTTGATGTACGGCTGCCGGGCCTTGAGGAGCGCGCGCCGCGCCGCATCCTGTTGTCGACCGGGACCGAAAGCCCCGCTGGAGTCACGGTGATCACGGCGCCGCAGGACATTGCCACCCTTGAAGGGGTCGACCATTTGCTGGTCGAGGGCGGCGCCGCGACGGCGGCATCCTTTCTGGCCGCTGATCTGGTTGACCGCCTGTTGCTCTACCGTGCGCCGATCCTGATTGGCGGCGGACAGTCGTTGCCCGACATCGGCCTGGGCAAACTGGCGGCGGCGCACGGCCGCTGGAAATTGCTTGATGCGCGCGCGCTTGGCAGCGACCGAGTCGAGGTCTACGAGCGCCAGCGAAGCGCTGATTAGGGCCACACGGCATGTTCACAGGGATCATCACCGATATCGGCACCATTGCCTCGGTCGAGCTGCGTGGCGACACGCGGCTCATCATCAATACCGCCTTTGACATGACGCGGGTTGACCTTGGCGCGTCAATTGCCTGTTCGGGCGTTTGCCTGACGGTGATCGACAAGGGTGACGGCTGGTTTGCGGTCGATGTGTCGGGCGAGAGCATTGCCCGCACCGCCGCCGACCAATGGACACAGGGCCGCCGGCTCAACCTGGAACGCGCGATGAAGCTGGGTGATGAGCTGGGCGGGCACATCGTTACCGGGCATGTCGATGGCGTCGGTGAGGTCGTTGGCGTGTGCGCCGATGGTGATTCGCGCAAGATCGGCTTTTCCGTGCCCGCCACGCTGGCGCCGTTCCTTGCGCCCAAGGGCTCAGTGACGATTGATGGCGTCTCGTTGACCGTCAACGAGGTGAACGACCAGCCCGATGGTACAACGCATTTCGCCATCAACCTGATTCCCCACACCCAGGCGGTAACAACACTGGGTGCGTTGGCCGCCGGCCAACAGGTCAATATCGAGATTGATGTTCTCGCCCGTTATCTGCAACGCATGGAGGCCTATCGTGCCAAAGCCCGCTGAGTTGTCGCGCCTGCGCCACCGCTTTTTGTCCAGCCCGGAAGAAATCATCGACGAGGCCCGCAATGGCCGGATGTTCATCCTGGTCGATGACGAGGACCGCGAGAATGAGGGCGACCTTGTCATCCCGGCACAGATGGCGACGCCGGAGAAGATCAACTTCATGGCCAAATTCGGCCGCGGGCTGATCTGCCTTGCGCTGAGCAAGCGCCGCGTCGATGAACTCGGGCTTGACCTGATGAGCCGCCATAACGGCACGCGGCACGAAACCGCGTTCACCACCTCGATCGAGGCGCGCGACGGTGTGACGACCGGCATTTCCGCCGCAGATCGTGCCCGCACCGTGGCGGTGGCGATCGATTCATCGAAGAGTCGCGAGGAAATCGTCACCCCGGGCCATGTCTTCCCGCTGGTCGCCCGCGATGGCGGTGTGCTGGTCCGCGCTGGCCATACCGAGGCCGCTGTCGATGTCGCACGGCTCGCCGGGCTCAACCCGTCAGGCGTTATCTGTGAAATCATGAACGAGGACGGCTCGATGAGCCGGCTCGATGACCTTGTTACCTTTGCCCAGTTCCACAACCTGAAGATCGGCACCATCCGCGACCTGATCGCCTATCGCCGCCGCCATGACCATCTGGTCGAGAAGCGCGCCGAAATGGCATTCCACAGCAAATGGGGCGGCGACTGGAAGGCGATGACCTTCTATAACAAGGCGACGGGCGACGAGCAGATCGCGCTGGTCAAGGGACGCATCGACCCGGAAAAGCCGACCCTGGTGCGGATGCACACCTTGTCCTTCTTCGTTGATGCCTTTGGCGAGGAATCGGAGCGGGCCGGGCTGCTGTCACGGTCAATGGAGCTGATCGCCGAGGAGGGCGCCGGCGTGATCGTCGTGATCAACCGCCCGATGAAGGATTCGGTCTCGCGCTTCATCAAGCTGCGCGCCGAGGGCAAGGTGGCGGGCGCGCCCGAGATTGAGGAATTGCGCGACTATGGCGTTGGCGCGCAGATTCTTGCCGAACTGGGCGTGCAGGACATGGTATTGCTGACCAACACCCATCATACGCTGGTCGGGCTGGACGGTTATGGCCTGTCCATCGTCGGCGAACGCAAGATTCCCGGCACTGGAGGCGAGTAAATGGCCAAGATCCTGATCGTCGAAGCGCGCTTCTATGACCATCTCAACGACCTGCTGCTCGACGGCGCGCGCAGCGCGATTGAGGAAGCCGGTCACAACCACGAGACAATCACCGTGCCGGGTGCGCTGGAAGTACCCGGCGCCATCGCCCTGGCGGCGGAGAGCGGGCGATATGACGGCTATGTCGCGCTGGGCGTGGTGATTCGCGGCGAGACCTATCATTTCGAGATTGTCGCGGGCGAGAGCGCGCGCGGGCTGATGGCCTTGTCAATGGACGGCCTGGCGATCGGCAATGGTATCCTGACCACCGAGAATGAGGCACAGGCGCTGACCCGCGCGAAGAAGTCCGAAAAGGACAAGGGTGGCGAGGCGGCCAAGGCAGCGCTGGCCATGCTCGACCTGAAAGCGCGCTTCGGCTGACCCGATGGACCAGATGAAGCCACCGCCATCGCGCTACCGCGTGATAGAGCGCGGCGGGCGGCTCATCGTCATTGACACATGGGAGAAGGGACGGTCAGGCGGCGACACGGTCGGTGCGCCCGCCGTGCAACGCGCGGGAATGCCGACAACGATGGAGCGCGCCGGGCCATTGGCGGCGATTTCGCGATGGCTGGTTGCCCTGGCCTGTGTTGGCGCACGCGATGACATGGGCCGGCCCATCCTGACCACAAGTGCGCTTTATGATGAAAAGGGCGCGAGAGAGATTACGCTGTCACCCGCGAGCGAGCAGCGACTCGGCAGGGTGCTGGCCCTTGGCCTGCTGATTGTGGCGATTGTGATCGTGATCCTCTGGGCCTTTCCGTTCCTGTTCTTCGTTGCGATATTTGGCGGAGCCATGGTCTCGCGCGTGGCGGATTCGACGGTGCGGGCAATGATAACGCGATGGATTGACCAGCTTGAGCCGGAGAACGCGGCTTGAGCTTCTCGTCCCGCTTACTTATACTGATGTAAGTAAGGAATTCAGCATGGCACTCGCCCATAGGTTCAAGGCCAACCCCCACTGGCTGCCCCGGCAGCGGCGCGACGCGCTCGACAAGCTGCCGGGTGAGGATGGCATTCCGTTCTTCGGCAATACGCTGAAAATGCTGAGAGACCCGGCAAATTTCGGGCAGCGCATGGTCGCGACCTATGGCACGATCTATCGCAACAATGCCTTTGGCGGGCGCACCGTGATGTTGATCGGGCCGGACGCGAATGAGCTGGTGTTGTTCGACCGCGACAAGATTTTCTCGTCGGAACAGGGCTGGGGCCCGATGCTCAACCTGCTGTTCCCGCGCGGGTTGATGCTGATGGATTTCGACCATCACCGTGCCGACAGGCGCCTGATGTCGGTGGCGTTCAAGCCCGAGCCGATGCGGCATTATGCCACCGAGCTGAATAGCGGCATCGCCGCACAGGTTACCGGCTGGGCCAATCGCGAGCTGCGCTTTTACGACGCGATCAAGAAGCTGAGCCTTGATCTGGCAGCGACCAGTTTTCTTGGGGTCGAGCTGGGCGATGAGGCCGACCGCATCAACCAGGCATTTGTCGATGAGGTGCAGGCGTCAGTCTCGCCCATTCGCTCACCCCTGCCGGGCACGCAGATGCGCAGGGGCGTGAAGGCTCGGGCATATCTGATCGACTATTTCCGCCGTGAAATTCCGGCGCGCCGTGCCGGATCAAACCATGTCGGCGGCATGGACTTCTTCTCGCAATTCTGCCGCGTGACCGATGAGGATGGCACCCCGCTGAGTGATCAGGCCATTGCCGACCATATGAACTTCCTGATGATGGCAGCGCACGACACCATCACCTCATCAGCCACCAGCCTGATCATGCTGTTGGGCCGCAACCCGGAATGGCAGGACAAGTTGCGCGCGGAAATCGCCGAAGTTGGCATGGACCCGGTAAACGGCATCAGCTTTGCTGACCTCGACCGGCTGGTACTGACCGAATATGCCTTCAAGGAGGCGCTGCGGATGATGCCGCCGGTCCCCTCCCTGCCGCGTCGCGCATTGAAGGACTTTTCCTTTGGCGACCATGACATCCCGGCTGGCAGCGCGGTCGGGGTCAGCGTTGCCCATACGCATTATATGCCGGAGCATTGGGACGAGCCGACTCGGTTCGACCCGATGCGCTTTACCCCGGAGAATTCACGCGGGCGTCATAAATATGCCTGGGTGCCATTCGGCGGCGGCGCGCATATGTGCCTTGGGCTGCATTTTGCGACAATGCAGGTCCGGATTCTGGTGGCGCAGCTTTTGTCGCGTTACCGCATCGAACTGGCCGAAAATGCCGGAGAGGCGTGGCAGTTTTTCCCGATTCCCCGCCCGAAGGACGGCCTGCCGGTCAGGTTCGTACCGATCGCCTGACTGTTATCCCCCCCGCAGGCGGGGAGGGACACCAGATCATGCCGCCGCTGTTTCCAGCGCGGGATAGTCAACATAGCCTTCCGCGCCCTGGCTGTACCAGGTTGCCATATTGGCATCGTTAAGCGCTGCACCGGCAGCAAGCCGCGCGGGCAGGTCCGGATTGGCAAGGAACGTGCGGCCAAAGCTGATCGCATCGGCAACCCCGGCGTCGATCCGTTCCTGCGCCGCCGCGACAGTCAGATAATCCGAGTTGAGCACCAGCGGACCGGCGAACGCCTTGCGGATTTCCGGCGAAAGGCGCGGAATATCGGTGCGGCCAAAGGTGCCGTCAGGGCCGGGTTCACGCAATTCGAGAAAGCCGATGCCAATATCGGACAAAAGCTTTGCCGCCGGAATGAACAGGTTGACCGGATCACTGTCATCAACGCCCTGGGAATCACCATTGGGCGACAGGCGGACCGAGGTGCGGTCAGCACCGGCGACCGAGGCGACGCGTGTGGCAACCTCGCGCAGCAAGCGGGTACGATTGTCGACCGACCCGCCATAGGCGTCGGTGCGGAAATTGGCGTTGTCGCGCAGAAACTGATCAATCAGATAGCCATTGGCGGCATGGATCTGCACACCGTCAAAGCCAGCCGCGAGGGCGTTTTCGGTGGCACGGGCATAGCTGTCGATCAGCCCGGGAATCTCGTCAATGCCGAGCGGGCGGGCGGTTTCGAAGACCTGGCGCCCTTCATAGGTATGGGCCTTGCCAGCGGTCGCAGTAGCCGAGGACGAAACCGGTTGCTCGCCAATGACCGATGAATGGACCTGACGGCCCATATGCCAGAGCTGTGCGATGATCCGTCCGCCAGCGTCATGAACGGCCTGTGTCACAGGTTTCCACGCCGCCGTCTGCGCATCATTCCACAAGCCCGGCGCGAAGGGCCAGCCAAGCCCCTGCTGACTGATTCCGGTCGCTTCCGAGATAATCAGGCCGGCGGAAGCGCGCTGGGCATAATATTCCGCCATCAGCGGCGTCGGGACATGATCACGCGTTGCCCGACCGCGCGTCAATGGCGCCATAAGGATACGGTTAGGGGCGCTGATCGCACCAAGCTGGATCGGATCGAAAAGACTTGGCATGGAAATTGGTTTCCTTTTGCTACCTGACGCCGTGGAGATAGGCCGTTAAAGGGCGACATGCATCCAGCCAAGCCCCCAAGAAAAACTGTCCCCGGCACAACCAGCGCCACGCCCTGGGCGTTTGCCGCGCTGATCGGTGCCAATGTCACGCTGGCGCTTGGCTCATGGCCGATGCGCATGGCGGATACCGGCCCGGTTGCGGCGGCATTTTGGCGAATATTGCTGGCCGCCCCCATTCTTGCGGCACTGGCACTGCGCGGCGGATGGCGGCCGGTCGGGCTGGGCAAACCAGTGTGGATCATCGTTATTACCAGCGGCGTGTTCTTTGCCATTGACCTTGGCAGCTGGCACCTCGGCATTCTTCGGACGACATTGGCCAACGCAACATTGTTCGGCAATTCGGCTTCGCTGTTTTTTCCGCTTTACGGCATTATCGTATCGCGCATCTGGCCAACCCGGTCGCAAGGTCTGGCGTTGTTGCTGGCACTTGCCGGCGCCATGTTGTTGATCGGGCGTTCCTATCAGCTTGATACGCGCCAGCTCGCCGGCGATGTGCTCTGCCTGTTCGCCGGCCTTGTCTATACGCTCTACCTGGTGTGCATGATGCGCGTGCGCGATACCGTGGCGCCCTTCCCGGCACTGGCGCTGTCGACCATCGCCAGCATCGTGCCGCTATATATTTTCGCAGCAATGCTGGGTGAGCAGATATGGCCCCATAACTGGGCGCCGCTGATCTGCCTTGCGCTGGTCAGCCAGGTAACGGGCCAGGGATTGATGATCTATGCGCTTGGCCGGTTCAGCCCGCTGGTGGTGGGCATCACCTTTCTCGTCCAGCCTGTCATCGGCGCCGTGATTGGCGTGCTGGCCTATGGCGAACGGCTGGGGTTGCCGGATCTGGTCGGCGCTGCGCTGGTCGCCATGGCACTGGTTCTGGTGCGACGCGGGCCGAAAGAGGCGGATCAGCTTGCGGCGGCGCCTGAGGGGACTAGATAGGCAGGATGGCGCTTCCCCCCGACCCAACACTTGACGAGATTCGCGCGGCCCTCGCGCCGACGATTGCTGCCAATGCCGGTTTTGACGGCTGGAGCGATTCTGCCCTGATACTGGCCGCCAAAGCCGCCGGAGTCGATGTCGATGTGGCGCGGCTCGCCTTTCCCGGTGGCGCTGTCGGCATGATTGATGCCTGGTTCAGCCATATTGATGCGGCGATGGGCGCCGCGCTACCCGCCGACCGGCTGGCCACGATGAAGGTCCGTGAGAAAATTGCCGCGCTGGTCGAGGCGCGCCTTGCCGTGCTGGCGCCGCAGCGCGAGGCGCTGCGCCGGGCGCTGGCGATCCTGGCCATGCCGATGAATCTGGGCAGTGCTGGCAGGCTGGGCTGGCGTGCTGCCGATCTGATGTGGCGTGCGGCCGGCGACACATCAACCGATTATAACCATTATTCAAAGCGCACGATTCTGGCCGGTGTCTATGCAGCCACGATCACCGTCCTGCTTGACGATGAGAGCGAGGACCATGCCAACACCCGCGCCTTTCTGGCCCGCCGCATCGAAGGCATCATGCGGTTCGAGAAGACCAAGGCGCACCTGCTTGGCCGCAGTGCCCATCGCCCGAGCATCGCGCGCTTTGTCAGTCGGATGCGCTACCCGGTCGTGTAACGACGCCCCGTTGTCAGACAATCGTCGTTATTGATAATTAATCGCAGTATCGCTAGATTGGGCCATATGGAACGCCCGATCTGCCTCGACTCACTGCCGCGCCATCAACGCGCCACCGTGGCTGGTGTCGATTGGGCAAAACTGACCCACCCCGAAGCCCGGCGCCTGCGCGAACTGGGCATTGATGAAGGGGTCGGTATTGAGGTGCTGCATCGCGCACCCTTTGGTGCCGGGCCGATGGCCTGTCGGATTGGCCGCATGACGATTGCCTTGCGCCGCGCCGTGGCAGGCTCGATCCATGTTTCGCTGATCGCCGGATAGATGACGGATTTGCCGCTGGTCGCGCTGGTCGGCAATCCCAATGCCGGCAAGAGCGCGCTGTTCAACGCCTTGACCGGCGCGCGGCAGAAAGTGGGCAATTACCCCGGCGTTACGGTCGAGCGGCATTCCGGCCGTCTGGTACTGGACGATGGCCGCGCGGTTGAGCTGGTCGATCTGCCCGGGGCCTATAGCCTGGACCCCTCCAGCCCGGATGAGCGGGTCACCCGCGACATGGTAACGGGTACGCAGGATGGTGAGCGCCTGCCCGATGCGCTGATTGTGGTGGTTGATGCCGCCAATCTCGACAATCATCTGCGCTTTACGCTGCAACTGATCGCCCTCGGCCTGCCGGTGGTGGTGGCGCTCAACATGATCGACCTTGCCGAACGCGACGGGTTGACGCTCGACCCCGCATTGCTTGAGCGCGAACTCGGTGTGCCGGTGATCCCGACCGTGGCGGTGCGGCGTCGTGGCCTCGACGAACTCAAGACACGGCTGACCGCTGCGGTCGGCGCAGGCCCGATCCGGCTGCGGGCAAGCACGGGCCATGTCGAAGACGATATGGTCGCGCTGCAACGCCAGGCCCGTGCCTTGTCAGTTGCGGCAACGATTTCCGAAACGCCGGGACGGCGCTGGTCACATCTGCTCGATTCGGTGCTGCTGCACCCGGTCAGCGGGCCGCTGTTGCTGCTCGGCATATTGTTCGTGATGTTCCAGGCGGTGTTCGCGTGGAGCCAGGCGCCGGTTGGCTGGATCGAATCGCTCTTCTCACTGCTGCAAAATCAGGTGAGCGGAGCGTTACCGGCGGGGTTTGTGCGCTCATTCCTGAGTGAAGGGGTAATTGCCGGTGTCGGCGCGGTGATCGTGTTTCTGCCGCAGATCCTGATCCTGTTCACCTTCATCCTCATTCTTGAGGCATCGGGCTATATGGTGCGCGCCGCGTTCCTGATGGACCGGTTGATGGCCAGTGTCGGCCTGTCGGGTCGCGCATTCATCCCGTTATTGTCGTCCTTCGCCTGCGCGGTGCCGGGCATAATGGCGACACGGACAATTGACGACGAGAAGGACCGGCTGACCACGATCCTGATTGCGCCGCTGATGACCTGTTCGGCAAGATTGCCGGTCTATACCCTGATCATCGGCGCCCTGATCCCGAACCGCCAGATCCTGCCCTTTATCGGGCTGCAAGGGCTGGTGATGTTTGCGCTCTATGTGCTTGGCATCGTCGCGGCATTCCTTGCGGCGCTGGTATTGCGCAACACGGTTACCAAGGGGCCGTCCTCCGGCTTCATGATGGAGATGCCGAAATATCAGTGGCCACGGCTCGGCGATGTGGCGCTTGGGTTGTGGAGCCGCGCGCTCATCTTCCTCAAGCGGGCGGGCACAACGATTGCCGTGACCGTCGCCCTGCTATGGCTGCTGTCCAGTTATCCCGTCGCGAAGCCCGGTGAACGGCAGAGCGAGGCGTCGATTGCCGGCCATATTGCGTCCGGCATTGAGGTTGTCGTCAAGCCGATTGGCTTCAACCACGACATTGCCCTGTCATTGCTGCCCGCCATGGCCGCGCGCGAGGCGGCAGTCGGCGCGATGGCAACGGTCTATGCGATCGACAATCCTGAGGATCAGGCCGGCAAGGGCAAGCTGGCGGAGAATCTGCGCGGCCGCTGGAGCCTGCCAACGGCGCTGGCGTTCCTGATGTGGTTTGTGTTCGCGCCACAATGTATTTCTACCATCGCCGTCACGCGGCGCGAAACAAATGGGTGGAAATGGCCCGCCTTCATGGTTGGCTATTTGTTCGCCGCCGCCTACATCATGGCCGGGATCACATATTGGCTGGCGGTTGCCGTCGGCCTCTGACGGGGCGATGGAGAGTTTATGGCGGGTAGCGTCAACAAGGTCATTCTGGTCGGCAATCTCGGGCGCGACCCGGAAAGCCGCGCTTTTCAGAATGGCGGCAAGGTGGTCAACCTGCGCATTGCGACGTCAGAGAGCTGGAAAGACCGCAATACCGGCGAGCGCAAGGAAAAGACCGAGTGGCATTCGGTCGCGATCTTCAACGAAGGTCTGGCCAATGTCGCCGAAAAATATCTGCGCAAGGGCAGCAAGGTCTATATCGAAGGTTCGTTGCAGACCCGCAAATGGCAGGACGCACAGGGCCAGGACAAATATTCGACCGAAATCGTGCTGCAGGGCTTCAACAGCGTGCTGACGATGCTCGACGGTGCACCCGGCGCCGGTGGTGGTGGTGGCAGTGGCGGCCCACGCGATGATTTTGGCGGCGGCGACAGCTTTGGCGGCGGCGGGCGTGGATCAGCCGCACCCGGTGGCGGAAGCCGCGGTGGTTTCAACCAGGGCGGTGGCGGCTTTGCCGACGACCTGGACGATGACGTTCCGTTTTAGGGTCTGTTGAGATTCATCGTGAATTGATGACGGCGGCGGCGAGATAGATGAGGGCTTTGAAGCTCTGATCGGTTTTGTCGGCGCGCATGGCGATGCGCTTGAACTCTTTCAGTTTGCAGAAGAAGTTCTCGATCAGGTGGCGCCATTTGTACATCTCGGCATCAATCTGAAGGGGTATGGCTCGGCGCGGGTGCTGCGAGATGACGGCCTTGGCGCCGCGCTGGTTCAGGTCGGCGATAATAGCATTGCTGTCGAATGCCTTGTCACCGAGCAACGCGCCAAACTCGATCCCGTCAATGAGTGGTGCGACGCCAACGGTGTCGAACCGCTGTCCCGGCAAGAGCTCGAAGCGAACGAGATTACCCAGCGCATCCGTCAGCGCGAGAATCTTAGTCGTCATACCGCCCTTGGAGCGACCTATGGCCTGGCTTTGAGTCCCCCTTTTGCGCCCTGTCCGTGACGGTGAACCTTGACGATCGTCGCATCGACCATGGCATATTCCATGTCTGGCTCCTCCGAAGCGGCATCGAACAACCGCTTGAATACATCCGCTTTTACCCAATCCCGATACCGAACGAACACCGTGTTCCACTTGCCGAACGTCGTGGGTAGGTCGCGCCACGGACTGCCCGTTCGCACAATCCACAAGATCGCCTCTATAAACAGGCGATTGTCACCGCCGCTACGCCCGGGATCGCTCGGCTTGCCCAGACAGTGCGGTTCCATCTTCGCCCATTGGGCGTCCGTCAAAACAAGTCTGTCCATCCAAAGCTTGAATCAGAAAATGCAACCGGGGGGAATCCTGAATCTCAACAGACCCTAGGCCGTGCTGACACGCTGAACCAGCACAGCACGCCGCGATCAGCTGTTCCGGCGTAAAAGAAAGATCGCGTGCTCGGCGAGAAAGTTCGCGGCTGCAGAGGTGGTGCGCTTGTCTCCCGACAGGAACCACTCTCCCTCAACCGTAATATTCCTTTCGCGGACCAGTGCGCGAAAATCATCGATCGTCACATGATGGATATTCGGCGTGGCGTACCAGGCCACCGGAAGCAGGCGTGTGACCGGCATCCGCCCGCCCCACAGCAATGACAGGCGGACGCGCCAATGGGCAAAATTGGGAAAGGAGACAAAGGCGCGCTGACCGATACGCAACAAATGTTCGAGGACGACATCTGGTGCGCGGGTTGTCTGGAGTGTCTGGCTGAGAATGGCGTAGTCGAAACTGGCATCAGGATAACCGGCCAGATCCGAATCAGCATCGCCCTGAATAACTGAAAGACCCCGTGATACTGCCGCCGCGACATTGCCCGGATCAATCTCCAACCCGCGCGCATCGACCTGGTGATTGTCGCGCAGCGCCGCCATCAGCGCGCCATCACCGCAGCCCACGTCAAGCACGCGCGACCCCGGCACGACATTGTCAGCGATGATCGCGAGATCAGGGCGCAGGCTCATTCCGGTTCCCCGGGAAATCTCACCGCTGCGGGCGCGAGACGTTCCATATAGCGCTCCGGCCGGAGCGGCGCGTGAAAACCGAGGGTGGCGTAAACGCCGTGCGCGTCGCGTGTCGCGAGCGCGATACGGCGAACGGTGACGTAATCCGGGTGAGCGAGAAACCATTGCACCATGCGGCGAGCGAGCCCGTGACCACGCGCGCTCTCCTCAACCCAGACATCGGCCAGCCAGGCGAAGCTGGCGTGATCGGTTATCATCCGGGCAAAACCGATCTGCACCCCGTCGCGATATGCACCAAGACAATGCGAGCCGGCGATTCCCCGCTCCACCAGCCCGCGCCCGATGCCCGGCGTCCAATAGCTCGAGGCAAGCCAGCCATGGATGCGGTCGATCTGCAGCCGCGCCTTGTCGTCACTAAGTTCGATCATGCCACCGCCCTCAGGAAACCATCAACAACGCGGTTGAGCTCGGGCACGTCGAGCAGGAAGGCATCATGTCCAAACGGGCTGGACAGCTCGACAAAGCTCGCCGCAGCACCGGCGGCATTCATTGCATGGACAATGCTGCGCGATTCAGCCGTGGGGTAAAGCCAGTCAGTATCGAAACTGATCAGGCAGAAGCGCGCCCGTGACGCCCGGAACGCTGCGGCGAGATGACCACCATGTTCTTCGGCGAGGTCGAAATAGTCCATCGCGCGCGTGATATAGAGATAGGAGTTGGCATCAAAACGGTCGACAAAGGCGATGCCCTGGTGCCGCAAATAGCTCTCGATCTGAAAATCGGCGTCAAACCCGAAACTCTTGGCTTCCCGCGCCTGAAGCCGGCGACCGAATTTCTCGGTAAGCCCGGCTTCCGAGAGATAGGTGATATGCGCGGCCATCCGCGCCACAGCCAGCCCGGCAGCGGGGGGATCACCCGCGGCGTAATAATCGCCACCCTGCCATTTCGGGTCGGCCATGATCGCCTGGCGCCCGACCTCGTGAAAGGCGATATTCTGTGCGGTGTGGCGCGCCGCCGAGGCGATGACGAGCGCGGCGCCAACCCGTTCGGGAAAGGTAGCCGCCCAGCTCAATGCCTGCATCCCGCCCATTGAGCCGCCAACCACCGCAGCCAGCCGCCCAATGCCGAGATGGTCAAGCAGCATGGCCTGGGCGCGAACCATGTCGCGAATCGTAATGACCGGAAAGCTCATGCCCCAGGGCAGGCCCGTTGCCGGATTGACGGTCGCCGGCCCCGACGAGCCCATGCAACTGCCCAGAACATTGGCGCAGACAATGAAGTGCCGCGCGGGATCAATCGGTTTGCCCGGCCCGACCATCCGCGTCCACCAGCCCGATTTACCCGTAACCGGGTGATCGCTGGCGACATGCTGATCAAGCGTGAGCGCATGACAGATCAGGATCGCATTGCCGCCGTCCGGTGAAAGGGTACCGTAGGTTTCATAGGCGATGTCGACCGGCGACAGCAGCACGCCGCCGTCAAGGCGCAATGGCCCGGGCAGTGTAACATGTCGGGCGAGGCCGAAACGTGTGTCCTGTGTCATCGCCATTGCGGTTAGGCCGCCGCGCGGTTCAACTCAAGCGACGGGCAGGTGCGCGCGACGCAATGATTGCGCGCGCAGCAAGCCGACCGGTCTGGGCGCCGCCATTCATATAGCCGGGATAGGCATCCGACAGATGTTCCCCGGCAAAATAGACCGGCGCGGCCGATGGCGGTGCCGAGGTTGCACCATCCGTCTCCTTCCAGATCAGGCGCCCGAAACGGGTCAGCTGGCCGGGACGAAAATTGACATATGACCCCATCGCCATCGGGTCGCGGTGCCAGTTGGTGCGACGCGCGATCATGGTGGTCGCGGCCACCATGCCAGGCAGGGCCTTTTCGACCTGGGCGGCGAATTTTTTCGTTACGGCATTCGGCTCCCCGGAATCAGCCGCAGGAACCTGGCCGCCGCCGAGAAACCAGGTCCACACCCCACCCGCGCCGGTTGCGGGACGAACGCTGCTGTCCCAGCCCTGCGCGAAGCCCGCCGCTTTCGCCGTCTGCCAAACCTCTCCACCGCGACCGACTGGCTGTTCCCATGGCCGGGCTGACATCACGGCCTGAACCTTGCCGTTATCGCCAAGGCCAACCTCCGCAATGAATCGGCGCCAGAGTGGCGGCAGCGGAATACGGAAGTCGATTTTGCGGGTGATTGACGCCGGTGTAGTGACGATGACCGCCGACGCCTGCACGGTTGAACCATCGGCAAAGAACAACCTGACCCCTGCGCCAAGCGGGTCAATGCGCGTCACGCGCCTGTTACTTGTCAGCCGGTTGGCAAGGCGCGACGTCATGGCGTCAATCAGTGCGCTGCTGCCACCGGACAGCAAATAGCGCTCATCACTGCGGCCCAGCACGTCGATTCGTCGCCCGGCGATGGTCGGCAGGTTGAAGATCAGCTCAATCGCCGATGCCGCACCCGGCTCGCAGCCATATTCGGTGCGCGCCGTCATCTCCAGCAAGCCGCGCACCCAGGGTTCAGGGATCAGATCGGCATGTTTGTCGAGATAGCTGGTAAACGACAATTGATCGAGCTCTGCTGCGATCCGGGCATAATCCTGATCCAGCCGCACTGAATCCGCGTCGATCTGCCCGGCAATCCCGCGCAACGCAGTCGCCAGCCGCGCCTCCGGGACTTCCTTGCCGCCAGCCAATATCATCGTGCGATGCGGGCGGCCCTTGCGATCAATCAACGCAACGCCAAATTCCCTGGCCAGATCATGCATGTCCTGATGGTCAGTGTTGACCAGTTGCGCGCCAGCCTCAATCGACGGAGCCCCCTTGGCCCGCGCCGTATAGATGCGCCCGCCATAGCGCGCGCGCGCCTCATAGAGATGGGCGTCGATGCCGGCCTGGGTAAGGTGCCAAAGGGCACTGAGACCGGCGATGCCACCGCCGATAATCACCACTGGGCCGGGAGCGATCGGTGCCGCGTGAAGCGACCGAGGCAATATTGCGCTGGCCCCGGCGGCGCCGAGCGCGGCGAGCAAGGCGCGGCGGGACAAGCCGCTGCCGCCGGCCAGCGGAGGCGCCTGCCCTGCCAAAACCAGATTCTGCCGCCGCGCTTCCTCGAGCGCCCGCCAGATCGCGTCATTCCCGCGCATCAAACCTCCCTTTTTGCGCTTGCTAGCAGAATCCCGACTCGGCGCCAGCTTGCCTTGCGCGCAACCATCCGCCATGCGGCGCGCCATGGTGCCTTTCGCGCGTATCACAATTGTCGGCATTGGCCTGATCGGCTCGTCGATAGCACGCGCCGTGCGCGTTCATATGCCGACCGTACGGCTGACCGGATACGACGCAGATGCCGAGGTTCGCGCCACCGCCGACAGGCTGGCATTGTTCGATGACGTGACCGATACCGCGGGTGCTGCGGTCATTGACGCCGATTTCGTTATCCTGTGTGTGCCGGTCGGCGCGATGGGTGCGGCTGCAGCTGATTTTGTCGACGACCTGCCCGCCGATGCCATCGTCAGCGATGTCGGGTCATGCAAGGCCGAGGTCGCCCGTGCGCTTGGCGAGGCATTGCCGGGCGCGACGATTGTGCCAGCACATCCGGTTGCAGGCACCGAGCGCAGCGGCCCGGACGCCGGATTCGCCACGCTGTTCCATGGTCGCTGGTGTATCCTGACGCCGTCCGAGGACACTGACAGTGTCGCCACCGCGCGCGTTGCAGCGTTCTGGCAGCGCCTGGGCGCCGAGGTCGAAACCATGGCGCCTGACCATCATGACCGGGTGCTGGCGATCACCAGCCATTTGCCGCACCTGATTGCCTACACCATCGTCGGCACCGCGTCTGACATGGAAGAAGTGACGCGCAGCGAGGTAATCAAATATTCCGCTGGCGGCTTTCGTGACTTCACCCGGATCGCCGCGTCAGACCCGACGATGTGGCGCGACGTTTTCCTGGCCAACCGTGAGGCCGTGCTCGACATGTTGCAGCGCTTTTCGGAAGATCTGTCGGCGCTGCAAAGGGCGATCCGCTGGGGCAAGGGCGACGAATTGTTCGACCTGTTCACCAAGACACGTGCCATTCGCCGGGGCATTATCGACGAGGGTCAGGATGATCCCGCACCCGATTTTGGGCGCAGCCACGAATAGGCTTATTCCTGATCCGGCGTGTCGAGCAGATTCATCGCGCGGTGAACCATGGGTTCAATCTCGGCGCGCGGCGTTCCCGGCGGCAGCGGCTCGCCGAAAAGAAAGGTGACCACACCCGGAAGCTTGGCGCCACGTCGTGGCCACAAACGGCCACTGTCAAGTGCAACAGGAACGACCGGCAAGGCCAAGGCGCGATACAAGCCAGCGAACCCGGAGAGCAGCGGGGGTTGTTGCCCTGGCGCGACCCGCGTTCCCTCGGGGAAGATCAGAACTGACCGCCCTTCGCTGACCGCTTTGCGCCCCTCGCGCATGATCTGACGGAGCGCCGTGGCCGAACCGGCGCGATCGATAACGATGACGCCATAACGGGCAGCGGCCCAGCCCCAGACCGGAACGCGGGACAATTCCTGCTTCATGATGATGGCCGGACCATCAAGCATCAGCGCCAGCTCGATCGTTTCGTACATCGACTGATGTTTCGCGGCGTAGAGCGCGGGGCGGGGCCGCTCCCCCTCGACCCGGCTCGTGATCCGCAAGATGTTGCGGGTCGTCCAGCGATGCAGATAGGCCCAGCGCAACGCGTAGCGAATCAATGTCGGGCGACCGAACAGGCCAGCAATCGGCACACAGAGCACGATCGGCACCGAAAGACCGTAAAAGACGATCCTGAACAACAAGGTCCGCAACCAGTTCACGCACCGATATCCAGCTTGAGGGCGAACCAGCGCACCAGCAGCTTGTTATATTCCGCCAGCAACAGGATCGGGCGCGGGTTGCTGGGGACGCCGTCGCCGATCACCTCAACATTGTTGCCCAGCTCAGCGACCAGTTCGAGCCGGGCCCGGGCAAGATGCCAGTCAGATGTTACCAGCCGAACGGTTCGATAATGATGCGCGCGCACCCAATTGGCGGTTTCATCGGCGTTTGATCGTGTGTCGATCGCCTGACGCCCAAGATCTATGCAACAGGCGAAAAGGACCGTCGGGCGATGATACTTCACCGCAAGTTCGTGCGGCCGCACTTCCGGCGCAACGCCGCTGATCAACAGGCGTTTGGCGGCATGTTGTTCAAGCAGTTCAAGCCCGCGGTCAATGCGCCCGGCACCACCGGTCAACACAACAACGCCGTCAGTATGGCGATCATCACCTGGCCCGGGCAATGACAGCATGAAAAGGCCGAAACCGACCAGCCACGCGATTGCCAGCAAGCCCAACAGGCGACGGATCATAATATGCCCCTCAACGCCCCGAGCACGGCAATACGCGCCGCAAGGGCTGCGAGCAGGGCAAAGGCCAAAGGCAACAGCGCCAGCAAGATCCAGTCACGCACGCCAAGACCCATTCCGGACAGCAGATCGGAGCCGAGAGTGGCAAGCTGTGCCCCGACCAGAAAGGTAACGCCCGCCGCCAGGACCGCGCCAACCACGCCACCGAGCAATGTATCGAGCGCGATGCGGCGCTGGAACAACCGGGCAATCTGAACATCGGTCGAGCCAAGCATGTGCAAGACCTCGATCGTGTCGCGGTGCGTATCAAGCCCGGCGCGTGCAGCGAGGATGACCACCGCAGCGGTCGCGCTGGCCATCAGCAGCACCAGCGCGGCGGCCAGCCAGACGACCAGATTCATGAAATCGCTGACCGGCGACATCCATGTTTCGTGGCGATCAATGCGGGCCGCAGGGGCAACCGCCTGCACGGCATGTGTAACCCGGGCCAGGGCCGTTTCTGCGTTGCTGCCCAGATCAACATCAATCATTGTCGGCACCGGCAACTCCGGATCCGTCCCCTCATCACCCAGCCAGGGACGCATCAGTTCAGCCAGCCTGGCCCGGTCAACCTCAACCGCATGAACCACATCAGGTTCGGCGCGCAGCACGGCAAGCGCGCGCGCCGTCTGTTCGGAACGGGTGGACTCAACCGGCTCGACAATCTGCACGGTAAGACGCCCGGCGAGCTGGTGTTCGAGCAAGCGCGCCGCACTCAGGGTCGCAAGGCCAAGCGCTGCGGCAAGCAACGTCAGGAACAGCATGATCGCCATGATCCACATCATCGCACGCATCCTCCGCTGCTCATCGAGCAGCCGGCGATCAGCAGCAGCCGTGATGAGGCGGATGGTCATGACGCCTCGCCGGGCTGCGCCGGCGGAAACCGCAACGAGCCAGTGGGATCAAGCAGCCGCCCCTTGTCCAGCCGCATCATATGGGCACCCTGGATGCGACCGAGCAGGTGGAAATCATGCGTGGCGACGACAACCGTGGTGCCAAGCCGGTTAAGTGACTCGAACAGGTGAAGCAGCCGTTCTGCCATGTCGGGATCGACATTGCCGGTCGGCTCATCGGCCACCAGGATTTCCGGTCGCCCGATGACCGCACGGGCAATCGCGACGCGCTGTTGTTCACCGCCCGAAAGCGTCTGGGGACGGGACTCGGCGCGATCCGACAAGCCGACCCATGCCAGCATTTCGCGCACCGGTGCCTCAATATCGCTTTCCGGCACCCCGGCGACGCGCAGCGGCAGTGCGATATTGTCAAAGGTCGAGAGGTGCGGAACGAGACGAAAATCCTGAAACACCACGCCGATACGGCGACGAAACCCCGGCAGCCGCGCGCGTGGCAGGGTTACGGCATCCTCCCCAAAGAGGCGGATCAGGCCGCGGCTTGGGCGCTGTGCGAGATAGAGCAGCCTGAGCAACGAGGTCTTGCCCGCGCCGCTTGCCCCGGTGAGAAAATAGAAGGAGCCTGACGACAGGGTGAAGCTGACATCAATCAGCGTCTCCTGGCCGGTGCCGTAGCGCAGCCCCACATTCTCGAACTGCACGATATTGGCCATGCCGGCGCGCGCCCGCTCTTCTTTCTGCCGTTGAACGGCAACGCCATCGCACGTTCTCCCCCGATGCTTCAAGCCGGGGAAAATCAATCGCGTTCCCTAGCTTTGAATCAGGCAAGTGCACGGACGGCTCCTGAAACACTTGCCACCGGCCGTCCGGACGTGTTTACAAAAGCCAAGGGGCCGCCAGTTTCACGGTTCCTGCCGTGAAGCGCCGCGATGATCCTCGAATGTCCCGAATGCCAGACACGTTACCTCGTGCCCGACAGTGCGATCGGGAGCGATGGGCGTACTGTGCGCTGCGCCAGTTGCCGGCATAGCTGGTTCCAGTCACCACCCGCACTTGACCTGGTTGCCCGCGCCGAAGCCCAGGCCCCGGCCGCAACACAGCAACCGGAACGCTATTACCCCGCCGCCGAGAACAGCGGGCGGCAGGTTGACGATGCGGATTATGACGCCTTTGCCCATCGCCCGCCATTTCGCCCTCGCCGCAACCCGGCAAGGCGCTGGACGATCGCGGCGATTGCGGCGGGGACCGCGATGATTGCCGGTGCCGGTGCCATTGTAACGCTTGGCTCGGGCAACATTGGCTCGCTGATCGGGCTGTCGCTGGCACAAGGCGAAACGCCGCTCCGCCTGATCGACAATCCGATCGAGCGCCGCGATCTCGATAATGGCAGTGAAATGTTCGCGATCAGCGGCAAGGTCGTGAACCCGACCAATGTCCGCCAGCATGTCCCGGATGTCCGGGCCGAGTTGCATGATGCGCAGGGCAGGCTGGTTTACAGCTGGACGATTCGCCCGGAGGCGACCGAGCTGCCGCCCAAGGGCAGCGTTGAGTTCAACAGCGCCAAGCTGGACGTTCCGGTCAACTCCAAGCAACTGGTACTGAGCTTTTCGAGCGAAAGCGGCAATTGAGTCAGCAGACAGGACATTGCCAAACGGGCATTGCCACGGGTGGATCAGCTTGCTAGGGGCGCTCCCCTACCAGCCGCCGGAGCATCCGGCGGTTAATCTCGTGCGGTCGTGGCGGAACTGGTAGACGCGCAACGTTGAGGTCGTTGTGGGCGAAAGCCCGTGGAAGTTCGAGTCTTCTCGACCGCACCAGGATTGAACCGGACGATGTTCCGGATACGGGCAGATACCACAGCTATGATGTGGGCCCGATTGCGCTATAGCGGCGTTATTCCCGTTCCGCGCCCATGCCGGGCACCCTAGAAAGCTGCCTTTGCCGTCAGCCATGCCCTATGTGAACGCCATTGGTACCGCCGTACCGGGTCACGACATTCATCATGCCTTTGTCGATTGGGCCCGTGCGCAGATTTTGGACCCCCGATCGGTAAAGCTGTTCGAGCGCATGGCAGCGCGTGCCGCGATCAACCATCGCTGGTCCGTGCTTGATCGCACCGCTGACGGCGGATCCCCGATCGACAAGGGCGGGTTTTATGGTGGGAGCCTGCCGGGCACCGCCACCCGAATGCGGGCCTATGCCCATGCAGCGCCCGCATTGGGCCTGCAAGCCATTGCCGCGTTGGCGAATCAGGTGGAAATTGAGGGCATTACCCATTTGATCGTGGCAAGCTGCACCGGCTTTGTGGCGCCCGGCATTGACCAGATCATTGCCGACCGCCTTGGCCTGGCGCCATCTGTCGAGCGGCTGCTGATTGGTTTCATGGGCTGCTATGCGGCCGTTTCGGCATTGCGAACCGCGCGCCACATCGTCCGGTCAGAACCGGCCGCGCGCGTGCTGGTGTTGTGCGTCGAGTTATCGACGCTGCATTTGCAGGAAACCGGTGAGATCGAGCCGTTGCTGGCCATGTTGCAATTTGGCGACGGCGCGGCGGCGGCACTGGTGACGGCGGACCCGCACGGATTCCTGCTCGGCGCACCCTTTGCCACCACATTGGCGGACTCGGCATCGTTGATTCGCTGGGACATCACCGACACCGGCTTTGCCATGCACCTGTCAGGCGAAGTGCCGGGGAGAATTGCCGCCGCCCTGGCCAACCCGGATGTGGCGCTGGCCGCCACCGGCGGTTACGCACCGGAAGCGATAGACGGGTGGGCGGTCCATGCCGGGGGCCGTTCGATCCTTGATGCAGTTGAACATGCGCTGGCGCTGCCCCCTGACGCGCTCGGCACTTCGCGGGGGGTGCTGGCAGATTGCGGCAACATGTCATCAGCGACGCTGATGTTTGTGCTGGCACGGCTGCTCGCCGGGCCACCCATTGCCAAGGGCGTGGCGCTGGCGTTCGGTCCCGGCCTTGCCGCTGAGGGTTTCAGCTTCACGAGCGCATCATGACGTCATTGTCGTCACGCGCACTCGCTGATGAGCTGATGGATGCCGACGATCTCGATCCCGACATCTATGCTGCGGTGGTCGGAGATCTGGCCAGGGTCAATGTCGTTACCATGGCCGCGCGCCCGACGCTCAATTTCCTCAGCCGTGCCACGCGGGGAATGCAGAAATTCAGGCTGCTCGACGTCGGTTATGGCGATGGCGACATGTTGCGGCGCATATCGTCCTGGGCGGCGCGGCGCGGCATCACGGCGGAACTGGTCGGCATTGACCTGAACCCGCGCAGCAGGGCCGCCGCGCTTGCGCATACGCCGCCGGGGCTGTCGATTGACTGGCAAACCGGTGATTATGCTGACCTGGCGGGTCAGGGCTGGGATTTCATCATTTCCAGTCTTGTCGCGCATCATATGTCGCACAGGCAGCTGATTGACTTTCTGCGGTTCATGGACCGCGAGGCCGCAAGCGGCTGGCTGATCAACGATCTGCATCGCCACGGTTTCGCGTTTTGGGGTTTCCCGATCCTTGCTCGCCTGTTCCACTGGCACCCGATCGTGCGCCACGACGGAACCCTGTCGATTGCGCGGTCCTATCGCCCGGCTGAATGGCCGCCGATCCTAGCCGAGGCAGGGATTGCAGGCCGGGCGTACCGCGCCTTTCCGTTCCGGTTATGCGTCGAACAGCTGCGCTGATCATCGGCGGTGGCCCGGCGGGCCTTGCGGCAGCATTGTTGCTGGCGCGCGCGGGGAAACCGCATCTGTTGATCGAACGCCAGAGGGAGACCGGCGACGCCTTATGCGGTGGTTTCCTGAGCTGGCGTACGCTGGCAATGCTTGAACGGCTTGGTATCCCGGCAGACGTCTTGAATCGTGACACGATCCAGCAAGTGAGCCTGCACCATGGCGGCCATCGTGCGGTTGCGCGACTGCCCCGGCAGGGCCTGGCGGTTTCGCGGCGGCGGCTCGATACCGTTTTGACCCGATATGCGATTGGCGCCGGTGCCGCGATCGAGTCCGGGGTCACGGCGCGACGCTATGAGACCGATATGGTCCATCTCACCGATGGCGCTGCCTTGCACGGCGAAGCCCTGTTTCTCGCCAGTGGCAAACATGATGTGCGCGGTGTGGCGCGGCCCGCGACAGCGCGCGGCAGTGACCCGGTGCTTGGGCTGCGTACCCGGCTGGGACCGGCGCCCGCACTGGATCACATGGTCAGCGGCACGATCGAATTGCACTTGTTTGATCGCGGCTATGCCGGAATCGCCGCGCAGGAAGATGGCAGCGTCAACCTGTGCATGGCAGTCCACCGCTCGCGCCTTGAGGCTGCGGGCACGCCGGAAGCGCTGTTGACCGAGTTGGGCAATGAATCGCCGCAACTCGGTGAGCGGCTGGCTTTCAGGTCCGGCGGAACAGCGATCGATGCAGTTGCCAATATTCCCTATGGCTGGCGCCAAAGGGGCGGCACCAGCGGGCTGTTCAGGCTTGGCGACCAGGCTGCGGTCATTCCGTCCCTGGCGGGCGAGGGAATCGGGTTGGCGCTGGAAAGCGGTGCACGTGCTGCCAACGCCTATAATCGCGGGGGTGGCGACGCAGCGTTGGCTTATCAAGCCAGCTTTGCCGGTGCTGCGGCCCGACCGCTGGCGGTGGCCGGGGCAATCTGGCGCGCGTCGGAAAATTCAACAGGCGCAGCGGCCCTGACGGTGCTTGCCAGGATCGCACCGTCACTGGTCGGGTTGGCGGCGCGGCTTACGCGGGTTAATCACTCACCGCTTGACGTGGCGCCCGGCGGAAAGGAAAGCTGAAAATCATGGATCACCTTACCTTGCCCGAAAGCGAATGGCGCAAGCGCCTTAGCCCCGAAACCTACCATGTGCTGCGCGAAGCGGGCACCGAGCCAGCCTTTTCAGGACGGTACAACAACAACAAGGCTGACGGCGTTTATCGCTGTGCCGGTTGCGCACTGGTGCTGTTCGACAGCGCGGACAAATATGATTCGGGCAGTGGCTGGCCAAGCTTCACCCAGCCGATCGCGGCTGACCATGTTTCGGAACATAGCGACGTCAGCCACGGCATGACGCGTACCGAGGCACGTTGTTCCCGCTGTGACGGCCATCTGGGCCATGTCTTTCCGGATGGGCCGCCGCCAACGGGTTTGCGCTATTGCATGAATTCACTCAGCCTGGATTTCCGTCCACGTACCGTGGAAGAATGATGCAGACCCGCGTCAGCGCTTGTTTGGCGTCAGCTTAAGCATTATCCCGCGAGGCATAGCCCTATGGCCAGAAACCTCATGCCTTCGCTTTCCTCCCCATGGCGCCGCCGGCTTTCGCTGACAGCGAAAATCTCCGGCGTGCTGGCCATACTGGGCCTGATCGCGCTGATCATCGCGGTTTATGTTGCCCGGGCGCAGTTGCCGAGCTTCGACGAGCTGAAATCATCACCCAATGGCCAGATGATCCGCGTTCATGCCGCAGACGGCACGGTGATCGTTTCGATGGGGCCAAGTTATGGCGATTGGTTGAGTTACGACAAGATTCCGCCCGTGATGCGGGACGCGATGATCGCGGTCGAAGATCGCCGGTTCCGCTCGCATATTGGTGTTGACCCGATCGGATTGGCGCGTGCGGTCAAGCTGGCGTTTCAGAATCGCGGCAGCAAGCGAAGGTTGCAGGGTGCATCGACAATCACCCAGCAGGTCGCGCGCACCATCTTTCTGTCCAACAAATATGACTATGGCCGCAAGCTGCGCGAAGCGGTGCTGGCACTGGCGCTGGAACGCCAGTTCAGCAAGGATCAGATCCTCGAACTCTACCTCAACAAGGTGTATTTTGGCGGCGGTGCCTATGGCATTGATGCAGCAAGCCGCAAATTCTTTGGCCATAGCGCCGATCAACTGACCCTGCCCGAGGCGGCGGTGATCGCGGGCCTGGTCAAGGCACCTTCGGTCTATTCACCAAGCGCTGACATTGACGCCGCAAAGGGTCGCGCGGGCGTGGTCATCCAGTTGATGGTGGAAACCGGGAAGATCAGCGCCGAGCAGGCCGCGGCAGTCGATCTGGCAGCGGTCCAGTTTACCCCGGAGCCAAAGCAGAACAGTGTCCGCTATTTCACCGATTGGGCATTGCCGCAGCTTGAGACGCTGATCGATGAGACACAGCGCCCGCTTGAGGTGTGGACCACGCTCGACCTGAACATGCAGCGCGTTGCCGACACGGCGGTGCGGACCAACGCCCCGCCCGGCGCGCAAGGCGCACTTGTCTCGATTGATCGTGACGGCGCTGTCCGGGCACTGGTTGGTGGCACCGACTATGTCTCATCAAACTACAACCGGGCGACGCAGGCGGTGCGCCAGCCTGGCTCGTCGTTCAAACTGTTCGTGTATCTCGCCGCGCTTGAGGCCGGACATCGCCCGGAAGACATGATTGTCGATGAACCGGTGACGATCGATGGCTGGAGCCCGCGCAATGATTCGCGGCGAAACAGCGGCAATGTCTCGCTGCGGACAGCCTTTGCCTATTCGCTCAACACCGTTGCCGCCAAGCTTGGCCAGGAGGTCAGCTTCTCCACCGTTGCCGACATGGCGCGGCGATTTGGCATTACCACGCCGATCAATACCCATCCGTCGATGGTCCTTGGGACGTCAGACGTGCGGCTGATCGACATGACACGCGCCTTTGCCAGTGTCAGCAACAAGGGCGTTGCCGTAACCCCTTATGGCATCACCAAGGTCACAACGATGGGTGAGACAATCTACGCCCAGTCGACCGACCAGAGCCATGTGCTGGTCGCACCGCAGGTCGCCGCCGAGATGACCGACCTGTTGCAGACCGCCGTGAACACCGGCACCGGCCGCGCAGCCCAGATTGGTCGTCCGGTGGCCGGGAAAACAGGGACGACCAGTTCAAACAAGGATGGCTGGTTCCTCGGTTTTTCCAGCGGCCTGACCACCGGTGTGTGGATGGGGCGCGACGATGCCAAGCCAATTCCCGGACTGCACGGCGGCACCGCACCGGCACGGGCCTTTGCCGCCTTTATGGGTCCGGCAACAGCACAGCGCCCGATCGAGCAGTTTTCGACCCAGGTGACATTGCCCGAATTGCAGCTCGACAATGAAGAGCAGAGCTATTTCGGTGAACCCGACAATGGCAGCTATGTCGATGACAATGGCAACCCGATCACGCAGGGCGGCGCGCCATCGTCACCGGATGATGGCCAGCAAGTTGATGCCGATGGCAACCCCGTCCCCGGACAGGGTGAGAGACCCCCGGCGCGGCCAGATCGCCTCGACCAGGCCTGGATGGACCGGATGATCGGGCATGATGGCCCACGTTCTCCCCCGGGCCGCACCCCGGGGCGCGATGATCGTCCGGCGGCGATGACCCCGCCCCGCCCGGCGGAACGATCTCAGGACGCGCGCCCGAACCAGTGAAGCTGTGCGCCATGACGACGCAGCCACAGACGCGATTCAGCCGGGTCATGTTCGTCAAGCTCGCGCACCAGGGCCTGAAAGGCCGGGCCATGATTCATATGGACACGGTGCGCCACCTCATGCGCGACCGTGGCGCGGCGAACGAAGCGCGGCGCGAGAATCAGACGCCAGCTGTAACGGATCAACCCGTGCGACGCGCAGCTGCCCCAGCGCGCACGGGCATCACCAATGCCAACGCCATTGACCTTGACGCCGGCACGCGCGGCGAATTCCGCCGTATCATCGCTCAGGATGCGCAGCGCCTCGCGCTTCAGCCACGCACTCACCCGTGCCGGAACCCGATCAACCGGCCCACCGACCCGCAACTGGCTTTCGATGCGTTCAACGCGGCGCGGCGCCGTCTCGTCCGAAACGATGGCCAACAACATATCGTCAAACGGGATTTCCGCGCCGGGAACAAAGGGCCTCGCCTGGGGTAGCCGCGCGCGCTGCGCATCAATCCAGCCCTGTTGTTGCTGCGCCCAGCGCAAGGCATCACGCATTGACGCGCGCACAGGCAAGGTGAGCCTGACCCGGCCACTGGCAGGATCGACTGACAATTTGGCGCGACGGGCACGGGCATGGCGAACAATATCAAACGAGGCGCTGTCGGGCGTGCTCACAGTTCGCGGTCGATCAGATGATGCTCAAACTCCCCGGCATCATCTTCAGAAATGGTCCAGCCGCGAACTGACTGCCCGGCGGCATGAACCGCCTCACGATCACCGCAGACCAGATAATGCCATGCCGGCAATGGCTGGCCATCGGCACGCAACCGATAGGCACAGGTTGACGGCAACCAGTCAATCGTGCGGACATTGTCGCGGTTCAATCGCACACATTCGCTGACATAGGCGTGGCGATGACGATAATCGGAGCATTGCGCAGTTGCGCGATCAAGCAGGCGGCAGGAAACATTGGTCGGCAACAGTTCGCCGGTTTCCTCATCCTCAAGCTTGTGGATGCAGCATTTGCCGCACCCGTCACACAATGCCTCCCATTGCGCCCGGTCAAGCGCCTCAATCGGCGTGGTTTCCCAGAAACGCCCGGTCATTTCACCCAACGACGAACTTCATCGGCAACCGCTTCCGGCGTTTTCTCGACCGGCAACAGGGCCAGCGGCTTCCCGTCAGGCGCCATCAGATAGGCAACGCTGCTATGATCGACCATATAGCCGCCATTTTCGGTGACCGTGCCCTTGCGATAATAGACCGCATAAGCCTTTGCCGTGGCCGCAATTGCCTCGGCACTGCCGGTCAGGCCAACCATGCGGGGATGGAAGGCTGCGGTGAAGGACTTGAGCACGGCGGGCGTATCGCGCGCTGGATCAACCGTGATAAAAATCGGGACGATGCGGGCTGCCAGCGCTGGATCAGCCTTTTCAATCAATCGCAGCCCGGCACCGATATGCTGTGCATCCGTCGGGCAAACATCGGGGCAGTAGGTATAGCCGAAATAGACGATGCGATATTTGCCCGCGAAGTTGCGGTCGGTTACCGTTCGGCCATCCTGATCCGTCAGCGTGAACGGGCCACCAATGGCCGCCCCTTCAAGCGGTGGGCGCGCGGTCGTCCCCCCGGGCGGGGAACAGGCGGCGGGAAGCAGGGCAAGGAGCAGGAGCGCAAGGGCGCGAACAATCTCGTTCATGGCATCGCCAGCCATGATCTGATATTGCCCGCAGCGCAAGTTGATGCATGACGCAATACAGGGACCAGACCGCGCCATGAATTCCCGCTTTTTTGTCAGTATCGCTGCGGCGACGCTATCGCTTACGGCCTCACCAACGCTCGCCCAGCTCGGCCAATCGGACAGTTATCAATTCCTGCAGGCAATTCGCGAGTCGAAGGGAAATGACGTCGACAAGCTGCTCAACAAGCCGGGCACGGTGATCATCAACACGCATGATCGATCGACCGGTGAGACGGCGTTGCACATTGTCGTGAGGCGCGGTGATGAAACCTATCTGCGGTACCTGCTCTCGCGCGGTGCTGACCCGAACGCGAAAGACGGACAGGGCAATACGCCGTTGATATTGGCGGCCAATAGCGGTGCGGTGACCCTGATCGACCTGCTCGTCAAAGGCGGCGCGAACGTCAACCTTGCCAATTCAAGCGGAGAGACGCCGCTGATCCGTGCGGTGCAGCGCCGTGATCTTGCGCTGGTCCGGCTGTTGCTGGCCAATGGTGGCGACCCCGATCAATCAGATCGCATCGCCGGGCTTTCAGCGCGCGATTATGCCCATCAGGACAGCCGAAGCCCGGCTTTGGCCAAGGTTATTGATGAGGCCCCCAAAAAGCCCAAGCGGAGTGTTTCGGGGCCGCGCTTCTAGAAACTGCCGCCCGCATCGGGATCGATAACGCCAATCAACCGCCGCCCGGCGCGGCGCGCAAACGCCAATGTTGCGCGTTTGCGCGCCGGTGCCGGGAGTGGCGTGTGACCAGCCTCCCGGATGATCGCCGCGTCATAGCGATCGGCGATGATCACGCCGGTCCGTTCCGGCAAGAATGGCACGCTGTCCAGCGGTGCTGCATCAAACCCGGCGGGAATGGCCCAGTAAAAGCGGTCGCAACAGTCGAGATAGTCAGTCCATTTCGTGTCGCCAAGCAAGTCGGCGCGCGAAACCTTGATCTCCACAATGACAATCTGGCCACGTGAATCGATTGCCATCAGGTCAGCACGCCGCCCACCATCCAGCGGCACCTCACCCATGGCCACAAGATCATGCCGCAACAACATGCGTGTCACGCCGCGCGCGACATCAACCGCACACAGGGCCAATTCGCTGTCATCAGGACATGAGGCGCGCTGGTCTGACACGCATCAACATTAGAACAATGCGCGAACAGGTCAAACCCGCACCGGCGTGAATCAGCGATAAAAGACCTGATTGCCGATCGCCGCCACCTGGACGCGGCGCCAGCCCGGCGAAATGCGACGGGAATGAAAAAACAACGCGTCATACCAAGTCCCATGGACGGTCACCCATGTGCCCATGATCGCAGGCCGATGGACATGATGAGCCACGGCTGATCGACGAGACGGTTCCATGCAAAGCAGCAGTGATCGAGGATGTCGGCGTAGGATTTGAAGATCCTGTTCGAGAGCCAGTTATCGCGCATGAACTGCCAGACATTCTCAACCGGGTTGAGTTCAGGGCATTTCGACGGCAGCGGCAGCAAGGTGATGTTGGCGGGGACGGTGAGCGCGCCAGAGCCATGCCATCCCGCCTGGTCGAGGAGCAGGATGGCGTGCGCGCCTGGCGCGACGGCGGCGGAGATTTCGGCCAGATGCAAGGCCATCCCCTGCGTGTTGCATCGCGGTAGCACGAGTGCCGCGCCCTTGCCCTCGGCCGGGCAGATCGCCCCGTAAATATAGGCCGATGACGTGCGCTGGTCCTTCGGCGCCGAAGGCCGGGTTCCGCGACGCGCCCAGCGCCGGGTGATCCCGTTCTTCTGGCCGACCCGCGCCTCGTCCTGCCACCACAGCTCTATCGCTGTGCCGCGCGGGAGCGTTGCCCGGATCGTCGCCACCCGGGCGGGGAAGTTTTTTTAAACGTCGGGATGGCGTCATCATCCTGCGTATGATGGCGCGGCCGCGCCGACAGCTTGCGATACCCCAAGCCACGCAGTTCTCGGCTCAGCGTCTGCTTGCTGAGGCTGATGGCAAACTCGTCCCACACCCACTGCGCGAGATCGATCAGCCGCCAGCGTACGACACCGTGCGATGCCGGGATCGGACCACTCTCGACGATCTGCGCCAAAGCCCGACGCTGCGCGTCATCGAGCAGCGGCACGCCACCGGGCGGCACCGCATCGATCAACCCATCAGGCCCGCCAGCGTTGAACCGCAGCACCCAGTCGCGGACCGTCTGGAGCCCAACGCCGCCAAGCTGCGCCGCCTCGCTCCGCGTCCCTCCCTCGTAAATCGCCGCCAGCGCCAGCAGCCGACGCACCTGGTTCGCGTCACTGCTCGATCGCGCTAAGGCCCGCATCCTCGCCGCCGTAAAATCAGCTCGAAGCGCCACTGCCGCACCCATCGCAAACCTCCCTCACGTTCGCGACCATTGAATCGAACTTCTGGCCGTTTGGGAATCCCCTATGAGTCAGGGCTCACGAGATTTGGTATCAGCCGCGGGACTCTGCCACAGCCCGGCCATGGCGACGCGCGCGACGGCAATTGCTGTGCGATAATGGGCGCCGTCGGCAATATCGGGTATCCGCCCGCCCCGTACGAAGGAAAACTGGCCGGGCTGCATCACCACCGAACAAATGGTCGTTGGAAAGCGACCTGAACGGGTCCGGTTGAGGATGACATCAGCAACCGCGAGCTGCCCGGCAAGTGGCTCGCCCTTGGATTCAAAATAGATCGCGCCAGCAAGGCAGCTGGTATCATCATCGAGATCGTCATCCTGCGGCTGTGCGGCCACCGCATCGGCGAGACTGGCAAAGCCGGCCTGTGCGGGCTGCCCATCATCGCTTTCCTGCGCCGGCGCTTCCTGCATCGTCGCCGTCGCATCCTGATCAGTCTGCGCCATCACGGGTGATGCGAAAAGACCAAGGCCCAGCGCGACAAGGGCGTATCGCGGTGCGGGGCAGCGGAAAAGCAGCATCAAGATCAGAACAAATGCGGTTGGTGCGCGTCAATGATCACTGATGTGATCCCGACAGACAGCCCCCCGACTGCGTAACCGGCCCGGATCGCACCCGGCGTGGCGCAACGCGCTTCATCAACACGCAACGTCCTTCGCGCGCGCGGCGCCATGGTCAATCCGCGAGGAGCGTTTCTGCGGCGAATCGTTCCGCGCCAGCGATGTCCAGTTCAATGACCCACAGGTCCGGGTCGCGCGCGCAGCGGCGCTGCCAATAGGCTGCGATCTCTTGCGCAGACGCGCCCCTGGCGGGGCCGACGGGCATCAGCGCCGTGCTTCCGTCCGGGCCAAGGCCGCGTTCAAACAACTGCGGATCACCGCCATGATCAAGCGCGAGGACCAGGATCGCCCCGGCCTGAGGATGCCCGCGCACCAGCATGGTCGCTATGCCACCGGCATCGTTCACCCGTCGCAACATTGCGGAAACAAGCACGCCGCTGGGAAGCCGCGCCATCATGTTGGCGGACAGTAACCGGGCAGGCTGGCCAGCGCGATGGTCGAGCGCATGAAAGTGCCCGTGCCGCGCGCTGCCTCTTCACCATGGGCATCAATCAACCGCGCCTCGGCGACATAGACGCGCCGCTGGCCGCTGATCCAGCGTCCTTCGGCAACAACCGGCCCGTTGCGCAAAGGCCTGGTCAGCAACAGGTTGAAGGCCGTGGTGAGCAGGAAGCGGTCGGTAACAAGGCTGTTGGCGGCGTAAAACGCAGCATCATCAAGCATCTTGAAATAGCTGGTGCCATGGGCAGCACCAGCCGCGTGAAAATGGCGCTCATCAATATTGAAGTGGATTCGCGCGATTCCTGCCCCGGGAATCTCGAGCACCGAGTCAAAAAGCTGATTGATCGGCGCGGCGGCGTAGAGTGATTCGAGCGCACGAAAATGCGCTGATTCGCCCCTGTTGGTCGAATCAGGCAGCGTCACGCGCATCATCGGCGGTCAGCAGGGCATAAAGCGCATCCTGTGACCCCGCACCGCGCAGTTTTGCCACCACCGTCCGATCGCGCAGCAACCGCGAAACACGCGCCAGTGCCTTGAGGTGCTCCGCGCCGGCTTCAGGTGGCGACAAGAGCATGAAGACGACATCGACCGCGACATCATCAACGGCCTGAAAGTCAATCGGCTGTGGCAACAACGCAAATATGCCAATCACCCGGTCAAGCCCGGCCAGCTTGCCATGTGGTGTCGCAACGCCACCACCAAAGCCGGTGGAGCCAAGCTTTTCGCGCTCGGCAAGACATTCGGTAACGGCCCCGGGCACGAGGCCATAGGCTGAGCCCGCGACCATGCCGAGTTGCTGAAACAGCGATTTCTTGTTTGCCACCACAAGCCGTTCGAGCACGGCCTGCGGTAACAGCAGGTCACTAAAGTCTATCATGTTGGTCCTTGGCGGGCGCGCACGCTCCGGCGCGCGCCCATAGCGCCAATTGTGGGAATGCGAAAGGCCGTGCGTGCTGCCTCAGGCGGTGCGGTGCGGCTCGACCCAGCCAATTGTCCCATCGCCGCGCCGATAGACCATATTATAGGCGCCCGACCCGCTATTGCGGAACATCAATGCATTGGTGTTGCGCAGATCAAGCATCATCACGGCATCCGACACGGTTGCGTCCGGGACATCAACCCGTGTTTCGGCAATGATGGGCGGAAAATCAGCCGCTTCCTCTGTGTCAGCCTCAAGAAACACCGTGTAGCCGGCATTGTCATCGATTTCAGGCACAGCCGCAGCGACATTGCCGTTAGATCCACCGCCCGAGTGCCGATCCTTCAGACGCCGCATATAGCGACGAAGCTGCTTCTCAATCTTGTCAGCGGCACCGTCAAACGCACCATGGGCTTCCATGCCACGATTGTTCGCCTTCAGCACCAGCCCGTGCATGACATGCGCGATGATGTCGCAGGTAAAGCCGGTATCATGTGGGCCCTTGCCAAAGGTTGCCGTCGCAGAAATGGCACGCGCAAAATATTTATTGGCAATCGCCTGGAGCCGCTCCCTGACATGGTTCTTGAGCGCATCGCCCGTTGCGACCTGATGGCCCGAAACCCGAATATCCATGAGCAGTCTCCTTCATTGATGGCGGTGCGGAGCCCTTTGACCCTCGCCCCACAATAGCGTCACCCGGACGCCTCGGCCCCCCATAAGGGCTTGGTAATTCCTTTTAGAAACAACGCATGGCGCGCCAGTTCGGCCTCGCTTGCGGAAAAAAAACGTGGCGCCCGAGGCTGTGCCGCGACAACCGGCGCAAGGTCAGCGACCTCCTCAACGGCATCAGAGACAAGACCAAGGCCAATCTGACGCCCGCCGGTTAGTTCGACATAGACCTGGGCGAGCAACTGGGCATCCAGCAGGGCCCCGTGCAGGACGCGGTGGCTGCGATCAATGCCATAGCGCGTACAAAGTGCGTCAAGACTGTGCTTGGCGCCGGGGTGGCGACTTCGCGCCAGCACGATCGTATCGACCATACGCGACATATCGATCTTGCTGCGCCCACAACGCTGCAACTCGCCGTTCAAAAAGCTGAAATCGAAGCTGGCATTGTGCGCGACGAGCGGCGCGTCATCGAGAAATTCCAGCAGCGCATCAACCTGCGCACCAAATAGCGGTTTGTCGGCAAGAAAGGCGTCGCTCAGGCCGTGAACCCGCTGTGCCTCAGCAGGCATTGACCGTTCAGGGTGAAAATAGGCGTGGAAAGTGCGGCCCGTCTCAACCCGGTTGACCAGTTCCAGGCAACCGATCTCAACCATCCGGTCGCCACTTTCGAAGCTGAATCCGGTAGTTTCGGTGTCGAACACGATCTCGCGCATGAATCGTTTATCGGCATTCATCCCGCGATAGGCAAGCGATCAACGCATCTACCGCGTCACGTGTTTCCAACAGCGGCACGTCGGTCGCGATAACGAAGTGGGCGCGAGCCCGTTTCTCTGCATCCGGCAGCTGTCGCGCGAGTATCGCGTCGAACTTTGCCTCACTCATTCCTGGGCGCGCCAGAACGCGTTTGCGCTGAATTTCGGGCGCAGCCGATACCACCACAGTCTTGTCGACATGTTTGTCACCACCGGTTTCAAACAATAACGGAACATCGAATACCACCAGCGGCGCATCGGCGTGATGGCGAAGAAAGCCCGCCCGATCTTCACCGACGGCAGGATGAATCAACTCTTCGAGCGCGCGCAAGGCATCCGGGTTTCCCAAAACAGCAGCCGACAGCTTTGCCCGGTCCACGCCTTCCGGTCCAGTCGTTCCGGGGTGGAGCCGCTCAATCGCCGAGACCAGCCTGCCATTTGCACCCTGTAACTGATGGACCGCAGCATCGGCATCGAACACCGGGACGCCACGATCAGCAAACATCGCGGCAACGGTTGATTTTCCCATACCGATTGAACCGGTCAGGCCAAGAATGACAGGTCGCACGGTCACCCGACGAGCATCGCGCGCAACGCATCGTCACGGTCACGCGGTGGCGGCGCGCCAAACAGCAACTCAAAGGCCAGCGCCGCCTGTCCGATCAGCATTTCCAGGCCATCGACGATCTCAAGGTCACGCGCGCGCGCGGCTGCCAGCAAAGGGGTTTCGAGCGGGGCATAGACGATGTCGTAAACCACAGCAGTTTCAGGAAGCGGCGAAAGGTCAAGATCGAGCGGTGGTTGGCCAACCATGCCAAGCGAACTGGTGTTGACGAGCAGGGCCGCCGCTGGGAGTGGTGCGCCAAGCGGCAGCGCCTGGCCCTTGAGGCCAAAATTGCTGAGCAATGCTGCCGCTTTCAGGACGTTGCGGTTGAGAATTGTCACCGGGCCAACGCCAACCCGTGACAGCGCAAACAGCACCGCACGCGCAGCGCCGCCGCCGCCAACCACGACAACCGGCGCACCGGTCAGGTCAAGATCCGCAATGGGCGCATAGAAACCGCCGGCATCGGTGTTGGTGCCGATCAAGGCGCCGTCGTCAGCGACCAGCGCCAGGTTAATGGCCCCGATCGTGGCACGTACATCGCCGCGATCCTCGACGTGGTCGAGTGCCGCCTGCTTGTGCGGGATCGTGATGTTGCAACCACGCCAGGCCGGATCGGCCCGGCGCGCCACGAAATAATCACCCAGCCCGTCAGGGGTAACATGCATTGCACGATAATCACCGTCGATACCCAGTGCATCGAGCCAGAAACGGTGAATCAGCGGTGATTTGCTCTGCGTGATCGGATCACCGATTACCTCGGCATAGATTTGGGTCATGACGTCAACACTCCACGAACCCGCAGATAATCAAGCACCGGCAACAGCGGCATTCCCAACACGGTAAAATGGCTGCCGTCGATCTGTGCAAAAAGTTGTGCACCCATCGCCTCAATCCGGAAACAGCCGGCACAACCCGCAATCATCGGCCATTCAGCATCAAGATATTGTTCGATAAAGGCCTCTGACAGCGGGCGGACGTGCAGAACCGCACGATCAACATGGCGCCATACCGGCCTCCCCTGTTCTGCGATGACCGCCGCACTGACAATCGCATGACGACCGCCCGACATCAGACGCAGATGTATCGCTGCCTCATCCCGGTCTGCGGGCTTGTCGAGAATGGTACCGTCGGCCAGCACCATCAGTGAGTCACTGCCCAGGACGAGCGCTTCAGGATCCCGCTGCGAAACACGCAGCGCCTTCAACTCGGCCAGCGCATCGGCAAAGTCGCGCGGCGCAACTCCGTTCGCCCGCAGGCCCAGCTTGGCAGCATCCTCGTCAACGCCCGCTGCCGTAGCGCTGAACGGAACACCGGCAGCTTCAAGCATCGCGCGGCGCGATGCACTTTGCGAGGCAAGAACCAGCCTCATCCCACTTCTTCCCGTTCAACAACCAGCGCAATGATTGCCGCTGCCGTCTCCTCAATCGACCGGCGCGTAACGTCGATCACCGGCCAGTCATTGTCAGCAAACAGGCGCCGTGCCCAGGCAACCTCCCGGGCAACAGAATCCTGATCAACATAGGCTGTTTCCGGTGCCTGGTTCAGCGAGAGAAGCCGGTTGCGCCGCACCTGTATCAACCGGTCGGCGCTGGTGGTGAGGCCAACAACAAGCGGGCGCTTCAGGTTGAACAATATCGGTGGTGGCGGGCTCTCCACCACCAGCGGAATATTGGCCGTCTTGTAACCGCGATTGGCCAGATAGATTGAGGTCGGCGTTTTGGAAGAGCGTGACACGCCAGCCAGGACAATATCGGCCTCTTCCCAGTCCTCATGCCCGATTCCGTCATCATGGGCGATGGTGAACTGGATCGCATCGACCCGGGCAAAATAGGCGGCATCAAGCATGTGCTGGCGCCCGGGCCGCGCCTTTGCCTGTTGGCCAAGCAGACCCGACAAAGCGTCATTGACCCCGTCGAGTGGCGCAACGGCGGGCAGGCCAAGCGCGCGGCATCGCAATTCCAGCGTCGCGCGCGCCTGGCTGTTGACGAGAGTGAAGATTACCAGGCCCGGATTTTGCGCAATCTCCCCAAGAATCCGCTCCAGATGCGCTTCGGTTCGCACCATGGGCCAGAAATGACGGACTGTTTCAACATCATCATATTGGGCGAGCGCCGCCTTGGCGATGTTTTCCAGTGTTTCACCGGTCGAATCTGACAGGAGGTGGAGATGCAGACGCATCAGCGGGACAGATCTGTGGACAACATCGGGATATTCGCTAGCGCAACTCGGACCAGCCGCCAAGCGAGCCAATGTCGGTGGAAAGACCGCAATCTATCCACATCCCGGCCCACATCCGCCGGATCAGTTCACACCCTGTGGATGATGGGGACGATTCAGCAACGCCCGGCGTGGCAGAGCGCACCGCCTGTTGGCATTTCAGGGATGAACGCATAAGCCCCGCTTTGCACGGGCCAACAACTCCAACAGCCTTTTTTAGATTCTTCTTTATAGTAAGTAGGAAGTACAATCCGGATGACCGAGGCGAAGCCGCTTCTCGCGACATTACAGGGCAAGCGACAGGCGACGCCACCGCTGTGGTTGATGCGGCAGGCAGGGCGTTATCTTCCCGAATATCGCGCCTTGCGGGCGGAAAAAGGCGGCTTTCTGGCGCTGGCCTGTGACAGTGTCGCAGCGGCAGAGGTAACGATGCAGCCGATCCGGCGGTTCGGATTTGACGGTGCGATCCTGTTCTCTGACATCCTGATGGTCCCCAATGCGCTTGGGCAGGATTTGAGCTTTGGCGCTGGCGAAGGCCCTGCTCTGTCCCCGCCGCTGGTTGACCATGCCCTGGCGAGCCTGCAACCGGTGCTGGCGCGGCTCGACCCGGTCTATGCCACGGTCGCGCGCGTTGCTGCGATGCTGCCGCCCGAAACAACCTTTCTCGGCTTTGCTGGCAGCCCCTGGACGGTGGCGACCTATATGGTTGCCGGTCATGGAAGCCGTGATCAGGGCGAAACCCGCCGCTATGCCTATCGCGACCCTGAGGCATTCGCAGAAATCATTGATGCGATCGCTGCGTGCACGGTTGAATATCTGTCGCGCCAGATTTTGGCTGGCGTCGAAGCTGTTCAGTTGTTTGACAGTTGGTCGGGCAGTCTTTCGCCTGCACAGTTTGAACGCTGGGTGATTGCGCCCAATGCGGCGATCATCGCTGCGGTTCATCAACGGCACCCTGGTGTTCCGGTGATCGGCTTTCCCAAAGGGGCAGGAGAAAAACTGCCTGCCTATGCCCGGGAAACCGGCGCCGATGCGATCGGGCTTGATGAAACAATCGATCCGTTATGGGCGGCAGCAAACCTGCCCCCGGCGCTTCCGGTGCAGGGCAATCTTGATCCACTTGCCCTGATTGCGGGCGGTTCAACGCTTGAAGCTGCGATTGACCGTGTCATTGCGGCCTTTGTTGACCGTCCCCATGTCTTTAACCTGGGTCATGGCATTTTGCAGGACACACCGATTGCACATGTTGAGGCATTGATCGCGCGTGTCAGGAGGGGCTGATGGGTTTTCTTGGCAATGCCTATCTGTGGGTCAAGGCAGGGCATGTCATTTTCGTGATTTTCTGGATGGCGGGCTTGTTCATGCTGCCGCGCTATCTGGTCTATCATCAGGAAGCCGCGCCGGGATCAGCAGAGGCGCAAATATGGGTTGATCGTGAAGCGAAGATTCGCCGCATCATCCTGACGCCCGCCCTTGTGATGACCTGGTTCTTCGGGCTTTTGCTGGCGATCAATCTCGGCCTTTTTTCAGGGGCAGGCGGGATTGGCTGGTTGCACGCCAAATTGGCGCTGGTTGTTGTGTTAAGTGGCTATCATGGCTGGGCCGTCGGCTATTCGCGGAAGCTTGCTTCCGGAAAACCGGCACCGCTCAGCGGTCGGCAATTGCGGATGATCAACGAGATTCCGGCAATTCTCGTTACCCTTGTTGTTGTCCTGGTGATCGTTCGACCGTTCTGAACCGCTTGACTTGCTCAGGTCAGCGACCTACCTCGCCAGCTTATCGTGATGCGCGGCCTGGTGCCCTGTTGCGATATCTTCCTTCCGCATCGTCGCGTATTTCCTTCGCTGACCGACGCACCTGAACCCGCCATAACCATCCCGGAACGCCCGAAATGCATCTCAAGGACCTCAAGAAGAAAACCCCGGCCGAGCTGGTCAGCATGGCTGAGGAGCTGGGTGTCGAGGGTGCATCGACGCTGCGCAAGCAAGACCTGATGTTCGCGATTCTCAAGGTCCAGGCAGAGAATGGCGAGCAGATCATGGGGCTCGGCACGATTGAGGTGCTGCCCGATGGTTTCGGCTTTCTGCGCAGCCCGGAGGCAAACTATCTGGCTGGTCCGGACGACATCTATATTTCGCCGAACCAGGTGCGCAAATTTGGCCTGCGCACGGGTGATACGGTTGAGGGTGAAATTCGCGGCCCCAAGGATGGCGAACGCTATTTTGCACTGACCCGTCTGACCAGCGTCAACTTCGACGATCCCGATGCGGTTCGTCACCGGGTCAATTTCGACAATCTGACGCCGCTTTACCCGGAAGAAAAATTGACGCTCGATCCGCAGGATCCGACGGTCAAGGACAAGTCGGCACGGGTAATCGACATCATCAGCCCCCAGGGCAAGGGACAGCGTGCGCTGATCGTTGCGCCGCCGCGCGTCGGCAAGACGGTGCTGTTGCAGAATATTGCCCGCGCGATCACCGACAATCACCCCGAGGTGTTCCTCATCGTGCTGTTGATCGATGAGCGGCCTGAGGAAGTTACCGACATGCAACGTTCGGTGAAGGGTGAGGTAATCTCCTCGACCTTCGACGAACCAGCACAGCGCCACGTCCAGGTTGCTGAAATGGTGATCGAAAAGGCCAAGCGTCTGGTCGAGCACAAGAAGGACGTCGTGATCCTGCTCGATTCGATCACCCGTCTCGGCCGCGCCTACAACACGGTTGTTCCAAGCTCTGGCAAGGTGTTGACCGGCGGTGTTGATGCCAACGCATTGCAGCGCCCGAAGCGCTTCTTTGGTGCGGCGCGCAACATCGAGGAAGGTGGTTCACTGTCGATCATCGCCACCGCGTTGATTGATACCGGCAGCCGCATGGACGAAGTTATCTTTGAAGAGTTCAAGGGCACCGGTAACTCGGAAATCGTCCTCGATCGCAAGGTTGCCGACAAGCGCATCTTCCCGGCGCTGGACGTCGGCAAGTCGGGCACTCGCAAGGAAGAGCTGTTGGTCGACAAGGCCAAGCTGTCCAAAATGTGGGTGCTGCGCCGCATCCTCATGCAGATGGGCACGATCGACGCGATGGAGTTCCTGCTCGACAAGATGAAGGACTCAAAGACCAACGAAGACTTCTTCGATTCGATGAACCAATAGGCCATGGTGCTGGAACTCGCCGAACTGCCCGTCAGGGCGGGCGAGGGCGATCGCTTTGAAGCTGCGTTCGCCGAGGCGAAGACGTTTATCTCCGCCGCTGCCGGCTTTCGATCGATTGCATTGCGTCGCCCAATCGAGCCGGGTGGGCATTATCTGCTTCTTGTTGAATGGGAGAGCGTCGCGGATCACCGGGACGGTTTCCGCAAGTCGCCAGCCTATGTGCGCTGGTCAGCCCTGTTGCATGGCTTTTACGATCCAATGCCGGTCATCAGCTACTTTGCCGAGGACATTTCATGTTCGACCTGAGTGACGTGTTCACGGCTGCCGGACTTGCAGCGTTGGGCCAGGTGATCCTGATCGACCTCATTTTTTCCGGTGACAATGCGATGGTGCTGGGCACACTCGCCGCGGGCTTGCCGGCTGATCAGCGCCGCAGGGTTCTTGGTCTCGGCGTCGTGATGGCGATGGTTTGCCTGATTGGCTTTGCCCTCGTTGCTACCCAATTGTTGCATGTCGTTGGCTTGTTGTTCGCTGGCGGCATGTTGTTGTTGTGGGTGGCATGGAAGCTTTACCGCGAAATTACGGTGAGTCGAGAGCCGGTAGTTTATGATGATCCCTCGACGCCAGAGGTTGAGGGCAAACCCGCCAAGACCTTTGCGCAGGCTGCAGTGCAGGTGGCGATTACCAATTTGTCGATGAGCCTCGACAATGTGCTGGCGGTTGCCGGTGCGGCACGGGAGCACCCGGCGGTGTTGTTATTTGGGCTGGGGCTGTCGGTCACGCTGATGGCGGTCGCTGCCAATTACATCGCGAGAATGATCGAGCGGTTTCACTGGATCGCCTATATCGGGCTGGTGGTCATTCTCTACGTTGCCGGTTCAATGATTTACCACGGTTGGGTCGATCATGAGATTGGCGTGGGTCACCTGTTCGGCTGATCGTACCGGCAAAAGCGCTGTTCATGATCGAGCAGCCATTGTTTGGTGACCGGCCCATCGCCACCCGAATAGGCCCCAAGCGTGCCGTTGGCGTTGAGCACACGGTGACACGGGATGATGATGGGAAAGGGGTTGCGCGCGCACGCCTGGCCGATTGCTCTGGGGCTGGAACATAGTTGCCGAGCGAGCGCACCATAGCTCAGGCTGGTGCCATAGGTGATTGCGGCCATCCCTTCGCGTAACACCTTGCCGCGCGGCGTTGCTGCGGGCGACAGTGGCACGTCAAAATCCCGGCGGGTTCCGGCAAACCATTGGTCCAGCTGTCCGGCTGTGTGACGTAACAGGTCAGATGTTGGTGCCAACTCTTCCCGTGTTTCAGGCTCGATACGGATCGCTGAAAGATGCCCGCCAATGCTGAGGAGACGTATGCCACCAATGGGCGTTGCGATCAGTGCCTCATCTCGCGCATACATGCTATCAGTCTAGGCAGCGGCGCTGGCCCGCTCAAGCGGAGACACGCGCAATGAAGATCAATGTTGAGGTTGACTGCACCCCCGAAGAGGCTCGCCGTTTCATGGGTCTTCCCGACCTGACGCCGGTGCATGAGAAATATGTTGCCGCGCTGACGGGTGCAATGGACGGGGTCGCCCGGCCGGAACTGCTTGAAAATATGATGAAAAGTTGGGCGCCGATGAGTGAGGCCGGTTTTGGGATGTGGCGCAAGATATTCGAATCCCCCGGAAAATAACCTTGGATACGATTTTTGCGGTGTCGAGTGGCGCGCCGCCGTCCGCCATCGCAGTCATGCGGCTCAGCGGTGCGAAGGCCCTTGCGGTCGCCGAAGCTCTGGCAGGGACGCTGCCTGCACCGCGCCACGCCAGACTTCGCCCGCTGCGCAATGCCGAGGGTGAGGTGCTGGATCGCGCGGTGGTGATTACGTTTCCCGGCCCGGACAGTGCCACCGGTGAGGATATTGTCGAGTTTCATCTGCATGGGGGGCGCGCCACGATTCGTGCGGTGGAGGCAGCGCTTGGCCGACATGACGGATTGCGTGGCGCAGAACCGGGCGAGTTCACCCGTCGGGCGTTGCTCGCGGGGCGTATCGACCTGACAGAGGCGGAAGGACTTGGTGACCTTCTGGCGGCAGAAACCGAAACCCAGCGGCGCGCAGCGCAGAATTTGGTTGAAGGGCGGCTACGGTCACAGGCCGAGGCATGGACGAATGCCGTTGTCCGGTGTGCGGCCGGCGTTGAGGCAGCGATTGATTTCTCTGACGAGGATGACGTGCCGCCGGCACAACTTTCATCAATTGTCGGCGGACTGGCTGCTGTTACCACAGAAATGGCTGCACTGTTGGCGGTCCCACCCGTGGAGCGGTTGCGCGACGGATTGCGGCTGGTCATTGCAGGGCCGCCGAACAGCGGCAAGTCCAGCTTGCTTAATGCCATGGTGGATCGTGACGCTGCGATTGTGTCGCCGATCTCGGGCACGACGCGTGATCGCATTGAGGTACCCGTTACGCGAAACGGCGTTGCCTATATCGTCACCGATACTGCTGGCCTGACCGAGACAACCGAAGACCCGATTGAGCGCATCGGCATTGTGCGGACCGGCGAGGCAATGCAGGGCGCCGACATATTGCTATGGCTTGGCGATGACGCACCGCCGCGCGCGGCGTTGTGGGTTCATGCCCGTGCCGATGCACCGGGGCGGACTGGCTTGCCGGTCGGTCGTGATCTGGCGGTATCGGCCGTTACGGGTAGCGGGGTCACTGGTCTATGGCGTGAGATCGGTATGCGGGCAGCACAATTGCTCCCGCCCCCTGACAGCGTCGCGCTGAACCGGCGTCAGCATCGGTTGATTGACGAAGCGCGTGAAAATCTGGCGCAGGCGGCAAATGAAACTGACATTTTGCTGGTCGCTGAACATCTACGGCTTGCGATGCGCGCATTGCACCAGCTCACCGGACGAAGCGATGTCGAAGCGATGCTTGATGCGCTTTTCACGCGCTTCTGCATCGGCAAATAACCATGTTTCACGTGGAACAGTTTTGACACCGGCGATTGTCGGGCATAGCGGCTAGCCTATGCGATATGATGTCATTGTCGTCGGCGGCGGTCACGCCGGGACAGAGGCTGCTGCAGCGGCGGCGCGCATGGGCGCGCATGTCGCCCTGGTCAGTTTCGATCCCGCAAAGATTGGGGCAATGTCGTGCAATCCCGCCATTGGCGGTGTGGGCAAAGGCCATCTTGTCCGCGAGGTTGATGCCTTTGGCGGCCTGATCGGTGAGGCCACCGATGCCGCGGGCATTCACTACCGGATGCTCAACCGCAGCAAGGGTGCAGCGGTGCAGGGGCCACGGGTCCAGGCCGATCGTGGACGCTATGCAGCGGCAATTCAGGCAGTACTTGAATGCCAGGCCGGACTCGACATTGTCACCGGTGAGGTTGCCGCCCTCAAGATTGATAATCGACGTGTCACCGGGGTTGTACTTGCCGATGGTCGCCAGATCAGCGGCGGCGCCGTCGTCCTGGCTACCGGGACGTTCCTTGGCGCGCGGATGTTTCGCGGTGAAGAGCGAGAGCTGGGCGGGCGGATCGGTGAAAGGGCAGCGACGGCGCTGGCCGGCCAGCTTTATGAGGCCGACTTGCCGATGGCGCGGCTAAAGACCGGGACGCCACCACGGCTCGATGGGCGGATGATCGATTGGGCTCGGCTCGATCAGCAACCCAGTGATGTTGAAGGCTGGACCATGTCACCGGTCAGCACCATGCGTGTGCTGCCGCAGCTCTTCTGCGCGATCACCAGGACTACGCCGGAGACCCATGCGATCATCCGCGCATCGCTGGATCGATCACCGCTATTTGGGGGTGACATTCAGGGTCAGGGACCACGTTATTGTCCGTCGATTGAGGACAAGATCCATCGTTTTGGCGACCGCGACGGGCATCAGATCTTTCTGGAGCCGGAGGGGCTGGATGATCCGCTGATCTACCCCAACGGGATCTCAACCTCGTTGCCCGGTGATGTTCAGGCCGCAATGATCAAATCGATCCCGGGCCTTGAATCCACAAGGATCGCCATACCTGGTTACGCGGTTGAATATGACCATATCGATCCGCGTGCGCTTGATCCGACGCTTGAGGTTCGTGCCTTGCGCGGGCTCTATTGCTGCGGGCAGATCAATGGCACCACCGGCTATGAGGAAGCGGCAGGACAGGGGCTTCTGGCCGGGTTGAACGCGGCGGCGGCGGTGCTGGGTCTGCCACCGGTCATCCTTGATCGAGCGAGCAGCTATCTTGGGGTGATGATTGATGACCTTGTATTGCAGGGCATCACCGAACCTTATCGTATGCTCACTGCCCGTGCTGAGTACCGCTTGAAGCTCCGCGCCGATAATGCGGAGACGCGTCTCGGGCCGATTGCCGCCGCAACAGGCTGCCTTGATTCCAGGCGCCTTGAACGCCTCGCACAGCGCATTGATCAGCGCGCGCGCCTGACCCAGATGCTTGATCGTCCGATACTCGGCCGCGAACTTGCGGCGCAGGGGGCAGAAGGCACCAGCGCAACAGAGCGACGGAGCGGCGTTGAATGGCTGCGTATTGCCGGGGTGACGGCAGCACAACTGCTTGGTGAGGCAGTGACAACATTCGATCCGGCGCTGGTCGCTGAGATGACCGAGGACGCACGGTATGCGCCATATCTCGAGCGGCAGGAAGCCGAGGTCGAGGGGTTGCGCGCAAATGATGGCATTGCCCTGCCACCAACGCTGGATTTCGCGGCAATACCCGGCCTGTCAAGTGAGATGGTTGAGCGTCTGAATATTGCAGCGCCGGCGACGCTGGGGGCGGCATCGCGCATTCGCGGAGTTACGCCGGCTGCGTTGACGGCAATCCTGCTCCATGCCCAACGGCGGGCCGCGTGACCGAGGAAGAGGCACGCCTTTGGATTGCGGCACGCTTCGGCCAAGCCGGGGTTGAAGCAATGTCCCATCTGGCAATGCTGGTGCGCGAGGAGGCGGCGCGGCAAAACCTGATCGCACCCTCTACGCTGGAGGCAATCTGGGCCAGACATATTGTTGATTCGGCTCAACTGCTCGGCCCTGCGCTGAATTGCCCCGGCACCTGGGTCGATATTGGCACTGGTGCGGGATTTCCCGGGCTGGTTGTGGCGGCGTTGTCAAAACGCGAGGTTTGCATGGTCGAACCGCGCAAACGACGCGCTGACTTTCTGGCAAAGTGTTGCGATGCCCTGGGCGTTGCCGACCGAACGACGGTTTTTGCCGGGAAGATTGAGCGAGCGGAGATTGAAGCGGCGGTAATATCGGCGCGTGCAGTTGCCGCATTACCGGATTTGTTTGATGCTGCGGCGCATTGTTCCACGTGGAACACACTTTGGTTGCTGCCAAAGGGACGAAGTGCGCACCAAGAGATAGCCAGCGCGCAGCTGTCGTGGCATGGAGTGTTTCACGTGGAACGCAGCGTTACCGATCCGGAATCGCTGATCGTCATCGCCAAAGAGGTAACACGTCGATGAATGTCATCGCGGTCGCGAATCAAAAAGGGGGCGTCGGCAAGACGACGACGGCGATCAATCTCGGGACGGCGCTTGCCGCGACGGGACAGCGCACACTTTTGATTGACCTGGACCCCCAGGGCAACGCCTCAACCGGGCTCGGGATCACACGCGCGGAGCGAATCCGCTCCAGCTATGATGTGTTGATCGGTGACGTGCCGATCATCGACGTTGTCCTGCCGACCTGTGTGCCAAAGCTGTCGATTGTTCCTGCGACCGTTGACCTGTCCGGTGCTGAAATCGAACTCGTCGCTTTTGAAGAGCGCACCCACCGGCTGCAAAAGGCGCTTGAGCAGGTTGAGGATAGCTGGGACATCGTACTGATCGATTGCCCACCTTCACTGGGTCTGCTGACACTCAACGCGATGGTGGCGGCCAACTCGTTGCTGGTGCCCCTGCAATGTGAGTTTTTCGCGCTGGAGGGGTTGAGTCAGTTGCTCAGCACGGTCGAACGGATTCGCGAGCGCTTCAACCCCGGTTTGTCGATTCTGGGTGTAGCGCTGACCATGCATGATCGACGCAATCGGTTGACCGAGCAGGTTTCGACGGATGTTCGCGCCGTGCTTGGCCGCGTTGTGTTCGACACGGTGATTCCGCGCAACGTCCGGTTGTCAGAAGCACCAAGCCATGGCGTGCCGGCACTGATCTATGATTATCGTTGTCCCGGGTCAGAGGCCTATATCGCGCTGGCGCGCGAGTTGATCCTCAGACTTGCCCGCAACGCTGAACCTGCGAAGGCCGCATGACAGAGCCAACCACACCTTTAGCGCGGCCAAAGCCGCGTCCCGGCCTTGGCCGTGGTCTCAATGCCTTGATGGGCGATGTCGCGCGTGAAGAGCCAATTACCGGCGAGGAGCTTTCGCCGGGTGTGAGGACGTTGCCGGTCGGGTCGCTGGCGCCGCATCCCGGTCAGCCGCGGCGATATTTCAATGATGCCGCGCTTGACGAGCTGGCGGCGTCAATCGCGGCGCGTGGTGTAATCCAACCCATTGTCGTGCGGCCACATGGCAAGGGTTACCAGATCGTCGCCGGTGAACGGCGGTGGCGCGCAGCACAGCGGGCGCGGCTCCACGAAGTGCCCGTGATCGTGCGCGATTTCGATGATGCTGCGACACTCGAAGTTGCCCTGGTTGAAAATATCCAGCGTCAGGATCTCAATGCGATTGAAGAAGCCGAGGCCTATCACCGGCTGATCGGCGATTTTGGCCACACCCAGGATGCGTTGGGCAAGCTGGTGCACAAGTCGCGCAGCCATGTTGCCAATCTGCTGCGGTTGCTCGAATTGCCCAAATCGGTTCAGGACAAGGTTGTCGATGGCACCTTGTCGATGGGCCATGCCCGCGCGTTGATCGGAGCGCCTGACGCAGAAAATCTGGCCGACCAGGTGGTGTCGCGCGGCTTGTCGGTGCGCGACACGGAGCGTCTGGCGCGAAACGCAAAGCCTGATGCGCGCCATCGTACTGGCGAAGGGGGTCGCGATGCTGACCTTGCGGCGCTGGAGCATCAGCTCGGCGATTTGCTCGGCCTGTCGGTACGGATCGCGCATGGGCCGAAAGGCGGATCGCTCACGCTCAGCTATTCCACACTCGATCAGCTCGACATGATCTGCCAACGGCTCAGCGGCGAACGAATCTGACCTGAAATCAGCGCTGCCGGGCCGCCATCCGGGCAATGGTCAGGATCGCGGCATGGGCCAGCACACTGCCGGCATTATTGGCTGACATGATTGCCCGTTCGGCGTCTCGCGCCCGGTCAATCGCATCGGCAATCCGCCGCGCGTGCCATATCCTCAGGGCCCGGCCCATTGCCGGACGCTCACGAAAAAACACCTTTTCAATGACATGGGCAGGATTGGCACCGGCGTCTATTTCACCACGCAGCTCTGCCAGGGTCATCAGGCGGCGCACGAGCTGGCGCAAGACCGGCACCGGAGACATCCCCGCTTCATCAAGACGCGCCAGCTCGTCGGCCAACGCGTCCGGGCGCCCGTCTATCGCTGCGTCGATTGCGCGACCCATCTCGCTGTCACCGAGATCCGCTCCGAGCAGATCGACTGCCTCATCGTCCAGTGGTCGGGGACGTTCCGGTGCGGCATCGAGATACAGGGCGAGTTTCTCGATCTCTCGCGTCATCACCGCCCGATCACCGGCGCTGGCATGGGCGATTCGCGCGGCCGTATCACCGATTGTGCGCAAGCCATGTTCCCGGGCAATGGCGGTGACCAGACGCTCCGCCTCTCCGCCCTCAGGCAGGTAACATGCCAGGACCATCGCACGTGGCGAGGCCAGCGCCAGTTTGACGACACGTGCACTGCTTTTGAGATTGGGAGAAATAATCACCACGGGATTACCCGCTTGTTCTGCCTCAAGCAGCAAGGTCAGTGCTTCGAGGCTTTCCTCCCCGGCGCCCGCAATGCGGATATGCCGCTTGCCACCGAAAAGCGACATGGATGCAGCCTCATCAATCAGGCGGGCAGGGTCGCTGCGCAGCGTTGCCGGTTCGAGATCAACGCGCTCAGCGTCAGGGCCCATCACCCGCGCCAGGCGAGCGGCATATTCCTGGGCGCCGGATTCATCGGGGCCGTGCAGCAAATAGAGTCGGATATCGGGATTGGCCGCGTCGATAGCGGCGCGAAGCTGATTTGCGTTCGCTTTCACCGTGCGGCTGGCGGTGTCCGCTCCGCATACAGCGCGAGGCGCGACACAATCTGATCGGCTACATTGCCAGCAAGCCGTTCCAACGCACTGTTTTCTGCCGCGATTGTAGCATATTCGGAACCGACGACGTCAATGCCGGCGTCAGATCCTGCGGTCGCGTCGAGCAGGGTGGCGCCATTGGCCAGGTCGATCAGCTGATACCGCGCCCGCAATGTGCGGCGTTCACGGGTGACGCTGTTGTCACGGCTGACCCCGAGGCCGGAGATCTGGTCGTCCAGCTTGACCTGAAGACGATATTGCGGGGTGCCGCTGGATGCGATGCGGTCGCGCAGCGCATTGGCCATCAACCAGCCAGCGCGCCCGTCCATGGGCGCGACTTCGATTTGTGCCAGCGTCGAGGCAACCGGACCCGTTGACCCGCCACCATAAAGTGGGCGCAGGCCGCACGCCGAAAGCGTCGTCGCGAGAGCGAGCGAGAGGATGACCCGCCTCATGCGACCAGATTGACCAGTCGATCAGGCACAACGATCACCTTGCGGGGCGCCTTGCCCTCGAGAAGGCGTACAATCTTGTCCGATGACAGGGCAGCCGCCTCCACTTCCTCGCGCGGTAGCCCTTTGGCCATCACCAATGTGTCTCGCAGCTTGCCATTGATCTGGATTGCGATTGTCACCTCATCCTCGACCAGCAACGCCGGATCGACAGCCGGCCAGGCGGCATCGGCAATCAACCCGCTGCCACCATTGGCGGCCCAGGCCTCTTCGGCGAGATGCGGTGCCATTGGCGCGACCAGCAGCATCAGTGTGCGGATCGCCGTCGTGCGTGACGCTGACGGGCTGGCGCGTTCAATCGCGTTGACCAGCTCAAAAAGCTTGGCAACTGCCTTGTTGAACGACAGCGCCTCGATATCGACAGCAATGCCGGCAATGGTCTGATGAAGTTTGCGGTCGATGGCGATGTCTTCGCCCTGAGCCTCCTCGATGCCGTCGAACAGCCGCCACAGCCGCTGGATGAAGCGCCATGAACCTTCAATGCCGGCCTCGCTCCACGGCAAATCGCGCTCCGGCGGGCTGTCGGAGAGCATGAACCAGCGCGTCGCATCGGCACCGTACTGATCGACGATTGGCTCGGGATCGACCGTGTTCTTCTTCGACTTGGACATCTTCTCGACGCGGCCGATCGTCACCGGCTTGCCCGTCGCAATTTCCACGCCATCACGCACGGCATCGGTCGACAGCCATGCGCCGTCCGCTGACTTGTAGGTCTCGTGCGTCACCATGCCTTGCGTGAACAGCCCGGCGAATGGCTCGGCGACATCGATCATGCCGATATGCTTCAGCGCCCGCGTCCAGAAGCGCGCATAGAGCAGGTGGAGAATCGCATGTTCCACCCCGCCGATATATTGCTGCACCGGCAGCCATTTTTCCGCAGCGGCGCGATCAAATGGCGCATCGCCCGGCTGGCTGGCAAAGCGGATGAAATACCACGACGAATCGACAAAGGTGTCGAGCGTGTCGGTCTCGCGCCGCGCGGCGCCGCCGCAGCTGGGGCAGGGCACGTTTTTCCACGTCGGATGGCGATCAAGCGGGTTGCCTGGAATGTCGAAGCTGACATCCTCCGGCAGCACAACCGGCAACTGGTCGCGCGGAACCGGTACCGCCCCGCACGCGTCGCAGTGGATGATCGGGATCGGTGTACCCCAGTAACGCTGGCGCGATACGCCCCAGTCGCGCAGCCGGAACACGGTCGAGCCGGTGCCCCAGCCATCTTCCTCGGCGCGGCGGATGACGGCGCGCTTGGCATCCTCGGTGTCCATGCCATCGAGAAAATGTGAATTCACCAGTGTACCCGGGCCAACATAAGGTTCTGGCTCGGTAAACAATGGCTCGACCTTGTCGCCGTCGGAGACGACGCGCCGGATCGGCAGGTCATATTTACGCGCGAAATCATAGTCCCGCTGGTCATGTGCCGGCACGCCAAAGAGCGCGCCCGTGCCATATTCCATCAACACGAAATTGGCGATGTACACTGGCAATTTGATTGTCGAATCAAACGGATGTGCCGCAGTGACGCCAGTGTCGAAGCCAAGTTTTTCCTGTGTTTCAATCTCCGCTGCGGTCGTTCCGCCCTGACGGCAGCGTTCGATGAAACTGGCAACCTCAGGTCGATCTGCTGCCAGCGCCTGCGCAATCGGATGGTCAGCGGCGACGGCGACGAAGCTCGCGCCGAAAATCGTGTCCGGCCGTGTCGTGAATACGGTAACGTCACCGCCATCCGACAGGGCGAAGCGGAAGGTCAGGCCCTGGCTCTTGCCGATCCAGTTTTCCTGCATCAGCTTGACCTTGTCGGGCCAGTGCTCAAGCCCTGCCAGCCCCTCGAGCAATTCCTCGGCGAAATCGGTGATCTTCAGGAACCACTGGCTGAGCTTGCGCCGCTCGACCAGCGCCCCGGAGCGCCAGCCGCGCCCGTCGATCACCTGTTCGTTGGCCAGTACGGTCATATCGACCGGGTCCCAGTTGACCGAGCTTTCCTTGCGATAAACCAGACCGTGCCTGAACAGCTCTAGGAACAGCGCCTGCTCATGCCCGTAATATTCCGGCTCGCAGGTTGCCAGTTCACGCGACCAGTCGAGTGCAAAGCCGAGCCGTTTGAGCTGGGCCTTCATCGTTGCGATATTGGCGCGGGTCCAACCGCCGGGGTGGACACCCTTTTCCATCGCGGCATTCTCGGCGGGCATGCCGAACGCATCCCAACCCATCGGGTGCAGCACCTCATGCCCGATCATCCGGCGATAGCGCGCCAGCACATCGCCCATCGTATAGTTGCGCACATGGCCCATATGAATCCGGCCCGAAGGGTACGGAAACATTTCAAGAATATAGCTGCGCGGCTTGGGCGAATCATCGCGTGCGGCGAAGGTACGATGATCGTCCCACACCGCTTGCCATGCCGCGTCCGCTTTCAGCGCATTGAAGCGTGACGCCATGAGGGGAAATTCTCTAGTTGCTGACAGCAGCGCGGCGCAAATCGCGCGCCTTGGTCAGGATAATGTCTTCCAGCTTCTGTACCGTTGCGGCCTGAACCGGTGCGGCGACCCATTGGCCACCCTGATTGACCTGGCGCAGTGCCGCGACGCGCAGGGCATCGGCGCGCAAATCCTGATCAAGGATCGTCACCGTGACTTTCATGCGCTCGGCAGGCGCCGAGGGGTTCACATACCAGTCCGTGACAATCACACCGCCATTCGAATCGGTCTGCAGCAGCGGCATGAAGCCGAGTGCATCAAGGCTGGCGCGCCAGAGATAGGAGTTGACGCCGATCGTTGTGACCTTTGACGCGGCAATATCAGCGCGTGCATTGCCACGATGATGGGCGCAGGCAGCGAGAGGGATAAGCGAAACCACGATCGCGGTGCGCAACAGGCGGTTCATCGGCGGGTTCCTGATGATTTTCATGAGTGTCATGCCTCTATAGATCGTCCGGCGCGCGCCGCAAGCGCGGCGGTCATCGCCGCTTCTGTGTGTCTGGAGCAACACATGCCGAAAAATGAGTCATTATGGTGGCGGTGATGCATTGATTCATGATAGGCGAAATCAGACATTGGTGCCACAAAGCGCCGATAAGGGGTCGAAAAGTGCGTTCAGGTTGGTTGGTCTCGGGGATTGCAGTGGCGGTGTTGATCACCGCTGGTGTCGCCGTGGCACCTGCGATCGGCGCACCTGAAAAGTCCGTCACGCGTGACGTGAAGATCGAATCATCGGCTCCTTTTCGTGGCTTCGGAACCTTTACCCCCGCCGCAGCCGATCCGCGTCTGGCCGCAGTTTACTCGCGCGGCGGTCTCGACACCGGCGATTTCAACTTCACACCCTCCGATTCGCGCCGCGTCAGCAACCGCGCTGTGACGATAGCGGTGCGGGCGCGTTCGTCCCGGGTCGCGCTGGCGGCTGATCGCAGTGCTACTGCCATGGCCGCACCCGCGACGGTCAGCCTTACGCCGGTTGCCTATAATCTTGGACTGGCCGTTGGCTTCCGCCGGTTCGCCATTTCCGGCGACGTCACCAAGATTGATCTGGCTGGCGCCCCCGGCAGCCGCGAGGCCATTGATGTTGGCGTCAGCTATTCTGGCAAGCGTTTCAGCGGACAGATTCGTGCCGGTGCTGATCGGCCGCTTGCCGGAACGGTTACGCCGAGGTTGATCGAGCAGGGCCCGGTTTACTCGGTTGATGTGGCTGGGTCATATCGCCTCACCCGCAGCCTCGATGTAACGGCAGGTGTTCGCTACAAGAGCGAGCGCGACCGGTTGCAGAAACTGTCGGACAATCGCCGCGAGAGCCAATCGGTTTATATCGGTACCGCTTTCCGCTTCTGATATTGATTCGACGCAATGAAGGCGTCGATCCCGGCCCATCCATGAAAACCAAGCTGCTTCAGGTGGTTGAAGCGCCGCGCCTGCATTCCGCCCAGCGCGATAGCGGGCAATCCTGTGCGGCGGGCAATCAGGGCGGCGCGCACCGGCCCCAGGGCCGCCGCCCCGAGATGGGACCGGGTGGTGAAAACCGGCGAGATGAAGATGAGGTCGGCGCCACGGCGGCGCGCGACGGCGCCTTCGGCCAGCGAGTGCACAGCCATGCTGCGCCAGCCTGAACCCTTGCCATTATGGACCCCCTGCTCTCCGGGAAAGCGCGTCGCTCCGGCACGAATCAGCACGAGCTTGCGACGATTGGCTAGTTTGCGAAGCCGCGCAAACAATGACCGCCGGCCTGGCGCATCCGTGTGGTAATGGCGAAACACGATTCCCGCGCCCCGCGGCAACGCGGCGATGGCTGGCCATAAGGCATCACCGAGCCGCTCATCGGTCATCAGCCAGAGTGTCGGAATCGCGTCAATGCGGCGCATGGGCTGGCGGCGGGGCACGGCGCTGCTATAGCGCCGCGAATGTCCGCCGACGACCCCCATAGCCGCCTTGTTGCCGTCCATGAACGCATTGCCGGTGCCGAACGCCTTGCGCGGCGCGATGCCGGCAGCACCACATTGATTGCAATCACCAAGATGCATCCCGGCGAGGCGATCCTCCCGCTGATTGCGGCGGGACAGCGCGTGTTTGGCGAGAACAGGGTCCAGGAAGCACAGGAAAAGTGGCCGGCCCTGCGCGAGGCCCATCCCGATATTGCCTTGCATCTGGTTGGTCAGCTCCAGTCGAACAAGGCAGATGAGGCAGTGGCCTTGTTCGACGCGATCCATGCGCTTGACCGGTCAAATCTCGTCAACGCGCTCGCCCGGGCAATGGACCGGACCGGGCGGCGACCGGATTGCTTTGTCCAGGTCAATCTTGCTGAAGAACCCCAGAAGGGCGGCTGTACTGTCGACGATCTGCCGGCACTGTTGGCAGAAGCCAGGCTGGCTGGTCTGCCCGTTATTGGCCTGATGACCGTCCCGCCCGCCAACCTCGATGCAGCGCCATGGTTTGCCCTGCTCGCCAAACTGGCCCGTGACCATGGACTGCCCGGCCTCAGCATGGGGATGTCGGGCGATTATGAAACGGCGGTGACGTTGGGGGCAACCCATGTCCGCGTTGGCACCGCCCTATTTGGTGCGCGCGCATGAGGTTCGATGCGCTCATCTTCGACTTTGATGGCGTGCTGCTGGAAAGCGAATATGCCGGAAACAAGCAGATTGCAGAGTATCTGACGTCACGCGGTCATCCGACCACACCCGAGCAATCCATGGCGCAGTTCATGGGATTGGCGGGGGCAGATTTCCTCGCCGCAATCGAACGCTGGATCGGTCGCGCTGTCCCGGAAGACTTTCATGCCGAGCGCCGAGCAGAAGATCGCCGGGCGCTTGCCGAGGGGCTGGATCCGGTCGCTGGCGCCGTCGCCTTCGCCTTGTCGCTGCCGCCGGCGCTGCCCTGCGCCATTGCCTCGTCAAGCTCGACCGAATGGATTTCGCGCCATCTGGAACATCTCGGGATTCGCGATGTGTTTGGCGACAATGTTTTTTCCGGTCGCGAGCATGTCGAGCGCGGCAAGCCAGCACCCGATCTTTATCTCCATGCGGCACAAGCGCTTGGCGTCGATATTACGCGGGCAGCGATCATCGAGGATTCACCGGTGGGCGCAACCGGCGCGGTTGCCTCTGGCGGGCATGTAATTGGCTTTGTTGGCGGGAATCATTGCGCGCCTGACCATGCTGATCGCCTGCGTGCGATTGGTGTGCATGACATTGCGGCCAGTTTCGACGAGGTGGCCGCACTGATTCGCCAGCGATAGCGCGCTGCCCACTGCGACTCAGAACTGGTGGCCGGTGCGGTCGCGCTTGGTTGCCAGATATCGCTCATTATGCGGGTTGGGCGGCAGGGCGTGCGGCACGCGTTCGACCACGGTGATCCCCGCTGTTTCAAGTTGTGCGACCTTCTCCGGATTGTTGGTCAACAGCCGGACCTTGTCCTGCCCGAGCAGCGCCAGCATCCGCCCCGCCACCGCAAAATTGCGGGAATCGACCGCAAAGCCGAGTCTGGTATTGGCATCAACCGTATCGAAGCCCCGATCCTGCAGTGCATAGGCGCGCAGCTTGTTGACCAGGCCGATGCCCCGTCCTTCCTGGCGCAGATAAAGCAAAATACCCCAGCCACTTGCCTCAATGGCATGGATGGCGGCGTGGAGTTGCGGGCCGCAATCGCATTTCAGACTGCCAAGAACATCGCCCGTCAGGCATTCACTGTGCAAGCGCACCAGGGGCGGGCGCCCATTGGGTGCTCCAATCACCAATGCGACATGTTCCCCAGGCATTTCAGGGGTGCGAAAGGCCACGATTTCCGCGTTTTCGGCACCCTCGACCGGCAAATGCGCACGCGTGGCGATGCTCAGGCGTGTCGCGTCCTCATGTGCGTCAATATCGGCGGGTGTCAGCACGAGCGCCGCATCACCGCCCGGCTGGGCGAAGAAGGCGGGTAAAACGCCAGCAATCCGCGCGAGTCGCAATGCGGCGGCGCCAGCAGCGCGTGCAGCGAGGCAGGTGGCGCGAAATGGCCCTTTGAGCGGCGTGTCGAGGTCAAATTGCGGGTCAGCCAGGGCGGTTGCCACCGTGAAATCGAGCCAATCGGTCCGCTCGATCAAGACCGGGGCATCGGGTGTCGCCGCATCGCGCTGGTTGGCCAGCTTCAAGGTTGCCGCGCGGCCAGCCGAGATCAGCACAGGCGCCTCACCAATGGCGTCGAACGCCGCGAGTCGCACCGGATCGGCCGTTTCAATGGGCAACAACGCCAGGATACCATCATCGTCCGCGATGGCGACCGGCCAGCCGCGCCGCAACGCATCGATGGCCAGCGCAGATTTTCGTGCATCCGCCGCCTGCGGGGCTGTCACAGCGCGAACTCGGTCATGATCGGAATGTGGTCGGAGGGCTTCATCCAGCTTCGGCAATGCTCAAAAACATCGTGACGTGTCGCCGTCGCGGCGAGATCGGCGGTTGCCCACATATGATCGAGTCGCCGGCCCCGGTCCGAGGCAAGCCAATCCTTGGCGCGGTAGCTCCACCAGGTGAACAGCCGGTCAGGGGCGGGGACAAAATGCCGACCAAGATCGACCCAGCTATTGGATCCCTTCAATCCGTCCAGTGCGGCAACCTCAATCGGCGTGTGGCTGACGACATCAAGCAATTGCTTGTGGCTCCACACATCGGATTCCAGTGGTGCGATGTTGAAGTCGCCGACCAACAGCGTTGGTGTCGCAAGTGATTCGGACCAGCGTGTCATGCGCTCGACAAAATCGAGCTTCTGGCCAAATTTCGGATTCACCTCACGGTCCGGGACATCGCCACCGGCCGGGACATAGACATTTTCCAGCCGAACCCCGTTGGGCAGGCGCACCCCGATATGTCGTGCCTCGCGATTCGCCTGCCAATCGAGTCGGTCATCGGCGACAATCGGCACACGGCTGATGATAGCAACACCGTGGTGCATCCGCTGTCCGTGCAATGCGATATGCGGATACCCCAGGGCGCGGAACGGTGCTGCGGGAAAGTCCCCGTCAATCACCTTGGTCTCCTGAAGGCACAATATGTCGGGTTGCACTTCACGCAGGAAGCGCTCGACAATCTCGATGCGGAACCGCACCGAGTTGATGTTCCACGAAACGATTTTCAGCGTGTCTGGCTTCAGTGTCTGGGTTCCCGGTGTCGCCATGGCGGGCGATGTAGCTATCGATTGCCGTCGGCGCCACCCCGACCGGACAAGGAAAGGCCCCCGCTCCGGGGGCATGGAGCGAGGGCCGACCGGCGTTCGTCACGCAGGCGGGAAGGAGCTTTGCCGGATAACAGGGGGAAAATCTCGGCGGTCTCCATCCGCAGTTCCGCTTTTAGGGCGGCGAACCTGTCGCCTGTATGAACGGATGATCAATTCTTGTGCGAATTTGGCCGTGGGTCGTTCCAGCGGAACATTCCATCGCTGACCGCCGCGTTGAACTGCTGATGCCACAGGCGAACGGTGGTGCGATTGTTCTGCGAGTCGAGCGCGATCCAACCCTGCAGCATCAGCCCGGCGGGGGCGGCGGTATCGCGCACGAAGATCATGTTGATGCGGCCATATTCGGGGTGTTTTGGGTCAAAGGCATCAATCGAGACGATGCGGGGGTCGGTTCCCGGCACCACACGCGCAACCTTGCTGACATCCCTCGAAGGGTCGAGCAATATGCCGAGCGGTGAATTGCCGATTGGCCAGCGCTGCACCTGCTTCACCGAATAATCAATGAAGGTCAGTGCCTTGCCGTCTCCGACGATCAGGATCGGCACACCTTTTTCATATTGAAAACGAATCTTCCCTGGCTTCTTCAGCGTCAGGGTGCCGGTCAATACCCGACCACTACGGTCGGTCTGGCTGAACGCGGCGGTCATGGTTTCAACCGACTGGAGATGTTGCTGGACCAGCGCGATGTCGCCAGACGTTGCCGGGGGCGCGGCAATCGCGACCGGGGCGACAACCAGCGCCACTGCGGGAAAGTAACGAGCCAACACGATCATTCTCCTGAACTCAGCGTGCCGCGCCTGCGGCCATGGGCGTGAACCCGCACTGAACTGCCTGTGCTACAGCGGGTTGCCGTCGCGGTCGCGCATCACTTCCCGGCGGCCAACATGGTCAGGCCGACCGACAATGCCGTCCTTTTCCATTCGCTCGATCAGTCGCGCCGCACTGTTATACCCGACGCGCAACTGTCGTTGCAGCCATGAGGTCGAGGCTTTCTGGCTTTCAACCACCAGCTGGATCGCCGAGCGATATTGCTGGTCCTCGGCCGAATCTTCCCCGGTCGGTGCGCCATCGAGCGCAAAGCCATCCTCCGGCTCTTCGGTAACCGACTGGATATAGTCAGGCTGACCCTGCGCGCGCCAATGGTCGGCGACAGCGCGAACCTCGTCATCGCTGACGAAAGGACCATGGACGCGCACCACCCCCTTGCCGCCGGGCATATAGAGCATGTCGCCCTTGCCGAGCAGCTGTTCGGCGCCCTGTTCGCCCAGGATGGTGCGTGAATCGATCTTGCTCGTGACATGGAAGCTGATGCGGGTTGGCAGGTTGGCCTTGATCACGCCGGTAATGACGTCGACCGATGGGCGCTGGGTTGCCATGATCAGGTGGATGCCCGCCGCACGCGCCTTTTGCGCCAGTCGCTGGATCAGGAATTCGACCTCCTTGCCGGCGGTCATCATCAAATCGGCAAGTTCATCAACGATAACAACGATTTGTGGCAATGGCTGATAGTCGAGCTGTTCCTCCTCATAGACCGGTTGACCGGTGTCGGGATGATAACCGGTCTGAACCTTGCGGCCCATTGGCTGCCCCTTGGCGCGTGCCGCGCGGACCTTTTCATTGAAACTGGCCAGGCTGCGCACGCCGACCGACGACATCTGCCGGTAGCGGTCTTCCATCTGCTCAACCGCCCATTTCAATGCCCGCACTGCCTTTGCGGGATCGGTCACAACCGGGGCGAGCAGGTGCGGGATATCCTCATACATGCTCAGCTCGAGCATTTTCGGATCAATCATGATCATTTTGCACTGGTCCGGCTTGAGCCGGTACAGCAGCGACAGGATCATGCAGTTGAGGCCAACCGATTTGCCCGACCCGGTCGTGCCCGCCACCAGCAGGTGCGGCATGGGCGCAAGATCGGCAATGACCGGATCGCCGGCAATATTCTTGCCCAACACCAGGGGTAGCGAGGCATTCTGATCCTCGAAACTCTGTGACCCGATCAGTTCATGCAGGCTGACCATCTCGCGACGGGCATTGGGCAATTCGATGCCGATGACCGTCCGGCCGGGTATGGTCGCGACGCGCGCCGATACCGCCGACATGTTGCGGGCGATGTCGTCGGCCAGTGACACAACGCGGCTGGCCTTGATTCCCGATGCCGGCTCCAGCTCATACATCGTCACCACCGGGCCGGGTCTGACGTTGATGATCGAACCCTTGACGTGGAAATCGTCGAGCACTGACTCAAGCAGGCGGGCATTGCGCTCCAGTGCGGCCTTGTCGATCTGTGGCCCCGGAGAAGGCGGGGTGGCCTTGAGCAAATCAAGGGGCGGCAACTGGCTGTTGTCGCCAAGGTCAAAAGACGCCTGCCGGGCCTTGGGCCGGGCGGTTGACGGGGACAGGTTACGTTCGGCGATTACCGGGCCAGGCCGGGCATCCGGCATGGCGACGGCGCGCGGTACTGGCTGTTGGCGGCGCTGGGGCTCGGGCGGCAACACATCCTGTTCGACCTCGGGGCGATTGGTACGTGACGGGCGCGGCAGTGCCGGGCGCCAGCGCGGCAGGCCGCCATCGACGGTGACGCTCCACGCCCAGATCGCGACGCCGCCAATCGCGGTGAGCAAGGCGACGCCGCGGGCTGTCCACATGATGGCGCGCGGTTCCCCGAGCAGATCGATCACGGCATGGAGTGCTGCCGCCCCGGCCATTCCCGTCAGCCCGCCCCAGCCAGCGGGCAATTGCAGCACCGTCGCGGTTGAAAACAGGGCAAGGCTTGTTGCCATCAGCGATGCGCCCAGCCAGGCAAGGAACAGCATCATCCGCCACCGGCCAACCTGTACCCCCCGCCAGATCCGCGTGGCGATGATGATGATGATCGGTAACAGCAAGGCGACCGGCAGGCCCAGCGCCATAAAGGCGAAATCGGCAAACCATGCGCCCGGGCGCCCCAGCCAGTTGAGGGCCGGCCCACCCGCCGCAGTATCGAAAGAGGGATCCCCGGAATGATATGTTGCCAGCGCAATCGCCATCAACGCCGTCATGGCCAATAATGCCATGGCGATGATCAATGCCCCGCTGCGCGCCGCACCGGCTTTCACCGTCTCGCGCCATAATGCCGGCCGCGCGCGGCTCGCCATATCCCGTCCTTCGATGTTCGCTGTCTGTACCCATGGAATCATCGCCCTTCGTGAGTCCGGCGTCAAGGCGGGGTTGATTTTCACTGCCGCCCCAGCGTCGTGCCCGATCCACCAACCCACGCGCCAAAAGCTTCCGCCACTGGCCAAAACCGCCTAGGGCGGGCACATGGATCAGGCAGATGTGCTCATTCTCGGTGGTGGTTTGGTCGGAAGTGCCCTTGCCGTGGCGCTCGATGCCCATGGATTGACGTCGATTGTCGTCGATATTGCCGACCCTGACGTCATTCTGGCAGCGGGCTTTGATGGCCGTGCCTCGGCAATTGCCAGCGCGCCGTGGCGGATGCTCGATGCGATCGGCGTGATTGACCATATTCGTGACCGTGGCTGTCCGATCCAGGGCATCCGCGTCAGCGATGGTCTGAAGCCCGGCAAACTCGATTTCGTCCCTGGCGCGGGGGAGAGCGCGCTCGGCCACATGTTCGAGAACCGCTATCTGCGCGGCGCGCTCTACGCGGCGGCCAGGGCAGCCCCGAACGTCGATTTGCGGATGAAGACGCGCGCCACCGCCGTGGAGCGCGGCCCGAACGGCGTTGTCGCCACACTTGACGACGGCGCTGTTGTACGCGCGCCATTGCTGGTCGCGGCAGAGGGCCGCAATTCGCCGACACGCGATGCTGCGGGTTTGCGCGTGGCGCGCTGGGTCTATGACCACGCCGCCATTGTGACGTCATTGCATCATGAACATAGCCACGAAAATATCGCCTTTGAGATTTTCTATCCACAAGGCCCGTTTGCGATCCTGCCGCTCAACGATGACGCCGCCGGGCATCGCTCGGCGATTGTCTGGTCGGTAAAACGGAGCGAGGCTGACGGTATGATCAAGATGTCCGACCGTGCCTTGCTGGCCGAGGCGGACAAGAAGATGGGCGGCTTTCTTGGCAAGCTTGGTCCGCTCGGGCCACGATCAAGCTATCCGCTTGGCTTCCACCATGCCGGTAAGATCATTGCCGATCGTCTGGCGCTGGTTGGTGATGCGGCACATGGCATTCACCCGATTGCGGGCCAGGGCGTCAATGTCGGTTTTCGCGACGTGGCAACGCTGGTTGAGGTGCTGGTGGAGGGCAAGCGGCTGGGCCTTGATCTCGGTGATGCGCAACTTCTGGCGCGGTACGACCGGTGGCGCAGCCTGGACACGTTCATGGTCGCCGCCGCAACTGACGGCCTGACCCGATTGTTCGGTATTCCGGGACAAACGGCCAATGCAATCCGCCGCTTCGGCCTTTCGGCGGTTGAGAAGCTTCCGCCACTCAAGCATCGCTTCATGGCTGAAGCGCGCGGCGAGAGCGGCGATGTGCCGCGGTTGCTGCAGGGGCTGAGGGTCTGATCGCTTGCGCTGACGCAAGGCGCAATCAATGCTGCGGTAGTTTTTCCGGCTGCTCAATAATCATCCCGGGGGTCGCCGCGATGCGGTGTGCTTCGGGCCCCAGGCGACGCTGCGTGTCGATATGCTCCATCGCCGCGACCTTTTTCGGGTCGAACAGGTTGGCGAAAAACATCCAGGCCATCATCGCGGCCCCGCCAGCGCGGCCCTTCCGGGCACCCCTGGTCACTGCAGCGTCACCGAATCATCGCCGTCATGCCGCCCGAAGAACTGCATAAGCTGGATGATCAGCTCGGCCCGTTCCTCAATTTTCCCGGCTTCCAGCAGCGCCTGCTTGGCGGCAACGTCGAACGGCGCGATCTGCGCGATGCCGTTGACCAAAGCCTCGTCGTCGAGCCGTGTCACTGCCTCCCAGTCGACGGCATAGCCTTGGGCATCGGCGAAGCGGCGTGATTCCATTTCCAGTGCGGCGCGGCGCGAGAGTGACAGGCTGTCATTCGGGTCATGGGCCAGCAATTCGGCCTCGACCTGGCGGAACGGTGTGGTGACATCAAGCTCGCGCTCTACCCGGAACAGCGCAAGGCCCTGCAGGATCAGATTGTACCGCCCGTCATCAAGCGCCTCGACCTCGGTTATCTTGCCCACACAGCCAATGTCGAAAAGCGGGGGCTGGTCGCTCGGTGGGCCGGGGCGTGGCTGGATCATCCCGATGCGGCGGTCACGTGCCATCGCATCGCTGACCAGCGCGCGATAACGAGGTTCAAAGATATGCAGCGGCAGGTGCATACCCGGAAAGAGCAATGCACCGGCCAGTGGGAAAACCGACAGCCGCGTGGTTTTCGCGATGGTCGTCATCCGAACAGGATCGCGGAGAGTTTGCGTCGCTGTGCCGAGACCCACGGATCTTCCAGCCCGACCACCTCGAACAGCTTGAGCAACTGGGTGCGCGCCGCACCCTCATTCCAGTCGCGGTCGGCGGCGATGATCGCGAGCAGCGAATCAGCAGCAGCATCGCGGTCGCCAGCGGCCATCTGGCCACCTGCCAGCTCGAATCGCTTGGCATGGTCGTCGGGATGGGCGGCCACGTCAGCGGCCAGCCCGGAAAGGTCATCGACCGGCCTTGCCTCACGTGCCAGCGCAATTGCCGCGCGGGCACGTTCAATCGCCGGGGCCTTGGCTGATTCTTCCGGCAACATCGCCAGGGCGGCTTCCGCCTCGTCCAGCCGGCCCGCAGCGACCAGGGCGCGGACCAGACCCGATTCGACCGCCGGGTGTGTTGGTGCCATCTCGGCAAGTTGCTGGAAAATCCCCACCGCGCGCTCGGCGTCCCCTTCGCCGAGCACCTGTTCACCCATTGCGATCAGCGGCTCCAGCTCGGCTTCGGCGCTTGCCTCCTCGCTCTGGATCGGCAGTTGCCGCAGAATCTGGTCGAGCATCGTCTTGAGTTGGGTTTCGGTCCGGGCGGTCGTCAGATCCGCGACAAGCTGGCCCTGAAACATCGCATAGACGGTCGGAATCGATTTGATCTGGAATTGCGCGGCGATGAACTGATTCTTGTCAGTATCGATCTTCGCCAGGATCACGCCCTTTGCCGCATAATCAGCCGCGACCTTTTCGATCACGGGCGACAATGCCTTGCATGGCCCGCACCATTCCGCCCAGAAATCAATCAGTACCAGGCTCTTCATCGATGGTTCGACAACGTCGCGGCGAAACGCTTCGATGGCTTCGCGTTCGGCGGCGGTCATTCCCAGGGTGGCCAACAGTCTATCCTTTGTACGTGTCGATGGCCCTATGTGGTTGCTCGCGCCCTTCAAGCCAAGGGTTTTTGCCATCGACGATAACGGGCTTGCAGGGTCCGGGGGGCGATGCTAGAGGCCGCCGCCTTACCTCGCCCGGAACGCTTCCGGGCCAAGGCGCCAGAGCGGGCGTAGCTCAGGGGTAGAGCACAACCTTGCCAAGGTTGGGGTCGAGGGTTCGAATCCCTTCGCCCGCTCCAGATTTTCTTCGGAAAATCAACAGTTTGGACGACCCTTCGGGGTTGTTCATCGTGGAGGCAAAGCGTGCCGTGGGGCGTTGTCTCCATATTGTCTCCAAAAAAACGGCAAGAATGGCCAGCTCTGGCGTGGAATAGCGAAGGTTCCGGTTATCCCTTGCGTCCCATCGGACGCTTCCGAGTTCGCTCAAACGAGCATGCTGCTCGGAGACAAAGATCGCCATCTCGGGTTGGAGACAGTGAACTGAAAATGGAGACGACGCACTTTTCACGCCGCCTTTGCTCGGTCGGCAATCGGAGTCGCATTTTGCCGCGTGCTCCAATTCGGCTTAAGCTATCTAACTAATACCAAATCTCGTGAGCCCTGACTCATAGGGGATTCCCAAACGGCCAGAAGTTCGATTCAATGGTCGCGAACGTGAGGGAGGTTTGCGATGGGTGCGGCAGTGGCGCTTCGAGCTGATTTTACGGCGGCGAGGATGCGGGCCTTAGCGCGATCGAGCAGTGACGCGAACCAGGTGCGTCGGCTGCTGGCGCTGGCGGCGATTTACGAGGGAGGGACGCGGAGCGAGGCGGCGCAGCTTGGCGGCGTTGGGCTCCAGACGGTCCGCGACTGGGTGCTGCGGTTCAACGCTGGCGGGCCTGATGGGTTGATCGATGCGGTGCCGCCCGGTGGCGTGCCGCTGCTCGATGACGCGCAGCGTCGGGCTTTGGCGCAGATCGTCGAGAGTGGTCCGATCCCGGCATCGCACGGTGTCGTACGCTGGCGGCTGATCGATCTCGCGCAGTGGGTGTGGGACGAGTTTGCCATCAGCCTCAGCAAGCAGACGCTGAGCCGAGAACTGCGTGGCTTGGGGTATCGCAAGCTGTCGGCGCGGCCGCGCCATCATACGCAGGATGATGACGCCATCCCGACGTTTAAAAAAACTTCCCCGCCCGGGTGGCGACGATCCGGGCAACGCTCCCGCGCGGCACAGCGATAGAGCTGTGGTGGCAGGACGAGGCGCGGGTCGGCCAGAAGAACGGGATCACCCGGCGCTGGGCGCGTCGCGGAACCCGGCCTTCGGCGCCGAAGGACCAGCGCACGTCATCGGCCTATATTTACGGGGCGATCTGCCCGGCCGAGGGCAAGGGCGCGGCACTCGTGCTACCGCGATGCAACACGCAGGAGATGGCCTTGCATCTGGCCGAAATCTCCGCCGCCGTCGCGCCAGGCGCGCACGCCATCCTGCTCCTCGACCAGGCGGGATGGCATGGCTCTGGCGCGCTCACCGTCCCCGCCAACATCACCTTGCTGCCGCTGCCGTCGAAATGCCCTGAACTCAACCCGGTTGAGAATGTCTGGCAGTTCATGCGCGATAACTGGCTCTCGAACAGGATCTTCAAATCCTACGCCGACATCCTCGATCACTGCTGCTTTGCATGGAACCGTCTCGTCGATCAGCCGTGGCTCATCATGTCCATCGGCCTGCGATCATGGGCACATGGGTGACCGTCCATGGGACTTGGTATAACTGGGGGATTCGATGCCCGCACCAGCCGCATTTGCTTCGCCAACGAGCGCGTGAATCCATGCCCGCACCTCCCCGAACCGTTTGGTTTGGGCAATCGCCGAGCCGTCGCGCGGCACCTCGCGTCGGCGACGCGCCCACGCCAGCACATCGACCGTGCGGTCATCGTCGGCCATGATGAAGGCGGCGACCAACCTCGCAAACAGGTCGCGCACGTCTTGTGGGTGCCGGTCAAATAACCGCGCCGCGCATTGCCGCCCATAATCACGGCAACAGAGAAGCGCATGCGCCTGTTGTGCTGTCAGCTCGCCGAGATCGACGTTGAAGAAATCGTACAGGGCGTCGTACATCGTAGGCGTCGGCGACGGATCGCCCGTCAAACCATCGGGGATCGACAGATCGACATCGAAGAGCAGCCCGCCGGCCTCATCGCGTCCCACGTATCGCGCTGCTTCAACCATGCGGCCCGGCGCCCGACGGGATCACTCCACCGACTGGCGCACCGTGGCCAGCGCGCCCTTGCCACTGAGGGCATGCGGTTTGCGCGGTGCCTTCGCGGCGGGTGCCGGTGCGCGCTCCGCAGGTCGCGCGATGCCCAGCTTGCGCCGTCCCTTCGCCGCCGGGGTCGTCTCCGCAACAACCTCGATCACCTTCGCCTTGCGCCCCAGCCCGATCGTCATCGCCATTTCCTTGCGCATTTGCGAATAGGCCGGTGCCGTGGTCGGGTAATCGGCGGGCAGGCTATAGCGGGCACGGTATTCGCCAGGCGTCAGCCCATGCCTCGTAAGATGCCGCTTGAGCGTGCTGTAGGGCTTACCGTCGATCATCGAGATGATCTTCGCCGGATCAGCCAGACTCTTGCGGATCGTGACGGCGGGGAGGAACACGGGTGCTTCCGGTTCAACCTCCTGGCCCAGCGCCGACAACGCCTCGTGAACCGACCTGATCACTCCGCTAACCTCACTGGTGCCCAGCCGGTTATTCGCCACAAAACTCGCGGCGATATCTGCGGTAAGCGTGAGCAGCGTTTCGGGATCGATCATTCAATAGTCTCCAATCGTCAGTGATATTTTCCCGATCAACGGCAAATGCCAGACACGCCGGGTTTGTTCAATGCGGAGTGGCCCACGCTGTCATGTCCGCATTGACCACCCGCACGGCAGGGTGGGCTTTCGGGTACCTTCGCGCCGTACCGTTTCCACCGCGACCTCGATGCACCTAGTGGTCAAAATCTGACACTTGGTACCCGTAGAGGCGCCGTCGCGAACCGACGCCAAATCGTTACTGTTGCCGCTTCTGCAATTGCTGAGCGTGGACGTTGCGAGCCTGTCTAGCAACGTTGCCGTCCAAGCGTTTCCCGCCTACTAAATGTGAATGCTTCCCCAGATGGCCAACTTGCAACCGACGTGCATCTGCTGCGGACAGAACATCACGGCGGAAAATGATTCCGACGAACACGTGATTTCCATGGCTCTCGGTGGACGGCGAACCGTACGAGGATTACTCCACAAGACCTGCAACAATCAGGCCGGACATACCTGGGACGCCGCGCTGGAGAAACAGTTGCGCCCGTTGGCGCTCCACTTCGGCGTGAAGCGGCAGCGTGGAAAGACACTCCGGATGCGGATCAAGACGACGTCGGGCGAGGAATTCCTCTTGGGCTCTGGCGGCACCTTGGAAATGGTTCGGCCTGATATAGAGCGCACTCGCACCGCTGACGGAGAAGATATTCGGGTCGTCGCTGGTTCCACCGGCATGGCCCGCCAAGTGTTGGAGGGAGAAAAACGTAAGAATCCTCGTATCGACGTTGAGCGCACGCTTGCTTCAGCGGAGGCTCGGCATTCTTACGCGCAAGGAGCGATCCAATTGGACTTCATTTTCGGCGGTGAGCTAGCCGGGCGTTCACTAGAGCGGTTTCCGTACGAACGGAATCGATAGGGATTCCCTTTACGGCTTGGGTGTGATTCAAACTTCCTGCTGGTGGCAGGAGGCCAGCATGGATGGCACGAACGCTTTCACAGGATCTTCGGGACAGGGTTGTCGCAGCGATTGATGGCGGCCTGAGTTGCCGCGCGGCGTCAGCCCGCTTTGGGGTCAGCGTGTCGAGCGCGATCCGCTGGCGACAACTCGCCCTGAAGCATGGTCAGGCTTTGGCCAAGCCGCGCGGAGGGGACCGACATTCAGGCAAGATCGAGGCGCACGGCGGCTTCATTCGGGAGCTGATTGCCGAGCAGGGCGACATGACGCTGGTCGAGATACAGGCGCGGCTGATCGAGCGCGGCGCCGTGGTTGGGATCGGCACGGTGCATCGTTTTTTTGCCCGGCACGGGATCACGCGTAAAAAAAGACCGGGCACGCGATCGAGCAGGACCGTCCCGATGTCCTGAGGCAACGCCAGCACTGGTTCGAGGGCCAGCTCGACCTTGAACCCGAACGCCTTGTCTTCATCGATGAGACCTGGACCGCCACCAATATGACCCGCAGTCACGGTCGCTGTCGGAAAGGCGAACGGCTGCGGATGGGCTTTCCGCACGGCCATCGCAAAACCACCACGCTGGTCGCTGGTCTGCGTATGACCGGCATGGTCGCGCCGATGGTGCTGGATGGGCCGATCAACGGCGACTGGTTCGAAGCCTATGTGGCGCAGGTTCTGGTGCCCGCGCTGCGGCCAGGCGACGTGGTCATCATGGACAACCTCTCAAGCCACAAACGGGCGGCTGTGAAGGAGAGGATCGAAGCGGCCGGCGCAACCCTTCGCTTCCTCCCGCCCTACAGCCCGGACTTCAACCCTATCGAGAAGGCATTCTCCCGGCTCAAGGCCATGCTCCGTAAGGCGGGCGAACGAACCGTCAGCGGATTGTGGGACTTGATCGGCAGGCTCGTCGACATCTTCCAGCCCAACGAATGCGCAAACTACTTCAGATCATGCGGCTATGAACCTGAATGAACGGAAACCGCTCTAATGTTCTTCTCCAAGCAATTCTTGAGCAGGCTGATCCCATATCGCCCGTGCGAATGGCCGATTTCGACCGCTATGTCGTTCATAGGGTGTTGATTTGCACTGAGAGTTGACCCGGGATTTTCATCGAGAAGTGACCCGGGTGGATGGTATGTCCCGCGATGCGGGTTGTGGGTCAAGCTGGTGTTTTTTCCTTTCTGGTTTTGGGGGCAGCGGAGCTGGCTCTGAACCGGAAGCTGTCGTTGCCAGTCTCGAGGATGTGGCAGTGGTGGGTGAGCCGGTCCAGCAGGGCGGTGGTCATCTTGGCATCGCCGAACACGTCGGCCCATTCGCTGAAGCTGAGGTTGGTGGTGATAACGACGCTGGTGCGTTCGTAGAGTTTGCTGAGCAGATGGAACAGCAGCGCCCCGCCTGACGGGCTGAACGGCAGGTATCCCAGCTCGTCGAGGATGACGAGGTCGAGACGCAGCAGACGCTCGGCAAGCTGGCCAGCCTTGTTCATGGCCTTTTCCTGTTCGAGCGCGTTGACCAGATCGACCGTAGAGAAGAACCGGACCTTCTTGCGGTGATGCTCGACTGCCTGAACACCGAGCGCGGTGGCCATGTGGGTCTTGCCGGTTCCCGGACCACCGATCAGCACCACATTGTCGGCACCGTCGATGAAGTCGCCACGATGCAACTGCCGGACCAGGGCTTCGTTCACCTCGCTGGACGCAAAGTCGAAGCCTGCCAGATCCTTGTAGGCCGGGAACCGGGCGGCCTTGATCTGGTAGGCGATAGACCTGACCTCGCGCTCGGCCATCTCGGCCTTGAGCAACTGCGAGAGGATCGGCACGGCGGCATCGAAGGCGGGGGCGCCTTGTTCGATGAGCTCACCGACGGCCTGGGCCATGCCATACATCTTGAGGGAGCGAAGCATCACCTCCACAGCGGCGCTGGCGGGATCATGACGCATGACGCATCTCCCGCAGGTTGTCATAGCGCCCGACATCGGCGACTGGCTCCTGAGCAAGGCGCAGTGCCTGGGGTGCATCGATCGGTGATGCAGGAGGTGCCTTGCCGTCGGTCAGTCGGTGCAGGATGTTGAGCACATGGGTCTTGGTGGGCACCCCTGCCTCCAGAGCCAGCTCGACCGCGCATAGAACCGCCTGTTCATCGTGCTGCAGCACCAGCGCCAGGATCTCGACCATCTCGCGATCACCGCCGGGGCGCTTGAGCAGATGGCCCTGAAGCTGCCGGAACGCATCGGGCATCTCCGTGAACGGCGCTCCGTTGCGCAGGGCACCAGGCTTGCGCTGGATCACCGCCAGGTAATGACGCCAGTCATAGATGATCCGCCCCGGCAGATGATGGGATCGTGCAATGATCCGGCCATGTTCGCACAGGATCCGGCCTTCGGCGGCGATGACGATCCGCTCGGGGTAGACCCGCAAGGACACCGGCCGGTTGGCAAAGGACGCCGGCACGCTGTAGCGGTTGCGCTCCAACGTCACCAGGCAGGTTGGCGATACGCGCTTGGTGTGCTCGACAAAGCCGTCGAAGGGGCGGCCCGGCGGCATCAGGCTTGCAACCTCCCCGGCGTGCACATCGGCGACAGTGCCGGGCAGAACGCCATGCACGATCTGCCCCCATTGCGCGATGCAGCGCTCTTCAAGCCACGCGTTCAGCGCATCAAGGTTCGGAAAGCTGGGCATCGGTTGCCACAATCGGCGGCGTGCATCCTGGACGTTCTTCTCGACTTGGCCCTTCTCCCACCCCGAGGCCGGGTTACAGAACTCGGGCTCGAACAGATAATGGCTGGCCATCGCCGCGAACCGGGCGTTGACCTGCCGCGCCTTGCCCGAGCCGATGCGATCAACCGCTGTGCGCATGTTGTCGAAGATCCCGCGCTGCGGAACGCCGCCCAGAACCCTGAACGCCTGGGTCAGGGCGTCGAACAGCATCTCGTGGGTCTGGAGTAGATAGGCCCGCACGGTGAAGGCCCGGCTGTGCGACAGCTTGGTATGTGCCACCTGCAACTTGACCTGCTTGCCGCCCAACAAGGCCCAGTCCTCGCTCCAGTCGAACTGGAAGGCCTCGCCCGGCGCAAAGACCAAAGGCACGAAGGTGCCTCGGCCAGCGGACTGGGCATCGCGTTGGCGCTCGGACTTCCAAGCGCGAACGAAGGCCGCCACGCGCCCGTAGGAACCGTCGTAGCCCAACACCACAAGATCTGCGTGCATCTGCTTTGCCGTACGCCGCTGCTTGCGTGACTTGCCGACCTCAATCCGCAGCCAACCTGACAGCTTCTCGGCAAACGGGTCCAGCTTGCTCGGTCGATCGGCGGCCATGAACTTCGGTTCAACCGTACCGCTGCGCAGATACTTGCGGATCGTGTTGCGCGACAGCCCAGTGCGCCGCTCTATCTCCCGGATCGGCATCCCCTCACGGAAATGCCAGCGCCGGATTACGCTCAATAACGCCATGTCGATCACTCCAATATCCCCCAACCCAACAGCCAGGGGGAAGGTCAAAACATGGGTCACTTCTCAGTGGAATTTTATGCCCCTCCCGGGTCAACTCTCAGTGCAAATCAACAGCTATGCCTTACCAAGCCGGGCAGCCGATTGATTTCCGCACGGTAGCCACGGATCGCATCGAAAAGACGCAGATAGGCAGGGAAACGAGGCGCGCCCTGATAGCTTTGAATAAGGAAATGGGCGTCCGGTATAGCGCTTGCGATCTAATCCTGACGGAGGACGGGGAAGAGATTTTCCTTGAATCGAACGTCGCCGGCAACTGGCTCTTCTGTGACATTCATCACGATATGGGCGTGACGAAGGACATGGCCCGAAAACTCTGTGGGGTCTAATTGTCGTTCGCACCGACCCCGGTTAACCGCCGAAATGTGCGTCGTCCGACCCCATCCGGAGAACGAACGGTTACGACTGATCTTGTCCCAGTTCGACTATAGCACCGTGACATCGATCAGAAAGAGCGGCTTCGTGCTGGCCCTGACAAGCTTATGCCCCATCAAGGCCAAATCGATCACGAGCATCACGGGGTAACGCTCTTCGGACAGCATGGCGGCGGCATCATTGGCAAATTCCACCGCCGGCGGTCCCGCGCTCCACAAGTGCGTGATCGGTTGGGTGATGCCGGAAATCGCCATCGCGATTCGCTCGTCCTGTTCAAACTGTCCGGCAATTTCGGCAATTCGTTTGAGAGGCCCCCGGATGTCAGCGGCCCCGCTGTCCGAAAGGAGCGCGTAGAACAGAACTTGGGAAGCCGCTTCACGGCTGATCGGCAGTGTGTCGGTCGGAGAAAATCCAAAGGTGGTAAGTGCATGACGGACTGCCACCGCCGCCACCTCTTCGGCGTCGATACCAATCTGGCCCTCCGCAGGCGCGGCCAGTTGGTCGCGGCGACGCCAGACCCGCTGCAAATCAGCACCCAACCCGGTCATCGCGGCGACTTCGGCCGGCGTGAAGTAGCTCAAACCGACGTTGCCTACGCCGTCAACAAATCTCGTCTTCATTACTCGCCCTCCAAAATCATTTGTATCCGGTTGGTCGGAATCAAAACACGCCGGATTTCGCCCCACTCATCGGGCGCAAGCTCACCAGTGATGAACCGGTCGCCCGCGATGTAGGCCGCCAGACTGGTCAGGTTGTCGGCAGGCACTTCGATCCTTTGCGGCACAGCACTGCCAATCAGCACAAAATCAAAACTTGCCATTTCGTTCTGGCCCTCTATTGGTCAAGGCATCGGCTGCCGATTCGCTGACCCGGTATAGCGCCGAAACTGAGACTGTGAAGCACAAAAAACGAAAGGAGAACAAATTAAGTGAACCGACTGGACGCCTCTCGACAGAAGATGATACTCCACGATCTCGTTGAAGGGGCGTCCCTCCGCTCTGTTGAGCGCAAGCACCAGCACAGTTTCAACACGGTGATGAAGCTGTTCGAGGATGCCGGCGACATGGCGATCGCCTACTTCGAGGAACTGAGAGATTTGGGATGCCGCTGGATACAGGCAGACGAGTTTCACACTTTCGTGGGGACGCGGGATCGTGTTGACCGGAGAACTGGTCAGCCGAAATCCGGGCTTGGCACCGTCTGGGTATACTTAGCCGTCGATGCCGAATCCAAGATGATCGTCGATTTTCTGCCCGCTACTCGCGAGGTCTATGACGCAACCGATTTCTTTAAATCGATCGCCCGCAAACTTCGGCGAGCGCCAGCAGGTGGCTTTGCAGTTCGGCCCACCATCATTACGGACGGCCTTCCTGCCTATAAGGAAGCAGCAGCGGTTGCTTTCGGGACCGACGCCGACTTCGCCATGTTTATCAAAAAGTACGAAAAATTTGGGAAAAATGGCAAGAAGCTGGGCCGAGAGCGGTACATCGGGGCGGATCGTGTCCCCATCATCGGAAGCCCGCTATACGGAGAAATTCACACGTCTTACATTGAACGCGTAAATCTCAATGTTCGCATGGACATCAAGCGCTTCACCCGAAGGACCAACGCGTTCTCGAAAAAGCTGCTGAACGCCAAACGGCACCTCGCTCTCTGGGCCATGTATACCAACTTTTGTCGTATCCACAGCAAGCTCCGTATGCCCCCTGCGATGGCGGCGGGACTGACAGATCACATCTGGGAAGTCTCTGAGCTTGTCGATCGGACGAATGCGTTCGTGAAGGAGCGTCTGCGACGGCAGGCAGCTAACGACGTTGCAGGGCCACCCGTGCCCGCAAATGAGAATGCGCCATCCCATTGGGTGTACCATAACCCGACTCAATATCGGGCGAACATTCACACGTCCGATTGCCACCATAGCAAGCGCCGGGACGAGGCAGATCGAAGCACCGGCAAGCACGGCAGTTGGAAAGGGCATCACTCATTCAGCGAGGCGATGGCCGCTGCGGTGGCACTTGAACCTGATCGGCACTACATCTGCAAAATGTGCCTTGGGTCTTATCGGAATCAGGGAGGCTATCGTGGACCGCGCTGAGGGCCGTTCCCAGCCCCACGCAAGGCCAGTGTTAGTTTCCCTAACCCCAGAATTCAAACTGCGTCACCACCCGCGCTTGCGTCACTTGCCGCACTGACGCAGAGGATGTCGCGCCATGACCAGCCCTCCTGACCAGCCGAGTTTCATGGTCGATGACAATCGGCTGACCCTGCTCGACACCGGTCCACGCCGCCTCGCGGCACTGCTCGCGCTGATCGACGGCGCTGAGCACAGCCTGCGGGTAATCTATTATATCTATGTCGATGACAGCGCTGGCGCGCGCGTTCGCCAGGCGTTGATTGATGCGCGCGCGCGCGGTGTTGCCGTAACGCTGGTCGTTGACGGGCTGGGCAGCGAGACCGCCGAACAACATGGCTTTTTCGCGCCGATGCGGGCCGCCGGCATTGATGTATGTCGCTTTGTCCCGCGCTGGGGCCGGCGCTATCTGCTGCGCAACCACCAGAAGCTGGCACTGGCGGACGAGGCGCGGGCGATCATTGGCGGATTCAATGTGCAGGACAGCTATTTCGGCACACCGGCGGAACAGGCGTGGCGCGATCTTGGCTTGCTCGTTGAGGGGCCTGCTGCACGCTATATCACCGGCTATTTCGACGCGCTGGCGGACTGGACCAGGCAGGAACGTCCGCCGCTGCGCAATCTGCGCCGCGCGCTCGCACGCTGGAGCCAGCCCGCAGGCAAGGCACGCTGGTTGTTCGGTGGCCCGGCGCGGCGGCTCTCGCCCTGGGCGCGGGCGGTCAAGCGCGACCTTGAGATCGCCAGCCGGGTCGATCTGATCGCGGCCTATTTCGCCCCCAGCCCCGGCATGTTGCGGCGGCTTGATCGCGTCGGCCAGCGGGGCCGGGCGCGGATCGTGCTGCCGTCAAAAAATGATCATCCGGCGTCGATTCGCGCCTCACGTTTCACCTATGCCGGGCTGCTGCGCAAGAAGGTCGAAATCTGGGAATATCAGCCGACCAAATTGCATACCAAGCTCTTCATGATCGATGACATCGTCTATATCGGCTCCGCCAATTACGACATTCGCAGCCTGTACCTGAACCTCGAAATGATGCTGCGCATCGACGACAAGGCATTCGCTGCGCATATCCGCAGCTATATCGATGGCGAAATCGCCGATTCCGAGCGCATCACGCCAGCTTTGTACAAGGCGCGCACCAGCTGGTGGATGCGGGTGCGGCAGGCGGCGGCGTTCTTCGTGATGACCGTGGTCGACCCCACCGTCACGCGACAGCTCAACATCGACTGACGCAAAGCCTCTCGGCCCGCTTCACCCGCGCTTTGGTCGTGCCGGGATCCAGCCCTTAGTCCTTCCACGCCCAGTATAGTTGCGCCGGGGGTACATTCCACCATTCCATACCGTGGTCGATGCGTGCGAAATGGGGGTCGAGAAAATCCTTCACCCTGGGGGAGAACTGGTAAACCAGAAACGCGCCGCCGGGGCGGAGCACATCATGCGTCGCCTCGGCAATCGCCGGGCCAACGCCCGCCGGCAGCGTTGAGAAGGGCAGGCCGGACAGCACATAATCAGCGGATTCGAAACCATGATCGGCAACGATCGACCGCACATCTGCCGCCGAGCCATTGACCGCAGCAAAGCGCGGATCGGTGATTTCATGGCGAAGATAGCGGACAAAATCAGGGTTGGTGTCGATTGCCAGCAGCTTCGCATCGGGTGCCAGCTTCTCAAGGATCGGCCGACAAAAGGTGCCGACCCCAGGGCCATATTCGACAAATAGCTTGGTATTGGCCCAGTCGACCGGGCCGAGCATCTTGCGAATCAAAACGCCCGATGAAGGAACAACCGATCCAACCATCACCGGATGCTTGAGGAAGCCGCGCAGGAACATCCCCCATGGAGAGAGCACGCCTGCGGCGGCCCGGCGCTGTCGCCTTGCGGCGGCGGTCGAAATATTCACTGGCGATCCCTTATCTGGTTCCGGGGGAGGAGATGCAATGCACGTCGCAAAACAGTAACATACATGCAACCCCCTAGCATCTTTGAGGTTCCCGTTAGGGGTTGCGCGACAGGACGAAGCGCTTAATCGGTCTCCATGCGCGACGAACGGCTTGGCCAGACAGTGGTGATCTTCCTGTCCGAACGGACGGAGGAGGATGGTGCGGGTTATGCCGCAGCGGCGGACGCGATGGAGGCGCTGGCAGCGGTCCAGCCGGGCTATTGCGGAATCGACAGTGTGCGCGGCGCCGACGGTGTCGGTATTACCCTCAGCTATTGGGCGGACGAGGCCAGCGCGCTGGCGTGGAAAAATCACCCGGAACATACGCTGATCCGCAATGCCGGGCGTGACCGCTGGTACAAACGCTACGAAACTGTCGTGGCCGACGTCGCCCGCGACTATCGCTGGTCAAAGCCATGAAGGTTCCCGCGATCAGATCGGGCGCAGCGATCAACCGCGAATTCATGTTACTGTTCATGGTCATGTTGACCATCGCGGCGGGCAACACCGCACTGCAATCGGTGCTCCCCGCGCTTGGCCGCTCGCTGCACGTCAAGGACAGCGCGGTGGCGGCGGCCTTTTCGGTCTCCGCCTTGCTGTGGGTGATTGCCGCGCCATTCTGGGCGGCGCGTTCAGACCGGCATGGCCGGCGCACGATGATCCTGCTCGGCCTTGGCGGCTTTTCGCTGTCACTGTTGCTGTGCGGCATCTTCCTCACCGCTGGCATCAATGGCTGGATCGGCGGCACGACGGCCTTTGTCTTCTTCATTGCCGGCCGGTTGATCTACGGCACGTTCGGCAGCGCGGCTCCGCCCGCCGTGCAAGCGGTGGTTGCCGGGGAAACGACGCGCGAAGAGCGTACCAAGGCGCTGACCCTGCTCGCCTCGGCATTCGGCCTGGGCACCATTCTCGGCCCCGCCATTGCGCCCTTTCTGCGCCTTGGGCAGATCGGCGGCGTGGAAGTCGGGCTGGCTGGGCCTGCCTTTGTCTTCGCGCTGTTCGGCGCGGCGGTGTGGCTCGCGGTGCGGTCGCAGCTTGCTGATGATCGCATGCCACAGCCAGGCACCCATGGTGCATCAAGTGCCTATCCGTCGATCGGCGGGGCGCCGACCGGCGCCAGTGTCGCTGCCGCCATGCAGCCCGACAGTGAGCAGGTTGGCTTTCGTGACCCGCGCATTCGCGGCTGGATGCTCGCCGGCCTCATCATGGGCCATGCCCAGGCGATGACCAGCCAGGCGATCGGCTTCCTTGTGATAGACCGGCTGAACCTGACCCCGGCGCTGGCAATCGAGCCAACCGGGATGGTGTTGATGATGGGTGCAGGCGCGTCGCTGCTCGCGCAATGGGGGATGATCCCGCTGCTGAATCTCAATCCGCGCCAGCTTGTGCTGTCCGGGCTGGTGCTCGCCGCGCTCGGGCTGGTGCTGACCGGCTTCGCTACTTCGCTCTATGCCATTTCGGTTGCCTATGGGCTGGCCAGCCTGGGCTTCGGCTTTACGCGCCCCGGTTTCACCGCCGGCTCTTCACTGGCGGTTGGCCCGCAGGCGCAGGGCTCGGTTGCGGGCAAGGTTACCAGCGTCAACGGGGCATCGTTCGTCTTCGGCCCGTCAATCGGCGTCGGCCTCTACGAGGCCAGCCATTCGCTGCCCTATGTCACCGCCGCTGCCGCCCTGCTGGTGTTGTTCGTCTATGCCTGGGTGGCGCTGCGCGATCAGGTCCCCGGGCCGTTCTCAGGGGCTACCCACCCCTGATCAACCAGCGAGCGTGCCTTCTGGCCGGTCCCGCCTGCGGGACACGCCGGACAAAAAAAGGCCGACCCCGCAGGATCGGCCGTAAAAGTTTTTAGGAGAGGATGCCTGAAAGGCACGCTATATGTGCAGTGCAGCATGTTATTGTGCAAGTGCGAAATGCACTGCTTTAGTTGCATGAAATGCAATCAGGACTGGATTCTTTCCTCTGTTGAAGGCATTTTTCGTGTGAGCGGTATGTGACGCACCGCACAAATCGGGGGGGATGATGCGCAGATTGCCGCCGTTGACCGCAATCGAGGCGTTCGTACAGGTCGCACGACTCGGGTCGATCAAGGCCGCCGCGCAGGAGCTTGCGCTGTCCGCGCCGGCGCTCAGCCGCCGTGTGCAGGCGCTGGAGCGTTTCATCGGCCGCCCACTGTTTGATCGACGCCATCAGGCCGTTGTCCTCAACGCCGATGGTGAGCGGTTGCTCCAGCAAATTGCCCCGGCACTCGATTCGTTGAGCGATGCGGTCGAGACCATGACCAGTGGCACCGATGTGCTGCGACTGCGGCTCGGCATCTTGCCGCTCTACGCCTCACAACGGCTGTTCCCGCACCTTGGCGAACTGCGCGCGCTGCACCCGGAACTGCACCTCGATATCGACACCGCCGGTCATGGCGTTGCCCGGCTGGGTGATGGCCTTGACGCGGTCATCGCCCTGGTCAGGGACGTCGATCCGACGCTCTATGCCAAGCGGCTTGATCGCAATTCGGTCTATGTCATCGGGGCGAAGGAGCTGCTTGAAGGACCAGCGCCGATTACCCGCCCGGAACAGCTCGCCGGGCTGACCGCGCTGGTCCATCGTGACATGCCAGACACCTTCACCGCATGGCGCCACGCCGCCAACCTGCCCGATATCGAGCCTGCCGCGGTCGACCATTTCGACTCAGGCGCGTTGATGCTGGAGGCGGCAGCGCAGGGCCTTGGCGTGGCCTTCATGCATGAAAGCCATTTCGAGGACGCGCATGATCCGCGCCTCGTCAAACTGTTCGGCATCTCGGTCGAGAGCCCGTACAGCTACTGGTTCGTCTGCCGTCCGCGTGCGTTGACGCAGCGCCCCGTGCGCCTGTTCCACGACTGGCTGATCGCGACGCTGGCTGACCCGAGCATATGATCGCCCGATAGTTCGCATCCGTGTTCCTGCGTATGCAGGAACACGGATGTCGGGTGGTCTGCCTAGGCGGCGCGTGCCTTGATGATCTTGCCCGGCTCGCGCGGCGGCTCACCCTTGGGGAGCGCGTCGACATGTTCCATGCCTTCGGTCACTTCACCCCACACAGTGTACTGACCGTCAAGAAAGCGCGCATCGTCAAAGCAGATGAAGAACTGGCTGTTGGCGCTGTTCGGGCTCTGCGCACGGGCCATTGAGGCGACACCGCGGACATGCGGTTCCCTGGAAAATTCCGCCGGCAGGTTTGGCTTGTCCGAACCATGCATCCCCGTACCGGTCGGATCGCCGCCCTGCGCCATGAAGCCGGGGATAACGCGGTGGAACACGACACCGTCGTAAAAACCATCATTGGCCAGCTCGACAATGCGGGCCACGTGCTGTGGCGCAAGGTCAGGGCGCAGCTTGATCGTCACGTCGCCGGTGGCGAGCGTCAGGGTCAGGTTTTCAGGGGTATCGGCCATGGCGGCAAGCTCCGGTAGAAAAAAGAAGACGGCGGACGCCCTAGCGGTGTCGCGCAGCGCTGGCAAACGCTGGCGAATGGCGTTATCGCGCGGCGACGCGAAGCATCGGCAGGAGGTCGGACAATGAGCGAGACCGAACTCTCCCCTGACATTGACGCCGAGCTCCGGGCCGATTCCGCCCAGTTGGACGAAGATGACCGGCTGAAACCGGAATTCGTCCGCGCCGTGCTTGATGCGGTCGATGCCGGTGATGCCGACGGCGCGCGCGCGCTGGTGGAGCCGCTCCACCCGGCTGACATCGCCGATCTGTTTGAGCTGACCCCGCATGACGAGCGCGCCGCGCTTGCCACGGCGATGCAGGGCCTGCTCGACGGCGACGTGTTTGCCGAGATGAACGATTATGTCCGCGAGGATCTGATCGACGCGCTCGAGCCCTATCAGGTTGCCGATCTGGCCGCCGAACTCGATACTGACGATGCCGTCGCGATCATCGAGGACATGGACGCCGACGACCAGCGCGAGGTGCTGCGCGCGCTTGACCCGGATGATCGCGCCGCGATTGAGGAAGCGCTGTCCTATCCGGAGGAATCCGCCGGTCGCCTGATGCAGCGCGAGCTGATCGCGGTGCCCGAGCATTGGACGGTCGGCGATGCGATCGACTATCTGCGCGGCCATGAAGAACTGACCACCGATTTCTGGGAAATCTTTGTGGTCGATCCGGCGCACAAGCCGGTCGGCACCTGCCAGCTGTCCTGGATCCTGCGCACACCGCGCCACATCGCGATGGGCGATGTGATGCGCCGCGAGCAGACGCTGATCCCGGTCGACATGGACCAGGAAGAGGTCGCGCTGCGCTTCCAGAAATATGCGCTGATCTCGGCGGCGGTCGTCGATGCCAATGGCCGTCTGGTCGGCATGATCACCGTCGATGACATCGTCCATATCATCCAGCAGGAAGCCGGTGAGGACATCCTGCGCCTGTCAGGCGCCGGTGAGGGCGACATCAACGAGCCGATCGCGCTGACGGTACGGACGCGGATTACCTGGCTGGTCGTCAATCTTGGCACCGCGATTCTGGCGGCCTCGGTCGTCGGATTGTTCCAGGGCGAAATCTCGCGCTACGCCCTGCTCGCCGTGCTGATGCCGATCGTATCGGGGATGGGCGGCAATGCCGGCACCCAGACGCTGGCGGTGGTGGTGCGCGCGCTGGCCACCAACCAGCTGACCAGTTCAAACACGCTGCGCATGATCGTGCGCGAATTCCGCATCGCCACCGCCAATGGCCTGATGCTGGCCGTGCTGATCGGCCTTGGCACGTTGCTGATCTTTCACAATCCCAACCTTGCCATCGTCATCGCGATGGCGATGGTGATCAACAATCTCATCGCTGGCCTGTCCGGCGTATTGATCCCGGTGACGCTGGACCGGCTCGACATTGATCCGGCGGTTTCCTCCGCCGTGTTCGTGACGATGATGACCGATGTGATGGGGTTTTTCTCCTTTCTGGGCCTCGCCACGCTGTGGGGGCTTGGCGGCTAGGCCCTGCGCGCCCAATTGTACGTCATGTCATCGCAACCTGCCCCCCTGCATCTCACCAAGGTCGCGTTCGGCACAACGGGTGTTGAGCACCTTGCCGAGCGGCTGCTGGCGCGTGCCGAAAGCGGCCCGGTGTTTCTCACCACCCGTTATCTGCCGAAACGGCATGAGGAGATTGCCGGGCGCGGATCGCTGTTCTGGATCATCAAGCACAGCCTGATCGCACGCTCGCCGATCCTGTCGTTCGGCGAAGCCGAGGGCGGGCGCGTCGCGATCCATCTCGACCCGCATCTCGTGCTGACCCAGGGTCGACCCAAGCGCGCGCATCAGGGTTGGCGCTATCTGGAGGATGCCGATGCGCCCGCAGACCTTGGCGGCGAGATGAGCAGCGGTGACGCCTTGCCCGCCGCACTGATCGGCAAGCTCGCGGCGCTGGGGCTGGTGTGAGGCGCAGTTAGGCGTACCCCTCCCCGCTTCGCCGGAGAGACAGACAGGGGTGCGACGCTTTTCACGGTGGGTCAACCTCGTGTCATCACGCTCTAAATCCGTCGCTTTTTCCCTGTCACCCGCCACGCACTTTTTTATTTTCCCTGCCAGGTCCAACTTCTCGCTTCATTTCAGAGACTTGACGAAACGCGGCAGGGAATTGGCAGGGAATTTGGCGCGCGCGGGCATGGTGAGGCGGCGCGACGACAGGGTCGCGCCGGTTTCACAGGGGTCATGATTCACGGTAAGAAAGAGCCGGCGCGATCATGACATGTCTGGCGGGAGGTTGAATCGCGGGGCGCGGCAGGGTCACCGTCAGGGGGCGCCGCACTCCACAGGACCACCGGCAGCGGCGTGGACGAGGCATTTGGGGTTGCCCGTCACCACGACATGGCCAAGCCCGGTCGAATTGACCTGTGCGGTGTAGCGCGCGGCGGCGCGGGTTTCGCCGCTGCCGTCCTGCAGGATTGACAGGTCGTTGACGACCAGCGCGGTCGCATCGACATTGCCCGCGCCGTTGGTGACGAGGCGCGCGCGCGCCGCGCGGCCCGACAGGGTCATGGTACCAGCGCCGACAATGGTGGCGAACAGTTGATCGGTATCGGCCCCGCTCACCGCGATGGTGCCGCTGCCATTGACTGACAGGTCAACGCGCTGTGCCTTCATGCCGGCGATGGTCACGCGCGCGCCGCCATTGACGAAGGCCGCGCTGAGCCGTGGGGTGGTGAGCGTGATGGCCGGTCGTGCGGCGGCCTTGCCAACCGGGGTTTCGCCCCAGCCCTGATGGCCCATGCGCACGATCAGCGTGGTGCCCTGCAACTGGATGTCGAGCGCGTCGATCGCCCGCGCCTCCCCGGTCGCCAGCGCGCCGGGCGCGACGCCGGTGGTGACGCGCACCTCAAACGGCCCGTCAATGCGGACGCGGTCATAGCTGCCAAAACTATAGCGATGCTCGGCCGCATCAGCGGCAAAGGGCAGGACGAGCAGCGCGAAGGCGAGGAGCCGGATGATCATCCGCCCGACATCGCACCCTTCGCGCGTCAAGCCAAGCGCGGGCTTTGCCCGGTCAGCTCCCGCAGCGCACCTCGCCCGAGCCCATCTTTGAGGTCGAGCATCTTGCGCCCGCGCCAAGATCAACATCGCCCGACCCGACAACCGAAACGGTCGCCGGCCCGGTGACATCGGCCCGGACATCCCCCGACCCGGCAATCGAGACCTTCGCGCCCTGTGCCTTGAGGCCGCTGGCATCAACATCGCCGGACCCGGCCACATCAATGCTCAACTGCTTTGCCACGCCCTTGACGCGCATGTCGCCTGATCCGGCGACCGACAGGTCAGCCTGGTCAACCGTGACGGCGCCGATGACAAGATTGCCGGAGCCGGCGACGTTGCCGGAGAAGGAGGTGCCCTCTACCTTGTCGATGTTCATGTCGCCCGAACCGGCAACGCTTGCCTCGACCAGGCGCGGCAGCGTGACGAAGATTTTCACCTTTTCACTGCTCCAGTGAAAACCGCTCTCATGCATGCGGCCAATGCGCAACGTGTCGCCCTCACGGACGATCCGCAACCGGTCGAGATCAGCCGATGGCCCTTCAGCGCGCACCGAAAAAGCCGTGCCAACGCGCACTTCGACATCATCGGAACCGCGCAGGTTTACGCTCGTGAAATCCGCCGCCTGGAATGCGCGGGAGGTACCCGAGCCACTGCCCTTGATACCCGGCGTCGAGTCGCTGCCAAATCCATGTGACCGGCTGTGGCAGGCCGTCAGCGGCAGCATCGCGGTCATCATCGCCAACGTGAGAATGCGCATTGGTCTTCTCCCCATGTGTGTTGTTATCATAACACACATGGGCGGGGGTGCAAGTGATTTGGTGGAGGGGTGAGGTGATTGGCGCTGAGGTGGGGTTTGTCGGCTCTGCGAAGCGATGGGTATTGTTGGGGAACGACGGCTTTGCGCCTCCAATGCCGGTCGCTTGTTACGGCAATGACGCATCCTCAATGCGGACCTTCGCGCGCTACGCGCCTATGCAACAAAGTCGGCAATCCAGTCACGGCATAAACCTTGGATTGCAGGCATTATTTGAACTAAATTGCATCGATCTTAAGTTACCGACGTCAGGCCGTCCATGCCTTCTCAGGCCATCACGCGATGTCCAACAATATTTGTTTGTTCCGTTCGAATCGTATTCAGATCCTCCATCGTAGTAATACCAAATCTCGTGAGCCCTGACTCATAGGGGATTCCCAAACGGCCAGAAGTTCGATTCAATGGTCGCGAACGTGAGGGAGGTTTGCGATGGGTGCGGCAGTGGCGCTTCGAGCTGATTTTACGGCGGCGAGGATGCGGGCCTTAGCGCGATCGAGCAGTGACGCGAACCAGGTGCGTCGGCTGCTGGCGCTGGCGGCGATTTACGAGGGAGGGACGCGGAGCGAGGCGGCGCAGCTTGGCGGCGTTGGGCTCCAGACGGTCCGCGACTGGGTGCTGCGGTTCAACGCTGGCGGGCCTGATGGGTTGATCGATGCGGTGCCGCCCGGTGGCGTGCCGCTGCTCGATGACGCGCAGCGTCGGGCTTTGGCGCAGATCGTCGAGAGTGGTCCGATCCCGGCATCGCACGGTGTCGTACGCTGGCGGCTGATCGATCTCGCGCAGTGGGTGTGGGACGAGTTTGCCATCAGCGTCAGCAAGCAGACGCTGAGCCGAGAACTGCGTGGCTTGGGGTATCGCAAGCTGTCGGCGCGGCCGCGCCATCATACGCAGGATGATGACGCCATCCCGACGTTTAAAAAAACTTCCCCGCCCGGGTGGCGACGATCCGGGCAACGCTCCCGCGCGGCACAGCGATAGAGCTGTGGTGGCAGGACGAGGCGCGGGTCGGCCAGAAGAACGGGATCACCCGGCGCTGGGCGCGTCGCGGAACCCGGCCTTCGGCGCCGAAGGACCAGCGCACGTCATCGGCCTATATTTACGGGGCGATCTGCCCGGCCGAGGGCAAGGGCGCGGCACTCGTGCTACCGCGATGCAACACGCAGGAGATGGCCTTGCATCTGGCCGAAATCTCCGCCGCCGTCGCGCCAGGCGCGCACGCCATCCTGCTCCTCGACCAGGCGGGATGGCATGGCTCTGGCGCGCTCACCGTCCCCGCCAACATCACCTTGCTGCCGCTGCCGTCGAAATGCCCTGAACTCAACCCGGTTGAGAATGTCTGGCAGTTCATGCGCGATAACTGGCTCTCGAACAGGATCTTCAAATCCTACGCCGACATCCTCGATCACTGCTGCTTTGCATGGAACCGTCTCGTCGATCAGCCGTGGCTCATCATGTCCATCGGCCTGCGATCATGGGCACATGGGTGACCGTCCATGGGACTTGGTATAAGTAGTCCAAACAGTGCTTCGCCGATCCACTTCGCCAGCAGCGGAGGTACCGCGTTGCCGACCTGCCCGTATTGCTGCGTGCGGTTGCCCTTAAAAAGATAATTGTCTGGAAAGGTTTGAAGGCGCGCAGCTTCACGAACGGAAAGGCTTCGGCACTGAAGCGGGTCCGGGTGAATGAAGTAGTGTCCATCCTTCGATATGTGGCTAGTAACAGTTGAGGATGCTGATCCAGAAATTTGGACGCGAAAGCGGTCATTGAAATCGCCTGAATTCCAGTTCTGGTGCTGCGGAGCGAGGTCTTGCGGGAAATCCAACGCCTTCGGAGATCGGCCAGTTACAGCGGCAAATGTGGAAGCATACAAATACCGCGAAAGGTCGCTTGGCATATGCCCGCGCGACGTATGGTTAGGCAGATGAATGATTGAGGGATCTACGATCCATTTGTGGAGATAGGGCGGGCATGCTTCAGATATGCCGATGCCCACTCCAGTCCGCAACGGAATAGGGTTTGCAAGGAACTGGGAACGAAGCTGACGAACCAGCTGCGTGAAAGCCATCTGTTGCTCGTCAGGAAGACCGGTATCCAAATCACCAATGCAATCCATCGCACCGAGAACCAGCCGCTTCCAATCGTCTTCGTGATCCGCCCCGCGGCTCACGCCACTGCGCAGTCTCGGCATCCCATCTAGGACATCGGCGACGGTAGCTTTGCGCTTGTATCGGTCAAGCAGGCCAGCGAGCGATTCATTGGTAAAGCGTTCGGCAATGTCGCTGCGGATGCCCACAATTATGACCCGGTGACGCGCCTGAGGCACTCCAAAATCCTCAGCTCGCACCACAAAATCCGCCGCTGCCGGTCGCAGCCGGCCGACTTCCGGCAATCGGCGGGAACGCGGGGCAAGGGCGATCAACTCATAGCGAATGCCGTCGCCGTGATCAGCTCGAAGGTCCGCCAGAACCTTATCAAATATGCGGCTATGACCATCCACCGATGAGGAAAGAATACCTTTGACGTTTTCCATCACGAAGGCGACAGGTCGAAGGCGTTCGAGAATTCGGATATATTCACGATAGAGAAAATGCCGCTTGTCTTTCTCGGGTACATACCCACCAATGCCCTGATTCCGCACGCGCCCTGCCAAAGAATATGCTTGGCAAGGCGGGCCGCCGATAAGAATCACATTGCCGTCATTGATTTCTCGTATCTGATCAAGTCTGCGATTGATGCGGGCGCTGACGCCCTTCTTGCCGAGTTCGATTTCCCAAGCTTCTGACTCCGCAGCTGCCCATTGTGTCGGGAAAAGCTCACTCCACTTGGGTTCGTCTATCTTGCCATTGACGAAGTCATAGTAGAGCGATGGGAAGCCCTGACTGGGAAACTGACGCAAAAAGGCTCTGAATCGCAGCGTCGCGTGAGCCGACTTTTCCTTCTCGACGGAAAGCGCGATGGAATAAGCCGGATTCCCATCATCGTCACATACGCTTGAGAAGCCTTCGGCAAGCCCGCCGGGTCCCGCAAAAATGTCTACTACTGCGTAACGTGCCAAGAATCGGCCCTCGAACCCCTAGAGCGAGGTATCGCGGAATAGCATATTGCCACAAAAGGGATAGACAGATTGCAATGGTCGATGTGGTAGAACCCCCCGTTCGCTCGCGGATGATGGCCGGCATCCGGGGCACCAATACGAAACCCGAGATGCGGATGCGCCGGCTGCTATACGCGGCCGGTTATCGTTACCGCATTCATCCGCGCCATCTGCCAGGGAAGCCGGATCTGGCTTTGATCGGCCGAAGAATCGCTTTGTTCGTCCACGGCTGCTTCTGGCACCGGCACGAAGGGTGCTACTGGTGTTCGACACCAGCCTCGAATTCTGAATTCTGGGATGCCAAGTTATCCGGCAATGTTGAAAGGGACAGGCGCCAGCTATTGGCCCTTCAAGCGATTGGCTGGCGTGTTGGGATCGTCTGGGAGTGTTCGCTGCGCTACGATGGCGCGACCGCGGTTATGAGTTCGCTGGAGGACTGGTTTGTTTCTGAGGCGCCTTTGTTCGAAACGACTTTGGTGAGGGAGCGCATTTCGTGAAAGTCCGCATCCAAAATCATTCTTCTCGTTGGCGCGGATGCGCCAACAAACGACACGCTTGATCCGAAGGGAGGCAATCATGGCCGAGGCTAGTCCCGACAAACTACGGTTCAGGCCGAAGGCCCGCATTATCCGAACGATTGGCGATCAACTCATAAGCGGCCCGGAGGCGGCGGTGATAGAGTTGGTAAAGAACGCCTACGATGCTGACGCACGGCGCGTTATAGTGAAATTCTATCCGCCGCTTACTCGAGGCCATGGTCGGATTACCGTCAAAGATGACGGTCACGGCATGACACTTGGCGATATTCAGGACAAGTGGATGGAGCCCGCCACGAGCTCCAAACTCAATAGCCGGCGATCACCAGAGCTCAACCGCGTCATGATGGGTTCCAAAGGAATTGGTCGGTTTGCAGCAGCCAAGCTTGGTGGGCGCTTGGGCCTTAATTCTATAACAGTCCGTGAGGGCAAGCCGCAGGAAGTTCTGATACCCGAGATCGATTGGAGCATCTTTACCGGCGACACCTATCTCTCTGATATCGCAATTGACTATCTTGCTCAGGACACCGACCAATCGACGGGCACCGAGCTGGAGATCAGAGATCTCAACGAAGACTGGTCTGAAGCCAAGGTGAAACGGCTATTGCTGGAACTGCGGAAGCTGGTTTCGCCGCTCGTGGACAAGGCGGTGGAGGATCGTTTCCAAATTTTCCTTGACCTGTCGGAATGCACGCCGGCAACCGCAGGCTTTGATGGCCGAACTATCCTCGACAATTCAGAGGATGCTGCCGGTGAACTTGATCCATTGCTTCGCTATGAGGTGCGCCCGGTCCCACTGATGACGTCCTGCGACTATGAAGTCGTCGGCTCATTTGACACCTACGGGACGTTCATTGGGACTTTCGAAAATAGACGGGCAGGTTCGGCGTCGGAATCATTTACGTTCGACGTGCCGCTTCACGATGAGGAAGATCCATGCGGGCTGGTGGGAGTACGGCTCTTTCTGTTCGATCGCGAAGCTGATGCAATCCGAAGCAATCTTCGGAATGCTGGTCTGGGCGACATGACCGCCGCGAAAGCACGTCAGATCCTCGACAGCATCACCGGTGTGGCGATCTATCGGGAGGGGTTTCGCGTCAGGCCTTATGGCGACGCGGACAACGACTGGCTTACGTTGGACAAGGAGCGGATCAACGACCCGTCAATACGGATTGGTCACAACCAGGTCGCCGGATATATAACGGTTGCTGGCCCTGAAGTCTCACATCTGGAAGAGCGAAGCAGCCGAGAAGGGTTTGAAGCGAACGGCGCCTTTCGTCGCCTGACTCGCTTGATCGAGCAACTACTCCGACGCGAAGTCGAACCGCGCCGCTACCAGTTTCGGGAGAAGGCGGGGCTTTCGCGCGGACGAAGCACCACTTTTGAGCAAATTCGCAAGCTGACTGACCTCAGCAGCGTTCGTTCCTTCACCGTTTCACTCGCACCGGATGAGCGGGTAAAGGCGGAAGCCGCGATCGATCGCCAAGCGCATTTAATTTCGGACAGGATTGCCGATCTGGAGGAGCGACAGCGCAAGCTTGAAGCCGCGTCCTCGCTAGGCGCTATAATTTCCGAGATTGTCCATGAAGGCATGCAGCCAGCGGCCTATGTTGCCACGACGACTAATCGCCTCAAGCGGTTCTTTCCTGATATGCTAGGCATCCGCGGCCCGCGTTTCGACGCCGCCAAAGCAGAATTTGAAGTGAAACTTCCGCACCTTGCGGACGCAGGCGTCAAACTCGTGGACCTCTTTAATAACCTGCAGCCGCTGACGGCGGGAAGAAGAAGCCAAGCTACACCTTTCAACGTTATTAACGTGTTGATGGGCGCGAAGGCGCTATTTGATCAGAGCGACGTTCCGATCGAAATCGAGAACCCAGATATGGTCACGGATGTTTTCGGGCATGCTAGCGACCTCAGTACTGCTCTGGTGAACCTTATCAAAAATTCGATCCACTGGTTGCAGGATTCAAGAACAGTCGATCCGAAGATTGTTCTGCGGGTCCAATCAAAGCCCAGCGAGGCGATCATCCAAGTCGAGGACAATGGACCTGGCATACGTAAGGAGTTTATGACATCGATCTTTGATGTGGGTTTTTCTTTGAGATCAGGCGGCACCGGGTTAGGCCTGAATATAGCCAGCGAAGCGTTAGCCCGCTCCGCTGCCACCTTGCATTTCGATCCAGAATTTGAGGATGGTACGCGGTTCGTGATCGGATTTCCTAGAGAGGGAGCAAAGGGGTGAACACCAAGCGAATCCTCTTTGTGGAAGATGAAAAAACTCAACTTGATCGCTTCGAATCAGCGGTCGGTGATTGGAACAGAGAGCGGGCCGAAGAGGAAAGAGAATTCGCTTGGTTCCTCTGCACGAATGTTTCCGGAGCCGACGCCGCCCTCCGCGATCAGCGGTTTGATTGCGCTCTGTTTGATCTGAGGCTGCCTGCAGGCACAGCCGGACGGAATACGGAGCCGGCGGGTAGCGATCTCGCGCTGAAGGCGCTCAGGGAACTGGGCGTGCCGGTCGGCGTGATGAGCGCTGACCTTTCCGTGATTGCGCCGGAACTTGCCGAGCAAGCGTTGGTCAAACAGTTCAACAAAGGTGACATTGACCGGGGCGACGGGTCGAAAGATGCCTATGCTCAAGCGATCGAATGGTTTGCCAGCTACTGGGACATGATGAATGCGTTAGGAGCGGCACGCGCGCGAATGGACCGCGCCGGCGGTGAGATATTCACCAATCGGATTTGGCCTCGCTGGGACAAGTTGGAGGAAATGGAACGTGGCGACCCGACTGCTCTCGAAGGCGTAATCACTAGGCAATATGTCTCTCATTTGGCGGATTTGCTTGGCATCGACACGCCCGAAGCGGAGAGTTGGCACCCCTTCGAGAACTACGTAACGCCACCGCTGCTCGCAGATCGCGCGCACACGGGCGATATCTTTGAAATTGATGGTGGTCTCTGGGTAGTTCTTACCCCGCAATGTGACATGGCTACCGGGAAAATTACTTCCGTGCTTCTCGCGTGTTGCGAGCCGGGCATCGACAAATGGAAGGATCAGATTGCGGTCAACAGAAATCCGCCCAGCAATGGCGCCAAGCGTGATGCGCAGAAATTCCTGAGTGGTTATGTCAATCAGAACCTGCCCGCATCACAGCATTTCCTACCTCCACTCCCGGGCACGGACAATCCGATGCTGGTCAAATTCAACGACGTGATGACCAAGCCGAAACAGGCCATTCAGGAAATGCTCGGCCAACGAAAGGCGTCTGTGGCAACGCCATTTCTTTCGAATCTCGTTCAGCGTTTCGGCGCCTATGTCAGCCGTACGGGCCAGCCGAACATCGACATCAATAAATTGGCATGACAGCTATCGGGGCCTGATCCAGAAGTTGGCCACGCGCTCAGCCGATCCGATCTTCCGCACCGATCCCGCTTGCTGCATCAAAAAACGATTCGCGCAACCCTATTGACTATTTTTGCCTCGCTTGCGTCGTTTTTCTGGGCCTACGCAGCGACGGTGATCTTCGGTTAACGGCCGACTTCACGACATAGCGGCAGCCACCGCCCCGCCCAACACCCTCCAAAGCCACCACCCCAAAACAAAAAGGGGCGGCCCTCACGGACCGCCCCCTTTTTCACCGAACCAAAGCCCCGGGCGTTACGCCGGCACCTTGTCCTTGTTGTGGATCGCTGCGGCCTTGCGCAGGATGTCCAGGATCTTGACCTGTGCGGTCGGTTCATCGACCTGTTCCATCGCGGCTAGTTCGCGGGCGAGGCGGCTGGTGGCCGCTTCGAAGATCTGCCGTTCGGAATAGCTTTGCTCGGGCTGGTCCTCGGCACGGAACAGGTCGCGCACCACTTCGGCAATCGACACAAGGTCGCCCGAATTGATCTTCGCTTCATATTCCTGCGCGCGGCGCGACCACATGGTGCGCTTTACGCGGGGCTTGCCGGTCAGCGTGTCGAGTGCCTCACGCAGCGTCTTGTCGGACGACAGCTTGCGCATACCGACGCTTTCCGCCTTGTTGGTCGGGACACGGAGCGTCATCCGCTCCTTCTCGAAACGCAACACATAGAGTTCCAGCTGCATCCCGGCGATCTCCTGCCGTTGCAGTTCGATCACACGGCCAACACCGTGCTTTGGATACACAACATAATCGCCAACGTCGAAGGACAGCGCCTTGGCAGCCATTCCATCAAACCTTTCCGTGCACTGATCCGCCGCGGAGAACCGCGTCGGCAACAGCAATCAAGCTGTTGGCGCGCGGCGGCGGGGTTGATTACGAACATCTCCAGATCGAAAGACGCGAATCCACACCTTCCGTGAAACATGATGTAGCACGTTCGTAATAAAATTACCAGTGAGGCCGTCGCACATCAGGTCAGGCGTGCTGCCCAATATGGGAATCGCGCCGCCAGCGGACCCTTTTCTGCTCAGTCGCCGGCGCCCGGTTCGGGCGAGAAGAACTTGTCGAACTTGCCCTCTTCACCCTTGTGAGCATCGGCATCGGCAGGCGTCTGGTCGTTCTTGCGCGTGACATTTGGCCATTGCGCGGAGAAGGTCGCGTTGAGCTCAAGCCATTTTTCCAGACCATTCTCGGTATCTGGCAGAATCGCCTCAGCCGGGCATTCCGGTTCGCACACGCCGCAATCAATGCATTCGCTGGGATTGATCACCAGCATGTTCTCACCTTCGTAGAAGCAGTCGACCGGACAGACCTCGACGCAATCCATATACTTGCAGCGGATGCAGGCATCGGTGACGACGTAGGTCATTCTGGCAACTCCCTCTGGCCGGGTTCAACCGGCAATCAACGCCTCCTGCTATGCCCGGCATCCCGCCTCGTCAATCGGGTGATGCTTCCTGCGAGACGTTCGCAATGCCGAGATCATCATAGCAGGCTCTGGCTTCCGCCGCCGGACCACGCCGCCGGGGCAGCGCGACAAGGCGGATCACCTGCACCTGTTGCCCGCGTATGAAGGTCAGCACATCACCAATCCGCACCGGGCTGTGGCGGCTGGTCGCCGGGCGGCCGCTGATCCTGACATGGCCATCACCGGCCAGAAGCTGCGCGGCGGACCGCGTCCGCGCGAAACGGGCAAACCACAAAAAGCGGTCGAGCCGCATCGTGGCGCCCTGCCCACCCGCTTCAGCCACGCACCGACCCGAGCGCGGCGAGCGCTGCAAAGGCATTGTCGCGCGGGGCGGGCTTTTCCGCCGCCGGTCTGGTCAGGCCGTGCCAGATCCAGCGCGGGGCATCGCCTTCACGGCGCACCGCGCGAAACCCTAGCGCCGCCATCAACCGGGCCAGCGTATCGGGCGTCATGCCGATGGAAATGGCCAGCGCCGGATCAGGCGCAAAGGGCTTTCGCCCTGCGCGGGCATCATGCGCGGTGCGGGCAATGCGCTCAACCAGATCAACCCGCACCGCCTGCGCGCCAAGCGGGCGAAAGCCGTGCGCCAGCCCCGCCGCGACATGGCTGCGCGCCAGCACCGTCGCCCCGGCAGGCGCAACCACCGACGTCGCCATGGCCCCGCGCGCGGCGAGCAAGGCACGCCGCCAGCGCGCGGGGGCAGGTCGCAACAACCGCTCATCAAACAGGTCAAGCGTGCCGATTGTCACCCCGGCGGCGCGCAGATGCTTGCGCGCCGGGGCATCCAGCGCATCGACCATCGCGGCAAAGGGCCGACGCGGCGCCATGCCACCCTCAGCCAGCAAGCCACCGGCCACGGCGCGGAGTGGCCCGGTCAAACCCGCATCACGCGTCGCCGCGTCGAGTGCGACCAGGCCGGGGACATATCGTGTCAATTGTGCCGCCAGCCAGGATTCCAGCCGGGTCAGGATCGCCGCCCGCTCCGCCCGATCAAGGCAATCCAGCGCGGCATCAAGCACCAGTTTCGGTCGCGCGAGGGATGGCCCGGCGGCAAGCTGCGCGACCGGCACGCCCAGCCACAGCAACACCGGCTTGTCCGTTTCGGCCAGTGACAGGGCCGTATCAGGCGCCGTGGCGAGCAACGCACCGCGACGCGACCGTTCAGCGCCCAGCCGCTTTTCCGCCGCCGCCAGCAGCACGCGCTTGTCAGCATGGCGCGCATCAGGCGCGACGATGAAGCGGAAACCGTCGAGCCGCCCGATCTCATGCTCCTCAACCAGCACCGCGCCGTCGGCGCCGATCACCACCGGCACATCACCCGCGCCCTTGCCCAGCCCGCGCAACAACGCCGTTGTGCGCCGGTCGACAAAGCGTTGCGTCAGCCCGTGATGCATCGCGTCCGACAGCCGCGTCTCAATCTCGCGGGTGCGCTGCGCCCAATGGTCGGGATCGGCGAGCCAGTCAGCGCGGTTGGCGATATAGGCCCAGCTGCGGATCGACGCGATCCTGCCGGCAAGCGTCTCGACATCACCCTCAACCCGGTCGAGCCGCGCGACCTCATCCGCGAACCAGCGATGCGGCACATGGCCCTGCCCGTCACTGAGAAAGCCGAACAGCCGCGACACGAAGCGGGCATGGGGATCAACCCCCACTTTCCGGAAATCAGGCAGGCCACAGGCCGCCCAGAGCCGCGCAACGCCCGCGGCATCACGCGTCCGGTCGCGCACCCAGTGCTCACTGGCGAGCCGTTTGAGCACGGCAAGGTCATCGGCCTCCGGCGCGGCGCGCAGCGCGCGATTGTCCGGCCGCACTTCCAGGCTGGCGATCAGGGCATCAATGCTCGCCAGATCAGGCGCGCCATCGCGCCAATAGAGAAAATCGAGCCGGGGGAAGCGATGTTCCTCAATCGCCAGCACCTCTTCCGGGGTAAAGGCACCCGGCCCCTGCTCGACCAGCGCGCCAAAGGTGCCGTCACGCTGATGTCGCCCGGCGCGACCGGCGATCTGCGCCATCTCGGCAACGGTCAGGCGGCGCTGGCGCGTGCCATCAAACTTGTCGAGTGCGGCAAAGGCGACGTGTGACACATCCAGGTTCAGCCCCATGCCGATGGCATCGGTCGCCACCAGATAATCGACCTCACCGGCCTGGAACATCGCGACCTGGGCATTGCGGGTGCGCGGGCTTTGCGCGCCCATCACCACCGCCGCGCCGCCGCGTACCCGGCGCAGCATCTCGGCCACGGCGTAAACCTGCTCAGCCGAGAAGGCGACGATGGCGGAGCGTTTGGGCAGGCGCGAAATCTTGCGCGCGCCGGCAAAACTGAGCTTTGAGAAGCGCGGGCGGCCGATGATCTCGGCATCGGGCGCCAGCGCCTTGATCATCGGCCTCAGCGCCTCCGAGCCGAGGATCATCGTCTCGTCGCGCCCGCGCGCGCGCAGCAGCCGGTCGGTAAAGACATGCCCGCGCTCTGCGTCGGCGCCCAGTTGTGCTTCGTCGATCGCGACAAAGGACAGATCGCGCGCGTTCCGGTCTGCGCTTCCGGCCGATCGGCTTGCGCTGAGCGGCATACTCTCGGCAGTACACAGGAACCAGCGCGCGCCGGGGGGGACGATCTTTTCCTCACCGGTAATCAGCGCAACCTGATGCGCGCCCTTGATCGCGACGACGCGGTCATAGATTTCGCGCGCCAGCAAGCGCAGCGGAAAGCCGATCATGCCGCTCGAATGGCCACACAGCCGCTCAACCGCGAGATGCGTCTTGCCGGTGTTGGTCGGGCCGAGCACGGCGGTCACGGCGGAATTCTGGGTCACGGCGCACAACATTGTCGCGACAGCGGCATTACGCAACCGCCGATCCACCACGCACCGCCTAAAGGCATCATATGGTTAGCGGATTCGGTTAATTTTCCCCTTCGTCGCACAGGGCAAACGGCTCGTCGTGCCCCTGTCGACGCGGCGCATCGGTTAATTTGACTTTAGGGATTCGCCGCCACAGTGTTCCCGCCTCGCGCCGGGGGCGCAGCGTGTTTGATCGGCGTTTTTCGGAAGGGGCCGCGCGCCTTTGTTTCAGCGCAACGATCATGGTCTGGAGCAGGCGGGCGGCACAGCGACGTTGGCGTTCGGTCGTGCCCTTGTGCCCGGCACGCAGATGGCGACGCTTGACCGGCTGCGTATCTTTATTGCCCGGACCGACTGGGCGCCCGATCTCGGTGCGCAGATTGGCTCAGCGACCTGGTGGCGTGGCGCGGCAACCTGTGCCGCGCTCTGTGCCGCCAGCTATGTCCTTTCCCCCGGCCTTGATCGCCCGATCATCGGCAATGTGCCCGCGCCGCTCGCCGGCGAGCAATGGGAGGAAGCGCGCGGACAATCAATCGGCCCGCTCGCCTGGGGGGGCAATAGCGGGCAGCGCATGGCCGCAACCGATCTGGTCGCCCCGCTGGCCGAAGCACCCGAGCGCCCACGCATCGAGCTGGTCGCGACACTGGGCCAGGGCGATGCCATTGCCAATGTGCTGCAACGCGCGGGCGTTTCGAAAACCGACACCGCCACGGCGGTGCAGCTTGTGTCCAGCGCGGTTGCGCTGGGTGATGTAAAACCCGGTACGCGGCTTGATGTGACGCTGGGCCGCCGGCCCGACAAGACCGTCGCGCGGCCGCTTGAGGGGTTGCGGTTCCGCGCCCGCTTTGACCTTGCGCTGTCGCTGATCCGTGCCGGCAATGCCCTGACGCTGGCGCGACACGAAATCGCCATCGACCATACGCCGTTGCGGCTGGAGGGTCTGGTTGGCCAAAGCCTTTATCGCTCGGCCCGCGCCTCGGGCGCACCGGCAAAGATCGTCGAAACCGCGATCAAGACGCTGGCCACCCATATCAATATCGGTCGCGACATATCAGCGGCTGACAGCTTCACCCTGACAATGAAGCAAGCCCGCGCGGCGACCGGTGAAGTGCAGCTTGGCGATCTTGAATTTGTCGGCCTGACCCATGGCAACCGCAAGACGCAACTGGTCAAATGGGACGATGGCCAATGGTATGAGGCATCGGGCCAGACCGAGCGCCGGGGTGAGGTCGGGATGCCGATTGCCGGCGGACGAATTTCTTCCGGTTTCGGGATGCGGATGCACCCGCTGCTCGGCTTCATGCGAATGCACAAGGGCATGGACATTGCCGCCCCCTGGGGCACGCCGATCCGCGCCGCGATGAGCGGGGTTGTGGAATTTGCCGGGCGCAGCGCCGGCTATGGCAATTTCGTCAAGCTCGCCTCGGCGGGCAATATCGGCACCGGCTATGGCCATATGAGCCGCATCGCGGTGCGCGGTGGCCAGCGGGTCAACCAGGGTGACGTTATTGGCTATGTCGGATCGACCGGCCTGTCGACCGGGCCGCACCTCCATTGGGAGGTGTGGAAGAACGGGGTCTCGGTCAACCCGCGCAACATGTCCTTTTCCAGCGTCAGCCAGCTGTCGGGCGAGTCACTGCGCCAGTTCAAGGCCAAGGTTGCCTGGCTGCTCTCGATCAAGCCCGGCGCGCACTAGATTCTGGCTACCGCTGCGGCGCAATAGCCGCCGCCTACCTTCCCTGCGAACGCCAGCGCCGCACCGTGCGGGCGATGATCTGGTCCTCATGACCAACCTCGCGCCACAATTCGGAGAACAGCGGATCATCCGAGGCCGGGCGCTTGTTCTCGTCAAGCGCATCAAAGGCAACGCGGATCGGGATCGCGACGCCCTCACCGCAGATGATGCATTCGCGATTGCGCAACGCCGGGATCGAATCAAGAAAGCCGCGCGCGCCTTCCGGCATCGCCGCGCGGACAAAGGCCTGGTCACGGTCATTGTTGAGGCGCATCGAAATGATCGTGCCGCATTGCGACAGCACACCTTCGGCAAGATCGGACGGGCGCTGCGTGATCAGCCCAAGCGAGACGCCATATTTACGGCCTTCCTTGGCGATCCGGCTGAGAATGCGGCCAACCGATGATCCATCGGTGTTGCGTTCACTCGGCACGTAGCGATGGGCTTCTTCGCAGACCAGCAGGATTGGCCGCTGCGGCTCGTTGCGCGACCAGATGGCAAAGTCGAACACCATCCGCGCGAGCACCGCGACCACCACCGACGTGATTTCTGATGGCACGCCGGACACGTCGATGATCGAAATCGGCTTGCCATCACCGGGCAGGCGAAACACCTGGCTGATGAAGGTCGACATGGTGTCGGCCACCAACATGCCCGAGAACATGAAGCTGTAGCGCGGATCGGCCTTGATCTCCTCGATCTTGGTCTTCAGCCGCAAATAGGGCGCGGTGTCGCCCGCGCGGTCCATCTTGCCCATCTCAAGCTGGATCAGGTTGGTCAGGTCGCTGAGCAGATAGGGAATCGGCGCATCGACGGTCAGCTTGGCTATCTCCTGGCCAAGCCGGCTCTTGCCGCGCGCCATCAACAGGCACTTGGCCAGAATGTCTGCATCCATCTGCCGGTCGGAACCCGAAGTGGTCAGGAACACCTCGCAATGTTCCTCAAAATTCATCAGCCAATAGGGCATTTGCAGGTTCGACACGTCATAGATCGCGCCATTGTGCTTGAACGCGGCGGAATATTCGCCGTGCGGATCGACCATCACGATATGGCCGTGCGGGGCGACTTCGCAGATCTTGTGCAGGATCAGCGCGGCGCTGGTCGATTTGCCGGTACCGGTTGAGCCGAGCAGCGCGAAATGCTTGCCAAGCATCGCATCGACATACAGCGCGGCGCGAATGTCGCGCGTTGGAAAGACCGTCCCGATCTCGATCGTCGCGCGATCATCGGCGGCATAGATTTGTTTCAGGTCCGCCGTGCTGACCGGCAGCACCGCCGAACCGGGGGTTGGATAACGCGTGACGCCGCGCCGGAAATGATAGAGCTTTCCGGTCAGTTTTTCCTCATCGCCTTCGCCAAGAAAATCGACCTGCGCGACGACCTTGCCGGCAACTTCGGGCATCAGTTTGAGTGAGCGGATATTGGCGATCAACCATGTCGCGCCGACACGCATCTTGATCTGGCTGCCGACCGAACCGGCGCTCGCCACCACCGGATCACTGTGACCGGCATAGCTTTCGATGGCGGCAAGATCGAGTACCACCTGGCTCGCAGAGCCGGAAATCTCGAATACCGTACCGATCTCAACGGCAGCCAACGTCTGCGCGGCAACCGGTACGGCTCCCTGAAACGCCTGGCTGCCCAACATCTCGGTCATGCGGTAATCCTCTTAGAACAGCGACCAGCTATGCCCCGAGAGAAGTAAAGATAGTGTTTGTACGGGCGCTACAGCGCCATCAACATGGCCCGGTCGGTAACGCAGCTAGACGCGCCGCGCGATCCACCCCGCGCCCCAGCCGAACAGCACCGACAGCAATACTGTGAACAGGCCGTATGGAATGGCACGCTTTTCCGCCGCGCGCGCGACGAAGCGCTCAAAGCCCGACTTGCGGATGTCGATGTCACGCGTTGCGGCCGCCAGGACGCGGCCATCGCGGATCAGGAAGGTCTCGGCGGTGAAGCGCCCGACCGGCACGCGCGCCGGTATCGTCAACCGGGCACGGTACAATACCCCATCGGTGATCTCGACCGCACGGGGCGCTTCGAAATACAGTCCCGACCGCTTTTTCAGATCAACCAGCCCGCGTGCAAAGCGATCCTGTTGCGCCTGGGGCGCATTGCTCGACGGCGAAAGCTGGAGCGAGTCGAACCCAAGTTCGTAAATCGCGCGCGTCCGCTGATCGACCAGCTGGTTGATCGGGCGCGATGAGGCAATCGCGTAAAAGCTTGGCGCCGAACTGTAGCGCAGCCGCGCGGCATTGACCCAGATGCCGGCAACTTTCGCCTTTTCGCGCAGCAGCACCGACTGGGTCGGCCCCTTGATCACCACCACGACATCGGCGGGTTTGTCATCGTCGGGCAAACGCCCGCCCGGATAGAGAATGGCGCCGAACAGCAGCAGGTCGGCGCCGGTAAAGCTATAGGCAATCTCAATGTCGCGCTGCGATACATCAGGCACCAGGATCGGCTTTGACTCAGGTCGCGCCTGCCCCATCAGCAGCGGCGCGAGCAGCACCGCCAGAACGCAGCGACGGCTGGCCAGGGCACGACCACCGCTCATGTCAGCTCAACCGAAAATATCTCGTCGGGGCGACATGTCAGCCCAAGAAAGATCCGGAACGCGACCAGCAGGACAATCACCGCCAGCGCCATGCGCAGATATTCCGGCCTGACCTTGCTGGCAAAGCGCGCACCGATCTGCGCCCCCGCCACCGAGCCAAGCAACAGCAACGCCGCCAGCACAATATCAACCGCCTTGGTGGTCATGGCATGGACCATTGTCGCGCTGGCAGTGACGAACAAGGTCTGGAACAGCGACGTGCCGACCACCACCTGCGTCCCCATGCCGAGCAGATAGAGCATCGCCGGAACCAGGATGAAACCGCCGCCGACCCCGAGCAGGATGGTCAATATGCCAACCCCGAAACCGAGCAACAGCGGCGCGAGGGGCGAGATATACAGCCCCGAGGCATAGAAGCGCGTGCGAAGCGGCAGCGATGCAACGAGCGGATGGTGGCGCCGCTTGCGCGCCGGCACCGGCGGGCCGCCCCGCGCCGCGCGGATCGCGGCCCAGGCCTCGCGCGCCATCATGCTGCCAATCGAACCAAGCAGCAGGACATAGATTACCGCGATCACCGTATCGATCTGCCCGGTCGACTGGAGCAGGCGGAAGATCCAGCCGCCAACGACCGAGCCGATCATCCCGCCGGCAACGAGCACACCGCCCATCTTGAAATCGACGCCACCACGGCGGAGATGGGCAAACACGCCCGACACACTCGCCCCCGTCACCTGGCTGGCGGCAGAGGCCGCAGCGACCGTCGGCGGGATGCCATAGATGATCAGCAGCGGCGTGGTCAGGAACCCGCCGCCAATACCAAACATGCCTGACAACAGGCCAACGCCGCCGCCCAGCAACACGATCACGATCGCGTTTACCGAGAGATTGGCGATGGGCAGATAGATGTCCATGGGTGCCACGCACCTATCGTGTTCCACCGCGCGGTGCAAAATTTTGCGCAAACTCGGTTCGTCGCTGTTTTGGCACGGTCTGGCGCTGGACAAAGCGTTGATCAACGCCTAGCCTTCTGCCGGTTCGCCTCCCGGGAGCGTGTGTGATGAAGCTTGCAATTCGTTTGGCTTTGCTCGGCCTGGCCATCGCACCGGTTGCCGCCCTTGGTGACAACAGCCCGACCGTCGTCATGGCCACGCCAGGTGTCGGCAATGGTGCCATTGAACGCTTCACGCTGCGCTTCAGCCAGCCCATGGTGCCGCTGGGCGATCCGCGCGCGGCATCGCCCTTTGCGGTGACCTGCGCCATTGCCGGCGAAGGTCGCTGGGTCGATCCGCAAACCTTTGTCTATGACTTCAAGCAGGGCCTGCCCGGCGGCACGCAATGCAGCTTCAAGCTGCGCGACGGATTGAAAAGCGTTGCGGGCTATACCGTTGAGGGAACGCAGGAATTCAAGGTTGATGCGGGTGGCCCGGTCGCCCGCGCCGTGCTGGCTGGCAACAGCAGCGATGATGGCATCGAAGAGGATCAGGTGTTCCTTGTCGCGGCCAATCTGCCCGCTGACCCGGCCTCTGTTGCGGCCAATGCCTATTGCTCGGTTGAAGGGATTGGCGAGAAGATTCCGGTGGAGGTGCTGAAGGCAGACCTACCCGGCGAACTGCTTGCCCAGCTCAAGCCGGAAGAAAGCTGGAACGTCCGCAGCTTTCTTGAGGAAGCCGGGTTGCCGACAACGGTGCCGACCAAGGTTGAGGACCGGCAGAAAGCCTATGCCGGCATCACCGCGCTGCGCTGTCGCCGCGCGTTGCCCGCCGGGCGCGATGTGGCGCTGATGTGGGGCAAGGGCATTGCCGGGGCGGGCGGCAAGACCGCCGGCGCCGACCAGCGCTTCGACTATACCGTGCGCAAGCCGTTCACCGCCCGCTTTGAATGCCCGCGGGTCAATCCGCAGGCCGGTTGCTCACCGCTGGAAGAGGCATGGGTGCGGTTCTCGGCGCCGGTGCCCACCGACCAGGCTCGCGCGGTCACCATCCAGCTGGCTGATGGCACGATCATCAAGCCTGACCAGATCGGCAGCGACGCGACCGACGAATCCGGCGAAGACGCCAAAAACAGCGCCACCGTGTCAGAAATTGGCTTCAATGGCCCGCATCCGCAACTGACCGCCGGCAAGGTGATGATTCCCGCCGGAATCAAGGATGAAAGCGGCCGCGTGCTGACCAACGCCGCGCGCTTCCCGCTCGACATGCGTTTTGATCGCGCACCACCGCTGATCAAGTTCGCCGCCAGCTTTGGTATTCTTGAAGCCAGTGAGGGTGGCGTCCTCCCGGTTACCGTGCGCAACGTCGAGCCGGCGCTGCAAGGGGTGCGCCGCGATCTTGCCGGCCAGTCGCTGCAGGTTGGCGACAGCGATGCCAGGATCGCCGAGTGGCTGCATATCGTCGATCATGCCGATGACTATGACAGCCACGACGCGCAGGTCGGCAAGGAAACGGTCACCGTCAATGACACGGGTTCGCGCCCGATCCTCGCCGCTGGCCAGGGTGCCGCGCTCAAGCTCGGCCTGCCCGGCAAGGGCAAGGATTTCGAGGTCGTCGGCATGCCGCTCGGCAAACCCGGCTTCTATGTCGTCGAATTCGCCAGCCCGGTGCTCGGCCAGGCCCTGCTCGGCCGCAAGGCGCCGCGCTACGTCTCCTCCGCAGCGCTCGTCACCAATATGGCGGTGCATTTCAAATGGGGCCGCGAAAAAAGCCTGGTCTGGGTCACCCGGCTTGATGATGCCAAGCCGGTCGCCAGCGCCGCCGTGCGCATTTCTGACAGCTGCACGGGCCAGTTGCTCGCCAGGGGCACCACCGATGCGTCGGGCGGGTTGATGGTCCCGCCGGGCCTGCCCGCGCCGGAAACCTATGGCGGTTGCGATAGCGGCAGCAGCGAGCACCCGCTGATGATCTCGGCCCGCGCGAATGGCGATATGAGCTTCACGCTGACCGACTGGGGTGAGGGCATCCGCCCCTATGATTTCGACCTGCCCTATGGCTATCAGGCCAAGGACGACATTCTCCACACCGTGTTCGATCGCGCGCTGGTCCGTCAGGGTGAGACGATCCATATGAAGCATATCCTGCGCCGGCCGCTCGGCGCGGGTTTTGCCATGGCGCCGACACTGACCGGAACGCTGCGCCTGTCACATCGCGGGTCCGACACCCAGTTCGACATGCCCCTGTCGATCGACGCCAATGGTACGGGAGAGACCAGCTGGACCGCGCCGCAGGGCGCGCCGATGGGCGATTATGACCTGCAGGTGATCGTCGGCGAAAACACGATCTACACCGACCAATCTTTCAAGATTGACGAATACAAGCTGCCGACAATGCGCGCGACGGTCACTGGCCCGAAAGAGGCCGCCGTCAGGCCGACCAACATGCCGCTTGACCTGTTTGTCGGCTATCTCTCCGGCGGTGGCGCCTCAAACCTGCCGGTTGACCTGCGTGTCGGCTATTTTGCCCGCTCGTCCGCGCCGACCGGCTATGAGAATTACAGCTTTGGCGGCAACAAGATCGAGGAAGGGACAAAGCCGCTCAACGGCGATGGCGAGGAAACAAGTTCGCCCCTGCCCCCGACCCAGACGCTGCCGGCAACCATGGGTGCAGATGGCACCGCGCACAGCAGCATCGACATACCGCAGGGGCTTGATGCGGTCACCGACATGAATGTCGAGATGGATTATCAGGACGCCAATGGCGAGACGCTGACGGCAACCCGCACCATCCCGATCTTCCCGTCCGCTGTGCAGCTCGGCATCAAGACCGATGGCTGGCTGATGAAGCAGGACGATCTGCGCCTGCGCTTTGTCGCGCTCGACACCTCGGGCAAGCCACTCGCCAATCAACGTGTCTCGGTCGCGCTGTACAGCCGCCAGATTCTCACCGCGCGGCGCCGGTTGATCGGTGGCTTCTATGCCTATGACAACCAGATGAAGACGACGAAATTGTCGGCAACATGCAGTGCAACGACCGATGCCCAGGGCTATGCGCAATGCGCGCTCGACCCTGGCGTTTCGGGCGAGGTTTATGCCGTGGCAACCGCACGGGATGCCAATGGCAATGTCGCGCGCGCCACCACCTCGGTGTGGCTGGCGGGCAGTGATGACTGGTGGTTCGGCGGCGACAATGGCGACCGCATGGACGTCGTCCCGGAAAAGCTGAGCTACGCGGCAGGCGAAACCGCGCGTTTCCAGGTGCGGATGCCCTTCCGCGAGGCAACGGCGCTGGTCACGGTCGAGCGTGAAGGCGTGCTGTCGAGCTTCACCACCCATCTGAATGGCACTGACCCGGTGGTCGAGGTGACCATGCCCGGCAGCTATGCGCCCGATGTGTTTGTGTCGGTCATGGTCGTGCGCGGCCGCACCCATGGCGGGGTGTGGAGCTGGCTGCACGGCATCGCCCAGTCACTCGGCCTCGCCAGCAGCCCGCCCGAAGGCCAGGAACCGACCGCGCTGGTCGATCTCGCCAAGCCGAGTTACCGCATCGGCATCGCCAAGGTAAAGGTTGGCTGGGAAGCGCATCAGTTGAAGGTCGCGGTCAAGGCCGACCGTGAACGCTATGCCGTGCGCGACACCGCACAGATCGATGTTGAGGTCCGGACGCCCGATGGCAAGCCAGCGGCGTCGGCTGATCTGGCCTTTGCCGCGGTTGACCAGGCCCTGCTCCAGCTTGCCCCCAATGACAGTTGGGACGTGCTGACCGCGATGATGGGCGAACGGCCAATCTCGGTGCTTACCTCAACCGCACAGACCCAGGTGGTCGGCAAGCGCCATTATGGTCGCAAGGCGGTCGAGGCGGGCGGCGGCGGCGGTGATGCCTCCGGCCTGAACCGCGAGAATTTCCAGCCGGTGTTGCTGTGGAAGGGGCATGTCGCGCTTGATGCCAATGGCCATGCGCGCATCGCCGTGCCGCTCAGCGATGCCCTGTCGTCGTTCAGGCTGGTCGCCATCGCGACTGACGGCGCGCAATTGTTCGGCACCGGCATGGCCAGTGTGCGCACCGCGCAGGACCTGTCGATCTACGCCGGCATTCCGCCGCTGGTGCGCGGTGGCGATTATTTCGCCGCCACCTTCACCCTGCGCAACGGCTCGGCCAGGCCGATGACCGTCACCGCCAATGTTGACCTGACCCCGCGCATTGCCTCGGGCAAGCCGATTACCGTGACCATCCCCGCTGGCGGCGCTGTGCCGGTCGCGTGGAACCTGACCGCACCCGACACCCAGGGCGCGGTGTCATGGCACGTCTCGGCCCGCTCCGAAGATGGCAAGGCAAGTGACCAGGTCACGGTCAGCCAGAGCATCGTGCCGGTCTTCCCGGTCGAGGTCTGGGCGGCGACACTGGCGCGTATTGGCACCAATTCCTCCATTGCCATCGCCCCGCCTGCCGGTGCCCTTGCCGGTCGCGGCGTGGTGGACATCCGGCTGGATGACAATCTCGCGCCACCCCTGGCCGGGGTACGCGCCTTCATGGCCGCCTATCCCTATGATTGCTTTGAACAGCGGCTGAGCCGGATCGTCGCGCTGGGCGACGGGCCGGGCTGGGCACGGCTGGCGGGCGACATTCCGACCTATCAGGCGTCGGACGGGCTGTTGCGCTATTGGCCTTCGGACACGCTCAACGGCTCGGAAGTGCTGACCGCCTATGTGCTGTCGATGACGGCAGATGCTGGCCTGCCCATCCCCGAGGCACCCAGGGCGCGCATGATCCAGGGCCTCAAGGACGTGCTGAACGGCCGCTTGCGCCATGACGAATATGGTGATGTCCGCCTGCAACGTGTCGTCGCGCTCGCCGCGCTGGCACGTAACGGCGCGGCAACGCCCGACATGCTCGGTCAGATCGGCATGACCCCGCGTGAAATGCCAACCGACACGCTCGCTGACTATCTCATTGCGCTCGATCACATTCCGGGTCTGACCAATGGCAATGCCTTGAAGCTCGCGGCGGAATCCGTCCTGCGCACCCGCCTCGTCTATGAGGGCACCCGGCTCGACCTGACGGACTCGTCAAATTCGGCCTGGTGGATGATGGTGTCGAGCGACGAATCCGCGATCAAGGCGCTGATTGCCACGCTCGGGCGGCCGGGCTGGCAGGATGACGCCGGCAAGATGATGGTCGGGGTTGCGCTGCGCCAGTCACATGGCCGCTGGGATACCACGCTGGCCAATGCCTGGGGCACCATCGCCGCACGCAAGTTCGCCGCGCTCTATCCCGCGACCGCCATTACCGGCACGACATCGCTCGGGCTGGGCAACGCAACGGCCAGTCGCGGCTGGCCGCTCGCCGCTGACCAGCGGCTGATCAGCTTCCCGCTGCCGGCGGCGCAAACCCCGCTGCGCCTGGCGCAATCGGGTGGCGCCGGACCCTGGGCCAGCGTCTCGGTTTCAGCCGCCGTGCCGCTGCTCAAGCCGCTCAATGCCGGTTATGTCATGACCCGCAAGGTTGAGGTGGTGCAGGCGCGGACCAAGGGCGTGCTGACGCGCGGCGATGTGATCAAGGTGATCATCTCGGTTCAGGCCAGCGCGGATCGCAACTGGGTGGTGATCAATGATCCGATCCCGGCCGGTGCCACGATCCTCGGCAATCTTGGCGGCCAGTCAAAGATGCTCGGCGATCAGGGCAGCCTGGGCGACGGCACCGACACGCTGGCGCGAGATGATGATGGCAAGCTGTGGGAAATCCAGTCCGGCGCCCAGCCAGCCTATGTCGAGCGCCGCAACGACTCCTGGCGCGCCTATTTCGCCTGGGTACCGCGCGGCACCTTCACCGTCGCCTATGTCCTGCGCCTCAACACGGCGGGCCGGTTCAACCTGCCCCCCAGCCGCGTCGAGGCGATGTATTCCCCCGCGATCCGCGCGCAATGGCCCAATGCGATGGTGACGGTGGCGGCACGGTGAGGGTAGAGCACGGCCGAGCGCTCCCATGATTGTTGACCGCCAGTAGCTGTCCTTCCCCGGCGAAAGCCGGGGAAGCAGCTTTCCGATCTCTTGGTCAACGACAAGCATCATGAAACGAATTCCGGGCAATGATGGGCGCTCTGCCCCTGCTACCCTCAACAATGCCCCCGAAGGCTAACGATAGAATGGGCGATCAGCGCAAGCCACGCCCCACCGCCACAGCCTGATTCAACATCTCGTATCGGCGCTTAGAGCGGTTTCCGTACGAACGGAATCGATAGGGATTCCCTTTACGGCTTGGGTGTGATTCAAACTTCCTGCTGGTGGCAGGAGGCCAGCATGGATGGCACGAACGCTTTCACAGGATCTTCGGGACAGGGTTGTCGCAGCGATTGATGGCGGCCTGAGTTGCCGCGCGGCGTCAGCCCGCTTTGGGGTCAGCGTGTCGAGCGCGATCCGCTGGCGACAACTCGCCCTGAAGCATGGTCAGGCTTTGGCCAAGCCGCGCGGAGGGGACCGACATTCAGGCAAGATCGAGGCGCACGGCGGCTTCATTCGGGAGCTGATTGCCGAGCAGGGCGACATGACGCTGGTCGAGATACAGGCGCGGCTGATCGAGCGCGGCGCCGTGGTTGGGATCGGCACGGTGCATCGTTTTTTTGCCCGGCACGGGATCACGCGTAAAAAAAGACCGGGCACGCGATCGAGCAGGACCGTCCCGATGTCCTGAGGCAACGCCAGCACTGGTTCGAGGGCCAGCTCGACCTTGAACCCGAACGCCTTGTCTTCATCGATGAGACCTGGACCGCCACCAATATGACCCGCAGTCACGGTCGCTGTCGGAAAGGCGAACGGCTGCGGATGGGCTTTCCGCACGGCCATCGCAAAACCACCACGCTGGTCGCTGGTCTGCGTATGACCGGCATGGTCGCGCCGATGGTGCTGGATGGGCCGATCAACGGCGACTGGTTCGAAGCCTATGTGGCGCAGGTTCTGGTGCCCGCGCTGCGGCCAGGCGACGTGGTCATCATGGACAACCTCTCAAGCCACAAACGGGCGGCTGTGAAGGAGAGGATCGAAGCGGCCGGCGCAACCCTTCGCTTCCTCCCGCCCTACAGCCCGGACTTCAACCCTATCGAGAAGGCATTCTCCCGGCTCAAGGCCATGCTCCGTAAGGCGGGCGAACGAACCGTCAGCGGATTGTGGGACTTGATCGGCAGGCTCGTCGACATCTTCCAGCCCAACGAATGCGCAAACTACTTCAGATCATGCGGCTATGAACCTGAATGAACGGAAACCGCTCTAAATCCTGCTGCTCCCCGCGTCCCGCACGCGCCCATCAGCAGGAGCAGCTCATGCCCTATTTCGAACCCGGGAAAGACCCCTTTGGCCTGGCGCCGGCCACCGACCCATTGTCAACGCCAGCGGACCGGCCCGAAGCCATGCCGATGCCCGGCGCCGGGCCAGTCAATATCGCTGTCGGTGACACGCAGCCTGCGCCGTCACCCGCCGATGACCAGCAACGTCGCCAAGAAGCCGCCACGCGAACCCGTGCCGCGCTCGATGCCGCCGTGGCGCAGATGGACCGCGACCGCGCACCGCCTGCGCGCCATGCGCGTGCTGCGCTCGACCAGATCGACGCGCCAGATCGCTACGCCTGGCATATCGACGCCGGCAAGAGCGCAGTGCGCCTGCAGGCAAGGCTCGCTGCCCAGTCCGATGCCGAGGCAGAGGCGGCAGCAAATGATTACCAGTCCACGATCCATCTTGCACATGTTGATGCCCGCGCACCTGATGACGCCATCGGTGCGCTGGTCGCGATCAGGCGCCACGGCGCCGACATGCGCCCCGACGACAAGCACAAGGCGCTGACCGGCCTCGCGCCACGCTTTGCCGATGAGCGCGCCATCGCCGATGTCGAGGCCGGCGACCTCGCCGCCGCCCCCTTCGCCCCGCCCGCGCCGAAAATGTCACCGGACGAACTGCGCGACCGGATGCTGGTAATCAGCCCCGACGAGCAACAGGCTGTGCTTCCGACCCTGCTGCAACGCTACAATGGTGACGCAGCGCGGAGCTGGGCGGCAGCGGCAATGGGGCCAGACACGCTCGACGCGCTGATCGCGCATCACGGCGACGGCTGGTACGCGGCACTGCCGGACGAGGTACGGCTGGATGTGGCGCAGCATATGGCACTGCTCGGCGCGCGTGGCTCGAAGCGGGCACTGCCCGCCGATCCGGCGGCGACCGCGACGCGGATCGTCAGCGAGCCGGGCGTCGATGACGAACGCCGGCAAAAGGCGCTCGATGAACTCAATTGGCGGATGATGCGGGCTGATCACGCACGGCAAGTGGCGTCAGCGAATGCCGCCGCCGAGGCTGACGCGTTGGGGAACGGCCTGGGAGAGAATTTTACCTCAATCGCGCAAATCCCCCCGGCGGTTCGGCGCGAGCTTTCGCAGGATGCTGTTGATCGCCTGGTCGAGAGAGCGACCCGCAACATTGACCGGCGATCGGTAGAGGGGATTGGGAACCTGCCGCGTGTCATGGCTAGTGATCTTGAGGGGCCGAACATGGAGCGCGATCACGGCCCAGGAGACGGCCAGCCCATCGACAACGCCTCCGGGGAATCCGCATCGGCTTTGATTGAGCCACGCGAGGAATCTCGCACATCGACCGGACGCGCGGATCAAATGGCTTCGGCGACGTCGATCGATACGCGCGCGACAGGCGCCGAATTTCGTCCTGCCGCCGCGCCGTCCGCTCGGGGTTTAGAGGGCGAACCCGACCATGGTCCAAACCGCTTTGTTCCTGTTACCTATTTCGGCAGCACGGGTCGAGGCATCGGCGACACCTTTCAATTCAGCCGATCTGGTGAACGCTTCTACCTTCCGGATCGCTTCTACCTTCCGGATGTAGAACCGCATTTCACCACTGCCGCGCTCACCGCGGAAGAAGGAAGTCGCGACCATTTGTCTGGCGAACCGGCGCCGGGCAGTGATCAGTCGAGTCGTGCCCCTCGTTTGATCGCAGCGGGCGATGGCGGCGCCCCGACGGCGATACATCAGGACGTGCTCCCATCGCCGGCGCTGCGGCGCTGGCTACGTATCCCCGCCGGGAGGGATCAATATGTCATCGACTCACCGCCTGATTTTATCACGCGCTTTCGGCGTAACATGCCGGAATTCGTGCGACGCGAGAAAGCAGTTTTCGCGGCGTCGAAAAGTACCGAGCCACCGCTCGAACATGCACTGCTGGTCTATCAGAGCCTGAATGACGCGCGCGCATTCACGACGCGAACGGTCGCGGCAAAAGACCAAAATGGGATCGTCTTCCGTGACTTCAAGACAGGGCGGAAATTGCCCTTCGGTCGATTACCGGAGCTCAAAGGATTCAGGCTGGTTATCGCCGAGCATACACACCCGCTGCCCTGGTACGACCCTTTTCGCCACACCACGGCTGGGCAGGGGCCGACGAACCTGGATGTCGTGATGTCGAAATTTTATCCCGACGTGCGCTTCATCATCAATGCCGTGCACACAAACGACTTCCTTGATGGATCAAGTGACGAAAGCTATTATTTTGGCAGGGGGGTTAGGCCTGATTAGGGCCGGCCAATGCTAGCCGATGGAAACGTCATGGACTGGGAGTTCTGAACCGTTTGATATGTCGGCGCGAAGCCTGCGCAGGAAAAAAATCGCACGAACACAGCGCAGTTTTCGCTTGAACTCCGCGTCAGGTACTTTTTTGACGTAGATCATTACACCCGCATAATCGAATCCCGATTCACCTTGTATAAGGTCAACCGTCAGCCCGCACTCGGATACGATATGTCGCGCCAGTTCGTCCGAAGGGTAATCGCGCTCGCAGGCCGACAGCATGAGCAGGAGCGGCAAGATCGAATATATCGCCTTCGCCAAATCACATCCCTCAGCCGACAGAAGTGTTCGCGACTTGTTCTACTGTTGGTCGGAGCTTTGAATCAAGTGATTTCCTCTCGTCGCCCCATCACATGAACCATTTGCCGAGCGCGTGGAGCGATAGAGCTCCGCGCGCTCTTTAACCTTGCAAAGCAAACCTTTTGAACATATAGGGAACAACGTGAATTGCGCCGTCGCGAGTCCACGCGGTATTGGGAGCGTTTGATGCAGGTGCGAATTCTCGCGTGCTTCCTGCTGCTCTCCGGCTGCGACCAGGCGGACGGCATGGCGAATTTCGCAGCCCCTGATAGCAACGATACAATCGATGACGGCGCGGGTGTACTCGATGGATGGGATAGCCCCAATGCCATCGATATGCCCCACATAACGCCAGAAGAGCACGGTCGGCAATTGGCGCGCATAAGGCGCGACGCAGCGGAGAGCGCGCGTAAAGAGCGGTGGCGACAAAGTGTCCTGCCGACGCCACGCAACGCCTTTCCAAAGATCGGCACCTGCTATCCCGGCCGCATCAGCGAGATTGTCCTAAGTCACTGGCAAGACGACAGAAGGTCGGGATCGCATTTTGAGACGCTCGACACGTGGCGATGGGAAAAGAACCCGTACCGTTACCATGGCAACATCTGGATTCCTTATGGTGGTGGCATTGAGTACACGAACGGCATACGGCAAAGCCTCGATGACGGCGTGTGGACGAAGCGGGAGCCGCCACCCTTTGCCTTTAGTCGCGTCGGTGACCGGGTACTGCTGTGCGTAATCGCGTTGCCCGCGCACTGCCCGCCCGGCGACTTTCGCGGCATTACCTATCGAACGCGCGATCTACGGACCGGCAAAGTGTGGGAAGCGAAGGACTCGCCACAAGATTGTGGTGATCGATGATCGATGCCTTATCCGATATGTCGCAGGTACGGGGGGCGAGCACCTCGGCAATGCACGAGTTCACCGATCTCAGCCAGACGAAAGTCGCTGGCGTGCTCATGATGAGAAGATATCCGGCAATGTTGCTGATCATCGCTGCGCTCGTGACGTCCTGCAATTTTTCACGAAATCAGTCGGCACCTGCCGGACGTGACGTCATAACGACCGAAGAGGTGCGCCTGTGGAGTATCGGACAGGCGAAGCTGGCGATTAGGGATCGCTCAAAATATTACATCGTCGGGAAGATCTCCCACATCGGGTCCGCTGCCGATGGGTCGCCGAGCATTTCTTTCGGTGGCGTCACCGCAACATTTCCAAGGAATTTTGCCCGTGCCAGAATGGAGGCATTGGTCCCGGGGCGATATGTCGTCGTTGATTGCGAAATCGCAAAGCACGGAACGGATATGCAGGCGTCGCTGCAGCGATGCGCACGCGTGCAAAAACTCCGTGCAATTTCTGCTAATGGCTATGAAACCTCTTATGCGCGTAGTGAGCAAAGTGCGCTCGATGCTGACAAGATCTTTCCGAACCGATATTTCATTGTCTTGGGAAGGGTTTACGAAAAGGGCCGAGGTTATATTTATTTAGAAACGCGATATTGGGGAGAGGATGATTATTTGGCAGCTAGAATATCCAATGATAATTTAAAATTGTCGCAAGATTATTATAATTTGGGCGATCAGGCGGTCCTGCTCTGTCGAGGCGGCCAGAGACAGCCTGGCCAAATGAAGCCGGGCCTGTCGGAATGCCGCGTTCTTGGAAAGGGCGTGTAGCGAAATGTTCGCGGGCATGCCTTGCCAAAGAGCAGCCTCCTCTCCAGACCATTCCCCTTCCATTCCGTCCCTCCCATGATAGCCTGATCACATGCGGCAAAAATGGCTTTCGGCACTGGCGGAGATCGGAAGGCGCGGCCGAACCTGGCTCGAAGCCCGCTTCTGGCGCCTCGCCGCGATCGACCCCGGCCGCTGGCTCACCGCGCTCGGCACGCGCGAGGGTAAGGCCTTTGCCGGCATCGGCCTGGTCGCGCTGCTGCTCGGTATCGCCGATTATATCACCATGCCGCCGCCATTGCCGTCCTACCGCCAGGTCGTCGCCGGCTGGCACCCGTCCGAGGCATGGCTTTATGATCGGCACGGTCGGCTGCTCGATTCCGCGCGCGTCGATTTCGCGGCGCGGCGCCTGGGCTGGACCCCGCTCGACAAGATTTCGCCGGTCACCCGCGAGACGTTGATCGCCGCCGAAGACCGGCGCTTCTACAGTCATGGCGGGGTGGATTTCCTCGCCCTGGCCGGAGCCGCGCGTGATCGGATGAAGGGTGCGCGGTCGCGCGGGGCCAGCACCTTGTCGATGCAGGTCGCCGGCTTCCTCGCGCCTGATCTTGCCACCCCCGGTGCACGCGGCTGGCGTGACAAGCTGCGCCAGATGCGTGCCGCCTGGGCGCTTGAGCGGGGCTGGAACAAGGACGAGATTCTCGAGGCCTATCTCAACCTCGCCGGGTTTCGCGGCGAGGCTCAGGGCATTGGCGCTGCCGCGCTCGGCCTGTTCGGCAAGACGCCGGATGCGCTTGCCCATGATGATGCCCTGCTGCTCGCCGCGCTGCTGCCCGAGCCACAGGCCAGCGTGGGCACTGTCGCGCGTCGCGCCTGCGCCCTGGCCCATGGCAATGACTGCGCCCGGCTGAGCGGTGAAGCCGCCTCGATGCTCGGCCCGACACGCAGCCTGCGGCTCGACCCCGGCCTTGCCCCGCACCTGTCGCAGCGTTTGTTGACCAGGCCCGGCTTGCGCATCACCACCACGCTCGATCTTGACATCCAGAAGCTCGCCATCGTTGCGCTGCGCCGCCAGTTGCAGGGGCTGGGCGGCAGCCGCGCGCGCGACGGCGCGGCAGTGGTCATCGACAATGCCAGCGGCGATGTGCTCGCCTATGTCGGCGGCATCGGCGGCAATTCCACCGCAGCCTCGGTTGATGGCGCCAATGCCTATCGCCAGGCCGGATCAACACTCAAGCCGTTCCTCTACGCCCAGGCGATGGAAAAGGGTTATCTCACCCCGGCCTCGATCCTCGACGATTCGCCCGTCCAGCTCGACACGGCCTCGGGGCTATATGTCCCGCAAAATTATGATCGTGGTTTCAAGGGGCCAGTGTCGGCGCGTTCGGCGCTCGCCGGGTCACTCAACGTGCCCGCCGTGCGCACCTTGCTGCTGGTCGGGGTCGAACCATTTCGCGACCGGCTATGGGACAGCGGCTATCGCGGGCTGGTCGAGGATGGTGATTATTATGGCTTCTCGCTGGCGCTTGGCTCGGCCGAGGTCACCCTGCTTGAACAGGCCAATGCCTATCGCAGCCTTGCCAATGCCGGACGCTGGGCGCCGCTGCGCCTGACCATGAAAGACCCGCGTCAGCCCGCGCGCGCCATCACCACGCCACAGGCCGCCTGGCTGGTCAGCGACATGCTGGCCGACGCCAATGCCCGCGCCGTGACCTTCGGGCTCGACTCCGCCCTGCGCCTGCCCTTCTGGGCGGCGGTCAAGACCGGCACGTCAAAGGCGATGCGCGACAATTGGTGTGTCGGCTTCAATGATCGCTACACCGTGGCGGTGTGGGTCGGGAACCTGGAGGGTGATCCGATGCGCGCTGTCTCCGGCACCAGCGGCGCGGCACCGGTCTGGCGTGACCTGATGCTCGCGCTTGGTGCCGAGCGCCACCCGCAGCCACCGGTGCGCCCCGGCGGCATTGAAGAGCGCATGGTGACCTTCGCTGACCATATCGAACAGCCGCGCCGCGAATATTTCCTGGCCGGCACCGCGATGAGCCATGTCACCTTCGCGCCATCCGAATCGCGTCGCCCGCGCATTACCAATCCCGTGTCGGGCAGCGTCTATGCCATTGATCCTGACATTCCGCCCGACCGCCAGCGCCTCGCGGTAACGGTGACGGGCGCGGCCACCGCCCACCGCCTGATGCTCGACAAGCGCGACATCGGCGGCGCCGACTCAGTGCCACAAATCCTCGCCGCACCCGGCCAGCACCGCCTGCGCCTGCTCGATACCGGCGGCCATGTCGTCGACCAGGTGGTGTTCACGGTGCGGTGACGCCGCGCGGTGCCAGGCTGATTCAACATCACCGCCTTTTCGGGCAGCACCCTCGCCGGCTGTTTCTCATCGTCAACCGGCACGCAAAAGCCCGGACGGAGTCGCCTCCGCCCGGGCCAATATGTTCGTCAGTCTAGCGGTAGAAGCCGCGGATCACGTCGATGACGATGCCGCGCCGCGTATCGACCAGCAGCACATCGTCATAGTGACGCGCCCAGGTCCGGCCCCAGCCTGGCTGTGGCAGGTGGTAACGCCACGGATCAGCGATCACGAAGCGGTTGCCATAATATAGCGGGGCAATCCGCAAACCGACGCGAAACGCGTTGTAGCGGAACGGTGCGTTCCAGTTGCCACGGCCATAATAGCCGGGGCGATTGTCACGCCAGCTACGCCAGTCATTGCGGGCCCAGCGGCGATCGCGGTCTCGCAGATCCTCGCGATATTCCTGCCGCGCGCCGCGCACATCGCGGCGTTCCTCGCGAATATCGGCACGGTCGCCATCGCGGCGGGCGTCCTGCAGTTCACGCTGCTCATGGCGAATGGCGCGGCGATCATGCCGCAATTCACCCGGTGATTGCGCCTGTGCCGCCACCGGCATGATGGCCGCAGCCATGAGTGCCGTCAGGATTGTCTTGCGCATAATATCGTCTCCATGTCCGGCCAATGCAGCGCCCCTCCCACGCCATGACCGTGGCATGACCAATGGCACCACGGCGATGAACGCGTGGCGAACCGGATCGTCAGCAATGGGACAGGTTATTGCGGCGGAGCGCCCTGCAACTACGGCGTGTCGCGCCCGCCGCCATCACCCTGGCCGCCGCCAACCGCGCCAACGGTGCCGATATTGCCGAACAGCTCGTCAAAGAAGCTGCGGTCCTTGCCCAGGGTCGGCGTCTTCTTGCCATAGGGCTTGAGCGAGGCGACCTGGTCAACACCGGTCTTGTAGATGCCGGTGACGGTGCCCGCCGGGCTGAACGTCACGCGCAGCGTGATCTGTTCCTTGGCGCGCGGCTTGTTAAAGGCAAAATTGCGTGAGTCGCGCGCGATATAATACCAGTCGCCCTGGTTGAACTGGCTGGTGAAGCTTGGCTTGCCCAGCACCGCGAGCACCGACTGGCGGTTATCGACGCCGGCCTGCACCGAATTGACCAGATCGGCATCAATCACATAGCCTTGGTGGGTGCGCAGCGGCGTGCAGGCACCGAGCGCAGCCAGCGCGATCAGGGCGGTCATCCGGGCGGACTTGATACGCATTCTACTCTTCTCCACCGCAGGCGCGATCATCTATCAAGGCGCATTGCATCATGCGCGTGTCCGCTCAATATGCGGATGAACGCGGCCAAACAAGGGCGCCGCCCTTTCAGAGACGGATTAGCATGGGCTTCATCGCCAGATTGTTCGGTCAGCGCGACCAGACCGCACTGCCTTTATACACCGCCATCGTCGCCCAGGCGCGGTTGTCGCACTGGTATGACCCCGGCACCGTGCCCGATTCGGTCGATGGCCGCTTCGACATGGTCGCCACGATCCTCACCTTCGTGCTGCTGCGGCTGGAGGGGGAACCCGACACCGCAGCACCAAGCGCGCGCCTGACCGAGCGTTTCGTCGAGGACATGGACGGGCAACTTCGTGAGCTTGGCATTGGCGACATCGTCGTCGGCAAGCATATCGGCAACATGATGGGGATGCTCGGCGGGCGACTTGGCGCGTACCGAACCGCGCTGGCCGATGGCACGCTTGGCGCCGCGCTGGTACGCAACCTGTGGCGCGGCGTGGCGCCTGATCCGGCGGCGCTGGCGCATGTCGAGACAGCCCTGCTGGCCTATCGCGACGCACTCACCGCGACGCCCGCCGCCGCGCTGCTCGATGGCAAGCTGCCATGAGTGCGCCGGAATTCTCCCGTGTCGAACGGGCGGACACGATCGGTGAGGGGGAACGCACCGTGCGGATTGCCGCCGACGCCGCCGAACGCGCGGCACTGGCGACGCGCTTTGACCTCAAGGATGTCGAGTCACTGGAGGCCGAGTTCCGGCTGCGCCGCGATGCACAAGGCGTGATCGCGCATGGCCATGTGCGCGGGCGGGTGGTGCAGGCCTGTGTCATCACCGACGATCCGGTTCCGGGTGTGATCGACGAGCCTGTCGCGCTGCGTTTCGTCGTCGATGACGTCACCGTGGAGGGTGAGATCGAGCTCGACGAGGATGCGCTGGACACGATGCTGTACGATGGCGCCGCGATCGACCTGGGTGAGGCAGCGGCGGAGACGATGGCACTGGCGCTTGACCCCTATCCGCGCGGCCCTGGTGCGGCGGCCGCGCTCCGGGCGGCGGGGGTGATCAGCGAGGAAGAGGCCGGTCCGCTCAAGGCGTTCGCGGGCCTGAAGGCGAAGATGGAGGGTCGCTAGTCGGCTTCCGGCCCCAGCGCCGGGTCGAGATCACGCGGGCGGACGAACAGGTCGAGCACCGCGCCATTGGCACCGGCATCGGCCCAGCGATCAATCGCAAAGGTCAGCCGCGCGGTGCTGGCCGTGGGGAATTTCTCCTCCACGGCATCGCGCAGCGGCTCATGGTCATTGTCGGGCACCAGCATCAGCACCAGGTCTTCAAGGCCGGGGTTGTGGCCAACCAGCAGCGCGCTTCCGACGCTGTCGGGCAGCTCGCGCACAACATCGAGCAATGTCACCGCCGAGGCGAGATAGACCCGGCGATCAACCGTGGCAGGGAGTTCCGAGCCATAGCCGCCAGCGACATGCTCAAGCGTTTCGGCAACGCGCACTGCCGGCGAGGCAATGACGGTGTCGAAGGCAAGATCAAGGCTGCGCCAGTGCCGCCCGACCTGTGCCGCCGCACGCTTGCCCTTGGCGTTGAGCGGACGGTCAACGTCACGCAACGCCGGGTCGTCCCAGCCGGATTTGGCGTGGCGGAGTAGCGTCAGTGTCTTCATGCCGATGGCGACTCCGTCAGGCGTCCAGCTGCCTCATGCCCGAGGCGCGGCGCGGAGGGAAGATGGGCAATGCGGGTAACCGCCTCATCAAGCGTCACGCGCGCGATACCGACGCCCGGCGGAAAGGCGCTGAGCAGGCGCGAGGGCATGGCAGCGGAGAGCAGCACGAACGTGCCATGGTCATCGGCGCGGCGGATCAGGCGACCGAACGCCTGCGCCAGCCGCGCGCGGACGATGCGGTCGTCATAGCCCGAACCGCCCCCGGCAAGGCGCCGCGCGGCGTGGAGCACGGTCGGCTTGGGCCAGGGCACGCCCTCCAGCACCACCAGCCGCAGCGAGCCGCCGGGCACATCGACGCCGTCGCGCAGCGCATCGGTGCCGAGCAGCGAGGCATGGGCATCGTCGCGGAAGATATCGACCAGCGTGCCGGTGTCGATCGGATCGACATGCTGGGCGAGCAGTGGCAGCCCCTCTCGCGCCAGCCGGTCGGCGATGCGGGCATGGACGCCGCGCAGCCGCCGGATCGCGGTGAACAGCCCGAGCATCCCGCCGCCCGAGGCGACGGCGAGCCGGGCATAGGCATTGGCGAGACTGGCCATGTCGCCGCGCTTGACGTCGGTGACGATCAGCACCTCGGCCTGGGTGGCATAGTCGAACGGGCTGAGCGCGGCGAAGCGCGAGGCCGGGCGTTCGAGATGGTTGGCGCCGGTGCGCGCCTCGGCCACCGCCCAGTCCTCGCCGCCGCGCAACGTCGCCGAGGTGACGAGCGCACCATGCGCCGAGCGCAGCACGGTGTCGGCAAAGGGCTTGCCGGGATCGAGCCAGTGACGATGCAGGCCGATGTCATACTCGCGGCCCTCGACACGGTCGACCGCGAGCCAGTCGATGAAGTCATGCGCGACCGGCCCGCCGATCCGCGCGAGCAGCGACAACCACGCCGCGACGGTCTCGGCGCGCCAGCCGACCGAGGCGATCGCGCCTTCGATCCGCGCGCGCGCCGGGCCGTCCATCCAGTCGGGCGCCTCAGCCAGCACCGCCTCAAGCCGACGGCCAAGCGTAACGAGCGGGCGGACGAGCGCGTCGAGCGCCTGGGCGGCGGGGCCGGCGGCCTCGATCAGTGTCGGGTCGGGTTCGGCCAGCTCGGTCTCCAGCCCGTAACCGGCATCACCCTCCGTCTCGGCACGGGCATAGACCAGGCCGCGCGCCGCACCGAGCAGCGCCTCGAGCGGGCCGAAGGGCTGGCCCTCGGCGACGCGTTGCAGCCAGCCGTCACCGGGCAGCGCCTGGGCGGCATGGACCGCGTCGGCGATGGCGAGGCCACCCGCCTCATCATAGCTCGCCACGTCAGACAATCGCGCGGCCAGCCCGCGCCGACGCCCGCGCCCGCCACTTTCGGGGCCGAGGATCCAGCGGCGCAGTTCGATCGTCTCCTGACCCGTAAGCGCAGTCGAGAACATCGCGTCGGCGGCGTCGAAGATGTGATGCCCCTCGTCGAACACATAGCGCGTCGGACGTGTCGCCAGTTCGCGGCCACGTGCCGCATTGACCATCACCAGCGCGTGGTTGGCGATGACAATGTCGGCCTCCGCCGAGGCGCGCGCGGCGCGTTCGATGAAGCACTTCCGGTAATGCGGGCAGCCGGCATAGACGCACTCGCCGCGCCGGTCGGTCAGCGCGGTCGAACCGTTGCGGCGAAACAGCGTCGGCAGCCAGCCGGGCAGGTCACCACCAATCATGTCGCCATCGGCGCTGTACGCCGCCCAGCGCGCAACGAGCTGTGCGAGGATGGCGGCGCGACCGGCGAAACCACCCTGCAGCGCATCCTCAAGATTCAGCAGGCAGAGATAGTTCTCGCGGCCCTTGCGCGTGACGACCTTGGCGCGGCGCAGCTCGGCGTCGGGGAACAGCCGGGTGGTTTCCTGAGCGAGCTGGCGTTGCAGCGCCTTGGTGAAGGTCGACACCCACACCGCGCCACCAGCCTGTTCAGCCCAGAGCGAAGCGGGGGCGAGATAGCCGAGCGTCTTGCCAATGCCGGTCCCGGCCTCTGCCAGCACGAGATTGGGCGCGTCGCGCACCATGCGCGGGGCAAACGCCTCCATCGCGGCCTCGGCATAGGCGCGCTGGCCGGGGCGTTGTTCGGCGCCGCTGCCGACCAGCCGGGCGAGGCGATCCGCCGTCTGGACCGGATCAAGCGAGATGGTACGCGGCGCGGGGCGCGGGGCAACCTCTGACCATTCGGGCAATTTTGAGAACAGCCAGCGCTCGGCGGTGGCGGGCTTGCGGATGCGGTCGATCAGCGCCGGGGTCCACGGCCAGCGCAGCCGCAGCAGCGATTGCAGTGACGTCCAGGCGCCCTCGCGCTCGGGCCAGTTGCCCGATGCGGTGTCGAGCAGCGCGGCGGTGGCGCGCAACAGGAAGGGCGCGACATCCTCATCCCGGAGCGGCACCTCCAGCCCGGTGGCGCGCGCGAGGCCGCGCGGTGTGGGCACCATGAAGCGCGCCGGGAAGAGGAACGCAAAGAGCTCAAGCAGATCAAGCCCCGACAGCTCGGCATGGCCAAGCCGCTGGCCGATGAGCGGCGCGCCAAGCATGATCATCGGCGTGTCGGCGGCGAGCCGGATCGCCTCGCCGCGCCCAACCGTGCGGCACTCGCCGTCCGGCTGGGCAATCCAGATCCCGCCATGGCTGGCGTGGAGCGCGGGATAGGGAAGTGACGGCATCACCCTATCCTAGCGCAGTCGGAACATCGGGGGAACAGGCCGCCCGGCCCGCGCGGCAATTTCCCTGCCGGCAGGGAATTGGCAGGGAATTTCTGTGTTTTTTCGGGCTGGCGGCAGGGAATTTTCGGGCGGGGTGCGGTTGGAATGTGTTGTGGCCAGCGTGGCACCGGCCCGCGCCCGGTCGTCACCCCGGACCTGTTCCGGAGTCCACCGTTCCGCACGGACAGGGGCCGGGAGGTTTGCGGGGCGGTGGATGCCGGAACGAGTCCGGCATGACGGATTGGGGTGGGGGCGTGCTGCTTCTCGGGTGGCCATTTTTCTGCTGGCGGGGGGGCGTCGGGGATGGGCTGGTTCGTCATGTGTTGTGGCGAGCGTGGCACCGGTCCGCGCCCGCTCGTCGCCCCGGACCTGTTCCGGAGTCCACCGTTCCGCACGGACAGGGGCCGGGAGGTTTGTGGCGCGGTGGATGCCGGAACGAGTCCGGCATGACGGATTGGGGTGGGGGCGTGCTGCTTCTCGGGTGGCCATTTTTCTGCTGGCGGGGTGCGGGTGGGGACGGGCGGGTTCGTTATGTGTTGTGGCCAGCGTGGCACCGGCCCGTGACCCTTCGCCACCCCGGACCTGTTCCGGGATCCACCGTTCCGCACGGACAGGGGCCGCGGGATTTGCGGCGCGGTGGATGCCGGAACGGGTCCGGCACGACGGATTGGGGTGGGGGCGTGCCGTTCCCCGGGTGGCCATTTCCCTGCTGGCGGGGTGCGGGTGGGGACGGGCGGGTTCGTTATGTGTTGTGGCCAGCGTGGCACCGGCCCGTGACCCTTCGCCACCCCGGACCTGTTCCGGGATCCACCGTTCCGCACGGACAGGGGCCGCGGGATTTGCGGCGCGGTGGATGCCGGAACGGGTCCGGCACGACGGATTGGGGTGGGGGCGTGCCGTTCCCCGGGTGGCCATTTCCCTGCTGGCGGGGTGCGGGTGGGGACGGGCGGGTTCGTTATGTGTTGTGGCAAGCGTGACACCGGCCCGTGCCCGGTCGTCGCCCCGGACCTGTTCCGGGGTCCACCGTTCCGCATGAGCGGGGGCTGGGGGGTTTGTGGCGCAGTGGATGCCGGAGCGGGTCCGGCATGACGGGAGGCGCTTTGGCTTCGTTCGCTGTTTTTTCCCTGATCGCTCCCTGTTGCTGCGCGGGAAGTGGGAGCGTGGTTCCCTGTTATGGCCATGGTCACTCCCTGTTTCTCCCTGTTTTTCCCTGTTCGGGAACGAATTTGCGCGACGTGGCGGGATTGCCGGGGCGCGAGGCGGGCGTGGCAGGTTTTGCGGGTGGGTTGAATCAGCGCGCGGCCCCGGCCTGCGCCGGGGAGCGGTGGCGCGTTCACCAAAGTCAGCCGCGAGGTTGCAAATGGCGGCCTGTTCGCGCAACCGCTGCTGTCTGGTTTCAACAACAGCATCGACACGATATTCCATGGAAGACGCATTGACCGTTCGCGCCGCCGCGCTTGAATCAAAGGCCTGGCCCTATGAGGAGGCGCGCAAGCTGTTGAAGCGGCACCCGGAGGGCAAGCCGGGCGGTGCGCCGATGCTGTTTGAAACGGGATATGGCCCGTCGGGCCTGCCGCATATCGGCACGTTCAACGAGGTGTTGCGCACGACGATGGTGCGCAATGCCTTTCACGCGCTGAGCGACACGCCGACGCGGCTGATTGCGTTCAGCGACGACATGGACGGGTTGCGCAAGGTGCCCGACAATGTGCCGAACAAGGCGATGCTGACCGAGTTTCTCGGCCGCCCGCTGACCCAGGTGCCCGACCCGTTTGAAAAGTTTGACAGTTTCGCCGCGCACAACAACGCGATGCTGCGCGACTTTCTGGACCGGTATGGCTTTGACTATGAGTTCCTGTCGTCAACCACCGAATATGCCTCTGGCCGGTTTGACGCGACACTGCGGCTGATCCTGGAGCGGTATGACGCGATCATGGGGGTGATGCTGCCGACGCTGCGCGCCGAGCGGCAGGCAACCTATTCCCCGGTGCTGCCGATCAGCCCGAAGTCCGGCATTGTGTTGCAGGTGCCGGTGGAAGTGGTGGACCCGGCGACGGGCATGATTGCCTTTGTCGATGAGGGGGAGCGGATCGAACAGAACATCTTTGGCGGCAAGGCCAAGCTGCAATGGAAGGTCGACTGGGCAATGCGCTGGACCGCGCTGGGCGTTGATTATGAGATGTCGGGCAAAGACCTGATCGACAGCGTGACGCAGGCGAGCAAGATCACCCGCATCCTGGGCGCGCGACCGCCCGAGAACCTGACCTATGAGATGTTCCTCGACGAGAAGGGCGAGAAAATCTCCAAGTCGAAGGGCAATGGGCTGAGCCTGGAGCAATGGCTGACCTATGGCCCGGAAGAGAGCCTGGCCTTTTACATCTATCGCGAACCGAAAAAGGCCAAGTCGCTGCACATGGGCGTGATCCCGCGTGCGGTGGACGAATATTGGCAGTTTCGCGGCAATTATGCCGGGCAGGCGCTGAAGGAAAAGCTCGGCAACCCGGTGCACCATATCCATGACGGCAAGCTGCCGACGGGCGAACTGCCGGTGACCTTTGGCCTGTTGCTCAACCTGGTCGGGGTGATGGGCGATGCGACCAAGGAACAGGTATGGGGTTATCTGGGCAATTATGTCTCCGACGCCACGCCGGAACGCTTCCCCGAACTCGACCGGCTGATTGACCGCGCGCTGGCCTATGGCCGGGACTTCGTCGCCCCGACGTTGAAGCGCCGCGCGCCCGAGGGCGTGGAGGTGGCAGCGCTGGAGAAGCTCGACGCCGAACTGGCGGCGTTGCCAGCGGATGCGGATGCCGAGGCGATCCAGAACATCGTCTATGAGATCGGCAAGAGCCAGTTTGGCGCGCTTGGCGGCTTCGAGAACCTGCGCGACTGGTTCAAGGCGCTGTACGAAACGCTGCTGGGGACGAGCCAGGGGCCGCGGATGGGGAGCTTTATCGCGCTGTACGGGGTGGAGAATACGCGCGGGCTGATAAAGGGGGCTTTGGGGCGGTAAGTGCGCGGTCCTGCGGGCGAGGCGCGCTTGCGAAAAGGCGTTGCCGGGCGCATTTATCAGCCATGGCAAGCACTTCCCCTTCCCTGCCGGGCAAGCGCGCCCCGGGCGTCGCTGGCAAGATGCGTAGCACGCTGACCGGGCGATTTGTGCTGGCGCCAGCGACAAAGTCGGGGACGATCACAATTGCCCGGGCGCGCAGCGCCGCCAATGCGATTCACATCGCGAAGAAGTTGGCCTTGGCGCCGGCGAGGCTTTCGATCGACGCCTGAGCACGGCGCTCGCGAGAGTGGGGTCGCTGGCGCGATGGGCGATTGACTCGCGGCGTGTTGGTGCCATGATACACCTGATAGTAATATATCGTTCCATCGGTGGCTGACCATCGCCGTGCGTGATCCGGGTGGGTGCGGTGACGCCATTGGCGGCGATGGGGAGGACGGCATGGACCGACGGCAATTTCTGTCGAGCGCCGCAGCGCTGGGGGTGATCGGCATCTGGGCGACGCGGGCGAACGCTGCGCCGTCGCGGATTGCGTGGCGTGAGGACCGGGCGCTTTACCCGCAGGGTGTGGCCTCGGGCGACCCCGATGAGCATAGTGTGATCCTTTGGACGCGGCGGCCCTTTGCGGAAGGGGCGCAGCACGCGCTGACGGTTGAGGTGGCGCTGGACCGGGATTTTCGCCGCGTGGTGGCAACCGCGCAGGCGCCAGCGCTGGCGGCGAGTGACTGGACGTGTCGCGCGCTGATCGGCGGCCTGATGCCCGCGACAATCTATTGGTATCGCTTTTCCGACCAGAGCGGTGCGGGCAGCCGGATTGGCCGCACCATCACCGCGCCGCGCGCCAGCGACCCGCGCCCGGTGCGTTTTGCCTTTGTGTCATGCAACAGCGTGAATGAAGGCGCGCAGAACGCCTATCGCCGGATGATCTGGGAGGATGAGCGCGCGCCCGCCGAGCGCAAGATCGGCTTTGTCCTGCATCTGGGCGACTTCATCTATGAGGTGGTCGAATATCCCGACGAGGTTTCGCACCGGTACGCGCGCACCGTTTATGACCTGGGCCGTGTGCCCGATGCGCGCAAGGTGAGCAATTTCCATGTGCCGACCAACCTTGCCGGGTATCGCCACATCTATCGCGCGCATATCGACGACCCCGACATCCAGGATGCGCGGGCGCATTTCCCCTTTGTGTGCATTGGCGACAATCACGAATTCTCGTGGCAGGGCTGGCAGAGTTTCATCAAATATGGCGGCAAGGTGGAACCGGCACAGCCGCTGCGCGTCGCCGCCAACCAGGCATGGTGGGAATTCATCCCGTCGCGCGTGCGCAAGGCATCTGGCGCGGGGCTGGACCAGTTTGGGCCGCCGGTGGTGGAAAAGGCCGCCATCGCCAGTTTTGACGACCATGGATTTGGCACCGAGGCGAATAACCGCACCGCCGTGGGCAGCATGACCGCGTATCGCGCGATGCGTTATGGCCGGCATATCGACCTGATCCTGACCGACCTGCACAGTTACCGGATGGCGGACCCGGCCGATCGGCCCGAGGCGGTGGCGCTCGATTCCGGCGAATATCCCGTCATTCCGCAGGAGTGGATGGAGATTGTTGATGGCGGGAAGGATTATGCCGGTGGCAATCCGCCCGCGACCATTGCGATTGGCGACAAGACGATCCCCAATTATCGCAAGGACGAACCGGCCTATACCGCGCTGGGCCGCGAGCAGAAGGCGTGGCTGAAAGCGCGGCTGAGCCGATCAACCGCGACGTGGAAGATCTGGGGCGTGACCAATGGCACGCTCGACATGCGCACCGACGCGCAGAACCTGCCCGCCGGGATGGTGAAGGGGACATGGCCGGGCAAGGATTATGGCACCTTTGGCGGCGGTGATTTCAGCGGCGCGTTCCACGAGCGCGCGGAAATCTATGACATGGTGCGCGACGAGAAGATTTCGGGATTTGTCACCGTTTCGGGAGACCGGCACAGCTTCTGGGCGGGCTATGCCGCGCCGCGGCTGCCGCCCGCAGGGTTTGACCCGGTGGGGATCAGCTTCATCACCGGATCAATCTCCGCGCCCGGCCTGGCCGAGGCGAGCGAATATTGGAAAGCATCGGCCACTTTGCCGCTATATGTGCGCAAGGTGCCGGGCGCCGCGCCCGAGGCGACGGTGAACCTGATGATCAAGCACGGGGTGCGCGCCGCACTGGAATATGCGGCGAGCGGCGATATTGAAAAGGCACGGGCGCTGAGCAACCCCGGCGTCGCGCCGCACCTGGCCTTTGTCGACATGGCCGGGCATGGCTATGCCGTGGTCAGCGCGAGCGCCGAGGCGATTGACACCGAATTTGTCTGCATCGCCCGCCCGATCACCCGGGCGACGACGCCCGACGGCGGCCCGTTACGATACCGCGTATCGCACAATGCCCGCCTGTGGCAGCCCGGCACCGCGCCGACGCTGGAGCAGCGCGTGCTGGAGGGGGATGCGAAGTTGTCGGTTTGAGGGGGGTAGGCGGTGGTTGGGTAGGGATCGACCTGAGCAAAGTAGGTTGTCACCCGATTTGCAGGCCATCTCAAAAGTTCGATAATCTCTAGCAAAATGAAGCTGATATCGGCTGCCCGTGTCAGCGGCGATGGCGTTCCGGAAAGGCGATGATTTGACCTTTGCCTTGCCGTGAAGTCTGGCCTTCCAGCCCAGGGCGCTTTAGCGTAACGACCTCAGCTACATCGCGTTCAAACCAGCCCGGTGACAGGCCGCAAAGCAATTCGACATCCGCTGCTGAGATTGTGAACTCAGTGGCAAGCAGGTCCGCCTTGCTGCGCACCCCATTGTCGACGATCAAGTTCAGGCTGTCGCGAAGAGCTCGCGGTTGCTGTATAGGCCAGTGCTGGTCCAGCGGCTCGCCCTTCGACCAACCCTTCGCGGAATAGAGCTTGTATAGCTGACGGGCCAAATCCTCAGGAATGATATCCAGATCAGAAAGGCGCTTGATCTGAGCCTTGATCGATACTCGCCACCGCTCCTTGAGACTGGCTAGCACCGCAAGCGAGCAGCGGCGAACCTCGTGCGGATAGCTGGTCGATGGCATGAGAAAGGCACTGCCAAGCCGAAAGGCCTGACGCTCGATCACGCGAAGGTTGGCTTCGAATTCCTCAACCGGCACCGCCCTATGAAGAATGGCGTGCGCCAACTCATGTGCCGCATCCATCTGCCTGCGAGGAAAGGACATCTTGTCGGTAGCGAGAAGCACGTGAGGTCGCCCATCGATGGGTGACCAGCTACAAAGGCCGTCGAGTTTCGTCGTGTTCATGGGAATGGCGCCAACAACAATGCCGACGCGCTCCATTAGGGCGACCATATCACCGCACGGCCCTTCACCGAGGTTCCAGTGCCTACGCAGATCGAGGGCAATTTGTTCGATGTCAGAGTCGCGCAGCTGGGTATAGTCGGCGCCTGCTAAAACATCGGGAATATCGACATCGGGCAAATCGACATAATGACCTATGATATAGCTGGCTTCGTGCAGCCACTGCATCTGCGCTTTTTGATACGCGAGGTCGCGAACAAGGGTGCTGGACAGCGAGCGCAAGAAGGTCGGACGGTCACTCTCGTAAGTCTCACGCAGAAAATATTCCGGGCGAACCTTCATCTCACCAGCAAGATGAAGTAGCGTGGCTGGGTCTGGCGTCTGGTCTGAAGCCTCATCTTCCCATCGCGATACCGTGCTGGCGCTTGAATTGAGGCGCCGGGCTAGCGCAGCGCGAGATGGGATGCGTCGCGCATGGCGGATCTCGGTGAGCCGCGCCGGAATGAATCCAAGAGTACCAATTCTCATGGCCCGAATCCTTGCGGCTTCGCACCCTTTGCGGGGTGCGAAGCAAAGTGAAATCAGAATCTGTCGGAACTACCGGCCTATTCGTTCGAGCCGTCCACGACGTCTCCATCCGGGCGATTCTCCGGAGGCAAGAACAGCTTGCGCGTTTTGCGAAGCCTGACCTCGGCGCCGCGGTCGTCAGAATCGTCGGGACCATCCGGCGCTTTGCTGAGTTCGCCATAGCCGCGCAGAAAATCTTCCAGCGTTTCGTAGAACACGAAATCCTTATAGTCGGAGCCGATAACGCCGACCGCAATTTCTTCGATCATGCCAGCCTTGTTGCGATCACGGGCAGTAAGGAAGAGTACGAAGATATCGTTAGCACGCACGCTCTTCGGATCATCAAACATGCTAGGCTGGATATGCCAGTTCAACGAAACGCCAGCAGCGCGCGACATGTTCTTCGCAGGCATCTTGCGCGGCTCCGGCATCGCGGCGAATCCTAGAATGACGCCAACTTTCGGACCCTCGAAACGGGCAAAGGGTTGATATACGCGCAGATCGGTACCTGGCATGATGCCATCCTCGACAAGATGACCGCCGTGAAGCTGCACCACCTCTTCATAGCCCTGTTCCTGCAGGCGGAACCGGATTTGCCCCTCAACCTCGCGGCTTCGCTTGGCGTTCAGCGGGATATTCGTCTTCACAACGTCGTGCGCCTTGAACGCCTCGGCCCGGTGACGATCTTCAAGGTCAATCCAGAGTTCCTTCGGAACTGTATCCAGAATGGTCCGGCGAATGTCCATTGAGCAAGGCCCCTGTTAGCGACAACGGATATTTGCCATGATTTTTTGCGTAATACAAGTATGTCTTTCAATGATCGTGCGCGTAGCCGTTTGCGCTTTCGAAATCGGGGCGTAATATAACAGCGTGACCTATAGTCCGCTATGCCAAATGCCCGCCCGGAAACATAGGTGCCATATCCCGCACAATCCCCCTACCGCTTCGTCTCCGAAACAAACAAAAACGAATAGTCCGACGCATAGGGCGCCGGCGCCCCTGGCCCCGGCTTCACCACCTTGCGCAGCACATTGGCGCCGGCGGTTTGTGCCGCGTTGGGCGAGGCGATGGGGGCGAAGACGTGGCAATCCATGCAGCTGTTCGAATTCTGCTGGAAGCTTTCCAGCGTGGCGTTGGCGACGATCTGGGTTGGGCCGCCGGCATTGCCCTTTGGCAGGGGGTTGCCCATGGTGAGCGGGGTTTTCAGCCCCGGGCCGGGGGTGGGCGTGGCGATGCCGGTTTGTGGCCATTGCACATCGACCAGCCGATAATAGTTGAACACCGATTTGGCCGGGAGCAGGCCCCAGACATAGGCGGTCACGCTGTTGGCGGTGGTGCCGACCGGCCTGATCCGCGTGATCTGCATCGGGGCGTTATAGGGCATGCAGATGCCGCCGCTGCCGCACGGGCGCGGCGGGAAATTGTGGCGGCAGGCATAGGCCGGATCCTTGTTGGGGACGCAGGCCGGGTTGAAAAAGGCATAGCCGGGCGACGGCCGTTGATTGGCATTGGCGGGCAGCACGGGCGCGGCATAACCGCCATTGGGTGCCTCATCAGGCGTGTTATCAATCTGTTCAAAGGTGGCCCAGACCCAGGGCAGGCGCGGGAAACGCTTGCGCGCAATGTGCAGCCCGGTCAGCCCGACGGTGACGTTGCGCACCTTTTTGGTGGTGGGATCAAGGATTTGCGCCTGGGCAGTCTTGTAACGATAATCCAGGCTGTGGTCGGTGGGCAGCGGCATCCATGATGCCTTTATCTCAATGGCGCCGACACCCTGGCCATAGCCCTTGATATTGCCGAAACAATCCGTGTCATCCCAGCCATTGGCCTCCCCCGCCGGGAAGTTGAGCCCGCCGCGCAGCACGGTGCCGGGGGGATAGGGTGGCTTGATTGGCGGGCCATCAGAGATCGGCTTGCCCGGCTGGGTGGCGCAGGACAGTTGCCCGGCGGCGGTGGTGAGATCAAAGCCCGCCGTGGTGATGAATTCAAATTCATCCTGGTTCATCAACACTTCGTAATAGGTGACCTCACCACGCTGGTTGGTCAGCCAGTGGTTGCCACTGCCGGCCTGGGTAATGGCCGACAGATCAAGATTATGGACCTTGGAAATGCGGCTGAGCGATTTGATGGCGGGGCGTTTGGCCTGCCACAGGCCCTTCATCGGCGCGGTATCACCAAAGACATTGGAAGCCTCAAGATAGCTTTCCCACACCGTCTGGCGCGTATCACCGGGGGTGCCGAAGCTGGCCCAGCTCGCGGCAGGATCAGGGAAGCCGGGCTTGGCCGGGTCTGCGCGCCAGTTGAGCGCGATGAACGCCTGCCACGCGGAGCAATCAACCTGGACCTGTGACTGGCCCGGATCAATCGGCAGCGTGGAGGTGCCGGTGGGGGCAAGGGTGCCGCAGGGATTGGGGGCGGGCGTGGCCTGTGCCGTGGCATTGCCGCCGCCAGTGCCGGTCGGGTGACATCCCGCGAGCCCGGCAAGGCCAAGGGCAAGTGCGGCAAGCGCGGCGACGACGCGGTGGCTGTCATGATGCAGGCGTGATGGCATGGCCCGTAATCCCCCCGTTGTGCCGCGCTGAAAGCGGTGGCGACCGCCGGTGATACGACGGGCGCCGATGCGGCCCGGGGAGCCTCGCGCCTTTTGGCGGGAAAACAATAGCGAAACGGACCGAACAGGCGATTTTACCGCGCGCCAGGTGAGGCCCGTCAGGGTTGCGATGCGGGCTGTGGCGCTGCCGGGGCGGGTGGTACTGCCGGGGCGGTGGCGGGGACCGACGAGGCTTTCCCCGGCGGGCGTTCGGGGGCGATATAGCCGAGCGGATTTTCCGACATGGGCGCAGCGCCCTCGGTGCGTTTGCCCTTGAGATAATCAATCTCGGCCTGGCGGCGGCGCAGGTAGAAATCGCGCGTGGCGGCATAGGGGTTGGGCACATTGTCGTGCAGGATGTGCAGTTCCTCATCAAAATCCGCACGGTGATCAAGCGCGCCGAGCACGCCCGCCGACAGGGCATAATAGCGCGTGTTGAACGGCTTTCCGATGCCGATTGGCAGGATGGCGCGAACAAAGCCGCCAAACAGATCCCGCACCGTCGTTGGCCCGACAATCGGCAGGAACATGAACGGGCCATTGGGCACGCCGTAAAAACCCAGCGTATCAGCAAAGCCATTGCCGCGCCGGGGCAGGTAAAAGGGCTTGCGCTTTGCGACATCAACCAGCCCGCCAGCACCGGCGGTTGAGTTGACGGCGAACCGGCCGACTGTTTCCGCTGCCTTGCCAATCTTGTGCTGCAACAGGAAGTTGAGGAACACGATCGGCTCTCTCAGATGATAGATCAGGTTGTGCACGCCCTTGCGGAACGGGCTGGGCACATGTTTTTTATAGTAGAGCGAGACCGGGCCGATGAACTTGCTGTCAACCGCCTGGGTAACGGCAAAGGAGGTGGCGTTGACCGCCTGAAATGGATCGGGCGCGGTCGGGCGCCGTTCCGCCGTGACGACAATGTCGTTTTCCGGATTGTCGGGCGCGGCGTGATGCTGGTGCGGTGGCGCGGCGACTGCGGGTGTGGGTGCGGCAGGTGGCTCAACAGGTGGCGGCGCGGGGGGCATCGCCTGAACCGGCGCAGAGTCGGCTTGCGGCGTATCGACCAGCACAGCGTCCGCAACCGGCGGCGCAGGCGGCACGGTGCCCGCCTGGACCGGCGCCAGCGCCAACAGCAAGATCGAGGTCAATGACACCAAACCCAAGCACCGTCCTTGCACACATCAACACCAGCGCCCTTGCGCCGCGACGATCAGCAACCGCCATATCCGCCGATGTGACGATAATGTTACCAACGCAAGGCCCGAATGGTGCGGCGCGCTTTCCATTCCGACGCCAATCGCCTAGGGGGCGGGGATCGTCGGCAGTCTCCTTGTAAGCGCCGACGGCTGAGAGACATGTGCTCCCGCTTACGAGTCGGAGTTGCGCACATGAACCGCCCTGATCGTGATCGTTGCCGGACCAACCGATGCGCCTGAGCCGCGGTGGAAAAGCCAGCGAGCGCGTCCGCGCGACGATCCAGCCGCATGAGCCGGTCGAGCCGACTGTCGTGACCGTGGCCCCGCGCCCGTTGCCGGAAAGCCCGCGCAACCGCTTCATTGGCGTGAAGCTGACGCCGCGCGCCGCCGAGCGGCAGGGGCTGGTGGTCAAGCTGGCGCTGACGATGCTGACCGCGCCGGGCGCGGCCACCGCCTTTCTCAACAGCGACCATGAAGGACTGGGCGGTCGCCCGCTCGACCTGGCGGTGGCCAGTGAGGAAGGACTGGCCGCCGTTGAAGCCTTGCTGAAGGCAAAATAGCGCCGGCAACGAAGTAGCGGACAAGTCCCGCGCCGGGATGGCACGGGTGCGTGGCTTACAATTTGCGCGAAAGCTGCTATATAGCATGTGCTTCAGTCGCATATCGACGGTCTTCGGCGCTTTGCGGCTCCTTTCTCCTTCTTTCCCTGCTGCCATGGCACCGGGTCGTCCGGGGTTCGGGCGTCCCCCCAGCAAAGAAGGAAATCTTTATGACCATCGGAACCGTCAAGTTTTTCAATACCGAAAAAGGCTTTGGCTTTATCTCGCCTGATGGCGGCGGGGCAGATGCCTTTGTGCACATCTCGTCACTCGAGCGTTCGGGCATGGGCCCGCTGGCCCAGAACGACCGCGTGTCGTACGAGCTGGAGCAGGACAAGCGCGGCAAGATGAGTGCCGTGAACCTGCAGCACGCCGAATAGCATTACCGATCCGGCAGCGCGGGCCTTCACGACCCGCGCTGCCCTTGTTTGCCACACACCGCATAGCGATGGGAGCAGCTACCATGGACACCCCCGAAATCAGCCGCGCCCGCGCCGCCGCCGAGCGCGCCACCGGCGCCGCGTCGACGCTGGAAAACGTCAAGGCACGCTGCGAGCGCGCCGCCCAGGCGTGGGAAGAAATTGCCGACCGCCAGGAGCGCACCGCCAAGGCGCGGCTTGAACGCGAAAGCCGCGTTGTGCCGCGCGTCGATGGTCAGGCCGCACTCGCCACCGCATCGTGACACCAGGCCCGGACCGGGCCTGAAAGCACCGCAATAATCGGGTGACGCGCGCCGCCATTCGGTGCCACAAGGCGCCATGCGTCGCCGACTTTCCACCCTGCGCCAGTTCCTTGCCGATGAGGCAGCGGGCGGCATCTTGCTGATCGCCGCCGCCGTGCTGGCAATGATGCTGGCCAATTCGCGGCTGGCCGGGGAATATTTCCACCTGCTGCACAGCGCCACCGGGCCGGTGCTGGCACCGGCAATCGGGCCGATGACGCCGCATCTGTGGATCAACGACGGATTGATGGCGCTGTTCTTCCTGCTCGTCGGGCTGGAGATCAAGCGCGAGGTCGTTGCCGGGGAGCTGTCGCGCCCGGCCGACCGCCGCCTGCCGCTGATCACCGCCGCAGCGGGGATGGCCGTGCCGGCGCTGGTCTATCTGGCCGTGACGTGGGAGAGCCCGGCGCTGTGGCGCGGCTGGGCGATCCCGGCGGCTACCGACATTGCCTTTGCGGTTGGCGTGCTGGCGTTGCTTGGCAAGCGTGTGCCGACGCAGCTCAAGCTGTTCCTGACCACCGTGGCAATCGTCGACGATATGGGCGCGGTGGCGATCATCGCGCTCGTCTATAGCAAGGGGCTGGACGCGGGCGCGCTGCTTGCCGCTGGCGGGATGCTGGCGGTGATGTGGGCGCTGGCGCGGCGCAGCGTGAGGGCGCTGACGCCCTATTTGCTGTGCTTTGCCATGCTGTGGTGGATGCTGCTGCTGTCCGGGGTCCATGCCACGGTTGCCGGTGTGCTGGCCGCCGCGATGATCCCGGTTGGGGCGGACGAAGAAAGCTCTCCGCTGCACCGGCTGGAACATGCGCTCAGCCCGTGGGTGGCCTTTGCCATTGTGCCGTTGTTTGCGCTGGCCAATGCCGGGGTTTCACTGCGTGGCCTTGGCGCGGGCGCATTGACGCAACCGCTGGTCATCGCGGTCGCTGCCGGGCTGTTTGTTGGCAAACAGGCCGGGATGCTGGGCGGGATTGCGCTGGCCGACCGGCTGGGCATCGCGCCACGACCGCGCGGGGTGCGCTGGGCACAGCTTTACGGCGTGGTGCTGCTCGCCGGGATCGGGTTTACGATGAGCCTGTTCATTGGCGCGCTGGCGTTCGACAATGATGCGCAGATGAATGCGGTGAAGATCGGCGTGCTGATCGGATCGGGCCTGTCAGCACTGGCCGGGTTCGCCGTGCTGCGCTGGGTTGCCAGACCGGCAGCGTAGCGACGACCGTTCAGCGCGCGCCGGTATCAAGACCGATCCGCGCCACCGGCTCAGCGCCGCGCCAGGTGCCAAAAAGGCGATCCCACCATGACAGGCTCTCGCCATAATTGCTGTCGGTCTGCGCCCGCTCGTCAGAATGGTGGACGCAATGCGCCACCGGCGTGATGATGACCCATGCAAGCCGCCGCGACAGGCCGACGGGCAATTTCACATTGGCATGGGCGAACAGGTTTTGCCCGAACAGCACCGTCTCGGCGATGATCACCGCATCGGGCGCGGCGCCGAGCAGCAATACAACAGCCCCGGCGACGAGCAGCGCGGGCAGCAACTCGACCGGATGATTGCGCAGCGCAGTCGACAGGTCGAGCGCCACATCGCCGTGATGCAGCCGGTGGAAACGCCACAACAAGGCGATGCGGTGTGACGCACGGTGGAGCCAGTAATTGGCCAGGCTGTGCGCGACATAGACCAGCAACACCGCCAGAGGCAGCGGCGTGTCGCGCAGCGAAAACAGGCCCCAGCCATGCCGCTGCGCAACGATGGCCGTCGCCACGGCACCGATCGGTGAGAAGGAACTGATCGTCATATTGACCAGCCCGACCGAGAAATTGACGATCAGCCGGTGATCCGAACTGTCCTGCCCGGACCGCGCCGCCCAGCGCAGCTCAGCCAGCGCGAGCAGCACGAACAGGCCGATCAGCAGCGACAACAGGGCGGTGGACGACATCAGCCACGTCATCGCGGATCACCCGATCATTGCCAATAGGATGTTTACAACGCCGCGCAGGTTGCCGATAGCATCTCCCAGGGCGGAATTCATTCGCCACGGGGGCACGGAACATGACAGCAGCACGCTTCTATACGGCCGGTGCAGTACTTCTCACGACCTTGGCCGCGACGCCCGCCCTGGCTGGCGCGCCGATCACGCCCGCGCCAATCGCCGGACTCGGTATTGGCGCCTTTGCCGTGGTGGCGATCGGTTATCGCGCGTTGAAGCGTCGCCTCGACCGCTGAGTTGTCGATTGTCGTGACGGCAGGGCGCGCTGGCCGCGCCGTGTCGACCGACCCGATCCAGCTGCTCGTCCTCGCCGCGCTGCTTGCTGCGATCAACGGCGTTTCGACGACCATTTTTGCTTCATTCGAAGGCTTTGGCTGGCGCGGGGCGCTGCTTGACCTGAGCGGCGTCAGCGCGGTGTTCTGGTTTGCGCTCTATGCTCTCATCTCGCTGGCGCGCACGCCGCCGCCGGTTGCCGCACCACCACGCCGTGCTGATGCCCGGGTAGCCCTGCTCGTTGTGGCACTGGCGCTGTGGCCAAGCGCCCGCGCCGGCGCGGTGGGTGTGCTGATTTGCGCGCTCTACCTTGCGCGGCGCGGCGAAGATCCGCGCGGGCGACCGCTGGCCGTCATCCTGTTTGCGCTGAGCGGTATGCTGGTCGCCGGGCCAATATTGATCGCCTTTGCCGGGCCGGCGTTGCTGGCGCTTGATGCGCGCTTTGTTGCCGCACTGGCCGGCGTGCCCGCCAGCGGCACCACGGTTCGCTTTGCTGGCAACAACGGTTTGTTCATGATCGGCGACACCTGCTCGTCAATCCACAATGTCTCGCTCGCTGTGATCCTGTGGGCGAGTGTGACGCAACTGCTGGGGTTCCGCGTGACGCCAAGGCTGATCGCGCTGTGCGGCGCGGCAATGGCCGCGATGATCCTGGTCAATGGCCTGCGCCTGGCCGCCATTGCGCACTATCCGGCATCATTTGACTGGCTGCACGTTGGCGATGGCGCGCGCCTGTTTGGCTGGGCAAGCCTGTGCGCGGCAGGGTTGGTGATTGCTGGCGGCGTGATGATGTTGCGGGACGAACGTGCGTAGTACCATCTTCGCCACGCTGTTGCTGCTGTCACTCGGGCTCAAGCTGTTCGTGCGCGAACATCTGAAGCCGACCGCCGACGCGGCCCTGGTCAGCGAGATTGCCCGGCGCGCGCGCGCCGCCAGCTTTGCCACCATCATCGACCAGCGACCGCTGGGTGGGGTGGTGATTGCCACAAAGGGCGATTGCGTGATGCAGTTGCGCGATGGCGACGGTGGTGCGGGTTTTGACCGGGTCTATGCGGCGGTGGCGCATGACGTCGGGCCGCCGCACTATCTCTATCGCGGCGTGCTGTCGGCAACACCGCCGGGATGGCGCAAGACGCTTGAGGCATTCGGCCAGCACCAGCTCGCCGCGATCGGCATCGCGGTGTCGCGCCCGGCGGTGATCATGGTGGCACGGCGTCCGGCGTGCGGCACGGTGCTGCCCGCACTGGGAGATTTGCGGGTGACGATGGTGGCGGGAGGATGAGCGAGGCAACGGCCACGACTTGACGCGGCCCTGTAAAAGCCAGGCCGTGGATCACCTTTCTTAAACAGCAATGGAGATGCGCGCGAGCTTCCCCATCGAGCACCAGTAGATGTCGCGCGACCAGCCGATGGAAGGGAAGACGACGCCCTGGGTCAGCCCACCGACCGCCGCACGCGCCAGTTCCGCGCCGGTGGTGATGTCGAGCACGACCACGGCCTCACCCGTGCGTTGGGTATAATCGTTGGTGACGATCTGGCCGGAATCCGGGTCGAGCAGCATGTGGCTCGCGGCACCAATGCCATCCTTGCGCCATAGCGGGGTGAGGCCGTCAGCAAACCGCCACGCCGCCATGACGCAATTCGCCGAATCATAGCCAACAACGATCTGCCGCGCCCGATCAACCAGTGGCGGGTTGGTGATCGTGCCGCCGGGAATGCCGCTGATCTCGATCGCGTCATGGTCCGCCGCATCAGTCATTGAGACGCGGATCAGCCGGTTGGGTGTCGGGACAACGCCGCGCCCGATCATGCTCGTGCGGTAGCGATGGCGACCATTGTCCATGAACCAGGCATTGGCGCCATCGATCACGACATCCCAGCCATAGCTTTGCCGCGTCCCGCCGACGTAATCGAAGCGCCAGCCGGGATCGAGCGCCAGCGTCTTGCCGGTCCAGCGATAGCGAAAGATCGAACGAACGCCGACGACATAGACCTGATCTCCGACAGCGCTCAGCCGCGCAATCGATGGTTCCGGACAGTCGATCGCGGTGCACACCGCCGTCATGGTTGCAGGATCGATGACCGTCAGCCGGGCGTTCACCGTATCCGACAGGTTCTTGGTGACGATCAGGCCATTGTCGAGCACGACGAAGGAATTATGGGCCATGTCGTGGGGAAGCGCCAGCGAGCCCTTCAGCCGGCAATGTCGGTCAAGCCGATGTGCCCAACGGCCATAAACCACATAAAGATCGCCAGTGCCGTGCACGGCGATACCGCCAGGCCACATCGGCCCGCCGGGTAACCTGGCCGATCGAGCGACGGTCTTGAGCGTCAGCGGATCAATCAGCTCAACCCGCGCCGTGGTTGGAAGCCCGATGCGCGACCGCAGCGCCGAATGAGTCAGCAGATAGACCTCACCGGGATCACCAAGCACCGTCATCGTCGACATCAGGGTGCGACGTGTCGTGACGGCGAGCCGTTCGCCCGGCGCGACGGCGAAACCTGATCCCCGTGCCGGTACCGCCAGCCGCTGAGGCCCGCCATCTTCGGCGGGCCAGGGTCCGGGCCAATAGCCGCTCATGCTATCCCTCCTCCCGCACAGCAGGGCCTGATGGCACCGTTGCCGGGACGGGCGCGAGCGGCATCGGCGCGGTCACAGCGCGTCATCGACCATGGCTGTGGCTGCGATTAATTGGCATTCAACGTGCCATAATATCGCCCTGACGGTCAACGCGAATATGGCCAGCACGCGCCATCGCAACGAAAGACGCGGATTTCCCTGCCATGTCTTGATCAAGCGCCCCGAAACCCGGCGCTTGCGCGGGTTTGGGAAAATGGTGCCCAGAAGAGGACTCGAACCTCCACGCCCTTGCGAGCGCCAGCACCTGAAGCTGGTGCGTCTACCAATTCCGCCATCTGGGCACGGGGTAGGGGGCGCGCCTTAGGGGAGGGTCAGGTGGCTTGTCAACTCGGGCGCGGCGCGGCAAGGCAGCGGGGCGGCAATGAACTGAAGGCGATATGAAGAACAAGCTGGTAACATTGGTCGGCGGCGGCGGTTTTCTGGGCCGTTATGTCGCACAGGATCTGCTCGCAGCGGGCGCGCGGGTGCGAATCGCGCAGCGTAACCCGCGCGCGGCGCATTTTCTCAAACCGTTGGGCAATCTTGGCCAGACGCAGTTCGTTGCTGCCGATGTCCGCAACCCGGCCTCCATTGCGCGGGCCGTGGCCGGGGCCGATGCCGTGGTCAATCTGGTGGCGATCCTGAAAGGCGATTTCACCGCAATCCAGACCGATGGCGCGCGGAATGTGGCCCAGGCCGCAGCCGCAGCGGGCGTTGGCGCGCTGGTGCATGTGTCGGCGATTGGCGCCGATGCCGAATCCCCGTCCGCCTATGGTCGCAGCAAGGGCGAGGGTGAGGCGGCAGTGCGCGCGGCCTTTCCCGGTGCAACGATCATGCGACCATCAATTGTTTTTGGCCGCGAGGATGGCTTCATCAACCGCTTTGCCCGGATGATCGCTGGCCCGATGCCGGGCTGGGTACCAGTGCCGGTGCTGCGCGCAGGCGCGCGCTTCCAGCCGGTGTTTGTCGGCGATGTCGCCGCCGCCATCGTCAGGGCGCTGGGACAGCCCGATACGGCAGCCGGCGCGACCTTTGAACTGGGCGGCCCCGATGTCATGACGATGGGCGAGCTGGTTCGCTGGATTGCCGCCGCTATCGGGCGTGACCCGACGATTGTCGAACTGCCCGACGTGATTGGCCATATCATTGCGATGGGCGGGTTCCTGCCGGGTGCGCCGATCACGCTTGATCAGTGGCGGATGCTGCAGCGTGACAATATCGTCGCCCCGGGCAGTGCATCGCTGGCCGATCTTGGCGTGGCGGCAACCCCGCTCGACAGCGTCGCGCCCGGCTGGCTGGTGCAATATCGCCGCCACGGACGCTTCACCACCGCGACCGCCTGAGCGGCAGCACAACATCACCACGCGGGCCCGGGAGCCGCATATTTAGGGAACCAGCGTGACCGATCTGCTGACCATCATCCTGCTCGGCATTGTCGAGGGGATCACCGAATTCCTGCCGGTCTCCTCGACCGGCCATATGATCCTGGCCGGTGCGTTGCTCCACTATGATGCGACACGCTGGGATCTGTTCACCATCGTCATCCAGCTCGGCGCGATCCTGGCGGTGGTGGTGCTGTATTGGCGGACCTTCTGGACGGTGTTGCGCGGCGTATTGCGCGGTGAGGCCGGGCCGGTGCATTTCGTGCGCAACCTGATCATCGCGTTCATTCCGGCGGCGGTGATTGGCGCGCTGTTCCACAAGAAGATCGAGGCCTTGCTGTTGCAGCCGATCGTTGTCGCGCTGGCGCTGATCGGTGGCGGGGTGGCGATCCTGGTGATCGAGCGGCTGGTCAAGCCGGGGACAACGCGCGGCGTGGCCGAGGTCAGCGCATCGACATCGGCCGGGATTGGCCTGTTGCAATGCCTGGCGATGATTCCCGGGGTCAGCCGGTCAGGCGCGACCATTCTTGGCGCGTTGAGCCTTGGGGTGGAACGGCGCACGGCGGCGGAATTCAGCTTCTTCCTGGCCATCCCGACCATGCTGGGTGCCAGCACACTGGAATTGATCTCCAAACGGCATGAACTCGCCAGCGGGCAGAGCGTCGGGCTGGGCGGCATCGCGATCGGTGCCGCCGTGGCGTTTGTCGTCGCCGTGCTGGTGGTGCGCTGGTTTGTCGGCATTGTTGGACGGCGCGGCTTTGCGCCCTTCGCCTGGTATCGCATCATCGTCGGTGGTGCGGCATTGATCTGGCTGCTGAATAAATAGTACCGATTCGGACCTACAATGCCGGCCACCACCTTGCCAAAAGCGCGATGAACTGCGGTTTCGCTTTTTTAGGTCAGCATTACTTACCATAATGTCGGTTTTCGCGTGACAGTGCCGCCTCGCCGCCGTAGCGGGCGGTGCGAGCAACATGGGACGAATCGGACATGGCGGGCGGGCGGACATTGCAATTCGTCGATCGGACGCAGGCTTTTCCGGCCAAGCGGCCCGCCACAGCACGCGCCGAGGATTTCCGCGAGATCGCGGATCGCTATGCGCCGCAGGCCGCCGAGGACCAGGCCGGGCGTTGCTCGCAATGCGGCGTGCCCTATTGCTCGGTGCATTGCCCGCTGCACAACCACATTCCCGACTGGCTGCGGCTGACCGCCGAGGGCCGGTTGCGCGAGGCCTATGAGCTGAGCAACGCCACATCGACCATGCCCGAAATCTGTGGCCGCATCTGCCCGCAAGACCGGCTGTGCGAGGGCAATTGCGTGATCGAATTTTCCGGTCACGGCGCGGTAACGATCGGCTCGGTCGAGAAGTTCATCACCGACACCGCCTGGGAACAGGGCTGGGTCGAGCCAATCGTGCCCGGACCGGATCGCGGCATGTCGGTCGGCATCATCGGTGCCGGACCAGCCGGGCTTGCGGCGGCGGAATATCTGCGTGGCTATGGCTATGCGGTGCACGTCTATGACCGCTATGACCGGGCTGGCGGGCTGCTGACCTATGGCATTCCCGGCTTCAAGCTGGAAAAGCCGGTGGTGATGCGCCGCGTGGACCGGCTCGCCACCGCCGGCATCCAGTTCCATTATGATTTCGCGGTGGGCCGTGATGCCAGCCTGAATGACCTGCGCCAGCGCCATGATGCGCTGCTGATCGCGACAGGTGTGTACAAGGCGCGTGGTATCAGGGCGCCGGGCGTGGGCAGCGCGGGCGTGGTTGAGGCGCTCGACTATCTGATCGCCTCCAACCGCAAGGGCTTTGGCGATGCCGTGCCCGCGTTCGACGATGGGAGCCTCAACGCCACGGGCAAGCATGTCGTGGTGATTGGCGGCGGTGATACCGCGATGGATTGCGTGCGCACCGCCGTGCGCCAGGGTGCCGCCTCGGTGAAATGCCTGTACCGCCGCGACCGCGCCAACATGCCCGGCTCCCAACGCGAGGTGGCCAATGCCGAGGAAGAGGGCGCCGAGTTCGTCTGGCTTTCCGCACCCCAGGCGTTTGAGACGACAGGCGACACCGTAAGCGCCATCCGGGCAACGCGGATGCGACTTGGCGCGCCCGACGCGAGCGGCCGCCGCGCGCCCGAGGAGGAGCCGGACAGCGATTTCAGGCTTGACGCCGATCTGGTGATCAAGGCGCTGGGTTATGACGCGGAGGAATTGCCCAAGTTGTTCGGCGCACCGGAACTGGGCGTCACGCGCTGGGGCACGGTGCTGACCGACAACAAGACGCTGATGACCAACCTGGACGGCGTGTTCGCCGCCGGCGACATCGTGCGCGGCGCGAGCCTTGTCGTCTGGGCGATCCGCGACGGTCAGGATGTGGCGAAGAACATGCATCAATGGCTGAAGGCGAAGGCCAGCGGCGTAAGGAAAGTGGCATGACGACCTCACAGCATCCATCCTCCTTTCTCGACCAACGCGAACGCCTCGCCCGTGAGGGCATGTACCGCCCCGAATATGAGGGTGACGCCTGCGGCGTCGGTCTCGTTGCGGCGACTGACGGCAAGCCCTCGCGGCGCGTGGTGCAGGCGGCGATCGATGCGCTGAAGGCGGTGTGGCATCGCGGCGCGGTTGATGCCGATGGCATGACCGGCGACGGCGCCGGCCTGCATATCGACCTGCCGCACAAGTTTTTTGATGATGCGGTCGCCGCCTCGGGCCATCGCCCGATGCCAAACCGGCTGGCGGTCGGCATGATCTTCCTGCCGCGTACCGATCTTGGCGCGCAGGAAGCGTGTCGCACGATCGTCGAGAGCGCGATCATCGAGGAAGGCTATACCATCTATGGCTGGCGCCAGGTGCCGGTCGATGTCTCGGTGATCGGGCAAAAGGCGCAGGCGACGCGGCCCGAAATCGAGCAGATCATGATCGCCGGCCCGATGCCGGATGACACCAGCACGGCCGAGTTTGAGAAGAACCTCTACCTTGTCCGCCGCCGGATCGAGAAGCGCGTCATCGCGGCGCAGATCCAGGGTTTCTATATCTGCTCGCTGAGCTGCCGCTCGATCATCTACAAGGGGCTGTTCCTCGCGCAGAGCCTGTCGGTGTTTTACCCCGATTTGACCGATCAGCGTTTCGAGAGCCGCGTCGCGATTTTCCACCAGCGCTATTCAACCAACACCTTCCCGCAATGGTGGCTGGCGCAGCCATTCCGCTGTCTCGCCCACAATGGCGAGATCAACACGGTGCGCGGCAACAAGAACTGGATGCTGAGCCACGAGATCCGCATGGCCAGCCTCGCCTTTGGCGAGCATAGCGAGGACATCAAGCCGGTCATCCCGGCCGGTGCGAGCGACACCGCCGCGCTCGACGCGGTGTTTGAGGCAATCTGCCGATCTGGCCGTGACGCGCCGACCGCCAAGCTGATGCTGGTGCCCGAGGCAATGGCGCCGAACAGCGACATGCCGCCCGAACATCTCGCCATGTACCAGTATCTGGCAAGCGTGATGGAGCCATGGGATGGCCCTGCCGCGCTGGCGATGACCGATGGCCGCTGGGCAGTGGCGGGCATGGACCGCAACGCGCTGCGTCCGCTGCGCTATACGTTGACCGCCGAAGGGTTGCTGATCGTCGGGTCGGAAAGCGGCATGGTCGTGGTACCGGAATCGAGCATCATCGAAAAGGGCCGGCTGGGGCCGGGCCAGATGATCGCGGTCGACCTCGACGAAGGCGTGCTGCTGAATGACCGCGCAGTGAAGGACCGCATCGCCGGTGAGGCCGATTATGCGGCAATGATCGGCAACTTTCTGACCATTGACGATCTGCCGGCACCGGCAGAGCCGATCATGCGGTTCGACCGGGCGGAGCTGACCCGCCGCCAGGTCGCCGCCGGACAGACGCTGGAAGACATGGAGCTGATCCTCAGCCCGATGGTCGAGAGCGCCAAGGAAGCAATCGGATCAATGGGCGATGATACGCCGCTCGCCGTCATTTCCGACAAGCCGCGGCTGATCAGCCAGTTTTTCCGCCAGAATTTCAGCCAGGTAACCAACCCGCCAATCGATTCCCTGCGCGAACGCCATGTCATGTCGCTGCGGACCCGCTTCGGCAATCTCGCCAATATCCTCGACACCGAGGATCGGCGTGACGGCGTATTGGTGCTCGATTCACCGGTGTTGACCAGCGCCGACTGGACCCGGTTGAAGGCGCATTTCGGTGCGCAGGCGGCAGAAATTGACTGCACATTCGACGCTGGCGGCGGCCCCGATTCGCTGAAAGCGGCGATTACGCGGATTCGCGCGGAAGCAGAACAGGCCGTTCGCGAGGGCCGCAGCGAGCTTTTCCTGACGGACATCGGCATCGGCCCTGACCGGGTCGCCATTGCCGGCGTGCTTGCCGCAGCGGCGGTACATACGCATCTGGTGCGCAAGGGGCTGCGCTCCTTCGCCAGCGTCAACATCCAGACCGCCGAGTGTCTCGATACACATTATTACGCCGTGCTGATCGGTGTGGGTGCGACGACGGTGAACGCCTATCTCGCCGAAGCCTCCATTGCTGACCGGCACGCACGCGGGCTGTTCGGCGAGCTGACCATCGAGCAGTGCCTGGCGCGGCACCGCACCGCGATTGAGGAGGGGCTGCTCAAGATCATCTCCAAAATGGGGATCGCGGTGATTTCCAGCTATCGCGGCGGTTATAATTTCGAGGCGGTCGGGTTGAGCCGGGCGCTGGTCAACGACTTTTTCCCCGGGATGCCGGCGAAGATTTCGGGCGAGGGCTATGCCTCGCTCCACCTCAGTGCCCAACTGCGGCACGACGCGGCCTTTGATGAGGGCGTGGCGACGCTGCCGATAGGTGGATTCTACCGCCAGCGCGCGACCGGTGAGGCCCATGCCTATACTGCGCAGCTGATGCATTTGCTGCAAACCTCGGTCGCGACCGACAGCTATTCAACCTATCTGCAATTCTCACGCGGCGTCGATGCCTTGCCGCCAATCTATCTGCGCGACCTGTTCCAGTTCAATTTCCCTGAAGAGGGCGTGCCAGTCGACCAGGTTGAGGCGATCACCGAGATCCGCAAGCGCTTCGTCACGCCGGGCATGTCACTTGGCGCGCTCAGTCCCGAGGCGCATGAGACGCTTGCCATCGCCATGAACCGCATTGGCGCCAAGGCGGTTTCCGGCGAGGGCGGCGAGGACAAGGCGCGCTACACACCCTATGCCAATGGCGACAACGCCAATTCCGGCGTGAAGCAGATCGCCTCGGGTCGGTTCGGCGTGACGGCGGAATATCTTGGCGCGTGCGACGAGATCGAAATCAAGGTCGCGCAGGGCGCCAAGCCCGGCGAGGGCGGGCAGTTGCCCGGCTTCAAGGTCACCGAGTTCATCGCCAGATTGCGCCATGCCACGCCCGGCGTGACGCTGATCAGCCCGCCACCGCACCACGACATTTATTCGATCGAGGATCTGGCGCAGCTGATCTACGACCTGAAGCAGATCAACCCGCGCGCGCGGGTGTGCGTCAAACTGGTCAGCTCCGCAGGCATCGGCACCGTCGCGGCGGGTGTCGCCAAGGCACATGCCGATGTCATCCTTGTTTCGGGCCATGTCGGCGGCACCGGCGCGTCGCCGCAAACCAGCATCAAATATGCCGGCACGCCGTGGGAAATGGGGCTGAGCGAGGTCAACCAGACGCTGACGCTGAACGGCCTGCGCGGGCGCATCAAGCTGCGCACCGATGGCGGCCTGCGTACCGGACGCGACATCGTCATCGCCGCAATCCTCGGCGCCGAGGAATTTGGCATCGGCACGCTGAGCCTGGTTGCCATGGGCTGCATCATGGTGCGCCAGTGCCACAGCAACACCTGCCCGGTCGGCGTCTGCACGCAGGACGAGCGGCTGCGCGAGAAGTTCGCCGGCTCCCCGGAAAAGGTCATCAATTTGATGACCTTCATCGCCGAGGAGGTGCGCGACATCCTCGCCCGGCTCGGCGTCAAAAGCCTCGACGAAATCATCGGCCGCACCGAATTGCTGCGCCAGACCAGCCGCGGTGCCGAACATCTCGACGATCTCGACCTCAACCCGATCCTCGCCAAGGTCGATGCGCCCGACAGCGAACGGCGTTTCAGCCTCGACACATGGCGCAACGAGGTGCCCGACAGTCTTGATGCGCAGATCATCAAGGATGCCGGTGCGGTGTTCTCGCGCGGCGAGAAGATGCAGTTGACCTATACCGTGCGCAACACGCACCGCGCGGTCGGCACACGGCTGTCGAGTGAGATCACCCGCACCTTCGGCATGTCGACGCTGGCCGATGGCCATGTCACGGTGCGGCTGCGCGGGTCAGCCGGGCAAAGCCTTGGCGCGTTCCTGTGCAAGGGCGTGACGCTTGAGGTGTTTGGCGACGCCAATGACTATGTCGGCAAGGGCCTGTCGGGCGGCATCATCGCGGTGCGGCCTGCCGTCAGCTCACCGCTGGCGAGCCAGGACAATACGATCATCGGCAACACCGTGCTGTATGGCGCGACCTCGGGCAGCCTTTACGCCGCCGGCCAGGCGGGCGAACGCTTCGCGGTGCGCAATTCCGGCGCGACGGTGGTGGTTGAGGGCTGCGGCGCCAATGGCTGCGAATATATGACCAACGGCATCGCGGTGGTGCTCGGCGCGGTCGGCGCCAATTTCGGCGCCGGCATGACCGGCGGCATGGCGTTTATCTACGACGCCGATGGCAGCTTCGAACGCCGCGCCAACCCGGAGAGCATCACCTGGCACCGGCTGGCCTCGATGCATTGGGAATCGGTGCTGCTCGGGCTGGTCCGCGCGCACCATGCCGCGACCGACAGCAAATGGTCGGGTGCGCTGCTCGATGACTGGGGCCGCGCGATTGATCGCTTCTGGCAGGTCGTCCCGCGTGAGATGCTCGACCGCCTGTCCCACCCGCTTGATGATTCGGCGCATCTTGTCGCGGCGGAGTGAGACGTCCCGAGTTGCGGCCCGTCGATAATCGACAGGCAGGCTGACTTTTTCGATCGGGCCGTTTTGCGGATGCCGCCGGACCGGCGAATGCAGGGCGCGCGACTGTGATCGGGTCAGATGGCTTAGCGCCACGGCGTGGCGTGAAAACGTAGTACAGTCTGCTATGGTGCAGGCATCTTAGCGTTTTTTCGAGATGTCCGATGCGCAACAATCTGATCATGCGACTCGGCTGGTGGCTGCGTGTTGCGGTAGCACCAATGGTGATCGCGGCGATACTTTTGAGCCTCGGATGGCTGCAATACACGATGTCGGCTCCGAGCATGCAGGCGCCGATCAGCGTTCGCGGCACGATTGCCGCCTTTCGGCTTGGCGCTCATGGACGCGCGGTTGAGCCATCAGTGCAGGTAGTGGTTGCGCTGCAGGACGGCACAGAGACCGTGATCGCAATCGCCGGCGATACCGCTTCGACCTGCCACGTTGGCGATGCGATCACGCTAGATCGTTATGTCGATTACTGGGGGCGCCCCTTCATCCGTGCGGCAACTTACCCCTGCGGTTCGTCACCTGGCCGACGTGCATTGCCGAGAAAATAGGTAGCGGTCGCGCGTGTCGGCGGTGGCGCGGCCAGGAGCATTCCGAGAACACCGAACAGGATATGCAGCACCGGGTTGAGAATAAGGCGCGGGCGAATCGCAGCGGGACGTTGCGCCACCTCGGCAAGCAGTTCGCGTGCGTCGTTCGCTACAGTGTGATGGACGCGAATGATAATCCCGCCGAGCGCCAGAACTATCGGCCAAGCGGTGCGCGCGTGATCGAAGCCCAAAGCATAGGCCGGGATGTCATATTGGGCGAACATTGCCAGCATCACGGCCGTCTCCGGTTGACTGTAAACTATCGCCACAGTTTCGAATGCATCGTCCACCATCTGCCCTTCCCCCGTCGCGCCAGCCATTCTATCAAAGCGGCATGTGGCAGCTACACCAATTCCCGCTTTGCCCCTTTTCGCGCAAGGTCCGTATCTTGCTGGGCGAAAAGGGCGTTGGCTATGAGCTGGTGCGCGAATCGCCCTGGGAGCGGCGCGACGAATTCCTGGACATGACCCCTGCCGGGCAAACCCCGGTGATGACCGACCCTGAGCGGGGCATCTTGCTGATCGATTCGATGGCAATCTGCGAATATCTTGAGGAGACGGTCGACAAGGCGGCGATGATCAACGGCACCGCGGTCAACCGCGCTGAAATCCGTCGGCTTGTCGCGTGGTTCGACACACAATTCTATGCCGACGTCACCCGGCCCCTGCTCCATGAACGGATGGAGAAGCGGCTGGTTGAGCGCACGACACCGGATTCGCGCGTTCTGCGTGAGGCAATGAAGGCCGCGGTGCGCCACCTCGATTATACGGATTATCTGCTCGACCATCGCAACTGGCTGGGCGGCGCAACGATGAGCCTCGCCGATCTTGCCGCTGCGGCGCAGATCTCGATCACTGACTATCTCGGCGGCATCGACTGGAAAAATCACGAACAAACCGCACGCTGGTATCGCGGGTTCAAGAGCAGGCCGAGTTTCCGGCCGCTGCTCGCCGAACGGATGGAATCGATCAATCCGCCGACACATTATGACGATCTGGATTTCTGATGCACGTTTCGCATGACCCGGGTGCCGAAGCAGCGGCGACAATCGACTTCGCCGGTTTTCTCGCCGTCGATATCCGGGTCGGCACAATCGTGAAGGCCGAGCCGTTCCCCGAGGCGCGCAAGCCGGCCTATCGGCTGACCATCGATTTTGGGCCGGTGATCGGGCTGAAGCGATCGTCAGCGCAGATTACCGAACATTATTCGCTGGAAGACCTGCCCGGTCGGCAGGTCGCGGCCGTGGTCAATTTTCCCCCGCGCCAGATCGGCCCGATGATGTCCGAAGTGTTGACGCTGGGCTTTCCCGATGCGGACGGCAAAGTCGTGCTGGTAACGCCAAGCGTTGCGGTGCCCGACGGGGGAAGGTTATTCTGAATTTCAATACCGCCCCGGAACGGGGAGGTATAGGGAGGTCATCCGTCCAGGCTCTTCGATGCCTGTTCAAACATGTCCTTCGACAACCCCGGCACGGCGACGATCCGCTCCAGCTCGGCCCGCATCAGGCCGGCACGCGCCGCATCAAAGCGGCGCCAGCGCCCGAGCGGCGGCAGCAACTTGGCCGCCGTCTGCGGATTGAGCTTGTCGAGCGCAATCAACTGATCCGCTACAAAACGGTACCCCGCACCACTCGCCGCATTGAAGGCACGCTGGTTGACGCTGAACGCACCGATCAGCGAGCGGGCGCGGTTGGGATTGGCGAGGGTAAAATCGCGGTGTTGCACCAGTTCCGCCACCATCGCGGGCGTGTCGTCGCGCGATGACAGCGCCTGGGTCGAGAACCATTTGTCCAGTACCAGCACATTGTCGGAATAGCGATTGTAGAAAATATCGAGCGCCGCGATGCGTTCCGGTGCTTCGCCATTGACCAGCGTGGTCAACGCGCCCTGCCGATCAGTCATATTGTCGGCAGATTCGAACTGGGCAAAGGCCAGCGCCGCGACATCGGCGGCGCCGGTTGCGGCGATATAGCCCAGGGCAACGCTTTTCAGGCGGCGCAGGCCCTTGTCCCCCGGATTGTAACGATAGGCGCCAACACCCCGGGCCGCGAGATAGGCGGCACGCCATCGTTGTTCCAGCGCCTGGGCAAGATCGCGACGGAGCGCCTCGCGCGCGGCATGGATCGCCTCGGGATCGACCAGTGCCATCTGGTCACCGATAAAGCTTTCCGAAGGGAGGAGAACCGCCTCGGCGACAAAGGCAGGGTCCAGTGCTGCATCGTCAAGCGTGTTGCCAACCGCCGCAATGACCGCCGCGTGATCAACACCGCGCCCTTCCGCACCGGCAACCAGCGTGTCGAGCATCAACTGCTGCATCGCCTCGTAACGCGCGAACGGATCATCATCATGCGCAGAGAGAAAGGCGAGATCAGCGGCGCTGCGGTCAGTCGCGAGCACGACCGGCGCCGAGAAGCCGCGATTGATCGACAATACAGGGCGCTCGGGAACCCCGTCAAAGACCAGCTCTGTGCTCGATTGATCAAAAACGAGCAATTGCTCGGGCGCGAGAGGTTGAGCGGTCTGTGATCCGAACAACCGCAATCTGAGCGGCAGGATCATCGCCGGCTTGTCGCCCTGGCCCGGCGTTGGCGGCGTCCGCTGCGCCAGGCTTAGGGTGGCGCGGGCATTGTCGGCGTCATAGGACAGCGAGGCCGTCACGCGTGGCGTCCCCGCCTCACTGTACCAGCGACGGAACTGGCTCAGATCAATGCCACCGGCTTCTTCCATGCACGCGACAAAATCCTCACAGGTCGCTGCGGTGCCGTCAAAACGGTCAAAATACCGGTCCGTGCCAGCGCGGAAACGCTCAGCCCCGAGCAGCGTCGCCATCATGCGGATGACCTCTGCGCCCTTGTTGTAGATCGTCGCGGTGTAGAAATTGGCGATTTCGAGATAACTTTCCGGGCGCACCGGATGCGCCAGCGGACCCGCATCCTCCGGGAATTGCGCCGCCCGCAGCCCGCGCACATCCTCGATCCGCTTGACCGCAGCCGACCCCTGATCGGCAGAAAAGCTCTGGTCGCGATAGACGGTAAAGCCTTCTTTCAGGCTTAGCTGGAACCAGTCACGGCAGGTGACACGGTTGCCTGACCAGTTATGAAAATACTCATGCGCCACGACAGCGGCGATGGCGTCATAATCATAATCGGTCGCGGTATCCGCATCGGCCAGCACGTAGCGCGAATTGAAGATGTTGAGGCCCTTGTTCTCCATCGCGCCAAAATTGAAATCATCAACCGCAACGATATTGAACACATCAAGATCATATTCGCGGCCATAGACGCGTTCATCCCACGCCATGGCGGTCTGCAATGCGGCAAGCGCATGATCAGTGCGTGACAGGTCCGCCGGGCGAACCCAGATCGCCAACGCCACCTCGCGCCCTGACGCTGTGACGAACTTGCCGCGATTGGCGACAAGATCCCCCGCGACCAGCGCGAACAGATAGCTCGGCTTGGGAAAGGGATCGTGCCATTCTGCCCAATGGCGCCCGCCTTCGAGGTCACCCGCGCCAACCGGATCGCCATTGGCGAGCAGCACCGGGAAACGCGCCTTGTCCGCCGTCATCCTCACCTTGTAGCGCGACAGCACATCGGGCCGGTCGGGGAAGAAAGTGATGCGGCGAAAACCCTCTGCCTCGCACTGCGTGCACAGATTGCCGCCAGAGGCGTACAGGCCCATCAGCTGCGTATTGCGGTCAGGTGCAATTTCAACCTCGGTCTCAACAACATGGGCGTCCCCGCTGATCGGGATCACCAGCGCCTCGTCCTCGATCCGCCAGTCATTGACCGTAACGCCATCAACCGAGACGCTGAGCGGTGTCTGGCCGCCACCATCAAGCCGCAGTGCCAGATCATGCGCGCCGTTGCGCAGGACATGCAGTGTTGTGCGGACCCGCGTTGCCGCCGGATCGAGTGAAAAATCGAGCGAAATCTCAGGCACAAGCCATGCCGGCGGACGATAATCCTCGCGACGCGTAACGACAGGAAGGGCGGCGGCGGTGTGAATGTCGAGCATGGTGAAGCAGATGTAGGCGGTGCCGACTCGCGGTGCCACCCAAATTACACGGCGACTTGCACATGCGCGCTGCTGTGATAGCGCTGTGACACACAAGGGGTGAGGGTGAGATGCGGCGGATATTGGCGGGACTGGCTTTCATGGCGGCGGATGCAGCGCCGGCACAGGACGCGCCGACCCGCGACCTGGCACAGATCAACGCGCCGCTGCCCGATGATCAGGCCGCGCTGAAAGCGCATGTGCTGTTCCTGGCCGACGATGTGCTGAAAGGCCGGGAAGCATCGAGCCCTGAATTCAGGATCGCGGCCCATTATGTCGCGGCGCAATTCTATGCCGCAGGGCTGCGCCCCGCTGGCGACAAGGGAGGGTACCTCCAGGAAGTGCCGCTGGTCGCCTATCGCGCGGCAGACCATGGTGATGTGGTGCTGACAAGAAAGGGCGCCGCACCGCAGCCGCTGATATTTGGTGAGGATTATGTCCCCGGCGCGGTGGCAGGCCGCGCGGCAACGACGCTCGACCTGCCGGTTGTGTTCGTTGGCCAGGGCATTGTCGCGCCCGGCTATCATCGTGATGACTATGCTGGCGTCGATGTGCGCGGGAAAATCGTCGCAATCCTTGGCGGGGCACCAAGCCGCTTCCAGAGCGAGGAACGCGCCCATTTCAGCAGCCCGGCAACCAAGGCCATGATCGCCGCTGAACATGGCGCGGTCGGCGTGATCCAGCTACTGCCACGCGCCCTCGGATCTGCCGGGGCGGGATGGGATCGGGCGCGGACGGTATGGGCGAAGCCCGACGGGACCGGTTTTGAGCCAGGGGTACCAACGCTGGCAAGTTTGAGTGCGTCGGGCGCGGCGAAGCTGTTTGCCGGGGCAAAAATCTCCTGGGCGGCCATCGCCGCCGCCGCTGGAAAGGACGGCGCAACCTTTCGTGCGACGCCATTGCCGGGGACAATGACCGTTGCCCTGCACAGCGCGTTCGAGCCGTCGCGCAGCGCCAACGTCGTCGGATTATTGCCGGGCAGTGACCCCCGGCTGCGCAACGAGGTCGTCGTGCTGTCGGCCCATCTCGACCATCTCGGTGTTGGCCGCGCCGACGCCACCGGCGACACAATCTATAACGGCGCAGAGGATAATGCGATTGGCATTGCGGCGCTGATCGAGGAGGCAAAGCGTTTCAAGGCCAGTGGCAAGGGGCCACGCCGAAGCATCCTGTTCCTGGCGGTAACCGCCGAGGAAAAGGGGCTGGTCGGCTCCGACTATTTCGCCCGCCACCCGACCATCCCGCTTGATCGAATCGTCGCCGATGTGAACCTCGACATGCCGATCCTGACCTATGCCTTTCAGGACATGACGGTCTTTGGCGCAGATCGTTCAACATTGGGGCCAATCGTCAGCAAGGCCGTCGCAGCGCTTGGGGTGACCATGTCGCCCGACCCGGACCCGACCCAGGGCATTTTCGTCCGGTCAGACCATTATCGCTTTGTCCAGCAGGGCATTCCGTCGGTCTTTCTCTGGCCGGGTCAGGCGGGTGCCGGCAAGGCCGCCTGGACTGATTTCTTCGCGCGCAATTATCACAAGCCGTCCGACGAGATCGGGCAGAAGCTCGACTGGGCGCAGGGGGTTCGTTTCGTCTCGGTCAATTATGCCATCGCGCGCGAGATCGCTGATGGCGAGGATCGTCCGCGCTGGAACAAGGGTGATTTCTTCGGGCTGCTTTACCACGGCTATGGTGCGAAATAGCCTGCTGATCCTCGGGCGGGGCTATACTGCCGGGCGATTTGGCGCAGCGATGCGGGCGCGCGGCTGGTCGGTCACCGATGTAACGCGCGACGGGCGCGACGGCACGCTGATGTTCGGGGATCGTGACGCGGTGACGGCAGCAATCGGGGCCGCCGACGCGGTGCTGTCGTCGATCCCACCCGCGGGCGACCAGGACCCGGCGCTGGTGGTTTACGGCGATGCGCTGGAACAGGCGCAGGGTTGGCTGGGCTATCTTTCCTCGACCGGGGTATATGGCGATGCTGGCGGCGCGTGGGTCGACGAGAGCACGCCGACCGGCACGGGGCGACGCAGCGCCCGCACAGCGGCGGATGCGGCGTGGCTGGCGCTGGGCGCGCGGGTGTTCCGCCTGCCCGGCATCTACGGCCCCGGGCGCTCGCCGCTGGAACGGGTTGCGGCAGGCGTGGCACACCGCGTCGCTGTGCCGGGGCAGGTGTTCAGCCGGGTACATGTTGATGACATTGTCAGCGGGGTGATTGCCGCGCTCGACGCGCCGCCGGGCGCGTACAACCTTGCCGACGACCATCCGTGCGCGCAAAATGACGTGATCACCTTCGCGGCAGAGCTGCTGCGTTTGCCCGCGCCGCCATTTGTCGCGCTCGACAGCCTGTCACCCATGGCGCGGGCTTTCTATGCGGAGAACCGCCGCGTGGCGAACGGCAAGGCAAGGCGCGTGCTTGGCTGGGCGCCGCTCTATACCGACTACCGGTTGGGCCTGCGTGCCCTGAGCGCGATGACCAGCCCCGCACCAGCCAGCGCGGCGCCGGAAACAGCGAGCGATGACCAGCGATAGCCCTCAAACAGGGTTGACAGCAGCATCGCAATGACGGGGACGATAACGCTGGAATAGGCCGCCTTGGCGGGGCCGATCGTTCGCAAGACGCCAAAATAGAGCGGAAAGGTCAGCGTCGAGCCGAGCAAGCCGAGATAGAGGATGCCGCCAAGATAGGCCGGGCGCCATTCAACCACCGGCGGCCCATTCACCGCCAATGCAAAAGCCGCATCAATCGCCGCGCCGATCAGCATGGCCACCGCCAGCATGGGAATCATGGGATAGCGTTTCGCGGTCTCGCTGGCCTGCATGACATTGGCGGTGGAGGCCGACAGCACCGCGAGCACCGTCAGGCCGATGCCGAGCAATGCCTCGCCGGGGCCGCGCGGATTCAACCGCGCCTCATGCAGGAACAACAGCGCCACGCCCGCCATTGCCACGGCTGAGCCGAGCAGCAATTGCCGGCCCATCCGTTGCCCGAGAAACACCCGCGCAAAAAGCGCGTTGGGCACCAGCAGCAGGGCAAACACCACGGCGACGATGCCCGAGGTAATATGCTCCTCCGCCCGGTAGACGAAGTTGAAGTTCAGGCAGAACTGGCTGAGGCCAAGCAAGACCGCGAAGCGCCAGCCGCGCGCATCAAGCACCAGTTTCTCGCGACGCACCAGCGCCAGCACGGCCATGCCGATGCCCGCGACAAGAAAGCGATAGCTTACCGACCAGCTCGGCGGGACCGTCGATACCTGATCACGGATAACCAGCCAGGTCGAGCCCCAGATCAGCGTCACGATGCTGAACGGGATGAGCACCGCGAGGCGGGTCGATTGCGGGGCGGTGGTGTCACTCACGGTAACAGCCTTTAGCCGTGAGCCACCCCATGTCGATCTGCTTTTACTGATAAGGTAACAAGCTGTGCTGATGGATCACAATGCCGCAATCGCGTCCGCCAGCGGCTGGATCGCATCGGCGTGCTGATCCCATGAGATAACCAACCGCACTTCCCCCGGCGCCCAGTCATAGAAATCAAAGCCCAGCGCGCGAAGTTGCGCCGCTTCTTCCGGGCTGGCGCGCAGGAATACCTCATTGGCCTCAACCGGATGGACGAGCCGGTCACCGGCAGCCCCGGCAAGCAGGGCAGCGCCCGCATTGGCGGTGCGGGCATTGGCCAGCCACAGATCATTGTCGAGCAGTGCCAGAATCTGCGCGGCCAGGTAACGGCCCTTGGAGAAGAGCAGCCCGGCACGTTTACGCCGATATAGCGTGGCAGCAGCGAGCTCGGGTTTGAAAAAGACCAGACACTCCGCGTTCATCCCGCCATTTTTGACGAAACCAAAGCTGAGTGCATCGACCCCCGCGCGCCAGGTCATGTCGGCAAGCGTGCCGCCACAATGCGCCATGGCATTGGCAAAACGTGCGCCGTCCATGTGCAGCGCAAGGCCCCGGCTGCGCGCCAGCGCGCCAATCGCGGCGACGTCAGCGGGCGTGTAAACGCGCCCATATTCCGTCGCGTTGGTGATTGAGATGGCATGTGGCTGCGCCTGATGCACATCATCGCGTGTTGCATCGAGCACGGCGCTGATCGACTCGACCGTCAACTTGGCCCCGGCACCTTCGGCAAGCAGCAATTTGGCGCCATGGGTGTAGAATTCCGGTGCGCCGCATTCGTCATTCTGGATATGTGCGTCGCGGTGACAGACCACTGCACCATGCGGCGGACACAGGGCAGCAAGCGCGAGGCAATTGGCGGCGGTACCTGACGGAACCCACAGCGCGCTGACGCTGGTTTCAAACAGGTCAGAGAAGCGGCCATCAAGCTGCTTGCTCCACGCATCGCCGTCATAGGCGGTATCAAGCGTGTTGGCGGCAGTCATCGCGGCGAGCACGGCGGGATGAACCGGGGCGGCATTGTCAGAGAAGAAGCGCATTATCGCGCCTTGCTGCGCGGCGCGCGCGGCGTCAACGGCTCGGTTGCAGCATGGGTGAGCGTTCCGCTTGGCCCTCCCCAACCGCCGTCCAGTTTCCCCACGTCACCACAGGCGTCAGGCCACGCCCTTGGCGACAAATCCGAGGAAGAGCAGCGATGCCGCGATCATCACCGCCGTTGCCGACCAGCCAAAACCGATCTGCCAGCGCGACACCTTCACCCGCCCCATGGCGCGGGGATTGCGCACAATCAGCATCATCACCACCATCAGCGGCCCGGCAAGAATGCCGTTGACCACCGCTGCCCAGTAAAGCGCTCGCGCGGGATCAATGCCAACACCGTTCAGCGATGCGCCCGCCAATGTCGTCGCTGCAATCGTGCCGTAGAACAGCCGCGCTGACAGCGGCTTGGCATCGAGGCTGCCGGCAACACCGGCCATTTCGGTGACGGCATAGGCTGCTGATCCGGCCAGCACGGGCACCGCCAGCAAGCCGGTGCCGATAATCCCGACCGCAAACATGGCAAAGGCAAACTGGCCCGCAATCGGCCGAAGCGCCTCGGCGGCCTGTGACGATGTTGCAATATCACGCACGCCACTGGCATGGAGTGTCGCGGCAGTCGCAAACACAATGGCCAGCGAAATAATGGTGCTGAACGCCATCCCGGTGAGCGTATCGAGCTGGATACGTTTCAGTTCCGGCCCCGCCGTCGTCGCCGTAAGGCATAATGGCTTGGCATGGTGGCGGTGCTGTTCCTCAATCTCCTGCCCGGCCTGCCAGAAGAACAGATACGGGCTGATCGTCGTACCCAGGATCGCGACAAAGGCAGTGGCATAGGCCGCGTTGAATTGCAGTTCCGGCACCACCAGCGAGCGCAGCGCATGTGGCCATGGCACATGCGCGACCACCACCACCGCGACATAGGTAAACAGCGACAAGGTCGTCCATTTGAGGATTGCCGCATAGCGTGGATAGCTGAGTCCGACCTCCAGCGCGATGCACATGATGCCGAACAGCAAGGTGTAAAGCACGCCATTGCCACCAATCAGCAGCGTGAGCGCCGCGCCCATCGCGCTGAGATCTGCGCCGAGATTGACGATATTCGCAACCAGCAACAGCGACACCACGCCCCATAACAGCGGCCGGGGATAATGGCGGCGCAGGTTGCGCGCGATGCCGGCCCCGGTCACGCGACCAATTTCGGCGGCAATCTGCTGGATCGCGACCATCAGCGGAAAGCTGAGGAGAAAGGTCCATGACAGGCCATAGCCAAATTCCGCCCCGACCTGGCTATGGGTGCCAATGCCGCTGGGATCATCATCTGCCGCGCCGGTTATCAGGCCCGGACCAAGCGATTTCAGGAACGCACGAAAGCCGACGGCAGGGGGTGTTTCAGAAGTGTCAGCGTCGGCCATGGTGCAACCGTCGCATGGGCCGGGGCGACTGGCAACGCGCAACGGGCAAAGCAGGCGCATTGCCCCGATGACATATCGCCAGGATGTTCAGCCGCCGCCTATTCCTCATCCCCTCGCCCCGGTGGCGGCGTGGCGCGTTCCTCGCGACGGTCGCGCGGCGGGGCCGGGTCGTTACGGGGGTCACGATTGATCTGGATGCTGCCGTCGCGGCCAATATGCAGGTCAAAGCCAAGGCCCTGGATGTTACCCTCGATCGGCAGGACGTCATTGCTGCCCTCACCGGCGTCGGGATCAACCGCATCATCCACCGGCTCCGGCGCCTGTTTTGGCCCGACCCCGAGCGCACTCTGCATGAAATCGCGCCACACCCGCGCCGGAATGCCGCCGCCCGACAGGCCGCGATTGGGGGTATTGTCGTCATTGCCGACCCACACGCCGCACACCAGGCCATTGGCGAAACCAATGAACAGCGCATCGCGACTGTCCTGTGTTGTACCGGTCTTGCCATAGGTCGCGACGGACAGCGCGGCCTGTCGCCCGGTCCCAGTTTCTGCAGAGGCGGACAGCAGATCAAGCATCTGCTCGCGCACACGACCGGTCAGCGGGTGCTGGCCGCTGGCAATTTCCTCATACCAGCTCCGATCAGGCATGGCCTCCAGCCCGCGCGCGCGGACCGGATAGCTTTCCGCCGCAACCGCCGCATAGGCCGATGTCAGTTCCAGCAGCGACACGGTCGATGTACCAAGCGCGATGGTTGCCTCATTGGGAATGGCGCTGGAAATGCCAAGGTCACGCGCCGCCTTGATCACGGCGGAAACGCCAACCTTTTGTGTGATGCGCGCCGCCGCGACATTGGACGAACGCGCAAAGGCCTGACGCAGCGTGATCGGCCCGCGATATTCCCCATCGGAATTTTTCGGGCTCCAGTCGCCAATCGTGATCGGTTCGTCATCGACCATTGAATCCGGCGTCATGCCGGCGCGCAACGCGGCGAGATAGACAAACAGCTTGAACGCTGAACCGGGCTGGCGCTGTGCCTGGGTCGCGCGGTTGAACGGGCTGTCAGCATAGCTTTTGCCACCAACCATGGCGACAACCCGGCCATCAGGGCGCATCGCGACCAGCGCAATCTGCGCCTGCCGCACCCCGGCGCGGGCTACGGCGCGTTCCGCCGCGCGCTGGAAACGCTTGTCGAGCGTCGTCTTGACCGTGGTTTCGGTGGCAATCTCACCGGCATGGTCCCGCGCGGCGGGCAGCACCCAATCGGCAAAATAGGTGCCGTCAGGCAGGCGCTGGCGCTCGGGCGCAACCGACAGGCGCGCCGGGCCAACGTCCGCTGCCTCTGCAGCAGACAGGAACCCGGCATCAACCATCGCCGCGACGACAAGCTTCTGACGCGCCCGTGCGCCTTCAAGATTGCCGGTCGGCGCGAGCCGTGACGGTGCCTTGACCAGGCCGGCCAGCATTGCCGCCTGGGCAATCGACAGGTCTTCGGGCTTGCGATTGAAATAATGCCGTGACGCCGCGCTGAGGCCGTAAACATTATCGCCAAAATAGACGTTCGACAGATAGCGCGACAGGATCTCATCCTTTGACAGCCACGCCTCAAGCCAGAAGGAAATCAGCAGCTCGCGAAACTTTCGCCCGGCAGTGCGATCCGAATCGAGAAAGGCATTCTTGGCGAGCTGTTGCGTGATGGTACTGCCACCCTCGCGCAGTCCGCCGCGCGCAAGATTGTGGAACATGGCGCGTGCGATGCCGCGCGGATCGACCCCCCAATGCGACCGGAAGCGACGATCCTCGATCGCCAGAAAGGCGTTGGTGATATGCCCGGGCAGCTTTGCCGCATCGACCGGTTTGCCGATAATCGCGCCGTGTCGGGCAATCGGTGAACCGTCATCGGCCAGCAGTGTGATGCTTGGCGGGGTCGGCGGCTGAAGCGATTTGGACAGGGGCGCGGTGATCGCCAGCCAGCCAACCGCAACGACAAACAATATGATCATCGCGCCCAGCCCGCGCATGACCCAGCGCAGCCGACGACGCGGCGGCTTGACCACGGCAAGGTCGCTGTCGTCACCATGGTCAAACGAGTCGCCGGGATCGGGATGCCCATCATCCCGATGGCTTGGCATGGGCCATACGGGCGGCGGCATACCACCGGTCAGTTCGAGCGGGTCACGACCAGCGGGCGAGTCATCAGGATCGAAGGGGTAGGAACGCATCGCCTGCTCTTACTCGGCCAGCGCGTGTACTATATGAATACAACAGTTCACGCAAGTCGGCGTGGACGCGGGGGCGCAGTTGCGGCACATCACGCGCATCATAGCAGGGGAGAGACGCGCTTGCGAGTGACGATCAAGGACGTTTCACGAGCCGCCGGTGTTTCAATCAAGACGGTATCGCGCGTTCTCAACAACGAAAAATATGTCGGGGCCGAAACGCGCGCGCGCGTTGAGGAGGCCGTTGCCGCGCTCAAATTCCGGCCAAGTGCGGCGGCCCGCTCACTGGCGGGCAAGCGTAGTTGGCAGATTGCGCTGATCTGCGACAACCCCAGCCCTTATTATGTCTATGAAATGCAATCAGGCATTCGTGATCGTTGCGCGCAGGACGGGGTGCGGATGATCGCCCAGCCCTATGACCGCGATTCGGCGACGTTGCTGGATGATGTCGAGAGCCTGGTCGAAACAACCCATGTCGATGGCCTGATCCTTACCCCGCCCGTGACCGATTATCCCCAGATACTCGAACTGCTTGAGCGGCGAAGGGTGCGGTTCGTGCGGATTTCGCCGGGCACGCAACCCGACCTCGCGCCATCAAGCTTTCTCGACAATGAAGCAGCGGCGACCGCCATGACCCGCCACCTGATCGGGCTTGGCCATCGCCGGATCGCGTTCATCGCCGGGCACAAAAGCTATGCCACCAGCGCGCAGCGCATGGGCGGCTATATGCGTGCCCTGCAGGAAGCGGGCATTGAGCTTGACCTCTCGCTGGTCAAGCAGGGCGGCTATGACTTCGCTTCGGGATCGGCCAGCGGCGAGGAGTTGCTCGCGCTGGAGAATCCGCCAAGCGCCATCTTTGCCTCGAATGACGATATGGCCGCTGGCGTGCTGGCTGTGGCGCATCGCCGCGCCATTGCCGTACCTGAGATGCTGTCCGTTGCGGGGTTCGGCGACGATGCGCTGGCAGGATATGTCTGGCCCCCGCTCACCACCATCCGTCAGCCGACCCGCCGCATGGGCTATGAAGCCGCCGACATGCTGCTGTGCGAAGCGGCACCGGCGATTGAACGACGCGAAGTACCCTTTGAATTGATCATTCGCGGCTCAACCGGGCCGCTCTATCCGATCAGGAAATAGGCTGCTGCCAACGCCAGTACAAAGGCGACCAGCGTTGCGACAAGGATCACCAGCAGCGGCCGCGGACCGGCTTCGAGCAGTTGCGACAGGGGCGAGCGGATCGCGGTCGCGGTGACCGCCGCCGCCAGCAGGCCTGCGGCAAGCTTTTCCGCACCACTGGCGACAATGTGGGGAATGATGCCGGTCGAGTTGATCCCCGCCAGCACGAAAAAGCCAATGACGAACCATGGCAGCCCGACCTTCTTTGCGCCACTGGCATCCTTGCCAAGGAACATCGCCACGACCGCCAGCACCGGGGCAAGCAGGGCAACACGCGTCAGCTTGACGATGGCCGCGATCTGCCCGGCATCGTTGGAGTAGGAATAACCCGCGCCGAGCGCCTGGGCGACATCATGAATTGCTGCGCCGAGCATGAAACCGGCCTTCAGGTCGCTCATCTGCAGCGCATGTGCGGCGAGCGGATAGACCATCATTGCCGTCGCGCTCATCGCCGAGATGCCGACCAGCACCAGTGTCAACTGCGCCTGACTGACGCGCCGTTCCCCCAGGGTCGTGGCCAGCGCCATCGCGGCACTGGCACCACAGATCGCCACGGCACCACCGGCAAGTGTTCCAAAGGCCGAGTCGAAACCAAAGCGGCGCGCGGCAAGAATGCCGGCGCCCATTGTCGCCGCGACAATCGCCAGCACACACAGCAAGGCGACCGGGCCAAGCGCGATGATCTGGCCGAGCGTAATACGTACCCCGACCAGCACGATCCCCCAGCGCAACAGCGAACGCGAGGCAAAGGCAAGGCCGGGCGTCAGCCGCACATCGGCAGAAAGAAAGTTCAGCGCCAGGCCGATCAGCAGCGCCATCAGCGTCAGCGGCACGCCATAATGATCCGACAGGAACCCGGCGGCGAGCGTGCCGGCGGCAACAATCGTCAGGCCGGGCCAATAACCCCGCCATGTCGCGCGCGGCGACGGTTCAATATCGCCATAAAGGTCCGCCGCCATGGGTAGCGGTCGTTTTGCTTGCGTCGTCGCCATGATACGCCCTGTCGTGATGCCCGTGTTGTACTGGCTTTTGCCAAAAGCTCTAGCCGTGCGCCCCCGGATATGACAACGTTATCGGAAAACAGGCGGGAGTGGAGTGATGTCGGATAATCAGGCAGCCGCAGGCGGTGGCGGCGCAGCGCGCTGGATCATCGTCGCGATGATCTTCATCGCGATCATGCTCAACTATGTTGATCGCCAGATTCTCGCCTTGCTCAAGCCGACGCTTGAGGCACAGTTCAAATGGTCTGATGCCGATTATGCCAATATGGGCACGGCTTTCCAGGTCGCGACCGCCTTCGCCTTTCTCGGCACTGGCTGGTTCCTCGACCGGGTCGGCCTGCGGCTCGGCTTCGCGCTGGGTGTCGCGGTGTGGAGCCTGGCCGGGATGGGCCATGCCTTTGCCACCAGTGTCTCAGGCTTTTTCGGCGCGCGCATCCTGCTCGGCATGGCTGAGTCGGTCGGCACCCCCGCCGCGGTCAAGTCAGCGGCGACCTATTTCAACCATCGTGACCGCCAGCTTGCGCTCGGCATCGGCAACACCGCGCCCAATATCGGCGCGATTGTCACCCCCCTGTTCATCCCGGCGCTGGCCGTTGCCTTTGGCTGGCAGGCGGCGTTCCTGCTCGCCGGCGGGCTCGGCCTGCTCTGGGTGGTGGTGTGGTTCGCGATCCGCGTGAAGCCGGTCGCGCTCGATGCGCTCTCCCCGGCGCGGGTGCCATGGCTGACGGTGCTGCGCAGCCGCAACACCATGGCGATCGCGATTGCCAAGGTACTGTCTGACCAGGTGTGGTTCTTCATGCTGCTGTGGCTGCCCGACCTGTTTCACCGGCTGTTTGGCCTGCCGCAGGGGACGCTCGGCCTGCCGATTGCGCTCGTCTATGTCATGGCGGCGTGCGGGGCACTGACCGGTGGCTTCATCCCGGCGCGGCTGATGAAGCTCGGCTGGAGCGTCAATCGCGCACGCAAGACAACCATGCTGGTCTATGCCCTGCTCGTCCTGCCGGTCGCGACCGTACAGTCATTGCAAAGCCCGTGGATCGCCGCGCTGGTGCTCGGCCTTGGCCTGTTCGCGCATCAGGGTTTCTCCACCAACGTGTTTGGCGTCACCACTGATATTACCCCGGCGCGCTCGGTCGGCTCGACCATTGGCATTGCCGCCTTTTGCGGCAACCTTTGCTCGGTCGGGATGATCCAGTTCGCTGGCTGGTCGCTGTCGCACGGCTTTGGCTATGCGCCGATGCTGGCGATCTGCGCCGTGTCCTATCTGCTGGCCTTGCTCGCCATCCACCTGATCATCCCGGTGATCGTGCCGGTTGATGAGAGCGAACGTGGCGACGGGCTGGTGATGGGGCATTGAGGCTGCACCCGGCCAAATGCACTGTTGCCAGAGCTGGTTGACAAAGATGCTTATCGACGGCTGATTTGCGGCGCGCATGGCACCGGGAGAGGCGTTCGGATGAATCGGCGGAGTCTTGTCACCGGCGGTCTTGCCATGGCTGGTACTGCAGCCATGGCATTGAAATGCGGCGCGGCTCTACGCCCGCACCGGTACGAAATGCCGTTGGAAAGTGCGCCGCACACGCGCACATTGATGCAGTTTCCGGTGTCGCTTGATACCTATGGCAGGTCCGATCTTGGGCGGGTGCAGGCCGCGATTGTCCGAATTGCCAATGCCATTGCCGATTTTGAACCTGTGGCCCTGCTCGCCGCGCGTGATGCACCGGGTCTTGATCGTTCGGCGCTCGCACACGGCGTTGAGCTTTGGGATATTCCGACGGACGATCTGTGGTGTCGTGACAGCGGGCCAACCTTTGTCCACGCCGGCGACGGATCATTGGCGATCGCGCATTTGCAGTTCAATGGCTGGGGCAACAAACAGCACCATGCCAATGATCGCCTGATAGCGGCGCGCGTCGCAAGGCGACTCGGTCTGCCGCTTGTCCCGACGGGCCTGTTCGGTGAACAGGGCGGCGTGGAGCATGATGGCGCGGGCACGATGCTGGCGCACCGCAGCTCCTGGGTGAATGCCAACCGCAATCCCGGCCTGTCGGCGGAAACAATCGCCGCGCGACTGGGTGCGGCGCTGGGCGCACACAAGATGATCTGGGCACCCGGAGTCAAAGGGGCTGACATCACCGATTATCACATCGATTCACTGGCGCGCTTCGTCGCGCCGGGGCGTGTACTGATCCAGATCGACAATGACATCGACCATGATGATCCGTGGTCAGTCGCCGCGCATGAAACACTGGCGGTTCTCAGGGAGGCGACAGATGCCCATGGCCGCAGGCTCGATCTGGTAACGATTGACGAACCAGAACCGGCGCGCGTGAACAGCCCGGATTTTGTCTCAAGCTATATCAACTACTATGTCTGCAACGGCGCGGTAATAGCGCCACAATTTGGCGACACCAGCGCCGATGGTGCCGCACGCGAGACGCTTGGCGAACTCTATCCCGGTCGGGAAATTGTGATGCTCAACATTGATGCCCTTGGCGAATCGGGCGGTGGCATCCATTGCGCTACACAACAGCAGCCCAAGCCCTTGCGATCAGGCCACTAGCGCGGCTGCGAGCCCCGCCAGGCCGACAATGATCGCGATGATGTAGAGCTTGAAGGTCAGCTGATACCGGACGCCGACACTCTTTGTTCTGATGCGATTGTCGAGCAACCGCGCCAGTACCGCTATCATCAACGCAATACTGGTCAGCAGGGCGCCAGCTACCATCCAGTCTGCCATTGTCTGCAAGGCCCGCTGACTGTCATCGGCAATCGCCCAATTGGCCAGAAAGGTCAGCAAAAAGCCCAGGATGATACCGATTGATGTGACCATGGGCTGGCGAAACCCGGCGACATCATCGTCAAATCGGCTCGGCTCCTCGTTCATCACAATCTCGCGATAGCACCTTGTACGAGGCGCAGCGTAGCGTTGTTCCCCTGCGCTGCAAATGCCCGCCTGCCGCCCCGGTGCAGCAGTGCGCGAGGACCAAAAAATTGGCCCGGCCAGATTGCTCTGACCGGGCCTCAATTTTACCGCGTGCGGGTGGATCAGAAGCTGATCCGGCCCGTCACACCGAAGTACCGATCCGCATCGCGCGGGATCTGGTAACGATAGGCTCCGCCTGGGCCACCATTGGTGATCAACGCCGGGAAGCTCTGATCGAACAGGTTCCGCACCTGGAAGGTCAGCTTGTACTTGTCGTCGGGCGTGGCGACCCCCGCCGTCAGGTTGACTAGGGCGTAGGCATGGATCGTGCCGAGCCGGCGCTGGATTGCATCTGCCGAGAACAGCGACAATTCAGAGCTCTGATAGGAGCTCTGCGCACCGAGGAAGACATCGACGGAGCCGCCCGTGCGAATCCGGTAATCGACGCTGAGATTGCCCTTCCACTTTGGTGCGAAGCCAAGCGGCGTCCCCGACGGAATGACCGCCGCCCCAAGTGGCGCGAGGAACGCATCAACATGGGCATCCGTATAGGCGAGGCCACCCGAGAAATTCAGGTCACGTGACGCGTGATAGCTGGCATCAATTTCGAAGCCGCGGGTCGATACGTCACCGGCATTGGTGAAGCGCGTGACCACAACGCCGGCCACCAGATCAGGGTTGTTCGCCTGGAAGTTGCGGTATTTGGCATAGTAAGCGGCGAGGTTGAGGGTCAGCTTGCCGCCCATCAGCGTGTTTTTCAGGCCGATTTCAAACGCGTCAGAGGTTTCTGGCGCGATGACGTTGGTGCCGGTGGCCGTAAGGTTGAAGAATACGTTGTAGGCTGGCCCCTTATAACCCCGTGCATAGGTGCCGTAAAAGGTCGACCCATGCGACAGGTCAAGCTGGAAGCCGGCCTTGCCCGAGAAGTTGTTGTTGCTGGTCTTGGCGGTGAATGGAACGCCATTGGACAGCGCAACAGCATTCGTCACCGCCGTGGTCGGCAAGACACCGGTCCCGACCAGCCGGACATATTCATTATACACACCCTGGTCGAAATTGGGCTGGATGCCCGGGCCAGTGAGCAGGGTCTTGCGCGAATGGAACACATCGAGATGATCGATCGTATAGCGCAGGCCGCCGATCAGGCGGAAATTGTCCGCCACGTTGAGCGTCGCCTGACCAAAAAAGGCCAGGTTGTCGAAGGTCGAGCCGAAATCAGCCGTCGCGCTGGGGAAGGTCGACGGATTGGCAAGCGCGCTGGTGCATGGCGTCAGGACCGTTGGGGCGGCGCCGACGGCTGTGCAAACCGTGTCATTGCGCGTGAAAATCCGCTCGCTGGTTGCGCGTGAATAATAGCCGCCCAGCACATAGTTGAAGAACTCATGCCCCGGCGAGGTCAGCCGCACTTCCTGGGTGAAGGTATTGCCTGTCTGTGGCCCGAAATCATGCAGCTGGTTGAACCCGATATAGGCCTGGTCGAGCCAGTCTCCATCGCGGATTTCCGTGTTCTTCCAGTTACGATATGCCGTAATGGACGTCAGCGTATGCCGGCCCAGCGTAACATCGGCCTGCAACGAGAAACCATAGCCGGTTTCCTTGGTCGCGGTGACGAGATTCTGGGCGATGGTGCGCGACTGGTCGCCAAGCGGCGTGGGGAGAACGGCGGATGGCAAGGTCGCGGTCGGCGGCGGCGAACCGGCTACTACCGTAATCACATTGCCGTCGGCGCCGTTGATCGGCGACGTGCCGATCACTTCGGCGCAGCAATCGTCATTATTGTGGTGATAATCGGCGATGAAGCTCAACCGCACATCGGGGCTGGCATCGGCAACAATCTGCAGGCGACCACCATAATGTTCGAACCCGTTGACGTGGCTCTTGGTCACCGTGTTGTAGACGTTGCCGTCATAATTGTCATAAAAGCCGGTGATGCGTGAACGCACATTGTCACCGAGCGGGGCGTTGATTGCAAAGCGCCCGCGATATTCTGCGCGCGTAAGGTAGCTCGCCTCGACATAGCCGCCAAACTCACGCGTCGGCTGCTTTGAGGTGATGTTGATCACACCCGCCGAGGCGTTCTTGCCGAACAGCGTGCCCTGTGGACCACGCAGCACTTCCATCTGATCGATATCGACCAGGTCGCTGAATGCCTCACCGGCGCGACTGTAAACAACGCCGTCAACGACGGTCGAGATCGATGGTTCACCAGCGATCGAGAAGGTTGAGGTGCCGACGCCACGCAGGAAGATCGACTGGTTGAGCGTGGTACCGGATTTGAGGAAGTTCAGCGTCGGCACAAGATATTGCGCGCCTTCAATGCTGACCTTGCCCTGTGAAGCCAGCGCATCGCCCGAGATGACCGAGACGGCGACGGGCACGTCCTGCAGACGCTCCGAACGCTTCTGCGCAGTCACGATGATGTCGCCGGGTGCCGCCTCGGCGTCACTTGCCGCTGCCGGGGCAGCCGGAGCGGGCGCCGTCTGGGCGAATGCCGGTGATGCGAACGCGAGCAGCGCCGCGCCCGAGAGGTAGAAAGCCTTGGTCATGTTACACTCCCTGAATTCCAGATGGATCGAAATTGATTATCGTTATTGGCCAGGCCGGCGTGAGCGCCTCCGGGCTTGTCACCTTCAAGCTGGCGTCGTGCTCACACGCCGATCTCTTCCATTGTCACCACGCGCTTTTCACGCGCGCTCAGCTCCGCCGCCGCGCCAATCGCAACGGCCATCAGCCCGTCATGCGCCGTCACCTCGACCGATCCGGCACCACGCACCGCCGCATTGAATTTCTGATGCTCGTAAAAGGTTGAGCCATGATGGCTGCCGGCGTTGAGCGCCGCCTCATCGGTGTGGACGAGACGGCGTGAGACATTCTTCGGATTACGGAAACCAACGCGCGGTGAATGGATAATCACCCCTTCGGGGATCAGCACCTCAAGCCGCGCCTTGTCACCCACCGCAGCGATTTCTTCCTGATTCTCCGCCCCATCAGCAAACATCGACAGGTCAAGCATGGCGCGCACGCCATTGGCGAAATCAACGGTGGTATAGCTGTTGTCGATGATGTCAGGGCGTTCGCCGCCATAGGCCTCATCAAGATGGTTCACGTCCATCGCACCCGAGCAATAGACCCGCACCGGCTCGGCACCGATGATCAACCGCATCAGATCGAAGAAATGGCAGCATTTCTCGACCATCGTGCCGCCAGTGTTGCGACTGAAGCGGTTCCAGTCGCCCACCTTGGGCAGAAACGGAAAGCGATGCTCACGGATCGACAACATGCGCAGCTGGCCAATGTCGCCGGCATGGATCTGCGTGATGAACTCGGCTGCCGGCGGCATGTAGCGATATTCCATCGCCGTCCAGAACACCCGGTCGCTTTGCGCGGCCTGCTCAGCAATCCAGCGCGCATCCTCGATGGTCGTCGCCAGCGGCTTTTCACACAATATGTGCAGCCCGGCATCGAACAACGGTGTCAGTACTGAGCGATGGGTATTGTTCGGCGAGGCAACGATGACGGCGTCACACAGGCCGCTGGCAGCAAGCGCGGCGACACTGTCGAACACCGCGACCTGGTCCGCCTTGTCACCCAGTGCCGTCTTCGCCCAGCCAAGAGAAGTCTGCACGGGATCAGCGAGCGCGGTCACAACCGCGCCCGGCGTGATTGCCAGGTTGTTCAAATGTTCAACACCCATCATCCCGGTGCCGACCAGCCCGTAACGCACTTGCTCTCCCAATGAACTTGCCTCTATGTATGACAACGATGTCTGAAATCATGCTTACACCCGATTCCCGCCCGCTCGGCAAGAGCGGATTGCAGGTCAGTCCAATTGCCTGGGGCATGTGGCGTTTCGGCCACTCTTCCGTTGCCGACGGACAGGGGCTGATTGAGGCCGCGATGGCGGCCGGCGTCACATTGTTTGATACTGCCGACATATATGGCTTTGATGGCAGCGGCGGATTCGGCGATGCCGAGCTGTTGCTGGGTCAGGTGCTCAAGGCCGCACCGGGCTTGCGCGCGAAGATGGTGCTGGCGACCAAGGGCGGCATTACGCCGCCGGTTCCCTATGATTCGGGTCGCGATTATTTGATGACAGCGCTGGACAATTCTTTGCGGCGCATGGGCGTGGATCAGGTTGAGCTGTACCAGATTCACCGTCCCGACATTCTGGCCCATCCGCAGGAGGTGGCGCGGACGCTTGAGGATATGGTGGCCTCCGGCAAGGTCTGCGCAGTCGGCGTGTCCAACTATACCGTGGCGCAAACCCGCGCGATTTCGGCGTTGCTGTCGGTGCCACTGGCCAGCCATCAACCCGAATTCTCGCCGCTGCACCTCGACCCGATTGAAAACGGCCTGCTCGATCTGGCGATGGAAAAGGACATTGCCGTTCTTGCCTGGTCTCCGCTTGGCGGCGGGCGTCTTGGCGATCCGCAGGATGAGCGCAGCCAGCGCGTTGCCGCAGCCCTTGACCTGGTGGCGACCGCCGCCGGGGTATCGCGCGCTGCGGCGACCTATGCCTGGGTCATGGCGCATCCGGCGGGCGCCATCCCGATTGTCGGTACGCAGAATCTGTCGCGCATTGGCGAGATTGCCGATGTCTTCAAGGTGCGCTGGACGCGCCAGCAATGGTATGACGTGCTGGTCGCGTCACGGGGGGAAAGACTGCCATGAGCACAGCACCGCATTCGCCGTGCGAGATAGCGTGGTTTTCGGCGCTATGTGATGATGACTATGAGTTTCTTGGCGTTCCTGATGCCGGGCTGAAATCAAGCTGGGAGCATTGCCGGGACATTGTCGTGCAGGCTGAATCCGGCGGATTCGACAATATCCTGCTGCCGTCCGGCTATGAACTTGGCATCGACACCACCGCATTTGCTGCCGCCATCGCCACGGCGACGCGCCGCATCGACCTGTTGATGGCGGTGCGGATCGGTGAGACCTGGCCGGTGCAGCTCGCCCGCCAGATTGCCACGATTGACCGTATGACCGCCGCCAATGGCGGCGCGCGCGGTCGGCTCAAGGTCAATATCATCTCGTCCGACATGCCCGGTGAAAAGCTCGCCTCGGCGGCGCGCTATGATCGCACATTTGAGGCGATGCAGATCCTCAAGACGCTGCTCAACGGCGAACACCTCAACCATGATGGCGCCTTCTGGAAGCTCGACGTCGCCCCGCCACGGGTCACCACCGTGTCGGGCAAGGCGCCCTTGCTTTATTTCGGCGGCCTGTCGGAAGAGGCCCGCGAGGCAGCGGCAAAGGGCTGTGATGTCTTCCTGATGTGGCCTGACCGGCAGGAAGTTGTCGCGGCGATCATCGCCGACATGACGGCGCGCGCCGCAAAATATGGTCGCACGCTGCGCTTCGGTTACCGCGCGCACATGATTGTGCGCGAAACCGAGGCTGAGGCCCGCACCTATGCGGACCGGCTGTTGTCGAAACTCGATGCTGACCAGGGCGCCGCCATTCGCGCCAAATCACTCGACTCGACCTCGACCGGCGTCGCTGCCCAGGCGGCCCTGCGCGAAGCAGCGTCAGACGATGGCTATGCCGAGGCCAATTTGTGGACCGGTGTCGGGCGCGCACGTTCGGGTTGCGGTGCGGCGATTGTCGGCGACCCCGATCAGGTTCTCGCCAAGCTCAACGCCTATCGCGACATGGGCATTGAGGCGTTCATCCTGTCGGGCTATCCCCATGCCGCCGAGGCCGATTTGTTCGCGCGACATGTGTTGCCGAACATCGACCACGCCCCGCTCTGACGTTGTGTTCCTGCGAAAGCAGGAACCCAGGGCCAACTAACGCGCCGCACTTGACCCTGGGCTCCTGCGTCCGCAGGAGCACATTGTAGAACGGGCGCACAGCGAACGGAGAGCAAGTTGATGGCTGACAATGAATCCCAGCCATTGGTTGTCGGTATCGGCGGCACGATCGGCGGCGTGTCATCGACCGAGCGCGCGCTGAGGATTGCCCTTGATTCGGCAGGCCGGGAGGGATTTCGTACGCGGCTGTTCGGTGGTGAGGATATGGCGCGCCTGCCGCTTTACGACCCAAAGGCGTCGGCCCGCACGGCGCAGGAACAGGACTTCGTCGATACGATCCGCAGCGCCTCTGCTCTGATCATCGCCTCTCCCGGTTATCATGGCAGCATTTCAGGGGTAGTGAAGAACGCGCTCGACCTGCTGGAAGAAACCGCCCGCGATGCCGCCCGCCCCTATCTCGCCGATATGCCGGTGGGGTTGATCGCGACGGCCTATGGCTGGCAGGCAACCGGCAGCACCATCGCCGCGCTGCGGTCCATCGTTCACGCGCTGCGTGGCTGGCCGACACCCTTTGCCGCCGCAATCAATTCCGCCGCGACCAAATTTGATGATGTCGGCGGCGCCAGCGACCCGGCGGTGGTCGAGCAATTGCAGATGGTTGGGCGGCAGGTGGCGCGCTTCGCGCCCTTGGCCGCCGCGATGGCACGCAGCCCGCAGGAAGCCGATGGTTGAGTTTGATCGTCGTCAGGCACTGGGCCTGTTTGGTGGCGGTGCCGCGCTCGCCAGTGCGCCGCTCTGGGCGCAATCACTGGTTGACCTGTACCTGCCCGGCGGCAATGGCGCCCGCCCGACCACGGACAGCTTCCCCGGCAAAAAGGGAATGATCCTGCAGCGGACCCGCGCGCCGCTGCTCGAAACCCCGATGTCGGCGTTCGATGGTCAGGTGTTCACACCCAATGACCGTTTCTTCGTTCGCTGGCACTATGCTGACTTGCCGCTGGCGGTGGATGTGCACAAGTTCCGGCTCGCTGTCAGCGGTGCCGTCAAATCAGAACTTGCTTTGTCGCTGGGTGACTTGCTGGCGATGCCACGGGTTGAGCTGGCGGCCGTCAACCAATGCTCGGGCAATTCACGCGGCCTGTTCAGCCCGCGCGTGCCCGGTGCGCAATGGGCCAATGGCGCGATGGGCAACGCGAAATGGGTCGGTGTGCGCCTGAAGGACGTGCTGGACCGCGCCGGGGTAGCGCCGGGCGCGGTGCAGGTCCGTGCCTCGGGGCTGGACCAGCCGCCGGGTGATGCGCCCGCCTTCGCCAAGTCGCTCGACATCGCCCATGCGATGGATGGCGAGGTGATGATTGCGTTCCAGATGAACGGGGCGCAGCTACCGATGCTCAACGGATTTCCGCTGCGGCTGGTCGTGCCAGGCTGGTATTCAACCTATTGGATCAAGGCGCTCAACCGGCTCGAACTGCGCGACAAGGCTGACACGGGTTATTGGATGGAAAAGGCCTATCGCATCCCGACCGCGCCGCGCGCCAATGTCATGCCCGGCGCCAAGGATTTCCCGACCACGCCGATCAATCGCATGGTCCCGCGCGCCTTTTTCACCAACATCGCTGACGGGGCCGTGTTGCCGGCGGGCGCGCCGATTGCGGTGCGTGGCATTGCACTGGGTGGCGATCAGGGCGTCAAATCGGTCGAACTGTCGTCGGATGGCGGACATAGCTGGCATTCCGCTGCATTGGGTAATGACGAGGGACGATACAGCTTCCGGCTGTGGCGCAAGACGATCGCCGCGCCAGCGCGCGGCCACTACACGCTGGCCGTGCGCTGTACCAACAGTGCCGGCGACACCCAGGTTTTTGATCCGATCTGGAACCCCAGTGGTTTCATGCGCAACGCGATTGAGCGCGTCGCTGTGAGCGTGGCATGATGCGGCGCCTCGCCCTGTTTATCGCGGCAACCGCCATCGCCGTGGTCGGTGGCTATTGGCTGTCGCAACGCCCGCCTGCCGTGACCGAGACAGTGAACGCCGTGTCTGCGGCGGGTGTGACGCTGACGTCACAGAAGCTGACGCTCCCGGAAGAACAGGTCAGCTTTCCACCGGGCGCAGGGGGCGAACTGCTGACAATCAATTGCACCGCGTGCCATTCGCCCGAAATGATCCTCAACCAGCCGCGGCTCCCCGCTGACAAATGGCAGGCGACGATCGACAAGATGCGCAAGGGATATCATGCCAGCATCGCGCCAGAGGATGATGCCAGGCTGATCGCCGCACTGACAGCCTTGCCAGCGCAACACGCACCGGCCACCAGGTGACGGAAGAAATTCATTGGCAGAAGGGCTATGCGCCCGATCAGGCGCCGATCCATGTCATCAACCGGATTGAGGCAGCGATCCCGGCTGGCGTGGTATGGACGCGGCTGATTCATGCTGCGGGATGGCCGGCAATCTATGCCAATGCCCAGAATGTGCGGATCGAGGGCGGCGGGACAGATTTGTTCGACGGCGCGCGCTTCACCTGGAAAACCTTTGGCATTGCCCTGAAATCGCGCGTGCTCGAATTCGAACCCGAGACGCGCATTGCCTGGCTGGCAACAGGTATCGGCGTCAGGGCCTGCCATGCCTGGCTGATCACCCCGACCGCGACCGGGTGCACGATCCTGACCGAGGAAACGCAATATGGCGTGGTCGCCCGTGCCGGTCGCCTGCTGTTTCCAACGCGCATGGAGCAATGGCATCAGAAATGGCTCGAGGCGCTGGCGGCTTGAGTGCCGGCTAGCGGGTCGGCACTGGCTCTGCACCTGAATAGTCGTAGAAGCCGCGTCCGGTCTTGCGGCCATACCAGCCTGCTTCGACATATTTGACCAGCAGTGGCGCCGGGCGGAATTTGGGATCACCGGTGCCCTCGAACAGCACACGGGTGATTTCAAGGCAGGTGTCGAGGCCGATAAAATCGGCCAGCGTCAGCGGACCCATCGGGTGGTTGAGGCCGAGCTGGCAGGCCAGGTCGATATCGCGGATCGTCGCGACGCCCTCGCCCAGCGCAAAACATGCCTCGTTGAGCATCGGCATCAGCACGCGGTTGACGATGAAACCCGGCGCGTCATTGGCGTGCACCACCTGCTTGCCGAGCCTGACGGCATAATCTTCGACGATCCGGACAGTCGCGTCAGTCGTGGCGAGGCCGCGGATCAATTCGATCAGACCCATGACCGGCACCGGATTGAAGAAATGCACGCCCGTAAAACGGCCAGCGTCCGGTGCCGCCTGTGCAAGCCGCGTGATCGGAATCGACGAGGTGTTGGAGGCGAGAATGGCCTCAGCGCCGAGCACCTTGCCGACATTGGCGAAAATGGCGCGCTTGATCTCCTCGCGCTCGGTCGCGGCTTCGATGACCAGAAAACACGGCGCCATCGCCTCGACACCGGCAACCGGTTCAATCAGGGCGAGCGCGGTGTCCCGCGCCGCTGCGGCGATCTTTTCCTTTGCGACGAGCCGGTCCAGTGCCCTGGCGATCCCGGCCTTGCCCGCTTCGGCACGCGCCAGATCGACATCGGACAGCAGCACCTTGTAGCCGGCCTGCGCCGACACCTGCGCAATCCCCGCGCCCATCTGACCCGCGCCAATGACCCCGACCGTCTGCATCGCAATTCCCCTGACCATGATGTGCGCCTGTTATTGCAGCAAGCGGCCAAGGGCTAGGGTGCGACGCGATGCGGTTGCGCTTCCGCCAGGACCAGGGCGAATTTGTCCTGCGCATCCGCCCATTCAGCGACGGGGGTCCAGCCGCCGGCGCGCAGCAACAGCCGGGCATCGCGCGGCCCGTATTTGTGGCTGTTTTCCGTATGGATCGTCTCGCCCGCCATGATGGCAAAGGGGCGCCCCTCAACGGTGAACGACACATCCTCCCTGGCCTCGAGATGCATCTCGATGCGGCTGCGTTCGTCATTCCAGCGCGCGCGATGCCGGAACCGGTCAAGCGGGATCGTTCCGTCGAGTTCGCGATTGATGCGTTCGAGCAGGTTCAGGTTGAAGGCGGCGGTCGTACCCTGCGCATCATCATAGGCGCTGACCAGCAGTTGCTCATCCTTCACCCGGTCCATGCCGATCAGCAACATCGCCCCCTGGCCCAGCGATTCCCGCATGGTGCGCAACAGGTCGGTCGATGCGAACGGATTCATGTTGCCAATGGTCGAGCCGGGGAAAAAGCCGAGCTTGGGCAGGTCGGCGACCTGCGGCGGCAAGGGCAACCGGTGCATGAAGTCGCCCTCAAGGGGAAACACCGGCAAGCCGGGAAACGCAGACGCAATACCGGCGGATGAATAGCGCAGAAAATCCCCCGAAATATCAATCGGGACATAGGCTGCCGGTGCAACAGCATGGAGCAGGATCGGCGTCTTGGTTGCCGAACCCGCGCCAAACTCGACCACAGCGCGCGCTGGTCCGACCAAAGCCACGATGTCCGCCGCATGATCACGCAGGATGCCCGTTTCGGTGCGTGTCGGATAATATTCGGGCAGGTCGGTAATCGACTCGAACAATTCGGAGCCGCGCCGATCATAAAACCACCGCGCCGGTATCGCGCGCGGGCGCGCCGCCAGACCGTTCAGCACATCGGCGCGAAAGGCGTGGTCCGCCAGCGTGACGTCACCGTCCTCAATCTCTCGCTTGAGCATCACAAATCCCTTGCGAGCCGCACGCCGGTGAACTGCCAGCGCTGATGGGGATAAAAGAAGTTGCGGTAACTGGCGCGTGAATGGCCGCGCGGCGTGGCGCAGGAACTGCCGCGCAACACGCACTGCCCGCTCATGAACTTGCCATTATACTCGCCGACCGCACCCGCCGCCGCGCGAAAACCGGGATAGGGGCGAAAGGCGCTGCCGGTCCATTGCCATACATCACCGAAAAAACCGGACCCCGCCGTCGCCGGTCGCGGCGCCACCGGACCAGCGCGATCAAGCTGGTTGCCACCGGCAGGGTTGAACGGTGCCGCCGCAACCTCCCATTCGGCCTCGGTCGGCAGGCGTGCGCTCGCCCAGCTGGCATAGGCATCAGCCTCGAAAAAGCTGATATGGGTGACCGGGGCAGCGGGATTGACCGGGCGGCGACCATCAAGGCCAAAGCTGCTCCAGACGCCGTCATGCTGTTCCCAGTAAAGCGGTGCAGCAATGCCGTTCGCCTTGACCCACGCCCAGCCGTCCGAGAGCCAGTGGCGCGGATCGGCATAGCCACCATCAGCAATGAAGGCGGCCCATTCCCCATTGGTAACGCACCGGTCGGCCACTGCATGTGGTGCGAGCAAGGTGGCGTGGCGCGGTCCCTCACAATCAAAGGCAAAGCCGCCGCCATCATGGCCGATCTCCACCACGCCGCCGGGATGTTCGCGCCAGCCCATCGTTCCCGGCATGGCCACCGGCAGCTCAGGCTCCGGTGCCCAGACCGCCGGCTCAAGCGGATTTTGCGCCATGAGGTGAAGCAGGTCGGTCAGCAACAATTCCTGATGCTGTTCCTCATGGTGACAGCCAAGCGCGACCAGATCGCGCGCCTCGGTCGGCAGATCGGCCAGCGCAGCCAACAGGGCGGCATCAACATGCGCGCGATAGGCCAGCACCTCACCCAGCGATGGCCGGGTAATCATGCCGCGTCGGTCACGTGCATGACGGCTGCCCTCAGCCTCATAATAGCTGTTGAACAGGAAGGGGAAATGTTCGTCGAACAGGCGGTAACCGGCGACATGATCGCGCAGCACAAAGGTTTCGAAAAACCAGCTGACATGGGCGAGGTGCCACTTCGCCGGCGAGGCATCGGGCATCGACTGGACCGTGGCATCGGCATCGCTGAGCGGTGCAACAAGTGCCTGGCTCAACCCGCGCACCTGTTTGTAGCGAAGGGCGAGGTCAACATCCGCCGACCGGGAGGCGTGCAATGTTCCCATTATGTTCGCCTTCTCCCAGAGCTGGGCTGATATTGCAACCGGGAAATGGTCAGCGCGTCGCGCCCGGCCTCCACAAAACGTCACCAGCATCACTCTGGTTCAATATGCGGGCGGCGACGAACAGATAATCCGACAGGCGGTTGAGATAAGACACGCAAGCGGGACTGATCGGCACCTCCTGCGCCGCCCTGACCGCCGCGCGTTCCGCCCGGCGCGTGACAGCGCGGGCGACATGCATCGCCGCAGCGGCACGCGTCCCGCCGGGGAGGATGAAGCTGGTCAACGGCGAGAGCTGTTCGTTGAACGAATCGATCTCGACCTCGAGCCGCTCGACCTGGCCGGGAAGGATGCGCAGCGCCTCCCCCGGCATTGACGCCGGGGTGGCAAGATCAGCGCCAAGGTCGAACATGTCGTTCTGGATGCGCTCCAGCAACGTCACCAGCCAGAAGGCAGCGCTGGTCGCGCCAAGCGCCGCGCCGCGAATCTCGGCAATGGCAACGCCGATGGCACTGTTGGCCTCATCAACATCACCGATTGCCGCCATCAATGCCGCGCTTTTCAGCAGGCGCGAACCATCGACAAGTCCCGTCGTCCCGTCATCGCCGGTGCGGGTGTAAATCTTGTTGAGCTTGACCAGCGAAGCCTCAGCTTTTGCCCGCGAGGACGAACAGCGCAACGACCAGCATCACGGCGATTGCCTGGAAGAAGATACGGGCCTGCATCATCTTGTTTGATTTGAGCGACGCCGCACTCGGCCCGGCTGCACCGCCTTCACCATGCACCTCCGCCGTGGAGTTCGCCAGGAACGCGATGATGCCGCGCACCAGCATGACGACCGTCGCGATCATCGCCGCAACGAGGAGAATGATGATGATTGTGCTCATGGTCACAATCTAGGCATTCAGCAGCGAAAAGCCAATGGGCGGGCGACCGTTACGAAGCATGGTCGCCAAGGCAGCGCCGTCGAGCCCGCCGCTGCGCAGATCAGACAGGGTTGGCGCGCGGTCACGCTTGGCGAGGCGGCGCCCGTCCGCGCCAGCGACCAGACCATGATGGCGATAGACCGGCACCGGCAGGTCAAGCAGCGCCTGCAGCAGGCGGTGGACATGCGTCGCGTCGAACAGGTCGCGCCCGCGCACGACATGGGTAATGCCCTGCGCGGCATCATCAACCGTCACGGCGAGGTGATAGCTCGCCGGCGCATCCTTGCGCGCGAGGATCACATCGCCCTGCGCGCCGGGCAGGGCAGTGACCGTCCCGGCAAGCTCGTCATGCCATGACAGGGGACCAATGCGAGTGATTGCCGCTGCCATATCCAGCCGCCAGGCATGGTGTTCCCCGGCCAACCGCCGCGCCCGCTCCGCTTCAGGCAAGTGGCGGCATGTCCCCGGATAGCGTGGCCCGGCATCGCCATGCGGTGCTGACAGGCTCGCGGCAATCTCGGCGCGGGTGCAGAAACAGGGGTAAAGCAGCCCCTGCGCCCGAAGCTGGCCCAGCGCAGCCGCATAGGCGTCTAGCCGCAGCGATTGCCGCAGGACCGGGCCATCCCAGGCCAGGCCCAGCCAGTGCAGGTCGCGTTCGATTGCCGCAACAAACGCCTCACGGCTGCGCGCGCCGTCAATATCCTCGATGCGCAACAGAAAGCGCCCACCCGCCGTCCGCGCGCGGTCGTGCGCCTGAATTGCCGACAGGGCGTGGCCCAGATGCAACAGGCCCGTCGGGCTGGGCGCAAATCTGGTGACGATTTCGCTCAAAGTGGCTCTTGACCGCGAGTCGCGCGCTGTGCTGTCATCATGGTGTCATCCTGATCGGGTTTTAACCGGTCGGGAAGCAATGGGGGAGCCTCGTGTATCATCCCGATCTGATCCGCCATCCCGACGGTTGCCCGGCGCTCGTCCTGAATGCGGATTATACGCCGCTGAGCTATTATCCACTGTCAGTCTGGCCATGGCAAACCGCGGTCAAGGCAGTGTTCCTCGACCGTGTCGACATCGTCGCGCATTATGAGCGCGAGGTACACAGCCCGACGCACTCGTTGAAACTGCCATCGGTGATCGCGCTCAAATCCTATGTCCGGCCAAGCGCCTTCCCGGCATTCACGCGCTTCAACCTGTTTTTGCGCGACAAATTTTCCTGCCAATATTGCGGTTGTGGTCGCGACCTGACCTTTGACCATGTCATTCCGCGCGCGCAGGGTGGACGGACAACATGGGAAAATGTCGTCACTGCCTGCGCACCCTGCAATCTCAAGAAGGGCGGGCGGACGCCGAAACAGGCTGGCATGCCGCTGCATATCGGCGCGATCCGTCCGACCAGCTGGCATTTACAGGAACATGGCCGGCGCTTTCCGCCAAACTATCTGCACGATACCTGGCATGACTGGCTCTATTGGGATGTCGAGCTGGAGGCATAGCATCACCCGAGCTGGCCACATGACAAAACTATCCAACATGAAATGCCGGAAATGCGGTGTTTTGCACCGCGTTGGGCATGAAATACGTATGTAAGTTTCGTCACGGGTCCATCCACGCGCGGTTGAGCGTTGACCAACGCCATATTGCAGTGCAGCAAGAGCACCATGGCCACCCTCCCCAGCATCGCCAACAACGCCGATGTCCGCTTCCTTGGTCGTCTGCTCGGCGACGTGATCCGCAGCTATGGCGGCGACGCGTTGTTCAAGCGCACCGAATATATCCGCGCCGCCTCGGTCGACCGCCACCGAGGCATTGCCGGAGAGGGCGCGGTTGATCTCGGGCTGGACCGGCTGAGCCTGGACGAGACGCTCGATTTCCTGCGCGGTTTCATGCTGTTCTCGATGCTCGCCAACCTTGCCGAGGATCGGCAGGGCGTGGCCGCCGAACAGGGAGCGACGGTTGAGGCGGCGCTGGCACGACTGGCTGGTGAGGGTATCGATACGGCGCAGGTTCTGACGCTGCTCGAACATGCCCTGATCGTCCCGGTGCTGACCGCCCATCCTACCGAGGTCCGCCGCAAGTCGATGATCGACCACCGCAACCGCATTGCCGAATTGATGGCGATGAGGGACGCCGGGCGCACGGAGACCCCCGAAGGTGATCTGGTCGATGAGGCCATCCTGCGGCAGATCGCCTTGTTGTGGCAGACACGGGTGCTGCGGCGCGAGCGACTATATGTCGCCGATGAGGTCGAGACCGCGCTCAGCTATCTGCGCGATGTGTTCATTCCCGCCTTGCCAGCGCTGTACCAGCGTTGGGACCGGGCGCTCGGCGCACGGGTACCGGCGTTTCTCAAGCCCGGAAGCTGGATTGGCGGCGACCGCGACGGCAATCCGTTCGTCACAGCTGATTCGCTCACCAGCGCGCTGGAGCGCGCAAGCGAAGCCGTGCTTGGTACCTATCTGGATGGCGTCCACGCCCTTGGCGCGGAACTGTCGATCTCGACCGAATATGCCGCCGTCGATGCCGAGGTTGTGCGCCTTGCCGAGGCCAGCGGTGACATGGCGACAAGTCGCGCCGACGAACCCTATCGCCGGGCCTTGTCAGGCATCTACGCCCGGCTTGCCGCAACGCACCTTGCCATAGCGCGCAAGCCGGCGCCGCGTCCCGGCAAATTGAGCGGCCTGCCCTATACCGACCCGCAGGCTTTCCGCGCCGACCTGATCAATGTCGCCAAGGGGCTGCGCGATGGCGCGCTCGGGACCGGCGGCGCGCTGGGTCGACTGATCCGATCTGTCGAGATATTCGGCTTTCATCTCGCCACGCTTGACCTGCGCCAGAACAGCGCAGTGCATGAGCGCGTGGCCGCCGAGCTGCTGAAGGTTGCCGGCGTCGAGGCCGACTATACGATGCTGTCGGAATCGCAGCGCGTGACCCTGCTGCGCCACGAGCTGGCCAGCGCCCGTCCGCTTGCCAGCCCCTTTGCGACCTATTCCGATGAAACCACGTCCGAACTGGCGATTGTGCGCGCCGCCGCCGACGCGCATCGGCGCTATGGCCCGGCAAGCATCACCAACTACATCGTCTCCATGGCGCAATCGGTGTCGGACTTGCTCGAAGTCCATATCCTGCTCAAGGAAGCCGGTCTCTACCGCCCCGGGGAACCACCCCATGCCGCGATCATGGCGGTGCCCTTGTTCGAGACAATTGGTGATCTCGAGGCGGCACCGGGCATTATGGCCGAATGGTTCGCGCTGCCCGAAGTGCGCGCACTGGGCGCCCAGCGCGGTTATCAGGAAGTGATGATCGGCTATTCCGACAGCAACAAGGATGGCGGTTACCTGACCTCGACCTGGAGCCTGTCGCGCGCCTCAACCGCGCTGAAGCCGGTGTTCGAAGCAGCCGGGGTGTCAATGCAGCTCTTCCATGGTCGCGGCGGGGCAGTCGGGCGGGGCGGTGGATCAGCCTTTGCCGCGATCCGCGCGCAGCCGCCGGGGACGTGCAGGGACGCATCCGCATCACCGAACAGGGCGAGGTGATCGCCGGGAAATATGGCACGCGCGAGAGTGCCGCCGTCAATCTGGAAGCGATGGCGTCGGCGACCTTGCTTGCCAGCCTCGAACCCCATGCCTTGTCACCGCGCGACGCCCATCACTTCAGCGCCGCGATGGACACACTCTCCACGACGGCGTTCGAACAATATCGCGCACTGGTTTACGGCACCGAGGGCTTTCGCACCTTTTTCCGCCAGATGACGCCAATTGCCGAGATTGCGGGATTGAAGATCGGGTCGCGCCCGGCCAGCCGCACCAAATCCGACCGGATCGAGGATCTGCGTGCCATCCCCTGGGTGTTCAGCTGGGCGCAGGCGCGGGTGATGCTGCCGGGCTGGTATGGCGTCGGGCAGGCAATTGCGGCGTTCGAGGACAAGGCGCTGCTTGCCGACATGGCGCAGGGCTGGCCGTTCTTCGCCGCCTCGCTGGCCAATATGGAACAGGTGATCGCCAAGTCGGACATGGGCATTGCCGCCCATTATGCCGGGCTGGTCACCGATGAGGCATTGCGCAACGCGATCTTCCCGCGCATCCGTGACGGCTGGCAACAGGCGCAGGACGGCTTGTTGCAGGTTACCGGCCAGGCGCATCTGCTTGAGAAAAGCCCCGCCCTTGATGCGTCGATCCGGTTGCGACTGCCCTATATTGAGCCGCTCAACCTGCTCCAGATCGAGTTGATGAAGCGCCATCGCGCCGGTGAGGATGATCCACGGGTGGCCGAAGGAATCTTGCTGTCGATCAACGCGATTGCGACGGCGCTGCGGAACTCGGGGTGATCCATAGCTCCCCGTTTCGGGGAGGTGTTTTGTCAGGCCCTGAACGGCGCGACGATGTCGTCGCGGACGCGTTGCAGGCGACCGGTGGCACGGTCGAGCATCGCCCAGGTTGTCACTGCCTCAACCTTGACCTTGCCATCGGCGCCAGTGAAGCGGACGTGGCGATCGAAGCGTGCGCCCTTGGGCGGATCGGGTACCCAGGTTTCGCCGCTCACCGTCTCACCGGCGGCGACATTGCCGCGATAATCAATCTCATGCCGCGTTACGACCCAGACATAGGCCGCCTGCTGTTCCGCCGGGGCAACCGACGACCAATGTGCGACGGCAATGTCCTGGATCCACCGCACCCATACCGCATTGTTGACATGGCCGAGCTCATCGATGTCGGCATCTGTCGCGGTAATCGAGAGGGTGAAGCGCCTCACCCCGTTAGGCCCAATTGCCACAGCACAAAGGCGTGCTCCTCAGCCGCCTCACGCAGCGACTCGAAACGGCCCGATTTGCCGCCATGGCCAGCGCCCATATTGGTCTTGAGCAGCAGCAGATTGTCGTCGGTCTTGGTCGCGCGCAGCTTCGCTGCCCATTTGGCCGGCTCCCAATAGGTCACGCGCGGATCGTTGAGGCCGCCCGAGATGAACAGCGGCGGATAGGCCTGGGGCTTCACATTGTCATAGGGCGAATAGGAGCGGATCAGCGCGAACGCGGCCTTGTCCTCGATCGGGTTGCCCCATTCGGGCCATTCGCCCGGGGTCAGCGGCAGATCGGCATCGAGCATGGTGTTGAGCACGTCGACGAACGGCACATCGGCGATGACCGCGCCCCATAGTTCGGGATCGCTGTTGACCACCGCGCCCATCAGCTCGCCACCAGCCGAGCGGCCGGCGATGGCGATCCGGCCGGGTGAGGTCCAGTTGTCGGCGATCAGGCCCTTTGCCACATCGACGAAATCGTTGAAGCTGTTGGTGCGCTTTTCGAGCTTGCCGTCGAGATACCATTGCTGGCCAAGATCGTCGCCGCCACGGATATGCGCGATGGCATAGGCAAAGCCGCGATCAAGCAGGCTCAGCCGCCCGGTCGAGAAGCCCGGCGGGATGGCATAGCCATAGGCGCCATAGGCATAGAGGAAGAGCGGCGCCGAGCCGTCGCGCGGGAAATCTTTCGGATAGACGATCGACACCGGTACTTCGGTGCCATCGCGCGCGGTGATCCTGAGGCGTTCGGTGCGGTATTTGCCTGCGTCATAGCCCGAGGGGATTTCCTGGACCTTCAAGACCTTCAGCTCACCGGTCGCGACGGTGTAATCATATTCGGTGCCCGGCGTGACCATCGATTCATAGCCGACGCGCAGCACCTGCATGTCATATTCGGGGTTGTTGCCGAGCCCGGCATCATAGCTCGCCTCGGGGAAGACGATGCGCTGCGGGGCGATGTGCGCGTCATAACGGTGGATCTCGATCTGATCGAGCCCGTCCTCCCGGCCATCGACGATGAAAAAGTCTTTGAAACACTCGACACCGGTCATGTAAAAATGGCGCGACGGGGCGATCAGCTCGGTCCATTCACCCGGCGCCGCAATCGGTGCGGTGCACAGCCGGAAATTCGGATCAGTGTCGTTGGTGTGGATGAACAATGTCCCGTCATGATCGTCGACATCATATTCGCGCCCGACCTGGCGCGGTGCGACAAGCAGCGGCGTGGCGAGCGGATCGCTGGCCGGGAGCAACCACACCTCGCTGGTAACGTGATCCCCCGTGGCGATGACGATCCATTGCCGCGAGCTGGTTTCGGAGACACCGACGCGGAAGCCCTCATCGGCTTCCCTGAACAGCTCGACATCGTCAGCGACCGGCGTGCCGAGGCGGTGGAAGCGGACATTGTCCGTGCGCCACTGCTCATTGGCGAGGCCGTAGAGAAAACCCGAATCATCGGCGGCCCAGACGATTTCCGACAACATGCCGGGGATGACCTCAGGCAGGTGCTCGCCAGTGACGAGGTTCTTGACCCGCACCTCGAAGCGTTCCGAGCCATTATCATCAATGGCATAGGCCATCAGCGTGCCGTCATTGCTGACCGAGAGTGCGCCAAGCCGGAAATATTCCTTGCCCTGCGCCAGCGCGGGTTCGTCAAGGATAAGCTGTTCGTCGCCCCCGGCGACGGGCCGACGCCACCATTTGCGATATTCGCCGCCGGTCTCGAACGCGGTCCAGTAAAGCCAGTCGCCATCCTTTTGCGGGACCGACGAATCATCTTCCTTGATGCGGCCCTTCATCTCTTCATAGAGCCGGTCGACCAGCGGCTTGTGCGGCGCCATCATGCTGTCGAAATAGCTGTTCTCAGCCGCGAGATAGGCGAGGATGTCCGGATCAGTCACCTCGGGATAACCCGAATCCTTCAGCCAGGCCCAGGGATCATCAAGGGTGATGCCATGGGTGGTGAAATGATGGGCGCGCCGGGCGGCAACGGGTGGCGTGGCATGATCAGTCATCGGCCGACCCTAGGCGGTGCCGCCGCGCGAAGTCGAGACGTTGCCGCGCAAATTTCAGCCGCGCGTCAGTCGTTCCTGCCATTTGCGATAATATTCGCGCAATTTCTCAACGTCGTTGCCCAGCGTATCAAGCCCGGCAAGCCATTGATCATGTGCACGACGCAAGGCGTCCGGGCGGTGCGAACGCGCCAATGCCGAGCTGTAGGTGAGCGCAACATTATAGTCCGTCGTTGCGAGATCCCAGTTGGTGCAGATCAGGGAGCGGCTGGCAGTCAGGCTGCCCGAGCAGGAGAAGGTCTGAACACGCGTGGCCGCACGCGGATCGGGCACGCCTGAATCCATCGATTGCTGAGCCGATGCAGAATCAGCACCGGCGCCCTTGCCGCTGCTGAAGAGTCCGCCAGCCCAGGTACGGACATTGCCGCCAATCTCCAGCGCAGTGGCGCGCGGGCCGGCAGGTGCGCTTTCGCCCTGGTCGTTGCCCGATGATGTCTGTGAATGCGAGGGCGGGCTGAGCAACCACGCCGCGCCAATACCGATCAACGCCGCGATGACGGCAATGCCGCCAAGGCCCGTCATGATGCCACGCACGGCACCACCTCGGCTCGCCTTGAGCGGGCAACGCTGCGACGAACAGCGCACCAATGAGGGTTTGCTGATGTCACGCTTGCAATAGTCGCATACGGATCGCGCCATGGTGCAACTTGTGCCAGAACAGGGTTAACATTTAATTGGTGATAATCGACCCTTACGGGCGCCATGCGAGGCCAGGTGATCATCCCCTTGCAGTTATGGCTTTCCGGTCGCAAATATACGGAAACAGACAATAAGACGCCCCCGTCGTCATCCCAGGAGCCGTGCCATGTCTACCTACGCCACCCGCCTTGCCGCGCTGCGCGACCAGCTCAAGCGGGATCGTCTCGATGGCTTTGTCGTCCCGCTGACCGATGAGCATATGTCGGAATATGTCGGCGCCTATGCCCGGCGACTTGCCTGGTTGACCGGGTTTCAGGGATCAGCGGGATCAGCCGTGGTGTTGCCCGAGGAAGCGGCAATTTTCACCGACGGTCGCTACACCCTGCAGGTGCGCGAACAGGTTGATGGCAAGGACTGGGCCTATGTCGATGTTCCGGCAACCAGCGTCGCCTCATGGCTGGGTGAACATGCCCCACAGGGCGGGCGCATCGGCTATGACCCGTGGCTGCACACCCGGGCCTGGGTTGAGGAAGCAACCAAGGCCCTTGCCGACCGTGGCGCCGCGCTGGTGGCGGTCAACACCAATCCGGTGGATGCCATTTGGCCCGACCGGCCAGCGCCCTCTGACGCGCGGCTTTCCGTGCAGGACAATGATGTTGCCGGGCAGTCATCAGCGCAAAAGCGTGCAGCGATTGCTGACTGGCTGGCGGAGAGAAAGGCTGACGCGGTGGTGTTGTCGGCCCTCGATTCCATCGCATGGACGCTCAATGTGCGCGGCGATGACGTGGCGCATACGCCCGTCGCGCTGGCCTATGTCATTGTTGACGCGGACGGCACGGCCGACCTGTTTGTCGCGCCGGAGAAGATGACCGAAGCGGTGAGCCAGCATCTTGGCAATGCCGTGCGGGTGCAGGATCGCGGCGCCTTTGCCAGCGCGCTGGGCAAATATGCTGGCAAGCGCGTGGCGGTTGACCCCGAACGGGCGGTGGCGGCGATCTTCGATTCGCTCGATCAGGGTGGCGCGACGGTGCTGAGCCTGCGCGATCCGACGGTGCTGGCCAAGGCGATGAAGAACCCGGCGGAAATTTCCGGCCACCGCACCGCCAGCGCGCGTGACGGCGCGGCGCTGGCGCGGTTCCTGAAATGGGTTGAGGCCGAGGCGCCCAAGGGCGGGCTGACGGAGCTGTCCTGCGTCGCGAAATTGCAGGAGTTCCGCGAAGCAACCGGCGTGCTGAAGGACACGTCGTTCGACACCATTTCCGCCACGGGCGCGCACGGCGCCAGCCCGCATTATCATTCAACCCCGGAATCAAATGCCCCGCTGGAACCGGGTCAGCTGTATCTGGTCGATTCCGGGGGGCAATATGCCGATGGGACGACAGACGTTACCCGCGTGTTGCCGGTGGGCGAGCCGACCGAGGAAATGCGCGACCGTTTCACCCGCGTCCTGAAATGCCATATCGGCCTGGCGACGGCGGTGTTCCCCGAGGGCACCAATGGTGGCCAGATCGATGCCTTTGCCCGTCGTCCGCTATGGGAGGTCGGGCTCGATTTCGCACATGGCACGGGCCATGGTGTTGGCGCCTATCTTTCGGTGCACGAAGGGCCACAGCGCATTGCCAAGCCCAATTATCCCGGTGGCGGACCGTCAGAGCCGCTGCGCGCCGGTATGATCCTGTCCAACGAGCCGGGTTATTACAAGGCCGGTGAATATGGCGTCCGCATTGAAAACCTGATCCTTGTCGTGGAGCGGGTGTTCGACGGTGGTGAGCAGAAGATGCTCGGGTTTGAAACACTCACCTTCGTGCCGATCGAGCGGTCGCTGATTGTCCCGGGCCTGCTGACCCAGGCCGAGCGACGCTGGCTTGATAATTATCATGCCGAGGTGCTCGACGTACTTGGCCCGCAGCTCGACGCCAGCGAGCGTGCCTGGTTGCTGGAGAAATGTGCGCCAATCGGTGGCTGATGGCCCGCCCGGCACGGCGTGACTGTCACAAGCAATTTCCCCGGCGCTGTCGGCGTTTCGTCGGAAACGCTGCGCGCTTCAGGGTTTTTCGGAAGCCGGAGCGGGCGGCGCATCATCTTGCGCAGCCCGCAATTGCGCCTTGCGGCGGCGGAGATTCTCGCGCAGCGCCGCAGCAAGCCGCGCGGCCTTGTCTTCCTTCTTGTCCACGCAACTGCCTTATTCCGCGAGGCCGCCGCTTGACAATCCCGGCGCCCTCGTCTCTTAGGCGCGCTCTTCCTGCGGGCGCCCGACGCGCTGGTATGGAATATGCTGCCGTAGCTCAGTGGTAGAGCGCATCCTTGGTAAGGCTGAGGTCGTGAGTTCAATCCTCACCGGCAGCACCATTTTCAGACAATAAATTCAATAACTTACCCAAGGTGGGGCGTGATGCGGCGCATTCGCGTTTAGTCCACAAAGGACCGACACAGGACGCGACGCAGGGCTTTGCCCACATTGGATTCGGCTGTTTCGCGATCGATCAAAAAATGCGCACGCCGGACGACCAGGTGCGCGGGGCAGTGACGTGCCGGACTAGGGTCTGTTGAGATTCATCGTGAATTGATGACGGCGGCGGCGAGATAGATGAGGGCTTTGAAGCTCTGATCGGTTTTGTCGGCGCGCATGGCGATGCGCTTGAACTCTTTCAGTTTGCAGAAGAAGTTCTCGATCAGGTGGCGCCATTTGTACATCTCGGCATCAATCTGAAGGGGTATGGCTCGGCGCGGGTGCTGCGAGATGACGGCCTTGGCGCCGCGCTGGTTCAGGTCGGCGATAATAGCATTGCTGTCGAATGCCTTGTCACCGAGCAACGCGCCAAACTCGATCCCGTCAATGAGTGGTGCGACGCCAACGGTGTCGAACCGCTGTCCCGGCAAGAGCTCGAAGCGAACGAGATTACCCAGCGCATCCGTCAGCGCGAGAATCTTAGTCGTCATACCGCCCTTGGAGCGACCTATGGCCTGGCTTTGAGTCCCCCTTTTGCGCCCTGTCCGTGACGGTGAACCTTGACGATCGTCGCATCGACCATGGCAAATTCCATGTCTGGCTCCTCCGAAGCGGCATCGAACAACCGCTTGAATACATCCGCTTTTACCCAATCCCGATACCGAACGAACACCGTGTTCCACTTGCCGAACGTCGTGGGTAGGTCGCGCCACGGACTGCCCGTTCGCACAATCCACAAGATCGCCTCTATAAACAGGCGATTGTCACCGCCGCTACGCCCGGGATCGCTCGGCTTGCCCAGACAGTGCGGTTCCATCTTCGCCCATTGGGCGTCCGTCAAAACAAGTCTGTCCATCCAAAGCTTGAATCAGAAAATGCAACCGGGGGGAATCCTGAATCTCAACAGACCCTAGTCATCCTTTAGCTTCGGTCGTCGGAGACGCTTCGGAGGATCGATATGAGGCACGATTGCTGTTCGCGTCACCAAACCCTTTGCTTCATATCCGTCGGAATGCTTCGGCCAGCCTTCGGTAGCTTCTTCGAGGGCTTCACCCGCACTCTTTTTCAAATCCTTAGCGCATAGGGACGCTAGTTTCCCCAAAACGCTCTCAGGGGAATCCAAAAGTCCCTGATTATTCTCCAGCAACATAATTTCTCGCTGCGTGAGCGTCTTCGCTTGGATTGCCGATTTCCCGTTTACGCTTAGCTTCAGTAACAGAATCGATCCTGATTGTATCGCGGCAGAGCCCGTGGTGCCTAACGACGTTATGAGCGTCGCTATCGCATTCGCTTGCTTTTCGTCGATTTCGGCTTGCGGCACTCCGAGGCCCCGAAGTTCTACCGCCCGCTCGATTTTTTGAAGCCGCTGCTCCACTTCTGGCTGCGAAGCGAACTCCTTTGTTCGAGCAAACCACTTTTTATACCAAGATCCTAAAATTTCGGGGAATTCGTCGGTAACTTCGAAACCGAAAGCCGCCATTAGTTCATCAACCGCTGCGACGATCGCCGATGTTCCTTCCTTAGGAACTTCTGAAAGATATACCCTGAGCGGCACAATGCGCCGTAGCTTGGCTTCGGCGGTATCGAGGCCGAGGGACTGTATTGATAGCCAATGGTGGAGTTCGGCGGATAGTGCGGCGTGTCGTGCGTCAGCTTGATCGAGGCCAACTGCCAACTCGTAAACCGGGTCTTTCAACTCGTAAACTTGGTCTTTTCGAGCCGATTCCACAAGTTCGCGAATGCGACCCTGTTCGCGTCCTAGTTCGTCTAGCCGATCGTCAAACCGCTCAAAATAGTAGTGGCGCTCGTCAAACAATCTCCTAGCCCGATAGGCGATTTCGTCGCGGTCGATTGAGCGACCTCTTTTGAATAGATTCGGGCTAGACCAAAGCCTACGCTCGTCGGCCAAAATGGCTTCGATGATATATTCGAGAAATTCCACCCTGTGGATTATATCGCCCGAATCTCGATCGTCTGAAGCAGCCACAGCGTTCCCCGTCCTAATTCGCACGATGCATCAAGAACTGCATAGTACGTCAAAGTATACAGCGCTACATTTGACGCAATCGGACTTGCAATGGAATTGGAACGTGATCACAAAGCGGTTCGCGGCAGCCGACCTTTGTATCCCGTGAACGAAGGCGGTAGCTACATGTGTCGCGCTTTTAGGTTCATCGAATCCTAGCGAGTGTTCGGCAAGCCGATGGCAGCGGGAGAAAACGCGATGCGTTCGATGATCTTTGCGGCGCTATTATGCGTCGGTCCGGCAGCGATAGCGCAGGATGCGCCATTGATCCCGGCCACCTTCGAATGGCCCCAAGCGCAGCCGGGCGTCATCGCTGATCTTCGGGTTGCCGATGACGTTCGCGATGCGCGCGAAACCGCCCGACAGGCGACGACGCGCGCCAGCGAGGGACGCCGCGCAGCAGGGCAGGCGAAGCGGCGCGCGGGGCTGCAAGGCGCGTTCGGGATCAGGCCGCAACGCGCCACAGTTGACGATGACACCGAAGTCGCGTTGACGCGGGGAACTTCGGAAGGTGCGAAGCTGGGTTCGATCACCTATCCGACAGGTGCGACGATGACGGGCGCATTCGGCCCCGACGTTGGCGTTTACACAGGCGGGCCTGAAAGCCCGTTGCGCCAGTTTTCGGGTTGGGTTTGGGGGGCCAGCACCGGCACACCGCGCCCAATCGACGGCATATTCGAGTGGAAGAACGGCGACACCTTCACAGGTTCGATAACCGGCGACGGCAGCGCGAGCCAAGGCGTGTATGTGGAAGCCGGTGGGCAGCGTCGCTTTGTCGGTGTGATCGACCTAAGCCAAAGCGAGTTTCGGCCCGTTCGCGGATATCTCGAAAATGGTTCGAGCAAATTGCTAGCGGTTGTTCGTCGAAACTAGGGCAATTTGCAGAGGCGTCCTTTGTTGGGCCTGTGTGAGAATTTGCGCGCAACTCTGCGGTCGAGTAAATTATTGATTTTATGTGTCTATTCGTGAATTTAACAGATCATACCCGCGCCTTGGTAAGGCTGAGGTCGTGAGTTCAATCCTCACCGGCAGCACCATTTTTCTTATGATCACGGAAGATCGTGCCCCTGTTGGCGCGCGGTGACCGGGCGTGATTCGTGCCGCGCGCGCTGCTTGTCGATAGATCGTATACGATCTATGCGGTGAACCGTCGCATGGGGGGATTGCCCGATTACTGCTCAGCTTTCTGAAGAACCGCATGTGCTGGTGGTTGGCGGCGGCGTTGTTGGCCTGGCGTGTGCGATTGCGTGTCAGCGGCGCGGCATGACGACGTTGTTGGTTGAGCGCGACGACAACCCGCGCGGCGCCTCATGGGGCAATGCCGGCCATATCGCGACCGAGCAGGTTGAACCGCTTGCCGCGCTGGCAACCTTGCGCAGCTTTCCCCGGCGGCTGTTCTGGCGTGGCGGGGCATTGGCGCTGCCGCCGGGTGCGTGGCGACACTGGCTTCCCTTCGCGATCGCACTTGTTGCGGCGGCGAGGCCGCGCCGGTTCGACGCCGGAAAGCAGGCGCTGCGATCCTTGCTGCGTTGCGCATTGCCTGCGTGGCGGCGGCTGCTGGAACATGCGGACACGCCTTCGCTGCTGCGCGAGGACGGCCATTTCATCGTCTGGGAGTCCGAGGCCAGCGCGGCGCAGAGCAAGCGGCGCTGGGCAGGGGCGGACATTGGCGAAACGACGATGCGTGACATGACCGGTGACGAGCTGGCGCAGGTCGGGCGATTGCTCGACACACCCCTGGCGGGTGGCGTGCGGTTTGCCGGAAGCGGCCACATTACCGACACCGGGCTGCTCGCGGCGACATTGCTTCGGCATTTGGTGGAAAGCGGTGGCCGGGTCGAAACCGCCGCCGTCACCGCGCTGGAAAGACAGGGCGGCGGGGTGACGGCGCGGCTGGCGGACGGCAGGAACATTGCGGCAAGAATTGCCGTTGTCGCCGGGGGTGCCGCATCCGCAGGATTGCTTCGCCCGCATGGCGTACGCGTGCCGATGATTGCCGAGCGCGGTTACCATATTGAGTCTCGCGTTGATGGGGCCGACTGGCCTGAAGATATGCCGCCCGTGGTGTTCGAAGACCGGTCAATGATTGTCACCCGCTTCCAGACGGCCTTGCGCGCGGCAAGCTTTGTCGAGTTTGCATCATCTGCTCACCCGGCCGACCCGCGCAAATGGGCAAGGCTGCACAAACATGCTGCGGCACTGGGTTTGCCGATCGGGGATGATGCGCGCCGCTGGATGGGCGCCCGGCCGACCTTGCCCGATTATCTGCCCGCCATCGGACAATGCCCCACAGCGCCCGAGCTATTCTATGCTTTCGGCCACCAGCACCTTGGCCTGACACTGGCCGCCTGTACCGCAGAAGCGCTTGGTGCGCTGGTGGCCGGAGAGCCACCCTGCCCTGATCTGGCGCCGTTCAGCCTGTCCCGCTTCGACTGAGTGACGCAACCAGACAGGGGGTTACGATACCCTCATCCGGCCTTGGCCGACTTGCTCAATCGTCGTGGTACGGCCCCTTGCCACCCTCTGCGATAAAGCGATCAATCCGCGCCTCAAGCACGGGCAACGGGACCGAACCCAGTTCAAGCACGGTGTCATGAAACGCCCGGATATCGAACCGCTTGCCCAGCGCCTGCTCGGCGCGGGCGCGGCTCTTTTCGATACTCATCTGGCCGAGATAATAGGACAGCGCCTGGCCCGGCCACGCGATATAGCGGTCAACCTCTGTCTCGACCTCATGCGGCGCGAGCGCGGTGTTTTCGAGCAGGAAATTCTGCGCCTGTTCGCGCGTCCAGCCCTTGGCATGGAGCCCGGTATCAACGACCAGCCGCGCCGCACGCCACATCTGGTAGCTGAGCATCCCGAAGCGATCATAGGGCGTTTCGTACATGCCCATTTCGACGCCGAGCTTTTCCGAATAGAGCGCCCATCCTTCGCCATAGGCGGAAATATAGACCTTGCGGCGAAAGGCTGGCTGTGAGCTGTTCTCCAGCGCCAAGGGCATCTGAAAAGCATGGCCGGGCGCCGATTCATGCAAGGTCAGCGCCCGCAACGCATAGAGCGGGCGGGCGGGAAGATTATAGGTGTTGACGAGATAGGTTCCGGGACCGCCGCGCCCCGAGGTATAGAAGGGTGCAATATCTGCCGGGACCGGAATCACCGCGAAGCGCGCGCGCGGCAAATGGCCAAACCATGTACCTGCCTTGGCGTCGAATTGCTTGGCGATCCACGCCGCCTCGTGCAGCAACTGATCAGGCGAAGTGGCATAAAAGCGCGGATCGGTGCGCAAGAAATGCAGGAACGCCGGAAAGTCGCCGGCAAATTTCACCTCGCGGATCACATCATCCATCTGGTGCCGGATCTGCGCCACCTGCTGCAGCCCGATGGCGTGAATCTGCTCTGCCGTCAGGTCAAGCGTGGTGAATTCATGGATCAGCGACTGATAATAGGCCTTGCCGTCCGGCAGCGCTTCCGCCGCCAGCACAGTGCGGGTCGCCGGGACATATTCGTTGCGCATGAAAGCGAGCAATGCGCGATAGGCGGGCATGACATCGCGCGAAACGGCATCCGCCGCCTCGGCCCGAAGTGCCGCCTGACGCTCTGCCGGGACTGACGGCAAGATTGTCTTGAACGGTTCGTAGAACAATGTGTCCTGGGGCGTCTTGGCCTCCGCGACCGAGGTCAGCGATGAATCGCGCCCCTCAAGGGTGATGCGCGGCGGCGTGAAGCCGCGCTTGAGCCCGGCGCGCATATTGGCGGTTTGCTCACGGAAATAGCGCGGCAGATCATGCATCTGCGCGATGAAATTATGATAATCTGCTTCGGTGGTGAAGGGGCGCCGCGCGGTATAGCCCAGATTGCTCCAGAACGAGGTGTCGGCATTGAGCGGCTTTTCATATTCGCGGAAGCGAAGCTGCGCGAGCATGGTGCCGATCTGAAAGCGATAGACCGCATAATTGACCCGCGCCGCCGAGGACAAGGACGCCGGGCGGATCGCGTCGAGTTGCTTCATGACGCCAAGCAGATAGCGCAACCGCCCGGCCTGCGCCTCAGGCGTGACGACCGGCAGCCGTGCCTGCACCGGGCCGTCATCATCCTCTCCACCTGCCTGTTGTTCTACCCGCCACGCCCATTCCCGCGTGTAAATTGCCTTGAAACGCGCATCTGCATTTTGTGGCCGTTGGGCAGGCGCGGTAGCCGCCGTCGTCGCCAGGGTGAAAAGCGCCAGGGCAGCGAAGCGAAACAGTCGATGGTGCATGACAGCGATGCTCCTGCATCAGATTGGTTTGCAGTCGATTTCCGGCGGCACAGTGCGCGCGCCCGGACCGGTCACCCTCGCTCGGCGACCGACCGTGCGCCCAGCAGGCTGTAGCGACGACCATAAGCGAGATAGGCGACAAGCCCGATTGCGTTCCAGCCAAGAAAGCGCGTCAGGGTATGGGTCGGCAGGCTGGCCATCAGATAGAGGCAGCCGAGCACCGCCAGTGTGCCGACCAGATAGGGCGCGGGACAGCGAAACACGCGCGGCAAATCGGGCAGGCGCTTGCGCAGCACCATCATGCACAGGCCAACGGCGATAAACGCCAGCAAGGTACCCGCATTGGCCAGTTCCGCGATTTCATCGAGCCGGAAAAAGCCCGCAATCAGCGCCACAAAGGCGCCGGTCACCGCCGTGATCACCACAGGCGAACCCGTTCGCGGCGACACCTTGCTGAGCGCATGGGGAAGCAGGCCATCGCGTGCCATGACGAAGAAGATGCGGCTTTGCCCGTACATCATCACCAGGATGACGGATGGCAGGGCGAGCAGCGCGGCAAAGCCGATCAGCCAGGCGGCCAGCGGATGGTGAAGCGTGCGCAAGACCAGCGCCAGTGGTTCGGCCGACTTGCCCAGATCAGTATAGGGCATGGCGCCGATCGCCGCGATCGCCACGAGCATGTAGATCAGCGTGCAGACCGCCATCGATCCAATAATGCCGATGGTCAGATCCCGACCGGGATTCCTGGCTTCCTCTGCCGAGGTGGCAACCGCATCAAATCCGTAAAAGGCAAAGAAGACGATCGCCGCCGCCGCCATCACACCACGTGTTGTGCCACCGGCATCGACATGGCTGCCAAAACCATGCGGCATGAACGGCGCAAGGTTGCCCGCCGTGAAAAAGGGCAAGGCCAGCGCAACGAACAACCCCAGGGCGAGCAATTTGATCGCCACCAATATGATGTTGAAGGTCGCACTTTCACGCGTGCCGGCAATCAACATCCCCGCGACGGTCAGCGACACGAGTACGGCGGGCAGATTGACAATCCCCCCGGCGTGCGGCCCGACCAGCAATGCCGGTGGCAAATGGATGCCAGCGACCTCGATCCACCCCACCAGATAGGCCGACCAGCCAACGGCAACGGTCGAGCAGGCCAGCGAATATTCGAGAATCAGGCTCCAGCCGACCACCCAGGCCAATGTCTCGCCCAGCACCGAATAGGTATAGGTATAGGCGCTGCCCGCCGTCGGGATCAGCGTTGCCAGCTCAGCATAGGCCAGGGCAGCGCAAGCGCAAACCGCGCCGGCAATGGCAAAGGCGAGGATGACGGCGGGGCCAGCGCGATCTGCCCCGACACCGGTCAGCGTGTAGATGCCCGTGCCGACAATCGCGCCAATGCCCAGGGCAACGAGATGCGGCCAGCTCAACGTCTTGCGCAGCTTGCGGTCAGGTTGAAAGCCAGCCTCCGCATCGAGCGGCTTTCGCGGTCCCCAAAGTCGGCTGGCCATAAATCCCCCTTGCAGATGCTATTTCACGGTAAATCCTGCCCAGAACGGGTCAGCGCGGTCAATCCAGATGGTGTTGAAGCCGGTTGAGATCGCGCTGCCCTCAATCGAGGGAATGATTGCAGGCTGCTCACCCAGCATCACCTCAGCCTCAACCCGCCCGACAAAGCGGCTGCCGATATAGCTTTCATGGACGAAGCGATCACCAACCTTGAGACGACCGGTTGCCACCAGATGGGCGAGCCGCGCGGATGTTCCTGTGCCACATGGACTGCGGTCAATCGCACGCTCGCCATAAAATACGGCATTGCGGCCATCGGCACCCTCACCGCGCGGCACATCGGCCCACAGCACATGCGACACACCCTGAATGGTTGGCTCCAGCGGGTGAACCGGACAATATTGCTGCTGGATCAACGCGCGAATGGTGCTGCTCAACGCCACAATCCGCGCGGCGCCCAGATCATCCAGGCCGTGATAGGCCGATTGCGGTTCAATGATCGCGTAGAAATTTCCGCCATAGGCGACGTCGATGGTGAGCGGGCCAAAGCCGGGCACATCAATGGCGATGCCCTGCTTCGCAAGAAACGAGGCCACATTGCGGATGCGGACCCAGGCAACGCGATTCCCCTCGACACCATAGGCGATGTCGATGCGGCCTGCAGGAACCTCTACCCTGAGCTGCCCGGGTACCCGTGGTTCGATCAGGCCGTGTTCAAGCCCGAAGGTGATGATCCCGATCGTGCCATGGCCACACATTGGCAGGCTGCCACTGGTCTCGATAAACAGGATGCCGCAATCATTGGCGGGATCGGTCGGCGGATAGAGAAAGCCACCCGACATCATGTCATGCCCGCGTGGTTCAAAGCACAGACCGGTGCGGATCCAGTCAAAGCGGGCAAGAAAATCCTGCCGCCGCGCCTCCATTGTCGCACCGGCCACCAGCGGCGCACCCCCCGCAACAAGGCGCACGGGGTTGCCCGCCGTATGCCCGTCAATGCAGAAGAAGCTGTGCCGCATCACGCTGTGGCGGCGGTTGTCGCCAATGGTCGTGTCGCAGCACATTGCTCGACCATGGCGATTACCTCGGCGCGACGCTCACCGACCAGGGGAAGCCGGGGCATCCGCACCCGTTCAGACCCGCGCCCCATGATCTGCTCGGCAAGCTTGATCGACTGGACAAGGTCATGTTCCGCATCGAGATGGAGCAGCGGCATGAACCAGCGATAGATGCGCCGCGCCTCCTCCCAGTCACCCCGGTTCGCCGCCGCGATCAGGGCAACAGATTCGCGGGGAAAGGCGCTGGTCAGCCCGGAGACCCAGCCGCTGGCGCCGAGCATCAACCCCTCAAGCGCGACATCATCGAGCCCGGCCATCAGCACAAAACGCTCGCCATAGCGGTTGATCAGGTCAGTGAAGCGGCGTGGATCCGGCGCGCTTTCCTTGATGGCGACGATATTTGCCACGCCGACAAGCTCATCAAGCGTGTCGAAGCCAACCGAGACGCGATAGGCGGGCGGGTTGTTGTACAGCATGATCGGCAGGCCGGTGTTCCGCGCAACAATCGAGAAATGCGTGAGCAGTTCATGGGCGGTTGGCACATAGACCATGGCCGGCAGCACCATCAGCGCATCAACCCCGATATCCTCAGCGGCACGGGCAAAGGCGGCGGCGCGCGGCGTGGTGAATTCGGACACACCGGTCAGCAACGGCACCTTGCCGCCCACGGCCTCAACCGCCGCGCGCAGCACGGCCAGCTTTTCATCCGGCTCAAGTGAGTTGTTTTCGCCGCAGGTGCCGAGCACGATCAGCCCGTCCACCCCATCAGCAACAAGTGCCTCAAGCACATGCTGCGTGGCGGTGATGTCGATTGAACCATCCTCGGCAAATTGCGTCGTCGCCGCCGGGTAAACACCCTTCCAAAGCTGTTCCCGCTTGATCACCTGTCGCTCCCGATTGTCTGGTTTTCGTATACGATATATTATTTTCGGCACAAGCAAGGATCGGCAGGAGGGAGCAACTCAGCTGTCTTCGCCCAGCTGTTGCCGCAGATCGTCCAGCGTGGTGGCGATGTGGGCGACGGTTATTGACCTTAACCGCTTGAGATCACGATCCAGCCAGGCCTGTATCATCTCCTGGTGCTCGGTATTTGCACGCTGCAATCGCCCCAGCGGTTCAAGATGCTTGTGGGCATATCGTTCCGACAGGACATGGAGCCGTTCAAGAATATTGACGGTGATCGTCTGGCCGCTGGGTCGCAGCAGGGCGAGATGAAAGGCGCGGTTACGCGCGCCGACACCGCCGCCGCCCGCCCCGGAAAGTTCCTCCAGCAGGGCCAGCGCCTGTCGCGCCGCATCACGTTGTTCAGCGGTCGCCCGTTCCGACGCCATCGCCACGGCGTCGGGTTCCAGCTTGAGCCGCAGCGCATAAACCTCTTCCGCCTCCCGGGTGCTCAGGCCGGAAACGAAAAATCCACGGTTGCGTCTTGAATGAACCAGACCTTCCTGCTCGAGGCGGGTCAGCGCCTCACGCAGCGGAATCTTGCTGATGCCAAGCTCGCTGGCCAGGGCGTCCTGGCGGATCGGACTGTCCGGGGCGACCTGCCCGGAAACAATCCGGTCCCGTACCAATCCAACAAGCTGGTCTGACAATGTACGGATGACCAGCGCCATGAAACGGATGCCCCATTGTCCAACATCCGGCGTCTATTGCGTTGCGGGACGCGGCACAATGACCCCGCAGTGGGGCATTTCGGCAATAGCCTGTCAATCAATGCGCCAGAAAGACCGGGATCGCCGCCTCGGTCAGCATGGTGCGCGTCACGCCACCAAACAGCGCCTCAACAAAACGGCGATGGCCGAAACCGCCCATGACAAGATAGTCGAAGCGCCCGCTGGCGGCGTGCGTGGCGATAATGCCCGCTGCGGCGGCGCGATCACCCGGTACCAGCAGGATTTCCGGCTGGATGTCGTGGCGAGCGAGATAGCGCGCAGCATCCTGCGCCGGTTCGGGGCCGTCCCCCTCGCCAACCTGCAGGATCGTGACGGTATCAGCCAGCTTGAGCAACGGCACGGCAGCACGCAGCGCCGCCCCGGCGGTGGATGAGCCATCCCAGGCAACCAGCGCGCGCGACAGATCAAGGCGTTGTGCGCCGGGCGGGACGGCCAGCACGGGTTTGCCCGATTTGACGATCAGCTCCCCGGCAATGCCACGCATATCGGGCAGGGGTTCGTCATCAAGCCGACGGCTGACAACAATGACATCCGCCAGGGCAGCACCCTCGGCAACACAGGCGGTGATGTCGCCCGTGGCATCAATCCAGCTCCACGGGACATTGTCACGGGCAAGCCGTGCAGTCAGCCTTGTGCGGTTATCGCGCTCCAGCGCGATGGCATCCGCCGTTATCGTGGCGATCGCAGCGGTTGCGACATAGTCGTTGACCAGCGGCGGTGGTGGCACAACAACATCAAGACAGGTCAGATGCCCCTCAAGCGCACGGGCGAGATCAAGCGCGACCTGGAAACGCGATTCCTGACCGGCATCTTCATGACATAACAACACTATGTTTTTCATCGCGAATCTCCAGGCCAATGGCGTACGGGACCGGCTTTGCGTCAACCAGCGTCGCGCGCCCACAAATCGGCGCGGCGCGCGACACCGCAACGCGATCCTCGCGCACGGGACAGCACCATGCCTATCCGCAATGCTCCCTATGTAGAGATGCGTAGCGCGCCGGCCCGGTCCCTGGCGGCACCTTCCAGCCGGGTGCAGGTTTCGCGTGCGGTCTGCCGGACGCGGGCAAGCTGTTGCGCGGCATAGTCGGCACCAAGCCCCTCAACGATGGCGTCGATATGAACATGTTCGGTCCGGGCGAGACCAAAGATCGTCGCGAGATAGCGATCAAACGCCTCGCGCAGCGCCGTCGCCTGACCCACTTCCGCCAGCCATGATTCTGTGGAGGCCGAGGTTGAGAAGCTGAGCATCTCGCGCCCGGCAAGAAACCGGTCATCCGCGCGGACATGATCCTTGCTTGGCTTGAAGCCGGCGCCGAGCACACGGTCTATATAGCCCTTGATCATCGCCGGCGGCAGACCGAACCACACCGGATATACAAAGACCAGCGTGTCGCAGTGGCGGATCTCGGTAAGATCATAGAGCACGGCGAGTTCGGGCGGTTCGGGGATGGTCTCAAGGATCGGGTCAAACCGGATCGCATAGAGATCCCGCAGGAACGGAACCTGACCGCATTCGCGCACCGTATCACAATAGGCGGTCGCTATCTGATGGTTGAAGCTGCCGCGATGGGGGTGCGCGAGCACCACGAGATGGCGGATCGGATCGATCGACAAGGGTGTTCTCCTCACGGGGCCGCGCGACCGCCGCCGCGCAGGTTGCCCGCGCTGGCACGTCACCACCCGTCACCGGGCTAGCCGGACGCGGACGCGCGGGTAATGAGGGGAATCCCGTATTCCGCTGCCCCTCGGCAATCGCCACAACCGGCGCCGGTGGCGCCCGTTGTGCGGCGACGGGAGGACATAATGCACGTCTATCATGCCGATCTGGCGAGCCAGGCGGTACCACGTTACACCAGCTATCCAACGGCGGCGGCGTTTGACGACAGCGTTGGTGCCACCGGCCAGGCAGAAGCCCTGTCAGCGATTACGCCCGACATGCCGGTCTCACTCTACATCCACATTCCCTATTGCCACGAGATTTGCTGGTATTGCGGCTGCAATACAGGACCGCTGGGCAAGGCTGACAGGTTGCAGCTCTATCTCGCCGCGCTGCGTGCCGAGATAGCATCGATCGCAGCACGGATGCGCGGGAAGGTGGTTGCGCTGCATTTCGGCGGCGGCAGCCCCAATGCCCTGTCATCCGATGATTTCATCGCGCTGGTTGCAACATTGCGGCAAGCCTTTGCCATTGATGACGCGGCGGAATGTGCCGTCGAACTGGACCCGCGCCATATCGACGCCGAATATGCCCGCGCCCTGGCACAGGCCGGCGTGACCCGTGTGAGTCTCGGGGTTCAGACCCTGTCGATCCGGGTGCAGGCAGCGATTGGGCGAATCCAGCCGCGCCGCATGATTACCAATGCCGTGACCGCGCTGCGTGACGCGGGCATCGCGCGGATCAATGTTGATTTGATGTACGGCCTGCCCGGCCAATCGCTGGACGACATTGCCGCGACCATTGCCGGGATCGTGGCGCTACAGCCCGACCGTATCGCCATGTTCGGCTATGCCCATGCACCGCAGATGTTTCCCCGGCAACGCCGCATCGCCCAGGCAAGCCTGCCCGATGCCGAAGCGCGGTTCTGGCAGAGTGCGCTGGCCCACGACCTGCTTTGTGAGGCGGGCTTTGCCGCCATTGGCTTTGACCATTTTGCACGGCCCGATGATTCCCTCGCCCGCGCCCATGCTGCGGGAGCGCTGCGGCGCAATTTTCAGGGTTTCACCGATGAGTCGGCCAGCGCGATCATTGGCCTGGGCGCATCGGCGATCAGCCAGTTTGACGGCCTGTTGGTACAGAATGAGAAGCATGTCGGACGGTGGCGGCTGCGTGTATCAAATGGCCTGCTGGCGGGCAGCCGGGGTGTTGCACGCAGCTTTGACGACCGGCTGCGCGGCGCCATAATCGAGCGGCTGTTATGTGCGGGCCGGGCCGACATTGCCGCTATCGCTGCCCATCATGGCAGCAGCACCGCCCCTTTCGCCGGGGCGCGGCCAACGCTGCTGGCACTGGCAGAGCGCGGCCTGGTCACGCTGGATGGATGGAGTGTGCGCCTGCTGCCCGAAGGCAGGCCCTATGCCCGGCTGGTTGCGTCGGCCTTTGACGCGACGCGCGAGAATATGCCGGGGCGGTTCAGCAAGGCGGTCTGAGCACGGATACCCGAACGTCTGCGGCGTGACAGGGGAATGCTACGTATTTTCCCGGAACGCGACCGGACCCTCTGCCGCCTATGTGGCGGGCAGAGGATCCGAATGCCGCATCTCCATGCCCTACAGCTTGATCCCGATGCCGACGCCGGCGACAATCGGATCAAGATTGACGCGCACCGTGTTCACCGCAGCGCCGGTAGTCAGTCGGGCCGTGGTCTTGATGCCGATATATTTGACATCAAGGTTGAGAAACACGCGTTTCGACAGGTCAATATCGACACCAGCCTGCAACGCATAGCCAAAGCTGTCATTGAGGTGGACATCGGTTGCGCCGATCGCGCTGACCAAGCCGGGACTTGCCTTGGACGAATAGAAAATCGTGTAGTTGGCGCCGACACCGACATAGGGTCTGACATGAGATTTGGGCGCAAAATGATATTGCACCGTCAGGGTCGGCGGCAGCACCCAGGTACTTGCCAATGTGCCGAGACCGCCGAGCGAACCACGCCCGGAAATGCTGTGCTTGGTCGTCGCCAGAATCAGCTCTGCGCCGATATGGTCGGTGGCCATCCAGGTAAAATCAACTTCGGGGGCAAAGCTGTCGTCAACGCCAACCGAACTGCCCGCGAAGCCGGGGGTGACGGCGCCCGAGCTCTCGTTCGGCGCAACAACGATCGCGCGGGCGCGGACCAACACATCGCCCGCCTGGATCTGGGCGGCGGCCGGGGTCGCTGCCACCAGGGCCGCTGCTGCCGTCGCCAACATCAACTCAAAACGCATGACTTGCTCCTCCTGCTGTTGGCGCAGCGAGTAGCCCCGGAGCAGGCAAGCTACTTTGATCATGCGCAAAGCGCGCGCTACGTAGATGCGCGTATCAACAACAACCATGACGACAGGGTGGTGACAGGGTGAGCGGGACCAGAGACCCGACGCGGAACGCCGCCATGGAACTGCTCGATCGCACCTTTTCGGATCGGGCAATGTGCCTGCTCGATGCGCAAGGCCTGATCACGCACTGGAGCCAGGGGGCCGCGACAATGACCGGCTGGTCATCCGACGAGATGATCGGGTCGGTAATTGACCGCTTGTATCCGGCAGCAGATGTGAGGAGCGGGGTTCCGGCCCAGGACCTGGCCGCGGCGCGATCCGCCGGGACATGGCGCGCCGAGGTGTGGCGGGTGCGGCGCGACGGCACGGAATTTTGCGCCGATGCGACACTCAGCGCCCTGTTTGACGCCGACGGCACCGCCATCGGCTTTGGACACCTGTTGCATGACATCACTGACCGCATGGCAACGGAACGGGCGCTTGAGCGCAGCGAGCGGCATTTGCGCTCGATTCTCGCCACCGTGCCTGACGCCATGGTTGTGGTTGATGAGAGCGGCGCGATCATGTCGTTCAGCGCCGCTGCCGAACGGCTGTTCGGGCTGAGCGAGGCCGAGATACTCGGGCGCAATGTGAGCATCCTGATGCCGCCATCAGACAGCGCCCGACACAATGACTATATCGCCCGCTACCTCACCAGCGGCGAACGTCGCATCATTGGAATCGGTCGCATCGTTGTCGGTCGGCGCGGCGATGGCTCCGAGTTTCCGATGGAATTGTCGATTGGCGAGGCCGTAAGCGACGGGCACCGGATCTTTACCGGCTTTATCCGTGACCTGACCGAACAGCAACGCGCCGAGCTTCAGCTGAAGGAATTGCAGTCAGAACTGATCCATGTCTCAAGGCTGAGCGCAATGGGGACCATGGCCTCAACGCTGGCGCATGAAATCAACCAGCCGCTGACCGCCATCGCCAATTATCTCGAGGCCGGTCGGGACATGATCGATGCGGGAGACGCCGAAGCACTGCCGACCGTGCGGGAGGCAATCGACCTTGCGGCGACCGAGGCCCTGCGCGCTGGCAATATCGTGCGGCGACTGCGTTCCTTTGTTGCCCGTGGTGACGTCGAAAAGCGGGTGGAGGATCTGCCCCAACTCGTTGAGGATGCCTGTCGGCTGGCGCTGGTTGGCGCGCGCGAACGTGGCGTGCGGGCCTTTTACGCGCTCGATCCCGCGGCACGGCGGGTGCTGGCCGACCGTGTCCAGATCCAGCAGGTAATCGTCAACCTTGTGCGCAATGCCATCGAGGCGATGAGTGGCTCCCCGGCGCGCGACGTGACAATCGCGACGGACAGCCTTCCGGACGAGATGGTACGGATTACGGTGACTGATACCGGCCCCGGAATCAGTCCGTCCGTGGCGGAGCACCTGTTTGAGGCGTTCGCCACGACAAAGGAAAGCGGAATGGGCCTGGGCCTGTCGATTTGCCGCACGATCATCGAAGCGCATGGTGGCCGCATCTGGGCCGATACCAGCGCCAGGGGAGGGACGATCATGCAGTTCACCCTGCCATCAGGAGAGGTGTTGTGACCGAAGATCGCCGTATCATCCACCTGATCGACGACGATGAGGCCGTGCGGCGCTCTGCCGGCTTTCTGCTGCGTACCTCGGGCTTCGTCGTGCGGCCCTATGCATCAGGCGTCGCCTTTCTGAAGGAAGTGAAAAGCGCGCCGACCGGCTGCATCCTGCTTGATGTAAGGATGCCGGAGATGGACGGGCTGGAAGTGCAGCGCGAGCTCAATGAGCGCGGCATCACCATGCCGGTGGTCATACTGACCGGCCATGGCGATGTTGGCATTGCGGTGCAGGCAATGAAAGCCGGCGCGGTCGATTTCATCGAAAAGCCGTTCGACAAGGCGACGCTGATGGCGGCGATCACGGCGGCCTTTGCCCGGATTGATGACGCGGGTGCCCATGTCGAGTCGGGACGGGCGGCAAGCATTCGGATCGCCGCGCTGACACCGCGTGAGCGCGATGTTCTCGCCGGCCTGGTACGCGGCCACCCCAACAAGACCATTGCCTATGATCTGGGCATTTCCCCGCGCACCGTGGAGGTCCATCGCGCCAATCTGATGGAGAAACTCGGCGTCCACAGCCTGTCGGAGGCACTGCGGCTGGCCTTTTCTGCGGGCCTTGATCAGCGCGCGTGAGGAACATTACGTAACGACGCCGCGACGCCAACCTGCCTATAGCCCATCCTGGAGACAAGGATGATGCAGGCCCAGGCACCCGACGAGATGGCAGCGTTCAAACGCACGATCCTGTTGGTCGATGATGACGACGCCGTGCGCCGTTCGCTGCAATTGCTGCTGCACTGGCGCGGTTTTGACGTGCGTTCCTTTGCCACCGCAGGAACAATCATTGCCGACACCCGGATTGACGACTCAGATGTGCTGATCGCCGATTATCGCCTGCCCGACGGCGATGGATTCGGTGTGCTGCGCGCGCTGCGCCGCAATGGCTGGCACGGCAAGGCGATCATGATCACGGCCCATGCCAGCGATATTTGCCGCGATGCAGCCTCCGCCGCCGGCTTTGACACGGTGCTTTCAAAGCCTTTGCGGCAACACGAACTCGTCGCCGCGCTCGCGCAGCAGGACGCTCGCGCGTAAAGAATTTTTCGCCAACGACACCCTAGGCTTGGGGCTTTCGCTCCACGCTGCTATCTGCCGAGCGATGCCCCATCTCTATCTCGTCGACGGCTCCGGCTATATCTTTCGCGCCTATCATCAGCTCCCGCCGCTGACGAACCGGCACGGCACGCCAGCTGGTGCGGTCTATGGCTATACTGCCATGCTGTGGAAGCTCGCCGACGCGCTCGACAAGGCGGAGGGACCGACCCACCTCGCCGTAGTGCTCGACAAGGGATCGCACACCTTCCGCAACGTTCTTTACGACAAGTACAAGGCGCAGCGACCGCCGCCGCCCGAGGATTTAATCCCGCAATTCCCGCTGATTCGCGAGGCGACGCGCGCCTTCTCGCTGCCGTGCATCGAGGAGGAGGGGTTCGAGGCCGACGACATCATCGCCACCTATACCTGCCGCGCGGTCGCGGCCGGGTGGGACGTGACTATTGTCAGTTCCGACAAGGATCTGATGCAGCTCATCCAGCCGGGCGTCGACATGCTCGATACAATGAAGAATGAACGGCGCGGCCCGGAATATGTCGAGGCGAAGTTCGGCGTGCGGCCCGACCAGTTGGGCGACGTGCTCGCACTGATGGGCGATGCGGTCGACAATGTGCCCGGCGTGCCCGGCATCGGCGCCAAGACGGCGGCCAAACTAATCGTCGAATATGATAATCTCGATGCTGTGCTGGCCGCCGCGCCGGGCATGAAGCCAAGCAAGATGCGCGACAATCTCATCGAGCATGAGGAAATGGCGCGACTCTCGCGCAAGCTCGTCGCACTGCACACCGATACCGCGCTGCCGCACACGCTCGACGAGCTCAAATTGGACGGCATCCCGGTCGAGCCGTTGCGCGCCTTTCTGGAAGATCAGGGTTTCAAGACCTTGCTGTCGCGCATGGCGGCACATGCGCCGGGCCGCGACCAGCCCGACCAGGTTGCCGGGGTCACCACAACCGCCACGCTCGATTTGCCCGCGACGCCCGAATTTTTGCCGCTGCCGGCGATCGACCACGAGGCCTATGAGACTGTTACCTCCATCGCCCGGCTGGAGACGTGGATTGCTGATAGCCATGCCAGCGGCACGATCGCCATCGACACCGAGACCGACTCGCTCGACAGCATGACAGCCAATCTGGTGGGTGTCTGTCTTGCCACCGCGCCGGGCCGGGCCTGTTACGTGCCCGTAGGCCACAAGAGCAGCGACGACATGTTCGGCGAGGTGCCGCCGCAGCTGCCGCTCGCCGATGTCGTACGACTGCTCAAGCCGCTGCTGATTGATCCGAGCGTGCTCAAGATCGGCCACAACATCAAATATGACATCAATGTGCTGATCCGCCACGGCCTGACCGTGTCGCCGATCGACGATACGATGGTGATGAGCTTCGACCTCGACGCGGGGCAATCGCTGGGCGGACACGGGATGGACGAGGTGGCGCAGGCCACGCTCGACCATCGCTGCATCAGCTTCAAGGACGTGACCGGGACCGGCAAGAAGGCGATCAGCTTCGCGCAGGTGCCGCTCGACGAAGCGACGCGCTATGGCGCCGAGGATGCCGACGTGACCTGGCGGTTATGGACACGCTTCAAGCCACGGCTCGCCTATGAAGGCGCGACCCGGGTTTACGAGATGGTCGACCGCCCGATCATTCCCGTCGTCGCCGCGATGGAGCGCGCCGGCATCAAGGTTGATCGCGACCAGCTCTCGCGGCTGTCGGGTCAGTTCGCGCAGGAAATGGCGCGGCTTGAGGAAGCGATCCAGGCCGAGGCCGGCCAGCCTTTCCAGATCGGATCGACCCAGCAACTCGGCGCGATCCTGTTCGACAAGATGGGGCTGAAGGGCGGCAAGAAGGGCAAGTCCGGCGCCTATTCGACTGACGTCACCGTGCTTGAGAAGATGAAGGCGGAAGGCGTGACGATTGCCGGGCTGGTGCTCGAATGGCGGCAATTGGCGAAGCTGAAATCGACCTATACCGATGCGCTGCAACAGCAGATCGATCGCGACACCGGTCGTGTCCACACCAGCTATTCGCTGACCGGCGCGCAGACCGGGCGGCTGTCCTCGACCGACCCAAACCTGCAGAACATTCCGATCCGCACCGAGATCGGGCGGCAGATCCGCGACGCGTTCATCGCCGAACCCGGCAATGTCATCCTCGCCGCCGACTATTCGCAGATCGAATTGCGGCTCGCGGCGCACATGGCCGACGTGCCCGCCCTGCGCGACGCCTTTCTGCGCGGCGAGGACATTCACGCCGCAACCGCCAAGGAGCTGTTCGGCGAGGTCAATCGCGACACGCGGGGGCGCGCCAAGACGATCAACTTCGCCATCCTCTACGGCATCTCGCGCTGGGGCCTCGCCGCGCGGCTGGAGATCGACGCCGACGAGGCACAGGCGATGATCTCGCGCTATTTTGACCGTTTCCCCGGCATCTCGGCCTATATCAACGAAACGCTCGAGGGCGTGCGGCAAAAGGGCTATACCCAAACGCTGTTCGGCCGGAAGACATGGTTCCCGCAGATCCGGGCATCGGTCCAGCACATCCGCCAGGGCGCCGAGCGCGCCGCGATCAACGCGCCGATTCAGGGCACCAGCGCCGACATCATCAAGCGTGCGATGGCGCGGATGGGGCCGGCGCTGCGCGACGCGGGGCTACCGAACGTGCGGATGCTGCTGCAGGTGCATGACGAACTGGTGTTCGAACTGCCCGAAAGTGACGTCACGGCGGCCAAACCGGTCATCGAACAGGTCATGTCCCATGCCGCCGAACCAGCGCTCACACTCACTGTGCCCCTGGCAATCGAAATCGGGACGGGTGAAAGCTGGGGCGCGGCACATTGAACGAAGTTGCCAGACAGGACATCGACGCGCTGGCACAGGGTGGGCGAACCAATGTCAGCGGCTTTGTGCTGCGGTTGATCGCGCGCCTGCCATTCCTGTTCATCGCCGGTAGAATCTATGGCGCCGAACTGGTCGGGCGCTTTGCGCTTGCGGTGGTGGTGGTCGAACTGGCCGCGTTGCTCGCGACATTGGGCCTGAAACGCGGCCTCGCCAAGGCATTGGCCGCTAATGATCGACCGGCAGCGGAGATCGTTTGGGACAAGCTTGCGGCCAGTTTGCTGGCCGCACTATTTGCCAGCGGCCTCCTCTTGCTGTTCCCGCAAGTCATGTACCCTAGTGGCAGTCCAACTGGCGCCGAGTGGTGGCTGCCGATGATCGTTTTCGCCGGTGCCATGTCTGACGTCAGCCTTGCAGCGCTGGCATATCGACGCAACGTGAAAGCGACGGTCACCGCCCGCGCGGTGATCGAGCCCTGGACGATCAGCATTGGGGCGTGGCTATTCTCCTATGTCTCACTGCACGACGGGTTGATTCTTGCCTATATGGCGTCGATGCTGGCCGCACTGGCTGCGTCCCTGGTGCCGTTCATCAGAAGCTATGGCCTGCCGCGCCGCTGGCGACCGCATCCCGGTCGATTGGCCGCGCTCATGCTGCGCAACCTGCCGCTTGCGGGGGCTGATGCGATCGAATGGGCAACGCGCAACGTTGATCGCTTCATTCTTGGCGTGTTGTTCGAACCGAAGGTCGTCGGCATATATTACATGGCGCAACAGATCGCCTCGCTCCCAAGCAAGCTCAAGACCAGTTTCGACCCGATTCTCGGCCCGGTTATCACTGAAAGCCTGGCGCGCAATGATTACAAGGCAATTGCCCAGCAGGTGCGGCAGGTTGCATTCTGGATCATCGCTGCGCAGGCATGCCTCGCACTGATCGGAACAATCCTGGGTGAGGCCGTGATGGGCCTGGTGGGGCCGCAATTCGTCGTACACACTGCCGCACTTAGCTTTCTTCTGACCGCCGAGCTGGCTGCCTCGACAGGCGCGGTATGCGAATCCGTGCTGGTGTATGTCGCACGACATCTCAACCTGACCATTTCCGTCGTCATGCTGACTGTCCAGATTGTGCTAAGCTTTGTCTTTATCCTGTTCATGCAGGGAATGGGGTGGTCTACCAGCCATCAGGCAGCCGGACCGGCAGCCGCCTTGCTACTGTCCGTGGCGCTATCCTCTCTGGTCAAGGGCGGCCTGCTGTCACGCATACTCAAGGCGCGCGTCTCGCCACTTCGCTGGTCGATGCTGGTCGCGGTCATGATCACCATCGCTGTAGGCTTTGCGTTCACGGCGCTACCGCACCGATTGGAGTGGGTACAGTTGGTAATCGGCCTGCCCGTAATCTTCGGTGTTTACTGGTTCTTGATGTGGCGTTGGGTGTTCCGCCCGGAAGATCGCGCGCTGTTTTCCTCATTCCCCAAGGCGGATGAGGCTGCGCTTCCGGCAGAATGACAACGCGGCAGCGCGTCGTACCACGACGCGCGCTGTACCGTGGTGGTGAAAGCCAGACCAATCAGATCAGTCGATAGATATTGCACCATCCAACCGAACCTGTGCCGCTGTCCATCGCCACGGGTTGCGGCGCGCGCGAGCATTCGCTGGACGCTGCGTTCCTTGCCCGCACGATGCGCAAGCGGGTCATCAGCGGCCACGACACAGAAAGTGCCAACCTGCCGCGCCGCCAGCCGGTGCTGGGTCCGCCACGCAAAAACGGCGGCCAACAGCAGGCCAAGTGACAGGGGAAATACCGCCCCGACCAGACAGCGCCGCCGCCCGAGCATCAATGCCGGAAATGCCGTATGCCGGTGAAGACCATCGCCAGCCCGGCCGCGTCAGCGGCGGCGATCACTTCATCATCACGGATCGATCCGCCCGGCTGGATGACGGCGGTAGCACCGGCTTCCACCGCCGCCAGCAAGCCATCGGCAAAGGGGAAAAACGCATCTGATGCGACCGCCGAGCCGATGGTGCGTGACACGGGCCACCCGGCCTTGTCGGCGGCGTCCTTTGCCTTCCACGCGGCAATGCGGGCGGATTCCAGCCGATTCATCTGACCGGCACCGATCCCGGCAGTGGCGCCATCTTTGGCATAAACGATGGCATTGGACTTCACATGCTTGGCAACTGTCCAGGCGAAGCGGCAATCGGCGAGTTCCTGCGCAGTCGGCTGTCTTTTCGTCACGACCTTGAGGTCGGGATTGGCACCATTGTCGCGGGTCTGCACCAGCCAGCCACCGGCAATCGACTTGGCGAACAGGCCGGTCCGGGCCGGATCGGGCAAATCACCGGTCAGCAACAGGCGCAAATTCTTCTTCGCCGCGAACAACGCGATTGCTTCCTCGTCGGCGTCAGGTGCGACAACCACCTCGGTAAAGATGCCGGTGATGGCCCGCGCGGTCGCCGCGTCGAGCGCGCGATTGAGCGCGATGATACCGCCAAAGGCGGACACCGTGTCACAGGCGAACGCCGCAGCATAGGCTTGTTCAAGCGTGGCTGCGGTGGCGACACCGCACGGATTGGCGTGCTTGACGATGACGCAGCTCGGCGCCGCGTCACGAAATTCGGCGATCAGTTCCAGCGCGGCATCGGCATCATTGTAGTTATTGTAGCTGAGTTCTTTGCCCTGAAGCTGCCGCGCCTGGCCAATGCCACGAACATGCGGGCCAGACGGGGTATAGAATGCCGCCGCCTGATGCGGGTTTTCGCCATAACGCAGTGGCTGACCGAGCTTGAGCGTCAGCGGCAATGTTTCGGGGAAAACATCCCCCTGATCGGCAAAGGCAAACCAGCTCGCGATCATCGAATCATAGGCGGCGGTCGTCGCAAAAGCCTTGGCAGCGAGCAATTTGCGATCAGCGAGGCTGGTCGTGCCGCCCGACACCAACTGATAGTCAGCCGGGTCGGTGACGATCGCGACAAAGGCGTGATTCTTGGCCGCGGAGCGGACCATCGATGGGCCGCCAATATCAATATTCTCGATAATCTCCTCGCGCCCTGCGCCCTTCGCAACGGTCGCCTCGAACGGATAAAGATTGACCACCACCAGATCGATCGCGCCGATCTCATGTTCAACCATGGACGCGGCATGAGCAGGATCATCGCGCACCGCGAGCAGGCCGCCATGAACCTTTGGGTGAAGGGTCTTGACCCGGCCATCCATCATTTCCGGAAAGCCGGTAAGCTCGCTGATGTCACGCACGGCAAGCCCGGCATCGCGCAGCGCCCTTGCGGTGCCACCGGTTGAAACCAGTTCAACGCCCTTGTCAGCGAGCGCGCGACCAAGATCAACAATACCCGTCTTGTCGGACACCGACAGGAGGGCGCGGCGGATGGTGATATCGGTCATCAAGGCTCCAGTTTCATTGTCGCATCAAGGAAAGCCAAACACGGTTTTTCACCGTTCAGGCCGATGTTCCCTGGATGAGTCGGCGCCCCCTTGGCCTGTCAGGTCGCGCGCTTCAAGGCCCAGCTGACACTGGCACCGCCTGCTGGTGATTCCCCGGTGACGACAAGCTGGCTGGTTGACTGTGGCCGCCCGTCGCCATCGACCCACAGGCTTTCCTCAACCGCCAATGCACCGCCCCGACAACGGAACTGCCACAATTGGCCGCCCGGCAAACGCAACAACGCCGCCTGACCGTCTGCCGTTGGCGTGACCCTCACGCCAACCCCGAGATGGAAACGGATCGCAAAGGGCGTCGCGCCGATCTTGCGGCGTTTTGACGCCGGCAACAACATGTCCTCGCCACGCAATTCCCGCCCGTCACTGCCCAGCACGAGCTGGCGGCGATGGAGAAAGCCGTGGCGGCGTACATAACCATCATGGCTCGCCTCAAGCCGGCTCGACGCGTCGCTTTCCTGTCGCGCGAGCTCAACCTCACCAACACCGCGACCAAGCGTGCCATCGGCATGGATTGCCGTGGAGTTCGAGTCACCAACGATCAGCGTTGAATGTGCCGCCGTTGTGCGCAGGCCATCTGCCAGTGTCGCCGGGATCTGTGCCAGCGAAGCGCGCGCGCCACCGCAATTGACTACAATACGATGCGGCCCATCCGACATTTCAAAGGCCAGCGTTGAGGCACAGCCGCCCTCTACCAGCCGGGCAACCGGCGGCGGGGCCGCGTCAACAATGACGATCGTGTCAGCCGCCGCAAGCCGTTGATACCCCCAGTCGCGCGCCTGGCGCAATGGCCTGGCCCGCACCCCCGTCGCGGCAATGATCTGAGCAATTGCCTCACCCGTCAGCGGACCGCCACCCTGCCAGCTCGACAAGGCCCCATCGCCAAGCGTCGCGCCAAGCAGGGCCGGGACGAGCCGCGCCAGCGTTGTGCCAAGAATGTCTGGCGGGTTCAGCCGTCGCGCAGCATATGTTTCACGCAGCATTGTCAGCAGCATGATGATGTCGAGTTGCGCAATCGGCGATCGCGCGACACTGCCGCCATCATCAAATATCGAGGCGGCAATTGCCTTGCCCAGCGCCGCTTCGGTCGCGCCACGCCGGGCATCGCCGCCCGGGATGAGCAAGCCAGCAGCAACCACACCACAAATGGCAGCAATGCGCGGCACGCCCGGTGCCATTTTCTCGGCGCCGCGATCTATATGGCGTGCGCCGCGCGCCAGCGTGTTCAGGACGCGCGAGCGATAGATAAGATCGGTGCTCGACAGGATCAGCGGTGCGTGCGCGGTCCAGAACAGGATGCGCCGCCCCCACAGGTCGGCCCGCCATGCCGGTTCGCTGACGGTATCGGCATGGGCATCCAGCCATCGGCGCATGATCGCCTCGGCGACGGGTGTTGCCTGGGCGCGGGTTGCCACTGCCGACAGGTCGCGAAGCCAGGAAAATCCCTGCACATAGTCACCAAACGCGCGGTTTGGCTCGCGCTTGGCCAGATCGAGACTGTCAATCGGGCGTTGCTCGCCCCGAAAACTCACCGTCCCGTCAAGCAGCGAGCGACCACGCGCCGCATCGCCATTGAAAGGATCGTCGGGCACGGCGATGAGCTTGAGCGGATGCCGCCCTTTCAGGCGCAGCCCGTGGATCGGTGTGCGCCAGGTCAGCCGGTGGAAACGTTCCGCAACCCGCTCGGCCAGCGACAGGCCCTTGTCACCACCCAACCGGACCAGCCGTTTGCCCTCGTCGATACCGTCGGCGCCGGCATCGCCACGGTCGCGGGTCACGCCCCCCTTAATGTCGCAATATTGCGCGCATAGCCCGCTGGACCATCACGGAACACCGCCGTACCAGCGACCAGCACATCGGCGCCAGCCTCAATCGCACGGCGCGCAGTCAGCGGATCAATGCCGCCATCAACTTCCAGATCAACCGTCAGGCCGGCCTTGTCGATCATCTTGCGGATGCTCTCGATCTTGCGCGCCGCGCTGGCAATGAACCGCTGGCCGCCAAAGCCCGGATTGACGCTCATCACCAGCACGAGATCAACCTCTTCAAGCAGGTAATCGAGCGCCTTGGCCGGGGTCTGCGGCGTCAGCACCACGCCCGCCCGCTTGCCCAGCTTGCGAATCTGCTGAAGGCTGCGGTGCGTGTGCGGCCCTGCCTCAACATGAAGGCTGATGATGTCAGCGCCCGCCTCGGCGAAAGATTCGAGATAGGGGTCAACCGGCGCGATCATCAGATGAACATCAAGCGGCTTGCTGGTGTGCGGGCGAATTGCCTTCACCACGGCTGGCCCGATGGTGATGTTGGGGACAAAATGTCCATCCATGACATCGACATGAATCCAGTCCGCCCCGGCTGCATCGATTGCGCGGATTTCCTCGCCCAGTTTGGCGAAATCGGCTGACAGGATTGAGGGTGCGATACGGACAGGCTGCTGCATGACGCCCTGTAGCACGGCCACCCCGGCTATCAAGCCGGTGCTAGCCGTTACGACGCAGCCGCGCGATGAAGAATCCGTCACAATCATCGGGCACAATCATGCCGGGCAATGTGCGCACCATGCCCTGGTCGCTCGGGCTGATCCCGGCGGGAAGTTCGTCAGCGCGAACAGGATCTACCGCATAGTCGCTGCGCGCGGCGAGCAGTGTCGCGATCTGCGCCTCACCCTCAGCCGGCTCCAGCGAACAGGTTGCATAGACCAACAGCCCACCCGGCTTTACCCAATCAGCGGCACGGGCAAGGAGTTTGCCCTGCAATGCGGCCATTTCGGCGATACGGGATGGCAAGACACGGTGGATGACATCGGGATGGCGGCGAAAGATGCCTGTCGCGGTGCACGGCGCATCAAGCAGAACGGCATCGGCAGGAGCCTTGGGCTTCCAGCTAAGCAAGTCTGCCGCGATGACTTCCGCCGACAGACCCGTGCGTTCGAGATTTTCGGAAAGTCGCGCCAGACGACTTTGCGAGGAATCAATGGCGGTCACCGACCAGCCAGCGCTGGCAAGTTGCATGGTCTTGCCTCCGGGCGCGGCGCACAGATCCAGCGCGGTGCCAGTACCGTGTCCGAGCAACCGGGCGGGCAAGGAGGCGGCAATGTCCTGCACCCACCAGCGGCCTTCGCCGAAACCGGGCAATTCGGTCACACCCCCTGCATCACGGCGGATATGGCCGGGCAGCAGCGAAACACCGTCCAGCTCTTCGACCATTGCTGCGGTTTCCGCCGCATCGATCAGGGTCAGATCAAGCGGTGGCGGGTCAGTGATGGCCTGCGCAGCGGCGGCAACCATCGCATCGCCCCATGCCGCACGCCAGCGTTCCGCAACCATCGCCGGCAGTTCGGCAATTGCCGGCAAGGTGGCGCCACCGCGCATCAACGTGCCGAAAACACCATGGACCAGCTTGCGTGGGCCACCGTCCACCAGCGGCAATGCGGTGGTGATGGCCGCATGGGGCGGCGTCGCGAGCACCAGCACCTGAGCGAGCGCAATGCGCAGCGCAAACCGCGCCTTGGCATCATCGGGCAGATTCTGTTTGGTCGCCGAATCAATCAGTGCGTCAAGATCAGGCAGGCGACGCAGCGTTGCTGCCGCGATGGCATGGGCCAGTGCACGATCGTCCGGGCGATCAATCCCGGCAGTGGCGCGGGTCAGCGCCGCTTCGAGTGGCAGACCTTGACGCAACACCGCATCAAGCAGCTTGAGCGCGGCGCGACGTGCGGCCAGACCGGGCGCATCGTCACGGGATTGATCGCGCCGCCGCTGAAGCGCAGAGAGCTCCTGGCCATATCGGAGATTAGCCATGGGTCGCCGTCCTGCACATGTTAAACCGCCCGCCTATCTCTCGGAAAATCCGCCCGTCCCCAAACCCGCGCCCGTCACGCCGAAGGGCCGCGATCCACTCGGCGATGATCCGACGCGCTATGGTGACTGGACGCTGAAAGGCATCGCCGTCGATTTTTGAACCGCTCATGCGGCAAGGTCGGTCAATTTGAGCACCGTATTCCAGTTGCGCGCGGTCACAATCCTGGGAAATTTTGCCCGCGCCATGGCCTGGGGCAATTTGGAATGGCCAATATCAGCGGGATAATCGACGAACAATTCCCGGCCTTGAGCTGCCAGACGTTCGGGTCCGTCATGGTCAAGCGCGTCAAGCAGGCCCACCGGGAAAGGTTCACGGTGAAAATGCACCAGCAGATGGTTCGGATGCACCTTTGCCGCATCACAAAATGGATTGGTCGCGACGGTTGCGACGAGATCAGCATGGCTGCGCAACAGCCACGCCGTATCGATGTTGAGCGCTGATCTGGCGGCGCGTTCAAGTTGCCCCTCCAGTCGTGGGGCGTCATCATCTTCAGCGTTGAACACCGCATTGCCCGAAGCGAGCAGGGTAATGACGTCATGAAAACCGAGATCGGCAAGGAAGCGACGCAAATCAGCCATGGGCAATTTGCGATTGCCGCCGAGATTGACACCTTTCAACAGCGCGACCCACCGCATCAGCCACCCTCCCGCGACAAGGGGCGGGACAGCAGCGCTCCGATCACACCGTGCAGGTCAGCCCCGTCAAGCAGCGTGCACACTGCTTCGGTCACCGGCATGTCGATGCCCGCTGCTTCCGCCGCTTCGCGCAGCACCGGTGCCGTATAGGCACCTTCGGCGACGGTAGGACGATCCGCAAGCAGATCACGCGCCGCCTTGCCCTGGCCAAGGCCAACGCCAAGCGAGAAATTGCGCGAGCTGGTTGAGGAACAGGTCAGCACAAGATCCCCCAGCCCCGACAAGCCCGCCAGTGTTTCGGCGCGGGCGCCCCGCGCGAGGCCAAAGCGTGTCATCTCGGCAAAGCCGCGCGCGATCAGCGCGGCGCGGGCATTCTGACCCAGGCCAGCGCCTTCCACCACACCACAGGCAATGGCGAGCACATTCTTGACCGCCCCGCCAATCTCCGCACCAATGATATCGGTTGAGAAATAGGGCCGAAACGCCGGCAGGGCGAGCCGATCACCCAATGCAAGGCCAAGTGCTTCATCGGCACAGGCGAGCGTGATGGCGGTTGGCAAGCCAGCAGCGACCTCATGCGCGAATGTTGGACCGGACAGCACTGCAAGCGGCGCGCGCGGCTGCGCTGCGGCGGCAACCTCACTGACCAGCAACCTTGTGCCCGCCTCAATGCCCTTGGCGCACAACAGCAACGGGGTGGTGCCAACGGCCGTTTCGGCAAGGACTGACCGCACATGCTGCGCTGGCACAACCACCAGCAACGCGTCGCAACCGGCAAGATCGGCAAGTGCATTGGTTGCCTGCACCTGTGGCGAAAGCGCGATACCGGGCAGAAACAGGCGGTTTTCATGCGTCTGGTTGATCGTCGCAACCACCTCAGGCTCCCGCGCCCACAGCACAACGGGTTCCCCGCCCTGTGCCGCAACCTGTGCCAGCGCGGTTCCCCAGGCACCGCCCCCCATCACCCCGATCTTCATGCCTTCACCCCGGCGCCCCGCACCGCCTCCGCGCCGGGATCAAGTGGCCAGCGAGGCCGGGCGGGTACATCCAGCGCATTGGTCAGCCCGGCGGCAAAGCGTTCCGCACCGGCCCAGCCAATCATCGCGGCATTGTCGGTACACAGCCACAAGGGTGGTGCGACAAAGCGCAGGTCATGCGCGTGCGCCACATCCTGCAGCGCCGCGCGCACCGCCGAATTGGCCGCCACGCCCCCGGCAACGACCAGCGCGGTCATCCCATGGGTCTGCTGGACCTGCCGCCGGGTACGATCAACCAGACAGTCAACCACCGCCTGCTGGAATGCGGCGGCAATATCTTCGTTGCGATATGAACCGGTATCGCGGGCGCGCAGGACCGCGCTTTTCAACCCGGCGAACGAGAAATGCGGTTCGGCTGCGCCCAGCAGGGGTCGCGGCAGCGGCACGGCGCGGGCGTCACCAACCAAGGCAGCGCGCTCAACGGCAGGACCACCGGGAAAACCGAGGCCGAGCAGCTTGGCTGTCTTGTCAAACGCTTCCCCGGCGGCGTCATCAATTGTTGTGGCGAGGCGGCGATAGTCATCAACGCCGCGCACCGCCAGCAATTGGCAATGCCCGCCCGACACAAGCAGCAGGAGATAGGGGAACGCCAGATCAGGATCGGCAAGGCGCGGCGAAAGGGCGTGCCCTTCAAGATGGTTGACCGCGATCAGTGGCTTGCCGACAGCATGTGCCAATGCCTTGCCCGTGACCAGGCCAACCATAACGCCGCCAATCAGCCCCGGCCCTGCTGTTGCCGCGACCGCATCGACATCAGCCAGTGCCACGCCAGCATCGGCCAGCGCGCCCTCAACCAGCGGAATCAACGCGTCAACATGGGCACGGGCGGCAATTTCCGGCACGACCCCGCCAAAGGGACGGTGCGCCGCTTCCTGTCCGGCCAGACGGTGGGCCAGCACCTGTCGATCAGAGGTGACCAACGCCGCCGCTGTTTCGTCGCAGGAAGATTCCAGACCGAGGATCAATGCCATTGTTGCGCATCTAGGCAATCGCACCCCGCTTGTCGAAGGGCAGTTCTGCTTTACTAGGGCCAGGAGAGTATGGAGACGAAGGTTGCGTGACATCATCCGCATCGGCACGCGCGGTTCGCCGCTGGCGCTGATCCAGGCCCATATGGTCAGGGACCGGCTGGCTGCCGCGCATGGCATCGCGGGCGAAATCATCATCATCAAGACCACCGGTGACAAGGTACAGGACCGTGCGCTGGCCGAGATTGGCGGCAAGGCGCTGTGGACCAAGGAACTGGACCGGGCCCTGCTGGCCGGTGACATCGACTGCGCCGTGCATTCGATGAAGGATGTCGAAACTATCCGGCCAGCGGCAATCACCATCGCCGCCATGTTGCCGCGCGCCGATGTGCGGGACCGGTTGATTGGGGCGGAAAGCATTGCGGCACTGCCGCAAAATGCCGTTATCGGTACCAGTTCCCCACGCCGTGCCGCGCAATTGCGGCGTTTGCGACCGGATGTGCAGCCCGTGCTGTTTCGCGGCAATGTTGACACACGTCTGGCCAAGCTGGCCGCCGGCGAGGTTGATGCGACCCTGCTGGCGGCGGCGGGCCTCGACCGGCTGGGCCGAGCGGAGATTGGCGTTGCGATTGGCACTGACGTCATGTTGCCCGCCCCCGCACAAGGTGCTGTCGGCATAGAGACGCGCGGCGAGGACAGCGAGATGCGCGCGTGGCTGGCCGCCATCGACGATGGCGCAACGCATCGTTGCGTATTGCTTGAACGCGCCCTGCTGGCGGGACTGGTGGCGGATTGCCATTCGCCCGTGGCGGCGCTGGCGCGCGAGCATGAGGCGCAGGTGACAATCAGCGCCGAAGTGCTCAGCGAGGATGGCAGCGAGCATGTTTATGGCGAACGTACCGGCGCAGTGGGTGATATCGGGCTGGCCGACGCATTGGCCGCCGACCTGCTGACGCGCGCCACGCCCGCAATCCGGCGGCTGTTTGCGGCGTGACCCGTCGGGTTGCGGTGCTACGACCTGAACCCGGCAATGCCGCGACGGTCGCGCGCGTGCGTGCGGCCGGCCTTGAGGCAATGGCACTGCCATTGTTCGCGGTGCGGTCGCTCGACTGGGTGGTTCCGGACCCCGCAGCGCATGATGCCTTGCTGTTCACCAGTGCCAACGCCGTTCGCCGTGGTGGACAGGCACTGACGGCGTTGCGCAGCCTTCCGGTATTTGCCGTTGGCGAAAAGACCGCAGCTGCCGCGCGGCTGGCCGGTTTTGACGTCATGGCAACGGGTGACGACAATGCAACCGCCATCCTCAGCATCGCACGTACGCATGGCTATCACCGGATGCTCCATGTCGGCGCGCGCGAACGCGCCCTTGTTGTGGCCGATCCCGTAACAGCCGCAATCGCCGTTTATGCCAGCGATGCGCTGCCGGTTGAACAGGGTGCAATCGCGCAACTGGCCGGTACGGTGGCGCTGCTGCATTCTGCGCGGGCCGCACAACGATTCGCCGAGCTTGTTGAGACAGCGGGAATCGCGCGTCGGGAAATCGCGGTTTCGGCGATCAGCCACGCAGTTGCCGACGCCGCCGGGACGGGGTGGGCCAGCCTTGCCATAGCCACAAGGCCTGACGACGAAACGCTGATTGCTGCGGCGCGTTCGTTGAGCGATTGACCGGCCCGCCGGGCGCGGGGATAAGGTGCGCATGGATCTCGACCAACCGAGCGCAGCGTCGGCACCTGCATCGTCGGATTTCTCACCGGCGGGTGCGCCGCGTGTGCGGCGAATGCCGTGGCTGATGATCCTGTTCGCCTTTGCCGCTGGCATTGCAGCCATGGGGGCGGCACTGCATTTCTACTATCGCTGGCTCCCTCCGAGCCAGCCTCTGGTCGCTGCCTTACCCGTTATGGCTGGCGCGCCGGTGCCGACAAAGTCGGTGACGGCGCCCGCAATCGCGCCGACAATCGAGACGCTGTCAGCGCGTGAGAGCGAACTGGCGGGGCGGCTCACCATACTTGAGGCCCGGGCGGCAACGATCCAGACCGATTCACGCATGGCAGCAGGCAATGCTGGCCGGGCCGAGGCGCTGCTCATCGCGCTCAGCGCACGCCGCGCACTCGATCGCGGCCAACAGCTTGGATATATCGAAGAACAGTTGAAGCTGCGTTTTGGTGCGCGTCAACCGGCACAGGTCAGCATGATCCTTCAAGCCGCCCGCGCGCCCGTGACAGTGGAAGAACTGCGGACCAGCCTTGATGGCGTCGCGCCGTTGCTGACCACCGGCGCCGCGAAAGAGGGCTGGTGGGCAAGCTTTCGCCGCGAAATTGGTGGTCTGATCGTGATCCGTCAGGCTGGCTCGCCTTCCACCTTGCCCGATGACCGGCTGTCACGGGCGCATCGCGCGCTCGACGCCGGGCACGTCGAGGCGGCATTGACCGAGATCACGCAAATGCCGGGGGCGGCAAGCGCAAACGCCTGGATTGCTGCGGCACGTCGCTATGTCGCCGCGCACCAGGCGCTTGATACGCTCGAAACTGCCGCCCTGCGGGGAGAAGCCAGCCGGAATTAGCGCCCGATGCGCTCGATCAGCGCCATGGCCCCGGCGGGTGCGCGAACCTTTGCACCGTTGATGAAGAAGATGAATGTCTCGCGCGGTTGGCGAGGGGCGGGCGTTGTGGCCGCATAAGGCAAGCCCACCGGCGCATCGCCACATGCCCAACACCGCGCGGCCTGTGCCCAGCGGTCCAGTTCGTGCGGAGCATAGCCCTGCGGTTCCGGTTCAGTCGCGTTTTCCAGCCGGGCATAGACGAAACCGCCACTGACATCGGCAATCGCCGGATATTCAGCCGAATCGGCGTAAACAATCGCAACGCCAGCGGCACGGCACATGGCGACAAAGGCAGGATCTGCAAAACTCTCGTGACGCACCTGCACGGCATGGCGCAGGGCGACACCGCCGTGACTGGCTGGCAAAAGCTTCAGAAAGGCGCCGAAATCATCGGCATCAAATTTCTTGGTGGCCATGAATTGCCACAGGATCGGGCCAAGCCGGTCACCCAGCTCAACAATGCCCTGATCGACAAAACGCATGACTGATTCGCCCGCGTCCGCCAGGATTTTGCGATTGGTGCAAAAGCGTGATGCTTTCAGTGTGAAGACAAACCCATCGGGGACTGCGGCGGCCCAACCGGCAAAGGTCGCGGGCTTGAAGCCGGAATAATAGGTTCCATTGACCTCAATCGCGGTCAGTTTCGACGCGGCATATTCAAGCTCGCGCTTTTGCGGCCACTTGTCGGGGAAAAATGTCCCGCGCCAGGGTTCATAGGTCCAGCCGCCAATGCCGATGCGAATCGCTGCCTGTGTCATGGTCAGGAAGATAGCCGCGCCATCGCGCCAAGTCTGCCCGGGTCGCCGGTCCAGCGACACTTTCGTGCCGATCGGCCAGAAAATTCCAGCGACTACCGGGCGTGCAGCATGCGATATTTGCTGGCGGTCAACCCAAGTTCACGCTCAAATGCTGCCGCCAGCCGGGCGGCGCTGGCAAAGCCGGTCATGCCCGCCACCTGTTTCAGTGATCGTCCTTCCTCAATCAACGCGCGCGCGCGATCAATGCGGGCACGGTTGATGAACTTGGCCGGCGTGGTGCGCGTTGCCGCCGTGAAGTTGCGGTGAAAGCTGCGCAGCGTTTCACTGGCACGCTCTGCCAGCAGTTCCACCGGCAAGGGCTTGTCCAGCCGGGTAACGATCCAGGCGATCAGATCAGCATAACGATCATCGCGACCGGCCTGTGCGGCAAGCATCGGGCTGAATTGCGACTGCCAACCGGGACGACGCACGCTGAGCACGAGTCGCTGTGCCACGGCGCGGGCAATACGCGGCCCATGATCGCGCTCGACAATGGCCAACGTCATATCGATGCCGGTCGTGACACCGGCAGATGTCCAGAGCGGCCCATCCTCAACGAAAATCGATTCGGCATCGAGCGCGAGCTCCGGCCAGTTCTTGCGGATATGCGGCACGGCGTCCCAATGGGTCGCGAGGCGACGGCTGCCGATCAGGCCCCAATGCGCGAGCAAAAGGCTGCCCGAACAAATCGAACCCATGCGGCTGGTATGGCCGTGCACGGCCCGGGTCCAGTCGCGCAGCGCGCGATCTTCACTGGCGAGACGCAGTCCCTCATCCTCCCCGCCGACAAGAAACAGGCTGTCGAGGTGGGCGGGCGCCATATCAGCGATGGCCGTCGTCATGATGGTGACGCCACAACTGCTGGAAACCGGCCCGCCACGGGTAGAGGCCATGATGACGGTATAGGCCGCACCTGATTTTGGCGCCACGCCCGCATCATATACACCGGCAAACGCATCATTGGCGCTGCCATAGACGCTGGCCGGTCCGGTGGCATCGAGCAGCTGAAACCCATCAAACACGGCAATGGCGACCCGGTGCGTCATGGCAGAAAGATATATTAGATTTACATTTATGCCAAGCGTCCGACAATGTATCTCCCGTGCCATCGCACCCAGAACGAAGGACAAGACATGACGCGGATCGCCTTTCTGCTTTTTCCTGGCCTGACCCAGCTTGATTTGACCGGCCCTGCCCAGTTCCTGTCGCGAATGCCCGGTGCGAAGGTCGATCTCGTCTGGAAGGATCAACAACCAGTGGTGACCGATGCTGGTTTTGCCATTGTACCCACCGCGACATTTGACGACATTCGCAATGCCGACATCCTGTGCGTGCCCGGCGGAATCGGTGTGTCAGATGTGATGGATGACGAAGACGCCATGGCATGGGTGCGACATATCGGCGCGGAAGCCGGTTGGGTGACCAGCGTGTGTACGGGTTCCCTGATTCTCGGCGCAGCCGGGCTGCTGGAGGGCTATCAGGCGACGACGCATTGGGCGTGGCACCACCACCTCGCCCTGTTTGGCGCCGTGCCAGTAAAGGCCCGTACTGTTGTTGACCGCAACCGTATAACGGGCGGCGGCGTGACCGCCGGCATCGATTTCGCGCTGACCCTGATCGCGACCGTCACCAGCGAGGCTGTCGCCCGAACACTGCAACTGGCCTTCGAATATGATCCCAAGCCCCCTTTTGAGGGCGGAACGCCCGAAAAGGCCGGCGCCGAAATTGTTGCAGCCCATCGGCTCGCCGTGTCCGACACCATGCAAAAGCGCGAGGCAGCCCTTGTCGAAGCAGCAGCACGGCTTGGGTATCGTGCCCGCACGGCATGATGTGGAGACGATGACGCGGTGATTTTGTCTATACGACAATCTCGCCCCGGCATCGGGGCGTTCCGTTTCCAATAACCCATGGCACCGCTATGATCGTGAGGGTTCCACGCTTTGCGATTGTCGGCAGATGAGTCAGTTGTTCACTTCCCCCGACGGCCGCGCGCGGTGCAACTGGTGCGCGGCAACGGCGGACTATATCGCCTATCACGACCGGGAATGGGGCTTTCCCGTCGCCGATGACCGCCGGCTGTTCGAGAAGATTTGCCTCGAGGGGTTCCAGTCAGGTCTGAGCTGGCGGACGATTCTGGCCAAGCGCGAGAATTTTCGTGCAGCGTTCGCCAGCTTTGATTTCGCAACCATTGCCCGTTTCGGCGAATCGGATGTTGCCCGCCTTTTGGCGGATGCCGGGATTGTGCGCCATCGCGGCAAGATCGAGGCGACAATCAACAATGCGGGTCGGGCGATCGCAATGGTGGAAAGCGAAGGGTCACTGGCCGCGTTCTTCTGGCGGTATGAAGCGCGCCAGGCCGACGCCGCCGAGGGGGCGAAAGTCTCGACCACCGCCACATCGATTGCGCTTTCAAAGGAGCTGAAACGGCGTGGCTGGCGCTTTGTCGGCCCTACCACGGTCTATGCGTTCATGCAGGCAATGGGGCTGGTGAACGACCATGCGATGGGCTGCGCCTCGCGAGCCGAAGTGGCGACCGCACGGGCAGCTTTTACAGTACCGGCATGAATCTCAACGATTTCAATCATTCTTGTGGCAACTTGCCAGCGACGACCCACGTCACGCAATGGGGTGGCGCGGACGTCTGGAAAATTGGCGGCAAGGTTTTCGCCATTGGTGGCTGGAATCGGGGCGAGGTGCCCGGCATCACTTTCAAGACCTCTCCTGTTGGCTTTGAGCTGCTGCGTGAAATGCCCGGACTGCGACCGGCGCCCTATCTTGCGTCGCGCGGCATGTCGTGGATCCAGCGCTACGCCCTGCCCGGCCCGGACGATGCGGAATTGAAGGAACATCTGGCGCGGTCGCACGAACTGGTCGCCGCCGGCCTGAGCCGCAAACTATGTATGGAACTGGGCCTGAACCCGATGCCTGTTCCCCGAATCCACTGATTCGCGAAACAAAACTGGAGCGGGCGAAGGGATTCGAACCCTCGACCCCAACCTTGGCAACTTCGTTAAGGAGCTTTTCCAGGCTTTCCGATACTACGCCGCACTACGATTTATCCAATATTTCTTGATACTTATTCTACTACGTTGTAACCTGCAGCTGGGCGCGATTGGACGCCGCATGGAGACAATTTGGAGACAAAGCTACCGTATCAAGTTTTGTCTCCAAGCGGAGAAGCATAATGCCAACCAACAAACTGACCAAGCGAGCGGTCGACGCCCTGATTCCGCCTGCGACGAAACAGGCTGTTCTTTGGGATACCGACGTCAAAGGCTTCGGCGTGCGGGTGCTGCCTTCCGGCCTCAAGACCTTCATCGTTCAGTATCGAAACGCGGAGGGGGTCAAGCGCCGCATCAATATCGGACGATATGGTGTCTTGACGGTCGAACAGGCCCGTGATCACGCCAAACTCAAGCTGGCGGCCGTCATTGGCGGCCAAGACTCCGCCGACGAAGTTCGCCAGGCCCGCAAGGGCATGACCGTTGCGGAAATGTGTGACTGGTATCTGACCGAGGCGCACGCGGGGAACATCCTTGGCCGCAAGAACCTACCCATCAAGAAGTCGTCACTCGACATGGACCTGAGCCGAATCAGGACGCACATCAAGCCCCTGCTCGGCAAGCGTGTCGTGAAGCATCTGACGATCGCGGACGTCGAACAAATGCAGATCGACGTAAAGAATGGTAAGACTGCAAAACCGCGCAGCGGTGGCCGAGGGGGGATGGCCACGGGCGGGGCCGGTGTCGCCGCGCGCTGCGTGGGAACGCTTCAGGCCATAATCGGACACGCGAAGCATAAGGGCCTGCTCGACGTTCATCCAACGCAGGGCGCCAAGAAGCTGGCCGGGAAGAAGAAGACGCGGCGTCTGAGCGTTGCCGAGATCGAGACGATAGGCAAGGCGATGGCCTATGCCGAGCGCAACGGCGAGAATCCCGTTGCGCTCGGCGTGCTTCGCACGTTGCTACTGACTGGATACCGCCGGGAAGAAGGTCAGGCGATGCAGCGTGCCTGGGTCAATCCGGTCGGCGCCTATATGGCATTCCCCGATACCAAGGGCGGCGCGCAGATCCGAGCGATCGGACCTGCCGCGATTAGGGTTATCGAAAACCAGCCCGGCATCGTGGGCAATCCGCACATCTTCCCTTCCGATGCCGGATCGGGGCCGTTCACTGCGGTCAGTGCCTGCCTCCAGCGTGTCTGCAAGCTGGCCGCGATCGAGGGCATCACGCCACACACCCTGCGCCATACCTTCGGTAGCGTGGCCGGCGACCTCGGCTTCTCGGAGCTGACGATCCGGGCCATGCTCGGCCACGCTTCGCAAAATGTTACACAGGACTATGTTCATATCGACGAGGCTTTGAAGCTCGCTGTCCGACGCACGTCGGACGAAATCGAAACCATTCTGGCGCGCGGGGCAGCCAAGGCAGATGACATCAAACTCGCAGCATAATACAAGCTGCCCAAACAACGGTTTGGTTTATGCTTCCCATTTGTTCTGACAAGATATCTGATCGGCAAATGGTAGGACCGAACGGACCCAGTGAAACGCGGTTGATCCATAAATCCATATTTCTGACTTACTGGATTACAAGAAAGCCAGAAATATGGAATCCGGGGCTTGTCGATCGCACCCGAACATCAGTTCGCAGGTTATAGCGGGCACCTAATCAAAAGGTGTCGTTGATGCGGAGCGATGGTTCTGCTTCCGTCGCCATGTCGATTGCGGCTTGCAGATGACAAGCGGTGGTGCTCGCTCCAGCTTCCGCCTTGTCAAGCAATGCGAGCGCCATCCTCATGAGGCTCACGGCGGTCGAGACCTCCTTCTTGATCATGCCGTTCCCTCCGCGAAGTACGCTCGTGGCTGCGCGCCGTCGACTCGACACCACTCGCCCTGTTTGGTGGACCACTCTCATCCCTCTCCCAACTGCCCGGCAGCCATAATGGTCGGCGGGCCACGGGGCGAATCGGCTCGGTTGTGGTGCAATGACAGAGCGTTCGGTGTTGGGTAGTTTGGCATACCTTGCACGTCAAGAGCGACTATTTTAGTCGTAGTTCTGGCCTGCGAGTTGGTGTTGGTGAGAGGTGATCAAGTATGATCACCGCCCGACAATCACGGGCCGCACGTGCGTTGCTCGGATGGAATCAGGAGACGCTCGCTGACGAGGCCCAGGTATCACTGACTGCGCTGAAACGCCTCGAATCCGCGAGCGGCCTTGAGGTGTACGAGAGCACGCGCGATCAGGTGCGACGGGCGCTTGAAAAACATGGCGTTCTACTCTTGACCACCGACCAGGGCGAAGGCGTGATGGTGGTTCGTGGGAAAACCGACAAGCGATAGCGCCTTCAATCGGGCCGCCATCACGGTGAAAAGACTCCACCCGGTGACGCGATCAATCGTCGAACAGGTGCATGAAGGTCAGCGCCAATGCCCCATGCCGCATGATATATTCCAGGATGCGCAGCGGCATGGGCTGCACGGTCGGGAAACCGGGATCGCAGGCGATGCCGTTCTCCATCCACCCGCCGATGAAGATGGTCGTTGGTCCGCTTCCGCGATTGTCGGCATGCACGATCGTGGGGATGCGATCGGTCGGTGATTTGGGATGCACGCCCCAGGTGCCGGTCGGCGATGATGGTTCCGGCATCGTCGACAAGGGGATGATGTCACGGATTGGCTTGAATCTGCGATCAGATTTGAGACATCGGCGCAGCGACCTGACCGACGCGGACACCAGATAATAGTAAGGTGTGGCTGCCGGTTCGAAGCCGATAATATAGTCTTCTCGCCCCGCCGTGAGCTCGATCAGCCGATCCACGTCAAGGGTGGGGTCGGCCAGGCACTCCATGGTCGTATGCGAGAGGAGCGCTGCTGGCAGACCGATCGACGCCAGAATGATCGCATGTTCGGCGCCTCCCGGAAGGACCAGCGCGGGACTGGAATGAGCGGCCTGCGCCTTCACCGCCAGCCAGGCCGGGCCAAAGGCGGGATGGCGCAGCCCGATCGGCATTTTCGACGCGATCTTGTGGAGACTGATCGCATTCATGTCTGGCAGGACGATACGGAGTTCGTTCGCAATCGCCGCATCGACCGCATTCCGTACCGCCGCGCGATCATCGCGGAACGTTTTGCCTGCCACGACATTGGCCTGCGCCAGACGGGTCAGGAAATGCGAGAACATGTCCTGTTCAAAGGGCATCTTATCGAAGAAATAGCGATCCGACATGCTTGGGGAAGATATGGGCTTGGCCATCCGAGTCCAATGGAATTTACCCGCAGGCCGCATGACGGAAAATGAACCGATCAGGCGCTATGCCATGGGAGTGACACCGCGTTGGATGTGCCTACGGACACGGTCCATTAGCCGTCGTCGGAAGGTTTTCTTCTACGGAAACGATGGGTTACCGCCCTCTGATTGAGATAATCGCAAGGCAGGTTTACGAGGGGCGCTTGCCTTCGGCACCGGCGCTCTACCGTCGCTGCGCGCCGGCCGAACCCCTGGCGGGTTTCGGCGCATTCGCGTGACGATCACCATAGCGTAACGGCGTAACCACGCCGATCCCTAAATCCGTATCCACGGATTTACGCTGTGGCACGCGGTTGACAAGGGAGCGCACTCTGACGGCTTTCTGGCGAAACCGTCAGGGGTCGCGCGCTTTTCGTGACCGCGTTGCACACTTGCTCTGGCCGGGGGGCGCGGCGGCGGCTGGCCCACAGGCCCGCGCGCACGCCGCCGCGCCGGCCGGCTTACGCAAGGGTGCGTTTTTGTGCGCCGCTGGCGCAGCGCGGGTGCTTAGGGCCAGCCCTCGGCGCACTTCGGATCGTCTTCCGCCCAGCTTCCTTCGCGCTTCGCGCTCTCGTGCAGCCGGTTCCCCGCGAAGCCGCCCCTCCGTTTGCACACCCGGTCTCGCCGACGGGCAGGGTTTCAGCGCGGCAGTTCCGCTGCGCTGGAACCCAAGCCCAAGGAAGAGACAATGACTGATACCGTTGTACCCGTTGCCGTCAGCGGCACCGAGATTTTCGTACCGCTGAACAAGCTGAAAAAGTCCCCACGCAATGTCCGCAAGGTGCCGCATGGCGAGGCCGCTATCGAGGCGTTCGCCGCCAGCATCCACACCAAGGGCATGTTGCAGAATATGGTGGTGGAGCCGGAAACGAAGGATGGCGAGCCGACCGGCTTCTATCTCGTTACCGCAGGCGAGGGGCGCAGGCTCGGCCAGTTGCTGCGCGCCAAGCGTCGGCAGATCAGGAAGACCGAGCTTATCCGCTGCCGCCTCGACACCGAGAATGATCCTGTCGAGATCAGTCTGGACGAAAATGTCACCCGCAACAGCATGCACCCCGCCGACCAGTTCGACGCCTTCCATGACCTGTCCGAACGTAAAGGGTGGGGCGCGGAAGAGATCGGCGCGCGGTTTGGTGTGTCGCCGAATATCGTGAAGCAGCGGCTGCGTTTGGGTTCGGTGTCTCCCAAGCTCTTGCAGGTGTACCGGGAAGACGGTTTGACGATGGACCAGTTGATGGCCTTCGCGCTCACCGACGACCATGCCCGGCAGGAGCAGGTTTTCGACAGCCTGCACCACAACCGCGAGCCGTGGATCATCCGTCGCGACCTCACCGCCAACAATGTGCCCGCGCATGATCGCCGCGCGGTGTTCGTCGGGGCGCAGGCCTATATCGAGGCGGGCGGTGTCGTCATTCGCGACCTGTTCACCGAAGATGGCGGCGGTTTCTTCGAGGATGCCGGGCTGCTCGACATGCTCGTGCTCGAAAAGCTGCTGGAGGTGGCGGCCGAGGTGAAGGCCGAGGGGTGGAAATGGACCTCGGTCCAGATCGACTTTCCGCACGCACACGGCTTGCGGCGCTTCTACCCGGAAAGCGTCGATCTGCCGGAGGACGTGGAGGCCCGGTACGGCGAGGCATCGGATGATCTTGAGACGCTGACCCAAGGATATGACTCGCTCGACGAGATGCCCGAGGACGTGGCGACGAAGGCCACGGCGCTGGAGGCGGAGATCGACACCATCGACGCACGGCGTTCGGCGTTCGATCCGCTTGTGGTGGCGAATGGCGGCGTGTTCGTGGTGCTGAACCATGACGGCAAGCCCCGGATCGATCGTGGGTTCGTCCGTGCCGAAGACGAGGCGCTGGCCGAGCCCGTGACCGAAATCGAGGGCGATGGTGAAGGCGAAGCCATTACTGGCGATGAGATCGCCGCCGAAGATGGCGAGCAGGACGGGGCCGATACCGTCGAGGAAGAGGAGGAGGAACCGGGCAAGCCGATTTCCGACGCCCTTGGCCGAACATAGTCGGCGCCGGCCGTGCAGCCCGCGAGCGCCGCGAGGAGGAGTCCGGCGAAACAACGGCGCGAACGGCTCATGATACGAAATAGCCGTACCAAGCGACCATCAATACGAGTCGCGGAACGAGAGCCGAGCGTGTGAGGATCGCGAGCGCCGCCGCTACCGAAGAGGCGATCGCTCCCGTGAGCAGACCGAGAAAAAGCGCGCTGGGCGAAAGATGTCCCACCGCTGCCGGTACTGAGAGCAAAACAGAGAGCAGTGTGCCGGCGGCGACAAAGGCGGACCAGCGCGCGAGCGGACCGGCGTTCACGGCGAGGGTCAGTTTTTGCAGCGAGGGCACCTGCCAACGCCCAGCCTCACGCGAAGCAGCGAAGACAAGCCACAAGAGGATGGCGGGACTTGCCCAGCGTCTATAGTCTAGCACGACGCCCGCAGCAGCGAGCACGACGAGCAACAGAATGGTGCGGGGATTGCGGAGCAACCCTGCGGCTTCGTCCCCAATATTTCCGAACCACGCGTAAGCTGCACGGCGCGCGCGCCGTGCAGCTCGCGGCACGATTGTCGCTTTTACACGCCGAGGCGCACGATGCCCGATGGGCGTCGGCGATCGATAAATCAGCGCGGCCCCGAGGGCCAAGGCTATTCCAATGCCGCACCAGATCAGGCGCGAGACGACATAGCCATCCGAGCGAAGACCCGCGGGGACGTCGACCGGCACGCGCCGCTCGGTGACTGGGAACACGCCTACAGCCAAGGCATGCCGCCGCGAAAGATCGCCGGATGAGAGCGGCCTCACGAAGCCCGCAAAGTCGCCGACGGCGCCAAGCAGGCCGCTGCCGGTTCCCACAGCGAGCGGCATGGAGAGAGTCGCCAACCAAAGGAGCGCGAACACCACATCTCCTCCCGCGCCACGCGTCAGATTCCGAGAATCCAGCAACGCGCGCAGCCCGGCGACGAAGACGAGCGGGGGAAACCCGATCAGCCAAACCGCCATGGCGACGCTCCCCACCATCGCACCCTGCCCGGTCTGCTCGGCGAGCAAGCTGCCCGCCACCGTCAGCGCGGCGAGCATTATCGCAAGTACGGCAATGTCAGCGGCGAACCGGCCAAGCGTGGTCTTGAGCCTTGACGCGACGGTGACGTCTTCCGTCTGCCAAGCGCGCACATTTGTCACGTTTCGGCGCAAATACGCCCATGCTATGGGCAGGAAGCTCGTAGCGACGACAACCCCCAGCGAGAGGCCCACAACGGCGGGTGTCATCACTGGCAGAGCGCCGTCCACCGCGACAGCCATGGTCATACCATCCGTTCGAGGCACCCAAAACCGGGCCCCGATGGGCGCGACCAGCATCAGCAGCCAGATACCCTTGCTGTTCAGATAGCGATGCCAATTCAGTCGAGCAGTCTCCGCGAACGCGCTCACGCCCCTGCCCCGTCCACCGGCAGCAGCGCGGCGGCTTGACCGGTCAGCCGTTCGGGCTGATGAGTGGCCATCACGATTGTCGCCGACTGCACCCGATCGAGCAGTAGCGCCTCAACACAAGTCGCGGTTGCCGCATCCAGCTCGGCGGTAGGTTCGTCCAGAATTATAACTTCAGGGTCGCCGAGAAGCGCTTGCGCGAAAACTAGGCGCCTCCGCATGCCCCCCGACCAGCCTGACAGCGGAACTTCCAGATCCTGATCGAGTCTGAGCGCTGCGGCGAGTTGCAGAAACTGCCGATCGGCTTCAGCGAGCTTGAGCCCTTTCAGCGCGGCCATATGGCGTGCAAACTGGCGGGCTGTGATATCGCCCGGCAGATCGACCAGCTGTGGCGCATATCCAAGCGCTCTCCGCAGGGAACGGACCGCGCCGGGCAGCGGCGATCCGCGCCAAAACACGTGACCTGAATCCGGCCGCTCGGCCGTGGCGAGGAGGCGCGTGAGCGTCGATTTTCCGCCGCCCGAAGGCCCGAGAAGCAGCGTCAGCCCTCTGGGAAAAGTATAGCTGAAGTCAGTTACGACCGACCTGCGTCCGTACTTTTTGCAGAGGCTGACGACATTCAGATCGCTCATTTCTTTCCTTGCTATGCAATGTATCTGGAGGCGATCAGGCCTTCCGCCACACGCGCCGCAGTCCCCATGTCGCCAGGACATGGGCCAAGGCCGCAGCACCCAGCATGACTGGCATCGTCCCACGGCCGAGCACATTCGTCGCTCCGATGGTCTTTTCCGTGAAGCCGAAGGCGGTCGCCCCGTCGGGCCAGCGAAACAGTCCGATATGGCCATGCCAGAAGGGCCAGAGCAGGCCGAGGACGAAGACGCTCCAGCTAATGACGAAGCCGGCCCCGAACAGGATGCCGACGATGATCTTGAGGTTTCCGAGACGCGTTGCGTAGTACAAGCCGCGTATAAGGGCGGCAGGGTCGAGCCTTCGTGTTCCACGGCGGATGAGGCCGTCAGCGATCAACGGCCTGAGATAGTCTTCTGGCTCACCCATGCGCCGGATCGCCACCTGCACCCGATTGACCTCGCTCGATTCAACCGGTTGAGCGGCGTAGCTGTCGCGGAGATGCATCTCCAAATCGCTCTTGAGATCCCCGCCTTCCAATCCGGCCAGTCGGACGAGCTTCTCGACCTGGCTGAAATAGGCGACCCAGAGCGCAACAGCCGATGGGTCGGTGAAAGGCGGCATCATGCTGCGGCCCCGGCGACCATGCGCTGCACGGAAAAGCTGAGTTCAGTCCAGGAGCCGATCATTGCGCTCAGCACCTGGAGGCCGCGCGGCGTGAGAGAATAATATTTGCGCGCCGCGCCCCCTTCCCCCGGGGCTGTGCGCGACGTCACCAACTGCTCATTCGCAAGTCGGAGCATCAGGGGGTATAGGGTTCCCTCGGGCAAATCGAGCGACGCCCGCCGCGCCACCCCGCCGATCAGTTCGAAGCCGTACTGCTCCCGCTCGCGCAGAGACATCATCACGATCAGCTCAAGGACTCCCTTGCGCAGCTGAATTTCCCACTTGGCAACCGTTTCGTCCAAAGTTCCCACACGCACCTCGTATGACGAAGTAAGCGCGAATTACCTTGTAATGCAAGGATCAATAATGGCTTGGCGATTGTGAGTACCCGATCCGGTATCCGGTCGCCACGATGGGGACGGTCCTTGGGCGAGAACGTAATCATTCGAGCCCAGCCCGGATCGCTGGGCGCGTCTCGGCGGGGGCAGCGCGAATGAAGCGGTCAATCACATCGGCCGGATCTGCGAAGTCCGGCGTGTGGGGGGTGCCTTCGCGCAGCACGAGAGCGAACGTGTCAAGCACACGCCACTCCCCGCGTTCCGCCTTTAACAGCGCCATCGGACCGGCATAGTATGCGCGCTCATCCGCCTTGACGATGCTTCGGAGAGGCGGCTGGCCGCGCTCTGCTGGCTCCGAAGCTGCAGTTAATTCTTCCATCAGCTTCATGATCTGCTTGCGCGTCAGAATGTGTCGCTGCTCCAGCCGTTCCAGCGCAGCGATCTGCGCGAACGATTCCAGCACAAGGGCAGACCCGGGTTTCTTTGCGGGCACAATCCAGTATCCCCACCATTGGTGGGCGAGCTCGTGCGACAAAACCATTCGCGTCGACACGCTAAGGCAATCGGACGGCGATCCAGACCGCAGATACCGTTCGCTCATTGCGACGCCAGCATGGAGCGCCAAGGTCTGCCCCCAATAGCTCGGCATCTCGATGACCTGAAATGTGGATTGTGGCAGAGGACGCCAAAGGCGGGAGTAAGCGGCCAGCTCTTCCTGGGCATAGCCGGCAACGCATCTAGGATTCACGACGGAGTAGGCGGCGGCGTAGGTGGTGCTCGTGAAGCCGCTCGCTGCGTCTCGCACCACGGCAGTTCGAAACCGACCACCCGCTACGAGGAGATTGGCCATACTGGCTGATGGAATGTTCGCCCGCCACTGCGCGCCTTGATACTCGACGTCGCTCAACCCAGCCGATGCGATCTGAACACCCGGAGGCGCGCGCAAGCTAACTGTGCCGCGCAAGGGGTCGGAAAGGAGGTAATTTTCCCCGACACAGCGGTTCGCCGCACCGAACACGCATGTGCCTTTCCTGGGCATCGGAAGAAACATCGCTGTAGTCAGGATAAAGGCGTCCGGCATGGCCACGCTGCGCGCCAGCAGGTCCAGGCGGTTTACGGGCGCCACCACGCCCCTGTACAAAAGAGTGGTCGTTTCGCCCGGCAACAGGGGCCTGGAAGGGCGAACGACGATGAACCGTGAGTCGAGGTCGATGCTGCTCCCGACGTTACCGCTGAGCCGGGCCGCAACGATGCGCAGCACAGGCGCTTTCTCGAACAGAAGGGTGCTTAGCGGCGAGCCGCTATCGTTTCGTAAGAGAATCCTCCCATCGATTCCAATCCCGCCACCGTCCGGACGAACCGTGAGGTCGACGTTTGCCGAGACACCCGTCGCGCGGAGCCCCGAATCCGCGAAGGCCTGGGATGAAATGCGTTCTTCATAAGCATGCTCGACCGCCGCCTGTCCGGCACGAAGGTGGGTGCCGACCATTATTGCGGCACAACCGGCAGCAAGTGCGGACAGTAGGGCAAGAGCGGTTTTCCATCTCCGGCGCTCACCATGGCGCAACGACCAGAGGATCGATTTTGTGCGCTCGTCGAAGCCAGCGAGCAGGCAAAGCATCGCAGCCGCGATCAAGGCCCAGTAGAGGCGGTACAGCCAAGCCGCCTCAAGACCAATGGCATGGCGGGTGGCAAAGGTGAGCAGCAAGTTTTGCGTGCTGCCGAAACCGAATAGCTTCACATCGGTTTGGGAACCCGCGGCGATCACCGCGGCCGCATAAAGGATGAAAATGCCGACGCTGATCAGCCAACGGCGAGTCAGCGCTTGTAGGAACTGCAGGAAGATGAACACCAGCAACAGGTCCGTAGCGAAGCCGATCCACACATCGGCTCCCCCGCTCCATGCCGCGTTCGCATCCGCCCCGACCCCCGCGGCCCAGAATGCTGCAAACGTCATGCCCGTGAACAGCGCCGCCAACACGACTGCAAGCGCAAGCGCGGCGACCGCTCCAGCGAGGGCGGGCGGAGTCTTCCCGCCCTTCGCGACCAAGGTAGTAAGCCATCCATCCAGCACGCCGACCATCAGCAAACCCGCAACAGCGGCTAGGATGGCGCAGGACTGATTGACGGTTGAGAGCGCGTAGATCGTGTCGAGGTGCTCAATGATCCCGTAGGTCTGGTCGACCCCGAACCAAAACAGAACGAAGATGCCAACGAGATAGGACGCGGCAATGAACGCAACCCACACCAGATCGAAGTGATCGCGTACCGTTTGGCGCGGCGCCGGAGCTACGTCCGAAATCATGTGGTTTCCGCCCGCCGATCGCGTCAGCTGATCGACCGAGCCGTTGATTCGGCGGTCGCGGTCCGGTCGGACACCAGCACGCAAGGCGCGGAGAAATCGGATACACTCCCCTTGGTGTCAGCATTCCAGTCGACTGGTTGCCCTTCGAAAACGACCCGGCCAGCTTTTATCACCACGAGATGATCGACATCATCAATGAGACTGCCCTGATGCGCAATGACGACGATCGTCGTTTGTCCACGCAAGTTCTTGAGCGCGACGCCGATCGCGCGTTCGCTGGCCACATCGAGCGAGGCCGTCGCCTCGTCGAGCACGAGCGTTCCCGGATTGCCCGCAAGGGCTCGCGCCAAGGCAATCCGTTGCTGCTGCCCGCGCGACAGATTGTTGCCGTCCTCCGATATCAGATGATCGTACTTGTCCGACAGCTGCATGATATGCTCGCTGATTTGCGCAGCCTGCGCGCTGCGACGAATCATCGCATCGTCGATGTCAGAACGACCGAAGCGGATGTTTTCAGCGATCGTCGCGCGGAACAAAAACGGGTTCTGCGGCACGATGGCGATGCCATCGGCATTTCCGCCGACAGCAATAATGCTTCCGCTGCGTGGTTGCAGCAACCCCATGATCAGCGCGGCGATCGTGCTCTTCCCCGAGCCGCTCTCACCGATCAGCGCGGTCGTTTTCCCCGCTGGTACAACGAAGCTTACGCCCGTCAACGCCGGCGCCGAAGCTCCCGGATAGTGGTAATCCACATTCTCGAATGAAAGGCCGAGCGGCGCGGCGCCCGCTGCGGTGCCTGCTAGCGCGGGTCTCGGTCCGGGTCTGTCGAGGATAGTCGCGACAGGTCCGTCGCTCAGCATGCCTTCATGTTTCCTGTACATCAGGAGGGCTTGCCGTAGCTGGCCCGCAGTCATTCCAGCTTGGGAAATCGCGGCGACGAGAATCGTGGCGTAGGTCAGGAAAGTGACAATTTCACTTCCCTTCATGCGATTGGCAGCGACCTCAGCCATGCCAACATACACGATGGCCGATATCGCCAGCGAGAGGACAACGAACGCCACGGGATTGATGAGTACCGCGATACGCTGATACCCTCTGATCACCCGAAACGCGCGGCCGAGGGTCGCGTCAAACAACCCGTGAAAATAGTCTTCCTTGCGAAAGGCCTGGATCACGTAACGGTTGCCCGCAGCTTCGACGAGAGACGCCACCACTTTGGCCCGTTCCGCCTGCATACGCACGAGCGAATTGGACAAGAGGGCAATGAACAATGCGATAACCGCTGCCACCGCCGCCGTGCTGGCCAGCGTGATCGCAGCCATCCTGAGATTGATAAGGAACATGGCCGCAAGCGCGCCAAGCGTGAAAAGGCCGTGACGGGCGAACGAGACCACTGCATCGCCATAAGCGGACTGGATAATGGCCAGATCCGAGATGAACTCCGATGCCATCGCGCCTGCCTGCCGACCGCCGTCCTCGGCCAAGGCCTGATACATCAGGCGGCTGAAAAACCTCGATCTAAGTTGGACGCCGACCCGCTCGCTCACGATCGCGACGATATAGGTATATAATGCGGCGAGTACTGCCTGAGCGAGGGCGAGGGCGAGGATCTGGAGGCCAGTCGAGAGGAGTTTGCCGGAGTCCTGGCGGCCGTGAATTTGCGACAACTGCTCGACGAATTCGCCGAGACGCTGTGGAAGCACCAGAATACAGACAGTTCCCGCCGCCAGCAGAATGAATGCCGTCAAATACTGCGTTCTGAAGGGTCGCGCGTATCGGGTGAGACTCGAAATTTGCTTCACATCGCTACCGCGCTTTGAGGAGGCGATGTCTCGACCGATCGCGCATGATCCGCCACCAGCTTGATCAGCCAGACCGCATTCAGCGTGTTCGGAAGATGCAAGCCACGATCCTGCTCCTCCGCATCGAGCCCGTTGTCGACCAGCGGATTGAAGAAGCCATAGGTTCCAGCGACGGTTCGTTGGAGCGCGACGAAACGGACCGCCTCGTCCATATAGTCGTTGTCCCAACCCGTCTCGATCAGGAAGCGTAAGATGCCGATACCACAATCAAGCCGGTAGTCGCGCAGTTCGGATAGGGCGATCAGCGAAAGTATCTCGACGGTAGTTTTGGTCAGCGGAATGGACGATGCACTCAGCCGCTCGATCAGTTCCTGGATTGCATCACTGGATTGAAGGAGGAGAACATCATCGCCGAGTAGATCTGGGCCTGCGTTCGTGCGTCCGGACCACGTCGCAACACCGTTCCGCGCGAGCAGCCGAGCCAGGTGGCCGGTCCTACCGCTGGAACGTACGTCCTCGGGTAAGTCTGTCATCTCGTTCGCGATCAGCTGAACCAGTTCGCGCAATCGCGGCGTAGCGCACCCGGCCTGCGCCAGCATATTGAAATGCGCAACGAGCAGGAGGGGGTCGAGCTGCAAACTGTCGGGGTCACGATGATCCTGCACTGTCTTCGCCATCGCTTCAGCTTCCTGGCCAGCTTGCTGGATGCTCTGCGAATTCGGTTCAGTCAGAAGGATGCAGCAGCGTGCAAAGCAGGCCAGCGAAAGCAGTCTGGCTTCGTCTCGGAAGCGCTCCAGATACGCCAGCGTAACGCTGCGCTGTTTGTCCGTGATGATGCAGTCGCCAATCAAAGTACGTATCCCTCCAGGAATATGAGACAAGACAGCGTACTACGTAATCTCAGGCCGACGTCGGATCGTTCGAAGAATTCGCTGTAAAGAAGCTTGTTAGATGGCATAGGAAGTAGGTCTTCATTTTCAGCGATACCGGTAAGAAGGTGTACCGAGGCCCGCATAAGCGGCTCTGGAGCCCCGTAGAGCTGCTGAGCAAGCACCGCCAAGATCGCGATCCAATTGATGTCCCTCTCGCGTATCGCCTTGGTCAACAGCATCTGTGGAAAGATGCATGGCCATGACGATTTGTCAGCGCCGCTTGTCGACAACAGCTGACCGGCCATCATCAACGAAATGACATCATATTCGTCTGTTCTAGTCCGGAGCACACGCTTATCGATCAAATTTCTGATGTTGATGATCGGGTCGTCGTCGCGGCGCGCAGCTATGCCTGCAGTGCCCAGGTGGAACGTGATGGCGCGCAGTGTCAGGATCGGGAGTTCGCTGAAGCCGATCACCCGACCCGCGTACAGGCTCGCAAGCTCGTCGACGTCGGCGCACTCGAACCCCTCGGCTTCGCTCGCAAGAGCAAGCAGCATCGCGACCGCGTAACCATAGTCGGCCCGCGAGACGAGGAGGTTGGCAAGCAAGCCGGACCGGGTCCAGCCGAGCGCGGCGGCGGCGACCCCGCCCCGGAGCCTGCGCAAGCCAACATGCTGTGGAAGGGTCTGCATGAGTTCCACGACCGCGGTGACGTTCATCAGCGCATCCGCACTGGGTCGCGCGGTGAAGCTCGTTAGTAGATCCCCCATTCGGGCAGCGCTGTGCTCTCGAAGCGCAGCCATCCTCATCGGGCAGCGCCGGCCAGACGAAACAGGATCGCTGCTACGAGCGTGGTGTGATAAACCTCCGCGAACCCAGCCCTCCCTTCCAGAAGCCGGCTCCGCGTCGACATCGTCGGCGGCACCGCTCCGTCCGGAACCATGAGCGCAAGCATTCGACCCATGCCGGCGTCCAGCACTAGCTTTTCGGCAGGGTTGGCAACGAAGCCGCACATGATCCAGCAGATAAGCAGTTCGCCCAGCACGTCACCATGATCGGCCCGAACCATCATAGCGACGAGCGCGATCAAGGTTCTCCGCAGTCGAACCGACTCCAGAGGGTCAATCCATCGTGCGGCGGGACGCAGACCGATATCGGTCACGTAGAAGAGCGCGTGGGTCAGGGAATAGGTGTCGTCGATCGAATACCGCGGAAGAGCATGCAGGCGCCCGAACGCCGTGCGACCAAATGCTTCGAGCAACTCGGGCATGGCATCGATCTTGTGAAGGCGGGCGATCGCGTAGTGGAACTCCAGCTCCCGATATGGCAGCCGATCCATGCCGTCGAAGAATCCGGAATCTATGAGCATATCAAAAAAAGAAAGCTCAAAAGGTGGCGGTGCACCGTTCACCTCGAAGAAATCGGCAATCATCGAAAGAGGAGAACCGGAAGAAGGGTCGAACCGTGCCAGTTCGTGCCAGTCAAATTTTCCGGATTCCGTCATCACAAATGATACAAGATCGCCTCGCTTTTTGAAGGCGATATTCTGCCTTATCATAATCAACAGAAAAAAGGCCAGCTCCATTAGCGGCTTTACACGCCAAGGGACATCATTTCCGCGTATTTGTTGATTTTCTGTATCAACTTGAAGTTGAAAAAGCTCTCGCTTCGTCGCTAGCCAATTACAACTTAGATCGGCAGCCTTCTTGATTGACCGATTTCGTAGCCACGCCGTAAGCATTCGAGATATCGTCTCTCAACAGTGTGTAATCCGATAAAAGAAACGGGGGCCAACGCTGCGCCCCCGTTTCCACAAATCACTCGCCCACTTCGGTCGGATAGACGAATGCGTAGTGGTTGGTGTCAAATACAACACCCCAGCGCGGAAGCGAGGAGTTCAATCCGAAGCTCGTGCCCGACTTAATGCTGGTACGCGAAGCGTTATTCGTGAAATTAAACATAATAACCCACTCCATTTCACAGTCTCAAAAGAGGGGTGCCATTTAGGTGAACACCCCTAGGCCTAGAACAAAAAGACCTAATGGAAATTGTAAGAATACTATTTCGTGGAGTCAATTGCATTTTTTACAGAAGAAAGCACAATCCAGACGCAATACTATCAAGTTGATAGCCACAGAACCGGAGGCGGTCTTCTCTATAATATCACAATAGCAGCCACCCGCCTCACCAAGCATGGTCAGGCGTATCTCACTTCGCAAGCCGCGCAGTTCACCCCTTCGATTTCTATCTCCCGGTACCAAGAAGATGGCGCCTGGGGCATACAGGCAACATTCCAGCAAGGAGTCAATAGAGTATCCCATTGTAATTATATTACGTCCGAAATGGATTGATAATTCTCCTCCAATTAGGATGCGAATTTATTCTCTATCGACTTCCGTTTTCTATATTATAGAGGCCCAGAGCCTACCGTTGACCCGTAGCGATTGACAAAATGCCTTTCCCTCCAGATCTTGACTAAGGAGACAACTCATGAATGATATCAATGCAGCTGATGCTTTTGACGTTGTAGACCTCGATGGCGAGCTCGTACCAGCTGGCGCGATGATTGAGGCAAAGCAGGAGGCCATACACTGGATAACCGTGCTCGTAATCGGATGGTACCCTTCGTCTGACCAGCAATCGTAAAATATAGAATCGTATTAATGCGCAGTTTTTGATAAATATGGCGGTTAATATCATTAGTAGTAGCATGAATTTGCAAGCTATTCGGTGATATTGCCTTAAATAATATTTTATGAAGCGCATGAATTATTAAGTACATTCTTAACTATAAGAGAATACGGTGCATTTGCGCATAAGCCTCATATGTTTATCCTAGGACAGAGTCACTGCATAAGCCTCGCCTTTGATCTAGATCAGAGGCTCAAGGCAGAATCAGTGCCTGATCTCGAAGAAATTTCGGATATTCTTTGCCGGCACGCCTCCAATGACCTAGTCGTTGGAGTTGTCAACGAAGCCTTATCGATCGCCTCTAATAAAATAGATCAAAGTATATTATTCCGTAGTGGGCTAGTTAATATCGCCAATGGACCGTATTACTCGTTAGATTTAAGGTATGCTTTTAAGGTTGACGGAGAGGATATGCTGCCGACTGGGCGCGGAGACCACCTGCTCGCTCGCGCAGCCGATGTGGTGATCGCGAATATTGGTCCAAAGTCGCTTGAGGGTTTGAGTTACTCCATTCAGCAACCTGTCGACTTTGACAGATTTGACCCATTGGTTCAGTTGGAGCTGGACGGGTGTTGGAAGATCGAGCCGGGCGAGGCGCTCGCCGTAAAGGGCGGCGAGCAAATTGCATCTATATCAGATGCGTCCGGAGCCCGCTTCCTCAGTCTCTCATTGCTGCCACGCTGGTCGCTTGACTGGGTTTTTAGTCGAGAAACTATGCGGCCAATAGCCAGGTCAGTTGCTCACGTAGACGACAGTCAACTTATGACGTGCCTCGAAGTGGCCAGTTCGCTACGCGATGACATGACGATCGAAAGGGTCTTGGCACTTACCGGGCATCCCGCGCACTTCGTGCGGTGGAAAGCGATTCAGGCACTTGCATCGCTCCGACCCGCTGCGGCGCTTCCGCTGGTTATCAAAGCTGCGGCTGAAGACATACATCCGTCGGTACGGGAAGCCGCGGCTGCCACCCTAGCTCTACGGCGTCCTGACAGTTTGGGGAAGGGGCAGGGTGATGTTTCGCGCCCGGTTTGACGAGGCCCCCGAAATCGAGCTTGACGAACTCGTGGAGCGAGTGGCGCAGACAGTTATTCCCGACGATTTTGAAAGCATGAAATCTTGCGCGCCATTCCTGGCAGGCTATGCGCGCCGTAAAGACATTTTGGTAGACACAATTAATCAGACCATAGAAGGCTTAATGCTGGCCCGTACCGTAGCGCCGACCCGCACGCCGCAGAGTTTTTTGCTAGCTGTTCACGATAAATTCTACATAAGATGTAATATCTGGGCTCCTATTTCTAACGATGTAAAATCAAAACTATATCAAGAGCGTTTGTATTCTCTTGAAGTTCCGCATGATCATAATTTTAGTTTTTTGACAGTAGGATATTCCGGTCCTGGATATAAGACTAATATTTTAGAACACAGCCGATCGCGGGAGGAATATAGCGTTGGTGACGCCGTAAACCTTTCTCCCGTTGGCACATACACACTGTCGCCTGGTGATGTAATGTTTTATCGTCAAGGTATAGATGTTCATGTTCAGCATCAACCCGCTGAATTATCTTCTTCAATTAACATTATCTTTATTTCAGAATACAGCCAAACGGAATGGCAGTACATATTTGACTTAAAGACGGCGACGATCACGGGGTTGTCAGGGAGCGCGATCCGCTCAAGGCGCGAGCTTATCATGTTAGCCGCAGAGTTGGGTAACGCCGAGACAATCAGACGTCTGACTGATCTCAGCGCTAGATGCCCTTGCGCTAAGACTAGGCAGGCTGCTCTCTTGGCACTTAACAATCTTTCTTCAGCTTAGAGAGCAGGTTAGTCGTTCTGTAACTTCTCCGATCTGCCTTACGTTGCCGTTTCTAGGACATCCTCTTCCGGACATCACTGACGCGCAGAACCGCTCGGGTGGAATTGCCATGGTCGGCGCTGGCATGCGGGTCGGGACCATCCTTGGTCCAGTATTCGCCGCCGTGATAGTGGCGATCGGTCTATTAGAGCGGTTTCCGTACGAACGGAATCGATAGGGATTCCCTTTACGGCTTGGGTGTGATTCAAACTTCCTGCTGGTGGCAGGAGGCCAGCATGGATGGCACGAACGCTTTCACAGGATCTTCGGGACAGGGTTGTCGCAGCGATTGATGGCGGCCTGAGTTGCCGCGCGGCGTCAGCCCGCTTTGGGGTCAGCGTGTCGAGCGCGATCCGCTGGCGACAACTCGCCCTGAAGCATGGTCAGGCTTTGGCCAAGCCGCGCGGAGGGGACCGACATTCAGGCAAGATCGAGGCGCACGGCGGCTTCATTCGGGAGCTGATTGCCGAGCAGGGCGACATGACGCTGGTCGAGATACAGGCGCGGCTGATCGAGCGCGGCGCCGTGGTTGGGATCGGCACGGTGCATCGTTTTTTTGCCCGGCACGGGATCACGCGTAAAAAAAGACCGGGCACGCGATCGAGCAGGACCGTCCCGATGTCCTGAGGCAACGCCAGCACTGGTTCGAGGGCCAGCTCGACCTTGAACCCGAACGCCTTGTCTTCATCGATGAGACCTGGACCGCCACCAATATGACCCGCAGTCACGGTCGCTGTCGGAAAGGCGAACGGCTGCGGATGGGCTTTCCGCACGGCCATCGCAAAACCACCACGCTGGTCGCTGGTCTGCGTATGACCGGCATGGTCGCGCCGATGGTGCTGGATGGGCCGATCAACGGCGACTGGTTCGAAGCCTATGTGGCGCAGGTTCTGGTGCCCGCGCTGCGGCCAGGCGACGTGGTCATCATGGACAACCTCTCAAGCCACAAACGGGCGGCTGTGAAGGAGAGGATCGAAGCGGCCGGCGCAACCCTTCGCTTCCTCCCGCCCTACAGCCCGGACTTCAACCCTATCGAGAAGGCCTTCTCCCGGCTCAAGGCCATGCTCCGTAAGGCGGGCGAACGAACCGTCAGCGGATTGTGGGACTTGATCGGCAGGCTCGTCGACATCTTCCAGCCCAACGAATGCGCAAACTACTTCAGATCATGCGGCTATGAACCTGAATGAACGGAAACCGCTCTAGCTGATGGGCCACTGAGGGACGGATTGAGCAAAGCAGCCAAGCAGGCGGTAGTTCGTACCTCATCCCTTTGGAGCCCCGCCATCGTCCAAACATTGAATCCCGGCATTTCACGTCGAGACGCAAATAACGCGCCTCGTAAGGAGGCCAACGCCGTTTCCAAATGAGCGGATGATGGGCGTGGTTTGGGAATCGGCGCGACCGTGCGCTTGTTGAGCAACGGTCTTAGTCGATCAATTACACGATGGAGGTCAGCGGCTGAACTCACCGGCTGCCTTAAAGCATCGATCAATTGCCACTCCATCTCAAGCGCCTCCATGATACTGAACGCCGGAGAGATTTTAGGCAAGCCTGATAGGCGCTAGATCAGATCGACTCGGTCGTTTTGGAGAGGGTTCCATCCGATTGCCGCTGGACAAAGGGCGAACATTTTGATAACTGAATCATCAGTGCAGGGCGACATCGTTTGCGCCAGATCAGTACGCGCTCGGTCGATCGGGCGAACGTGAATCGGACGAGTGTTAGTTTCCCTAACCCCCCAATTCAAACTGCGTCACCACCCAAGCGCGCGCTTTTCTTGACTCTGCCGGTCTTGCCGCCTAGATCGCCCCCCTTCACGTCATCGTTACCCAAAGGAAGCCGTTCATGGCGCGCGTCACTGTCGAGGATTGCGTCGACAAGATTCCCAACCGGTTCGATCTGGTGCTGTTCGCAGCCCAGCGCGCGCGGCAGATTTCCGGCGGCGCCGAGCTGACGATTGATCGCGACCGCGACAAGAACCCGGTCGTCGCATTGCGCGAGATCGCCGAAGAAACGGTGCGCCCGACGCACCTTGAAGAGGCGGTTGTCTCTGGCCTGCAGAAGGTCCAGGTCGATGACGACGATACGCCCGATGAGATCGGCAGCCTCGCCGCCTCGGCAGAGGCGCTCCGCCTCACTGCTGCGGCACCACCGCGCAACCAGAATCTGGGCGGCGACTACGAAGGTTGAGCACGCGGCAGCGATTTAGTCTTTGGCTAAATCCCTGCCCCGTCCCTTGAAGCCCTGAGCCACCACGTACCATTCCGACGAGCCCTTGCGGCTGGCGGGCGGTTTGGCGTGCTTGACGGTCTTGAAATTGCGCTTGAGCTCCGTAACCAGCGCGGTGTCCGCGCCGCCGGCAAAGACCTTGCCGATAAAGGTGCCGCCGGGTTCAAGAACGTCGATGGCAAAGGCCAGCGCGGCCTCGACCAGTGCCATGGTGCGCAGCGCATCCGTCTGTGGGTGGCCGACCGTGTTGGCGGCCATATCTGACAGGACGAGATCAGGGGCGCCGCCCAGTTCGGCGATCAGCCGGTCAGGCGCCGCATCATCCATGAAATCCATCTGCAGTATCGTGACGCCGTCGAGTGGATCAACCGGTAGCAGATCGATGCCGACAATGCCCGCCTTGGGCATCTGGCGATGGACCACCTGGCTCCACCCGCCGGGCGCAATGCCAAGATCAACCACCAGCCGTGCGCGCTTCAGGAAAGCGAAGCGCTCATCAAGTTCGATCAACTTGTAGGCCGCGCGGCTGCGATACCCGTCCGCCTTGGCGCGTTTCACATAGGGATCGTTCAGCTGCCGTTCGAGCCAGCGCGTTGATTGCGCGGTGCGCCGCCGCGCCGTCTTGACCCGCACGCGCAGACCGCCGCCATCCTTGCTCATAGCGCGCGTGCACCCATCAAACGGCGGAGAATTCCCTCGCGGATACCGCGATCAGCAACACCCAGTTGCTCGGCCGGCCAGAGATCGAGGATCGTTTCGAGAATCGCGCATCCGGCGACCACCAGATCAGCGCGCTCGGTGCCGATGCACGGCAAGGTCGCGCGCTGTGCGAGATCCTTGCCGGCGAGATCAGCGCTGATCCGCCGCATTGAGGCCGCCGGGACGATCAACCCGTCAATGGCGGAACGATCATAATGCGGCAGGCCCAGATGAACGCTGGCCAGGGTCGTCACGGTCCCGCTGGTGCCAAGCAAGCGGGGACTGATGACATCCTTGGGCAAGCGTTCGGCAAAGGGCGCGAAGCTGTCAGCGACAAGGCGCCGCATCTGTGCATAGGCGGCGGCACGTCCCGTCTCACCCTCGCCCGTGCCGGCAAATTCGGTCAGGGAAACGACGCCCCATGGCGCGCTGTGCCAGTCAATCACGCGCGGCACGGTCGGCGTGGTATCCACCAGCACCAGTTCGGTTGAACCGCCACCAATATCGAAGATCAGCGCCGGCCCTTCGCCGGGCTCGATCAACACATGGCACCCGAGCACGGCAAGCCTGGCCTCTTCCTCGGCAGAAATGATGTCGAGATGAATGCCGGTTTCAGCATAGGCGCGGGCAATGAACTCGGCGCCGTTGGTGGCGCGGCGACATGCCTCGGTCGCCACCGAGCGGGCCAATGCGACGTTGCGGCGGCGCAGCTTGTCACCGCACACGCGCAAGGCGGCGATGGTGCGCTCGATCGCCGCGTCGCTCAGCCGCCCGCTGGTCGCGAGTCCCTCTCCCAGGCGGACGATGCGTGAAAAGGCATCGACGACGGCAAACCCGTCACCCTGCGGTCGTGCGATCAACAACCGGCAATTATTGGTGCCGAGGTCGAGCGCGGCAAAATGGCGCGCATCGCCCCTTCGCCCCGCATATCGCGGAGGTGGCGCCGGACGGGCAGGGGGAGATTCCTGCCGGTACGGCATTCTGGCGGATTGATCGCCCATGCCGTTACAACTCACTTGTTCTGTTCTGCCGTCGCGCGCCACAATGGCGCGTTCGGTGCTTGGGCATGATGCTACTCGCGACGCGGTGTGCAGGCAAGCTGCGCTCGGTTGACAGCCGCAAAGCCCCGCCGTAGATCGCGCGGCCTCTGATGCCCCGTCGTCTAAAGGTAAGACTACGGACTCTGACTCCGTCAATTGAGGTTCGAATCCTCACGGGGCATCCAGTTTTTATATAAAGATCAATGAATTATATCGCGACCGTTCAGCGCTGGACGGGCAGTGTGTTGCCGCGCAATCCCGGGCTTTTCTTGCACGCCACGGTTGCTCCATCCAGCATGGTGCGCGTGTAAGCCGCACGGAGCGGTGCCGTGCTTGTCGCCAGGATGGCGATTCGAAAGAGTTTCTGAGACCCATTGTCATTGGCCGGTGCGGCTTGAAACGACGAAGCCCGCTCTAGCGGGTCGAGCGCGCCTCCAAATATGGCTTCAGCCCAACTCTGGCGCGGCCGGAGCATACAGCATCCCCCAAGTAGGGGCCCGACAAGCATTGCGGCGTCGGTCAGTCAGCGCATGACGTGCGCGGTGAACGCGCCGGTCCGTTCATCAAGGCTATCCACTTTCCAGAATACTCCTGCCTGCGGAAAGCACTTTTCAATCTTGCGCGGGTCAGCGTTCAAATCCACTGCCTTCGCAATAATCGCCCGAAACTGCCCATCGAGCATATCCAGTGCGTGTTTCAGATGCTGGATTCGATGCTTGTTGCCGATTCGCTGTCGCCATTCAGCTTCCGGATCTTCGTCGTCCAGATAAACGAGCGCACCGTCGCGCCCCTTCACTACATCCTGCCATAAAACGACAGCGACCGTTCGAGCGTCTTCCGAAATTCCGCTCCAACTCCACTGCACGTTCTCAAGCGCGACCCCAAAATGCTCGAACGCTGCCGTTTTGGTCCAATCCTTACGCATTCAGTCCCCTCGAACCCTGGATGGTCGTAACCTCAATCGGCGGACCATCGATAATCGAACGCTTCCTGCGGCAGGGCGGCAGCTTCAGTTAGGGTCCGGACCCATAAACGGGATTCCCAAGGGATCGAAGGCATGATTCAAGGCGTCCGATGAGGAGGCGTTGGATATGTCGGATTTCTTCTGGTTTTCGGATGCGCAATGGTCGCGGATCGCGCCGCATTTGCCGACCGACACGCGCGGGAAGCCGCGTGTTGATGACCGTCGTGTGCTGAGCGGGATCGTTCACGCGCTGCAAAGCGGTGGTCGCTGGGGTGATTGTCCCGAGCACATCTATGGTCCGAAGAAGACGCTCTACAACCGCTTCGTACGTTGGGCCGAACGCGGGATATGGGAAGGCATTTTCAGCGCGCTGTCGGGTGCCGAGGGCGCGCCCGACCGACTGTTCATCGACAGTACCTGCATCAAGGCACACCGCACCGCGGGTGGCGCAAAAGGGGGGCCTTGGCCAATGGTATCGGCCAGACACGCGGCGGTAGAAACTCCAAGGTTCACGCGCTCTGCGATGTGAAGGGCCGCCCCTGCGTCTTGATGATCACGCCGGGAAACGTGCACGATGTGAAGGTTGCCAAGGCCTGCATCGCGGCCATGCCGCCGTCGGCCGAACTGGTTGGCGACAAAGGCTATGACAGCAATGACTTGCGCGCCTGGCTTGCAGACCGAGGCACCACCGCTGTCATCCCCTCCAAGCGCAACCGCAAGGTGCAGCTCGACTGCGATGCGAAAATCTACAAGCAGCGTAACGTCATCGAGCGCATGTTCTGCCGATTCAAGGACTGGCGAAGGGTCGCAACACGCTTCGACCGCAACATCAAAACCTTCATGGCTACCATCGCCATCGCTGCTACCGTCATCTGGTGGCTCTAATGAGTCCGGACCCTAGTTTCTTCTTCATTTCCGCGCCTCCCGGCATCACCGTGAGCATATTGAAGTAGTTGCGGATCGCCATGTTTATGTGGGTGAGGCAACCCTTCGTTTTGATCCAGTTCTGCGGGCTGAAGACCCTGTTTGGCGGTTGAACTTCGTTCGCCGCAGCTTCGAGCGCCATATTGAGGCTCGTGCCCGCTACCTTGATGATCTCATCTACCATACCCGCAGCAGTGGCAGCATCCCATGCGCGCGCGGGGCTGGGGACGCGATCTGGCAGATTGCTGAGAATCGAGAAGCACATCGCGACCGCATATAGGTGGTGGTAGGGCGCGTAAGCCTTCATCGCGAGCAGGGTCTCGTTCAGACTCAGCGGGTTCTCGTTGACCCACGTCCGCTTGACCGCATTCATCCAGCAGTTGAGCGCCATGACGCTCTCAGGCGGGTAGTCCTTGTTCTTGAAGAGCGTCTCGAAATATTTGTCGAAAATCTTGGTCTCTCCGTAGGAGAGGTTTGGGCGAAAGGTCTGCCACGCAATCAGGTTTTTCGCGTATCCGGATAGCTCAATGACATGGTCTGCATTGCGGTCGGCAGGTGCGGTTTCCCCACGCTTCGTGATGAAATAGCCAGTCGGATATTGCAGTTCAAACGCCTTCTTCAGCGCCAGCACGCGCTTGTCATTGCTCCGCAGATCACGTGTTTTCACTGCGCTTTGAGAGTTGGTGTAAATGGAAATCCGATCTGCCCGGTCGCGTTGAGGAATCTCATAAAATCGGAATAGGATGAACGCGTCATCCGCGTTCTTGACAGTTTCGCTGCACGACAAGATCGTGTTCAGGGACTGGCAACCATTGACGATACTGAGTCCCGACAACGAAAGCGTATCGCCTTTCATCTCCATCTTGTTGCAGAGCGCTGTCACTCCGTTGTGGAAGAAGAAAAAGTCGCTCCGCTTGTCACCGAGTATGGAACTGCGAATCCCCTTGTTGACTGAGTTGCTCGATCCAAGGCTCTGACGCACGTTCTTTTGAAAGAGCGTGCCATCCTTGATGCCGGGAAGTTTCACACATTCCTTGAGGGGCAGAGCAGCGATAACGACGGGCGTTCCCGCGATCTCGTGGAACATGTGCTTCACACCGGCCAACCCGAGCTTGTAATTGATGCTCGGATTATCGGTTTCGAGGGCATATTCGTAACGACGACGTAGTTCGTCGTTGTCGATGACGTGGATGGTAGCGTCGAAGGATTCGTTCTCGCTTAGCTTCGCCAACTCCTCCTGAAACGTCGCTAGATCGGCTTGCGCAGCCGGGGTCAACGTGGACGTTGTGATTAGCTCGAACGAAACCTCATAATCGTCCTCGAGCGCCGCAGCGAGTTCCGACAGCTTGGCTTTAAGCTTGTTGTTGGCGACGTTCTGGAGGCGGGCCAAATCCTTGATTTGAACCCATGATGAAAGCACCTCGCGCAGTGGCTCGGCGTCAACCATGCCCTTCCCGATAAACTTCCCTTGGACGATGCGAACGGTCGATGTCTCATCGTCCACAATCAAGGCATCGATCTGCTTGTCGTCTGCGCCATCGGTGATGTCATCGCGCGTCTGGTTCATGTCGCGGAAGAGGACGTTGCGGAGATACCACGCGACAAACCGTTGTCCGTCGTTGGAGAACTTTTGCTGGAAGAAGTTCGATTGCGTTTGTTTTTGAATGAGTTCGAACACGCATTTTCTCCCGACCAAGCCAACAACCTGTCCGGAAACGCGATCCCCGGCAAGCATGATCTCGTCTATTGCTTACCAATCGGCCTTGGCCTTGCTGCTAGCCTGCCTAACCATTCCCGAAATGGGCAAGAAACGAATGACAAAGCTCGCACAGGTGGCACTCGAACGACACCTATGGCGGCGGCGGATACACATTGCACGATTTTGGACAGGTGGCCGCTTCCCTCCTTCCCTCACGGGACATCCAGCTTTCCACTACAGTCCCGTCAGATCTCGCGGCGCGCACGCGCTTGTCCGCGTCACCCGGCCGCCGTGCATTTCGTAACCAGAGGTAAACGGTCGATAGGTAAGAATCGCACTGCGCTACTGATTCGCGCAACAGGGGTTCGCCTTGAGGGAGGTTTGATTGCAGGGCGTGATGAGGGAAACGGTGCGCGACATCGCGTGTGGCGGGCAGGAGGTACCGATGGTGCCTCCTTCCGATGGCGATTTCACGGTTGAGACCGATGTGAAGAATTCGCTGATCCGGATTGCGATGCACGGCTTTTTCGGACCTGATGATATTGCGCGGTTCATTGCGGCGCGGGCAAAGGCCCATGCGCGCCTGACCTGTGGCCCCAATGAGCATCTTACCCTCAACGATCTGCGCGGGATGAAAATTCAGTCACAACAGGCCGTTACGGATTTCAGGGCGATTCTTGCCGACCCGGCCTATCGCTCGCGGCGACTGGCCTTTGTGGTCAGCGAAACGCTCGCGCGGAGCCAGTTGATGCGCGCGCTTGGCGGCCGCGACGCGCGCTGCTTTTCCTCGGCATTTCTCGCTGAAGCCTGGTTGCTGGGCGGTCAGGCCTTGCCGTCAACCCCGCGATAACGGGCAACCGCGCCGTGTTTACCGCCTAGGCGCTGGCGCGCGCGACAAGCTTGACCGGAACGGCCATGGCTCCGCGCGGGTCCGCGGCTTGACCGTCAATCACTGCCTCGACCAGCAAGGTGCCGGCGCGGGCAATATCCTGTTCGATGGTGGTCAGCGCGGGGTTGCTGTCCCGGCTGTGATATGAGCCGTCGAATCCAATCACCGCGACATCTTCCGGCACCCGCCTTGCTGCTGCCGTGAGGCCGCGCGTGGCGCCGAGTGCCAGCCCGTCACAGGCCGCAAAGACAGCGTCGAACGGCACCCCGGTTGACAGCAGTTGCGCAACCGCCGCCTCGCCCTGTTCGGCACGGCTGCCACTGACCGGGGCCGTACCCTCCATCGCGGCAAGGCCGTGGCGGGCAAGGGCGGCAAGATACCCGTCGCGCCGCGCCGCATAGGCATGGTGCTGCTGCCAGTCCGGCCCGATAAAGGCGATGCGGCGACAACCACGTGCCACCAGATGTTCCACTGCCAGCATGGCGCCGCCTTGATTGTCGGCGCGCACGGTCGGCAGGGAATCGTCCGGCGTGCCCCAGCCGATGATGTTGCAGCCGCTTGCCCGTGCCGCGCTGAAAAACTGCCAGGCAGCACGATTGGAGGCGCTGCCAATCACGATCACGCCATCCGCCTCGCCGCGTTGCTCAAAATCACAGCGCAGTGAGGCCTGTTCGCTTTGATAGGACAGGGTCAGGCTGAGCTGGCGCTGCGCTGCTGCGGCTTCAACCGCGCCGACAAGGTCATAATAAAAGGGGTTGAGTGATGCCCGCGCCGCGCCCGGCGCCGACAGCAGCACCAGCGCGATATTGCCCGATCGCGCACCGCGCAATTGTGCCGCCGCGCGGTGTGGCCGATACCCAAGCTGTTCCGCCGCCGCCTTGACCCGCTCACGGGTTTCAGGGCGTACCGATGGGCTATCGCGCAAGGCGCGTGACACCGTTGGCTGCGAAACGCCCGCCAGCGACGCCACATCGTGCGAGGTGGCGTGTCGCGATCCTTTGCCCGTTGCCTCGCCCATCTCGTGCCCCTCTCATCCCGGTCCGGCGCGGGATCAGGATATGCTCACGGAACAGAACCCGCGATTGGCGCGTGAATCAAGCCCGCGCCCCGGAACGGGCGCAGCCAACCGAAATTTTTCTGTACTAGCCACGCCCGGCACCACCGCGTCTATTGGCGGCGGCCCTGTTCGGATGGGCAATAAGGGAGACGCAGGCCAATGGATCGTGTCAGGGAAAAGATGGTTTCGGGGCAAGTCACTTGACGGCTGGCGCACCGATCTTTGACGCCGGCGCGGAACCGGGAAGCTGGCACCCGACCGACCTGGCGCGCGGCCCGTTCGCCGGTCTGCAAGGCGGTGCGGTTGCGGGGTTGATGACCGGGGAAATCGAGGCCCTGGCACCGGCGCGTGGCTGGGGTGCGGCGGTCAGCGCGAGCATCTGGTTCCTGCGTCCGGTGCCGGTCGCACCGTTGCGGACAGCGGTGAGCGTGGTGCGCGAGGGTGGCCGGATCAACATTATCGACAATATGCTGTGGCGCGCGGGCGAGGATGAGCCATGCGCGCTGGCACGGGTAACGCTGGCGGTGGCCAGGCCGATCGACATTGCCGGCTTTGCACATCCTGCGGAAGTGCCGGTCGATCCGCTGGACTATCCGGTGTCAAAGCGCGCCGCGCCGCATGGCGGCGCGTGGTTCATGGATGCGATGGAAGCGCGCGCGGGAAAGACGGCGAGCTGGTTTCGGCTGGGGCATGAGGTCATTGCCAATGCCGGGCCGCTCGCCCGTGTTCTCGGCCCGGCTGACTGGGCGCATGGCATTTTCAGGCCGATGACCGGTGTCGCGGCTGACCCCAACCCAAACCTGCATGTCCATCTCGTCCGGCCGCCGCAGGGCGAATGGATCGGGGTCGAGCCACAAACGCACTGGCAGCCGGAGCTGGGCGGCGGCATGGGCGGCGGCTTGCTGCGCGATGTCGCGGGCGTGATCGGGCGGGTTTCAATGACGGTGGCGCTGACCCCCTTTCCCCGTGGCAATGGCTGAGCGCGCCTGTGAGGTGGTGCGCCTGACGGACTATCGCCGTGGCGGCCCGCCGCCGCCCGGCGCTGGCCCTGCCGGACCTTGCGGCCCGGGACCATTGGGGCCTTGCCCCGGCAGGCCGCCCTGTTGGCCGGGCTGACTGCCGCCGCCGGGTTGTGGCCCGCCACCCTGACGTCCGGGCTGAGGCCCGCCCCCCGGCTCACGGCCAAGCGATGCCGGTGCCGCGCGTTGTTCAATGCGCGCGCGCATATCGGGGCTGAGGAATTGTGGCGGCAGCGGTGGCGCACCGCGCCGACGGAAGAACAGCGCCTGGCCTGATGTGCGCAGCGACGTCACCCCGTCCGGCCCGGATATGTCGATGCCGCCGCCCTCAACCCCGGTATCCGACAAGAGGATCAGCGTGGCGGTTTCGGCCTCCCCCCGGTCCTGCGTATAGGTCGGGTCAATCCGGCGATAATAGGCAAGTGCCTCTGGTCCGATCACTCCGGTCACGATTGTGCCGCGAATACCGATGGCCGCGACCGGCGTTCTGATCGCAGGTTGCCCCGGATTGGCATGAGTTGGCTTGCCGGAGACGAACCGGAACGCACCGCGCAGGAACGACAGTGACACGCTGCTCGCAGGTTTGGCAGCATCATAGGCAAAGCCATCAATTGTTGCGCGGGCATTGGCACCGAGGCTGAACAGCGTGCCATCGGCGAACTGCGCCCGCACCGCGCTGTCAGCACCGGTGGTCACCAGGTCACCGGTATGGATCGGCGTCCCTGGCCGTGCCGTGATCGCCGGGTCTGGCGGCGTGACAATCGCGGCGCTGTGCCGCACCGCGATCACCGTCCCGACCGGTGCTACCGGTGCGGTGAGCGACAAGGCGATAACGCCCCCGGCCACCGCGCGCAGCATGAGGGAAAGCAGGTTCATGCCATGGCAGCGTAATGAGGCGGCCCCGGCAAGGTCAAGGGCTGGTTACGCGGATAATCCCCGGCCTCAAAACGTACGGGTTGATCTAAAATCATCTGGCTCTAACTTCCCTCTGGCCGGGTAAATCGGCAGGTTTTTGTTGGGGTGGACCATGAAGCGACATTATTGGCTTGCGACGGTCGCGGCCTTGACGGCCGGGGTGATTTCCGCGCCCGCTGCCGTCGCACAGGCCGGGCCAGCGGCACCAGCCGTGTCGGCTGTTCCTTATGAACATGCTGATCTGGTCGCCCTGTTCAATGACTGGCGCAGCTTTGTGCAGCCCGAAATGCGCAAGGGCGTGCCGGCCTATGACGCGGCAGCGATGGCGCAAAAGGCGGCCGGGCTTCCGGCCTATCGCGCGCGGTTGGCAGCGATCGACACCAGGGGCTGGTCAGCGAGCGCGTTGAACGACGTCCGCTTGATCGAGGCCGAGATGAACGGCTTTGATTTCTATCTTCGCGTTCTCAAGCCGTGGGCGCGTGACCCGGGCTATTATCAGACCATTTTTGGCGAAGAGAGCGATGTTCCGGCGCATGAAGGCCCATCGGCCAGCCCGACGATCGACCTGTTCAAGCTTTCATGGCCGCTGTCGCGGGCCGATGACCAGCGCCTGACGGCATTGATCGGTGCGGTGCCGGCAATGCTTGCCGCAGCGCGCAGCAATCTTGCTGACAGCAATGCCGCCGATCTGTGGCGCTATGGTGACCGGGCCTATCGCCAGCAAAGTGATGTGCTGGCGGCACTGGAACGCGGCGACCTGAAGATGCGGACCTTTGAGGGCGAGCGGGCCGCATCACTGGCCGGGGCCAGCCCGGCGCTGCGCCGGTCGGTCCATGCCGCGAAGGTGGCAACGGATGACTTTGCGGCGTGGATCGCAGCGGAGGCGCCCAAGAAGACCGGCCCGTCCGGCATCGGCAAGGCCAATTATGATTGGTATGTCAGCCATGTGAACCTGTCCCCCTATAACTGGGACCAGCAGGTGACGTTGTTGCAGCGTGAACTTGATCGCGCACTGGCCTCGCTGCGGCTTGAAGAATTGCGCAATCGCAATGTCCCGCCGATCACCTCGATCGAGGATGCCAGCCAGTTCCGCCGCATGGCGGAAGCCAAGACGGTAAAGTTCAACGACTTTCTCGTTGCCACCGGCCTGATGCCGGACAAGCCCTATTTCCGGGCGGCGATGGCGGCGCAGACCAGCAGCTATACGGCACCGGACCAGCGCAATTTCTTCTCCAATGTCACCGCGCTCGATCCGCTGCCCCTGCTGTCACATGCGAGCCACTGGATCGAGCTGGCGCGGCTGCGCTTTGAACCGCGCGCAAGTCCGATCCGGCAGGTACCGCCGCTGTTCAACATCTATTCCGACCGGTCCGAAGGCTTTGCCACCGCGATGGAGGAAAATGTCATGCAGGCCGGGCTGTATGACGACATCCCGCATGGTCGGGAACTGGTCTGGATCATGCTGGCAAACCGGGCAGCGCGGGGGCTGGCGTCGCTGCATGTCCAGGCAAATGAGATCAATCTCGCCCAGGCCGGGGAGTTCCATGCGCAATGGACGCCGCGCCACTGGTCCAACGCGAGCAGCGCGCTCGTCGGTTTTGAGCAACTGCTCTACCTGCGCCAGCCGGGCTATGGGCCGAGCTATATCGTCGGCAAGCTGCAACTTGAGCATTTGTTCGCCCGCGCCTCGCATGAGGCTGATCGGGCTGGTCAGCCCCTCGCCATGGGGGAGGTGTTCGCCCGCGTCATGGCGCCGGGCATCCTGCCGCCGGCGCTGATTGAGGATGAGCTGTTCGCCCCGCCGCCCCGGTGATGACCCGCAGGCGCGCGGGGCAGTTTGCTCAACCCGCGAACAGCGCGCGATCCCTGATCTTTTGCGGCTCGGTGTAGAAGCGTTTCCACCAGCTCTCCTGCCCGGCTTTGGGTGGGCGGCGCAGTTCGAGTTTTTGCTTCGAGGACTTTGCTTCGGCCTGGGCGATGCGGAAGCGATAATGATCATAGATGCGCAACGCCTCGATCATATAGGCGGTGGCGATCCGCCGGTCGCGAAACAGCAGGAGATTCTCTCCGTTGCTGACATCGGCGGGGGTCGAGAAATTGAACGAGCCGGTGTAAACCCGCGCGGAAGGCTTGTCGAAATCGATCACGACAAATTTGTGGTGCATCTTCACGCCGCTGCCGCCGGAAGATTCCGAGCGGAATGGTTCAGGCAGGTTCTTGACCAGCGCGCTGGAATAGACCGGTGCCGAATTCCCGTCAGCGCCCTGGACGGTAATGCCGGTGCGCTTGTCTGAAATGCCAAGGGCGAAAATCGCCGGATCCTTCGTCACCGCCGTCACCGCATCCGTCACCGCGCCCGAGGTCTGGTTGAGGAAGGCGAGCGAATAGAACAGGCTGGAATGGGCCATGCGAATGTCGTTGCCGATCGAGGTGAGCACCGCGCGCGGCTTGCTGTGTGGCGACATGTCGATCTGGCCGTCAATTTCGGCCAGCGGCAGGGCGCGCCACACGGCGGCATCGCTGGCGCGAAAATCGTCCGCGCTGCTCCAGTAAGCATCAAAGGCGGCCAACTGCATCCGGACAATGTCCTTGCCCCGGATGATCACGGCATTGTTTGCCTGCACGTAAAAACCGCGCCACGAAAAATTGGTCGATCCGCACACCACGGCCTGCACAGTCGGGCCATCGACCACGATCATCTTGTTGTGTTGCAGGCCGGACATATGTTGCCGCACCACAGCGGCACCCGCTGCGGCCAGCCGGGCGGCCGATTTGCTTTCGGCTGATCCGGGCGCGCCCTTGTCCTTGATGACAATGGTGCCGTCCTTCTTTTTGCTCTTCGACACGCTGTCATCAATGATGATCTTCAGCCGGGGGCCGATCTGCTCAAGCAGGGACACGATCTCGGGCAGGTTGAGCTCATAGGCCACCACCCGCACCTCGGCCTGGTCATCCCGCGCCGCCTGCAGCAGGTTGAGAATACGCTCCCGCGCATCGAACCCCATCCAGGCATAGGCCTGGGCCGCCTGGGGGTGGGTGGGGACAAACTCAAGACCCTCATCGGCATCACCGGGGATGAGTTTGGCGAGACCATCGGCGCCGCCAAATTTGTCGGCAAAGGCCTGGGACGAGACAAATCCCCGCGTGAAGGCGATGTCGAGCGCGCCGGGAAAGGTCTCGCGTTGCAGTTCAAGCGCCACTTCCTGTGGCTCACCCCGGCTCATCGCATCATTGTCGCCCATGAAAATCGGCGTCACGCGATAGGAAAAGGGCGCAGGCTTGTCGGCATCGCGCGGGAAATGCACCCAGCGAAATGTCTGGAAGGGGGCTTCGGTCGAGGGATATTGCGCCGCCTTGCCATCCGGTGCCGGCGGCTTTTCCCGACCGGGGAAGCACAGGCGGTTGTTGACGGCATAATATCGATCGCCGCCGGGTGGGCGGAACTCGATGGCAAAACCGACAAAATCATCGGGCGGGGAATCAGCTTTCCAGTCCATCGCGAGCAGGCACATGCCATCGCCGCGATGCACGGTCAGGTTGAAGGGGGCATTGGCGTTCGTTCCGCGAACCTTGAAATCTGCGCTCACTTCACCTCTCCCCGCGTTGCGGCAGACGCCGAACTATCCAGAAAGACTCCCCGCCGCACCGCAAGAGTGACGCGGCGAAGCTCAACCTTGCCGGGATCGCTTGCCCGCTGCCGCCGCCATCGTCTTCAGCACCGTGCCCAGTGACCCTTGTGGCGAGAGCCCCTGGATCACATAGAGATAGGTCTCCTGCGCGCCATAGTCGAGAATCGACGCGAGGCCGCCAAGATAGCTGCCATCGTAAAGAAAGCCGTCGAGATTATAGACAAGGCTGAGGGTGATTTCGGCCTCGGAACTTTGTCCGGTGACCGAGATGATCGTGCCCGCTTGCGTCCCGGGGGGCACCGTTGCGCCACTGAACGGGATCGGCTCTTTATAGAAGCCGGGCAGGTTCAACACGCCGGTCACCGCAGCCGGCTGGCTCGTGTCGAGCGCCATCGTACCACTTTGCCACACCGACAGGATGTTGGGATTTTCGCTCGCGTCGAGCAGGCTGACCGAAAAAAGATAAGCGGCGGACATGTTCGCTCCTCACTATTGTTTGCTGATGCCTGCGCTGCGCTCAGGCCGAAACCGCATTTCAGGTGCGCGCGACGGCAATCGTATAATCATAGCTGTTGTCACCGGCGGGCTGTGGGCCAGTAAGCGTGCAGGTCAGGCCAGATTCCTCGGCAACAACGACATAGGGATCCCAGGTTCCGGGCGTTGAACCGGAATTGATCACACAGTTGAGGGTGGGGGTTTCGGCGTCATAGACAGTGAAAAACACATTGCCATCATTGTCCCACAGGCCGGTTGTTACTGGCCCCGATGTTGCCGGGGTGAAAACAGTGATCAGGCCACCATAGCTGGCGCCATTATCGGCGCTCTGAAAGGACACGCCGACCGCAAAATCAGCCGAAATGGTAAAATTGCAGATTAGTGACGCCGGGGGAGCCATTTCGTTTTCCAATCGAGCAAAAATATCGTGGACGACATTATTGAACAATGGCGATCGACGAGTCAATTCGACGACAAATACATTATCGTGTTTTCACGCGTAATAAATACATCCGAAATGGTTCTAAAAAACGTTCGCTATTTTGCGTTATATAGCGGAGACATATCGCATTCAATTGTGACGGATGTATCTCAATAATATTTCAGCGCGCGAGAATCGACGCGACTGCTTTCAGAAAAGGAAAGAGTGGCAACATTGTTGCCGTGCATCATCTTGCCGACCGCAAGCGCGTCACCGGCGCCGGACCATATGCAGCCCGTGGGGATTACCGCTCGGCGGCGATGCTGCGCAGTGCCCGTTCAAAGACGGCGGCAGGTTGACCGCCCGAGATGACATATTTGCGGTTGATGATGATGGTGGGGACGGCATTGATCCCTTCGGATCGCCATAGCCGTTCATCGGCGCGCACTTCATCAGCATATTGGCCAGTGGTGATCACCTTGCGCGCGGCGTCACGGTCAAGCCCGGCCTTACCGGCAACCGCGACCAGTATCTCGACATCGCCGGGGTCGCTCTGGTCAGTGAAATAGGCCGCGAACAGGGCGTGTTTCAGCGCGCGCTGGCGGCCCATGATCCCGGCCCAGTGCAGCAGGCGATGGGCGTCGAAACTATTATAGATGCGGCTGCCCGGTGCCATGGTCATGGTAAAGCCCAGCTCGGCAGCGCGGTCGCGGATCATCTGGCGATTGGCGGCGGACTGTTCCGGCGTGGCGCCATATTTCTGGCGGATATGCTCACCCACATCCTGCCCTCCGGCCGGCATGTCGGGATTGAGCTCGAACGGCTGGAAATGGATTTCCGCCGTCACCAGATCGCCGACCGCATCAAGGGCCTGTTCAAGCCCGCGCAGGCCAATGACGCACCACGGACAGGCCACGTCAGAGACGAAATCAATCCGCATTGCCGTGGTCATGGCGACAGCCTTTCATCCGGTTGACCGCGCGCCTTTCTGTCAGCCACTGGCGTAAGATCGGGTCGAGGCGGTCAGGTTGCAACAAGCGACACAGGTGGTGCGCCGCCCGCCTGGGCGTATCGCCCGTTACAGGGACGGGTCGATCAGATATTTCTCACCGGTCGCCTTGCGCTGATAGGCCATCAACACGTCCGGGTTCAGCGCGCCGGCCAGGCTGATCGTGGCGGTATAGTGGCTGGCAAAGGTCGTGTGCAGCTCATCAAGCACGCGCTGCCGCATGGCGGCGACGACTTCCTTCGGTGCCTTTTGCAGGAACGGGGTCAGCAGGAAACCGCCGACGCTCCACAAAAAGCCAAAGGCGAGGCGGTTCATCACCGTCGGCGACAGGTCCAGCGCGCCATAGATATAGAGTTGCTTGAACGTGCTTGAGCCATAGCGGCTATATTCGCTGGCATTGCGGTTTGCGGCTTGCTCCATCGATTGCAGGATGTCGCTGCCAAGCGTCCCGCCGCCGAGCGCATCAAAGGCAATGGTCGCGCCGGTTTCGGCAATGGCATCGACCAGCTGGCTGCGGAAATCGGGGGCGGTGCTGTCAAGGACATGGGTCGCACCGATGTTGCGCAGGATGTCGGCCTGCGCCGCGCTGCGCACGATGTTGACCAGGGCCACGCCGTCAGCGAGGCAGATTTTCTGCAGCATCTGCCCGAGGTTGGACGCCGCAGCGGTATGGACGATGGCCTTGTGGCCCTCCATCTTCATCGTCTCGACAAAGCTGAGTGCGGTCAGCGGGTTGACGAACAGGGCCGCACCATCGGCGGCACTGGCACCGTCGGGCAGCGGCACCACGTCGCGCAGCCTGAGTTTGCGAAACTGGGTGTACATCGCGCCACCCAGCATCCCGACCTTGCGGCCGATCAACGCCTTGGCACCTTCTCCGGCAGCGATCACCGTACCGGCCCCTTCATTGCCGACCGGCAGCGATTGACCAATCCGTGCGCGCACGCCACCCATGCGCTCGGTCGGCACGGTGAAGCGCAGTGTTGGCCGGTCAGCACTGCCCGATGCGGCGAGCGTCGTGACATCGGCGGGGCCGAGCAGCAAACCGAGATCCGACGGGTTGATCGGTGCGGCTTCGACCCGGACGATCACCTCATCATCAACCGGGGCGGTCAGCGTGACCTCCTCCAGGTTCAGTGTCAGCGTTCCTTCGGCATCCACCGCTGAACGTAGTTCCAGCCCCGTTACGTCGGTCATCTTCAGCTCCCAAATCCTGCTTTGCATCATGGGATGCCGTGGCGAGGCGTGCCGGTCAAACGACATTGTTCGGTCGATCTCGCGACGGTGCTGAAAAATGCGCGCGGGCCATGGTGGAATGCGCTAGCGATGTACGGGATAACCGGGCCGAACCGGCCATGATGACGGGAGAGGGGATTTCAGCATGAAGACACGCATCACGGAAATGTTCGGCGTTGAGACCCCGATCGTCATGGGTGGCATGACCGGCGTCGGTTATGGCGAGCTGGTGGCGGCGGTCGCCAATGCCGGGGCACTGGGATTTATCACCGCGCATATGTTCCCCAGCGGCGAGGCGTTGCTCGCCGAGATCGAGAAGACACGGTCACTGACCGACAAGCCCTTTGGCGTGAATCTGACCCTGCTGCCGTCCATCAATCCGATACCCTATGATGATTATCGCGAGGCGATCATCGCCTCCGGCATCAAGATCGTCGAGACGGCAGGGCGCGCGCCGCGCGACCATCTCCCGCGTTTCAAGGAAGCCGGGGTCAAGGTGATCCACAAATGCACCTCTGTGCGTCACTCGGTCTCGGCGGTGAAGCTTGGCGTTGATGTGATCAGCATCGACGGCTTTGAATGTGCCGGCCACCCCGGCGAGGATGACATTGGCCTGGTCGTGTTGCTGCCGGCAACGGTTGATGCGGTTGACGTACCCGTGATCGCCTCAGGCGGGATGGCCGATGGTCGCGGGCTGGTCGCGGCGCTGGCGCTGGGTGCGGAAGGCGTCAACATGGGTACGCGCTTCTGTGCAACGGTCGAGGCGCAGATCCATGCCAATGTAAAGCAGCAGATCGTCGCCAACACGGAATGCGACACGGTGCTGGTCGGTCGTTCGCTGCGCAACACTGCACGCGTCGCACGCAATGCCATTTCCGAGCAGGTGGCGGAAATCCAGCGTGATCCGACCAAGAGCTTTGACGATGTGCGGGCGCTGATGGCTGGCGCGCGCGGTCGTGAAAATGTGCTGCGTGACGGTGACCTGGACGGCGGCATCTGGACCACGGGGCAGAGCCAGGCGCTGATCCATGACATTCCCACCTGCGCGGTGCTGGTCGATAACATCATGGCGCAGGCGAATGCGGTGATGGCGGAGCGCCTGACGCGCATGTTCGCGTGATGGCGCGGGAGGACAGATGATGCTGTGGCATTTCGCCGATCTGTTTGAAACGATTGCCGGCATGGTTCCTGACCAGCCGGCGCTGATCGACGGTGTCACGCGGCGCAACTGGCGGGAATATGAGGATCGCGCTGCACGCATTGCCCAGGCGCTGGTTGGTGCCGGAATCCGGCCCGACGCCAAGGTTGCGATCTACGCGCTCAATTCCAGTGCCTATATGGAGGCGCAATTTGGCATCTTCAAAGCGCGCGCGGTGCCGATCAACGTCAACTATCGCTATGTCGAACATGAACTGCGCTATCTGTTCGACAACGCCGATGTCGAGGCGGTGTTCTTCGATGCACGGTTCGCGCCGCAACTGGCGGCGATCCGCGACCAGTTGCCGCTCCTGAAACTATTTGTCTGCCTTGGCGGCGGCGCCAGCGAGGTCATGGCTGACGCGGTAGATTTTGAGGCGATTATCGCAGCGCATGAGCCGTTGCCACGGCTCGATTACAGCGAAGACGATATTTACATGATCTACACCGGCGGGACGACCGGGATGCCCAAGGGCGTGATGTACCGCCAGGGCGAACTGGTCTCCGGCATGGCGGTTTCGCGCCTGCCACCGGGACTGGCCGTGACGCCGGAAAACCTGCTTGCCCAGGTCGAGGCGCTCAAACTGGCCGGGACCGCGCCGATTGCCTTGCCTGCCTGCCCGTTGATGCACGCAACCGGCATGTGGATCGGTGCCTTTGGTGCGCATTTTCTTGGCGGTGCCGTTGCGACGATCAGCGATGAGAAATTCGATCCGCACGCCATCTGGGCGTTCATTGCGCGCGAGCGGGTCAACGCCATGGCGATTGTCGGTGACGCCTTTGCCAAGCCATTGCTCGCCGCCTTGCGTGAGGCGGCGGCGCGCGGCACGACCTATGACCTGACCTCGCTGCAGGTGATTGGTTCGTCCGGCGTGATGTTCTCGACGCCGGTCAAGCAGGGGTTGCTAGAATTCATTGATGTCGAAATCCGCGATTCAATCGGCTCGACCGAAGGGAGTCTCGGTGTCTCGGTCGTGTCGCGAACCTTGCCCCCGGTGGAGACGGCACGCTTTGCCGTCAACGCCGCGACAAGGGTGTTCAATGATCGCGACGAGGAGGTGCAACCGGGGTCAGGCGAAATCGGGATGCTGGCCAATGGCGGCTTTGTCCCGCTGGCCTATTACAAGGATCCGGAAAAGAGCGCCCGGACCTTCCGCACGATTGCGGGCCACCGCTATTCCTTTCCCGGTGATTTTGCCCAGGTCGCGGCGGATGGTTCACTGATCCTGCTTGGGCGGGGTTCGGTCTGCATCAACACCGGCGGGGAAAAGGTTTTCCCGGAAGAGGTTGAGGAAGCGCTCAAGGCGCATGACAGTGTGTGGGACGCACTGGTTGTCGGCGTCCCCGATGAACGTTTCGGGGAACGCGTGACGGCGATGGTGTCGGCCCGGCCCGGCCATGTGATCGACGACGCCGCAGTGCTGGATTTCGCGCGAACACGCCTGGCGGGATACAAGGTGCCGCGCCGCATGGTGCATGTCGAGACGGTCAGGCGCGCGGCGAACGGCAAAGCCGATTACAAATGGGCCAGGGAGCTTGCTGCAGCGGAAACTGGCTGACAGCCGGACGTGGCGCTGTTGGGTGGCGTCGGTACGATCCGCCGGTCGGGCACCGGGAGGAACGGAGCTCTCCGTCCTCCCGGCAGCAGGTTTTGGTCAGGCTTATCCTGCGTCCGACAGGGTAAGCTGTTCAAAGCGGTCGAGGTGCCAGTCGGCCGAGCCGAACTGGTTTTCGATCATCGTGGCACGCTTGAAATAATGGCCGATCGCCAGTTCCTGCGTGATGCCAATACCGCCATGGGTCTGGATCGCGTTCTGCCCGACAAACCGGGCGGAACGCGATACCTTGGCCTTGGCCAGGCTGACCGCCGCCATGCGCTCTGCGTCGGGCAGGTCGAGTTTGAGCGTCGCCATCAACGTCATCGAGGCGATTTGCTCAACCTCGATGAACATGTCGGCCATGCGGTGCTGCAACACCTGGAAGCGACCGATTGGCTGGCCAAATTGCTGGCGCTGCTTGGCATAATCGAGCGTCCCTTCGTGGAGCTTGCGCGTCACGCCGCACGCTTCACCGCAGATCGCCACCGCCGCTTCATCTACCAGCCGTTCAATCAGGGCGATGCCGCCGGGCAGCAACGCCTCGCCCGGTAACGCGACATTCTCGAAATAAATCTCCGATGCCTGGAAACCGTCCACGGTCGGATAATCGCGCCGGACGATCCCCGGCAGGCTGGCATCGATCATGAACAATGCGACGCCGTCGCGCTCACGCTGGCTGCCGCCGGTCCGCGCCGTGACCAGCAGATGCGTTGCCCAGGGCGCGGCATAGACCACGCTCTTGTGGCCGTTCAGCACATAGCCGCTGCCCTGCTGTTTTGCGCTGGTGCGCAAATTGGCAAGGTCATAGCGCCCCTGCGGCTCGGCATAGGCAAAGGCGATGATTGCATCGCCGCCGATAATCGCCGGAATCAGCGCGTCGGCCAGCGGACCGCCAGCCTGTTTCAGCGCGCCGCCGCCAACCACGACGGTTTGCAGATAGGGTTCGATCGCAATGACCTTGCCCAGCTCCTCCATCATGATGACATTTTCGAGTGCGCCGCCGCCAAGGCCGCCATGTTCCTCGGCAAAGGGTGCGCCAAGGATGCCAAGCTCGGTCGCCAGCGCGCGCCAGATGCCCGGGTCGCGGCCCTCGGGACGGGCCAGCATCTTGTTGCGCGTTTCAAAGTCATAGGTGTCGGCAAGAAAGCGCGCGAGCGTGTCGCGCAGCATGTCCTGCGTTTCAGTATAGCTGAAATCCATTGTTCATCCTGTCCTGTCGTGTGGCCGCGCCATGGCGCGGCACGGTCAATCTCTCAGAGGCCCAGCACCATCTTGGCGATGATGTTGCGCTGGATTTCATTCGAACCACCGTAGATCGTCGTCTTGCGGGCGTTGAAATAGGTTGGCGCGGTGCGGTGGGCATAGTCCGGGCCAATCGGGTGCTCGTTGTCGCCCTCGCCAAAACCACGGAAATAGGGCGCGCCATAATGGCCCACGGCCTCAAGCGAGAGCTCGGTCAGCCGCTGTTGGATTTCCGAACCCTTGATCTTCAGCAAGCTCGATTCCGGTCCCGGGCCCTTGCCGGCACTTTCGCCCGCCAGGCTGCGGAGTTCGGTATATTCGAGTGCGGTCAGATCCATCTCGAGCTCAGCAATCTTGCGGCGGAAGAACGGATTGGCGATCAGCGGACGATCGCCATCCATCTCAGCGCGCGCGATGGCCTTGACCTTCTCGACGCCGCGCTTTGACGCGGCAACCCCGGCGATGCCGGTGCGTTCGTGTGCCAGAAGGAATTTTGCGCAGGTCCAGCCCTTGTTTTCCTCATAGATGCGGTTTTCAACCGGCACTTGGACATCCTCAAGCCAGACTTCGTTGACTTCATGCTCGCCGCCCAGCGTGATGATCGGGCGGACGGTCACGCCGGGTGACTTCATGTCAGCGAGAAGGAAACTGATGCCCTCCTGCTGTTTCGCATCAGGGTTGGTGCGGACAAGAAAGAATCCCCAGTCGGCATGCTGCGCCATCGTCGTCCAGGTCTTTTGCCCGTTGACGACATAATGGTCGCCCTCAAGCACGGCACGCGTGCGCAGCGAGGCAAGATCGGAACCCGAGCCAGGTTCTGAATAGCCCTGGCACCACCAGTCGTCACCGGACAGGATGCGCGGGAGGAAACGCGCCTTCTGCTCGGCGGTACCAAAGGTGTAGATGACTGGCCCGACCATCGACAGGCCAAAGGGCATCAACCGGATGCAGTCGGCGCGCGCGGTTTCCTCAGACCAGATATATTTCTGCGTCGGTGACCAGCCCGTGCCGCCATATTCCACCGGCCATGCCGGCGCGACCCAGCCCTTTTTGGCCAGGACCCGGTGCCATGAAAGGAAATCCTCCTTGGACAGCTCGTCGCCTTCATCCTGCTTGCCGCGCAAGGTGGCCGGATAATTTTCCGCGATGAAGGTCCGCACTTCCTGCTGGAAGGCCAGATCCTCGGGGCTGAAATCAAGATGCACGGTGACTCTCCCATTTGATTCGTTTGATTATTTAGGCCGATCATCGTCGCTGGCCAGCGTTTCTCGCTATATCGCTGATTCCGCTGCGGCACCCTGGGGCTGAACATTTCAGATTGGCGACCACAGCCACAGCATCACCGTGACGAGAATTTCTACCTCGCCCCCTTGCCCCGCAAACAAGATAGACAGAGCGTGACGGATGCGCTGCGAATCGGCGGGCGCATATCCGCGGCAGGGATTGGCTGTGATGAGCGACTTTCTGATCAACCCGCTATACTCGCTGGCCGGCTTTGCCGTTGGCGTATTGGTTGGCATGACCGGTGTCGGTGGCGGGTCGCTGATGACGCCGTTGCTGGTATTGTTGTTCGGGTTCCACCCGGTAACGGCGGTCGGGACAGACCTGCTCTATGCCTCGGCGACCAAGAGCGTTGGCACAGCAGTGCATGGTTTCGGTCAGACGGTGGACTGGAAGGTGGTGCGACGCATGGCGCTGGGGAGTGTCCCGGCGACGATCATCACCCTGCTGGCGATGCATTATGTCGGCTCGCGTTTCAACGGCACTGACCGGCTGGTTACGGTCACGCTGGGCGTGGCATTGATTGCAACGGCCATTGCCATGTTTTTCCGGGCGCGCCTTGTCAGGCGCTATGGACCGGCGCTTGACCGGCTTTCTGACCGCCGGATTGCGCGCCTGACGGTGTTGTTGGGTGCAATCCTTGGCGTGCTGGTATCGCTGTCATCGGTCGGCGCAGGCGCGCTCGGCATGACGGCGTTGCTGGTGCTTTACCCCCGCCTGCCGACCAATCGCCTGGTCGGATCCGATATTGCGCACGCCGTACCGCTCACCCTGATTGCCGGTACGGGGCATTGGGCGATGGGCTCGGTTGACCTCGCGCTGCTGCTGTCACTGCTGGTCGGCTCAATTCCTGGGATCATTCTTGGCAGTCTCGTCTCGACGCGCGTTTCTGATCGCGTATTGCAGCCGATCCTTGCCGGAACGCTTGCGCTTGTCGGTGGCAAACTGCTTTTCTGACCCGGCGGGCTTGCCAGCCTGACGGAAATGATGAGGGTTGGCGCAGCACCCTGCAGGTGAGGAGCGCAACATGGCTTTTGAAACTATCCAGGTTGATGTCAGCGGCGGCATCCTGACGATCACGCTGCACCGCCCGGACCGGATGAATGCCTTTACGCCATTGATGATGCGCGAAATGGTCGCCGCCTTCGATCAGGCTGATGCTGACGATAGCGTGCGCGCCGTGATCGTTACGGGCAGTGGCGAGCGCGCCTTTTGCGCCGGGGCGGACCTTGGGGCAGGTGCATCGACCTTTGACTATAAGGATCGCGCTGACCGCTTTGATCTTGGATCGCCGCTGCGCGAGGATGGCAGCGTTGACCTGTCGCACCCCGGCGCGCGCGACAATGGCGGGCGGTTGACGTTGCGGATTTTCAACTGCCGCAAGCCGGTGATCGGGGCGATCAATGGCGCGGCCGTCGGCATTGGCGCGACGATGCTGTTGCCGATGGATTTCCGCCTTGCCAGCACCACGGCCCGGTTCGGTTTTGTGTTCGCGCGGCGCGGCATCGTGCCCGAGGCCGCGTCAAGCTGGTTCCTGCCGCGTATAGTCGGCATCGAGACGGCGCTGGAATGGTGCTATTCCGGCAAGGTATTTGCCGCCGAGGAAGCGCAGGCCAGAAAGCTGGTCCGCTCGCTCCATGCGCCGGAAGACCTGCTTCCCGCCGCCCGTGCGCTGGCGCTGGAACTGACGGCCGACTCGGCACCGGTGTCGGTCGCGCTGACCCGGCAGATGTTGTGGCGGATGCTTGGCGCGGCGCATCCGATGGAGGCGCATCGGATCGACAGCCGGATGATCTGGGCACGCGGTGCCGCATCAGATGCTGCCGAGGGCGTTGCGTCATTTCTGGAAAAGCGCCCGGCGGTGTTTGGGGACTCGGTCAGTGCCGGGTTGCCGCATGAGGCGGCGTATTTTGAAGATCCAGACTATTTTTGACGCTGGATCGGTTTCCGGTATTGGCCGGATCAATCGACGATGAACAACCTTGCGCCCTTCGGTGACGAGGATCGATGCGCTGCATCGCCGAAGTCCGACACGCGGTAACTCATACCGGCAGTCAGCCGGAATATCCGCCCGTCGCGCAGCTCGGTGTCCAGCTCGCCCTCAAGCACGAACAGGATGTGCCCACGATCACACCAGTGATCGGCAACATAGCCTGGCGAATATTCAACGATGCGGACGCGAACGCCATCAATGTCCTGGGTGCGCCAGCGGGCCTCACCCGTGGCGCCGGGGTGAAGGGACGCCGGAACCTGTGACCAGTCGGTAACGGTGAAGGGGATGTCGGGCAGCTTCATTGGTCCTCGCTTCGCAATGTCGACATGTGTTCAATGAAGCTCGGGTACGCCCGACACACTATTCGATCTCAGTCCGTTACAGTCGTAATTTCCGACGCCTGCAAGCCTTTGGGGCCCTGCGTGACTTTGAAACTGACGCGCTGGCCTTCATCCAACGACTTGTAGCCGTCGCTCAGGATTTCCCGAAAATGGGCGAACAGATCGGCACCGCCATCGTCCGGCGTGATGAATCCATATCCTTTGCCGGCGTTGAACCATTTCACGACACCTGTCGCCATTCTCACCTCCCATTAATCGCTGTGCTGCGCGCTGTCGCAGCCTACTCGCCCGTAAAGTCCGGCGCGCGACGTTCGATAAAGGCGTTGATCGCTTCCTCATTGTCACGCGTTGCATGGGCGAGGCTCTGCATCGCGGCGGACAGTTCCAGCGTGTTGGCCAGGGTTGCCGTCTGCGCCTCGCGCAGCAGGCGGCGGGTCATGCGGACGGCATGGGGCGGGTTGGCGGCGATCTTGTCGGCAATGGCGCGCGCGGCGGCGAGCAGTTCTTCGGCCGGGACCACCCGGCTGACCAGACCAATTTCCAGCGCGGTGGCCGCGTTGATTGTCTCCCCCGTCAGCGTCAGCTCGACAGCGCGGCTGAACCCGATCACGCGTGGCAGCAACCATGCGCCACCGTCACCGGGGACGATACCCAGCTTGACGAAGCTTTCGGCGAACACCGCCGTGTCTGCGGCGACGCGAATATCGCACATGCAGGCCAGATCAAGCCCGGCGCCGATCGCCGGCCCGTTGATCGCGGCAATCACGGGCACTTCAAGGGCGTGGAACATCAGCGGCAGGCGCTGGATGCCCTCACGATAATTGCGCCGCGTCTGGGCGGGCAGGCCGGCGCGCAGACCGCTGCCCGCCTTCATCGCCTTGAGATCGCCGCCCGCCGAAAAGGCGCTGCCTGCGCCGGTCAGGATGACGCACCGCACGCCAATGTCGCTGTCTGCCTCATGCATGGTAGCGATCAGGCGGTCGATCAGGCCATTGTCGGACACCGGGTTGCGCTTGTCGGGCAGGTTGAGCGTAACGGTCAGGATCGCGCCGTCGCGCTGCGTCAGGATCGGGTCAGCCATGGTCAGCGGGCCTCGGCGAGAAGTTGTTTTGCGGTCTCGGTCGTCCAGTCCATCCCGCCGGTCATGCGCCACACCTCATGGCCGCTCGAATCGTAAAGGATGCTGGTTGGCAGGCTGGCATTGTAGGCGACGCTCAACTGCGTCTCGGGATCAGTATAGGGCTGAAGGTGTGTCAAGCCGTGACCGTGCAGGAATAGCGATGCCTTGGTCGCGCCGTCTGCGCCAATATCCTGACTTACCGCAATGACGGTAAAGCCAGCGGCAGCCTTGTCGAGCGTCGGCATCTCCGCCACACAGGGGCCGCACCAGGTTGCCCACAGATTGAGCAAGATTGGCTTCCCCGCGAACGCCTTGACCGAGCTTGGTTTTCCCGTCGGGTCCGTGAAGGTTACGGCAGGAGCAGCTTCGCCCTTATGGCTGCGGTCCAGTGTGCCGATTACATCAACGGGGCCCTTGTCCCGCGCAGGATCGGCGGCGGGGTTGAGCGGTGTGCCAGTGCCCTCTATCGGGAGCTTGCTGGGCATCGCTTGCGGGCCAGGCGAGTCTTGCTTATCGCACCCGGCGACAGCGCCCAGCAACAGGAGCGGCACGATCACCGAGCGGAAGGATATGAAAGAGGCCATGGGACGCGCATCCAATGCGATGTGGGGCGGCCGCTTCGCCGAAGGTCCGGCAGCGGTGATGCGCGAGATAAATGCCTCGATCCCATTCGACAAGCGATTGTGGCGACAGGATGTGGCTGGATCGCAGGCGCATGTCGCCATGCTCGGCCAGCAGGGCATTGTCTCGGTGGAGGATGCCGCAACAATCAGCGCCGGACTGGCGGCAGTGGCTGCTGATTATGAAGCGCATGGTGTTGCCGATGATCTCAGCCTTGAAGACATTCATATGCAGACCGAGGCCCGGCTGGCGGAGAAGATCGGCCCGGTTGCCGGCCGGCTGCACACGGCGCGTTCCCGCAATGATCAGGTTGCGACAGATTTCAAGCTGTGGGTGCGCGACGCGATTGACCAGGTCGAGGTTGCGCTGATCGCATTCCAGCAGGCGCTGCTGATGCGCGCCGAGGAACATGCCGACAGCGTCATGCCCGGCTTCACCCATTTGCAGAGTGCGCAACCCGTAACGCTGGGCCATCATTTGATGGCCTATCATGAAATGATCGCGCGGGACCGCAGCCGGTTTGCCGATGCGCGGGCGAGGCTCAACCTGTGCCCGCTCGGTTCTGCGGCACTTGCCGGGACCGGCTTTCCGATTGACCGCGTGGCGACGGCGACTGCTTTGGGTTTTGACGGACCGACGCGCAATTCGCTCGACGGGGTTTCCGATCGCGATTTTGCCATCGAATATCTTACTGCCGCAGCACAATGTGCCCTGCATCTCTCTCGGCTGGCAGAGGAGTTCATCCTGTGGGCGTCACAGCCCTTTGGTTTTGTTGCCTTGTCGGATCAATGGTCGACCGGCTCGTCGATCATGCCGCAAAAGCGCAATCCGGACGCCGCCGAACTGGTGCGCGGCCATAGCGGGCGGATCATCGGGTGCCTGACGGCGCTGATGATAACGATGAAGGGCCTGCCGCTGGCCTATTCAAAGGACATGCAGGACGACAAGCCGCCGGTCTTTGAGGCGCATGACCTGCTCGGTCTGTCGATTGCGGCAATGACCGGCATGGTTGAGAGCGCAACCTTCCGCACGGAGCGGATGCGCGGCGCGGCGGAAGCTGGCTTTGCCACCGCCACCGACCTTGCCGACTGGCTGGTGCGGGAAGCGGGCATTCCGTTCCGCGAGGCACATCACATCACGGGCCGGGCCGTGAAGCGCGCCGAGGAACTGGGCGTGCCGCTTGACCGCGTGCCGCTGGAGGATCTGGTTGCACTGGATGCGCGAATCGACCAGCGCGTCTATGATGTGTTGACGGTCGATGCATCGGTCGCCAGCAGAACGAGCTTTGGCGGTACCGCGCCGGCCAATGTGCGTGCGGCGATCCGCGCGGCACGCGGAGGAGACAGGTGATGAAGGTGGTGATTGGGCTGGCCCTGGCGCTGCTGCTGGCAGCGTGCGGATCGATGGCGGGACTCAAACCGGCCAAGGGTGTTGCCATGCCTGTCGCGCCTTATGGCGCGCGCGCGACGCCAACCACCACGCAGTTGCTGACGCCGTCAAATCAGGCGCGCCCCGCGCGCAGCGATGAACTGCTGACCGATTCCGAAAAGCGGCGCAGCGACGAATTCGATCTGCCACCCAGCCGCTGATGGACCATTTTTCGCTGATCGACGGGGCCCTCCACGCCGAGGGTGTCCCGCTGGAACGGATTGCCGCCGAAGTCGGCACGCCGGTCTATGTCTATTCTCGTGCCACCTTTGAACGGCATGCTGACGTGTTTCGCGCTGGCCTGGTTGATGCCGGCGTGGAAAATTTCCACCTCGCCTATGCCATCAAGGCCAACCCAAATCGCGCGGTGCTCGCCGTCCTGGCCCAGCGTGGCTATGGCGCCGATGTTGTGTCGGTTGGCGAGATGCAGCGCGCGCTTGCTGCCGGAATGCCGGCCCGCGACATCGTCTTTTCCGGCGTCGGCAAGACGCGCGGAGAGCTGGCCAGCGCGCTCAAGGCCGGGATCGGCCAGTTCAACCTCGAACTGGAAGAAGAGGGTGAGGTTCTCGCCGCGATTGCCACGGCAGCTGGCACCAATGCTGACGCCACCCTGCGCGTCAATCCGGATGTTGATGCCGGCACCCATGCCAAGATCTCGACCGGCAAACGCGAAAACAAGTTTGGCGTGGCGATTGACCAGGCGGTGGCGATGTACGGGCGGCTGGCTGCGTTGCCGGGCCTGAACATGCGCGGCGTGGCGATCCATATCGGCAGCCAGTTGCTCGACCTTGCCCCGCTCGAAGCCGCCTATATACGGATCGGCGCGCTGGTCGCTGAACTGCGCGCGGCAGGCCACAACATCGAGCGCGTCGATCTTGGTGGTGGTCTTGGTGTACCCTATAAGGCGGGCGATGTGCCGCCGAGCCCCGACGCCTATGGCGCGATGGTCGCACGGGTTACCAAAGGCTGGGATGTGCAGCTGATGTTCGAGCCCGGGCGCTTTATTGCCGGCAATGCCGGGATTTTGTTGACCGAGGTGATCTGGGTCAAACCAGCAGCCGTCAATCCCTATGTCATTGTTGATGCGGCGATGAACGACCTGGCGCGGCCATCCCTGTACGATGCGTGGCATGATTTTGTCGCGGTGCGGCCAAGTGGCGAACGGATGGTGGCCAATATTGCGGGGCCAGTGTGCGAGAGTGGCGACACCTTTGCCATGGGCCGTGACATTGATGCGGTGAAGTCGGGCGATCTGGCGGTGTTTCGCACCGCCGGTGCCTATGGCGCCACCATGGCCTCGACCTATAACAGCCGTGCGCTGGTGCCCGAGGTGATGGTCGATGGCGACCGATATGCGGTGGTCGCGGACCGCATCGAACCAGCAACGATCCTCGCGGCGGAGCGCCTGCCGGACTGGCTGACCGCGTGACCTGGCACAGCCTGCCGCTGTTTGTAACGGTGGCGGGCCGGCCGGTGATTCTGCTGGGCGATGGAGCGGCGGCGGAGGCGAAACGGCGCTTGCTCGACCGCGCCGGGGCACTGGTTGTCGGCGAGGAGATAGCCGCTGCGCTGGCCATTGTTGCGCTTGATGACGAGGCGGAAGCTGTTGCGGCGGTGGAACGGCTCAAGGCACGCGGCATTCTGGTCAATGCGGTTGATCGACCGTCGCTGTGCGATTTCACCTTGCCCGCCATTGTTGATCGCCACCCCGTGCTGATCGCCATTGGCACGGGCGGGGCCTCAGCCGGACTCGCCGCGGCGTTGCGGCAGCGGCTGGAAACATTGTTGCCGAATGGGCTGGGCGCGCTGGCGGACAGGTTGCGGGCTGCGCGCGCCACGATCCGCGCGCACTTTCCCGATGGCATTGCGCGGCGCCGGGCATTGGGTGCGGCGCTCGGGCCGGGCGGCGCGCTCGACCCGTTGACCGGGCGGCGGGATGTCAGCGCGTGGCTTGAAACTGCCGGGAAGATGTCTGGCGATGCGCTGGTCACAATTCGCGTGCGTTCGACTGACCCGGATGAACTGACACTGCGCGAGGCGCGCCTTTTGTCGCAGGCCGACCATGTCCTGCACCGTGCTGACGTACCGGCGGCATTGCTTGATCGCGCGCGGGCTGACGCTGAACGGATTGTCTGCGATACCGCACCGGTGGCGCCCGGGCCGGGGCTGACGATCTTTATGGAGATGGCATGAGCGGATTTGCCTATCGCGTCGACAAGGGACAGGCCCGGCGCGTGCCGGTTGAGGGCGCGCTTGCCTGTGGTGCGGCGTTGGTCTGGGTGCATCTCACGACCAACAATGAACAGGCACAGGCATGGCTGGCAGGCGAAGCCGGGTTACCCGACCATATTGTCGAGCCACTGACAGCAACCGAAACACGACCGCGCTGCGACGCGTTGGGCGATGGCGCCTATCTGAACCTGCGCGGTCGATCGAGTGACCAGATGACCTCGTCTGATCCGCTCGCTTCAGTGCGTATCTGGGCGCAGGCGGGGCGGGTTATCTCAGTGACGCGTAACCCGTTGATCGCGATTGACGAGGTGGCCAAGGCCATTGAGCAGGGGCATATTCTTGACCCGGGTGATCTGATTGCCGAGTTTGCCAGTGCGATCACCGCCGATCTTGATCCTGAAGTTGCCGATCTTGGTGACCAGCTCGACGATTGTGAGGCGGAACTCAACGCTGACAAGGTGTTTGAACTGCGCCGCGCGGTGACCCAGGTCCGCGTTGCCGCGATCGGTTATCGCCGGTTTCTGACACCGCAACGCGCTGCGCTGGAAAAGCTCGCCGCGCTACCCTGTGTCTGGTTGCAGGATGATGACCGCTTGCACCTGAATTCCGCAGCGGACCGTGCGGCACGCATGGCCGAGGAACTGGAGAGCATCCGGGAACGCTCTGCGTTGGCGCATGAGGCACTGACCGACCTGCGGGCCGAACAGATTGATTCACGGGCGCTGCTGATCTCGATTGTCGCGATGATCTTCCTGCCGCTGACATTCCTGACCGGGCTTTATGGCATGAACGTCAAGGGGCTGCCCTATGCCGAAGAGCCCTGGGCGTTCGATGCGATCGGTGGCATTTGTCTGGTGACCAGTGCCGCGATCATCATCTATTTCATGCAGCGACGCTGGTTCCGGGGTTGAGCCGCTCGATTTGATCGTTGAGCGTCTGGATTGACGCGACGAGGCGCTGACGATCGGCACGGGTCGCGGCCAGCTCGGTCTTGGTCTCACCCAATTCCATGGCCCGAGCGGCAATACGGGCATCGAGCGAGGCATTGGAGCGTTTCAGGTCAGCAATGCGACGCGCCCGTTCCAGCACGCGCTCAATCCGTGCGTTGAGGACTTCAAAGGCAAAAGGCTTGGCGACATGATCGTCGGCACCCGCCGTCAGCGCTTCAACAGCGGCGGCAGGGTCGCTGCGGCCCGTGAGCATGATGACGGGAAGATCGACCGTGTCCCGGCTGCCGCGAATTTCCCGCAAGACATGCAGCCCCGAAATGACCGGCATCACCATATCGAGCAGAACGAGATCGAAGCCGCGCGCGGCGATCAGATCAAGCGCTTCCGCGCCATTGTCGCACAGCACCGCGAGATAGCCGAGATGGGTAAGCCGTTTGCCAAGCACGCCCAGATTGGTCCGGCTGTCATCGACGACAAGGATGGTTCGCACGGGGCCGCGCCGCGGCGTTGCCGGGTTCAGTTCGCCGAAAAGCTCCATTGTGTCAGTTCCCGTGAGAATTGCCGAGGTCATGCTAGGCTCGTTGCTGTCACCGAACGGTTAATTGTGCGGCAACCATGATCATATTGGTCATGCTGCGCGGACGGTGCGCCAGGCCTCGGCGATCTCAACCAAAGTGTCAGCGACGTTGTGGAATGCGGTGGGGTCGTCACCCAGACTAGCCGCGACGATCGTATTGCGGGCGCCCGCATAGAGCCGGGCGAGTGTAACGGCGACGTCGCCGCCCGAATCGAAATCCAGCCCGGCCTCCAGCGCAAAGAGAATTGCGGTGGCGCGGGTCAGCTTCTCGCTCTTCATGGCAAAGCGCCGATGTTCGACCGCCCAGGCAGCAGTGCGTAACGCACGGATAGCCTCCTCATAAAGCAGCTGCACCAGTGCGGGACCATCGGCTTCGGCCGTGCGCCCGGTGGCGTCGATCTGACGATATGTTTCCTCGGCGCTGCGGCCGAAGGCTGTTGCATAAGCTGCCATGGTCAGTTGGACGGCTTGTTCCAGGCGTCAATCTGCGCCTTGAGAAAGGTCTGGGTCGATTTGTAGGCGGCGACGCGTGAGTCCATCGCAGAATATTGCTGGGTCAGACGGTTCTTGGTGTTGTCCTGCAACGTTTTCAGCTTGTCCTGCTGGTCGCTCAGGGTCGACTGCAAGGCATTGTAACGGCTGGTGCTGCCGGCGAGGCCAGAGGTCGCGCTGGTTGCGTTGGCCGAGATTGCCGCCAGCGCCGCGCTGATACCGTGACCGCTTGATCCGCTGCCATCGGCGAACATCGCCTCAACCGCGTCCGGAAAAGAAGTCAGCGCCTTTTGCAGCACATCATTGCGGACGCTCAACGACCCGTCACGGTTGGTCGCGACGCCGATCTCGGCCAGGGTGGTTGGGGCCCCGCTTGCCCCGCCCGTGACCAGGTTGGTCAATGGCAGCTTGGACAGCGCACGCGCCATGGTTGCCGCAGCCGTATCACCTTTCAGCGTCCCGGTAATCGGATCGGTGGCAGTGGCAATGAGCGAATGAAGCTGGTTATAGGTCTCGACATAGTCGTTCACTGCCTGGGTCAGCGCGCTGGTTGGCCGAGAGGAACCGAGCGTTGTCGTTCCGGCACCGGTCAAGGTGAACTTCACACCGTCAATCAGATCAGAAAAGCTGTTATTGGCACGTTCCACTGCAACGCCATCAAGGCTGAACGCCGCGTTGGCAGCGACTGATCCGATGCTTGTTGCGCTCTCACCCACGCCAATGTTCAGCGCCGACAATGCCGGCGTGTCGCCGGACAGGGTAAAGGCCCTGGCGCTGCCGGTTGCGCCTTTGATGGTCAGCCGCGCGCTGCCATCGGAATCAGTGATGATCGAGGCAGTGACCCCCGCCTTTGCGGCATTGATGGCGCTGGCAATCCCGTCAAGCGTCTGGTGCGCCGAGTCGATGGCGATTGTTACCGGTGTTGCGCTGTCAGCGTGAAAGGCGGTCATTGCGCCGCTATCGACAGTGGCGGTGCCAAAGGTCAGCGTAAGGTTGCCGGTACCGACCGACGTTGTCCGCGAAGCGACCGGGGTCGTCGTGGTCGCCACCTGTGCGGCGGCAAGATGCGAAACGGTCAGCGAGGCGTTGATGCTGCCAATCTTGCTGCCGATCACTGCGGTAAGGCTGGCCACGGCGGTGTTGGAGCTGGTCGGTTGCGTCAGCAGCGTACCGCCCCTGGCAAGTGTGCCCAGCGCGGACGAGAAGCCGGTAATGCCGCTTTGCAGCTTGGCTACATCGGAAATCTGTGCCGTGACAGCGGTCGATTTCTTGGTCAGCGCAGAGGTCTTGCCGGCGAACTGCGCGTTGACCAGCGCCTGGACAATCGTCGTCGTGTCGATGCCCGAGCCACCGCCAAGCGCAAGCGTGATCTGTGAGGAAGATGTCGCCGTGGGCGTCGTTGTTGTCATGGCCTGAACCCCGGCGAGATTGCTACCTTGTTAAACGGCTGTCTGCGCATCTTGTTTATCCCTGAACGCCATTTTCATCGAAGCGCGCCGTGGCCGGAACTGGGACGAAGGGTGCGGTGCCACCGGCTTCGACATTGAGACCGAAGACAAAGGCCAGGATTGTCGCGATCGCGGTGTAGAGATCATCACGAATCTCCTGTCCCTCGCGGCTCGTGTAGTAGAGCGCGCGGGCAATCGCCGGATATTCAAGGATCGGCAGGCGGTTCTCGCCAGCCAGCTCGCGGATCGCTTCGGCAAGAACACCGCGGCCCTTGGCCACGACGACCGGCACCTGATCATTGTCGCGGTCATAACGCAGCGCGACGGCGAAATGCGTCGGGTTGGTGAGGACGACATGCGCCTCGGACACGGCCTTGCGCATGTTACGCTTGGCCATGGCATGTTGACGCGCGCGCATCGCACCCTTGGCTTCCGGCGAGCCTTCGGTTTCCTTATGCTCGTCCTTGATCTCCTGCTTCGACATGCGGAGCTTGCCGAGCAGGCGGATGATCTGGACCGGCACATCGACGCCAGCGATCAGCAACAGCCCAAAGGCCATGGCAAAGACGATGCCCGTCAACGTGCTGCCTAGCCCGCCGACAGCGCTGTTGATGTCGGATGACATCAGCCCGAGCGTGCTGCGCGAAGTGGTCCACAGCATATAGCTACCAATGCAGCCGAGCAGGATGACCTTGAGCAACGACTTGCCAAGCTCCATCCAGCCTTGCGGCCCGAAGATGCGCTTCAAGCCCGCGCCCGGATCGATCCGCGAAGCCTTGGGTGCGAGTAACGCGCCGTTGAACTGGAGCGCCCCCAGCCCGGCCTGACTGAGAATCGCGGCGATGATGGAAATGGCGAGCAGTGAACTGATGGGCGTGACGAGCTTCCATCCGGCCTCCGCAAGCGGGCGGAAGGGAGAGAAATTCTCAATATCGGCATGGGTAAACTGGAAGCCGGCGGCCATGACAGCCTTGCATGCCGCCATCAGTGACGGGCCGAACAATGCCAGCCAGCCGCACCCGGCCATAACCACCAGCGCCGTTGCGAATTCTCGGCTGCGAAGGATGTCACCCTTTTCAGTCGCGTCCTTGCGCCGCTTGGGTGTTGGGGCTTCTGTCCGTTCGCCGAATTCCTCTGCCATCAGTCGAGCACCAGATGCTGGACTGCAGCGAGCGCCTCATTGATGATGACGAGGATATAGTCGCCCATCACCGGAAAAGAGAGCGCGAGGGCCAGAACTCCCACGGCGAGACTGACGGGCAGACCGACCGCGAACAGGTTCAGCGCCGGAGCGGCGCGCGAAATCATGCCGACAACGATGTTGAGGCAGAGCAGCAGAAAGCCGACCGGCAGCGCCAGCAGCAGACCGGCAAGGAAGGTGTAGCCGCCAAATATCGCGATGTTTTCAAGCTTGGCCGCGCCGAGCCATGCCTGACCGGGGGGCAGCGCATCATAGCTTTTGACGATCATCTCGACCAACATCAGATGCCCGTTGACGCTGAGGAACAGCAGGGTCAGCAGCATCGAAAAGAATTGCCCGAGCGCGGTGGATGAGCGGCCATTTTGCGGATCAATGGCGGAGGCAAAGCCAAGGCCCATTGAGGTGCCGATGACTTCGCTGGCCAGCAAGGGCGCGGCGAAGGCGATTTGCAGCACAAAGCCAATGGCCACCCCGACCAGCGCCTCAGCGGCAATGGAAAGAAAGGTTTCCAGTGAGAATATCTGCGCTGGCGGGACGATGGGGTGGACCGCCAGCACAAGGACGCCAATGGCCCCGGACAGGGCGACCCGAACCATGACAGGCACGGAAATCTGGCTGAACACCGGAGCTGCGACAAAGGCCGCGCTGATCCGCACCATGACGAAGACCAGCGCCCAGAGCTTCGGTTCAATCGACAGGCCGAAGCCGAGCATTGCCGCTACTTCACCAGGTCAGGAATGCGCTCGAAGATGCTGAGCGTGAAATCGCTCAACAGACCGAGAATCATGCTGCCGAACACCATGATCGAGATGGCAACGACGATCAGCTTGGGAATGAACGACAAGGTCTGTTCGTTGATCGAGGTTGCGGCCTGTACCATGCCGACGATCAGCCCCGACAGCAAAGCCGGAATCAGGATCGGTGCCGCTGCGAGTGCCAGCACCCACATCGTCTGGTTGGCGATGGTAAGGAAATAATCTGCGTCCATGCCCGCTAACTCACAAAACTGTTGGCGAGACTGCCCATGGTCAAGGCCCAGCCATCAACCAGTACGAACAGCAGCAACTTGAAAGGCAGCGAGATGATCGTCGGCGACATCATCATCATACCGAGCGACATCAGCACGGTGGCGACAACAAGGTCGATAACGATAAAGGGCAGAAAGACGAGAAAGCCGATCTGGAACGCGGTCTTCAGCTCGCTGGTGACGAACGCCGGCAGCAGCACCGAAAACGGAATGTCGTCGGCCTTGGCATAAGGGCCGCTTTTGGCGAGTCCGGCAAACAGGGTGATGTCTGTCTTGCGCGTCTGTTTTGCCATGAAGCTGTGCAGCGGCACCGCAGCCGTCTTGATCATTTCGGTCGCGGGCATCTTGCCGGCGGCATAGGGCTGGATCGCCTGTGTGTTGATCTGGTTGATCACTGGCGCCATCACAAAGAACGACAGGAACAGCGACAGGCCAATCAGCACCTGATTGGGCGGGGAGTTTTGCAGCCCCAGCGCCTGACGGACGATCGACAGCACAATGATGATCCGCGTGAAGCTGGTCATCATCAGCAGGATGCCGGGCAGGATCGTCAGCAGACCCATGATGATGAGGATCTGCAGCGACAGCGCGAGTGGCGCCTTGCCACCCCCGAGGTCGCCCAGCGCGCGGTCGACCGCGTCACCGGCGCCCGGTGTTGCGGTGGGCGCGAGTGCCGGCGCGCCCGGTGCGGCCTGGGCCAGCGCCGGATGTGCGACGATCAGCGCAAAGATGATCGCCAGGACAATCAGCGCAAGCTTGCCCCAGGGCGAACGCCGGGCCGCAGGCGCCTTGATCAGCGCGGGGCCTGTGCCCTTGCGCGTCACGGTAAAGGTCATTTTGGCAAATCCTGCTTGTCGACCAGGGTCACGCCGCCACGACCGACCGAGACGAGCAGCTTGCGGCCCTCGAATTCCAGCACGGCGAGCCGCAGGCCGGGGGAGATCATCATGGTCTCGACGACCTTGAGCATCCGGTTGGCGGGTTGACCCGGCATCCGGCTCTCAAGTTTGCGCCAGAGCCACAGGGCGCCGATCATCAGGCCGCAGACCAGCGGCAGCAGCACGATCAGCTTGAGCACATAGGGCCACATCATGGCGTCAGGCCCGCTTGTCTGGAGAAACGAGCTCGGTCATGCGGACACCGAAGCGGTCACCGACCATCACCACCTCACCACGGCCAATCAATGTACCGTTGACCAGCACGTCGAGCAGCTCATTGGACAGCCGGTCGAGTTCAATGACGCTCGATTCACCCAGCGCCAGCAGTTCGCGCAGCGTCAGGCTGGTTGAGCCGATCTCAACCGTCAGCTTGACATCGACATCCTGGAGCAGGCGAAAGTTCGCCGCCAGGCTGGCATCGACGGGGAATCCGCCGGTCATGTCATTCATTGCAATTCCCCAAGTTCACGATTTATCGAGTTGAGACGGATGGCGGCCTTGCCGTTGGATGTGCCGACGGTGCCGGTGCCGAGCCGGTCGCCGCCGACCATCACCGGCACGTCCTTGTCGACGTTGATCGGGATGACGTCGCCGGCCTTGAGCTCCATCAGCATGGCAAGCGGGATGACGGGTTCAGCCAGAACCGAGCGGATCGGGAAGCGCACTCCCATGACAGCGCGGGTCAGGCCAGTACGCCAGGCCGGATCCTGTTCGGCTGATTTGGAGAGTACCTTGCCGGTCAGCGCCGGAGCATAAGGCTTGAGCGTTGCGACCGGATAAATCAGGTCAATAAACACGGGCTTGGCATTGCCAGCGGCGATGCCGAGGCGGGTAATAACCATGGCGTCGTCACCATCCAGCCCGGTGAGACCGGCGGGATTGGATTCGACGCGACCGGGCGTGAACTTCAGCCGGGCGAGCGGCTCCCATGCGATACGCATCGGCTCGACCAACATCGTGCCAAGCCGCATTGCCATTGCCTCGGCGGCCGGCGAGAACTCGGTGGGCAGCTCATTTGGTGCACTGCCGGTGCCGCCGAAAAACAGATCGAGCATTTCCATGACGAAGCGCCCGTCCAGCACAGCCAGTGCTGCGCCACTCCCCGGTGTGATCGCAAGTGGATGCCACGCAGTCAGCGTCTCTGCGCGCTCGGCGCGATAGTCGGCGAAGCGCTGGACAACGAGCGGCTCGGCAAAGGTCCGGACCTCCTGACGCATAACCGGCTCGAACACGGAGCGCAGCGAGCGCGCGAGCCGTGCCGAGAGGTGCTGCACCGTATGCAGATCGCCGAACGGATTGAGATTGGCCACACCCAGCGCGACGTGGTCCGCCTGCCGGGTGCGCTCGCGCCGTTCGGGCGCATCAGATGAAGGACCGTTAACCATGTCCGTTCACTGAACAATGAAATTGGTAAAGTAGACGTTACCAACACCACCAAAACCTTCTTTTTCCTTGAGCACTGCGTTGACCGCCTTGGTCAGGCGATCCTGCAATTTCTTCTTGCCCTCGGTTGAAAACACATCTTCCTCGGTGGTGTCGGAGAGCGCCATCAGGATGGCTGAACGCACCGCAATCTCGTTGGTTTTGATGTTCTCGATCACGGTGTCGTCATACGGCGTAGATATAGCGATACCGACCTGCACAAAATGGACGCTGTCCTGCAGATTAGACGTGAACTCTTTTTCCATCGCATAATAATTGGAGGCGTATTTCTCACCGCCAGCGCCAGTCTTGCTACCCTTGGCACCACCACCGCCGCCTTCACCACTTTCGAGGCTGATGCGCTTTTGTTCGCTCTTGGGGACGAGGCGCGGGCCTTCAAATACAGGCGCGGTTTCACCGTGATGTGCGAACGGGCCGACGCCAGCGGCATAAAGGCCGCCTGCCGTACCACCGCCAACCAGCAACAGGCCGATCAGGATGAACAGGATCAGTTTGCCCTTGCCCTTTTTTTTCTTCTTCGAGTTCGGGGCCGAGGGATCGTCCACAATGTCACTCATTGATTGGCTCCTTCAATGCTCAAGCGATTCGCGTGTCGGTTGGGATGTCTGATTCAAGGTCAGTGTCGGTGCTCGACGCAGACGCCGGGCGGATGGCCGTGGGCCTGGCTTGTTGGGGCGGTGGGCCATTGCCACCACCGCCGCCATCGACACTGCTGCCGGCGATATGCAGGCCGCGTGCCTCGGCCAGCGCGACAAGGCGCGGCTGGGCATCGTTCAGCACAATGCGGGTTGCCTCGCTGGTCGATGAAAACCGCACATGGACGGCGCTGCCGTCGCGCCGCACCGCCACATCAACGGTTCCAAGCGCGTCGGGGATGAGCCGGATGCGGGTGTCACGGGCATTGGCATCGTCGCGCAGCGTTTCAATATGATCGATCATTCCCTGCAGGCCACGGTCCTGCCGCAGGTCGAGGGCGCCTTGCCCCGTGTCGTTCATCTGCTGGACGGCGGCCTGTAGCTGGGTGTTGGCCACGGGCGTGGTAACGCCGATGGTTGCTGACAGAAGCTCCCTGTCATTGTGTTCGCGCATTGGCGCCTGCTTCGCCAGACTTGCAAAGGCAGCGGCGAAAGCCTGGCGCGCTGGCTGGACCGCCACCGGCTGCGGGTCGGCAAATCTGGCACCGGCAGGTGCCACGGTGAAGCGCGGCGCTTCCGTCGGTACGTCGATGCGTGGTGCCGGCGCCTCGACCGGGTCGAGTTTTGCCCTGGGGATTGGCGCGGGTGCGCCGGGGTCCAACAGCTGCACGGAGACGGGAAGCAATATCCTGCGATCAGCAACAGGGGCCCCTTTTGGCTGCGCTGGCGGGCTCGTCGGCGTGTCAATGGGAGGCGATGCCGGTTTGGCCATCGTCGCGATATTTTCCCCAACCGGGGTCGAGGTGGCAGAAAGTGCCGGGGCGGCGGAATCGCGCGCGGCGGGCAGGGATGGTGCGGGTGGTTGCAAGGGATCGATCAGGATCAGCGCTGGTTGCGTCATCACCGGAGCCTCGATCAACGCTGTCTCCGTTTCGTCGTCGGTCAATCCGGCGGGGACGGTGCCATCTTGACCCGCCCTTTTTTCGGGTGAGTCGGTGTTGTCAGCCGGCGCAGCAATGAAGGGCATGGCAGCGAGCTTTGGCGCGTTCTCGCCTGATCGCAGATGACGTCGCGATCCTGAACCTTTCTGGGTCGGGCTTGCGGTGTCAGCTGGCTCAGCGACAGCGTCATCAACCGGCAGCTTTTTGCCGTCCACGGCAGTGTGTTGCCGGGGCTCAAGGGTATTGGTCGCGACCGTCGGCTCACCGGAAATGTTGTCGAAAGTACGCGAAAAACTGCCCGATGTCAGTGCGGACACAGGCGTGGCGCGCGGCGTTCCGCTCGCAATTCTGGTCGTGATAGACAGTTCGGTCATGGATCCCCGCAATGTGGCGCTGACGCCTGTCAGGGGTTCAGCAAGGATCGTGCCGAATGCGATGAATGGCTGGTGCCGCTTCCAATGCCCGGATTGCCCGGATCGCGGCGTCGGCGTCGGCGCGTTCGATCAGTTTCTCGATTGCGGTCTGATCACGCTTTGCCGAGCGGGTTGCTTCCGTCGCGCGCTCGACCACGGCCTGGGCCGCGTTCAGCCGTGCTTCGGCGGCTTCTGCGGATTGTTGCAGGCGGTCACGAAAATGCGCTGCGGCAACCAGCGAGAACCCTGCTGTCGCTGTCGATGCCGGGGCAACCGCCTCGGCGAGTTGACCGATGCGGGTTCGGAGCGCGGCTTCGCCAGCAAAGCGCTCCTGCGCCCGGGATTCCTCGGCACGGGTCAGCCCGAGTTGCAATGTCCGGACCCGCAACAACCGGGCAAGCGTGGCTTCGCGATCACGTGCCATGAGCGTCGGCTCCGAACACGCCAATCAGTTCAGTGACGGCATCCTCCAATGACACCATGGAATCGGCGTCCTGTCGGATATATTCCATTACGGCGGGATGGCAGGCGATTGCCGCGTCGATGGTCGGGTCGGCCCCGGAACGATAGGCACCCATCAACACCAGATCACGATTTTCCTCATAGGTGGCGAGGTGGCGGCGCAGTACCTGTGCGGCCTGGCTGTGCGGCTTGCCGACAATATCTGTCATGACCCGGCTGACCGAAGGGCCAAGATCAATGGCAGGATAGACGCCGCGTTCAGCGAGCTGACGACTGAGCACGATATGGCCGTCAAGGATCGAGCGGGCTGAATCGACCACAGGGTCATTGCCATCGTCACCATCGGCAAGCACCGTATAGATTGCCGTGATGGAGCCGCCCGACGCTACGCAGGTTCCGGCCCGTTCGATGAGATTGGGCAGCATGGCAATTGCAGATGGCGGATAGCCACGGGCCGAGGCCGGTTCACCAAGCGCGAGGCCGATCTCGCGACCGGCATGGGCAACGCGGGTCAGGCTGTCCATGATTAACAAGACCTTCTTGCCTTCAGCGCGAAAGCCCTCGGCGATGGCAGTTGCGCGGAGTGCGCCACGAATACGCAACACCGGCGAGTGGTTTGCGGGGACCGCGACCACGACGGAACGCGCGCGCGCTTCACCGGCGACCTTGGTTTCAAGGAAATCGGCGACTTCCCGGCTGCGTTCACCGATCAGCCCAATAACGATGACATCGGCTTGGGCCGCGCGGACGATCATGCCGAGCAGCACCGATTTTCCGACCCCCGAGCCGGCCATGATGCCGATGCGTTGCCCCTGGCCAACGGTGAGCAGGCCATTGATCGCGCGGACACCCACATCAAGCGGCTCGCGCACACGCCCCCGGTCGAGGGGTGATTGCAGTTTGCCCGCCAACGGCCAGCGTCCGGCGCCACGGATTGGACCGAGCCCGTCAATCGGCTTGCCCGCACCGTCCACGACCCGGCCGAGCAAGGCAGCGCCAATCTCGGCTTCGCCCGGGGGGCCGAGCGGGCGGACCGGCGCGCGTGGTAACAAGGGTGCCGGGCCGCCAAGGTTCATCAGCAATGTTCGGCCATTGCGAAAACCGATCACCTCGGCTTCAACCTTTCCTGCACCGTCACCGACCTGACAGACGGTGCCGACCGGCAAGGTCAAGCCAATTGCCTCCATCAGCAGCCCGTCGAATGAGGCAAGTCGCCCCGAAACCCTCGCTTTGGGCGTGAAATCGAAGCGACCGAGAGACTCGAGATAATCGCCGGTAAAGCGGTTCAGCATGTTGCTGGTCAATCCTGTGGCAGGCCGACGCGGTCGATCGCCTGCGCCAGTTGCTCAAGCCAGAGTTCGGGGCCGTCCTCGACAATCGTGGAGGCGGATTCGAGCACAAAGCTTCCGCGCGCGATGCCGTGATCTCCGAGCGCGAACACTGCGTCCGGCAGCTTTCCCTCGAGCAGGGCAACGTCATCGGGGTGGACACGCAATGTCATGGCCTCAGCGCTGTCACTGAGTTTACTGGCTGCGGCTTCGATGCGCCGTGTCAGCAGGTCGGGATCAATGCCAACCTCGCCAACCAGCCTGGCAACAAGCAGCAGCACTGTTTGTCGCAACTGCAGGGCGAGCTGCGCGCGATCAATCCGGCCATCGTCGCGCAAGGCCGCAACCAGCTGGGTCAGCAGCGCGGCATCGCGGCCTTCGCCATCGTTGGATTCTGCAATGCCAGCGGCGCGCCCTTCCGCAAAGCCTCGGGCATGCGCGGCACTGACGGGATCTGCAAAGCCCTGCGATGGGTCGCCAGGTGCGTTGAACGGATCCCACCCTGCGGTTGGATTTGTAGTCGGATTGGCCGGATGAAAATGCCGCGGTTCGCCTGATTGCGGCGAAAAGGACGTTGGCCGCGCTGTCACCCGTTCCTTGATATCGGCGGGCGCAAAGCCGGTCGGCGTTGTGGTGAACGCCGCCTGCAATGCCTGGGCGACACCTTCATTGCGGGTGGCGAAGCCGGCGACAAACTCAGACATAGTCGTCGTCGCCTCCGCCGCCGCCAAGCATGATCGTGCCATCCTTGGCGAGGTTGCGCGCGATCTGGATCATGACCTTCTGGGCATCGAGCACTTCGCTCAGCTTCATTGGGCCGCGTGATTCGATCTCGTCGCGAATGCCGTCCGCGGCGCGGCTCGACATGCAGCCCAGGAAGCGACCACGCACGCTTTCGTCGACGCCCTTGAGCGAGCGAACGAGAATGTCGCTGTCGACATTGCGGATGAGCGTGCCGAGATTCTTGTCGTCGAGGTCGAGCAAATTGTCGAAGACGAACATTGCCTCCTCGATCGCCTTGGCCGTTTCGCGGTCGATCTTGAACAGCTTGGGCATGACTCGCTGCTCGGTCGACTTGCGCGCGCCCGACAGGATCTTGGCGGCCTCCCGTGTGCCGCCCATCATCACGCCGGCAGGCTTCTGCGCCTTGTTGACACGCCCGGCGAGCACGACCCGCAATGTTTCGATTGCCTCCGGCGTGACCGGTCCGAGCCGGGCGATGCGATGCAGGATGTCGGGCTGGGTGGTATCAGGCAACAGTTCGAGCACCTTGCTGCCAACCATCGGATCAAGGTTGGCGATCATCACGGCGGCAATTTGCGGATGCTCATGCTCGATAAGCCCGGCGATTTCTTCCGGATCAAGCCAGTCGAGCAATTCGATCTGGCACGCATCCTCTGCCGGGACGATACGCGACAGGATTGAATCGGCCTTTTCCTGGCCGAGCGCGCGCGCCATCACGGCCTCGATCTTGGGACGCGGATCAAAGGTAATGCCGGTGCGCTCGCGCGCCTTGCCGACGAAATCGTCGAGCACGAACTCAACATCGCTTTCGCTGACGTCCGCGACAGCAAACATTGCCTTGCCGAGCAGGCGCACCTCTTCAGGGTCGAGCTTCTGAAGGATCGCGGCCGCTTCCTCCTCGCCGACCAGCATCATCAGGACGGCGGCGCGTTCGACGCCACTATAGCTGCGGGCTGGTGCGTTCACTTGCTGTCCGCCTTGATCATGTCGCGCACTGCCAGTGCAGCGCGCGCGGGGTTGTCACGGGTGAAGCCGCGCACCATGCCAATCCGGTCATCATAGTTGCGCGCGTCGGCCATTGCATCGACACCAACCGGTGCCGCGCCGTCCGCTCCCGACATTTCGAGACCCAGGGCCAGGCGGGGCGCAGCGTCGTCACGCCGCTTCATAAGGGATTTCGCGAGCGGACGTACGCCCATGATCAGCACCAAAAGCGCGATGACGATAGCCGTCACGTTGCGGGCGATGATCGCGACCCAGCCAGATTCATACCATGGCTGACCCTTATCGACTTGCGCCGCGCTGGCAAATTTGCGGCTGATCACGGTCACCTGATCGTTGCGCGCCTGATCATAGCCGACCGCTGACTGGACCAGCTGGGTGATTTGCTGGATTTCAACGGGGCTGCGCGGCTTGCCGGTTTCGGGATCGCGCAGCAGCACGGCGACCGACAGGCGTTTGATCGTGCCGGGCGCATTGCGGGTGACCGAGACTTCCTTGCCGAGATCATAGGCACGGGCGAACTGATCGCTCTGCTTTGCCGCGTCACTCACGGCGCCAGCGACGGCGGCAACTGCGCCAGCCGCGGGCGTCGCACCCGGCGTTGGCGAAGGCGTGGGTGTCGGCGTCGGTGCAGCGAGCGTTGAGGCAGCGGGTGGTGTGTTGGACAATGCCCCGGGGATGCCGCCAGGCGCGCCGGTCTGGCCCGCCGGCTGGTTGCCGGTCCAGTTGCCCTGTTCGGCGCGGAGCGCGCCCTGTTTGTCATAGGTTTCGCGCGTTGCCTGGGTCTCGTCGAGATTGACGTCGGCCTGGATCTCGGTTGAGAAATTGCCCACGCCAACCAATGGCGTCAGCAGCTGCACGATCTGCGCGCGATACTTTTCCTCAATCTGGCGCTGAAAGGCGATCCGCTGGTCACCTGAAGCGCCAAGGCCCGACTGGCCCCCCGCCTTGGTCAACAGACCGCCGAGCTGATCGACAATCGTGACAGCATCGGGCTTCATGCCCGGCACCGACGATGCGACAAGGTTGATGATCGACGATACCTGGGCGTCACTCAGTGAGCGACCACCCTGGAGTTTGAGAATTACCGAGGCGGATGGCGCGGCGTTGTCGCGCACGAAAACACTGGCCTCTGGCGTGGCGAGGTGGACACGCGCCTCGGCCACAGCGTCGATCTCCTCGATTGAGCGGGCGAGTTCGGTCTCCCTTGCCTGCCGGAGGCGCTCGCCCTCGACAGCGCGGGACACGCCCATCGGGAGTTGATCGAGAATCTGGTAGCCAGCAGGTGTTCCCTTGGGCAGGCCCTGGCCAGCAAGCAGGATGCGGGCGCGTGAATAATTGTCTTCGGCGACGGTCAAGGCGCCAGTGCCACTGTCGATTCGGGCGGTGATGTTGCCCTGTTCGAGGGCGGCGGTAACGGCCGCCTTGTCACTGTCGGGCAAATTGGCAAAAAGCACCTTCTGCGTTGGCGTGGAGAATGTCATCCACGCAAAGGCGGCAGCGGCAATCAAGCCAAGCATCAGCACCATCGGCAGCGCGCGGCGTACTGCGGGCTGTCCCAGCAGGTCACCGATCTGGTGCAGCGGGTTAGCGAAGCGCTCCGGCAGTTGCACGGGCGTGTTGGGGGTGAGGGCGTTACTCATTGCGCATTACACCGGCATGCTCATGATGTCCTTGTAGGCGGACAGGAGTTTGTTGCGGACTTGCAGCGTCGCCTCGAAGCTCACCGACGCTTCCTGGCGGGCGAGCATTACCTTGGCGATGTCGATCGTCTCGCCACGCTCATAGGAGGCGGAGAGGTCGGCAGCCTTTTGCTGGCCGGCGTTGACCGCGCTCAGCGCGTCGTTCATCGACTGGGCGAAGCTGGCGGGCTTTGCGGCCCCCGTGGCGGATGCGGGTGCGCCGGCACCTTCGCTTGCCCGGCTCAGCGCCTGGTTGCGTTCGAGAATCTGCGCCCGGAGCTGCATCACCCGATCGACGCTCATCGCGCCGCCAATGTCGCCGATTCCGCTCATGCCGACATCGCCCGGCCAATATCGTCACCCTGCTCGCGCGCCTTGGCAAGTCGGTAGCGCAGCGTACGCTCGGAAATGCCGAGCCGCTTTGCCGTCTCGATCCGGCTGCCGCCGCATTGACGCAATGTTTCACGGATCGCGGCGAACTCACTCATCTGGACGATATTGCCCAAGGTCGATGGTTGATGATCATTGGCTGCAACGGCAGTGGGTGTTGGCCGGTCAAACACGATATGCTCGGCTGAAATGGTGTCACCGGCGGCGAAGAGCAGCGCGCGCTGCAGGACATTTTCCAGCTCGCGGACATTGCCTTGCCAGTCATGCGCTACCAGCGCATCAATCGCACGTGCGTCAGGCCAGGGAATCACGGCGCGATTGCCAGCGTGGCGCAGGATGAGCGTTGCGGTCAATGCAGGAATGTCCTGACGGCGTTCAGCGAGTGGCTTGGTGGTCAGCGGGAATACCGACAGACGATAGTAAAGGTCGGCTCGGAACCGCCCCGCTGCAACTTCGCTCTGCAGGTCGCGATTCGCGCAGGCGATCACCCGGACATCGATCTTTTCCGCCGCAGTGGCGCCGATCGGAATGACCTCGCGTTCCTGCAGGGCGCGGAGCAGCTTGGCTTGCAGCGTCAGCGGCATCTCGGCAATCTCGTCGAGCAGCAAAGTGCCGCCATTGGCGGCACGAAAGAAACCTTCGCCGCCCGATGACGCGCCCGTGAACGCCCCCTTCTGGTGGCCGAATAGCAGGGCCTCGAGCATCGTTTCGGGCAATGCGGCGCAGTTGATGGCGACGAATGGCCCATTGCGCCGCGCCGAACCATTGTGAATGGCGCGGGCCAGAACTTCCTTACCGGTTCCGGTCGGGCCGTTGATCAAGACGGTTATGTCGGCCTGGGCGACCCGTTCGGCGAGCGCCAGCAATGCCAGGCTTTCAGGGTCGGCGGCGGTCGGTGCGCCGGGATCGGCAGCAAGTGCGGCAACAAAACCGTGGCCGACAGCATTGTCGTCGCGAGCGAAATCGACTTTTGCCGGGTTGCCATCCTGCGATGGTACGATGCGGCGGTTGCCGTCACCGACAATGATTGTGCGCGCCGCCGCCGGGGGCGTTTCGCCATCGGTAACGAGATAGAGTTCACCGGGTTGCGGGCGACCGCCGGCCTTGCCGATCACGAAACCCTGCGCGCGCAAGTGCGACACCAGGGCATAGCGATCACGGAGCAATGTGGCCGATGGAACGATGGTACGCATTGAAATCCCCCTTGGACAACGCAGGAATGCGACAAAGAAGGTAAACCAACGGTTAAGTATTGCCGGACCCGGCAAATTATTTCCGGGCGCGCGCTCCCCGTACGCGCGCGAGGGGTCGCCAGCCATGCCAAACAAAAATGCTTAAGCCGGAAAAGACTCTGCCGTTCTGTGCTTGTGACGGCTCGGCCCTCCGCTTGGGGGCGGCGGGGATCGTCGAAGCAGAACGGAGATACACAGATGACTGTTATCGGAACCAATATCGCATCACTGCGGGCAGGCAATGCCTCGACCGCCGCCAACAACATGCTGCAGAGCGCCATGCAGCGCCTGTCGACTGGCCAGCGCATCAACTCGGGCAAGGACGACGCCGCCGGCATCGCCATTGCGTCGTCAATGACGGCGTCAATCCGCGGCATGAACCAGGGCGTTCGCAATGCCAATGACGGTATGGCCATGACGCAGACCGCCGATGGCGCACTTAACGAGGTCAGCAACATGCTCCAGCGCGTTCGCGAGCTGGCCGTGCAGTCGGCATCGGGCACCTACCAGGACAGCGATCGCACTAACCTGCAGACCGAAGTCACCGCGCTGACGGGCCAGATCACCAGCATCCTGACCAACACGAAGTTCAACGGTGTTGCGCTGTTTGACGGCTCGGCTGGCACCAGCGGTTCGGTCAAGATCCAGAGCGGCTCTACCTCGGCAGACACCGTGTCGGTCAACTTTGGCGCGATCAATCTGTCGGCGGCAACCAGCGCCAGCGTTGCAACCGCGACAGGTGCGACCTCGGCCTTGGGCACGATCGACACAGCGCTCGGCACGGTCAACACGGCACGCGCCAAGTTCGGTGCGGCGTCGAGCCAGCTTCAGTCGGTGGTCAACAACCTGACGTCGAACGTTGAAAACCTCAGCCAGGCGCGTAGCGGCATCCAGGATGCTGACTTCTCGGCTGAAACGGCAAGCATGGCCAAGGCGCAGATCCTCAGCCAGGCATCGACGGCGATGCTTGCCCAGGCGAACCAGAGCCAGCAGAGCGTTCTCTCGCTCTTGAAATAAGGGCCACGGAAACGGCCCTGGCGCCGCCCCCCCAAAGGGTGTCGGGGCCGACCAGTCCGCCCGTGACAGGACGGGCTCACGGGACCCCGGTGGCCGCAAGGCTGCCGGGGTTTCCTGTTATTCACCCGGGCAATGCAAGCTGTCGATCCTGCGCCATGGCGCAATACAGCGCCAGAATCGCACGGTCGCGTCGGGTGTCTCCGGCAGACTCAACGGCTTCGTGCAAGGCCGTCAGGCGGAGGCGCAGCCTCGCGTTGACGGCGTCCAGCGCGGCAAGCGTCAGATCGCCCGCCACGGCCTGCTCACCCGCCGCAACAGCATAGTCCGCCGCCGCCTCGGCAAGCAGGGCTGCGATGGCCGCATTTTCCTGCATCCGCACTGCCGCACCGTTTTCGGCTTCCTGCGCAGCAAGCATACACAACATGGCGACAACCCCCAGTCGCGCGGCGCTATAGGCGATACCGCCCTCTTCTGCGGCAAGGCCAGCGATCACGCGCGCGTTGGCGGTCAGGATTTCCCGTAGCGTCGGCGTCATGCTGCCTCCACGAAGCGCTGCAATGCGATCGCAAGAATCTCTTCGTGCCGCCGTGCAATATACCAGCCAGAAAGGCCGAGCACCGGATCAGTCAGTCCGCCGTCAACAAATTCGCGCGCCGCCGAGGTCCAGATGGCCATACCCTTGACCGCAACAAAAAGTGACCACCAGTCGAGCGCGGCAGGGTCCGCGCTCAGCCCGCTGTGACATTCCCAAAGCGCAAGCGCGGCTGCGCGCGGTAACATCCCGGCAACGCAATCAGGATTGCCATGCCCCCATAAGGGGTCAATCGCCCAGGCAAGATCTTCCAACGCATCACCGAGATGGGCCATCTCCCAGTCAAGCAGGGCCAGGATCTTGCCGCCCCCATCATGCAGGAAATTGCCGCTGCGGTAATCGCCATGGACGATGGCAATCCGCGTGGCCGGAGGTGGCGGGTTTGCCCGCAGGCGGCGGATGGCGGCATGAACGACGGGCAGGGGGTGACGTTCATCAGCGGCGATGACACCGGCCCAATGGTCCAGCGCGACACGCCAGCAATCGCCAGGCGCGGGGCATGGCGCGACCCTGGCGAAGGCGGTGGCCATTGGGTCAATCGCGGCAAGATCACCGAGATACGCGAAAAACTGTTCACCCAGCACCGCTGCGTGCTCGCCATATGGGTCGGGCTGAAGCGGGGATGGCACCAATCCGCCATCGATGCGCGACATGATGAAAAAGGGTCGCTCAAGCTCGCGCCCGTCCAGCTCCAGAATCAGCGGCTTTGGGACGGGCAATCGCCCATGCACCGTTTGAAAGGCCGCATATTCCAGCGCTCGCTCGGTTTCGATCAAGCTCCCACCCGGGTCGCGCCGCAGGATCAGTGGCCGGGTCTCGCCTGCGACCAGTGCATCGAGCCGCCATGTCTCGCGGCTGGCACCGCCGGGAATTCGCGCCAGTCCGGCAATTTCAACTGCCATGCCCCAGTGGCGCGACAGATAGGTCTGCAGCGCCTCGGCCAGCGTCACGATGCGAGATCCATCAGCCCGGCAAACCCCGACGGTGCATGGGCACCAATTGCAAGTTGTTCCAGCACGCCGCGTCCGTGCCGTTCCTTGCCGTTCGCATCACGCCAGATGACATGTGACAATGCCTGGATGTGGAAATGCTGTGGCAGCGCGCGGTCAATCTCGGCGCTGACCAGGTCTTCGCGCTCCACCGCAAGCTCGCCATGGTTCAGGCCATGGCCCCATTTCGGGTGGCCATAGCCAAGCCCGAGCATAAAAAATTCCGCCTTGGGGGTGAAATCGAGTGTTCCGCCATCAAGGGTTAGCTGCGCCGTGGCGGCGTGGCGCGTACCGCGGCGCCAGCCAATGCTGGCACTGGCGTCGAGATGAGTCTCTTGACCCGGCCCGGCACCATGCGGAAGCCACACCGCGCGCCGGTTCCATGCCCGGCCAAACTCGTCGTCATTGGTGTGGAAGAACAGATCTCCGGCCTCGAACAGGCACGGGCTCCACAGCCAGAAGAATTGCGGGGCCGCCGCCATGGCCGGTTGCTGCGGGTCACGCGCGCCAACCGGGCGCACCCCCCAGCTACGGTCGCGGGTGCCGATAAAGCCGGAAACATCCTCGCGCCGACCATCAATCTCGACCCAGCCGCGATAGCCGCCATTTTGGGTCAGTCGGGTGTAATCAAGCAAGGTGCGCGGGCCGACGCGCCGCGTGAAGCGCGGTTCCTCGAGCGGAAAGGAATGGCCGGTAAACAACAGCTCGGCACAAATGCCATTGTCCGGCGCATTGACGGAGACGCGCAGCGCACGGAGCGGTTCAACCACCTCGATCATGATCGGGCCGACACGCAGTGCGAGGCGTTCCATCCCCATCCAGCCTGAGGCGTGAAGGTTGATCTGCCGGCCATCGGCCATCCAGCAAAAGGCAGCGTCGGTAATGTCGAGCTGTGGATAGACGCCAAAGGCTATCGCAAACATCCGCGTGTCACCGGCGTCGCGCGAATAGCCGTTGAAGAAATAGCGATCGTAGAAATTGCGATCCGTGCCGGCATAGGCGATCGGCTCTGCTGTCTGGTGGAGCGGATAGTCATCACCCTTGGTCAGCACATCGCTCTCCTGCGGATGGCCTTTGCGGCCCGGGCGGCATTGGACGGGCGATGAGCCTTTCGATCAAGCAGATTTTGACATGCGCCGATGGCGGGGCGGGCGATCTTGCGATTGATCAGGCCCCGGCGAGGTGGAGTGGCGCCCCGAGATGCCGGAGGAAATCGGGCTTGCCGACGGAAACGCCAGCAGCGCGCAGGATCGCGTAGGCGGTCGTGGCATGGAAGAAGAAATTGGGCAGGGCGAATCCGGTCAGATAGGCAGAGCCGGTAAAGCGATAGCCCATGCCGTTCGGGAAGCGCAGCTCGACGATGCGAGTCTCGGCACCGTCCAGTGTAGCGGCGTCCGTTTCCCTGAGAAAGGCGATGGTCTTGTCGCAGCGCTCCCGCAGCTCGGCAAAACTGGTTTCGGTGTCGGGCATCGAGGGCGCTTCAATGCCCCGCAGCCGGGCGAGCGCGTTCTTCGCACTGTCCGATGCCATCTGATATTGCGCGGTGAGTGGACGCATGTCGGGTGCGAGTTGCGCGCCAATCAGCTCGACTTCGGATTTTTCCGCCGCCGCCTTGTCGAGCCAGGCGCGCATGTCTCCCAGGGTGTTGATGAACACGGGTACCGACGCGTCATAAAGCGTGAAGCTCATGGTAGGTTCTCCTCGAAATAGCGGCGTTGCGCATGTCGTCTGGTGTTCATGGTCGTGCCGGCGCCATGTTACAGGCTTGCCAGTGCGGGTAACAGGGCATCAAAATTATCGATCGCCGCATCAGCGCCAAGTTGATCAACCGGCCTGTCCGCATAGCCGAAGCTGACCGCGATGCACGGCACAGCGGCAGCGCGTGCGGTCTGGACGTCAACAAGGGAGTCGCCGACCAGCACCGCGGGACCGCCGCCGCTGTTCTTGATGGCGAGCCGGAGCATGGCAGGGTCTGGCTTGCTCGTCGCGATTGTATCGCCACCGATGATTGCATCAAAATGATCGCGCCAGCCAAGCACATCGATCAGCCGGCGGGACAAATCTTCGGGCTTGTTGGTACAGATTGCCAGTGCCACGCCCTGCGCCCGCAGCGCGGCCAGCACCTCAGGGGCGCCGGGATAGGGTTGTGTATGGTCGCAGATATGCGCCCGATAATAGTGCATCAGCGCGACAAGGCCGGTGTCGAAGGCGGCCTGGTCAACCGTGCCGGTTGCGGCGAGCGCACGCTGCAACAGCACATGAACGCCGTGGCCAATCATGCCCCGAACCGCCTCAAGCGAGAGATGATGACGACCAACCACACCAAGCGCATGGTTGAGCGCGGCGGCAATGTCAGGCGCAGTATCAACCAGGGTGCCGTCCAGATCAAAGACGATGGTGCGAAATTCTCGGGACGCCATGCCGGATGATATGCGCGGGGCATGGCGGTTTTGCCAATCCCGTCCTAATCTCCCCGGCAAACAAGGTTCCCAGGAGAGAATTTGTGCAGGTTGATCGCCTCCCTCCCGTCATTTCGTCGCTCCGTCCGAGCAACCACCCATATCTCAATGGGGCGTGGACGCCGCAGCATGAGGAAGTCACGGCAACCAACCTTGATGTCATTGAAGGGGCGATTCCGGACGATATTGACGGGGTTTATCTGCGCAACACCGAGAATCAACTGCATCAGCCACTCGGTCGCTATCACCCGTTTGACGGGGACGGGATGATTCACCAGATTGATTTCAGGGATGGCGCGGCTTCGTACCGCAATCGCTGGGTAAGGACGCGGTGTTTCCAGGCCGAGCAAGAGGCGGGCGGCTCGCTCTGGGGTGGGTTGGCTGATCGTGCCGGCACGTCGAAGCGCCCCGGCTTTGGCGCACATGGCAGCCTCAAAGATTCCTCCAGCACGGACATCATCGTCCACGCCGGCAAGGCAATTTCGACCTTTTACCAGTGCGGTGAGGGCTATGTGCTTGACCCCGAGACGCTGGAGCCGCTCGGGCTCGCGCCATGGGTGCCGCTTGATGGCATCTCGGCGCATCCCAAGGTGGATGAGCGCACGGGCGAACTGCTGTTTTTCAACTATTCGAAGCAGGCGCCGCATATGCATTATGGTGTGGTGGACCGGTCTGGCACCCTGACACACTATATCCCCGTGCCGCTGCCGGGGCCGCGACTGCCCCACGACATGACGTTCAGTGAGCATTGGTCAATCGTCAATGACCTGCCGGTCTTCTGGGATGCGGAGCTGCTCCAGCGCGACATTCACGCTGCGCGTCTGCATGACGGCGTACCCGCGCGCTTCGGGTTGATTCCGCGCCACGGCCAGGCGGAAGATATTCGCTGGTTCGAAGCCTCACCAACCTATGTCCTGCATTTTCTCAACGCCTATGAGGAAGGTGATGAGGTGGTGATGGACGGCTATTTTCAGGAAAACCCCACGCCCGCGCCGCTCGCCAATCCCGATGGCTATGGCCATCTCATGGCCTATGTTGATGAGCACAGCTTCCGGTCAAAGCTGCATCGGTGGCGCTTCAACCTTGCCGATGGCACGACCCGCGAGGAGCGGCTCGACGACCGCATCCTGGAATTCGGCATGATCAACCAGCGTGTCGCCGGGCAGAAGCACCGCTTTGTCTATTCGACCACCGCGAAGCCGGGCTGGTTTTTGTTCAACGGATTCGTCAAGCACGATCTTGAGACGGGGGAGTCATGGGAGGTGCGGTTGCCCGAGGGGCGCTACGCCAGTGAGGCGCCTTTTGCGCCACGCACCAACGCGGTCGATGAGGATGACGGCTATCTGGTCAGCTTCATCATTGATGAACTGAAGGGCGCGAGCGAGTGCGTGCTGATCGACTGCAAGCGCTTTGCCGATGGCCCGGTGTGTCGCATCGCGTTACCGCACAAAATCTCCAGTGGGACGCATTCGCACTGGGCTGAACGGAGTATGTTGCGAGGCTGAGTGGGGTTGTTGATGATGCGGGATCAGCTCATGCGCGCTTTGGCCACCATGGGATGAAGCCGCTGGTTCGCCGCATATAGTCGTCATAGCCCGGCTTCTTGCGTTTCAGCCGCCCCTCGATTGTCGGTGCGCCGGACCATTTCATTAACGTCCAGGTGAGCAGGAGCGGGCCGGGCAGCGCCAACAGCCCGGTGCCTGTCTCGGCGGCAATCAGGTAAAGGCCCCACCAGGTACAGGCATCACCAAAATAATTGGGATGGCGCGTATAGCGCCACAGCCCGCGATCCATCACCTGGCCGGCATTGGCCGGGTTGCGGCGAAAGCGGACCAGTTGCCAGTCGCCGATACTTTCGAAAGCGATCCCAAACAGTGCCATGGCACCACCGGCCCAACCCAGGGCGCCAAGCGCGGGCGCGCTGTCAATCTGGCCGAGCTGCACCGGCAGGCACACGACAAACAGCAAGGGCGCCTGGATGGCGAACACCAGCAACAGCGATGCCTTGGCAAAGCCCCAGCCCTTGTTTTCCTGCGCTTTGGCAAACATCGTCTGGTAACGCCTGTCAGGGCCATGATCACCCCAGCGCCACAGCAAATATCCGCCGAGCCGAACGCCCCAAAGCGCGCACAGGCCGAGCAGCAAATTCTTGCGCGTGCCGTCCCCGCCGGCCTGTAACCAGCTAATCCCCGCCATGACGACCATGCCCAGTGCCCAAACGCTGTCGACCGGGGTTACGTCGCGCGTCTTCAGGCAGATCAGCCACAGCGCTACAAACAGCGCGACCAGCGCGGCGGCATTGGTTGCGAGCAGCGTCATCGCGGTCATGCTGCCCGCTCCACGATGAAACTGACAGTGGTGGTGGTTGACCCGCCAACATTCAGCGTCTGCATTCGCCGCGCATCCTCCACCTGATAGTCTCCGGCCTGATCCGTGACTTGCTTGTAACCGTCGAGCAGCATCCGGACACCGGTGGCGCCAACCGGATGGCCGGCGCCAATCAACCCGCCCGACGGATTGATCGGCAAACGCCCGCCCGTTTCGATCGAGCCGTCTTCGATTGCCTGCCATGACTGGCCGGGCGCGGTGAGGCCAAGATGGTCGATTGCCATATATTCGGTGGCGGTGAAGCAATCATGCGTCTCGACCAGGTCGAGCTGCGCAATATCGCTGACCCCGGCGCGGCGGCGGGCGTCCTCGATTGCGCGATGCACCTGCGGGAAAACAAAGGGCGCATCTGCGCTGGTGGCAATCTTTGCGGCATAGGGGATTGGCGCGTTGCGGTGGCCCCAGCCCGTGATCCGCGCGAGGCGTTCGACCGGGATACCGCGTTTTGCGGCATATTCTGCCGCGCGCCGGGGCGAGGCAAGGAACAGGACGGCCGTGCCGTCGGTGACCTGCCCACAATCCATCTTGCGGGTTCGTCCTTCAACAACGGGATTGGCCACATCATCAGCGGTAAAGCTTTCCGGCGTGAAGTGGTGATGGCGCGTCTGGGCATTGGGGTTGCGGCGCGCATTGCCGAAATTGATCTCGGAAATGCGCATCAGATGCTCGTAGCGCAGGCCATAACGCTGGTCATATTCATCGGCGAGGTCGGAGAAAGCGGCGGGCCAGACAAAGGCAGCGTCGTCATATTCATGGCCACGCCATGCTGCCGCGCCAAGATGTTCGGCTGCCATCTTGCCGGGGACATTGCGCATCTGCTCAATCCCGACGACACAGGCGAGATCATAGCGTCCCGCCTCGATTTCCGCTGTCGCGGCGAGCAGGGCAACGCTGCCCGATGCACAGGCTGCCTCATGGCGCGCCGCTGGCATCCCGTCAAAGGCGGGATCAGCCAGGCCGAAGAACCCGCCGAGCAGACCCTGACCAGCAAAAAGCTCACCAACGAAATTGCCGACATGGCCTGTTTCGATATCCGTGGCGTCAAGTGCGGTCGCCGCCAGTGCCTGATTGACGCCCTCGGAAAAGGCATCGGCCAGTTCAATGCCCTGCCTGCTCCACACCTGGGAAAAATCGCTCTGCCAGCCGCCAAGAATATAGGTCATTGCCCGGCTCCCCTCAAATTCAGGCCGTTGTTGCAAGTCCTGCACGGCTTGGCAAATCACCGGGCCTCAGCCCGGACGCCAGTTGATCGGTGGGAATTCGCTTGATCTCAGCTTAGCCTGAGGTTGCATGATCCAGCGGGCCAGCGTTTTTTTGCACAGAAAAGGGCCTTTGATGACTGACCATGATATGCTCGCCGCCGACCCGTCCGACAGCGGCGGCATGATCCGCCGTTTCGTAACTTATGGTTCAAGAGCGGGGGTTGTTGGTGGCGGGTTGCGCATCATCGCGGCCTTCATTCCCTATGCGCCAGACCAAGCCTGGCTCGAGGGACTATATGCCGCAATCGACATCGGCATGTTGTTTGGCCTGGTTGCGGCATGGTTGCTCGCGGCCGATGCCGTTGGAATGGTCGGCCTGGGCGGCTTCGCGGTGGCGTTGATCGGCCTGGCGAGTATCATCGGTCCCGACAGCCCTGCCTTTGGGATTGACTTCTACCTGCTCGGCTCAGGCATATTCATGTTGGGCCTGACGGGGCTGTCGATCCAGCTCGTGCGGCGTCGCGTGCTGGTCGCGGCGGGCGGCCTTTGGCTTGGCGCAGCAGGGGCAGGCGTGATTTTCGCGCTCTCCAGCGCAGACGCGGCCTTGGTTGCGTCCGGCGTCTTGCTCGGGCTCGGCTATCTGGTTGCTGGTCGCGCGGTAAGTGCCGCCAACAGGCCCTGACCCTAGGCAGGCGCAGCGAGCCACGCAGCCAGCCGGTCGAAGCTGCCGCCCCAGCCACCATGCATCGACGGGACGTTCGAAATGAAGTTGGCTTGCTCGTCGTCAGCCGCGTCGATCGGCGACCAGGTAAGCGTTACGCGGGTGCCGTCGCCATCCTCTTCAAAGGTAACAACGGTCAACATCTCCAGTGGCCACCGGCCATCAAAGAATGGCGCGCGCGCGATGACGCCGGTTTCGTCGGAGAAGGACTGGACATAGACCAATCGTGACGGTGCGATCACCTCGCGATACACCGCGCGACCCCACATCGTGCTGCCGTCTGCGCCCTCCATGCGCCAGTGAAGCAGCCCGCCGGACCGGACATCTGCGGCAATTGTAGTGCCGGTGGTGCCCTTCGGGCCGTTCCACTGTGCCATTTGTGCGGGGTCGGTCCAGGCTTCCCAAAGGCGTTCGCGGCTGGCTGAAAAGGTGCGGGTGATGACGAACACGTCGTCGGCAGCGATGTCGGAGGCAGTCATGTTCATCCTTCCTGATTTTTCATGGAGTCGGGGTTGGCCGCGAGAAATGCCTCGAGCCGATCGAAACTGTCGCGCCACAGCACATCGACCCGGGCGATCCAGTCGGTCGTCTCCTTCAGTCCGGTGATATTGAGCCGGCGCGGGCGCGATTGTGCCGTCTGGCCCTTGTCGATCAGACCGGCCTTTTCGAGCACCCTGAGATGTTTGGAGATAGCAGGCTGGCTGATGGCGAACGGCTTGCCCAGTTCAGTGACTGTGGCTTCGCCAAGTGCGAGTCTGGCAAGGATCGCGCGGCGTGTCGGGTCGGCGAGGGCGGCAAATTTGCTGTCGAGTGATTCGTTCATAACCATCTAGGTATATAGCTATATGGTTCTTTGCAAGAGGCGCGCAAGGCTGGCCATGGCAACGGCTAATCCGGGTTTAACCAATCTCGTGATATGGACTCCTTTCGGTTGAAAATCGGAGCCAGACGTGGGGTTGTTTGCAGCAGAAATCATGGTGACTCGTGACGGGCGAGCGACCGGGATGGCGACGCGACCGCGCGAGGCCCGCCGGGTTGCCCGCAGCGACGTTGAGATGCCCGCCAAGATCGAGCGCGATGGTCCGCGCAGCCTGTGTCGTATCTCCGACCTTTCAACGGCGGGCGCGCGACTGATCACCTATGGGCCGCTGGAAAAGCACGCTTTGATCATGCTCACCCTGCCTGGTCAGGCAGGGCGGCTGGCCCGCGTCGTCTGGGCAAATGAATTTGAGGCGGGCTGCGCTTTTGACGAGCCGCTCGATGATCAGGCGCTCAAGGCGCTGGTTTCGCGCTATGGCTTCTCGCCTAGCCTGCCCGAGGTCGCCATTTTTCGCGGCACCAGCTGACACCCCGCGTCAATCATGACGGCCCTGAGCGGCGCAGCAATGACACTGCGTCTGACAATCGATCCATAACAGGCATCACTGCCCTGTGCTCGTGCCAAGGGTTGGGCAAGCCATGGTGACGGTGGCTATTTCGACATAGCGGCGGGGCATCGTTATAGCGTGGGTCCGGGTGTGGCCAGCCCCAATGGCGGTGGAGCGCGACTGTCGCCGGATTAACTCCGGCGCATCAACGCCTTCCTCAACCGGCCATGCGCCGCCGCCTTGATCTGGCATACGCGTGCTGCCCCAACACCGAGCACGAGGCCGATCTCCTCAAGGTTGAGCTCCTCGACATAATAGAGCTGCACCACTTGAGCCTCGCGTTCGGGCAATGCGGCAATTGCCTCAATCAGCACGCTGCGCAGTTCCCCTTCGGCCAACTGCTCAAAGGCATCTGGCTCCTCGCTGGCAAACCATGGCAAGTCATCGGCATAGACATCGTCCAGTGCCTCGAATTTGACGGCTTCTGCTGTCGCATAATCCTGCCGCAGCTTTTCGATGGTGACCCCCAGTTTTTCGGCCAATGCCGCTTCGTTTGGCGCGTGGCCCAGAGCAGCAGTCAGTGTCGTGACCGCATCCTGGTACGCGCGCCGCCGGCGCATCGCGCCGCGTGTCATTGTGGCGGTACGGCGCAGCGCGTCGATCATTGACCCGCGAACCCGTGTCGCAAGATATTGCTGGAATGTGACCAGCCCGCGATCCTCAAAGCTGTTCGCCGCTTCGACCAGCGCGACCAGCCCGGTCTGCACAAGATCTTCGATGTCGATCGCCGACGACATGCCGCCATGCACGTGCCAGGCGATACGTCGCACCAACTGGGCGTGCTTCTTGACCAGCGCATTCATGTCCGGCGCCTGGTGACCGGGCTTGTAGGTCAACGATACGGCGTCATCGAACGCCTGTTGGTTGGGCAGCGCGCTCATGCTGGCAATGCTCCGGGCGCGCCGATCACGGCGACGACTTCGACGGCCTTTTCTTCCGGCACTTCAAAGAAACTCATGACCGGCGTATCCGGCAGGCAAGTCTTGACCAGCTTGCGAATGGCAACGCGGATCGCTGGCTGCACGACGAGGGCAAATGGCTTAGCCTCATCGATCAATGGTTGTGCCGCGCGCTGCAACGCCTCAACGATGCGACGCCCAAGGTCGGGTTCGATCGTGTGACGGCGCGATGGGTCGCTGCGCACTGCCTGGCCGAGCAAGCCCTCGAGCTGCCCTTCCAGCGTCATCACGCGCAACGGTTCACGAACACCGCACAGCTTCTGGATAATCAGGCCGCCAATCTCCGGACGAATTGCCTCGATAATCTCTTCGGCATCGAGCGTCCGTTGTGCGGCAACCGAAATGGCGGCGGCGATCCGGCGGAATTCCTTGAGCGGGACATTTTCTGCGAGCAGGCCGCGCAGCACCTGGGTGAGTGTTGTCAGCGGCAGAGGGTTGGGGGAGAGCGCCGCGACGAGCTGCGGGCTGCGTTCCTTCAGCTCGTCGAGCAACGACTGAACCTCGTCGGCACCGAGCAGCTCGCTGGCATGTTGGCCGAGCTGATGGTTGAGATGGGTTGCGACCACCGTGCCGGGATCGACAACGAGATAGCCGGCACCGGTTGCCGCATCGGCATCGCCCTGCGGGATCCATACCGCGTCAAGCCCGAAGGTCGGATCCTTCGAACGCTTACCATGAAGCGTGCCGACCGCCTGGCCGGTATCGAGCGCGAGCATCTCGTCGGGTGAGACCTGGTCCTCGCCGACGACGACGCCGCCAACGATGATGCGGTAATGGAATGGCGCCAGATTGATGTCGTCGCGCACGCGGACCTGCGGCACGACGAAGCCGAGCTCCTTGGACAATTGGCGGCGCACGCCGGTGATGCGACCCATCAACGGGGCGCCACGACGCTCATCGACCAGCGGGACCAGACCATAGCCAATGTCGAGATTGATCTGCATCGAGTCGCTGACTTCGTCCCAGCTGATCTTCGACAGGTCGATCGGCGTTGCCTCAACCGTCTCGACAGGCATGGGACGGCGGGCAATCTCGCGCAGCTTCCACGCCGCAAACCCGGCAAGGGCGGCGGCAGGCAGGATGACGAGATGCGGCATCCCGGGCATGATGCCGAGCAGGGCGAGGATGATGGCAACCGGCGTCCAGGTGCGTGCCGAACCGAACTGGCTGCCGATCTGGCCGGCAAGGTCGAGGCTTGACGTTACGCGTGTGACGATCGCGGCGGCGGCAATTGACAGCATCAGTGACGGGATCTGCGCCACAAGCGCGTCGCCAATCGCCAGCAGGACGTAATTATGTGCCGCAGCCGAGATCGTCATGCCGTGGCTGACCGGGCCCAGGATCAACCCGCCAATGATGTTGGCGGCGAGGATCAACAGACCAGCGACGGCGTCGCCCTTCACGAACTTGGACGAACCGTCCATCGAGCCGTAGAAATCTGCCTCGGTGGCAACTTCGATCCGGCGCGCGCGTGCCTCGTCGGGGGTGATAAGGCCCGCGTTGAGATCGGCATCGATTGCCATCTGCTTGCCGGGCAAGGCGTCCAGTGTGAACCGCGCGGACACTTCGGACACACGACCGGCGCCCTTGGTGACGACGATCAGGTTGATGATCACCAGGATCGCGAAGACAAAAATGCCAACGACATAGTCACCGCCGATCAGGAAGGTGCCGAACGCCTCGATCACGCGACCGGCGGCGCTCTCGCCCTCATGGCCATGGACCAGCACGACGCGGGTCGAGGCGACGTTGAGGCTGAGGCGGAACAGGGTTGCGAACAACAGCACAGTCGGGAAGGCCGAGAAGTCGAGTGGCTTTTGCGCATTGAGACTGACCATCAGCACGGCGAGGCTGATGGTGATGTTCATGATGAAGAACATGTCCAGCAAGCTGGCCGGAATCGGAACGACCATCAGCACGACAAGCAGCAGGATCGCTACCGGCAGTGCAGCGGCGCGGACCAGCGACGGGCTTTTGGGAAGCAGGACGGCCATGACTTAGCCCCCCAGGCTGGCAAGCAGCATATAGGCGAGCCTTGCAGTATGGGGGGTGGGGCGCAGCAGGGATGCCGCTGTCGTCGCCGTGTTGGTTACACCATTGAGCCGGTCCAGCGTGGCATGTGCCCACATCGCAGCGTCGCTGGTGCTTGTTTCACCGCTCCCGGGAATGACTTCTTCGCCCGTGGCGCCAAGCGTCGTCGAGGCGAGCAAGGACGGGATCGCCGGGAGTGGCGCGGTGGTGCCATCGGTGCCGCCCGATCCGGCGTTGAGCTTTGCCTCCAGCCGGGCATAGATTTGCGCGAGTGAGCGTGGCGCCCCATTGGCAGTGAAAAATACCGAGCGGTTGGCATGTGCGGCGGCCGGGAACATGGCGGCCCCGCTGCGATCAGGGTTGTTGGCCATTGCCGTGAAAAAGTTGCGCGCGCCGCCAAGGCCAAGAAAATGGGCCATGTAAAGGTCAGTGGACGTCGCCTCACGGCCCAGCGAACGCTGGATCGCGTCACGATTGTCGCTGGCATGTTCGGCGGCCATCAATGAGGCTGTTGCCGGGTCGTTGCGCAGATTGAGGATCGCGCGCTTCACGCCCGGGTCGCTGACCGTCAGCCGACTGTTCGCGCCGGTCTGGATCGCATCCGCTGCCCATCCCAGACCATGTTCGGTGCCATGCTGCTTGACGACACGCAGCCAGCTCTGCTCGATAAACTGGTATAGTCCCTGGGCGCTCGATGTGCTGGCCTTGGCATCGGCCCGGAGCCCGCTTTCAAGCTTGGCCTGGCCAAGCAGATAGCTGAAGTTGATGCCTGTCTTCCGGCTCGCCAGTGCAATGGCTGACTGGATCGTTCCCGAGCCTGTCGCACTGGTACCTGTCAGACTTGAAAGTGGATTGAACGGCATCGATCCCCGGCTGTGTTGCCCTTATTCGAGCAACACAAAGCAAAGGTCGTGCCAAAAACACCGAATGCTTGAACTGATATGGGTTTGCCGGGTGTTGTGTGGCCCGGCGCGGTCAGGCGAGGGCGCGCAGCCCTGAGCCGGGGTAATAACCGCCTCCGCCAATGCCGGCCTCGCCGGTCAGGTTTTGCAGGCGGCGGCGAACATTTGCCGCCATCAGGTTGACATAGATGCGGCAGGTTTCGTTGAGCCGATTGGCTTCCTCAGCCAGGCCACGCAGTTCGGGGCCAGCAGGCGCCGTGCCGAACGATGCCACGGCCTCGATCCCGGCCAGCTTGTCTTGCGTCGCGCTTTCCAGCGCGGCGACGTCATTGGCCTTCAGCGCGGCGATCTCCGCATGGAGCGATTCGATCACACGGATCAGGGCGTCACGACGGGTCATTTCCGCGGCTCCACCGCTTGGGCATGGGGATGCCAGTCAAATTTCAAGGCAATCAACCGATCAGCAACGGTTGCGGGTAAGATGGGAAAGGTGCCCTGGTCGATCGCCTTCTTGATCCGCGCGACGCGATCCAGGTCAATGGGCGCCGAGCTGGCAAGTTCCTGTGCCAGGCTGCCAGCCTTAACAACGACGGCGGCTGGTTCTTCATGACGCGCGACGGGGGCGGGGGCGGCTGCCGCTGACACGCGCACGGAGGATGTGATGCTTGCATCACCTCCCGTGACGATTCGTGTCGAGATCGGATCCACCACGCTAGTCCCTTGTCACTTTTGCCGTCAGATGATGAAACGACCAGGTTGGTAGGACTTTAAGAAATTATTCGTTCCATCCGGGCAGCGTCGCACGCCCGCTTTCAATTGCTACCGCCTGCACCGGATTTTTTGAATCTTCGCACTTCACCAGAAAGCGCGCGCCAGGTGCGGCGTCTGCCATTGCGATGCCCTCGCGCGTGATCGAAAAGCCGTTGGAACCAGCCGAAATTGTCACGGGATCGCCGCGCTTTATGACGGGCGCGACGCGAGCCGGGGCAGCGGCAACCACAGGCGCAACGGGCGGCGCGGGCGTTGCCTGCGCCACAACGCGGATCGGCACGAAGATGCGCCAGTCGGGGTCGGTGCAGGTCACCACCACAGCATCATGATTGTCGCCGCGCCACGACATTGAAACCATTGCGCAGCTGGCAAGACGCAGTCTCGCATCAACCGGTGTCCGTGCGCCACCTGCGTCCCCGGTTGCATGGCCAGTAAAGGCGGCAACCGCACGATCGATGGCGAGCGTGTCCTGATAGGGCGCAGCAGCGATTGCTGATGTTGAAATCAACAATGCGGGTAACGCGGCGCAGAGGACTGGGCGGAACATGGGATTTTCCTTCATGGGGCGGCAATATCGGGTTGCCGGGCGGCATTTTCTTGCCGGTTGCCGGCAAAGCCAATGGTGAGGGTGACGCTGCGATGACCGGGCTTGCCGGCGCCAAGAATCTCAAGACGGGCCGGAGGGACAGCCTTTGCCGCAGCCAGCGCAGCAGCGACGCCGCGCGCACGGTCGGCGGCAAGTACCGCACCGCTGCCGGTTGCGGGATCGACGTCGCTGGCAGAGCCATCAATACCTCCGCTGACCTTCAATACGATACGCGGGTCGCGTGCGACCTCGCGCGCCCATGCGATCAGGCCGGCCGGGGATGATGGCAAGGCCGCAGACCCGGGGGCGAAATCGAGCATAGCCGCAGCAGCGACCGGAATTGGCTCCGCATTGCCTGTCGGCGGTGCTGAGGTAACACCAAAGCCAGCCCTGATTCCCTGGGCAAGTACCTTGCTGTTCAGATGCTGGCTGGCCTGGAGAAATACGAAAAAGCCGACCAGCAACAGCCCGAGGTCGGCGAGTGTCATCAGCCAGATCGGTCGGTTGGCCGGTGTGTCGGGGTATCCGTCGTCGCTGATCATGCGACATCCGACACGGAAAACAATGTTGGCCCGCCCGCATCAGGGACCGCGTGGCGGGGCTGTTCCCGTACCGCCAGGGCGACCAATGGTGCTTCGAGCCGCAATCGTTGGCTGGCTTCGGCGCGACCATGGCGGCGTAACCGGGCCGCAACGGGCATGGCAATCAGATTGCCGATCAATGCGCCGTACAGCGTTGCCAGAAGGGCTACGGCCATTGCGGCACCGATCGCGCTTGGATCCTGCATCTTCATAAACATGCCGACCAGTCCGATCAGCGTGCCCACCATGCCCATTGCCGGTGCGGCCTCGGCGGTGCCACCCCACACATCAGCGGCGGCGGCATGTCGCTCGATCCGGGCGCGGCGCCGCGCCCGCAATGTCTCCTCGACCTCGCCTGGCGACTTGCCGTCCACGATCATCGCGACTGCGGCGGCAACATCCGGATCGGCGATAACGGATCGATCCAGTGCCATGACGCCGTGGCGCTTGGCGATCCGGCTCAGGGCAGCAATCTGCTCGACCAGGGGCGTTGCGTCGAAATCGCGCCGCGCCACGGTGCGCAGCGCGGCAACGGCGCGGCCCACATCGCGCAACGGTGCGCGCAACATCGCGGCGAGCAACGTACCGCCACCAACAATTGCGGCGGCGGCCGGGTCGAGAAACGGCGCTAGCGCCTGGCTGAGCTCGGGTGCTGTCATCATTGCGCCCCGCGTTGCAAATGCCGGGCCAGTTGTGCGCGACGGGTCGGCGGCACTCACAAGGGCACAGAAACCTTGCCGCCAACCGGCAAGCACTGCCGCCTGACCGGCAAGGATTTGCCGCTTTGCCGTAAACGGTGGACAAAAACGCGCATGAAGCCAATTTGGCACGAGCTTTGCTGAGAGACTTCCGCGCAATCAGGCGCAGGAGACGGCCGATGGCCAGCGACAGTCTTTTCGGAGTTCATGGAGCAGCGCTCGCAGTGCGTTCGCAACGCATGGGCCTGCTTGCTTCAAACATCGCCAATGCGTCGACACCCGGCTTCAAGGCAAAGGACATCGACTTCTCGACCGCGCTTGCCTCAGCCGAGGCCGCTGGTGATCGCGGCGGCGATGACGGATTTGCCGCCGCGGTAAAATACCGTGTCCCGAGCCAGCCTTCGCTCGATGGCAACACGGTCGAGCTGTCCGCCGAGCAAACTGCCTTTGCTGAGAACGCGGTCGCCTACCAGACGACCTTGTCGTTCCTCAACGGGCGGATCAGCCAGATCAATCGCGCGCTGAGGGGAGAATAAGATGCCCGGCCAGCCATTGACGATTTTCCAGGTCGCGGGTCGCGCAATGTCTGCGCAACTCGTGCGCATGAACACCACGGCATCGAACCTCGCCAACGCCGGTACGATCTCGTCGAGCGAAGCAAGCGCCTACCGCACCATCAAGCCGATCTTCCGCACGGAATATGACAAGGCCAGTGGCATGGCGACGGTCAATGTCGAAAGCGTTGTGACGGCGGGAGAGGGGCCAACCAAGCTCTATGACCCTTCGCATCCCATGGCCGACAAGGACGGCAATGTCTGGCAGTCCGGCGTCGATGAAACGCGCGAACTGGTCGACATGATGGAGACCTCGCGCAGTTACCAGAACAATGTCGAGGTGATGCAGACTGCCAAGTCGCTCATCCTCGATACCCTCAAATTGGGCCGCTGATCATGACAACATCTGCTTTCGATACGACGCTGACCAAACTGGGCATCAACCGCTCTTCCTCGAGCAGCGCGCCGACCCGCACTGGAAATTCCACCGGCACATTGGGTCCATCGGACTTTCTCAAGCTGATGACAGCCCAGTTGCAGAACCAGGATCCATTCAATCCGGTCGACAACACCCAAATGGTTGCACAGATGGCGCAGTTTTCGAGCGTCGCTGGCATCAGCCAGATGAACACGACGCTGTCCACGATCGCCGCCAAGCTTGGCGGAACCAGCACCAGCGACGCGCTGTCCTATGTCGGGCGCACGGTGCTGACGGCGGGCAATACAGCCTATCCAAGGACAACCGGCGGCATCGCCGGGGCCGTCGAGCTCGATGGCGCGGCGACCGATGTCACGGTGTCGATCACCGACCAGACTGGTGCCACGCTCAAGACCCTGTCACTCGGACCGCAGGCCGCTGGCACGGTCCGCTATGACTGGGACGGCACGACCAACAGCGGCGCTGCGGCACCCGCCGGCCCGTACAAGGTCAATGTTATCGCCCAAAAGGGCGGCACCAGTGTGACCAGCCGCAGCCTTGTCTGGGCGCCGGTCGAATCCGTCTCCAACCCCAGTTCCGGTTCGCCGACCCTGTCGGTCACTGGGCTTGGACCTATCCCCATCAGCGCCGTTCGCCAGATCGGTTGAATACTGACCCCCTAAAGGAGCAGCCCAATGTCTTTCTACACTTCACTCAGCGGCCTCCAGGCAGCCCAGACCGAGATGTCGACCGTCTCACATAACCTGGCGAACGTGGCGACCAACGGCTTCAAGAAGAGCCGTACCGATTTTGCTGACGTCATCGCTTCGAGTCTGGCGGCTGATCCGACAAAGGCGGTTGGCTCTGGCGTGGTGGTGAAATCCAACCGTCAGCAGTTCACAGAGGGTAACCTGAAGACCACCGGCTCGTCGCTTGACCTGACGGTGACCGGTGACGGCTTCTTTGCCCTCAAGACGAGCGGCACCAATGCAGCGATCGCCTACACCCGTAATGGTGCGTTCCAGGTCGACCCTGTTACGCATTATGTCGTCGATGCGCAGAACAGCGTCCTGCAGGTCTATCCCGTTGATGCAAACGGAAATGCCACGGCAAGCGGCCCTGACGGAATGGTCGGGCTGAAATTGCCCGAAACCAGCGGCATTCCGGTGGCCACCACCAAGGTTGCCCTCGGGGTCAATCTGTCAACAACCGCGACAGCGCCGGGCACGGCGTTCGATGCCAGCAATCCGGCCACCTACAATAATTCCGCCAGCACTACGGTCTATGACTCCGCGGGCAAGGCAATGACGATGACCAACTATTTCGTGCGCGCGGCTGCGCCGAACACCTGGTCGGTCTATTCCTTCATTGGTGATCAGCAGCTCAAGGTTGGCGGTGCGACAACGCCGACAACGGTAACGCTTGATGGTACCGGTGCGATTACCTCCCCCGCAGCGCCGATCACCTATGACAGCTTCACGCCCGTCACCGGGGGTGCCGCCCAGGTCGTCGCACTTGATCTGGCCGGTTCAACCTCGCGTTCGACGACTTTCTCCGTTGCCTCGCGCAGCCAGGACGGCAAGTCAGTCGGCGAGCTCTCTGGTGTGACTGTCGACGAGTCAGGTGTGGTCAAGGCCAGCTTCTCGAACGGCGACACAATGGCAATCGGGAAAGTCGCGCTCGCCAACTTCGCCAATCCCACCGGGTTGCGCCAGATCGGTAACAGCTATTGGTCGGCCACCGGTATTTCCGGCGCTGCCAAGCTTGGCAGCGCCAATGACAGCGGCTTTGGCTCGCTGATGTCGGGTACGATCGAAGGATCGAACGTCGATATCACCGAGGAACTGGTCGCACTCATCGCAGCACAGCGCAACTTTCAGGCGAATGCCAAGGCGCTCGATACCGCGAACCAGATTTCGCAGACGATCTTCAATATCGGCCACTGAGTCACAGCGCGCTTCGGAGCATTTGAATGGATAAGCTGGTCTATACTGCGGCGACGGGCCTCAAGGCGCACATGGCGTCCCAGGCGGCCATCGCCAACAACATGGCGAATGGCTCGACAATCGGCTTTCGCGCTGATCGTGTGGTGTTTGACCGGTTGCAGGTCAAGGGCCAGGGTCTCGATACAAGAACGCCGGCATCGGAAGAAGTTATCGATGCTGATCGTCGTCCCGGCGCCATCATGCAGACCGGCCGTCCGCTCGACGTCGCCGTCACCGGGGACGCGTGGCTGGCGGTACAGGCGACGGACGGAACAGAAGCTTATACGCGGCGCGGCGATCTACAGATTGCCCCGACGGGCGTATTGGAAACCGGCGACGGTTTCCCGGTGATGGGATCGGGGGGTCCCATCACCGTGCCTCCGGCTTCCAGCGTGCATATCTCGGCAGACGGCTCAATCTCGATCGTTCCGGTCGGCGGCGATGGTGCTGCGCAGGTGATCGACAAGCTGAAGCTGGTCAGCCCCAAGGGGTCCAATACCGTCAAGGGGCTCGACAATCTGCTCCATGTGCGCGGTGGCGGCGTGCTGCCCGAAGATCTTGACGCCAAGGTTGAAGGGGGTGCGCTCGAGGGCTCCAACGTCAACATGACACAGGCACTGGTCGATATGATCGAAAACCAGCGCGCCTATGAGGTCCAGGCCAACCTGATGAAGGAAGCCAAGACCATGGATGAAAGCGCCGCATCGCTGATGCGTGTGCAACAGGCATAAGGGAGAAAAGCGATGACCAGCGCAGCCATGCATATCGCGCGGACCGGGCTTGATGCCCAGGACATGCGGATGCGCGTGATCTCGAACAACCTCGCGAACGTCAACACAACGGGCTACAAGCGCGACCGCGCGGCGTTTGAAACGCTGGCCTACCAAACGATCACGGCGCCGGGTTCGCCGAGCACCGCCGAAAGCAAATACGCCACCGGGCTGAACCTCGGCACCGGCGTGCGGATCCAGGGTACGGCGCGGATCGACACACAGGGTTCGATGCAAACGACGGGCAACTCGCTCGACATGGCGCTCGACGGTAATGGCTATTTCCAGGTCCAGCTGCCGGGGGGGCAGCTGGGCTATACGCGGGCAGGCAATTTTTCGCGCTCTGCGGAAGGTCTGCTTGTCACCTCCGAGGGTTATCAGGTGCAACCGGGCATAACCGTGCCGGAAGGTGCGACGAGCATCACGGTTGGTACTGACGGCACCGTCTCAGCGACGGTGGCGGGGCAAAATGCCGCGACACAGATCGGCCAGATTCAGGTGGCCAGTTTCCCCAACACTGCGGGGTTGCAGTCCACCGGAGACAATTATCTGGTTGAAACCGCCGCATCGGGGGCAGCCAATCTCGGAATTGCCGGTCAGGATGGTCGTGGCAATGTCCGTCAGGGGATGCTCGAATCCTCCAACGTCAATGTCGTCGAGGAACTGGTCGACATGATCGAGTGCCAGCGCGCCTATGAGGTCAATTCGAAGATGATCTCGGCGACCGATGACATGCTCAAATATGTCAACCAGAACATCTGAGGTGCGCGTGACTCACAGGTACCTCATCGGCATCGCCACGGTCGCTCTGCTTGCCGGTGCTGTCGCTCCGCGCGGCGCCGAGGCGCGGCTGTTTGGCAAAAAGACGCCTCCGGTCGATTTCTCCGCCGTGGCGCCCGCGCCGTTGCCACCGCCGCCGCCAGCCAACGGATCGATCTTTCAGGTCGATGGCGGCTATGCCGCGCTCTACGAAGGGTCGCGCGCGCGCCGTGTGGGTGACCCGCTGACCATCGTCTTGGTGGAACGCACCGCCGCGTCGAAATCAGCCAGTTCCAAACTCGATGCCGGTGGCGGCTTGAGTCTGACGCCGCCGTCCACAGGTGCGCTGTCGCTGTTCCAGCCGTCCGATGCTTCGGCTAGTGGAACGCGAAACTTCAAGGGAACCGGCGCGACCGACCAGGCCAATTCGCTGACCGGCGAAGTGAGCGTTACGGTTGCCCAGGTTTTCCCCAACGGCACCATGTTGGTGCAGGGGCAAAAGCGCGTGACGCTCAACCGCGGCGATGAATTTGTCCAGATTCGCGGCCTTGTCCGCACCGCCGATATTGACGCTGACAATCGCGTTGCCTCGACCCGCGTTGCCGATGCGCAAATTGCCTATACCGGCAAGGGCGATGTCGCCCGTGCCAGCCGCCAGGGCTGGCTTGGCCGCTTTTTCTCCGTCGTGAGTCCCTTCTGATGAAAGTACCCGCGATGTTTCGCTTTCTGATTGCCTGCGTTGCCGTTTGCCTCGTTGCCGGTCCGGCGAATGCTGACCGCATCAAGGATCTTGGCACCTTTCAGGGCATCCGCTCGAACCAGCTGACAGGTTACGGAATTGTCGTGGGCCTGCCCGGTACCGGCGATGACAATCTTGAATATACTATCCAGTCGATGAAGGCGATTGCCTCACGCTTTGGCCTGCAATTGCCGGCCAGCGTCAATCCCGGCCTCAAGAACGCGGCGGTGGTGATGATAACCGCTGAACTGCCAGCCTTTGCCAAACCCGGTCAAAAGCTCGACATCACTGTGGCATCGATGGGCAAGGCCAAGTCGCTGCGTGGCGGCGCGCTGATCATGACCCCGCTGATGGGTGCCGACGGCCAGATTTATGCGATGGCGCAGGGCAACCTCGCGGTCGGCGGCCTTGGCGCCGAGGGGAAGGATGGCTCGCAGATTGTCGTCAACATCCCGTCTGCCGGTCGCATTCCGGAAGGCGCAACGGTTGAGCGTGCCGTGGCCACTGGCTTCGATACGTCGCCGGTGCTGACCTACAATCTTTCCCATGCCGATTTCACCACGGCTCAGAATGTTGCAGCCGCGATCAACACCCGGCTCGGCGCGGGTTCAGCGGAGGCGCTCGATGGCGTTTCGGTCGCGGTCCATGCGCCACAGGGCGCCGATGTTCGCGCCACCCTGATGAGTGAGATCGAAAATCTGGACGTCGTCTCAGCCGAACCACCCGCGCGCGTTATCGTCAATGCCCGGACTGGCACCGTCGTTATCAACGCAGCGGTGCGCGTCAGCCCTGCCGCTGTCACGCACGGCAAGCTGACCGTCCGGATCGACGAGACACAACATGTCAGCCAGCCCCAGCCTTTCAGCCAGGGCCAGACCGCCGTTGAGCAGAAATCGGGCGTTGGTGTTGATGAGGAGCATCGGCCGATGTTCCTGCTGTCGCCGGGGCCAAAGCTGGCCGACATCGTCAAAGCGGTGAACGCCATCGGCGCATCACCTGCTGACCTGGTCGCGATTCTCGAAGCGCTGAAAGAAGCTGGTGCCCTCAAGGCGGAGTTGATCATCCTGTGAGCGACATTCCAAACCTTTCCGCCATTGCTGCGCCAACATCTGGGATCAGTGTTGACACCAGTCGCCTGACCTCGCGTGCCAACCTCGATAAGGCAGGCAAGCAGTTTGAGGCGGTGTTTACCGGCATGATGCTGAAGTCGATGCGCCAGGCAAAGCTGGCCGAGGATGACCTGTTCGGTTCCAAGGCGCTCGATACCTTTCGCGAGATGCAGGACCAGAAGCTCTCCCAGAGCATGGCAGATCATGCGCCGATTGGCATTGGCAAGGCGATGACGGACTTTCTTGCCAAGGCGCAGGCCGCGCTGCAGCCGGGCGTCGATAGCGGCAGCACCACGCCATGAGCGACATGATGAGCATCGGCGCCAGTGGCGTCCGCGCGTACCAGACCGCGCTGACGACGGTGTCGGAGAACATCGCCAATACAAGTACGCCGGGCTATGCGCGGCGCAGCACCGATGTGCGTGAGCTCGCGGCACCGAGCACCTTCACCAACAACCGCACGATCGCCGCCGGCAATGGGATCATCGCCACCGGCCTGACGCGTGCTGCTGACCAGTTCCGTGCGGCTGATGTTCGCAATGCCAGTGCGGATCTTGCGCGGAGCGAGACCGGGATCGATTGGCTTGATCGCATCCAGGCTGCGCTGACGGGCAATCAGCTTGGCGATCGCCTGACCAGCTTCTTTACGTCGGCCAATGCCGTCGCGGCCGACCCTGTTGCGACAACGCCGCGCAGTGCCATGCTTGAATCAGCGACGGCTGCCGCCAATGCCTTTTCGGCGACCGGTCGGGCGCTCGACAATGTCGCGGCGACGCTGGATGCAACGGCTGACAATGCCGCTGACACACTCGATTCGCTGGGCGCGGCGTTGGCGAAGGTCAATGATGGTCTCGGTCGCAGCGCCGAGGGTAGCGGCGCGCGCGCGCAGCTGCTCGATCAGCGCGACCAGCTGCTCGAACAGATGAGTGCGATTGCCGACATCAACCTGACAACTGACGCTGTTGGCCGTTCGACTGTCCGCCTGGGCGGCGCGAGTGGACCGGTGTTTGTCAGCGACACCGAGGCGGGCAATGTGACCTATGTCCGCAGCGACGCCGGATCGGTTTCCTTTGCCGTTCACCGTGCTGGCAATGTGGCGAGCTTCTCAGCAACGGGTGGTGCACTGGCAGGTGTCACTGACGCTGCGGCACGGATTGCTGGCGCGCGCGACCAGCTTAACGACATCGCGACCAGTTTTGCGACGGGTGTAAACACGGTTCAGGCTCTGGGTCGCGACCTTGATGCCAATCCGGGCGCGGCAATGTTCGCCGTCGGCACCACGCCGACTGACCTTGTCCTCGCACTGACCGATCCGCGCGGCATTGCTGCGGCGGGCGTCGGTGGCGGGCCGCGCGACAATAGCAATCTTGTCAATTTCGCCAGTTTGCGGCGCTCGGGCGGCTTTGAAGCCAGCACAACCGCGCTGGTCGCTGACAACGCCACGACGCTTGATGCACGCAAGCAGGTTGCAGAAGCGCAATCGGCCATTCGTGATGGCGCCATCAGCGCCCGCGATTCGGTGTCAGGGGTCAATCTCGACAATGAAGCGGTTGATCTGATGCGTTTTCAACAGGCCTATGCTGCGTCGAGCCGTGTCATTCAGGTGGCGCGCGAAACGCTGCAATCCATTCTTGATATCCGGTGAGCGCGATGCAGGTCAGCACCAGTCACTTTTATAATAGCGCGACATCGTTGATGCAGCAGCTGTCGCAACATGCCGACACGCTCAACACGCAGATCGCTACCGGCAAGAAGTTGGCCGCTCCGTCTGATGATGTTGTTGCTTATCAACGGTTGACGATGATCAAGCAGGCCGATGCCGATGATGCAAGCTATGCCAACAATATCTCGCTGTCGAAATCGCTGCTTCAGCAATCCGATGCAACGCTGAGTACCCTTGATGTGCCGATGCAACGCGCTGCCGAGCTCGCTGTCCAGGCCAATAACGGAATTCTCAATGCCAGTGATCGCAAGGCGATCGCGGTCGAACTGCGCGGCATCCGCGATCAAATTGTCGGCCTGGCCAATACCACAGATGCGCGGGGCCGACCGCTGTTCGCCGCCGCAAGCGGTGACAGTGCGGTAACCCAGGCTGCGGACGGTACGGTCAGCTTTACCGGCACCGGCACGCCGGCAGCTATTCCGATTGGCGATGGTGTGGCGGTTCAACCGACCGAAAATGCTGAGCGGGTTTTCGGCGGGATACCAGCCTCAGGGGGCGGGACGACCGATGCGTTCGCAGCACTCAACGGGCTGATCACAGCGCTTGATTCGAATGATCTTGCGGGCATCTCCCGGACCGGTGACGATGTGCAGGCGTCCCTGAAGCAGATTAGTACCGTGCGCAGTTCGCTTGGTGCCCGGGCAACGCGCGTCGATATTGAGGAAAGCCGTTCAAAGGATGCTGCGACTGCCCGTGAAATTGATCGCACGGCACTGGAAGACACCGATATTGCCGCAGCGATCACCGATTTGCAGCGCACGATGACGATCTTGCAGGCGACACAGGCCAGTTTCACCAAGCTCAGTTCACTCTCGTTGTTCAATTATCTCAAATAGTCTTGCTGAAGGCAGGGTTGGTTAACCGGTTGGCGACGAAATCCGGTTAACCGATGGTGATATTGGTCGGCTTCCTTATGGACGGCGACCGCGCAAAAAGGGGGAATTGACGCCACCATGTTTCCAGTGATCGGCCTCGTTGTCCTGCTCGTCATGGTGTTCGGCGGCTTCGTCATCACCGGCGGAGCGATTGGTCCGGTCGCGGAGGCGATTCCGCACGAAATGTTGATCATTGGTGGCGCCGCTGCCGGCGCGCTGATCATCGGCAATTCGATGAAAGAGCTGAAGGCGCTCGGCGGCAGCTTTGGCAAGATCTTCAAGGGTCCGAAATACAAGAAGCAGGATTATCTCGACGTCATCTTCCTGGTGTCGAAGCTGATGAAAATGCTGCGCACCGAAGGGCCGATTGCGCTTGAGCCGCATGTCGAGGATCCCAAATCCTCGGCCTTGTTTGCCGAATATCCCCGGCTGCTGGCCGATCACACGCTGATCAACCTGGTCGCCGACACCTTGCGCCTCGTCGTGGTTTCATCGGGCACGCTCGATGTTCATGCGGTGGAAGATGTCATGGATAACATGATCAAGACCCACCATCATGAGGTTGAGGGGCCACATGGCACCATGTCGAGCCTTGCCGATGCGCTGCCTGCGCTCGGCATCGTCGCGGCGGTGCTGGGTGTTGTGAAGACGATGGGCTCGATCGACAAGCCGCCGGCGATTCTCGGCGCGATGATCGGCTCCGCGCTGGTCGGCACCTTCATGGGTGTGTTGCTGGCCTATGGTATCGTTGCGCCATTGGCCTCGCGCCTCAAACAGGTGATCGAGGCGGACGCGGCGATCTATCACGTTGTCAAGCAGATCATCATTGCCTCATTGCACGGTCACCCGCAGCCGCTGGTTATCGAAGCGGCACGTTCTGGCATTGCCCATAGCAACCAGCCGAACTTCTCAGAGGTCTTTGACGGCCTCCGGGGTCGCTAGGGCTGAACGATGGCTGCTGCACGCGCGCCTCACGGATCCAACCAACCTCCCAAGATCATCTACAAGAAGGTCTATATCGAGGGACATGGCGGCCATCATGGCGGCGCGTGGAAGGTCGCCTATGCTGATTTCGTGACGGCGATGATGGCGTTCTTCCTGCTGATGTGGCTGCTCGGTGCAACCAATGAAAAGCAGCGCAAGGCGCTTGCCGACTATTTCGCCCCAACCTTGATCGAGATGAAGCAGAACAGCGCCGGTTCAAACGGCATGTTCGGTGGCGAGTCGATCATCGACAAGGACAATTATCCGCACAAGGCAACGCAAACCGGCACACGGTCAATGACCGTACCGGTAGGTGCTTCGGGCGGTGCGAAGGTCGGTACAGGTGGAAAGGGCAGCCTCAAGAACAGGGAGGCCCTGAACGGCGAGGATCAGAATAATTTCGAGAAGATGCGTCGGCAGGTGACGAGCGCAATGGCGGCAAGCCCCAAGCTTGCCAAGCTGGCAAGGCATGTCCGTTTCGTTCGCACCCGCGATGGCTTGCGGATCGACCTGCTCGACGACGCTGACTATTCAATGTTTGGCCTTGGCACGACCCAGCTGGACGAACAGGCGTCAAAATTGATCGGGTTGATTGCTGAGTCGATCAGGGGAACGGAAAATCCGATCATGATCCGCGGGCATACCGATTCACTCGGCTATGGCGATCCGCTTGCGATGAACAACTGGATGTTGTCTTCCGGGCGGGCCGAGGCGACGCGCCGCCGTCTGGCGGACGGGGGGATTCCCGAGCAACGCTTCAACCGGATTGAGGGCGTTGCCGATCGTGAGCCGATGATCGTCAGGAACCCGACTGATCCGCGCAATCGCCGCGTCGCGATTACCCTGCTTTATCGTGCCGGCGCCTTCGGCCAGTAGTTGGAAAGTCGCCGGCGACGCCCTAGCTAGGGCCTGTGAACAACAGCGCCGTCACCGCCCGAATCGCCGACGGTGTTGCCGCAGTCCCGGCGGGATTGTGGGATGCTTGCGCCGGGCCTGATAACCCTTTTCTTTGTCATGCCTTTTTGTCAGCGCTCGAGGCTTCGGGCAGCGTAGCGCCGCGCGCCGGGTGGCAATCGATACCGATCATTGTCGATGGCCCGGATGGAAAGCCGTCGGCGATTGCGCCGGCCTATGCCAAGAGCCACAGCCAGGGCGAATATGTTTTCGACCACGCCTGGGCTGACGCCTGGGAACGGGCCGGTGGCCGCTACTACCCCAAATTGCAGGTTGCCGTGCCTTTCACGCCGGTACCGGGGCCGCGCCTTTTGCTGCGCGATGCGGCAATGGCGCCAGCCCTGATTGCCACGATTGAAGCCGTCACTGACCAGCACAAGCTGTCCTCAGCCCATGCCACTTTCGTCACACCAGCGCAGGTTCCCTTGTTCGAGGTGGCTGGCTGGCTGATCCGCGAGGGCACGCAATTCCACTGGCAGAATCAGGGCTATGGCGAATTTGATGATTTTCTGGCCGTGCTGTCGAGCCGCAAGCGCAAGGCGATCCGCAAGGAACGTGCGACGGCGCTGGAAGGTCTGACGATTCGTCATCTTACCGGCGACCAGATCGGTGAGGCGGAATGGGACGCCTTCTGGCGATTCTACCAGGACACCGGCGCGCGCAAGTGGGGGCAGCCCTATCTCACGCGCAGCTTTTTCTCCCTGCTTGGTCAGACGATGGGCGACAAGGTCTTGCTCATCCTGGCGGAGCGTGACGGACGACCGATTGCCGGCGCGCTCAACCTGATCGGCACGGATACGCTTTACGGTCGCTATTGGGGCTGCACCGAAGAGGTGCCGTGCCTGCATTTCGAGCTGTGCTATTATCAGGCGATCGATGCGGCAATTGCCCATGGCCTCAAGACGGTGGAGGCAGGTGCCCAGGGTGAGCACAAGCTGGCGCGAGGCTATGTACCGGTGCCGACCTGGTCAGCCCATTACATCCCTGATCCGGGTTTCCGTCGTGCGATTGGCGATTTTTTGGTCAGGGAGCGTGCAGCGGTTGAGGCTGACCAACATTATCTGGAGGCCCTGACGCCGTTCAAGGCTGACGTTGCACCGGAGCAGCCGGCGTAGCCATTGCCGCAGGCTGGCGACGCAACCGACGCGGCGGAAAAATCTCTGAATTCTGGACATCCGGACCGGGCTTGCTGTGGTCAACGCGGAACAGCACCATCGGCCCGTCGCGATACAATTCCACCAGTCCGGCGTTGAATTTGGGATGATAATATGGCGGGTTGATCAGGAAAACATAGTCAAACGCGTCGCGCGGAAAGCGCGCCAGCGAGGCATGGATTGTCCACCACCATTCCCCCCGGCACCAGCGATCGGTAACGATCTGTGACGGGTCATGCGCAAAGCGCCGGGCGATGGCGTAATGCGTGGTCAGGGTCTGCGCACCCGCCATGGACCATTGGTCATTGGCAAAGATCAGCTTGCGCTCAAGCGCGATGCCGGGGAAGTGCTCAAGGCGTGAATAGGCCCAGTCGTCGGTGCAGCGCCGCCCGACAAAGGTGACCATCTTGGCGCCTTGCGGCACATGGTCGAGTACCGCAAAGGCGCGGTCATAGCTGTTGCTGTAGAGCCAGAAGCTTGCGGTCGTGCTGGCGACCCGGACCAGGAAGAACGTCAGTCCAAGCGCGGCGAGTGTCGCGGCGTACCGGATTGACAGGCCCGGACGGGGCCGCAGCGCGATCAGGGCGATTGCCACGACGAACGGCGCAAGACGCATATCGGCATAGGCCGATCCAAAGACGATGCGCGGCAGCAGGATGAAGACGGCAAGCAGGAACAGCGCCGACAGGCCGAGATTGCGGGAATATTCGATCGCCGGATCGCGAAAGCCCTTGAACAGGATAAGATAGAGGATCGCCGCCGAGGCAATGTCTGCCAATGCCCAGCGATCACGCAGCACCATTGTCAGCCACATGATCTTGGCCTGCCAGTCGAACCAGTCGGCCGTTTGTCCGGTGACGTGATTGCCGCTGCGCCACAACACCATCAGCGCCATCGGAATGGCAAGCGGCACGCAGCCAAGGCCGGCGCGGACCCATGCCTTGAACCAGCGATGTCCGGCATCATGCTGGCGGATCATCTCCGCCGAAAAGGCGAGCACGCCCAGCACGCCCCAGCCAAAGGTATGGCACAGCCACAACAGGCAGGAGAGCGGCACGAAGATGATGGCGCGCAATGTCACATGCCCGGTTCGCGCCAGCCGCAGCCACAGGGCGAACAGGTTGAGCGCGATGCCCATCGACAGGGCGAAATTCACAAAGCCAAAATGGAACGGGTAGCAATAGGCCAGCGGCAAGGCGAACAGCGCCGTTGCCGGGATACGTCCGTGCACTTCGCGGGCGATCCACAGCAACCCGGAAACGATCAACGGCGGGATCGTCATGACGATCAGCTTCACCGCCAGTTCGAGCCCGAAAATCTTTGCCAACGGGATGACCAGCAGGTCGATGCCCAGATTGCCGATCAGCGACCAGCGGAAATCATACCAGTTGGCGAGCCATGGTTGGTCGGCAAGGGCGAGTTGCACGCGATACCGGCCCATATGACCGGGCAGGTCGACCAGGGGCGGAATCGTCGGGTGAAGCAACGGCGCTGCTGCCAGTAGCGTGCACAAAAGCACAAACCAGCGTGTCTGCCACCAGTGCAGCCTGTCGTTGTTCCCCTGCATCCGACCGCCTTACCGCGATGAAGCGCGATCGAACAAGTCGGCTTTGCGGCAAAAAGGTTATGAATGCACCGCTGCCGGAGTTGCCGGACGCTCAATGACGCGCCACGCCAGCACGGGTGATCCTGCAAGCGGCACGGGTTCGAGCCAGTCGAACCGCTTGCCGCCTTCCAGTTGCGCCCAGAATCCATGCGGGCTGAGCGTCTTGTACATGTCTGTTTCGTTTACACCGGGGCAGGCGGCAACATAGGTTGCATGGAGGCGCCTGATCGTCGCATGGGCTGTCACCGGATCAGCCATGAAGGTTGCGATGACGGTGTGGATAGCCCGATCATTGCGATGATAGCCGGCGCCGACAGCGCTCAACCGTGTCGTGGCGAGGATTTCCGGTGAGACATCAACCGGCGCAAAGACAAGCCCGTCGGGCAGGGTGACCAGTGCTGCAATCTCATGGCCCTGGTGGCAGGGCGCGACGCCAGCGTCACGCGTGCCTGCTGAAACTTGCGGGGTGCTCACCGGGAAACCGAGCAGGATCGTCGCCATCAGTCCGGGTGTCGCCAGGGCAAAGGCACCGGCAGTCGCTGCGGTGCGTGGCAGGACAGGGCCAATCTTGCGCGCGCGCTCCAGCAGGGCATGGAGCAACCACGCGCCCCCGGGGATAGCCAGGGCATTGGCGGTGGCGCCGGCACGGATCACCATGACCGACAGCAGAAAGGCCGGCAGGGCGACGCCAAGCAACATCAGCCAGCGGCCCTGTGCCTCACCACTGGCTTCACGGGTCGCCAAACCGGTTCCGATCAGCCCGAATAGGGGAAAGCCGATTGTGGCGATGCCCCATACCGGCACCTGTTCCCACACCGGCATCCCCTCGGAAACCTTTTCATACCAGAAACTGCGGACCAGCGGGTCGAGGCGCGAGAAGGGGCCGTGCAGGCAATCCGGCGCGATCAGCACCAACGTTGCCAGTACCGCGCCAGCCGCGACGGCAAGCCCGGCAATGCGCGCGACCGGTGACTGGCCGGTGGCCAACAGCATGACCAGCGTGATCCCGCTTGCGGCAACCGCGAGGGCAATCAGCCAGGCCGGGGAAATCGCGTCACAGGCCGGGGCGAACATAGCCGGGCCGCGCGTTGCCATGTGCAGCAGCACAGCACCGGCGCACCATGTCCAGATAGCTGCCAGCAGTTGATCGCGCCGCGTCGGTGTGATCGCCCAGCCAAGTGCTGCCATGCCCATGATCGCGGCGGCGATCGGCAATCCCTCCATTGAGATCGTCACCAGCAGCGCCAGCGCCAGTCCGAGCAGCGCGCCGCTGCGCCGGTCGGGCTTGCCGATCAATGCGAGCATCGCGAGCAGGGCGAAGGTTACCTGCCAGCCATGATGGTCAATGCGCATCGGACGCATCTGATAGACGAGCGGGATCGACAGCGGTGCGAGCAGTACGGCGGTGCGTGCCCGATCAGTGTCGAGCAATCTGTGCGTTATCAGGGTGGCGAGCGCCATCACCGACAACAATGTGGACAGCGGGACAATGACCATCGCGGCGCGCGTGGCGAAGGCCGGTCCGAACAGGGGTTGCAGCACCGCGATCACCGCCGCGAGCGGCAGGTCGACCAGCCGCGACCAGTGCATCGAAAAATCACCATTGTTCAGGCGGTGCTGGCTGACGTCCCACCAGCTCTGGCCGCCCAGCAGGTCACGTACCTGGTTGAGGCGCATCGCGTCGTCGGGGTCGGGAAACCACAGGCCAGCAATGTCACGCGACATTGCCAGGCACAGCACCAGTGCAGCAATCGCCCAGCCAATCGCAATCGACCGCCAGAGCGACGCCTTGTTCATGCGGCGATCAGTTTGCGCGGCACCAGCCGCTCCGATGCGAGTGCCGCTTGCTGACCTTCGTCGCCCGCCTCGTGATATTCGGCGTCTTCGTTGACGGCCCAAATGTCATAGACCCGAGTTCCCGCGACAATGTTGCGCACCGTCAGCATGGCGGTCATCATCGCATGGTCCTGATTATTGTAGCGGTGCATCCCGTTGCGTCCGACAAGATGCAGGGTCGGATAGGTCGCTTCCAGCTCGACGCGCATCGCCTCGACATTGTCGCGATATTCATCGTCATAGACCGGATAGGCCTTTTCCTGCCGTACCACACGCCCGCCAACCACGGTCGCCGGATCGGCAAGGCCGAGGGTCGCCAGCTCTGCCGTCGCCAGCGCGATCAGGTCATCGTCAGAGGATGACCACAGGCCGTCACCTTCAAAGCAAAAATACTCAAGGCCGACACAGGCAAGGTTGGCATCGGGCACCATCTCGGGCGACCAGCTGCGGAAATTCTGTACCCGGCCGACCTGGACGCGTGGATCATGGATGTAGATCCAGTTGTCGGGGAACAGATCGTCGGCGCGGATCATCAGCGCGACGGTCAGGAAGTCGCGATAGCCAAGGCGCAGCGCGCTGGGCAATGTCTGCGGCAGCGGATGAATCCGTCCCGCAAGCTCACGCATCGGTGCGGAAGAGATCACATGCGCTGCGCTGATCGCCAGCATCTCGTCACCACGTCGCACCGTCATGCGCCAGCGGCCGGTCGTCTGGTCCTGCGCAAGCTGATGCAGCTCGGTGCCCATCAAAACCTTGTTGCCGCCGGCGACGACGGCATCGCGCGCCGCGTCCCACATCATCCCCGGCCCCTGGCGCGGATAGCGGAAGGTCTCGAGCAGCGATTTTACCGCCATGCCGTCATTCTTGCGGTTGTGCAGGCCGAGCGAGCGCTTGAGGCCATCGATAACCGCACCGCCCAGACTCAGGCCCTTGATGCGCTGGGCCGCCCAGTCCGCCGACATTTCGTCGCACGGCATTCCCCACACCTTCTCGGTATAGGTCTTGAAGAAGATCGAATAGAGCTTGTGACCAAACTGGTTGACCACCCATTGCTCAAAGCTCTTCACTTCCTTGTGCGGGAACAGCTTCCAGCGCGCATAGCTCGCCATGCACAGGGTTGAGCGCCAGATGCCGAGATTGAGCAACGCCTCAAAGGCGCGCAGCGGGTAGCTGTAGAATTTGCCCTCATAATAGATGCGGCTCATCCGCGGACGCTCGATGAAATCGTCGGGCAGGATCTCGTTCCACAGATCGACCACCTCGCGCGACTTGGAGAAGAAGCGGTGGCCGCCAATATCGAAGCGAAAGCCGTCATGTTCGACGGTACGGCTGATCCCGCCGACATAGACGGGGTCTTTCTCGATCACGGTGACCTTATAGCCCTGCTTGGTCAGCTGATACGCTGCTGTAAGCCCGGCCGGTCCGGCGCCGATGATCGCCACATCGACCGCTTCGTTATCGCGCATTCCCGTGTCCGTCCCCGCTTGCTGTGCGAAAGGCGAGCATTGGCGGGAAACGCCTAAGCTATGGTTAAGAGAATGTGGATTTTGGAGTGAACAAGGGTCCGCATGCTTATCCGTCATGCCGGACTCGTTCCGGCATCCACGGCGCCGCGAATCCATCACAGGAAACTCTTGCGGGACCGTGGACCCCGGAACAAGCCCGGGGTGACGATTTGGTTCACCGATCCCGCCGCCCGAGCAACCGCAGGCGCAGCGCGTTCAGCTTGATGAAGCCCGCTGCGTCACGCTGGTCATAGGCGCCCTGATCGTCCTCGAAGGTGACGACCTTTTCCGAATAGAGCGAGAAGGGGGATTTGCGTCCGATGATATAGACCCCGCCCTTGTACAGCTTGAGCCGCACCGTGCCGGTGACCTTGTCCTGGCTGTGATCGATCGCCGCCTGCAGCATCTCGCGCTCGGGCGAGAACCAGAAGCCGTTATAGACCAGCTCGGCATAGCGCGGCGCGAGCTCATCCTTGAGGTGCGCCGCACCGCGATCGAGCGTCAGCTGTTCGATGCCGCGATGCGCGAGGTGATAGATCGTGCCGCCCGGTGTCTCGTACATGCCGCGCGACTTCATGCCGACAAAGCGGTTCTCGACCAGGTCAAGCCGGCCGATGCCGTGCTTGCGACCGAGATCGTTGAGCTTCGCCAGCAGGGTTGCCGGGCTCATTCCTTCGCCGTTCAGCGCCACACCATCGCCATGCTCGAAATCGACCGTGATGATTTCCGGCTGGTCGGGCGCGTCCTCGGGATTGACGGTGCGCGAATAGACATAGTCCGGCACTTCCTGCCACGGATCCTCGAGTACCTTGCCCTCGGACGAGGTGTGCAGGATGTTGGCGTCGGTCGAGAAGGGCGCTTCACCGCGCTTGTCCTTGGCGACCGGAATCTGGTGCGCCTCGGCGAACTCGATCAGGCGCGTGCGGCTGGTCAGATCCCATTCGCGCCACGGCGCGATCACCTTGATGTCAGGGGCCAGCGCATAATAGCCAAGCTCGAAGCGCACCTGATCATTGCCCTTGCCCGTCGCACCATGGCTGACCGCGTCGGCGTTGACCAATTTGGCAATCTCGATCTGGCGCTTGGCGATCAGCGGGCGCGCGATCGAGGTGCCGAGCAGATAAAGCCCTTCATACAGGGCGTTGGCCCGCATCATCGGGAAGACATAGTCCTTGACGAATGTCTCGCGCAGGTCGTCGATGAAGATATGTTCCGGGCGCACGCCCGCCTGTTCGGCCTTGCGCCGAGCCGGCTCAAGCTCTTCACCCTGGCCAAGATCAGCGGTGAAGGTCACCACCTCACATTTATAGGTTTGCTGGAGCCATTTCAGGATCACGCTGGTGTCCAGCCCGCCCGAATAGGCGAGGACAACGCGGTTGATCTTGTCTGACATGGGCGCGGCTCCGGTGGCGGTGATAGGCGGCGCGCGCTCTAGGGCGTGGGGGGAGAAATGGCAATGATTGCGGCGGCCGGAACCGGTAATGGAAAAGCAGTTTTCAGTCCGCCGATGGCACCACATCCGCTGGACCCGCCTCCAGCACGCGATTTCGCCCACCCTGTTTGGCGGCATATAGCGCGGTATCCGCACGTTTCAGGGCGGCAGTGCCGCCGTCAGCCGCATCCAGCGCAGCTACGCCCGCCGAGAACGTAATATTGCCGATTGGTTCGTGCGTCTCCTGATTGATGAGGTGCCGCGCAGCCAGTGACCGGCGCAGTTCATCGACGATGGCCCAGGCCGCCGGAACTGCGCAGTCATCAAAAATCATCGCAAATTCTTCGCCGCCATAGCGCGCGACATAGAATTGGTCCCCGGCAGCTTTTTGCAGCGCCGATGCGACCAGAACGAGCACGCGGTCGCCGGCATCATGACCATGGGCATCGTTGACCGCCTTGAAATGATCAATATCGCACAGCGCCACGGTCACCGGACGACCTTCGCGCGCTGCTGTATCCGCAGCCTCGCGCAACCGAGCGTCAAAAGCACGGCGGTTGGGCAGGCCGGTCAGATGGTCGATATGCGCCTCACGTTGCGCGTCTTGCAGCGTGGAGCGCAGTTCAGTCGTTTCTATCGAGCGCTGCCGCAGTTCCTCCTGGATATCCCGCGTCTGGTTGAGCATCGCCTGGGTCAAGGCGATCAACCGTTCAACAGCGGGCAAGGCGCTCGCTGTGCTCAACTGAGCGGCCTCGGCCTGGAGCGCATCGCTGTAAACACGCGCTGTCCCGCGTGAGCGCTCGACCAGATCCAGACACTGGGTCAACACGACCTCAACCTGTTCGGTGGTCGCGGCGATGGAGGCCACCTTGCGCGTGATGGTGGGATTGTCACCGTAAAAGGCTTCGATCCACTTGTTCGTCAGCGGCGTGCGAGCAGCAAGCGCACTTTCGATGGCATTTTCAAGCATGCGGTTGGAGCGTGACAAATATTCGTGCGCGCACATCAGGTTCGTTGCGGTAAGGTCGAGATGGTGGGAGAACAGGAAGGCCCCAATCTCCTCAAACAGCAGCCGACCCTGGACAGTGCGCGCCAGTTGCGCGTCCGGCACGGGTTTGGGCGTCCCGAATGATCGCGGGGCTTCAAAAGAACGATGCATGGTGATCATTCGTCACGACGCTGGCATTTTCGACGCATCGCGGCTCGAGTCCGGATGTACACCGGCGAATGGCAGTCAAGTTGGTGATGAAATTCAACGTGCCACTCCCTTCTTCGGCTCACTTAACCGGCGGAAGTAAATTTACCCTCACCGGACCAAGCGACAGAATTGCGGTTCTTGCCCGTTAATACGGACCGATGGGGGCATCCTTGAGGGAATTCAGCATACCGAGCGGCGAAGTTGGTTGCGAGAGTGATTCATTTTGATTGGCTGCAACCGAACTTTCGGAGCAGCGGCGTAGCGGGGCTGGTAGAGGGGGCGTCTTGGTAGAGGATTGGCGCTGATATATGCGCCATTCCCGCCCGTCCTTTTGAAAAAATACAGAGTTCTGGCATCCGCCCCTGCACGGGATGACGGATGGTGTGCGGATGCCAGAATCTGGGTATCAGTGCAGGTTGTTATGGTTCTTTTGGTTGACTTGGAGGGCATCGCGCAGGATTTTGACCTCCTCGGCAGAGTAGGGCGTGCCATCCGCGCGCATGAAATCGTGATGCCAGACACGCGGTTCGGCAAGCTGGGGAACCTTGTTGAAGGAATCCCAATTGTAGATCGTCTGCGTCTTTCCTGACACGAATCCCCAATGAAGGGCGCCGATATTCTTGGCGGCCAGGTCGGGGAGCATGTCTGAGAAATCATTCTGGCCGCGGGCAAGATACTCCGTGCAGATTGCTGGTCGACCAAATTGCAGCATGAAGCTGTTGACAAGGCCTGATCGCTTCGTGTCGGAATAATTGTGAAAGGTAATCACATCCGACGCTTCCAAAGCCAGCCTATCAAGCGGGGATAGCGCCTCGATCGGCTGAGGGGCCAGCGTGTCTTTGCTGATGTACCCACCGTGCCATGCGCCAATGGTGAGCGGTTGCGACGGGTCAATCTCGCGTGCCCAGCCGATGACCTGCTTCATAAGCTGCAGGGTGTATTTCGACTTATCAGGCAAATCCTGCGGATAGGAGCCATGATTGTCGTTGCCGGGTTCGTTGTAAAGATCCCACATCAGTACGCGGCGATCCTGTGCAAAACGCTTCATGACCCCTTGCACATAAGGCTTCAGGGATTGCTGCTTGCCGAAATCAGAGAGGATCTCCCGACCAGGGGCCTGCACCCAGCCCGAATTGTGCGTGAACGGGATTGGATCGCGTTGCCGACCCAGGGCAGGGTTCGGATCCCAGCAGTCATCAAGCAAGACGAACATCACCTTGATGTGATGGCGGTCAGAAATCGCAAGGAAACTGTCCATGCGATTCAAAAGGCCAACATGATCCTGGTCCCACAACAAATTGTGGAGGAACACACGCGTGGTGTTGAACCCCAGCTTTTCCGCCATGGCAAGTTCATGATCGATAGCGACAGGGTCAAAGCTGTCCGCCTGCCACATTTCAAGCTGGTTGATTGCGTAGGCGGGAATGAAATTGAATCCCACCGGCCAAGGTGTCTTTGCATACCATTGGTTCGCACGTTCCGGAGTCCAGCGCGTTCCTGCTGCATTCGCGGGTGCTTGCACGGCGACGATCGCAAGCATCGCCAAAAATGCTGCAAGGAATCGAAACAAGGCGATTCTCGAGTCCCTGGCAAACGGGTAACTCATTGATTGTTGTCCTTCCGATTGATGATTGCCTGGGCGGCGTCGGCAAGTTCCAGAGCTCGGACGCCGTCCACACCAGTGACCAGTGGCGCCACCTCGCCCCGCAGCACCGCTGCGAAATGCTCGGCCTCGCGGCGATAAGCCTCGCGATAGCGCTCGATGAAAAAATTCTGCAGCGGTGCCGTGGATTCACCCCCGACGGTTGCGCATCGCACAGAGTTCTCGCGGACATTGCCCGCGCTGAGCAGTCCGGTGGCACCATGGACTTCAAGGCGTTGATCATAGCCATAGACTGCCCGCCGACTGTTCGAGATGGTGCAAAGGCGGCCTGAGGCGGTGCGCAAGGTGACCACAGCACTATCGACGTCACCCGCTGCGCCAATCGCGGGGTCAACAAGGCAACTGGCGGACGCTACGACCGACACCGGCTCCTCGCCGAGCAACCACCGCGCCATATCCAGATCGTGGATCATCATATCGCGGAACAGGCCACCGCTTGCGCCAATATAACCAGGAGGTGGCGGTGAAGGATCACGGCTGGTGATCTGGATCATCTCAACCTTGCCGATTTCACCGGCATCGAGACGCGCCTTCAATTCGGCAAAATGTATGTCAAAGCGTCGATTGAAACCCAGCAGCAGGGGAACGCCCGCCGCTTCAACTGCCGCGATGCATTCCCTCGCCCGATTCGTATCAAGGTCGATGGGCTTTTCACAAAAGACCGCCTTGCCTGCCGCGGCTGCCCGCTCAATCAGGCTGGCATGGGTCGGTGTCGGGCTGGCGATGACCACGCCGGCAATGTCGGGCGCATCCATGATAGCATCGACAGATGCAGGTGAGGCGCCACATTGCGCCGCAAGGCTTGCGGCGGCTTCGTGAAGCGCATCAGCAATATGGACAACCTTGATGCCGGGAACGGCCGCCATGTTGGCGGCATGCACTCGACCAATGCGGCCAGCGCCGATGACAGCCACGTTCAACATTCTGCGTCGAGCCTCTTTTCTGATGGACCCTGCCCATCTTTGTTTGACATCTAAAATATGATTTTATAGCTTGCACTGTCAAGCGTGTGTGCGCGTGAGAGCTGCTGAAGGATGGGCAGTCAATACCGGACGATTGCCGGAATTCCATGAACGCACTGTCAAGAGAAGGATGCAGATATTGGCTTTGTCCCCACACACTGCCGCAAAAGGCGAAGTTGATGTTGCCGCGCCGCTGGTTTCCCGTGGTTACGGTGTCGCGTTTGCGTTGGTAACATGCCTGTTTTTTATGTGGGCGATCGCGAATAATTTCAATGATATCCTGATCAAGCAATTTCAAAAGGCGCTGGAGTTGACGCGGATGCAGTCGGGTCTGGTGCAGACGGCATTCTATTTTGGTTACTTTACGATGGCGCTGCCCGCCGGGCGATTGATCGGAAGGATCGGATATAAGAATGGCATTCTTGTGGGTTTGGGCCTCTACGCCGCTGGTGCCTTGTTGTTTTTCCCGGCTGCAACTGTTCGCAATTTTGGTGTTTTCCTTTTTGCGCTCTACGTGATCGCGGCGGGTTTGGCGTTTCTTGAAACGGCGGCAAACCCGTTTGTAATGATCATGGGGCCAACGGGGAGTGCGCCCCGACGGCTGAATCTTGCGCAAAGTTTCAATGGTTTTGGTGGATTTCTTGCGCCGTTCATTGGTGGCGCGTTGATTTTTTCCGGTGATGAGCGCTCGGCGTCTGCGCTGGCGGCAATGTCTCCTGCGGCTGTGGAAGCTTATCGCAATGCCGCAGCGCATGCGGTGCAATTACCCTATTTGGGATTGGCAGGGGTCGTGCTGACGCTGGCTGCCATTGTCTGGCTGACGCGATTTCCGGCCGTCCCGGAAGAAGGCGACGGTGGCGACAAGATCGTTGCCAGTGCGACGTCGTTGTGGCGATTTGGTCACTTCCGTGCAGCAGTTGTGGCGCAATTCTTTTATGTCGGCGCGCAGGTGGTTACCTGGAGCTATTTTATCAATTTTGCCCAAGACGCTGTTGGCGCACAGGAAAAGGTTGCAGCGCATTGGCTTGGCTTCAGCCTCATGGGGTTTATGATCGGGCGGTTCGTCGGCACAGGGCTGATGCGCTTTGTTGCGCCGCAGCGTTTACTGGTCCTCTATGGGCTGATGAGCATCATATTGTGTAGTTTTGCGGTGCTAAGTTCGGGCTGGGCAGCGTTGGGCGCGCTGGCTGCGGTCAGCTTTTTCATGTCGATCATGTTTCCGACAATCTTTGCGCTCGGTATCGAAGGGTTGGGACAGCACACAAAGCTGGGTTCTTCCTTCCTGATTATGGCAATCGTGGGCGGCGCCCTGCTTCCGCCCGTGGCCGGACTGATCGCCGACCGCTGCGGTTCGGTGCAATGGGGAATGGTTGTTCCGCTGGTTTGCTTTGTAGTCGTGACCGCATTTGGTGTTTCCGTGAGCCGCATGTCGCCGCGACATGCTGGTGAGCGGTACGGATGAGGCGGTTAACGACGGCGTTATTGAAGTGGCGTACGTGATTTATAAGTGCATGGTGAATTCACTATTGAAATTTTGAGAGAGTGGAGTACCGATCCTTCAGGGATATGGGTTGATGGATTTTTAGCGTGATAGTTTCGAGCCCCCGTGATTTTCGAGAGTTGGCGCGGCGACGGCTCCCCCGATTTCTCTTCGACTATATAGATGGTGGCGCCGGGGACGAATCCACGCTTGCCCGTAATGTTGATGACCTGGCGTCGCTGGCGATCCGGCAGCGTGTCCTTGCGGGGAGCGAGGCTGTCAGCCTCACGACGAAGATCTTTGGAGAACTGCTTCAACTTCCCGTGGTGCTCGCGCCAGTCGGATTGACGGGCATGTATGCGCGGCGCGGTGAGGTTCAGGCGGCGCAGGCTGCACGCGCTGCAGGCATTCCCTTTTGCCTGTCAACGGTCTCGGTCTGCCCCATTGATGAGGTGGTACGAGAGTCAGGGGCGCCGTGCTGGTTTCAGCTCTATATGCTGCGCGACCGCGGCTTTATGCGCGAATTGCTTTCCCAGGCGTGGGGCAATGGTTGTCGAACCTTGGTGTTTACGGTTGATATGCCCGTCCCCGGTGCGCGCTATCGGGATGCACACTCGGCGATGTCTGGGCCCCATGCGGCGTTACGGCGATACGCTCAGGCCGTGTGTCATCCGCGCTGGTCCTTTGATGTCGGCTTGCGCGGTAGGCCCCATACGCTCGGCAATGTCGCGCCTGTTCTGGGGCGCTCTTCCGGGTTGGAAGACTTCATGGGCTGGCTGGGCGCGAACTTTGACCCTGGAATTCGCTGGTCGGACCTGGACTGGATCCGGGCCGCCTGGGACGGTCATTTGGTGATCAAGGGCATTATGGATGTTGATGATGCGCGATCGGCGGTGTCGTTGGGCGCAGACGGCATTGTGATATCAAATCATGGCGGCAGGCAGCTTGATGGTGCACCTTCAACCGTCGCAATGCTGCCAGTGATCGCTGCTGCAGTTAAGGGAGAGTTGGCTATCATGGCTGATTCCGGTGTCCGCACGGGTACGGACATTTTCAGAATGCTCGCGCTCGGCGCTGACGCGGTCATGCTTGGGCGATCATACATATATGCACTTGCAGCAAGCGGACGGGTGGGAGTCGAAAGGCTGCTGCGGATCATGGAAAACGAGCTGCGTATTGCAATGATTCTTTCAGGAAATCATAGTTTGGAAAATTTCGAAAATTCACTTATGAACTAAATGCCCACGAATGCACACCCGCCGAGGCGGTGCTGGAATGGATGCTGGGCATGGTGACGCCGGTGCAAATGAAGGGGCTGATGACGACAGGAATTGCCATTGCAACCCGCACATTGGATGCGGCGGGAATCGCACTGCCCGAGCTTGGCTTTGGCGCGGCAGCACTTGGTAACCTATATCAACCTGTCAGCGACACGCAGGCCCATGAGGCGTTGCATGCCGGGTTGTCGCTGGGGTTGTCATATGTCGATACTGCCCCGTTTTACGGTTTTGGATTGAGCGAACGGCGTGTTGGGGACGGTGTCCGTGGGCGACGCGAAGCAATTGTCTCAACCAAGGTTGGACGATTGCTTGTCCCTGCGTCGGGCGTGGTTGATGACACTGAGCGCTACGGCTTTCGATCAGCCATGCCCTTCGAGCCTGTTTACGACTATAGCTATCGCGGGGTCATGGCATCGTGGGAGGCAAGTCTCCAGCGGCTTGGCCTGGCGCGCATCGATATATTATTTGTCCATGATATCGGGCGACTGACCCATGGCGGACAGCACGGAAAGATCATCGCACAATTAACTTCCGGCGGCGGCCTGCTGGCGCTGGAAGAGTTGCGTTCCTCCGGTCGGATTTCGGCCTTCGGGATCGGCGTGAACGAAGTTGAGATTTGCCTAGAGCTGCTCCAGCTGGCGAAGCTGGATGTTATTCTGCTCGCGGGGCGCTACAGCTTGTTGGAACAGGGCGCCATGGATGCCCTTCTGCCTTCATGTGAAGCCGCCGGGACCAGGATCGTCATCGGAGGGCCGTATAATTCGGGCATTTTGGCAACCGGAACGCGAGGCTCACGACATCCATACTATAATTATGCGCCGGCGCCGGCGGACATCGTCGCGCGGGTTGCAGCAATCGAACGGGTTTGCGACCATCATGGCGTATCCCTGCCAGCGGCTGCGTTGCAGTTCACGCTTGCGAACCCTGTCGTCGCGTCAGTAATTCCTGGATTGGAGAGTTCGGCACGGGTCGCGGACACGGTCAAGCTCTATCAAGAAGTTATCCCGGCTTCCTTCTGGGCTGAGCTGAAAGACCTCAAATTGTTGCGGGGCGACTCTCCGGTTCCCGGGGATGGTGCATGATCATTGATGCACATCAGCATTATTGGGATAATGCCCGTGGTGACTACGGCTGGTTGACGCCGGCGTTGCCAGAATATTGGCGCCCGTTCGGGCCGGCCGATCTGACACCGCACCTGGCTGCCCACGGCGTTGGCGGTACAATCGTCGTGCAAGCCGCACCGACTGAAGCGGAAACAGACTATTTGCTAGCTCTGGCGACTAGAAACGCCTCGATCCGCGGCGTTGTGGGGTGGGTCGACCTGGAATCTCCTGCGGCTGAAACGGCCATCCGTCGTCGCGCTGCGGTACCGGTGTTTGTCGGGCTTAGGCCCATGCTCCAAGATCTGGACGATCCCGCCTGGATATTGCGCGAACGGGTGCTGGCCGCACTTGCGGTGGTTGCCGACACCAATTTGGTGTTCGATGCGCTCGTGCGGGTTCCCCAGGTAGCGAGCATCATGATTGCCGCCGACCAACTGCCTCAAATGACCATTGTGCTGGATCATGCTGCCAAGCCTGAAATTGCGCGGCAGGAAAGGGTCATATGGCGGGATGCGATGACGCAACTGGCGCGGCGACCGAATGTATATTGCAAGCTTTCCGGGTTGTTGAATGAAGCCCGGTCAGGCGCCACGGTCGATGATCTGCGCTTCTATTCTGACGTGCTCCTCGAAGTTTTTGGCCCAGACAGGCTGATATGGGGAAGCGATTGGCCGGTTCTGACGAGCGTGGCTTCCTATGGTGACTGGATGGAAATGTCTAAAGCCCTGTTGAACGACGTTTCTGCCGAACAACGAAGCGCAATTTTTGGTGAAAACGCGCAGCGCGTCTATCGTTTGGGTGCGAAATGAGTGCTTCGGTGATTTTGTTGCACGCCGCCGATAATGTGCTGGTCGCACGCCGCAGTGTCGCGTCGGGTGAGGCGATCGAACTCGATGGCGCATCTTTCATTGTGCGTGCGCCTGTTCCCGTTGGGCACAAAATTGCGCGTGTGGATGTCCATGTGGGCGACAAGATCGTCAAATATGGCATGTCCATTGGATCAGCGACAGAAGAGTTGCGAGCGGGGGACTGGGTCCATCTGCACAACATGCGCAGCGATTATATCAGCGCACATACGCGCGACGCGGAGGACAAGGCGCAATGATCTGCAAAGGCTTTTTGCGTGGGGATGGGCGGAAAGGCATCCGCAATGTTATTGCTGTTGTCTATCTGGTCGAGTGCGCGCATCATGTTGCCCGGAAGGTTGTTGACCGCGTTGATTTGCCGGATGTCCACCTCATAGGCTTTCCGGGCTGTTACCCAAATGACTACGCCTTGCGTATGATGGGTAGTTTGCTGACCCACCCGAATGTTGGCGGTGTCGTGCTGGTTTCCCTGGGTTGTGAAGGCTTCAAGCGGGAAGAGCTCACCCGATTGGTCACGGCGAGTGGGCGACCGGTCGAAACGGTCGTGATTCAACAGGCGGGCGGTACAAAAGCCGCAATTGAGGCTGGAGTTGCTGCTGCAAACCGGGTGCGCTCCGAAGCTCTGGCTACCACTCACGAAGTACCGTTTTTGTTCTCAGATCTGGTTGTCGGAACCATCTGCGGCGGTTCTGACGGCACAAGCGGCATTGCGGCCAATCCTGCCGTTGGCCGCGCATTTGATCATCTCGTCGATTCAGGCGCGACCTGCATCTTTGAAGAGACGGGTGAAATGATTGGCTGCGAGGGACCAATGGCTGAACGTGCAATTGATCCCATTGTCGCAGCTGCGATACAACGATCGATTGAAAAGGCCGAGCGCTATTACCTTGCCATGGGGTATGGCAGCTTTGCCCCCGGCAATGCGGAGGGAGGCTTGTCCTCTCAGGAAGAAAAGTCGGCGGGCGCATATGTCAAATCGGGGAGCCGCCCGATCAAAGGTGTCATTCTTCCCACGCAGGTTCCCGCTGAGCCGGGGCTGTTTCTTCTAGATGTCGTTCCGGAAGGAGCGCCAAAATTCGGCTTCCCCAACATTGTCGACAACGCGGAAATCGTCGAGCTGATTTCGTGCGGCGCCCATATCAATGTTTTTACCACGGGTCGTGGTTCGGTTGTCGGGTCGGCAATATCACCTGTCATCAAGGTCACGGGCAACCCCGAGACCTATGCACGGATGGGCGACGATATGGACATCAACGCGGGTCGCGTGCTCGTCGGTGACGCTGATCTCGAAATGATCGGCGAGGAAATAGTCGCCTTGGTCAAGGCGGTTGCTGCGGGCTCTGAGACGAAATCGGAAGCCTTGGGCCACCGCGAATTCATTCTTACCTACAAGGCATTGGGCGCGGCCGGGGGGCCAGCGTGCCTGCCTGCTTGAGCAGCACTGGATTTTGGAAAAATGACAAGTCGACGCCTTGAGGGGAAAATTGCCCTTGTTACCGCTGCGGCCCAAGGGATCGGACGCGCCTCAGCCGAACTCTTTGCCCGGGAAGGCGCTACAGTCTGGGCCACCGATATCAACGAGGCTGGCCTGGCAGATCTGGGTGCGTGTGTAACACGTAAGCTCAATGTCTGCGATGCAGCAGATATTGCGGCGTTGGCGCAGGAGATCGGTCAAATAGACGTCCTGTTCAATTGTGCAGGATATGTCGCCAATGGCTCAATCCTTGAGTGCAGCGACCGGGATTGGGATTTTTCACTAGACCTTAATGTGACGGCGATGTTCCGTATGATCAAAGCTTTTTTGCCGGCAATGCTTGCCAAAGGCGGAGGGTCAATCATTAACATGTCGTCCGTCGCTGGCGCACACAAAGGCGTGGCTAATCGCTTTGCCTATGGTGCGACGAAGGCGGCTGTGGTTGGTTTGACCAAGGCAATCGCAGCGGACTTTGTGACGGTCGGTGTTCGGTGCAATGCAATTTGCCCCGGTACCATTGAAACGCCCTCGCTGCACGACCGTCTACGCGCGACGGGTGACTTTGATGAAGCTATGGCTGCGTTCAAGGCGCGCCAACCTATGGGGCGGCTGGGGAAGGCTGACGAGGTTGCGATGCTGGCGCTTTATCTCGCGTCTGATGAATCGAGTTTTACAACGGGTCAGAGCCTGTTTGTCGATGGCGGTTGGGCCAATTGACGGGGTGGCCTGAATAAGTTCCCAGGAGGTTGTGATGAAGTTGTTGCGATATGGGGCTGCTGGTCAGGAGCGGCCGGGGATCCTTGATGATGATGGCAATATACGAGATCTCTCTGCTGTCATATCTGACATTGATGGGACTAACTTGGGGCCCGCCGAACTGGACCGGATTAGAAAACTCGACCGCCTGGCCTTGCCTTTGGTTGAGGGCGATCCCCGGCTTGGAGCCTGCGTTGCCCGCCCCGGAAAGTTCATCTGTATTGGCCTGAACTACGAGGATCACGCGCGCGAGACAGGCGCTGCCATTCCGGATGAGCCGGTGGTGTTCATGAAGGCAACAAGTGCATTGTCTGGGCCTAATGACCCGATCTTGATGCCGCGCGGTGCAACGAAACTCGATTGGGAGGTCGAGCTCGCTTTTGTCATCGGATCCGAGTGCAGATATTGTACCGAGGCAGAGGGTGCGGCGGCCATCGCGGGCTATTTCGTGTGCAATGATGTGTCGGAGCGTGCGTTTCAGATGGAACGTGGCGGGCAGTGGGACAAGGGGAAGGGTTGTGACAGCTTTGGCCCTATTGGGCCTTGGCTGGTTACGGCGGACGAGGTTGCTGATCCGGGCAACCTGTCAATGTGGCTTGAGGTGAATGGCCACCGTTATCAGGACGGGTCGTCGCGTACCATGATCTTCAAGCCAGCCTTTCTCGTTGCCTATCTTAGTCAGTTTATGAGTTTGCAGCCTGGCGATATTGTGACCACAGGCACCCCTCCGGGGGTGGGTCTCGGTCAGAATCCCCCCGTTTACCTCTCCATTGGCGACGTCGTTGAGCTGGGTATCGCCGGGCTTGGCCAGCAACGACAGACCGTCGCCACGTCGGATTGATACACCGCTGCCCTCCCTCGGGCGCCAACAGATCGAGGGAGGGCGGGACGTGGCGCATCGTCCGATTGGTCGGGTGTGGTTCGGTTTTTTCGGCACATGCGGTGCCCATCGTCACTCACGCTACTCGGCGAGCGGCTTGATTCAGAGCCGGTATCAGCCGTCCTATGTCCACTCTGTTCGCTGGCCGAGGGCGGCCTTTGCTGGCGGCACCTGCCGTGATGAAGCTGCGACGCTCAAGGAATGGAACCAGCCGATCTATCGGACGCGCGCGGCGCCGGAAGGGGGGCTGAGGCAACCAAAGCCCCGGCGCAAGGACAAATGGAGCTTTTCGCAGGCTGACGGCACATGGTTCTGCATTGCCGGCATCTGGCATGACGACCCGGTGGTCGGGGAAGCCTATACCATGCTGACCACCGAGGCCGGGCCGGACGTGCGCCCCTATCATCACCGCCAGATCATCGTCCCGCCGCGTGAGGCATGGGCGCGCTGGCTTGACCCGACGGCAATTGTTGATGACCTGCTTGCGCCATCGCCCGCTGGCACCTTCGCCGTGGCCGCGGTGAGATAACAGGGGCCAGCGCGGCATTGAAGGTGTAGGGCGGGCCGGGGCGTCCCGCCTCATGATCGGAACCGAGATGGCCAAGAGCCAGAAGAAATCAAACCGCGAAGTGCGCAAGCCCAAGGCCGAAAAGGCTCCCAAGCAGAATGCTTCCAACCCGACGACCAAGGGCAATCCGGTCGCGATGGTCAATATCAAGAGCTGAAGGACAGGGTGATGGCGGATGACGACGAGAGCTTCGTCTATGACGAGGCGACCGGCGAGTGGATCAGCGCGAGCGAGGCGGCGGCAAAGGCCGGCGGCGATGGCGGTGGCACGGTTGAGGTGCGCGATTCGGTTGGCAACCTGCTTGCCGATGGCGATCAGGTGACGTTGATCAAGGATCTGACCGTCAAGGGCGCCGGGCAGACGCTGAAGCGCGGCACCGTGATCAAGTCGATCCGCCTGACCGGCGACGCGCAGGAGATTGATTGCAAATATGACGGCATCAAGGGCCTGGTGCTGCGCGCGGAGTTTGTGCGCAAGCGGTGACCATCGGCAGCACGAACGGCAATGTTGTCGCCCGTGGCAGTGTGGGCTGGCTGCCCGATGTTCAGCGCCGCGATGAAGGGGGGAGGGCCACCCGCCCGTTTCGGTCAAGACCGCGCAAAGGCGTTGATCAGCGCGACCAGTTCCCCGGGGCAGTCTTCCTGGCAGAAATGACTGGCGTTGATCCGGCGGTGCGGTTGGCCGGTTGCGCCGGGGATGCGCCGCTGGAACGCGGTGTCGAGATGGCCGAGGATGCGGTCGCCGTCGCCAAAACAGGTCAGCACCGGCTTGTCGAACCCCTCCAGCACCCGCCACGCCGCCTTGTTTTCTGCGACTGACGGGTGATCGGCGGTGGTTGGCACCAATAGCGGGAATTGCCGCGCGCCCGCCTGAAAGGATGCGTCGGGGTACGGCGCGTCATAGGCGGCGATCTCATCCGCGCTCAATTCTCGCAGGCAGCCGCCGTTGACGATCCGCCCGGCCCTGAACGGATCGGTTGCCTGGCTGAAATCGCGCCAGCCATCGAAACCGGGGCCAAGGCTCTCCCCCTCTGGCAGGCCGGTGTTGGATATGATCACGCGCGCGAAGCGCTCTGGAAAGGTTGCCACCAGCCTGAGCCCGATCAACCCGCCCCAATCCTGACAGAACAAGGTGATGTCGCGCAGGTCGAGCTGGGTCAGCCAGTCGCTCATCCACGCGACATGGCGTTCATAGCTATAGTCGCTGCGTTCGCCGGGCTTGTCTGACTTGCCGAAGCCGATCAGGTCGGGCGCCACGACGCGGTGGCCCTGTGCGGCGAGCGGCGGGATGAAGTTGCGATAGAGATAGGACCAGGTCGGTTCGCCGTGCAGCAGCAGGATTGGCGACGCGTCGCGTGGCCCCTCATCGACATGGTGCAGCCGCAGCGCGGCTCCGCCCGCCGCGCTGATCATGGTGTAATGGGGGGCGAAGGCATAACCCCGGAGGTTTGAAAACCGCTCCTCCGGGGTCCGCAGCACCACGCTCACCCCGCCATCACCTTCAGCACACAGGCGACAAAGCCGGTCGGGTCATCTTCCTGGATGAAGTGGCCGCCCTTCAGCGTGGTGTGCGGCTGGCCATTGGTGCCAGGAACGCGGCCAAGCCAGCGACTTTCGCCGCCGCGCGACACCGGATCACCATCACTGAAGCAGCACAGGAACGGCTTTTCCCAGCGCTCGAAAACTTCCCACGCCTTTTTCTGGTCCGGTACGGCAACATTGTTTTCGAACGGCACAAAGGAGGGGAAAATCCGCGCGCCGGCCTTGAAGCTGCTGTTCGGGAAAGGGGCATTATAGGCGGCGATCTCCTCAACGCTCAGCCCACGCTTTGTCCCGGCGCTGACAATCTTGCCGATCGGGAAGACCGGGCTCCACTGTGAAAAGGCGCGCCAGATCGCAAAGGCGCGTGGCGGCGTGCCGCCCTCGGGCAGGCCGCCATTGGACAGCACGACGCCGGCAAAGCGATCAGGCATTTCCGCCACCAGCCTGAGGCCGATCAGCGAGCCCCAATCCTGGCACACCAGGGTCATGTTGCGCAGGTCAAGCTGCTCGATCCACTGGCGCATCCAGGCTACATGGCGGGCATAGCTATAGTCGGTCTTCTTCGCTGGCTTGTCCGATTTGCCAAAGCCGATCAAGTCGGGCGCCACCACGCGAAAGCCGACATCCACCACCGGGCCAATCATCTTGCGATAGAGATAGCACCAGCTCGGCTCGCCATGCATCATCAGCGCGATGGGGGCATCACGCGGTCCCTCATCGAGATAGTGAACGCGCAGCGCGGTGCCATCCTGCGCATCGGCAATCTGCGCGTAATGCGGTGCAAAGGGGAAATCTGCGATGCCGGCAAAGGCCGCGTCCGGGGTGCGCAAGACTTCCACTGAGGTTCTCCCGACGATCAGCGATATATTGGCATTATTCGTGCCATAATGCTGTGCGGTGGTCAATCATCGCGCATCGCTGAACTGCACCAGATCCCAGCGATTGCCATAAAGATCCTCAAACACCGCAACCGTGCCATAGTCATGCACGGTCGGTGGGCGAACCCAGTTGACGCCGGCCTTGGTGTAGGCGGCGTGGTCGCGCGCGAAATCATCGGTGGCCAGGAACAGGAACACACGCCCGCCAGCCTGATCACCGACAAAGCGCGCCTGATCCGGTGTTGCGGCGCGTGCCAGCAGGATTGTCGTCGCGCCCGGCGGTGCACCGGGCGGGGCGATAACCACCCAACGCTTGTCCTGCGCCAGCTGGTATGTGTCCTCGACCAGCGTGAAGCCAAGCTTGCCGATGTAAAAGGCCAGCGCCTCATCATAATCGCGGACCAGCAAAGCGAGATGGGCGATATGGGACATGACTGCGTTCCTACGGCAATGTTGCGTCGCTGGCGGGACAATAGCCTGGTGAGCGAGGAATGCCGCTGCGAACGTAGTTTGCGAATGCAATCTGTTCGGCGTTACCCCCGAGACGTTCGATGTGCACACCGCAAGCAACGGTATGGAGCTGCGGGCGTCAAGTTGTGTGCTCTCTTGTTGGACCGAGAAAGGGGGTTATTGCACGTGGCGCCGTAACTCGGTGCGCGGCCGTGTTTCGCCGGTTGGTATGGAGAGATACGTGCAGTGTCACCGGAATCCGGGACCCGTATCGGCCTCGTGTGCACGTCGGCGAACGAGAAAGTGCGACGAAGTGTGCATAAATACCGATCAGTTCCAAACAGTACCGTTGCGCATTTAGTACTATATGGTACCAAGCCAATACAGACGTAGCTCAACTGGACAGAGCACCTCGGGGTACTGATCGGTGAGGCCGGCCCGAGGAGATGAAGGTTCGAGTCCTTCCGCTCTGCCCAACCCCTTACATATAGTCGATTGGTACCCGAAATCAACGCGTCAGCCGTCCGTACCCTAGGCAGTCAAGGAGCATTCCGTGCCCCATAGCGTCATTCAAAATAAGCAGGTTCCCTATGAGCTCGCACGCTTAGCCATCAGTGAGGTAATGCTCGACCCAGCCAATCCTCGTGTCCAGTACTTGGTTGGTCAGACCGGAGGGAATATAACTCAAGCTCAACTCGATGAACTCCTATGGAGTAAAGATCAGGTAAAAGCCCTATCTCAATCAATATATCAGAATGGTGGCGTGCGTGAACCAATAATAATACAGAGGGTCGGAGACCAGTATATTGTACGCGAAGGAAATTGCCGCACCGTAGCCATGAGGCACCTTTCGGAACAGCACCCTGAATCCGAGAGATTCTCCTATATTCCGGCCCAAGTCTACGAGGAAAATTTATCCGAAGAGGATCTCGCCGTAATATTGGCTGATATGCACGTTGCGAGTAAAATTAAATGGGATGCTTATGAGCAGGCCAAAGTAATTCATGATCTATCTACTATTCACGGTAAGACTTATGAGTGGTTAAGTAATCACTTGCGTCTCAGCAAAGGCAAGATAAGTGAAAATTTAAGGGCATATGAAGCTGCTACTGATTATCTTAAGACGTCTCCCGGATCCGCCAATATAAGAAAGTTCTCATTCTTTCAAGAAATCATGAAGAAGCCGGACCTTCGGGCGCAGTGGGAAGGCTCGCCGGAGTTTCGTGAGCGCTTCCATAGCTGGCTGGACAATAACCGCCTCACCGACGCTAGGCAGGTTAGATCACTTCCGGCGATTCTCGAAAATCCCGACGCTACAAATGCTCTGAGCGACAATGGATTTGAAGCGGCCAATTTAGTTTTGATATCACGTGATCCGTCGCTGGGCAGTGATCTGTTTCACGCCGTTAAGGTTGCGACCAGCGCTCTTAAGAGCGCACCGTTTAGCGAGATTCACGATATTCAAGCAGGAAATAAGCAAAAGCTTATCATGCTCCGCGATCTGCGACGCGCGCTAGAAGACATATCAACGATTGCAGGAGTAGATATTTAACCGATCGGAAATAAAAAATTTGGCTTAATTTTGAGGTTCGGGCCAAAGAATTTCACGGGCGCGAACATTCCACGCCCGTGAAGGCATAGGCCGGAAGTTAATCGTGCTCCCGCCCCCCAGCACCGATGTAAAGCTCGCGACCGGTCTCGTTATACAGCTCGCTCATCGCCGCCATCCCGGCCTCCGCATCGGCAACGGACGTCGGATTGGCAAAGGCCGCACGCGCCGCATCCGCCCCCGTCGCATCACCATCCGCCGCAATAAACGTATCCGCCGGCGCATTCTGCTTCGCCGCGAAGTCGCGCACTTCCTGCGTGATCTTCATCGAACAGAATTTCGGCCCGCACATCGAGCAGAAATGCGCCGTCTTGGCGCCCTCCGCCGGCAGCGTCTGGTCGTGATATTGCTCCGCCGTGTCGGGGTCGAGCGAAAGGTTGAACTGGTCGCGCCAGCGGAATTCGAAGCGCGCGCGGCTCAGCGCGTCGTCGCGGACCTTGGCGGCGGGGTGGCCCTTGGCGAGGTCGGCGGCGTGGGCGGCGAGCTTGTAGGTCACCACGCCGACCTTGACGTCGTCGCGGTCGGGGAGCCCCAGATGCTCCTTGGGCGTGACGTAGCAAAGCATCGCCGTGCCGTACCAGCCGATCATCGCCGCGCCGATGCCGCTGGTGATATGGTCGTAACCCGGCGCGATGTCGGTGGTGAGCGGCCCGAGCGTGTAGAAGGGCGCCTCGCCGCACACCTCGAGCTGCTTGTCCATATTCTCCTTGATCTTGTGCATCGGCACATGGCCGGGGCCCTCGATCATCACCTGGACGTCCTGCGCCCAGGCGCGGTGGGTCAATTCGCCGAGCGTATAGAGCTCGCTGAACTGCGCCTCGTCATTGGCATCCGCGATGCTGCCGGGGCGCAGGCCGTCGCCGAGGCTGTAGGCGATGTCATACGCCTTCATGATCTCGGTGATCTCGTCGAAGCGCTCGTAGAGGAAGCTCTCCTTGTGGTGGCTGAGGCACCATTTCGCCATGATCGAGCCGCCGCGGCTGACAATGCCGGTCACGCGCTTGGCCGTCATCGGGATGTACGCCAGCCGCACGCCGGCATGGATGGTGAAATAGTCGACGCCCTGTTCGGCCTGCTCAATCAGCGTGTCGCGGAAAATCTCCCAGGTCAGATCTTCGGCAACGCCGCCGACCTTTTCCAGCGCCTGATAGATCGGCACGGTGCCGATCGGCACGGGGCTGTTGCGGATGATCCATTCGCGCGTGTCGTGGATGTTGCGCCCCGTGGACAGGTCCATCACCGTGTCGGCGCCCCAGCGGATCGACCACACCATCTTGTCGACCTCGTTCGCCACGTCGCTGGCGACCGCCGAATTGCCGATATTGGCGTTGATCTTGACGAGGAAGTTGCGCCCGATCGCCATCGGCTCGCTCTCGGGGTGGTTGATGTTGTTGGGGATGATCGCGCGACCGCGCGCGACCTCGTCGCGCACGAACTCCGGCGTGACATGGTCGGGGATGCTGGCGCCCCAATCCTGCCCGTCGCGGATCAGCTTTTCCTTCGCGGCGGCGCGACCGATATTCTCGCGGATCGCAACATATTCCATCTCGGGCGTGATGATGCCGCGCCGCGCATAGTGCATCTGGCTGACATTCATGCCCGACCTGGCGCGCAACGGGCGTTTTACGGCATGGGGGAATTGCGGCACGCCAGCGGAGCGATCCGGGCCGGACAGGCCATTGTCCTCGGGCCGCGTCTCGCGCCCGTCATAGGCCTCGACATCACCGCGCGCCATGATCCAGTCACGCCGCAAGGGCGACAGGCCAGCCATGATGTCGATCTGCGCCCTGGGGTCGGTGTACGGGCCGCTGGTGTCATAGACGCGCAGGGGCGGCTCGCCACAGCTTGGCTCAAGGTCGATCTCGCGCATGGCGACGCGCAGCGGGCCAACATGGATTTTTCGCGAACCGCGGATCGGGCCGGTGGTGACACCGATTTCGGTGCGGGCGGGCCGCTGACTTCCGGGGGAAGTCAGTTCCAACTTCGAATCAACGTCGGCCATTTGTCATTCTCCAAGCTCGGAAGCCGGGCTCGGTCCTCGCCAGTCCGTCGGACTGGCTGCGGTCTCGCCCTCCCTCCGCCGGTGTCAACCGGATCAGGTTCGGCGGGTCGGAAGCATGCGCCTCCCTCTCAGCCGCGCGTCAGCGGCTCCCCGGGGATGACCGGATGCTAGGCGGTTGTCGGGGGAAAGGAAAGGCGGTTGTGCCGCGCGTCACGGCTTCTGCGGCAGGCCGTCGGCAATTTCGTAATAATCGCCCTTGTCCGCGACAAAAATATGCTTTTCCAGATGCGTGCCGGTCGGGCCGTCAAACGCGCCCATGGTGATGGAGGTCCACTCGCGATGCAGCGGCTCCCAGAACAATGCTGACCCGCAGACCGAGCAAAAGCCACGGCGAATCTTTTCTGATGACGCGAACCAGCTCAGCTTGTCCGCCCCGGTTACCGTCAGTGCGGATTTGGGCACATTGGTCGAGGCGAAATAATGGCCGGTTTGTTTGCGACATTGCCGGCAATGACAGGCATCCGCCGGGGCAAGCGGGGTCGTAACGGTGAAGCTGATGGCGCCGCAAAGGCATGATCCGTGATGCATATTCTGTCTCGCAATCCTCAAGACACCGGGGTGCAACGAATCCCGGCACGCCGCAACCGGCACTGTCACCGGGGCAAGAAAAAGGCCGGTGCGCCCAAGGGATGAAACGCACCGGCCCCGTCGCCCCGCGTCGACGTTTCCCGGAAAAAGGTGCGTGGATCAGCTCGCGGCGCTGGTCTTTGTGTTGCCGTTGACACCGGCCGGGAAGAAGCCGCCGCCGACTACCGCTGCATTGGTGAGATAGAGAATGTTGAGCACCTGCCCGGCGGTGCGGGTAAAGCCAAAGCCATTGGCGTCTGCCGGCGCGATGTTTGATGCGGTCGCGGTGCCGGTGATGCCCTGGTCAAGGTCTGTCGCGCCATCCAGCGAGTCGCGATAATCGCTGATCTTGCCAGCATTGGTGCGCAGCGCCGGGGTTGCCACACCCTTGGCGTAGAGCGTCGTGCGGATCAGGCCAGCATGATAGGCTTCGGTGGCCAGAACCCCGAGCAGCGCAGGGAGGGTGAGGGTGCTCGAAATCAGCGCCGACGCGCCGCGGTAAGCAGTAACCACGACGTCTTTCAGAAAAAATGCGGCGAGCAGAAAATTTTCGTCGCTGGCGTAGGGATCGAACGTGCCGCTGGAAATAACCCCTGCCGCCAGCATCGCGGTGGTAAAGGCTCCGCCGGCGGCGCCATCGATGTTGATCGCAGGTTGTGCCACCACGGCAGCACCCAGAATCGAGCGCAGATAGCCGACATGAGCCAGATCCTCCGCAGCCAGTTCGCGGGCATATTGCGCCACGACCTGATCGGTAAAGGTTATGGCACGGCCGCCGGTGACGCCGCCTGCCGTACCCGTGCCGGACAGCAGCGAGCTGGACAGGCCGGTCCCGCTGCTCGCCATCGCAAAGAATTGCGCGGTGAGATATTCTAGGTTGATCAGGAAATTCACCGCATCCAGGTCGTTCAGCACCGATGTCGGCGTTGCTGCTGGCGTCGGCGATGCTGTACCGGTTGATGTCGGCGTTGGTGAAGGCGTCGTGCCGCCGCTACAGGCGTCAAGCAGCGCAACGGTGCCAAGTGCAAGGCCGGTGCGGCTGGCGCCGACCAGGAAGCGACGGCGCGCAGCGCGGCTCAGCTCGATCGCGGCGATCAGCTGCTCGGAAGAAGGCGTGTCGGTCACGAAATAGTCTCCTGCGCGGGTTGCCGCGATCAATTGGCCGAGCTTGTGGCGTAGAGGGAGCCGCCGTTGATCCCGTTGGGGAAAAACCCGCCCTTGGTCGCTGCAGCAGAGGTGAGGAACAGGATATTCAGCCCACTGCCGGCGGTGCGCGGGAAGATCGTGCCGTCGGCATAGGTTGGCACGACATTGGCGACCAGATTGCCGCTGACCGTGGCGGGCGAGATGCCCTGGTCATCATCGGGTGTGCCGTCGAGTGCATCGCGCAGATTGGAAATCAGATCAGCATTGCTGCGCAGGGAAGCGGTTGTCGCGCCCTTGGCATACAGCGTCGCCCGGATCATCGCCGCGTGGTGGGCGTCAGTTGTCAAAATGCCCTTGGTGATTTCGCTGTGGATCGCAGTGGCTCGGATTCCTGCTTCGTAGCGCCACACCGTCACGCCGACATCAGCAAACAGGAAGGCGGCGAGCAGGAAATTGGCATCGCTGGAATAAGGGTCAAAGGTGCTGCCCGCGCCGGTGATGACACCGGCAGCGCGCATCGCCGTGCTGAAGCCTGCCGTTGCGGTTGCGCTGAGGTCAATCGCTGGCTGGGCGACGGCGCCCGCGCCCAGCTCGGTGCGCAGCCATGCGACATGGGCCGCGGCGTCCTGTGCGATCTCGGCGGCCATCTGCCCAACAACGGGGTCAGTGAAGGTTACCTGGCGCACGCCGGTTACCGCGCCTGCTGTGCCGGTACCGGTAATCTGGCCCGCTGCCAGGCCAGTGCCGGTGGCCGCGATGCCATAGAATTGCGCCTCAAGATATTTCAGCGTGAGGACATAGTTGAGGAAATCGACATCGCTGGTCGTATCGGCAAAGGCGCGCGGGCCGACCGTCAGCGCGGCGGCGCCGGCAACGGTAACGGCCGCAGCGCCGAACGCGGTACGAAAGAACTGGCGGCGCTCACTGGCCTGCTCAACCATGAGCGGGTCGATCGGCTGCTGGTCGTCGGTCATGCGGGGCGGACCTTCCCTTGGGTGCATTGTCGCCACCGTCAGGCAGAGGCGATGTGGTTCGCGTCCACCGGGTTCAACAAATTGCCTTGCGAGGCAAACAAGCGGGTACCGGACGACACGTCGGAAGCGGACGTAGCCGAACTGGCAGGCAAACATCAACCGCCCTCATGCGCCAATCAGACATAGAACGCAAAATACCGTCGTTTCAGCCTGTTGTCGGCGGGCGTCCGGGCTAGAATGTATAGCCAAGACCAATGCCGCCAAAGAATTGGTCGGCTGATCCGGCAATCCGCGTTACGGGACTCGCCGCAAAGTCGTTTTTCATCCGGCTGTAGCTGCCGGTGAGCACCAGCAGAAAGCCGTGCCGCAGGTCACCGCTCAGGGCAAATCCGGCAACGGCGCCCGCCGTAATATCCTGCCAGCCCTTGTGCGCCTGGAATTGCGGCAAACCGCTGCGGACAGCGCCGGCGGCATCAACATCATAATAGGTGCTGGCATAGCCGGCCCCGGCATAATCCGCCGACAGCGACAGGCCGACCAGCACCTTGCGGCTCAGCGGCGTGGTATAGTCGATGGCCGGGGTGACGATGTAGCTGCCATGCACATCACCAAGGTCATGGACATAGGACAGGCGGAACGAGAGCGAGTCAAAGTCGCTGGTGATCACGCCGGTCTTGGCGAACCCGACATAGCCGCCCGCCTCGAGCGCGATTCTGCGCGTGCCCAGTGCGGTAACCTGCCGGTCAACCAGCCGGCCGACGCGGTTGAGATCAAGGCTGAGTACCGGTCCGGCAGAAAGTGACCAGCGTGGACCCGCCGGGCTTGGCACCAGATCGACAAATAGTTGCGATCCGCGCGTGAAAAATGAGATGCCATGCACCGTCCCGCGCGCGGCGATGGCCGGGGCGACGACATAATCGTTGGAACCCTGATAGCTCGGCAGATAACTCACGCCGCCGCCAATTGTGAGCGTGTCGCGGTTGGTGTTGGTCTGACCAATATCGATGCGTGGGGATGGCTGGTCCTGCGCTGCCGCCGGTGCAACGTTCAGGGCAAGCAGCGGGGCGACAAGCAGATACAAAGACTTCACCGTAACGACTCCACCGGGGGGAATCTGTCGATAACGCGTTCGGTGGCAATTTGCTCCGTTACAAAAGATAGCGCATTTTTACCTGCTCAAGGCTGGTTTCGGTTTCGAGCGGAAAACGTGCGGCGGCAAAGCGCGGCGCGCTGAAATGAATCGCGGGATCGCGCGAAAAGCCGAAGCCTTCACGCGGGATGCCCATGAAGGTGTCGAGTTTCTTGTTGCTGTTCTCGTCATGGATCACCGCAAAGGCATAATCGCCGCGCGGCAGCCCGGTGATGTGCAGCTCGTGGACACTGGCCGGGATCGACCGCGTGACCGCGAGCGCCTCATTGCTGCACGCCGGGAAATTGCCTGGTGCTGCGGTCAGGCACAGGCGGATCATGCCCCTGGCGGAACGCAGATTGTTGACCTTGATCGTAAGGTCAGCCGTCGGCGTCGCGCCGACCAGCAGGCCCAGCGCTGCTGCGGCGAAGCCCAGCCGCAGACCCAGCCGCGCGGCGATGGGCGACGGCGAAGTCCCCGATGCCGCCGTCGGTGCCGCAAAGGCGATCCCAGAACCGGAAATAAAGGCCATAATTACATCCGTACCGCTCATGATGTCGCTGATGATGGCTCGCGGTAATGAGCCAACCCCCCAGTTGCCCCTGCCACATGAACCTTGGGAAAATCTCCCAGCCCATATGGTTGGTAACACCCATAACGGTCATTATTGTCAGTACCAGCCCCAAAGCACCGACGTGAATGGGGATGCACAATACCAGCAGGGGAATAACCACCGCACCGGTCAGCGCCTCGATCGGGTGAAAGGCCATGGCTGCCCATGCGGTGGGCGGGCGGCTGGCATGATGGACGGCATGGGCCAGGCGAAACGGGCGTGGCCAGTGCATCCAGCGATGCGTCCAGTAAAACCATGTATCATGCGCGAACAGGTAAATCAGCACCGATAACGGCAGATACCACAAGGGCATGGCGTGGATGTCGGTATAGATTTGTGACCAGCCGCGGTTTTGCCAGCCCCAGGCGATGATCCCGGCGGGCACGCCATAGATTGCCGCAGAGGCGAGGCTCCAGGCAATCTCACGGCGCATCTGCGGGCCAAGGCCGCGATAAAGGCCAGGGTGGCGCCACCGCGTGGCGAGCGCAAAGCCGCCCGATGCCGCCAGATAGCGGATGCCGACGATCAGCGTCATCGCAATGGCGGATGCGGCGACGGGTAGCAGGAGGGCGGGCGATAATGTCATATCGCCACCCTATCGCGTTGCGCGGCTGCGGTCAGCAGGTCATCGTGCAAGCTGCATCATGCAATCATTGGCAATCGCCTCCAGCTCGGCGCGCGAAGTGCCAGCCCGTGCCCGGATGCTGAGCGAATGGATCACCGAGGTGACAATATGCGCCACGCCCTCGGGCCGGGCAAAGCCAGCGCGTGCAAACAATGCTGTCAGCCCGCGATCCTGCATCGCCAGAAAATCGCGCAACGCGGCGCGGATGGCCGGATCACTGACGGCCTCCGCCGTTGCCGTGCTGATGGCAATACACCCGGCTGGCCCGGCTTCCCCCGCAATGAAGCCGTCGATCGTTGCAGAAAAGATCCGCCGGAGCGCTTCATCGCCGGGCAGGTCCGCCGCGATCAGCCGGTCGATGCTTGCCGCAACGCGTTTATGAGTGATGGCCAGCGCCGCCAGATAGAGCGCGTGCTTGTCACCAAAGGCTGCATAGAGGCTGGGCCGCGCCAGCCCTGTCGCGGCGACCAGATCGTCCAGCGTGGTTGCCGCAAAACCATGGGTGCGAAATCGCTCCGTCGCCGCGCCGAGCGCGACCTGTGGATCAAAGCTGCGCGGTCGCCCGCGCGGACGCCGCTTTGGCTCGGTTCTCTCCAATTCCATACCAGTTCGCAAATAATTCTTGATCGCATGAATTATATGCGAGATAGTATGTAAATCAAGGAGGAGTCACCATGAAGCTGTATTTCACGCCCTTCGCCTGTTCGCTCGCCGCGCGCATCGCGCTGATCGAGGCTGAGCTGGACGCTGAATTCATTGCCGTCGCACCCGGTGGGAAATTGCCCGATGGCCGGCCTTTCACCACCATCAGCCCGATGGGCTATGTCCCGGTGCTGGAATTGCGCAGCGGGCTGGTGTTGTCGGAAGCGGTGGCGGTTCTGAGCTATATCGCCGACCTCGCGGCCGAGGATGTGCTGGCGCCGGCGCCGTACAGCGACGCGCGTTACCAGATGCTGCGCTGGCTCAACTTCATCGCCACCGAAGTGCACAAGGGCATTTTCGCCCCGCTGTTTGCGCCGCACGCAACCGAGGGCGCGCGCGACTGGGCGCGATCATTGATCGACCGTCGCTTTGCCCTGTTGTCTGACATTCTTGACGGGCAGGACTATCTCACCGGCTCCTTCACCGTTGCCGATGCCTATCTGCTGGCGGTGCTCAACTGGTGTGAGCATGTCGGGGTTACACTCAAACAATGGCCCGTGCTGGCCGCGTGGCGCGCGCGGATGCGCCTGCGCCCGTCGGTTGCGCAGGCCATGGGTGAGGAGATGCCGTTGCTCCGGGCGGCATAGTAAGCGGTCAGTGGCTGGTTCCTGGCCTTGGTCCCTCCCTGTGAGAGATGCGCGGGCCGGTGACGGTCCACCGCGCGCTGGCTGATCTACCCGCGCCGCAAGGCGGCGCGAGCGAGCCGACCAGGATCGGCCGGCGCATGTCACAATCTCCGACGGCTTCACTCTTGCCGCGATTGGCACATCGACAAGCCCCCAACGGTGCTTGCAGCGACCGTCATTTCGGCTAGGGCGGTGCCATGCCGTCCACCATCAACTGCGATCTGGCGATTGTCGGCGGCGGGCTGGCTGGCTCGCTGATTGCCCTCGCGCTGGCCAGGAAGCGGCCTGGCCTTGATGTGCGCATCATTGAGAGCGCCGACACGCTGGGCGGCAATCACATCTGGTCATTTTTTTCCGCTGATGTCGCGCAGGAACACCGCTGGATCATTTCACCACTGATCAGCTTTGGCTGGACCAGCTATGACGTGGCATTTCCGGCCCATGCCCGCACCTTTCAGATGCCCTATTATTCCATCGAGTCGATCCGGCTTGATGCGGTGGTGCGCGGGGCGCTGCCCGAAAAGGCGCTGATGCTTGGCCGCAAGGTGCTGGCGGCGGGGCCGCGCGCGGTGGTGCTGGCCGATGGCGACCGGATTGAGGCGCAGGGCGTGATTGACGCGCGCGGCCCGGGCGATCTCAACCTGCTGGACCTTGGCTGGCAGAAGTTCGTCGGGCGCGAATATCATCTGGCAGAACCGCATGATGACCCGCGACCGATGGTGATGGACGCCACCGTGCCGCAGATTGACGGGTATCGCTTTGTCTATTGCCTGCCCTTCGCCGCCACGCGGATGTTTGTTGAGGACACCTATTACAGCGACGGACCAGCGCTTGACGTCGCCGCGCTGAATGCCCGCACCGATGCCTATGTCGCGGCGCGTGGCTGGCAGGCTGAACGCGTCGGGCATGAAGAGGCCGGCGTGTTGCCGGTGGCGATGGGTGGCGATTTCGACGCCTATTGGCAGAGTGGCGGCAACAAGACGGCCAAGGCCGGGGTGCGTGCCGGCCTGTTTCACCCAACGACGGGCTATTCCCTGCCCGATGCGGTGCGCACCGCTGCGCTGATTGCCGATGCCACTGACCTGTCAGGTGCGGCACTGCACGACCTGACGCATCATTTTGCGCGGCGGATGTGGCGGCAGCGCGGCTTTTACCGTATGCTCGACGCCATGCTGTTCAAGGCAGCGGAGCCCGACGAGCGCTACCGGATTCTCGAACGTTTCTATCGCCTCAACCCGCAGCTTGTTGGTCGCTTTTACGCCGGGCGCTCAACGGCGATCGACAAGCTTCGCATTTTGACGGGCAAGCCGCCCGTGCCGATCAATCGCGCTATTGCCGCCATCCGGGGAAAAACATGAAGAAGGCCATTGTTATCGGGGCGGGCTTTGGCGGCCTTGCCCTGGCGATCCGCCTGCAATCGGCGGGCGTCGAAACGACGCTGGTCGAGGCGCGGGACAAGCCCGGTGGCCGGGCCTATTACTGGGAAAAGGACGGCTTCACCTTTGACGCCGGCCCGACCGTGATCACTGATCCACCATGCCTGCAGGAACTATGGGCCTTGTCGGGGCATGACATGGCCGATGACGTCAAGCTTGAACCTGTGCAGCCCTTTTACCGGCTCAACTGGCCCGACGGCACCAATTTCGATTACACCAATGACGACAATGTCCTGATGGCGGAGATCGCCAAGCTCGATCCTGAGGATGTTGCCGGGTACCGCAAGTTCCTCGAATATTCGGCCGGCGTCTTCCATGAGGGCTATGAGAAACTCGGCCATGTCGCGTTTCTCGACTTCGCCTCGATGATCAAGGCGGCGCCCGCGCTTGCCAAATACCAGGCTTGGCGTTCGGTCTATTCGATGGTGTCGAGCTTCGTGAAGAGCGAGTATCTGCGCCAGGCGCTGTCGTTCCATACGCTGCTGGTCGGCGGCAATCCGTTCACCACCAGCGCCATCTATGCGCTGATCCACAAGCTCGAACGCGATGGTGGCGTGTGGTTCGCGATGGGCGGCACCAACAAGCTCATCGCCGGCATGGTGACGCATTTTGAACGACTGGGCGGTGTTCTGCGGCTCAATGACGCTGTCATGCACATCGCCACCAAGGGTGATCGCGCGACCGGAGTGACGACGGCGAGCGGCTGGTCGATGGATGCTGATATGGTCGCGGTCAATGGCGACATCATGCACGCCTATCGCGACCTGTTGTCGGACTCACGCTCGGCGCAACGCAGCCGTGCGAAGCTTGAGAAGAAGCGTTATTCGCCGTCACTGTTCGTGGTGCATTTCGGCATCAAGGGCACGTGGCCGGGCATTCCGCACCACATGATCCTGTTCGGCCCGCGCTATAAGGGGCTGTTGTCCGACATCTATGATCATGGCGTCTTGGCGGAAGATTTCTCGCTGTACCTGCACCACCCGACAGTGACTGATCCCAGCATGGCGCCGGAGGGGCATTCATCCTTTTACGCGCTGGCGCCGGTGCCGCACATGGGCAAGTTCCCGGCCGACTGGGACGAGATCGGGCCGATCCTTGAAAAGCGCATTCTCGACGAGATCGGGCGGCGGCTGATCCCCGACATCCATGAGCGCATTGTGACCAAGTTCCATTATGCGCCGAATGATTTCGCACATGATCTCAAGGCGCATCTCGGCAGTGCCTTCAGCCTTGAGCCGGTGCTGACGCAGAGCGCGTGGTTCCGCGTCCACAATCGTGACGATCATATCTCCAACCTGTATTTTGTGGGTGCAGGCACACATCCGGGCGCGGGGATCCCCGGCGTCGTCGGCAGCGCAAAGGCAACGGCGGCGCTGATGCTGGAGGGACCGCGGTGAAGCGTCTCGCGGTCTATTGCGGTTCCGCCACGCCAGGTGATCCGGTCTATATCGAGACGGCACGGGCGGTTGGCCGCACATTGGCCGAGCGCGGCATCGGCGTCGTTTATGGTGGCGGGCGGCTGGGGCTGATGGGCGCGGTGGCGGACAGCGCGCTGGCGGCGGGCGGAGAGGTGATTGGCATTATCCCGCAGGCGCTGGTCGATGCCGAGGTGGCCCATCGCGGGCTGAGCGAGCTGCACGTCGTCGCGACGATGCACCAGCGCAAACAGGCATTTACCGATCTCAGCGATGGCTTCGTCAACCTGCCCGGCGGCACCGGTACGATGGACGAACTGTGGGAGGCGCTGAGCTGGGCACAGATTGGCTATCACGCCAAGCCGGTCGGGTTGCTCAACACGGCAGGCTATTATGATCACCTGATCGCCTTCTATGCCAAGATGGGTGAGGTCGGTTTCCTGCGACCACAGCACCAAGGCGTGCTGCTGGTTGATCAAGGGTTGGACGGGTTGCTCGCGAAGATGGCGGCCTATGTGCCGATCGAGACGATCACCACGATGAAGAAATCTGATCTGTGAGGGGCGCATTTAGTCTGCTGCTCCCCGGCGCAGGCCGGGGCCCAGTTGGGACGCAGCCAATCAATAGAACGGCGCGGTCAGCTCTTCCCAGCCAAGGCCACGCCAACTGGGCCCCGGCCTGCGCCGGGGAACAAGGATGAACCTCCCCACCCGCGATGCGATCGTCGCCACGGCGCGCGAGTCAATTGCGCGCGGGTCGAAGAGTTTTGCCGCCGCCAGCCTGTTGTTCGACCGCAAAACGCGCGAGCGGGCATGGCTGCTCTATGCGTGGTGCCGCGCATGTGATGACATTGCCGATGGGCAGGATCATGGCCATGGCATGACGCGGGTGGATGATGCGCCGGCGCGGCTGATCCGCCTGACGGCGATGACCGAGGGGGCGCTTGCCGGTGAGGTGGTCGGCGATCCGGCTTTCGATGCATTGCGTATCGTCGCTGCGGAGACGGCGATGCCGCCACGCTTTGCGCGCGACCTGATCGCCGGCTTCGCGCTTGACGCGGAGGATTGGCGGCCGCGCAGTGAGGATGATCTCTACAGATATTGTTACCATGTCGCCGGGGTCGTTGGCTGCATGATGGCGGTGGCGATGGGTGTTTCACCCGATGATGACGCGACACTCGATCGCGCCTGTGATCTGGGGATGGCTTTTCAGCTCGCCAACATCGCGCGGGACATCGAGGAAGATGATCGTGTCGGGCGCTGTTACCTGCCGGTGGAATGGCTGGTCGAGATGGATATGCCGCCGGGCGAGCATATGAAGCCACCCTATCGTGCGCGCCTCGCGGTGCTTGCCGGGCGACTGGCGTCGCGCGCCGCTGCTTTTGAGGCGAGCGCTCGCCTCGGCACGCCGGCCTTGTCGTTCCGCTCAGCCTGGGCAGTGCTGTCGGCGGCCGAGATTTACGGCGCAATCGGGCGACTTGTTGCGGCGCGCGGCATCCACGCCTGGGACAGCCGGGTAACGACCAGCGGATTGACCAAATTGCGCTTTATCGCCCGTGCGGCGTATGCGGCGGCGCGGCGGCGAACGCTGTATCCGGAGCACCCGCGTGACCCCGGCCTGTGGCGTCGGCCAGCATCCTGAACGACGCGCTAACTATCGTCGATCACCGCACGGTCACTTCACAGGGCTAGGACAGGTGCTCGTTTCGGTTCGTTTCACGCAAGGATGCTGATCATTACTGCGCTGTCCCTCCGTCTGTCCCGCGCCCTGACCGGTGGTCGCCGCCTTGCCGCGTCGCCGCCGAGCCGGGCCAGTGTGCTGGCGATGTTGTTGCGCAAGCGCGCGACGGCGCACAATGTCGGCGCTGAGGATCTTGAAGCCCTGTTGCGCGATCAGATCCGCTGGGCATTGCCGATGGTCGAATCGCCGCCGGACGCGGCAATCGAGCTAGCCGAGTAAAGGCTCGCCCGGGTAGGGCTTGGGGTGCAGCCGTGCACCGAGCCATCCGCCCAGTAACGGCGCAATCACCGCGCCAATCTGCATCCACAAGGGATGGCCGAACTGGACCATGTTGAGGACGCCACCGGCAATCAACAGCGCAACGATAACCCACCCCGTCCAGCACCGGTCGCTGATCCGCAGGCATAGCCAGACGCCGCCAAAGGCACCCAGCAGCCAGCCGAACACGACAAGCAGCTTGGCGAAGAGCGGCATGGCAAAGACATAGGCGCCCATTGCCACGGCGTCACTTGTGTCCAGATCAGCCGGGACCGGATAGAGTCGTTCGTCAAGTGCCTCGACCAGCAGGATGATGATGAAGGCTGCGGCGATGCCCGCCACGATACCCAGAATCTTGCGGATCATTTCACCCCCGACGGATCGAACGTAACAGCCATATACCGGGTTGCTGTTTTGGCCTAGTTGCAGCCGCGCTCACCGGGCCGATGGAGCGCCGGCGCGCGCGGCCAAAGCAAGGCTTTCCGATGCGCCTGCGCCACCCTACATGATGCAACCATGCCCCCTTTGACTGAAACACCCAGCACCGACCGTCCTCTTTTGCCGACGCTGCGGCGCTTTCTGCCCTATCTCTGGCCGGCTGGCGAACCCGTGCTCAAGGCGCGGATCGTCGGCGCGATGTGCTTTGTCGCCGCGTCGCTGGTCGTTCAGATTGGCACCCAATATGCGCTGCAGGCGGCAATCAATGGCATGGCGCAAGGCAATCGCAGCGCTAGCTTGTTCGTGTTGGCGGCGGTGATCGGCTACGCGACCGCTCGCTTTGGCGGCGTGATGTTCGACAATATCCGCAATGTGGTGTTCGAACGGGTGGGGCAGGAAGCGACACGTAAACTTGCAGCGAGAGTATATCGTCACCTCCACCAGCTTTCGTTGCGCTTTCATCTCGCACGTCGCACCGGTGCAGTTACCAAAGTGGTAGAGCGCGGGACGAAGAGTATCGACACGATGCTCTATTTTTTGCTGTTCAATATCGCACCGACATTACTACAACTTATTGTTATATTGTATATTTTCGGGTCAACCTTCAGCCGTTGGCTTGTCATCGGCACGCTCATCATGGTTGTGGTCTACATTGCCTTTACCCGCCTCGTAACGGACTGGCGCGCAACACTGCGCTTACGGATGAACGACCTTGATACTGGGGCCGTGGCGCATGCGGTCGATTCATTGCTCAATTTCGAGACGGTCAAATATTTTGGGGCAGAGGAGCGCGAGGCCCGGCGCTATGAAAATGGCATCGCGGCTTACGCCAATGCCGCCGTCACCAGCGAAAATTCCCTGGCTTGGCTCAACATGGGTCAGTCGCTGATTACCAATTTGGTGATGGCGGGCGGGCTGGCGCTGATTGTATGGGGCTGGAGTCACGGACAGTTCAACCCCGGCAATGTTTCGCTCGTTGCCGGCTTGCTTACCCAGTTGTTCCGCCCGCTTGACCTGCTGGGGATGGTGTATCGTACGATTCGCCAAGGCATTATCGACATGGGCGCGATGTTCGATCTGGTCGATACGCCGAGCGAGATTGTTGATGCACCCAATGCGCCGACCCTCAAGGTCGGGCGCGGTCATGTCCGCTTTGAGGGCGTGCATTTCGGCTATGATGCTGACCGCGAGATATTGCACGGGATCGACCTCGACATTCCGGCGGGCAATACGCTGGCAGTGGTCGGGCCGTCGGGCGCGGGCAAGTCGACGCTCGCGCGGCTGATGTACCGCTTCTATGATCTGACCGGTGGACGCATCACGATCGACGGGCAGGACATATCCGAGGTGACGCAGGCGAGTCTGCGTGGAGCGATTGGCATCGTGCCGCAGGATACCGTGCTGTTCAATGACACGATCGGCTATAACATCGCCTATGGTCGCGAGGGCGCCGGGCAGGACGAAATCGAAAATGCCGCAAAAGGTGCCTCGATCGCCGGCTTCATCGAAGGCCAGACGCACGGCTATGAAACGCGCGTCGGCGAGCGTGGGCTGAAGCTGTCAGGCGGCGAGAAGCAGCGCGTCGCGATCGCGCGGACGCTGCTCAAGAACCCGCCGATCCTGATTCTTGATGAGGCTACCTCGGCGCTCGACAGCCGCACCGAGAGCGAGATTCTCGACACGCTGCAGGCGATCGAGCGTGGGCGCACCACGATTGTCATCGCCCACCGCCTGTCGACCGTCGTCCATGCCGATGAGATCGTTGTGCTCGAGGCGGGGCGTGTGTTCGAGCGCGGCAGCCACGCAGCTTTGTTGCGGAAGAAGGGGCTGTACGCCGAAATGTGGTCGCGTCAGGCGCAGGAGCGTGAGCAGGCATTGGCGGTCGAATGAGCATTGTTCGGCGCGATGTGCTCGTTGGCTTGGCCGCGCTGCCTTTGGTGGGTGCCGCCGCGCCGCAAGATTCCACCACCCGCGTCGTGCTGCTTGGTACCAAGGGTGGGCCGACGCCTTCCCCGCTGCGCGCCGCCTGTGCGACGCTGATCGAGATTGATGGCCGCGCCTTTGTGGTTGATTGCGGCAATGGCGTCGCCCAGCAACTGGTCAAGGCGGGCGTCTTGTTGCCCCGGCTCGCGCATATCTTCATCACCCATCATCACAATGATCACGTGATCGATACCGGTGCGCTGTTGTCGCTTGCCTGGGCATCGGGGCTGAACACGCCGGTGACGGTGCACGGCCCGCCACCGATTGCGCAGGTTGTGCGTCACCAGCTTGCCGCCTCAGCCTATGACACTGCCGCCCGCATTCGTGAGGAGGGGCGCGTGCCGCTCGCGCCGCTGATCCATGTCGATGAGCACGCCGCGCCGGGCGTCGTGCTGCGGGAAGCAGGCGTGACGGTAACATCGGCACTGGTCGATCACGAGACGATCAAACCGTCCTTCGCCTATCGCTTTGATACGCCAACGCGTTCCATCGTGATTTCCGGCGATACGCGCTATTCCGACAATCTGGTCGCGCTGGCCCGGGGTGCTGACCTGTTGATTCACGAGGCAATCTACGCGCCCGCCATCGCCCATATGGGCGGAGAGAATGCCACGTCACTGCACGATCACCTGCGCCGCAGCCACACCACGACTGAGGATGTCGGGCTGGTCGCGGCACGTGCGGGAGTGAAGAAGCTGGTGCTCTCTCACCTGGTGCCAGCCGATCCGGCGATCACCAACGAGATGTGGCTGGCTGGGGTCAGAAAAAACTTTGTCGGAGACGCGGTGGTCGGGCGCGATCTGATGGAGGTCTAGGGTAATAGATCCCGCGTCTCGGGATGCCGCTGCATATAGGCCGCGACGAACGGGCATTGCGGCACGACCTTCAGCCCCCGGTCGCGGGCACTGTCGAGCGCTGCGCGGATCAGCGTGCTCGCAACGCCACGTCCCTCGATCGCCTTGGGCACCACGGTGTGGGTGAAGACGATCACATTGCCTTCCATCTGGTACGCCGCCAACGCGCGATAGCCGTCAACCGCCAGTTCAAATTCCTGCTCGGCCCGGTTGTCGCGTACGATTTGCATCGCAGGCGCTTGCACCGGAGACGGTGGCGCGCGCAATAGGGCGCGATGTCGCCCGATCCCCTGCCCATTTTGCAATCGACCTTCGGCTTTCCCGATTTTCGCGGCGTCCAGCGTCAGGTGGTTGATCGGGTGCTTGCCCGTGCCAACACGCTGGCGGTGATGCCGACCGGGGCGGGCAAGTCGCTTTGCTATCAATTACCCTCGGTCACGCTTGACGGCACCTGTGTTGTGGTCAGCCCGCTGATTGCCTTGATGCACGATCAGCTGCGCGCCGCAGAGGCGATTGGCATCCGCGCCGCGACCCTGACCTCGGTCGATACCAATCAGCTCGAAACAATCGAGCGGTTCCGCGCCGGGCAGCTCGACCTGCTCTATGTCGCACCCGAACGTGCCTCGGGCAGCGGCTTTCGCGATATGCTGGCCAGCGCGCGGCTGTGTCTGTTCGCCATCGACGAGGCGCATTGCGTGTCGGAATGGGGGCATGATTTCCGCCCCGACTATCGTTTGCTGCGGCCATTGCTCGACGGATTCCCCGATGTGCCACGCCTTGCGCTGACCGCAACGGCAGATGCCCATACCCGTGCCGACATTCTCGATCAGCTCGGCATCCCGCATGACGGGTTGATCATTGCCGGGTTTGACCGGCCCAATATCCGGTACCTGATCAGCCCCAAGGACAATGTCGCGCGGCAGATTGCTGACCTGATCGCGGAGCGACCCGGCCCCGGCATCGTTTATGCCCAGACGCGCGCCGCGACCGAGAAGCTGGCGGAGCAGCTTGGCCGCACCGGCCGCCCGACGCGCGCCTATCATGCCGGGCTTGATCCCGCGGTACGTGCGCGCAACCAGGCTGATTTCGTGGCGTCTGAGGATATGGTGATCTGCGCCACCATCGCCTTTGGCATGGGCATCGACAAGCCTGACGTTCGCTTCGTTGCCCATGCCGGCCTGCCCAAGTCGATCGAGGGATTTTATCAGGAAACCGGGCGTGCCGGGCGCGATGGTGATCCGTCGGTGGCGCATCTCTTTTGGGGCGCGGAGGATTTCGCCAAGGCGCGTCAGCGCATCGGCGAGGTCGAGCCCGCGCGCCAGCCGGGTGAGCGCACGCGGCTCAACGCGCTTGGCGCGCTGGTTGAAACGGCGGGATGCCGCCGCCGCATCCTGCTGCGCCATTTCGGCGAGGATCCGCCGGAAAATTGCGGCAATTGCGACAATTGCCTCAACCCGCCCCAGGGTATTGATGTTACCGAGACGGCGAAGAAATATCTCTCCGCCGTCTTCCGCACCGGGCAAATGTTCGGTGCCGGCTATGTTGAGAGCATCCTGACCGGCCAGTCGAGCGAGCGGAGCCTGATCAACGGGCATGAGGCGCTGTCGGTGTTCGGCATCGTTGAGGGGGAGGAAGCGGCGCTGCTCAAGCCGGTTGGCCGTGCGCTGCAATTGCGTGACGCGCTGCGCGCCAATGCCCATGGCGGGCTGGAGTTCGGCCCCGGCGCCCGCCCGATCCTCAAGGAGAATGAGGCGGTTACGCTGATCCTGCCGCCACAGCGAGAGAAGCGTCGGCGCGGCAAGGGCGCGTCGGGCGGTGCCAACCCGCTTGGCGACCCGTTGTTTGAAGCCCTGCGCGCCTGCCGGCGGGAACTGGCCCGTGAGGCGCAAGTGCCGCCCTATGTGATTTTCCACGATTCAGTCTTGCGGGAAATGGCGCTGATGAAGCCCGCCAGCCGGGAGGCGCTGTCGCACATCACCGGCGTCGGCGCGCGCAAGCTCGATGCCTATGGCGATGCGTTCCTCGCGGTGATACGCCAAGGGGCATGACAGACATTCGCCGCATTGATGACCGTATTTCGGTCGCCCCACAGATCACCCCTGCCGACGTGACCGAGATCGCGCGTGCCGGGTTTGTCGCGATCATCAATAACCGCCCCGACGATGAGGAGCCGGGTCAGCCCGATGGTGCCGCGATCCGTGCTGTCGCCGAGACATTGGGACTGCGTTATACTGCAATCCCGGTTACCCATGCCGGCTTCTCGCACCCGCAGGTCGAGGCGATGGTCGCCGCGCTTGATGCGGCGAGTGGCCCGGTGCTGGCCTATTGCCGCTCGGGTACGCGTTCATGCAATCTCTGGGCACTGGCCTCGGCCAAGGCGGGCGAAAGCCCGGACACGCTGGTCGCAAAGGGTGCCGGCGCGGGCTATGATCTGTCCGGCGTCCGGCCACTCCTCGAACAGTTGTCGGGCCAGTCATGAGCGATGTTTCAGCCCCCGTGTTCCTGCGCAGGCAGGAACCCAGCGCCGCGAGCGCGCCGTCCGTAACCCTGGGCTCCTGCGTGCGCGGGAGCACGATGCGGGTTGGCGCGGCATGAACTGGATGCAACTCGGCGGATCGATCGCGGCGATCCTGGCATTGGCTGGTGTCGCGCGGCTGTTGCGGCTGGGCGAGAGCAAGATTTCTACCGCCGCCGATGCACGACGCTTTGCGGAGGAGGCGCTGGCGGGGTTTGAGGCGCGTCACGCGATTGTCGGACAGGACGGCAATGCCGCACTGGTTGCCGGTAACGGCGCGATCGCCGTGCTTAAACGTCATGGCGCGCAGGTGGCCGTTCGGCGCCTGATTCCGCCCTTGCGCGTGCGTGAGGCGATAGAAGGTGTCACCGTTGAAACGGGCGAACGGCTGTTTGGCCCGGTTACCTTGCTCGGTGTGTTGCCGGTTGATGTCGAAGCACTGGAAGCGCCACTGACACTGATGTAAGCAGGTTGCCATGAAACTGCCGAATCCTGTCGACTATGCCGTGCCGGCCTTTGTGCTGTTGGTGCTGGCCGAGATGCTCGTCGCCTGGGCGCGCGATCGTAAACGTTATGAGCCGAAGGACACGCTGGTGTCGCTCGCGCTGGGCACGGGCAGTACGGTTGCCGGGGTGCTGACGGGTGGTTTCGCCTATGCCATTGCGGTGTGGTTCTGGCAGTTCCGGGTCTTTGACATCGGCTATGCATGGTATTGGTTTGTCATCGCCTTTGTGCTGGATGACCTGTTTTACTATGTCTTCCATCGTTCGGCGCATCGTGTCCGCTGGTTCTGGGCCAGCCACGTCATCCATCATTCCAGCCAGCATTATAACCTGTCGACCGCGCTCAGGCAGACCTGGACCGGCTTTTTCTCGCTGTCCTTCCTGTTTCGCCTGCCGCTGGCGATCATCGGCTTTCCGCCGGAGATGTTGCTGTTCGTCGGCGCGATCAACCTGATCTATCAGTTCTGGATTCACACCGAGGTCATTGGCCGAATGCCGCGCTGGTTTGAGGCGGTGATGAACACGCCGTCTCACCACCGCGTCCATCACGCCACCAACCCGCGTTATCTCGATACCAACTATGCCGGTGTGTTCATCATCTGGGACCGGATGTTCGGCACCTTTACGCCTGAGCTTGATGATGAGCGACCCCGCTATGGCATCGTCAAGAATCTCGGCTCGTTCAATCTGCTATGGGCCGCGTTCCACGAATGGATCGGCATTGCCCGCGATATGTGGGTGGCGCCGGGCTTGCGTGCCAAATTGGGTTACCTCGTCATGCCGCCGGGATGGAGTCATGACGGCAGCCGCGATACGTCGGAAACCATCAAGGAACGCTGGGCAGAACGCCAGCGCCAGCAGGAAGGTCGCTAGTGGAAGAGGCGGATATTGTCGTCATTGGCGGCGGTTCGGGTGGCGCGGCAGCGGCCGGACGGTTGAGCGGGGGCGGCAAGTACAGCGTTGCCCTGCTCGAGGCCGGCGGGCGCAATACCGGGCTGCGCACGCGCGTGCCGGGCTTTATCGCCTTCCAGAATGAATCGACCAACTGGCAGTTTGAGACCGTGCCGCAGGTCGGGCTCAACGGGCGCCGCGGCTATCAACCGCGTGGGCGCGGGCTGGGCGGGTCGAGTGCGATCAACGCCATGCTCTATGTGCGTGGCAACAAATGGGATTATGACAATTGGGCGGCGATGGGCTGCCCGGGCTGGTCCTATGATGAGGTGCTGCCCTATTTCAAACGCGCCGAACAAAATGTGCGCGGGGCGGACGATTTTCATGGCGGTGACGGGCCGTTGTTCGTTTCCGATCAGTCAGACCCGCACCCGGGTTCGGTCGAGTTTGTCGAATCGGCGCGGCAACTGCAAATCCCCGCCAATGATGATTTCAACGGCGCGCGACAGGAAGGCGTCGGCCTTTATCAGGTGACCCAGAAAGGTGGCGAGCGCTGGAGCTCCAGCCGCGCCTATATTGAAAGCGCGGGCAAGCGGGACAATCTGACCGTGCTGACCGGCGTGGTCGCCGAACGCGTGTTGTTTGACGAAGGTCGTGCCTGGGGCGTTGCCTATCAACGGGATGGCGCCGCCCATGTCATCCGCGCGCGTCGTGCCGTGGTGCTGGCCGGCGGTGTGTTTGGTACGCCGCAACTGCTGATGCTGTCGGGCATCGGGCCGGGTCGCCATCTGCGCGAACATGGCATTGCGGTGCGGATTGATCGCCCGGCGGTGGGTGAAAATCTGCAGGATCACCTTGATTACGTTGCCGCGTTCGAGACCAAGGGCCGCTATTTCCTTGGCAGCTCATTCCTCGGCACGATCGGTTTCGCCGGGGAGATGGTGCGGTGGCTGACCAAGCGCCGTGGCGCGATGACCTCGCCCTTTGCCGAGGCTGGCGGCTTTCTGACGCTCAATCGTGATGCGCCGGCACCTGATATCCAGATTCATTTCGTGCCGGTCGTGCTGGAAGATCATGGCCGCACCAAGCTGACCTCGCATGGCTTCTCATGCCATGTCTGCGTGCTGCGACCGGAAAGCCATGGCACGGTACGGCTCGCTTCAATCGATGCGCGCGCCGCACCGTTGATCGACCCGGCTTTCCTGACCGATCCGCGTGACATTGCGCTGCTCAAGCTGGGTGTCCGGGCGATGTACCGCATTCTTGAGACGCCACCGATCAGCAACCACAAGGGCAAGGATCGCTACCCGATTGATCTCAACGATGACGACGCGCTGGAACGGCTGATCCGGGCGCGTGCCGACACCATCTACCACCCGGTCGGCACCGCCCGCATGGGCTCGGACGATCAGGCAGTGTGTGACCCGCGCCTGCGGGTGCGTGGTGTCGAGGGTCTGTATGTCGCCGATGCCTCGATCATGCCCAAGCTCATTTCTGGCAATACCAACGCACCCTCGATCATGATTGGTGAGCGCTGCGCCGATTTCGTGTTGGCCGACCTGGCGTAACCATCCGCGCTGCCTCTCCGGGGCGAGGCGGAAGATCAAGCTGTCGTTCAGCTTTCGCCGCTATGTCAGGGAATGTGGACAGGAAGACCCTCAACAAAGCCGGCGTCGCCGCACTCGTCGTGCTCGCCCCGGGAGGTATCATTCTTGGCGGCTTGCTCGCCTGGCGAACCTATCGCCGGCGCACCGGGGCGTCTGCCGCGAAGGTTACGTCCGGCAGCTGACCCGGCATTGTGCGATTCAAATCCGATACGAATCAGGGGATCGTCGTACCGATGACCGTCGCGATGCCGACGCCCTCTTTCTCATTGTCGATTGTTCGGAACAGGGCCCTGTTATCGCTCTGATTCGATTTTGATACGCCCTGTTCGGGCGCCTGTTATTTTCTCTGTTTTTCGCTCTGTTATCGGCAACTCCCGGTCATGCGTCGTGGGCCTGAAATCGTTGAATACGATCGGAAAAACCGCCCATCGGTAGCGCGATGGCGACGGTTGAAAAAAATCTCGCTTGCCGGAACAGAGGATAACAGATCGTGTCAGCGGCCGATGGCGGGTGGCGCGACACCGTTGGTCCGGTGGGGTAGAGGGGTGACGGAGGATGCCATGAGCCATTATCTGCTGAGCTACGATCTCGCGCCCGACTATCTCGAACGCCGCACCAGCTTCCGTGATGCGCACCTCGCTTTGGCGTGGCGCAGCGCGGACGAGGGCGGCCTCATTCTGGGCGGCGCGGTCGGCGATCCGGTCGAATCCGCGCTTCTGCTGTTCGGCGATGCCGACAGCGCGGCCGACTTTGCTGCGGTCGATCCCTATGTCCTGAACGGCCTGGTCCGCGCGTGGCGCGTCACGCCGTGGATTACGGTGGTCGGTAACGATGCTGCGACACCGCTCCGGCCAGCCTGAAAAAAAGGGCCGGTGCGTTGCCGCACCGGCCTTAGGTCGTCCGCAGGAGGAACGTCTGGAGGGGACGGGCTATGCCCGCCCCCGATCTCGTCAATAATTATAGGCGCGCTCACCATGCTCGGCGATGTCGAGACCTTCGGCCTCAACGTCAGCCGCAGGGCGGATGCCGATGGTGTATTTCAGCGCGAGGAACAGCGCCGCTGACACAAGACCCGACCAGGCCAGGGTGATGGCAACGGCCTGAACCTGAATCCACAGCTGGCCCAGGATGCTGTATTTATCCGGCGCAATCGCGACGGCGGGGAATTTCGTGTAATCAAAATATCCCTGGCCGCCGAGATTCGGCGCAGCGACAATCGCCGTGCCCAGCGCGCCGAAGATCCCGCCGACACAGTGCACGCCGAACACATCGAGCGAGTCGTCATATTTGAACTTCCTCTTCACCGTGGTGACAAAGAAGAAGCAGATCGGTGAAACGGCGAGGCCGAGCACGATCGAGGTCATTGGCGCGGCATAGCCGGATGCCGGGGTGATCGCGACGAGCCCGGCAACGGCGCCGGTTGCGGCACCCAGCAACGACGGCTTCTTGTGGATGATCTGTTCGATCAGCGCCCAGGAAACGGCTGCTGCAGCGGTGGCGACAAAGGTGTTGATGAACGCCACACCGGTCACGCCATTGGCTTCAAGGTTGGAACCGGCGTTGAAGCCAAACCAGCCGACCCACAACAGGCTGGCGCCGATCATCGTCATGGTCAGCGAATGTGGCGGCATCGGTTCGGTATTATAGCCCTTGCGCTTGCCGATCACGAGACAGCCGACCAGCCCGGCAATACCGGCATTGATGTGCACCACCGTGCCACCGGCGAAGTCGAGCGCGCCCTTGCCGAACAGATAACCGGTATCGGTCGGCGCATCGGGCAGGAAGTCCGGGCCAGCCCAGTACCACACCATGTGCGCGACCGGGAAATAGACCAGGGTCAGCCATGCCACCACGAAGATGATCAATGGCGTGAACTTCACCCGCTCCGCGAACGCGCCGACGATCAGCGCCGGCGTGATGCAGGCAAAGGTCATCTGGAAGCAGACATAGGCGAATTCGGGAATGTAAACATTGTTCGAGAAGGTCGCGGCCAGCGTGTTGCCGGTAACGCCGACCAGAAATGCCTTGCTGAAGCCGCCGATAAACGGCGCCGACCAGCCAGTGCCGCCACTGGTAAAGGCTAGTGTGTACCCCCAGCAGACCCACACCAGCGAGGCAACGCTGACGATCATGAACACCTGCATCAGCACGCTGAGCATGTTCTTGGTGCGCACCAGCCCGCCATAAAACAGCGCCAGCCCGGGGACGGACATCATCAGCACCAGTGCCGAGGAGATCAGCATCCAGCTCGTATCGCCCTTGTTGACCATCGTCGCCATCTGGGCGGCACCGGGTGCCTTGATCGGGCCGGCGGCGGCTTGCGCCCAGGCCGGCATTGCGGCGAACGCCACTGCACAAATGCCGGCAAGGCCGGCGAGCTTCATTCCCTGCTTCATCATGGCCCCTTTCATCACAGCGCGGTTTCGTCGGTTTCGCCGGTGCGGATGCGCACTGCGTGGCCAACATCGAGCACGAAAATCTTGCCGTCGCCGATCGCGCCGGTGTTGGCTGACGCCTGGATTGCCTCGACGACCTTGTCGGCAAGGTCAGTCGTGCACACCACCTCGACCTTGATCTTCGGCACCATGTTGGTGGAATATTCCGCACCGCGGTAAATTTCGGTCTGGCCCTTTTGACGACCAAAGCCCTTCACCTCGCTGACGGTCATGCCGGCGATACCGATTTCGGTCAGCGCTTCGCGGACCTCGTCGAGCTTGAATGGCTTGATGATGGCGATAACCAGTTTCACCCGCGCCCCCTTTTGTTGTTGTGGGGTGTCCTTCGCAATCACCGTGCCAAATGCGGGGCAAGGCGTTTGCCGGGGTAATTGGCGGTTTCGGCGGCACGCGCGCGGCAATTTTTGTGCAGTTGCGAAGAAACTGCCCGATTCTCAGGCAGGGTCGGCGAGAATCTTCCGCGCTGCCGCAAGATCATCTTCATCAACCATGACGCGCACCGTCGCGAACATGCCAATGCCGCCATAGACATTGGTTACGCCGGTATCGAAGGCGACAGCGCCAATGCCTTCGCTCTCAAGCTTGCCGACAATGATGTCCGCCTCAAAGGGCGGAAATCGACCGAGTTCGATCAGGCTCATGAGGGCAATGGGTCGAAATCCGGCATGACCTGCTGGACCCGCACCGGCAGCCCGTCGATGCTGCGGTCGCGCGATGCGATCTTGGCCAGCCGCTCCTCGGGCACCTGCTGCGCGTGGTATTTGGCCAAGGTCAGCCGCTCATTTTCCATCGCCATGCGCGGCACACCCCAACCGCAGCTGGTCTGGAGCGATTCGACCGTGATGTCGAAAATCTGCCGCCGCCCGGGCAGCGCCGGAAAATGCGCGGCAAGGGCGTCAAATCCTGGTTCGCCAGCAACGATGAAACTGCCGCGCCCGTAAAGCCGCATGATCAGTGCGGGATTGTCGAAGGCACAGAACATGATCGTAATGCGCCCGTCAGCAGTGAGATGCGCCTGCGTCTCATTGCCTGATCCGCCCAGGTCGAGATAGGCGACACGGTTCGGCCCAAGCACGCGAAAACTGTCCATGCCCTTGGGGCTGAGGTTGATGCGCGCACCCTCGGCGGCGGTGGCAACAAAGAACACCGGTTGCCTGGCAATGAAGGCGCGGTGATCATCGGCGATGGCGTCAAAAAATTCCATGCCGCGTTGTTTATCGCGTCATTGGATCAGGCGATACCCTGTTCGAGCCGCCGCCTCAGCGCTGACGGATCGGGCAGGTGGATGTCAAACAGTGACGCGACCACATCGCAGACCGCCTGCGCATCGCCGAGTTGCTGCTTTTCTGTCGCGCCGTTCGCATGATGGATCGCCAGGTCATAATTGCGCAGTGCCAGCCGCCGGTCGGGCAATGCCCGCGCGCAGGTCAGCCCGTGGACGAGATGCGACCGGGGGTTGGTCGACATGTACCAGCTGCCAAGTTCCTGATCAGGGCGATGCATGGGCTCAAGGGTAAAGCGATAGGTGGCCCGCCAGCTATCGCCAATCTCCACCCATTGTACCCAATAGTCGCCGTCCCGCGTCAGCCGGAAACGTTCATGCGGGGTCGGCTGGTCGCAGTCGCTGATCACGTCGAGCACACCGGTCAGCGTGTTGCCGCCAAAGCCGGCGTCAACAATCACCGGTGCTTCGGGCAGATCGACGCGCAACAACATGTGGGTCAGCCCGCTCGGCACATCGGGGCCATGGTGCCACAACACCCGCGCGCCCAGCGATGTCACAACGTAGCCGATTTCCTCCAGCATCGCGCGCAGCAACAGGTTATGCTCGAAACAGAAGCCGCCGCGTCCGCCATGGACCAGCTTGGCCATCAACGCTGCATGGTCGAGTATGACTGGTTGGCCAAGCAACCCGTCAATTCCCTCAAACGGGATCGACGCCGGGTGTGCAGCGGCGATGCGCGCCAATGTAACACGGTCGGGCGCCACTGGTCCGTCCACGCCAATCCGTTCCAGATAGGCCGCAAGATCGGTTGACATCACCTGCATAGTCCCGGTTCGCGCTGCCATGGGGCAGGGGTCGCTATACTGCCGTCCCGCCGACCGTCAGCCCTTCCATCAACAGGGTCGGTTGGCCAACGCCAGCCGGCACGCTCTGCCCGCCCTTGCCACACATGCCGACGCCCTCGTCGAGCGCAAAGTCATTGCCGATGCCGATTACCTTGGTCAGCGCGGTCGGGCCGTCGCCAATCAGGGTTGCGCCCTTGATCGGCGCGCCGAGCTTGCCATTCTCGATCTTGTACGCCTCGGTGCACGAGAAAACGAACTTGCCCGAAACGATGTCAACCTGTCCGCCGCCGAACGATTTGGCGAAGATCCCGCTCTTCACCCGTGACAGCAATTCCGCCGGATCGTCCTTGCCGCCGCGCATGAAAGTGTTGGTCATGCGCGGCATTGGCGCATGGGCATAGCTTTCGCGCCGGCCATTGCCGGTCGGCGCCACGCCCATCAGCCGCGCATTGAGCCGGTCGTGGATATAACCTTTCAGGATGCCGTCCTCGATCAGCACATTCTCCTGTGTCGGCGTGCCCTCGTCATCGATCGACAGTGAGCCGCGCTTGTCGGCGATCGACCCGTCATCCACCACGGTCACGCCTGCTGCCGCGACGCGCTCGCCGATCCGGCCGGAAAAGGCGCTGGTGCCCTTGCGGTTGAAATCACCCTCCAGCCCGTGGCCGATCGCCTCGTGCAGCAGGATGCCGGGCCAGCCTGGCCCGAGCAGCACGGTCATCTCCCCGGCGGGGGCGGCGACTGAGTCGAGATTGACCACCGCCTGTGCCAGCGCCTCGTCAATCGCGCGATTCCAGGTTTCTGGCTGCATCAGCTCGTCATAGAGATAGCGTCCACCCAGCCCGAACGTGCCCGTCTCCCGTCGGCCATTCTGCTCAACGACGATTGATACGTTCAAACGTACCAGCGGGCGGATGTCGGTCGCGACAAAGCCATCGGGGCGGACGATCTCGACAACCTGCCAGCTACCCGACAATGAGACAGAAACCTGCGCGACACGCGGGTCGCGCGCGCGGGCGGCGGCGTCGATCGTCTGACACAAATTCACCTTGTCGGCGAAGGGCACCAGGTCGAGCGGATCGGCATCGGTATAGAGATGGCGGTTGGTGTGTTGCGGTGGTGGCGCCTTGGCCGCAGCTGACGGATCGATCAGCGCCATGGTTTCGCCCGCCCGCATGATCGCCGCGCCGCTCAGCTCATTGGCATGGGCAAAGGCGGTCATCTCGCCCGACACGGCGCGCAAGCCAAAGCCTGATTGCGTGTCATAGGCCGCCGTTTTCAGCCGCCCGTCGTCAAAGCCGAAGGATTCGGTCTTGCGATATTGCAGATAGAGCTCGCCATCATCGGCCTTGGCCAGTGCCGCAGCTGTCAGGCGCTGCGCTTCTTCCGGGGAGAGCTGGCCGTCATGATAAAGATAGGCGCGGGGGTCGGTGATCTGGGTCATACCCCCGATATAGGTTCTTCAGCTGTCCTGACCATCCCCATGGTCATGCCGTGTTGCCATATCGGCGCCATCCGCCGGCCCGCCGATCAGGACAAAGCGCCGGTCGCAATAGCCGCAATCAACATAACCGGTCTCGTCGATCTGCAGGAAAACGCGCGGATGCCCCAGGGCTGCGCCACCGGGAATCTCGCTCGCGCCATCGCAGGCGATGCGGGCATGGGAAGTGCGGACGGTCTCGGGCGGCGGCTGCATGGATGGTGCGATAGCAAGGGTGCGGGTGAGGGACAATGGTTTGTGGTGACCCTGGTGGTACAGATCACTCCGTCAACCAGCGTCGTTGAACACCGCATGGAGTGCGGGCAGGAATGTTGCGAGGTGCGGCATTTCCTGTCCGCAATGCACCAGCAGGGCGCGCGCATCGCCTTCGGTAAGGCGGAGCATTTGTTTGGCAATGGCCGCCGCAACGCTGCCCATCAGGTTGCGGCCCGCAACATGCCGTCCGCCCATCCAGAACCGGGAGCGCATTTCGCTACCCCCCGGCACCGCCCGCACATGATGCGCGAGATAGCCGATGTCGATTGGCGCATCACCAAGACCAAGGCGCGCACAGATGATCGTGGCTTCATGGTCATTGTCGAGTCGCCGGTCCGCAAAGCCAAATGCCGCCGGGGCGGCGAACTGGATCGCGCCGCGCACCAGATCGCTGCCAATATACTCATCAACGATGGAAGTCTGGCCGATATAGCGCATCCGTCCCCGGCTGCTGGCGGGCGGGGTATCACGCCAGGCGACATGGACATGTGCCTGCGGGTGCCAGAGCTTGTACTTCGCCGCCGCGTCGCCGTGCCAGCCAAACCACCAGTCGATCATGGCGGGCGTTACACCGGGCATGTCGGTGCGGACGCTGACGCGCATCCCGCCATCGCGGGTCAGGACAAAGCCATCCTCAAGCACCGCCGTGTCGCCGAACAGGTTTTCAGGCGCGGCTTCAATATCCGGCAACAATATCTCGGGTACGCCGCCCCGGTCGAGCGCGGCGCAGACATGCGGGCTCAGCGGGGCGAGACAGGGGTTGAAGAAGCGCGCAAAGGGCTGCGCCCGGTCGGCGTCCCTGTAACCAAGATAGCGACCCGCGATCGGCTTGCTCGCCTTCATGCCATGCGTCCCATATAGGGGTTGAAGCGACCTTCCGGGTCATATTGCGCGCGCAACGCATCCAGCCGCGCCAGGTTGGCGGGCGCCATGAAGGGGGCGGGCCGTCGCGCGAGATTCTCGTCGGCCAGCTGGATGCCGACACTATGCGCCTGCAGCGCGCGCATATGGTCCGTTGCCCAGTTTTCATCTGCAGCCGTCGCAGTGGCACCGCGCAGGCCGCCATAAAGTGCAAGATAGCTGCGCGCCTCCAGCGAAAAGGCCATGTCGGGACGGGTCGGCGGCGGGTTCCAGTTGAGCCACAGCGCGTGGCTCGGGGCAGGGGGTTGTGTGACGGCGATCTTGCGGATGGCGGGGAGCAAGGGGGTGATCGGGTCGTTCATCCACATGCTGTCCGCCGTCCAGCGCGTGTTCGGCAAAAACAGTGTCTTCTCGCCGGTCTTCATCATCATGTTGAGCGACATCGGCATCAGCGGCAATGTCAGGCTGGCCTTGTGGCGCAGCGGGCTGCGGTCAATGAAGGATACGGCCTCGCGCGCCTGCTGCCAGCTATCGGCCAGCACCGGGCCATAAACCTCGATGCCGTGCGAGAAGATCCCGGCGGCACGGCGGTTAAACACCAGTTGAAACTCGACGCTGGATGATATGCCGGGGCCGATCTGGTCAGCCCAGACCATCACCTCTTCAAGATGGCGGATCCGGAAAACCTGTATCTTCACACCGACAAAGCGTGGTCGGGGATGCAGCCGGAGGTGAAAGCGCACAACCACCCCGAAAAAGCCCGGGCCGGCACCGCGCGCCGCCCATAACAAATCGGGATTCTCCTGTTCGCTGGCATGAACCAATGTGCCATCGGCCAGCACCACATCAATGCCGACAACGCTTTGGCAGGCAAGGCCATTGACCCGGCTGTTCCAGCCAAACCCACCCTGGAGCAGAAACCCGCCCATGCCCACAGTGTAGGCATGGGCGACCGGGAAGAACAGGTTGCGGCGGGCAAGTGCTGCATTGAGCTCTCCGGCCATGCAGCCCGGGCCGATGCTCGCCGTGCCACGCGCCGCGTCAATCACAATGTCGTTCAACCGCGACAGGTCAAGCAACATGCCGCCGTCGCGGATATGATTTTGCGCCCAGCTATGCCCGCCGGAACGGATGCCAATCGCCATGCCGGTGGCGCCCGCGCGCTTCACGGCGGCGATAACGTCGTTGGTATCGTTGGCCTGTACGATCACATCGGGGCAACGGTGTGGGTTGCGGGCGTTGAAACTGGTGTTGCGCAAAGCTGCGTCAAACCCGTCCGCGCCCTTTGCCAGCACACCGCCTTTCCCGCCCGAGCGCCTCATGCGTGCGCTGCCTTTGCTGGCGCGGGGATTGGCGGCAGGGCGAGCCAGCGCATCGGCATGGCCGGCGGTGGCGGAAAATTGACGGGCTCGTTGCCCAGTCGTTCTGCTTCTTCCGTGTGAAGCCCCAGCTGGGTCAGCATTTTTGTGGTCGCGGTGTCAATCACGGTCATGGGCAAGATGCCACGGTGCAGGTCGAGCGCCACGCCACTGATCGCGCCCGCGATCATGCTCGCGGTCAGCTCAGCGTCGCCCGGCGCAAAAATGCCGCGCTGCATCGCCTCGGCAATGTCGCATTTCAGTCGCACCCGCAACTCATGGCTCAGGCTGTCGACCGGCAGGCCGATGTCGAACATCAGGCGACCCAGGCCCGGCGCCAGGGCGACGAACCGCAGGGTCTGGCGGGTTATCCGGGCGAATCGCACCGCCGGGTCATCCACCCCCGCGATCAGCGCCATCATCGCGGCGGCATGCGTCGCACCAAGCAGCTCGCCGAGGTCGGCAATCAGCGCCGGAATATCGCGATAATAATTATAGAAGCTGGCATGAACCAAACCGGCATGATCGGTGACCTGCCGCAACCCCAGCGCTGCCGCGCCGTGCGCCATCAACAACGTTTGCGCCGAGACCAGCAGCTGGTCGCGTGTTCGCGCACGCTTGGTGCTGGAGCGCATTTCGGCTTTCGGCATCATAAAATGACATAATGTTACTTATGACGTTATGTCAATTAGTCACCCGCCGGCCTGCATCGAAACCTATTGTTAACCATCTTGCGGCACCTCATCGCCAACCGGATGGGGGCCGCAAGGCAAGCAGAAATGGATAAAGCGTTGAACGCGGGAGAATCGGCGAGGGAGTCGCAGCCGCCGGAATTGGCTGGTGAGGGCAACGCGACCCTGTCTGGCAAGTCCCGCGTCGCGATGTCGAACGATAACGCGTCCGTTGTCGAACATGCCCGCCTCACGGCACTCCGTGATCGATCAGTTCTCGACACCCCGCCCGAAGATCGCTTTGATCGTATCGCGCAACTTGCTGCCGCCTGTCTTGACGCGCCGATCGCGCTGGTGTCGCTGGTTGATGAGGATCGTCAATGGTTCAAGGCGTGCCTCGGCGTCACGGTCACCGAGATTCCGCGTGAATGGTCAGTTTGTGATCACACAATCCGCCTGGGTCCGAATGCGGTTCTGGTGGTGGAAGACGCCGCAAACGATCCGCGATTTGCCGACAATCCCCTGGTCGTTGGAGCGCCTTTCATTCGATTTTATGCTGGCGCGGTCCTGACGACAGAGGACGGACATAACCTCGGCACCCTGTGTGTCATCGATACGAAGCCACGCCCGCGGCCGAGCGACGCTGACCTGAACTTCCTCTGTGACCTTGCAAAACTGGTCGTTGACCAGCTGGAGCTTTCGAAAGCCCGCAAGGTCGTCGATGAGCAACATCGCCTGCTCAAGAACGCTGAAGCGATTTCCGGCGTCGGCCACTGGCGTTTCGATCTGGCTACGCGGTGCGTCAGCTGGTCTGACGAAGTTTTCCGGATTCATGGCTTCCCGATCAGTGACCAGGTTCCCGGCTGCGATCAGATTCACGCACTTTACCATGAGGAGGACGGTGCCGCGCTTGCCGGATTGTTTGAACGCGCGATTGAAACCGGCGTCGGATATGAAGTCCGGTTGCGGATCCGCCGCCGTGACGGCACGATCAGGCACACAATGGCCCGGGCCGAATGCATCCTCGACAGTGCCGGCAAGACGACGTCGATTTTCGGTGCGTTTCAGGATGTGACGGCGCAACATCTCGCGGCTGCGTCGCTGGCGGAGAGTGAGCGGCACTATCGCCTGCTGGCGGACAATGTCAGCGATGTGATCGCTGTCTATGATGCTGACGGCCTGTTCCGCTATATATCACCATCGATTGCGAACCTGCTTGGCTACGCGCCCGACGAGTTGCTGGGACAGGCGCCGCAAGGGGTCATCCATCCTGCAGACCATGATCGGGTCGCGCGCGAGCTTCAGGCCGCAGCCACGTCGGGCGGGGAGGTCGCCATCGAATATCGCGGCCTGACCAAGGACGGCGACGTCAAATGGCTCGAGTCGAGGCCACGGCTTCATCGCGACGCTGCTGGCCGGGTCGTGGAAATAACCGATTCGGTCCGGGATGTTTCTGACAGGCGTTACCGCGAGGAGGCGTTGCAACAGGCACGGCTGGATGCCGAGAATGCTGCCAGGGCCAAAGCGACTTTCCTCGCGAATATGAGTCACGAGATCCGCACACCGATGAACGGTGTGCTGGGCTTTACCGAGCTGCTCGCCCGGACAAACCTTGACGATGAACAAAGGCGCCAGATTCAGTTGATCGCGGATTCAGGCCGGGCAATGATGCGCCTGCTCAACGACATCCTCGACATCTCCAAGATCGAATCAGGTCAGCTTCGGGTAGAGGCTGAACCGATCGATCTCCGGGAGAAGCTGAGTAGCTGCGTCCGCCTGATGGAACCGATTGCACAGCGCAATGGTGTTAATCTGTCGATCAATGTCGATCCGGCCTTGCCGCGTGTCGTGATCGGGGATCAGCTTCGTCTTCGCCAGATTTTGCTCAACCTGATCGGCAATGCCGTCAAATTCACCGAAGCTGGTTCGGTAGAGGTCCGCGCGCTGCAGCGTGACGGGCAATTGTTGATCGAGGTCGAGGATACCGGGATCGGCATTGCGTCTGACCGCGTATCGGCAATTTTTCAGCCATTTTATCAGGCCGACAGGTCGACAGCCCGTCGCTATGGTGGTTCTGGCTTGGGGCTGTCGATCAGCGCCGGGCTGGCAAGCGCGCTTGGCGGGTCGATCGATGTTCGCAGTGAATTTGGCAAGGGCACGGTTTTCAGCCTTTCATTGCCGCTCGCGGTTGCTGCGGCGCAGGCCGATTCCGGCGGTGAGCCAGGTTGTGACCCGGCTGACACTTCCCCTGCTGCGGACAAGCCCGTGTTGCGGGTACTGATTGCGGAAGATCACGAAATAAATCAGGTGCTGATGGCCACGATGGCCACGGTCGTTGGCTTTGTTCCGACGATTGCAGCCAACGGGGCTGAGGCGTTGGCAATGGTGCAGGCGGCGGCTGATGGGGGTCAACCCTATGACTTGCTGTTGCTGGACATGCAGATGCCGATCTTTGACGGCCCCGAGGTTGCGCGACAACTGCGGGAACGCGGGTTCTCACCCGAAACCTTGCCGATCATCGCAGTCACCGCCAATGTGGGGGCCGAAGATGTCGCGGTGTGTCTGGGGGCGGGAATGCAGGCGCATATCGCCAAGCCCGTTCGGCTGCGCGACCTCGAGGTGCTGGGCGAGCGTTTCATGGGTGGTCGTCGGGACCGGTCTGACGAAAGCCCCGCCGATCAAGCGCGCGCTGCGGCTGCCAATATTGCCAACCGCTATCATCAACGAAAAAAAGCCGCCCTGGCGGCCATCGCCGACAGTGTAAGTCAGCATCAGCTGGACGGTGAAACCATCGCAGCTGTCATGACGATGTTGCATCAATTGGCGGGCACCGCCGGATATTTTGGTGAGGCTCCGCTTGGTGCGCTGGCGTCGCGTCTGAATCGTGATTTGAAACAGTCGCCGCCGGACAGTTGGCACGCAGTACTGAAGGCTGGCTGGGATGACCTGAGACAAGCTGCATAGCAGTGCCGCAGACTGATCATTGTGCCAGCATGGTACGTTTAGCGACCAGCACGACACGTTTGGCGAATTGCGTTAACCATAACAATTGACACCCGCAAACGAACACTGCATCCGATTCGGATATAGTTTTAGGGGTAGGTTAGGCAGCGATGAAAATCGTCTACGTCGTTGATGACGACGAGATCGTGCGTTCACTGATCCACGGCATTCTCTCAAAGCGTGGTGATTTGCATCTTTATTCCTTCCCATCGGGCGATGCCTTTGTGGCAGCGCTTGAGGGGCTTGAGGAAGGTGTGGCGCTATTGGACGTACACATGCCCGGCATCAGCGGGCTGGATGTTCTGACGCGGGTTGCCGGGAGCGCGCGCCGCATCAAGACGGTCGTGATGACCGCGGAGGCCGAAATCGCGCTGGCGGTCAGCGCGATGAAACTGGGCGCGGTTGATTTCATTGAAAAGCCGTTCACCCCTGAAGGCCTGTCAAATATTGTCGATTGCGCCTTCGATGTCTTGCAGGACGCGCGGGACCAGGCCGCCCCCCGCGATCAGGCGCGTGCCAAGGTTGATCGCCTGAGCGTGCGCGAACGCGAAGTACTTGCCCTGCTCGGGGACGGATTGTCGAACAAGGAGATTGCCACCAATCTCGATCTCAGCCCGCGCACGGTTGAGATCCACCGCGCCAATGTGATGACCAAGCTTGAGGCTGATTCACTCGCGGCGGCGATCCGGCTCGCGCTCGCCGCGGGGTTGACTGAGGACGCCTGATGCCATGCGGGCCGTGGCGAAATATTCTCTGCTTAACGGCGAAGTAGGTATGTCTACTTACGTGCTTTTACCTAATCGCCCATAAGACGGGCTTCATGCCGCGCCAACGCACCCGCTCTTGCCCCAGAACATGCGTTGGTGCGGCACATCTGTTTTTGGGCTTGTGCGGCATTCTATCTGCTACAGCAGCGTCTGCTGGCCCGGTCAACGGCGGCGCATCAGTGACAATCCTGATGCCGGTGACCGCGCACGAGGAAGCGCCGCTCGCATTTGGCAGTATCGATGCAACGACCTCAGCCGTCGTCGTGACGGTGCGGCCGGATGGCACTGTGCAATGTAGCGTGGCCAGTTTATGCAAGGGCAGCGCTGCCCCGGCGATCTTTGCGCTCACCGGTACACCGGGTGACCGCGTCGGTGTGTCAGTGACAGACCATGTGACCCTGACGTCTGCCGCTGGCGATTCGCTCGTCGCCACGCTGGCGCTGGCGGGTTCCGAAATTGATCTCGTGCCCGGAGCAAATCGTGTCGCGATTGGCGGCGAAATTACGGTGCCGGCTGGCCAATCGCCAGGCCAATATGAGGCGCGGTTTGATATTAATGTTTCATATCAATAACATAAGCCAATGAAGGCACTTGTTGGTTAATTCCGAATTCGCCTAATCCGCGAAGTCTTTGGGCATATCTGCGTGTCATTTTGAATGCTCCGGTCAATGGTGGCCGGCGTGTTCTGGGGCAAAGATCATGAATCTCTTCTCGACCAAGCTGGTCGGTGCTTTTGGCGCCGTCCTGACCATTGCTACTGTTTCTCCGGCCTGTGCATCGACCGGCAATGGCGATGCCAGCGTGAAAATCCTTCGCGCCATCACCGTTACCAAATCCGCTGATCTGTATTTCGGCAAGATCCTTCCTTCGGCCAGCACGGCGACGGTTGCGGTTGCCGAAGGCGGCGCACGCACCTGCGGCGCGGGCCTTGGTTGCTATGATACGGCAACGTCCGGTGCATTTCATGTTGTCGGCACCAGCGGTGAAGTCGTCAGTGTCAGCCTCGACAGCGCGACCGCGACCCTGTCAGACGGCGCCTCGCACTCGATGACGGTTGACCTGTCAACATCGACTACGTCGTTGACGCTCGCCAGCGGTGCTGCCGATTTCAACGTTGCGGGCACGCTTAACGTCGGCGCCAACCAGGTCGATGGCACCTATGCCGGTGAGTATGCGGTCTCGGTCAACTATCAGTAATACGACCTGACCCTGACTGCTTCAAAAGGCCGGTGGCATCTGCGGATGCCGCCGGCCTTTTCGCGTTCGGCCTGGTCTCATTCGATGCAGTTGCGCGCCACGGAAAGAATCTCATCTCCGGCAAGACATCTTCGCCTCCGGGTCGGGCCGTCACCGTGGGTGAATGGCGGCAAAGTGGATGCCCCCTTAACCTGTGGGTAGGTATTTGCGCGTAGGGAAGAATACCTAGCGGGGCTTAAAGCCCTGTTTCAGGTGACGCAGAGTCGGTGGTCTTGCCCCAGACACCTTGGCTCCTGTTCACCAATGATCGCCCAGGCGCGCCCGTTACCATGCTTAACGGGTGTTTTACCACGCGTGGGAACAATTCCTTTCTGGTCGGCGTGGCAGAGCAGCATCACTGGTCGATCAAGACCGGCGTGTTCTGGGGCAAAGATCATGACCATCGTTTCAAACAAGATTATAGGCGCCGTCGGCGCCCTTCTTGCCGTCACGGCCGTTTCGCCGGCTTTTGCTGCTTCAGGTAACGGTACCGCGAGCGTGAAGATCCTTCGCGCTATCACGGTCACCAAGACGGCTGACCTGTATTTCGGCAAAATCCTGCCATCCGCGAGTGCATCGACCGTGGCGGTTGCCGAATCCGGTGCGCGCACCTGCGGCGCGGGCCTGGGCTGCTATGGCACGCCGACTTCCGGCGCGTTCAGCGTCGTCGGCACCAGCGGCGAAGTCGTCTGCGTCAGCCTGGACAGTGCAACCGCGACCCTGTCAGACGGCGCGTCACATTCGATGACCGTCAACCTCGCCACCACCACCACGTCGCTGACGCTGGCTGGCGGAACGGGCATTTTCAAGGTTGCAGGTACACTCAACGTCGGCGCCAACCAGGTTGATGGTACCTATACCGGCCAATATTCGGTGTCGGTCAACTACCAGTAATACGACCTGTTCCTGACTGCTTCAAAAGGCCGGTGGCATCTGCGGATGCCGCCGGCCTTTTCGTGTTCGGACCGGTATCGCGTGGCGGCTTTGCGCTCCACGGAAAGGCTTTCTTTACCATAATCCCCCCATGATCGGGTCAGTCCTGCCATTCGCAGGTTTGTTTTGGGGCAGCGGTTGTGAATCTTTTCCAGCGGAGCATCATCGCTGGCGTCGGCACCATGCTGATGGCCTCTTCCGCCATTGCGTCTTCGGGTGCTGGCACAACCGGCGTCCGTATTTTTCGTGCCGTTGTTGTGACGAAGACCTCGGATCTGGATTTCGGCAAGGTCATTCCCGGGACGAGCGCGGCCAATGTGACGATCAGCCAGGGCGGCGCCCGAACCTGTGCCACGCAGCTGCGCTGTTATGGCAGCACAAGCGCGGGCAGCTTCCACGTTGTCGGCGCCAGCGACCAGCTCGTTACCGTCGCCCTTGCCAGAACAACCGTGACATTGTCCGGCGGCACGTCACGCAACATGACGGTCACCCTGGCAACGTCCACCAATTCACTGTTGCTGGCGGGCGGCAGCGCCGACTTTACCGTTGCTGGCGTTCTCAGGGTCCGGGCGAATCAGCCCGAGGGCAGCTATACCGGGCAATATCTCGTTTCGGTCGATTATCAATAGCTTCCCGGCCGGGGGCGCCGCTGTGGTGCGCGGCGCTGCGAAATGGATGATCCATTAACCTCAGGGTAGGTATTTGCGCGTAGGGAAGAATACCTAGCGGGGCTTAAAGCCCTGTTTCAGGTGACGCAGCGCCAGTGGTCTTGCCCCAGACACCAGGCTTCTGATCACCGGCAATAGCCCAAGGCGCCCCCGTTACCATGCTTAACGGGTGTTTTACCACGCGTGGGAACCATTCCTTTCTGGTCGGCGTGTCAGAGCATCGCCACCGGTCGATCAAGGCCGGCATGTTCTGGGGCAAAGATCATGACCATCGTTTCAAAAAAGATTGTTGGCGCCGTCGGCGCCCTTCTGGCCGTCGCGACCGTTTCGCCGGCTTATGCTGCAACCGGCAATGGCACCGCGAGCGTGAAGATCCTTCGCGCCATCACGGTCACCAAGACGGCTGACCTCTATTTCGGCAAAATCCTGCCATCAGCAAGCGCATCAACCGTCGCGGTTGCCGAATCTGGTTCACGCACCTGCGGCGCCGGCCTTGGTTGCTATGACACCGCCACGTCCGGCGCGTTCAGCGTCGTCGGCACCAGCGGCGAAGTTGTCAGCGTCAGCCTGGACAGCGCAACCGCCACCCTGTCAGATGGCGCATCACATTCGATGACGGTCAATCTTGCAACCTCCACCTCGGCGTTGACGCTGGCTGGCGGCACGGGCACGTTCAAGGTTGCGGGCACGCTCAACGTCGGCGCAAGCCAGGCGGATGGCACCTATACCGGCCAATATTCGGTATCGGTCAACTACCAGTAAAAGCAGCCGCGATCTGGTCACATCGGGAGCCGTGGGTGCGGTGTTCCCGGTGTGACCGCGCGGTGGCGATCAAGCAATGAGAGTACCACCAACTCGACATTTGTTGCGCGGTGCTGCCTCGTTGGCGGCGCTGGCAGCAATGTCGGTCAGCCTCCCGGCGCTGGCGGCCAACCCGCACAATGCACCACGGGTCGATCTGGTGCGCGATATCAGTTTTGGTACAATAGCATTGGGCAGTCAGGGCGGTCAGGTCACCGTTGGTTCGAACGATAGCCTGACATGTAGTGGTGGGTTGCGATGCCTTGGTGGTCAAAATGCCGGTGTTTTTACCATCACCGGCGCCAAGGATGAGCTCGTCTCGATCTGCATCCCACCAACGACACTGTCAGACGGTAAAGGCCACAACCTGGCTGCAAGCTTCACGTCGTCCAACACGACGATGGTGCTCCGCCCGGGCAACGCCAAGAACCGTTTCACGGTCGGCGGCACCTTGACCACTGGCAATGGCCTTGTTGAGGGCAGTTACAGCGGGACGTTCGACGTTATCGTTGATTATGAGTGAAACTACCTAGGCCGTGTTTGCCGTCTGGCAGGGCCGCCGCAGTACGACCGCCTCCGGTTGAGAGATTCCATTTTTGGGACTCTGCTCATTTGGGGGTTATTAGCCATGTTTAGAAACCTGTTTGCAACGGTTGCCGTCGCCCTTGTCGCGATGGCGCAGCCTGTGCTGGCCAGCGACCTGCTGGTCGCGCCGACCCGTATCGTGCTCGATGGCAATTCGGGTGGCGAGGTGATGGTCAGCAATACGGGTGACAAGACCACGACCTATCGCATCTCGCTCGTCTTGCGCCGGATGGACGCGAGCGGCCAGATCGTCCCGCTGGACGAATCACTGGCGACCGCGTCGGATGTCGCGGCGCTCGACATCATCAACTATGCGCCGCGCAAGATCACCCTTGCGCCGCAGCAGCCGCAAACCGTCCGGATTGGCGTGCGTGCACCGCCGACGCTAGCGCCGGGGGAATATCGCGCTCATCTGCTGTTCCGCGCCGTGCCGGACTCAGCGCCGGTCGATACGCCGCCACCGCCGCCGGCACCGGGCCAGCCACAGGGCATGTCGATTGCCCTGACGCCGATCTACGGCATCGCCATCCCGGTGATCGTCCGTATCGGCAAGGTTGAAGGTACCGCCGCCCTCGTCAATGCGCATCTGACGCCACTGGCCGATGGCGCAAAGCTGACGGTCACGCTGCAGCGCACCGGCAACCGCTCGGTCTATGGCACGCTTGACGTGATGGCGCCGGGTTCGGACAAGCCAATCGCCACGGTCAAGGGCCTTGCCGCCTATCCCGAAGTGGCGAGCCGCGACGTGTCGGTGTCAATCGCCCGTGACAAGCTGCCAGCCGGCCAGCTGACCGTTCGCTTCACCGAAACTGACCCTGCCGGAGCGGGCCATGTCGTCGAGGCCAAGGTTGTGCGGGGCGGCTGAGCCGCCTCTCCCCTTCCGGGCGACTTTCACGATGTCGATCCGGGCGCAAATCCGGGCGCTGGTCGCAGTGGGGTTGATCTCTACTGCGATCACGCCGTGGCAGGCCGCGCACGCCCAGCAGAAAACTGACCCCGATGATGCGCTGCTGTTCAGCGTGCAACTCGGCTCGACCTCGGTCGGGAGCAGCGTGGGGGCGTTCAACACCCGCGTCGGCGTGTGCCTCGACCTGCAGGATACGATCGACGCGCTGCAGATCGCGATCAGCTTCGACGCCAAGGCGGGAACCGCGAGCGGCTGGGCATTCCAGGAGAGTCGCCGCATCGCCATCGACCGCACGAAAAAGCGCGTCGAATATGGCGGACAAAGCGAGGAACTGACCGACGACAGCATCTGGGAAAGCCGCTCTGGCTGGTGTGTCCGCGCGGCCGATCTTGGAAAATGGCTCGGCGTTGATTTCAATGTCGATGTGACCAACGCCGTGCTCGGCGTAAGTTCCAAGGCTGGCTTGCCGATAGAGGCCGCCATCCGCCGCGCAGCGATGGCCAGCCGGTTGCAGAAATCCCCCGATGCCGCCGCCGCCACTGCCGACCTGCCGCGCTTTTCCCCGCCCTATCGGCTGTGGCGCGCGCCGTGGATCGATTTCAACCTTGGCTTTGCGGGGGACCGTGCGCCCGGCGGGCCGCTCACGACAACACAGGGCTATGAGATTTTCGCGGCCGGGGAGCTGGCCTATTTTTCCGCCAATGCGCGGCTGGTTGCGACAAATGGCTTCGCACCGGATTCGCTGCGCGTGCAGCTATATCGCGCTGACCCCGATGCGCGCCTGTTGGGGCCGGTCCATGCCACGCAGGTTTCGCTCGGGGATGTTGCCGGGTTCAGCACGCCGCTTGTCGCGCAAGGTGCCTTTGGCCGGGGGGCGACGATCACCAACCGCCCGCTGGGGCGCGGCAATGAATTCGACACCATTGATTTCAACGGTTCCGTTCCGGTCGGCTGGGACGTTGAATTATATCGCAACGGCGAATTGATCGACGCCACAAAGGCCGGATCCGACGGGCGCTATGCCTTTCGTCAGGTCGCGATGCGCTTCGGCCCCAACATCTTCGAAATCGCTTCCTATGGCCCGCAAGGCCAGGTGCGGCGCGAGACGAAGATTTTCAACATTGCCCAGCAGGCGGTTCCGCCCGGTCAAACCTGGTGGTGGGCGGATGCGGTCCAGCAGGGGCAGGATCTGGTCACCTTCGGGGCGCCGCCGCCCGGCTTTGCCGGCCGGTCGGGCTGGCGGCAGGACGCCGGGTTCGAACATGGTCTCGGGCGCGGCTTCTCCGCTGGCGCTGCAATCCACCATCTGGCCAGCGCCAGCGGAAGCGATCTCTTTGTCGATGGCATGTTGCGTGGCGGGATCGGCCCTGCGCTGACCCAGATTGATGTCGCCCATGCCCCAGGTCGTGGCACGGCGGCGCGAGTCGGTATCCTTGGTCAGCTATGGGGGACCAGCGTTTCGCTGGAAGGCTTGCAGAATTTCGGACTGGCATCGCAGCAACTTTCCGCTGACCTGAAATCGCGCGTCCGGGTTTCGATTGATCGGCCGGTGCGCGTTGCCGGGCTGATCCTGCCGTTTCACTTTTCGCTGGCTGAGGCAAAAACGTCCGGCGGCAGCACGCTTGAGGCGGGTTCACGCGTCTCCGCCGCCATGCCGGGCCTGTCTGCGAGCCTCAGCCTCGGGTGGCAGCGGTCATCACCGCTGGTCGGACCGTCCAGCTCATCGGGCACTGTCGGTCTGTTGTTCAACACGCGCTTGCATGGCGTTCGGCTGCGGGGTGAGATGTTGTGGGCGGTAACGTCCCGCGTTTCCCTCGCGGATGTTCAGGTGGCAGCGAACTGGCGCTCAGGGCAATCGGCGGCGTTTGAGGCATCGGCCACCTATGCCCCGTCCGCCCATGCCGTCAGTCTTGGCGGCGGCTATACGCGTGATTTCAAGCGCTTCGCTCTGACCGCCGGCGGAGATGTGAACAGCCAGGGCCATGCCGGATTGCGGCTCAACCTGCTCGCCAGCTTTGGCCAGGGCAAGGGATGGAATCGGCTATCGTCCAAGCCACAGGCTGAATCCGGCGGGGTCATGGCGACAATTTTCCGCGATGACGATGGTGATGGCCTTCGCGGGCCGGGTGAAGAAATTGTCCCGGGCGGGATTCAGGTTGATGGCGTCCCCGTCGCCCGGAATGCAGCGGATCGGACTGCGGCGGTGCCAAGTATCGTCGGATCGCTCGATCCCTCCATGCCAGTGAAAATAACGGTCGATGCGGCAACCCTTGCCGATCCATTCGACATTCCCGCGACCAATGGCCTGATGGTGGTCCCGCGCGCCGGGCTGATGACCCATGTTGAGCTCGGCATCGTCAGTACCGGCTCGATTGAGGGCAAGCTGACCGACGCCAACGGCGCGATTGCGGGCCAGAATCTCGATATCGTGGATGCCAAGGGTGCTGTGGTGGCAAAGGTCCGCACGGAATTCGACGGCTATTTCATCTTTGAGCGCATCCGCTACGGCAGATACCGGCTGCGCGCCTCGAGCGGCATGGCGCTGCACGACGTCGATGTGGTGCTCTCCGCCGACCATCCTTCGCCGCGCCTTGCCCTGCAGGCGGGCCCGACGGCACTGGCACTGAGCAAAAACTAGGGTCCGGACTCATTAGAGCCACCAGATGACGGTAGCAGCGATGGCGATGGTAGCCATGAAGGTTTTGATGTTGCGGTCGAAGCGTGTTGCGACCCTTCGCCAGTCCTTGAATCGGCAGAACATGCGCTCGATGACGTTACGCTGCTTGTAGATTTTCGCATCGCAGTCGAGCTGCACCTTGCGGTTGCGCTTGGAGGGGATGACAGCGGTGGTGCCTCGGTCTGCAAGCCAGGCGCGCAAGTCATTGCTGTCATAGCCTTTGTCGCCAACCAGTTCGGCCGACGGCGGCATGGCCGCGATGCAGGCCTTGGCAACCTTCACATCGTGCACGTTTCCCGGCGTGATCATCAAGACGCAGGGGCGGCCCTTCACATCGCAGAGCGCGTGAACCTTGGAGTTTCTACCGCCGCGTGTCTGGCCGATACCATTGGCCAAGGCCCCCCTTTTGCGCCACCCGCGGTGCGGTGTGCCTTGATGCAGGTACTGTCGATGAACAGTCGGTCGGGCGCGCCCTCGGCACCCGACAGCGCGCTGAAAATGCCTTCCCATATCCCGCGTTCGGCCCAACGTACGAAGCGGTTGTAGAGCGTCTTCTTCGGACCATAGATGTGCTCGGGACAATCACCCCAGCGACCACCGCTTTGCAGCGCGTGAACGATCCCGCTCAGCACACGACGGTCATCAACACGCGGCTTCCCGCGCGTGTCGGTCGGCAAATGCGGCGCGATCCGCGACCATTGCGCATCCGAAAACCAGAAGAAATCCGACATATCCAACGCCTCCTCATCGGACGCCTTGAATCATGCCTTCGATCCCTTGGGAATCCCGTTTATGGGTCCGGACCCTAGCAATTGTCCGATCAATGTCGGGTCTCGGCCGGGCATTCTTTGCAGTCTGCGTTTCAATTGCCGCGCCCGACCCATGACTGTCACAGGTGCACTTTAGGATGGCGCATTCGTCGCCATGTTGGGGTCAGTCAATGGATAGCCGCTTTCGTCGCGCCCTTGCGCGTGCCCACCCCGCTGTCTTTACCGCTGTCGCCGGCACGGCGGGTTTTTGCGCCTATTTCGCGATGTACGCCTTCCGCAAGCCGTTCAGCGCCGCAACCTTTGAGCACGTCCCGGGCTGGCATCTCGCGCTGGATTACAAGATCGCGCTGATCGTCGCGCAGGTTGCTGGCTATGCGCTGTCGAAGTTTATCGGCGTCAAGGTGATCTCCGAAATCCATCCGCGGTACCGCGCCATGGCGATCCTCGCGCTGATTGGGGTGTCGTGGCTCGCGCTCATCGCCTTTGCGCTGCTCCCCGCGCCCTGGAATGTCATCACCCTGTTCCTCAACGGTGTGCCGCTCGGGATGATCTGGGGGCTTGTCTTTGGTTTCATGGAGGGGCGGCGCGTCTCGGAAGTGCTCGCCTCAATGCTGTGCGCCAGCTTCATCCTGTCCTCAGGCGTGGTCAAGTCGGTCGGCACCTGGCTGATGCAGGTCCAACATGTTGATCGCTTCTGGATGCCGGCGGCGACGGGTGGCCTGTTCATGCCGCTGCTGTTGCTCTCGGTCTGGGTGCTCAGCCAGTTGCCACCGCCCGATGCGCGTGATGAGGCTGCGCGTGTGCGTCGCGCGCCGATGACGACGGCTGAACGCGGTGCCTTTCTCAAGGCTTATGCACCGGGGTTGGTCGCGATCATCATCGCCTATGTCCTGCTCACCGCCTTTCGCGATTTCCGTGACAATTTCGCCGCAGAAATCTGGACCACGCTCGGTCATGGCGGCGAGGCCGGGATTTTCTCGGTCAGCGAGCTGCCCGTCGCGGTGATCGCGCTCATCGGCATGGCAATGGTCATCATGATCCGCGACAACCGTCATGCGCTGCTCGTTATCCACCTGATGATCGGCGGTGGCTTCGCGTTGCTCGGCCTGTCGACGCTCGCCTTTCAGGCGCATCTGCTTTCGCCGGTGGCGTGGATGATTGTGGCGGGGTCCGGGCTTTACATTGCCTATAACCCGGTCAACGCGGTCCTGTTCGACCGGCTTGTCGCGGCCAGCGGTCGTGTCGCCAATGCCGGCTTTCTGATCTATATCGCTGATTCATTTGGCTATCTTGGCAGCGTTACCCTGCTGCTGTGGCGCAATTTCGGGCAAGGCTCGCTCGACTGGCTGCAGTTCTTCACGCGCGGCGCCTATGCCACCAGCATTGTCGGGGTTGCCCTGACCATCGTGGCCGCCAGCTATTTCCACCGGCGTTCTGCTCCGGCGCGTGCGGCGCCTACGGCGGGTCGGGTCAACGCGCCACTCGTCGCAGTTGGCGCATGATGATGTCCGGGGCGCGGCAAGATGGGCTGGCGATGGCCTGCTCTCCTGGATCACCATGCTCGACTGTCAGGGGAAGTAACATGAGTGAAAACAATGACATTATCGCGTTGATCGCCGACATTTTCGAGCGGCGCGGTGCCGAATCCTATCTTGGTGAAGCCGTCACCATGGCGGAACATATGCTGCAATCTGCAACGCTGGCGCAGGCAGCGGGTGCCTCTGAACCCGTGGTAGCCGCTGCACTGCTCCATGACATTGGCCATTTCACCAGCGAATTCGGTAGTTATCAAACCAGTGATGTGGTTGACCGCTGCCATGATCGTGCTGCCGCGCTTGTGCTCGCAGGGCATTTCCCGCCGCTGGTGGTCGATTGCGCGCGCCTGCATGTTGCCGCCAAACGCTATCTCTGCGCGGTCGAACCCCGCTATTATGACGGCCTTTCAGCGGCATCGCAGCACAGCCTCATGTTGCAGGGCGGCGCCATGAATGAGGCGGAGGTTGCCGCCTTCCGTAACGAGCCATTCCATGAGGATGCCGTCAATGTCCGCCGCTGGGATGATCGTGGCAAGGTGCCGGGGCTTGCGACGAAGCCATTCGAATCATTCCGCCCTTTGCTACAGCGTCTCGTAGCAAGATAAATTGTCCCGGGCCGCCGAGTTGCCGGCCTGCAAATAAATATTACAAATATATAAGTAATATCAAATAAGAATACACTAAATGTTGCAAAAAGGACAAATTTAACTTGTATGTGATTTGATCTATAAATCAAATATGTGAAATTGCGGCATAATATTTTTGTAATAAACAAAATTGCATTTTTTCCGCAACGATTTTGTCTTATCCCCCTCCTAGAGACCCGGTCGAATCACTTCGAGGGGTATCATGACGTCAACATCGATCAAACGTGGCCGCACCTTGTCACTGGTAAGTGCGGCAGCGATCACAGCCGGCCTGCCAATGGCGGCGCACGCGAAAACCGTGCCTGCACCTGTCGCGGTCGATGCGACAACGGCGCCTGCCGATGGGTCGGATGGCCTGACCGACATCATCGTCACCGCGCAGAAGCGGTCGGAAAATCTGCAATCGACGCCGATTGCGATCTCGGTGCTGGGCAGCAAGGGCCTCGAAGATCGCCACGTCCAGTCGCTTCTCGACCTTGGCGACGGCGCCATTCCGTCGCTGCGCGTTGCGCCATTCTTCTCACGTCCCGGCGCGCTGATCATCAATGTCCGTGGCGTCGGCGTGCTGTCGGACAGCAATCAGCCCGCGCGTGACCAGGGCGTTGGTGTCTATGTCGATGGCGTCTATCTCGGTCGCGCGCAGGGTCTCGGCACCGCCCTGTTCGACGTGCAGAGCATCGAAGTGCTGAAAGGGCCGCAAGGCACTTTGTTCGGTCGCAACACTGAAGGCGGCGCGGTTAATATCGTGACCAAGCGCCCGAGCGGCCAATTCAAGATGGACACGACTTTTGGTCTCGGCAACTTTGGCAGCTATCAGGCATCAACGCATATCGATCTGCCCGAGTTCGCCAATATCAGCTTCAAGGTGGACGCAACCGTCACCCACCGCGACGGTTTTGTCAAAAATCCGCTGCCCGGGGCGCTTGATTTTAACGCCTTCGACAAGCGCGGTTTCCGCGCAGAAGCGCTCTGGAAACCAGCGACGAATTTTCGCGCCGATTTTGCGTTCGACACCTCCTATGATTCGACCAGCACGCTTTATCAGCAGTTGATCTCGGCCGGCACGGGCCTGCCAGCGACTGCGACCGGTCCGGCCATCGCGCCGAACGTCCTGGCCGCGATTGGTCCCGTTCAGCCTAAACGCGCATCGACCGCCGTTATTGGTGTTCCCCAGCAGCCGAGTATCGGCAAGACGAACGGCTACCGCCTCGGCCTGGACTGGGATGTCGCGCCAAAGCTCACGCTGAAATCGATTACCTCCTACCGTACACTTCGCCAGAGCCAGTATGACAATGGCTCATCATCACCGACGTTGCAGCTACCAATCACGACCGCCAACCCGACGGGAAGCTTCGTCGGCTACCAGTTTGCGCGTTACAGCCTGGCGCAGTTCCGTCAGAACCAGTTCAGTGAAGAGCTGCAGGCAATTGGCGATATCGGTCGCATCAAATTCGCGGTCGGCGCCCTCTATTATCGTGAAAATGTTGAGGACAATGCCCAGGCCTTCAACACCAACCAGTTTACTGACGCTGCCGGTACCGTCTCGGTGATCCGCCAGATTGATTACCCCACCCAGGTCATCCAGCGCGCCAGCCATGTCTCGACGACCAGCATTGGTGTCTATGGGCAGGGCACCTGGACCCCGCCACTCGCCGGGGACATTTTCCATCTGACGTTGGGTGGTCGCTTCACCCGCGACAAGAAGGAAGGCCAGCTGTTCACGGTCAACGGTGCCGCGCCGGTGGTGCCGGTCAATGGCGTCAACGTGGTCGGGCCGGTCATCCTGAATGCCGCCTGGTCGCGCTTCGATCCGATGGCGAACCTCGCCATCGACCTGTCAGACGATGTCCATGTTTATGGTAAGTGGAGCACCGGTTATCGTTCGGGCGGCGCCAATTCGCGCTCGCTAAGCTATGCGCGCTTCAACCCGGAAACGGTGTCGATGTTCGAAATCGGCGCCAAGACCGAATTCTGGGACCACAAGGCGCGCTTCAACATCGCTGGCTATGTCGGCACCTACAAGTCGATCCAACTCGACTTTAGCGGCCTGTACGAAGACGTCATCAACGGTGTGCGTGTGGCCACAACCCGCACCACGACGGATACTGTCAATGCGCCGGGCACCGGCAAACTCAAGGGTTTCGAAGCAGAACTGACTCTGGCCCCGGTTACGGGGCTGACCCTGTCGGCCAGCTACGCCTATAACAACGTCAAGATCCCCAATACGGTCAATCCCTTCCCGCAGACGGGCGGCGTCTTCATCACCGTCCCGGTGCCGATCTATCAGGTCTATACGCCGGAACATTCTGCCAGCGGCTCGATTGATTATGAGCTGCCGCTGGACGACTTCAAGCTGCGCTTGCACCTCGATGGCAGCTATGACTCGGGCTATTACGCCAATTATACCGACACGACCTATGATCCCGTCACCCGCGCGGTGCGCTTCGCGCAGCCAAAGGGCGACAAGGCATTTGTCGTCAATGGCCGCCTTGCCGTTGCCGATATCGGTGTCGGCGGCGGCAACGCCAAACTCACGGTGGCGCTGTGGGTCCGCAACCTGTTTGACGAGCAACATCTATTCTACAAATCGGGCAGCCCGCAGGCAGGCATCAGCGGTTTCTTCAACGATCCACGCACTTTCGGTGTCGAAGCCAACATCAAGCTGTGATCCGGTGGCAGGCAGGGCGGCGGGGACGAGTGCATCGACATAACGCTCCCGCCGTCCTGACCTCTACAATCGACGACTGGCCCCACTGGAGGCGGAAAAATGATCACGATCAGGACGTTCTTCCCCTGCCTGCTTGGCGCCCTGCTTGTCGCGATGCCGCCCGCCGCAACGTTCGCCGGGCAGGCAAAGCCAGGCACGCCGACCACCGGTGCAATGGTGGGTGGCCATCAGCGCGCCCTGCCGCTGCAGGGCGGGCAAAATTTTCGCGATCTCGGCGGCTACAAGACCGTCGCCGGTCGCACCGTGCTCTGGGGTGTGCTCTTCCGGTCAGGCTCAATGCATTTCCTGACACTCGCCGATTATGCCTATCTCAACAAGCTTGGCATCCGCACGGTGTGCGATTTTCGCGATACGCGCGAGCGCAAGCTTGAACCCGCGCTGTGGCCTGCCGGCACGGCGCCGCATATCTTCGCGGATGATTATGCGCTCGATTCGAGCGGCCTTGGCCTGAGCGGTGCTTCTGGCGTGCCAACTGCTGCCGAGGCACGGGCGGCGTTCATAAAATTCTATCCTCAGCTGCTCGTTACCTTCAACGGTCAGTACCGCCGGATGTTCGGTGAATTACTCGCGCACCGGGTGCCGCTGGCGTTCAATTGCACGGCTGGCAAGGATCGCACCGGTGTCGCCGCCGCGCTCGTGCTGACGGCGCTCGGCGTGCCGCGCGCGACCGCGATCGAGGATTATGCTCTCAGCAACCGCTATTTTGATCCGGCAAAGGTGGTGCGTAGCGACGACAAATCGGCCAGCGCCTGGGCAAAGCTGCCTGCCGACGTGATCCGCACCTATATGGCCGCCGACCCGGACTATATTGCCGCCGTGTTCGATGCGATGGATGCGCACAAGGGTGGCGTCGATGGCTATCTGCGCGACGAACTCGGTCTGACGGCGGCGAAACGCCGGCGGTTGGTAGCACTTTATACCCGTTGAGCGCTGCCGCGTCGGCATGTGAGGAAAAGTTGATGCCGCAGGATCGTTACGATGTTGCCATTGTTGGCGCCGGCATCGTCGGGCTGGCGCACGCCCTCGTCGCCGCGCGCACCGGGCGGCGCGTGATTGTCATCGACCGCGACGCGCAGGCCAATGGCGCATCAATCCGCAATTTCGGCTTCGTCACCGTCACTGGTCAGGAACAGGGCGTGGTCTGGCGTCGCGCGCGCCGCTCGCGTGACATCTGGCTTGAGGTTGCCGGGCAGGCTGGCATTGCCATCGAGCAGCGCGGTCTCGCCATGGTTGCGCAGCGTCCCGAAGCCCGCACCGTGTGCGAAGCCTTTCTCGCCACTGATATGGCAGAGGGCTGCACCTGGCACGACGTGGATGCTGCCCGGGCCTTGCTCGGCAATATCTGTCCCGTGCGGTTGGAAGGTGTGCTGTCGAGCACGATTGACCTGCGCGTCGAATCGCGCGCGGCCATTCCCCGGCTTGCCCACTGGCTGGGCGAACATCATGGCGTCGACTTTCTGCGCGGGGTCGCCGTCTGGCGCGTCGAGCGTGGGCAGCTCGAAACGACCGCCGGAGTCATTCGTGCCGATGCGATCATCGTCTGCCCCGGCGATGATCTGGCAACGCTGTTCCCGGAGGCATTTGCCGGCATCACGCGGTGTAAGCTGCAAATGCTGCGGCTGGCAGCACCCGGTTATCGCCTGCCCGCAGCGGTGATGTCCGATCTCGGGCTGGTGCGGTATCTCGGATATGCTGCGCTGGCGCCAGCAGCGGCGCTCCGTGAGCGGCTCGGTCGTGAACAGCCGGCACAGCTTGCCAACGGCATTCACCTGATCGTTACGCAAAGCGCCGACGGCACGCTGGTGGTCGGTGACAGCCATCACTACGCCACCACGCCTGATCCTTTCTCGCACGATACCGTCGATGCGCTGATCCTCGATGAATTTCGTGCGGTGTTCGGTCATGTCCCGCCGGTGCTCGAACGCTGGACCGGCACCTATGCCGCCGCTGCCAGCCATAGCCTTGTCACCAGCCCGGTGCCGGGGGTGCAGCTCGTGACCGTCACCAGCGGCACCGGCGCCTCGACCTCCTTTGCGCTCGCCGAGGAAACCATCGCGGCGCTGGCTGATCCCACAGGAGTGAATATATGAGTTTCGCCGTCAAGGCCGTGGTGCTCGACTGGGCCGGCACAATGATCGACCATGGCTGCTGCGCCCCGGTGATGGCGCTGCAACATGTCTTTGCCGATGCCGGCGTGCCGATTTCGGAAGGTGAAGCGCGCGCTGATATGGGTCGCGCCAAGCGGGACCATATCCGGGGGGTGCTGGCCATGCCGCGCATCGCCGAAGCGTGGTTCGCCTTGCATGGCACATCGCCGGCAGAGTCCGACGTGGCGGAACTTCACGATGCGGTGGAGCCGATGATGCGTGGTGCCGCGCGCGAGTGCGCCGAACTGATCCCCGGCGCAGCCGACCTGGCGGCGCGGCTGCGGGCCAGCGGTATCAGGATCGCCTCCTGTACCGGTTACACGCGGCCGATGATGGCGGACATCCTGCCACTGGCAGCAGAGCAGGGTTATGCACCGGATATTGTCGTGTGCTCGGGGGAAACGCTGGAAGGCCGCCCTTCACCGCTGATGCTGTGGAAGGGGTTGGTTGAGCTGGGTGTCTGGCCCGCCTCAGCCTGTATCAAGGTCGATGATGCTGCCGTCGGCATTGCCGAGGGGCGGGAAGCTGGCACATGGACTGTCGGCTTGGCCGCATCAGGCAACGGTGTCGGGCTCGATCATGCCGCACTCCTTGCCCTGTCCCCGGAGGAACGCGCGGGTCGCATCGCCGCTGCTGCTGCTGAACTGCACGCGGCGGGTGCCGACTATGTCATAGACAGTGTCGCAGAGCTGTGGCCGGTGATTGAAGAGATTGCGGAACGGATTGCGGCGGGCGAGCGCCCCGCAGCGTAAATATCGGGGGGCTATCCGAAACACGGGTGAGTCCGCGCTGCCTCGATCATTTCGGGCTGCCGTCCTGATTCAAATTCGCGCCACGTGGTGCATGGCCCCTGCCATGATCAATTTCGCTCTTTCCAACGCCTCGGGTTGGATATTCCCTGCCACCCTCGGCAGAAAATGTGCGAAATTCCCTGCCAGCTTCCCTGCGGGCAGGGAATTCTGCCGCGCCAACCCCGCCCGCACGTCACCAACATCCGCCGCGCCAAGGCATTGAGCTTGCCTGCTCACCCGCCTACATGCCGGGCATGACCGACGCCGCCATCGTGATCGACCAGTTGTGCAAGACCTATGCGGGCGGCAAGCGCGCGCTGGACGATGTCAGTTTTGAGGTGCCGCGCGGGTCCGTGTTCGGGTTGCTCGGGCCAAATGGTGCGGGCAAATCAACGCTGATCAACATCCTTGCCGGGCTGGTCAACAAGACCAGCGGCCATGCGTCGATCTGGGGCTTCGACATTGATGCCCATCCGCGCAACGCCAAGGCGTCGATCGGCATCGTCAATCAGGAGATCCTGTTCGACCCGTTCTTCACGCCGGTCGAGACGCTGGAAATCCAGGCCGGGCTGTACGGTGTGCCCAAGGCGCGGCGCCGTTCGATGGAGCTGCTGCGCGCGGTGCATCTTGAGGACAAGGCCAATGCCTATGCCCGCACCCTGTCCGGCGGCATGAAGCGCCGGTTGATGGTGGCCAAGGCAATGGTCCACACGCCGCCGGTGCTGGTGCTCGACGAACCCACCGCCGGTGTCGATATCGAGCTGCGCCGCCAGCTCTGGGACTATGTCCGCAGCCTCAACCAGCAGGGCGTGACGGTCGTGCTGACCACACATTATCTCGAAGAGGCCGAGCAACTGTGTGACCGCATCGCCATCATCAATCATGGCAAGGTCATCGCCAACAAGCCGACGCGCGAACTGGTCGGCATGGCACAGGAAAAGCTGGTCGAGGTCACGGTTGATCGCGACGTCGCCGCACTGCCAGCCAATGCGTGTTTCCAGAAGATCGCGCTCAAGGGCGAGCGTGTGCTCGAAATCACCTATCGCAAGGATGAGGCCAATGCCGGGCAGGTGCTGGCGGCGGTGCAGGCCGGCGGCTTCGGCATTGTCGAGGTCTCGACCAAGGAACCCGATCTGGAAGATGTGTTCCTCAACCTGACCAGGGCGGCCAATGGCTGATACCCGCACTTCCGACATCCTCATCATCGGCTCCGGCGCTGCCGGTCTCACCGCAGCGCTCAACCTTGCGGATCGCTTCACCGTGACGGTGCTGGCCAAGGGCGCGATGAATGAGGGCGCGACGGCGTGGGCGCAGGGCGGGATCGCGGCGGTGCTCGAACCCGGCGACACCTTTGAGAGCCATATCGAGGACACGATGGTCGCGGGTGCGGGGCTCAACGACCGCGCCACGGTGGAGTTTGTCGTGGACCGGGCGCCTGCCGCCATCGCGCGCCTGCAAGAGCTTGGCGTACCGTTCGCGACCGAGGGTGACGCGCTCCACTTGACGCGCGAGGGCGGCCATTCGCATCGTCGCATCGTCCATGTCGCCGACGCGACCGGCTGGGCGGTGCAGGAGGCATTGCAGAAAGCGGCTGAGGCGCATCCCAACATCACGCTCGTCCCCGATCAGGTGGCGATTGATCTTGCCACCTCACGCCATGAGGAACGCTATTCGGGCGCGGGCAATGTCTGGGGTGTCTATGCGGTTGATCGCAATACCGGTCGTGTCGGGCTCTACACGGCGCGCGCAACGATCCTTGCGACGGGCGGGGCCGGGCGGACCTATCTCTTCTCGACCGCGCCGCGTGGCGCCACTGGCGACGGCATCGCCATGGCGTGGCGCGCGGGGTGCCGTGTGTCGAACATGGAATTCATGCAGTTCCACCCGACCTGCCTGTACAATCTTGACGTCAAGAACTTCCTGATCACCGAGGCGGTGCGCGGAGAAGGTGGGCAGCTCAAGAACCCCGATACCGGCCACCGTTTCATGCCCGAGATCGATCCGCGCGCCGAACTGGCGCCGCGCGATGTGGTGGCGCGCGCCATTGACCATGAGATCAAGCGCTTCGGTCTCGACTATGTCCATCTCGACATCAGTCACCAGCCCCCGGAATTTGTCCGCGAGCATTTCCCCAACATCCATGAAAAGCTGCTCGGTCTGGGCATCGACATGACGAAGCAGCCGATCCCGGTTGTACCCGCGCAGCATTATACCTGTGGTGGCATCGTCATTGATCGGGATGGCCGCACTGACCTGCCGGGCCTTTATGCAGCGGGCGAATGCACCCAGTCCGGCCTGCACGGCGCCAACCGCCTCGCGTCAAACTCGCTGCTCGAATGCTTCGTGTTTGGTGAGGCGTGCGCGCGCGACATTGCCGCGCGGTGGGACAGCTTTCCGCCGGTGCCGCCGATCCATGGCTGGGACGAGAGTCGCGTGACCGATTCCGACGAAGAGGTCGTCATCAAGCAGAACTGGACCGAGATCCGCCGCTTCATGTGGAATTATGTCGGCATCGTCCGCACCACCAAGCGGCTCGAACGCGCGCAGCACCGTATCAGGCTGCTGACTGCCGAGGTCGAGGATTATTACGGCCATTTCCGCGTCACGCCCGACCTGATTGAGCTGCGCAACCTGTTGCAGACCGCCGACTTGATCGTGCGCTCGGCGCTGCATCGCCACGAGTCGCGCGGCCTGCATTACACGCTTGATTATCCTGCGATGTTACCCAAGGCGGTTGATACGATTCTGATCCCTTAACCACGTTACGAAAAACTGTATCAAATCAGGTCGATGTCCAGCTACATCCCGTCGCGGGCACAGCGCGATTCACCGCAGTTCGGCTTGTCAGCTATTTCTCAATCAACTTCTGTCTCTAACGTGATGTCGGGGACGCAGGGAAACGGCAGTTGGGACAGCGCATTTTTCCGATGAGATTATTCAGGCCGGTCGCAATGCTGCTGATGAGCAGCGCATTATGTGCCTGTGCCAATGATGGTGGGCGGCATATCGCGGCTGCGCCACCACCGGTTGCTAGGCCCGTCGTCGCGGTGCCGACGCGGGTTGTCGCGGCCCCGGCGCCGACTGCGCCGCAGGCGCTTGTTGCCAGCATCACGACACTCGCCAAGTCCTTTGACGGGCGGGTCGGCATCGCCGTCCGCAGCGTTGATCACGGGTGGAGCGTTGACAGCCAGGGCGATCAGCGCATGCCGCAGCAGAGCGTGTCGAAGCTGTGGGTCGCGATGACGGTGCTCGATTTCCGTGACGCTGGCCGGCTGAAGCTGGAAGACCCGATCACACTGACCCGCGAGGACATGACGCTGTTTCATCAGCCGGTTGCCGCACTGATCAAGGCCGATGGCTATCACACCACCGTCGGCGATCTGTTGCAGCGCGCGCTGACGATGAGCGACAACACCTGCAATGATCGGCTGTTGCGTTATGTCGGCGGGCCGATCGCGGTGCGTGAGTTCATTGCCCGCAAGGGATTGGGCGATATCCGCTTTGGCCCGGGGGAGCGGGCACTGCAGAGCCAGACCGCAGGCCTGGAGTGGAAGCCGGCCTTTGCCTTTGGCAACGCCTTTACCCAAGCCCGCGCGCGGCTGGCGCCCTCGGCGCGGCTTGAGGCGTTCGAGCGTTACGTTTCTGATCCGCCCGATGGCGCCGCACCGCTGGCGATCACGGCGGCGTTGGCCAAGCTGAGGCAAGGCAAGCTGCTGTCGTGGAGCTCAACCCAGTATCTGATGGGAACGATGGAGCTGTCGCACACCGGGCGGCAGCGCTTGCGCGGCGCGGTCCCCGCAGGATGGACCTTTGGCCACAAGACCGGCACCGGGCAGGATCTCGGCGGGCGGACTGCGGGATACAACGATGTCGGCTTCCTGATCGCGCCGGACGGCAAGGCCTATTCAATCGCCGTGATGATCGGCGATACGCCGCGACCGATAGCCGAGCGGCAAGCGTTGATGCAGGCCGTGGTGCAGGCCGTGGTGGCCAATCACAAACCGGCCTAGTCGAACCCGTCCTCAAGGAACTTCGCGGCCACCGCACAGTGCAGGGCGACGCCGCGCGCCATCGTTGCCTCGTCGATTGTCATGCGGGTGTTGTGCAGCGGCGGGTTGGTGTGCGGGTCGCTGCCGGTCTCGGCAACGCCGATGAACGCCATCGCGCCGGGCACGTCGCGCAGCACATAGGCGAAATCCTCCGCCCCCATCATCGGCGCAGGCATCACCTGCCACGCGCCATCGCCGCCCATCGCCACGACTTCGTCACGCATCAAGCCCAGCGCGCGCGGGTCGTTCATGGTGACGGGGTAGCCGCTCTCGATTCGGACCTCACCGACCATGCCGTGCGCGGCCGCGATGTTCTCGACGATGCGCTTGAAGCCGTCGCGCATCAGCTCGCGCGTGCGCTCTGACAGGGTGCGCAGCGTGCCGGTCATCTCGGCAACCTGCGGCACGATGTTGTGCGCCGAGCCGGCGTTGATCTGCGCGATGGTCAGCACGGCCGGGTCACTGACAGGCACACGCCGCGCGAGGAAGGTCTGCAGCGCGGTGACGATCTCGCAGGCGACCGGGATCGGATCGAGCGTGTCGTGCGGCATGGCGGCATGGCCACCGCGCCCATGGATCGTGGCGTGGAGCGTATCGGTTGAGGCGAGCAGTGGACCGGCGCGGCTGACAAAGGTGCCAGCTGGCGCGTTGGGCGAGATGTGCAATGCGAACGCCGCCTCAGGCCGGGCGATGTCGAGCAGCCCGTCCTCGATCATGTAGCGCGCGCCGTGATAGCCCTCTTCACCGGGCTGGAACATGAAGACCACGGTGCCGGGCAGGCTGTCCTTGCGCGCGCACAGCGCCCGTGCCGCACCGACCAGCATTGCCGAGTGCGCGTCATGGCCGCAGGCGTGCATCGCGCCAGGTACCTTTGAGGCGAAGGGCAGGCCGGTCTCCTCCTGCATCGGCAGCGCGTCCATGTCGCCGCGCAGCAGGACGGTGCGACCGTTGTTGCGCCCACCGCGCAGGATCGCGACGAAGCCGCTGGTCGTCTTGCTCTCGTGGATCTCGAGCGGCAGACCGGCAATCGCGGCGCGCAGCTTGGCGGTGGTGCGGTCGCAGTGCAGGCCGATCTCCGGATCGGCATGGATGGCCCGCCGCAATGCCACGACATCGTCAAGCTCCGCCGCTGCCGCTTCACTCCAGTCAGTGCCGCGTTCACCCACGCCGTCCATCATCTGCTCCTGTTGTGCTTGTATTTCAGGGGATCAGAGCCCGGCCAGCGCCGCCGACATCAGGTTGGCAAGGCTGCCCGCCGCAAGGGCGCGCAGGCCGAGCCGGGCGATGGTCGGGCGCTGGTTGGGGGCGAGGCCGCCGGTCACGGCCATCTGGATTGCAATCGACGAGAAGTTGGCAAAGCCGCACAGCGCGAAGGTCACGACCGCGATAGTGTGCGCCGACAGCGCCGCCTTGGCGCTGCTGAGATAGCTGAAAGCGACGAACTCGTTGATCACGACCTTGGTGCCGAACAGGCCGCCGGCGGTGGTCGCCTCGTTCCATGGCACATTGAGCAGGTACATGACTGGCGCAAAGGCGCGACCGATGATCGCCTGGAAGGTCAGGTCGGGATAGCCGAACAGCCCGCCAATGCCGCCAAGGATACCATTGGCCAGTGCGACCAGCGCGACGAAGGCAAGCACCATCGCGCCGACCGCGACGGCCAGCTTGACGCCGGTCTGCGCACCCTCGGCAGCGGCCATGATGATGTTGGCCGGGCGTTCCTCGCCGAACGGGATGTCGCCCTCGACCGCCGGTTCCTTGCCGAAATCGGCGGGGTCGTCGGGCATGATCAGCTTGGCCATCAGGATGCCGCCCGGTGCCGACATGAAGCTGGCGGCGAGCAGATAGGGCAGCAATTGCGGCCCGAGCATCGAGGCATAGGCAGCAAGGATCGTCCCCGCCACGCCGGCCATGCCGACCGTCATCACGCAGAACAACTGTGATGGCGTGAGCGCCGCGAGATAAGGACGAATGACAAGTGGAGCCTCGCTCTGGCCGACAAAGATGTTGGCCGCAGCGCCGAGCGATTCGACCTTGGAGATGCCTGTGACATACTGGATGCCACCGCCGATCCAGCGAACGACGAACTGCATGATGCGCAGATAATAGAGGATCGAGATTACCGCCGCGAAGAAGATGATCACGGGCAAGGCGGCCAGGGCGAAGCTGTGTCCCCCCATTTCAGGGCCAGCGAGCGGCCCGAAGATGAAGTTGATGCCGTCCTGGGCATAGCTGAGCAATTTGGTGACGCCGAACGCCATGCCGCCGATCACATTTTTCCCGGCCGGAACATAGAGCACGAGAAAGGCGATACCCGCCTGGAGCGCGAACGCTGCGCCGACGACACGGAGACGGATGGCGCGACGGTTGTTCGACAGCAGGAAGGCGATGCCGAGAATGACCGCGATGCCCGCGATGCCGATCAGGATTCGATTTACCAACGCTTGTCTGCCCCGTCCAAGGTTCGCCCGGCCCCACCGCCGGTTTATGACAACTACCATACAGGCGGAAAACTATTGGGCTAGTGGCTTGATTTCGTCCGTGGCGCGCGGCGCACTGAGGCGGGCGTGGGCGGATGGCAGGCCCGGGCCGACGGGCCCGGTTTGACGTTGGCCCGTTCTGCGCTAGCAATGCCATCATGGACACATCCTCTTCCGCCGCCCCTGCGATCCCCCGCGCGTTGTTCGCTTTCTCGATTCTCTATGGCGGTATGGTGTGTATCGCCGGTGTGCTGGGGGTGAAGCAGGTTGCGCTGGGGCCGCTGGCCGTGGAAGCCGGGATCTTCGCCTTTCTGTTGCTCGTGGTGTTGAGCAGCGCGATCTCCGAGCTTTATGGACAAAAGACCGCGACACTCACGGTGCGACTGGGCTTTGTGCCGCTGCTGGTGTCAGCGGCGCTGATCCAGTTTGTGATCGCCCTGCCCCATGACCCCGGCATGTATCCGCCGGCGATTGACGCGTTTCCGATCGTCGTCGGGCAAGGCGCGCGGATGATGATTGCCGGGCTGATTTCCTATGGCACGTCACAGACGCTCAATGTGCTGATCTTCTCCCGGCTGGCCGGGGGGCAGGGCAAGCTGCTGTGGTTGCGCGGCATGGTGGCCAGCGTGATCAGCCAGATCGTCGACACGATCCTGTTCATCACCATCTCCTTTTACGGGGAGCGGCCGATCATGGAGTTGATGGAAGGTCAGATGCTGACCAAGGTCGTGCTGTCGATCGTGCTGGTGCCGGTATTGATTACCGGCTTTGTTGCCTTGGGACGATGGCTGGACGCCAAGCCCGCAGCGGCCTAGGGCCGCGCGCATCATGACCAATTACGCTCCCGATCCCGCCCTGCTCAACAAGGCCGAAACACTGGTCGAGGCGCTGCCCTATATGCAGCGCTATGCCGGTGCGACGTTCGTCGTGAAATATGGCGGCCATGCGATGGGCGATCCTGAGGCGGCGCGCGATTTCGCCGAGGACGTTGTGTTGATGAAGGCGGTCGGGATCAACCCGGTCGTCGTGCATGGCGGCGGGCCGCAGATTGGCGCGATGCTGAAACGGCTCGGGGTCGAATCGAGCTTCGTCAACGGCCTGCGCGTGACCGATGCCGAGACCGCGAAGATCGCCGAAATGGTCCTGGCGGGGTCGATCAACAAGGAGATTGTTGGCTGGATCGGCCAGGCCGGCGGGCGCGCCGTGGGGATTTCGGGCAAGGATGGCGGGTTTGTTCGCGCCGCCAAGGTCGGGCGCGAGACACCCGACCGGCTGCAAGGGATCGAACGTCATGTCGATCTGGGCTTTGTCGGAGAACCGGTGGGCGTTGACCGGCGGATTATCGACACGCTTTCTGACGCCGGGATCATTCCGGTGGTCGCACCAATCGCCATTGGCGATGATGGCCATACCTATAATATCAATGCCGACACCATGGCCGGGGCGATTGCCGCTGCGCTGGGGGCGTCGCGGCTGTTCATGCTGACCGATGTCGCGGGCGTTCTCGACAAGGCCGGTACGTTGGTGACCGATCTTGACCCGGCGACGGTTGCGGCGCTGCGCGAGGACGGGACCATCACGGGCGGGATGATTCCCAAGATCGAGACCTGCGTTGCCGCTGTTGAGGCTGGCGTTGATGCCGCGGTTATCCTGGACGGGCGCGTGCCCCATGCCATGTTGCTGGAAGTGTTCACCAAGCGTGGTGCCGGGACATTGATCCGGCGCTGAGCGCGGTGGCTGGCCCAAGGCGGGCCTTTGTTGTATCGCCTGTGGCGGCCATCTCATGGAGGAATCCTTGATCCTAATGTTGTTCAACATCGTCGAGGTTCTGCTCCGTGTCCTGTGGTGGATCATCGTGGTGCAGGCGATCATGTCGTGGCTGATCGCGTTCAATATCATCAACACCTGGAACGAGAATGTTCGCGCGGTGTGGAATGCGCTGCAGAAGATAACCGACCCGATCTACCGGCCGATCCGGCGCATCATGCCTGATTTTGGCGGGCTCGACCTGTCGCCAATGGTTGTGCTGTTGATCCTGTACATCCTGATGACGATCGTGCTGCCGCAAATCGCCCTCTCGCTGCTTTCCGTGGCAGCGTAACGTCATGACCGCGCAGATTATCGACGGAAAGGCGTTTGCCGCCGCCTTGCGGGAACGCATTGCCGGGCAGGTTGCCCGTTTTCATGGTGCTGCGGGACGCGCACCCGGCCTTGCGGTGGTGCTGGTCGGAGAAGATCCGGCATCGTCGGTCTATGTCCGTTCCAAGCACAAGGCGACGATCGCTGCCGGGATGGAAAGCTTTGAGTACCGCCTGTCGGCAGATACGCCGCAGCAGGTGTTGCTTGATCTGGTTGATACGCTGAACGGCGACCCGGCGGTGGATGGCATCCTCGTGCAGCTGCCGCTGCCCGGTCATATTGACGAGCAGGTCGTGATTACCCGCATCGATCCGGGCAAGGACGTCGACGGCTTCCATCCGGTCAATGCCGGTCGGCTGGCGACGGGGCTTGAGGGTTTTGTACCCTGCACACCGCTTGGCTGTGTCATGCTGCTTAAGGATGTGCTGGGTAATCTGTCGGGGCTCGACGCGGTCGTGGTCGGGCGGTCGAACATCGTCGGCAAGCCGATGGCGCAATTGCTGATCAAGGAAAGCTGCACCGTTACCGTCGCCCATTCGCGTACGCGTGACCTGTCGAGCGTGGTGCGGCGTGCCGACATTGTCGTGGCGGCGGTCGGGCAACCCGAGATAATCAGGGGTGAATGGATCAAACCCGGCGCGACGGTGATCGACGTCGGCATCAACCGCACCGAGGACGGGCTGGTCGGCGATGTCGATTTTGCCGGCGCGGCAAGTGTCGCGGGCGCGATTACGCCGGTACCGGGCGGGGTCGGGCCAATGACGATTGCCGTCTTGCTGCGCAATACCCTGGTCTCGGCCCATCGCCGCGCCGGCGTGGCGCTCGATAGCGACGCGCTGTGATGTTGCCCTTGCTTCTGCTGGCTGCCGCCGTGCCAAGCGCAGCTGACACGGAGCGTGATTTTGCGCGGGCGGCACAGACTGACGGGCAATGGACTGCCTTTCGCCGCTATGCGGCGGACGACGCGACCATGTTCGTGCCGCAGCCGGTCAAGACCCAGGTCTTCCTGAAAGACCGCCGCAATCCCCCGATCGCGATCGCGTGGTGGGCAGCCGACAGCTATGTTTCCTGTGATCGCGGCCACGCTGCCAATACCGGGCCGTGGTTGCGTGCGGCGCAGAACAGCGTTGGTTATTTCAGCACCATCTGGGCCAGGCAGGGGGATGGTGGCTGGAAGTGGCTGGTCGATGGCGGCGATGCGCTGACGACGGCGCGACCGGCGGGAGATGGACCACGGGTGCACCGCGCAGCCTGTACTGGCCACCCCGGCCCGGTGGCGGCAGCGCGCTTCGCCGATGGCCAAACCGGTGAGGGCATGTCAGCCGACCACACGCTTGCATGGCGCTGGCATGTGGCACCGGATGGCGCGCGCAGCTTTGATGTCTGGCTGTGGGACGGGCGCCAGATGCGTAGCGTGATTGCGGATCGTATTGCGGCCCCGGCATCCTGATGTTTGAACTCTATGTCTCGACCCTGATCACCTTTTTCGTGGTGATCGACCCGCCGGGCTGCGCGCCGATCTATGCCGGATTGTCAGCGGGGGCGACGCCGGCACATCGCCGTGCGATGGCGGTGCGCGCCGTGTTTGTGGCGTCGCTCATCCTGTTTGCCTTTGCTGCTGTCGGCGAAGCGCTGCTCAAATCGCTGGGGATCAGCCTGGACAGCTTCCGCATCGCTGGCGGGATCATGTTGTTCCTGATCGCGCTGGAGATGGTGTTCGAGAAGCGTACCGAACGCCGTGAGGATCGTGCCGCCAAGATCGCCGCCACCCCAGAGGTGGAGGATGTGTCGATCTTCCCGATGGCGATGCCGATGATCGCCGGCCCTGGCTCGATTGCCAGCGTGATGCTGATGATGAGCCGCAACCATGGCATGGACCATGTGCTGGTGGTGCTGGGTGCGCTTGCGACGATCCTGTTGCTGACGCTGGTGGCGTTGCTGGCGGCGGGGCCGATCATGCGCGTGCTGGGTGCGAAGATTGAGGCGGTGATCACGCGTGTGCTGGGTGTGTTGCTGGCGGCGTTGGCGGTGCAATTTGTGATCGACGGGGTGAAGGGTAGCCTGGTCTAGCTTCGTGGGCTGAAACGCGATTCGCAGGCGGGCTTTACTCCGGCGGTTTTGATACCAGCCAAGCGAACCAGCCGAATGGATCATGCGCGCGGGCAATGCCGTAGATAAGGGCATAGCATGAAAGTGCGGCGATCAGGCTGGCGGTGCGATCAATCCGTGACGATGATCGACGGCGCGCCCGATAGGCCAGGCCGAAATAGCCGGCGACAAGGACAAGTTTCATCACAAGCCAGCCATTGGCGAACAGCGCACCTGGCAGGATCGTGAGCAGCATTGCTGCAGCGGTCAGAATGGCGGCATCAATCGCCCAACCCACTGCCCGTGCCGCGAGAGACTGTGGCCACGACATAGCTGCCAGCAGCGCAAGCGTCCGGATGAGCAGCCACAGGCCGCTCGCGCTGATCGCAGCGATGTGCGCTGCCCTGATCTGTGGATAAAGTTCCAGCATCCGGAAAAATGCGAAGGGGCGGCAGGGTTTCTACCGCCCGCTCAATCACGCGAGGGATGCCGGATCGACATCGCCGGGCGCGTCGGCCGGTGACTTTTCCGGCATGATCCACTGGCGCGCAACAAGCCAGGCGAGCAGCAAAGCGCCGGTCGCGAAGATCAGATCCCCCGGCATTCGCATCCAGACGAGCAGGTGGATGATCGGCTTGCCCATAAAGTCCGCAGACCGCGCAAAGGCATAGCCATGCTCAAGCACTGCCTGCAATTGCAACACGCCGAGTGGCAACAGGGTCAGCAAGCCCATGAGCGCCAGGCCGATATTGAAGCACCAGAAGGAGCCGCGCAGCCATCCCTGGTTCCACACCAGGTCGGGCTTCAGACCCCGCAGGCAAAACAGCATCAGGCCGATGCCGAGCATCCCATAGACCCCGAACAGGGCAGTATGCCCATGCAGCGGTGTGAGGTTCAACCCTTGCATATAGTAGAGCGCAATAGGGGTGTTGATGAGGAACCCGAACAGCCCCGCGCCGACCAGATTCCAGAAATTGACGGCGAGGAAAAACATGATCGGCCAGCGATAGCGCTCCATCCAGGGTGTTGCGCGGCTGTGGCTCCATGTTTCCATTGCCTCCATGCCAATCAGGGCCAGTGGCACGACTTCCAGCGCCGAGAAGGTCGCCCCGAATGCAACGCCGGCCATTGTGGTGCCGACGAAATAGAGGTGGTGGAACATCCCCAGAATGCCGCCAGACAGGAACACGATGGTGGCAAACAGCACGTTGATTGTCGCGGTCCTGCCCCGCACCAGCCCGAGCTTGACGAACAGGAAGCTGATGACGGCGACGGCAAATACTTCAAAAAAGCCCTCGACCCACAAATGGACGACCCACCAGCGCCAATATTCCACCTGACTCAGATGACTGTGCGAGCCCCACATCAGGCCCGCAGCATAGAACAGGCCGATCGCAACGGTGGACAGGAACATCAGGCCGACAATCGAGGACATTTCATCCCTGCGACGCATCGCGGGCCAAAGTGCGCGACCGACGAGCAGCAGCCAGACGATCAGTCCGACAAACAGGAAAGCCTGCCAGAAGCGACCGATATCGACATATTCCCAGCCCTGATGCCCGAACCAGAAATTGGTCGCCAAGCCCATTTTCTGCATGACGGCGACCCATTGCCCGGCAAAGGCGCCCACCACGATGATGATCAGGCAGGTCCACAGGAAATTAACGCCAAATCGTTGAAAGCGCGGTTCGTGACCTGAGATGGCTGGCGCAATGTACAGGCCGGTGCCCAGCCACGCGGTGGCAATCCACAAGACCGCCAGTTGCGTATGCCAGCTGCGTGTCAGGCTGTAGGGAAGCCAGTCGGACAGATTGAGCCCATAAAGCTGTTGCCCTTCGACCTGATAATGCGCCGTTGTTGCACCAAGCCCGATCTGGACCAGCATCAGCGCAATCACGACCCAGAAATATTTGGCGGTGGCCTTCATCGAGGGGGTAAGCACCAGCGCGCGCAACGGGTCTGTCGCCGGGGGTGTCAGCGGCGGCTCCTTGCCGTGCCATGCCGCATAGTGCCAGGCGAGCAGGCCAATGCCTGCCAGCATGAAGATGATCGAGAACATCGACCACATGAATGTGCCCGATGTCGGGCTGTTGCCGATCAACGGCTCATAGGGCCAGTTGTTGGTATAGGTCGCGGTACCGTGCGGACGGTTGGTGCCCGTTGCCCATGCAGTCCAGAAGAAGAACGCTGACAGCGCCTGGCGTTTTGCCGGATCGCTGACTGTATTTTCTTTCATGGCGTACGACACGCGCAAAGGGCGCAGCGCGGGATCATCGGAGAAGAGGCGCTGATAATGCCGGGAGACCAGCGCGATCGCGGCGGCGCGCTCGTCACTGATCAACAATGTTCCGGTGTGTGCGTCATAAGTGTTGGCGCGCAGCAGTGACTTCATTTCGGCCTGCAATCCGGCCTTTTCTGCCTCAGGCATCGTGTCGAACCCGGCAGCGCCGGCGCGTATTGCCCGCGCATCGAGCTGCGCCATGGTTTCCCGGTGAAGCCAATCGGCCGACCAGTCGGGCGCCACCAGCGCGCCATGGCCCCATACAGAACCCAGCTCCTGTCCACCCATGCTTTGATAGACTTGCTGGCCGGTTTCGATGTCGGCACGGGTATAGATGGTCCGGCCATTTTGTGTGATGACGCGTTCTGGAATTGGCGGCGCGGTGTGCATCAGGTCTGCCCCGAGCCACAGCATGACGGCAAAGCCGGCAATAATGATGGCGCCAAGGCCAAGCCATAGACGTTTTGTTGTCGACATTGCTCGTTCCCCCAATTCAGCAAGAAAGGCTGTGGCGACTGCCGACAGCAACGATGATGGTGGCCACCCCGGCACCCGGCGGGCCGTGCGGCGTTTGAACAGTGGTTATGTCACCCCTCCGGCGCGTCCCGGGCGAGCGGGTGTTCACGGTAGAACTCAACCTGCATCCGCATGGGTTGATCGGTGGCAACATGGTGGGTCGCCGCTGGCGGGATTGGTGCGGGCTGGTCGGCGGTAACGGTTATTGTGCGCGGTGGATCGGTGAAGATCAGGCGAACTTCCCCTTCGAGGACACGGAGCAGCCCCCAGACACCCTCTTTCGTGCGATGCTCGTTGCGGATGGCCGTCGGGAGGCTGTGCAGGTCAAAGACCGGTGTGATCTTGTAGGGCGTTGCCATCTCAGGCCGCCGCTGCCGTTGGTGACAGGCGAAAGAACAACGACAGCTTCAGGCTTTCCGCGATCATTGCGGCCTTGGCCTGCATTGCTGTCGCGCTTTCTGTGTCCAGCATAGCGCCGGTGACGTCGCCCCATAGCGACAGCCAGCGATCAAACATTTCAGGCGTGATGATGTCGCGATGCTTTTGATGCGCGACGACGGGGCTGCCCTTGTATCGACCGCTGGTCAGCATCACCGATGACCAGAAGGCGATGAGCCTTTCGAGATGCTCATCCCAGTGATCAATTGCCGCGTTGAACAGCGGGCCGATCATTTCATCCGCCCGGACACGGGCGTAGAAAGCCGGGATTACCTGCTTCAGCATTGCTTCGTCGATCACAGCCGCCATGCCCGGTCGTCTCCTTATAATGTATTTCTAATACATGTATTAGGATACTGGCAAAACGACAAGCGCCATCCTATCAGTAGTTTCACGGAGTGAACGGACGACAATGCGACTGACGCGCTATACCGATTTCGCTATGCGCGTGCTGTTCCATCTCGGCGTGAACGATGGAAAAATCGTGCCGATCTCAGCGATTGCGCAGGCTTATGGCATCTCGCAGAACCATCTGGTCAAGGTCGTCCACGACCTGGTCAAGACCGGCTATCTTGAAAGCGTGCGTGGCCGCAGTGGCGGGGTAAGGCTGGCGCGACCTGCCGCTGCCATCAACCTTGGCGCGGTTATCCGCCACACCGAACCGGACATGCGACTGATTGATTGTGTCGGTTGCGCCATTGCCTCAGCCTGCACGTTGCCAAAGCCCCTGTTCGAAGCAACGGCCGCATTTGTGGCCGTGCTTGACAGGTACACCCTTGCCGACATTTTGCGCGACAGCCCGGGACTGAAGTCACTGATCGGAGTCGAACGGCCCGACCATGGCTGAAGATCAATAGTGGATTCGCCACAGCCGTAGCGGCGATTTCGCCGGCAGTGCCACCGGCTCAAGCCAGTCGGGCACCTTGTTGTGGGCGAGCTGGTCATAAAAGCCGCCGGGATTGCGTGAGCGATAGACCGTCGATTCCGACATGTTGGGGCAGGTCAGCAACAAGGTGGCGCCATGTCGCCGCGCAATGGCACGGAACTGGTCGGCGCTGCCCGAAAAGCCGTGCTGCACATCAAGGATCGCGCCGCCATTGCGATGATAGGGGCCAGCGATGGCATTGTGATGGGTGATGGTGACAAGCCGTGGCCCGAGATCGACAAAGGTGAAGATGATCTGTGGCGGCAGCGCGTCGAGCGGCTGCAAGGCCGGGATTGTCGGGCATTGGCCGCTCGCATTGTTGACGCGCCTTAGATAGGCGTTTGGCTGGTCGGGCGGGCTATAGCCAAGATTGTAGCCGAACAGCCGGATGTTGAAGGGCGTGAAGATCAACCCGGCGAACAGTCCGGAGCAGGCGAGAAAGGCGCCAACGGTGCCAAACACGCGCACCAGCATCAGGCGGCTGTTGAGGCACCAGGGCAGGATGATCCAGGCCAGCGCGGTGGCGCCGGGAACCGCGAGCAACTGCGCCGCCGGACCAGCGCGAACCTGCCACAGCAACATTGCTGCGGCAAAGGTGCCGAACAGCAACACAGCCGCCCAGCCGATCAGACGTGGCCCGGAGCGTGCGCGCCAGGTCGCCAGCATCGCGCCGAGCAGCCCGACGACCGGCAGGGCGGCGATCGGAAAGGCGGTGCGGAACGGGTGTTTGTAGATCGGCTTGGCCTCACGGACATTGTCGAGCCACATATGCGCCAGTTCGGGTGACACCTGTTCCGGGCGCCCAAGGCATTGCGGAAAGACCAGTGCAAAGCCGATACCGATGGCGGCGCCGGCGATGGCGGCGAGACCAAGCCGCAGCGTGCGCCTTTCCGGGTTGAGCCGGGCAAGCAGGAAAAGGAACGCGCCAGCGACGACCATGACCGACAGCCAGACCGGGGTCAGCGTGTCGCACCGCAGCCCGCGATTGGCATAGGATGCAAAGCCGACAAAGCCGATGCTGCTGCCGCCGGCCAGAGTCAGGGCGTACACCGTCATTCGGGAGGCTTCGGCACGATCCCATACCCAGCGCAGCGCGATGATCGCGCCAGCCATGGCGGCATAGGGCAGCATTTCGAGCCCGATGGTCAGGGAGACGGCAGTGGAGATGCCGACAATCGCGCCGCCGCGCCGGCCCTGTGGATCGCATAGCCCGGCGACCGTCAGGCTGAGCATGGCCAGTTGCCAGCCATGATGATCGATGCGGTCGGGCATGAACATCAGGATCGTGGCCGAGCAACCAAGCAGGAACACCATGGCCAGCGGCCAGATACGTTGATCGACCAGCCGCCTGACCGTTGCGGCAACGCCGAGCATGACGAGGCTGAACGGCAACAAGGGGGCGATGCCACAGGCGAGTCGTTCCGCCTCTGCCGTGCCGACAAAGGGCTTGAACAGCAGGATCAGCCCGGCAATCGGCAGATCGACGAGACGGCTCCAGTGAATATCAAAACCCTGGGGCGGGTTAAGGCGATAGTTGCGCAGATCATACCAGCCCTGCCCATCGAGCAGCGCACGGACCTGCATCAGGCGCATATTGTCGTCTGTGTCGCCAAGCGACAGCCAGTGAATCGCGTTCCAGCGCTGGATGACGTAGAAAATCGAGATCACCAGCCAGGCGATCAGCGTAAGCTTGACCCAATTCCGTTCAATTTCCCGGATAAAGGGTATCGCCGGCGCCGGGTTGGCGGCGGGGGGTGATTGCTGAGCTGCGTCGTCCACTTGTTCCGTCCCGTTGGTGCGCCAACATCGCCCGTTACTGTTTTGTCGCCTGGCCATTGCGCAACGCTGCTGTTCGCACCCGGTGCCTCGCGCTGGCCCGGAACAATCCGGTTTCACTCCCGCCACACTTCCTCTAGTGGCAGCCCGGCAAAGGGCAAGTTAAGGCGTGACGGTAATTCTCAGACAGATTGAGCAACTGCGGACGAACGCGCTGTTCGGCCAGCTGGTACGCTTCGGCATTGCCGGGGTGATTGCCAGCGCGATCTATTCCGCCGTCTATCTGCCGCTCGCCAACCATGTGTTTGCGAAGGGCCATGCCGTGTTCGCGGTACCCTTTGCCTTTGCTGTCGCGGTGACGGCAGGGTTCTTCCTGCACAGCGCGTGGAGCTTCAAGGGGCATGGCACGCGCGACCAGAGCGGGCGCCAGCATGTCAAGTTTGTCGTCGTCCAGTTATTTGGCCTGCTGCTCAACCTGGCATTCACCTGGATCATCACCGGACCACTGTTTCACGGCCCGACCTGGGTGCCGTTGATCCCGGCCTTTACGGTCATCCCGGTGGCGACCTTTGCGCTCAACCGTCAATGGGTGTTTGGCTAGATCATGGACCGTATCGTTTACGACCGCATGGCGGCGCATGATTCCACGCACTGGTGGTACCGGGCGCGGCGCGACATCCTGGCTGATTATCTGACGCGTGAGGGGAAGCTGCCCGCTGCGGCGCGTATTCTCGAAATCGGCTGCGGCACGGGGCACAATCTGCCGATGCTGGCCGGGTTCGGCACGGTCGATGCGATCGAGATTGACCCGGCAGCACGCGCCATTGCCAGCGAACGGCTGGGCAAGCCGGTCAGCGCGTCACCCTTGCCGGCGCTCCCCGATGTACCGCGCGGCAGCTATGACCTGATCGCGGTGCTCGACGTGGTCGAGCATATCGAGGATGATGTCGCTGCCCTGAAAGCCATGGCTGATTGCCTGGCGCCCGGGGGCAAGATCCTGGTCACCGTCCCTGCGCACCAATGGCTGTGGAGCGCGCATGATGTCGTCAACCATCATCATCGCCGCTATTCCAAGACGACGCTGGCGGCGGCCATCGCCAGGGCCGGGCTGGCCCACAATGGCCTGCGCTATTTCAACTCGCTGTTGTTCCCGCTGGCTGCCGCCGCGCGGATTGCCGGACGGATCACCGGCAAGGATGACAGTGACGATTCACCGCCGCCGCCATTGCTGAACACTGTGTTCGAGCACATCTTTCGCGCGGAACGTCACTTGCTGGGACGGGTACCGCTGCCGCCCGGTGTATCGATCGTGACACTGGTTTCGCCGTCGGGGTCTTCGGCACGATAGCCAAGCGTGGCATGGCCCTGCACCGGGCCAGCGACATCGGCGACAAGATAGAGCGGCCGCCGTTTCGATTCGACATAGAGCCGACCGAGATATTCGCCGATCATCCCGAGCACGAACATCTGCACCGCGCCCAGCAGCACAACGACCAGCATGGTTGAGGTCCAGCCCTGTACCGCGTGACCGAAGAAGAAGCCGAAGGCGATATAGAATAGCAGCAGCAACGACGCGCCGGTCAGTGCCAGACCGGCATGGCTGGCGAAACGCAGCGGCGCGGTCGAGAAACCGGTGACGGCATCAAAGGCGAGGCCGATCATCTTGCCGAGCGGATAATTGGTTTCCCCGGCATGGCGCTCGGCACGATCATAAAGGAACGGCACCTGGCGGAAGCCGACCCAGGCGACCATGCCGCGAATGAAGCGCGCCTGTTCGGGCAGTGACAAAAAGGCGTCGAGCGCGCGGCGCGACATCAGCCGGAAATCGCCGGTATCGAGCGGGATCGGGGTGTCGGTCAGCCGATCCAGCATGCGGTAGAACAGCGCGGCAGTGAGCTTCTTGAACACCGTCTCGCCCGCGCGCTTGCGCCGTACGGCATAGACCACATCGGCCTCTTGCGCGGCCATGGTCGCGCGCATCTCGACCAGCAGCTCGGGCGGATCCTGCAGATCGGCGTCGATGATCAGGATCTGCTTGCCGGCGCACAGGTCAAGCCCGGCGGTCAGCGCGAGCTGATGGCCGTGGTTGCGCGACAGGTTGATCGCGATCAGCCGGGGGTCAGCGGCGGCGAGGCGCTGCATCACCGGCCAGCTCTCATCGCGGGAGCCGTCATTGATAAAGACAATCTCATAATCATCGCCGACCGCCGCCTTTGCCGCGCCGGTGACGCGGGTGTGCAGCAGTTCAAGGCACGCGGCCTCGTTGTAACAGGGGACGACGACAGAAAGGGCGGGACGTTTCATGCTGGGGGTCAATAGCGGGTCGTGATGGCGCCGTCATGTATGATGTTGGTGACGCAGTGCGCGCCATTGGGCCATGCCATGGCTAGACCCGTTCCACATTGTTGACCGCATCTGTCGCGCGCAGTGCCGTCATCAGCTTGCTGAGATGCTGTACGTCATGAACCTCGACGTCGATCGTGTTGGTGTGGAAACCGCTGTCCCGGTTGTCCAGCCGCATGTTGACGATATTGGCGCGTTGCTGGCCGATAATGGTGGCGATGACGCCGAGCGCGCCAGGCTCGTTCTTGACGCCGACGGCGATGCGCGCCGTGGCGCCTTCGGCCTTGTCACCCCATGACAGATCGACCCAGTCGGCATCATTGCTGTCGGCCAGTGCCGCGCAATCAATCGTGTGAACCTCAATCCCCTCATTGGGGCGGCGCAACCCGACGATGCGGTCACCGGGCACCGGGTGGCAGCATTCGGCGAGATTGAAGGCAACGCCGCGCGCCAGGCCACGGATCGAAATCGCGCCAGCCTGATGCGGCATGGCGCGCGGTGTGGCGCCGGCTGCCGCGCTGGCGCCGGGCATCAGCGCCTCCAGTACCTCGGCGTCGGTGACGCGGTGTCGTGCGATTGCCTCGAGCATGGTGGCGTGGTCAGAAAATTTGAGTTTTTTGAGCGCGGCTTTCAGCGCTTCCGGGCCAAGCGGGACCGGGAGCCGTGCGACAAGATCGTCATAGAGCTTCCGCCCAAGCTTCTGCGCCTCATCACGTTCCTTGGTACGCAGGAATCGCCGGATCGAGGCGCGTGCCTTGCCCGTAATGGCGAAGTTGAGCCAGGCGGCCTGTGGCACCTGCGCCTTGGAGCGCAGGATCTGGACCTGATCGCCATTGGCAATTTCGGTGCGCAGCGGGACGACGCGGCCATTGATCTTGGCACCGACCGCCTGATCGCCAAGATCGGTGTGGACGGCATAGGCGAAGTCAATCGGCGAAGCCCCCTTGGGCAGCTGGTAAAGTTCGCCCTTTGGCGTGAAGGCAAAGATGCGATCCTGGTACATCGCCATGCGGGTATGCTCGAGCAGCTCTTCCGGGCTCTCGGCATGGTCGAGGATTTCGACCAGGTCGCGAATCCAGGAGACCTGCGTTTCCGGGCGGACCTTGTTGTGCTTGTAGGCCCAGTGCGCGGCGAGGCCGATCTCGGCCTCTTCATGCATTGCCTCTGTGCGGATCTGGATCTCGACACGCGTATTGTCCGCATGAATGATACTGGTGTGGAGCGAGCGATAGCCGTTGCGCTTGGGCGTGGAGATATAGTCCTTGAAGCGTCCCGGCACCATCGGCCAGCGCCGGTGGATGACGCCCAGCGCGCGATAACAATCCTCTTCCGAGGCGACGATGGCACGGAAGGCCATGATGTCGCTGAGCTGTTCGAAGCTGATATGGCGCTCGGCCATCTTCTTCCAGATGGAATAGGGATGCTTCTCGCGGCCCGAAATATCGGCCTCGACCCCGGCACGTGACAGCAGCAGCTTCAGGCCCGAGCCGATCTTGGCGATGCGATCCCCGCCACCCTCTTTCAACTGGGTCAGGCGCTTGTCGATTGAATCATAGGCTTCGGGTTCAAGTTCCCTGAAGGCGAGCGTCTGCATCTCCTTCATGAACTCATACATGCCGATCCGTTCCGCCAGCGGGGCATAGATGTCCATCGTCTCGCGCGCGATGCGGCGGCGCTTTTCGGGCTTGGGGATGTGATGGAGCGTGCGCATGTTGTGCAGCCGGTCAGCCAGCTTGACCAGCAGCACGCGGATGTCGTCGGACATCGCCAGCAGGAATTTGCGGAGATTTTCGGCGGCGCGTTCATTCTCGGTCTGCGCCTCGATCTTCGACAATTTGGTGACGCCATCGACCAGCCGCGCGATGTTGGGACCGAACACCCGCTCAATCTCTTCCGGCGTGGCGACGGTGTCCTCGACCGTATCGTGCAGGATTGCCGTGGCGATGGTTTCATCATCGAGATGAAGGTCGGTCAGGATGCCGGCGACCTCGATCGGATGACTGAAATAGGGGTCACCCGAGGCGCGTTTCTGGCTGCCATGTGCCTGTAATGAAAAGACATAGGCGCGGTTCAGCAGGGCCTCATCAGCCTGCGGATCGTAGCTCAAGACCCGATCAACGAGTTCATATTGACGTAACACTGTGACAGGATGGCGTGTGATTCTATTGCTTTGCAACAAAATTGGCACGTGGTGATGAAAAAAGCCCCCTCCGCCGGGGCGGAGAGGGCTCAGGGAAGCCTCCGGGGAGGAGAAGACTTACTTGGCGCGTGCGTTGCACTTTGCAAGGGCATCGGCGTCGAACGCCTGGCCGCCAACCGTGAAGCTCGACAGGGCGCCGACGCGCTTCACAACCAGCTCGCACAGGATCTTGGGGCGCTCTGGCGAGCGGTTGGCGGTGTAGGTCGTGTCCTGCAGCGTCCACAATGTCGCGTTGGTGATGATGCTCGCATTGGTCGGCTTCGCAACGGGGGTTGCCGTATAGAAACCCGAAGCCGTCTGGGCATCAGAAGCGATCGGCGAGAGCAGTGCGGCGGTGGTCAGCGCGGCGGCGGCGAGAGCGGTAAAACGGATCATGGGGGGACTCCTTTATTCAGTTGCGAATCACTACCTAGTGCATTAGGTTGCTAGTTGCAACTAGAAACTTATATTTCATTCCCATGACAGCATGAAATGGGTTACGTTGAGGAAACGGGTAGAGGATGATGAACGAGAAACTCCGGGAACCCCTGCGTGAACTGGTCAAGTGCAGCCTGCCGGCGGCGCTGGAGGCGATGGGCGAACGCTGGTCGTTCATGATCCTGCGCGCTGCATTTAACGGCTTGCATCACTTCGAGGAGTTTCAGTGCGAGCTTGGGATTGCCCGCAATATCCTGGCCAATCGCCTGGCGCGTCTGGTCGAGCATGGCATTTTGACCCGAACCGCAATGCCCGATGACCGGCGCAAGATCGAATATGGCCTGACCGAGAAGGGCATGGCGCTGCTGCCGACGATGGTTGCGCTGCGCCAATGGGGCGAACGCTGGGAAACCGGGATGCCGGCCAGCCCGGTGCTGGTCGATGCCCGCGACATGCGGCCGGTTTTGCCGATCGCCGTGACCTCATGGGACGGTCGCCCGCTGACCAAGCTTGACCTGCTCTGGGCCTTGCCTGAAGATGTCAATTCCGCTGAGCCCGTCGTCCGCGCGGCGGAATAAGGTCAGCTGATCAATTTTGTGAGGAACGTGCGCACCGCTGGTTCGAGCGGGGCTGGTTGCCCTGAGGGCAGGTGCACGTTGACGATCACCATCTCAATGACGGTGTGGAGTGCGCCGGTCTGCGCATGACAGAGTTCGAACCGCTGGGTCAGGCTTGACGTGCCGAGCCGGGTCACCGCGACAAAGGCCTCAACGGTATCACCAAGCACGAAGGGCTTGAGATAGTCTATGCTGGTGTGGCGAACATGGAACTCGGTTTCCTCCCACACCGCGCCGAGCTCGGCGGCAATGCCGGTCCATTCCCAATATTCGGTTACGGCGACATCGGCATATTCGAGGTATCGCGAGTTGAAGACGACCTTCTGGCCGTCAATCTCTGCGTAGCGGACCTTGAAGCTGGTGGAAAAGGCGAAGCCGGGACGAGTCATGTTGGTCGCCCTAGCCAGCCCTTGGCCCCGTTGCCACCGCGAACTGCATCGCGGCGCCTGCGCTGATCATGACAGGCTGGCCGGCCCCTCGGCAGATTCGTCAGCACGGGGTGTGTCGAGACGATGGCCCCAGCGCACCAGCGACCATATTCGCTCGTGGAAGTAGAACAGGAAAATCTTGGTGATCACTTCCGTCCCGGCAATTGCCCCCGCAATCTTGCCGTTGCCGCCGGTGAAAATCATGCCCAGCACAAAGGTGTCAATGCTGCCAAGCGCCCGCCATGACACGGCCTTTACGAAGGAACGCGGATGGCTTTCGACACCACGAAGCAGGAACATGCCCGCTAACTGCTCTGCTGGGCGGGCGTGTTGACGCCCATGCTGATCAGGTAGCGTTTCACATTGCGCGCTGCCTGGCGCAGTCGCTGCTCATTCTCGACCATGGCGATCCGGACATATCCCTCGCCATTCTCACCATAGCCAACCCCGGGCGCGACGGCGACCTTGGCGTGGGTGAGCAATTGTTTGGAAAATTCCAGGCTGCCAAGATGCTGCAGCGCGGGCGGTAACGGTGCCCAGGCAAACATCGAGGCGCGCGGTGAAGGTATGTCCCAGCCCGCGCGCCCGAAGCTCTCGACCAGCACATCGCGCCGGTGCCGATAGAGATTGCGATTCGCCTCGACAATGTCCTGCGGGCCGTTGATGGCGGCGACAGCCGCAGCCTGGATCGGGGTGAAGGCGCCATAATCAAGGTAGGATTTCACGCGGGTCAGGGCGGCAATCAGCTTCTGGTTGCCCACCGCAAAGCCAATCCGCCAGCCCGCCATGGAATAGGTTTTCGACAGCGAGGTGAACTCGACCGCGACATCCTTGGCGCCCTTGACCTGTAGGATCGAAGGGGTCGGCTGATCGTCATAGTAGAGCTCGGAATAGGCCAGGTCGGACAAGACCCAGAGCTTGTGTTCCTTGGCAAAGGCCACGACGCGCTCGTAAAAGGCGAGATCGACGACTTCGGCGGTCGGGTTTGAGGGATAGCCCATGACCAGCACGCTGGGGCGCGGGACGGTGAAGGCCATGGCGCGCTCCAGCGCCTCAAAATAATGTTCGTCGGGCGTGGTCGGCACGCTGCGAATGGTCGCCCCGGCAATGATGAAGCCGAAGGTGTGGATCGGATAGCTTGGATTTGGCGCGAGGACGACGTCACCGGGTGCGGTGATTGCCTGGGCGAGATTGGCGAGCCCCTCCTTTGAACCCAGCGTAACGACAACCTCGGTCTCGGGATCGAGATCGACGCCAAAACGGCGACCATAATAATTTGCCTGCGCCTTGCGCAGCCCCGGAATGCCCTTTGAGGCGGAATAGCCATGGGCATCGGGTTTGCGCGCGACTTCGCACAACTTGTCGATGACATGTGGCGGTGGCGGCAGGTCAGGGTTGCCCATGCCAAGATCGATAATGTCCTCCCCCGCCGCACGCGCTTGTGCCCGCATCGCGTTGACTTCGGCGATGACATAAGGGGGCAGGCGGCGAATACGGTAGAAATCGTCAGACATGGGTCGATCTTGCTTTCGGCTGTGGTCGCCAACATGGCGATAACGGGCTATGTAGCATGAAATTTGCCGCCGCGCCGCCGTGGAGACGAAATTATGATCATGGTGACGATCACGACGATGTTCGCCCCGACCGGGCAAACATCCTGCACCATGAGTGATCAGGGGAGGCGATGATGGCGACGTCGGATGATACTGCGACTGCGCCACCAAACCTGGCCGACATGCAGCACTGGACCTGGTTATTGGGGCGTCTGCAGCAACGGGCAATGGAACACGGCTTTGACATGCCGGCAATGCCCGATGTCACGACCCCGATTGCCGGGCTGACCGATCCGGCCATGATCGAGCGAACGCAGGATTTCTGGCGGCAGAGCGTTAGCCTTTGGCAACGGATGATCGATCCCGCCCATGCCCCGGCCCCCGGGCCATCGCCACATGACAGTGACAAGCGTTTCCGCGATCCGCGCTGGCATGAAAGCCCGGTGTTTGACTGGATCCGCCAGAGCTACTTCCTCGTCTCCGACTATATGCTGGGCAGCGTTGATGCGCTTGAAGGGGTGGATGCGAAGCACAAGCAACAGCTCGAATTCATGGTGCGGGCCTTTGTCGATGCGATGAGCCCGTCCAACTTTCCGGCGACCAATCCGCTGGTGCTGGAAAAGACAATCGAGACGCGGGGCGAGAATCTGCGCAAGGGCCTGCAGCACATGCTGTCGGACATGGCCAAGGGGCAAATGACGCAAACCGCGCCTGACGCCTTTGAGGTTGGACGCAATCTGGCGACCACGTCGGGCAAGGTGGTGCACCGCACCGATCTGTATGAGTTGATCCAGTACAAGCCGACCACTGATTCAGTGCTCGCGGTGCCGCTGGTGATTTTTCCACCATGGATCAACCGCTTCTACATTCTCGATCTGACAGCGGAAAAGAGCTTTATCCGCTGGTGCGTTGACCATGGGATTTCCGTTTTCATGGTCTCCTGGCGCTCGGCCGACGCGTCGATGGCGCATATCAAGTGGGACGATTATGTCGCGGCGCAGATCGACGCCATCGACACGGTTCGCGACCTGCTGGAGGTCGAGGCGGTACACACAATCGGCTATTGTGTTGCCGGTACGACATTGGCGGCGACGCTGGCGGTGCTGGCGGCACGCAAACAGGCGCGGAAGGTGAAGAGCGCCACCTTTTTCACCGCCCAGGTCGATTTTGCACAGGCTGGCGAGCTGCTCAACTTCGTCGATGACGAGCAGCTCGCGATGCTCGAATCGCTCTCGCCCGACGGGTTTCTTGACGGGCGCTATATGGCGATGACCTTCAACCTGTTGCGCGGTCGTGACCTGATCTGGAACTATGTCACGAACAATTACCTGCTCGGGCAGGATTATACGCCGTTCGACCTGCTGCACTGGAACAGCGACACGACCAACCTGCCCTCAGCCTGGCACATGAGCTATCTGACGGATCTGTACCGCGACAATTTGCTGGTGAAACCGGGCGCGCTGTCAGTACTGGGGACGCCGATCGACCTGACGAACGTCAAGACACGGCCTATGTCCAGGCGGGTCGTGAGGACCATATCGCGCCGGTTGAGAGCGTGTGGAAGATCACCGGCCAGCTGAGTGGTCCGATCAAGTTCGTGCTGGCCGGATCGGGGCATATTGCTGGCGTGGTCAACCCGCCAGCGCAGGGCAAATATCAATATTGGACCAATCCGGCGCCGGTCGAGACGCTGGCGGAATTTGTTGCCGGGGCGACCGAGACCAAGGGTAGCTGGTGGCCGGACTGGCTTGACTGGCTGGCCGGGCAAGACCCGGCGACGGTGCCTGCGAAACGCGCACGCAAAGCCGGCAAGGGCAAGCTGAAGGCGATTGAGGACGCGCCGGGGAGCTATGTGAAGGCGCGGTAGCAGGCCGCGCCCGTCAATCGCTTACGGGCTACTGCGTGCGCAGGAACACGGGATTCTATCCCGGCAGAAGGTAACGCATCCTCAGCGTGGCGCGATGCCGTGCTCGAGCATGTCCGCGACAATGTCAGCAATCTCAACCGGTGTGCGATCTTCGGCCCATACGCCATAGCGCAGGCCAAGAAACACGTTCATGCCCATAATCGCCCAGGCATGGACATCCGAGATGTCGTTGCGAACCTCGGCGCGGTCAGCCGCCGCCTTGAGCCGTGCCGCAATGCGCTCAGCGGTGGTATTGTAATGGAGCCGGAAACTTTCCGGATCGACGAATTCGGATTCGTCGATGATGCGGTAAATCTCCTTATGGCCCTGGACGAACTCCATGAAAGCCAGCAGGCCCGCCCGCTCGGCAGCGATTTGCCCCTGGGCGGCGCGGATCGCGGGGGCAACCTCATCACGAACCCGATCTGACATGTCGCGGACCAGCGCGCGAAATACGGCGTCCTTGGAATCAAAATAGGTATAGAAACTGCCAAGGGCGACCCCGGCGCGGCGCGTGATGCCGCTGATTGACGCCTCGTGGAAACCCCGTTCGCCAAATTCGATCGCCGCAGCATCGAGAATCGCACGCAATGTCTTGCGACCACGTTCGGTGCGCGGCGCCTTGCCATCGCTGGCTGATAACAGCGCCGCGCGGCGACCGTGCGTTGCCGATTGGACACGCTCTTCACTCATTCTTTCGTGCCCCCGCATCCTAAAGTTGAAACATGGTTCATGTTTCAGTATAGCGACTTTGACTGGCGTACAACCCGGCATCAGGCCGGTAACACGCGCGCCGCCGCAGGAGAGGAATCTACCATGTCACGCTCAAATTCCACCCGTGCTTTTCTTTGCACCGGTGCCGCGCTTGCTGTGCTGGCCGCAGCACCTGGCTTTGCACAGGATGCACCTGCCGCGCCGAACAATGAGCAGGCCGCTGCGGACAATGGCGACATTGTCGTCACCGCGCGCCGCCGTTCCGAATCATTGTTGCAGACGCCGATTGCGGTGACGGCGTTCAGCGCGGACAAACTCGCCAAGACCGGTGTGGTCGATCTGACCGATATTCAGACAACTACCCCGAATACAACGCTGAAAGATGCGCGCGGTACCAACTCCACGCTTGCTGCCTTTATCCGCGGCGTCGGCCAGCAAGACCCGGTGCCGGGCTTCGAAGCCGGCATCGGCATCTATCTTGATGACGTCTATCTCAACCGCCCGCAGGCAGCCGTGCTCGACGTCTATGATGTGGAACGGATCGAGGTGCTGCGTGGGCCGCAGGGAACGCTTTATGGCCGCAACACGATTGGCGGCGCGGTAAAATATGTCACCAAGCGCCTGCCCGACCATTTCGCGCTCGATCTGCGCGGCAGTTATGGCAGCTATAACCAGGCCGATGGCATTGTCAGTGTTTCGACGCCAATTGGCAGCATGTTCAAGGTTGGCGTGTCGGGCGCCCGGCTGACGCGCGGCGGCTTTGGCCGCAACCTCAATCTCGGCATGGACAATTACAACAAGAATGTCTGGGCCGCGCGCGGCACGATCGAGTTTCAGACGCCGGATTCACGCATGTCGATCCGCCTCACCGGCGACTATACCCATGACAAATCCAACCCGCGCAACGGCCACCGCCTGATTGCCGGCTTGCTGACCGGTGCTCCCGTGCTGGCGAATGTCTATGACACGCGGGCCGGACTCAACAATCCGGTCCAGGACATCTGGGCTGGCGGCTTGTCTTTGACCGTGGCGGCACAGTTGAGCGATCATTTGACGCTCAAGAGTGTCAGCGCGTTCCGCAAGGATCGTTCCTATGCGCCGATCGATTTCGATGCGCTGCCCGCCGCCGACGTCGATGTTCCCGCCATCTACCGCAACGAGCAGACGAGCCAGGAATTCCAGCTCGCCTACAAAAGCGACAAGCTCAACGGTATTGTCGGCTTCTACTATCTCGGGGCCAAGGCCCAGACCGGCTTTGGCGTGTTGCTGTCGAACAACATCGCCGGGCTCGACGCCTATACTGCCGGCGATGTGCGGACCGAGACGCAGTCAATCTATGCTGACTTCACCTATGACTTCACCCCGGCGTTCAGCCTGTCGCTTGGCGGTCGTTACACCTGGGACAAACGCGATTCCTATGTGTTCAAGGCCAACTATATCGGCCTGACATCGGAGTTTGGCGGCACGCCGATTCCCTTTGGCAACCCGTCAACCGACTTCCGCGGTTCGGCCAGCTTCAAGCGGTTCACGCCGCGTGCCTCGCTGGCATACAAGCCGAACGCCAACCACCTTTTCTATATTTCCTATTCGGAAGGCTTCAAGGGCGGCGGGTTCGATCCGCGCGGGTCGGGCACATCGGCGCCGGATACCAATCTTGATGGCGTCCGCAGCTATCAGGAAATTTACAACTACCTGTTGTTCCGCCCGGAATCGGTGGTCAGCTATGAAATTGGCTGGAAGGGATCAGCATTTGATCACGCGCTGACCTGGGCAATTGATGGCTTCCATTCCGATTACACGGATGTGCAGATTCCCGGCTCGGTGGGTTGCGTCATCGGCGGTGTACAAAGCTTTTGTGGCATCACCACCAACGCCGCCAAGGCGAAAATCAATGGCGCCGAAGTGGAAGCCACGGCGCGACTGGCGCGCGGCTTTGCCGGTGCCGGTTCAGTCATCACCCTGGGTGGTACGCTTGGTTATATCGATGCCAAGTACAAGACCTTTATCGGCCCAACGGGTGTTGATGTGGCGGCGGTACGGGTGTTCCAGAACACACCAAGCTGGACCATTTCCGGGACGTTGGGCGCGGTGTTGCCGGTTGGACCGGGTTCGATCAACGCTTCGACGACAGTGTCCTATCGCAGCCTGACGCATCAGTTCGAAACGGCCAGTCCGTTCCTGGACCAGCCGGGCTACACCTTGCTTGACGCGCATCTGACCTACAGCTTTGACGCAGGGAAATACTCGATTGGCGTCCATGCCAAGAACCTGACCGATGTGCGCTACAAGACCTCGGGCTATCAATTCCTCAGCGCCAAGATCGATGGTACGCTGAACCTGACGGCGGCCGGGGCCGTGATCCCGACGCTCGGCAAGGAAGGCATTGCTACCGCCTTTTACGGCAACCCACGCCAGGTGTTCGTGACAGTGGCCGCCAAATTCTGAGCCACGGCCCTTTCGGGTAACGGCAAAGGGGGACGGGACCGGGCGCTTCCATGGCGAAGCACCCGGTCCTTTCCGCTTCAGGAGGATCTGATGTGACCGAAAAACCCGCCGGCACCGGCTACCGCAATTTCGCGCTGGCGATGCTGTTGCTCGTCTACACCTTCAACTTTGTTGACCGACAGATTCTCGGCATCCTGGCGTCGGCGATCAAGACCGACCTCCAGCTCAGCGACAAACAGCTTGGCCTGCTCGGCGGCCTTGCCTTTGCATTGCTTTATTCAACGCTGGCGATCCCGCTGGCGTGGCTGGCCGACCGGACCAGCCGGACCTGGGTCATCACGCTGAGCCTCGCCGTGTGGAGCCTGTTCACCGGGATGTGCGGCTTCGCCCTGAACTTCGGCCAGTTGTTCGCCGCGCGCATTGGTGTCGGGGTAGGCGAGGCCGGAGGCATCGCCCCATCCTATGCGGTGATCGCCGACATGTTCCCGCCGCGCGCCCGCGCCCTCGCGCTGTCGGTTTATTCGCTGGGCATCCCGCTCGGCTCCGCCGCCGGGGTGTTGCTCGGCGGGTATATTGCCGCAAAGGTTGACTGGCGCACGGCATTCCTTGTCGTCGGCGTTGCGGGCGTGTTGCTTGCGCCGATCTTCCGTCTTGTCGTGCGCGAGCCGGTGCGCGAAGCACCGGTCGCTGGCCGCGCCCCCGTTGGCCATGTGTTCGCCATCCTTGCCGCCAAGCCGAGTTTCTGGCTGCTCGCGCTCGGCGCGGCGTCGAGCTCAATGCTCGGTTATGGCCTCGCCTTCTGGTTGCCATCGTTGCTCAAACGCAGCTTTCATCTCGATCTGGTCGAGACGGCACAATTTTACGGTGCCGTGCTGTTGCTTGGCGGTGTGCCTGGAATCCTGCTCGGCGGCTATGTCGGAGATCGCTTTGGCGGTCGCGACCGGGCGATCTATGCCCGCGCACCGGCGATGGCCTTTTTCGTCGCGGTGCCGCTGTTCGCTGCCGGCATCATGTCAGGCTCGACCGTTGCGGCATTTCTGTTCATGCTGATCCCGCAGGCGCTGGTCTATCTGTGGCTCGCCCCGGTGGTCACCGCTGTGCAGCATCTCGTGCCGGCGCATATGCGTGCCACCGCCTCGGCAAGCTTCCTGTTGATCAACAATCTTATCGGGCTGGGGGCGGGCAGCTTTGCGCTCGGCGCCGTGTCCGACGGGCTGACCGCGAAATATGGCGACGAGGCGCTGCGGTACGCCATGCTTGGCGGCCTGTCGCTTTACCTGCTGGCCGGCGTGCTGATGTGGCTCGCGTCGAAGCCGCTGCGCGCGGACTGGGTCGACTGAAAAAGCCCGTTCGTGCTGAGCTTGTCGAAGCACCGTTCTTCTTTGCCGCGCTGGTAGAAAAGAACAGCCCCCTTCGACTGCCTGCCAAGGCAGGCGCTCAGGACAGGCTTCGACAAGCTCAGGGCGAACGGGTGTGGGGGATCAGCGCTCGCGCGTCGCGGCGAACTTCACGGCGGGATAGCGATCGACGAGATAGCCGACCTCCCAGGCCGATTTGGCCAGCAGCACCGGGTTGCCATCGCGATCACGCGCCATGGCGCCCTTGTGCAGGTCGGTAAACGCCTTGAGTTCAGCGGGTGTATCTGCCGACAGCCAGCGCGCGGTTTCAAACGGCGCCATTTCCAGCCCGGCATCGACCTTATATTCTACCTCAAGCCGCGACAGCAGCACCTCGAGCTGCAACTGGCCAACCACGCCGACAATCCAGTTGGAGCCGATATCGGGGTAGAAAACCTGCGTCACGCCTTCTTCGGCCATGTCATCCAGCGCCTTGCGGAGCTGCTTGGTCTTGGTCGGATCCTTCAGCGCGACACGGCGCAGGATTTCCGGCGCGAAATTGGGCAGGCCGGTAAAACGCACATCGGCACGTTCGCTCAACGTATCACCGACGCGCAGCGTGCCGTGGTTGGGGATGCCGATGATGTCGCCCGGAAATGCCTCATCGGCGAGCTCGCGGTTCTGCGCGAAAAACAGGATCGGCGAGTGGATCGCAATCGGCTTGCCATGGCCGGTTGGTGTCAGCTTCATGCCGCGTTTGAACACGCCCGAGCAGAGCCGCATAAAGGCGATACGATCACGGTGCTGCGGGTCCATATTGGCCTGCACCTTGAACACAAAGCCGGTGACATCGGCGCGGTCGGGGGTGACGGGCGCCGGTTCGGCGGGTTGCGGTCGCGGACCGGGGGCGTGGCGGGCAAGGGCGTCAATAAGTTCGGCGACACCAAAATCCTTCAGCGCGGAGCCGAAATAGACCGGGGTCAGATCGCCGGCGCGATAGGCCTCGACATCGAAGGCGGCATAGCCACCCAGCGCCAGCTCGGCCTCGTCCTTCAGCGTTTGCAGGCCATTGGCCGAGATCGTCGCGGCAAGCTTTGGGTCGTCGAGCCCGGAAAAGGCGACCGACTTGCCCATGAATTCGCGTGACGGCCCCTCGGGCTGGCTCAGCGTGTTGGCGTGGAGGTCGTAGACCCCCTCGAAATCACTGCCCATGCCGACCGGCCAGCTCATCGCGGTCACGTCGAGTGCGAGCATGTCAGCGATTTCATCGAGCAGTTCGAACGGCGGGCGACCTTCGCGGTCAACCTTGTTGACGAAGGTGATGATCGGCACCGAGCGCAGCCGGCACACCTCGAACAGCTTGCGCGTCTGCGCCTCGATGCCGCGCGCCGCATCAATCACCATCACGGCCGAATCGACCGCGGTCAGCGTGCGATAGGTGTCCTCGCTGAAATCCTCGTGCCCCGGCGTATCGAGCAGGTTGAAGGTGATGCCGCCGCGCTCGAAGGTCATCACCGACGAGGTGACGGAAATGCCGCGCTGCTGCTCGATCTTCATCCAGTCCGAGCGCGCACGCCGGTTCTGTCCGCGCGCCTTTACTTCGCCGGCGAGATGGATCGCGCCGCCGAAATACAACAGCTTTTCGGTCAGCGTGGTCTTGCCGGCGTCGGGGTGGGAGATGATCGCGAAGGTGCGGCGGTCGGAAATGGTCGTCATTGCGCGGTGGCCCTAGCCGGTTATGCGCGCAACGTCACGTGCAGCGCGCAATGCCAGTCTTCGCCGGGTGCAATCTCGAACACGCCGGGCTTGTCGCGGAAGTCTCCGGTGAAACCCTGCGGGTCAGCAATGCCATGCCACGGCTCGATACAGACAAAGCGCGCGCCGGGCTTGGTCCAGATGCCAAGCCGGGGTGTGTCGGGAAAGCCGATTTCGAGGGCCGGCCCTTCCGGCGCGCCGTAACGCACCTGTTGGGCATGGACCGGATTCCAGATCAGCGCGTCCTGCTCAAACAGGGCATCGTCGAGTTGCAATACCCCGTCTTTCAGCGGCGAAGGGCGATCAGTGGGCGCGATCAAGCCGTCGGCGAGCAAGGCGATTGGCGCAGGTTCGTCGGCGCCAAAGCTGATCTGGTGCGCTGCACGTGCCTGATCATAGGGCAGCGGCCAGGCAAAGGCCGGGTGCCAGCCAAAGCTCGCCGGCAAGGGCACGGTGCCGGGATTGGTGATTCGCGCGGTCATGCTCAGGGTCGAGTCGGCAATGGCAAAGCCAACCTCCAGCACGAAGGGAAAGGGATAGGCCGCGCGGGTATCGGGATTGTCGGTCAGGCGAAAAATCGCTGTGCTCGCGGTGTGTTCGGTAATGGCAAAGGGCATACGGCGCGCAAAGCCGTGTTTGCGCATGACATGTTCCGCACCGTTGATGCGCAGCACATCACCGTTCAATTGCCCGACAATGGGAAACAGGAGCGGCGCTCGCCCGGTCCAGAAAGCCGGGTCCGCATCGGTCATCAATTCGCGCCCGTCGCCGTCGCGCAATGAAGAGAGCTCTGCGCCGAGCGGGTTAATTGTCGCAGATAGTGATTCGCCGCGAATCTCGATCAGCCCCTCAGTCACGTATATTTCTCCACGCCGCGATCACCGCATCGGCGGCGATGATCCCTTCTTCGCGTGTCGTCGCCCCGGACGATACCGACACCCGCATCACCCATTGGCCACGCCACAAGGCGCCGCCAATAAAGGTCACAGCATCTTCCTGCACGCGCGCGATTGTCGCCCGTGTCGCGTCGTCGCTATCGCCGAAGCGCAGCATGAACTGGTTGAGCTCGGGCTTCATGATCAAGGCCACTCCAGGCTCGGTGGCGATCCTTGCGCTCATGTCGGCGGCGACCTGGCAGTGCCGTTCGACCATCTCGGCAATCCCGGCGCGACCAAGCTGGCGGATCATCGCCCAGGCGGGAAAGCCGCGCGCGCGGCGCGACAGTTCGGGGACATAGGCAGAAGGGTCGCGCTCGGCGCCCTGGGCGGGCGGCAGATAGCTTGCCGTGATCGCCATGGCGCGGCGGTGCGCCTCGGCATCGCGGACAATGGCGAAGCCCGAATCATACGGCGTCTGCAGCCATTTGTGCCCATCAGTCGCCCAGCTATCGGCCAGCTCAACCCCGCGCGTCAGGTGCGCGCGTTCGGGGCAGGCCCGCGCCCATAGCCCGAACGCGCCATCGACATGCAGCCAGGCACCCGCCTCGCAAGCCATCGGCCCGATCTCGGCGAACGGGTCGCTCGCGCCGCTATTGATCTGTCCGGCCTGGGCGATGGCGATCACCGGGCCGTCGGCAGCGTTGAGCGCCGAGGCAAAGGCGATCGGCAGCATCCGCCCGGCATCGTCGGTGGCGATGGTCTGCACGCGCTTCGCGCCGAGCCCGAGATATTTCAGCCCCGAAAACACCGTGGCATGTGCGTCCGCCCCGATCAGCACGGTGATCGGCGGCGCGCCGAACATGCCTTCGGCCTCGACGTCCCAGCCGACGCGACGCAGCACCTCGCTGCGTGCTGCGGCGAGGCAGACGAAATTGGCCACTGTCGCCCCGGTGACGAACCCGACCGACGCGCTCGCCGGCAGCCCGAGCAGATCGAGCAACCACCCCGCCGCCACTGCCTCGATTGCCGACGCAGCCGGTGCGGCGGAGAGATTGGCGGCATTCTGCCCCCAGGCCGAGGTCAGCCAGTCCGCCGCCACCCCGGTCGGGTGCGACTGGCCGATTACCCAGCCAAAGAACCGTGCGCCGGTCGAGGCGCGGATGCCCGGCGTGGCGCGCTCGATCAGCTCGGCGATGATCGCGTCTGCCTCGCCCGCTGTCTCGGGCACCGGCCCGGCAAAGGCGTCGAGCATCTCGGCATAGGTTGCGACCGGAGTTCGCTCCGCCTTCGCCACGTTGTGGCGATAGGCGATGGCGGCTTCGGCGGCGCGGGTCAGGGCGGGGAAGGTGGGGTCGGTCATGCCGCGCGGTGTAGCGCAGGCGGGGGCGAACGCATTCCGAATCTTGTTGTTGAAGGAACTTGGAGCAGCGGTACTGAAGCGTACAAGCATCGCTGACCTACGCCTGAAGGGTTGGAATGCCGGACTCATTCGAGGCAAGCTGACTCTCGTTTTTTGTTGCTCGGAGTATCAAATGCGGTGGTTTCGGAAGAAGGCGGCGCCCGGCCCGAGGCCAGATTATTCCGCTGTTGATTCGCTCGACAAAGTTCAAAGGCTTGTTGCGGCGGGAGAACTGGTACCCTTATTGCTATTGCCGGAAGACTTTGGCGGCCAAGCGATAAAAGAAAATACCGTTTACGTCCCGCCGTTTGCGGCAGATATGAAAGAAGGCGCCGATCGCAATATCATTGGACCGCTGGCAGCGGAGGGGAAGGTAACGCGGTATCGCGCGGAACCGGAGTATGCTGGCACCAGCTTCGTTCCGATTGCGATCAAGCTCGTCGCCACCGAACCCGCTAATTTTACCTATGACGTCGCAATCTGGGGAGCGGCGTTGGGGCGAGATCTCCCTTAACGCACCGACGAAGTGCAATCGCCGACGCGCTCACCATGTTCGACCACGACATTGCCCGCTGACCCCGTGGCCGCACGCGTCTCGATGCGAAATTCATATCGCTCCGGCGAAATCGTGCCGGTGGTCCGGATGATCGCCTTGGGCGTGCCATCCGGACCGGAGCATCGTTCCAGGCGATCGATCGCGCTGCCGGGCTTCTCGACCCGGAGGTAGCGACATCGTGTGGCCGTCGGATCGGTCGCATTCGAGATGTCACCCGCTTTGGGCCACGTCGCGGCGGTCTTGTCGACGCGGCATTCTGGTGCGCTGCCCTCGTAGGAGGCAAGCCGCTGCATCGCGGTGACGAGCTTCTGTTTGTCCACAGCACTCATTCCCGGTGCTTCAACATCGACTACCTTGCCGGTCGTCACCCATCGACCGCCACGGACCAATACCTGGTCCGGTTGCTGGCTCGAGCAGCCGAGTAACAGGAGTGTTCCCGCAAAGCCAAGGCAACAGCGCGTTCTCACCCCCGCAACACAGCCCCCAGCTTCGCCGCCGCCGCGACGACCTTGTCGGCCACTGCCTTCAGTTCCTCGTCGGTGAAGCTCTTCTCCGCAGGCTGCAGCGTCACCTCGACCGCCATCGAGCGCACGTCGTCGCGTTCGAACAGGTCGAACAGCCGCGTCCCGGTGATCGCCGCCTTGTCGGCGCCGCGCGCCGCGCGGACCAGCACGTCGGCGGTCAGGCCGGCCGGCACGGTGAAGGCGAAGTCGCGCTTCACCGCCTGCAAGGCCGGCGGGGTATAGGCTGGGCGCATGAAGCCGCTCGCGCGCCTGGGCGGGATTGCGTCGAGATACAGCTCGACCGCCGCGACGGGGCCGTCGAGATCATAGGCCGTGGCGGTCAGCGGATGGACCATGCCGAACGCCGCCAGCACCGTCTTTGGACCCAGTCTGAGCGTACCCGACTGGCCGGGGTGCCAGGCGTCGCCCGCCTCTCCCATGACCTGGAGATTGTCGACCGGCGCCCCTGCCGCAGCGAGCAGCGCCAGCGCCTCAGCCTTGGCGTCGAACGCGTCGAAGGGCGTCGCCTTGCCGCTCGCCCAGCTTTTGGCGCTGCGCTCGCCAGCCAGCACCACGCCGAGCGTCGCGCGTTCGTCGGCGTTGCTGGCCGCATCAGCGAGATAACGCCGCCCGATCTCGAACAGCCGCACGCCATCAGCGCCGCGCTTGAGGTTGCGTGCCGCCGCCGACAGCAGCCCGGGCAACAGCGACGGGCGCATCACCTTGAGATCCTCGCTGATCGGGTTGGCGAGCCGCCATGCCCCGCCGCCGAACGGCGCGGCCTCGGCGTCGGACAGGAAGCTCCACGTCACCGCCTCGTTCAGGCCGCGCGCCGCGGCGGCGCGGCGGGCGCGGCGCTCCAGCTTCTGCTCGGGCGTCGCGGTTGGCTTGGCCACGCCGGGCAAGCGGGCGAGTGGGGTCGATGGTACCTTGTCGATGCCCTCGATGCGGATCACTTCCTCGACCAGGTCGGCCGTGCCCTCGACGTCGCGGCGCCAGCTCGGCACGGTGACGTTCCAGCCGCCATCGACGGTGAAGCCGAGCCGTTCGAGAATTGCGCGCTGCCGGTCCGCCGGAACGGCGAGGCCCCCGAGGGTTTCGGCGCGTGCCGGATCATAGCGGATGACATGTGCCGCGACGGGTGGCGTGCCGGCGCGGGTGACGGCGCTGGCGGTGCCACCGCAATGCTCCAGCACCAGCCCGGTCGCGACGGCGAGGCCGTCATCGAGAAACGCCGGGTCAACCCCGCGCTCGAAGCGCTGCCGCGCATCGCTGGTCAGCGCCAGCTTCTGACCCGTCCGCGCGATATGGTCGGGGTCGAAGAACGCACATTCGATGATCACGTCGGTCGTGCCGTCGGACACGCCCGAATGCTCGCCGCCCATGATGCCGCCGATATCGTGTACGGCGACATCGTCGGCGATCACCGTCATCGACGGGTCGAGCGTATAGGTCTTGCCGTTGAGCGCCAGCACCTGCTCGCCGTCCCGCGCCTTGCGCGCGACGAGGGCGCCTGACAGCTTCGCCTTGTCATAGACGTGCAGCGGCCGGCCGAGATCGACGGAGACGAAATTGGTGATGTCGACCAGCGCCGAGATCGGCTTTTGTCCAATCGCGGTAAGGAAGTGGCGCATCCACTCGGGCGCGGCCTTGTTGGTCACCCCCGACACACCCTGCGCATAGAAAGCGGGGCAGCTTTCCGGATCGTCGGTGCGCACGTCTGGCCCCGCGCCTTCACCCGCCACGGGCGCGATGGCGTCGCGGCGATAGGCGGCAGCAAGTGGCTTCAACGTGCCGAGTCCGGCTGCCGCCAGGTCGCGCGCGATGCCGCGCACGCCCATGCAATCCTGCTTGTTGGGCGTCACCGACACGTCGATCACCGCGTCGTTGAGCCCGGCATATTCGGGATAGGGTGTGCCGACTGGCGCATCGGCGGGGAGCTCGATGATGCCGTCATGATCGTCGCCCAGCTCAAGCTCGCGCGTCGAGCACATCATGCCATTCGATTCGACGCCGCGAATCTCCGCGACCTTCAGCACCATGCCGTTCGCGGGCACCACGGCACCGGGCATACCGAACACGCCGACAAGGCCGGCGCGCGCATTGGGTGCGCCGCACACCACCTGCAACGGCCCGTCGCCGGCATCGACGGAAAGCACCTGCAGCTTGTCGGCCTGTGGGTGGCGCCCGGCGCTCAGCACGCGGGCGACGCGGAACGCCGCCAGCTTCGCACCGGGATTCTCCACCCCCTCGACCTCAAGCCCAATCCGCGTCAGCGTCTCGAGGATCGTGTCGAGATCGGCCGTGGTGTCGAGATGCTCCTTGAGCCAGTTCAGCGTGAACTTCATGCCCCAACTCCCCCGCTCAGCGTCGGCACGTCGAGCGTCGCAAAGCCATAATGTTTCAGCCAGCGAATATCGCCGTCGAAGAACGCGCGCAGGTCGTCCATGCCATATTTGAGCATCGCCAGCCGGTCGATGCCGCAACCAAAGGCAAAGCCCTGCCATTCCTCCGGGTCGAGCCCGCACGCAGCGATCACCTTGGGGTGGACCATGCCGCTGCCGAGCACTTCCATCCAGCCGCCATTGGGGCCGTTCGGATCGCCGCCGATCACGCGCTTGCCCTTCTCGACCGTGTAGCCGACATCGACCTCCGCCGAGGGTTCAGTGAAGGGGAAATAGCTCGGGCGCAGCCGCAAGACGACATCGTCGCGCTCGAAGAACGCCTTGAGGAAGGTCTCCAGCGTCCATTTGAGATGGCCGAGCGTGATGCCCTTGTCGATCACCAACCCCTCGACCTGGTGGAACATCGGCGTGTGCGTGGCGTCGCTGTCGGAACGATAGGTACGGCCCGGCGCAATGATGCGGATCGGCGGCTTCTGGTTGATCATCGTCCTGATCTGCACCGGCGAGGTATGTGTCCGCAGCAGCATCTTCTTCGCGCCGTCCTTACCTTCCGGGAAATAGAAGGTGTCGTGCATGGCGCGCGCCGGGTGCGTCTCGGGAATGTTGAGCGCGGTGAAATTGTGCCAGTCGTCCTCAATCTCTGGCCCGGTCGCGACCGCGAAGCCGAGATCGGCGAAGATCTCCGCCAGCTCGTCCATCACCTGGCTGACCGGATGCACCGTGCCGGTCAGCACGGCGGCGGCGGGCAGTGTCATGTCGAGCGTTTCGCGTGCGAGTCGCTCGTCAAGCGCGGCGCGTTCCAACCCCGCCTTGCGCGCACTGATAGCGGCGGTGACGGCCTCGCGCAGCGCATGAATGCGCGGCCCTTCGCTCTGGCGTTGTTCCGGCGACATACCGCCCAGCGTCTTGAGTAACCCGGTCACGCTGCCCGCCTTGCCCAGCGCGACAATGCGCAAGGCCTCGATCGCCTCGGGCGTCGTCGCAGCATCGACGGCGGCGAGCAGGTCGTCGCGCAGTTGGTCGAGATCGGTCATCAGGGCCTTCCATCTATGGTGAGGTCGACCGCCCAGAGATTGAGCGGACCGTCCTCCGGGTCGTCGCGCGTGCCGTCTGGCACAAAGCCGTTCTTTTCGAGCACGCGCTGCGAGCCCGGATTGTCCACGCCGGTCGCGGCGGTCAAGCCGCGATGTCCATCGCTGCGCAACATCGGCAGCAAAACGGCCATCGCCGCGCTCATCACGCCGCGCCCTTCATGCGCCGGCGCGACGCCGTAACCGATCTCGTAACGGTCATCGGTTTCGCGCTTCGTGAAGCGGGTCATGCCGACCACCGCGTCGCCATCGGCGATCAGCCAGGCGAGCGGGCGATCGTCGGTGGCGGCAAGGCCAGCGGTAATCCCGCGCAACATCGCTGTCACTTCGGCTGGCACTATGCCGCAGTCGCACCGGCTCCGACTGTCGCCGCGCGGCGCTTCGCTCATCAACCACGCATAGTCCCGGTCGGTCATCGGATGCAGTTCAACCAATCCACTCACCGTCACGTCACCTCGCCGTCACCGGCCGCCTGTGTTCCTGCGCACGCAGGAACACAGAGCCGCGCGCGCTGCCTCGCAATCCCTGGGCTCCTGCCTCCGTAGGAGCACGCGACCCAAACGAAAAGGGGCGCGGGCGGTCATACCGACGCCCCGTTCGCTACAAACCTCCTAAGCGCTGGGTGTGGCGCGAGCGCGTGATGCTCGTGGTCACGACAACATTAGAGCCTGATCCGAAACTAAGTTGAGTGGTATCAGCGGGTTAGTTTGACACTATCCCAAGTCATTGATTCAGGGGTTTTTGCGAAAACTTCCGGAGATCAACGATGTGGACCGACACCACTCGGGCGCAGTATGCCCGTGCGGACCTGACTTTGCCAAGCGATTTGACCGATGGCGAATGGGTGGTGCTGGAACCGTTCTTTCCGCCGCCCTCGCATGTTGGGCGTCTGCGCAAGTGGCCGCTCAGGCGGATTGTCGAGGCGATCGGACACCTCGAAGAACCCAGTGATTTCGGTGTGATGGCGACACAACCGTGCCAGAGTGCGATCCGGTCTCGTCTGATTGGGTGATTTCCGGGTGATTTTGGTCTCTGCGAGGTCTTTGAAGAGGCATTTCCCCGTCATCCGGGCGCAACTCTCCCCTCGTGCCAGACGAGGCGTTTGAAGTTGTAGGCGAGGTTGGCCATGCCGATCTTGATCCTCGCGCGCTCGATGCCGACGGTGCGAACGAACAGGCCCATGCGATGTTTCTGGCCCGCAAAGACATGCTCGACCGCCGAGCGCACTTTCGAGCGGGCGGCGTTGGCCCGCTGGTGACGCTCGTCCATCGGCTTGCCCCTGGGCTTCCGGAAATGGATCATCGATTTGAGCTGGCGCTTGCGGATCGCACGCTCATTTTTGGCCGAGCGATAGGCCGTGTCGGCCCAGACCGATCGGGCGATGTTCTCGGCGTCGAGCACGTCCTCGAACGGGCCGCTGTCGTGCCTTGCCGCGTGGGTCACCACCCATTTGCGGATGAACCCGAAGCTGCGGTCGATCCCAGCGTGGTTCTTGTAGCCGAACATCGGCACCATGATCTGCGATTGCGGCACAGCTTTCGCCTCGGCGCTCTCGCTGCGCTTGAGGCTGCCGCGCTTCATCGTCCAGCGCGCATCGATATCCTTCTGCGCCGCCTTGGCGGGGGCGTTGGGCCAAATCTCGTCCGCCGCCTTGCCTTCCTTGATCAGGGCCTTCTCATCGTCGCTCAGCTTCTGACGCGGGGCGGCAATCACCGTTGCGTCGATGATCTGCCCGCCTTGTGCCAGATAGCCGCTGGCTTTCAGCCGCGCGTCGAACAACGCAAATAGCTTGTCGATCGCATTCGCCTGCACCAGGTGCTCGCGGAACAGCCAGATCGTCTTCGCGTCGGGGCTTTGGGTACCCGGGTTCAATCCCAAAAACCGCATGAACGAGAGCCGGTCCCGGATCTGAAACTCCGCCTGGTCGTCCGACAGGTTATACAGCGCCTGCAGCACCAGGACCTTGAACATCAGGACCGGGTCATAGGGCGGCCTGCCACCCTTCGTCCCGTCCGAGCGCTTCAGCGCCTTCTCCAGCCGATAGCGAAACGCCGCGAAATCAACCACCGCCGCCAGCATCACCAGCGGATCACCGCCCTTGGTCAGTCGTGCCAGTTGCTCCTCGTAATCCCAAAAACCTGCCTGCCGCGCCATCACCGCCTCCAACTACTCGCAGGCCCAGTGAATCATCTCAGCCAGTTATTCGCCAGTGGTTTTTCGAGGTGTCCGATCCTGTATCTGCTGTGCGGGGGCCTGCCGTGGCGGATGCTGCCGCCCTGTTTTCCGCTGGTATCGACGGTGCGGCGCTGGTTCTACCTTTGGCGGGACAACGGGCTGTGGTTGTCATTGAACCATAACCTGCTCTTGATCGGGCGCGAAGCGGCAGGTCGTGAAGCCTCGCCCGGCGCCGGGGTGATCGACAGCCAGAGCGTAAAAACCACGGAAAGCGGCGGGCCACGGGGCTACGACGCGGGCAAGAAGACCAAGGGGCACAAGCGCCATATCTTGACGGATACCGACGGCAATCTCGTCCATGCCGTAATCCACACCGCCGACATCCTGGACCGTGACGGCGCGCCGCTGGTGCTGGCCGAGATCGTCAGGCGCTTCCCGTGGCTGCGGTATGTTTTCGCCGATGGCGGCTATGCCGGTGACAAGCTCAAGCACACGCTGCGCCGGATCGGAAAATGGACCATCGAAATCATCAAGCGATCCGATGCCGCAAAAGGCTTCGTGGTTCTCCCGCGCCGCTGGGTTGTCGAGCGAACCCTCGCTTGGCTGAACCGAAATCGCCGCCTCGCCAAAGACTTCGAACAGACCATCGCCTCGGCCACTGCATGGCTGTTCATCGCGTCGATCCAGCTCTTCACACGCCGAATCGCAAGAACATGAAATAAAAAGGGATAATTATGAATCAGACTCTTATATATCACGACGTTTTTCGAATTTCACCAATCCAGCCAAATAAGAAACGTAAAGAGATGAAGAGTGCCAGTAATATGATATAAGTTACCGCAAATGAAAACAGAAAAGGTGGGATGAAATCGAGCAGTGACGTTGTCGCCCCATCCGCGCTTCGACCTAGCGAAACAAGATGGCAATAAAAGGCGGCGGCGAGCAGGGACGGAACGATGAGTATGACAAGCGATTTCGCGGAAGTGAGAAATTTTCCGGGCACGATGTTGTTCCTTCTTGAAGTTTCGCGTGCTGCAAATTCGGCGACCAGGAAGTGCGCGCTTTGTTACCGAGTCAACCATATATGAGCGATCAAAATCGCGGAAGGGCTGGCAACGAGTGCCGGCAGCGCAAACGCTGCACGCGACGAAGCCCGACGGAAGGTGGCGCGGGTATTTCTTGCAGCGTTCCAAGCGGCGTCATCGTTACGGGCTAATCTACTTCTGCCGCACGTCATACAGGACGGTGTAGCTGCGTTGCGCTGTGGGTGACGCAATGCGGCGTACATTCGGAAGGCCAAGCGAGGACGACATGCCAGAATAGGTCAGTGAGTGCTTTCCTGGGTCATAGGAATAGGAACGCGTGAAGCTCACGCCGTTCATACTGAACGAAACCGAAGCACCGTGTGCGGAGAACAAGCCTATATCCTCATACTGCCCTACTGACGCCACGCCGGTCTTCAGCGTCTTGGCTAGCGCGACGAGGCGAGAGATATCCTGTTTTGCGGGGATTTTCTGAGTGGCGAGAGCGACGGTGACATAGCGCCCCGACAGTTGGTCCGTAGCAAATCGCCCGGCGTCGAGTATGCCGGGGGCGGGATTGAGACCAATCGAATATGTCAGAACCTTGCCCGGAAATTGCCGGGGATGTGCCAGCACATAGTCCGAAGAGATCACAGCCTTGCCGTCCTGCCACAGCAGATCCCACCCCTTTTTTGCGTCGTGCCACCTGGTGATTTTTTCCACCAGGTCGCTCAGGTTTCGACGAGCTTCTTCTCCCGCATGAGCGAAGGCGTCGTAAATGGCTTCGGGGTAGGAGCGTCCGTTAAGATCGCTCTGGGGTTTGCCATCCTGGTCGAACGTGATGATTTGGCCTGCGGGCTGCATCGAAAAGCCGTCGGGCCAAGACCGATCGGTCGCGCCGTCTTCGGCCGGCGATGCGCTGGTCGCAACGGCCGGCGTTGTCGTGTCGAAGATTGTCGATGACGGGGTGGGTGCGTCCTCGGACAGATTCCACCGATCTGTAAGCGGACCATCGCCGGCCTTGACGGCAGGCACCGGCGAATCATTCGATCCGGAGGTGGCGGCGGCAGTCGATGGATTCGGCGTAACACCGCCGATAGTCGGCGACTCGATCTTGTCAGGAGCCAGGGCCGCACCCAGCGTAGTCTCGACGCGCAGCTTGTCCCGTTCGTTGAGTTCGTGGCCGTAACGCATGTACCACTGCGCCGCCTTCAGTGGATCGCGCGCCAGCGCCTCGACCGTGTCGGCGTGCACGCCAGACTTATAATCGACGAGCTGCTGGTCGCGTTCATCGTCCGGCGTGCCTCCGATCATCGCCTGCTGGCGGATCGCATTCTCGCCGGTCGCCATATGATGGTCGTGGAGGTCGGGTTGATCGGCATGGGCGACGGCGTCACGCGCTGTCACCGTTTGCAGCGCGCGGCTTTGCACTTGCTGCTCGACCTCGCCCTGCTGTCGGACATGCGCCGCCGCGCGCGCGACGTCGCTGCGCAGTCGCTCGCCCAGCGCCGGGCCGACGATGGCGCGCTGCACTGAATCCAGCGGCGCCATCGCTTCGTCATGCGAGTCGGCAAGCGCCGCGACCAGCGTCGGAAAAGCGGCATGGGCTTCGGCACCCGCATGGTTGAGGATGCCATTCTCGCCGTGCAGCATCGCCGCCGACTGGTCGCTATAATCGACATAGGCTTTCTTCGCCGCCGCGTCATCGAGGTTGCGTCGGTGGTGATCGTCGAGATGGGCCGCGGCAATCTCGGCCGCCAATTCGCGTCGCCGCTTCTCGTCGAGCGCCGTCGCGAACTGTTGCCCGCCATCACCCAGCTTCGCCAGCCCCGCGCCGAGCGCCTCGAGTCCGCTGCCTGACATATCCGGCGTGCGGAATTTGGCGTCGGTGGCCGAAGCCAGGCCGGCATGATTTTCTTCGATCGGAACAATGATCATAGGTCGCTCCTATGGCGATCCGCGCGACATGCGCGGGCAGGAGCGGACTACCCATGTGTACGGTTTGTTGAATCAGCGCGTGATGTTGACCGCTCGTGTTCTCGCGCATGCGGGAACACGGAGCCACGGGCGCGGGCCGTCGCCGCAGGGTGGTTCGGACAGGGGCCGCGCATAGCCTCAAACAGAGATCGGAGGCAGCTTAACCAATGTCACCCAGGATTTGTTCCGGGGTCCACTGTGCCGCGAGAGAAGCAGCCGCTGCGTGTGCGAGACCGTGGATGCCGGAACGAGTCCGGCATGACGGACGTTGTTTGTGTGGCGACGTCCTGAATTACCACGTTCCGAAGAGACACACCCCAACGAAAAGGGGCGCCGGTGTTGCCACCGACGCCCCCTATCTCGTGCTCGCTACAGGCGCGCTCAGGCGGCCTGGGGCAGAGCCGCCTTCGCCTGTGCGATGATGGCGGTAAACGCTTCACCCTCGTGCATGGCGATGTCGGCCAGGACCTTCCGGTCGAGTTCGATGCCAGCGAGCTTCAGCCCGTGCATGAACTGGCTGTAGGTCAGGCCCTCGGCGCGAACGCCGGCGTTGATGCGCTGGATCCACAGGCCGCGGAACGTGCGCTTCTTAACCTTGCGGTCGCGATACGCATATTGTCCGGCCTTCTCCACCGCCTGACGGGCGATGCGGATCGTGTTCTTGCGGCGGCCATAATAGCCCTTTGCCGCATCAAGAATGCGGTTGTGCTTGGCCTTGGTGGTTACACCACGTTTGACGCGTGCCATGTCCTAATCCTCTTTCTTACTTCAGACCGTAAGGCGCCCAGGCCTTAACCGTCTTGGTATCGGGATCGGACACGACCGACGTGCCGCGATTCTGGCGGATATACTTGCCGTTGTGGCTGATCAGGCGGTGGCGCTTGCCAGCCACACCGTGTTTCAGCTTTCCGGTTGCGGTCATTGTGAAGCGCTTCTTCACACCGCTCTTCGTCTTGAGCTTGGGCATTTTCGTCCTTTCGATCTGGCGATCACCTCGAACCGCCGCGGCAGCCCACACTGGCCGGGCAGTTTTCCTTGGCACATCGCACTGGAAGCGGCGGCGCATAGCGGCGGCCTTGGCGAAATGCAACCTTCCCGGTTTTACCGAGGCAGAACGCGCACCGCGCGCGGCACCAGATCGTGCGAATCAATGGCCGCGACAGGCCATTGCTTCAAGAATATCCTCGATTCGCGCCGGGTCGCCGGCGGCGATCACCTCGCCGATGCTGTCTGCGGTCAACGGGTCGCCCTGCCAGTCACACATGCGACCGCCCGCGCCCTCAACCACCGGCACGAGCGCGGCGAAATCGTGAATCTTCAAACCCGCCTCGACTACAATATCGAGATGCCCGGACGCGAGGCAGGCATAGTTATAACAATCACCGCCCAGGACGGTGCTGCGCACAGCACCATCGAGATGCTCAAAGGCGTGAAGCTGGCCGTCGCTGAACAGGGCGGGTGACGTGGTGGCGAGCAGCGCGCGGGCGAGGTCGGGGCAGGCCCGGGTTGCCGTCGTGGCACCATTGAACAGGGTAGGTCGGCCAACACAGCCCAGCCAGCGTTCACGCAGGATCGGCTGATCGATCACGCCGAGCACGGGCCAGCCGTCAACGACCAGGGCGATCAGCGTGCCGAAAATCGGGCGCCCGGTAATGAAGGCGCGCGTGCCGTCAATCGGGTCGAGTACCCAGGCGCGGCCACTATTGCCCTCGCGAATGCCATATTCCTCGCCGATAATGGCATCGTCGGGAAAGCGCGCCTCAATCAGCGCGCGCATTGCTGCCTCGCCCTCGCGGTCAGCATGGGTTACCGGTGATGCATCCTCCTTGGTCTCAAGACCGTGAGGCGCACGGAAATAGGGTCGGATCGCCGCACCGGCGGCATCAGCGAGCTGGTTCGCGAAATCGCGGTCGGCCTGGGTTACACGCATTGCGCGCCCCTAGCCGTCCTGCCAAAGCAGCGCCAGTGGTGGCGTGGGGGTGGTGGTATGCAATCTCGGGCGATCTCAGACTTTGGCGGTGCCGCATTATTCGTGGGGCTGGCCTGTTGTGCAGGGCCGGCGGCGGCGCAACTCCGACCGTTGGTTGACCCGCCCGCATCAGCCGAAGCGGCAAAGACCGACATTGTGGTTTTCCTGCTCAACGAGGGACAAGAGGCGCAAGCTGCCCTTGGCCCGGCTGAACTGGATGTCGTCGCCAGGGACGGCACGCATCTGCGGCTGGTCGCCAAGGCCAGTGATGGCGCGATGGTGGCCCCCGGCGGATTTGCCCGTGTGCGTTATCAGGTGGCCTCGGCGGGCGTGGCGCCGTCTGTCGCGGTTGCCGCCCCTCCGGTCGTGGCGAAGAGCTCAACCGAGCAGACAGGGCAGACCTCGGCCGGCACCTCCAATGGCTTTCTCGACCGCTTCCACAGCTATGCACCGACCTATGCTGCTTTTGGGGCGGGCGATGCGTCGTTGAAATTGCAGCTGAGCTTTGATTTTCGCCTGTTTGGTCGCGACGAGGGGCCGCACCTCGACTTTGCCTATACCCAGACAATCTTCTGGGCACTTGATCGCCCGTCGGGACCGATTCGGGCGACCACCTACAGCCCGGAGCTGTTCGTGGATGTCCCGGTCAGCAAGAATCTCGTGATTGGCGGCGGTTACCGACATGACAGCAATGGCGGCGGCCTGACCAATTCGGTCGATGCCAACCGGTTATTTGTTCGGGCGACGCGCACTTTCGATCTTGGCCATGACTGGCGGTTCGATGTGACACCGATGGCGTGGTTGTATTTTGGTGAACGGGGCTCGGTTTCGGATCTTGATCGCTATTGGGGCTATACGTCGCTCGGCGTGTCACTCGGTCAGCGCAACGGCATCAAGCTGGCGGTTACCGCGCGTGGCAACCCCGGCACCGGCAAGGGGTCGGCGGAGGCGTTCCTGTCCTATCCGTTGGTGCGGATCAGCGATGCGTTGCCACATCTCTATTTGTTCGGTCAGGCATACACAGGCTATGGTGAGGCGCTGATCGACTATAACAAGCGCGGTACCCGCGTTCGCGCCGGCATTGCCTTCACGCGCTGAGCGCCGGTTTGCGGACGCGTATGCCTTCCGCGACATAACTGGTCTGGTCACCGGATATTATCCATTTCGCACTACCTGCACCCTTGATGGATCGAGTGCCGCACACATTATCGTTGCGGCATCGGGGAGTCAGGGACCAGATGACCGGGACGAATGTGGCACGCGCAGCAAAGGTGGAGAATGCAGGAATGCAACTCTACGATGCGATCGGCGTGTTCCTCAACCAGCATCGGCTGAGCCCCGATCCCCGCCATTTTGCGTTCGCACACCGCGTCCTGAGCGATCCGCAAGGTGCGATCGCACAATCGGTCGCGGCGTTGACCGAAGGCGGAATCCGATTGTCATCGCGCGACATTGAGTCGCTGGGCGGTGAGGTTGATTGTGCCAATGCGGGTGCTCCGGCACCTGGTGTCAGCGCTGCCGACGGCTTTGTTGCCCAGACGCAGATGCAGGTCGAGAGCTTTACCGACATAATGCAGGCGATTCGCGCCGAAACCCAGGGGTTCGGACGTGATCTCGCTGCCAGCGCTGACGCGATCCGCAAGGCCGATGGCGCCTTGGGGGTGGCTGAGGTGGTCCGGTTGACCGGGGTCATGCTGGAACGGGTTCGCACTGCTGAGCAACGACTCGAAGCGGCCACCCATGAGGCAGCCGAGTTGCGCAGCAAGCTGGAAGAGGCGCGTGACAATGCGCGTCGCGACCCTCTGACCGATTTGCCCAACCGTCGCGCCTTTGAAGAGAGTTTCGCCGCTGGCGTGGCGGCGGGGAACAAGCTGTGCGTTGCCGTGTGTGACGTTGATCACTTCAAGTCAGTCAATGACCGATTTGGTCATGCGGTGGGTGATCGCGTTCTAAAGGCAATTGCCCAGGCGTTGCTCGAGGGGTGCCCCCGACACCTTGTCGCGCGCTACGGTGGCGAGGAGTTCGCCATCCTGTTTACCGGCATTGAACGCGCCGAGGCGCTTGAGACCCTCGAAAAGGCGCGCATCGCGGTCGCGGATAAACGCTATCGGCTGCGCGAATCTGATGAGCCACTCGGCGCGGTCACCTTCTCCGCAGGATTGACCAAGGCAGAGCCCGGCGAGTCGCTTGGTGCGGTATTTGGCCGCGCGGATTCGTTGCTTTATGTTGCCAAGGATGGCGGACGAAACCTGTTGAAGGCGGCGTAGCAAATCACACCAAATTATGGTGTAAAATCCGTAATTGTTTTTTGGTTTCGCCGCAATTTCGTGCCGCGAATTACATATTATGTAATAAAATCAACAATCTAAAATTCCTGGCACGCTTGATGCAATCCTGATCGGCATCAGTCACCAGATAGTCTGGATGACCAAGTTCAGGAAGGTTACATCATGATTGCTCGTTTTGAGTCCGCTCAGCGTCTTGCGCTCTCGCTCGTTGGAGCGCTGTTTTTCTCGGCCGTTTTGTTCAGCGCGGCGGTCCCCGTTGTTGGGGTTGCGTGATCCCAACGCATCAAGCGGGCGCGGCAATATGGTCCGCGCCCTCACAGTCAGTATATTGTTCTGCGCGCCTGCCGATTTGGTGATTGTCGGTCGCTCGACCAGCAATGGTGCCGCAAGGCGGCCCCAAGCATCCAGGCTTGCCCCCGATGCCGGGGTGGTTAAGCAGGCGGGATGAACCTGGCTCCACCCCAAGTCTCACCTGGCCCAACGTCATCGAGCGGCGCAATTCGCCTCAGCGAAAGCTGGCGAACGCCGCTCGCAGACGAGTTTTCCCAACCCTATATGAGGCAGCTCAAAGAGTTCCTCGTGGCGGAAAAGGCCGGTGGCAAACAAATTTTCCCCAGAGGGGCAGAGTATTTCAGAGCGCTTGACCTGACGCCGCTCGAGTCTGTCAGGGCTGTCATTCTGGGTCAGGATCCGTATCACGGTCCTGGGCAGGCGCATGGTCTCTGTTTCAGCGTGCCGGCGGGCGTAAAAGTGCCCCCGAGTCTGGTGAATATTTACAAGGAATTGCGTAGCGATCTTGATATTGTTCCGCCGCAGCATGGATTTCTGGAGCACTGGGCACGCCAGGGCGTGCTGTTACTTAACAGCGTGCTGACCGTGGAAATGGGCCGCGCAGCAGCGCATCGTGATCGCGGATGGGAGAGATTCACCGACACAGTCATCGGGCTGGTTGCGGCGCGACCGGAACCGACGGTGTTTGTCCTGTGGGGTAGTTATGCACAGAAAAAGGCCAGCTTCGTTGCCGATGTGGCACAGGGTGGGCGGCATCTGGTGCTCAGGGCGCCGCACCCGTCTCCCTTGTCTGCCTATAGCGGCTTCTTCGGAAGCCGGCCCTTTTCCCGGGCCAATGCGTTCCTCAGTGCCAATGGTCGCGAGCCGATCGACTGGCGGCTGCCGGACCTTCCCTGACGCCACGGGCTGGTCGCAGTCACGGCGCCGTCGGGAATCTCGCGGCTATTCCTTCATGGGGCCGAAGCCGCCAAGGCCGCGCAGATACTGCGCGCGGATGTTGGTCGTTGCCACGCCATCGCCGACGTCAATGATTGCCTGATTGACCTTTGGCCTGGATCGCCCGAGCCGCTGATTGCTCGGAAAACCGGCGCCATCAGACCAGATGTCGAACTTGGGTTTGCCATCGCGATTGTGCGTGAACAGCAGGGCGTATCGCCCAGGCGCCGGAACCTTGATGCAGATTTCCACGCTGCCGGACTGCGGTGTGCGGGCAATGACCCGGCGGAACAATTTATGCTCCTGGATCAGCAGATAATCGTCGCGCAGAAAATCAGCCTCATTGGCGGGATAGAGTTCCAGCTTTACCTCGCCGGTGCGGTCCTTCAGCCCGACAATATTGGCATGAATCGCCGGTCCATGCCCGCTGCTGCACGCTGCACTGTCATCGCCGAGCACACCGGCGTGCGCGGGTACCGACAACGGCAACAGCGCCATCGGGATCGTCGCCACGGTAACCAAAGCTTTCTTCACCGACATTTTGAACACTCGCATGATTGCGTTTACAACCCGCACGTATCGCACAGCGGCTTTGACCTGCGATGAACAGGAATCGGCCGATCAATCGCGACGGGGCGCGCCGTATAAGCCACCAAGTTTGGCCAAAAAAAGGTGCAGTTCGGGCGAGCCGGAGCAGGGCAGGTGCGATCGCTGACTGTGCAGGGGCGGCGCAAGGCGCTATTTCAGGGTCGATGAAGAAACTGCTTGCCTCAATTCACGATGTTTCGCCCAAGTTTGAAGGCCCGGTTGATGCCCTGGCTGACCGGCTTGCCGGCCACCTTGGTGGCATGCGGCTGGCGATGCTTGTGGTGCCCGACCATTGGGGTGAGGCGCCGATCAGCGCCGGAACCCCCTTTGCCACGCGGCTGCGCACCTGGGCTGATGCGGGTGTGGAAATGTTCGTCCATGGGTGGTTTCACCGTGACACCTCGGTTCATAGCGGGACCGACGCCTGGCGTGCCAAGCATATGACGGCTGGCGAGGGCGAGTTTCTTGGCCTTGATGCCAAGGAAGCACTTGATCGCATGACGCGGGGCAAGGCGTTGGTCGAAGATATTATTGGTCGGCAAGCGGCGGGGTTTATTGCGCCGGCATGGCTCTATTCCGATGCCGCGAAGGGGGCGTTGACCGACGCAGGCTTCGCGCTGGCTGAGGACCATCGGCGGGTCTGGGCGCCGACACAGGGCAATCGGGTCGTGGCCAGCGGGCCGGTCATTACCTGGGCCAGCCGCACCCGCAACCGGCAGTTGAGCTCACTTGCCGCATCGGCGCTGCTGCGTCGCGTGTTGCGCCCGATGCGCGTTGTGCGGATCGCGGTGCACCCCGGTGACAATGGCGTGCCGCGATTGCTTGAAAGTATCGACCGGAGTTTCACCGCCTTGTGCCCGGGCAGAACCCCGGGCCGCTATGGTGATCTTCTCAGCTGATCTGGCTGGTCTGGCGCGCAGTGCGCGTCCGTGCCCAGAAACTGTACCCGGCCAGGACAAGAATGATCGCTGCATGGGTGACGAGCAGCAACGCCGCCACGATTGCCAGCATTTGCGCCATCTGCGCATGTTCGCCGCCCAGCATGGTGGCAATGTTGGCAAAGACGAGATCCTTGTTTGGTACCATCGGTAATCGTGACACCAGCATCCGAGCGGCAGAGAGCAACATCCATGTCGCGAGTGCGATATCGGGCAAGCCGAAATGCCAGGTCAGCGCCACCAGCACCGCGCCCCCCAGGACGCGACCGCAATGAACCGCAAAAATCCACCACAGTGAGCGCCGGTCGAGCGAGAAGACGCGTTTGGAAAAGATCAGGATCGGCAACGACAGGACGAAAATAAGGACGGCGGACCCGCCGATGACACGGATCATGCCGGCGTCCAGCAGGCCAATGGCAAAGGGGAATGCCACGATGAGAATGGCAAGCGTTACAACTGTTCCGGCAATTGCCGACAAGATGGTGACGTCCTTCACCGCCCCAAAGGGGGCCGCGACCATCGCCGTGCGTTGTCGCGCCCAGGCATAGAAATAGGCTTCGCCCGAATAGCCGATCATCTCGCTGGCGATGCGTTTGCGGTTCAGCGCGGCGAAGCCGCTTGCGGGCAAGCGCCACAGGCGCCGGAAAATCACATAGTCTCCGATGATCGGAGAAAAATAGTAAAGCAGGAAAAACAGGTAAAAAGCCGGGTTGCGCGGCAATGCGCTGACCAGCCCTGCCAACCCGGCCACGAATAACTGGTGACCGAGCATGGCGATCATCGCCAATGTGATGATCCCGCCCAATATGGTCGGCCAACGACGCTTGACCATTTCCAGCGGCTCGCTGCCCGAAAGATCAGGAGCCGCCGTGGCGAGCGGCTCGCCATCAATTTTGGGGCCGGAGGAAATCTGCACCTGGCAACCTGCGCGAAAAAGCCGGTCAATGCCGGAACGAGCGTGATCTAGGGGGATCAGTCACCCTTGGCAACGTTGTGCCACGCCGGTCACGGCACGGTGTTGGCACCCGCTATGCCGGCTTGACCCGGTCGGGATGCACGGCAGCAATTGCAGGTACCGCTTGCGCCGCGGCATCTGCGGCGACGAGTTTGGGATAGGCCCCCAGCGCCAGGTCAAAACGTCTGGCGTTATACATTTGCGGGACAAGGCAGATGTCGGCGAGGTTTGGCGAATCGCCACCGAGAAAGGGGCCGTTTCCAGCCATTGCTTCCAGTGCGGCGAAACCCTCCGCAATCCAGTGGCGGTACCATTCATCCTTCGCCGCCTGATCGGCGCCAAACTGTTCCGTCAGGCGATTGAGGACACGCAAATTGTCGATCGGATGAATATCGGCGGCGATCACCAGCGCCTGTGCCAGCACCGTGGCGCGTGCCACCGGCTCACGCGGCACCAACGCCGGTTCGGGCAGGGTGGCGTCGAGATAGTCGATGATCGCCAGGCTTTGGGTGATGATGATTCCATCCACCTCAAGTGCCGGAACAAGCCCTTGCGGATTGCGCGCGCGGAAGGCTGGGTTGCGTTGCTCGCCGGTGACGAGGTTGACCTCGACAGACTCGTATCGCGCGCCTTTCAGCGCCAGGGCAATGCGGACGCGATAGGCGGCGGAGGATCGCCAATAGCCATGGAGGCGGATCATGCCGACCGGCCTGCCACCCACCGGGTCAGCGCATCGGGCAGGCGCGTCATTTTTGCGTCACTTGCTGCCCGCGGGGTGGAGCGAGGTACCGGCCCGACCACTGCGAAACCACTTGCCAATGTCGAGCGGACTCCAGCCGCCACGGCCGCTTTTGGAGAAGGTGATGAACTCGGCCCGCCCGCCAACATATTCCCACGGCACGGGGCCGCCAAGGCCAAGTTGTTCAACAGGAAAACGGCTGTCGGCACTGCGATCACGATTGTCGCCCATCACGAAGACATGGTCGGCGGGAATCGTGATCGGGCCATAATTGTCGCCGTCGCCATAACCCTGCTGAAGATCAACCGTGTCAAAGTGGCGACCATTGGGCAGCGTTTCGGTAATGACGGGCAACTGGCAGAAGTGCTTGCCGTCCTTGCCGGTTTGCAACGCCTGCGGGCTATATTCGCTCGGATCGCATGTTGCCTTTGGCATCGGTGACCCGTCCTCGATCGGGATCCCGCCATAATCAGCGATATCGACATAATGGAGCGGCGAGCGCTTCACGGCCACGCCATTGAGAATGACCACGCCACCGACAACCTGCAACCGGTCGCCCGGGAGGCCAATGACGCGCTTGATATAATCGGTGTTGCGACCGGGCGGCGTAATGATCACCACATCGCCGCGCTCCGGCAGGCTGCCGAAAAGCCGGCCCTTCATATGCGGTAACTGAAAACCCCAGCTTTCGACTGGCTGGTGCAGCACGGCACTGCGAAAGATCGCCACCGGATTGGGGATGGTCGGTGAAACAAATGACCAGCCATAGGCGAACTTGTTGACGACCAGCTGATCGCCAACGAGCAACCCCGGCAGCATCGATTCCGACGGAATGTAGAAGGGCTTGGCGATGAAGCTGTGGAAGCCGAGCACGGCCAGTACAAGCCAGGCGATGCCCTTCAGCTCTGCCTTCCAGTCCGTTTTCGGCTTTGCGCCCGGCGCCGCGTCAGCGGCGGGTGCCGCGATCTCTGTTTCGGCAGGTAACACCAACTCTTCGCTCATTAACTCGTCCTGTCGCTTTCAGCAGCGATTGCCTCGATGATGACGAAAGCCTGTGCCCAGGGGTGGTCGTCGGTCAGCGTCAAATGGATGCGGGTGACGTGGCCTGCAGGCGTCAATGCGTCAAGCCTTGCCTTGGCCCCGCCGGTGAGGGCGAGGGTCGGCGCGCCCGAGGGCGCGTTGACCACGCCAATGTCCTTCATGAACACGCCACGCTTGAAGCCGGTACCGACTGCCTTGGAAAAGGCTTCCTTCGCGGCGAAGCGCTTGGCCAGGGTTCCGGCCTTGGTAAATGGGCGGCGGGCGGCTTTTGCGCGCTCGACATCGGTGAACACCCGCAACTCGAATCTTGTCCCGAAACGATCAAGCGACGCCTGGATTCGTTCGATATTGCAGAGGTCAGAGCCGAGTCCGATGATCATGATGCTCTTGCCGCATGGGCGCGCCGGCTGGCGTCGCGCGCTTCAACGTACATCATCGTGCCGCATCCATGATTGATCGCATCGCGCGGACACTTTCTCCCAGGCCGACAAACAGCGCCTCTCCAATCAGGAAATGACCAATATTGAGCTCGCGGATCTGTGGAATGGCCGCGATCGGTGCGACATTGGTGTAGGTCAGGCCATGTCCGGCATGAACTTCAATGCCGTTCTTGGCCGCCAGCGCAGCGGCATCGGCAAGGCGCCGCAATTCGTCTGCCTGTGCTTCGCCCGACAGCTCGGCATAGCGACCGGTGTGCAGTTCAACGACCGGGGCGCCGAGCCGCAGCGCAGCGTCAATCTGACGCGGATCGGGTTCAATGAACAATGAAACGCGAATCCGTGCCTGCCCCAGTGAATCAACGAGATGCTGCAGCTGGTTGTGCTGGCCAGCGGCGTCCAATCCGCCCTCGGTGGTGCGTTCCTCGCGCTTTTCGGGCACAATGCAGGCGGCATGTGGCCGATGGCGCAACGCAATTGCCAGCATTTCGTCGGTCGCCGCCATTTCGAGATTGAGCGGAATAGTCAGCTGTTCGGACAAGCGGGCAATGTCGTCGTCGGTAATATGGCGCCGATCTTCGCGCAGATGGGCGGTGATGCCGTTGGCGCCCGCTTCGGCAGCCAGCAATGCGGCCCTGACCGGGTCGGGATAGCCGGAGCCGCGCGCGTTCCTGACGGTCGCGACATGGTCGATGTTGACACCAAGGCGCAGGACGTCGGTCATGTTGCACGGCTTCCCGGCTTGACCGGCGGGATCGCTTCGAGCTCCGGCGGCAGGGCGTCAGGGGCGAAGGTCGGCACTTCAAGGCGCAGCAGGGGAAAGAAAGGAACCCCCAGATCAGCATTGCCTCCCGAGCGATCAACCAGCGCGGCAGCGGCCACGACCACGCCGCCTGCTGCGCGAATCGCGGCGATGGCTTCGCGCGACGACAAGCCGGTCGTGACGACATCTTCCATCATAAGAACGCGGGCGCCAGGCGCGAGTCGGAAACCGCGACGCAGCCCGAACACGCCATCCGGACGCTCAAGGAACATCGCATCGACGCCGAGCGCACGGCCCATTTCATGCCCGGCAATGACCCCGCCCATAGCCGGTGACACGACAGCGTCGATTGACTGCCGAAGATCGGCGGACAGGGTTTGCGCCAATGCCGTTGCCAGCCGCGCGCCGCGCGCCGGGTTCATCAGCACACGGGCGCATTGCAGATAACGTGATGACCGCAGCCCGGACGAAAGGATGAAATGCCCCTCGAGCAGCGCATCAGCGGCGCGGAACTCGGCGAGAATTTCATCTTCTGTCATTGGTCACGGCCTCTGCAAGCTGTTGGCCGGGCGCCTGATAGGGGTGGCGAACGGCCCGCGCAACGGCCCCGCTGACCTGCCATTGGCAAAAAACCGTCTCGACACGCTTGAGACACGGGCAGGTGCGGCGTATAGGCCCGGCGCAAGAAGGCGTATTCCCGCCTCGCGTCGGATCAATCGGCGCCATCGCAAGGGTAACAACGACGCATGCGTATGACGGGACTCAGAATGTTCGCGCTGGCCATGGGGTTGGCCGTCGCGAGCGTGGGACATGCAGCACCGGCTCAACAGGCAGCGCCTGCGGCCAGTGCCGCAACAGCACCTGCGGCCACGACCGCGACCGACCCGATGCTGGCGATGGATGGCGGTCCAGCCATGCTGCCGGTGGCCGGTGTTGGCCAGCCGACTGATGGGGCGCTGGGCCTCCAGGCGCAGTTCACCGAGACCGGTGAACGCGCGATGAAGTTCCACGATCACATTCTCTTCCCGGTGATTACGGTCATTTCGTTGTTTGTCCTCGCCTTGCTTATCTGGGTGGTGTTGCGGTTCCGTCGCGCCGCTAACCCGGTGCCGACCAAGACGGCGCACAATACCTTCCTCGAAATTGCCTGGACGTTGATTCCGGTGCTGATCCTTGCTGGCATCGCGGCCCCGTCGATTGGCCTGCTGCAGGCGCAGTACAAGGCACCACCAGCCAATGCCGTGACCCTCAAGGCGATCGGTAACCAGTGGTACTGGACCTATGAGTATCCTGGCCATGGCGGCATTCAGCTGACATCGAACATGCTCAAGGAGGCCAATGAAGTCAGCGGCACCGAGCGTGCCCGCACCGACGCTGATGGTCCGCGTCTGCTCGCGACTGACCAGCGCGTTGTTCTCCCCGTTGGCGTGCCGATTCGCCTGCTCACCACGTCCAGGGATGTGATTCATGCCTGGTCGATTCCCGCTTTCTGGGTAAAGCTCGACGCGATTCCGGGCCGGATCAACGAGACCAGCTTCACCATCAAGAATGAGGGCGTTTATTTCGGCGTCTGTTCTGAGCTGTGCGGCTCGCGCCACGGCTATATGCCGATCACTGTGGTGGCCGTGAAGCCTGAGGTGTTTGCGGCGTGGGTGAAAGCCAAGGGTGGCACGATGCCCGGCGCCAAGCCTGCTGCTCCCGCCGCTGAAACCGTCACCGCGAACGCAGCAGACGCCGCTCCCGAGACCAACCTGACTGCGACCGCCAACTCGGCCGGCGCCGGCAACACCGGACAGTAAGAACATGACCGATACCGCCCTTTCGTCGCACGCCCATGAGGCGCACCACGATCACGCGCATCACGATGGCGATCACAAGCCGGGCTTCTTTGCGCGCTGGTTCATGTCAACCAACCACAAGGACATCGGCACGCTGTACCTGATCTTCGCGATCTTCGCGGGGGTTGTCGGTGGCGCAATTTCAGGCCTGATGCGCGCCGAGCTGGCCCAGCCGGGTATCCAGTATCTCGGCTATTGGTATGAGTTTCTGCACGGCAAGGGCACGGCTGATGAGGCCAACCACCTGTGGAACGTACTGATCACCGCGCATGGCCTGATCATGGTGTTCTTCATGGTCATGCCAGCGATGATCGGTGGTTTCGGCAACTGGTTCGTGCCGATCATGATTGGCGCGCCGGACATGGCCTTCCCGCGGATGAACAATATCAGCTTCTGGCTGCTCGTCCCGTCGATGATCCTGCTGTTCGCCTCGCCGCTCTTCGGTGGCGCCGGGACAGGCTGGACGGTCTATGCCCCGCTCTCGACGCAGGAGGCCGGGCCATCAACAGATATGGCCATTCTCGCGCTGCACCTTGCCGGCGCGAGTTCGATCCTCGGGGCGATCAATTTCATTACCACCATCTTCAACATGCGCGCGCCGGGCATGACGCTGCACAAGATGCCGCTGTTCGTGTGGTCGGTGCTGGTCACTGCCTTCCTGCTGCTGCTCGCATTGCCGGTGCTCGCGGCGGCGATCACCATGTTGCTGACCGACCGCAATTTCGGCACGACCTTCTTCGATCCGAATGGCGGCGGTGATCCGGTGCTGTACCAGCATCTGTTCTGGTTCTTCGGCCACCCCGAAGTGTACATCATGATCCTGCCGGGCTTCGGCATTGTCAGCCAGGTGATCTCGACCTTCTCGAAGAAGCCGGTGTTTGGCTATCTCGGCATGGCCTATGCCATGGTGGCGATTGGCGTGGTCGGCTTTGTCGTGTGGGCGCACCACATGTTCACCACCGGCCTCAGCGTGAATACCAAGATGTACTTCACCGCCGCGACGATGGTCATCGCGGTGCCAACCGGCATCAAGATCTTCTCGTGGATCGCCACGATGTGGGGCGGCTCCCTGTCGTTCAAATCGCCGATGCTGTGGGCGATCGGCTTCATCTTCATGTTCACCGTGGGTGGTGTGACAGGCGTCGTGCTGGCCAATGGCGGCGTCGATGACAACGTGCAGGACACCTATTACGTCGTCGCGCACTTCCACTATGTGCTGTCGCTGGGCGCGGTGTTCAGCCTGTTCTCGGGTTTCTATTACTGGTTCCCGAAAATGTCCGGAAAGATGCTGAACGAGTTTCTCGGTCAACTGCACTTCTGGGTATTCTTCATCGGCGTGAACGTCATGTTCTTCCCGATGCACTTCCTCGGATTGCAGGGGATGCAGCGCCGTGTGCCTGACTATGCCGATGCCCTTGCCAAGTGGAACGGTGTCGCCAGCATTGGTTACGCGATCATGGGCTTGGGCATGTTGATCTTCTTCGTCAACCTTTTCTGGTCGCTGTTCGCGGGCAAGAAGGCGGAGAGCAACCCATGGGGCGAAGGCGCGACCACACTTGAGTGGACGCTGTCCAGCCCGCCGCCATATCACCAGTTTGAAACGCTTCCGCGGATCGACTGACGACCGCAGCCGCCGCAGGTGGCAGGAAGAGTGGCATGACGACGAACACTGCCGATCGCACCATGATGGTGACGGCCGACTGGCGTGATTTCCTGGCGCTGACCAAGCCCCGGGTAATGACGCTGGTCGTGTTCACCGGCCTGTGCGGCTTGCTGGCGGCACCGGGCCATGTCGACCCGGTGATCGGTTTCACCGCAATCCTGTGCATCGCGCTTGGCGCCGGCGCCGCCGCTGCCCTTAACCAATGGTATGAGGCCGATGTTGACGCGCTGATGAAGCGTACCCGTGGGCGGCCATTGCCAGCGGGCCGGATGGAGCGCCAGGCGGCGTTGCATTTCGGGGTCGGGCTTGGGAGCTTCTCGGTCCTTTTCATGGGGCTGATGGTCAATCTCGTTTCGGCCGCTGTCCTGGCCGTTTCGATCCTGTTCTATGTGCTGGTCTATACCGCCTGGCTCAAGCCGCGAACGCCGCAGAATATCGTCATCGGTGGTGCAGCGGGTGCCTTCCCGCCACTGATTGGCTGGGCTGCGGCAACGGGCCAGATCACGTTGATGCCGGTGTTGCTTTTCGCCATCATCTTTTTGTGGACGCCGCCGCATTTCTGGGCGCTCGCGCTGTTCGTAAAGACGGATTATGCGGCGGCGGGCATTCCGATGCTGCCGGTTGTCGCCGGTGAGCGGGTGACGCGCCAGCAGATCGGTCTTTATACCCTGCCCATGGCGGCAGCAGCAATTGCGCCCTGGCCGTTGGGGCTGGCCGGGTCGCTCTATGGTGTTGTGGCGGTGGTTTCGACGCTGGTCTTTGCGCTGCTGGCGGCACAGGTGAGCTTTCGCACCGCGACCGCAGCGGACGACGCGATGTTGCCTGAAAAGCGGCTGTTCAAATATTCGATCCTCTACCAGTTCATCCTGTTCGGTGTACTCGTGGTCGATCGCTGGATTGTAGCATGACCCCTGAAGACCAAGATCTGATCCGCCGCCGCCAGCGTGATCGTGCCGTCGTGGTGGCCGTATTGTTGGGTGCGTTGACGATTTTGATCTTCGTCGTCTCGATTGCCAAGATCAGGGCCGGCCACGCATGATAAATCGCCCACATCGCACTGCGATCCTTGCAGTGCTTGGCGTGTGTTTCATGACCGGCCTCGCCTGGGCCAGCGTGCCGTTGTACCGGCTTTTTTGCCAGGCAACGGGTCTGAATGGCACCACCAATCGTGGACTGGCCGCGCCGGGTGCCGTTGATCACAAGATTCGCATCGACTTTGACACCAATGTCGATCCCAAGCTTCCCTGGCGCTTCAAACCGGAAAGCCCGTCGGACACGGTTGATATTGGTGGTCGCGACATGGCGTTTTTTACGGCGACCAATGTTTCTGATCACCCGATAACGGGGACCGCCACCTATAATGTTTCCCCGGCGCAAGCCGGGAAATATTTCACCAAGATCCAATGCTTTTGCTTCACACAGCAGACGCTCAAGCCGGGTGAAACGGCACGGATGCCGGTGATCTTTTTCGTGGATCCCAAAATCCTCAGCGATCCTGATGCGAGCGACATTCAGACGATCACGTTGAGCTACACATTTTACCCGGTAGATTCTGCGAAGGCTGCAAGCTAGAGCGACACCAACAGAGCAAATGGGAAAGCACCATGTCCGGCGCCAAGAACCACGATTACCATATCCTTGAACCAAGCTTCTGGCCGTTGATGGGGGCGTTTTCCGCGCTGGCAATGGCTTCAGGCGGCATCATGTGGATGCACAAGGCTGCCTGGGGCGCCGAGATTTTCGGGCTTGGCCTCGCCGGTGTGCTCGCGACGATGTATTTCTGGTGGGCCGACGTGGTGCGCGAAGCGAATCAGGGCGACCATACCCCGGTTGTCCAACTCCATCTGCGCTATGGCATGATCCTGTTCATCGCCTCCGAAGTGATGTTCTTCGTTGGCTGGTTCTGGGCCTTTTTCGACTTTTCACTGTTCCCGGCGAATATCACCTGGGATGTCGCGTCGCATTCGGCAGAGGTCATTGCCGATACGGCGGCGGTGGTCGGACAATGGCCGCCCAAGGGCATCGAGGTTCTGGACGCATTCCACTTCCCCTTGCTCAACACCCTGATCCTGCTGCTGTCGGGCACGACAGTAACCTGGGCACATCACGCGTTGATCCACGGACAGCGCGGTGGCGAGAAGAAGGGCCTGTGGGGCCTGATCGGCGTCGGTCAGGATGACGGCGTGCTCAAGGGCCTGTGGTGCACCATCCTGCTTGGCCTGACGTTCAGCTCGATCCAGGCCTATGAATATGCCGGGGCACCCTTTCCGTTTGCGGGCCTAAATTACGGCGCCTCCTTTTACATGGCGACCGGCTTCCACGGCTTCCATGTCATCATCGGCACGATCTTCCTGACCGTGTGCCTGATCCGCGCCTATCGCGGTGACTTCACGCCGAAGCAGCATTTCGGCTTCGAAGCGGCGGCATGGTATTGGCACTTCGTCGATGTCGTGTGGTTGTTCCTGTTCGTCGCCATCTATGTCTGGGGCGGCTGGGGCGCACCGGTACACGCCGGATGACCGAGTTGCGGGCAGACGGCGTTCCTGCGCCGTCGCCCGTGCGGGCGGCATTGATGGGACAATGCCCGCGCTGTGGCGCGCGGACATTGTTTTCTGGCCCGGTGGCGTTCGCGCCGAGCTGTAAGAGCTGCGCACTGGATTTTTCCGGGTTCAACGTCGGAGATGGCCCTGCGGCATTCCTGACGCTGATTCTTGGCGCAATCGTCGTCGGACTGGCGGCCTGGATGCAGTTGCGTTTCGATCCGCCGCTGTGGGTGCAAATCGCGATCTGGGCGCCGGTGACACTGGCCGGAACAATCATGGCATTGCGGGTCGCCAAATCCGCATTGATGGGCGCGGAATATCGCAACGCCGCCCGTGAGGGTCGCATCAGCGAGACGAAGCCATGAAGCGATTCCCCATTCTGGCAACCTTGTTCGTCGGCCTGGCGATGGCTGTGATGGTCGCGCTTGGCATCTGGCAGTTACAGCGCCGAGGTGAAAAGGATGCGCTGCTGGCACAGCTGGCCACCAATCAACGGCTGGCGCCGATTGCTTTTCCGGCCATCCCGATTGGCGACTCGCTGCTCTTTCGGCGTGCCAGCGCCTTTTGCCTGAAGCCCGTTGCATGGCAAACGCGGGGAGGACGCGATGCGCGTGGCAACCAGGGCTGGCGGCAGATTACGCACTGTTCAACCGGCGCCGAAGGCCCCGGGTTCCTTGTCCAGATCGGCATCGCATCAAGCGCCAAGGCCAAGCCAGATTGGGCGGGCGGCAAGGTGAGCGGCTATATCAGCCATGCGCCAAACGATGCGCCAATGATTGCCGCTGCGTTCTCGCATACGCCAAAGACACTGATGCTGATTGCGGATCCCCCCTTGGCGAATCTTGCGCCAAACCCGGCCGCTGATCTGTCGACGGTGCCCAATAATCACCTTGCTTACGCCGTGCAGTGGTTCCTGTTCGCTGCCATCGCCGCGATCATTTACGGCCTCGCACTGCGTCGTCGGATGCGCGCAATATAGGCGTCGCGCTTGTGCCGTGCGGCGTGCGCGGCTAACCGCGCTGGCCATGCGGTATGTCAGCACCAGGGGGAATGCGCCAACGCTCGATTTCGAGGGCGCGACACTTGCCGGCCTAGCCAGCGATGGCGGCCTCTATCTGCCGGAGACGTGGCCAGCGCTCACGACCGGCGAAATCGCGAACCTTCGCGGCCTTTCCTATGTTGATACGGCGGTCGCGATCATGGCGCCGTTTATCGGGGATGTTATCGCTCGCGAGGAACTGCGCGCACTTTGTGCGGCGGCCTATGGCCGTTTCTCGCACGTCGCCGTGACGCCATTGGTCCAGCTCGATCAGCAACAATGGTTGCTTGAGCTGTTCCACGGTCCGACGCTTGCCTTCAAGGATGTTGCGCTCCAGTTTCTCGGCTTGCTGTTTGAACGATTCCTGTCGGGCACTGACAAGCAATTGACCGTGGTGGGCGCGACCTCGGGCGACACCGGTTCTGCCGCGATCGACGCGCTGGCCGGGCGTGCAGGCGTCGAAGTGTTCATGCTCCACCCGGCGGGCCGCGTGTCTGATGTTCAGCGTCGCCAGATGACGACGGTGCTCGCGCCGAACATCCACAATATCGCCATTGAGGGCAGCTTTGACGACGCGCAGGCGCTGGTGAAGGCGATGTTCAATGATCGTGACTTTGCCGGGCGCTTCACGCTCTCTGCGGTCAATTCGATCAACTGGGCGCGGCTGATGGCGCAGGTGGTGTACTATTTCTACGCCGCCGTTCGTCTCGGCGCACCCGAGCGTCCCGTCGCCTTTTCCGTGCCAACGGGCAATTTCGGTGATGTCTTTGCCGGCTATGTCGCCGCGAAGATGGGGCTGCCCGTGGCCAGGCTGATCGTGGCGACCAATGTCAACGACATCCTGCACCGTGCGTTGTCAGCCGGTGACTATTCGCAGGGCGTGGTCGTCGCAACGCCAAGCCCGTCGATGGACATTCAGGTGTCGAGCAATTTCGAACGACTGCTGTTTGATCTGGGCGGTCGCAACGGTGCTGCCATGGCCGAACAGATGCGCGGCTTTGAGGCCACCAGGGCGATGCGCTTGAGCAACGCCCAACGCGAAGGCGCCGCGCCGCTCTTTGCCAGTGACCGGGTCGATCTTGACGATATGTCACTGGCGATGCGCTGGGCGCATGAAGGCGCGGGTGAGGTGATCGATCCGCACACCGCCATCGGCCTGTCCGCTGCGCGCCGCGCTGGCCTTGCCAGCGACATTCCGGTCGTCACGCTGGCCACCGCGCACCCGGCAAAATTTGGCGATGCGGTCGAACGCGCGACTGGCGTGCGACCACCGCTGCCCGTTCGCCTTGGCGACCTGTTCGAGCGGGAGGAGCGCTATGACATCTTGCCAGCGACCTTTGAGGCGGTCACCGGTTATATCAGCGCACGGGCCACGACGTGAAGCTCGACACGCTGATCGGGGAGCCGTGGGCCGATTATGGGCTGATCGACTCCGGCCATGGTCGCAAGCTCGAGCGCTATGGCCGCTTCCGCTTCATTCGCCCCGAGGGACAGGCGCTCTGGGCACCGGCGAGCAACGACTGGCAGGCCCATGCCGAATTCGTGCCCGGCTCAGATGAAGATGGCGGCGGTCGCTGGGACTATATTGATCCCGTGCCGCGCGATGGCTGGCCGATGGTGTGGGATGATGTGCGCTTCACCGCCCAGACGACACCGTTCCGTCATCTTGGTTTCTTCCCCGATATGGCACCGGTCTGGAGCTGGATGCGAGAACGCATCGCCGGGATGGACGCGCCGGAGTGTCTCAACCTGTTCGGCTATACCGGGGTCGGAACGCTGGCGCTGGCGAGCAAGGGCGCGCGCATGGTCCATGTTGATGCCTCGAAAAAGTCGGTCGAGGCCGCCCGCGCCAATGCGGTGTTGGCGCGGCTGGCCGACAAGCCGATCCGCTGGATGACCGACGATGCGACCAAATTCATCGCACGCGAGGTACGGCGCGGCCGGCGATATGACGGTATCCTGCTCGATCCGCCCAAATTCGGGCGTGGCCCCGAGGGCGAGGTCTGGCGGCTGGAAGAGGGGCTGCCCGGGCTGATCGCGGATTGCCGCAAGCTGCTTGATGCGGAGTCGCGCTTCCTGTTTCTCACCGTCTATGCCGTGCGCATGTCAGCGCTGGCGATTGGCGAGTTGCTGTCGCAGACCTTCGCAGACCTTGGCGGCAGGGTTGAGGTTGGTGAGTTGGCGGTGCGTGAAGAGACACGTGGTCTGTTGCTGCCCACCGCCATCTGGGCGCGCTGGAGCCGGGACTAGACGATTCTACGGTCTGACTTGCCGTTCTAGCCAAGCTTGCCGAAGGCGGCTTCATAGCCGGCACGATCTCCGGCAACCAGCAGCTTGGCCTGCTCGATCCAGCGGTCGCGCGCCATGCGACCCTGGAAACTTCCCAACTCGGCGTCGAGCGCCGCAGCCTGATCCGGACTGAGTGACGCGATCTGTTCAAGGCGGGTGTAACCCAATGAAGCCAGGGTGGCGGCCAGCTTTGGACCAAGCCCCTTTAACTGGGTAATGTCGCTTGCCGCTGGCACGGTTGCCGTCGGATGCGCGTTTGGCACCGTCGATATGTCGTCGGCCATGGCGGCGGTCGTTGCGGCAGACGGTACCGCATCCGCCGGATCGGCGGTGGCGGCGGTGACGGGTCGTGCTGACTCCTCCAATCGCCGGTCATCCGCCCTGTTCTTGCTACCCTGGGCGCGCATTGCGAGAAGGGCGATCACGATGCCAGTCAACATGATGATCGCCATCATGCCGATGCTGCTGCTGGTGAAAATCGATGTCATGATGCGGCTCCGGTTATTGGCGCCCTCTTAGCCTTCGCGCAGGATTTCGCGCCAGCCGATATCGCGTCGGCAAAAACCGGTCGGAAAGGCGAGCTGATCGATGGCGAGATAGGCTTTGGTCTGTGCGCTCGCAACGTCGTCAGCGGTGGCGGTAACGGCAAGGACGCGCCCGCCGGCTGCGACAAGCCCGTCATCGGCAAGCGCGGTGCCGGCCTGAAAAACCTTCGCGCCGCCTTGTTCGGCATTGGCAATCCCGGCTATCGTACCGCCGGTGCGCGGCGTGCCCGGATAGCCCTGCGCAGCCATCACCACGGTCAGGGAGGTGGCCCCGGCAAAGCGTGGTGCGGGATGCGCGGCGAGTGTGCCGGTCGCCGTCGCCAGCAGCAGACCAAGCAGATCATCCTCAAGTCGCGTCATCAGCACCTGGCACTCAGGATCACCGAAGCGGGCATTATATTCGATCAGCTTTGGCCCTTCAGGCGTCAACATCAGCCCGGCATAGAGTACGCCCGAAAACGGGATGCCGTCTGCGCGCATTGTCGCCACTGTTGGTGCAACAATCTCGTCGAGCGCTTGCTGTTCGAGTGCGGGGGTGAGAATCCGCGCCGGGCTATAGGCGCCCATGCCGCCAGTATTGGGGCCAGTGTCGCCGTCGCCGACACGCTTGTGGTCCTGCGCCGATCCGAACGGCATCATTGCCGTGCCATCGGTCAGGACAAACAGGCTTGCTTCTTCCCCTGCGAGGAATTCCTCGATCACCGCTTCGCCGCCCGGTTCCGCAAACAGCGCGTTGATCGCCTCATCGGCTTCCGCGCGGGTCATCGCCACGGTAACGCCCTTGCCGGCCGCAAGGCCGTCTGCCTTGACCACGACAGGCGCCCCAAACCGGTCAAGTGCGATACAAGCCTCAGCCAGGGTGCGGGCGCGGACATAACCGGCCGTGGGGATGCCGGCGCGGGTGCACAGGTCTTTGGTAAAGCCCTTGGATCCTTCAAGCTGTGCCGCCGCGCGCGACGGGCCGAACACGGCAAGTCCGGCATCGCGCAAGCTGTCAGCGAGACCGTCAACCAGCGGCGCTTCCGGGCCGATCACGACCAGCCCAATGTCGTGATCGCGCGCAAACGCCACCGTTGCGGCATGGTCGCACACGTCCAGCGTGACCAGTTCGGCATGGTCGGCGATGCCCGGGTTGCCGGGGGTTGCGAATAATTTCGTCAGGCGGGGTGATTGCGCCAGCTTCCACGCCAGCGCATGTTCACGACCACCCGATCCGATCAACAGGACATTCATGGCCGACCCCTTTTCCGAAAACCTGTCCAGCGACACGACGGGCCGGCTCGTAGCCGAGGCTGTGCCGGGCGACAACGCCGCACCGGTATCGGTTGGTGAGTTGGCGATGAAGCTGAAGCGTGTGGTCGAGAATGAATTTGGCCATGTGCGGCTGCGCGGTGAAATTTCCGGCTACAAGCGCGTTGCTTCGGGCCATGCCTATCTCAGCCTGAAAGATGAAAGCGCGGTGATCGACGGCGTGATCTGGAAGGGCCAGGTCAACATGCTGCCGTTCCAGCCGCAGGACGGCATTGAGGTGATCGCGACGGGCAAGGTCACGACCTATCCCGGTCGTTCCAAATATCAGATCATCATCGAGCGCATGGAGCTGGCTGGCGAGGGCGCGCTGATGGCGCTGCTCGAAAAGCTGAAGGCGAAGCTGGCCGGTGAGGGGTTGTTTGCTGCCGAGCGCAAGCAGCCCTTGCCGTATTTGCCACGTGTCATTGGCGTGGTGACCTCACCCACCGGCGCGGTGATCCGCGACATTCTGCACCGGTTGGAGGATCGCTGTCCGACGCATGTGCTGGTGTGGCCGGTCAAGGTGCAGGGAGACGGCGCTGCGGGTGAAGTGGCAGCGGCACTGCGCGGTTTCGATGCGCTGACGCCCGGCGGCGCTATCCCACGCCCTGATCTGGTAATCGTCGCACGCGGTGGCGGCTCGATTGAGGATCTGTGGGCGTTCAATGAAGAGGTTGTCGTACGCGCCATCGCGGCCTGTTCCATCCCGGTTATCTCTGCCGTCGGGCATGAGACAGACACCACCCTGGCCGACTATGCCGCAGATCGCCGCGCCCCGACACCCACTGCAGCAGCAGAGATGGCGGTGCCGGTGTTGGCCGATCTGCGCCTGACGATCGACGGCTATGGCCAGCGCAGTCAACGCTGCGCACGGCGGTATCACGAACGCGGGCGGGAACGGCTTGACGCGCTGGTCCGCGTGATGCCCCGGCGAGACGCCTTGCTCGCACCGCAGCGCCAGCGCGCTGATGAGGCGGGTGTCCGGCTTGATTATGGGCTGGAACGTCGCGTGACGGTGGCGCGGGGAATGCTTGACCGGTCGGTCGGCGCGTTGCGGCCGGCCTTGCTGGAACAGCGTTTGGCGCGCGCCCGCGACCGCTTGACCGGCGTTGAGCGTCTGTTGACTGCTGCCCATCCCAACCGCCCGCTTGAGCGCGGATATGCCTGGGTTGCGGCACGTACCGGTGGCGCCGTGGTGGGCAGTGCGGCGGCAGCGCGCGCTGCGGGCGCCGTGACGCTCCATTTCCGGGACGGTGAGGTCGACGCCAAGGTTGAGCGCGCCGCTGGCTCGGCATATGACAAGGCGAAAGGTACCGCGACAGATCAGCCAAGCCTGTTGTGACTCGCGTGCCGCAGGAAGTGAAAGTCATTTGGAATGTTGATGTCGAACAGCGATCGCCCGGCCCGGCTCCATTACATGGCCAACGGGTTTCGTGTCCTCGCCGCGGGTGATCATGTTGTCTGCGCCGTATCGGGTGCATCGATCGCGCTTGATGACCTGCGTTACTGGAGCGTGGCGCGGCAGGAGGCCTATGCTGGCGCGGAAATGGCGACCAGGGCAATGGCACCGGAATGAGGAAGCGGGCGCGCTGGAGCTTTGGCCTTGCCGCGCTGATTGCAACGGGCAGTTGCACGACGCCGGCAATCGTGCCGCAGGTACAGGTTGTGCCCCCGTCACCACGCCAGGCGCCACCGAGCGTTCAACCACGCCGCGCGCCCGAGCGCACCACCTTCAGCTATGCCGGCAGTCTGGTGCAGGGCGGTGTGGTGATTGGCATTGCACCGTCTGACACGAGCTTGCTGCTGTTTAACGGCGCGACCATCCCCGTTGCACCGGATGGCCGCTTCGTGATCGGTTTTGACCGCGATGCCGGGCCTGTTGCGAGCATCGTCGCGACGCTCGAAGATGGGCGTCAGATCCGTGCCACCTTGACGGTGGCGCCGCGCCAATGGGACATCTCCCGGCTCAGTTCCCTTCCCAAATATCCCGTGCCGCAACCGGAATTTGAGCGCCTGCGCCCGGCCGAACTGGCGCAGATCAATGCGGCGCGGCGCATGACAACGGACGCTGCCGGTTGGCGGCAGCCATTTCTCTGGCCGACCACGGGACGCATCTCGACGTTGTTCGGGTCACAGCGGATCTACCGGAATGGCGAGGCGGGCGCCTATCATTCCGGCATTGATGTCGCTGTGCCACAGGGAACCCCTGTCCTGGCGCCGGCTGACGGGGTGGTGATCCTGGCTGCGGATCATCCCTTCACGCTTGAGGGCAATTTGCTGATGGTCGATCATGGCATGGGCCTGAACAGCGCGTTCCTGCACCTGTCGCGGATTGCGGTACATGTCGGTGAACATGTCCAGCGCGGTGAGATGATTGGTTATTCCGGTATGACCGGGCGTGCCACCGGGCCGCATTTGCACTGGAGCATCAAGTGGCGCGAGGCGAAGATCGACCCGTTGCTGGTTGCTGGGCCGATGCCCCGAACGGAATAGGCGCGCAGCCTCTAGGGTAGCATTGTGGCATTTTGGCTACAGCTGATTGAAAACACGCCGCTGCTTCGTTCAATCGCCTTTACAGAATTGGTTGCGCGCGTCATTCCCCCGGCCCAAGTCGAAAACTACCCTGTGGAACGCGCAGGTTGGATTTGAGACGAAATTTCATGGATGCTCGGCGCCTGTTCGCGGGCGAAGCAAAGGGGACTAATCTTGAAAACGGCACAATTCATTCGCGCGCTCAGCATGGGCTCGGCGCTATCGGCGATTGCGGTGGCCAGCTTCGCCACGTCAGCGTCCGCGCAGACCGCACCGGCGGCGCCTGCCGCGCAACCGGAAGCGACGCCCGATGTTGTCGTTACTGGCACGCTTATTCGCAATCCAAATTTGACGTCTTCGACGCCGGTGAGCGTCGTGGGCAGTGCCGAAATTGAGAAGCGCGCATTCAACACAACCGAAGAGTTGCTTCGTACATTGCCAGGCGTTTCACCAGGCGTCGGTAGCCAGGTTAACAACGGTTCCAACGGCACGAACACGATCGATCTTCGTGGTTTGGGCGTGCAGCGTAACATCGTTTTGCTTGATGGAAACCGCCTTGTTCCGTCGCTCGCCAACGGGGCTACTGATCTTAACGTCATTCCATTGGCGCTTGTCTCGCGCGTTGATGTCCTTACGGGCGGCGCATCGACAACTTACGGCGCTGATGCGGTTTCGGGCGTGGTAAACTTTATCACACGCCGTGATTTCACAGGCGTCGATCTTCGCTTGTCGAACAAGGTCTCTCAGAGCGGCGACGGTTACTCGGTCCGCGGCGATTTGACCGTTGGCGCCAATTTTGCTGATGATCGTGGCAACGCGGTCCTCAGCTTTGGTTATACCAAGGTCAATCCAATCTACCAAATCGCCGATTTTGCTCTTTTTGGTATCAGCAGCACAAGCGGTAAGGCGTCCGGCGCTTCGTTTACTTCAGTGCCAACGACAATCTCTTTCGCGACGCAGGATTTGCAGGTGGCTCCGTCCGGCGCGAACTTGGTTCCGCAATATCAGGGATTCAACTTCAACCCGTACAATATCTTCCAAACGCCATTGGTGCGGAAGAGCGCCTATGCCGCAACTCATTATGATGTCGCCGATGGGATTGAGTTTTACGCGCGCGGTATGTTCGCATCGAACACGATCAAGTCGATCATTGCGCCATCGGGTGTTTTCGGCAACGCGTTGACCATCCCGGCGAATAACCCGTATTTGAATTCGACCATTCGCGATCAGCTTTGCACCGCAAATGGTATTGCGCTCGGCGCAGCGTGTAACACCAATGCTGCGATCCCGCTGCCAGGCGTGTATCGGCGGTTGGTAGAACTCGGGCCGCGTCAGAGCGAATATCAAAACAACCTTTATGACGCGCGCGCTGGTTTGAAGTTCGAGATCGCAAGGTCAATGTCACTTGACGTATCGGCTTCCTACGGCCGTAGCGAACAGACCTCGACCCAGTCCGGCTACGTGATCAACCCACGGGTCCAGCAGGCACTGAACGCGACAAACACGACAACCTGCATCGATACGAGCGGTAACTGCGTCCCGTTGAACCTGTTTGGTGCGGCTGGCAGCATTACGCCAGCGCAGGTCGCTTTCATCCAGGGGCAGAGCACGATCCGCATCAACACCGAATTGTCGCAGTTCCGCGCGCTTCTTTCCGGCGATTTCGGTGCCCCGGTTCTGGGCTCGTCACAGCCAATCAGCTACGCCGTGGGCGGTGAATACCGCAAATACACCTATCAGCGCATTCCGGATGCCTTTGCGCAGGATCCTTCAACGCTGGGCGGCGCTGGGGGCGCGGTTCTGCCGTTCACCGGTGGTTACACCGTAAAGGAAGCATTTGGCGAAGTGATCGCGCCATTGGCTAATGACAAGCCCTTCCTGCATGAGCTGACGGTTGAGGCTGGCCTGCGTTATTCGTCGTACAATATTAACGCGCCAGGCAATCCGCATTTCAACGCGACCACCTACAAGGGTGGCGTGACTTGGGAGCCGACTGCTGGCGTCCGTCTGCGCGGCAATTATCAGCGGGCTGTTCGTGCGCCGAATATTGCTGACCTTTTTACCCCAGTGGTGACCGGTTTGACCAATCTGACGATTGATCCGTGCGCTGGCACGGCCCCGGTGGGGAATGCCAACTTGACAGCAGTCTGCGTGGCGCAGGGTGCTCCTGCGGCATCAATTGGCACAATTCAGAATCCTTCTGCTGGACAGGCCAACCAGACGGGCGGCGGTAATCCGAACATTCTGCCTGAAAAGGCCGACACGTTCACGCTCGGTGTCGTCTTCTCGCCGCAGGAGATTATTCCCAACCTTACGATCTCGATCGATTACTTTGACATCAAGATCAATAACGCGATTACCGCCGCTGTTCCGGGCGATGTTGTCTCGGCTTGTTTCGGCAGCATTTCGGCTTCATCGGCAACTTCCGCCGTTTGCACTGGGATTCGCCGTAACCCTGTTAATGGTCGCTTGAGCGGTACAACTGCAACTACGCCTGGTCTGCCGACGCCGCTCACCAATAACGGTCGCTTTGCAACCGACGGTATTGATCTTAAGATCAACTGGAATCACAAATTTGGTGCGGTAAAGCTGGACTTGGGACTCGTTGGCAACTGGACCGACCATCTTCGGTTCCGTGCCTCAGGCACTTCCTACAATCGCGATTGCGTGGGATACTTCAGTGCCAATTGCGGTCCGAGCTTGGGTCAGATTCAGCCTAAGATCTCGTGGCAGCAGCGCACTAGTCTTTCGGCATATGGTGTGACGGGCTCACTGTTGTGGCGCCATATCGGTGCGGTGCAATATGAAGGTCAGGCCGATGACTTCGCTGCTCGTGGCTTTACCGCAGCAAGCCGCAACCTGTTCATTGGTACCATCACCAACACGGGCGCGGCTACCTCCGCGTTGGCGGGACAAACGGTCAATTTTAATAAGATCCCTGCTTACAATTACTTTGACTTCACGCTGCAGTTCGAAGTGAACAAGAAGTTTCAGTTCACCTTGGGTGTGCAGAACATGTTCAATAAGCAGCCTGCGGTCGTAGGCGGCCAGGCTGGAACGACGACCGCGAACAGTGGAAATATCTTCCCGTCGACTTATGACCCTATCGGTCGGTCGTTTAGCGCTGCCGTGAAGGTTGCTTTCTAAGAAAGCCAGTCACTACAAAATTCTGGGGCGGCCTTCGGGTCGCCCCTTTTTTGTCTGCGCTGCAACCTGTAGAAATGCGGCTAAGAGCCTGTCAGCGCGGAATTAACGGACCTGCCAACTCCATGTCGATCCCGGCCTGCTGGGCGACGGTTGACGCCCACGACGATACCATCGTCAACTCCTCACCGTGCACTTCCGTTGCTATCATTCGATTGCGTTCGCGGTCATCTGCATCGAATGCTCCGCCGAATTTGGCATGTTGGGTGAAAATATTCGAGACCACCCTCTCACGGCTTTCCCTGGAGTCATGGACGCCGAACAACAAGTCGAGTGCTGAAAGTGCGCGGACCGGATCCGCAAGCAGCGCATCGCTGCTGAGCGTTTTGACCCGATTCGGCCACGCCGCAGCTAATTTGGCGAACAAGACGTGTTGCGTGAGCCAGCCGACCGCCGCGACTTGAAGGTCAGACTGCAGAAAGACCTCTTGCGGCCCGAAGCCGAGCTCCACTAGCCCTTCTTTCAAAAACTTGGCGAGCAGGTCCCGCACCCAGAGGCGTCCCCAGAGCCCCTTGTTGGCGATCGACCCCAAAAAAGCGTCGAGCGGCGCATAGAGCAACAGCGCTGCAGCATTGGGCCGTCCAGCCAGCATCGCAGATGCCAGTCCGTTAACGACATTCGACGGTTTGATCACACATACTTCACTCGGCTCGAACGGCCGAGCGAGGCTAGTTAGCCCATCAAACAGTACCTCGCGAATAGCGCCAGGATCGCCGCCGCGGTGACGCCAGCCAACGAGATCATTTAGCAGAACGGGTTCCTTGAAACTCGTACTCTTTCCGGGCCGATCATAAGCGTTCGCGAGAAGTGTAGAGCAACAATAAGCGGAATGAAAAATAAAATTAAGCCGTGGTCCGTTACTCGCTAGCGCCACATCTTGTCGCCGGATGACGAGCGGTGCTGAAGTGTCCGGCAAGAGCTCGTCAGTCAGAAACGCTACGGCGCGCCGAACCGTACGGTCGGCTCGAACAAAATGAAACGCATCATGGCTCGGATCATAGCGATGTGTCAGCCATTCCGGCGGCAACCAACTCGGTGTAGCCGTAGCGTTCATCGCCCACTCTCCTATAGTATGCAACCGGAACCACCCATGCAGCCTTGCGTGATCGGACACGCTATGCTTTCACATCAACATGCTACAACATGAAGGGTCCGTCGAAGCAATCCTAGCCAGCGCGGCTAGCCTGCGCCAACGTGGTAATTCCGTCGAGGAGCGGCAGTTGCTTGATCGGGCGCTAGGTCGCTATGCAGACGACCCGCGCATTCAAAATGCTCGCGGGATGCGCGCGCTGGCGGATAAGGATTTTCATCTTGCAGTAGCGAGTTTTACCAAGGCTGCCGAAGCTGATCCAAACGAGGTCGCATTGCGGCTAAATCTCGCAAGTGCCTATCGGGCAAAGCGCAGCCCATCCGACGAGCGCCGCGCGCTTGAGGCAGCGCTCAATATCGACAAGTTGCACTTTGTTGCACAGCTCCGGATGGCGGAATTGTTGCAGCGCCAGGGTTTTTTGTCACAGGCCGCGCCTCACTGGAGCGCGATCGTCCAGCTCGCCGCTGGGATGGATGCGGCTTCACCGGCGGTCGCGGATGTAGTAGCGCGCGCGCAAATTTGTCTGGCAGAGCACAACGCTGCGTATGAACAGGAGCTTGCCAACGAACTTGCGGACGTTCGGGAAACCGGCGAGGCTGCTCGCCGGTTTCAGGCGTGTGTCGATCACATGCTTGGTCGCCGGCAAATATTTCATAACCAATGCGCCGGCGTGTACTATCCTTTTCTTCCAGCAGATGAATTCTTCGACCGCCGCCATTTCCCGTGGTTCGCGGAGCTCGAAGCAGCTGCACCGTCTATACGCCGTGAGGCTCTGGCCCTGATTGAGGCGCGCGATCCGGCGATCAGGCCATATGTACGGCTGGACGCGGGCACGCCAGAAAACAAATGGTCGGTACTGGACAACTCGCTAGAGTGGGGTGCTTGCTTTTTATGGGAATATGGCAAGCAGAATGAAGTGGTCTGCAACCTTTGCCCGCAAACTGCCGCCGCGCTTGCTTCAATTCCCCAGAACCATATCCCGGGCAAGGCGCCGACCGCATTCTTTTCGTTGCTCCGGCCCGGCGCGCGAATTCCAGCTCACACCGGAGTTACCAACACGCGCGCGATCATCCATCTCCCGCTTATCGTCCCCGAGGCGTGCGGTTTTCGCGTTGGCGGCGAAACTCGTGAGTGGCGTGAAGGAGAAGCCTTTGCGTTTGATGATACGATCGAACATGAGGCGTGGAACGATAGTGACAAGCTACGCGTAGTTCTGATTTTTGATGTTTGGAACCCGCACTTGACCAATGACGAACAGCGGCTGCTAAGCAAGATGTTTTCGGTTGCTGACCGGGGTATTGTTGCACGTGTGATTCAGGGCAATCCGGTTAGCTAGTCCTCAAGACTTCCACTATTTCACCAAGGTAGGCGTGGTAGTTCCGCCACCGCAAAGATGAACGTGTATGTAGCGGCGCGCGGACCTGCCAGGTGCTGGCTGTTCGAACTGAATTGCCCGCCGCGCCAACGGCTAGACAAGCATCTTCCCATGGCAAACCAAGATCTTCTAACAAATTGGCAACCACAGCCTCCGGCGTAGCCACGAGTTGATCATAGTCAATGGTGACAATATCGTTCGGGAATAAACGCATCCAATGGGCCATTAATCTCTGATATTGTTTATAGAAATGCGCCGTCTCGCCAAGGTTGTGCCCATAGGTAATTGCCTCCCCAAACTGCAAAAAATATATCGATAATAGATTGTCGAGTGGCTCGCGTACCGTGTGTACAATTCGCGCGTCAGGAAAAAGTGTCTTTATCAGACCGATATGCAAAAAATTATCACATCTTTTGTCAGTAACAAATCGGCTAGTCGGCAAGGATTTCAAATATCCGTTGCGTAATAACAAACGTTGATCCTCAGCCAGATCTACCGCTGCCGCTGGATAGGGTCGTAGATCACGGGTCATCGCCGGGATCAATTCCAATTCACCTGCTGGGTATACCTCACTATGACGACCGAGGATCTGTTCAATCAATGTGGACCCCGATCGAAACATTCCGCAGATGAATACCGGCGTTGGCGCTTCATTTTTCGTATGCTGAATGCAGTCGGGCGGCGCTGGATAGGCTGAGATCAATTGATCAACGAGGCGTTCCTGAGCCATCGGGTCATAGCGGGTGGACGCCAATGTTCCGGAAATCCAATTTGCCGCCTCAAACGCGGAGAACGCATCATCAAACTGTTGCGAAGCATCAAGTGCGGTACCGAGCGCGAATAACATCTCGGCTCGGTCAAGTGGCGCCGGCGCATGATCTAGTTCACCCTTCAGACGTTCTATGGCTGCAGAGGGGTTGCCAGTAGCGATCGCAATGGCTGCGAGGCGGGCGTGAGCGCGACCATTGTGCGGTTCGACATTGAGAGCATTGCGATATGCTGCCTCCGCACCGCCAACGTCGCCGTGTTCTTCGGCTATATTGCCGAGGTTCAGCCATGCGGGCGTGAAGTGCGAATTCGTTAGAATTGCTGCGTGAAGCTCTTCAATCGCCCGATCAGTATCTGCCAGGTGATCGTAAAATATTGTCGCGCGGTTCAGTCGGGCTTCTTCCGGCCGGTCAAGGCCATGGATTATAGCTTGCTCGTAAGATGACAGCGCTGCGTCAAACTGTCGCTGCGCGCGCTGTACCCAGGCGAGATTGTACCACGTGGCGGGTAATTTCGGACGGACCGCTACAGCTTCGATATATGCTTCCGCCGCAAGGTTCAGGCGGCCTTGTCCGAGGAGCTCGTCACCTGTGGTGACCAGCTGAGATACAAGTTCAATGGATCGCATCGTGCTGGCCTATCGGGCTTGGCTGGATATGAAAAGTTCATATTGACCTATGGTGCCTTGCGAACGATCTTGCACAACATTCATCTGTCGTGGAAGATTCGCTATGTTAATCTCATTGGCTGCCTTCGTCTCATTAGGTGGCGCTATTGCCGTTGAGCAGCAGGCCCCCCCGGCTCAATCGATCGACCCTGATAAGCGCGTTCGATGCAAGACAGAGGAAGTAACGGGTTCGCTCGCGGGGCGTAAACGAGTCTGTCATACCGTGGCAGAGTGGCGTCAATTGGCGGATTCTGCTGTCGCCGCTGCTCAGGACATGGCTGATCACGGCACGGTGTCATGTGGTGAGTGCCGAAAAGATTGAGTGCGCCAGCGTCAGGGGTTTGCGGACGCGGTAGAACATGGCCTGGCTGCTTCGCGCAGCGAGGTCGCCGCCCGTGATCTTCGCCGTTTTGATGCGTGTGTCGATCATGCGCTGGGTCGACGCGCCATCTTTGCCAATCAGTGCGCCGGGATGCACTTTCCGTTTCTCCCGGCGGATGAGTTTTTTGGCCGTGAACACTTCCCGTGGCTTGAGGCGATCGAGGCAAAAACGGCGGTGATCCGCGAGGAGCTGGAAGCCGTTCTTGCCGAAGATGCTGCGTCGATACGCCCCTATGTTGCCATGGCGCCGGGCACACCGGCCAACAAATGGTCGCCACTCGATCATTCGCTTGAATGGGGTGCGATGCACCTGTGGAAAGACGGGGAGCGCGACGAGGCGGTCTGCGCGCGGGTGCCGCAAACCGCAGCGGCGGTTGAGGCACTTCCCTTGTCGGATTTGCCCGGGCGCACACCCACCGTGTTTTTTTTCGATCCTGCGGCCCGGCGCCCACCTGCCAGCGCATACCGGGGTGAGCAACGTTCGTACCATCATCCACCTGCCGTTGATCGTCCCGCCGGGTTGCACCTTCCGGGTGGGCGGTGAGACACGAACGTGGAAGGTCGGTGAGGCCTGGGCGTTTGACGACACGATTGATCATGAGGCGTGGAACCGCTCTGACCAGCTCAGGGCGATCCTGATCTTCGATGTATGGAATCCCTATATCACGCCGATTGAGCGCGATCTGCTCCGCCGCTTTTACGCGGTGTCGGCAGAGGCAAAGGGCGCGCCGGCAAGCGCTATTAACCTCAGCGAGTAAGCGCCGCCGCGATCAGCGCGTCGTCGGGTGCCGCGCTCGTGGCGTTGCGCGCGATCCAAGACTCGGCGATTTCGAGTTCCGGCGCAATCGCTGCCGCCACCTCCGCACTACGCGCAATGCGCGCTGCATTGTCGAACGCCAGTGAAGGGTTTTTGGAATAGGTGGCGAACAAGGGGCTGGCGACCGTCGCATCAAGCGTCGCGTCAGTCAGTGGCAGGTCGAGGTGCCGGGCAGCGTGTCTGAGCACCGCATTTGGCTCGGTGAAAAACATTTCCGCATCAAGTGCGCGGGCATGGGGCATGGATTCCAGCGCCTGGGTGAACTGCCGTACCTGCGCGAGCCACAAGGCCGCCGCCCGTTCGGCGTCGCTCAATGAGGAGAGATCACCAAGATGCGCAGAAAGAAGCCCGGTCACGTTTCGGAGCCAGTTTCGGTGATTGTCGCTGCGCAAGATCGCCAGCAGATAGGCGCGCAGGGGCAGGTATAACAATATTGCGCGGGCGTCGGGGTTCGCCGCTGTTACCTGTGGCAGCAGGAAATTCACCGGCACATTTGCCTTTACCAGCGTCGCTTTGTCTGCCTGGTAGCGCTTGCTCACCATGGCAAGGACAAGGGCCAGTCGTCCTGCATCGGGGCGAATTGCCGTCTGGCGCAACGCTTGTGGTTCACGCAGCACCAGCCCCGCTTCCGGATGGTCGAGTGCGCGCGAAAGCAGGGTTGAGCCACAATGCGCCATATGGAAAATCCACGCCGTCGGCGCAGCCGGGCGCGGTTGTTGCACCAGCGTAGCCACCGGCAAGGCCATGTTCTGGTTGGCGGCTGGTGAAATCCGGCCATCAAGAAAGATAGACCGGTGATAGGCCGCACGGTCCATCGGCACGAACACCGCCGCGTCGCCATCGAACGACTGGAGATAGTGGTCGGGTGAGGAGAACAGATCGTCAAGCGTCAGGGGCATGATTTTGCGCTATAGCCTAGGGTGCGGAAGGCCGCTATTCTGGCACAATCATGCCGCATGTCCACCTGCCAGCACCCGGTCAGCCACAGGTAGTGATCGAAGCGAGCGATGAAAAATCCATCACTGAACTCGACACGTCGCTGATCATCGACCTTTATAAGGCGCATGGTGCGCTGCAGTTTCGCGGCTTCAACGCGGATACGGCTGCCTTCGGGCAGTTTGCCAAGCAGTTTTGCTCGACCTCCGTGGTCAATGAGAGCCCTGGCCGGCAGTTGATTGATGCAGCCGCTAACATTCACACGGTGGATGGCGGTGATGGTGCATTCTCACTCCACCCGGAAATCTCGCGCGAGCCGTGGAAGCCGGACGTGGCCTTTTTTGGCTGCCTTCAGGCACCCAGTCGCGGGGGGCAAACCACAATCTGTGACGGTGTGGCGCTGGTGCGCGCGTTACCGGAGCCACTGCGCACCGCAATGTTGCGTCGGCGCTTGCTCTATATCAAGCCAACCTGGCCGACATTGCTGGAATATTGGCTCGGCACGCCGGAACCAACGGACGCACAGTTGGCCTCGCCGCCGCCGGAATGCCCCTATTTTTTCCGCCGCTACCCTGACACGGGCATTGTGCGGGTCTTTACCCGACCCATGTTGCACAAGCCGATGTTCATTGGCGAACCGGCATTCGGGAATTTCCTGCTGTTTGCGCGGTTCAACCACGGGCGCCCTGATCACCCGGTTCTCGATGATGGCCAGCAGGTGCCCGAGGCGTGGTTGCAGGAAATCAAGGCAACCGGCGACCGACTGACCGCCGCGGTCAACTGGCGTGTTGGTGATGTTCTGATGGTCGACAATACTCGGTTTCTGCATGGCAGGACGGCCATTGTTGATCCCGGCGAGCGTGTGATCCTGACCTATTTCGGCTATCTCAACTTTGCGATTCCGGACCCGGAAGAGCCGGTGAACGCCATCTGGCGGCGCGAAGACTTTGAGCCGCCGCTCCGCCCTGACCATCCCCGTTTCGCGGAGCGACAGGCGCGACTGCACCAGTCGCTTGCGCGTTGAGTTGGCTGGGCCGGCTCCCGGAAAAGAACCGGCCCGCCCTTACGCTCCGACCGCGAGGCTCAGTTTCCCGTCGCCCTCTTCCACCCGTATCGTGGCACCGTCTCGAACATCACCGCGCAGGATCATGTCGGCGAGCGGATCCTGCAGGTAACGCTGCACCGCGCGCTTCAGCGGCCGTGCGCCATAGACCGGATCATAGCCGACCCGTCCCAGCCAGTTGCGCGCGCCCTCGGTCAGGTCGAGCGTAACCTTGCGGTCCGCCAGCAGCTTGCCCACGCGCGCGACCTGGAGGTCGACAATCGGTGCCATCTCCCCCTGCCCGAGCCGGTGGAACAGGATGATCTCGTCGAGCCGGTTGAGGAATTCCGGGCGGAAATGTCCACGGACAATCTCCATCACCTGTGGCTCGACCACGCTCACCGGCTCGTCATCAGGCTGGTTGGCGAGGAACTGGCTGCCCAGATTTGAGGTCAGGATGATCAGGCTATTGGTGAAATCTACCGTTCGACCATGCCCGTCGGTCAGCCGCCCGTCGTCGAGAACCTGCAGCAAGATGTTGAACACATCACCATGCGCTTTCTCCACCTCATCGAACAACACCACCTGATAGGGCCGTCGCCGCACTGCCTCGGTCAGCACGCCGCCCTCCTCATAACCGACATAGCCCGGAGGCGCGCCGATCAGCCGCGCGACGCTGTGCTTCTCCATGAATTCGCTCATGTCGATCCGCACCATCGCGCTCGGGTCATCGAACAGGAATTCAGCCAGCGCCTTGGTCAGCTCGGTCTTGCCGACGCCGGTTGGGCCAAGGAACAGGAAGCTGCCCAGTGGCCGGTTGGGGTCTTGCAATCCGGCACGTGCGCGCCGCACGGCAGTCGACACGGCATGTACTGCGTCAACCTGGCCAATCACGCGCTTGCCGATCGTTTCTTCCATCTTGAGCAGCTTGTCGCGCTCACCGGCAAGCATCCGCTCAACCGGGATGCCGGTCCAGCGACTGACCACGCCGGCGATGTCGTCAGCGGTCACTTCCTCCCGCAGCATCGCACCCTCTGTCTGGCCCTGCGCTGATGCCAGCTGGCGGGTCAGCTCGGGAATGCGGCCATAGGAAAGCTCGCCCGCCTTGCCGAGGTCGCCGGCGCGCTGTGCCTGCTCCAGTTCCAGCCGTGCCGCATCAAGCTGTTCCTTCAACCGGGCTTCGGCAGAAATCTTGTCCTTCTCCGCCTGCCAGCGCGTGGTCAGCGCTGCGGACTGTTCTTCCAGATTGACCAGTTCGCGCTCGAGATTGCCGAGCCGCTCGATTGATGCCGCGTCCGTCTCGCGCTTCAGCGCCTCACGCTCGATCTTGAGCTGCATGATGCGGCGGTCGAGATTCTCGATTTCCTCCGGCTTTGACTCAACTTCCATGCGGATCCGGCTGGCGGCCTCGTCCATCAGGTCGATTGCCTTGTCGGGCAGGAAGCGGTCGGTAATGTAGCGGTTCGACAGTGTTGAGGCGGCGACAATCGCTGCGTCAGTAATACGCACGCCGTGATGCAGTTCGTAACGGTCCTTCAGCCCGCGCAAGATCGAGATTGTGTCCTCGACCGTCGGTTCGCCGACAAACACCGGCTGGAACCGGCGCTGTAGTGCCGGATCTTTCTCGACATGTTTGCGATATTCATCAAGCGTGGTCGCGCCAACGCAGTGCAGTTCGCCACGCGCCAGTGCCGGCTTGATCATGTTCGACGCATCCATGGCGCCGTCGCTCTTGCCCGCGCCGATCAACGTGTGCATCTCGTCGATGAACAGGATGATGTCGCCCTCGGCGGCCTTGACCTCGTCGAGCACGCCCTTCAGCCGCTCCTCGAACTCGCCGCGATATTTCGCACCGGCGATCAGGCTGCCCATGTCGAGCGCCATCAGCTTGCGGTCCTTGAGCGTGTCAGGCACGTCGCCATTGGCGATGCGCAGCGCCAGCCCTTCGGCGATCGCCGTCTTGCCGACGCCGGGTTCGCCGATCAGCACCGGATTGTTCTTGGTGCGCCGGGCGAGGATCTGGATCGTGCGGCGGATTTCCTCATCACGCCCGATCACCGGGTCGAGCTTGCCGTCGCGCGCGGCCTGGGTCAGGTCGCGGGCGAACTTCTTGAGCGCGTCATAGCGATCTTCAGCACCGGAAGTGTCGGCGGTGCGGCCCTGGCGCAACTGGTTGATCGCGGCATTGAGTGCCTCGGGCTTGACGGCGGCGGCGGCCAGCGTCTTGCTGGCGGCGGTCGTCGTCGCCAGCGACAGGGCAACGAGCAGGCGCTCGACGGTGACGAAGCTGTCGCCAGCCTTTTGGGCGATCTGCTCGGCCTGATCGAGCACACGGACAATATCGTTGTCGAGGCCCGGTTGCTGTTGCGCACCGCCGCCCGATACTGCCGGGATTTTCGCCAGCGCCATGTCGGTTTCGGCCACCGCGCGCTTGGCATCGCCGCCCGCCGCCTGGATCAAGCCAGCGGCCATGCCCTGCTCATCCTCAAGCAAGGCTTTCAACAGATGTTCGGGTGAGATCCGCTGATGGCTCATGCGGATTGCGACGGTCAGCGCCGACTGGAGAAAACCCTTGGCGCGGTCGGTAAATTTCTCGAGGTTCATGGCTGTCCCTGTTCCCTTACCCCGTCTAGATAGTGTTGCCAAAATACAACACAAGGTTCATGCGTGACAAAAGCAGCATCGCTGCCAAGATAGCGTGCAAAATCGGACATGACAGGGGTGGATGATGCTGAAGCGGATCGGACTTGGCCTGGTGGCGCTGGTCGTGGTGCTGGGTGTCGCTCTGGCGATATGGGAGCCGCTTACCGCAACTGCCCCTGCCGCCCCGCCGGCGCATCACTACGAAACAACGATTGCGCGCGACAATTTTGGCGTGCCGCATATCTTTGGCAAGACCGATCCCGACGTTGCCTATGGCATCGCCTATGCCCATGCCGAGGATGATTTTTCGACCCTGCAGGAAGTGTTGGCACTGACCCGTGGCCGGCTTGGCGCGATGACGGGGGCGGATGGTGCAAAGAGCGACTTTGCCTTGTATTTTCTCGGTGCGCGAACAACGGCAATGCGCGACTATGCGAAACAGCCTGCCGATGTGCGGGCGCTGCTTGATGGCTATGCCTCTGGTTTGAATCACTATGCGGAACGTCACCCGCATGAAGTGCGCCTGTCCGGGCTGTTCCCGGTCAATGGTGAAGATGTGGCGACGGGCTTCGTGCTGCGCTCGCCTTTCTTCTTTGGCCTCGACGCTACGCTCGCGGCGCTGGTCGGGGATGAGCCATTGCCGCGCGAAAGCATGGGTCCGGTGCCTGATGCGCCTGACGTCACACCGGTTGGCCCGAACGGCAATGAGAATGGTTCAAATGCCTTTGTCGTCGCACCACGTCGTGCGGCCGATGGCCACACCCGATTGGTATCCAATTCGCACCAGCCCTGGCGCGGTGGGGTCGCCTGGTACGAACTCGTGGTGCATTCGCAAGCCGGGTGGAACTTTGCCGGGGCGACCTTCACGGGCGCGCCCTATCCCTTGATGGGGCATAACCTGTCGCTTGGCTGGACCAATACGGTCAATCGCCCCGACCTGATTGACGTGTACAGGCTATCGCTGAGTGAGGACGGCAACAGCTATCGCTTTGACGGCCAGCTCCGCCCGCTCGAGAAGACGATGGTGTGGCTGCACGTCAAGCTGTGGGGGCCATTTGTCCTGCCTGTACCGAAGACAATCTATCGCGCGGTGCAGGGGCCGGTGATCGTCAACAAGACCGGTGCCTATGCCGTCCGCTATGGCGGGGCTGATCAGCTGAAGATGGTTGAGGAATATTATCGCCTCAATCGCGCGCGCAGCTTCGCCGAATGGCAACAGGGTCTTGCAATCCAGGGCGTGCCTGCGACCAATTTTCTCTACGCCGACGCCAAGGGTAACATCGCCTATTTCTACAATGCATCTTTCCCCAATCGCAAAGCCGGGTTTGACTATTCCAGGATGCTGCCCGGCGACACGTCGCGCGATTTCGCGCCCGGCACGGTGCCCTGGGCAATGGTGCCGCGCAATGTGAACCCGGCCTCGGGCTTCCTGATCAATGCCAACAACACGCCGTATCAGGCGGCTGGAACCGGTTCAGAAATGCCGCCGCAAAACCCGTTGCTCGGCGTGGAGACTGACACGACCAATCGCGGAACGCGTGCGCTTGAGTTGATGGGCGCGAACCCACGGATCAGCGCCGATGATTTGCATCGGATCAAGTTTGATACCGGGGTCAGCAAATTGGGCTGGGGGGCGAAATGGTTTGCGGACCTGGCCGCCGCAGATCCCAAGGGCAATGAACAGGTCGCTCATGCCCAACAATTGCTGACGCGTTGGAACTGGAATTTCGACGGTCACAATCCCGCGCAGTCACTGGCGGTCATCCTGATGCGTGCCGGACAGAAATGGCATTATCGGCGCAATCCCAGGCCGGATCCCCAGGGTGAACTGGCTACCGCTGCGGCCTATCTCACAGATCATTTCGGTCGGCTTGATCCGCCGCTCGGGGATGTACTGCGCTTGCGCCAGGGCAATGTTGACCTGCCGATGGATGGCGCGCCCGAGGTATTGCGCGCCGCCTCGACCTGGGATGAGGCGCCCGATGGACGGCTTGTGGTCAACCACGGTGACAGCTTCATCATGTTCGTTGACTGGGACAAGGCGGGCCATGTCAGCTCGCGCTCGATCCAGCCTTTTGGCGCGGCCACCACGCGCCCGGCGTCAAGACATTATGCAGATCAGGCGCCGCTGTTCGTCCGCCATGAGCTCAAGCCGGTGTGGTTCTATCCGGATCAGCTGAAACAACATCTTGAGCGTGCCTATCACCCGTGAACAATGCTCATCGCCTGATGTTCCGCGCCGGAGATGTCGAGGCGGCGAGTCCATAGCTTGACAGCGGCGGCTTGCCGGTTGACGTGGAATCAGCCGAATCCGTTGCGGATCGGCACTGATTTTTTCAGGAGAGAGTGATGTCGGGTGTCGATGGAACCTATGAGACGGTCGTCAAGTCGCCAATGGGCGACCAGAAGGCAACGCTGACCGTCAAGAGCGACGGTAACAGCTGGACCGGCCAACAAGTTGGCGCGGCGGGCACAATGGACATCACCAACGGCACGGTTGACGGCAACACGATCAGCTGGAGCATGTCGATCACGGTGCCAATGCCAATGACGCTTGATTGCACAGCGACGATTGATGGCGACACGATTGCCGGATCGGTCAAGGCTGGCGCGTTCGGCAGCTTTCCGATGACGGGTACGCGCGCCTAAGCGATGTTAATGCTCAAGTTGCGGCCCGCCTCTCGCAAGGGAGCGCGGGCCGCTTCTTTTTCGGGATCACCTACCCCCGCTGTCACCGTCCCTGCGCAATAAATCCGTCGTCACTGGCTTGTCGCATCGTCGCGGTGCGCGCACAGTCTGTCGCATAAGCTGCCACAGGGGGATATTGATGGCCATTCGTACCTTGCTTGCTGCGACCGCCTTGCTGGCGATCCCGGGGATCGCACATACCCAGGCCACAGCGGACGAGCGCCCCGCTACCGTCACCACCCCGACCCCCGGCTGGAATTATGAGCGGCGCGCGGTCGATATTGTCATGCGCGACGGGGTCAAGCTGCACACGGTCATCCTTATCCCCAAGGGCACCCATGATGCGCCGGTGATCTTCACCCGCACGCCCTATAATGCCGAAGGATTGACCTCCAACCAGCATAGCGGCGATCTTGGTTCGATCCTCGACGGCTATGACAATGCCTATGATGTGATCACCGAGGGCGGATACATTCGCGTCGTGCAGGACGTGCGCGGCAAATATGGCTCGGGCGGCATCTATATGATGAACCCGCCGCGCGCAGGCACCGCGCTCAATCCGACCAAGACCGACGACTCCACCGACACATATGATACGATCGACTGGCTGGTGAAGCACCTGCCCGAATCCAATGGCAAGGTCGGCATCATGGGCATTTCCTATGATGGCTTCCTGCCGCTGATGGCGACGATCAACCCGCATCCGGCACTGAAGGTTTCGGTGCCGATGAACCCGATGGTCGATGGCTGGCGCGGCGACGACTGGTTCCACAATGGCGCCTTCCGCCAGATGAACATGCCCTATGTCTGGGAACAGGTCGTTACGCGTGACAATTCAAATTTCTGGTCGTCAAACTATGCGGATGATTATGATCAATATCTGAGCGCTGGTTCGGCGGGCGAGCTTGGCCGTCAGCACGGGCTTGAACAGGTGGGTACATGGCGCAAGATTGTAGCCCATCCAGCCTATGACAGTTTCTGGTCAGAACAGGCGATGGATCGGGTGCTGGCAAAAGAGCCGCTCAAGGTACCGATGATGCTGGTCGCATCGCAATGGGATCAGGAGGACATTTACGGCGCGACGGCGGTGTACGACGCGCTCAAGCCCAAGGACACCGGCGGTGACATGGTCTTTCTGTCGATGGGGCCTTGGTATCACGGCCAGGAAATCAGTTCGGGCAGCAATCTTGGCGCGATCAGATGGGATCAGGACACCGCCAAATGGTGGCGTCGTCACGTCCTGGCGCCGTTCCTTGCCCATTACCTGAAAGGGACGCCGATGGATGTGGCGCCGGTGACGGTGTTTGAAAGCGGCACCAACGAATGGCGTCGCCTGCCACACTGGCCGGAGGTGCGGAGCGCTACCCCGTTGTTTCTCAAGCCGGGCGGTGCGGTCGGTTTCGACGCGGTTGGCGGTTCGGCGCAGACCGCTGACTATATCTCCGATCCGGCAAAGCCGGTGACCTTTGTATCGCGCCCGGTTGCGCCGATCGGCTATGAAGGTGATCACTGGACGGCGTGGCTGACCAGCGACCAGCGCCCGGTGTCGAGCCGCCCCGACGTGCTGACCTTCACCGGCGAGGTGCTGACCGCGCCGGTCAAGATTGCCGGTGTTCCAGTCGTCCACCTTACGGCCGCGACCAGCGGCACCGACAGCGACTGGGTGGTCAAACTGATTGACGTCTATCCCGATCAGGTGCCGGGAGACCGCGCCATGGGTGGTTATCAATTCGCCATCGCGATGGATATTTTTCGCGGCCGTTACCGCGAAAGCCTTGCCGAGGCGAAACCGATCACGCCCGGCGTGCCGTTGAAATACCAGTTTGCGTTGCCGGCATCTGACCATGTTTTCCTGCCCGGCCACCGTATCATGGTGCAGGTCCAATCGAGCTGGTTCCCGCTCTATGATCGTAACCCGCAGAAATTCGTGCCCAACATTTTCTTCGCCAAGCCGACAGATTATGTGAAGGCAGCGCAGCAGGTTACGGTTGCCGGGCCGGATGGAAGCTATATCGACCTGCCCGTGGTCAGGTGAGCAATCGTTTCCGACCCGGAAATGCTGTTCCCCGGCGAAAGCCGGGGTCCAGTTGGGGAGGTCGCGGTAACTGATCGCATCACCTCATTAATCCTGTTCTCCCAGCTGGGCCCCGGCCTTCGCCGGGGAACAGCAACTTTTCGATCTTCGGTTCAAAAGGAACCAATAGCCGTGAAGACCTTCATCGACCGCCGCACCATGCTCCGCTCCGGCGCGGTGGCAGGGGCCGCGCTCGCACTTCCCGCGTCCACGCTCGCCGCGACCCCTGCTCGCGACCCAAAGCTCGCCACGCTGTTTGATGCGTTGTTCCTCGAAGGTGTTCGCCAGCGACCGGAAAGCGCGACGCTGCTCGGGCTCGATACCGGTGCCAATGCCGATCTGCGGGCGAGTTTGAGTGATGCCAGTGAGGCGGGTCGGGCCGCCGCCCGTGCGCTCACCGCCAGCCAGATCAAGCGGCTCCAGGCAGTTGATCGCAAGAAGCTTGGGCCGGCAGACCGGCTTGATCTTGATGTCGTGCTCTATGCGCGTCGTGCAGCGGCAGCGGCAGATCGCTTTGGCTATGCTGGCGCGCCCTATGTCATCAGCCAGCAAAATGGTGCCTATCAATCGGTCCCGGACTTTCTCGACACCAAACACCCGCTCAACAATGTCAGTGACGCTGACGCATGGCTGTCGCGCCTTGCCGCCTTTGCCATCCAGCTTGACGCCAACACGATCCGCTTCACGCAGGATGCAGCCGCCAGGGTGTTGCCGGCAGATTTCCTGCTGGACCTGACACTGACCCAATTGGGCAAACTCAAGGTTGCGGCATTCAGTGCCCGGCTGGTCAAGTCCTTTGCCACGCGCACGCGCGCCAAGGGCCTGCCTGACAGCTACGCCACCCGTGCAGCGGCATTGTACGACGCGCAGGTGTTGCCGGCACTGAGCCGCCAGTTTGACGCGGTTTCTGCGGCGCGCGCACATGCGACCCATGATGCCGGTGTGTGGAAGCTGAAGGATGGCGACGCATATTATCGTATGGCGTTGCGCAATGCGACAACCACAAGATTGAGCCCGCAGGAAGTCCACAGATTCGGTCAGGATCAGGCGGCGGCGATCATCGCGCGGATGGATGGCATCATGCGCAAACAGGGCCTCACATCGGGCACGGTCGGCGAAAGACTCAAGGCCATCCATGACCTGCCGGGTCAGGTTTTCCCCAACACTGATGCTGGCAAGGCAGAGGCCATTGCCTATTGCAACGCGCGCCTTGCGGCGATCCGTGAACGCTTGCCGCGCGTTTTCAAACGCATTCCACCCTATGGTTTCGAAGTGCGCCGTGTCCCGCCGGAGACGGAGGCGGGCGCCGCCTCGGCCTTTGCGCAAGGTCCGTCACTTGATGGGTCGCGACCGGGTTATGTCTATTTCAATTTCCAGGATTCGGGCGAATGGCCCAAATTCATGTTGCCCACGGTGATTTATCATGAGGGTTTGCCCGGCCATCAGTTCGAGGGCGGCCTTGCACTGTCGAACAACGACCTGCCACTGATCCGCAAGGCGAACGGCTTTTCGGGCTATGCCGAGGGCTGGGCGCTCTATGCCGAGCAAATCGCTGATGAGATCGGCATGTATGACGACGATCCGCTTGGTCAGCTCGGTTATCTCAAGGAACAGTTGTTCCGCGCACATCGCTGCATCATCGACACCGGGCTGCATCATTATCGCTGGAGCCGCGAACAGGCGATTGACCTGTTTGTTACCGCGCAGGGAGAGACGCCGGGCTTCGCAACGCGCGAGATCGATCGCTATTGCGTCAATCCCGGCCAGGCTTGCAGCTACAAGCTCGGTCACTCAACCTTCGTGGCGATCCGCGACAAGGCGCAAAAGCTGCTCGGCGCCCGCTATGACATCAAGGACTATCATGAAGCCGTTCTGGCGGGCGGGCGCGTGCCGCTCGAAATCTTGCAGGCGCAGGGCGATGCGTGGATCGCCGCGCGGATGAAGGGATAGCGCGGGGCCGTGCCATCCGGGTCCGGTTGCTACAGTGCTACCGGCCCTGATCGCGCATCATCCGGGCAAGGCGGCAATACCGATGTAGTTGGCGCCGGTCGCAACATCCGGCGCGTTGGCCAGCGCGACCATCAACCATCTCGTCGCGACAATTTGGGCAAACTCGCCTTGCAGGTCGCTGAGCGCGGCCTGGTGGACATCTTCGGCACGACGGGTTGTTCCGTCGAGTGCTGCCCGGTCGAACGTCGCTGTCGCATCCGCTGCAACAAAGGTCCGATAGCCGAGATTTCCCGCCATCCGCGCCGTGGTCGAGATGCAGTGGTTGGTGGTCAGGCCAACGATCACCACCGTTTCCACCTCCCGCGCTCGCAGATCAACGTCAAGCCGCGTGCCAATGAAGGCGCTGTTGACCGACTTTCGGTAGATTCGCTCGCCTGGCAGTGGCAGCGCTTCGGGCTTCGGCGCGTTACCCGGTGTACCGTGCCGAAACATTCCGGTCGGTGACGGTGAGTCGTGATGAATGTGGAGCACGGGCGCCCGCGCCCGACGCCAGGCGGCGATCAGGGCGGCAACTTTATGCTCTGCGCCGGGGTTGTTTCGCGGTCCCCATGACGGATCATTGAAGCCCAGTTGCATGTCGATTACCAGCAACGCTGTGTTGCGGCAGAGCTCTTTTGGCTGGCAATAGTTCACGCAACACATTCCTTGTGGCTGCGGGCAGCTTGACGGTCGTCACCCGGTCGCCCAAAGCGGCGATGGAGGCATCGGAAATTCCGATGGGGTGACGATGGCCGGTGATCTTGAAATCCGTCACTGCCGCGCGCTTGTTGCGGTGCATGATCATGGCGGTGTTGGCGCTGCGGCGCGTGCGATGGGGGTCGCGCAATCGACTGTTTCGGAAACGATGCTGTCGCTGGAACGGCTGCTTGGCACGCCGGTCACGCTGCGCCGCGCTGGCAGGGAGGCGACCCTTACACCGTCGGCACAGGCATTGTTGCCACATGCCCGGTCGCTGATTGCCCTGTCGCAAGCCGCGCTGCGCACCGTCGCGCGCAACAGCCAGGAGACGATCCGGCTGGGGACGGTTGAATCGATCAGCTCGTTCCTGTTGCCGGGGCCGCTCAGCGATTTCCGGCTGATGTGGCCGCAGGTCGAGGTGCGGATTGCAACAGGCTTATGTGCTGATCTCCGGCAGCGCGTCGCGCGGTCCGAACTGGATGCAGCGTTGACGATTGAGGGCGTAGAACGCACCGCTGATCAAACGGGGATAGACGAAGCCTGGCCAGCCCGGCTCCGGCTTGTTGTCGGGCCGCGACATCCTCTGGCGCATCGCACCGCCAGCCGGGTTGATCTGGCGGCACGGACCTATCTGTTCGCTGAGCCCGAGGGCGCGTTTCATGATTTGATGAAGCTGTGGGCGGGACGCCTCGCCGTCATGCCCCGATTCGAATCTGCCGGTAGCGTAGGTGGTGTGAAACACGGCGTGCTGAAGAGTGAGGCGATTGGCGTCCTGCCCGATTATGCCGTGGCTGAAGAGCTCGCCACGGGCTCCCTTGCCCCGCTCGATGCCGAGGAACCGCTGCCGCAGATTGCGCTGCGCCTGACGCTGCCGAACCCGCCGGTGGAGGCGTCACCCCTGGCAAGCCTTATCGGGCAAATCCGCAAGGAGCTTGGCAATTGATGGCGGGCATGTGCCGCATTGCGACCCGGCAACCCGCATCGAACCTGTCAGCGCGCCAACCGCGTTACATGCCCCATCTTGCGGCCACTGCGCATTTCCTTGCCGTACAGGTGAAGATGCGCGCCCGGTTCGGCGAGGATCTCGTGCCAGCGCGCAGCCTGTTCGCCGATCAGGTTGTCCATCGTCACGGCGGGCGCCGTCAGGCCGGTGTCGCCGAGCGGCAGGCCGCAGATCGCACGGATATGGTTCTCGAATTGTGAGGTCACGGCGCCCTCGATCGTCCAATGCCCGCTATTGTGCACGCGCGGTGCCATCTCGTTGAACACTGGACCATTTTCGCTCGCAAAGAACTCGCAGGCCAGTACGCCGACATAGTCCAGCGTTTCGGCAATCCGCCCGGTCAGTGCAGCGGCCTCAGTCCAGCAGGCCGCAATGAGCGCCGGCGCTGGCAATGTTGATCGTGCCAGCACGCCATCGACATGCTCGTTCCATGGCGGAGGATAGCTTACCATGGCGCCGTCCGCGCCCCGCGCAAGGATGATCGAAAACTCATGGGTGAAGGTCACAAAACCTTCGAGGATCGCTGGGCGTCCGCCGATTGCCTCCCATGCTGCCTCCGCCTCATCGGCGGTGGCAAGGCGGACCTGGCCCTTGCCGTCATAGCCAAGGCGCAAGGTCTTCAGGATGGCTGGCGCGCCGATCTCAGCCAGCGCAGCGCGCAGTTCCACAAGGCTGGTCACTGCCCGCCACGGCGCGGTACGCCCGCCGATCTTGCCGACAAAGGTCTTTTCGGCCGCACGGTCCTGCGCAATGGCCAGTGCTGCGGGGGCCGGGTGAACCGGGATCTTGGTCGAGAGATAATCGACCGGGTCCAGGTCAATATTCTCGAATTCATAGGTCACGACATCGGCGGCGCTGCCCAGTTCATCGAGCACGATGCGGCTGTGATAATCCGCGCGCGTAAAGCTGGACGCGGTTTGCGCGGCCACGCTTTCCGCATCGGGCGCCAGTACGCGGGTATGATAGCCCAGCTCTGCCGCAGCGCTGGCCAGCATCCGCCCCAATTGTCCGCCGCCGAGAATGCCGATGGTTGAACCGGGCGGCAGGGGCGTCATCTTGTTCACCGTCATTTCGGATCGACCGGTACGGCCTCGGTCTGTGCGTCGCGCCATGCCCGGAGCCGTTCAGCCAACGCCGGATCGTTGAGGCCGAGGATCGCCGCCGCCAGCAGGCCGGCATTTTTTGCGCCGGGCTTGCCGATTGCCAATGTGCCAACCGGGATGCCGGCGGGCATCTGTACGATCGACATCAGGCTATCCATGCCCTTCATAGCCTTGCTCTCGACCGGCACACCGAGCACCGGCAGTTGGGTCATTGATGCTGCCATCCCCGGCAGATGGGCTGCGCCACCCGCTCCCGCGATAATCACCTTGATGCCGCGCGCCTCGGCATGGGTGGCATAATCGACCAGTCGCGCCGGGGTGCGGTGGGCAGAGACAACCTTGGTCTCATGCGCAATATCGAGTTCCGCCAGAATGTCGGCGGCGTGGTGCATCGTCTCCCAGTCGGAGGTGCTGCCCATGATGATGCCGACAAGAGGATGCGTCATGTCCCAGCGCGTTAGCGACCGGGGGCGGGGAGGGCAACTGGCGCGGTGCGAATCCGTTGTGTAGTGTCGGTCGCATGAGTGAAGAAGACAGCAATTCCGGCCACCGTGCGTTACTCGGCATCGCGGCGCTGGGTGTAGCGATCGCCGGATCGGGTTATGCCATTGCCCGCGCGGTTGCGCCGCGCCTCGCCGCCCGGCGACGTGATCGTGGCCTGAGTTTCGGCACCGCGCGCGTCCATGGCGCTGTGTTGCATTTTGCCCGCGCCGGTCGCGGCCCCGCCATCATCCTTATTCATGATTTTCCGCAGGACTGGAGCGCATGGCGATCGGTCATCAACCGCCTCGCGTCACGTTTCACGGTTATTGCACCTGATCTGCGTGGCATTGGTGGTTCGACAGCGGGATCACCCAAATTCGACGCTGCGACCATGGCAGCGGATATGTACAATCTTGCCAAGGCGCTGAAACTTGATCGTGTCTATGTGGTTGGCCATGGCCTTGGTGGGCAGGTCGCCCATGCTTTCGCCAGACAATTTCCGCAGGCAACGCGCGGCGCCATGCTGCTGGAAACGGCCGTGCCCGGTATTGATGGCTGGGATGACAGCCTGACCAGCCCGACAAACTGGTTCATTGGCTTTCTGCAAAGGGCGGAGCTGCCAGAGACATTGCTCGCCGGGCGTCACGCACCGCTGCTTGAGCATTTGCTCGAGGATGGCAATTTCGATGAGGCGATGATCGCTGAGAGTCTCAAGGCCTATGCCACGCCGGCCCAGCTCCAGGCTGCGTGTGCGATGTTTCGGGCCTTCCCCGTCAATGCCCGCTTCGGGTTTGAGCAACAGTCGCCCATCAATGTGCCATTGTTGCTGGCGACGGGCGATGCCTCGCCACTTGTCGCGCTGGCGCCACGCATTGCCACGGCATTGCGGGCCAGCGGCTTTGCACAGGTCACCGAGGCGGTGATCGCTGGTGCGGGCCGCTTCCCGGTCGCCGATCAGCCCGATGCGGTCGCCGCATTGATCGAACATAATGCTGGATAGCGTGGCACGGACCTGACCCCGCGCCACCATTCGCCGCCAACCAAAAAGGGGTAGCCACTGTTGTGGCCACCCCTCCAACTCAAGCCGCCGATGCCGGCTCGTTATCCCCGACGGGCTCATCATTGGCCGCCGGTCCGGCAAGGGTCAGCCCCTTGTCCGCCAGCACCAGCCCCATCAAGGCATTGACCAGAGAGCCTTCGCCAGGTGCGCTGCCACCCGAGTTGATCTGTACCCGTGGGACAATATCAACACCTGATGTTTCCAGCGCCTCGGCGATGCGCTCTACCACCTGACGGGTCAGCTGATATTGCGCGCCACCGGAAGCCGCGACCTGCTTGGCAATGGTTTCTGCCGTGGCGGTGCCGACCTTGCTGACCCGCTCAGCCTCGGCTGATGCCAGCGCGACGACCTTCGCCGCCTCGCCCTCGCCGAGCAGGCGGATGCGGTCGCCCTCGGCGCGTGCCGCGGTGCGGGTCTGTTCGGCTTCCTGCGTTGCACGCCGTGCGGCGGCCTTGCCCTGGTTCTCCTGCACCGTGATCGACAGCTCGGATTCGGTGATCGCGGTCTGCTGATGCGCGCGTGCCTCGGCCTCTCTCAGGCTCTTCTCGCCCTCGGCAGCTACCTTTTGCTTGTCATAGGTCGCGACCTTCTCCTCGGCGATCTGGCGCTGGCGCAGCTGGTTGAGCACCTGCTCGATCTGATCGTTGCCCGCCGCCGCACGCGGCGTACCAATCAGCACCTCCTGCATCTCGAGATTATAGTTGCTGAACTTGGCGCGCATCTCGTCGCCGGCCGCTTCCTGGATGTCGCTGCGATCCTGCAATAGCTGGATCAGCGTCTTCTTCTGCGCGACATTCTTGAAATAGGCCGAGACCATCGGGTCAAGCGTCTGTTCCACCAGCCGCTTGATGTCGCCGAAACGCTGGATGACCAATGGCGCCTTGCGATAGTCGATATGGACCACCACCGACAGCGGCAGCGTTGGTTCGAACGCATCCTTGGTGATCAACGATACCTCGGACAGGTTCTCGTCCAGCTTGTGCTGACCGGTCATATCCTGATCCCATTTCAGGATGAAGTTGGTCGTCGGCACGATGATGATCTTGCCAGCATAGGTGTTGAAGGCATATTTGCCCGGCAGCAATGGCTCGCGCCACACACCGCGCGTGCCGCGTTCAACCAGCTCGCCATGGCGATATTCCTCACCGGTCGTGTCGGCACCGCTGTCGCCGGTATAGGAAATCACCACGCCGACATGGCCAACCTCGATAATCGTCTTGGCGACCATCTCGACCGTCGCGAACAGGCGGTTGATGAAATAGCTGCCCTCAACCAGCACCTGGAGCTGACGTCCACGCCGCCCGCCAGCCGCCAGAAACTTTTCCGGATCCTGGAAGCTGTTGTGGAATGTTGCGGTGTCGGCCTGGTCGGTGCCGACCTGTGGCGCGATGATATGGTCATCGGTCAGCGCCGGGCCATCATGCACCGTTACCACGCCAATCATGTCGTCGGCATTCTTGATCACCACCGCCATGAAGCCGTTGCGCTGGCCGATCACGTCCTTCATTTCGGCGAACAGTTGCGCGTCTTCGCCCTCCAGCATCAGCCCGTACATGCGGTCGCTGGTGATAACGACGAACTGGGCGAGATTGATCGCATAGGTGCCCTCACGCAAAATCGTGCGCTGCGGCCCCTTCTGTCCGCCATCAGCAAGGAAGCGCCGCGCGTCGAGAAAGTCCGCCGTCCGGACATTGCTGGCAAGCGTTTGCGTTGGCTCCAGCGGCAGGCCATCACGGGCAAAGACATAGCCAACCTGCCCCTGCGGGATCGTCACCAGCGACTGGACATGCAGCCGGTACTGGAACGGGAAAAAGAAATGGAAGCCGCCGCGCAGTACGTCGGGTTGAAAACCGGCCTCGCGGTTGAGTGCGATGAGTCCACTGTCGATGGAGCCGTTACGACTCCACAGCTTTTCAATGATCGCCACGCGGTTGTTGCCGACATAGCGTACACATCCTGATACGAGGAAGAGGACGACAAAGATGACCGCCGCCACCGCAATGGTGCCGACCGTATAGATAGTTGTCATCGGAAAGTTGATCCTTGAAATGGGACGCGCGCAGGCCGCGCGTCTGCTCAATCACGTCTTGCGTGATCGTCGCGGAATCTACGCCGTCACAAATTGCCGGTCGAGCGCAATCGGATTGCGCCGGACGCAATCGCGCTTGCCCGCAACAAGCGGATCAGCGCTCGCTCAGATAATAGCGATCGGTCGCCTTCAACTGCTCATCGAGCTGATAAACGATCGGCTGGCCGGTCGGGATTTCCAGCGTCGTGATTTCGTCATCGGGAATGTTCGACAGGTGCTTGACCAGCGCGCGCAGTGAATTGCCGTGCGCCGAAATCAACACCCGTTGACCTGATCGCAGCGCCGGGGCGATCCGCCCCTCCCAATAGGGCAGCACGCGGGCAATCGTGTCTTTCAGGCTTTCCGTTGAAGGAATGGCAATGCCGGCATAGCGGCGGTCCTGTGACAGGTCATAGGCACTGCCCGCTTCCATCGGCGGGGGCGGAATATCGAAGCTGCGGCGCCAGATATGAACCTGCTCGGTGCCATGTTTCGCGGCGGTTTCTGCTTTGTCCAGGCCAGTCAGTCCGCCATAATGTCGCTCATTGAGGCGCCAGTCCTTCTCGACCGGCAGCCACAATCGACCCATCTCTTCCAGCGCCAGATTGAGCGTCTTGATGGCGCGGGTCTGCAGCGACGTAAAGCACTGGTCGAAATCCAGCCCCTTTGCCGCCATCAGCACGCCCGCCGCGCGGGCTTCGCCTTCGCCCTTTTCCGTTACATCAACGTCCCACCATCCGGTGAAGCGATTCTCCAGGTTCCAGGCTGACTGGCCATGGCGGATCAGGACGAGGCTGGGCATCATTTCACTCCGTTCGCCTCGAGCAGGTCGAGGGGGCGTTGCGCGCCCGCGTTAGAAGGAAGAACGCTGGTTCGACAATCCCGGATTTGATCACCGGCGAAAGGGCGGCGTTCAGATTCCGTCGATGACCTCGGCAATTGTCTCCAGGCAGGCATGGGCCAGTGCCTTGCTACGCTCGGGGGACCAGCCGAATTCAGCATCCGGGTTGTCGTCATGGTCCTTGAACGGCATTTCCAGCGTCATCGCCACAGCGCCAAAGCGCTCGGCAAGCTGGTTGGTCGACATGCCAAGATTCGCACGGCCCGGCGCCGACTTGTCATAGCCTTTTTCGATCTGGAAGTCGGGTGTGCGTGCCGCGAGGCGCCGCCCGAAATCATAGAATTTGTCTCCCAGCGTGTGGGTCCAGCTCGGGATACCCTCAAATCCGGCGAGGAAATTGGCCGGGATTGCCTCATCACCGTGAATATCCATCGCCAGCACCACACCGGTTTCGTCCATCGCATTGCGGACGCATAATACCTCGGGGCTCTTTTCGGCGGTGGGCGTGAGCCATTCGCGATTGAGATTGATGCCAGCAGCATTGGTGCGCAGATGCCCGCGAAAGCTGCCGTCGGGGTTCATGTTGGGCACGACATGGAAGGTGCATTTCTCAAGCAACGCCTGCGTGGTCGGGTTCTCGCCGTCCGTCAGCCGCTCCAGTGCGCCTTCCATCCACCATTCGGCCATGCTCTCGCCGGGGTGCTGGCGCGCATAGAGCCAGACCGGCTTTGGTCCCGATCCCATGGTGAAACAATCAATCGCCCGCCCATCAAGCGTGGTGCCAAGCTGGCGATGCGTAACGCCGGGCTGCAATGCCGTCGCAGCCACCAGCGCATCATGGCGTTCCATCGTATAGGGGGCGAAATAGGCAAACCACACCAGTTCGGTATCGACCGTCCAGGTCCATTCCAGCACGCCATCGACATAGCTGGTTTCCGTCATGCGCCAGTCGATCCGATCGGTCGATACGCGCGCCTTGTAGCCCGGCCAGCCGAACGGATAGGCCGATCCGCCGGCATTGATGATGCGCAAGCGCAGCGTTCGCCCCCGTGCGCCGGAGACCCGGAAATAGAACCATTGGTAAAAGTCGGATTCGTGATCCTTGGCGATTTTCAGGTCGATGCGGTCGCCGTCAATGCCGACAACACCAATGTTACCGCCATCAAAGGCAGCGCTGATCTGCATGTTCATTTGACGGTGATAGTGCGCCCTGATTCGCCGGGGAAGTCCCTGAAGATGGCATTGGCCAATTTCGTTGCTTCGGCACTGGCTTGCGCGTCAGGTGACGCCGCATCATCCGCCGTCTGGGCATGGCCTTCCCAGATAACGGTGCCATCGCTGCGGCGCCTGATCTGCACCGACAGGTCAGTCAGCACGATTTCGCGATAACGCGTCTTGCCAATCGGGAAGGATATGCCGCCGCCCAGGCCAACGCCGTCGCTATAGCCGCCCCCGCCAATGCCGATGGTAATGGGCGGGCGGCGCGGCGGCCCCTGCCGGGTAGAGCGCGTGACGCCGACAACCGCGAGATATTGGCTGGTGGTGCCCGCCGCAGGCGCGGCATAGCCATACCGGCCCAGCTCCTGTGCCACGGCGGCGGTGTAAACCTGCGACTCGAGGCTGGTTGCCCAGCCTGCCGTCATCGCCTCGGCGCTGACGGTTCCCGTCTCAAGCGGAGACCCCAAATGAAAGCGTGAGACATCGACCGGCGACCGTGTCGGTGTGGTCGCACATGCGCCCAGCGACATGGCAGCGGCGGCCAGCAGTACCCGGGACATTGCGCGCATTGCGATACTCCTTACCCAAAACCTGTTTCGGCTCCATAACGCCCGACACGCCACTTCGGTTTCCCGCGCTGCGTGCCTTGACTTGACGCGGATGCGACTATAGGCGAGCGCCTCTTTTCAGACACCAAGAATCAGAAGCGAACGAGATCATGAAGATCCGCAATTCACTGAAGTCGCTCAAGGACCGGCATCGCGACAACCGCGTGATCCGCCGCCGTGGCCGCACCTATGTGATCAACAAGACCAACCGCCGGTTCAAGGCCCGCCAGGGCTGATCCGTGTCCGCGCGTCGTGCCGTCATCTTTGATGTCGGTCGCGTGCTGGTCGATTGGGAAATTCGTTTCCTTTATGAGCGTCTCATCCCGGCGGGTGAGGCGCTCGACGCATTTGTGCGAGATGTCACGACGGTAGAGTGGCATTTTCAGCATGATATGGGCCGGCCTTTCGCCGAGACCTGCGCTGAGCTGACGGCACAGTTTCCGCACCATGCTGATCTGATTGCCCAGTTCGGTCCGCGCTTCAATGAAACCAACCGGGCGACAGTGCCGGGCATGGCCGAGCTGCTCGCAGAGCTCGATGCGGCGGGCATACCCTTGTTTGCGATCACCAATTTCTCGGGTGAGTTCTTCCCGCCGTTTCGCGCCAAATATCCTGAGATGTTCGCCCGGTTTCGTGACATCGTGGTGTCGGGGGATGAGAAAATGATGAAGCCTGACCCGGCAATCTACCGCCTCGCGCTCGACCGATTCGGCCTGCGCGGCGACGAATCGGTGTTCATCGATGACAATCTCGACAATGTTGCCGCCGCCGCTGCCTTTGGCATCCACGCGATTCATTTTACTGATGAACCGGCATTGCGGGCGGAATTGGTCAGCCTCGGCCTGCTCTGAGCCGGGTCAGTTATAGCCCTTTAGCTCATCGCCGGTGATTCGCACGACGTGCAGCACATTGGTTGAGCCCGGCGTTTTGAACGGCACACCCGCGATAACGATGATGCGGTCGCCGGCCTTGGCCAGTTTGTGACGCAGTGCCATGCGCTTGGCCTTGGCGACCATGTCCTCGAACGAATCGACGTCGCGGGTATGGACGGCATAGGTGCCCCACAACAGGCCGATGCGCCGGGCGGTATCGAGCCGGGGCGTCAGCACCATCAACGGCACCGATGGGCGTTCACGCGCCACGCGCCGTGCGGTGGACCCTGAACTGGTGAAGCAGATGATGGCTGCCGCATCGACGGTCGCAGCGATGTTCTTTGCCGCCTCGGACAAGGCATCGGCGGTCGTGGGGTCGGAACGGATGACCGTGAAATGGATGCGTTCGCCATGCATCGGGTCGCGTTCGACCGCTTCGCCAATCGAATTCATCATGGCGACCGATTCGACCGGCCATGCCCCGGCGGCGCTTTCTGCGGACAGCATGATCGCATCGGCACCGTCATAAACGGCGGTTGCCACGTCGGAGACCTCGGCGCGCGTCGGAGAGGGCGAGACGATCATCGATTCGAGCATCTGGGTCGCCACGACGACGGGGCGCCCAAGGCGGCGGGACACTTCCACAATACGCTTTTGCAACGGGGGCACCGATTCGGGCGGGAGTTCAACGCCGAGGTCACCGCGTGCGACCATTACGCCGTCGCACATCTCGACAATTTCCTCGAGCCGCTCGATCGCTGCCGGCTTCTCGATCTTGGCGAGCAATGCCGCCTTGCCGCCGATCAATTTGCGCGCCTCGGCCAGATCCTCCGGTCGCTGTACGAAGGACAGCGCGATCCAGTCGACGCCCTGATCGACCGCGAAGGCCAGGTCACTGCGGTCCTTGGGGGTCAGCGCGGCCATCGGCACAACGACATCGGGCACGTTCAGCCCCTTGTTGTTGGACAGCGCGCCACCGACCACCACCGTTGTCGTGATCCGCTCCATGTCATGTTCGATGACGCGCAGCACAAGCTTGCCGTCATCAAGCAGCAGGCGCGCGCCCGGCTCGATCGCCTCGAAAATCTCGCGGTGCGGCAGTTCAACCCGCGTGGCGTCACCCGGCGTCTTGTCGCGGTCAAGGATGAAGGTTGCGCCGGTCTTGAGTTCGGTCTTGCCACTCTCGAACTTGCCAACCCGCAGCTTGGGGCCTTGCAGGTCGGCCAGGATCGTTGTCGGGCGGCCATATTTCTTTTCGAGGCTGCGGATCGCGGCAATCACCGCCACCTTTGACGCCTGGTCGCCATGGCTCATATTGACGCGGAACGCATCGGCGCCAGCTTCGTAGAGCCTGGCGATCATCTCAACACTGCTGCTGGCCGGGCCTAATGTCGCAAGAACCCGTACCTTTCGTGATCGCGGGCCGATAACCTTGGTCATGGAGTTCTCTCGCTTGTGCCATGGCTGTCCTAGAGCCTATCGCAGCGCGATCAACCTTGGAGCATACGAATGTCTCTCGAAGATCTCGATGATCGTATCGCCGCTGCCGCTTTTCGCCGGCTGGTCAGGCATTTGCGCCGGCGTGAGGATGCGCAAAATATCGACCTGATGGGCCTTGCCGGTTTTTGCCGCAATTGCCTGTCGGACTGGATTGAGGAAGCCGCTGACGGCGCGCTCGACAAGGCGGCGGCGCGCGAGGCCATTTACGGTGAACCTTATGCCGCGTTCAAGGCACGGCAGCCCGAAGCGACAGCAGAACAGCTCGAACGAATGCGGATCAGCGTTGCGAAGAATGGGTGAGCCGGACTAAGGCCCCCGCTTCCTGTTCAAATTCAGTTTCAAGGATTCGCCCATGAGCGACGTGATCGCCGCCGAACAACTCCGCCTGTTCATCGAACGCATCGAGCGGCTCGAGGAAGAGAAAAAGGGCATGGCCGACGACATTCGTGACGTCTATGCCGAGGCCAAGTCGAACGGCTATGACGTCAAGACAATGCGTGCGATTGTCCGGTTGCGGCGGATGGAAAAGCATCACCGTGATGAGGCAGAGGCGCTGCTCGATACCTATAAGGCAGCACTCGGCCTGGCCTAGGAGGGACATAGGGATGCATCTGCTGGGATCGACCTTATCGCCGTTCGTTCAGCGCGTGCTGATGACGGTCCGTGCCAAGGGCGCCGAGCTCGAGGTGCATCCGCCGCTCGGCGGCAAGATGACCTCGCCCGAGTTTCTCGCGATCAGCCCGATGGGGCGCATCCCGATCCTGGTGCTCGATGACGCCACCCATCTCTGCGAATCGGAAGCTATCGCCTGCTATCTCGACGAGACGCTGCCCGGCCCGGCGCTGATGCCAGTTACCGCGTTGGCACGGGCGCGGGTGCGTGAGATCGTCGCGATCACGATGGCCGAGCTCGCCGGAGGGCTGCGGCCGCTGATGGTTCATCAGGTGTTCGGCGTGCCGGGCGTGCCTGAGCTCGTCGCAGCGGCGCGAAGCCAGCTCGGCAAGGGGCTCGATGCGCTCGACCGGCTGCTGAACCCCGATGGTCCGTTTGCCACCGGCACCATGCTGACGGCGGCAGACTCTGCGCTGCTCCCGATCCTGACGCTGGCGCGGATTGTGGATCCGCTGACCGGCGCCGGGACGATGGTCAGGGAGCGTCTGGTGGTTGCCACTTATATCCGGCGCATCGCCACCGATCCGGTCGCAGCACGCTCGATCGAGGAAATGACTGCGGGCTTCACCGCGATGATGACGCGCAACGCCGCCGCGACGGGTTGAGCAAAGACCGACGAACGCGCTAGAGCGCTTCGATCTCCAGAAACGAAAGACGCGATACTGCGATGGCAGGCCATTCCAAATTCAAGAACATCATGCACCGCAAGGGCGCGCAGGACAAAAAGCGCTCGGGCATGTTCTCCAAGCTGAGCCGCGAAATCACCGTCGCGGCCAAGATGGGCCTGCCTGATCCGGACATGAACCCGCGGCTGCGCGCGGCGGTCAACGCCGCCAAGGCTGCGTCGATGCCCAAGGACAATATCCAGCGCTCGATCGACAAGGCATCGCGCGGTGACGCTGAGAATTATGAGGAAATCCGCTATGAGGGCTTTGGCCCCGCCGGCGTTTCGCTGATCATCGAGGCGCTGACCGACAACCGCAACCGCACCGCGACCAATGTGCGCACGGCGGTGTCGAAAAATGGCGGTAACCTTGGGGCCAGTGGTTCGGTCAGCCATGCGTTCGACCGTATGGGCCTGATCACCTATCCCGCCAGCGCGGGGGATGCCGAAAAGATCTTCGAGGCGGCGCTCGATGCCGGTGCCGAGGATGTCCAGTCGAGCGAGGATGGTCACGAAATCTGGACCGCGCAGGGTGACCTGCATGAAGTCGCCAAGGCGTTGGCACCGGTCCTTGGCGAGGCCGAAGGGGCCAAGCTCGCCTGGCGCCCGCAGACGATGATCGACGTTGGTGAATCCGACGCGGCACTGCTGCTGAAGCTGATCGACGCGCTCGATGATGATGATGACGTACAGACCGTGTGGGGCAATTATGAAGTGTCCGATGCGGTAATGGAGAAGCTGGGTTGACCATTATTCCCTCTCCCGGCGGGAGAGGGAGGGGCCCATGCAACGCATGGGAGGGTGAGGGCAGTTCCGTCTGCTTGTCAGTGCCGCACCTTGGGGGGCGCAACGTTTCTCCCCCCCTTGAAGGGGGTTCTGCCACATGATCATCCTCGGCCTCGACCCTGGCCTCGGCACCACCGGCTGGGGCCTGATCCGTGCCGAGGGCAACCGGCTGTCCCACATCGCCAATGGCCGGCTCAAGACCGACAGCGCCACGCCGCTCGCCCGTCGGCTTGCGCATCTCGACATGATGCTCGGCGCGCTGCTTGTCGATCATGCGCCCGATGCGGCGGCGGTCGAGGAGGTTTTCGTCAACGCCAACCCGCAATCGACCCTCAAGCTCGGTCAGGCGCGGGGCGTGGTGCTGTGCGCGGTGGCGCGCGCCGGGATCGAGCCAGGTGAATATGCCGCGCGGCTGGTGAAGAAAGCCGTGGTCGGCGTCGGCAATGCCGAAAAAGCCCAGGTCCACGCCATGGTCGCGCGGCTGCTGCCGGGAGTGAAGATCGACGGCCCCGACGCTGCCGATGCGCTCGCCGTGGCGATCTGTCATGCGCACCATGTGGCCTCGGCGCGGCGGATCGGCGCTAGTTGAAGATTTCTCCGGCATCGTCTGCGGACAATATGATCCGCCCCATGGCGCGAGCCCCGCGTATGCCGTTGATCACACCAACCAGCAAAATTGCGTTTATCATCGTACCGACGAACGAGATTGCAGCAACCTTGATCGCGACTTCGATTGTCAGCAGGATCGCGGCGGCAATGCCCCAGACAATGCCCTTGCCAGCGCGCAGGCGAAGGCCTGCGACGGCGTAGACGATGATTTCGATCAGGGCGAAGGTGGCAACGAAAATCGCGGTCGGCGTCCGGCCGTCACTCATCACCACGCCGACCAGCAAGACCGTACTGATCAGCCCGAGGACGACCGCGACGAAGCAGGCATAACTGCCGATCTGTGCTGCGCCCAACGCGCCGTCCTCGGTCGAAAGATCGACGTTCCACAATGCCATGAGATATCCCCTGTGCCCCGATTCCCGAGCCTAGCAGGATCAATCCCGCCGTCGAGGGACTTCGGCCCGCCGCTCGATTTCGCTTTCCTCGCCTGCGCCGTTCCGCTTATGTACCGGACATGATCGCTCATCTCCGTGGCCGCCTGGAATCGACCGGCATCGACCATGCCGTGATAGACGTGGGCGGCGTGGGGTATCTCGTCGGCGCCTCGGCCAAGACGCTGGCAGCGATCGGCCCCGTCGGCGAGGCGGCGACGCTGTTCACCGAAATGCTCGTCGCGGAGGACTTTATCCGCCTCGTCGGCTTCGCCCGGCCCGACGAGCGCGACTGGTTCCGGCTGCTCACCGGCGTGCAGGGCGTCGGCGCGCGCGTCGCGCTTGCGATCCTCTCGGTACTCGAACCGACCGAACTCGCCCGCGCTATCGCCGCGCAGGACAAGGCGATGATCGGCCGCGCCAACGGCGTCGGCCCCAAGCTCGCCGAACGCATCGTGCGCGAATTGAAGGACAAGGCCGGCGGGGTGATCCCCGGCTCGGTCACGCCGGTCGCGGCGGCGAGCAGTGCCGCCTCGGACGCCGTTTCAGCACTGCTCAACCTCGGCTTTCGCCCGGCCGAGGCCAATGCCGCCGTCGGCGCCGCCGAGGAGGAACTGGGCGCAGGCGCAAGGCTCGATGCGCTGGTGCGGCTGGCGCTCAGGAAGGCGGCGAAGTGAAGCCATTGGATGAGCAGCCCAAGCGCGATATATTCGCGACATGACCCAACTCATGATCTCGTTGCCGCCCGCATTACAAAATTGGGTCGAGACCCAGATTGCCGCTGGCCGTTACGTGGACGCCGCCGATTATCTGCGCGATCTGGTGCGGCGCGACCGGGAATCGTCGGAGGCGGATGCGCAATGGGTGCGCGCGATGGTGCAGGAGGGCCTCGCGTCGGGTGTTGTCGATGCCGAGCCGGAGGATGTACTCAAGGAAATCATGGCGCGAATCCCGAATGACTAGACTGCGCCTGTCCCGCGCCGCGCAACATGATCTCGAGGAAATCCAGGAAGCCGGCCTGCGCGATTTCGGCATTCACGCAACGCGTCAGCATATGGCCGGGTTCGAACGCATCTTCGCGCAGCTCCGCCGACACCCGCTGACGGGGCAGGATCGACCGGACTTCGGTGCGGGGATCCGATCCTTTTCGCATCGTCCACATCGCCTGCTTTATCGGGTGGAGCGCGACGAAGTTCTGATCGTCCGCATCCTCCATGGCGCGCGCGACGCGCGGTCTATATTGCGTGGCGAACAATGACCGACGACCGCCTCATCACGCCCGCGCGCCGCAGCGAAGACGTCGATGCCGCGCTGCGCCCCAAGAGCCTCGACGATTTCGTCGGGCAGAAGGCGGCGCGCGAGAATCTGCGTGTGTTCATCGCGGCGGCCAAATCGCGCGGCGATGCGCTCGACCATGTGCTGTTCTTCGGCCCGCCGGGGCTCGGCAAGACCACGCTGGCGCAGATCGTCGCGCGCGAGATGGGCGTGGGGTTCCGCGCCACATCCGGGCCGGTGATCGCCAAGTCGGGCGACCTCGCCGCGCTGCTGACCAATCTCGAAGATGGCGACGTGCTGTTCATCGACGAGATCCACCGCCTTCAGCCGGCGGTCGAGGAAGTGCTCTACCCGGCGATGGAAGATCGCGCGCTCGACCTGATGATCGGCGAGGGGCCGTCGGCGCGCTCGGTGCGGATCGACCTGCCGCGCTTCACGCTGATCGGCGCGACGACGCGCCAGGGGTTGCTGACCACGCCGCTGCGCGATCGTTTCGGCATCCCGGTGCGGCTGCATTTCTACACCGTCGATGAGCTCGAACGCGTCGTGTCGCGCGCCGCCTCGCTGCTCGATCTCACCATCTCGCCCGATGGTGCGCAGGAGATCGCCCGCCGCGCGCGCGGCACGCCGCGTATCGCCGGGCGGCTGCTGCGCCGCGTGCGCGATTTCGCCCATGCCGCCGGGCACGAACTGGTCGATGCCACCGCCGCCGATGCCGCGCTCAACCGGCTCGAGGTCGACGGGCTCGGCCTCGACGCGATGGATCGCCGCTACCTGACGATGATCGCCGACATCTATCGTGGCGGCCCGGTCGGCGTGGAGACGCTCGCCGCCGGCCTCAGCGAACCGCGCGACACGGTCGAGGAAGTGATCGAGCCCTATCTCATCCAGCTCGGCCTGATCGCGCGCACCGCGCGTGGCCGCTGCCTCAACGCAGGGGGGTGGAAACATCTTGGCCTCAACCCGCCGGCAACCACGCAGGATGGCCTGTTCGATTAGCATTTCGGCGCAGCATTTCTTTGCACTTCGCAAGAGCGGTGACGTAGCGATGTTGCGCGCAATCTGTTAGCGCCACCCAATGCCCGTCGCCGCCTCATCCGCCCGTCAGATTCTCGTCCGGTTGCACGACTTGATGGCGTCGCGCACGGCGGCACAGGCCAAGCTAAACGCGGTGGTCGGAATCGTCGCGGAAGCGATGCGCAGCGAGGTGTGCTCAATCTATTTGCTGCGCGGCGGGGAACTGGAACTCTACGCCACTCATGGCCTTGCGCAGGAGGCGGTTCACGTCACCAAATTGGCGCTCGGTGAGGGGCTGGTTGGTACCATTGCCAAGGACGGTGATGTCCTCAACCTTGATGAGGCGACCAGCCACCCTGATTTTGCTTACAAGCCGGAAACGGGCGAAGAAAAATTCCACAGTTTCGCCGGTGTGCCGATCATCCGGCGGGAGCGGGTCATCGGCGTCCTCGCCGTGCAACATGCCGATCCCTATCGATATGACGATGTCGAGATCGAGGCGCTGCAGACCGTGGCGATGGTGCTCAGCGAGCTGATCGCCAATGCTGACCTTGTTGATGTCGGCAACGCCAGCGATCCCCGTCCCCAGTCGACGGCTGCCGTGCGTATGCCGGGCCTCAAGCTGGTTGACGGCATGGGCAGTGGGTACGCGGTGTTTCACCAGCCGCGCATCACCATTGAACATACCGTCGCGGAAGATACCGAGGCCGAGCGCCAGCGGCTCTATGCCGCCTTTGGCAAGATGCGCGAACAGATTGATCGCATGGCGCAGCAGGCCGAGTTCGGTGTCGGTGGCGAGCATGATGAAGTGCTCGAGATGTACAAGATGTTCGCCTATGATGAGGGGTGGTCGCGCCGCATCAACGAGGCGATTGATTCCGGGCTTACCGCTGAGGCGGCGATTGAGCGCGTCCAGCAGCGCACGCGCACCCGGATGCGGCAGATCGATGATCCGTTGCTGGCAGACCGGATGCATGATCTTGAGGATCTGTCGAACCGGCTACTGCGCATCGTCTCGGGTCAGATGGGCACGGCGGCTCAGCTCGGCTTGCGGCAGGATACCATCCTGATTGCCCGCAACCTCGGTCCGGCCGAGCTGCTCGAATATGATCGCCGTCGCCTCAAGGGTGTCGTGCTTGAGGAAGGCTCGCTCACCGCGCATGTTACCATTGTTGCGCGCGCCATGGGGGTACCGGTGCTCGGGCGCGTCAAGGGCGTCCGCCGGGCAATCGCTGAAGGTGACCTGCTGCTGCTCGATACGGCAGAGGGCAATGTCTTCGTTCGCCCCTCCAGCGCGATGGCGGAGGCCTTTGACGCCCGGGCCGCCGTCCGGCAAAAGCGCCGTGCGGCCTATGCGGCGCTCAAGGGCGAAGTGCCGATCACCAGGGATGGCCACCGCGTCACCGTGATGGTCAATGCCGGTCTCCGTGATGACATTGCCGCTCTTGATGTGACCGGCGCCGATGGCATCGGGCTGTTCCGGACTGAATTTCAGTTCCTGGTTTCGGCCACGCTGCCGGCGCGTGAGCGTCAACAACGCCTGTACAAGGATGTCCTCGATGCCGCGGGTGATCGCCCGGTGGTGTTCCGGACGGTCGATATTGGCGGTGACAAGGCGCTGCCTTACCTTACGCAGGATGAGAGTGACGAGAACCCGGCAATGGGCTGGCGCGCACTGCGGCTCGCACTTGATCGCGCCGGCCTGATGAAGGTCCAGGCGCGCGCGCTGCTTGAGGCATCGGCGGGTCGCACGCTCAACGTGATGTTCCCGATGGTTTCGGAGGCCTGGGAGTTCGACGAGGCGCGAGCATTGTTCGAGGCGCAGCGTTCCTATCTGGCGGAGCGTGGCCGCAAGCTGCCGGTTGAGATTCGCTATGGCGCCATGCTTGAGGTGCCGGCGTTGGCCGAACAACTTGATCTGCTTTTGCCCCATATCGATTTCCTGTCAGTCGGCACCAATGATCTGACCCAGTTCCTGTTCGCCGCCGATCGCGCCAACCCCAAACTCGCTGAGCGCTATGACTGGCTCAGCCCGTCAATCCTGCGCTTCCTTGCACGGGTCGTTGCGCCGTGCCGCGCCGCCAATGTTCAGCTCGGGGTGTGCGGTGAAATGGGCGGCAGACCATTGGAAGCCATGGCGTTGCTCGGACTCGGGATTGATCGCCTGTCGATTACGCCTGCGGCTGTCGGGCCCATCAAGGCCATGGTTCGCTCACTCGATCTGGCCGCGTTGACGCCCTGGATGCAGCAATTGCTCGCGCAACCGCCGCGCGACATGCGCGGCGCGTTGACCGAGTGGGCGACATCGGCTGGCGTTGAACTGGCGTGATCGCGTGACAGAGTGAGGCGGGCACCCGTTGACTCTGGCGCAGCGCTTTGTGAGACGGTAGCGCGAAGCAGGAACATCGGGCCGCAACCAGCCTGCCGGAGAGTAACATGACCGATCCCGAAGCGGGTGAAGAAGCGACATTGTTCCCCAAGACGGCCGGTGAAAAGCTGCGTGAGGCGCGTGAGGCGCTGGGACTTTCGATGGCCGAGGTCGCGGCCCGCACGCGGATTCCGATGCGCCAGCTGGAGGCGATCGAGCAATCTGATTTCGGGCAATTACCCTCAATTACCTATGCGGTTGGTTTCGCCAAGGCATATGCCCGGGCGGTTGGCGTCGATGAGGTGGAGACGGCACGTGCCGTGCGCGGCGCCAATGATTCGACCGTGCGGCGCACCGAATATGAAGGTTATGAGGTTAATGATCCTGCCCGCGTGCCAAGTCGCGGCGTCGCGATTTTCGGTGCACTCGCCGCGCTCCTTGTGCTGATCGGGGTGGGTCTTTGGTATGGCACCAACCTGTTCCGTGGTCAGGAAAACGGTGCGCCGCCCCTGGTTGTGCCAACCGATACGCCGCCATCAGCCGCTGAACCGACGCCTGTTCCCGCGAAGACCGGGCAGGTTACGCTGACGGGCAAGGACGAGGTCTGGCTGCGCGTCTATGAGGCTGACGGAACGCCCAGGGGTGCCACGCTGTTCGAGAACACCCTTAAGGCCGGGGACCATTTCGATGTGCCGCTCAGCGCCAAAAATCCGCTGATCAATGTTGGCCGCCCCGACAAGCTTCAGATTACCGTCAATGGCAGTGCGGTCGCTGCGCTGGGCGATGGCAAGGTTGCGTTGAAGGACGTGCCGATCAGTGCCGCCGCGTTGCTGGCGCGACCGGCTGCGAGGGCGCCTGAATCATCGCCAACCCCCGCCGCGACAACGTTGCCTGTTACGCGAGCGACCACGGCGTCATCAGTTCAGCGTCAACCTGCACGGCAAGTCACGCCGCCCAGGCCTGCACCAAGCCCGGCAGCTTTGAACATCGCGGCGCCGGTTGTACCGGCAGCAACACCAACGCCTTGAGGCGAAGGGCAAGATGGCACTATACCGGCCAATCAACCGGTTCCGGGGGCGTAAAGATGCGTAAGATAATGATCAGGGCATTGCTGCTCACAGGGTTCAGCCTGATGCCGGTGGCGGCACTGGCGCAGAATGCGATCGAGGGTCGCGTTGACCGGCTCGAGAGCGAGATGCGCGCGGTGCAGCGCAAGGTGTTCCCCGGTGGCAGTGGGCAATATGTCTTGCCTGACAACGGCCCGGCCCTTTCTGAAACGGTTGTTCCCGGCTCGCCGTCGAGCAGTCCGGTGACCGATCTCAACGGGCGTGTTGATGCGCTGGAATCGCGTCTCACCGCCGTGACCGCGCAGGTTGAAACGGCGACGCATCGGCTTCAGGTTCTTGAAGAAGCCTTTAACGCTTATAAGCGCACCACTGATGCGCGACTGAAGGCGCTGGAAGATGGCGCGACTGCCACAGCAGCGCCCGCGATCGATCCTGCGCCACCCGCCAAACCCGCCGTCAAACCAGTGCCGGGCAAACCGGGCATTGCTGCGCCGACAACGCCGGCCAAGCCGGCAGCCGTTACCGCGACGACAACCGCGCGCGATCCTGGCCGCCCCGCCCGTCTTGCTGCAGTTGAAAAGCCCGCCACCGGCGATTCGGCGGAGGACGCCTACCTCTATGGCTACCGCCTCTATCAGGCGAAGCTCTATCCCGAGGCAGAGACCCAGCTGAAGCAGGTCGTTGCGCAATTCCCCAAGCACAAGCGCGCCAGCTATGCCCAGAACCTGCTTGGCCGTTCCTTTCTCGATCAGTCAAAGCCCTCGCTTGCTGCGCTCGCCTTTTATGAGAGCTACAAGAAGTTTCCTGACGGGGACCGCGCGCCCGACAGTCTGATGAGCTTGGCAGAGTCGTTGCGCGCCTTGAACAAGCCAACCGCCGATATTTGCCAGGTCTATGACGAAGTGCAGAAATATGGGCCAAAGCTGACCGTCAAGATGAAGGCTGATCTCGCCAAGGGCCGCATCCAGTCACAGTGCAAATGATGTCCCGCACGGGGGCACTGAGGTTGCGGCACAGGCCCGGCCTCGGCTGACCCCGTTGCGTTCCCCGATGTTGCTTCCCGCTGACATTGTGCGCTTCCGCGATGATGTCTGCGGGGTCTTTGGGTGTGATCCTGGCACGGGCGTGCTGGCGCTGGCCGTTTCGGGAGGTGCTGACAGCATGGCACTGCTTGCGCTCGCGCACGCGGCGTTTCCCGGGCAGGTGATTGCCGCCACCATCGACCATGGCCTGCGCCCGGCAGCGGCCGATGAGGCAGATATGGTCGCGCGCTGGTGCGTACAGGCCGGAATCGCCCATGCCACGCTGGTGGCAGATCGCACCATTGGCCCCAGCGACATCCAGGCAACGGCTCGTGCCATGCGTTATGACCTGCTCGAACAATGGGCCACCGCCGCCGACGCAGCGGCTGTGATGACGGCCCATCATGCCGATGATCAGGCAGAAACATTTCTGATGCGCGCCGCGCGGGGCAGTGGCCCGGCCGGGCTTGCGGGCATTCGCTCGCGCCGGTCGCTGGGGGGGCTCACCCTGATCCGCCCGCTGCTTGGCTGGCGGCGCGCGGCGCTGCGCGCACTGGTCGAGGCGGCAGGCATCCCCTTTGTCGATGATCCGAGCAATGATGACAGGAAATATGAGCGCGTTCGGGTGCGCCGGTTGCTGGACGACGAAGCATGGCTTGATCCGGTCAATCTCGCCCGGGCGGCGGCTCATGCGGCGGAGGCTGATGCCGCCCTGACCGAACTGGCCGATCAGCTCTGGCAGCACCATGCCATGCGCGACGACAGCGGTGCGGTGCAGGTGCAACTGCCGCCCGTGCCCCGCGACTTGCGCCGTCGCGTCGTCTGTCGCGCGATTGAGACGGTCCGCAAGGCCAGTGGAATCGAGCGCCCCGCCTTCACGAGCGCGAGCAATATCGAGTCGCTGCTCGACGCGCTCGCAGCGGGCAAATCGGCCACGCAGGGCGGCGTTATCGCTGTCGTGAGGCGTGAATTGTGGCATTTTCGGCCAGCGCCACCGCGCCGAATGGGCTGATCAGCCCAAATCCGGCCCTGTTCCATTGCCATTAACTTCGCGTCGCCTATCTTGTGCGGTGATGAAAGGTGCGCGAAACCGATGAACGATCAAGACAAGCCACAGGGCCCTGATGCTGGTGGGCCCAATCCCTGGATGAAGCATCTGCTGATCTGGGCCGGGATTCTCGTGGCGGGGGCGTTGTTCGTCACCATGCTTGACGGGCGCACCCAGAATGCGGGCGTCAAGCCGATCAGCTATTCGGCGTTCCTCGACAAGGTCGAGCAAGGCACGGTGCAAGAGGTCAATGTCTCGGGCGCGGTGATTACGGGCACGATGAAGGCGGGCGACAAGTTTCGTACCAACGCGCTTATGCCTGATCCAACGCTCGTCGATAAATTGCGCAAGAACAGCGTCACAATTTCCGCCAAGCCCGAAGATTCGATGCCAATCTGGCAATATCTGCTGGTTCAGTCGCTGCCTTTCCTGTTGATGGTTGGCCTCGCCTTCTTCGTCATTCGCCAGATGCAAAAGGGCTCGGGTTCGGGCGCGATGGGCTTTGGCAAGAGCCGCGCCAAGATGTTGACCCAGCGCGAGGGCAAGGTGACCTTCGACGATGTCGCTGGCATCGACGAGGCGCGCGAAGAGTTGCAGGAGATCGTCGACTTCCTCAAGGATCCGACCAAATTTGCCCGGCTCGGCGGCAAGATCCCCAAGGGCGCGTTGCTGGTCGGCTCGCCCGGCACCGGCAAGACGCTGCTCGCCCGCGCCATTGCCGGTGAGGCGGGCGTGCCGTTCTTCACCATTTCGGGCTCGGACTTTGTCGAGATGTTCGTCGGTGTCGGCGCCAGCCGCGTCCGTGACATGTTTGAACAGGCCAAGAAGTCGGCGCCATGCATCGTCTTCATCGACGAAATCGACGCGGTTGGGCGCCATCGTGGTGCCGGCCTCGGCAACGGCAATGACGAACGCGAGCAGACGCTTAACCAGTTGCTGGTCGAGATGGATGGTTTTGAGGCCAATGAAGGTATCATCATCATCGCCGCGACCAACCGGCCCGACGTGCTCGATCCCGCGCTGCTGCGCCCGGGCCGCTTTGATCGCCGCGTGACGGTGCCGCTGCCTGATATCGAGGGCCGGGTGAAGATCATCGAAGTCCATATGAAAAAGGTGCCGCTGGCGCCGGACGTTGATGCACGCACCCTGGCACGTGGTACGCCGGGCATGTCAGGTGCCGATCTCGCCAACCTCGTCAATGAGGCGGCGTTGATGGCGGCACGGCTTGGCAAAAGGCTGGTCGCGATGGCGCAGTTTGAACTCGCCAAGGATCGCGTGATCATGGGCACCGAGTGGAAGTCACTGGTCATGACCGACGACGAAAAGCGGATGACCGCCTATCATGAGGCAGGGCATGCACTGGTCCATATGCATGAGCCTGCGTCGAACCCGATCCACAAGGCCACGATCATCCCGCGCGGCGGCGCTTTGGGCATGGTTGTCTCGATGCCGGAACGCGACAATTACTCCTATCATCGCGACAAGATGTACGCTGACCTCGCGATTGCGATGGGCGGTCGCGTCGCCGAGGAACTGATCTTCGGGCATGACAAGGTTTCGTCGGGTGCATCAGGCGACATCAAGCAGGCAACCAAACTTGCCCGCGCGATGGTGATGCGCTGGGGCATGTCGGAAAAGCTTGGCCCGCTTGAATATGAGGAAGCGCAGGGGGAAACCTTCCTCGGCTATTCGCAGACACAGCGGCACAATATGTCGAACGAAACGGCCTTGCTGATCGACAGCGAGATTCGTCGCCTCGTCGATGATGGCCACAAGCGGGCGACCAAGGTGCTGAGCGACAATATCGACCAGCTTCATCAGATTGCTGGCGCGTTGCTCGAATTTGAGACGATTACCGGTGATGAGATCAAGCAGCTTGCTGCCGGCGGGACGATCGACCGCCCCGACAGTGATTCCCGCGGGTCTCAGCTGCCGGCTGGCGGGACGTCGATCCCCAAGACGCGCCGACCCAAGGGACAGGGACCGTTCGGCACACCGGCACCTGCCGGGGCGTAATCGCTGCCATTCATTATCTGGTCATCTGGCCGCCATTAGCCCTCTCGCCAGACTTGGCGGGAGGGCTTTTTTATGCGGTACTGGGCAAAGATCACGCTGGCGGTTGCGGCGGCGATATTGCCGCTTTCGGCGCAAGCGATGACCGTCGACCAATTCCTCGCCAAGGCCAATGCGCTCAAGGCCAAGGGCATGATGGCGTTGTTCTCATCCGATATTGGGCTGCTCAAGGCCGAGATGGGCGATGCGATAAAGGCGTGGAAGGCTGACAAGGCGGCACGCAAGGCCGCAGGCAAGCCGCCGCTCGCCTGTGCGCCTGAGGGGACGAAGATGAACTCCGACGATCTGATGAAGTGGCTGGCCGCACTGCCGCCCGATCAACGAGCGGGCAGCCTCCGGGAAGGTTTCGCGCACGTGGTGATCAACCGTTATCCGTGCCGCTGAGCAAACGCTCGCTCAGGGCTTCTTGTTCGCTCCGCGCTCCGCCCGGACTGTCGCCGCAACATCGGCGTCGCTGTGTACCAGCAACGCAGAAAGATAGATAATGCCGGCGCGGCACTGTTCGGCTGGCCCAGCGTCCTTGCCAAACAGGCGCTTCACATCTGCAATGCGCAGATCACCCTTGCCCATCGCCTCGTGCAACAATTGCTGAAATGGCACCGGGTTGCCGTGGTGCGGTGTAAATTCTTGGGGGTGGGCAAGGATGTCGAATACCAGTGCCTTGCGCTCCGGGTTCATCGCTGCCGACTTGCCCTTTGGATCGACACAGGCTGATGGCGCGCTGGCAAATTGCACCTTGCGCTCCGCCAATCGCAGCCTCAGCTCCCGGGAGAGTTGCGCGTCAGTTGCCCGTGGCAGCATCGCGTCGAATTGCTCGGCGATCAGCGCATTCAAGTCCCTGGTGACATCATCACGTCGCTTTTCCACAATCGCGCGCTGCACAACCTGACGAAATTTGCCGTAGAGTTCAGGGTTCCCTGTGGCGATGGCGGTAAAGCCGGGTTCATGGGTGCTGATTTCTTCCAGAATGCGATCTGTCCGTCGCTCAACGACATCTGTTGGAGACAAATCGCCCGCGTCGATCTCGGGGTCTTGCGCCAGCGCGCCAAAACAGGCCCCAACCATGATGACAATCAGCAGGCGTATCACCACGAAGTGAACAATCTTGCCCCATGTGCTGCCAAAGGTCGCGAGCAATCGCGCTGACGGCAGGATCAACATACAGCCCAGTGTACTCGCCACAAAAAACGCGGCTGCCTGGTTTTCGTCGGAATCGACGCGCAACCCGCGACTGGCGATCACCAGCAAAACCGCGACAATGATCAGGCTGGTCAGTCCGGCATCGCGCCAGATCGGGCGCCAGTGACTCAGCCAGCCTGTCAGGCTGTGCCAGGCGATCATCCGGCTGAACGGATAGAGCGGCACCACCACGCCAAGGATAAGCGCCGAGGCGGGATGGATGCGCACAAACCCGATGCCGACAACGCTGGCCAGATAGAGTGTCATCAGCCAGAATAGCCTGCTCCGCGAAAAGGGCGGGCCGTGCCTGTGATCCCGCAACAGGCCAATCCACGCTGCGGCGATGGCCGCCAGCATTGTCACGATCAACGCGGCCATATTGCCCGGCGGCATCAGCAATGCTGCCGTGACGGCCAGCAGATAGGCGATGCACCAGCCAAATTTGAACCACGGCGAGCGAAGATCCAGCCTGCCCTCGAAATGCTCGGCGGCAATCATCGCCATGGGGAGCATGAGCGTCGCACCGCCTCCCAGGCCAAGCAGCATCATCCGCCCGAGACCATCGGGAAAGAGTCGTGCCGCCAGCCACACCAGTGCCAGGCCAATCGGGATGGTGATCAACTTGCCAGAAGTCAGACGTGGCTTGCTCAGCCAATCGCGCCACATCGCGATGGATTGCTTGTTCAGTGAATATTCGATCCCGGGCGCTTCCAGCACCAGTTGATCAAGGATCGTGCTGACCTGTTGCGCCACGCCGGGGGAAAGGGCCTTGATCCGCCACAGCCAGCCCCGGGGCGCCGGTTTGGTCAGCGCGTTCCACCCGCGATGCAATCGATGGCCGGGCTGTCCCAGTGCCGCGATCAGCTTCCATTCGTCGAGCCGCTGGATCAGCCGCTCGATCGACCAGGCCCGGTTGCGTGAATCGCGCCAGCCAAACAGCTTGACCGCTTGAGGCAGGATCGCATCACTGCGCGGTATCGTACTGGCGAGCAAATCCGCGAGCCACATCTCCGCAGCCGCGCGAACATCTATCTCCTCGAGTGCGGGCGATTGCCGGAACGCAGCAAAACATTGTTCGACAAGGGCGTCGTTGCGCTCTCCCTCGGTCAGGGCGGCGCTCAGCTCATTGACCGCACGGCGGTAGTTTTCCCGTTCGCGCGCGCGCTCCTCGGCAAACGGGTCAGGTGTCGCTGGATCCAATTCAGCGTCGCCCGCCGGGATGTCGTGCCAACGAAAGCCATTGTCGTCTGATGCACCCGGCTCGCTGCCATCGTCAGCCGGTTCCTCGTCAAAATCATATTGCGCCCAACGCAGCGCCTCGATCGCATGTTCATAGGCGGCGCGGAGCGCCTTGAACCCTTCCGCATCATCCTCGGGGTTCGTGACCTTCAGTTTGCGCGCATAGGCCCGCCGGATCGCGTCATGATCGGCGTCGCGCGCGATACCCAGTATCTTCCACGCGTCGTTCACAGAAATGTTTCGCCCTCAATGGCGTCAATCGCCGCCTGAAAGCGAGCGCGGGCCTGCTCGATGGCGTGGGGGTCTTGCCCGTCCAGAACCTGGCGAAACTCGCTGATCCACATGTCGATCAGCGCGCGCTGATCGCCCAGCGCGTTTTCATAGGCGCGCTCACCACGGCCCAACGCCGCCCGGTTGGCCTCGCTGTCGCGCGGGTGGGTTTTCAGCGCGGCGAGCACGTCGCGGCGCTTTTCCAGGGCAGAGTCGTCGCCGGCTGGATCATCATTGATGACCAGCGTTGTTTTTTCGCCGGTCTTCTCGACGACAATATCAACCTCAAGCAAGCCGCTGATATCGTAGGAAAAGCGGACATCAACCGTCTGTCCGGCCGGTCCCCGTGGCACGCGAACCTTGGTGCGGCCAATCTCAACATTGTCGGCAACCGACCGCGCCTCGCCCTGGAAGATGCCGAATTCCACCACCGTCTGGTTGTCGTGCATCGTGCCGAAACTGTGCATCCTGCTCGCCGGGATCACCGTGTTGCGTTCGATAATCGGCGCAAAAATGCCGGTTTCGATGCCCCCGCCGGGCAGGTGGCGCGCCATGTCGACGCCCAGCGAATAGGGGCACACATCGGTAACGACCACTTCCTTCAGCGCTGCGTCACGTGCTTTCAGCCCGGCCTGCACTGCCGCGCCCAGCGCCACCGCCTCATCGGGGTTGATGCTGGCATTGGGAAAGCGGCCAAACATGCGCGCCACTGCCCGGCGCACCAGCGGCATCCGCGTTGCGCCGCCAATCAGGATGATCTCTGCCAGCGCGTCCGGCTTGATCCCGCTGTCCCGCAATGCCCGAAGCACAGGTTCACGCAGTCGCTCGATCAGGGGCGCAGCAGCGGTCTCAAAGGTCGCTGTGTCAATGTCATAGCTGTATGGCGTATCGCGCCAGTTCACCGCCAATGTTGCCGAACCGGCACTGCTCAGCGTGCGGCGGGCACGTTCCGCCTGTTCGCGAATCTTCTGGTGCAGGATGTCGTCATGGCGGTCGGCCTGCCATGGATCGCCGACATGGTCGCGCATCAGGTTGATCAGCAGATCATTGAAATCCTCACCCCCCAACCGATTGTCACCGGTCGAGGCGCGCACTTCAATCACACCTTCAAATATCTCGACGATTGATACGTCAAAGGTGCCGCCGCCCAGGTCAAAGACAAAAAAGCGCGATTCGCTGTCGAGATTCTGGATGCCATAGGCCAGTGCTGCAGCGGTCGGTTCATTGATCAACCGTTCGACTTTCAGGCCCGCCAGATGCCCGGCCCGATGCGTCGCCTTGCGCTGCTTGTCATTGAAATAGGCTGGCACGGTGATCACCGCCTCGGTCACCGGTTCGCCAAGAAATGCCTCGGCATCTTCCTTCAGGGAACGCAGCACGATGGCCGACAATTCTTCCGCTGAAAAACTGTGACGGCCCAGTTTGGTGACCCGCTGTGTGCCCATATAGCGCTTGAAAGCGGTCACCGTGGCAGCGGCATGGGTGGCTTGCCGTTCCCGCGCCGCCAGCCCGACCATGATCCTGCCGTCATCATCAACGCTGACGGCTGACGGGGTGAGCATATGCCCCAGCCGATTGGGAATCAGTTGTGCGGCGCCGTCGCGCCACACCGCAGCGGCACTGTTGGTGGTGCCAAGGTCGATACCGATGATCATGTTGTGACTATCCCTGATACGCGCGCGGCACGTTCAACCCATCAGACCCAGTCCGAGCAGCAATGTCATGAACAGCATGAGTGCGACGAAACCGAACATGCCGAGCGCGACCGTCCGCCACAAGGCTGAGCGCTTGCGCAGCTCATAGGCGCCACGCAACTGCGCGAACAGGTGCACCGGCGGCCCGAGGCCAAGCATCAGGCCGAGGATCCAACCCGGTGCGTGGATTTCCATACCGAGTGTGAACACCGTCACCAGCAACAGCATGAACGACAGGCTGTAGGTGACGAAGATGGTGTGATCGTACAATTTATAGCGTCGCTTCCACAGGAACAGCAGGGCGACGAACGGCACCGAGATCGGGATCAGTGCCCAGCTATATTTATAGGCGCTCGACTGCAGCTTGTAGAGCGCAAGGCCCGGATTGGCATTGGCCTTGGCGATGCCCTTGTCGAGCGGTGGCCAGCCGGTGAGATAGGTGCTGAACGTAACGCGTTCCTTGCCATCCTTGCTTATGGCGAAGGTGTCGCGAGCCCTCTTCATGCCGTCGATCGTGCTCCGCAACGCCGCGATATCGTCGGCGTCGCTGGCGTCAGGCCCGCCCTTCACCTGGCTCTGCTCGGCGCGCTTGAGTTCACCCTCCGTCTTCGCGATGACCTTGTCGAACTTGGCGATGCGCTCCACTCGCGCCGCCGGCGTCGCATCAATCTCTTCCAGCTCGCCGCCAAAGCTGTGGATCGTCGCAAACATCAGGAAGACGAAGAACAGGAACAGCGCGAGCGGCGAGACGAAGCGCGCCCGCTCTCCGGCGATATAGCGCCGTGTCAGCGCGCCCGGACGGAACACCAGCATGGGCAGCGTGCGCCAGATCTTGCCTTCGAAATGGAACGCCCCATGCAGCAGGTCGTGACCGATTGACGATAGCGAGCGGTGGACATGCGCGCTCTGTCCGCAGGCATGGCAATAGTTGCCGACCAGGGTCATGCCGCAATTCAGGCATTGGCCGTCACCATGGGTGTTGCCACCCGGCTCGCCAGCGTGCGACTCAACGGCACGGCCGAGCAAGGCCCCCGTTGCGATGTCGCCTGCCGCTTCGATTCCCCCGCTCATGGTCTGTTCGTTATCATCCCCTTGGTGGAATGCGATAGGGGCTTTGGCGCGGCCCCCGCACATGATAATTGCCCCGACCATGGCCACTGCCCTTGACGATATTGTCGATTCCGCTGCGCTGATCGCTGCCATGGGCGGACGTGCGCGTGCTGTTGCCAGTGTGCTCGCCGGGTTGTCGAGCGCGACCAAATCGGCGATTCTGACAGCGATTGCCGATGCGATCCGTGCTGCAAGCCCTGCGATCCTCGCGGCCAACACCGTTGATATGATCAAGGCGACAGCAATGGGCCTTTCCCCAGCGATGCTCGACCGGCTCAGGCTTGATGCGGCGCGGGTCATGGCGATGGCTGACGGCGTCGCCACGGTCGCGACCCTGGCTGATCCGGTCGGCGTGGTGATTGATGAAACGCGGCCCGCCAATGGCCTGGTGCTGCGTCGCGTCCGGGTGCCGATCGGGGTGATCGGCATCATTTATGAAAGTCGCCCCAATGTTACCGCCGATGCCGCCGCCCTGTGCATAGGGTCCGGCAACGCCGTCATCCTGCGCGGCGGGTCGGAAGCGATTGAGAGCAACCGGGCAATTCATGCCGCACTGGTCGCCGGGCTGGCGGCAGCGGGCGCGCCGGTCGACGCCGTGCAACTCGTGCCTGTTACGGATCGCGCGGCGGTCGGCGCGATGCTCTCGGCGGAGGGGGTGATCGACCTGATTGTCCCGCGCGGCGGCAAAAGCCTTGTCGCGCGCGTCCAGGCTGAAGCGCGGGTGCCCGTTCTCGCCCATCTCGACGGGATCAACCATGTCTTTGTCCACGCCTCGGCGGTGCCAGCCATGGCGGAGGCGATTGCGATCAATGCCAAGATGCGCCGCACCGGCGTGTGCGGGGCGATGGAAACCCTGTTGATCGATCGTGACTATCCCGATGCGGCGGCGCTGATCACGGCACTGGCAGATGCAGGATGTGCGGTGCGCGGCGATGCCCGGGCCAGGGTGCTTGTGCCGGGCATTGCTGCCGCCACCGACCAGGACTGGGATACCGAGTATCTCGATGCCGTGGCGTCGGTCGCGATTGTTGATGGCATGGGCGGCGCGCTTGCCCATATCGCGGCGCACGGCTCGCACCATACCGACGCGATTGTCGCCGAAGATGCAGCGGTCGCGGAACAGTTTCTCGCTGCGGTGGATTCGGCCATTGTGTTGTGGAACGCCTCAACCCAGTTTGCCGATGGCGGGGAGTTCGGCCTCGGCGCCGAGATCGGCATCGCAACCGGGCGCCTTCATGCCCGCGGCCCGGTCGCGCTCGAAGGGCTGACAACCTATAAATGGGTCGCACGCGGCACCGGGCAGATTCGGTCGTGAATGTCGTTCTGACGCGTTGGCATCACGGGTGAGCCATCGCCGCATCGGCCTGCTCGGCGGCTCCTTCAATCCGGCGCATTCGGGGCATCGCGCGATCAGCCTTGCGGCAATTCGCGCGCTTGGTCTTGATGAGGTGTGGTGGCTGGTATCGCCGGGCAATCCGCTCAAGGATAGCGCGCGCGACATGGCGCCGCTCGCGATCCGGCTTGCTTCGGCGCGGCGCATGGCACGTCACGCGCCGATCCGTGCAACCGATATCGAATGGCAGCTTGGTACCCGGTACACGGTGGATACCGTCAGGGCGTTGTCGCGTCGTTACCCCCGAAACAGCTTTATCTGGCTGATGGGCGGCGACAATCTGGCTGGATTCGACCAGTGGAAGAACTGGCGCGGCATTGCCCGTTCGTTGCCGATTGCGGTTGTCGCGCGTCCGGGCTATGGTGGCGCCGCCCGCGCGGCCCCCGCGATGGGTTGGCTGCGGCGCTTCATCCGGCCCGCACGCCAGGCGAAGAACTGGACGACGTGGAGATTGCCGGCACTCGTGCTGTTGCGTTTTTCCCCTGACCCGACTTCCGCGACCCGGCTGCGCGCGGCCGATCCTGCTTGGCAGCGTCGTTTTGGCGCACCGGGCCTCACACCCTAGGAACCGACTTGGCCTCTTCTCCGATAGTTTACCGTGCGTCCCGACCCGATGAGGTGGAGGCGTTGCATCGGCTCGTCCTGTCGTCGCTCGACGATGACCAGGCGGTCGACACGATCTCGATTCCGCTCGCCGGAAAATCGTCAATTGCTGACCATATGGTCATCGCCAGTGGTCGCTCGACCCGGCAGGTTGCCTCAATGGCGTCCAAGCTCGCCGAAAAGATCAAGGGCGAACTGGGCCGGACCACCCGGATCGAGGGGCTACCCACGGCTGACTGGGTGCTGATTGATGCCGGTGACGTCATCGTTCACCTGTTCCGGCCCGAGGTGCGCAGCTTTTACAATCTCGAACGCATGTGGGCGTTCGGCGATGCGCCGCCTGCCTCTGCGGCTGGCCAGGCCTGAGTCCGGCCACTCGCAAGCGCCCGCGCAATGCTCCTGCACATCGTCGCGCGCGGGCGGATCGGGCGTGGGCCCGAGGCTGAGCTGGTCGACCGCTATCTGAAGCGCCTGTCCTGGCCGAGCAAGGTTACCGAGCTGCCCGACCAGGGTGGCCGCATTCCGGCAATCGAACCACAGTCGCGCATTGTCCTGCTGGACGAAAAGGGTGAGACGCTCGGTTCCACGGCCTTTGCCGAACGGTTGGGCCGCTGGCGCGACGACGGCGTGCGCGAGGCACGCTTCATGATCGGCGCGGCAGATGGTTTTGACGATGCCGCCCGTGGCCAGGCTGATCTGCTGTTCTCGTTCGGGCGGGCCACCTGGCCGCATCTGCTCGCCCGCGCGATGCTGGCCGAGCAATTGTGGCGCGCAACGAGCATCCTTGCCAACCACCCCTATCATCGCGAAGGTTAGCGGGTGGGTAATCGGCGTCACTGGATTGGCTGCTGTGCAACGCTGTTCGCGGGGCTGGGCTTCATATCATGGGCGGCAGCGCAGTCGGGCGGTGTTGATCAGCGCAAGCGGCTTGAGACAGCGCGCAACCAGTCGCGTGAGGCGGCGCGGCGATCGGCACAACTCGAAATTGCCGCCGCGCGGGAGCGTGATCAGGCGACACAGGCGCGGGTGCAGGAAGCCGCCGTCGCGGCGCGCATTCAACAGGCCCAGGCAGATATTGCCGCCAATCAGGCGCGCATCGTCATCATCAACCGGATGTTGGCAGATCAGCGCGCCCGGCTTGCCGTGCAGCAGGGGCCGGTTGCCCGCCTGCTTGCCGCCGTGCAGGGGCTGGCGCGCCGGCCCGTGCTGATCAGCGTCGTGCGCCCGGGCTCCGTCGGAGACCTGGTTCATGTCCGCGCTGTCCTGACCAGCACCATGCCGGTTATCCGCGCGCGAACTGCGTCGATCCGCGCTGATGTTGATCGCACCCGCCAATTGCAGGCGGGTGTCACAAGAGCCACTGACGCGCTTGGCGAGAGTCGCGCCCGGCTTGAGGATCAGCGCCTTTCGCTGACCCGGCTGGAGGCTGAACACCGCTTGCGTTCACGGGCGCTCGGTCGTGATGCGCTGGTCGAATCGGACCGCGCCATCGCGCTGGGTGAACGCGCGCGCGATATTGTCGATCAGATGGGCCAGCAAGGCGATGAGGCCAGCATCCGCGCCAGCCTTGCCACATTGCCCGGTCCCTTGCCGCGTCCGCCGCGCCCGGGACAAACCGCGTCGGCGGTCGATCTGGTCAGCTGGCCGCACGATTCCCCGCCCTACCGCTTGCCGGTGAGCGGACGCCTCGTCACCGGCTTTGGCGAATTGTCGGATGCCGGCGTCCGGTCGCGTGGCCTGACCATCGCCCCGGCGGCGAACGCGGTCGTCATCGCCCCGGCGGGTGGCCGCATTGCCTATGCCGGTGTCTTTCGCGGCTATGGCAATATTGTCATCATCGATCATGGCGGTGGCTGGACGTCATTGGTCTCGGGCCTGGCCGCGGTCGCCATTCATGTTGGAGAGACGGTCGCGCAAGGTGACATGCTCGGTCGCGCGGGCAGCGGCGACAATCTTCGTGTCACGGTCGAGCTGCGCCGACGCGATCGTGCCGTCGATATGACGCCGCTGCTTGGCTGATTGATCGTGTCTCTCGCCATGCGCGCCGCGCGGGTCGATTGCGGCTTTCTGCCTTAAAAGCGCCCGCTATGATCGGCATCGATATATCGCTACGATAGGCACAACTCATATTGTCCGGATTGCTGTTCATGTCCCGTGCGTTTCTTCAGGCCACTGCCATCGTTTCCGCACTGGCGCTCGTGCCGGTCGGCACCGGCGCGATGGCGGCAGTTGATGCGAGCACCTATCGCGCCTTTGCGCCGTTCTTCGACGTGTTCGCCCGGGTCAAGGCAACCTATGTCGACAAGGTCGATGATGATGTCCTGGTGAAGGGCGCGATCGAGGGGATGCTCGCCTCGCTCGATCCGCACAGCGCCTATGAGACCGGGCTTGATTACGACAATCTGCGGATCCAGACCTCGGGCGAATATGGCGGCCTGGGCCTTTCGGTCACGATGGAAGATGGCGCGGTAAAGGTTATCGCGCCACAGGAAGATGCGCCGGGTCAGCGCGCCGGCATCAAGTCAGGCGACTATATCACCCATATCAATGGCAAGCTGGTTTATGGCCAGACGCTGGATGAGGCGATTACCCAGATGCGCGGCGCCCCCGGCACCAAGGTCGCGCTGACGCTGGTGCGCGCCGGTCGTCCCCAGCCGATCCAGGTCTCGCTGGTGCGCGAAAAGATCATCCAGCGCCCGGTCAAATGGGAGGTCAAGGATGGTATCGGCATCCTCAACATCAACACCTTCTCCGACAAGACCAGCCAGGGGGTGATCGACGGGATCGCCGGCATCCGCAAGACGCTCGGCCATGATCCGCTCGGCTATATTGTTGATTTGCGCGACAATGGCGGTGGCCTGCGGGATGAGGCGGTGGCCGTGGCTGACATCTTCATCACCAGTGGTGAATTGCTGTCGGAACGTGGTCGCGACCCGCGTGATATTGAGCGCTTCTACGCTGAATCGATGGTGCGGGGCGATCTCGCCCATGGCTTGCCGGTTATTGTGCTGACCAATTCGGGCACGGCATCGGCCAGCGAAATCGTGGCGGGCGCGCTGCAGGATCATCACCGTGGCCTCGTCATGGGGGTGCGCTCGTTCGGCAAGGGTTCGGTGCAGACGGTGCTCGACCTTGGCAACAACGCAGCATTGCGGCTCACCACCTCCCGTTATTACACACCATCGGGGCGTTCCGTGCAGGAGGGGGGTATCCAGCCGGACATAGCTGTCCCGAACATTTCTGATCCCGATTACAAGGTCCGGCCGGTCTTCCGAGAGGATGATTTGCGGCGTCACCTGATCAACGAGGTCAAGGCTGACAACGCTGCGCTTGAGGAGGACAGCATTACTGACCCGCGCTTCTCGGCCACACCCGCTCAGCTCAAGGCGAAGGGGGTTGAGGATTTTCAGCTGTGGTATGCGTTGCAGACAATCGGACGACTTGGCGCGGCGCCTGTGATGGCGCGGAAATAGGACAGGGATGATGAAGGACCGCTTCGCCGCCGCGCGGCTGCTCGCGCTTGCCATACCGGTTGCCTTGCTGGGTGGCGCGCTGGCCTTCCAGTATCTTGGCGGCCTCTACCCGTGTGAGATGTGCTGGTGGCAGCGTTATCCGCATATTGACGCCATTCCGCTTGCACTGCTCGCCTTTGTCGTGCCGGGCCTCCAGGCAAAGCGCGCCTTTGTGGCGCTGGCTGCGGTGTCGGTCGCCATCTCGGGCTTTATCGGCATCTTCCATGCTGGCGTCGAATATCATTGGTGGGAGGGTGTCACAGAATGCACCTCCACCGCCCATGGGCGCGGGCTCGCGGCGATTCTGGCGGCGCCGATCGTGCGGTGCGATGTACCGCAATGGACGCTGTTTCACATCTCGCTCGCCGGTTTCAACGCGCTCTTCTCGTTGACGGGCGCGGGCGCCGTGCTTGCGCTGCTGCTCAGGTCGCGCCGCGCATGATGCGCTGGAAGCCCGGTGATCCGCGCGCGGCGGTTGATGCGATGGTGCGCGTCGATCAGGCAGGTGAATATGGCGCGACGCGCATCTATGCCGGGCAGCTTGCCATTCTGGGGGATCGCTCACCCGCGTCACGTGCGGTTGCCCGCATGGCGCAGCAGGAGGAACGCCACCGGCGCTTCTTCGACGCGATGATGGCCCGGCGCGGCGTTCGCCCGACCCTGCTGCAACCTTTTTGGGATGTTGCAGGCTTTGCCCTCGGGGCGGTTACCGCAGCCATCGGACCAGAGGCGGCAATGGCCTGCACCGCTGCGGTGGAAACTGAAATCGACAAACATTATTCAGACCAGCTTCAGGCGCTGGGCGATAGCGATCCTGAATTGTCGGCGGCGGTCGCCGATTTTCAGGCCGAGGAAGTCGAACATCGTGAAACGGCATTGGCTTCCGGGGCAGAAAATGCACCGGCTTATCCAATTCTCAGCGGTATGATCCGGCTAGGGTGCAAGGTGGCGATCGCGACCGCCAAACGAATCTGACTCACGGAGAGGTGATGATGAAGATGATGATCCGGGGCCTGGTGCCCGCATTGGCACTGGCCTTCGGCGCCCCCGCAATGGCACAGCAGGTTGCCGGCCCGGCCAACCCCGACGCACGCCCGGTCAAACCGGCCAATACCGGTCGCGGAGAGGTCGCGCGTCAGGCACCCGTCAATGGCGTGCTGACGCTGTTCGGCAACCAGCGCTGCCCGACTGATCGCGAAGGCAATGAGGTTGTGGTGTGCGTTCGCGCCGGCGCTGCCGAGCAATATCGCATTCCCAAGGCACTGCGCACCTTTCAGGTCACGCCGGAAAATGAATCCTGGGCGTCAAAGGTTGTCGCGCATGACAATGTCGCGGCTGCTGGTGTTGGCAGTTGTTCGACCGTCGGCCCGGGCGGGGCGACCGGCTGCTTCCTGCGTCAGGCGCGCCAGCAACGTGCCGAGAAAAAGGATCAGAAGGCCGCTGACCAGCGGGTGCAGGACAGCCTGCCCTGATCTGACAGCCTGTTTGGCAAAGCCCCTTGGGCGCCTTGCGGTACGGGGCCGCGCCCGTGCCTAGTTGCGCGCAATGGTCGCTGCGGTATGAGTGCTGCCACGGGGTGCAGGGGCGACGATGGCAACGGTTACAGGGACGGCAAGTTCGCCTCGATCATTGGCGGTTGATCGCTACGAAAAATTCCTTGCCCTTGCGGCGGTTGTCCTGCTGCTTGCGGTGATGGCAGCATTGCTGCGCGGGCAGCCCTATTGGGGGCGGGTGCCCTTACTGGTCTGGGTGCATCTTGCCACGATCATCCCGGCACTCGCGCTGACGCCGGTCATGCTGCTGCGCCCGCGCGGCGACACGCTGCACCGGCTGCTTGGCAAGATATGGGTCGCCGCGATGTTGCTCACGGCGCTTGTCTCCTTTGGTGTGCGGCTCAGCCAGAATGGCGGGTTCAGCATCATCCACCTGATTTCTGCCTATGTCGTTATCGTCGCGCCGCGCATCTGGTGGTCGGCGCGCCATCACCAGATCGCACGGCATCGTGGCCAGGTACGCGGCATGGTCACTGGCGCGCTGCTCGTTGCCGGTTTCTTCACCTTTCCGTTCGGGCGGATGCTCGGCAGCTGGTTGTTCGCTTGAGCACCGGCATGACGCGCGGGTCGCATGGTGTCGCTGCGGGCCTGTTTGTGCTCGTCTGGCTGTGCTGTGTGTGGTTCGGCTCCTGGCCCTTCAACCCCAACAATGCCACGCGGCTGTTCGGCGCGCTCGCGCTGGTCGAACAACATGATGCACGGATTGACCGGTTTGAATCGCTGACCATCGACAAGGCGCGCTTCGGTGAGCATCACTATATGGACAAGGCGCCTGGCATGGCCTTGCTGGCGGCGCCCTGGGTGTGGGTGGCCAATACCGTCACGCACAGCAGTTCGCGGGACCAGGTCATCGACATCACCAGCCGTGATCTTGAACGCTTTCTCGGCCTGCGCCTGTTGCTCGCTGTCGCGTTCGGCACGGCCATCCTCACTGCCTTCGCTGCCGTCCTGCTGTTTGATCTCGGGACCGGGATCACTGGCAGCGTTACCGCCGGGCTGGTTGCTGCGCTTGGCTATGCACTCGGGTCGATCATATGGGGGTGGTCGACGACCTTGTTCGGCCATGCGCCGGTTGCCGCATTGCTGACCATCGCGACCTGGGCCGTGTGGCGCGGTACCAGCGGTGCGGTGGAGCTGGCGCGCTGGCGCTATCCGGTCATGGCCGGTGTCGCATTGGGTGGGGCGCTTGAAATTGAGTTTACCGCGCTGTTTGGCGGGTTGATGATCGGCCTGTGGGCATTGTGGCGCACCCGCCACCTCGCCGCCCCGCTGTGCTGGCGCATCTATGGCGTCACGGCGCTGGTCACCCTGCTCATGCTGGTGCCGCTTGCCGCCTATAACCAGCTCGCCTTTGGCACACCGTTCAAGCTCGGTTATGAAGGGGTGGTTGGTTTCAATGGCATGCAGCAGGGGTTGTTTGGGCTGACCTATCCCAAGTTTGACGTGCTGTTCGAAATCATCTTCGCGCCGCGTCGTGGCTTGCTGTGGGTCGCGCCGGTGCTGCTGCTCGGCGCGTTCGGGCTGGCGCGGATGATCCGTAATCCTGCGACGCGTGATCTCGGTATTCTCGCAGCGGCGGTTGCGGCCACCGTCTTGCTGGTCAACGCATCCTATTTCTATTGGGACGGCGGCGCGTCAACCGGCCCACGGCATTCGGTTGTGGCCATTCCCTTTATCGCCCTGGGCCTGGCGCCCTTCTGGTCGGGCTTGCCGTCTGGCTGGGCACGTCGTGCCACGGCATTGCTGCTTGGCCTGTCGATCCTGATCAACCTCGGCATTGCCGCGACCGACATTTTCGATCCTGACACCATGGCTTTTCCACTTTGGCAGCAAAATGCGCGCATGTTCGCCACCGGCAAACTCACCACCCTGCCGAGTCAGTGGTGGGGTTGGTTGCCATGGCGCGGGTTGGCGTTGTTCATGGTTCTGACCGTGCCGCTGCTGGCAATGATGGTCTTGTCGGCGGTTCGCGCGGATCGCAGGATCAGGGCCGTGACGGTCAAAGGCAACAGCCAGGCGACCCAGGCGTCACAGGCGTAGAACAGCTCAAACCGGCGGCTCGTTCCAAATGTTGCCCACAGCGCAAGCCAGATGCGGAAAAACACCGCGCCTGATGTTGTGGCAACCATCAGCATCATGCAGGTGCGGTGGGCAGCAACCCGTCGCTGGCGAATGTTATGGATACCCAGCGCAAGAAGTGTGAGCCACGTTACTGCCTGCAGTGTGAAACCGGCTGCCGAAAATTTCGTCACCGGCGCTGCCCATGCCACCGGAAAGGCGGTCAACCCGGAAATCAGGACGTCCAGCGCCGAAATCCGCCCGATCAAACGGTGCCAGCGCGGGCGATAGCGCAGTGTAACCGCCAATGGCAGCAGGATCAGGGCAAGCCCGCCGGTTACCATGTGGAGCGGGAAAATCAGCGGTAGCGTTTCAACTTTCACCGCCAGGCTTTCGGGAAAGTCGTCATTGGCAAAGGCTGACCACAGCGCCCGCGCTGCGGTGTATAGTATAAAGCTGCCAATCGCTGTTAGGATCAGGATGTACGGCGCCCGTTTGAAGCGGGCCGTTGCGCGAACCTGATCCTTCAAGGAGTGTGCCATGCAAGGCTTCTCACATTCAGTCTTCCGTTTGTCGATGCTTGCGCTCGCCGGTCTTGGCAGTGTCGCGCCGGTCGTCGCCCTGTCTGCCACGGCGTCCTCGCCTTATTATGGACGCTGGACGGTGGCCGAGGAGCGACCGGTCTTCACGCCGCGCGGGCGCCCCTACAAGACAATCGACATTGCGCCGTGTGGTCGCGATTTCTGCGGTGTCAGCGTTGATGACAAGGGCAGGTGCGGCGCCGTCCTGTTCCGCTTTCTTGGTCGCCATGCGAATAGCGCAGACGCGCTTCGTAGCCACGGAAAATGGGGCGATACCCAGAAGAACATCGAGATATATGAAGCTGATGAGACCAGCCCCGCCGGCAGTTTCAGTTTCGAGCTCTATCTTGGTGAGGGGCGTGATTTCGGTGGTCGTTCAGACAGTATGCCAAAATTCCATGGCACCTATCGCCGCCTCGGCGCCGCAAGGTGCATCGCGCGGTAAAAACCGCAGGCTAGGCCTTTTGCGCCGCCGTGCCATCCGGCAGCATCGTGGCGATCATCTTTTCGAGATGCGCGTCCATCGCCGCCGGGTTTGCCGCCATCATGTTGCCATGGCCACGCATCCCGTGCTGCATCAGCCCATTTTCGGCTGCCGCAACACCCGCCAGGCCTGCCGTACCGGCTGTAACCACAAGCGCGCCCGCCAACATCCAGCGGCTTCCCCAGATCTTGTTCATCGTCAATTCCCTTCAGTGATCAGGTGCCGCAGAGAGGTTCAACGGCATGACGCGCTATGGGGCCGCGCCTTTGCTCAACGATGTGCGGAAGGTAAAGTTTTGCAAAGTTGCGCCGCGATTCACTTTTCGCGGCGACACAGGCAGCACGGCGGGACACCAGGATGATCACCCGCCATGTCGCGTTTCCCTGTTATATTCCCTGTTATCCCTGTTCCAGGGCGGGGTCGTCCCTGCTTCGGGCTGCACCTCTCCCTGTTCTGCGAACATGGGGTCCGTTACCCAATGAACAGGAAAACAACGACATTCGGTCGATCACCACGCACGTGTGTGGCGAAAATCGCTTCACTCCCTGTTATTACAGGGAGAAACAGGGAGTATCAGGGAGTTCTAGCGCTTCGCCCCGCGCAGCCGGTGCCACACGAAAATGCCCACCGCCACGACGACCAGCACCGCGATCACTGCATCGGCGGAATGGAATGCTGCTTTGACGCGCGGGTCGCTGTTCCACTTCTCGCCCAGCTTCATGCCGACCCAGGCCAGCCCGTAACACCAGGGCCACGAACCGAGCGTGGTGTAGAGATGGAACTTCACCCGGTTCATCCGCGCCACACCGGCAGGAAAGGCGATGAAGGTGCGGATGATCGGCAACAGCCGGCCAACCAGCGCCGCGATGCTGCCGAAGCGCACGAAGAAGCGGTCGGCCTGTTCAAGGTGATGCGCATCGATCAGCAGGTAATGGCCGTAACGCTCGACCAACGGGCGCCCACCACGTTTGCCCAGTTCATAGGCCAGCGCCGCGCCAATATTCTCACCGATGGCAGCGGCTGTCGCCGCGCCGACCAGCGTGAACTTGCCAAGCGACACCATATAGCCGGCAAACGGCATGATGATCTCGGACGGCAAGGGGATACAGGCGCTCTCAATCGCCATCAGCAGGACGATGCCGGAATATCCCATCGCGGAAATAACCGTGATGGCGAAGGTCGCAAGCGCGGCAAAGAGTTTCTCGATCATACCGGGCTATTGCCCCGAAGCACCCGCTTTCCGCCAGTGAAATTTGCTGGCCCGCGTCAGTTCGCTCGGCATGGGGTATGGTGGCTTCGACTCCTGTCGGGTGGTTCTGGCGGCCCAATGTGGCGGATGGATTTCATTTTGCTGAAATTGGCGGCGCTACGCGGCTGGCACGTCGCGCGCGGAATGACTAAAGCGCCCGAGTCACCGAAACCCGATCGGACGTCTGCGCGTTCGGTTGCACACGAACAAGGCAGGCTTTCCGATGTCTGATACCGCAACCATGATCCCTGCCGATGTCCATGAAGATGGTTCAATCGCGCGTCTGACCATCGACACGATCCGCACTCTGGCGATGGATGCCGTGCAAAAGGCCAATTCGGGCCATCCCGGCACGCCCATGGCGCTCGCGCCGGTTGGTTATGCCCTGTGGTCAAAATTCCTGCGCTACGATCCGGCCCGGCCTGACTGGCCCAATCGTGACCGGTTCGTGCTGTCGGTCGGCCATGCCTCGACCTTGCTGTACAGCCTGATCCATCTCGCCGGCATCCGCGAGATCGACCGCAACGGTAATCCGACCGGCAACGAAGCCGTCAGCCTGGGCGACATCGAGAATTTTCGCCAGCTCGACTCAAAAACGCCGGGCCACCCCGAATATCGCCACACCAGCGGCGTAGAGACCACCACCGGCCCGCTTGGCGCCGGGTGCGGCAATGCTGTCGGCATGGCGATTGCCGAGCGCTGGCTCGCCGCGCGCTACAATCGCGACGGCTTTCCGCTGTTCGATCATGATGTGTACGCGTTGTGCGGCGATGGCGACATGATGGAAGGTGTGTCTGCCGAGGCGGCGAGCATGGCGGGCCATCTCAAGCTCTCCAATCTTTGCTGGATCTACGACAGCAACCGGATCTCGATTGAAGGGGATACATCTCTCGCCTTTGACGAGGACGTCGGGATGCGCTTCCAGGCTTATGGCTGGAACGTCATCCATGTCGATGACGCCAATGACGTTGGCGCACTTGCCGCCGCCTTCGCCCAATTCCGTGCCACCACCGACAAGCCCACTTTCATCATCGTCCATTCGGTGATCGGCTGGGGCAGCCCCCGTGCTGGCAGTGAAAAGGCGCATGGCGAACCACTCGGCGCGGACAATGTGAAGGCGACCAAGCGCGCCTATGGCTGGCCCGAAGACGCGCAGTTCCTTGTGCCCGATGGCGTTGTCGATCATTTCAACGGCGCGATTGCCGGGCGCGGCCAGCCGCTGCGTGAGGCATGGGACGCGATGTTTGCCGCCTATCGCACGGCCTATCCCGATCTCGCTGCCGAGATTGACGCGATGCTCAGCGGTACCTTGCCCGCCGGTTGGGACGCTGACATTCCGGTCTTTGACGCTGACCCCAAGGGCCTCGCGTCGCGTGATGCCGGGGGCAAGGTGCTCAACGCCATTGCCGCAAAGGTGCCGTGGCTGCTCGGCGGGTCGGCTGACCTTGCTCCCTCGACCAAGACCGACATCAAGGGCGCGGCTTCGTTTGAGCCGGGCAATTATGCCGGTGCCAATTTCCACTTTGGTGTGCGCGAACATGGCATGGGCGCGGTCGTCAACGGCATGGCACTGTCCTATCTGCGTGGCTACGGTTCAACCTTCCTGGTGTTTGCCGACTATATGCGCGCACCGATCCGCCTCTCGGCGATCATGGATCTGCCCGTCACCTGGGTGTTCACGCATGACTCGATTGGTGTTGGGGAAGATGGCCCGACGCATCAGCCGATCGAGCATCTCGCCACCTTGCGCGCCATCCCCGGCCTCGACACGATCCGCCCCTGTGACGCCAATGAAGTGGCTGAGGCATGGCGCGCAATTGTTGCCGAGCCAACCCACCCGACCGCGTTGATCCTGTCGCGACAGGCATTGCCGACACTTGATCGCAGCACCTATGCAGCGGCGTCAGGCGTTGCGCGGGGCGGGTATGTGCTCGCCGACAGCGAGAACCCGCAACTGATCCTGATCGCTACCGGCAGTGAAGTGTCGCTGGCGGTGGCTGCCCATGAGCAGTTGAAGGCAGAGGGCATTGCGACGCGTGTCGTCTCCTTGCCCAGCTGGTACCGCTACGAAAAGCAGTCTGACGCCTATAAGGAATCAGTCCTGCCGCGCAGCATCGGTGCGCGGCTGGCAATCGAAATGGGCGGCGGGATCGGCTGGGATCGCTATGTCGGCCTGTCGGGTCGTACGATCACCATGTCGAGCTTCGGCGCCTCGGCACCGATTGCCAAACTGCAGGAAAAATTCGGCTTCACCGTCGACAATGTGGTGAAGCAGGCCAAGGCAATGCTGGAGACGAAATGATGGGCCGCTTGAATGATCTCGCCGCCGCCGGGCAGGCCGTGTGGCTCGACTTTGTCGACCGCAAGTTCCTCGCGGCTGGTGGCTTGCAGAAGCTGGTTGATGAGGATGGCCTGACCGGCGTGACCTCCAACCCGTCGATCTTTGAAAAGGCGATGGGTCATGGCGATGCCTATGACACGGCGCTTGCCGCCTTTGATGCGACGCATCCCGATGCCTCGACCATGGCGCGCTATGAACATCTCGCGATCCAGGACATCCAAAGCGCGGCGGACACGCTGCGACCGGTCTATGACCGGATGGGCGGCAAGGACGGTTATGTCAGCCTTGAGGTTTCGCCCTACCTTGCCAATGATACCGACGGCACGACGGCGGAGGCGGCACGGCTGTGGGCGGCGGTTGATCGTCCCAATCTGATGATCAAGATCCCCGGCACGCCGGCGGGCGTTCCTGCCATTGCCGCGACGATTGCCGCCGGGATCAGCGTCAATGTCACGCTGCTGTTTTCAATTGATGCCTATAAGGCGGTCGCGCTGGCGTTTGTTGAGGGGCTGGAGCAGCGTGCCGCGCGCGGTGAAGCGATTGATCGCATTGCCAGTGTCGCAAGCTTCTTCATCAGCCGGATCGACAGCCGGATCGATGATGCGATTGCTGCCGGCACGGGCGGCGCGGAAGCAAAGCCGCTGGCTGGCAAGGTTGCCATCGCCAACGCCAAGCTGGCCTATGCCTGGTATGATGAATTTGTCGCGAGCGAGCGCTGGCAAAAGCTCGCTGCAAGGGGTGCGATGCCGCAACGTCTGCTCTGGGCGTCAACCGGTACCAAGAACCCGGCCTATCCCGACACCCTTTATCTTGACACGCTGATCGGCCCGGACACCGTCAACACCGTGCCTCCCAAGACGCTCGATGCGTTTCGCGATCATGGCACTGTCGCCCAGACGCTGGGTGCCGATGTCGATGCCGCGCGGCATGTGCTGGCTGAGACCGAGCGGCTCGGGCTTGATCTGGCCGGTGTTACCGACGTGCTGGTCGAGGAAGGCGTAGCTTCCTTCGCCAAGGCCTTCGACGATCTGCTAGGCGCGATTGCCGCCAAGCATCCGGTGGCAGCCTGAATTCTACCCGTCATGCCGGACCTGTTCCGGCATCTACCGTTCCGCATGAGCAGCATCGACATAGGGCGCGGAACGGTGGACCCCGGAACAGGTCCGGGGTGACGGACCATGAAATGATCCGCGTAAGGGAGCCAGACCATGAAGATCGGTATCATCGGCATGGGCCGGATGGGGGCAGGGATCGCACGGCGGCTGATGCGTGCCGGGCATGAAACGGTTGTGTATGACCGTGCGCCCGACGCCGTCGCGGCCGTGGTCAAGGACGGGGCCATGGCGGCGACCGATCTTGCCGACCTGAAGGCAAAGCTCCCCGCGCCAGCAATCTATTGGGTAATGCTCCCTGCTGGCGATCCCACCGAACAGACCATCACCACGCTCGCGGCGCAGGCCGCCCCGGGCGATGTCATCATTGATGGCGGCAACAGCTTCTACAAGGATGATATTCGCCGGGCAAAGACGTTGGCGGCGCAGGGAATCCGTTACGTTGATATTGGTACCTCAGGCGGCGTGTGGGGGCTTGAGCGCGGCTATTGCATGATGGTCGGTGGTGACAAGGACGCGGTCGATCTCCTTGATCCGATCCTGGCGGCGCTCGCGCCGGGCCTCGGCACCATCGCGCGCACGCCCAACCGCATGGCGCAGGACGGGGAGGATGCGCGCGCCGAACAAGGCTATATCCATGCCGGACCGGCGGGCGCAGGCCATTTCGTCAAGATGGTGCATAACGGCATCGAATATGGGCTGATGCAGGCCTATGCCGAGGGCTTCGATATTCTCGCGTCCAAATCATCCGACAAGCTGCCGGAAGAAGAGCGCTTCGATCTCAACCTGACGGACATTGCCGAGGTGTGGCGGCGCGGCAGCGTGATCTCGTCCTGGCTGCTCGACCTTTCGGCTGCGGCACTGGCGCGGGACATGAAGCTGGAATCGTTTACCGGTGCCGTGGCGGATTCGGGTGAGGGCCGCTGGACGATTGACGCCGCGATGGAAGAGGCTGTGCCGGCCTATGTCCTGTCGGCGGCGCTGTTTGCGCGGTACCGCAGCCGGGTCGAACATACCTTTGGCGACAAGCTGTTGTCGGCAATGCGGTACGGCTTTGGCGGGCATGTCGAGATGCCACAATGACCATTCGCCTGCTCGTGTCGGATGTCGATGGGACGCTGGTCGACAAGCACAAGCAACTGACCCCGGCGACCATTGCGGCGGTGGCGCGGGTGCGGGATGCGGGCATGGGCTTCACCATCATCAGCGCGCGGCCACGGTCGGGGATGATGCCGATTGCCGACGCGCTGGGCATTGATGGGCCGATGGCCGCCTTCAACGGCGGCATCGTCTTCCAGCGCGATGGCCGGATTGCCTCGCACGCAACCATTGATGCGCAGGTTGCGCAGGGGATGATAGATCTGGTTGGCGACGCGCCGGTCGATTGCTGGGTGTTCTCTGAAGATCACTGGTACGCCAGCAGCGATCAGGGCGTGCATGTCGCGCATGAATGCATCTCCTCCAACCAACACCCGATCATCACCGCTGATTTCACCGCGTTGCTCGGTAGCGCCGACAAGATCACGCTGGTCAGTGACGATGCGGTACTGCTCGGCGGGTTGGCTGACCACGCAAAGGCAATGTTCGGGGGCCGGGCGACCATTGCCCAGTCACAAAGCTATTATCTCGATGTCACCGCGCTGGCCGCCAACAAGGGCGATGGCGTCGCTGCACTTGCCGCCGCCTATGACGTGCCGCTTGGTCAGGTCGCGGCGATTGGCGATCAGGCCAATGACCTGCCGATGCTGGCCCGTGTCGGTTTATCGGTTGCCATGGGAAACGGCCCCGAGGCGGTGCGCCGCGCTGGGCAGCACATCACGCTTGGCAACGACCAGGACGGCGTCGCACACGCCATCGACACGCTCATCGCGCCGCGCTTTTAGGCAAGGTTCGGCACCCGCCTTATATCATGCGTTGCAGTTCCTTGTGCCCCTCAAGCTGATGTTTCAGCGCGCCGATGATGTGCAGCGCGACCAGCGCATAGACCAGCTTGGCGATCAGCTCGTGCGCCTCGCCGAACAGGGAGTGCATCTGCTCTCGCGTGTCCGGGGGCAGGTTCATGATGAAGCCGATGCGCGGCCATTCGAACAGGCCGAACAGCTGCATCGGGTGGGTTGCAGCGTCCTTCCACGCCGAATCCATGATCCAGCCGGTCAGCGGCATGGCGAAGATCACGAGATAGAGCAGCCAGTGGACGATGTGCGCGGTGCGGACCTCCCACGCCTTGTAACCCGCCGACATCGTTGGTGGTCGGTGTGTCAATCGCCACAGGATCCGCATGATGGCGAGGCCGAGGATCGTGATGCCCAGCGACTTGTGGAAGTCGATCAACGGGCGCACTTGCTCATCGGCGACCAGAGGCCAGATCCAGGCGAGGGCAATGTTGCCGATGATGCCTGCCGCCACCAGCCAGTGCAGGATGATGGCAGTGCGGGTATAGCGTTCCGGCATTGGCGACCTCATGCATTGAGAGACGCTGACCCTAGCGTGTTACCGTCGCAACGGCTAGGCGGCTGGGCAATCTCAGGTTCATCTCGATCCGGTAACGCCCCCGTACCATGACCCTAATGACGCAGACCTTTGTGGCCGAGTCGCCGCGACTGACGCCGCGCGCGATTCCCCTTGCCAGCCGGGCGATTGGCCTGCTGGCGCCTTTGGTCTTCATCGTGCTGACGGCGCAGGCGTTTTTCCGGCAGGGCTTGGTCGTGTGGTCGATCGGCATCGCCTATATTCTCTACGACACCGTGTTGCTCGGCTTTACCGCCTGGAACATCCGGCACCTGCGCGCCGCGCCGGCTGACGCCCCGGCCGATGGCGTGACCTTTGGTGTGATCGTCGCGGCACACAATGAGGCGGCGGTGATCGCCAGTACGATCGACCGGCTTGCAGCGCAGGATGTACCACCCGAGGTCATCCTGATCGCCGATGATGGCTCGAGTGACGACACGGCGGGCGTGCTGACGCGGCGCTACGGGTTGGTTGCGCCCGCGCTGGGCGGTGTTGCTGCCGGTTCACCCAACATGCCGTCGTTGCGCTGGTTGCGGCTGCCCCATGGTGGCAAGGCAGTCGCGCTGAATGCGGCGATTGCCGTGATCGATACCGAAGTCATGCTGACGGTTGATGCCGACACATTGCTTGAACCCGGCGCGATCCGCGCGATGCGCGCGGCGTTCGCGGCGGAACCCGAACTGGTCGCGGCAACCGGCGTGCTGGCGCCAATCTGTGGGCCGAACCTCCAGGCGCGGCTGTTTCAGTGGTTCCAGTCCTATGAATATGTGCGCAACTTCCTGTCGCGCCATGCCTGGGAACAGGTCCACAGCCTGTTGCTCATATCGGGCGCTTTCGCTGCGTTTCGCCGCGCACCCGTGGTTGAGGTTGGCGGCTTCGATCCTGATTGCCTGGTCGAGGATTATGAGCTGATCCACCGGCTCTATCGCCATGCCGCCGATCATGGGCGAGACTGGCGTGTCCGTGTTGTCGGCGGCGCCCTAGCCAGCACTGATGCGCCAGCGACCCCGCTGGCCTTTCTCAAGCAGCGGCGGCGCTGGTTCGGCGGGTTTCTCCAGACGCAATATTGGAACCGTGACATGGTCGGCAACGGGCGCTTCGGGATGCTCGGGCGCTACATGTTGCCGGTCAAGGCGCTGGACACGCTCCAGCCGGTTTATGGCCTTGCCGCCTTTGCCATCCTGATCTTCGTGGTGGCGACCGGGCGTTTCATGATTGCCTTCCCGATCCTGTTGGTGATGATTGCCAAGATCATCATCGATCTCAGCTTTCACCTCTGGTCGCTGGGCATCTACAAGCGCTGGACCGGCCAGCGCGCGGGGCTGGAGATTGGCCCGGCGATCCTCGCCTCTGTGGCGGAACCTTTCACCTTCCAGCTGTTGCGCCATACCGGGGCGCTGTGGGGCTGGATGGCGTTCCTGACCGGCCGCGGTGGCTGGGGGCGGCAACATCGCACCGCCATTCCCGACATCTCACAGGTCGAGGCGCGGCTCTGATTCGGCACCGGCCCTGTCAAAGGTCGACAGGGTCACCCCCAGCAAGCGAATTGCTGCGCGCAACGGGAACAATGTCCTGACGAGACCGATGGCCAGGGCGTCGAGCGTCGCGGCATCATTGATCAGCCCGCCCGGCGTCCGGCTGCGTGTCACGGTACGGAAGTCGTCGTAGCGCGCCTTGATGGTGACGGTGCGCCCGCGCCCGCCGGTCTTTTCGCACCACCGCCACACATCCGCCGCCAGCGGCAACAGCGCCGCCTCGACCGCCTCGACTGTCGTAAGGTCGATGGCATAGGTCGTCTCCGAGCCGGATGACTTGCGGGGTTGGTTGGGCTGGACCGGGCGTTCGTCCTGCCCGCGTGCGAGGCCGAAATACCAGCTCCCGGCCTTGCCAAAGGTGCGTTGCAACGCTGGCAATTCCCAGGTCCGCAGGTCCGCACCGGTCATGATACCCAGGCGGTTCATCTTTTCGGCTGTCTTGGGGCCGATGCCGTGAAAGCGCCCGACCGGCAGCGCGGCGACAAATGCCTCACCCTGCTCAGGCGTGATGACGCACTGCCCGTTGGGCTTGTTCTGGTCAGAGGCAAGCTTGGCGAGGAACTTATTGTAGGAAATTCCGGCTGAGGCGGTGAGTTGTGTTTCATCAAGGATACGCTGGCGAATCTCACGCGCCGTGGCTGTCGCCGAAGGAAGGCCGCGCAGATTGGCGGTAACGTCGAGATAGGCCTCATCCAGCGACAGGGGCTCGACCAGCGGCGTATATTCGCGAAAGATCGCGCGGATCTGCTGCGAGACCGCGCGATAGACGTCGAAGCGATGCGGCACAAAAATCAGATCGGGGCAACGGCGCAGCGCCGTGACCGACGGCATAGCCGAGCGCACGCCAAAGGTCCGCGCCTCATAACTCGCCGCTGCGACCACGCCGCGCCCGCTCGCGCTACCCACCGCAACAGGCTTGCCGCGCAACGCGGGGTTATCGCGCTGTTCAACCGCCGCGAAGAAGGCGTCCATGTCGATATGGATGATCTTGCGCGTCATCTTGCGCAGTGTAGCGCGGTGATGCGAATAGGGGAACGATGAGGGAACAAATTTCACAGGCACAGGCGCGCTGCATCGCGCTGGCAGCGCAGGGCTTTGGCGCGCGGCATCCGGCAACCGTTACGGCGCGGCACCTGGACCGTACGCTAGATGGCCTTGGGCTGCATCAGATCGACAGCGTCAATGTCGTGTCGCGCGCGCACTATCTTCCCGCCTTCTCGCGGCTGGGTGAATATGACCGCGCCCTGTTCGATCATCTCGCCTGGGGGCCAAAGCGGGCGCGGCGGCGGTTTGAATATTGGGCGCATGAGGCATCATTGTTGCCGATGGACCTGCACCCGATGCTGCGCTGGCGGATGGCACAGGCGGATCGCGGCGAGCGCGGATGGACCAACCTCAAACACTTTGCCGGGGAGCGACGCGGGGAGGCAATGGCGTTGCTCGAGCGGATTCGCGGCGAGGGGGCCCTTGCCGCATCGGATTTTGACGGAAGCAAGGGTAGCGGTGGCTGGTGGGGCTGGAGCGACACCAAGGCAACGCTCGAATGGCTGTTCTGGGCCGGCCATATCACCACCGCGACACGCCGGAACAGTTTTGAACGGGTCTATGATCTGCCCGAGCGCGTGATTCCGCCCGCGATCTTCAATCAGCCGACACCCGACGCGGCGACGGCGCAGCGCGTGCTGGTCGAGCGGTCAGCGCGGGCGATGGGTGTCGCAACGGCAACCGATCTGCGTGACTATTTCCGGCTCAAGCCCGACGAAACGCGCAGGGCAATCGACACACTGGTCGAAGAGGGCATCCTGCTGCCGGTATCGGTCAAGGGCTGGGACAAGCCCGCATGGCTGCATCGTGATGCCCGCATACCGCGTCGCGTGTCAGGTACTGCATTGCTGGCACCGTTCGACCCGTTGATCTGGGAGCGTGACCGTGCCGAGCGGATCTTCGGCTTTCGCTATCGCATCGAAATCTATGTGCCTGCCGACAAACGTATCCATGGCTATTATGTGTTGCCGTTGCTGCTCGACGGCAGACTTGTTGCACGGGTTGATCTAAAGGCCGACCGGCAAGGCGGGCGGTTGCTGGCGCACCGTGCCCACCTCGAGCCGGGCGCGCCAGGCGATACACGCGAGCGGCTGGCGGCCGAACTCCGACGGATGGCCGACTGGCTTGGGTTGGCAGAGGTTGTGACGGGGCCGGTTCACCTGTTGATGTAACGGGCCATGCTCCGCCCGGCTATTGCAGCGTCCTGCGCCTGCACCTAAGCGATACGTTGTGCCGCGCCGGGGAGATGATTGTTGAGTGCCATCGCCGGTGTTGTGCATGTCGATGGCAGGCAGGTGTCGGAACAGACACTCGCGGCGATGGAGGCTGCAGCGCCGCCGCGCGGTTTTGATGGGACGACGCGCTGGCAGGGCGGTCCAGTCGGGTTCATCCGTACAGCCCATGCAACCACTGTCGAAGCTGTTGGCGAGGTTCAACCGGCGATCGGGACCGGATCGGGGGTCGCCCTGCTGTTCGACGGCCGGCTCGACAATCGATCCGAGCTGCTCGACCTGCTTGGTTGGCACGGCGCGGCGCTGGCAGCTGCACCTGACCCGGCCATTGCGCTGGCCTTGTTTGAACGGCTTGGCGATGCCTTTGTGCGGCGGCTGGTCGGTGACTTTGCCATTGCCCTGTGGCAGCCGCGCGAACAGCGATTGCTGCTGTTGCGCTCACCGCTTGGCTGGCGGCCAATGCTGTGGACCTTCGACGGCAAGACTTTTGGTTTCGCGACCGACCCGCGCACGCTGGTCGTTGGGCTCGGCCTCGAGCGTCGTCTGAACGAGGGGGCCATTGCCGAGACCCTGTGCGCGCAGTTTTCGGCGGCGGATGAGACCTTTTGGCATTCGATAAAGCGTCTGCCGCCTGGTGCTGCCCTGGCGTTAGAAGACGGGCAGATCCGACGCTGGCATTGGCACGATGGCCCGTTCGAAGATCTGTCCCACCTGTCGGTTGGCGACCATGTCGAACGATTTCGTGAGCTGTTCGATCAGGCATTGCTTGCGACCACGCGGGCGGCGGGGCCGGTTGCCGCGCAATTGTCGGGAGGGCTCGATTCATCCTCGATCGTCTGCCGCGCGACCGAGCTACACCGCGCAGGCAAGATCGACCGCCAGGTCGAGGCGATTAGTGCGCGCTTTCCCGGTGAGCCGCACGACGAGACTGAATTCAGCCACGCCGTTGAGACCCATCTCGGTATAACGGCGACAGTGGTCGGTTCCAGGCCGTTCGATCTCGATGCCGCCCGCGCGTGGTCTGCGGCCACCTATCAACTCCCGCTGCGGCCCAATGCGCTCGACACGCTCCACAATGCCTGTGAGCATCTGGAACAGTCAGGCGGTCGGGTGTTGTTGACCGGCGAGGGCGGCGACGAGTGGCTGAACGGGTCAATTGCGCATTGGCCGGATTTGTTCAGGCAGGGCCGGTGGCTGGCGCTGCTGGCCGACGGCCGCAAGGCATGGCCGGAAAGCTCGAGTTACGTCACCGCGCGGCGACTTGGCTATCACAGTGTGATGCCGCTCGTCAGCCCAGGCTACCGCGAAAAAATGGTGCGGCCGCATCTCGGCCTCGGCGATGAACCGCCACCGTGGATCCGCGACGATTGGGCGCGTCGCGTTGGCCTGCGGGAGCGTTGGCACAGCGGCCAGCCCCCGGTTGCATTGTCGAGCTTCGCGCAGCGCAGCCGGTACAACAGCTTCGTTCTCGCCCAGCGCCACATTAATTTCGAAAATGCGCTGGCCTATGCCGAAACGCGCGGTGTGGAACTGAGGCACCCGTTTCATGACCGTCGACTGACGCATTTCGCCATGGGAGCGGGCGGCACCGCCTTGCGCGCGGATGGGCAGAAGAAGTTTCTTCTGCGTGAGGCGATGCGTGGCACCTTGCCCGAGAAAGTTCGTCAACGTGACGACAAGGCGCGCTTTGGTACCCCGGTAGGCGATGCAATCATGGCATTGCTGCGCGAGCGGCCGGTACGTGACCTGCGGGTCGTGCGCCATGGTTGGGTCGATCCAGTGGCGTTGCAAGCCATTGCCGATGCTTATGAGGGATGGCGCAGCGCGGCCGCCGGGACGCCGATGCCGGCGATAAAGCTCGGCCCGCTATGGTTTGCGGTCAGCCTGGATATCTGGCTGGAATCCGCGTTTGAGGCATAGCGATCTGACGGAATGAAGAGGATGTCGATGAAGCACGGCACGGCATTGGGTGACGATCAGCTGATTCGCCGCCGCCCCGACATCATCGCGGTTGAGGCTGATGGGGGCATGATCCTGCTCGATGCGGATCGTGGTGATTTCGTACAATTGAGCAGTTCGGCCGCCAGCATCTGGAAACTGCTGGATGTCCCGACGACGATAGCGGAAATTTGCCAAGGCATTTCTGCCACGTTCGCGGTCGATGCGGCGGTTTGTCGCGCAGACGTCAAGGAATTTGTCGGCATCCTTGCCGGGCGCAACATGATCGAGATAATCCCGACGCAGTGATAAGTGCTCAGGTCGTCGCAGCGCCTGCGGCGATGGCACGCTTTTGCAAATATTGCAGCACGATCGCCTCACTTATTTCATCCGCCTGGCGGTGCATTCGGACCGGCGGTGGTGTCGCGTCGCTGCCAAGGTAGCGCAGCGCAGCGGTTACGGCGGCGTTGTAATTGGCAGCGAGCCCCTCATAGGTCATCATGTGCGGTGACGCCCCGATCGCGGCAAAGAAGTTTCGCCAGTGGCCGTGGCAAAAATCCGAATAGGCGATCAGCGATTCGATCCGGTCCAGCTCGAAGCTTGGCGGTCTGGACGGTGCGCGATCATCAACCTGCGGGATGTGGCGCCAGCGACCGGTGTCAGTTGCCGCCACAGCCGAGATGGCCTGGCGTATCCGATCGCTTCGTGTGAGATGGACAAAGCTGGGTTGAGGAAAAAATGGCGTGAGTAGCGCGGCGATCGCGCGATAGGTCTCGACGCTCGTTTCGTCCGGCTGGCTGCTGTACAGGCCAGCGTAGCGCTCGGGGTCGATCTCGTTCGCCAGATCCATCACGTCACGCCAGAACAATTTTACTGAAAGCGTGCCACCGGGATCGGTCCGGTGCGCGGTCACCGCTGCCGCATAATCCGTGATATTGTCGGCAGCCCAGCGCTCGGCAAGCGCCGGGCGGAATCCCACGTGGAAATATTCCAGCGGGTTGCCGAGCCCGCGGGCGAAATGTAGCGCCTCGCCAAGCAATGTGCTGCCCGAACGGGGGTGCGTGCAAATGATGATGGTGCGATGCGGACGACCGCGCCAGGTCGGATAGTCGAACGCTGCCTGTGCCAGGTCGTAAATAGCGCTACCCACCCATCGCCGCGTCGGCGATCCACCCGCGCGCGCGCATTACTGAAGCCGCACGCCAAAACAAAATGACGGCCAGACGCCGCTGCGGCTGGCCGTCATTTTGCAATCTCAAATGCTGAAATTCAGCTGACGTTGGAGATGGCGTCCTTTGTAGCGCCCACCAAAGCGGACTGCGCTGCTGCAACCGGCTCAAACGACAGAATCTCGGGCTTCACCCACGCATCGCGCGCAGCAACCGAGCCATTTTCATTTGCGGTCATGCTCGTGTCGTTGTCGAAAGCCATGATCAGTCCCCTTGGAATCGCTTCGCTCGTCTATAGCGAAGTGCTAACACAAGGCTAACGGCGGATCAATCAAACTTGGCCGATCCCATGGTGCACTGCGGAAAATTATTTCCGCGCGCTCCAACGACGCGATCAATTTCGTATATCTCCGGATCGTAATCTAGGCAATAAATATCATATAAAATAATATGTTGCCGCCTCCCTGCACAGCAAGATCGGGCGCCACGCCACAAGTGGGGGCACAGCATAAGGGTGATGCGCTTTTACCACGTTTTAAGCGAAACGACTCCAGACTTTATTAGCGTCCGCCTCTTAATGGTACGCTTTCCCGCAATGGACCGCTCGAAGCGCTTGTTCCACCGTGCGCCACGGTTGCAACGATTCGCGTCACTGCAGCCAGGGACTGCAACCGCCAAGGGCTCCCGCCCGGTTACTCATTCGCCGGGTCGATATTTCCGTTCGGTATGACCCACCAGCTGATCGGGATAGAAATAGACCGGGCGAAGTGCACCCTGCGCATAGCGTCCGGCCTGATCATTGAAGTGCCGCGACGCCGGATCGCCACTTTCGCCGCCCGCAGTCACTGCCCAGGCGCGCACCTTTGGGCCAAATTCCACCACCGCGACAAAACTGTTGCCGCTGGTGCCGTAATATTTCTTCGTATTGGGATAGGCATGGGCGCCGAACGAGGCGAGGCTACCCCATTGCGCCGAGGTGAAGGGCACCGGAATGGAGGGCTGTGCATCATCGAAATGCGCCGTGATCGAATCGTCGAGCCGCTGGAAGCGGTTGATGCTACCCCACGGCACCTGCCAACTACCAAAGTCGCTGGTCAGACGGGTAACCGCCTTGTCGAGTGCGGCCAGCCGCGCATCCGCGCTGACGCGCTGCGCGATATAGTCTGGCACGTTCATGCGTTCGTCACGAGCGAAATTGCCGACATCCTGCCACAGCCCGTCGCCCCAGAAGACCGCCAGGGACGTCGCCTCTGACCCGCCGGCCCAGCGATAATCCCACGCCCTGAGCATCGCGATGGGCGCGGCGAGGCGTGCCCGACGCGGGTCACTTGCCGGCAGCGCGTCAAAGTCGGCGGTCAGCTTGGGGATCAGGGCGGCGAACGCCGGAAGATAGCTGTCATAAGCCGCCGCGATCAGTCGTTCGGGCGTGAAGTCATGCCGCCCGGTCAACAGCAAATCGGCATGGGTGCCGCGTGCGTTCGGCCCGATCTCGTCCATATAGCGGGGAAAGTCGCTCGCCTTCGGGCTATCGGGTCCGGCGGCCTGCCACGGCCAGTCATTGGTGTTCCTGGCCCAGCCGACACCGGGATTGATGGCGTTGGGCAGGCTGGCGACACTGTGCAGCCCGTGCCAGTCGGTCGCCGGATTGCTGCCATCGACGGCCCCGCGATAGTCAAAGCCATTGTCGCGGATCGGCACGAATTGCGGGTGGAGATAGGCAATTTCCCCCTTGCTGTCGGCGAACAGCGTGTCGTTCGACGAATTGGCCTTGCGCGATGCCACCAGCAGATAGCTGGCCAGGTCATGCGCGCGGGTGCGCAGCCAGCTCTGCTCCAGCGCGGGGATCGGTTTCCACATCAGGCTTTCGGCAATCCAGCGCGCGCCGCGCGCGGCGACGACCGGGCCGTGATGGGTGCGCCAGGTCGTGAAATCGCGCTGGCCCATGCTGTCATCGGGCTTGCGAAAGGCGATGGTCACCTTGCGCTCCGCCACCGGACGCCATTCATTGCCATAGCGATAGAAGTGCTTGCCATCGCGCTGCTCGACGGCTTCTTCAAACTGGTCGACATTATCGACCCCGGATGAGGTGTGCATCCACCCGGCCTGTGCGTTGAAGCCCTGATAGATGAAGAACTGGCCCCAGGTCGAGGCGCCATAGGCGTTCAGCCCGGCATCGCTGGTCATCTGCAGTTCGGAGCGGAAGTAAAAGCTGGTGTGCGGGTTGATCAGCAGCAGCGCATGGCCGGTGGTGGTGTTTTTCGGGGCGATGGCAATGCCGTTGGAACCGCGCGGTTCACGCGGGCGATGACCGCTTTCCTCATCGTTGAGCGCGATATGCTCGCCGTAAAAGGCAGCAAGGTCGGCAGTGGAAATGCGTTCAATGTCGCCGCCGATACTCCCCTCGGTAAAGGACAAAGCCATCCATGGTTCGAACCGCTTCAGGACGCGGGGATGCACCTGCGGGTGGGTGGCGAGATAATAGTTCAGCCCGTCGGCCCAGGCGTCCATCAGCCCGCGCAGCCATGCCGGGCTGATGCGATACTGGTTTTGCAGCTCGGCGGGGTCGACATAGAGACGCTGACGCAGATCATCCCAGACCGCGCCCGACCCCTCTGCCTCGGCGGTGCGGCCCAGCGCGGTGAGGTAATTGGCCTCAATCCGCCCGAAATCATCCTCCGCCTGGGCATAGATCGCGCCGAACACGGTATCGGCATCGCTGGTGCCGTGGACATGGGCGATGCCCCAGTCGTCACGCGTGATTGTCACGCGGGCGGCCTCTGCGCGCCAGCGGGCCAGATCATCGGCATGTGCCGCCATCGGGAGCGCGCCCATCATCAGCGGGGCGAGGGCAAGCAGCAGCTTGCGTGATGCGCAATGGGGTCTATCCATGATGATGAAGGTATCGAGTGGCTGAGCGCGCGACAAGCGGCATGATGGTGGAGGCAGGGCGGACATGAAACTCCTGGCATTTCTGGCGCTGCTGGTCGCGATGCCAGTCTTTGCCGATCCGCCAGCGGCCATGTTGTTGCGGCCCATGGCGGTGTTTGACGGGGTTGATCCGGCGCCGCACCCCGGCTGGCAGGTGCTGGTCGCGGGGGATCGCATTATCGCGGTCGGGCCTGATCTGGTGGCGCCAGCCAATGCCCGCATCATCGACATGCCTGGCGATACACTGATGCCGGGCATGATCGAGGGCCACGGCCATTTGTTCCTGCATCCCTATAATGAAACGAGCTGGGATGATCAGGTGCTGCACGAGCCGCTGGCACTGCGCACGGCGCGGGCCGTGGTGCAGGCGCGCGTCACGCTGATGGCCGGCTTTACCACCGAACGCGATCTTGGCACCGAAGGGGCGGGCTATGCCGATGTCGGGCTGAAGGCGGCAATCGAGCAGGGCATTGTGCCGGGGCCGCGCCTGTTGGTGGCGACGCGCGCGATTGTCGCGCTGGGTGCCTATGGCCCCAAGGGTTTCGAGCCGGGCGTGGCCATACCACAGGGTGCCGAGGAGGTCAGCGGTGTGGAGAGCATTGTCGCGGCGGTGCGGCGGCAGATCGCCGCCGGCGCCGATGTGGTAAAGCTCTACGGCGATTATCGCTGGCGACCGGGTGAACCAGGCCAGCCGACCCTGTCACTTGACGAGATCAGGGCGGCAGTGGCGGCGGCGCATGATGCCGGGCGGTCGGTCGCGGTGCATACCGCGACGCCGGAGGGAATGCGGCGGGCGATTGCGGCGGGCGCCGACACGATCGAACATGGCTATGGCGGCACAGCCGAGATTTTCGCGGCCATGGCGGCGAAGCACATTGCCCTGTGCCCAACCCTTGCCGCAGCAGATGCGGTGGCGCGCTATCGCGGCTGGACGGGCGCGGAACCGGTGCCTGACAGCGTGGTGCAGAGCCGCCATGCCGTGGCGCTGGCGCGTGCGGCTGGTGTGCCGATGTGCATGGGCGGGGATGTCGGGGTGTTTGCGCATGGCGACAATGGCCGCGAAATGGTGTTGATGGTCGCTGCCGGCATGGCACCGGCGCAGGTGCTGGTCGCGGCAACCTCGGGCAATGCCGGTCATTTTCGTCTTGCAGACCGGCTTGGTGCGGTAAGGCCGGGTTTTCTGGCTGATCTGGTGGCGGTTCATGGTGATCCGACGCGAGACATTGCCGTTGTTTCAATGGTAAGGTGGGTTATCAAGGGCGGGCAAATTGTCCGCCAGCCATGATGGGAATGCGTTGATAGCCATGTTGACGGTTGAAGATTTCACCCCGCATGTCGGCACTGAATTTGTTGTTCGTGCTGACGAATTTGAAGACCGGCTGACGCTGATTGAGGCGACGCCCTCGCACCGCGCACCACCGGAAGGGATGCGCCATGCCTTCAGCCTGATTTTCGATGGTATTCGTGACGATGCGATGATCACCAACATCATTGAATTTGATCACCCCGTTATGGGCGCGCAGATGCTGACACCCTCAGCCATTGGCCACAGCCCGACCGGTGGCTTCCGCTATGAGGTGTTCTTTAACTAGGTGATTTTGGCGTTGCGCTGGCCGGGCGGCGTCCAGCGCATCAGCGCATCGAGGCCGAGATCCTCGACCTCGACAAAGCCCTTGCGCAGGTAAAGCCGCTTTGCCGGATTGAGATGGTCCACGCGCAAGGTGGCGATGGCGTGGGCCTGCGCGGCGCCAGCCATCAACATATCGAGCAGCGCCGCGCCGATGCCCTGTCCGCAATGGTCGGGCAAGATGGCAATGTCGACGAGATAATGTTCGCGCTTGCGGCGGTTGATATAGAATCGCCCGATTGGCGTGCCGTCACGTTCAACGACGTGAAACTCACCGCGCGGATATTGCGCGCGATAGCTTGAATGGCGCGCGTCAAATTGCTGCTGCAACAGGGCGATTTTCTGGTCCGGCGGCAGCGGCAGCGCGGCGAACTCATTCCAGCGCACGGCAATATTAAGACGGCGGAGGAACGCTTCGTCCTCCGCCGTCTCTGGCCTTAGTCTGATGTCGGCGCGGCTCAGTTGCGCGCCGGAAAGACGCCCTGGGTGCAGATGCAATAGTTGATCGCCAGAACGGGCTGGATATTGGGGTGTGTCTGATTGCCGCCGGCCAGACCAATAAAGCTGGGGTGCAGCGTGGTGGCGTTTTGCAGCGGTGGCGTGTTCCAGGTGCGACCAGGGACGGTTCCAGCGACATTATAACGCGACAGGTAATCGCCGGCTTGCGGCACCTGCCGCATGTTTGTGCCGCCGCCTGCATTTGGCTGCACGCGCGTATAGGGTGTGTGGCTGTGCGATGCCATTTCAGAGCTGAGCAGCAAATGGTTTTCTTCGCCGGTCTCCTCACCAATAACATAGGTGCTCAGGCCCGCGCCCGTGCCCATGCCAAGCGCAAGGCGACTCTGCAAATTGGGCAGCGCAAAGTTTGTCGTACCATTGCCGCCATAATAGGTGCCGATAATTGAGAACAACGCGGTGTTCGAACTGATCGCCAGCAGCTGCCCGCGACAAAACATCCAGTTGCGCGGTGCGAAGTTGAAGCCGAAGGGGCGGATTTCGCCGATATATGGATCTGACATGGGTTTTTCCCCCTTACGAGCCTAGTTTTGTTGCGGGTACACGCCCTCAAGCGCGATGAGATAATTCAGCGCGAGCACGGGCATGATATTATTGTGCGGCACGCTGTTGCCGGCAGAGGTGACTGACGCTGCGGCTGGCGGAGCATCGGTATTCCCGGCTGAATTCCCGATGACATAGAGCAATTCACCCGTCGCATTGCTCGGTGCCGCTGGCAGCGCATTGGCGGGCGCTGTGGCCGTTGCCGCGCCGGTCAGCGCGATGGTCTGGTGGGTATGGCTTGGCAATTGTGCCGATGATACGGTTGCGTTTTCGACGCCCGACGCCTCGCCGAGCACCCGCGTGGTCAACCCGCCGCCGGTGCCCTGATGCAGCGCGATCCGGCTCTGCAGATTGGGCAGCGCAAAGGTGTTGACCCCATCGCCGCCATAGGTTGTGCCAAGCAGCGTGTAGAGCGCGTCATTCTGCGCGATCGAGAGCAATTGGCCGTTGCAATATGCCCAGCCGCGAATTTGAAAATTGCCGGCGAACAGCTTGATTTCGCCGAGGAAAGGTTGAGCCATGATTCAATCCTTTGAAAGGGGCCGCAGGATGATGTGCGTCAGTTGCGTGACGGGAAAATACCCTGCAGCGCGATGCAATAATTCACCACGAGATAGGGCTGCATGTTCTGGTGGCCGGCATTGCTGCCGGTCGCCGCGAGCATGGTCGTGGCGAGTGGCACGGTGGCCCCGCCAGCGGCGCCATAGGTTTTTTGCGTCCCACCCGATGTGTTGACCGCGCCGGACAGGAAATTGCTTAGCGGCGACGGCGCATCACCTGCTCCGTTATTTGCCGCCCACAGATGGTTGTGCTGCGGAATTTGTGTCGACAGCAATGTCACCGTCTCGGTGCCGATCCGTTCACCAATAACATAGTTGCTCAACCCCGGGCCTTGCCCGAAATTCAGCGGCGAACGACCGCGCAGATCTGGCAGCGCGAAATTGGTCGTGCCGTTACCGCCATAAAAGGTGCCGAGCAGCGAAAACAACGCCTGGTTCTGCTGGATCGACAGCAACTGGCCATTGCACAATGCCCAGGCTTTGGGCGCAAAGCCAAAGCCGAAGGCACGAATTTCTCCCATAAAAGGCTGTGACATTGGCTCTCCCCATCAAATGATGCGTCGATCACCCATCAGCATCGGGTGATTCGCGCGATGATTGTTCGCGCCATCACCCCAATCGGGCGACATTCCACGAACGACACATTGAACAACGAACAACTGGCCGCCGCGAAATAGGCCCCGATGGTACGAATCCCGCCCGACGCCGCGATTTAGCCATCCATCAGGGGTGTGCGTCAAGCGAATAATTCGGTCCATTTTGCTAGTGATTCGGCGAATCTTTTACGATTGTTTAACGAGCGCTTTTGGGCCATAAATGGTGGGCGTAGGGCAGTGCGCGAAGCAAGAGGGTGCTTCGCGTGCTTTGATATGCCTCAGGGAGTATGTGATGGCTGACCGCCACCAGAACATTGTTGCCGTAGCCGGAAAGCCGCTTTGGCGCACGCCGATGCTCAGCGAAGATAGTATCGCCGAACTCACGCAGGCGACCATCAAGTCTGCTGGAGATGACGGTTTTGACCAGTTTGTTGGGTATGAGACAACCGGCCTTAGTTGATGCAACTCGTTCGTCGGAAAACCGACAGCGGGCGGGTTTGGCTACCGGACGGCAGCACGATCAGAATTCAGTTTTGTGCGACGCAGGCGAGGATTGACGATGCTGTCCGGCGCCAGCGCCAGGCGCTGACAAGCGGTTTTTCTACCCGTGTGTCCCCGTGCACATAATGAATTGCGCGGGAAGGGCGGCGCCCCGCCAATTGGGGCTAGCCTGCTTTGGGTGAGATTGCGGGCATTTTGCGGAATGACGGTGGACCGGTTGATCCTGCACTCGTTGCGCGACTCGCACGGGCGCTCGGTGGTGTGGGCAAGCCTAGCCTTGTCAATGCCGGGGCATTGGTGCTCTGTCACCGGCCCCTGAGACACGACGAACGGGCATTGGCCTTGCAGCCGCTCTGCCAACCTGATGGCGCGATTGTTGCCGCCGACTGCCGACTCGACGTGCCCACCGATATTATCGCAGCGTTGGGTATCGCAGACGATCGCCGTCGCGACGACCCGGCATTGGTTGCGGCAGCATGTTTGCGCTGGGGCCCTGACGCCGCCGCGCGGTTGAATGGCAGCTTTGCCTTTGCCCATTGGGACGACGTGAAGCAGCGCTTGATCCTGGCGCGGGATGGTCTCGGGACACGACCGCTCTATTATGTCGAACACTCGCAATATCTATTGTTTGCGTCGGCGCTTCAGACTTTGCTCGCTCTTCCCGAAGTGCCTCGCGACATTGATGAAATGTCCATCGTACAGCTTCTGACGCTTGAGCAGCAGGATAACGAGAAGACCATATATCGGCAAATTCGCCGGGTCCCCGCCGGCGGTATGATTGTTGCCGCAAAGGGTACCTTCCGGTCATCGCTCTATTGGACGCTGGATCACATCGCGCCGATCAAGTTTCGACGCGATGACGACTATGTCATGGCAGCGCGCGAACTCCTTGATCGTGCCGTTGCGTGTCGGTTGCCGGTGCAGGGCCGGCTTGGCGTCTTTTTGTCCGGAGGGCTGGATTCGGGTGGCCTGGCGGCGACTGCCGCGCGCGCGCTCGGCGATCGGGGCCTTGATGTCTTTCATCGCGCACCCGGCGGGCCGTTTCCTGGACAGATCATGGATGAGCGGGCGCTGGTCGATCAGCTTGTAGCCCGCTATCCTAACATCACCCTGTCGGTGCTTGACGGAAACCAGCAATATGCTGCCGATATCGAGCCCGAAATAGACGCGGCCACATATCTCGTGCCCCGGTCACGCGGGCTTAATGCCGGATGGTTCGAGCCGATGGACGACGCGTTGCGGAAGAGCGACGTCACGTTGATGTTCTCAGGCGGCTGCGGCAACATGACGCTGTCGTGGGATGGCCGTCCGCACTTCGGGAATGATTTGCGGACCGGGCATTGGGTGCGCGCGTGGCGTGGGGTTGCGGCTGCCGCCGAGCGGCGTGGGCAATCGACCGGACGTTTTCTGGCCGGAACCTTTGTCAGGCCGCTCTTGCCGCGCGCGCTGCTGCGTCGGCGCGTGGCCCGCTTGTCGGGCGACAATTCGCCTTGGGCCGTGTACAGCATGGTATCCGACGATTATCTTGCATCGATCGATTATTCACGGCTCGTTCGAGGCACCGATCACGAATTCCCGATGCAAGGCGGTGTTTCTCGTCGCGACCGGTTTCGCGCGCTGCAATCGCAGCGTAACCGCGACAAGCAGTCCGCAACGCGCCGTGCAGGCGGCTGCGAGACGGTTGATCCCTATGCGGATCGCCGCCTCGTGGAGTTTACACTGGGCATTCCCGAAACGCAGTTCTGGCATGCGGGCGAAGACCGTTGGCTGGCGCGCCGCGTTCTCGCAGACCGATTGCCGCCGGCCATCGTGACTGAGCGGCGCAGGGGGGTGCAGTGTCCGGAATGGTATGATGTCGTGTCGCAGCGGCGCGACGGTCTGGCCGAGGCGGTCGAGCGCATCGGTCGATCACCGCTTGCCAGCCGTATCGTTGACATACCCCGCATGAAAGCCCTGCTCGACTCTTGGCCGCGAGACGCCGAGGCGGCGCGATCACATAAGCAACTCTACGGCTTCGCTCTGGCACGCGGCATCTCGGTCGGGGGGTTTCTGCGCTGGCACGAGGGCGGCAATGAATAGCGGTGGCGGCGATTTCGACCTGTGTGGCTGGCGGGTCGCGAGCGAAATCGCGCTGCCCGAATTGCCGCCATGGCGCGGTGACGATCGTCTGCCGGAAATTGCCATCGTCGTTGGCGACGTTGCGCCGCTGGTGGCGCCGACGATGATTTCCCCGTTGGTTGCGATCGACGCAGCGGGCTGCGCGCATTTCAGTGTTGACGGCGTCGCCGATTTCGCGGTCACCGGGGGGTGTCGGATCACCGTTGCCCCGGTCCAGTCACCGAACACGCCGGATGTCAGGCTGTTTCTGCTCGGCAGTGGATTGGGGTACCTCTGTCACCAGCGAGGCGTGCTGCCGCTCCACGGAGCAACGGTCGATATCGACGGCGCCGCTATTGTGCTCACAGGACCTTCCGGGGCCGGCAAATCGACACTTGCAGATGCTTTTTCCCGTCGCGGCCATCCGGTGTTGTCCGACGACGTTTCTCCGGTCCAGATGAATATGGTTGGTGCGGTCATTCTGCCCAGCCTTCGACGAATTCGCTTGTGGCAGGATTCGATCGACAATGCCGGCTGGGACAGCGCATCGCTGGAGCGATGTCGCGAAGGACTTGAAAAGTTTAGCCGTTCGCTCCAGCATGATCAACCTGTGGTGCCGCTCCCGCCAAGCGCAGTTTTTCATTTGCGTCGGCATTGGGAGAAGCTCGGCGGAACCCGGTTCAGGCGCTTGCGCGGTCGCGCGGCGGCCGACGAACTGCGCCGCCAGGTATATCGTTGGCGGTCGCTCGTTGGCTTGGCCGGTCCCACCGGCGCCGTTGCGCGCGTCGTTCAAGCAGCGAGCCACATCCCCAATCATTTCGTGGTCGAGCGCCCGTTGAATTTTACATACCTTGACGAGCTGGTCGATGAGATCGTCATGACCGTTCGGGCGACCCGGTGAACACTGACGCGCCGGGTATCGTCTGGCTCGCCTCCTATCCGAAGGCCGGCAACACCTGGGCGCGCCTCGCGCTCTGTTCGCTGCGCGAGGGAGGTGCTCAGCTAGGCTTGGGGGATATTGTCTGGTTTGGCATTATGCCGACCACCCGACGCCTGTTCGAGGATGTGCTGGAGGTCGAGGCGGGCAATCTTAACGACAAGGAAATCGAACGGCTTCGGCCGATGCTCCACGATGTTCTCGCTTCGTCGCTTCCGCAACCCCGGCTGCTGAAGATCCACGATCGCTGGCACCGTACACCGGCGAACCGGCCCGTCTTTGACCTGAAGCACACCCGCAAGACAATCTATATCATCCGCGATCCGCGGGATGTCGCGGTTTCCTGGGCGCGATTTTCCAGTAAATCGATCGATTGGGGCATTGGTAACCTGCGCGATTCAGACTCGCGTCTGAACCGCAATAGCACGAAGATCGCCACGAACATCACGCAGTGGCTGGGGCACTGGTCAACACATGTAACGAGCTGGGTTGACGAATCCGGATTGACGCCGCTGGTTATCCGGTATGAAGACATGCACGCTGATTTGCCGGCCACGCTTTTCCGCTTGGCAGCTTATCTCGACTGGCCGACCAGCGATGAAGCCATTGCCGGTGCGGTCACGGCCACTCGTTTTGATCGCCTCGCCGACCAGGAACGCCAGCACGGCTTCGCTGAAATCCCCGATACCGCGTCAAAATTCTTCGTGTCGGGCCGCGCTGGCGGTTGGCGGGACATTCTCACACCGGAACAGGCAGCACGGGTAGAGCGCGATCACGAAACCGTGATGCGCCGCTTCGGCTATCTCTGAATCATTCGGCGTGCGCGAGATCGCGTTCGATCAGTTGCGCCAGGAACGCGCGCGTTTCACTGGCGATTACCACTGCGTCGCCGTCAAATGCCTCGGCCAGCCCAGCGCATAGATCACCCAGCCGGCAGGGCTGTTCGATGCGTTTCCAGATTTCCGTGGCGATGCTGTCGAGCCCGAAATAGTGGCCGGTCTCAAGCCCGATCAGCACGGCTTCGCCATCAATCTCGGTCGACAGTGCCTTGCCGGTCTGTGAAACCATCATGTCATCGGTAAAGGTCATGCTCGCCCCCGGTTAGCCTTCAAGTGCCGCATAACCAATCTCGCCTGCTTTTCCTATCGCAGCGCGGATCGGTCAGGCCGCAACCATGCTGCCGCGTTCAATGGTGATCACCTGATCGCACCAGGTCATCGTCTCCGCCCGGTGAGAGATCATCACGATCGTCGGGCGCGGGTCCAGCGCGCGCAGCCGGTCAAGCAGCAGGGCCTCGCTGGCCGCGTCAATGGCGTTGGTCGCCTCATCAAGCACCAGCATGCGCGGTTGCCGCAGCATGGCGCGGGCAATGGCGAGCCGTTGACGCTCCCCGCCGGAGAGGCGCGCACCGCGCTCGCCCACCACGGTGTCGAGCTGCTCGGGCAGGGCGCGGACCAGCGCCTCGGCATCGACAAAGGCCAGCGCCCGCCACAGCGCGGCGTCATCGATGTCGCTTGAACCCCAGCTGAGGTTGCGGCGGATTGAATCGTGGAACAAAAAGCCTTCCTGCGGGACATAGGCCAGGCCGTCGCGCCAGCCGGTGGCATGGCCACCGCGCAACACCGTCCCGCCAACGTCAATCTCACCCGATTGCGGGGCCAGCAAGGTAATCAACAGGTCGATCAGTGTCGTCTTGCCCGCGCCGGAAGGCCCGGCGATGCCGGTGAAGCTGCCCGGTGCGATGGTGAAACTGATGTCCTTTACCCCGCCGCCGCCGGGGTAAAGATAACTCACGGCCCGCACCGCGATCGGCCCTGCTGGCGGTGACGCGGGCGTTTCGTCCGCTTCGCTGCCGACCGCGATCTCGGCCTCGAAACTCTGTACCGCCTCGAACGCGGGCAGCGCGAAGAAGAAATTCTGCGCTGCGACCTGCAAGGTCTGGGCGGGCGCGCTCATCCGCGCGAAAATCACCACGATGGTAATCAACACCGCCGGTGTGACGCCGGTGGCAAAGCCGATCGTGATCACCGCCGCGCCCATCAGCGCTGAGCCAATCGCGAAGATCCGTCGGCTCGACGCCTGGCGTTGTGAAAAGCTCAGGCCGCGCGCGCGCACATCGCGCTGGATCGTTTCAAACTCATCGACAAAGGCTCGCTGGGCGTTCTGCGCCGCCGCCGCTTTCAGCCCGCCAAGAAAGCCGCTGGCGCTGCCCATCAACGCCACGTTCGCGCCGACCATGCCTGCGCCGAGATCGCGAATGCGCCCCTGCGCCAACAGGGTCAGCACCGCGCCCAACAACACCAACGACGCCGTCGCCAGTGCAAGCAGCGGTGCCAGTGTAAAGGCGAGCACGCCCTGCACCAGCAGCATGACGACCGAGACACTGCCCTGGATAAGATATTGCGCCGAACCAGAGATGCGCGCGACCTCGCTGGTCATCAGGCTGGTGATACGCGCATGGCGCAGCGCGACCACGCGGTGCCACGGCGCCGCCGCCAGCCGCCGCATCAACCGGTTGCGCAGGCTCTCGATAAACCCGCTCTGCAAGCGGGCCAGGGCCATGTCGCGGGCATAGAGCACCATGGCGCGAACCAGCGACAGGGCAACGAACATGACCAGCATGGTGCCAAGCCGGGCGAGCGGCGTGTGGGCGCCCGCTGCATCCAGCATCGTCGCTACCCGCGATAATTTGTCACCGGTTGAGACCACGGCGTCAATAATCGGGATCAGCAGCAACAGCCCGGCGCCGTCAAGCACGGCGGACAGCCCGACCAGTCCGCCGGCTATCCACCCCTTGATTCCGGCATAATGGGCGAACGACCCGAAAAAGGCGCGGGTTGCGCGCAACAACGGGGTGATGGCGGACAGGCGAGGCAGGCTAGGCATTGTCGCTGTCCTACGGGGCCACCCGAACGCGGGCAATGGGCGTTATCGGCTGCACGGCCTGCCGATGGTTGTAACCCTGTTTGACCATTGCCCTCACGACATGAGATGGCGGCCGCGTGGGCGGCACGCCGCTTGTGGCAAAACACTGGGAGCATGAATATGGGCCTGCGCTCGGCGCTGTATATGCCCGCCTCGAACAGCCGCGCGATTGAAAAGTCGCGGTCGCTCGCGGCTGACGCGATCATCCTTGATCTGGAGGATGCCGTGGCCGTTGACGCCAAGGAAGGCGCACGGGCCAATGCGCTGGCCGCTGCGCGCGATGGCGGCTTTGGCGGGCGTCCGCTGATCCTGCGCGTCAATGGCCTTGATACCGGCTGGGGCGCGGCGGATTGTCGCGCCGCCGCCGGCGCCGGGTTTGATGCTGTGCTGCTGCCCAAGGTGTCGCACCCGGACGATCTGGCGGCGGCACGCGCCTTGCTCGGTCCGGTGCCGCTCTGGGCGATGATCGAAACCTGTGCCGCGATGCTGGCGCTTCCCGCCATTGTTGCTGCATCCGGGGTGTATGATTTGCGTTGCCTGGTCGTCGGTACGAATGATCTTGCCAAGGAAATGCGCTGTACGCCCGGTGCTGACCGGCTGCCGTTACAGCCGCATCTTGTCGCGATCGTTACCGCTGCGCGCGCGCATGGCCTGATCGCGCTGGACGGGGTGTGCAACGCCCTGGGTGACGCTGATCTGCTCACGGCGGAATGCGCGCAGGGCGCCCGCTTCGGTTTTGATGGCAAGACGTTGATTCACCCCAACCAGATCGACATTGCCAATGCCGCCTTTGCCCCATCGGCGGAGCGCATCGCCTGGGCCGGGCGCGTGATCGCTGCCTTTGCTCTGCCGGACAACGCCGACAAGGGCGCGATCCAGCTTGGTGGAGAGATGGTCGAACGGCTGCATCTGGCAGAGGCCGAGCGGATCATTGCCTTGCGGGCAGGTTAGCCCCTGCGCGGCGCAGGTCAGGTCAGAAACCCCACCAGCAGCGTGATGTTCAACCCGATGACCACCGCGGCAATCGCCCACGCCACCACGCGCAGCCAGACCGGGCTGACCAGCGCCCCCATCTTGGCCCGGCTCGCGGTAAAGGCGACCAGCGGGACGATGGCGAAAGGCAGCTGCAGGCTCAGGATGACCTGACTCAGCACCAGCAACCGCGTTGCACCGGCATCACCAGCAGCGACGACGACAATGATCGCCGGTACGATCGCCAGCAATCGGGTTGCCATGCGCCGCAGCCACACCGGCATCTGCAGGTTGAGAAAGCCCTCCGCGACAATCTGCCCGGCCAGCGTGCCGGTCACGGTCGAGTTTTGCCCCGATGCGAGCAATGCGATGGCGAACACCACACTCGCGGCGCTTGCGCCAAGCACCGGGGTCAACAGGTGATAGGCCTGGCCAAGCTCGGCAATGTCGGTGTGCCCCGTGCGATGAAACGCAGCAGCGGCGAGGATCAGGATCGCGGCGTTGATGAACAGTGCCAGCATCAGCGCGACATTGCTGTCGATGGTCGCATGGCGCAGCGCATCGCGCTTGCCCGCATCATCCTCACCACTGGCGCGGGTCTGGACGATCGCGCTGTGCAGATAGAGGTTATGCGGCATGACGGTGGCGCCAAGAATGCCGATGGCGATGTACAGCATCGCCGGGTCCGTGATGATCCGCGCCTGCGGGATCAGCCCGTGCGCGATACCGGCGATGTCCGGCTGCGCGGCCCATAGCTCATAGGCAAAGCAGCCCGCGATCACGACCAACAGGGTGACAATGAACGCCTCCAGCTTGCGAAAGCCGAAACGCTGCAGCGCAAGGATCAACAGCACGTCAAACCCGGTCAGGCATACGCCGGCGACCAGCGACAGACCGAACAGCAGGTTGAGCGCAATGGCCGTGCCCAGCACCTCGGCCAGGTCACAGGCGATGATGGCGATCTCGCACAGCACCCACAATATGATCGCAACCGGGCGCGGATACCATTCACGGCACGCCTGGGCGAGATCGCGCCCGCTGCCGATACCCAGCCGTGCGGACAGCGACTGCAACACCATGGCCATGATGTTCGACAGCAGGATGACCGACAGCAGGGCATAGCCATAGCCTGATCCACCGGCCAGGTCGGTCGCCCAGTTGCCGGGGTCCATATAGCCGACCGCAACCAGATAGCCCGGCCCGGCAAACGCCGCCAGCTTGCCCCAGAACCGCCCGCGACCCAGCGGCACCTTCACGCTGCGATAGCTTTCGACCAGCGAGGGTTGGATTGGCGGCATCGGTCCTAGCGCACCGTCAGGACGCGCCGGGCGACCGCGTCGAGCCGCGCAAGAACCGCCGGATCACGAGCCTCTGGCGCGGTGATCAAGGCGTGGTCAAGCACCGTGTCGAGCGGTGATGGCGGGCGCGTCGCGGGCAGCGCGGCGACAAATGCCGCGATGGCGCGCCGGGCAATGCTGCCATTGCTGTGCATCCGCGCGATCACCTCGCTGACCTCGACATGCGCCTCTTCCTCGCGCCAGCAATCATAGTCGGTCACCATGCCGATCAGGGCATAGGGAAGTTCCGCCTCCCGCGCGAGCCGTGCCTCGGGCATTGCGGTCATGCCGATCACATCGGCGCCCCATTGGCGGTAGAGCAGGCTTTCGGCGCGGCTGGAAAATTGCGGCCCCTCCATCGCCAGATAGGTCGCGCCCTGTGTCACGGTGCCACCCGCTGCGCGCACCGCATCAGCGGCCATGGTCGACAGGCGCGGGCAGACCGGCTCGGCCATGGAGACATGCGCCACCATGCCCGTGCCAAAAAAGCTCGCCGGTCGCGCCACGGTGCGGTCAATAAACTGGTCGACCACGACAAAATGCCCCGGTGGCAATGCCTCGCGCAAGGAGCCGATGGAGGAAATCGCCAGGATGTCGGTGCAGCCGGCGCGCTTCAGGGCGTCGATATTGGCGCGAAAATTGATCCCGGACGGGTCGATGCGGTGGCCGCGACCATGGCGCGGCAAAAAGACCAGATCGACATTGCCCAATGATCCGCACAACAGCTCGTCCGATGGCTCACCCCATGGGGTCGTGATGCGGTGCCATACCGGATTTGCGATGGCATCGATTGCATAGAGGCCCGATCCTCCGATAATACCGATCGTCCATTTACCGTTCACCGCTGACGCTCCATGAATTGCCCGACAACCACAGGAAGTTGACCGATGCGAATCGCACTTGCCGCCCTGCTCTTGCTGCCCTTTGCCACTTCAGCGCAAGCCGCCGCGCCGATCACCGGGCGCTGGCTGACCGAGGATGCCAAGGCGATGGTCGAAATCGCACCCTGTGGTGCGCAACTGTGCGGGCACATCGTCAAGTTGCTGTCCGCTGCCAAGGGCGCGCCGGCCACCGACACCAGGAACCCTGACGCGAAACTGCGCTCGCGCCCGCTGGTCGGCCTGCCGATCATTACCGGCTTTGTTGATCGTGGCGATAACTGGCAGGGCACCTTGTACAGCCCGGCGGAGGGCCGGGTGGTCAAGGGGACGCTGGCGCGCAACCCTGACGGCACACTCGCCGTGCGTGGCTGTGTGTTCGTCATTTGCCGCAACCAGGTGTGGCGCCGCGCGCCATAAGAGGTTGTCCGGGGGTGTGCCTGCCGGCGCATTTCCAGACAGGCTTTAAGCCATTTCATCGTGCGGCAAATCATTCTAGCATCGCTCGATAACAACACGAGGGGTGCGAAGATGAAACGCAGGCTGGTGGCAGGATTTGCAGCGGTGGCGCTGGCGGCGGGTGTTCACGCCGCACCGGTCAGCCACCCCCAGGCCGAGGCGCAGGCGCTCGATCTTGCCAAAAAGGCCATTGCGCTGCGCTCGGTGCGCGGCCCTGGCAATCAGACGCCGCAGGTTGCCGCATTGTTCAAGGCCGCGCTCGTCGCGGGCGGTTTTGCCGATGGCGATGTCGAGATCACACCGGTTGATGACACGGCCTATCTGATCGCGCGCTGGCATGGTTCTGATCCCAAGCTGAAGCCGCTGGTTATTTCCGGCCATATCGACGTGGTCGAGGCCAAGCCCGCTGACTGGCAACGTGACCCGTTCACCCCGGTGGTTGAGAATGGCTATCTCTTCGGTCGCGGCGCCACCGATATGAAGTTCGATGGCGCCATGGCCGTCGCCGCGCTGATCGAGCTGCGGCGCTCGGGGTACAAGCCGCGCCGTGACATCGTCATCGAATTCTCGGGTGATGAGGAAACGGTGATGAAAACCTCGGGCCTGATCGCCAACAAGCTCGCCAATGCCGATCTGGTGCTCAACATTGATGGCGGCGGCGGCACCTTTGATGAGGCGACCGGCGCGCCACTCTATTTCACCTGGCAGGGCGCCGAGAAAACCTATGCCGATTTTGAACTGAGCGTCACCAATCCCGGTGGCCACAGCTCGGCGCCGCGCCCGGTCAATGCCATCAACCAGCTTTCTGCCGCGCTGGTCCGCATCGGCCAATATCAGTTCAAGCCCGAGCTCAGCGACCTGACCCGCGCTTATTTTGTGCAGGCGGCGAAATATGAAACGCCCGCGATCGGCGCCGCGATGAGGGCTTTTGCGGCTGATCCGACGGACAAGGCGGCGATTGCAACGCTCGCGGCCCACTACGAAACCGTGGGCAAGATCGGGACAACCTGTGTTGCCACCATGGTCAATGGTGGCCACGCGCTCAATGCCCTGCCACAGCGCGCCAGCGCCAACATCAATTGCCGTATCTTTCCCGGCCACAAGCCATCGGACATCATGGCCGAGCTGCAGCGGGTCGCCGCTGATCCGGCGATTACGTTCCGTGACGTGACCGAGGGTTCACTCCCGTCAGACGCATCGCCGATGCGGCCCGATTTCATCGCCGCCGTTACCAAGGCAATGGGCAAGATCCGGCCCGGCGTGCCGATTTTCCCCAGCATGGCATCGGGCGCCAGTGACAGCATGTATTTCCGCAACAAGGGCATTCCGAGCTACGGCGCCAGCCCGACCTTCAGCAAGGATTCGGACGATTTCAGCCACGGCCTGAATGAACGGACGGCGGTGTCCAACATCGCACCGGCAATCACCTATTACCTCTCACTGTTCACGGACCTGTCGAAATAGGCAAAGGGGAACGGGGATGGAATATGATGCGACCAATGACGCGCTGACCAAACCCGAAACCCGCCCGCCGCTTGCCGTCGATGATGAGTGGAGCCTGGCGGCGCGCTGCGCCGAGCTTTCGCGCCTCGCCTATTTCCGTGCCGAGCTTGATGCCGATGCCGCCGCACAGGTCGCGGCGGGGCTGGTGGCGGCGGGCTATGGTCCGGCCACGTCCTTTCGTGGCGACGCCATCCTGCCCAGGCGCAGCATCGGTACCTATGCGTTCGGCGTTCGTGATGGCGCCGGGCGGGTGTTTGTCGTGTTTCGCGGTACCCAGCCGGATGATCTGGGTGACCTGATTGATGATGTCCATTTCTGGCCACGCGACCTGCACAATGGGGTCAAGGTCCATGGTGGTTTCCTGCGCGCCTATAACAGCCTCAAGGGCGATATTGACGCCTGGCTCGCCGCGCAGAACCCGGCACCCACAGAATTGATCGTGACCGGCCACAGCCTTGGCGCGGCGATGGCGACGCTGATGGCCTCGCTCAATCGTGATGCCATGCTGGTGACATTCGGTTCCCCGCGCGTCGGTGGCCCCGGGCTGGCGCAGATGTTCGCCGGTCGCCCGGTCCACCGCTATGTCGATTGCAATGATTTCGTGACCAACCTGGCGCCACCGATCTGGTTCCGCCATGTCGCGGGGATGCACTATATTGATCGCCACGGCGTGGTGCGGGACCAGCCGCCGGGGCTATGGCAGCGCGCGCTTGATCGGCTGCGCGGCGATTTCGCCTATTTTCGTCGTTTCGGCATCTGGTGCGGCCATGTCCCGTTCCGCACCGCCGCCGACCATGCGCCGATCAATTATGTTGCGGCATTGCTGGGGGTGAGGGTCGGGCCATAGTCGCCGTGTGTGACAAAACTATCCAACGTCCCCGCCACGACAAAGCCGCAGAAACCCGCGCCTTTTGGTAAGTTCACCGGGTGCCGGCCACGCCGAGTTATGTCACCCGTCCCAAGACCGCTCAGTCGTCTTCCTCGCCATCCTGCTTCTCGCCTTGCGCACCACGGTGGCAATGGGCGCAATTTTCAATATTTCTGATGCCCTCTTCGGCATGTTCTGCTGCGATTTGCGCGGGTTGGTGTGCGTGGCAGCCATAGCAGCTATAGCGCTTGAACTCGTTGCCCGCGTGGCAGGTCACGCAGGCGGCCTTATGTGGGCCAGTGAGCTGAAAATACCGATCATGCACGAAGGTGGCGGGCTTCCAGCTGCCCGTTGTGTGACATTGATTGCACCCACCGGTGATCTTGCCGTGAAGCGCATCTCTCGGTTTGGCATGGCAGCTGGCACAGACGCCTGCGACGGCGGGCTTTAAAAGGCTGTGGTCAAACATCCTTTGGCGTTTGCCCGCCAAGAGATTGGCGGCATGATCTAAATGGCAGGCTGTACAGCTAGATTCCGTCAGCTGCGTGTGGAAAGCGGCTCTTCGTGACGCCTTGGCAATGGGCAGGCCCGCCGTGGTGCGGACCCCGATCGCGGCCGGCGTGTGGCATGCAATACACCGTGCCGAAGCGACCCCGCGTAAAGGCGCATGGCAGGCGAAGCAGTCATTCTGAAGCCGCGCGTGACCAGGAACAAGCGCGCCGGGTGCAATCATCTGGTGCGGATAGACGAAGATCAGAGCAAGCAGGATCGCCAGCCCGAGCCCAATCCCTGCCAGAAGGGCGCGGCGTTTCAATGCCAGCCCCAAAACAGGCATATCGCAATGATATGGGTGAGAGCGAGGCCGGCAAAGGCCAATGTGATCGGGATGTGAATCACGCGCCATTGCCTGATGATGTTCAGGGTCAAGCTGTCAAAATGCGTTTTTTCAGCGATGATGTCTGCCGGAAGACCGGCGTCTGCAAGTGCCAGCCGTCTGCCAGCAAATCTCCTCTGCGCGCGGCCCAACAGATATTTTCCGGTCAGACCGCTGGCGACGTTGATGATCATGGCCGTAACGGCCAGCCAGCCGAGCCACGCATTGAAATGGATGCCCGCATGTACCAGCACGAGCAGCGACCCTGCCCAGGCAAGTCGCTCATGTTGCTTCAACAGGGTCGACAATTTTCCTGATGTGATGACCTTGCGTTTGCGCAGGGAATATCGCGCGGATACGAGGATCAGGATCACCCCGGGGATGCCCAGATAACGCCCGATCCAGACAGCACCCGCCAGGTGCAGCAACGTATCAAGCACCAACGCCGCGCCGATCAGCGACAACAAGGCCGCGTAGAAGGGCAGTACTTCACGGCCAAGCAGACCTTGCGACCGCCCCGCCAACACTAGCGCGGGCCGGGCATCATGCGACGCAACGTATCGTCCTTGACGAAATAATGATGGAACAGCGCCGCAGCTGCGTGGAGGCCGATCAGGAAATAGCCGATGGTAGCGACGGTTTCGTGGAGTTCCTTTACCTGTTCAGCCAACGCCTTGTCCGACCCAACAAGGGCGGGAAGCGCCACCCCGTAAAATGGAATGACCTTGCCTGACGCGCTGAGAATGACCCAACCCGCAACCGGCATCGCAATCATGAAGGCGTAAAGGACAAGGTGCGTCAGCCGTGCGAACAGCGTTTGCCAGGCAGGCGGATCAGGGGTGATGGGCGGGGTGCTACCGGTCAAGCGAACAGAGACGCGGATGAGCGCCAGCAAAAGGACCGTAAGGCCCAACATGAAATGCCACGTCTTCAGGCCTTCACGAAAATCGCTGCCTTTCGGATAATAATCGCGCAGATCCATACAGGCATAAACTGCCACGATCAGGGCCAGCATCACCCAGTGGAGTGAGATCGACACGGACGAATAACGTCGTTGAGATGGAGGCTTGATCAATTGAGGCATCCTTCCAGTCGCCCTGGCCAATACAGGAGTGAGGCAGTTTGGACTTTGTCCTGGATCAAAGCGCGGGGAGAGGACGGCCACCGTAGTGCGTCCGGGAGCGATGGAAGCAGCGGTTTGAGAACAAGGCAGCCAGCCAAAAGTTCCATCGGGTCCGGTTATGATCATCCCATGGCGAATGGGGCGTCAGCACCAATGTCATAGCCGAAGAAGCGGGGTTGAATGACGGTTATCGCCGCTAGCAACTAGATATACGATTTTGAGACTGGCCGAGAAAAATCTACAATGTCGGGTTTTTGTAAACGTGCCACGCGAAAATCGCCGCTGCGCCGCGATGGGGGCGCCACGCTTCGGCAAGGTCGCGGATCAGCTTTTCTGATGGGCGTGCGTCATGGCCAAGGATGCGACCGACCTCGATCTGCACCGCCAGGTCGCCTGCCGGCCAGATGTCGGGGCGGCCTTCGGCGAACAACAGATAGATTTCCGCCGACCAGCGCCCGATCCCCTTGATCCGCACCAGTGCGGCAATCGCGTCCTCATCGTCGTCGGGCAGGCGGTCGAGGTCCAGCCGCCCGCTTGTGATTTCCTCGGCAAGGCTGCGGGCATAGCTGGCCTTTTGCCGCGACAGGCCAGCCTCGCGCAGTTGCTCGTCGCTGGCGCGGGCGATGTTGCCCGGATCAGTCAGCGGGCCGACAATCCCCTCAAGCTTGCGCCACACGCTTTCGGCGGCCTTTGTGCTGACCTGCTGGCCGATGATCGTGCGCAGCAACGTGGCGTAACCGCGTTCGCGGATGCGTGGCTCCGGGTAGCCAGCACGGGCCAGCGCCGTGGCAAAGGCGGGCTCGCACCCGCACAGTGCATCAAGCGCGGTGTGAAGTTGTTCGGCGCTCAGGCCCATGCGGAGATTCCTTGATTCATGCCGCAACCGGCGGCATGGCAGCGCGGACAACCTAGGAGCAACTTGATGCCGAAGCTAATCGTCGTGACCCGCGATGGGGGAGAGCGCGAGATCATGGGCGAGGCGGGGCTTTCAGTGATGGAAGTTATCCGCGATGCGGGCATTGATGATCTGCTCGCCTTGTGCGGTGGTTGCTGCTCATGCGCCACCTGCCATGTTCATGTCGCTCCGGAATTTGCTGCCAAACTGCCGAAGATGAGCGAAGACGAGAATGACCTGCTGGATTCAACCAGCGACCGCGACGCCAATTCGCGCCTGTCGTGCCAGATCGCCTTTACTGATGCGCTGGACGGCATGAAGGTCACCATCGCCGCCGAGGATTGAGACGATCAGGCTCGTTCCGGGCGCGCCTGATCGCTATTTGAGCCGCAGCACCGCCGTCGGGGCGTCCTTGGTCAATGACGTCACCTTCCAGCTGATCGCTTTGCGGCCGGCCAGGCTGCCGGGGATGGTGCCATTTTCATTATTCTGGCTGACAATCTCGGCATCAGTGTCGATGATGAAGCTGCCATCCAGCTTGCTGGACTGCTGACCGGCGCCGGGCAGGTTCCGCGTGCTGTTTTCATTGGCAAAGCCGGGCGCCTTGACGCGCACCGTGCCATTGGCCCGTGGCTCGATCACGACAAACGGGAACACCGCCTCGGCATCGAGATTATAGGGAAAGACAAAGCTGTGATCGAGCGTGCCGGAAATGGCATAGTCAATCTCGAACTTGCCATCGCCGATATAGCTGACCTTTCGATAGCCCGCTTCCCTGGACAGGGCCGCCGCAATCTCGCGGTTGTGCGCGTCAGTGGTCGCTTTCCGCGCCGCCGGACTGTCCTTGCCGCCCGATTGCAGCGCGGCTGGCGTCAGCTTCGGGGCGTCACCTTCGTCATTTGACGGGCTGGCCTTGCCACCGGGAGTGTCGCCAAGGCCCTTCATCATGTCGTCGCCGAGGTCGAGGGCATACACTTCACCGACATAGCTGAAGGTGAAATGATGATCGGCGTCGATCTTCAGCGACGAGACGAATTTGCCCGGTGACAGCACGCAACTGGCCAGCGCCAGCGGCAGGAGGAGCGCCAAAGCCGCCCTGAACAACCGTCGCATCGCGTTCCTCCCTGACATCAACCCCGTGTTGTCACTGCATATAGCGCAATTGCCGCCGCATTGGACACATTCAGGCTTTCTACCCTGGGCGAGATGGGCAGCCGGGCCAGCTCGTCACAATGTTCGGCGGTGTTGTGGCGCAGACCTTCTCCCTCCGCGCCGAGCACCAGTGCGATGCGCGCCTCGCCCATTGCCTGGGCGAGCGTCTGCTGGGTTTCACCGGCAAGGCCGATGCGCCAGAAGCCGGCTTCGGCAATTTCCTCCAGTGCGCGCGCCAGATTGACCACGCGCACCCAGGGCACCAGTTCCAGCGCGCCCGAGGCGGAGCGGGCAATCGTGCCGGATTCAGGGGGCGAGTGACGGTCCTGCGTAACGATACCCAGCGCATCGAATGCGGCTGCCGAGCGCAGGATGGCGCCGACATTGTGCGGGTCAGTGACCTGATCGAGCACAACCAGCGGGCGTTTGTCGTCAGCACCGCGCTCCAGCAGGTCGCCAAGCCAGATATCGTCCAGCGGATCGACCTCGATGACAAGGCCCTGATGCGGCGCGTCACCCGGCACCAGCCGGGCAAGGTCAGTCACGTCGGCAAAGGTAATCGGGATGACAGGCGGAATGCTGAGCCCGGCCAGCGCCTCCCGCGTGGCCCACATCTTGCGCACCGCGCGATCAGGGTTGGCGAGCGCGGCGGTAACCGCATGGCGACCCCAGAAGCGCGGGCGACCAGCAGGTGCCTGGGAAGGGCGGTGTCCGCGACGGGCCATTATTCGTCATTCTCGCTATAGGCATAGGGATCGGTCGGCACCGGCCTGGTCGGCAGGGGCGGGCGTGGCAAGGCGTGATCGGCATTGGCTGCGTTCACCAGGAACGATGCCAGGATAATCGACGCCTGACGCATGTCATTGCCCTTGAGATGGTCGAACGTGTCAATCGAGGTGTGGTGGATCCGGCTGTCATAATCGAGTGGATCCTGGATGAATTGAAAGCCCGGTATACCGACCGACTGCATAAAGACATGGTCGGTGCCGCCGGTCTTCTGGATCACGACATTGCTCGCGCCCATCGAGGCGAAGGGGGCGAGCCATTCGCGGAACAGCGGCACCACCGCCAGATTGTTCTCGACATAGATGCCGCGAATCTTGCCCGAGCCATTGTCGAGGTTGAAATAGGCCGCCAGGTCACCCCAGCCTGGGCGTGGCGTAATCGGCCAGCGGTTTGACCAGCCCATATAGCGCGCAAGGCCGGTCTGTTTCGGATCACCGGGTGAGCCGCGCGTGGCGAGATGGTCCTCGACATAGGCCAGGCTGCCAAGCAAGCCCTGTTCCTCGCCAGCCCACAGGGCAAAGCGGATCGTGCGTTTCGGGCGGATGCCGGTCTTGGCGATGATGCGCGCGGCCTCCATGACCATCGCCGTGCCGGCGCCATTGTCGGCGGCGCCATCACCCGCGACCCAGCTGTCGAGATGGGCACCCGCCATGACATAGCCTGCCTTGGGGTCAGTGCCGGGGATTTCGGCGATGATGTTATAGGCGTTGCGGTCACTGTCGTCGAAGCGCACCACGCTGTTGATTTCCACCACGGGTGCGGTGCCCGATTTGGCGAGCCGGGCAAGGCGGCGATAATCCTCCGCGGCAATTTCGACGCCGGGCAGGGAAGGGGTATCGCCCACCCCGAACAGGTAACCTTCGCCATGAACCAGCTTGCCATCGGAGCGTGATTGCGTGGCATAGGCGAGCGCACCCTCGCTCTTCAGAAAGGCGTCGAGTTTCTTGGCGAAGTCGAGCCGCTTGACCCGGCGGTCCGCTGCGGCGGGATCATAGGTGGGCTGTTGATAGCGATCGAGCTTGCCCAGATCATCGGCGGTGTAGCGCTGGAACGGCGCCTCGCCTGGCTCGGAGCCGGTGTCGGGCAATGTCACCATCACGATCTTACCCTTCAGCTGACCGCGCCATTTGTCGAAATCACGCTCGCGCTTGATTGGTGCGATGATAACCGGGGCGGAGATGGTCCCGTTGGTTGAGGGCGTCCAGGCGATCGGGATAGCGGTGAGCTGGATCGGGCGCGGTGACACCATGCGGACGCTTGACTGCTCGATTGACCAGCCGCGGCCAAAGTCAAAGCCTTCACGGTGGACGGCCTTCAGGCCCCATTCGCTGAACTGGGCCATCGTCCAGCCTTCGGCCTGGCGAATCTGCGGCGAATTGGTCAGGCGTGGGCCAATGACATCGGCAAGATGTTCGGCAATGGGCATCACCTGGCTGTGGGTGGTGCCTTCATCAATGATGAGATTGACCTGGTTGCGATCGACCGACTGGCCGAACGCCGGAACGGCAAGGGCAAAAAGAGCGGCAGAAACCAGCAGGGTGCGGCGCATGGATGATCCCCCCAAGGGACAGAGTGGCGTTATGTCAGCGCTATTCGTGCGGGCGCTGCGGCGCAAGCCGTTGACACAGGCGCCGTCGCTCGGCATGGGACCGCCTCGCTTTTTTGGCGGCTCATCTGGACAGGTGGCCGAGTGGTTAAAGGCAGCAGACTGTAAATCTGCCCGTGCAAGCGTACGCTGGTTCGAATCCAGCCCTGTCCACCAAGCTCCCCGCCAGGAGCTTCCGTAAATCGCTGGCTCTTGCTAGGCTGGATCGACATTCAGGATTCCCAAAGTGAAAGATGTCTGATTCATGAGGTTCCGTGTTGAAGCGCGGAGCTGACGATGGGGATCAAGCGGTATGAGTTGAACGAAGCCCAATGGGCGAAGATCGCGCCTTTGCTTCCCGGCAAGGCAAGTGATCCCGGAAGGACGGGATCGGATAACCGCTTGTTCGTGAACGGATGTTTGTGGGTGCTGCGCTCGGGCGCACACCGGTGCGATCTGCCGGAGCGTTACGGTCGCTGGAAAACGGTGCACCAACGATTTAGCCGGTGGTGCCATGGCGGTGTCTGGGAGCGCGTGTTCGACACGCTCACAGCCGACCGGGACAACACCTATCTCATGCTCGACAGTACCATCGTTCGCGCCCACCAGCAGGCAGCGACCGGAAAAGGGGGGGCAAGGACCAGGCGCTGGGGCGTTCCCGAGGTGGATTGACGACGAAGGTCCATATGCTCGCCGACACGTTCGGAAGACCGTTGCGCTTCCGGATCACGGCTGGCCAGACGCACGATATCACCGCTGCCGCCGATCCTCTGAAAGGACAGAAGGCCGACGCCGTACTCGCCGACAAAGCTTATGACAGCTATGACTTGCGCGAGTTGATCGTCGGCATGAAGGCCGAGGCGGTGATCCCCTCCAAGCGAAATCGCAAGGTCTTCATCCCCCACGACGAAGCCGCCTATAAGCACCGCAATCAGATCGAACGATGCTTTGGCCGCATGAAGCATTTCAGGCGCTTCGCAACCCGCTATGATCGCCGCACCATCCACTTCACCGGCTTCGTCCACCTCGCCGCTGCCATGGTCTGGCTACGCTGAATGTCGATCCGGCCTAGCAGACGACAGGTCTGGCCACCGTGCGGTTGAACGGGTTGAGAGAAGCGTTGATGGGTCTCGTTGCCCGGGAATGCTGAAATGACGGTGTTTGCCAGACCCCCAGTCTAAAATGCGCCGCGAATGCCCTGGCAGAATGGGCAAAATGCAACGGGACCGCACAACGCCAAATCAAAACAGGCTGTGTGATGTCCGCGTGCGGTTTCCCCAGCCAGATGCTTTCAACCTGCGATTGAGCTTCGATACCGAGAGCCGATCGCATGCCTCCGTGCGGCAAGGGGGGCGGTAATCGCGGTTGCCCTTCCAGACATTGGCAGCAATTTGATTGCCATTCGAGAGACTGTGCGGTCGCTACAGCGACATCGGTGGGTGTGAGTCCGGTCAGCTCTGCTGCCGCCGGCCCGTGGCATCACCTGGGACACGGAACAATTTTTTCCGGGTTATTGCGGGGCAACCATCCTTTCAATGCTTCGCAACTGCGCCGGTCCTCCAGCCCCATGTTCACTCGCTGTAATGGAGAGGCCAGAATGGTGCGTATCAAGCGCTGCGCTGCTCTGCAGGATCAACCGCACCAGTTGCGCCTGGCCGCTGACGCCTAAGCGGCTGTAGATGCGCTTGGAATAATTGCGCGCCGTTTCCAGCGTCAATCCCATGTCTTTCGCTGCGTCGGCGATGGAAAGGCCGTCGCTGAGCGCGAGCGCCAGCTCCGCCTCGCGCCGGGGCAAGTTGAAGACCCGGGCAAGGAGAGCGGCGCGGGCCGGATCCATTTGGGTGGGAAATCGGCATAGGACCAGCATCGCCGGCTGGCGCAACGCGGCGAGCGGCGAGGTCTCTGCCGGAACCAGCAGGGCATCGACTCGCGGGCTCTCGCTCAGCACGATGGCGCGGGTTGGGGAATGACGGGCCGCAGAAAAGGCGGCGGCGGCATGGGCCAGTTCTTGCCCCGCGCCCGCAGGCATTCCGTGCAGTGCCTCGCCTTCACGGGCGAGGATGCCGGTGATATTCCGAAGCCGGAGCGTGGTCGCGGGGTCAGCCAGGATCAACCGCGCGTCCTGGTCCAAGACAAGACAACCCGCACCGACCCGTTCCAGCCCGGCAACGCCTGTAGCCGCCTTGATCGATTCGCGCTCTATCAACACGAGGCTGCGGATCGCCGCCGCCACATAGGGTGCGAGGTTCGATAACAGGGCGCTGTCGGCGGCAGAACATTGCCTTTGGCGGGCGAGCACCAGCCAGGCACTGACACCATTTTCCCCGAAGAAGCGGATGACCCTTTCATCAAGGATCCCCAGGCGCTCGATCGTGCGGGCGCGCCTGGCTAGGTAGGCGGGGTCGTGGTCGGTGAATTCGGAGGGGCTGTAAATGCGCCCGATGTGCAGCCGCTCTCCTTCCATCTGCTCCAGCGTGCCGCCCTCGGTAAAATCCGCACCTTGCGCGCGTTCATCGAGATCGATTCCGACGGAAAATGCACGGCGTTGCTCAATCTGCCCATCGCGTCGGCGAATAACCAAGGAGAAATACTCGGCTGTTGTCCGGCGCAGGATCCGGGTCAGGAACGTCAAAAACGGCGGGTTTTCCTGCGCGCCCTGAAACAAGGGCAGGAGCAAGTCGGTCTCGTCTGCACTCGTAAAGGCCATATCCTCCCATATGGGAGGCTTGCTGCTATGTCACTGCTATATGGTTGCGTCCGACACAATTGCGGGTGCGATCGATGAATAAACTAACTCATCTCGAACGGCTCGAAGCCGAAGCCATCCACATCATGCGTGAAGTGGTGGCCGAAAGTGAAAAGCCGGTGTTGATGTACTCTGTCGGCAAGGACAGCGCCTGCATGTTGCACCTGGCGCGAAAGGCCTTTTATCCTTCGCCGCCACCGTTTCCCTTGCTGCATGTCGATACCACCTGGAAGTTCCAGGAAATGTACAAGCTGCGCGACCAGATGGCCCGCGAGAGTGGCATGGAGCTGCTGGTCTATCGCAACCCCGAAGCCATGGAAAAAGGCATCAATCCCTTTGACCACGGCCCCTTGCACACCGATATGTGGAAGACTGAAGGCCTGAAGCAGGCGCTTGACAAATGGGGCTTCGATGCGGCCTTTGGCGGTGCGCGGCGCGACGAGGAAAAGAGCCGCGCCAAGGAGCGGATATTCTCCTTTCGTACTGCCAGCCACGGCTGGGATCCCAAGAACCAGCGACCGGAATTGTGGAATCTCTATAACGCCCGCAAGAACCAGCGCGAGTCCATCCGCATCTTCCCGATCTCGAACTGGACCGAACTTGACGTGTGGCAATATATCCACCTCAACGACATCCCGATCGTGCCGCTTTATTTTGCCGACAAACGTCCGGTGGTGGAGCGCGACGGTATGTTGCTGATGGTCGATGACGACCGCTTTCCGCTGCGCCCTGGCGAGGTTCCCGAAATGAAGTCGATCCGCTTTCGCACGCTCGGCTGCTATCCCTTGACCGGCGCAGTCGAGAGCGAGGCAAAGACCTTGCCCGAGGTGATCCAGGAAACCCTGCTTACCACAACCAGCGAACGTCAGGGCCGCGCCATCGACAAGGATGCGGGTGGAGCCGGCATGGAGAAAAAGAAGCAGGAGGGGTATTTCTGATGTCCGGCACGACAACCTCAGATCCCATCTACGTCACCGAGGCACTGATTGCCGAGGATATTGACGCATATCTCGACCAGCACCAGCACAAGACCATGCTGCGCTTCATTACCTGCGGCTCGGTCGATGACGGAAAATCGACGCTTATAGGGCGCCTGTTGTATGATTCGAAGATGATCTTCGAGGATCAGCTCGAGGCCTTGACGGTCGATTCCAGGAGAGTCGGCACGCAAGGCCAGGAGATCGATTTCGCGCTGCTCGTCGATGGCCTCGCAGCCGAGCGCGAGCAGGGCATCACCATCGACGTCGCATACCGCTTCTTCAACACCGAAAAGCGCAAGTTCATTGTCGCTGATTGCCCGGGGCATGAGCAATATACCCGCAACATGATTACGGGTGCCTCGACGGCCGATCTTGCTGTAATCCTGATCGACGCGCGAAAGGGCGTGCTGGTGCAGACCCGCCGCCATTCGTATCTCTGCCACCTGATCGGCATCAAGAACCTGGTGCTTGCGGTCAACAAGATGGACCTTGTCGATTATAGCCAGAAGATATTCGACGACATTGTCGCTGACTATGCCGCGTTTGCCAAAAGCATCGGCATCGAGAGCTTTACCGCCATGCCGATCTCCGGTTTCAAGGGTGACAACATTATCGGGCCGTCGGACAACACGCCGTGGTATGGTGGGCCGAGCCTCGTCGAGCATCTCGAGAGCGTCGAGGTCAATTCGGCGCGCGATGCGTCGCTGCCATTCCGTATGCCGGTGCAATGGGTCAACCGCCCGAACCTCTATTTCCGCGGTTTCTCAGGGCTCATCGCGAGCGGAAGCGTCAAGGTTGGCGATGCCGTCCGCGTCCTGCCCTCGGGCAAGACCTCGACCGTTGCCAAGATCGCCGTTGCCGATGGCCAGGCCGCGCTGCCGGCGGTTACTGACAGCGACATCACCACCGAGACTTATCTCGACCTGGTCAGTGGCAAAGATGAGGCGGTTGCCGGCGAATCGGTAACAATCTGCTTCACTGATGAAGTCGATTGCTCGCGCGGTGATGTTATTGCGCTTGCAGACAATCCGCCGCAGGCGGCTGACCAGTTTGAAAGCACTATCGTCTGGCTCAATGACGATCCGTTGCAAGTTGGCCGCAGCTATTGGCTCAAGCTTGGCACGCAGATGGTTTCAGCGACCATCCATCAGCCAAAATACGCTGTCAACGTCAACACGATGGAACATGTCGCGGTCAAGACGCTTGAACTCAACGCGATTGGCGTCGCCGAGGTCGTCACCGACAAGCCGATTGTTTTCGAGGCCTATGCCGACAACCGTGCAATGGGCGGCTTCATCCTGATCAACAAGATGACCAATGCGACGGTTGCCGCCGGTATGCTGCATTTTTCGCTGCGGCGCGCGCAGAACGTCCACTGGCAGGCACTCGACATCAGTCGTGAGGCTCATGCGCGGCTCAAGAACCAGTTACCTGCCGTATTATGGTTCACCGGCTTCAGCGGCTCGGGCAAGAGCACCATCGCCAATCTCGTCGAAAGAAAGCTGCACCGGATGAACCGGCACACCTTCCTGCTCGACGGCGACAATGTGCGCCATGGGCTCAACAAGGACCTGGGCTTTACCGAGGCCGATCGTATCGAGAATATCCGCCGGGTCGGTGAAGTCGCCAAGCTGATGACCGATGCTGGCCTCATCGTGATGACCGCCTTCATCTCACCCTTCAAGGCTGACCGTGATATGGTTCGCGCGATGCTGGCCGAGGGTGAATTCATCGAAATATTCATCGATACGCCGCTCAGCGTGGCGGAAGAGCGTGATGTGAAGGGATTATACAAGAAGGCACGCAGCGGCGCGCTCAAGAACTTCACCGGCATCGACAGCCCCTATGAGGCACCTGCCAATCCGGAAATCCGCATCGATACGACGGCGATGACGGCGGAAGAGGCGGCAACGCTGATTGTCGATACCCTGCTGGGTGATTTGTGATGCCGGGTGCTTTGAACGACGCTGAACTTGCCGCCCACCTCGCCGAGGTCGCCGGCAAGCTTCTCATCGCGGTGCGTGAATCCGGTATGCTGTCGCTCAAGGCGCTGGGCAAGGCTGGTGACGCGACGGCCAACCAGTTCCTCGTCCATGCCCTGCGCGAACAGCGGCCCGATGATGGCCTGTTGTCCGAAGAGGAAAAGGACAGCCCGGCGCGCCTTAGTCAAAGCCGTGTCTGGATTGTCGATCCGGTCGATGGCACTCGCGAATATGGCGAGGCGCGGGCCGACTGGGCCGTGCATGTCGCCTTGGCCCGGGACGGCGTGGCCAGCATTGGCGCAGTTGCACTGCCCGGCCTGGGAATGGTGCTGCGTACCGACAGGCCGCAGGTGGTGCCGCCAGCTCCTTCCACATTGCGCATGGTCGTCAGCCGCACCCGCCCGGCGCGCGAAGCGACCGAAGTGGCCGAAAAGATCGGAGCTGAACTGGTGCCGATGGGTTCGGCCGGGGCCAAGGCCATGGCTATCGTGCTTGGGCAAGCGGACATCTATCTTCATTCCGGCGGCCAGTATGAATGGGACAGCTGCGCCCCTGCCGCAGTAGCTTTGGCCCATGGCCTGCATTGCTCGCGGATCGACGGTTCGCCGCTGGTCTATAACCAGACCGATGTTTACATGCCCGATCTGCTGATCTGCCGGGAGGAACATGCGCGGATGGTGCTGGACGAGGTGGCCGGGCTGGTGATCTGAACCGGACTGGCCTGCTAGACGGTGCGCGCCGATGTCAGGGCGCGCATTTTTTTCGAAAAGCCGCACCAGGCGGCTGATTTCTGCTGGCTGCTCGTGTCAGTTTCAACAACGGCCTGCGCCTTGCCGGCATGGATCGGGAGGCAGGCAACAGGCAGCATTCGTCCAGGAAAGAGCGCTGATCTTGTGATATTTTCACAAGCGCATAAGGTCTTGGCAATGGCGGTGGCCGGTCGGTTGATTCACGGTAACCTGGATTGGGGATTGGCTGGGATGCTGCCAGCGCATTCATCAATCGGCTGGCAGCAGGTTGAGTGATCGGGATGTAAAACGGGAGTAGTCGGTGACGGATTTCGATACAGGCCCTGAGGAGCAAGAGCGGCGGTATCGCGCTCCCGCTCTGGATAAGGGTCTGGATATTCTGGAGCTTCTGGCGACCGCTGGCGGGCCTTTGACAGTCACCGACATTGTGAAGCGGCTTGGCCGCTCAACCGGTGAGTTGTTCCGTATGATCCAGGTGCTCGAATATCGGGGGTATATCAAACGGCCATCCGAAAGTGAGGGGTACCAGCTGACTTCAAAGCTCTTCGGGCTCGGCATGATCCAGCCACCCGTGCACAGCCTGGTGGAGACAGCGCTTCCATTGATGCGCGAGCTGGCCCGCGACATAGGGCAATCATGCCATCTCGCCATGCACTCGCGCGGTGATATTGTGGTGGTTGCCCGAATGGAAGCGAATGCTGAACTCGGCTTTTCCGTTCGTGTTGGTTACCGCAAATCGGTGGTCCAGACATCGTCAGGACTCGTTCTGTACGCCTTTCAGGATCCCAAAACGCGACACGAATGGGAGCAATTTTTACCCGGCGTCGATGCCGAAGAACTTGCAGCATTCCGTAAGCGGGCAGACAGCGTGGTGGCGATCGGTCATGTCCAGTCGGCATCCGGGTTCGTTGCCGCGGTAACAGATCTTTCGGCCCCTATCATGCGGGGGACAGGAGCAGCAGCCGCATTGACGGTTCCTTTCGTTCAGATGGAAGCATTGCGCCGCAGCAAGGAGGAGGCTGTGGTGGCACTGACCGCGATAGCCGGCAGGATTTCAGCTGAACTGCTGGCTGGGGACGCGCGAGTCTGATTTTCGGCGCAATTCCCGCGCTATCCCCGGGGATGGGTTGACATTATGTGGGGTCAGGCATGGCCGAACTGACGCATCGCCTCGCGCAACTGGACGATCTGCCGGCGCTTGGCGCGTTGATGACGCGGTCAATCGAGCATTTGCAGCATGGCTTTTTGACGCCCGAGCAGATCAGGGCGAGCCATCAGGTCATGGGCCTCGATACGCAACTGGTGAAGGACCAGACCTATTTCATGATTGAGAGCGCCAGCCAGCTTGTCGGCTGCGGCGGATGGAGCTGGCGGGCGACGCTGTTCGGCGGCGATGACAGCATTGTGGCGCGCGAACCCTTGCCCCTCGACCCCGCGACAGATGCCGCAAAGATCCGCGCAATGTATGTCGACCCCGATCATGCGCGGCGTGGCATCGGCATGATGATCATGGATTTGTGCGAAAACGCGGCGCGCGCCGCCGGATTCGCCCGGACCGAATTGATGGCCACGCTGGCGGGTGTGCCGCTCTACCGCCGCTGCGGCTATGCTGACATTGAGGCAATCGAGGCGACCACGCGCGAAGGGATCAAGGTGCCGCTGATCCGCATGGGCAAGACGTTGCTGTAATCCTCACGCGCCCCAGTCGCGCATTGCGGCGATCACGGCGGCGGGGTTTTCCCAGGTGACGAAATGCCCGGCATCGACCCGTTCGATGCGGACGCCCGGCGCGAGTGCCGGCAGCCCGTCGAGCTGGCTTGGCACCAGCGCGGTGTCGGTCAGGCCCCACACCACCAGCGACGGGATGGTCAGTGGCGGGAAGGGCGCGTCGAGAAAGTCGAGCTGTGGTGCTGGCTCATCCATCGCCGGGACGATGATCGGGCTGGCGCGGTACCAGTTGAACATGCCGGTCAGCGTGCCGGGCTGGCCCCATTGCGCGAGATAGACCGATTTCTCATCGCCCATCCGTGACAGGTCGGTCAACCGGTCGAACATGCCGTCAAAAAAGTTCGACAGGCCCATCGCCTCGACGCTTTGTTCAAAGCCGGGCGTGCGGAATGCGCGGAAATACTGGCTGGCCGCGCGCTGCGCCGGGTCATCCAGAATGGCTTTCTGGAACAGGAACGGGTGCGGTGCATTGACGATGACCAGCTTGTGCGCCCGCTCAGGCCGCTGCAGCGCCGCCATCCACGCAATCGCGCCGCCCCAGTCATGCCCCACCATGGTGAACTGGCCGATGCCGAAATGGTCGGCCAGCGCCATCAGGTCGCCGACCATCTTTTCCGGCGCATAATTTTCCACGCCATCCGGCTTTGAGGAGCCGGCAAAGCCGCGCTGGTCGGGCGCCAGCACAAAATGGTCACGCGCCAGATCGGGGATGATGTGCCGCCAGGTACGGTGCGATTCCGGAAAGCCATGCAGCATGATGATCGGCGGATGCGCCGGGTCACCCGCCACCGCCACGTTCAGCGTGACGCCGGTGGGCAGGGCAATCGGTTGCAGGTCAAAGGATTCAGTCATCAAACGCTCCCGGCAAGCCACACCTGAAGGACAGTGCCATTGTTCCGTCAATCGTTACGTCGCGTCAACTTCCGCTGCGGCAATGATGTCGGCAATGTCCTCGGGGAAAATCTGTTCGTGCCAGCTGGTCAGCTCGGCGCGGCTGAACCAGCGGTGCGTCTGCATCACCACGCGTTCCAGCGCGGTATGCGCGCTGGTATCGGGGGTGAAACCATGGGTGCGGACCAGAAAATAGCGTTCATCGGCCACCACCGGCACATTTTCCACCGTGACGAACTGCACCGTGCGGGCGTGGATTTCGGGCCCGCAATCGCGGTCCAGCCCGGTTTCCTCGCGCAGCTCGCGCCGTGCCGCCTCGGCATGGCTTTCGCCGGGGTCAAGCGCGCCGCCCGGCGTCACCCAGAAGGGCGGGCGGCCATCAACGGTAAAGCGGAACAGCAGCACCTGGTCACGGTCATCAATTAGCAGGATGCGCGCGGCGGGCCGCGCGGCGCGGGTCACTGCCCCTCGCCGGGCGCCGTCGCACGGATCGACAGCGCGTGGATGCGCGTCGCCAGCAGATCGGCCAGCGCCTGGTTGACCAGCCGTTGCCGCGCCACCCGGTTCAACCCGGCAAAGCCCGCGCTTTCCACCCGCACGGCAAAATGCGATTCGCCCGTTCCGGGGTCTCCGCCATGCCCGGCGTGCAGGTGGCTTTCATTGATCACCTCCAGCTGGCTCGGTGAGAGCGCGCTGGTCAGGCGGTCGGCGATAATATCGGCAAGCGGGGCGGTGGCGGGGGGCGTCATTCGCCCTATATAGCGCGCTTTGCCAAAACGGGGAGCCGCGTGGCGCGGGAATTTGACAGAAAGGATCGGCCGGGCGCGCGTTTCCACGGCCGGATCGAGGGCGCGGGTCAGCGCTGTATGGAGCCGGGCTGCCCCGAGCCCGGCGAATTCCGCGCGCCCCCGGCAGAAGGCGTGGCGGGCGATGGCGAAGGGCCGCGCCCCTATCGCTGGTTCTGCCTTGACCATGTCCGTGCCTTCAACGCGCGTTACAATTTCTTCTCCGGCATGTCGGCGGATGAAATTCATGATGCGCAGCGTCCCTTTGCCGGGTGGGAACGCGAGACGCGCGCCTTTGCCGCCAATGCCGGGGATCGCCCGCCGCGCTGGGCCGATTTCAATGATCCGCTGGATGCCATTGCCGGGCGTTTCGGCCAGCGCGTCGCGGCGGAGCGCAAGGACGGCAAACCCCTGTCCGGCGAGGATCGCCGCGCGCTCGGCGTGCTCGGGCTGGACAAGGATGCTGACCGCGCGGCGCTGCGCCGGCGCTACAGTGATCTCGTCCGGCGTTATCATCCCGATCGCAATGGCGGTGACCGCAGCCATGAGGCGATGCTGCAAAAGGTCATCACCGCCTATCAGCATCTGCGCAAGGCACCGGCCTTCGCCTGATGCCGCCCGCACGCGCGACATTGACGATCGCGCCGCTTTGCACCACCCAGCGACCAGCAGAGAGGGCGACCATGGCAGGCTTGTATTTTGAGCAATTCACCGTCGGGCAGCGTTTCGTGCATGAGGTGCGCCGCACCGTTACCGACATGGACAATATGCTGTTTTCGTCGCTGACCTATAACCCCGCGCCGATCCATATTGACCATGCCTATGCCGCGACGACCGAATTTGGCCGCCCGCTGATGAACTCATTGTTCACGCTTGGCCTCGTCATTGGCCTGTCGGTGCAGGACACCACTTTTGGCACCACCGTCGGCAATCTCGGCATGTCGGAAACCCTGTTCCCCAAACCGGTCTTCGCAGGAGACACCCTGCGCGTCGAAACCGAGGTAAAGGCGCTGCGCCCCTCCGCCTCGCGCCCCGGCCAGGGCATTGTGACGTTCGAACATGTCGCCCTGAACCAGCTCGACGAAATCGTCTGCCGCACCACCCGCCAGGCGCTGATGATGGCGCGACCGGCGGGGTGAGTCCACTTTCTCCCTCTCCCCTTGGGAGAGGGAAGGGTGAGGGTAGCAACGAGATGCCGTGCCTCCGGCTGCCCTCATCCGGCGCTTCGCGCCACCTTCTCCCAAGGGGAGAAGGGTTTTGCCGCCCCTCCCCTGAAGGGGAGGGGAGAACGCCTCGTTTCAATAACTCTTCGGCAACCCCAGCACCTTTTCCGCCACGAATGACAGGATCAGTTGTTCGGTAACCGGCGCAATCCGCGTTATCGCCACTTCGCGGTACAGCCGCTCGACATGATATTCGCGCGCATAGCCATAGCCGCCATGCGTGGTGATTGCCTGCCAACAGGCATCATGCCCGGCCCGCGCGCCCAGGAATTTCGCGCTGTTCGCCTCTGCGCCGCATGGCTGCCCGGCATCATAGAGTTGCGCCGCGCGCATCACCATCAGCCATGCCGCCTCAAGCTGCATCCAGCATTCGGCCAGCGGGTGCTGCACACCCTGATTCTGCCCGATTGGCCGGTCAAACACCACGCGTTCCCGCGCATAGGCCGTCGCGCGGCGCAGCGCATCCTGCCCGATGCCAATCGCCTCCGCCGCGATCAAAATGCGTTCCGGGTTCAGGCTGTGCAGGATCGCGGCAAAGCCCGCGCCCTCTGCCCCCACCCGATCCGCCTCGGGGATGAACAGCCGGTCGATGAACACGGCGTTGGAATCAACCGCTTTGCGGCCCATCTTGGCGATGCGGTGGACATCAATCCGGTTGCGATCAAGATCGGTGTAGAACAGCGTGATGCCATCGGTGGGCCGCGCGCCATCCTCAAATCGCGCGGTGCGCGTTAACAGCATGATCTTGCCCGCCACCTGCGCGGTGGATGTCCACACTTTCTGCCCGCTGACCAGATAACCACCGTCAACCTTCTCGGCAAAGGTGGTGATCCGCGTCGTGTCCAGCCCGGCATCCGGCTCGGTAAAGCCAAACGCCACCTGGTCCTCCCCGCGCACCAGCCGCGGGATCCACCGTGCCTGTTGCCCGGCCGTGCCCGCCACGACAATCGGGTGTGGCCCAAACAGGTTGATGTGCACGGCAGACGCCGCCGCCATGCCGCCACCGTGAGAGGCCACCTCATGCATCATCACCGCCGCCTCGGTCACGCCCAGCCCGGCGCCGCCCTGTGCCACCGGCATGGTAATGCCCAGCCAGCCGCCATCCGCCATCGCGCGGTGGAATGCGGCGGGAAAGGCACCATCCTCATCCCGCGCCAGCCAATATGCATCGTCAAACCGCGAAACCACCGCGCGCACCCCGGCACGGATCGCGCCGAGATGCTCATTTTCACTGCCGTGCGTCATCACGCCTTTGTGTGGCGCGCCCGGTCAAAACGCAAATTCCAGCACGGCATGGGCCACCAGATCACCCGACGTGGCAAAGGTCACGCTGCAATCCACATAGGCGCTGGCCTTGCCAAACCGCCTGACGGTGGCCGCCACCAGAAAATCATCATTCACCGCCGGGCGCAGGAAGTGCGTGTGTTGATACACCGTGCCCTTGCCCATGCGCGGGCTGGTGGCGGTGGCCATGCTCGCCACGGTATCAATCGCCGCCATCAACGCCTGCCCGCACACCGCGCCGGAAAAGAATTTCAGCCGATCGTTCAGCGGCAACCGCATCGACACAAACCCTTCGCGCACGACAAAATCGGTCAGCCCCATGTCCTTTATCCACGGCGCATAAACATCACGGACTTGGCATTTACTGAGCGGGGCTGCCATGTTCTTCGAAAGTAATATTTTTTCAGCGGCCAGCGGTTAGCACACGGGCAGTATTGACCCTCTGACAATTTGAGATCAAAAGTAGAACAAAATCGAAGGGGCATGGGGTTCGATTCGTTGGCCACGTAAGCGATTTCGATCGACTTTCGGGCTGTGCGATGATACGGCTATGCCATAGTTTGCGTTGGAAGGTGCCATGAGACCTATCGGAATCGACCTTTTTGCCGGAGCAGGCGGCATGAGTTTGGGGTTTGAGCAAGCCGGATTTGATGTAGTCGCTGCTGTTGAAATAGACGCAGTCCATTCGGCGATTCATGAGTTTAACTTCCCAAACTGTGCGGTGATCCCTCGATCTGTTGTCGGTTTGGGCGCTGAAGAGATTCGCGAGGCAGCAGGGATCGGTGATCGAAGGGTGGATGTCGTGTTTGGGGGCGCGCCTTGCCAAGGGTTTTCGATGATCGGCAAGCGCGCCTTAGACGATCCCCGCAATGCTCTCGTTAGAGAATTTGTTAGAGTTGTAGTCGATCTCGATGCTTCATATTTTGTATTTGAGAATGTGAAGGGATTGACGGTAGGGCGTCATCGAGATTTTCTAGAAGAGCTGATAGATCTTTTTAGTGAAAGTGGTTACGATGTTCGAATGCCTTGGAAGGTTTTGGATGCGGCCAATTATGGTGTTCCACAGCATCGCCAACGTTTGATTTTAATGGGGGCAAAACGTGGATTACCGGTTCCCGCTTATCCCGCGATGAGAACGACTGCGGCTGACAGACCTGGTAAATTGGAAGTTCCAACTGGGCCTTCGTGCCACGACGCGTTGAACGACATTCCAGATGCCGATAGCTTCGACGTATTGAATCAGACTGATGAGGTTTTGGCTGAGGCTTGGGGTAATCCGAGCCGCTATGCGCGCGAGATGCGGTGTCTGGATAACGATGCTTGGCACTTCGGGTATGTCCGGGAATGGAATCCAGGCATTCTGACTTCTAGCGCCCGCACCGGGCACACAGAGATTTCACGTCGGCGATTTGCCTCGATCATCCCAGGTCAAATAGAGCCCATTTCTCGTTTCTTGAAACTCCACCCGAATGGTTTGAGCAATACCCTTCGAGCAGGAACGGACGGCGCTCGCGGAGCATTCACCAGCCCTCGGCCGATTCATTACAAGTACGCTCGGTGTGTCACGGTCAGGGAAATGGCGCGCCTTCATGGCTTTCCTGACTGGTTTCGCTTTAATGAGACTAAGTGGCATGGAGCTCGTCAGATCGGCAACGCCGTTCCGCCGCCACTGGCCCGGGCGGTAGGAGACGAACTGATTCGTGCTATGAGGATCGTTCCGAGTAGGCCAGCGAAGTCCGTTGAACTTGGAAGTGAGCGATTGCTTCGAATGGACCTTGGAGCCGCGGCTGCGTATTTCGGCGTTGTCCCACCCAGTTCGAGGCGTGACAAGAAGAGCGGGGCCACCAAACGGACTCAATTTGAAACGGAAGCGTGGCGGTTATCTAGGATGGAAGCGATTGGCTAAAGAAGCAGGGCCAGAGTCGACTGGTAGCACCGCCTACAAGGCAATGATCGAGCGCATTTTCCTTGAGCGCTACCGGAAGGGTCAGACCTCTTTTGAGTTTGATCGCGATGACATTCCTGCGGCGGCGGAGGCTCTAGGTTTGGCTCGGCCTAAGAATGTGGGCGATGTGATATATTCGCTTCGCTACCGTACAGCCATGCCGGCCAGTATTCTTGCTACCCAACCGAAAGGCAAAGAGTGGATTATTGAAGGCATTGGTCGAGCACGGTACAAATTTGTTCTGGTGCCACTAAATCGCGTAATTCCGCGCACGGACATGGCGGCCATATTGGTCCCAGATAGCACCCCGGAGATAATCCGCGCTTATCCACTCGATGACGAACAAGCGCTCTTGGCTATTGTTCGTTATAACCGATTAATTGATATATTTCTTGGTCTTACGACATACAGCCTGCAGAATCATTTGCGCACGACGGTGCGAGGTATTGGTCAAATTGAAATCGACGAGCTTTACCTAGGGTTGGACCGTCACGGTTGCCATTATGCTATTCCGGTTCAGGCAAAGGGTGGCACCGATCAGATTTCAGTAGTTCAAACAAAACAAGACATTGCGTGGTGCCAACAACGCTTTCCCGGCGTACGGTCGCGGGCAATTTCAGCACAATTTATGAATGACGAAAAAATAGCTATGTTTGAACTTACGGTTCAGGATGAGCAAGTTGTCGTTGTTGATGAGAAACATTACAAACTGACGGCGGCTAGTCAGTTGGACCGCGATGTCTTGATCAATTATCGATAATGGCGCGCCAATTTCATGAAGTCTATCTGTTGATTTGCACTGAGAGTTGACCCGGGAGGGGCATAAAATTCCACTGAGAAGTGACCCATGTTTTGACCTTCCCCCTGGCTGTTGGGTTGGGGGATATTGGAGTGATCGACATGGCGTTATTGAGCGTAATCCGGCGCTGGCATTTCCGTGAGGGGATGCCGATCCGGGAGATAGAGCGGCGCACTGGGCTGTCGCGCAACACGATCCGCAAGTATCTGCGCAGCGGTACGGTTGAACCGAAGTTCATGGCCGCCGATCGACCGAGCAAGCTGGACCCGTTTGCCGAGAAGCTGTCAGGTTGGCTGCGGATTGAGGTCGGCAAGTCACGCAAGCAGCGGCGTACGGCAAAGCAGATGCACGCAGATCTTGTGGTGTTGGGCTACGACGGTTCCTACGGGCGCGTGGCGGCCTTCGTTCGCGCTTGGAAGTCCGAGCGCCAACGCGATGCCCAGTCCGCTGGCCGAGGCACCTTCGTGCCTTTGGTCTTTGCGCCGGGCGAGGCCTTCCAGTTCGACTGGAGCGAGGACTGGGCCTTGTTGGGCGGCAAGCAGGTCAAGTTGCAGGTGGCACATACCAAGCTGTCGCACAGCCGGGCCTTCACCGTGCGGGCCTATCTACTCCAGACCCACGAGATGCTGTTCGACGCCCTGACCCAGGCGTTCAGGGTTCTGGGCGGCGTTCCGCAGCGCGGGATCTTCGACAACATGCGCACAGCGGTTGATCGCATCGGCTCGGGCAAGGCGCGGCAGGTCAACGCCCGGTTCGCGGCGATGGCCAGCCATTATCTGTTCGAGCCCGAGTTCTGTAACCCGGCCTCGGGGTGGGAGAAGGGCCAAGTCGAGAAGAACGTCCAGGATGCACGCCGCCGATTGTGGCAACCGATGCCCAGCTTTCCGAACCTTGATGCGCTGAACGCGTGGCTTGAAGAGCGCTGCATCGCGCAATGGGGGCAGATCGTGCATGGCGTTCTGCCCGGCACTGTCGCCGATGTGCACGCCGGGGAGGTTGCAAGCCTGATGCCGCCGGGCCGCCCCTTCGACGGCTTTGTCGAGCACACCAAGCGCGTATCGCCAACCTGCCTGGTGACGTTGGAGCGCAACCGCTACAGCGTGCCGGCGTCCTTTGCCAACCGGCCGGTGTCCTTGCGGGTCTACCCCGAGCGGATCGTCATCGCCGCCGAAGGCCGGATCCTGTGCGAACATGGCCGGATCATTGCACGATCCCATCATCTGCCGGGGCGGATCATCTATGACTGGCGTCATTACCTGGCGGTGATCCAGCGCAAGCCTGGTGCCCTGCGCAACGGAGCGCCGTTCACGGAGATGCCCGATGCGTTCCGGCAGCTTCAGGGCCATCTGCTCAAGCGCCCCGGCGGTGATCGCGAGATGGTCGAGATCCTGGCGCTGGTGCTGCAGCACGATGAACAGGCGGTTCTATGCGCGGTCGAGCTGGCTCTGGAGGCAGGGGTGCCCACCAAGACCCATGTGCTCAACATCCTGCACCGACTGACCGACGGCAAGGCACCTCCTGCATCACCGATCGATGCACCCCAGGCACTGCGCCTTGCTCAGGAGCCAGTCGCCGATGTCGGGCGCTATGACAACCTGCGGGAGATGCGTCATGCGTCATGATCCCGCCAGCGCCGCTGTGGAGGTGATGCTTCGCTCCCTCAAGATGTATGGCATGGCCCAGGCCGTCGGTGAGCTCATCGAACAAGGCGCCCCCGCCTTCGATGCCGCCGTGCCGATCCTCTCGCAGTTGCTCAAGGCCGAGATGGCCGAGCGCGAGGTCAGGTCTATCGCCTACCAGATCAAGGCCGCCCGGTTCCCGGCCTACAAGGATCTGGCAGGCTTCGACTTTGCGTCCAGCGAGGTGAACGAAGCCCTGGTCCGGCAGTTGCATCGTGGCGACTTCATCGACGGTGCCGACAATGTGGTGCTGATCGGTGGTCCGGGAACCGGCAAGACCCACATGGCCACCGCGCTCGGTGTTCAGGCAGTCGAGCATCACCGCAAGAAGGTCCGGTTCTTCTCTACGGTCGATCTGGTCAACGCGCTCGAACAGGAAAAGGCCATGAACAAGGCTGGCCAGCTTGCCGAGCGTCTGCTGCGTCTCGACCTCGTCATCCTCGACGAGCTGGGATACCTGCCGTTCAGCCCGTCAGGCGGGGCGCTGCTGTTCCATCTGCTCAGCAAACTCTACGAACGCACCAGCGTCGTTATCACCACCAACCTCAGCTTCAGCGAATGGGCCGACGTGTTCGGCGATGCCAAGATGACCACCGCCCTGCTGGACCGGCTCACCCACCACTGCCACATCCTCGAGACTGGCAACGACAGCTTCCGGTTCAGAGCCAGCTCCGCTGCCCCCAAAACCAGAAAGGAAAAAACACCAGCTTGACCCACAACCCGCATCGCGGGACATACCATCCACCCGGGTCACTTCTCGATGAAAATCCCGGGTCAACTCTCAGTGCAAATCAACACCCTATGAACGACATAGCGGTCGAAATCGGCCATTCGCACGGGCGATATGGGATCAGCCTGCTCAAGAATTGCTTGGAGAAGAACATTAGAGCGGTTTCCGTTCATTCAGGTTCATAGCCGCATGATCTGAAGTAGTTTGCGCATTCGTTGGGCTGGAAGATGTCGACGAGCCTGCCGATCAAGTCCCACAATCCGCTGACGGTTCGTTCGCCCGCCTTACGGAGCATGGCCTTGAGCCGGGAGAATGCCTTCTCGATAGGGTTGAAGTCCGGGCTGTAGGGCGGGAGGAAGCGAAGGGTTGCGCCGGCCGCTTCGATCCTCTCCTTCACAGCCGCCCGTTTGTGGCTTGAGAGGTTGTCCATGATGACCACGTCGCCTGGCCGCAGCGCGGGCACCAGAACCTGCGCCACATAGGCTTCGAACCAGTCGCCGTTGATCGGCCCATCCAGCACCATCGGCGCGACCATGCCGGTCATACGCAGACCAGCGACCAGCGTGGTGGTTTTGCGATGGCCGTGCGGAAAGCCCATCCGCAGCCGTTCGCCTTTCCGACAGCGACCGTGACTGCGGGTCATATTGGTGGCGGTCCAGGTCTCATCGATGAAGACAAGGCGTTCGGGTTCAAGGTCGAGCTGGCCCTCGAACCAGTGCTGGCGTTGCCTCAGGACATCGGGACGGTCCTGCTCGATCGCGTGCCCGGTCTTTTTTTACGCGTGATCCCGTGCCGGGCAAAAAAACGATGCACCGTGCCGATCCCAACCACGGCGCCGCGCTCGATCAGCCGCGCCTGTATCTCGACCAGCGTCATGTCGCCCTGCTCGGCAATCAGCTCCCGAATGAAGCCGCCGTGCGCCTCGATCTTGCCTGAATGTCGGTCCCCTCCGCGCGGCTTGGCCAAAGCCTGACCATGCTTCAGGGCGAGTTGTCGCCAGCGGATCGCGCTCGACACGCTGACCCCAAAGCGGGCTGACGCCGCGCGGCAACTCAGGCCGCCATCAATCGCTGCGACAACCCTGTCCCGAAGATCCTGTGAAAGCGTTCGTGCCATCCATGCTGGCCTCCTGCCACCAGCAGGAAGTTTGAATCACACCCAAGCCGTAAAGGGAATCCCTATCGATTCCGTTCGTACGGAAACCGCTCTAGCGCCGCCGCCGGGTGGCAACGTGCTACGTGATTCTGACATGTTGAATTCCTGTATGAGATCCCCTTGCGAGGAAAGGGGCGGGGACAACGCGCAGCAGCATGCTGACCCCGCCAAGGTTGAAGGTTTAATTGGTTAGAGCTTGTTCTGCGCGGCAGGCCTCTCATGGACACGGTAGGTCTTAGAGGCATCGGCGAACCAGAAATAGCGGTTGGGGTCGGCACCGGAAGATTTCTTGAGGAACACTGCGACGTAAGGGTGGCTGTATTCCCCGATTGTCGGCACTATGCTGATAATCTCTCGTTCCCTGTCAATCCCGCCTTCGATACAAGCTGAAATTATCAGCATTAGTAACTCTTGTTTATTCACTTTATCGCGCCATGAGGCTGCTATTGATCTTACGGCATCAATGGCAGGTCCATGCTCTCGGCGCGGCGGCTTAGTAGTTGGCATTTAGCTCCTTTTAAATGTAGGTGACCGCGCCCGATCAGCGGTGCGCAGCATATTTCCCTTCGTCGCTCACCTTCAGAAGGTGGAAACTGGCGTCGTCGCCGGTCACCCTGTCGATGAAGGCGGCTGCGTATGGGTATGAAACCCTCGCGTACCTCGGGACGGTTCTAATCAGCTCGTCCCGTGTGCAGAGGCCTGCATCGAGGCAGGCGAGGATGATGCCGGCGCAACAGTCGTCACGGAAAACGGCAGTCTCGTCTTTCTCTATCGCCTCCCGACCTGCCCTGCGCATGGCTTCCAAAAGCGAGCCATCTGCATGGATGCGCCGGGGCTTGCGGGAGAGATGCTTGAGGTGGTCGAGAAGCGTTTGCCACGTCGCGTTGACTGGCGACGTGAGCGTAATTGCATTATGCATTTTATTATCCAGGGCCGGGCGCCAACCAGCATGTCAAAGATATCTCCGATGGCGTTCGGAGCGGCAACATCCCCAACGCTCGGTGCTGAAGGCGAGGAGCGGCGGTGCTGCTTCGGCCTTGAGAAGGTGAAATACTGGATAGGTCAACTATAAATGTTTTTCTTCGCGATAAATTTGCCAGAAATGGATGAGTATTCTGTGGAATATACTAGCAATGTCCTTTCAATAGGAAAATAATATTTGTACTGCGCAAAGTGCGTTCGATAGAGTGGCACCGGATACTGTGGTGAAAGGTACATTGGCTTCAGTCTGCGCGCGTATCCTAAGCAAAGCACTTTCGACAGGAAGCCTTCCCCGGCATGAGCTGGAAGGCACATAAACAAGGAAACCGCAGTGCTTCCTGCGAAAGGCACTTCAGTAGGAAGATCGATCTGCTAGCTGCTTTCCGCACGTTCGCAGGACGCGATGCAGCTTTGAGGTTTGGACCGAGTCGAAATCGGGGCAGCGATCAGTCCCTAAGGGCACGCCCGACGATGAGCAGGATTATGAGCCCGATGAGGAAGCCGAGGGGATGGGCTTGAAGGAGGTCGGTGAGGACAAGGAACGCCACGACCGCGCACGTCTCCAATGGCCGGTTGAGCTGCTGCCGGTCTCATGGACACGAGGTTAGGCTACATTAGCTTGCTTCTCGAAGTCCATGGGGCTGAGATACCCCAAGGTCGAGTGCCTGCGTGTCGGGTTGTAGAAGCGTTCGATATAGTCGAACACATCGGCCCTTGCCTGATCGCGCGTACGATAGGTTTTTCGCGCGACCCGCTCGGTTTTGAGCGAGGAGAAGAAGCTCTCCATTGCAGCATTATCCCAGACATTGCCCGACCGGCTCATTGAGCAGGTGACGCCGTTATCGGCCATGAGCCGTTGGAACTGCTCGCTGGTATATTGACTGCCCTGGTCCGAGTGATGCAGCAGGGCGTCGGGCTTGCCACGCCGCCAGATCGCCATGACCAGCGCGTCGGTGACGAGTTGCGCCGTCATCGTGTCACTCATCGACCAGCCGACCACGCGCCTGGAGAACAGATCGATGACGGCCGCGACGTAGAGCCAGCCTTCGATCGTCCAGATATAGGTGAAGTCGGCCACCCATTTCCTGTTCGGCGCGTCGGCGCTGAACTGGCGATCGAGAACATTGCCGGCGATGACCGATCTTTCGCCATCGTCCTTGGGAAGGCCACGGCGCTGGGGCCGCGCCTTCAGCCCGTGCAGGCGCATCAGCCGTTCGATGCGGTGCAGGCCGCATGAAGGGCCTTCGGCCAGAAGATCGTGCCAGACGCGACGCGCGCCATAGGTCCGATCGCTGGCGATGAAGCTGGCGCGGATCTTCGCGCTGAACGCCTCGTCGCTGGATGAGCGTGCGCTCGGCGCGCGCGTGAGCCAGGCATGAAAGCCGCTGCGCGAGACCCCGAGCGCCTCGCAAATCCACGATACCGGCCAGATACCCCGGTGCTTCGCGATGAAGGCGAACCTCATATCGAGTCCTTCGCGAAGTAGGCCGCCGCTTTTTTTAAGATGTCGCGCTCCGCCTTCACCCTGACAAGCTCGCGGCGAAGCCGCTCAATCTCAAGCTGCTCGGGCTTCATGTTGCCGTGGCCGGGGAATGCCGCCCCTGCATCGGCCGCTGCCTCGTGCACCCATTTACGCAGCACATTTACATGCACGTCCAGATCGCGCGCCGCCTGAGCAGCTGTCACCCCACGATCCCGCACCAGCTTCACCGCCTCAAGCTTGAACTCTCGGCTGAACTTCCGTCGTTGCATCGTCACCCTCCGGTTCCATAAACACCTTATCTCGGTGTCCACGAAACCGGCAGCAGCTCAGGTAGATGAAGCTGGCGACGAGGCCGAGCAGCAGTACGACGAGCAGCACTGTAAGTGCGACCCGGAGAATGGCCAGCGCAATGCACGCGGTCGCGACGAAGCCGAGCAATTTCATAGGGACTCCTTCTTGAGCAGGGCCGGAGGTCGCACTCCTCAGGCCTTGTGTTGGGCGTGATGCTCAGGCTGCATGCGCGCGGCACAGGGATAGGAGTTCCGCGTCCACACCATCGGCGTCCTGGACGAGCAGCACGTAGGCGAACCCTGTGTCAGCCACGGACACAATGAACTCGAACCACGATCCGTCGGCGGTCAGCCAGTCCCAGTACGGGTGGAACTCAGGTTCACCGTAACGCACGCCGTCGATCGGGTTTACCAAGGGTGACAGGCCAATTTCTTCCACGATCTCAGCTTCGGTGTCGCCGGGGCCGACGATCAGGAAGTTGGTCATGTCCCTGAGGTCAAAGTCGGCGGTGACGAGGTTGGCGATCCGCGTGGCGAGCAACTGGCGGAGCTTTACGTCGAGCGGCAGGGAGAGGGCGCGCTCCATCGAGACGCGGTCAAACAGTGACAGCATGGTATCTACTCCAGACATGAGGGTTCGATCGCCCAAGGGGTTCCTTGGAACGGTGCGGCGCCACTTGGCGCGGGGCGGATTTGAGGATTTCCGAGGCTTGCCTGTTCTAGAGGCAGCGCTCGGCGGGCAGGCTAGCTGTTGAAGCGCGAGGTTTCTTGGTCCGACGCGCCGGAAAGATCGGCCTGGGTCGCATCGCGGCGGAGCAGAGACAGCAGAATGTCATCGACGCCCGGTTCGTCGGGGACGATAAGGACAACGCCAAACCCGTCATCGGATAGGATTGTCGGGGCTTCCATTATGCCGCCAAAGTCCAGCACCCATTCAAACGGCGGATCTGGCGAGATGGGAAATCCCGCCGCCGCCTCGATCGCCGCTAGTTGATCGCCCGGAGCGACGACAATCCAGTGCGCCAGATCGCCAAGCTCGCACCCTTCGTACTCGGCGAGCTGGTCGCGGCGTGTCGATAGCAGCCGCTTCACGCGCGGATCGATGGGCGAACCCAAGGCACTCGTCATAGCGGCCGAGTTGCGGATAATTAGCATTAGCAATTTCCTTTTCTGGATAAAGAAAAGCCCCCGCATTTCTGCGAGGGCCTTGGACGGCGCAGGTTCGTTGGTCGGCGCGGCTACTTTGGATCGGCACCGAAGCGGTTATCGCCGCGCGTGCCTTCGACCAGCATAAACACAAGAACGACCAGAGGTCCGACGTAGGGGATTAGGTTCAGCGCGGCGTACCAGCCGGATTGGTCTTGATCATGGAACCGCCGCACCTCGGCTGCGAGCAGCGGTACGACAAGTCCGAGCGCCCCAAGGATGAACAGCCCGGCTGCAAGCCGAGGGCTTGCCAACGCCACCACGACGCAGCCCAGGAACAGGGCGACATACAACAGCTGAAACAACCAGAATTCCTTCCGGCTCGATCGTCCGCTAAAATCCGCGTAGCGCTTCAGGGGTAATGTAGCCCAGCCGATATAGTCGTCATTGGCCGGCATCGTGATTGGCGAGATTGTTGAGCTGGTAGCGGCGGTGGCTCGCGTCTTTTGCTGCCCGAATAGCAGCCTCTCTTTGGACCGTTCGAACTCGTCGTCGGTGATAATACCTTCAGTTTTGAGGCGGTGCAGATCTTCGATGCTCTTCAATGAGCTTGGGTCGATCATGTAGGCGTACTCCCTTGTTGAACGTGAATGGATCGCGCTCGCCCAACCGCCGCATTGCTCCCCATCTTGTGTGAGAGCTTATCGGCGCGTTCAGCTAACGCCAGCAAAAATGACACGATTAGTATACAGACCGGCGGGCGCGGTTGCGGCCAAGTCCGGCCATGGACGTGGTGCAGCTTCTCGGTGTGAATGTCCGACACCATCGGAAGCTGAGGGGTATGTCGCAGGAGCGGTTGGCGCTCGATGCGGGGATGGAACGCAGCTACGTCAGCGATCTGGAGCGCGGGATGCGTAACCCGTCAGTCCGCGCGCTGGGACGCCTTGCGGACGCACTGGGTATCGAAGCCCAGGAGCTATTGAAGGTTAGCCAGGAGGAATAGGGCACGAAATGGCAGTGCTGGTCACGATGATCCCGCACTTATTCATATAAGGTACCGCCTTCTGCGCGTTAGCTCATCAGGGCCTATAGAGAACTTCTGTTCTGACGGACTCCGCTCGCTTTATCAGCCAGCTTGAAGGCCGCCGTCAATCGTGCTCCATTAGCGCCGATTGGGAGAATGTCATGGCGCTGTCTGATCACTGGCGTAATTTCATTTTAGATTATCGCGCGGATCTGCATTTTCAGTACTTCCCCCACGCCCATGTGGGAGGCGACCAATTTCCCGCTATGGTCCGCGTTCTAGCAGATTTTGAAGGAACTGTTTGGAACGACGTGGCAGTCATGACGGCGCTGAGGCAGGCGCAATTAACTCAAGGGCACGGAGCCGGGGGACGGATGCTCCGCAAAGCGACTGAAAACCTGGGGCTATGTTGGTTTGACAATCATGTTCTCTGGATCACGCCCGCCGGCAAAGCCCTAATTGAAGGCGGTAATAAAACAGCCATTTTGGAAAGGCTGCTTTGGCGCTATCAGTTGAGCAATCCAATTAACGATGGCGCCATTGGCTTTGATATATTCCCACATCATGCATTAATTCGAGTACTACTCGAAGTCGGTGACCGCGTCACACGGGACGAATTCATTCTCTTTGTTGGCCGGGCTCGGAATAGAGATGGCATCACGCCAGCAATTGCCAATATATTGCAATGGCGGCAGTTGGACTTCATCGATCAAAACCTCGTCCTGGCATCGCTGGGACCAGAGTTCGGCAGGCGGCAAACTGACACAAGCTATGTTCTAGGTTTTCATGCATGTGCGTCTTATCTCTCAAGATTTAACGACCAGCGCGGCCGCAGAGGAATCTCGCTCATTGAAGCACGAAGAGAAGAGATAAGCGAAAGAATCGGCATATACGCCAACGCTACGCTCATCGAGTTTAATTCAAAGCCTGATTGTATCTCATTTTACGGCGATTCCGATGAAACGTCCGACGTAGACGATGCTGTCGACTATTATCTCGATACCTCGCAGTATGAAAAAGCCGTGGCAGCATTTGCACGACTTCCTATTTCAGCAAGGCGCGGAAAGCCTGTTGAGAGTTTTCAACATGAGGTCTTTTTAGAAAGAGATTTGGAAAACTATCTAGAGCATCATCTCGAACTTATCGAGCCGGGGCTTCATTTCGACAGGCGACAGGACACCTCGAAGAACCCAGTGATTTCGGTGTGATGGCGACACAACCGTGCCAGAGTGCGATCCGGTCTCGTCTGATTGGGTGATTTCCGGGTGATTTTGGTCTCTGCGAGGTCTTTGAAGAGGCATTTCCCCGTCATCCGGGCGCAACTCTCCCCTCGTGCCAGACGAGGCGTTTGAAGTTGTAGGCGAGGTTGGCCATGCCGATCTTGATCCTCGCGCGCTCGATGCCGACGGTGCGAACGAACAGGCCCATGCGATGTTTCTGGCCCGCAAAGACATGCTCGACCGCCGAGCGCACTTTCGAGCGGGCGGCGTTGGCCCGCTGGTGACGCTCGTCCATCGGCTTGCCCCTGGGCTTCCGGAAATGGATCATCGATTTGAGCTGGCGCTTGCGGATCGCACGCTCATTTTTGGCCGAGCGATAGGCCGTGTCGGCCCAGACCGATCGGGCGATGTTCTCGGCGTCGAGCACGTCCTCGAACGGGCCGCTGTCGTGCCTTGCCGCGTGGGTCACCACCCATTTGCGGATGAACCCGAAGCTGCGGTCGATCCCAGCGTGGTTCTTGTAGCCGAACATCGGCACCATGATCTGCGATTGCGGCACAGCTTTCGCCTCGGCGCTCTCGCTGCGCTTGAGGCTGCCGCGCTTCATCGTCCAGCGCGCATCGATATCCTTCTGCGCCGCCTTGGCGGGGGCGTTGGGCCAAATCTCGTCCGCCGCCTTGCCTTCCTTGATCAGGGCCTTCTCATCGTCGCTCAGCTTCTGACGCGGGGCGGCAATCACCGTTGCGTCGATGATCTGCCCGCCTTGTGCCAGATAGCCGCTGGCTTTCAGCCGCGCGTCGAACAACGCAAATAGCTTGTCGATCGCATTCGCCTGCACCAGGTGCTCGCGGAACAGCCAGATCGTCTTCGCGTCGGGGCTTTGGGTACCCGGGTTCAATCCCAAAAACCGCATGAACGAGAGCCGGTCCCGGATCTGAAACTCCGCCTGGTCGTCCGACAGGTTATACAGCGCCTGCAGCACCAGGACCTTGAACATCAGGACCGGGTCATAGGGCGGCCTGCCACCCTTCGTCCCGTCCGAGCGCTTCAGCGCCTTCTCCAGCCGATAGCGAAACGCCGCGAAATCAACCACCGCCGCCAGCATCACCAGCGGATCACCGCCCTTGGTCAGTCGTGCCAGTTGCTCCTCGTAATCCCAAAAACCTGCCTGCCGCGCCATCACCGCCTCCAACTACTCGCAGGCCCAGTGAATCATCTCAGCCAGTTATTCGCCAGTGGTTTTTCGAAGTGTCCGACAATATGGTACCGAGGCTGGAACGATTGACATTATTGCGACGGCGGCCAATGGCGATCGGGTCGTGATCGAGCTTAAGAAAGTCAGGGCTTCGGACAAAGTATTTGGGCAGTTGTGTAGATACATGGGCTGTATCGCAGCACATCATGTCCCAGTCGGCCAAATAGTGCGCGGATACATCGTCGGCAGCGAAATTGATCAAAAGCTTCGATACGCCGCTAGCATCATCCCTAATGAGAAAGTAAAGCTTAAACGCTTCAGGCGTGACGAAAATTCACCAGAAATTTTTATCGAAGACTGATCATCGTTGTTTGAACATCCGACATGCTGGTTCAAACGACATTTACAGTCATCTTGCTCTCAAACTCGACGAGGTGAACGGTAGTATCATGTGCATCGCGAGCGGCACGAAGCTTATCATCGATTTTTGATCCAACAATCACGCCAATGACATCTTCACCATCAGCGAGATTTTTTCGCACCCAACCCATATATCGCGATAGCTGACCAAAAACTTTATCCGCCGATCGACCTCGTTTTAGTTCAACTACTACATATTGTTTTGTCTTCTTGTCTCGCCCGAGCAAGTCTATGGGTCCGACAGTGGTGGGATACTGTCGCCCTACAAGCTGCAGGCTGATGCCGACGCGTTTCCCAAAGTCATCGAAGTTCTTCTCAATATTGTCCTCTAATGTTTTCTCGTCGATCATCATCCTACGGAATTGCCTTAACTCGGTAGCTGACGCACCTAGTTGTTTTTTGATCGCTGCGGCAGCTTCGAGGTCGTTCCTGCTGACATACACGTCTAGAGCTGCCTGACTGCTTGGGAGAGCAGTGGGATCACCCATCCAAGCCAGAAACTCCTTTTGATCTGCGAAGTCTATATATGTACCTTTGCCCGCGTATTCATCAATGTATGCCCGCGCGTCGCCGCGTAATCGTTTCAGCCGAAGTGATTGATCGTCTCCGACCTCAATAAGATCGGATAAAGCCCACATGCGGAAAGCGTATGACTGGTTTAGTCTAATTGTATTGTAAATTGAGCCGCGACGCGGGCCACCAATGTTATAGGCATCGCACTGGCGGACCACCTCTACACGCTCTGCGGTGTCTAGTTCTCTAAACGAATCGATATATTCGGCTACTTTATCGACATCGCCAATGCGTCGAGCTTTGGATACAAACAGCCGATACTCATATCCGGAAATGCTCCCTTCGACCGCCTGCAGCAACCTGATCAAGAACGGGACAGGATGCAGGCGGATCGCTCGATGTTCGCGCGAGGCTACGGCTGGATTGGAAAACTGGTACCGCAACGCTTGCCGGGCGAGGACACCGGCTTTGTCTTCAGAAGCGAGGAACAGGTTTCCTGCTTCGGTTATTTCAACCTGATCCTCGGGATCGATCCAGGCGAGGCCTAGCACCGTCATCACCTGTTTAAGCATTCGAGCTAGGGGCGCTCCACCGTCTGCCCAATTGTCTTCAGCTTCTGAAACATCTTCGTCTTGGAGGCGCTTGATGTAGCTACGCTGGAGGTCGCGCCAAGCGCCCCTGTGTTCGAACTCCTTTAAGATCCGAAGGCGCGATTCTACGCCAGCCACCGTGACGGCTAGGCCCTTGGGCTGATACCAATAAGCAAGGTTCATCCCGTATTCTCGGACAAACCGCTTCCACTTGGCTGGAAGGGTGGGGCGTACGACCGCCTTTGCCATCAGACGAGTTTGGGCTGTTCGTCTTCTGAGGGCGCGGAAACGCTACGACCATACGTCTTGCGCTTGTGTTTGCTCACTGCATCTGCCCCCGCTGTGCCAGCCTCTTCGAACATCATCCGTACTAAGTCGTCCTTAGTAGGGTATTTTGCTCGACCTACAAGTATCAGTGGTTCTTCGCGCCGGGCATTGGCGATACGGCGTTCAGCGAATTTTAGGTAGCCAGGATTGATATCGATGCCAATCCAGCGCCGATTCATTTTTTGCGCTACGACACACGTCGTGCCGGTGCCGACGAACGGGTCTACAATAATTTCTCCAGGAAATTCACCACTAGCACCGTAGCTATAAAGTTTCATCAAGCGCGCTGGTAGTTTTTCTGGAAAAGGGGCCGGATGCCCTTCTTCTCGCTTTACGTCTTCCGGATACATGAACCATACTTGCTGTGCGAGGTCCATCCACTCTCCCCGCTTAAGCTTGTTGCCTTCCTTGGCTTCATCGCTAAATTTTGGGGGTTTTCCAGGCTTGACGTAAACATTGATAAATTCGACCGTATTATTTTCTAATATATTTCCGGGATATGGATAGCTGCCAAACATCATCTTGGATGTCTGCTTTTGCCATATGAAGAGTCCATATCTTTCCAAGTCAGTTTCAGAAATAATCCTCGCTTCATTGTCAAAAGCGATGTTCTTTAAGTGACGAGTGTGCTGAGCAATTACGTCTTTTGGAATGGGCATCACTGGTGCGTTGATGCAAAGCTTCCCATTTGGTCTCAGGACACGGGCGCATTGTTTCCATACCTTCATCATATCATCAAGATACGCGTCGTAGGTGGGCCAGTTGGCCGTCTGCCCTTCGTACTCGACTGCCGTCCAATAGGGCGGCGAAGTTACGATCATATCGACCGATCCTGTCGGCCACCCTTCCATGATGACTGCGGCATCGCCCGCGTGGACTTTACCGATAAACTGTTCAATCGGCCGGTCTGAACGCGCCGAACTCTCAATGTTTTTTGACATGATATTTCCGATCTACGTCCGTTATGGACGTTCGCAAGGATTCATTTTCCGTGGAGCGTGGGGGCGATCATAGCGCGAGGTCGGCAGCGCTAGCCCAAAGCGCCCCAGGCTGGACCCAAGCGGCTTCTCTGCCGAAAGCCCCTTCCGCTGCGTGATTCGGTAGCCCACTGTGGAAGGGGACTGGTGCCGCTTACAGGACTCGAACCTGTGACCCCATCATTACGAATGATGTGCTCTACCAACTGAGCTAAAGCGGCTTAAAGCCCAACCACCGCAACCCGATAGAGACACGCATTACGAATGCGATGCTCTACCAACTGAGCTAAAGCGGCGCGCGTCATCGCCCATCGGGCGTAACGAGGGCGGGCGCTTATCAGGTCGTCGCCGGGCTGACAAGCGGGCGCGCCGCGCGCTGCCCAGGCTTTACGCATCGTTTACCATGTCGGGTGCAAGAAGCCTTTGTAACCACGGCACCACGGGCCAGCAAAGGCAAACCGACTCATGGATAATGTTCGCGGCTTCGACGATGCGGATCGGATCGAAACCGGCTATCACGACGAAGCTGATGCCAGCGTCGATCAGCCGCAGCTGGAGATCGGCACGGATGAGCGGCGGATGCATGTGCGCGCCTATAATTACTGGGTCTCGTTGCTGCGCGGCCGCGCCTATCCGCTGATTGAGGATCTTGATCCTGAAAATCTGCATGATTTCGGTCCGCACAGCGTGCTGCTTGATTTTACCTCGGGCATTGAAAACCCCGCCATTGCCTTTCTTGGCCGCGCGCTGCGCGACGAATGCACGCTGGATGGCAATGTCAGCCACATCTCTGATGTGCCGGCGCGCTCGCTGCTGTCACGGCTGACTGATCATTATCTGCAGATCATCGCCAACCGCGCGCCGATCGGCTTTGAGGCGGAATTTGTCAGCACGCGTGGTTTCAACACCATGTATCGCGGCATCCTCATGCCCTTCTCGTCGGATGATGATTCGATTGATTTCATCTATGGCGTGATCAACTGGAAGGAACTGGTCGACGCGGAAACCCAGGCCCGGCTCGATGCCGAACTGGCCGCCGCCGTCCGCACCGCGCCCAAGGCCGTCACCGCCGCGCCCGTCTGGGCAGATGGCCCCAGCGCCGGCTTTGATGCGCCGGTTGATGCCGGTGTTGATGATCTTGGCGATTTAGCTGATCTGGGCGATCTTGATGATGCAACGCTGGCGCCGGGCTATGTGCCGTCGTCATCGTCCGCCGTCGCCAGCCTGGGTGACCGGCTGATGCTGGCACAGCAAACCGCCGCCGCCGTCCGCGCCGCCGATACGCGCAGCCGCGCCACGCTCTATCGCGCGCTGGAACGCGCGCATGATTTTGCCGCCGCCGCTGATCAGGATCCCGCCGGGTATGAGGCGCTGCTCGATCAGGCCGGCATCGCCGTGCAACTGCGCGCGCCGATGACGCCGGTGGTAAAGCTCGTTTTCGGCAGCGATTATGACAAGACCCGCCTGACCGAATATGCCGCCGTCCTGTCCCATGCCCGTCGCCATGGCGTGCCGGCCGGGGGGCTCGGCGCCTTTCTTGAACAGGCGGATGGCGGCATCAAGGGCGTGGTCAAGGCAGAACGCGCCGCGCGCGCGCCGCTGCCGGTGGCCCGGCCCGATGCTGCCGGCGTGCTGCGCGGTCGCCCCGCACTGGCCACCGTCTCGCTCGGTACAGATGTGGGGGCCGGTGACTATGTCGTGTTGCTCGCCCGCGCGGGTGATGCCGGCACGCTGGACATTGTCGCCGCGCTTGGCGGTGATTCGGCGCTGACGCAGCGGGTCATGCGCCAGGCCGCCCGGTAAGATTGCTGCCGCCCCGCCCGCAGCGGGGAAATCAGATGTTTCGTCGAAGATGTTGCAACGCAGCATTATTTCGCAACTGCCACAAGCCTTGAGCCGCGCGTTTGCCCGGCGCATAGGGGGCCTATGGCTAAGAATACCATCGCTTCGCTGTCGGATGCCATCGCTGCCCGACTGACCAAAGGTGCGCTTCCGGGCGAATTGCAGGGCTTCGGCAAGGCCGAACGGACAGAGGCCGCGCGCTTCATGGCCGCGACCGCCGGGCGCCGTGCCGCCGGCACCGCCGTCATCGCCATAGAGCCGCTGGCCGGCACCGACCCGCGCCGCCGGATGCGCGTTGCCATCGTCAATGATGACATGCCCTTCCTGGTCGATTCGATCGCCGGGACGATCAGCGCGCACGGCATCAGTATTGATCGCATCATCCACCCCGTGCTCAACGTCACGCGCGATGCGGAAGGCGTGCTGACCCAGGTTGGCGCGGGCGGGGCCGCCGAATCGATGATCTATATCGAGATGGACCGCGCTGACGCGCGCGAGCGGCGTGAACTGGCGAGTGCGCTGGAAAGCAACCTGGTTGATGTCCGCGCGGCGGTGGCTGACTGGCCCAAGCTGCAGGATGTGCTCGCCGCCGACATTGCGGCGCTGGGCGGCGTTGACAAGGGCGGGCAAGGGGCCGCGCTGTTGCAATGGTTCCTTGATGGCAACCTCACCCTGCTCGGCCATGAACGCTGGCTGGGCGACAAATGCACCGCGAAACTGGGCATTGCCCGCCACCGTCACGACGTGCCGATCCTGGCCGAGGCATCGCGCGCGCTGGCGATGAAGTGGTTCCAGAATGGTGGCGAGCTGCCGCTGCTGCTCAAGTCCAACCAGATTGCGACCGTGCACCGCCATGTGCCGCTTGATCTCGCACTGGTGCCGGTCCGAGAGGGCAAGAAGGTTGTCGGCCTGACGATCCATGCCGGCCTGTGGACCAGCGCCGCGCTGACCGCCGCGCCGCAGGATGTGCCGGTGCTGCGCGCCCGCCTTACCGCGCTGGAGGCCAAGTTCGGCTTTGACCCCAAGGGCCATGCCGGCAAGGCACTGACCCATGCGCTGGCCGCGCTGCCGCATGACCTTGCCGCCGCCTTCGCGCCCGAGGCGCTGGAAGAACTGGCGTTGACCGCCATGTCGCTGGCCGACCGGCCCCGGCCCAAGCTGGTGCTGGTGCGCTCGACGCTCGGGCGGCACCTGTTCGCCTTTGTGTGGTTGCCGCGTGACGACCTGACGACCGCGCGGCGCATCGCGATTGGCGACATGCTGGCAGAGGCCGCCAATGGCAGCCTGCTCAACTGGTCGCTGGCGCTCGAAGATGGCGTGGTGGCCATGCTGCGCTTCACACTTGATCTGCGCGGTGCCGGTGTGCTGCCCGATGCCGCGCCGCTTGACGCGCGGATTGCCCGCATGGTGCGCGGCTGGGTGCCTGCGGTTGAGGCGGCGCTGGGTGAACTGGGTGACCCGGCCCGCGCCACGCGCCTCGCGCTGCGCCACGCCGCCAGCTTCCCCGCCACCTATCGCGCGGCCTATTCCGCCGAAGAGGCGGCGCGCGACATCCTCAGCCTCGCGCGGCTGGAAAACCCCGGCAGCCGCACCGTGCGGCTGTATCGCGACGGGCAGGGTTCGGCCCGGCTCAAAATCTATCGCCTTGGCGGCGCGCTGGCCCTGTCGGATGCGGTGCCGGTGCTGGAGAATTTCGGCTTCCGCGTGATCGAGGAAGTGCCGACCGCGCTGACGGATGAAGCGCAGGGCTTCATCCACGAATTCCTGATCGAGGCGACCGGCGGGGTCGTCAACATCTTCGATGGCGACACCCATGTGCTGGAAGGCGCCATTGCCGCCGTGCTGGACGGCAGTGCGGAGAATGACGCCTTCAACCGGCTGATCCTTGACGCCAACATGGCGCCGGCCAGCGTCGTGCTGTTCCGCGCCTGGTTCCGTTACCTGCGCCAGGCCGGCACGCCCTATGGCCTGGTCACGGTGGTCGATGCGCTGCGCCGCGCGCCCAAGGTGGCGGCGGCGTTGATCGCACGCTTTGCCGCCGCGCATGATCCGGCGAAAAAGGCCAAGGCCGCCGCCGCGATCACCGCCGCCGATGCCGCGATTGATACCGGGCTGGACGGCGTCTCGTCGATTGATGATGACCGCATCCTGCGTGCGATCCGCAATGTCATCGGCGCCACGTTGCGCACCAACGCCTTTGCCCCGGCGGGCGAGGTCGCACTGGCCTTCAAGCTCAATTCCAGCCTGATCCCCGGCCTGCCCGCGCCGGTGCCGTGGCGCGAAATCTGGGTCTATAGCCCGCGCGTCGAGGGCATCCATCTGCGCGCCGGCCCGGTCGCGCGTGGCGGCCTGCGCTGGTCCGACCGGCGCGACGACTTCCGCACCGAAATCCTCGGGCTGATGAAGGCGCAGCGCGTGAAGAACGCCGTCATCGTGCCGACCGGCGCGAAGGGCGGGTTCTACCCCAAGCAATTGCCACCCGCATCGAACCGTGATGCCTGGCTGGCCGAGGGCACTGAAAGCTATCGCATCTTCATCCGCACCTTGTTGTCGATCACCGACAATATCGTCGCCGGCACGGTCGAGCATCCGGCCAGCGTCGTGGTGCATGACGGCGAGGATCCCTATTTCGTCGTCGCTGCCGACAAGGGCACGGCGACCTTCTCCGACGTCGCCAATGCCATCGCGCTGGAACGCAATTTCTGGCTGGGCGATGCCTTCGCCAGTGGCGGCTCGGTCGGGTATGACCACAAGGCGATGGGCATCACCGCCAAGGGTGCCTGGGTCAGCGTCCAGCGTCATTTTGCCGAACGCGGCGTTGATGTGCAGACCCAGTCGATCCGCGTTGTCGGGTGCGGCGACATGTCGGGTGACGTGTTCGGCAATGGCATGTTGCTGTCGAAGACACTGAAGATTGTCGCGGCGTTCGACCATCGCCACATCTTCCTCGACCCCGATCCCGACCCCGCCGCCAGCTGGGAAGAACGCGCGCGGATGTTCGCGCTGCCGCGCTCGTCCTGGGCGGATTACAACCCGACGCTGATCTCCAGGGGCGGCGGGGTGTTCCCGCGCACTGACAAGGTGATCAAGCTGACCAAACAGGTGCGTGACGCGCTGGGCCTTGATGTGGCGGAGATGGACCCGACCACGCTGATCTCGGCGATCCTCAAGAGCCCGGTTGACCTGATCTGGTTCGGCGGCATCGGCACCTATGTGAAGGCGCGCTCTGAAAACAATGTCGCGGTGGGTGATCCGGCCAATGACCGGCTGCGCATCGATGCGGAGGATGTTCGCGCGGTGGCGATTGGTGAGGGCGCAAATCTGGGCGTCACCCAGGCGGCGCGCATTGCCTTTGCCGGCAGGGGTGGCCGCATCAACACCGACTTCATCGACAATTCGGCGGGGGTCGATTGCTCGGACAATGAGGTCAACATCAAGATTGCGCTCAACCGCGAGATGATCGAGGGGCGCCTTGCCTATGACAAGCGCAACAAACTGTTGGTCGAGATGACCGACGATGTTGCGCATATCGTGCTGGAAGATAACCGCCTGCAAACGCTGGCACTGTCGATCATGGAAAAGGACGGTGCGCGTGCAGTACCCAGCTATGTCCGTGCGATCGAGATTTTCGAGAGCGACGGGCGGCTTGACCGTGCGGTGGAGGGGCTGGCGGGCAATGACGACCTGCTGCGCCGCGCGCAGGAAGGGCGTGGGCTGACCCGGCCCGAACTCGCCGTGTTGCTGGCGACGGCCAAACTCGCATTGCAGGATGCGATTGAGCATAGCGCGCTGGGCATTGATGCCGACCTGCGGCCTGACCTGCACGCCGCCTTCCCCAAGGCGATGCGCAAGAAGTTCGCCACCGCAATCGACGAGCACCGGCTGCGCGGTGAGATTGTAGCGACCAAGCTGGCCAACCGCGTGATCAACCGCATGGGTGTGCTCCACCCGTTCGAACTGGCCGAGGAGGAAGGCGCCGCGATGGGCGACATCGCCGCGATGTTCGTGGTGGTCGAGCGGCTGTTTGACCTGCCGTCGCTGTGGGCGGAGATTGAGACCGCCGACATGCCCGAGGCGGCGCGGCTGGCGCTGTTTGATGAGGTGGCCGTGGCCACACGATCGCAGATTGCCGACCTGTTGCGGGTGACGCGCGCCAGCAGCAGCCCGGGTGCCACCTATGCCCGGCTGAGCAAGGGGGTGAGCCAGCTGGACCGCCAGACCAAGGCCTTGTTGCTGGCCGAGGCAAGTTCGCACTCGGCGCGCATTGCCGCCACGCTGGAGGCGGCGGGTGCGCCGCGCAAGCTGGTGCAGCGCGTGGTGCGGCTGTTCGAGCTGGACGGCGCGATCGGTCTGGCCGACCTTGGCGTGAAGCGCGGCCTTGACGAGATTGTGCTGACCCGCGCCTTCACCCGGCTGGGCCAGGCATTGGGCCTTGACTGGGCACAGGCCAACGCCGCGCGGATCAATTCCAGCGACCCGTGGGAACGGCTGTTGATTGCCGGGTTGGCGCGTGATTTCCAGCAATTGCGGCTGGAGTTCCTGTCGCGCGGCGCGGGCGACCCGCAGGCACAGGTCGACGCATGGCTGGCCGAAAATGCCGGCCGTGTCGCGCAGTTCAAGGCCGTGGTCGATCGCGCCCGCATGGCCCCGTCGCCCAACGCCGCGATGCTGGCACAGATTGCCGGCCAGGCACGGGTGCTGCTCGGGCGTTGAGCCTTTGACGATCGCGACCGACGAACGAAATTCCCTGCCACGCGGCGATTGGCAGGGAATTTTTGTATTTTTTGCGGATGCCGGCAGGGAGTTTTCGACAACGCAAGCGAAGGCGTGCGGCACGGGGCGTGACGCGGTGAACACGGGGTGCCCGGCGCGGGTGGCAGCGATCATGTCGCCAGTCATGCGCCGCTTGCCGGAAATGTGAATCGGGCCGGCGGGCAACGCCACGTGCCGCCGCCAGGCGCCCTCCCGCTGCGCCCGATCCGGCAGGCGGAGCATTGCCGCCCGCCCGCCAAATCGCTTGGCAATCGCGGCACTTTACGCGAATGACCCCGAAGGGTTGAAGGCGTTCGCGCGCAATCGCTCACCGCCGATTCGCAACGGCGACGGGGTGCCGGACGTCGATTTTGAAACCCGGTCGAAGTTCCCGGCACTGGCCGAGACATATCGCCAAGGAGACACCCCGGGATGGCCATCAACGCGACGAACGACGATATCGAGACCGACTTCGAGATATTGGAGGCGATCGGCGCGTATATCGAGGCGCTGATCAGGCAGTTGGTGACCCCGGCAGCGATCGACAAAACCCTGCGACGGTGGCTGATCGGACATGGCGATTTGCCCGACGACGACGACGCGCTGCAATGCATTACCTTGCTGGCCACCGATCTCGAAATGTTCACGCCATCGGCGAGCGGCAGGACGATGGTCGAACGCTACCTCAAGGGCACGACACCGAAAACCGCCGAAGATCGCCTTGCTGTTCAGGCGCTGCACGCGGCGCAATTTCACCTGGTCAGAATTGTCGACCGCACAGGGCCGGATCACGTTCGTTTGCACGATCTGGCGACGGGCAAGACCATCATACTGCTCGACGAGCGCATATCGTCACTGGCTGCGGGGCAGCCGACCGCCATGCGGCTGTGTCCGCTGGCGAGCGGCAACCATGTGCTGGTTTCCCCGTTGTTCGCGATGGACGAGGCGATGCTCGCCGACGCCATGTCATTCGTCCGTGGTGGTCGTCCGCTCGGGACGGGTCATCGCTGTGCCGCAAGCCTTTATCGCAACGTGGCCCGGCGCGGCTTCCAGCCAATGCCGCAAGAACCCGAAGGACTGGACGAAGAAGCGGTCTTCGAGTTTCTGCGCGACCTGGAGGATACCCTCCCACCGGTCCAGCTTCTGGCTTTGCGCTGGATCGAGGCGGGTGATGCCGATCCCGATCTGCCGGCCGAAGCGCGCGCGCTCGCGTCAATCGACAATCTGGTCGATGCGCTCGGCTGTTACGCTGAGGCTGGCGGGAAAGACGCGCCCACCGGTCTGCAGGCTGCGCTCGAGCAGATCGCCGCGCTGCAAGTCGAGACGATTGTCGCACGCGCGCGGGCCAGCGTGCACGGCGCCGCCGGGATGCTCGATCAGGTGGAGGCCGAGATTTCAGGCCATATCGCGCAAGGCAATATGAAAGCCGGCGCGCGCGACCTGTTGAATCGGCTGAGGCAGCGATCGGCTTTTTCGCGGACGGAGCGGCCGGACGGCGGCGCGGCGGCGGAGGTCGATCGTGTGATCCAGCGCATCCAGGGCTTGCGCGCCAAGACGACCGATCGTGGCTGCAGCGAAGCCGAAGCGCTGTCGGCGGCGGCGAAGGTGTCCGAATTGCTCGCGCGGCACGATCTGACGCTCGACGAGATTTCGGTGCGCGGATCGGCCTGTGAGGGGGTGAGCGTGGCTACCGGGCGCAAGCGCCGCGCACCGGTGGACTCCTGTGCGCCGGCGATCGCCGGGTTCTGCGATTGCCGTGTCTGGTCGGAAGAGGGCGCCGATGGCGGGTTGCGCTTAGTGTTCTTTGGCCTGAAGGCTGATGTCGAGGCCGCGCGCTTCCTGCACGAACTGATCGACATGACCTTCGAGACGGAAAGCGAGAGTTTTCGATGTGACGCGATCTATCAGAGCCTGCGCGGCGGCGATCGGCGGACGGCGCTCAATTCATTCCAGATCGGTCTGGCCGGCGGTATCGCTGGCAAGCTCGGCGACCTCAAAGCCGCCCGCCAGAGCGGCGCGCGGCGTTCGGGTTCCGACCTCGTGCCGGTCAAACACGCGATGCTGGACGACGAGATCGACCGGCTCGGCCTCAATTTCACCTCACGCACGGCGCGGTCGCGCCGCCAAGTCCGCAGCGATGCCTATCATGCGGGACAGGTCGCCGGGTCGCTGTTCGAACCAGCGACTACGCTCGGGAACTGATCGGCGGCGGGCCGGCGCGAACCGGCACGGCGGTCCGGCACCATGCCGGACAACGCGGCGCTGGCTAATGGTTGCGGTATCGAGGGAGTGCTAGTTGACTGATTCCGCGTTGTTCATTGCCGGGGCGCTGTTCACGACCGATTATTTCGTCGAGGCGATCACCGGGAGTGCGGCGTATTGCGCCGTCGATGTCGCGGAACTGCGCACGCGGTTGACACAGATCGCGACGGCTTTTCCGCAGAGCGCCCGCACCAACGAAAGCCAGACTGAGGATGATTTCATCTGGCCGGTGCTCGGCACGCTGGGTTGGTCGGAATCGCTGCGGCAGCAGAATCTGACCGTTACCGGGCGGGATGACGTGCCCGACGGGCTGCTGTTCGCCGATGCCACGACCAAGGCGCAGGCGAATGCGCTGGATGACCAATGGCGGCGCTACGCCGAGGTGCTGGGGTGAGCGTCACGGCACCGCTTGACCTTGCCGATCTGCTCGGCAAGGCGGCGATTGCGCCTGCCAGTGTACGGCTGCTGCGACATCAGGCGCGCGGCCCCGCTGGTCGGACGGCGTTCACACTGTGGCACGAGGGCAATGGCCAGTTTGACGATTACCAGTCGGTTCAGGCGCCGGCGAACCGCGCCAAGCTGAATGCGCCGGTCTGGGCGAGCTTTGTCGTTACCCCGGCGGCAACAACGCTCTTCGTCGGACTCTATGATGTGACGCGCATCGGTACCGCGCCGTCCGACCGGATTGATCCGTTGCCGAGCTTCAATCCACAGCCGCATTGACAGCGGGACCCGCATGTCCCGCCAGCAAATCGGCGAGAAGCTGGTTGGGGAATCTGCGGTTCAGGATGATCGCATAGAAGCTTTCGGTGAGCTGCGGGATGCGACAATGCTCGACCAGCACACCGGATTCGAGTTCGTCGCGTACGACGATGGGCGGCACCAGCGTAACACCTTCGCGTTCGCGGGCTAACAGCCGCAGCATCGCCATATCATCCACCTCCGCCAGGATGATCGGGCGGACGCCCGCCAGATCCAGCAGGTGATCGAAAGCAACGCGGATGTCGCTGTCGAGGCTGGGGAGCAGGACCGGTTCATGACGCAGGTCGTCGGGGAAGCGAAAGGGCGGCTGACCCGGCCTCGGGCGCCCGACCAGGCTGACGGGCTGTTCGTTAAGGAGGTGGTTGCGAAATGGCGCGCGGGCATCGCGGGGCGCGGCGCTGTTGGAAAGGACCACATCAACGGCATGCGCCTCGAGCTGTGCAAGCAGATCGCGAATGGTACCGGAACGCACAATCAGCTCGACATCGGTTCGCCCAACAAGCGGGTGCAGGAATTCAAGCTGGAAGTTTCGTGACAAGGTCGTGAGCGCGCCAACCTTCAGGATGTGGCGGTTTGCCAGCGGCCGGCCGTCAAGTGTGCTCATCAGTTCATCGCCAGCCTGGAAGACACTGTCGGCATAGTCGAGCGCGATCTGGCCCGCCTCGGTCAGCACGAGCCGCCGGCCCACGCGGTCGAACAACAGGTGCCCGATCTGTTGTTCGAGCTTCTGGATCTGCACCGACAGTGCTGACTGTGACAGGTTCAGCCGACCCGCAGCACGCGTCAGGCTCCCTTCGTGCGCGACGGACCAGAAATATCGAAGATGGTTGAAATTCAGATTTTTCATTTCATTCTATAAAACAGAACGAAATCGTCAAAACAATGAATTTTTATATGAATTGAAGGGCAGGTACCGGCTTCGCGACCCGCATGGTGGGTCGAGGGGGAAGAGCCTTGCCGATTGATTTGTTGCCCTATGCCGCGCCCTTTGCCCTGTTGCTGGGCGCGGTCGCCGGATTTTTGAGTCCCGGACGCAGACCGCGTATTGCCGCCCGGTTCGCTGAGGTCGCGGCGTTGGTGGCGTTCGGAACAGCAGCGATTTCGACCGTTCTGCTGATCTGGCACGGGCTCGGGGACAGCCGCCTGATCGGCCTGTCGGGGGTTGGCATTTCGACCCATCCCGACGCGGTCAGCGTCACGATGCTGTTGCTCGTTTCGTTCATCGGCTGGATCGTGGTGCGTTACACCGCGACCTATCTGGATGGTGAGGCGCGGCAAGGCGTGTTCACTGGCTGGCTCTGCATGACGTTGGCATCGGTCCTTTTTCTGGTCCTGTCAGGCACGCTGATCCAGCTTGTCCTGGCCTGGATCGCGACCAGCCTCTCGCTCCATCGCCTGCTACTCTTCTATCCCGATCGTGTTGCCGCGCGGCGGGCCGCTGCCAAGAAGTTTGTCACCGCGCGTATAGGCGATGTCGCGCTGATCATCGCATCGGTGTTGCTGACGCTGGCCTATGGAACCACCGAGATCGGGGCGATCCTGAGCGCTGCGCGTGCCGGGAGCGGCGGCAGCCTGGCAGCAGGCGCGGCGGCATTTCTGGCCGTCGCGGCGCTTTTGAAATCCGCGCAGTTTCCGATGCACGGCTGGCTGACGGAAGTCATGGAGGCGCCGACGCCTGTGTCAGCGTTGCTCCACGCTGGCGTCATCAATGCCGGTGGCTTTTTGCTGATCCGTTTTGCGGACGTCATGTTGCTTGCGCCCGGCGTGCTGGCGATCCTGGTTGTGGTCGGTGGCTTCACCGCGCTGTTCGCGGGACTGGTGATGCTGACCCAGCCAGCGGTGAAGACGTCACTGGCCTGGTCGACGGTTGCCCAGATGGGCTTCATGATCCTTGAGTGTGGGCTGGCGTTGTTCCCGTTGGCGCTGCTGCACATTGTCGCGCATTCGCTCTACAAGGCGCATTCGTTCCTTGCCTCTGGTGGTGCCATCGAGCTGATCGCGGCCAACCGTCGGCCCGGCGCGGTGGCCGTTCCCAAGGCGGGTGCTGTCGGGCGCGCTTTCATGCTGGCGCTGGCAATATATTTCGTTGTTGGGCTCGGCTTTGGCTTCCAGCACAAGTCGCCACAGGCCATCGCGCTGGGTGCAATCCTTATTTTCGGCGTCGCCTATATGCTCGCGCAGGGGTTGGCGGACGCAGCGCCCAGAGCCCTGACCCGGCGTACCGTCGCCTATGCCGTCGCAACCTCTGTCAGCTATTTCGCCCTGCAGGTTTCGGCGACCTGGCTGATGTCTGATGTGCTGCCCGCCGCACCATTACCAGGGCCGTTGCAGTGGGCGCTGATCGTTCTTGCGGTGATCAGTTTTGGCTTGGTCGCGGTTGTCCAGGCCATGTTTCCCCTCTGGGCTCACCACCCCGCCGCCGCGGGGCTGCGCGTGCATCTCTCCAATGGTTTTTACGCCAACGCGGTGTTCGACCGGCTGCTTCGTGGCTGGCGGCTGCGCAACACCGCCTGATCGGAACGGAGACAGACAATGACCTATGCAAACCCTTCGTTCGGGCGTGACGCGCCAGCAATGATTGCCGCCGCTGACCATGCTGCCCGCGCAATCCCGCCGCTGTGGCCATTGGCCTCAAGTGTCGCGGTCAATCCATTCCTTGGCCAGACCCGTGAAAGCCTTGCCATGACTGCCGCCCGTCTGGCGCGGGTGGCGCGCGCGCCGGTTACGATGCCGCGACACTGGTATCAGCAGCAGATCGCCGATGGTGGCATTGGCGATGCTGATCTTCTGGGTGCCTTGGCGCGTGCGCCAGCGGCACTGCGACCTTCAAATCTCGGCGCGCTGAGGGCTGCAGCGCAAGAGTCCACTGCTGAGGTAACGGCGCTGCCGACGATTGCAGACCTTGCCGCCGAGGTGTCGGGGATCGACTGGCCGGGCCTGATCGCCGAGCGTTTCGGCACTTGGGCTGCCGGATATTTCGATGAGGGGCAGGCGCTCTGGGCCTCGCCGCGCGGTAAAAGCGCCTACGCCGCGTGGCGGGCTGTCGCGACCCACGACCTGACACCAGAGATTGTCGGCCTGTCCGGCTTTGCGACCCATGTATCCGAGGCCCCGGAAACCGCGACAGACGCGGTGACAAGCGTCGCGGCGCAGATTGGCATTCCGGCCGCTGCTGCGGAAACCTATTTTCACCAGATGCTCATGACGCTTGGCGGCTGGGCGCAATATGCCCGCTATCTGCTGTGGCAATCTGAGCTCGGCGGCGGTGGAGACGCAACCATCACCGACTTTCTGGCGATCCGTCTGGTGTGGGAATCGGCACTCCTGGCGCGGTACGAGCACCAGATTGGCGCGCGCTGGCAATCTGTTGTCGCGGCGCACGCCTTGGCTGTCGCCCCGAACCGTGACCATGTCGTGGATGAGATCCTGCAGGAAGCGTTGGAGCGCGCGGCACAGAGAGGCATTGCTGAAGCTCTTGCCGCGCCCGAGCTGGCGGTGACGGGACGGCGACCGGCATTGCAGGCCGCCTTTTGCATCGATGTGCGGTCAGAGGTTTTTCGGCGGGCGCTCGAAGCTGTCGATCCGGCGATCCAGACGCTGGGGTTTGCCGGCTTTTTCGGTATCGCCGCGTCACATCGCCGCTTTGCATCGGATGTGAGTGAACACCGGTTGCCGGTACTGCTGAACCCTGGCCTGACGACTTGTTCGGGTGACGCTGAAGACCTTGCCGATGACCAGTTGGCGCGCGTGAGGGCACGGGCAAAACGCGCATGGGGCCGGTTCAAGCTCGCGGCCATTTCGTCTTTTGCTTTCGTCGAAGCGACCGGGCCGATCTATGTCGGCAAACTTATTAGCGATGCCCTTGGCCTGCGCGTGACGCCGGCACCGGACGACCCTGCGCCGCGCCCTGATCCGGCGCTGGATCTGGGAACACGGACAAAGGCTGCCGAGACGGTGCTTCGCGCCATGTCACTCACGGCCAATTTTGCGCGGCTGGTGATTGTCGCGGGGCACGGGGCCAATGTTGTCAACAACCCCCAGGCCAGCGGGCTGCATTGTGGTGCGTGCGGGGGTTATTCCGGCGAGGTCAATGCCCGCCTGCTGGCGGCGCTACTGAATGACCCTGCGGTGCGGCAGGGCCTGGTGCGGCAAGGGATAGCGATACCGGCAGACACATTGTTTGTGGCCGCGTTGCACGACACCACGACTGATGCGGTGACGCTCTATGCCAATGACGGTGATTCAGGCGCACATCTGCCTGATCTCACCGCAGCCAGGGCATGGCTTGCTGCGGCAGGCAAGCTCGCGCGGGGGGAGCGGGCCGTGCGCCTGCCCCGCAGCGCAGGTGCTGAAAGTCTCGTCAAACGCAGCCGCGACTGGGCTGAGATACGACCGGAGTGGGCGCTGGCGGGCTGCAGGGCGTTTGTTGCCGCGCCGCGCCGGCGCACGATCGGCAAGAGCCTTTCAGGCCGTGCCTTTCTCCATGACTATGACTGGAAGGCTGACAGCGAGTTTGGCGTCCTGGAGCTGATCCTGACGGCGCCGGTGGTGGTGGCGAGCTGGATCAGCCTGCAATATTACGGGTCAACGGTTGCGCCCGACGTCTTTGGCGGTGGCAACAAGCTTTTGCACAATGTTGTCGGCGGCATCGGCGTTGTTGAGGGCAATGGGGGCATGATGCGTGCGGGACTTCCCTGGCAATCTGTCCATGACGGCGAACATTTTGTCCATGAACCGCTGCGGCTTTCCGTCTGTATCGAAGCGCCGCGAGAGGCGATGAGCGAAATCCTGAAACGTCACCCGGACGTGCGCGCGCTGTTCGACAATCGCTGGCTCCACCTGTTTGCGCTGGACGATGCGGGCCAGATGGCATGGCGATATACCGGCGATCTGGCGTGGGAACCGATCATTGAGGCAGGGCGGATAGCCGCTGTTGCTGGAACAGCGACCTGACCCATGGATTCGGCGAAAGACGGCGTAGCGCAGCCACCCATAATGTCGCACTTTGAGCGTCTGGAATCCGAGGCGATCCATATTCTGCGCGAGGCGGTCGCCGAGGCGCGCAACCCCGTGATGCTGTTCTCGGCGGGCAAGGACAGTACCGTCATGGCGCATCTCGCCTTGCGGGCTTTCTATCCCGGCAAGCCGCCATTTCCCTTGCTGCACATCGACTCGACGTGGGAGTTTGGATCACTTTTGACGTTTCGCGATGCCTTCGCGCGCGATCACGGGTTTGACCTGATCGTCCGGACGAATGAAGAAGGGCGTGCCGAAGGTCTCAATCCCTTCGACCATGGCGAACATTATACCGCAACCATGCGCACCGAACCCCTGAAAGCGGCGCTCGATCAGGGTGGCTATGACGTTATTTTCGGAGGCGCCCGGCGCGATGAGGAGAAATCCCGCGCCAAGGAGCGCGTGTTTTCCATTCGTAGTGCCGGTCATGGCTGGGATCCAAGGCAGCAACGGCCAGAGCTCTGGCACCTTTACAACACGCAGCTCGCCGCTGGCCAATCAGCGCGTGTGTTTCCGCTGTCGAACTGGACCGAGGCGGACATCTGGAGTTATGCGCTGCTGCACCGCATTCCGTTGGCGCCACTCTATTTTGCGCAGGTCCGACCGGTCGTCGAGCGCGATGGCGCATGGCTGGTGGTCGATGATCCGGCCCGGATGCGCTTCAAGGCAGGAGAGGCGATCAGCGAACGTTCGGTTCGTTTTCGAACGCTTGGCTGTTGGCCGGTAACGGCTGCGGTCGAGTCACAAGCCACTGACCTTTTCTCAATCGTTCGCGAAACACTGGGCGCTGCGAATTCCGAGCGACAGGGCCGCATCGGTGACAGCGAAGATGGCGGTTCGCTTGAACAGAAGAAGCGCGAAGGTTATTTCTGATGGGTGCGGCCGAGGGGTTACGCTATCGCGGCGACCGCGCAATCCTGGCGACGATGCATGCCAAGGAAAAGGTCATTGCGCCGCTCGTCGAATGTTTTCTGGATTTGCGACTGGAAGTCACGACCGAAGTGGACACAGACACCTTCGGCACCTTTAGCAGGGAAATTGAGCGAACCGGATCGCAGCTTGGTGCGGCACGCGCCAAGATTGAGGCGGCTTTCGAGAGCAGGCCTGACCTTCACATAGGGTTGGCCAGCGAGGGCAGTTTTGGCCCGCATCCCTATATCCCTTTCTGTCCCTTGGCGCGCGAGATTATCGTGCTGATCGATCGAAAGCACGGTCTGGAACTGGTCGGTCACCATGGTACCCTGGACACGAATTTTGCCCATGCTGTCGTCACCAATTTCCCCGACGGGCTGGCCTTTGCCGAACGAGCGGGGTTTCCCGGACACGGCGTGATCGTGATGGGAAACCGGGATGGCAAGCCTGCTCATGATCTCGCACTGATCAAGGACGTCGTCACATGGGATGATCTGACGGCAGCGCTTCAACAGGTCATCGCACGGACTGGCTCCGCATTTATCGAAACCGATATGCGCGCGCACCGCAATCCGCGAAGGATGCGCGCAATCAAGCGCGCGGCAATCGATTTGGTACGCCGCGCGCGAAGCCCATGCCCATCTTGCGGCCGACCCGGCTTCGTCGTCACCGAGCGTCTTTCAGGTTTGCCATGTTCGTGGTGTGGTGAGCCGACCCTGCACGCCAAAGCTGATATTCTCTCATGCGTTGGGTGTGGTTGGCGGCTTGAACGCAACGTGGCGGCGGGCGCAGCTGACCCGGCGAACTGCATGTCATGCAATCCATGAAACGGGAAACAGGCAGGAAATTGTGAGAAAGGAACCGGAGATCATGCGCGCGACGTGCGATGCCCAAATTGCGTGGGTACTGGCACACCCGCATATGAGCGATTGGCTCAAGCAGGCACTCCGCGGAGCCAATGGGCGCGATCCGATCGCATTGCAGAACGATATGGAGATTCTCCGGCATCTTGTTGTGCCGCGCGCGCAGTACCAGATCGATATCGCAACCAGCGCCATGCTTCCGGCAGTTTTGGGAACATGACCGACCCCGCCTGACGCCGGAAAGCGTTGGACCGTCCCCATGTTACACAAAACAATATGGTCGCATCAACCAGCGTAGCCTGGCTGTTGGAAAACGCTGCGCCACCGCTCGTTGCGCTGACCACCTTGCGGTTGTCCGCTATCAAACCGGGCACCCCGCCCTCTTGCCGCCACCGGCGGAAGGTGAAAGACTCAGCGGAACGACAAGAGAAGCAGCGCGGAGGATGGCCATGAAGCAGGCATTGTGGGTGTTGGCGGCGATGGCCGCTGTGGCTGGCCCGGCGAGCGCACAGACATCTGACCCGGTAACCCCGGCGACAAGGGCCGCGCAGGCAGTGGCGCTGCGCGAAGCACCTTTTGCCGATACGCGCGACGAGGATTTTGCGCGGCGTGGCTATGTCGGGACGCTGGCGGACCCGGTCATCCGCGCCGCCGACGGGCGCGTCGTGTGGGATCCGACCGCCTTTGCCTTTCTGAAAGGCCCGCGGCCCGACACGGTCAACCCCAGCCTGTGGCGCCATGCCGGGTTGATGGCGTTGTCGGGGCTGTTCAAGGTCAGCGACCGGATCTGGCAGGTGCGCGGCTTTGACATTGCCAATGTCACCTTTGTGAAGGGCGATACCGGGTGGATCGTGATTGATCCGCTCGGCTCGACCGAGGCGGCGCAGGCGGCCTTGCGGCTGGTGACGGAATCGGTCGCCAAGCTGCCGGTCACCACGGTCATCTACACTCATCCGCATGTCGACCATTTTGGTGGCGCTGGCGGGCTGGTGTCGGAGGAGGATGCGCGGTCGGGCAAGGTGCAGGTCATTGCGCCCAAAGGCTTTGGCGCGGCGGCGGTGGGTGAGAATGTCATTGCCGGCCTGGCGATGCAGCGGCGGGCGATTTACCAGTTCGGCATCTCCTTGCCCAAGTCAGTGACAGGAACGGTCAATACCGGGATCGGCGCCGGCATTGCGACCGGGACGACATCACTGATCCTGCCCAATCGCGACATCAGCGTTGATGGCGAGACATTGTTGATTGACGGGGTGAAGCTGCAATTCCAGCTCACGCGGGGCACCGAGGCGCCGGTTGAGCTGAACATCAACTTCCCCGACTGGCATATTGTCGACATGGCGGAAAACGCCAACGCCACGCAGCACAATATCCTGACGCCGCGCGGGGCGGTGGTGCGCGATGCCAAGGCATGGGCCGCCGGGCTGACCGAGGCGCTGGACCGGTTTGGCGATAGCGACATCCTGATCACCAGCCATGGCTGGCCGCGCTTTGGCCGGGCGGTGATCGCCGACTATCTTGGCAAGCATCGTGACTATTATGCCTTTGTCCATGACCAGACGGTGCGGATGATGAACCAGGGCTTCACCGGCGATGAGATTGCCGCGACGCTGAAGCTGCCGCCGGCGCTGGCAAAGGAATGGTTCGACCGGCCTTATTATGGATCGCTGAGTTTCAACAGCCGCGCCGTCTATCAATTCTATATGGGTTGGTATGATGCCAATCCGGTGCATCTCGCTGCTTTGCCCCCGGCCGAGGCGGGGCGGCGTTATGTCGCGGCAATGGGTGGCGCGGCCAAGGTCCGTGCGCTGGCGCAGACTGCCTATGATGCGGGTGATTACAGCTGGGCTGCGGAGCTGCTGAACCGTGCGGTGTTTGCTGACGGCACGGACATGGCGGCGCGCGCCTTGCTGGCGCGCTGTTATGAGCAGCTTGGCTATCAGTCGGAAAATTCGCTGTGGCGCAACATGTACCTGACCGGCGCGACCGAGCTGGTCAACGGCCCGCCCAAGGGTGGGCCGACCCCGGCGCGCGCGCTGGTCTCCGCCCTCTCGACAGCGGAGATTTTCGATCTGCTGGCGGTGCGGCTGCGTGGTGATGCGGTGGGTGATACCAGGCTGAAGCTGGCCTTTGTCTTTTCCGACCGCAATGAAAACACCTATGTCACGGTGGCCAATGGTGTGCTGGTTCATCGCCCGATCGCCGCGCCGGGGCCGGTTGACGCAACGCTGGTGGTGAAACGCAGCGATTTTCTGGCGAGTATCATGGGTGGCGCGTCGCTGTTGCCCAAGCTGGCCAGTGGCGAGGCGAAGATTACCGGTGATGCCGCAGCGTTCCAGCGCTTCGTACTGCTGATGGCGCCGTCAGCGGGGAATTTCCCGATTGTGACGCCGCGCTGAGGCTTGCCTTCAGGCGTCCGCCCAGCGGCGCAGCAGATTGTGATAGACGCCGGTCAGCTTGATCGCGGCAGGGTCATCCTGACCGTTTGTGCCGGCAACCGATTGCACGGCGGAATCGAGATCAAACAGGATGCGGCGCGCAGCATTGTCGCGCACCATTGACTGGATCCAGAAGAAGCTCGCCACGCGCGTGCCGCGTGTCACGGGCGTGACATGGTGCAGGCTGGAGGCGGGGTAGAGAATCAATTGTCCGGCGGGGAGCTTGACGCGCTGTTCGCCGAAACTGTCCTCAATCACCAGTTCCCCGCCATCATAGCTGTCAGGGTCGGCGAGAAACAAGGTGGCCGACAGATCACTGCGGATGCGGAAATCACTGCCACGGCGGATGCGGATTGCGTTGTCGACATGGGTGTCAAAGCCCTGACCCTGGCCATAGCGGTTGAACAGCGGCGGGAAGACCTTGAACGGCAGGGCAGCGGCGACAAATAACGGGGAGGCCGCCAGCGCATCAAGGATGATGCTGCCAGCGCGGCGGGCAGCGTCACTGTCCTCAGGCAATTGTTCGTTGCGTTTGGCCAGCGCGGATTGCGCGCCCGAGGTGATGTTGCCGTCGATCCAGTCTGCGGCGTCAATCAGGGTGCGGATTTCGGTGCATTGGGCCGGGGTGATCAGGTCGGGGATGGCGATCAGCATGGCGCGGCACCCTGTTGCAGCGCCTGCACGCCACGGCGACGAAAGGCGGGAATCTCGGCTGTGGCGAGCCAGGCGCTGGCCTTGGCGATAAAGGCGGGGGTGGCGGTTTCACCGGCGCGGCGCAGCCAGTGCATCGCCTCGTCAATCCTGCCTGCTGCCGCCAGCATTCGCGCATGATTGAAGGCGCCACGAAAATCGCCCCCCTGCGCCGCGCGAGCGTAGCAGACAGCCGCCGCGTTCATGTCCCGCGCGACGACCCAGCCATCCTCATGGAAGCTGCCGACAAAGTTGATCGCCTTGGCATTGCCCATGGCGGCAGCCTTGCGGAACCAGCCGAGCGCGGCAGCCTTGTCCTCCGCGACGCCATCCCCCAGTGCGAGCAGGGTGGCGTAATTGTACATGCCCCAGTCAAGACCGCGTTCGGCGGCGATGCGATAGCAGGTGGCGGCGCGCGCCTTGTCGGGGGTGGTGCCCCAGCCAAGATCATAACAGCGCCCGACCATGTTGATTGCCATCAGATGATGCTGGGCAGCGGCGCGGGTGAACCACGCCAGCGCGGCGGGTTCGTCTTTCGCGATGCCGTTGCCATCGAGCAGTAACTGGCCGAGCAGCGCCTGGGCTTCGGCCACGCCGGTTTCAGCCAGCGCGCGAAGGGTGGTGGCGCGCTGTTCCGGCGTGCCGGACAAGCCGGCGGCGATGTCGTCGGGGAAGGTGTTGATCCTCTCGTGCATCAGAACTTCACCCCGATCGTGCCGAACACCGTGCGGCCCGGCGCGATCACGGCATAATGGTTGGTATAGGTGTTGGTGAAATAGACCTGGTTGGTCAGGTTCTGCGCGTTGACGCTGATCTCGATCCGGTCGCTGATCTGGTAACGCGCCTGTGCGTCGAAGCGCCAATAGGATGGGACGCCGCGCGTCAGGACGGTTGTCGCCGGGCTGACAGTGACAACACCTGAGCTCGACTGGGTGGCGCGGCGATTGTCGCCATAGCCACCGATCTGGCGGCTGGAATAATAGGCACCGCCACCGAACGAGAAGCGCCTTGTCGCGGCAATGTTGGTCGACAATGTAAAGCTGTCGCGCGCGGTCTGTGGCACCTGCTTGCCGGTGTTGATCGAGGGAACGAAGACCAGCTGTGCGGCACGGCTGCCAACCGCCGGGGCGGTGAGGGCGGTGAAGCCGGCCTCAAGGATCTGTGGGTCGAGATGGGTATAGCCGCCGAACACGGTCCAGCCCGGCAGGATGGTGCCCGATGCGGTCAGTTCAATGCCACGGATGCGGGTGCGCCCGAGAAACCCGACGGTGTTGGCGTCGATCTGGACACGGGCATTGCTGATGTCGGTCTGGAACAGGGCAACGCCGACCGCGAGTTTCTTGTGGAACAATTCTGCCTTGGCGCCGAGTTCATATGACCGGGTCTTCTGCACCTTGAGCTGGTCAAGGATGGCGAGATTGACCGCGCTGTTGGTGGTTGGCAGCGCATTGTCCTCACGCCCCTCCCCCAGCAGGCTGTTGGGTGGCGTCGCGGCGGTGGCATAGCTGGCATAGAGGCTGATGTCGGGCGTCGGCTTGAAGACGAGGCCGGCCTGCCAGTTGAACAGATGGTCGGTGCGCGACAGTTGAGCGGCGGTTTCCCCGGCGGCGAAGGGCAGGGTGACAGTTGACGCGAAACGATCATAGCGGGCGCCGAGATTGAGGATCAGCGATGGCAGCAGCGTGATCGAATCAAAGGCGTAGATCGCCTGGGTCTGCGCGTCATTCTGCGTCTCGGTATTGGCCGCGCCGCGCACCACCGGGGTGGCCACAGTCGATGTGTCGCTGGTGTAGTTGACCCACGGGTCATTCGGGCTGGGGGTAAACAGGCTGGTGCAATAGAAGCGCGCGATTGTCGCACTGGTGCAGCGCGGGCTGAGGGTTGAGCCGGTGGCCAGCACAAAGGCGCCGCGACGCGCCTTTTCCCATGAAATCTCGGCGCCAAGCGCAAAGCTGTGCTCGATGCTGCCGGTCTTGAACGTGCCGCTCAGATCAAGCTGATCGACGATACCCTGATTATAGCCATAGCGCGTGTTGGCGCGGCGCCACACCTTGCCGATATTGTAGACATTGCCGGTGCTGTCATCGGGCAGCAGATAGATATAGGCCTGATCGCCATGGTTGAACCGTGCCGTGTTGCGCAGCGTGATGCCGCCGCCGAAATCATGTTCGACGCGCAGGCTGGCCTGATGCGTCACCGTGTCGCGAAAGTCGCGATTGACCAGTCCGAAAAAGGCGGAGCGCGCCACTGTGCCGGATTGGCCATCGGCGGTGGTGATGGCGCCGATGGCGGGGGTGGTGAAGACGTTGCCGGTCGGTGCGTTGCACACGGTGGTGGTGCAGGCATAGAGATAGGGAATGCCGCTGTCGGGCAGCTCATGGCTCTCGACATAATAGTAGCTCGCGGTCAGCCTTGTGGCCGTGCCGAGACCGATGGTCAGGCTGGGCGCGATGCCCCAGCGGCGCGCGTAAACCGCGTCGCGCCCCGCCACGTCCTGATCATGCCACAGACCCTCGACGCGAAAGGCGATGGTATCGCTGAGCCGCAGGTTGAGATCGCCCGTGACGCGCTTGTAATTGCCATTGCCATAGCTGGCATTGACCGTGGCGAAGGTCGAGCGCTGGGGAAGCTTTGACAGGATATTGATCGTGCCGCCGGCGCTGCCGCGACCGCCAAGCGTCGAATCCGAACCGCGCACGATCTGCACCGAGTCGATCGCGAACACCTCGCGGGTCTGCGAGGCGAGATCGCGCACGCCATCGACATAGATGCTGCCCTGGCTGTCAAAGCCGCGAATGAACGGGCGGTCGCCGATCGGGTTGCCACCCTCCGCCGCGCCGAAGGTGATGCCGGGTACGGTGCGCAGCGCATCCTGAAGGCTGGCGGAGCCGGTCTGGTCGATCACGTCGCGTGACAGCACGACAATCGATTTGGGCGTATCGACCAGTGGCGCGACCTGTTTGGGATCAACCGGCTTTTGCTCGCGCGCGCCGGTGACGATTACGTCGTTGCGCGCGTCGGGGTCTTCATCATTGGCCGGCACTGTGTCGCGGGCATCGGCGGCAAGGGCCGGAGCGGTTGCAAAGGCGCTGATACAGGACAGCGCAAGAAAGGCGGGCCTGGCAACTGGATGGCGATGAACGACGCGACGCACTGATGGTCTCCCTGAGGGGAGTTCAGCTATTGCGAGTCAGTCGCAGTGTCAACGCTATTGCAAGTGATTATCAATCAGGCGCGGCAATTTTCTCTGCCAACAGCCAGCTCCGCAGCGCACTGGCGAGATTGGGAGGTGCGGGAGCGATGATCCGCACCGCATCGATTTCCGCGATCAACGCGTTCAACGGCAGATTGCGCCGCGCCGCCGCCGCTTCAAGCGCCTGCCAGAAGGGCGGTTCAAGGCTGATCGACGTCTGATGCCCGGCAATGGTGACCGATCGCTTGACCGGTCCGTGAAACCCGCCGGGCGGGGCGGCAATCACGGCGTATCGAACAGCGCGGCGAGTTGCTCGATGATCGTGCCGCCAAGCTGTTCGGCGTCCATGATGGTCACGGCGCGGGCATAATAGCGCGTGACGTCATGGCCGATACCGATCGCGACGAGCTCGACCGGCGAGCGGCCCTCGATCCAGCCGATCACCTGGCGCAGATGGCGTTCGAGATAGCTGCCCGAATTGACGCTGAGCGTTGAATCATCGACCGGCGCGCCGTCGGAGATGACCATCATGATCTTGCGCTCCTCGGGCCGCGCAATCAGCCTGCTGTGCGCCCAGAGCAGCGCCTCGCCGTCGATATTCTCCTTGAGCAGCCCCTCGCGCATCATCAGCCCGAGCGAAGTCTTGGCGCGGCGCCACGGCTCGTCGGCCTTTTTGTAGACGATGTGGCGCACGTCGTTGAGCCGGCCGGGCTGGGGTGGGCGCCCTGCGGCGAGCCAGGTCTCGCGCGACTGGCCGCCCTTCCAGGCGCGGGTGGTGAAGCCGAGAATCTCGGTCTTGACGCCGCAGCGTTCGAGCGTTCGGGCAAGGATGTCGGCGCTGATCGCGGCGATTGAAATCGGGCGACCGCGCATCGAACCCGAATTGTCGATCAGCAGCGTGACGACCGTGTCGCGAAAATCGGTTTCGCGCTCGACCTTGTAGCTCAGTGACAGGGTCGGGTTGACGACGATGCGGGCGAGGCGCGCGGCGTCGAGGATGCCCTCTTCCTGGTCAAAGTCCCAGCTGCGGTTCTGCTGCGCCATCAGGCGGCGTTGCAGCCGGTTGGCCAGCTTGGTCACGGCGCCCTGCAAGTGAACGAGCTGCTGGTCGAGATAGGAACGCAGCCGAGTCAGCTCTTCGGCATCGCACAATTCAGTTGCCGCGATCACCTCGTCGAACTGGGTCGTCCATGGCTTGTAATCGAACTGCGGCGAGAGGTCGGCCATCGGGCGATTGGGGCGGACGGGCAACATGCCCTCATCATCCTCGTCGCCGGGGTCACCATCCTGATTGTCGAAATCATCCTCGCCCTGTTCGCTGTTTTCGCCTTCCTCGCCCTCCGCGTCGCGTGGCTCTCCGCGCGCGTCCATCTCGCCCTGGCCCTGCTCGCCCGGGTCGTCGCTTTCCTGGCTGTCGTCCTGTTGCTCGTCGGTGCCCTCATCGTCCGATCCGCCCTGATCCGCCTCATCGGGCAGCAGGTCACCCTCGATCAGTTCGAGATCTTCGAGCAGGCGATTGACAAGCCCGGCAAAGACGCGCTGGTCATCAATGGCGAGGCCAAGCGCATCGAGATCGCCGCCAGCCTTTTCCTCGACCCAGTCGCGCACCAGCGCCAGACCGGGTGCCGCGAGAGCGGGCGATTCCTGCCCGGTCAGCCGTTCACGCACGATCAGCCCGAGCGCCGTGGACAGCGGGACTTCATCCTTGCTCCGGGCGCGGGTGATCGGGTCAGCGCGCAGCCGGACATCAAGCGCGGTGGCGAGGTTGGCGGTGATGCCGGCATAACCGCGGGCGCCCAGCGCCTCGACCCGCGCGGTCTCAATGGCGTCAAACACCGAACGGGCAACCGCGTCTGCCGGTGCGCCGCGCGCGTGCAGGCCGCTGTCATGATGTTTCAGGCGTAGCGCAAAGCCATCGGCAAAGCCGCGCGCCTCGGCCACCTGATCGGCGGGCAGGGTACGTGCCGGCATGGGCACCTTGATATGCTTGCCTGACTGGGTCGGGGCATCGGCGGTGAAGGCCAGCTCGATCTCGGGTTCATCGGCCAGCGCACGCGAGGCGCCACCGAGGACATTCTTGAAGCGATCGAGCGGTGTATCAGTAGCCATGACTCAATTCCGGCAGCACGATATGGCCCGGTGCCAGATCGTGATCCATGCGGATCGTCGCTTCCATGGTTTCGGGGTTATACGCAAGCACTGTGACGACGGCGCCGTTGATTGTCACATGGGCGGGCAATTTGGTGATCGAAACAATGCTGCGGGGTTCGGCAATGTCGCGCATCATGCCGAAGCCGGAAATCTCCAGATCGATCGAAATGCTGTTGCTGTTGCCGGCAGGGCCAACATAGCGCAGCCGGGCAACGCTTTCTCCGCCCAGTTCAATGCCTTCGATCAGGCCATAACGGGCGGGTGGGATGACGAAGGGGGCGCGGCCCTCCTCGCCCTTGGCGCCGATCAGAAAGGCATGGTCAAAGCTCTTGTCACCGTCGCTGTCGAACACGCAGTACCGCGTGTTGAGACGTGTGCCGCGCAACGCGCCGACCAGGCCGAACAGCATCTGTCCGGTCATGATCTTGCCGGTCGAGGCCTTTTGTTCCTCCTCGCAGAACACCGCCTCGGGGATGTTGGCCACGCCGCGAACACTTTCGGCATGAAGGATGTCGCCACGCGCGAAGCTGCGCTTCTCGCCCTTCCAGTCGAGCTTGATGTCATCGCCGAGAATGGCTGAATCCGGTCGTCCGATCAGCGCACGCGAGATGATCGCGCCGGGCATGACCTTTTGCGGCCCCTGTGGCGAAATCGTCTCGATCAGGCGCAGCGGCGGCGCACCGACCTGGCCGCTGTCTTTCGCAGCGATCAGCAGCAGGGCGCCGAGGGCGATGGCGATACGGAAAGATTTCTTCACCACAGCACCTCGCAGCCGAAACCGGCAATTTCGGGGTCGCGCGTGATCACAACCAGACCTTCGGCCAGGGCCTGCGCAGCGATCAACCGATCGAACGGGTCGCGATGCTCCCCGTCCAGCAGGCCGGCGCTGATCGCGTGACGATGGCCAATCGGAAAATGCACGAAGGCGTCATTTTCCATCAGTTCATCAAATCGCCGCAGCGATTCCGCCATCGCCGGGAACTTGCCCAGCCGCACCTTTATGGCAATTTCGATGCCGGTCACTGCGCTCACGAAGATCGTTCCTTCCCGAGACTCGAGCAACCGGCGCGCGGCCTTCGACAATGTCGAATCCGCCAACCACCACCAGACCAATGCGTGCGTGTCGAGCAGGAAACCATTGCCCGCCATCAGAGGATGTTCGAATATTTGCCTTCCCAGGCATCCAGTTCGTCATCGGACATCGGCTCGAACCAGATGTCGCTCGGCACGTCCTTGAGCAGATGCTTCAACTGCCCGCCCTTGCGTCGCGGCAACGGTGCATTCCGGTCGTCGATCGGCACGAGCTTGGCATAGGGCTTGCCGGCCTTGGCGAGGATAATCTCCTCGCCGGCATGGGCGCGTTCGAGCAATTTGGAAAAATGCGTCTTCGCCTCATGAACGTTGACGGTCTTTCCGGGATCAGCCTCGGCCATGATCAGCCTCCTATGGACTAAGTCCACTTAGTCCACTTGGTATGTCGCTTCAAGCCTTGCCGACCACGCTCTCCGGCAAGTCCTGACCGAACACGCGCTGATAATATTCCGCGACCAGCGGACGTTCATTCTCGTCGCACTTGTTGAGGAATGACAGGCGGAAGGCAAAGCCGACATCACCGAAGATCAGCGCATTCTGCGCCCAGGTGATCACCGTCCGCGGGCTCATCACCGTAGAGATGTCGCCGTTGATAAAGCCGCGACGTGTCAGGTCGGCGACCCGCACCATGTTGTCGACGGCCTTCTTGCCTTCGGGCTTGTCATATTCGCCCGACTTGGCGAGCACGATCTGCGCCTCAACCGCCGCAGGCAGATAGTTGAGCGTGACGACGATGTTCCAGCGGTCCATCTGGCCCTGGTTGATCTGTTGCGTGCCATGATAAAGCCCGCTGGTGTCCCCAAGCCCCACCGTGTTGGCGGTAGCGAACAGGCGGAAGAACTTGTTGGGGCGGATCACGCGGTTCTGGTCGAGCAGCGTCAGCTTGCCCTCGGTCTCGAGCACGCGCTGGATGACGAACATCACGTCAGGCCGACCGGCATCATATTCGTCAAACACCAGGGCGGTGGGCGTCTGCAGCGCCCAGGGCAACAGTCCTTCGCGGAATTCGGTGACCTGCTGACCGTCGCGCAGCACGATCGCGTCGCGACCGACAAGATCGATGCGGCTGATATGCGCGTCGAGATTGATGCGGATGCACGGCCAGTTGAGCCGCGCGGCAATCTGTTCAATATGGGTCGATTTGCCGGTGCCGTGATAGCCCTGCACCATCACGCGCCGATTATGCGCAAAGCCGGCGCAGATCGCGAGCGTGGTGTCAGGATCAAACACATAGGCCGGGTCAAGATCGGGCACGCGCTCATCGGCCTCGCTGAACGCCGGCACTTCCATGTCAAAATCGATGCCGAACAGGTCGCGCACCTTCTTCATCTGGTCAGGCGCGTCGAGGATCGTCGTCTCGCGACTATCGGGCTGGGTGTTCGGGATATTGCTCATCATGCCATCCAATAAGGCCGGTCAGGCTGCGTGTTTCGAAGCCCTGATCCTCTTGCCATCGGCGGTATCGGAAGAACGGCACTTCGACAGGCTCAGTGCGAACGGAAAAGTGCTTCGTCAAGCGCAACATGGTCCGGGCGACATGAGAAACTGCCGGAATGCCAATATCCGCGCGCTTCAGGCCAGCTTTTCGGGCAAGGAAAACAAGGTAACAAAGCGCGCAGCAAGGGCGCGATCGCCGGAAACAGTAACGTGCCTTGCCACTTCGGCTTCAGCCAGAGTTTGGCTGCCATAAAAGAGTGGCTGCATCGCGCCGGGCGGCCCGGCAAACACAGCATCGGTGGCTGCAACGTCGCCGCGGGCAACGGCAAGGGCACCGTCAGCAAGGGTCGCAACAAAGTCCTCGCCATTGAGGCGCAAGCCAACGCGTGCCTCAAGACCTTCCGCGCGGCCCGGCACGAGCAGCATTTTCAACGACAGCATCATCGCGACCGGCGAGAAGGGTCGGCGAGGATCGTGCAAAGGTGAGCGCAGTGCCCAACGCGCCAGCCCAAGTATAACGGGTTCGCATTCTTCCCCCCATGGCGTGAGCGCATAGACCTGGACATCGGCAGGTGGCGGCAGAATGCGGCGCGCGACGATCCCGGTCGCCTCAAGGCTTTCCAGCCGCTGGGTCAGGACATTGGCACTGATCCCCGGCAAACCCCCGCGCAATGCACTGAACCGGCGTGGGCCAAGCAGCAGTTCGCGGACGATCAACAGCGCCCAGCGTTCACCCACCAGTTCCATACCCAGCGCCGCGCCGCACGCATCGTCGTACCATCGCTTCGCTGAGGCGTTTGCAGGGATGATTATATTTTCTAACTGCATGGTTGTTTTTCATAACCTATCGGACCATAAAACGCAACTGCGAGTCGCGCAGGAGCTCTACTTCATGACTTATATTGACGGATTTCTGGCGCCGATTCTCGCGGGAACAACGCTTGAGGCCTATAAGGCGTTCGCCGAAAAGGCGGCGCCGATCTTCCGGGACCATGGCGCAACCCGCGTGGTCGAGGGTTGGGGTGACGATGTCCCCGAAGGCACATTGACCGATTTTCGCCGAGCCGTGCTGGCGACCGAGGGTGAGACAGTGGTGTTTTCATGGGTTGAGTGGCCTGACAAGGCGACGCGCGACGCTGGCATGAAGAAAGTAATGGAAGACCCACGGATGCAGCCGGGCGCCGAACCTATGCCGTTCGATGTCAAGCGTCTGATCTTCGGCGGGTTTGTTGCGATTGTCGATGCGTAATACGAACTGTGAGATGGGGAGGAAATGATGGCCAATAGAGAAGGCATGCCAATCTGGTACGAGCTGCTGACGGCGGACCCTGATGTGTCAAAGGCGTTTTACGATCACGTCATTGGCTGGACGATCGAGGCGCAATCATCGGGCGCGATGGATTATCGCATGATCGGCACCGCTGATGACGGACGGGTCGGCGGCGTGATGCGGCTAACCCCCGAAATGCAGGCCAGCGGGGCCAGGCCAACCTGGTTGTTTTATATAGGTGTCGCGGATGTCGATGCGACGGTCGGCAAGATCATAGCGGCGGGCGGCTCGGTGCTGATGGCGCCGTTCGACATTCCCGGCGTCGGGCGGCTGGCGTTCGTCGCCGATCCGCAGGGCGCGCCCTTCTATGTGATGCGCGGTGCGAGCGAGGAGAGCAGCACTGCCTTTGATCGTACCGGTATGGGGAAATGCAACTGGAACGAACTGGCATCGACCGACCAGGCTGCTGCCAACGCCTTCTATGCCAGCGTGTTTGGCTGGTCCTATCCCGACAAGATGTCGATGGGCGAGATGGGTGAGTATGTCTTCGTCGCGGTCGGTGACACGACGATTGGTGCGACGATGACGCGTCCGCCGGGCGGCCCGCCGCCGTCATGGCAATTCTATTTCCGTGCGCCTGATATCGAAGTCGCGGCCGCGAAGGTGGGAGAGGCCGGTGGTACGGTGCACCACGGGCCGCAGGACGTACCCGGCGGCGATCGCATCATTATCGCCAGCGACCCGCATGGCGTGATGTTTGGCGTCGTGGGTCCAGGCAGACAATAACGACAAGCGGAGAGAGACCATGTCCGGCAAACGCATTGCCACCTGCCTGTGGTTCGATGGCAGAGCCGAGGAAGCGGCGAATTTCTATGCTGCGACCTTCCCCGATTCACAGGTCGGGACGATCAATCGTTCCCCGCTCGATTATCCGAGCGGCAAGGCCGGTGACGTCATCACGGTCACGTTCACCGTGCTCGGCCAGGATTTTCTCGGCCTGAACGGTGGCCCGATGTACAAGTTTGATGAGGCGGTCTCGTTCCAGGTCTATACCGATGACCAGGCCGAGACGGACCGGTTGTGGAACGCAATCATCGCCGATGGCGGCGCGGAATCGATGTGCGGCTGGTGCAAGGACAAGTTCGGCCTGTCATGGCAGATCACGCCGCGCCGGCTGATGGACATGATGACCAGCAGCGATGCCGCAGCGAGCCAGCGCGCCATGGGTGCGATGATGCAGATGCGGAAGATCGACATCGCAACGCTCGAAGCCGCCTTTGCCGGGAACCATCCCGCGTGACCCTGCAGCTTGTCGGTCACCCTTCTTGTCCTACACGTGAAAGGCGCTGATCCCCGCCGATCCGATCGATGCGCACTTCGCCACGCTCCGAGCCTATCCCGCGCGGCTGCTCGCTCGGCCATCGGTTGCGCGTGCCGTGGGCGAGGCCCGCCCCTATCGCGCCTTCTTTCAGCTTGGGCCCCGACAGGGATTGAGGATAGCTGCTCACCTCATTGAAGCGCATTTTAGCTCGTTGTGGCCCTGATCGCTGCTACGCCGGGGGTTTCGGGCGACGGCACCGCATTGCCGCCTCGCGGGACGATCAAGGCCAGCGCATCAATCACCGGCTGCACTGTGACAGCGTGTAGGCCATGCGGTGAGGTCTCTGCGCCTCCAACGCCAAAGCGCAGTGGTTCGCGCACCATGGCGGGCATGTGGAAGGTGCCGAAAAGCCGGTCCCAGATTGCCAGTGCGCTGCCGAAGTTGCGATCAAAGTGGCGTGGGTCGGCTGAGTGGTGGATCTGATGATGTGCCGGGCTGAGCAGCCAACGGCCCCAGTGTGGCCCGAAGGTGATCCACAGGTGTGAATGTTGGACATGGGTCAGGCCAATGGCTGCCGCCATGACGAGCATGTTGGTACCACCCACTGTCCATCCGCCAACCTCTGCACCGAGCAGGTAGCGCGCCACGCCCTGGGTTGATCCCACGACGAGAGCAATGACATGGGCATAGACCAGTGTGTCGAGCGGATGAACGCGGAAGTTGGTCAGCAGCGAGAGACTTTCGGCGCTGTGATGGACGCGGTGGAATTGCCACAGGAAGGGCACCTTGTGGCTGAGATAGTGATCAAGCCAATAGGCGAATTCATGGGCGAGAAAGAGTGCCACCGTCAGGATCGCCCTCGTCAGGGAACCGGGTAATGCAGCGGCGGGCGCCGGGCCGAACAGCCAGGTCAGCCGATCAGCGGCCAAGGCGGCAACCGGGCCGGCTGAAAACAGGGTCCAGCCAAAGAGCAGGCCATAGCCGAACAGGCCGAACAGAAAGAAGCCGATGTCGGTGCGGCCGGATGTCGTGCGCAACAGCCGACGCGGAAACAGCGCGCGCCACCACACCGCAAGCCTGGGCATTCGTTGTCGCCCACGCGGGACGGCGAGAAATGCCGCCAGCAACAGGGTGCACAGCAACCCGTCGAGCGCCAATGTCGACCCGCGCGACAGGAAAGTGCCGAGCAACTGGTTCTCCCAGAAGCCGACCAGTCGTGCCACAACGTCTGTGATTGAGGTAAAGTCGAAATCGCCCATGCCGCATTCCAGCTCGAAGTGCTGATATTAGGCGGCGGGGTGTGAGTTTGAGGTTAATCGTGCCGTTACCAGCTTATCCCCTGGCCTGCGCCATGATCGGCAGGTGGCGGACGCGCTTGCCGGTCGCGGCAAACAGCGCGTTGGCCAATGCCGGTGCTGCCGGGGGAAGGCCCGGTTCGCCAATGCCCCCCATTTCCGCACCGCTGGCAAGGAAGTGGACGTCAATCGCGGGTGCATCGGCAAGTTTCAGGATGGTGTAGTCGCTGAAATTGCCCTGCATCACCGCCCCCTTGTCGAGCGTGATCGCTTCACCAACGGCGGTAGAGAGACCCATGACGATGCCGCCCATGACCTGCGCCTCAGCCGCACGCGGATTGACCACGGTTCCGCAATCGACAACCGCAGTGACCTTCAGGATTTTCGGCGTGCCATCGTCTTTCAGCGTCGCCTCGATGACATGGGCAGCAATGGTGTTGAAGGATTCGACCATCGCCACGCCGCGCCCGGTGCCAGCCGGGAGCGGTGATCCCCAGCCGCTGCGGCTGGCCACTTCGTTGAGCACGCCAAGATGGCGTGAGCCGGGCTTGAGGTGGTTACGACGGAACGCAACCGGATCAACGCCGGCCGCATGTGCCAGCTCATCCATGAAACTCTCGGTATAAAAGCCGTGCTGGGTTGCATTGACCGAGCGCCAGGCACCGACAATCTGGTTCGACACCTGCTTGAAATGCCGCCTTGAGGCCGCCGGCAGATCGTAAAACAGCGGCACTTCACTGGATGCGTCTTCCGGCTGGGCATAGTCATTCTGCCATGCGGTGATCTTGCCACCGGAATCGAGTGATGCCTTGAGTGCGGCGGAGCTTTGCGGGCGATAGGCACCCTGTGCGACTTCTTCCTCGCGCGCCCAGATCAGCTTTACCGGATGAGGCAGCTGCATTGCGACCTGCGCGACCTGATCGACGATTTCCATATACATCGGCAGGCGCCGTCCGAAGCTGCCACCGATCAGCATCGGGTGGAACGTCACCGCATCAGCGCTGAGTCCTGCTGCCTTGGCTGCCGCCATCTTGGACGCGAGCGGATCCTGCATCCCGCCCCACACATCAAGCTTGCCATCCTTGTGGTGCGCGGTGAGCGCAAAGGGCTCCATCATCGCATGGTGAAGGAACGGCACCTGATAATCGGCCTGTACCAGCCGGGCACCCTTTGCCTTCAGCGCCGCCGCAACATCGCCGCTGCCGGCAGTTGCGTCGGGTTTGTTCGCCTGGCGCAACTTGTTCTGCTCGGCGAAGATCGATGCGGTCGAGATGCCGCCATGGCCGCCATTGCTGAATTTCGGTGCCAGTGCGCGTAAACCCTTCAGCGCCTGCCAATAGCCTTTGGCGACCACCACAACCGCGGCGTCGAGCTTGATGACCTTCTCAACGCCGCTGATTGCCATTGCCGGGGCCGGGTCAACGGAAAGGAGTTTTCCGCCGCGCACCGGCGCGGCCATCACTGTGGCGACGCGCATGTCAGGAACAGAAAAATCCATGCCATATTGCGCAGTGCCGTTGACCTTGGCCGGGATGTCGAGGCGGGGGATCGACTGGCCGATATAGCGAAACGCCTTGGCGTCCTTGAGCTTTGGCGCGCTGTCCAGCGAGCGGCCAGCGGCTTCGGCGGCAAGTTCACCATAGCGCAGCGAGCGGCGCGACGCGGCGTGGATCACCTTGCTGTCAGCGGTGGTCAGCTCCGAAGTCGGTACGCCCAATCGGCTGGCTGCCGTCTCAACCAGCGCAAGCCGGGTTGCCGCGCCGATCACGCGCATACCCTTTTGCCCGGTAAAGCGCAGCGCGGACGACCCGCCGGTAATCTGCAGGTTCATTGACCGCGCGATCATTGACAGCAACGCGTTGGGCAGGCTGGCAACGAGATCAGGGTGGCCAGTCATCTCAGCGAGAAAGCCGCGACCCAGCGGGACATTGGCAAAGGCCGGTTCAGCTGGCGCAGCGACAACCTCGACATGTGCCCAGGCGGCGTCGAGTTCATCGGCGAGCATTTGCGCCAGGCCGGTGTTCGATCCCTGGCCGATATCGGTATGAGGTGAGAATAGCGTGATGCGGTCATCCTCACCAATGCGCAGCCAGGTGGCAAAATTGTGCCCACCCTTGCCTTCGGTCAGGTTGGCGGCGGTATTGCGGGCCGCGTGATCGGCCCAGCCGATCGCGAAAACACCGCCACCGACGATCGCCGCGCCGCCGATCAGAAACGCCCTGCGCTTGATGCCCATGCTGCTGCTCCTCAGCCCTGGCCGGCGACGGCGTGGATCGCCGCGCGAATGCGCGGATAGGTTCCGCAGCGGCAGATGTTGGTCATCGCCTCGTCAATCTGCGCATCGGTTGGCTTGGGTGACGTGGCCAGCAGGGCGGCTGCCGCCATGATCTGCCCCGACTGGCAATAGCCGCATTGCGGCACCTGATGTTCAATCCACGCCGCTTGCAGTGCGTGGAGCTTGCCGTCTGGTTGCGCCAGCCCTTCGATGGTGGTGATCGACTTGCCGGCAATATCGCTGACGGGCACGCTGCATGACCGGGTCACCGCACCGTCGATATGCACGCTGCACGCCCCGCACGCCGCAATGCCGCAGCCAAACTTGGTGCCCGTCATGCCCAGCTCTTCGCGGATCACCCACAGCAGCGGCGTGTCGGGCTCGGCGGTGATCGACACCGGTTTGCCGTTGATCCTGGCTTCGATTGGCATCCTGCTCCGCCCTGTCCCCGGGTTTGTCAGGTTGCGTATAGCAACGCATGATCGCGCTGGCCACGGGGTTCCTGGCCGGGTGCTGTGGTGGCGGTGGGTGCGTCAGTCCTCGGTTTCGATTGACAGCAGGACAGCGGTCTCAGGTTGCCGCAGAGGGAGGAGTATGCCGGTTTCGGCCAGGAACTGGCCCGACAACACCAGGCCGGTAGCCCATTGTTCCGGCAACCCGATCTGCAATCTTGTCCGCGTTGGCAAGGGTTCCAGCAAACGGACGCGATAGCGGCCCGCGCGATTGAGGCCGGGGATCCGGATCGGTGCGCTATCAAAATAAATTGCCTGACAGGTCTGGGCGACGAGCGCGATGCCGCGACCATCCCGCCAGGCGAACCATCCGTGGATTCCGGGTTCATCGCCAACGATCGCATGCAGCTGCCCGCCATGCAGGACCGGACGCCATTGCTTGTACAGTGCAATATGCGCAGCCACCACAGCGCGATCAGATTCGCTCATGGCAAGGGGATTTGCTTCAACCCCCATATGGCCGAACAATGCAACCTTGGCGCAAAAATCTACCGGCAGAGCACGTCCCGTAATGGGGTTGGGGCTTGGGCCAATATGATTGCCGATAATGGCAAGCGGCAGGAAGTCGAACCAGCCGCGGTTGATCCGCAACCGTTCAATCGCGTCATTGTTGTCGCTTGCCCAGAAGCGTGTGCAACGCTGCAGCATGGCAAAATCAACCCGCCCACCGCCGCTGGCGCAGGTTTCGATTTCGACCGCAGGATGAGCGTCCCGTAACCGATCCAGCAGCCTGTAGAGCGACCTGACCTGTGCATGGGCTGGGCTGGCCTGCGGGAAAAGATCCCGATTATGGTCCCATTTCAGGTACGCGATGCGATGGTCGCGCAGCAAGGCGTCGAGCCGTTCAAACAAATGATCTGTTACGGCCGGGATTGTAAGATCAAGTACCAATTGTCCGCGCTGTGTCGGGCGAGGTTGGCCGACATGGTTGAGGCACCAGTCAGGGTTCTTGCGGTACAGATCACTGTCGGGACTGACCATTTCAGGTTCAACCCACAGGCCAAAATCCATACCCTGTCGCTCGACATGGGCAATTAACGGCGCCAATCCGTCTGGGAACAGGGTTGGATCGGGCGTCCAGTCGCCCAGGCTGGTCGTGTCGTCGCGCCGTCCCATGAACCAGCCATCGTCCAGTACGAACCGCTCGACCCCCAAGGCGGAAGCCGCATCAACCAGTGCGAGCAGCGCTGGCCTTGCAAGATTGAAGTCAAGCGCCTCCCAGCTGTTCAGGTGAACCCTTCTTGGGGCTGCCAGCGTTGACGGCGGGATGGTATGATTGAGCGCGTGTTGGTGGAAAATGTGTCGCGTCGCGGCGATCCCGTCGTCACTGACGGCGAAGATTGCGTCCGGCGTCTTCCACGACTCCCCTGATGCCAGCGTGATCGCGCCAGGTTGTAACCGGGCACCCATCAGCAGCATTGCCTCGCCATCGGCATTTCGTTCCATGTGCAGGAAGTGGTCGCCACTCCAGGCCAGATGTGCGGCAATCGCCGCGCCGTGACCCTCATGTGTGTCGGCGGCTTCAATCCGGATCCAGTTGCCACCGCCAAATCCCGGGCGCCCACCGTGGGAAGTGGCGCCGCGCACACCGCTTTGCAGCGGCGCGCGTTCGCCACGCATCTCGCCGGCCCAGCGCCCGGAATAATGTGTTGCGTGGCTCGCCCAGCCAGGCAGTGGCAACGCCAGCGATGCCAGTGACAGCACGCCGACCTTGTGTTTGCCGTTGTTGGTAATGGATACCTCGGACACCACCATGCCCGATGCTGCGATTGACCAGCGGCTTTCGATCACAATGCCTTCGCTTGCTGCCACATGCGTAAAGCTAATGGTGTCAACTGATGAACGGACATCCGTGAAAACAAGGGGGGCCATGAAGGGAGCGCCGTCGAGCGTGAGCCAGACGGCTGGCGTCCCTTCATAGCCCCAACCTGATTGCGGCATGATCGATCGTGGCACCGGGGTATCCGCCTGGTCCGCGTGGCGCCCACGCCGATGGGCGTCGCCCAGCATGGCGAGATCCTCCCATTCAGGAAGGGCGTTGCCGACCCACAGGAGCTCAACAAATCCCCGGCGCAGGTCAAAAACAAGGGTTATACCATTGGCGTCGCAACGAATGATGGCTGGTTTACTTGTCATATCGTTACCATTGTTAGCTGCTTGGCCACCTGCCAACAATGGTGCTGTGCATGTCACAACGGCGATGATACGAGGCACCGGTTACGGGAATTGGGGGCATCTTGATGCGGGCAGGTATTTCGGCGATCGCGCCGATCCAGATTGTGGTGTTTGCCGCCATCACGGTGCTGATCGGGTTGGCAACCTGGCTCAAGGTGCGCAGCAGCACGACAGGGCATGATGGCTCTGGCAAGGATGTGTTCCGCGCCGGGGGTGGCCTGACCTGGCTCTATATTGCAGGCTCGATCACGCTGACCAACCTGTCGACCGAGCAGCTTGTCGGGATCAACGGCAACCAGATGCTGTTGCTGGCATGGTGGGAGATTTGCGGCTTTTTCGGCCTGCTCATCCTCGCCTTTGTGTTTGTTCCGATCTATTATCGCAACGACTGCACCACCGTCACCGAGTTGCTCGAACGGCGCTATGAAGGTGGCAGTATCCGCACCGTTACCTCCGCGATCTTCCTGCTCGGCAATGTGCTGATTTATCTGCCGGCCGCGCTTTATTCGGGCGCGCTGTTCCTGAAATCGATGTTTGGCGTTGATTGGTCGCTGGTCTGGTTCGCCGCGCCGATGGCCGTGATCGCGGCGCTTTATACCATCACCGGCGGGCTCCGCGCGGTGGCGGTGATGGACACGTTTTCGGGCATCGGTGTGCTGGCCATTGCCATGCTGGTGGTGGTTTTGGCGCTCAACGCGGTCAATTTTGACCTGTTCAGCGGAGTTCCGGCGGAAAGAGTGTCTATGGTCGGCTCGGCCACCTCGCCCATCCCGTTGCACACGCTGTTTACCGGGATGGTCTTTATCCAGATCTTTTACTGGTCGACCAACCAGAACATCACGCAAAAGGCGATGACGGCGCCGACAGTGCGCGAAGCACAGCGCGGGGTATTTGCGGCGGCGACTGTGCGTATCCTGATCATCCCGGCGATTGTCGTGATCCCCGGTGTGGTGGGATACAAGCTGTTTGGGCCGCTGGGGGATGCCACTTATGGCCGGGTTGTCGCTCATGTGCTGCCCGGTTGGATGTCGGGTGCCTTTGCTGCGCTTATGGCCGCTGCAATCATCGCCCATACCAGTGCGATTCTGAATAGTTCAGTAGCGCTTTATTCGATTGATTTTCATGATAAATTTATCAACAAAGTGCTCGATCACTGGCGGCTGGCAGCGGTGGTTTCGGTCGTTTTAACCTGCATCTCAGTGTTGCTCGTTCCGGTGTTTGAAAACGCGCAGAGCATCATCAACCTGCTACAGGAATTGAACGGGTTGACATCAATGCCTGTGCTCTCGGCGTTTATTGCCGGCTTGATGTTTGCCAACATCAATGCACGGGCTGCGGTGATCGGCCTGCTCTACGGTGTCGCGGCGTATGCGCTGCACACATTTGTTCTGTACAAGCCCGACACGCTCTTTGCGGGTGAAACCTTCTATCAGCATTTCGGCATGGGCGGCCTTCATTATATCGACGTCATGCTGCTGGTGCTGGTATCTTCGGTGCTGGTGGCGCTTGGTGCCAATCGGCTGATCTTCGGCAATCGCGCGCGCTATGTCGGGCCATGGTCGCGGACATGAGCGAGGCCGCAATTGTCCAGCGGCGGCTGAACCCGCTGACCGGGCGCTGGGTGCTGGTGTCACCGCATCGCACCCAACGCCCCTGGTCGGGGCAGGTTGAGGCAGCGGGCGACGCGGCAGCACCCGCGCATGACCCTGATTGCTATCTTTGCGCGGGCAATGTGCGCGCCAACGGCACACGCAACCCGGATTATGCCGGTGTATGGGTGTTCGATAACGACTTTCCTGCCTTGTTACCTGCGCTGGCTGCCGGAGACCCGCAGATCGCGGGAGACGCGCTGCTCCGCGCCGAACCGGTCGCCGGGCAATGCCGTGTCATGTGTTTCTCGCCCGATCATGCAAAGACGTTGCCGCAATTGTCGGCGACCGAAATCCGCGCGGTAATAGATTGCTGGGCGGAGCAGGCTGGCGAGCTTGGCCGGCACTATCCCTGGGTACAGATATTTGAGAACAAGGGGGCGGCAATGGGCTGTTCCAACCCACATCCGCACGGGCAAATCTGGGCAAGCAGCCATGTGCCGGATGAGCCCGCCGCTGAAGATGGCAAGCAGCGTGATTATTATGCGGCGCATGGCCGCGCATTGCTGGCGGATGTCGCGGCGCGCGAGGCGGGCGGCCCACGTGTGGTGGTCGAGACATGCCATTGGCTGGCGATTGTGCCGTGGTGGGCAACCTGGCCGTTTGAAACATTGTTGCTGCCGCGCTTTGCGGTTCAGCGGTTTGACCAGCTTGGTTCGGCGGAGCGGGATGACCTGGCTGCCGTCCTTGGGGAGCTGACCGCGCGCTACGACAATCTGTTCGGCGTATCCTTCCCTTATTCCATGGGCTGGCATGGTGCTCCTTATGGGGCGGAAAATGACAGCCATTGGCAGCTGCACGCGCATTTCTATCCCCCGTTGTTGCGGTCCGCGACGGTACGCAAATTCATGGTCGGCTATGAAATGCTGGCGGAGGCGCAGCGCGACCTGACGCCGGAGCTTGCGGCGGAACGCCTGCGCGCCGTGTCGCCGGTGCATTTTTCTGTGGGAGGTCTCGATGAGCGTTGATCCAGGACTGTTGGCGCGCGCATTGGCCAATTTTCGCGAGACCTTTGCCCGGGAGCCGGACTTGGTCGCTTTTGCGCCTGGCCGCGTGAACCTGATCGGCGAGCACACGGATTATAATGACGGCTTTTCGCTGCCATGCGCCTTGTCATTTGGTACCGTGGTTGCGTTGGGCCGTCGGACTGACATTCTTATTGAGGCGCGAGCGCTTGATCTGGCGGGTGCTGTCGGGTCATTCGAGCTTGACGCAACCGTCTCGCCGCGTGACGCGGGGCATTGGGAAAATCATGTTCGCGGCGTGGCGTGTGGGTTGCCGCACTTTGACCTGCCGGTTTGCGGCGCTGACCTGGTGATCGCTGGCGATGTTCCACAGGGCGCCGGACTGTCATCCTCTGCGTCGCTGGGCGTTGCCCTGGCACTTGGCTTGACCACATTGGCCGGAGCAGTGGATCCGGACCGTGCTGTCCTGGCTCGCGTCGCGCAGTGGTCGGAGCATCATTTTGTTGGGTGTGCCTGTGGGCTGATGGATCAATTGACCTCAGCCTTTGGCTCCGAGGGCGAGGCGCTGTTGATCGATTTCCGGAATCTCGCGATCCAGCCGATTGCATTTCCTGGGGATGCCCGGATCATGATTGTGCACTCGGGTGTAACGCGGGGCCTGGTTGAGAGTGCCTATAATGAACGCCGTCGTCAGTGCGAGCGGGCGGCGATGCACTACGGCGTTGCCGCACTCCGTGACCTTGATTTGACCAGGCTGGTTGCCGCACGCGGCGAATTGGACGAGCTGGCCTTTCGACGGGCTCGTCATATTGTGTCGGACAATGACCGGACTGTCGCGGCTAGCCGTGACCTTGCCAATGGCGATATCGCAGCGTTCGGTCGGGCGATGTACGCGTCGCATGTTTCCATGCGGGATGATTTTGAGATCAGCTTGCCAGCGGTTGACGCACTGGTCGATTGCCTGGCGCGCGTGATCGGCCCGGCAGGCGGCGCGCGGATGACAGGTGGCGGGTTTGGCGGTTGCGTCGTCGCGGTATTGCCGCATGAAAAGGTGGATGAGGTTTCGGCGGCGGTCGTGAGGCATTGGGAGCAAGCCAATATGTCGCCCCAACTGATGGTCGTCGCCCAACCTGCGGTCGGAGCCTGCCTACTGCCGTTCTGAGCATGAGGCTTCGGGCCCGGCTCAGCGGTCAGCGATATTCCCGGCATCCTGTTGGGGTATTGGGCGTGGGGCCGAAAATTGTCAGACCAGGGCGATGGTGACGGCGACGGGGACTCGATCTGATGGAGGCAGGTGAAATGGGCGCCTTTTTTATCGAGCTGCGTCGATGCCTCGACGACACAACCTATCGATATGAACCTGCCTGCCTGCGCAATGGGAGGCCCGCCTGGCGTCGTGCCGATTCTGAGATCTATCTCCAATGGTCGCCGCGCAGCGGCTGGGTGATATGTGATCCAGGCGGGACGGTGCTGGGCCGACCCTGGGATGTGGAAAAGGACGAGCAGGATATGCTGCCACCGGCAGGCCCATGGGTCAGCCGAAAGGGCGACAAGTCCTTCGTCTACGAATATCGGGCTGTTGCCGACTCTCCCTGACCGCAGGTCACCTTGCCAATCTGCGAGCCATGCTGCCCCTGCCGCAGGTCGCGCCACTATCTGGCGCACATGACGGGATCCCCTCTCGAACGCCCGGCGCACTGGCATGGCAACCATCTTTCACGATAATGTCGAGTCGTCCAATAGAGCGACGAGTCGCGTCGCTTTTGACTCAAAAACGGCCATTGAGTCGAGTTTTCTCCGCTGCTTAGCTGGCTTTCCGACTCCTATTGACGTGATGTCCAATATAATTGTACAATACGTCAATAATAATGGGAGGGTGGAATGCCGAAGCAATTCAAGCGTATGTTGGGTGTGTCGCTGGTCGCGATGAGCTGGGCTTCGATGGCTGCGCCGGCGACGGCGCAGTCTGGCGCGGCGTCACCGCCTGCCGCCGCTGATCAGGTGGATGAACGCGACACGGTCATCGTCACCGCGCAGAAGCGCCCGGAAAACGTCCAGAATGTTCCGATTGCGATCACCGCGCTAAATTCAGCCGCGCTGGAAGCGGCAAAGGTGGAAGACAGCAAGGATCTGCAGTTCAACGCGCCGAACGTGACGCTTTCCGCCAACCGCAACATCACCATCCGTGGCGTTGGCTCGGCGTCTTATGGTGGCACCGGCGACACCAATATCGGCGTTCTCGTCAACGGCGCCTTCCTGCAGTCGGGCAGCACCTTTGGCGACTTTTTCGACATGGAGCGCATCGAAGTTTTGCGCGGGCCGCAGGGCACCCTGTTTGGCCGCAATACCACGGGCGGGGTGATCAGCCTGGTTACGCGCCGTCCGACCGACCAGTTCGAGGGTTATGTCGACATGCAGGCGGAAAGCCCGCGCGGCCTTCGCGCCAGCGCCGCGATCAACATCCCGATCGCCTCGGGTCTGTCACAACGCTTTGCGGCAAATTACATTAATCGCTCAGGCTATACCAGGAACCTGTTTGACGGGTCGATGATTGACGGGCGCAATCAATATACGCTGCGTTCAAGCACACGCTTTGAGCCGACGAGCTCGACCAAGATTGATCTGGTGCTGACCTATTTCCGGGAGGATTCAGACCGGCAGGAGGCGGCGAAGTCGCTGTGTACGCCGGACCCGACCTTCGGTTGCTCGGCCAATTCGGTGTCGACCGCTTTCCCGACAACCAACTTCCCGATTGACAGTTTCCTGTTGCCAGGCGCGGTGCGGGCCGGAACTTTCACGCAGAACCCGACAAACCTGCGTGAGGTGAATATTGATGTCCGTCCGTTCCGGAAGGCGAAGGACTTCCTAGGCACGCTGGAGATCAACCAGGAATTCGGCAATGTCACGGTAACGTCAGTGACGAGCCTGCGTGACGGCAACAACAGCAGCGAGCGTGACTTTGATCAGGGCTATCGCCCCAATGCCTTCATCCCTGGCACCTATGGCAGCCTCGTCATTCCCAACGACGGCAACGGCAATGGCGTGCTCACCTATCTGCTTTCGGGCAAGTCGGTGACCACCACAGACTACCGCACGTCGCAGACCGGCGGCGGTACCGCGCGCCAGTTCAGCCAGGAAGTGCGGCTGGCGTCACGCTTCAGCGGCCCGTTTAATTTCATCCTTGGCGGGTTCTATCTGAATGCCCGTGCCTCGGGTTATGTTGATACCTGGGCGCCGTCAGATCTGCTGCGCGGCGCGGTATCAAAGTTTGACACCCGCCTTGGCGCGGTCAAATCAACTGCCATCTTTGGCGAGGCCTATTTCAACCTGGCCGATAATCTGAAGATTACCGCAGGTCTGCGCTACACCCATGACAAGAAGCACATCGAGACGGCCTCGGGTACCTTCGCCCTTGGGGCCTATTTCATCGGCGATGCCAGCTTCAATCGTGTCACCGGGCGCGCCGTCGTTAACTGGAGCCCGAAACTCTCCTTTACCCGCGATACCAACATCTACGCTTCATTTTCGCGCGGTTTCAAATCGGGCGGCTTCAATCCCGGCAATAACACCATTCCGGTGTTCGGTTCCGAAGTGGTTGATGCCTATGAGTTGGGCATGAAAAACTCTTTCCTTGGTGGGAAGGGGCGACTCAACCTGGCGCTGTTCAACTATGAATATTCCAACCTGATCGTCGGCAATCTGGTCGGCACGGCAGTGGCCAATACCAATATCCCGAAATCGCGGGTGCGCGGTTTTGAGGCGGAACTGGTGTATCAGCCGATCCAGCCGCTGCGTTTTGAGGCAACTTTGGGGCTGCTCGACACCTCGGTTCGCAGTGATTTCAAATCAGCGGACCCGACCCGTGGCAACGCGCTGTTCCAGTTGCAGGGCAACCAGTTGCCAAACGCCCCGCGGCGGACGCTCAAGCTCGCCGGTGAATATACGATTGAGGCAGGGTCAAACTGGACAGTTCGTCCGCGCGTCGATTTCTATTCACAGTCGGGCTTCTACTCGCGTGAGTTCAACGTCGCGGCTGACCGCGTCGGTACCTGGTCACAGCTTGATGCTTCGGTCCAGATTGCCCGGCGCGGTGACGATTGGAGTCTGACAGCGTTTGTCAAGAATCTGACCAACCAGGACAGCATCACCTTCCTTGAGGCGAACTCGAACCTTGTTGGCAGTTTCCGCAGCGCCTTCCTGCTTGATCCCCGCACCTATGGTGTGAGCCTGCGTGTCGGTTTTCACTGAGTTCGGCGGGGCGTTACGCGCCGTGAATCTCCCCCCTGGGCAGGCGAAGCTGTTGTCTTCGCCTGCCCCTTTTCAGGCAAGATTCAAGTTCCGGGTGGCAATGATGATGATGAACCGTGACTGGCGGTCAGTGCTCGCAGCGCTGTTGGCGATCCTCTTTCTGCCAGCCCCGGCACAGGCCCGGCCCGCCAGCCCGCCCGTGCCGCGACGGGCCGAAATGCCGGAACTGTCGGGCTGGGGGCAGGGCGTTGTCGGCACTGAATTTCACAATGTCGCGACGGGTGGCCGCAATATTGGCGTGCGATTATGGTATCCGGCACGTGCGACCAAGGGGGCTGTGCCGGCGACCTACAGCCATGTCCATACAGCACCTGGACAACAGCCGACCACGATTGTCCTGCGTGGGAATGCCCTGACCCGTGCCGCGCCGCTGACCGGGGGACGCTTTCCCCTGATCATCCTGTCGCACGGCTATGGTGGCTGGGATACCCATATGAGCCAGCTGGGCGAAGTTCTTGCGTCACATGGTTATGTCGTCGCCGCCATCGACCATGTCGATCAGCCGGTTCATGACATACCTTCGTTTCTCGCTTCTTTTGGCTCGGTGTTGTTGCGCCGTTCGGCCGATCAGCAATTTGTGTTGCACGCGCTGCTCGGTGGAACGCTCGCCAGCAGCGGCGTCGCGCAGCAGATCGACCGGGCGTCAGTCGGTCTGATCGGCTATTCGATGGGCGGTTACGGCACCTTGATCACCGCTGGTGTTCCGGTTGATCCCGCAGCGCCAGCCTATGCCCAGGTGCCCGCAGCGACGCGGGCGCAGTTGCCGCGCGTTGACGCCGGTCTGGCACAGCGGATCAAGGCGGTCGTTGCCATGGCTCCCTGGGGTGCCCAGCCGAGTGCCATGGTGTGGGACGAGGCAGCGCTTGGCACTCTGAAGACGCCGTTGTTGCTGATTGATGGCGATCAGGATGACGTGGTCGATTATCAGCATGGGGTCCGCCGGATCTTCACCCAGGCCAAGGGCAGCGACCGCTATCTGCTGGTTTATCGCGAGGCCGCACATAATATTGCCGGAAACCCGGTCACCCTGCCGGACAGCGCCGATTTTCCGTTGATTGAATTTACGGCTGATCCGGTGTGGCGCAAGGATCGCATCGAAGCGATCAATGAGCATTTCATCCTCGCCTTTCTTGATCGCACGTTGAAGGGTTTGGCCGACCGTACGCGCTATCTCGACGTACCCACGCCGATAGCGGATGATGGTGTCTGGCCGTTGGCCTTTGGCCAGCAAGTTGGTGGTAAAATGGCTGGTGATGATCAGCCACGATACTGGCGCGGGTTTCAACGGCGTTGGGCACGGGGGTTGGAAATGCAGCACAAGGCAGTCGGCGAATGAGCGAACAACAGGGCCTGTTCGACCTGCGAGGACATGTCGCGTTGGTGACCGGCGGCAATGGCGGCCTTGGGCTGGCCATGGCCAAGGGACTGGTGCGCGCGGGCGCTGCCGTCGCGATCTGGGGCAGGAGCGAGGAAAAGAACCAACGCGCTGTCGCTGAACTGACGGCGATGGGTGGGACGGCGGAGAGTTTTGTCGCGGATGTCACAGATATGGCCTCTTCGGCTGATGCCTTTGTCCGCACGGTCGAGCGGTTCGGCCATATTGACAGCTGCTTTGCCAATGCCGGTGGCGCTGGCGCGCGCGGTGCCTTTACCGGGCTTGCCGCCGATGACTGGGCACAGACCATCGACCTGAATGTGATGAGTGTTGTCTTCACATTTCAACTGGCCGCGCGGCATTGGCAGGAGCGCAAGGCGCCGGGCAAGCTGATCGTGACGTCGTCGGTCGCTGCCGTGTTGGGGATTCCCGCAGGCGCTGGTTATTGCACGACAAAGGCGGCGGTGACGGGGCTGGTGCGGTCGCTGGCGATTGAGCTTGGGCGCAGCCAGATTCAGGTCAATGCCATCCTGCCGGGCTTTATTGAGACTGAAATGTCGCTGAATACGCCTCCGGCGTTTCAGGAAGCCTGCCATCGTCGTTCGGCCTCCGGCAAGATCGGCAAGCTGGAAGACATGGAGGGAATCGCCGTCTTCCTCGCCTCGCAGCAAAGCAATTTCATGACCGGCCAGTCGCTGGTCATCGACGGCGGGCACTCGATTTTCCCGATGTAGGCGTGGATCGTCCAAAGGAGCTGAACTCAATGCCAGCCATGTGCCATCATCGTCTCGCTCCCCAATGTCTTCCGGGTTTGGCGGCATGACCTCCCCGGGCGTGGCGGGTGAGCGCCAGGTATCTCTGGCGCGCATCATCGCCTTTGGTTCTGTCCAGTTGCCACTCGGCGCCATCGGCTTGCCGATCGCGATCTACCTGGCGCCGCTCTATTCCGGCCAGATGCACCTTGCGCTGCAACTGGTGGGCATATCGCTTATCCTTGCCCGGCTGTCTGACTTCATCATCGACCCGGTCATCGGGGTGCTGACTGATCGCTGGCGCCCATCAATCGGTCGCCGCCGCATCTGGCTGATTTTCGGGACAATCGCCCTGATGGCAGGGGTTTACCTGTTGTTCAGGCCAAGTCCCGGCGTCAGCATTGGCTATTTTCTGGCAGCCGTGTCGCTGGTCTATTTCGGTTTCACCCTGATCCAGTTGCCCTACAACGCCTGGGCAGCGGAACTCTCCACCGATTATCATGTCCGCACACGGATCAATTCCGTGATGCAGTTCTTCAGCATCGCCGGATTGATCGTCTCGACGCTGATCCCGACCTATATCTTGCTGACGCCCGGCGCGACCAGTGCCGATGTCATGGCAGGGATCAGTCTTTTCATCTTCCTCACCCTGCCCTTGTGCGCCGGGATTGCCTTCTTTCTCGTTCCGGAACCGGCCGCGCCGATCCGGAAGGCGCCGCTTGATCTTGCCGCTGCGGCGCGGATGCTGTTCTCGAACCGGGCGTTCCTGCGGGTGACGCTGATGGTGCTGATCGCGACCATCGGAGAAGTTTTCCGGCAGACGATAACCGTGTTTTTCGCACGCGATGTGGTGGGCGTCGCCAATATCGGGGCAATTTATTTCGCCTATTTCATTGCCGCACTGGTGATGGTGCCGTCCTGGGTCTGGCTGGCGCGCAAGCTTGAAAAGCATCGTGCGCTTTGCGTTGCACTGGTGATTGTCGCGGTGAGCAACGCGTTGATGTTTTTTGTGCCGCGCGGCGGCGTGATGCTGTTCACCGCGCTCTTCATCGTGAAGGGGGCCTGTTATGGTGCGGTGTTGATGCTGCCCAATGCGATGGTTGCCGATACGGTTGATATCGATACCGCCCGCACGCTTGATCGTCAGCAGGGATTGTTCTTCGCCGCAATCGCGATGGTGCAGAAGATGGGGTATGCACTGGGTGCTGGCCTGCCGCTGCTGATTCTCGGGGCAGTGGGATATAATTCGGCAGGGGAGAGTCAGGCGCGGCCACTGCTTGCGTTGACGATCAGCTACAGCGTCATTCCCTGTGTTCTCGTGCTGTGCGCGGCAATGTTGTCGTGGCGCTATGAACTGACCGCCGCGCGCCACCGCGCCATTCGCGATGACATCGATGCCCAGCTTGCCGCCGCCAGCCTCGAGCAAACCCAAAGAGGGATATAGCGATGATTGTTGGGCTACATCATACCGGTCTGTCCGTCCGCGATCTTGATCGCGCGATTGCGTTTTACTCGGCGGAACAGGCGTTCACCGTGACCGCGCGCTTCGCCCTTGCGGACAATGCGACCAACCGGGCGCTGTTGCAGGTCGATCACGCTGGTGCAGAAGTGGCGTTCCTCAAAGGGACGCTGGGTTGTCTTGAGCTGTTTCAGTTTGCGCAACGGCCGGAAGCGGATGCCGGAAAGCCAGCCGTCTATGCGGCGGGCATCCGGCATATCTGCCTGCAGGGTGATCTCACCGATACCTTGTTCGATGGCATGGTCGCCGCCGGCGCGAGCGCCCATGCCCGGCCGTCCGGCCTTGGTACGGGCAACAGCTATGCCTATCTGCGTGACCCGGAAGCCAATATCATTGAGGTGGAGGGGGTGCCGTGGGCACCCGCCACCATCACGCGGCCGTGGTTCGCACACACCGCGACGGTCAGCCCCGCGATTGACCGCCTCGCCGATTTCTATGCGACATTGACGGGGGTGGAAGTGCACCGCCGTGGCAGTTTTGGCCCGGACCGCAAGTTTGACCTTGTCGGTGGATTGGAGAATGCCCGGTTCCACGGCGCGTGGATCCGGCTTGCCAATGTCGAGCTTGAATTCTGGCAGTATCTTGCGCCCGAAACATTGCCCGTCAGCAAGCGCGACATGGCGGCACCCGGCTGGAATCATCTGTGCTTTGAGAGTGACGACATCGCGGCGGACCATGCGCGATTGTCCGCAGCCGGGGTCGAGCTGCATTCAGCGCCACATGATTTTGGGAATGCGGTTGTGTTCTTTGGCCGCGACCCGGACGGCAATGTCTTTGAAATATTGCAGCCAAAGCCGCAGTTGGCCACGACGACGGTTGCCAGCCTGCTCGACGATGACGATGGCCAGACCCTTGACGTTGCGCGTCGGGCCTTCCGTGATCGTCCGCATAGTCCGTCAGCTGATCCCGGCGCGGCCTGAAATCTGTGATGCAGGCCCCGACAAGCGAGCCGGATGAATTGCGGCGTACGCGCTCTGCGATTGTCCACGTGAACGGGCTTGAGATGCATTATCTGGAGAGCGGCAGCGGGACACCCGTGGTGTTACTGCACGGATTTCCGGACCATGCCGCGACGTGGCAGCCGCTGTTGTGCCGCCTTGCCGCGACCTGCCGCGTGATTGCGCCCGATTTGCGTGGTTATCGCCAGACAACCGCGCCGCTGGAGGTCAACGCCTACCGTATCGAAACACTGGTTGCCGATGTCGCCGCCCTGCTCGATGCGCTCGGTTTGCCCCGGCCCTTGTTGTGCGGACATGACTGGGGCGGCGTGCTGGGCTTTGCCTTTGCCCGCCAATATCCTGACCGTATCGCGGGTCTGGTGGCGCTCAACGCGCCGCCGGTTGAGGTACTGCAAGAGATGATCTGGCATGACCCGGCCCAGCGCGCAGCCTCGCACTATATAGCATTGCTTCGGTCGGCTGATGCCGATGCGATTTTTGCGGAGAGCGAGTGCGAGGCGCTGATCGAGCGATTTCTTGGGGAGCCTTTTCGGCGCGGGCTGCTCAGCGCGGAGGATGTCGCGGTTTACCGCGCCGCATGGACCCGGCCCGGTGCCTGGCAGGCGATGCTTGCCTGGTATCGCGCGGCACCGCTGGAATTGTCACCACCCGGCGCCGTAACGCTGACGATGCCGACCCTGGCCAAAATGGCGAAGATCCGTTGCCCTGTTCAACTGATCTGGGGTGACCGGGACAGCGTCTTCGTGCCGGCAATGGCTGACCAAATCATGGCGGCATGTGACAATGGCCGACTGCACCGCCTGCCCGAAGCCGGCCATGTGCCGCACCGCGACGAACCTGATCTTTGCGCGTCGCTGATCGCGGCGTTCCTGACCAACCACGCCCGCATCGCGGCGCGATAAGGAGTAGCATCTCATGTCCACACAACCTCTTTCTGGTCGCGTTGCCATTGTCACCGGTGCCGCGCGGGGCATAGGCCTCGCCGCGGTCCGCCGACTTTGCCGCGATGGTGCAAGCGTTGTCGCCTTTGATCGGCCTGGCGCCGATTTTTCCGAGGCGATGGCAGCCGGGACCGTTGCGGTGACGGAGGGCGATGTCGTCAACGGCGCCGACTGGGAACGGGCGATTGCCACCGCCCTTACCCTGGGCGCGCGGATCGACATCCTGTTCAACAATGCCGGCATTTCCGGCGTGGTTGCGGACGTTATCGACTATCCCGAGGAGGAATTTGACCGCGTTATCGCGGTCAATGTGCGGGGGGTTTTCATGGGGTTGCAGCATGTCGGCAAGCATATGAAAGCCAATGGCACGGGGGTGATGGTCAACACCTCATCGGTATCGGGTTTTGGCGGCAGCGGCGCCATCTTTGCCTATACCGCCAGCAAGTTTGCGGTGAACGGTATGACCAAATCGGCGGCCATGGCGCTGGCGCCACATGGGGTAAGGGTGCTGGCGATTTGCCCCTGCCCGACCGGCACCGAAATGATGTTTCAACTGGAGCGGCGCCTGTCACCCGACGAACCGGAAGCGGCGCGGCCGCAGCTGGCGCAAAGCATCCCGATGCGCCGTTATGGTGAACCGGAGGAGATTGCCGATGTGCTCGCCTTTCTGGTCAGCGACGGTGCGTCCTTCATGACCGGTGCGCTGGTCCCGGTGGATGGTGGCACACTGGCAAAATAGCCGCGATCTCTCACCTGCTTATCTACCTGACATCGGAGGCATGGGATGATTGCGCCCATCAATCGCGAATTTGGCGAAAAATTCCTCAAAAGCATCGACAATTTCTACACCCACGGGGTCGACTGGCTGTTCAATGAATGGTGGGAGGGTGCTCCCGATGACGCGATTGCCGCCTATGCGACCGCTATCCTTGAACACCCGGAGCATGGCCCCTTGGCGCGCGAGGCGTGGCTGGCACCTGATTTCAGACTCGCAGCACTGGAAGGCTGTGCGCCGGGCACACTTGGCCACGCCTATCGCGCTTTCATGATCGACAATGACCTGGCCGAACAGCTTGCTGCCGGATACCAGGCGCGGCACGACGCGCTGTTGGCAAGCGGCAAGATTGACCGGATGCCGCCGGTGATTGCCTATAAGGTCTTGCGCGGCTTCCAGACGCACGACCTGCATCATGTCCTGACGGGGTATCCGGCGACACCGCTTGGCGAACTCGCTATCCAGGCGTTCCAGCTCGCACAGATGGATTATCCCTATGCGGCGATGTGGATTGCGGTGGCGACCGGGCACATGACGCTGGTTGACCCGTTGCTGATCAAGCCAGCCATGGACGCCATTCTCGATGGCTGGAGCCTCGGCAGATCGGCACGCAGCGTGCAATTTGTCCGCTTCGAGGACCGGTATGATGAGCCGCTTGAAGCGATCCGGGCCGAGTATCGGCTGCTGCGCGACACCGTCGGCGACTACCACACGCCCGTGGACAAGACACCCGTGCTGCTACGTGGGGTCAGGTGAGCCGGGATTGGTCGTCCGGCCTGACCTTGCGGATTGCCTGACGGGAATTGGAATGTTCACGTTTGATTTCGTTGAGGGTGCCAAGAATCATGGTGCAGGTCAGATCCTCGAGCGCTGCCAGGCTCATTTGTCGGCGTTGCAGGTAAACGCCGGCAGCAGCGGGCAGGCCAAAACTGATGTCTGTCGCGGCGCGCGCAATGTCGAGCGGCAAGTCGAAATGGGTCGCGATCACACCGGCAAGATAATCCACAGCCCGATCACGGCTATATTCGGTCGGGTTACGAATCTCGGAGACGGACGGCTCGGCTTGCAGCCGCTCAATCAACAGGCCCCGCTCGTCGATATATTTCAGGTAGACATGGGTGACCGCGCGGACGAGCTCCTCAAAGGTGCGGGCGCTTTCTGCGGCAGCGGCCTGCAGCCGACGCAACCGCCGCCATTCGCGTTGCAACAATTGCCGCAACAGCTCCGTGATGCTGGGGAAGTAGTTGTAGACCAGCGATTTGCTGACACCGGCCTCCCGGCCGATGCGGTCCATCGACAAGGCAGAAACCCCCTCATTGGCAATGATGTCGGCAGTGCAATCGAGGATTTGCGCCTGTCGCTCCTCCGGTGAGAGGCGAACGCGCTTGCGCGGGGACTGGCGGGAGCGTTCCGGCATAGCGAGCATATTGGCCGACCTTGTGAGGCAAACAGTTTCAACGATCCCGCACATCTCTGGGTGTTTATTGCGTGGAACGTCAACAGGTGACATGGATTTGACCATGCGAAAGGCGATATTATGAGTTTGGCACCCGACGCGAAGCGCGACGTGATGCGTCTGGGCGTGTGCTATTATCCGGAACAATGGCCCGAGGAGATATGGGCCGAAGACGCGCGTCGAATGGCGGAAGCCGGTCTGGCACGGGTGCGGATCGGCGAGTTCGCATGGAGCAGGATCGAACCCGAGCCGGGACAGTTTGACTGGGGCTGGCTGGACCGCGCGATCGAGACGCTGCACGCGGTGGGCCTCGGCGTAATCCTCGGCACGCCGACCGCGACGCCGCCGAAGTGGCTGGTCGATACGATGCCTGACATGGTTGCGCGTGATGCCATGGGACAGCCGCGCGGCTTTGGGTCGCGGCGGCACTATTGTTTCAGCCATCAGGGCTATCGTGGTGAGGCGGCGCGCATCACGCAGGCGGTGGCCGCGCGATATGGTCAGCACCCGGCGATTGTGGCGTGGCAGACCGACAATGAATTTGGCTGCCACGATACGGTACTCAGCTATTCAGCAGCTGCGCGAACGCAGTTTCGCGGCTGGCTCGCGCGCCGCTACGGGAACATTGCGGCGCTGAACCATGCATGGGGCAATGTGTTCTGGAGCATGGAATATCGTTCCTTTGCTGACGTCGATCTTCCCAACCTGACAGTGACCGAGGCCAATCCGGCGCATCTGCTGGCCTTTCGGCGCTTTGCCTCCGACGAGGTTGTCAGCTTCAACCGCGCGCAGGTCGATATATTGCGCGCGCTGTCCCCCGGTCGCGACATTGTCCACAACTTCATGGGCTTCTTCACCGCGTTCGACCATCATGCGGTCGGGCGTGATCTTGATGCGGTGGGGTGGGACAGTTATCCGCTCGGCTTCCTCGACAGCTTTGCGTTCGCCCCGTCCGACAAGATTGCCTATGCGCGGCAGGGCCATCCGGACATCGCCGCGTTCCATCATGATCTGTATCGTGGGTGCGCGCGCGACGGACGCTGGTGGGTGCTTGAACAACAACCGGGGCCGGTCAACTGGTCACGACACAACCCGGCGCCGTTGCCCGGGATGGTGCGGCTCTGGACATTGGAGGCGATGGCGCATGGCGCCGAGCTGGTCAGCTATTTCCGCTGGCGCCAGTTCCCACGGGCGCAGGAGCAGCTTCACGCCGGCTTGTTGCGGCCTGACAGTGCGCCAGCGCCGGCATTGGCCGAGGTTACTCAGGTAGCGGAAGAGATTGGCCGGATCGGTCCCGCGGGAACCGCCCCCCGCAGTGTCGCGCTGGTGTTTGCCTATGATGCTGACTGGGTAACGACGATCCAGCCGCAGGGTGCTGGCCTGTCAGCGCTGTGGGCAAGCTTTGCCTGTTATTCGGCGCTGCGGCGACTGGGCCTGGACGTTGACATCATCTCGCCGGATGCAGCGCTTGATGGGTATGCGTTGTGTGTCATCCCCTGCCTGCCGATTGTGCCGCCGGGGTTGATCGAGAAGCTGTCGCGTTTCGAAGGTCAGGTGGTGATCGGCCCCCGATCAGGCAGCCGTGACGATGAGTTTGCGATTCCCGCGGCTTTGCCGCCCGGCGGCTTGCAGGCGTTGATCCCGACCCGCGTGCGCCATGTCGAGAGTCTTCCGCCCGGGCTGGCGCACCACAGCAAGGGTTGGTCAATCGAGCGCTGGCTTGAACATCATGAAACCGAGGCAGTGCCTGAGCTGACGGCGGATGATGGCACGGTGGCCAGTTGGCGGCACGGTGCAGTGCGGTACCTGGCGGCATGGCCGACGGACGCCCTGGCGCTGGAGATTCTCGGGCGGGCAGCGCGCGATGCCGGCCTGCAAGCAATGCACTTGCCCGAGGGTTTGCGTCTGCGCCGGACACAGCACCATGTTTTTGCCTTCAACTATGCGAATGCCCCGAATCAATTGCCGACAATTGTTGGCGGGGATGTGATTCTTGGAGATCGTCTGCTGCAACCGGGGGGCGTGGCTGTTCTATCACGCCAGGCTCATCGGGGCGGGTGAGAGGCGAATCGTTGTTTTAGAGCGGTTTCCGTACGAACGGAATCGATAGGGATTCCCTTTACGGCTTGGGTGTGATTCAAACTTCCTGCTGGTGGCAGGAGGCCAGCATGGATGGCACGAACGCTTTCACAGGATCTTCGGGACAGGGTTGTCGCAGCGATTGATGGCGGCCTGAGTTGCCGCGCGGCGTCAGCCCGCTTTGGGGTCAGCGTGTCGAGCGCGATCCGCTGGCGACAACTCGCCCTGAAGCATGGTCAGGCTTTGGCCAAGCCGCGCGGAGGGGACCGACATTCAGGCAAGATCGAGGCGCACGGCGGCTTCATTCGGGAGCTGATTGCCGAGCAGGGCGACATGACGCTGGTCGAGATACAGGCGCGGCTGATCGAGCGCGGCGCCGTGGTTGGGATCGGCACGGTGCATCGTTTTTTTGCCCGGCACGGGATCACGCGTAAAAAAAGACCGGGCACGCGATCGAGCAGGACCGTCCCGATGTCCTGAGGCAACGCCAGCACTGGTTCGAGGGCCAGCTCGACCTTGAACCCGAACGCCTTGTCTTCATCGATGAGACCTGGACCGCCACCAATATGACCCGCAGTCACGGTCGCTGTCGGAAAGGCGAACGGCTGCGGATGGGCTTTCCGCACGGCCATCGCAAAACCACCACGCTGGTCGCTGGTCTGCGTATGACCGGCATGGTCGCGCCGATGGTGCTGGATGGGCCGATCAACGGCGACTGGTTCGAAGCCTATGTGGCGCAGGTTCTGGTGCCCGCGCTGCGGCCAGGCGACGTGGTCATCATGGACAACCTCTCAAGCCACAAACGGGCGGCTGTGAAGGAGAGGATCGAAGCGGCCGGCGCAACCCTTCGCTTCCTCCCGCCCTACAGCCCGGACTTCAACCCTATCGAGAAGGCCTTCTCCCGGCTCAAGGCCATGCTCCGTAAGGCGGGCGAACGAACCGTCAGCGGATTGTGGGACTTGATCGGCAGGCTCGTCGACATCTTCCAGCCCAACGAATGCGCAAACTACTTCAGATCATGCGGCTATGAACCTGAATGAACGGAAACCGCTCTAAGGGTGCCGGGTTTGCTCAAGCAGGAGCTGTCAGGCTAACGCGAACCGCTCTCCATATGGTCTCGTGGCAGATGGTGTTACCGCGCTTGGACAGCAGACCCTCGATGTTTCGCAGCCGCAGCATGAAACACAGCTATGTCATCACGATCACGCGAATCAGGTCTGGTGATGAATTGAAACGGCACAATGGACCGAGCGGCGTCGCGCCCGGTTTGCGGGTCATTTGTGTCCGATGGTATCATCTTGCGTTGGCTGCCGCGTTGGTCGGACAGAACCCAACGATGATATGGCGGAGCGGGAGTCCCCCGAACTACCGTCCCAATCCATCCGACATTGGTCACAAAATGACGGATTAACGTAGGTTCTAGCGCCTCTCCGCGAGGCGAGCGTTCGATACGATCCGGTTGCGTTCCCATAAAACCGGCGTATTATAGGGGAGCGGATTAGGGAACGGATGGCCCACCGCACCCTCGGCCTAATTCCCTGAGGGTTCGATTCCCTTGGAGGAAGCCATAATGCCCAAGAAGCTCAGCAATGCCCTCACGCCCTTGGCGGTGAAGAACGCGAAGCCAGGACGCCATGCGGACGGCGCGGGGCTGCATCTGCTGGTGAAGGAAACCGGCGCCCGCTCTTGGGTCTACCGCTTCATGCTCAAGGGCAAGGCGCGCGATGTTGGCTTGGGCGCGGCTGGGCCGGACGGCATTTCCCTTGCTGCTGCCCGCGATGCGCGTGACGTGCTGAGGGTCAAGGTGAAGGGGGGGATTGATCCCCTTGAGGAACGCCAGCGGGAGGCCTCTGCGGCGCTTGCATCGGCTCAGGCTGCACAGGTGGCCGGAATGACGTTCAAGGCGGTGGCAGAGGCTTATATCGGCGCCAATGAGGCAAGCTGGCGCAATGACAAGCACCGGCAGCAGTGGCGCAATACACTGGCCAGCTACGTCTACCCCGTGATGGGCGAACTGCCGGTTGCCGAAATTGGCACCCCGCATGTGCTGAAGATTCTGGAGCCGATCTGGCAGGGCAAGCCCGAAACCGCCAGCCGCATCCGGGGACGGATTGAGACCGTGCTAGATGCCGCCAAGGCGCGGGGATACCGGGAGGGGGAAAACCCGGCACGGTGGCGTGGCCACATCGCTCAGATACTTCCCGCACGGTCCCGCCTCACGAGGGGCCACCACAAGGCTATGCCCTATGACGCCATCCCCGAATTTGTCGCCAAGCTGCGCAAACGGGAGGCCGTGGCGGCGCTGGCGCTGGAATTTGTAATCTTGACGGCGAGCCGCACGGGCGAAGTGATCGGCGCGACATGGGCGGAGGTGGATTTGGACAAGGCGGTTTGGACGGTCCCAGCCGCGCGCATGAAGGCCGGGAAGGAACACCGCGTCCCCCTGTCCCCGCGCGCTGTGGAAATTCTGGAAGCCACGCAAGGGCTGAGCAAGGAAGCGCTATTCCCAGCCGCCAAGGGTGGGGCAATGTCGGGCATGGCAATGTCGATGCTGCTTCGCCGGATGGGGGTGGACGTGACGGTGCATGGCTTCCGGTCGAGTTTCCGGGATTGGGCTGCGGAGTGCACGGGCTATGCCCACGAGGTTTGTGAGATGGCTTTGGCCCACGTCATCGGCAACAAGGCAGAGGCTGCCTACAGGCGCGGGGACATGTTTGATAAGAGGCGTCGGCTCATGCAGGAGTGGGCGCTATTTTGCGATGCGCCAGTCGCCGAAGCGAACAACCTCACTCCGATCCGGGCGGCTGGCTCCTAGGGTCCGGACTCATTAGAGCCACCAGATGACGGTAGCAGCGATGGCGATGGTAGCCATGAAGGTTTTGATGTTGCGGTCGAAGCGTGTTGCGACCCTTCGCCAGTCCTTGAATCGGCAGAACATGCGCTCGATGACGTTACGCTGCTTGTAGATTTTCGCATCGCAGTCGAGCTGCACCTTGCGGTTGCGCTTGGAGGGGATGACAGCGGTGGTGCCTCGGTCTGCAAGCCAGGCGCGCAAGTCATTGCTGTCATAGCCTTTGTCGCCAACCAGTTCGGCCGACGGCGGCATGGCCGCGATGCAGGCCTTGGCAACCTTCACATCGTGCACGTTTCCCGGCGTGATCATCAAGACGCAGGGGCGGCCCTTCACATCGCAGAGCGCGTGAACCTTGGAGTTTCTACCGCCGCGTGTCTGGCCGATACCATTGGCCAAGGCCCCCCTTTTGCGCCACCCGCGGTGCGGTGTGCCTTGATGCAGGTACTGTCGATGAACAGTCGGTCGGGCGCGCCCTCGGCACCCGACAGCGCGCTGAAAATGCCTTCCCATATCCCGCGTTCGGCCCAACGTACGAAGCGGTTGTAGAGCGTCTTCTTCGGACCATAGATGTGCTCGGGACAATCACCCCAGCGACCACCGCTTTGCAGCGCGTGAACGATCCCGCTCAGCACACGACGGTCATCAACACGCGGCTTCCCGCGCGTGTCGGTCGGCAAATGCGGCGCGATCCGCGACCATTGCGCATCCGAAAACCAGAAGAAATCCGACATATCCAACGCCTCCTCATCGGACGCCTTGAATCATGCCTTCGATCCCTTGGGAATCCCGTTTATGGGTCCGGACCCTAATAAGCTTTGTCGAGCAACCGATATGGAAAACCGCTCGGAACGGTCTCAATTTGAATCTTTGAGGTATCCACCCACCCAAGCAATCAAAAGCCCCGGACCAACGAAGCAAAGCCCTTCGACGATGATTGCGTAACCTCCCACCAGTCCAGATATTAGCTCGAACCTGCTCCGCACTGGCTCTAGGAAATGGGGCCATCTACCATTGATTATCACAGCCACAATTACGAGGGCCAGCACAGCGCCGCCCAATATCGCTAGTGCTTGGCCAAGGCGCTCCAGCACCGACCCAACCTTCTTCATGCTTTACTCCGCTCTTGTAAAAGCCCGAGGTTGAGACGCGGGCGCATCAGCGCCTTTGCACCTATTATCTATCTCGCCGATCATCACGGCAAGGCCGATGGCGTGGGCGGGGCGCTTCTCTCCGTTGGGGCCTTTAGGCATCGGGCATCGCCTTTAGCTGCTCAATCGTTATGCGCGCGTCATCAAGAAAAATATGGGCATTGCCGAACTTCTCGACCATCTCATCAGACCAAGGCAATGCCGTGTATTTGGTAAGGTCGCGTTCTTCGCGCTTCGCCTTTCCGACCTGTCCGTTTGTGACCGTGATAGCCATACCGTCTCCATGCTTTGCACTAAGCATATAGGAAGCGGACGGCGGAGGCGGCAACCGATCTGTCAAAACTCAAACTGAGACACTACCAACCACTCGGGGTTGTTGCCAAACAGCATCGACTGTGGTAATTAAGCAACAGAGACGGACTGCCATGTCTCACATGCCAGGTGGCGCTGGCTGTTCGCTCGTCACACGCAAGCAAGCGAATGACCCCGACGGTGGCCCCCATGAGCGGCCACGAGCGCCCCTCTCTTGCTGGAGGGTGCGTAGGGAAGGGAAGCGGCTCCCTTTTTATCGCGAGATTTAGCCATGTCGAAAGAGGACACGCGCGCAGACGCGCTTTCCGACCACAATCCCCTTAAGATCGCCTACAGCATCAAGGAGGCTTGCAACGCCTCTAGCCTAGGGCGAACCACACTGTATGCCCACATCGCGTCGGGGCGGTTGCGCGCTACCCGCATCGGGGGCCGAACTGTCATCCCGGCTGAAAGCCTCCGTGCTCTGGTGGGAGGGGAGGCATGAGCGGCTATCCTGATTACCCCGGCCACAACGACACAGACACCTCAATCGAAGCCGCTGCGGCCTTGTCTGAGCATCTTGGGCCACTCCAAACGCGCTGCCACTGTGCGATTCGGAAGGCAGGTGGGAAGGGAATGACACCATATGAGGCGGCTCACTTGTTGGGAGTTGACTACACCTCAATACACCCGCGCTTTTCTGGGCTTAAGAAGAAGGGCCTGATTATCGACAGCCGCCAGCGGCGCGAAAACCCTTCGGGGAAGAAGGATGCTGTTTGGGTCGCCGTGAGACCACCCTCCGGCGAGGCTCCTTCCAATGCGCTCGAAGGCAACGACGGATTGCCCCCTGACTCACGGTGATGCCCCAGCTTCCCCCTGAGGATTCGCCATCGACGGAGACCGTCCAGTTCGCCAACATCGTGACCCTCCCCGAGATGCAGCCCCGGAACAATGGCCTCAACCTAGCCACCGTCCGCCGATACAAGCAGGCGATGGAGGCCGGGGAGACGTTCCCGCCGATCCTACTTGGGCGGTTCAACGGCGCGCTTGTTCTAGCCGATGGCTGGCACCGGTTGGAGGCGATGACAGAGCGCGGGCTCTGGGAGGCCGTCGCTGAGGTGCGGTATGTCTCCAGCATGGCGGAGGCGAAGCTGTGGGGGTACGAAGCGAATCGTAAGCACGGCCTCCCCCTCACCAAGGCGGAATTGCGGGAGATGTTCCGGGTCTACCTCAAGGCAAAGCGGCACCACGGGCGCAGTCGGGGGCAGTTCAAGTCTTATCGGGAGATGGCGGCGGAATTGGGCATCCCTAAAAGCACCTTGGCGAGTTGGACCCAATCCGATGCCCCGGCACTCGCTAGGGCGCTGGGGAAGGGCAATCCTTACGGGGGGAGCGGGCGGGGCGGAGCGCGTGAGGCAGGCCCTGAGCGGAGACTTGAGCTGCTGCCGGTTTCGTGGACACCGAGATAAGGTGTTTATGGAACCGGAGGGTGACGATGCAACGACGGAAGTTCAGCCGAGAGTTCAAGCTTGAGGCGGTGAAGCTGGTGCGGGATCGTGGGGTGACAGCTGCTCAGGCGGCGCGCGATCTGGACGTGCATGTAAATGTGCTGCGTAAATGGGTGCACGAGGCAGCGGCCGATGCAGGGGCGGCATTCCCCGGCCACGGCAACATGAAGCCCGAGCAGCTTGAGATTGAGCGGCTTCGCCGCGAGCTTGTCAGGGTGAAGGCGGAGCGCGACATCTTAAAAAAAGCGGCGGCCTACTTCGCGAAGGACTCGATATGAGGTTCGCCTTCATCGCGAAGCACCGGGGTATCTGGCCGGTATCGTGGATTTGCGAGGCGCTCGGGGTCTCGCGCAGCGGCTTTCATGCCTGGCTCACGCGCGCGCCGAGCGCACGCTCATCCAGCGACGAGGCGTTCAGCGCGAAGATCCGCGCCAGCTTCATCGCCAGCGATCGGACCTATGGCGCGCGTCGCGTCTGGCACGATCTTCTGGCCGAAGGCCCTTCATGCGGCCTGCACCGCATCGAACGGCTGATGCGCCTGCACGGGCTGAAGGCGCGGCCCCAGCGCCGTGGCCTTCCCAAGGACGATGGCGAAAGATCGGTCATCGCCGGCAATGTTCTCGATCGCCAGTTCAGCGCCGACGCGCCGAACAGGAAATGGGTGGCCGACTTCACCTATATCTGGACGATCGAAGGCTGGCTCTACGTCGCGGCCGTCATCGATCTGTTCTCCAGGCGCGTGGTCGGCTGGTCGATGAGTGACACGATGACGGCGCAACTCGTCACCGACGCGCTGGTCATGGCGATCTGGCGGCGTGGCAAGCCCGACGCCCTGCTGCATCACTCGGACCAGGGCAGTCAATATACCAGCGAGCAGTTCCAACGGCTCATGGCCGATAACGGCGTCACCTGCTCAATGAGCCGGTCGGGCAATGTCTGGGATAATGCTGCAATGGAGAGCTTCTTCTCCTCGCTCAAAACCGAGCGGGTCGCGCGAAAAACCTATCGTACGCGCGATCAGGCAAGGGCCGATGTGTTCGACTATATCGAACGCTTCTACAACCCGACACGCAGGCACTCGACCTTGGGGTATCTCAGCCCCATGGACTTCGAGAAGCAAGCTAATGTAGCCTAACCTCGTGTCCATGAGACCGGCAGCAGCTCAGCGGTCCTGGGGCCACGTGCAAAATATTTCGCCACAGTTATGCGCGCCCCTCACGAGCGTTGGCGCACCGGCCTACTCCCCCCGTGCCCCCATCGGGGCCTCCCGTGCATATGTTGCTCGGGGGGGGCGTGATGGCCTACCCTTTGCGCCCCACCCGTAAGCGGCCCAGCGACCACGAACCTCAGCGCGTATCGATAAAGACCAGCGGCAGGGGCGGCCCTAGGGTCTGTTGAGATTCATCGTGAATTGATGACGGCGGCGGCGAGATAGATGAGGGCTTTGAAGCTCTGATCGGTTTTGTCGGCGCGCATGGCGATGCGCTTGAACTCTTTCAGTTTGCAGAAGAAGTTCTCGATCAGGTGGCGCCATTTGTACATCTCGGCATCAATCTGAAGGGGTATGGCTCGGCGCGGGTGCTGCGAGATGACGGCCTTGGCGCCGCGCTGGTTCAGGTCGGCGATAATAGCATTGCTGTCGAATGCCTTGTCACCGAGCAACGCGCCAAACTCGATCCCGTCAATGAGTGGTGCGACGCCAACGGTGTCGAACCGCTGTCCCGGCAAGAGCTCGAAGCGAACGAGATTACCCAGCGCATCCGTCAGCGCGAGAATCTTAGTCGTCATACCGCCCTTGGAGCGACCTATGGCCTGGCTTTGAGTCCCCCTTTTGCGCCCTGTCCGTGACGGTGAACCTTGACGATCGTCGCATCGACCATGGCAAATTCCATGTCTGGCTCCTCCGAAGCGGCATCGAACAACCGCTTGAATACATCCGCTTTTACCCAATCCCGATACCGAACGAACACCGTGTTCCACTTGCCGAACGTCGTGGGTAGGTCGCGCCACGGACTGCCCGTTCGCACAATCCACAAGATCGCCTCTATAAACAGGCGATTGTCACCGCCGCTACGCCCGGGATCGCTCGGCTTGCCCAGACAGTGCGGTTCCATCTTCGCCCATTGGGCGTCCGTCAAAACAAGTCTGTCCATCCAAAGCTTGAATCAGAAAATGCAACCGGGGGGAATCCTGAATCTCAACAGACCCTAGTCCGTCACCGTTTGGGGATCCTTTATGGGAACAGCGCCCGTTCCCGTATAAAAAGCTTTTATATTCAATGGTTAGTGGCGGAGCGGGAGGGATTCGAACCCTCGATACGCTTTTGGCGTATACTCACTTTCCAGGCGAGCGCCTTCGACCACTCGGCCACCGCTCCGCATGTCCTGGACGGAAGGCGTGGCCCTAGAGGGTGTATCGCCCCTGCGCAAGCATCCAGCGATTGCCTATTGAGGAGGCATCGTGCCACAAGGCTGCCATGCTCGCTCCTCTCCTCGCCTTGCTCGCCCTTGCGCAGGCTGCGCCACCTGCCGCACCCTTGCCGTCAGACCCCGTCGCGGGGGACTGGAAGCCGATTCCGGATGATCAGGTGATGGTGATCACCCTGTCGGGCAATCGCACGGTCGTGGTCCGCCTTGCCCCCGATTATGCGCCTGAGCATGTCGCCAATGTACGGCGGCTGGCGCAGGCGAAATGGTGGGATGGCGAAAGCGTCTATCGCGTGCAGGAGGGTTGGGTCGCGCAATGGGGTGATGCGACCGAGAAAAAGCCGCTGCCCGCCGGCGTGGTCAAGGTGCCCGCTGCGGAATATGACATTGCCAGTTTTTCTCCGGCGCAACGTCTGGCGCGGAGCGATGCCTATTCTACCGCCTCGGGGATAACCGCCGATGGCTGGCCCGTGGCGACGAACGGTGCCGCTAGCTGGATCGCTCATTGTTACGGCACGGTCGGCGTTGCGCGGGACAGCGCGCCTGACACCGGCAGCGGATCAGAACTGTTTACCCCGATTGGCCAGGCGGCACGGCGGCTCGATCGCAACTATACCATTGTCGGTCGCGTTATTGAGGGGATGCAGTTTCTCTCCGCCCTGCCACGCAGCGCGGCGCCGCTGGGCGTCTATGCCGCAGCCGCAGAGCGTACGCCGATCATTTCGGTGCGCCTGGCCAGCGACATACCCGCCGCACAGCGCCCGCATTTCGAATATCGTGCGGCGGACAATGAACGCTTCGCTGCCATGATCGACCTGCGGCTCCATCCCAAGGGGCTGGTGGCGCTTGGCGGGGTCGATGTGTGCGACGTGCCGCTCGCGGCGCGGCGTGTCAGCGGCAAATAGCGCGCGCTATTTACCGACCCAATCGGCGACTTCTCCGGCAACCTGGTTCGCCGCAGCGTTAAGGCCAATGCCGACATTGGCGGCGTCGATCTGCGGCAATGGCGCCACTGCCATGAATCTTCTTTTCTCAATAACATGATGCTCATCGCGCGTCAGGGAGGCGTCATAGATCACGACCACCTGCTGGTGCGTGGCATCAACCCCGAACTGGCGCAACTCACCGCTAAGGCGGGCGCCCGTATCGCCAAGTGATTGTGCGCTTGAAAGCACGACACGCCCCGTCCTGGCCGCCACAGTGTCAGACATCAGCCGCGCAAACAGTCGCGCCGGCGGTTCAACCCACATGGCGTCCTTGATATAGGCAATCTCGGTGGCGTTCTCGGCAACCGGAACCCGTTGGGTTGCCAGCGCACCGCCAACCACCGGCACCAGGATCGTGATCGTCGCGTTGCTCGCGGTGGATTGGGCCTGTCCCGCCGTCAACGCGACGGCAGAATTCAACGTCAGAAGCGATGGCGGGGGTTTGGTGCCAAAGCTGAGGCAGCCCGACAAGGGCGCGAGCGCCACCAGTGCGAGTGTGATCTTGAGCGGAACAGGGCGCATCATTGTCCTCACTTGCTTGGCTTATAGTCGGGCAGGCGTGGCGCACTGATGATCGAGCCGACGCCCTGATGGTCCACTTTCTCGGCTACTGCGGTCAACGCCTGGCTCATCTGGCGCAGGTCATGCACCAGCAGGCCTACCTCTGGCATCGTCTGGCGGGAGAATGCCTGGATGCCTGGCCGGGCATCATTCAACGCTGCGTTGAGGGTGTCTGCGCTGGCCCGTGCCGATTTGATCGCCGCATTGAGGTTGGCCATTGCGGGCCGCACATCGTCGCTCAGCACCCCGTTGGTGGTCTGGGCGAGCAGCCCGATCTGTTCTGCGGCAACCCCGGCCTTTTCGATCGTCTGGCGCGTCTCGGTAATTGTCGCGGCAATCTCCGGTCCGCGATCCGCCAGCGTCCTGGTCAGGCGATCAGTGTTGGACAGGATTCCGGCGATCGATTTCTGGTTCTTGTCCGACAGGACTTCGGTCAGCCTTTCGGTCAATGTTGAAATCCGCTCGAGCAATTTGGGTGCTGAACTGAGCAAGGCGCCAAGACCGCCAGCGCGGGGCGGAATGGCCGGCACACCGAATGGGCAGCTGCTCTTGGGGTTTTCAACCGGGCAGCTCAATGCCGGTGCGCCCTTTACCGCGCCGTCGAGCTGAATGGTGCTTGTTCCTGTGAAACTGCCCTGCATCGTCGCGGTCGTGCCTTCCAGCACCGGCGTGTCGTCCTTGACGACAATGCGCACGCGGACAAATTGCGGGTCGTCCTTGAACAGGGCGATTTCCTTGACCTGCCCCGAAGGCACGCCGGAAAATGTGACCGCTGAACCCTTGGCAAGACCCTCGACGGATTGCTTGAAGAAGATGTCATACTCCTTCTCGTTGGTCGCGCCAAAACGGGTGATCCACACCAGGAAGAACGCCAACGCTGCCAGCAGGATCAATACCACGCTGCCGACAAGGACATGGTTGGAACGTGTTTCCATCAGTCGCTGTTCCCCGTCAGTTTCGCTTCCGCCCGATCAAGCGTGGCGATCGCCGCTCGGCCACGTGGCCCCTTGAAATACGCCTCGATCCACGGGTGGTCGAGAGCGAGTAGTTCGTCGATCGTGCCCACGGCGATGACCTTACGGTCGGCCAGCACGGCAACACGGTCACAGATTGCGTAGAGGCTGTCGAGATCATGCGTGATCAGAAATACGGTCAGCCCCAGGGTTTTTTGCAGTGATCGGGTCAGTTCGTCGAACGCCGCTGCGCCAATCGGGTCAAGGCCCGCCGTCGGCTCATCAAGGAACAGCAGCTCCGGGTCGAGGGCGAGCGCGCGTGCCAGCCCGGCGCGCTTGCGCATCCCACCAGACAGTTCTGCGGGGTATTTTGGTCCGGCATCGGGCGGCAGTCCCGCCATCACGACCTTATAGGCGGCGATCTCATCGAGCAGCGATGCGGGCAAGTCGGGATAGAATTCCTGCAACGGCACCTGCGTATTCTCGGCCACGGTCAGGGTCGAAAACAACGCGCCACCCTGAAACAGCACGCCCCAGTGCCGGCGAATGCTCTCGGACTCGCTATCATCACGGCCAACCATCGATTCACCGAAGACTTCTACTTCGCCTGCGTCGGGGTTCTGCAACCCGATGATCGAACGCATCAACACCGACTTGCCCGTGCCCGATCCACCGACCACGCCGATAATCTCGCCGCGCCTGACCTCAAGATCAAGGCCGTCATGGACCAGTTGGTCGCCGAAACTGTTTCTCAGCCCGCGCACTCTGATGACAATGTCGTCCTGCTGGCCGCGCACGCTCACTTCCAGCCGATATGGGTGAAGAACACCGCGAAAAAGGCGTCCAGTACGATCACCAGGAAAATTGCCTGGACCACGGCGGCGGTGGTGCGGGTGCCGACCTGTTCGGCGTCACCCTCAACCTGCATTCCCTGAAAGCAGCCGGCAATGGCGATGATCGCACCAAAGACCGGCGCCTTGATCAGCCCGATCCACACGTCGGTCAGCGGCACGACCTCGCGGATTCGCTGGACATAGGTGACGGGCGGAATGTCGAGCACTGCCCAGCACATCAAGCCACCGCCAATGATCGAGACGAGGGAGGCATAAAAGCCCAGCAGTGGCATCATCAAAACGGCGGCGATCACGCGCGGCAGGACAAGCGCCTCCATCGGTGAAACGCCGATGGTGCGCATCGCATCAACCTCTTCGGTCAGCTTCATCGTGCCGAGCTGCGCGGCAAAGGCGGAACCGGATCGCCCTGCGACCATGATCGCCGTCATCAGCACGCCAAGCTCGCGCATCGTGATGCGACCGACCAGGTTGATCGTCAGTACCTGTGCGCCAAACTGTTCGAGCTGCACCGCGCCTTGCTGGGCAATCACGATGCCAATCAGGAAACTCATCAGCCCGATAATGCCAAGCGCTGTGACGCCGACGACCTCAAATCGCCGCACGGTCGCGTTGAAGCGGAACTTGGACGGATGGCGGATGACATGAACGAACGCCAATGTGGTTGCGCCAAGGAATGCCAGCAGGCCAAGCATGGTCCTTGCGGCGGTGATCGTCGCCTCGCCGATCTCCCCGACAACGCGCTCAAAACTGCCGATATGGGCCGGGCGCATCGCGACAGGCTGGTCTGCGTGCGCAACTTGCGCCAACAGGTTCGCGCCATCAGCACCAAGTCCCTCGACCACAGCGCCCTTTTCAACCGCGAAACGGTGGATAATCCACGCGCCAATCGTGTCCATCTGTTTGGTGCCGCCCAGGTCGATCCTGGCCACCGGGCCATCAAGCGCGCGAAGCCGTTGTGGCAGGTCGCCGATCTTTGCCAGGATGAGCATCCCGCTGAATCGCAAGACGTCGCCGTCAGCACTGTGTTCCACGGAAAAGTCTGCGGCGCCGGTCATCGTGGCAGACCTTGATGCAAAGCTGCTGGATCGGCAAGCCGCCCTGCGCGTAAGAGTGAATGATGCAATGCTTCGCTATCTACGACATGGACAAAACCATTACCCGCGCGCCGACCTGGACCGGGTTCTTGATTGCCACTGCGCGGCATGTCGCACCGTGGCGCCTTGCCTTGCTGCCGCTCGCTGGTCTGGCGGTATGCGCCTATGCGGCGCGGCTGATCAATCGCGCCCAACTCAAGCAAGTGACTCAGCTGTTGATTCTGGGCGACAGGCTGGATCCCAAAACGGCGGATGGCGCGGCAGCCCGCTTTGCTGATCATATCGTTGCCTCGGGTGTGTTCAGCGCTGCGCGCGCACAGATTGCCGCGGACAAGGCGGCCGGGTGCAGGCTGGTCATGGCAACTGCCTCTTACGGTTTTTATGCTGCTGCCATCGCAACGCGGCTCGGTTTCGATAACGTTGTCGCAACCCGGGTGCAGCATGATGCGCAGGGCCGGTTGCGCGCGCGGATCGCGGGTGAGAATTGCTATGGCCCGGCCAAGCTGAGAATGATCGAGGCATGGATGGCGGCGGAGGGCATTGCGCGTAGCGCGGTCCATGTCCGCTTTTATTCAGATCATGTGTCAGACGCACCGACATTCGCCTGGGCTGACGAAGCGGTGGCGGTTAACGCCCATGGCCCCTTGCAGAGGCTTGCCCGCCAAAAGGGTTGGCGCGTTGGGGGATGGTAAGGCCAGGCGGGCCGGTCGTTGATTACAGCCAGACATCGACCGCGTGGATGGCAAGCCCGACCAGACCGCCCACGATGGTCCCGTTGATGCGGATATATTGCAGGTCGCGCCCAACGGCATTTTCCAGCCGTCGCGTGATCGTCTGCGCATCCCAGCCGCGCACCGTCTCCGACACCAGCCGAACAATCCCGTCGCCATAGTCAGCGGTCATGCCCACCACGGCGCGGCGCACGAAACGATTGATCGTCGCGCCCAGCAAGGGATCATTCTTCAATGTCTCTCCCAGTTGGGCCAATGCTTCGCCAAATTGGCCGGCCAGTGCCGCATCCGGGTCGCGTGCCATGCGGAGCATCGCGGCACGTGCCTGTTCCCACACGCCGTCCAGCCAGCGTTGCATGGCGGGATTGTCGATAATCTCGGCCTTCACGCGCTCGACCCGCGCTTGCGTGACAGGGTTGTGCTGAAGGTCGTTCGCCAGCGTCGCCAGACCCTCTTCGGCCTTTTCACGTAAAGGGTGGTCAGGGTCTGACGCCATTTCAAACAGCAGATTGTCGAGGCCATCGATGATCTTGTTGGCCAGTGTCTCATCAAGCCCGGTCCAGCGCATGATCGAGCCGGCGCGATCATGAACCATCGCGCGGATGAGGTGGTCATTGGCGGCAAGAATCTTCGCCGCCCAACGGATGATCCCTTCCAGCAGCGGCAAATGCCGCCCTTCCGCCATCGCCGCCGTCAGCGCCTGGCCGAGTAGCGGGGCGGCATCCAGCGCGCGCAGCCGTTGGCCCATGGCGCCGCGCACCATCCCACCGAGCCGCTTCTGGTCGAGCGAAGCCAGAACATCGGCGGCAAGCCGTGATGCGCCAGCGCGCAGGCGACCCTGCCCACCGCCGGGACCAGCGAGCCAGCGTCCCGCCGCCCCTGCAACATCGACATGGCGCATCCGGCGCGACACAACATGCGGGATAAGGAAGTTGTCGCGCAGGAACGCTGCCAGCGTCGTGCCAATGCGATCCTTGTTGCGCGGGATAATCGCCGTATGCGGGATCGGCAGGCCGAGGGGGTAACGGAACAAGGCAGTCACCGCAAACCAGTCAGCCAGGCCACCAACCATTGCTGCCTCGGCAAAGGCGCGAACAAAGCCAATTGCCGGATGTCGATCAAGCAGTGCGCGCGACAGAAGATACATCGCCGCCATGACGAACAGCAGTCCCGTCGCCATCCAACGCATGCGCCGCAACCCCGGCGGCGGTGCTTCTGCCAAGATGGCCGGGCGGTGGAAAAGGTTCATCGCGGTAACAATCCCCGAAAACGGGGAATGTTCAAGCGTTCGCCGTGACTGGTTGCTTTTGGCGTTGATATTGTCGGGGTCACTCTGCCGGCAGGGGGTCATCGCCGCTATAGCCGATCGTACCGGGGCGACCCGCGATTCGGCCTTGTCCCGGATTATGATCAATTACCGGGGCGCCGTCGTCGCCAGGACGATAGGTCAGCAAGCGGCGGCGCAGTCGCGGCCCGGCCCAGCGCTCGATGCCAACCGCCAGGCTGAAGCTTGCTGGCACAAGTACCAGCGTCAGCACCGTCGATAGCAACAAGCCGCCAATCACCGTTACGCCCATCGGCGCGCGCCATGACCCGTCGCCGCCCAGCGACAATGCCGTGGGCACCATGCCGGCAACCATGGCCACGGTCGTCATCACGATCGGTTGGGCGCGCTTGTGCCCGGCCTCGAGGATTGCGACAAACGGGTCGACACCCTTGTTCATCTCCTCCAGCGCAAAGTCGATCAGCAGGATCGAGTTTTTCGCCACGATACCAAGCAGCATCAGCATACCGATGAACACCGGCATCGACAGTGGATTGTTGGTTGCCAGCAGCGCGAGCAGTCCGCCAAGCGGCGCCAGCAGCAACGAACCCATGTTGACCAGTGGCGCAAGGAAGCGGCGATAGAGCAGCACCAGCACCGCAAATACCAGGAAGATACCTGCCAGCACCGCCACCAGGAAGTTGTTGACCATCTCGCCTTGCCATTTTTGCTGGCCGAGCGTGAGCTGCGAAACGCCGGGCGGCAGGCTCTTCATGATCGGCAGCTTGTTGATGGCTTCCATTGCGGTGCCGCTGACAACCTTGGCTGCCCGATCGGCGCCGATGGTTATCTGGCGTTGCTGTGCCACCCGCTCAATCTTGGTCGGCCCGGCGCCGAAGCTGACATCGGCAACCAGGCTCAACGGCACTGAACCACCATTGGCGGTCTGTACGGGCAGGTTCTTGATCGTCGACAGCCGCTGGCGTGAACTCTCGTCAAGTGCCACGCGAATGGGGATCTGGCGGTCGCTGAGCGAAAACTTGCCGCTGTTCTGATCAATGTCACCCAGCGTCGCGATGCGGATCGCGTTTGACAGCGCTGCGGTGGTCACGCCAAGATTCGCCGCAAGGTCCATATGCGGCTTGATGATGATTTCGGGGCGCTGCAGGTCGCCGGTAATGCGCGGCGCAACAACCGAGGGCAGGCGAGACATCTGATCGACCAGGGTAATGGCCGTTTCCGTCAACACCTTGGGGTCATCACCGCCAAGTGTGATCGTCAGATCCCGACCGCTGCTGCCCCAGCCATTGCTGGAACGGAAGGATACGCGCGCATCGGCAATCTGCGCCAGTTGCGGCGCGAGGTTGCGTTCGAAATCATTGCTCTTTTGTGATTTTTCCGGCTTGAAAATCGCCGTGACGCGGCCATTGCCGACAAAGGCACGGGAATAGACCGACGCAACATCGGGCTGCTTTTTCAGAAAATCGGCAACCTGCTTCACCACCGCCTCGGTCTGGCGCAGCGTGGTACCCGGAACCATCTCGATTGACGCCGTGGTTGAATCCTGGTCCTGGTCGGGCTGGAATGTCATCGGCAGGTTCATGATGCAGACGATGGTCAGTGCCAGCGCCGCCGCGCCACCGACAACCGCTGACCAGCGATGTCGCAGCGTCCAGCGCAATGTCGCCATATAGGCGTCCATCAATCGGCCCTCACCGTGCGACTGATGGCCATGGGCCTTCAGGAAATAGGCCGCGATCATCGGTGTGATAAGCCGCGCTACGGCAAGGCTCATCAAGACCGATACCACCACGGTCAGACCGAAATTCTTGAAGAACTGGCCGGAGATGCCCGGCATCAGGCCGACCGGCAGAAACACGGCAACGATCGCCATGGTCGTCGCAAGCACGGCCAGACCGATTTCGTCAGCAGCGTCGATTGCGGCCTGATAGGCGGTTTTGCCCATCCGCATGTGGCGAACGATATTTTCAATCTCAACGATGGCGTCATCGACCAGCACACCGGCGACCAGGCTCAGGCCGAGCAGGCTGATGCCGTTCAGGGTAAAACCCATCAGGCTCATGAACCAGAAGGTCGGGATCGCTGACAGGGGGATCGCCAGCGCCGAAATGACGGTCGAACGCCAGTCACGCAGGAACAGCAGCACAACCAGCACGGCCAACACCGCGCCCTCAACCATGGCATTGATCGCCGAATGATATTGCTGCTCGGTATATTTCTCGTCGTTGAAGATCAGCTTGAAACGCACCTTCGGATTGCGCTTTTCAAGCTCGGCGAGTTTCTGTTCCGCGCCCTTGAAAACGGTCACGTCGGAACCGCCCTTGGAACGCTGAAAGTCGAAGCTGAGCACTTGCTGGCCATCAAGTGCAGAGGAGGAGCGCTGCTCGGCATAAAGATCGCGCACATCGGCGATGTCGCTCAGCTTGACCGTGCGACCACCACCGACCGAAATCTGCTGCTGGCCCAGTTCATAGGCCGTGCCGGCATTGCCCAGCACGCGCATTGATTGTTCTGACCCGGCAATCTCGGCCCGCCCACCGGCAGCGTTGAGATTGACCTGGCGCAATTGCTGGTTGACCTGGCTTGCCGTCAGTCCCTGTGATTGCAGCCGGACGGGATCAAGAATGACACGGATTTCGCGGCTGACCCCGCCATTGCGGCTGACGGTTGCCATACCGGGAACCGACAGCAGTTCCTTGGAGACGGTATTGTCGATGTACCACGACAGCTGCTCGATGGTCATATCGGTGCTGACCGCAGCATAGCTGGCCAGATCCTGGTTGGAGGTGTTTTCGCGCGCGATCTGCGGCTCGAGAATGCCGTCGGGAAGGTCGCCGCGCACCTGTTGTACCGCGCTGCGGACGTCTTCTACCGCACGGTCAATCGGCGTGCCGATCGCCAGCTGTACGACGGTGACCGACTGGCCCTCGGTCACGCGGGAATCGATCTCATCAATGCCCTGAAGGCTGCGCACGGCAGCTTCGATCTTCTGGGTGACCTGTGTTTCAAGCTCGCTTGGCGCAGCACCCGGCTGGCTTACCGCCACAATCACCACAGGGAAGTCGATGTCAGGGTTGTTGTTGACCTGCATCGAGTTGAAGCTGACCAGCCCGGCGACCGTCAACATGAAGAACAGGACGATTGACGGAACCGGGTTGCGGATCGACCATGCGGAGATGTTGCGGAAGCTCATGGCGTCAGTTCCCGCTCTTGGACAGGATAGGCTTCACCTTCTGACCGGGGTTGAGAAAGGCACCCGCCGCCAGCACGACCCGTTCGCTGCCGGACAAACCCGAGGCGATGGCGACACCGCGATCAGAGACTTCGCCGATCGTGATGGCGCGACGGGCCACCTTGTTGTCCCCGCCAACGATATAGACGAAATTGCCCTTGGCATCGCTCTGGATCGCGGAGTTGGGCAATTGTGGTGCGTCGCTGGTCCCGCTGCTGATCGACGCGGCGGCAAAACCGCCAGGGCGCAGCGCGGGGTCGAACGGCAACGCAATCTTCGCGATACCCTGGCGGCTCTGTACGTCGATTACCGGCGATACCTGCCAGACATGGCCGGCAAAGCGGCGGTCGCTTCCCACCGGCGTCACCTCTGCGCTGTCACCCACCTTCAGCTTGGCAATATCCGCCTCGCTCAGTTGTGCCCGCAGTTCAAGTTGGCCACCCTTGGCCATGCGGAACAGCATTCCTGATCCGGCGCTGACCACCTGACCCGGCTCGACATTGCGCATCAGCACCAGGCCAGCCGCCGGTGCGCGGATGTCCAGACGGCCATTGGCGGCGCGTTGCTGCCCCAGTGTTGCCTGCGCCACGCGCACCCGCGCATTGGCCGCGTCGCGAATCGCCGTCTTGGCCTCAAGGTCGGCCCGCGAGATGAACCCCTTGTCGACCAGCGTCTGGGCGCGATCGAGGTTTGACTGGGCAATCTTGGCGTCGGCCTGCGTAACAGCAACCTGCGCGGCGAGCGATGCTGCCGTCTGGCTCTGCACCGAGCGATCCACCGTTGCCAGCACCTGGCCCGCCTCGACCCATTGGCCCGGCTGGACCAGCACCTGCGTTACCCGCCCGCCTTCGCCAGCCACGCCAACCGGCATGTCGACCTGTGCCGCCAGTGAGCCCGTCGCGGAAATAATTTGTGCGACCGCCTGACGCCCCGGCGCCGCGACGCTGACGGTCGGCAATTGCTCAGCGGCCTTGGGCGGCTCGGGCTTTTTTGAAAACAGGAACCAGGCTACGATCAGCGCCAGGGCAACCGCAACAGCAACGCCGATGATCAGGCCGCGGCGCGAACGTTCGGTCCCGTCCGTCAAGACGTGCTGATCGTCCTTGCTCCACGCCGGCGAATCATAATTCATGTGCGTCACTTTCCCCGTCCCGGCCTGTGGCCGCGTCTTTCATCCAGGCTGTATTAGCTGAATATATCACCGATCTCAATAGGGTCATCGGCAGCGACGAGCGCATGGCCGGTTTTCCGTTATTTCGCAAGGTTTCTAGCCGATCTGGCGTCGGAATCGTTTGCAATTGTTGCCATCCGGCGCAAGGTTCGCATGTCGGCCAACCATGGCGGGCGATACTGGAGAAGCGCGATGCTGACGCAAAACACCTTCCTCGGTTGGATCCTGATCGGTCTTGTTGCCGGGATTCTTGGGAAGGTCATCATGCCGGGCAAGGATCCGGGCGGGATTGTGGTGACAATCCTGATCGGTATCATGGGGGCGTTGCTGGCCGGGTGGATTTCACCATTTCTTGGTCTGCACATTGATGGCGGGTGGCAGAGCTATGGCGCTGCAACCATCGGCGCCGTGATCTTGCTGGCGCTCTATCGCGTCGTAACGACGCACCGGACGCGCTAGATCGTTCATCCCCGGTTTTGTCAGCAGATGCCATAAAGGTCTGCCTTGATGTTACCGGGAGATTGAAATGCGTAGTTTGTTGACGATGATGGCGCTGGCGACCGTGCCGCTGGCTGGTGCCGCTTCTGCGCAGGTCGCGCCCACATCATTTCCTGATGGCACGCTGCTTGAGGTAACAGCTGAGGGCAAGACGACGCGCGTGCCCGATATTGCGACGATCCGCTCCGGCGTGGTCTCACAGGGGCTCACGGCCGCTGCGGCATTGTCAGACAATGCGGCGCGCATGGCGCGGGTTCTGGCGGCGGTGAAGCGCGCCGGGGTGCAGCCGCGTGACGTGCAAACCGCCAATGTCTCGCTTAGCCCGCAATATCGTTACGCCGACGGCAAGGCGCCGGAGATCATCGGCTATCAGGCGAGCAATACAGTGGCGATCCGTTTTCGCGACATTGCTCGCTCCGGCGCAATTCTTGATGCGCTGGTGGGCGAGGGTGCCAACCAGATTGATGGCCCCACGCTGTCCATTGACCATCCGGATACCGCGCTTGATGAGGCGCGGGTCGATGCCGTCAAGCGGGCGCGGGCGCGTGCCGAGCTCTATGCCCGGGCTGCGGGCTTGAACGTCGCGCGAATCGTGTCGATTTCGGAGGGTGGGCAAAATGAAGGTGGCGGTCCGCAACCGCGCCTTTACGCCATGTCGGCCCGTGCCGATGCTGCGCCAACCCAGATTGCCGCCGGGGAGACGGACGTCACGGTGACGGTGTCGGTCCGCTTCCTGCTGAAATAGGGTGACGGGGCCATTCGCTCACCCGGATGGCCCCGTTACTTCCCGGGCGAGGCGCCCGACGCGACCATTATTGCGTCAGGCGGTGACGGAAAAAGGCGATAATCTCGTCCCGTGCCGCCAGCGTCGGTTGGCCCGCTTCATCAATCAGATGGGCGGTCACGACACTGTGCGGGAAGGCGACATGTCGCGCAAAGAACGGGGCGACATCATTATTTGCTGCGCTGTCTGGCAGGACATGCCCGACGAAGCGATCCCCCAGCTTTTCTGCGTAGGCAGCAAAGCGTTGCGCGCGACAGACCTGGTCGCCGGCAAAACGATATGCCAACACCGTCAGGTCGTCCCGCTCCAGCCGATCCCGAACAGCGGCCAGGTCGGTGGGCGCAATCTCGATCCCGGCAGGGTCATTGAGCGGCAATGACGGTTGCGCCAGGACAGGCGCCAGCATTACCGGCTCAAGCATCATGGTGAGGGCAAAATTGCCGGTGAAGCACATGCCGATCGCGCCAACGCCCGGCCCGCCACATTCACCATGGGCAAACCGCGCCAACGCGCGCAGCCAGACCGTAACCGGGCTGGTTTCATTGGCGGCCATCGCCCGGAACTCCGCGCTGACACAGGCGCGCCGGAAGACAGCCACGCCTTCCTCGACTTGCGGTACCGCGCCGTCCCGGCCGAACAGCGACGGCATATAGACGGTAAAGCCCGCATCGCGCACCCATCGGGCGAAGCGGGCGACATGCGGGCTGATCCCCGGCATCTCGGGCATGACGATGATCGCCGGGCCGCTGCCAGCGACCAGCACAGTCTTGCTCACCCCATCCAGGGTGATGTCACGCGGCGTGAAGTCTTCCAGGGGATCGTCCACCGTCACGCTGCGAACCGTCATGCTGCTTCTCCCTTGTTGCCGGTGTTGGCGCCGTAAAGATGGTCGTGTCCGGGGAAGGAGCCGTCGCGCACTGCGGCGGCATAATCTGCTGCTGCCTGGCTGATTGCCTGACCCATATTCGCGAAATGCCTGACGAATTTTGCTGATCGCCCGGTCATGCCGAGCATGTCTTCCAGCACCAATATCTGTCCGTCACATGCCTGGCTTGCGCCGATGCCAATCGTCGGGACGGCAATTGTCCGGCTGATATGGCGTGCCAGCGATTCATGCACTGCCTCGATAACGACCGAAAAGGCTCCGGCTTCGGCAATCGCAACGGCGTCGCTCTCAATGGGGCCCTTGATGTTCCCACCCGCGGCAAGTGCAAGCGCCTCCGCCTTGCCGCGCGCGCGATATGATCCCAGGGCATGGATCGACTGTGGTGTCAGGCCGATATGCGCCATGACCGGAATGCCACGCGCGACAAGAAATGCGATGGTCTCGGCGACATGGGTTCCACCTTCGAGCTTGACCGCGCCACAGCCGGTTTCCTGCATCACGCGCGACGCGGACTCAAAGGCCTGTTCCTTTGATCCTTCATATGTCCGGAACGGCATATCGACCACGACCAGTGCGCGGTGAGATCCCTTCACGACCGCGCGGCCATGCGCGATCATCATATCCAGCGTGACCGGCAGCGTGGTGTCAAACCCATAGACGACATTGCCGAGCGAATCGCCGACCAGCAGCACGTCGCAATGTGGGTCAATCAGTGCGGCACTATAATGGTGATAGGCTGTCAGGCAGATCAGCTTTTCGCCGCCCTTGCGCGCAAAAATATCGCTGGCGGTCAGCCTCCTGGTCCCGGCGGTGACCATCTTTACAGCACACCTTTGCCGAGTTCGGTGAGATAGAGAAAGGTCGGTGAGCGGACACCCGCGACACGCCGGATCTCAACAAGGGTCTCGGACTCAAAGAAGGCGCGGGCCGCCGCCAGGGACGACCATTGGGAAAAATGGACGATCTGGTTGGCATCTTCCGCCGAAGCCAGCAGGTGGAAACTGATTTCGCCGGCCTCTCGCCGCGCCGCCGCCGCGTCATCGAAAACCCGCTTCCAGCGCGGATAGTCTTCCACCTTGTGGATGATCAGCACGAAATGGCTCATTTCACGTCATCCATCTGGCGGTCGGGCCGATCATGCCGCGTTCCGCCCCCATCAAAAGACATCGCATCACCTGAATCCAAAAAGTGGATGTAGTCATTAATGCGCTGGATATGTTTTTGCAACTCAGATAATGGGACATGATGGAAATCCGCCCGCTTCGCCACCGTTCACCCATCCGTCCGGCTGACTGTAACCTCGCCGCCAGCTTCGGTCTGGTGGGTGACAAATGGTCACTGCTGATCCTGCGCAGCGCCCTTTACGGGGTTCGTCGCTTTGACGATTTTTGCGCTGAGCTCGACATTCCCCGGACGGTGCTCAGTGAACGGCTGAAACGTCTGGTCGCTGCCGGTATCATGATCCGGCAGGAATATATTGTGCCGGGCAGCCGCCCCCGGGCGGAATATCTTCTCACCGCCATGGGTGAGGGGTTGCGATTGCCCTTTCTGGCGATGACCGGCTGGGCGGACAAATGGCTGGCAAAGGATCAGCCACCGCCGTTCACGCTACGGCGTCGGTCGGATGGCAAGGCTGTTTCGGTTGGCTTGCTCGATGAAGACGGCGTGCCGGTTGCGGCGGACGACCTGGCGATCGACATTGCCGTTTGGGCGCTCGATCACGCCGGGCGAGATGAAGCATGACGGACGGTTTTGCCATGAACGGCGACGCCGGATGGCTCGATACCAGCCTGTTCGCGCCACGACCCTTGGCGGAGATTGAGGCGGCTGGCGTTGCCTCGCGCCCGCATATGGAAATCGTTGATACGCGCCATGCCCGGGTTCGAATTCGCGCCGAGCGTGTGGTGGATGCGCCGACGCTGATCATCTTGCCCGATGGTCCCAATGGCATTGAACAGCATGACCCCGTTTTCGACGCGTTGCGCGGCGAGATGTCGGTGGTCGCAATCGAAATTCCCGGATTGGGATTTTCCTACGCCAAATCCGCGCAGGCATTGACCTTTGATGGAACGGTTGATGCGCTGGTCGATGTCATTGCCGCCATGGCGATGCCCCGGCTGGTGATTACCGGCTCATGCTCCCAGGCCTATGTCGCGATTGCCCTGGCGGCGCGGTTGCCGGCAACCATTGGCGTGATCGCGTCACAGGCGACCGACCTTGCGGGGGAGAAGAGCTATGTAGCGCGCGCCGTTGATCCCCAGGGGTTTCTGCGTGTCCCGCAGGTCGGGCAACTCGCCTGGGCCAGGCCAGCCAATCGCGCACTGATGTCCATTGACCATTGGTATGCGGCGGCGGCTGGCCCGGCAGCCAATGTCCCCGCGTGGCAGGAAACCGCGCGCTGGGCGCTGCATTGCGGCAGCTGCTTCGCGCTGGGCAGCATGATCCAGAACTGGTTTGGCGAAGACGATATCGCGATCCCGCAATGGACCGGCCCGGCGAAAATCCTGTTCGGCCTCGCGGATCGCACCCATGCAAAATGCGGTTCAGATACCGGCGGCCTGCTGCGCTACCTGCCCAACGCTGATCTTCACCTGCTTCCCGGGATCGGACATTTTCCCGAACTGGAGGATGTGGCGGGGTTTACGGCGGCGATTCGCGCGCTCGCTGAGGGGTAGCGTGATGACCGGTCACCACCGCTGAAACGCAATTGGCCAGCGTATCGCCTGATACGCTGGCCAATTGCTCCGCAGGCGTCTGTGATCAGCGCCGGTTGGCTGACTTAAAGGTCAGTATTTTTGCTGCCGCTCGTACAGCGAGCGATAATGCTGGATGCGTGTCACGCGCAGGCCGGGCATTCCTGACCGGTCAATCGCACGTTGCCACCCGGCAAATTCCTCGACGGTCAGGTTATAGCGATCGCATACCTCATCGACGGACAACAGCCCGCCATTGACCGCCGCGACGACCTCCGCCTTGCGGCGCACCACCCACCGCGTCGTTCCCGGCGGCGGCAGGGTTTCAAGGGTCAACGGCTCGCCAAGCGGGCCGATTACTTTTGCGGGTCGAATCTTCTGGTTCTCGATCATTCTTAACCTCGATCGGGGCGGGGGGCCCCCTCTCATTTCTGTAACGACCAATACGGCCCGGACTTGAACGCCGCCTAAAGCGGCGCGGTAAACGACAAGTTCATTACTGTTTCCACGCTGTTAGTAGTTGTGCCATTGCGAGATTAAATGCGCCGTGCGCGGGTGCGTACCATGGCCGTTCGGCTGTCGGCGCCATCCGCGCGCTCAGCATCGCTGTCGGGCTCGCCGCCTGGCGCGCCACGACACCGACCAGCATCACCGCCAGATCCGGCGGTAATGCGGTAACCCGGGCGTCAGGTTCAAACCGGAGAAAACTAAGATCCACATCCGCCCTTCCAAAGCGTCAGAGACTCGACCGAAGGACCGCTGTACCGATACGGGGTGAAGGCGGGGTAAAGCCCGCTGAAATGCCTTGGTAACGCCGGTAAATTTTACTCTCATAACTGCGCGCGCTAAGGGCGCTGTCTGGAAATGCGCACAGCGCGCATTTCGGTGGCGGTACCGGCCTGCTCCCCCACCCGACCTCCCATAGGATAGCCTGTCTGGGAGGTCGGGTGGGGGAGCGGGCCGGTACCGCAATGCGCCGCAGGCGCATTCCCAAACAGGCTCTAAGGGCGCGGCGAGATGGATCAGGTAGACTTCCAATTGGGCGACCTTGCCGGCAGGCGCATCGTTGTCGCCATGTCAGGTGGCGTCGACAGCTCGGTCGTTGCCGCACTGGCCGCGCGTTCGGGAGCTGAGACAATTGGCATTACGCTCCAGCTTTATGATCATGGTGAAGCAACTGGTCGCGCCGGGTCATGTTGTGCCGGGCGTGACATTCGTGATGCGCGGGCGGTGTGCGACCGGCTGGGTATTGCGCATTATGTCTTTGATCATGAAAGCAGCTTTCGCGATCAGGTGATTGACGGCTTTGCCGACGAATATCTTGCCGGGCGGACACCGATTCCCTGCGTCCGGTGCAATATGGGGCCAAAATTCACTGACCTGTTCGCCATGGCGCGCGATCTGGGCGCTGATGCGCTGGCGACCGGCCATTATGTCCGGCGGGTTGTTGGCCGGCACGGCGCCGAACTTCACCGTGCCACTGATCCCGCGCGCGACCAGAGCTATTTTCTGTTCGCCACCACCCAGGCACAGCTCGACTATCTGCGTTTCCCGCTTGGTGACATGCCCAAGTCGCGCGTGCGCGAACTCGCGCAGGAACTGGGCCTTGGCGTTGCGGCCAAACCTGACAGCCAGGACATCTGCTTCGTCCCCGACGGTGACTATGCCTCGCTGGTCAAGAAGCTTCGCCCCGAGGCGGATGTCGGAGGGGAAATTGTTGATGAGGCCGGTCAGATACTGGGCCGCCATCGCGGTTTGATCCATTTTACTGTTGGTCAGCGTCGCGGGCTGGAAATCGGCGGTACGCCCGCACCGCTTTACGTCATTCGGCTTGAGCCAGCGACACGCCGGGTCGTTGTCGGGCCGCGCTCGGCGCTTGCGGTTGGTGCGGCGCGGCTGTCGGGGATCAACTGGATCGGCGGCGATCACAGCGGGCCGCTGACCGCCAAGGTTCGCTCGCTCGCCCGACCGGTGCCCGCGCGGCTCGTCGCTGATCATGTGGTGTTCGAGGCGCCGGAATATGGTGTCGCGCCCGGTCAGGCGGCGGTGCTCTATGCCGGTGATCAGGTGCTTGGCGGCGGCTGGATCGAAAGCACGGAGCGTTGGGCGATGGTTGACGCCGCCTGATCGCCTACAGGAAAAAGCTTCCCTCGATCACCGTCACGCATGATCCACCGAGAAGGACATGGTCCGCATCGCGTTGACAGGTCAGGTGGCCACCGCGCGCGCTTGCCTGATAGGCGGTGAACTGGTCTCGACCGAGCCGCCTTGCCCAATAGGGCACCATCACGGCATGGGCTGACCCCGTTACCGGGTCTTCATTGACACCGGCACCCGGCGCGAACGCCCGGCTGATGATGTCCGTCTCGTCGCCCGGCGCGGTAACGATCGTCAGCACATCGCCTTCCGCCGCCAATTTGCTGAAATCTGGTGTCAGGGCACGGATCGCGGCGGCGTCTTCCAGCACAATCAGGGCATAGCGATGCGGGTGCCACAGTGTCTCAACAGCGGATGACAGGCCAAGCCCGGCGAGGATCGCAGGCAGCGGCATCGGCACTGGCGCCCATGCCGGCAGGGCCAGTTGATAACCGCCGCCGCTGCGCGTGACACAAAGCTCACCGGCCTTGCGCGTCAGGAAGGTGACGCTCTCCCGGTCCGGTGCGGCGGAAAGGACGAAATGGCCGCTCGCCAATGTCGCATGGCCGCACAGCACAACCTCGGATTTCGGGCTGAACCAGCGCAATTCAAAATCTGGCCCGGCGCCGCCATCATCGGCGCGGGCCGCGCGTGGAACCAGAAAGGCTGTTTCACTCAGATTATTTTCGGCGGCGATCGCCTGCAGCACGGCATCGTCCAGCCATGCTGTCAGCGGCATTACGGCGGCCGGATTTCCTGAAAAGCGTTGCGAGGCAAAGGCGTCAATCTGCGCGAACGGGATTCTCACAACCGTTTGCCAAACCAGTGCGGCGTCACATCTGCCTCGATCAGCGGATTGTCCGTGTCGATATGGCCATCGGGATCAAGGTGGATCAGCACCTCCGCTCTGGGAAAGGCGATGCGCAGCTCATTCTCCATCGTCTCCACCACCTTGTGCGCTTCGGCGATGGTCATTTCCGGGGCCACATACATGTGGAACTGCGCAAAATCATGCGCGCCCGACCGGCGGGTGCGAAAATCATGAATGCCGCGCAATTCGGGATGGCAGGCCGCGACATCAAGGAAGCGCTTGCGCTCTTCCTCGGGCCATTCCTTGTCCATCAACTGGTCGATTGCCTCCGACGAGGCGCGAAAGGCACCAAAGGCCAGCCACAGCGCGATGGCGATGCCGAACAACGCATCTGCCCCATGCAGGCCGAACTGCTGGTCGAGCAACAGCGCGACGATCACGGAACCATTGAGCAATACGTCAGACTGGTAATGGGTGTTGTCGGCGCGGATTGCGACCGATCCCGTCTGGCGGATAACATGCCGCTGATAGGCCAGCAGAACCATGGTGGCGAAGATTGCTGCCAAAGAAACGCCAATGCCCAGCTCACCCTTTTGCGTCTCGGCTGATGAGCCAAGCGCCGCGACGGCCCGCCACGCAATGCCCGCTGCAGACGCGGTAATCAGCATGACCTGGAAAAGGGCGGCAAGCGCCTCCGCCTTGCCATGGCCAAAGCGATGATCGTGATCAGCCGGCGTTGCCGCAAGACGCACCCCATAGAGTGTCACGAGGCTCGCGAGCAGATCGAGTCCGGTATCGGCGAGCGAGGCGAGCATGGCGACTGAATCGGTTGCCCATGCGGCATAGCTTTTGAGCGCAAGCAGCGACACGGCCATCCCGACACTGGCCATGGCAGCGCGCACCACCGGGGAAAAGGCGCGGCGCTGCTCCTCGGTCATGGGTAGAGCAGCCCTTCCTGCCAGCCATCACCGTCGCGCACGAACAGCCGTCGCTCGTGCAGCCTGTGCGCACGATCGAGCCAGAATTCGATTTGCCTGGGAACAACGCGGTAGCCGCCCCAATGCGGCGGGCGCGGCACGTCCTGCCCGGCGAATTGCGCCTGGGCTGCGGCAAAACGGGCCTCGAATGTCGCCCTGCTGTCAAGCGGACGCGATTGGTCGGAGGCCCAGGCACCCAATTGGGAATCGCGCGCGCGCGACGCGAAATAGGCGTCGCTCTCCGCGTCGCTGGTCCGGGTCACGGCACCCTCGATCCGTATCTGTCGGCGCAGCGATTTCCAGTGGAACAGCAATGCGGCCTCGGCATTTTCCGCCAGTTGGCCCGCCTTGCGGCTTTCGCCATTGGTGTAAAACACAAAGCCGCGCGGATCATGTCCCTTGAGCAGGACCATGCGGACCGAGGGGTGACCCAGGGCGTCGGCAGTCGCCAGCGCCATCGCGTTGGAATCGTTGATCTCCGACGCACGCGCTTCGGCGTACCATGTTTCGAACAGCGAAAAGGGGTCATCTGTCATGGTTATGGGGCTTTACGGTCAAGGCACCACCATGTCGAGGAAAGGCGGTTGGCCGCTGCCGAAAAGGTTATGCTTGTTGCGCCCGCGAAAGGATTGTGGTCGAGTCGTCTGACCAGAGAGAAAGAATTTCGTACCCTGATGGCCACGCTTGCCGAGCCTTCCTTGATCGATCCTGCGACCAGCGCCCGCCGCTGGATTGCGGACTATTGTGCTGACGCGCGGCGCGGTGACGTCCTGTGTGCCGCGCCAGATGATCCTGCCTGGCTGGCCGCCTTTGAAGAGATTGCGGCAATCGCGGTCGGCGATCTCGGCAATGCGCGCGAACGGGTTCAGCGCCATGCGGCCGATATTGGTACCGGCTTTCGCATCATAGGTGAAAGTGAGGAACGCCCCTGGCCCCTTTCACCCGTACCCCTGCTGATTTCTTCGGCTGAATGGGCGGGCATTGCTGCTGGCGTTCGTCAGCGGGCCGAGCTGCTGGAGACAATTCTCGCCGATCTCTATGGTGAGGCGACCCTGGTTGAACGCGGGCACATCCCCGCCGCGCTGCTTGGTGGCAGTCCCTTTTATCTGCGGCCGCTTGGCGGGCTGGTGCCGCCGGGCGGGCACCACCTGCACTTCATTGCGATTGATCTCGGGCGTGGGCCGACCGGCGAATGGCGGGTGCTTGCTGACCATCTGCGCACGCCGACCGGCGCCGGCTATGCCCTAGAAAACCGGCTCGCCATTTCGCGCGGGCTGGGCAGCTTGCAGGGCCGGCTCAATATTGATCGTCATGCACCATTCTTCGCCGCCTTTCGCGCCGGGCTGGCGGCGGCATGTCGGCGGTCCGATCCGCGCATTGGCCTGCTGACACCGGGGCGGCTCAATCCCAGCTATCCCGAACAGGCCCATCTCGCGCGCTATCTCGGGTTGTTGCTGGTTGAGGGTGATGATCTCGCCGCGCTGGATGACAAGCTCTATGTCCGGACGATTGGCGGGTTAAAGCGGGTTGATGCGCTGTGGACCCGGCTCGATCCGCGCTTGCTTGATCCGCTGGCCCTGGACGCACATTCCAGCATCGGCGTGCCCGGCCTGATTGATGCGGTTGCGGCAGGCAATGTCGCTGTTGCCAATATGCCCGGTGTTGGCGTGCTTGAATCACCCGCCTTTGGCGCCTTTCTGCCACGGCTGGCGACACACCTGCTCGGTGCTGACTTGCTGATTCCCAACATTGCCACCTGGTGGTGTGGCAGCGCGGGGGAATGCCAGCAGGTGGAAGCTGGTTTCGACAATATGTTGATCGGCCCGGCCTTTGGCGTGGCGCCGCTCGGTTTGCCCGGCAATGTCCCACTGCATGGTGCAGAGATTACGGGCGCGGCGCGTCAGGCGCTGTTTGCCGATCTCGCACGGCGGCCACAGGATTATGTCGGGCAGGAAATTGTCCGCCTTTCCACCATGCCGGTGGTGGCGGAGGATCAGCTTGTCGCCCGGCCGTTCACGTTGCGGGTGTTCGCGGCGCGTGGCGCTGACGGCGCCTGGACCATTTTGCCGGGTGGTCTCGCCCGGATTGGCGAACAGGCGGACGACCGCGCCGGGCTGATTGGCGAGGGTAGCTGGTCGGCAGATGTTGCGATCCATGGTGGCGCCTCGGTTGATGAGGTTTCACTGCTGCCACCGCCCGATACGCTTCATGTCAGGCGCAATCCCGGTACCTTGCCCAGCCGCGTGGCGGACAATTTCTACTGGCTCGGCCGCTATCTTGAGCGTGGCGAGGCGCAGCTGGCCGTGATCCGCGTGATGCTCGGCAACTCGATTGACGTTGATGCCGGTGCCGCCCTTGCTGCCGAGACGGTCGGGCGCTTGGTCGGGCTGATTGTCGCTGCCGGTGGCGCACCGCACCCGCCTTCGTTGCGCCGCGCTGATCTTGCTGCCTTTGCCCGGCTCACGCTGGAGGGTGAGGGCAACCAGAGCGTTCGGGCGATCAACCGGCTTGCCCGGGGCATCGGTCAGGGGTCGCGTGATCGACTCGCCGCTGACATGGTACGACTGCTGGATGCACCCTTCCCGATGCAGGGCGGTTTGCTTGATCGCACCGGCAGCCTGCAGCGGCGCTATGCCGCGCTGTCGGGCCTGTCTGCCGAGCATATGGGGCGCACTGCGGCATGGCGCTTCATGGACCTGGGGCGGCGCGTGGAACGCGCGGCAACCATGGCACGGATGCTGCGCAATTTCGGCATGACACAGGCCAGCGGGGATGATCTGTCAACGCTGCTTGATCTGGCTGACAGTCAGATCAGCTATCGCCAGCGCTATCTGACCGGCATCGCCCGCGTACCCGTTGTTGACCTGCTTGCGCTCGATCCCGGCAACCCGCGTTCGGTTGCCTTCCAGGTCGAGCGGATCCGTGAACATCTCGCGGTGCTCCCGGTGTTGGGTGACGATGGTATGGATGAGCCGCAACAGGCCCAGGCCGCCGCGCTTGCCGCATTGCTGACGGCCACTGGCGCTGCGGCGCTTGATGAGACGCTGCTCGGTGACATTGAGCGCAAGCTCTATGCCCTGTCAGATGCCATCGCCCACCGCTATTTCCTGCAAGGCGCCGAGCCGCTCCGCGCCGGCGGGCTGACCCTGGCGTGAGCGGGCAGCCGTGATCTACGACATTCGCCACGTCACCCGGTTCGATTATGGCGGGGCGGTCAAGTTTGCGCGCTGCAACCTTCGTTTGAAACCGATCATCTGGTCGGGTCAGACGCTTGAAGACTATCGTCTGACCATCTCGCCATCGGGGCGCACCTATCCGGCCCGCGCCGAGGCGGGCCTCGCCAATGTGATGCGGCTGGTGATTGAGGAGCCGGTGCGCCAGCTGACCATCGAAAGTGTATCGCGCATCATTGTTGATCGCCTGGTGTCAGTACCGCTCCCGAACGATCCAAGTTTGGCCGAGATCGCCGCCGCCGCCCGCGCCAGCCATGATCCTTCACCGGCAAGCCCGGCCAATTATCTCTTCCCCTCTCCCTTGATCCCGCTCGATCACGATATTGCCGCCTGGTGCGCGCAAGAGCTTGACCCCGATCGACCATGTCTTGAGGCGGCGATCGCGTTGGCGCGGCGCATCCAGCGAGAGTTCACCTTCGACCCGGAAGCGACCTTGGTGGACACCCCGCCGCACGAGGCGTTCGTCAAGCGTGGCGGTGTGTGCCAGGACTTTGCGCAGATCATGATAACTGGCCTGCGCGCCGCCGGCCTGCCCGCGGCCTATGCCTCAGGCTATATCCGCACCATTCCCCCCGCCGGACAACCGCGGCTTGTCGGGGCCGATGCTACCCATGCCTGGGTGTTGCTGTGGTGTGGGCCGGATCGTGGCTGGGTCGGGGTTGATCCGACCAACGGCATCTGGATGGCCGGTGACCATATCGTCATGGCGATTGGTCGCGACTATGGTGAAATCGCGCCGATCGACGGCGTCCTGCTCGGCGCGGGCGGTCAGAAGATGACCGTGTCAGTCGATGTTGCCCCATTGGGGGAAGCGGCGGCGTAGCGACGGCGCCGGGATCAAGCCCAATATCGTCACGGACGCGCCGTGCAACACGCTCAAGGTTTGCACTCTTCGTCCCTATCCCCCACATAGCAGCAAAACTTTGCAACCGGGGCAAGAATGGCCGATCCGTATCAGACTTTGGGTGTGGCGCGCACCGCCAGTGAGGCGGAGATCAAGAAGGCGTACCGCAAGCTCGCCAAGGAACTTCATCCCGATAAAAACAAGGACAATCCCAAGGCAACAGAACGTTTTAGTCAGGTAACCAATGCCTATGACCTGTTGACCGACAAGGGCAAGCGGGCGCGCTTTGATCGCGGTGAAATTGATGGCGATGGCAATCCCGCCTCACCCTTCGGTTTTGGTGGTGGTCAGGGTGGCTTCGGCGGCGGTACTGCCGGCTTCCGGCCCAACCCGGGCGGTGGCGGCGGCGGCTTCGAATTCGATGGCGCGCCCGATCTTGGTGACATGTTTGAGGGGTTGTTCTCCGGTGGCAGCAAGGGCGGCGGTTTCGCCAGCGGCTTTGGCGGGTTCGGGCGTCGGCCCCAGCCCAAGGGTGCCAATGTCGCCTATCGCCTGAACGTACCATTTGTTGATGCGGCAATGCTCACACCGCAGCGCGTGGCGCTTGTGGACGGCAAGACGATTGATCTCAAGCTACCGGCCAATCTCGAAAATGGTACCCAGATGCGCCTTGCTGGCAAGGGCCAGGCCGGGCCTGGCGGTGCCGGTGACGGGATTGTGACGATCAATATCCAGCCGCACCGCTTCTTCACCCGCGACGGCGATGATGTCCGGCTTGACCTGCCGATCAGCCTTGCCGAGGCCGTGCTCGGTGCCAGCGTCAAGGTGCCGACGGTTGAGGGTGCTGTGATGTTGACCGTGCCCAAGGGCACCACCTCGGGCAAGGTCTTGCGGCTGCGCGGGCGTGGCTTTCACAAGAAGGACGGCGGCAAGGATGCCGGGCGGGGGGATCAACTGGTCACGCTGCTGGTTGATGTGCCAGCCGATGACGCGGCGCTGATCGAGTTTGTGCAGGGCTGGTCTGGCCGCGACAAGGGGAACCCGCGCACCAGCATGGGGCTCTGACCCACGATGCGTGATGTGTCGCCGCAATCCCCTGAGGAGCGGGCGAAGCATCCTGACCAAGCGGCGGTGCCGGGCCATCCAACGGGCTGGATGGCACCGGCGAGTATCATCTGGGCGGTGACACGCCGCGTGGTCGTCGGGGTCATGAACAATGGCTTCATGTATGCGGGCAACCTGGCCTATCTCGCCCTGCTGACCGTATTTCCCTTTTTCATTCTCGCGGCGGCCATTGCGTCCCTGTTCGGGCAGCGGGGAGAGGCAACTGCGGCGGTCGCCGCTTTCCTGCACGCGCTGCCGGACGATGTGGCGCAACTGTTGCGCAAGCCCATTGCTGATGTCCTCGCGGCGCGGACCGGGGGCTTGCTCTGGCTTGGTGGCCTGGTCGGGCTGTGGACTGTCGGCAGCTTTGTCGAGACGATCCGGGACATTTTTCGCCGTGCCTATGGCGTCTCTTCAACGCGGCCCTTCTGGCATTACCGGCTCGGCTCGATGATTGTCATTATCCTGTCGGTTATTGTCGCTTTGGTGTCTTTCATGGTCCAGGGCGCATTGCTTGGGGTGGAGGAATTCATCTACCGCGAGCTGCCCTGGGCTTCGGAATTCGCCGGGTGGGTTCGGTTGTCCCGGCTGGTGCCCGGGGTGTTGATGTTTGGCGCACTTTTCGCCCTGTTCTATTCGGTTACACCGACCAAATATCGCCACAGTCGCGCCCGCAAATGGCCCGGCGCGCTGTTCACAACGACATGGTGGATTGGTGCTACGGCGTTGTTGCCCGTGCTGATCGCACGCGTTGGGCAATATGACCTGACCTATGGCTCGCTCGCCGGGGTTATGGTTGCGTTGTTGTTTTTCTATGTCATCGGCCTCGGGCTGACAATCGGCGCGGAACTTAACGCGGCACTGGCGGAAGCCGACCCGGACAGGGTAGGGGGACGCAACAAGGTAAAAGGGACCATGGCGTGACGGGACTGATGGCAGGAAAGCGGGGGCTGATCATGGGCCTCGCCAATGATCGTTCTCTGGCGTGGGGTATTGCGAAAAAGCTGTCCGAGGCGGGCGCGGAGCTTGCCTTCAGCTATCAGGGCGAAGCGATCGAGAAGCGCGTTCGTCCGCTCGCGGAGCAACTTGGCGTACCCAAGCTGATCGATTGCGATGTGTCAGACATGGCGCAGCTTGATGGTGCCTTTGCTGAACTCGCCAAGGACTGGCCAACCATCGACTTCCTTGTCCATGCGATTGGTTTTTCCGACAAGAATGAGCTGCGCGGCGGCTATGTCGATACCAGCCTCGAAAACTTCCTGATGACGATGAACATCTCGGTCTATTCGTTTGTCGCGGTGTGCAAGCGCGCGGCGGCGATGATGCCGAACGGCGGTTCGTTGCTGACCTTGAGCTATTATGGTGCTGAAAAGGTCATCCCGCACTACAATGTCATGGGCGTTGCCAAGGCGGCGCTGGAAACCAGCGTGCAGTATCTCGCGGTTGATCTTGGCCGTGACAATATCCGCGTCAACGCCATCTCGGCTGGCCCGATCAAGACGCTCGCCGCGTCGGGCATTGGCGATTTCCGTCTGATCCTGAAGTGGAATGAGCTCAATGCGCCGCTGAAGCGCAACGTCACGATCGAGGATGTTGGCGGTGCCGGCCTCTATCTGCTCAGTGACCTGTCGAGCGGCGTCACGGGTGAGACGCACCATGTCGATGCTGGCTATAATGTTATCGGCATGAAGGCAGAGGATGCCCCGGACATTTCGCTGGTCTGACCTGATGCGGTGAAGCGGCGGGTGCGCCGCACGATCGGTCTTGCCCGACGCATGTGTCACGACGACGACTGACAAAACTATCCATCATCCGGGGGGCCTGTTGCCGCAGCGCTCGGCGGCAAAAGGGGCAATCTGCCCCCGGAGGACGGGAGTAATTTTGTCACAGGCCGGGCTTGGGCTGGTTCGGCCGCGATCAGGCGGCGCGCTGCCCCGCCTGCCTGGGCAAGAAGGCCTCGCCCAGCCGCGAGACGACTGTTGTGCCGTGGGGAAACGGACCCCGCCCGTCGGTGGCACAGCCGAGAAAATCCAGACCGCATGTCACGGCGCAGTCGTAGTCCGTCATCGCATCGCCGACGAACAGGCAACGCGCGCGATCCCATCCTTCAACTGCCAATATCTCTTCGACAATGACAGCTTTCTTCTGTGGTGCGCCGCGCGCTGAGGCGAAGAAGTGACGCAGGTTCATACGATCGACGATGACGTGCAATTCGTCATGCGGTGTGCCCGAGACGATATGCGCCGGCACGCCGCGTGCCTGCAGCAGCGCCAGCACCTCCGGGACATCGGGCAAGAGCGGGCTTGCCACGACCTCGTCGAGAACAATGTCGGACAAGCGATCACACCATTGTGCGATCTCGTCGGCGGACAATTCGATGCCGAGCAGCTCACGGTGAAATTTCGGAATCTTGTCGAAGCGCGTTTCGCCGGGAACGGCGCGCTGATAGGCCATGACCGCTGCGCGTATCTCAGGGCCGAACTCGCGGTACAGCTCGCCAAACGCCATGATCTTGGCATCGACGGAGTCGGCGATCACCCCGTCAAAGTCGAAGAAGATGCCATCATATTGCGACAGGGAGAGGGTGCGCATCACGGCTCCAGTCGATCAGGGTGGCGGGGTCAACGGCGTCGAGGCCGTCTTCGGCATAAACGGCGTGCAGCGCTCGGGCGATGCGATAGTCTTCGATATAGTCAATATCGACACCGGCCAGCTTGGAAAGCGCGGCCATTACCGGCTTGTCACCAATGAAATATTCGCGCTGCAATATCTCGCGCCTGGCGCACATATAGATGCTGTTGGTGACCTTGAACCAGTCGGGCAGCTCTTGCGAGATGGTGTGATCGCGCGTTGCGCGATAGTTGAGCGAACGCCCGTCGGCCCAGAAATATTCCTTCAACAGGTTCACGCCGAGCAGCGAATCATGGTCGCCGCAAATCACCTGATCATAATAGGCGCGAAAGGCGTCGAGATATTCCTGTGGCGCCATCAGCGGGCAGACCACCGTGCACCAGGCGATATGGGCATGGGGGATGTCGCGGACGATGCCGGTAATGACATCACGAAATGGCGCAACATGGTCGCGCGCCAGGTGCATCGCGCGTTTGTGGCGCGACACGCCAAAACGGTCAGCCAGCGCCAGGAACTCATCATCTTCTGAACTTAGATAGATGCGGGCAGGGTCGATCACCTTGACCAACTGCGCGAGCTTCCACTCGATCAGCGAGCTTGCACCACCAAATGGCAACATCGACTTGTTGGCAATGCGTGAACTGCCGCGCCGCACAGGCACGACGACCCCGAGATCATACATGGTGGGTGACTCCGTTGCGGTGCGGAAAGATCATGCTGCTGCACTCAACTGCTGGCTGCCTTGCCGCGCGATGCGGTCAGCAATCACGCTGGCGCAAAGTGTGGGGTCGGCGGGATCAAGGACGCGGTCGAGCAGATGCAGCGCGAACCAACTGAGCGCGTCTGCCGCGCTTGCGGCACTGGCGGTGCCATCGCGCAGCGCGGCGGCGAATGGTGTGAAGCTGTCATAGGCCCGCATCCAGCCGCCCGTGCGAAACCGCGACAGCCGCAGCATCGGCGTGCCGAAAAAGGCACAGCCGGCAAAACTTTTGGAATTGCCGACAACCATGCCGTCGCAATGTCGGGCGAGCAGCATCGTTGCATCGCCCGGCGCACCCGTCGCGCGGACAAGCCGAACCTTGCCATCATGCGCCGCGATTGCCGCAAGCAGTGGGCCATTGTCGCAATGGGCTTCATTGAGCGGATGGTTGGTCACCGCCAGAACGCTGTCATCGTCGATCTGGTCGGCAAGATGGTTCAGCAGATCGACATTGCTGCCAAAGACATTGTGCTGGCCGAAAAACATCTCCGGATGCTCATATTCCAGCGGCAGGGCGATCAGTCGCTTGTCCTGGGGCAACCCTGTTGCATCGAGAAAGCGCGCCCGGTCGGCATCAGCGAAGCTGGCATGGGCTGCGTCCCATTGCGGGCGAAAGGCGGCATCAAGCCGAGCGCGGGCTGCGGGGTCGAGCACCGGCATCAGGCCATGGTCGAACAGCGTGTCGCTCAACCAGACCAAGGCCGGGTCGGTGACGAACGGTGGCGCTGCACCTTCCATGATAAAGCGGACCGTGCCGGGGAAGCGCGCAGCGCTGTCGATGTCGGCGCTGCGGCACAGCGTAAGGTCGGGATCAAGCTGGCGCACCAGCGCAAACAGATCTTCTTCACCCGCCGCTGATGTGCGCAGCGTCGGGTGATCGTCACCGTCAAGAATGTACCAGTTGATCGCGTCCAGGTCAGCGCATCGCGCGAGCTGGGCTGGGCCAATACCCGTGCCGCGCCACAGTGGCGGCACCAGCACGCTCACCTGAGCATCTATTGCGGTGGCACGGATGAGCGGCGCGACAATATTGTCGAACCACCAGGGCGTCACCACCGGCAAATAGAAAAGGACGTGCATGGCCTCCCGATCCACGACGGTGCTGGTCGGCGGTCCGCCCGGCTGTCGTCATTTCGGGCTATCGAACCAACATGGTTAAGATCGCGCTAACCATCCCCGGCTGGACAAATGCGCGTCTGGCGGGAAGAGAGCGTGCATGAGCCTCAACAGCTTCGGTCACGTCTTTCGTTTCACCACCTGGGGTGAGTCACATGGTCCCGCTATCGGGGCGGTGGTTGATGGCTGTCCGCCAGGGCTGGCACTGGCTGAGGCCGACATTCAGCCATTTCTCGACAAGCGCCGCCCGGGCACATCACGCTTCACCACACAGCGGCAGGAGCCGGATCAGGTCCGCATCCTGTCCGGGGTGTTTGAGGGCAGGACCACGGGTACGCCGATCAGTCTGATGATCGAGAATGTTGATCAGCGCTCGAAGGACTATTCGGAGGTCGCGCAGGCCTATCGCCCGGGCCATGCCGATTATGCCTATGACGCCAAATATGGCTTTCGCGATTATCGCGGCGGCGGCCGCTCGTCAGCACGCGAAACCGCATCACGCGTCGCCGCCGGTGCTGTGGCGCGGCTGGTAATTCCCGAGGTGAAGATCAGGGCATGGGTCGAGGCGATCGGCGGCGATGCAATCGATCCGGCCAATTTTGATCCCGACCAGATCGACGCCAACCCGTTCTTCTGTCCCGACGCCGTCGCCGCCGCGCGCTGGGAGCTGTTGGTTGATGGTGCGCGCAAGGCTGGCTCGTCACTTGGTGCGGTGATCGCCTGTGAGGCGACGGGAGTGCCAGCAGGGTGGGGCGCGCCGCTCTATGCCAAGCTCGATGCGGAACTGGCCAGTGCGTGCATGAGCATCAACGCGGTCAAGGGCATCGAGATTGGCGATGGCTTCGCCGCTGCAAGCCTGCGCGGAGAAGACAATGCCGATGCCATGCGACCCGGTGCCAATGGCCCGGAATTCCTCGCCAATCATGCTGGCGGCATTGCCGGCGGAATCGCGACAGGGCAGCCAATCCGGTTGCGGGTGGCGTTCAAGCCGACAAGCTCGATCCTGACTCCGGTCGAAACCATCACGCGTGGTGGCGCAGCGACCGAGATCATGACCAAGGGCCGACATGATCCGTGCGTAGGCATTCGCGGTGCGCCAGTGGTCGAGGCGATGGTCGCACTGGTCTTGGCCGACCAGGCACTGCTCCACCGCGCCCAGTGCGGGTAGCAGTCGACCGATCATTCTGATCATGGGGCACGGTGGTGCCGCCAATGATCGGGAAGATCAGGCGACCAGGAGATCGCCCTGCCTGAACGTCAGTCGGCGAAGGGATCGCGGACCAGGATCGTATCGTCGCGCTGCGGGCTGGTTGAAACCAGCGCCACCGGGCAGCGAATCAACTCCTCGATCCGACGGATATATTTGATCGCCTGAGCTGGCAGGTCTGCCCAGCTCCGGGCGCCTGCGGTCGACTCGGACCAGCCGGGCATCGCCTCATAGATTGGCTCGACCGCTTCCTGATCGGCGGCGTGCGACGGGAAATAGTCGAGCGTCTCGCCGCGCAGGCGATAGCCGGTACAAATCCTCACCTCATCCATGCCGTCGAGCACGTCGATCTTGGTCAACGCGATGCCGGTAATGCCACCGACCGCCGCCGACTGACGCACCAGCACCGCGTCGAACCAGCCGCAACGCCGCTTGCGCCCTGTCACCGTACCAAATTCATGCCCGCGCGCGCCAAGCCCCTCGCCAATCGCATCGTCGAGCTCGGTCGGGAACGGTCCGGAGCCGACCCGCGTCGTATAGGCCTTGGCGATGCCAAGCACGAACCCGACAGCGCCCGGCCCCAGGCCCGAGCCCGCAGCGGCGGTTCCCGATACGGTGTTGGACGAAGTGACGAACGGATAGGTGCCGTGATCGACGTCAAGCAATACACCCTGCGCGCCCTCAAACAGGATGCGCTTGCCGCGTGAGCGCGCGTCATTGAGCATCCGCCATGCCGGCGTCGCAAAGGGCAGCACGAAGCTGGCAATGTCGCGCAGGTCATTGATCAGCGCGGCGCGATCAACCGGTGGCTCGCCGAAACCGGCGCGGAGCGCATCATGGTGTGCCGTCAACCGGTCAAGCTGCGCATCAAGCGCGTCGAGATGGGCGAGATCACAGACGCGGATCGCGCGCCGTCCGACCTTGTCCTCATAGGCCGGGCCAATCCCGCGCCGTGTCGTCCCGATCTTGCCCGCGCCCGAGGCATCCTCGCGCAGCGCGTCAAGGTCACGGTGGAAGGGGAGGATCAACGCGCAATTGTCAGCAATTTTGAGCGTGTCGGGGGTAATCGCCACGCCCTGGCCGCGCAGCTTTTCGACCTCGGCCTTGAGCGCCCAGGGATCAAGCACCACACCATTGCCGATCACTGACGGCGTGCCGCGCACAATGCCGGAGGGGAGCAGCGACAGCTTGTACACCGCATCACCGACCACGAGCGTGTGGCCAGCATTGTGGCCACCCTGAAAACGCACAACGACATCGGCTCGCTCGGCCAGCCAGTCGACGATCTTGCCCTTGCCCTCATCGCCCCATTGGGCGCCGATCACCGCTACGTTTGCCACTGTCGATCCGTCGATGTTGTTGGATGCTGCAGCCCTAGTCGTGCCATTGCCAAGCGTCCACACCTGATCATTGACTTGGGTCCACAACAGGCAAAGTGTGGCAATCTGATCAGGGAGATTGCCGTGATGCGAACGCTGCTTGCCGCGCTGATTATGCTGTTACTCGCGCTGCCAGCGCCACTTCTGGCGCAGGACGAGATTGTGGTCACGGGGTCGAAGCTGTCGCAGGGGCCGGTGCAGACCGCGGGGATCGGCCTGCGTCGCCGCGCAGATTTCGCGGTTCAGCGTGTCACCATCTATGGCGATTCGCGCGAAAAGCAGAGCCGGCGAACGGAAATTCTTGAAACAGTGCGTAATGCGATCCAGCTCGGCGCGAAGCGCGGGGTTCAGCTATCCTATGGCGATGCGGTCATCCAGCCACTGACGCTGGCAAACTACGCCGACAAGCTTTCGTTTGTGAAGGATGAGGATCGCGACGATGCCGAGCAGGTCACGTTCCTGGTCAAGACCCCGCTCAGCGACGGCAACGCCCTTGCTGCGATTGATCGGCTGACAGATTTCGTCAAGGCGATCACACCGGTCGGGCGGGCGGTCGCCTCTGCTGACGGCGAACCCGGCGTATCCATCGTTAATCCGTCGCAATACCGCTCACAGATCCTTGCCGCGATTGCGACCGACGCCACGGCGGCGGCCCGATTGTTCGGCCCTGATTATGGTGTTGAGGTGACCGACCTTGCCACGCCGGTTCGCTGGGTGTTGGTTAGCCCGACTGAGGTGCTGCTGTATCTCAACCATGACCTGAAGGTCGTGCCCCGGCGTTAAAGATGCTCGGTGCGTGGCTGCGGCAGCGCTGGTTCAGTCGAGCGTGACCGCTGCCCCGTCGCGCAGCACATGCGTGCAAAGCTGCGCCTTGGGCGTGTCGCCCGCTTCGAGTGCGGTGACGGTAACCCAGCCAGCCGCGCGCATCCGTGCGGCTTCGGCGGGGTCGGTGCCGAACGGGATGAACAGGCGGCGACGTTCGGTCTCGACAAGGCCGGCCGCAAGAATCGGGTCGAGATACAATGAAAAGCCAATCGCGGCTTCCTCGCTGCCGTCCTCATGGACGATGGTGTAGCTCCCACCCCGTCCAATCTCCCCACGCGCGCCTTCGGCGAACAGCGAGAAGCCGATCCAGCTTTGATATTCAAAGCCGTGGCGCTCGGTTGGATCAAGTGTCAGCGATACATTCGTCAGCCCCTGCGCGACCTGCCACAAGCCATCGAGCCGCGTCGTTAGCGCGCCGCCGACGTCGAAGCGGCACAGCCGGTCGTGCGCGGCGGTGAACGGACCGGCAGCCTCGATCAAGGGGAGATAGGCCGGGGCGATTTCCGCGACCGCGCCAGCATCCTTGGCGTCAAGCCGGTCATTGAGCATCGCGACCTTTGCGGCATCGACCGGTAGCGGCCCGGCGGCGAGCGTCGCCACAAGGTCTGGCAGGGTGAAGTCGATCGAGATGCCGGTGACCCCGGCAGCGACCAGGGCGTCAACCGCCACACCGACGATTTCCCGGGCAGCGGCAATCGTGTCGAGACCGATCAGTTCACAGCCCATCTGGCGCATCTCGCGCGCCGGGGCGAGTTGCGAGGCGCGCAGCTTGAGCACCGTGCCGGCATAGGACAGGCGGATCGGGCGCGGGTGGTGGCCCATCCGCGTGGCGGCAATGCGCCCGATCTGTGCCGTGATGTCAGGCCGGATGGCGAGCGTGCGCTGGCTGACCGGATCGACAAAACGCACTGCATCGCGCGCGCCGCCCGCCTTCAGACGGGCGGCAAGGCCATCCTCAAACTCGGCGAGCGCCGGAGCCGTGCGCTCATAGCCATAGGCGTGTGCCGCGCCGAGCATCGCCGCCTCAAGCCGCGCCGCGGCGTCCGCCTGTGGCGGGAGCCGGTCCTGAAAACCATTGGGGAGCAGGGCGTGGGTCATTTCGGGCGCGCTTCATAAGCCCTCTCCCCGGCGGGGAGAGGGTTTGGGAGAGGGGATGCCGCGAGCGCAACCTCGATGGCGCTCAACACACCCTCCAGATTTCTCATCACATCGCCGTTCGCGAACCTGATCACGTCATATCCTCGCTGTTCGAGCAACGCTGTCCGGCGCGCGTCATATTCCTCGTTGCTGGCGTGCGTGCCGCCGTCAAGCTCGATCACCATCATGCGGGAGCGCGCCACGAAATCGACGATATAGGGGCCGATCACCATCTGCCGAGAGAATTTCACGCCGCCAAAGCGTTTGGCACGGAGGGCAATCCAAAGTTCGCGTTCCGGTTGTGTCATTTCGCTGCGCATGGCGCGTGCGCGTTTGAGTAACGTCTCGTCCGTTCGCGGCACGGCCCCTCTCCCAACCCTCTCCCCGCAGGGGAGAGGGCTTGCCCGACTGTTCAGAATGTCAGCCCCATCGCTGTCTTCACCCCGGTCAGGGCGCGGACGCGGGCAATGAGGTCGGGTGTGACCTGTTCGTCCAGCGAGAGCAGCAAAATCGCCTCACCCCCAGCATTGCGGCGACCAAGATGGAAGGTGCCGATATTGACGCCAGCCTCGCCGAGCAGCGAACCAAGGCGGCCAATAAAGCCCGGTGCGTCCTCATTGACGACATAGAGCATATGCCCGGCAAGGTCGGCCTCGACCTTGATGCCGAACAGCTCGACCAGGCGTGGTGCTGCGTCGCCGAACAAGGTGCCGGCAACTGAACGATCCCCTGCATTGGTCTTCACGGTCACGCGCAGGAGGGTGTGGTAATCACCCTCGCGATCATGACGGACCTCGCGCACGTCAATACCGCGTTCCTTGGCAAGGAATGGCGCATTGACCATGTTCACCGTGTCAGTGTGGACGCGCATCAGCCCGGCGAGCACCGCGCTGGTGATCGGTTTCTGGTTGAGCGAAGCCGCCGCGCCCTCGACCTCGATCGCGATACCCGACAGCGCGCCATGGGCGAGCTGACCGACCAGCGAGCCGAGCTTTTCGGCCAGCGCCATATAGGGTTTGAGCTTGGGCGCTTCCTCAGCCGACAGGCTCGGCACGTTGAGCGCGTTGGTGACACCACCTGACATCAGATAGTCAGCCATCTGCTCGGCCACCTGGATCGCGACATTGACCTGTGCTTCGGAGGTCGATGCACCGAGATGCGGGGTCGAAATGAAGTTCGGCGTATTGAACAGCGGCGAGTCGGTCGCCGGTTCGGTAACGAACACGTCGAGTGCGGCACCAGCAATATGGCCCGAATCAAGCCCGGCCTTGAGCGCGACCTCGTCGATCAAGCCGCCACGCGCACAATTGATGATCCGGACACCCTTCCTGGTCCTGGCGAGATTCTCGGCCGACAGGATGTTGCGTGTCTGGTCGGTCAGTGGTGTGTGCAAGGTGATGAAATCGGCACGGGCGAGCAACTCGTCGAGCGTGACATTTTCAACCCCCATTTCAATCGCGCGTTCAGGCGTGAGGAAGGGATCATAGGCGACGACCTTCATCTTGAGACCGCGCGCGCGGTCGGCGACGATTGAACCGATATTCCCCGCACCGATCAGGCCGAGCGTCTTGCTGGTCAGCTCGACGCCCATGAAACGGTTCTTTTCCCACTTGCCGGCCTGGGTCGAGGCGTCGGCCTCTGGCAGTTGCCGCGCGAGTGCGAACATCAGCGCGATGGCATGTTCAGCGGTGGTGATCGAGTTGCCGAACGGGGTGTTCATGACGACGACACCCTTGGCGCTGGCGGCGGGGATGTCGACATTGTCGACGCCGATGCCGGCGCGGCCGACGACCTTCAAATTGGTCGCCGCGTCGAGGATCGCCTTGGTCACCTTGGTCGAGGAGCGGATCGCGAGGCCGTCATATTGGCCAATGATGGCGGCGAGTTCAGCCGGGGTCTTGCCGGTGATCTCATCGACCTCGACGCCGCGCTCGCGGAAAATCTGCGCGGCCTTGGGATCCATTTTGTCGCTGATAAGGACTTTGGGCATTTCGAATACCTTTGAGGAAGGCGGTGCTCCTGCGCATGCAGGAGCCCAGGATTGTGAGTGGTGACGTCGGTGGCTCTGGGTTCCTGCTTTCGCAGGAACACGGGGAGATCAGGCGGCCTTGGCCGAGGCGTAGGCCCAGTCGAGCCACGGGCCGAGCGCGACCACATCGGCGGCATCGACCGTCGCGCCGCACCAGATGCGCAGGCCCGGCGGGGCGTCGCGATAACCGGCCACGTCATAGGCGGCATGTTCGGCCTCGAGCAGCGCCGCCATCTTCTTGATCAGCGCCTCGTCAGCGCCTTCGACCGTCAGGCAGACGCTGGTCTTCGAGCGCGATGTCTCATCCACGGCAAGATGGCCGAGCCAGGAACGCTCGGCGACGATCGCGTCGAGCGCGGCGGCATTGGCATCGCTGCGTGCGATCAGGCCCTTTGCGCCGCCGACCGACTTCGCCCATTCGAGTGCGAAGATTGCGTCCTCGACGGCGAGCATCGACGGGGTGTTGATCGTCTCGCCCTTGAACACGCCTTCGGTCAGTTTGCCCTTGGAGACGAGGCGGAAGATCTTGGGCAGCGGCCAGGCCGGGGTATAGCTTTCGAGCCGCTCGACCGCGCGCGGACCGAGGATGATGACGCCGTGGCCGCCTTCGCCGCCGAGCACCTTCTGCCACGAGAAGGTCGCGACATCGATCTTGTCCCAGGGCAGGTCATAGGCGAACACCGCGCTGGTCGCGTCGGCGAAGCTTAGCCCGGCGCGGTCGTCGGCGATCCAGTCGCCATTCGGCACGCGCACGCCCGAGGTGGTGCCATTCCAGGTGAACAGCACGTCGTTCGACCAGTCGACCTGGTCGAGGTCGGGCAGGGTGCCATAATCGGCGCGGATGACGGTCGGATCGATCTTGAGCTGCTTGACCGCGTCGGTGACCCAGCCCTCGCCAAAGCTTTCCCAGGCCAGCGTTGTGACCGGGCGGGCGCCGAGCATCGTCCACATCGCCATCTCGAACGCGCCGGTGTCGGAACCGGGGACGATGCCGATGCGGTGCGTGTCGGGCAGACCCAGCAACTCGTGCATCAGGTCGATGGCATATTGCAGCCGCACCTTGCCGAGCTTCGAGCGATGCGAGCGGCCGAGAACGGCAGTGTCGAGCTTTTCGGGGGACCAGCCGGGCGGCTTTGCGCACGGGCCGGAAGAAAAATACGGACGCGCCGGTTTGGCCCCGGGGCGGGCAGTCAAGTCAGTCATATAGTCTCTCCTTACAGAGAGCACGCGCGGCGTTGGGACCGCGTGGCCCGGCGCCGCCCCTAACGATGCGCTGGCCCCTGTCAACAAACATCGCGTGCAGCGCGCAGCTTGAAGCGGTCGCTACATTGCCGTAAAGCGCCTGTAGCAATCGCTACGGAGTCGATCCATGTCAGATCAAACACGTCCCCTGGATGGCAATGCACCGCTTTCTGTTGGCCAATGGCTGGCGCTGGTGATGATTGGTGCGGTGCTCTGGCTGCTGGTCATTTTCCTGCTGCGGGCGGTTGGTGCGTTTGGCGGCTATTCGACCATGGGCACTGTGATATTCTATCTCGCGCTGATCCCGGGGACGGTGCCGCTGATCCTCGCGACGCGAAAGATTGTCAGGCTGCGCGCCAACCAGATGCTGGAAGCGGTGGCGATTGTGACGGCCAGCGCATCACTGCTTGACGGTGTGGCGCTGGCAGCAATGCCGTCCTTCTACGGCACCAATCCGCTGGGCGCATCGGCTGCCCTGCTCTGGGGCGTTGGTGTCGCCTTGTTCCTTGGTGTGTTGATGAACCGCTCAGGGCCGGAGCAGTTTTGACCGATCACAGCGCGGCGCGACAGACATCCTCAAGGCCGACACTGCGCAGCAACATCATGCCCTCGGTCATCACCAGCAGCTTTGCCGCTTCGGTGGCGCGTTGTTCGGGTGTCGCCGAGACGAGTTGCGATTCGCCCCATGCCAGGAACCCACGGGCAATGTTGCCACCAACGGTGCGGTAAAAGGGATCATGCGAGGCCATGCTCGCCATCTCCATCCACACGCGCATATAAGGCCACAGGTCATCGGCAAACAGGATGTCGAACAGCTCACGCCGCAGCGCGTCAAACGGTAAGGGTTGCGGGGCGCGCCGCCCGTTCAGCAAAGCCCCCATCCGCGCGGCGATGCGTTCAATAACGGCGGCGATGATTTCGGCCTTGTCCTTGAAATAATAGAGCAGCATCCGGTCGCTGGTTCCCGCCGCACGGGCCAGCGGGCGCAGGCTGGCTGAGGCAAGGCCGTCAGCCAGCACATGGTCGGCCAGCCGGTCAATGATCATGTCTCGACGGTCCTGCGCTGCTGCCACTGTAAAGTCATTCCCTGGTGATGGCGTACCCGCCAGCACCCTCCATGGCATGAACAACGGGCTGGAGGGAAGTTTGGCTGCGCCAGTCCGTGCGCCGGGTAGCAGCTTTTTAACCATAATTTGCCTAGCGTTGGATCATGAAGCGCGGCCTTGTCCTGCTCCTTGTGTTGCTCACCGGTTGCGGCGGGCATGAGGACCATGCGCCACCGCCGCGCCCGATCGGTTCTCGCCCATCTGTTCCAAGCTTGCCGACCAGCCGTGAAACGCGCGCCTGCCTGGCGGAACTTTCGCGCGCTGACATTATGTTCAACACATTGCCCGACCGTGATTATGGTGGTGGGTGTCAGTTGGCGGGCACCGTGCAACTGCTCGACATCGGCGTTCCTGTGACCAATTTGAAGGCGATGCGGTGCGGCCTCGCCGACAGCTTCGCTGGCTGGGTCAGCCATGCCGTTGCGCCGGCGGCCTATCAGATTTTGGGCAGCGAGCTGGTGCGGGTTGAAAGCATGGGCAGCTATGCCTGCAGGAATGTGGTTGGCGTCCCCGGTGTCGAAAAGCGCTCTGGCCATGCCACCGCAAATGCTGTCGATATATCCGGCTTCGTCCTGCAAGACGGGCGACGCATTACCGTCGAACAGGGCTGGCGATCACCCGACCCGCGCATACTGGCATTTTTCCGCACCATTCATCGTTCGGCGTGCAAGCGTTTCGGGACCGTGCTGAGCCCCGATTATAATGCCGCGCACTATAATCATTTTCATCTCGAGGATGATCACAAGGGCTTCTGCCACTGACGGCAGCTTGGAGCGGGCGTTGCTTTCCGCTAATACCCCCACAAATGAGTGATACACATGTTCCGTCGCGGGTTTTCCCGCGTGCTCGTCAGGATGCTGAGACAGCCAAGACGGGCCTCCACACGCCGCAAACCGAAAATGGCGCCTATCGCCTTGCCTTTCAGGATATGGATTTCCTGCTGCGCGAAGATTTGCGGCCGGTGCGATTCCAGCTGGAGCTGCTGAAGCCGCAATTGCTGCTCGATGAGGCCAATATTGCCTCGACCTTTGTGATGTATGGTTCAGCGCGCATTCCCGAGCCGGAAAAGGCGCGGGCTTTGCTGGAGCTGGCGCAGGACGACGAGTCACGTCGCATCGCCGAAAGCCTGGTCGCCAAGTCGAAATATTATGATGTCGCCTATGAGCTGGCGCAGTTGGCCAGTGCCTTTCCGCGCGACGAGCATGGCAAGCGCAATTTCGTTGTTTGCTCAGGCGGTGGACCATCCATCATGGAAGCGGCGAATCGCGGCGCGGCTGAGGCCGGGCACGAGACGATCGGACTAAACATCGTGCTGCCGCACGAGCAGGCGCCGAATCCCTATGTCACCCCGTCGCTGAGCTTTCAGTTCCACTATTTTGCGCTGCGCAAGATGCACTTCCTGCTTCACGCGCGGGCGCTGGCGGCTTTCCCCGGGGGCTTCGGGACGTTTGACGAGCTGTTTGAACTGCTGACGCTGATCCAGACCGGCAAGATCAAGCCGATCCCGGTCCTGCTCTATGGCCGCGATTTCTGGACCCGTGTGGTCAATTTCGAGGCACTGGTCGAGGAAGGTGTGATTTCGAAGCGCGACCTCGACATCTTCACCTTTGTCGAAACCGCCCAGGAAGGGTGGGACGTGGTCAAGGCGTTTTACCGCGACCAGCCTGTCGGCGGTTTGCCGGTTAGCTGAGCAATCGCGGCCGCTCCCGCCGGGGCGGGAGCGAAGCCTTACTTCTTTGCCGGTTCCGCGGCTGGCGCTGCAGCGTTGTCGGCGGCTGGTGCCGTGGCATTGCCTGCGACCGCTGCTGCGGGCGCCGCTGCCGGTGCCTTCGGCATCGGCATGTTGGAACCCATGCTGTTGAGATAGACCAGCACATTCGCGCGGTCTTCGGCCTTGGACAGGCCAGCAAAGGTCATCTTGGTGCCGCTGGCAAATTTGCGCGGGTTCTTCAGCCACTCATTGAGCGTGTCGAAATCCCACTTGCCACCATGGCTCTTGAGTGCGTCAGAAAAGGCAAAGCCGGCCTTGCCCTGGGCAACCGCTTCTCCAACGGTCGCATAAAGATTCGGGCCGATACCGTTGGCGCCACCTTGCGCCACGGTGTGGCAGGTCGCGCACTGCTTGAAAACTTCGGCGCCCTTGGCTGGATCGGCCGTTGCGAGCATCGTCGCCATGGGCACCTCAGGCGCGCTCGCCGTCTCGCCAGCCTCTGCGCCGCCCTCAAGCGGATAACCGGGCTTTTTGGGCCCTTCGGAGTGCAGCATCATGCCACCTACGATCGAAAGTGCCAAAGCCGACCCGCATGCCGCCAGAACCCAGCCCGCGATCGTGTTCGTCCGATTGTCCATGATGCCCATTTGCCCTTGCCGGAAACTCGCGTCCCTTTAGGCAGGGTCGCGCGTCATCGCAAGCCGCGCTTGTGCGGCACGATATGCACAGTTAAGCGGCGCGCCCATGGAAAATTTCGCCGCACCGGCGCGCCCCATCGTGGCGCAGATGATCGAACTGGCTTCGGCCGAGCCGGCGCGCGCTGTCGCATTCCAGGGTGCGCCGGGCGCCAATTCGCATATTGCGGCACTGCAGGCCTTTCCTGATTGCCTTCCCATGCCATGTTTTGATTTCGCCGATGCGATCGATGCGGTGCGTGACGGGCGCGCCGATTGCGCGATGATTCCAATTGAAAATTCGCTGCACGGGCGTGTTGCCGACATTCATTTCCTGCTTCCCGAATCGGGCTTGTCGATCACCGGCGAGCATTTTCTGCCGATCCAATATGCGTTGATGGGCGTCGGTTCGCTGCAGGATGTGAGAGAGGCGACAAGCCATCCGCAAGCGCTGGGCCAGTGCCGGCACTGGTTGCGTGACAGGGGCATTCAACCGATCGCCTATCCCGACACCGCAGGCGCAGCGGCATTGGTCGCGGAGAAAAATGATCCGGCGATTGCGGCGTTGGCGCCGCGGGCAGCCGCCGAGATTTATGGCCTGAAGATCCTCGGGGAAGGCATTGCCGATGCCGACCACAATACCACCCGATTCGTTGTGCTGGCGCGCGAGGGGCATCCGCCTATTGGAGAAGGCGCGTGGATGACGACACTCGTCTTTGAGGTGAAGAACATCCCGGCGGCGCTGTACAAGGCGATGGGCGGCTTTGCGACCAACGGCGTCAACATGACCAAGCTGGAAAGCTACCAGCGCGGCGGCAGCTTTGCCGCGACCGAATTCTTCGCCGATGTCGAAGGGCGACCGGGTGACGCTGGGTTTGATCGCGCCATCGAGGAATTGGGGTTCCACGCCAAATGGGTGCGGTTGCTCGGCAGCTATCGGCAGGCGCGCAAGCGCGGCTGATTCCCGCGCGTTTCACCGTGGCGCAGATTGCTGTACCGTCGCGGCCATGAAAGCTCTTGTCGATCCGACCAACGCGCTTGCCACCGGACTGGCCGCGATCCGTACCCAATATCAGGTGCCGCGATCATTCCCGCCTGAGGTGCAAGCCGCCGCGGAGGTTGCCGCAAAACGTGCGCCGACCGAACATGTTGACCGAACCGACCGGGCGTTCGTGACGCTTGATCCTGCATCATCAACCGACCTTGATCAGGCTTTCGCCATCGAGCGCGCGGGCGCTGAACTGCTGCTGCATTATGCGATCGCCGATGTCGCCTGGTTCGTTCAGGACGGCGACCCGATCGATCTGGAGGCGTGGCGGCGCGGTACCACGCAATATCTGCCCGATGGCAAGGCGGGTCTCTATCCCGCTATCCTGAGTGACGGCGGGGCAAGCCTGTTGCCGGTCGGGCCGCGCCCGGCGGTTGTCTTTACGGTTCGCGTGGCGCCGGATGGTGGCGTTATACTTGACGGTGCTGAGCGCGCGATCATCCGCAGCCGCGCCAAGCTCGCTTATGACAGCGCCCGGGATGAAGATTTGCCGGTGGATTTCGCTGAACTCGCGAACCGGATCCAGGCTGCGGAGGACCGACGCGGTGCCGCACGGGTTGATCCGCCCGAGCAAGAGGTCGCCGCAACCGTTGACGGTCAGTTTGCCTTGCAGTTTCGCCCGCGTCTTGTGTCGGAAGATCGCAATGCAGCGATGTCGCTGGCAACCAATCTGGCGGTCGCTGACGCGCTGCAGGCGCACCACACCGGGCTGTTTCGGGTGATGGCCTTGCCTGACGCGCGGGCCGTACAACGCTTGCGCCACACTGCCCGGGCTTATGGCCAGACATGGCCGGGCAATGAAACGCTTGACCAGTTCATGCGCGGGCTCGATCGCACCGACCCGCGGCAAGCCGCCGTGATGCTGGCCATTCGCCGCGCCGGGCAGGGGGCTTCCTACGTTCCCTACACCGAGGGTGTTGTGCCGTGGCATGCGGCGATGGCGGCGACGTATGCCCATGCCACCGCGCCGCTGCGCCGGCTGGCTGATCGCTATGTTGTTCAGGCGGCATTGGCCGTTGCCAACGGAAAACCGGTTCCTGACGCGGTGACCGCAGCATTCCAGCGCCTGCCCCAGGTGATGGCGCGGGCCGACGCCCTGGACGGGCAGATTGGTCGCGCCGTGATTGATCTCGCCGAAGCCGTGATGCTGCAAGGCGCTGTTGGAAAGGTATTTGCGGCGGTGGTGACCGATGTTGATGATCGCGGCGCGCGCATTCAGCTTTGCGATGAACCTGTCGTTGCACGGGTCGCGGCACAGGGCGTTGCGCCGGGCGATGCGCTCCACGTACGACTTGTCGCTGCTGACCCGACGCAGCGGGCGATCAGTTTTACACGGGTGTCGTGAGCCGATGGATCTTGATGATCAGTTGCGCCGCTATTTCGGCACCAGCGACATCGCTTCGCTGCCTGAGGCGGCGTTCGCGGCGGGTACCGAACATATGCTGGTCGATTTCGGCCTTGCCAAGGATCGCAACCGGCGCTTTGCCTTATGGGCCTTGATGCACATGCTGGGCGTTGCGCCAGATCTGGATGTCGCCTTCAAGGATCCGCAGGACCGCGAGGCGGCACGCAACTTCATGGACCTCGCGGCGAACGGCGAGGATTCCGACTAACCCGCCGCCCATTCCCGCAACAGCGTGTAGGCAATCGCATAGGGAGGTGGTGGCAGGAACGGCCCGGGTTCCCCGGCCAGTACGGCGCGGACCACGCTGCGCTCCACCCAGATCGCGTCTTCCAGCTCATTGTGGTCGACCTTCAGCGCATCGTCTTGCGCCATGCCGATACACGCCATCATCAGGGATGACGGGAAGGGCCAGGGCTGGCTGGCGACATAGCGCACCGCACTGACACGGATGCCCGCCTCTTCGTGGATTTCGCGTGCGACCGCTTCCTCAATCGACTCGCCCGGCTCAAGAAAGCCGGCCAGCGCGGAATATCGCCCCGCCGGCCACCCCTTGCCGCGCCCGAGCAGCGCACGCCCGTCATGTTCCGCGATCATGATGACCACCGGGTCCACGCGCGGGAAATGTTCCGTGTTGCAGGTGCCACAGCGCCGCGCCCAGCCAGCGCGAAATGCCTCGGTTTGCGCACCGCAATTGGCGCAGAACTGGTGCCGCGAATGCCAGTCGATAACGCTGCGGGCAGCAGCATAGGTTGCCGCTTCGCCTGGTTGCAATGTCGTCAAGGCGTGGATCATGGCGGGCGAGCGCATCGGCGTTGCTTCGGCAGCGCGCGTCCCCGGGAGATAGGCGGTAAAATGCGGTCGCCCGTCTTCAAGGCCGAGAAAGATCAGCATCGCATCGTCTGGCAGGTCGGCCAGCGTGGTCCAGCCGAGCCTGCCATCGTCACTGACCTCGGGCCGCAACCCGTCAAGTTTCAATAGCCGGGCGCGCCAGTCTCCCGCCGCTGCGGCCAGCGCTTCGGCATCGTGACGCATATGATCGGCACGGTCGAGCGTACCGCCGGTCAGGCCCGGCACGTCCCTGACATAGGTCATCACCTCGTCCGCGATTTCCGGCTGATGTCAGCGAACAGTGCCGGAACAACCTCGCCGCGCAGGCCCCAGCGTTCGCCGGGAAAGAAGTTGACCATGACCGTGCCGCGAATCTGCCGCGCCGGGTCAACAAAGGCGATTGTGCCCGCAGCGCCGCCCCAGCCATAGGTGCCCTTGGCGCCGCCGCCCGGCGCGTCTTCCAGATATACCGAGCCGCCGGCACCAAAGCCCATTTTTGGTCCCGCCGCCGGCCCACCGGTTGATGGCCTGACACCTTCAAAGGTCAGCCCATTCGGCAGCAGGTTCGACATCATCAGGTGCGCGGTTGTGGATTTGAGAACCCGAGCGCCGTCCAGGGTACCATAATTCTGCAACGCGTGGAGAAAGCGGTCATAGTCGCGCGCGGACATGACCAGACCGGCCCCGCCATAGGGAAAGCTTGGCGGTGACAACCATATTGACGTCGCCGCCGCGTCAAGCGGCATACGGGCGGTCAGGGGAATCTTGGTCGGGTCGCCGCCGGTTCCCAGCAAGGTGATCGCCTCACGCATATAGGCGTAATTGGTTGCAAACCGGCCGACTTCCGATTTTGGCACCGTCCAGAAGCTGGAGGTCATCTTGAGCGGCTTGAAGATGTTTGTCTGGACAAAGGTGTCAAACGGCACGCCGCTGGCCTTTTCGATCACCGCCCCCATGACGTCGAGGCCGATGGAATAGCTCCACTTGGAACCGGGCTCCGCGATCAGCGGCAGCGTCGCGACGCGGGCGGCAAATTCCTGCAACGACTTGGGTCGCGCAGGCCGGGCTGCAGCCTCCATTTGGGTGTTGATCGCCCCCGGCGTGATTCCAAGGCGATTATATTCGGCAAGCAGCGGCCCTTTGGTGACGATGTTGTAGCCGAGCCCGGCGGTGTGGGTCAGCAGGTTGCGGATCGTCACCACATGCGTTGCCGGGCGCATATCCAGCGAATGCTCAGGGTCCGTCAGCACGTTCATATGGGCAAAGCCGGGGATGAAATCACTGACCGGCTGGTCGAGCCTGATCTTGCCGCGTTCAATCAGGATCATCGCGGCCATCGCGGTAATCGGCTTGGTCATCGAATAGACCCGCCACAGGCTGTCCGGCCCGGCGGCGGCGGCATCGGCGCCGTCGGCAATCCTGCCTGCGCTGACAAAGGTTGTCGGCGCGTTGCCAATACCAAAGGCACCGACGATACCCGGCATCTTGTTGTCGCGAACATAGCCGTCGAACAGCGCCTGGGTGTCAGGGAACGCGCTGGCGACAGGTGCGACCACCGGTGCCGATTGTGGTGCAGCCTGACCGGCCCAGGCGCCAGCGCCCAGCACCAGGGCAATGATGGCACTTCCCGAAACGACTCGTCGCATCAATCGCATCTTGCTCTCCTGATCGTCATTGCTGCCTTGGCGAACACCGTTGGCATGCCCGCCGACTCGATGTCGTCAATCGCCCACCATTCTCCCTGCGCATGGGGCAACGCCGTGCCGACCGCAAGCGCGAGATCAAGGGTAAAATGCGTGAAGCCATGCGATACCTGGCCCTCGACGAGGCGCCAATCCTGACCCTCGGGTGCGCCGGTCAAACCGGGCGGCGAGTCTGTCCAGGGCCCCGTTGGCAGCGCGCGCATCCCGCCGAGCAATCCGCTGTCCGGGCGGCGCATCAGCAAGACCGTTCCATTTCGCTCGGCCCAGAAAACCGTACCATATCGATGGGGGCGAACCGCTTTTGGTGCCTTCACGGGAAAATGCGCGGGATCACCCGTGGCGTGGGCACGGCATAACCCGACAAGGGGACAAAGCAGGCATCGTGGGTTGCGCGAAGTGCAAATGCCCGAACCCAGGTCCATCATTGCCTGCGCGAAATCCCCGGCGCGGCTGTCGGGCGTGATTGTGTCGGCGGCGTCACGGATCGCCGCCATCGCGCCGGGCAGCGGGGTTCCCACCGCGTTGAGCCGACTCACGACACGCGCGACATTGGCGTCAACGGCGACAGCGCGACGACCAAAGGCGATCGCGGCAATGGCAGCGGCAGTATAATCGCCAATGCCCGGCAAGGCGCGCAACGCCACTTCCGTGTCCGGGAAGCGCCCGCCATGCTCCGCGACGACGATGCGTGCGCAGGCGATGAGGTTTCGCGCCCGGGCGTAATATCCCAGCCCTGCCCAGGCGGCCATCAGGTCAGCGTCACTGGCCGCTGCCAGCGACTCGACATTGGGCCATCGCGTGACAAACTCGGCGAATCGCGGGCGTACCGTTGCGACCGTGGTTTGTTGGAGCATGATCTCGGACAGCCAGACTCGATAGGGGTCTGGCGCGTTGCTGCCAGGGGTGCTGCGCCACGGCAGGCTGCGCGCATTCGCGTCATACCAGTCGAGCAAGAGTGTCGCGACAGAAGATGAGCGCTTGGCGGGCACAGTGTCGCTATGGCATGGACGGCAGGATGAGCAAGCGTGGCGTACCCGCTCCCCCGACTGAACGGCCTCGCGGCGGGCGTGCGCGCGCCGTGTCGGAGCTCGTCCCCGATATCGGTCGCGCGGCCTTTCGCCGCTTCGGCTTTGTGCAAAGCGCTGTTGTAAGCCGTTGGGCTGAAATTGTCGGCACGCGCTATGCCGGTGTTTCCGCACCCGAATCGATCCGATTTCCGCATGGTCAGCGCAGCGGGGGTACGTTGAATCTGGTGGTGCGAGGCGCGCACGCGCCAATGATGCAGCATATCGCGCCGGAGATTGTCGAACGGGTCAATCGTTTCTTTGGCTATGATGCGGTTGCCAAGGTCCAGTTTCGGCAGGGTGACGTGCAGGCGCCTGCGCAACGTGTTGCGCCACCATCGCTGAAGCCGGTACCTGTTGACCTGGGCGCCAGCTTGCGGACGATTGCGGACCCGGAGTTGAAGGCTGTGCTGGAGGCACTGGCGGCGGGCGTTGCGGCAACACGCGGCACCCCGGCGGTAGGAAAAACGGAGGAATGATGCGGATCTTGTTACTGGTGCTGGCATTGCTCGGCGCGCCGATGCTGATTGCTGCCAAACCCGTGCCACGCGCACCGGCCCATCGAACTGCACCGGCGGCGCCTCGTGCGGTGGTCAACTGGGTCAAGACATTCGCCGCTACGCCGGAAGGCGGGGTGCGCATGGGCAACCCCAACGCGCCGGTCAAGCTGATCGAATATGGTTCGCGGCTCTGCCCCTATTGCGGGCGATTCCACGCCGAATCGATGGCCACGCTGCGCGGCACCTATGTCGCCAGCGGCAAGGTCAGCTATGAATTTCGCGATTATCCGGTGCATGGCGCGCTAGATCTGGCGCCGATCCTGATCGGCCACTGCGTCAGCACGGCGAATTATTTTCCCCTGCTTGACCTGATGATGGCGGCGCAGCCGGAGTTCCTGTCGCATGAGGATGAAGCGATAAAGGCAGTGCAGCAGCAGGGCCTCGACAAGGCGCCGGCAGCGCGGCTGGCAACATTCTTCGCCGAAAAACTGGGCCTGATACCGTTCATGGCCAAGCGTGGCATGACACCGCAAAGGACGCGGGCATGTCTCGCCGCAAAGCCGGGGATGGATGCGCTGGTCAAGCGCTATGATGATGCCAACAGCCGCTACAACGTCCGCGGCACGCCGACCTTCATCATCAACGGCACCGTAGCCCAGGGCGTCAATGACTGGGCAGCACTTGAGCCGTTGCTCAAGGCGGCTGGCGCCTGAACTTGTTTTTCACCAGGAGTATTCGCTTATGAAGTTCGCTCTCGTTTTGGCCGCGCTGCCGGCATTGTTGCTGGCAGCCTGTGGTTCGGGCGGTTCGGCTGGCTCGGGCAATGATGCTGTCGCGGCAGCGCCGGTCGCTGCCATCGCGGCGCCAGCCGGCAAAAGCTGGCTCGATACGGTCAGTGCCACGCCCGAGGGTGGCTATGTCCAGGGCAATCCCAATGCCCCGGTCAAGCTGATCGAATATGGTTCCCGTGCCTGCCCCTTTTGCGCAGCCTTTGACAAGGATGGCCTCCCCGCGCTGCGCGCCGGGCCGATTGCCGCCGGCAAGCTGAGCTATGAGTTCCGCGATTACCCGGTCCATGGCGCGCTCGATCTTGCGCCGACACTGCTTGGCCATTGTGTTGAGCCAGCCGCGTTCTTCCCGATGCTCGACCAGATGATGGCCGCCCAGCCGCAGTTGCTGGCCAATGAGCAGGCCGTCGTTCGACAGCTTCAGTCGATGCAGAATGCCACGCCGCAACAGATCGCGACGACGCTTGGCGAGCAACTTGGCTATGTCGATTTCGTCAAGCAGCGCGGCGTACCGGAAGACAAGGTACGCAAGTGCCTCTCTGATCAGAAGGGCTATGACCTGATCGCGTCGCGCAAGGATGAGGCAGATCAGAAATACAACATCAGCGGCACGCCGACCTTCATCGTCAACGGCACCGTTGCACCCAACGTCAATGACTGGACTGCCTTGCAACCAGTGCTCAGGGCGGCCGGCGCGCTTTAAGGCGGGCCGTCCGGGGGAACAGCGCGGGTGCAGATCAAGCGCCTCAGGCTTTCGGGCTTCAAGAGCTTCGTCGAACCGGCCGATCTCAGGATCGAGCCGGGGCTGACGGGCATTGTTGGCCCGAATGGTTGCGGCAAGTCCAATCTGCTCGAAGCGCTGCGCTGGACGATGGGTGAGAGCAGCGCCAAGTCGCTTCGCGGTGCCGGAATGGAAGATGTGATCTTCGCCGGCACCTCAACCCGTCCGTCACGTGATTTTGCCGAGGTATCGATCCTCGCCGAAATCGCCGGGCAGGAAACCGAGGTTGTCCGCCGGATCGAACGCGGGGCAGGGTCAGCCTATCGCATCGACGGGCGCGACGTGCGCGCCAAGGATGTTGGCCTGCTGTTTGCCGATGCGGCGACAGGTGCGCATTCGCCAGCGCTGGTCAGTCAGGGCCGGATTGGCGCCGTGATCGCGGCCAAGCCGATCGAGCGCCGCGCCATGCTCGAAGAGGCTGCGGGCATCGCCGGGCTGCACGTGCGCCGCAAGGACGCCGAGCAAAAGCTGCGCGCGACCGAGGCCAATCTTCAGCGGCTTGATGAACTGATTGCCGATCAGGATGCCCGTGCGGGGGCCTTGCGCCGCCAGGCGCGACAGGCCGAGCGCTATCGCCTGTTGTCCGACCAGATCCGCGTGGCCGAGGCGCGGCTGATCTTCGCGCGGTGGCGTGATGCCGCAGCGGCGGCTGATGCCGCCAAGGCCGAGGCCGCAGGGTGCGAACAACGCGTCCTGGCCGCCGCCGAGGCTCAACGTGCCGCTGCGTCGCATCAACAGGATGCGACGGAGAAGCTTGCCGCTGCCCGTGGCGAGGCGCAGGCGGCACGAGACCGGGCCAGTGAGGCTGGCCATCGCCTTGCCGGGTTGCGGACCGAAAGCGCAGCCATTGTACGCCGCATTGCCGAGCTGGAGGACAATCGCGCGCGCCTTGCCGAGGATCGCGTCCGCGAGGGTTCGCTGGCGAGTGACGCTGCCGAGGCGATCAATCGCCTGGGTGACGAGGCAAAGTTGCTGGAGGTGCGGGTGGCGGAGGCCGCCGCGCAACTGCCGCAGCGTGACGCCGCGCTGGCCGACGCTGAACGGTTGGGCCGGGACGCCGAGATTGCGCTGGCCCAGGCGCTGAGCCGGCAGGCAAGTGAAGCGGCGGATGTGCGCGTCGCCGACGCCGCGTTGGCCGCTGCGCGGTCCCGGCTTGATCGCGCAGCGCGTGATCTGGCGCGGGTATCGGCGGAAGCGGCGGCGCTGGGTGACCCCGCGCCGCTGATCGCTGAACGAAAGCGCGCCGAGGAAGCGCGCGCGCAAGCGCTGCACCATGCCGAGGGGGCACGGACCGCGCTGGCCCGCGCTGATGCCGGCGAGCGTGAGGCGATTGGATCGCGCGATCGCGCCCAGGCGGCACGGGCGGCGGCCCATGCCGAACTCACCGCGCTTGACAGCGAGGCAGCCGCGCTGACCAGGGCAACACGCCGCGAGGGCAAGGATCGGCTGCTCGACCAACTGCGCGCGGACCCCGGTTATGAGCGCGCCCTGGCCGCCGCCTTGGGGGATGACCTTGAGGCCGGGCTCGACCACAGTGCGGATCGATTCTGGGCCGGAGCAGATACGCAGCCGGGCGACCCTGCGGCTCCCGCTGGCACCGTTGCGCTAGGCAATCATGTCGCGGCACCGATCGCACTTGCCCGGCGGCTGGCGCAGGTCTTTGTCGCGGAGGAAGACGGTAACCAGCCACTCGCCGTTGGCCAGCGGCTGGTGACCATGGCCGGAATCTTGCGGCGCTGGGACGGATATATTGCCCGCGCAGGCGGTGCGGCAGCGGCAGAGCGGCTGGAACGGATGAACCGCCTGCGCGCGATCGACGCCGCGCGGCCCGCCGCGATCCGCGCGGTTGAGGGTGCGGAGGCCGAGCTGGCACGCATTGACGAGGCCATTGGCGAAGCGCGTCGCGCGGCGGCGGATGCCCGGCGGATGCTTGAATCTGCCGAGACCAGCGCGCGCGATGCAGCCCGTGCAGAAGATCGCGCCGCTTCCGCAATTGAGCGGATCGAGGCGCAGCGCGGTGATCTGGAGGGGCGGCGCCAGCGTGCCGCTGCGGAACAGGATGAAGCCTCGGCTGAGGTCGGCAGGGCCGAGCGTGATCGCGCAGCACTGCCTGATGGCAGTGAAACGCGCGAGACGGTCGCGCGGCTTTCGGGCGAGGCGGAGGTGCGCCGCACGTCGATTGCCAATGCCCGCGCCGAGCGGGTGGCGATTGATCGGGGCATCGCGCAGGATCGCGAGCGGCTGGCGGCCAATGCGGCGGAAATTCGCGGCTGGCGGGCACGCGCCGGGGAGGCCGCGCGGCGCATCACGGAGATGGACAAGCGCGCTGCGGATCTGACGGAGGAAGCGGCGACACTGGCTGACAAGCCGGCGGCGCTGACGGCCCAGATTGCGCAGCATGAGGCTGACCATGGTACCGCGCGGGCCGAGGCTGACGCGCTGGCCGAGGGCGAACGTGTGGCCGATGTCGCGCTGCGTCAGGCCGAAGCGCGCGCGCAACTTGCCGCCGAAGCATTGGCCGAGGCGCGGGAAACACGTGCCGGGGCAACGGCGCGGGCGGAAAACCAGGAACAGCGCCGGATCGAAATGGGGCGTGTCTCGGGGGAACGCTTTGAATGCCCGCCGCCCGTGCTGCCCGAACGGGTTGGCTTTGACAGCAATACTGTGCGGACCCCGGCGGAAGAGTCGAACGTCCATGACAAGCTGATGGTCGACCGGGAGCGGATCGGGCCGGTCAATCTTGTCGCTGAGACCGAACTCGCGGAACTTGAGGCCGCCAGTGTCGGCAACCTTGCCGAACGCGAGGAGCTGGGTCTGGCCGTCAACCGCCTGCGGGGCTCAATCGGTACGCTCAATCGCGAGGGGCGCCAGCGCCTGCTTGCTGCATTCGAGGCGGTCGACGGTCATTTTCGCCGCCTGTTCACCACGCTGTTCAATGGCGGTCAGGCGCATCTCGCGCTGGTCGACTCGGACGACCCGCTTGAGGCGGGCCTCGAAATCATGGCCCAGCCTCCGGGCAAGAAGCTTCAGTCCCTGACATTGTTGTCGGGCGGCGAACAGGCGCTGACCGCGGTCGCGCTGATTTTCGGACTGTTCCTCACCAATCCAGCGCCGATCTGCGTGCTCGACGAGGTCGATGCACCGCTGGATGATGCCAATATCGAGCGTTTCTGCGACCTGCTCGATGCGATGACCCGGGAAACCGCGACACGTTACCTGATCGTCACCCACAACGCCGTGACGATGAGCCGGATGCACCGTTTGTTCGGTGTGACCATGGTCGAGCAAGGCGTAAGCCGCCTTGTCTCGGTTGATCTTGGCGGGGCAACAACCTTGCTGGCGGCGGTCTGACACCGGGTGACTTTGCCGTTGTCGCGCGCAGGCGTCGTCTGGTTGGCCGCGATGACCCGGCGCAGTTGCTGGCCGCGCTTGAGGAGGAGCTGGCGTTCAAGCCGGGAGCGATGGCCGTGATGGGCTTTTGAGCGCAATCACGGCACCATAGGCGCTTGTCCTTGCCTGGCATCGCGCGCATCATGGCTGGCAAAATGGGAGAGGTTGGATGATCCGTTTTGCCATGCTGTGCGCCGTTGCGGTGATTGCAACACCGGCCACGGCGCGAACCATCACAGTCGCGGCGGGCAATGGCGCGCAGGAACGGCTCCAGGGCGCCTTGCTGGATGCCAGGCCGGGTGATGTCGTGGCCATCGGGGCGGGTAGGTTCGACCTGACCGACGGGCTCTCGCTTGATGTGCCGCGCGTGACGGTGCGCGGCGCCGGGCGTGACAAGACTGTGCTCAGCTTCAAGGGGCAATTGGGCGCGGGTGAGGGCTTGCTGGTGACCTCGGACGATGTCGTGCTGCGCGGCTTCGCCGTCGAGGATACGCATGGTGACGGGATCAAGTCCAAGGGCGCCAACCGCATCGTCTATGCCGATCTGCGCGTTGAATGGACCGGCGGCCCGAAAGAGACCAACGGCGCCTATGGCGTCTATCCCGTGTCGAGCGCCCAGGTGTTGATTGACGGCGTGATCGTGAAGGGAGCGTCCGACGCCGGCATCTATGTCGGCCAGTCGGAACAGATCATCGTGCGCAACTCGATCGCCAGCGGCAATGTCGCCGGGATCGAGATCGAGAACAGCCGCCACGCCGATGTGTTTCACAATGTCGCGACGCATAATACCGGGGGCATTCTGGTGTTTGATCTGCCCAACCTGCCGCGCCTTGGCGGCGGCGATGTGCGGGTGTTCGAAAACGAGGTTGTCAGCAATGACCAGGCCAATTTCGCGCCCAAGGGGAATATCGTGGCGACCGTGCGGCGCGGCACGGGTGTGCTGGTCATGGCCAATGACAATGTGCTTGTCACCCGCAACCACTTGTCGGGAAATGCCACCGCCAACGTCATGATTGTCAGCTATCGCAACAGCTTTACTGACACCCACTACAATCCCTATCCGCGTGGTGTCGTGGTTGAAAACAACGCCCATGGCCCCGCTGGCTTTGATCCGGACCTGCCGGGTGCGGCGATGCTGACCGCCGCCTTTGGCGGCAGCATTCCGCCGGTGCTGTGGGATGGGGCCGGAGACGGCAAGGCGCTGGGCCTCAAGGTTGCAGATCCGGTCAAGATCCTTGGCATGGGTATCGCCCAGGGTGCGGCGATGGACACGGCGCGGCCATCATTGGCGGTGCTGGATGGAACGGCGCCAACGCCACCTGCGCCGGTTGTCTTGCCCGAAAGCATGGAGGCAGCGGTCAGGTGATGGCGCGCCATTTCGGCTGGGTTGCATCAGCCGGTGCGGCGATCTTGCTGCTTGTCGCCGCCACCATGCCGCGCGGCGTCAACGACGCGGCGATTGTCGAGGATGGCTATCCCGCCGCGCTGTCAGAATATCGGCTGTTCACCGACACCGGCCGTCGCGTACCGGCGGCGCGCGTCACGCCCTATCATCTCAACACCCCGCTTTTCACGGACTATGCTGAAAAGGAACGCTTTCTCTATGTGCCAGCGGGCGCGCGGGCGTCCTATGATGGTGACAAGCTGCTCGACCTTCCGGTTGGCAGCGCGCTGATCAAGACCTTTGGCTATCATCAGCAGGGGCGGTTTCGTCCGATTGAAACACGGCTGTTGCTCCACCGCGCGAGCGGATGGATTGCGCTACCCTATATCTGGAACGCCGATGGCAAAGACGCGGTGCTGGCGCGCGCGGGTCGGCGTATCCCGGTCAGCTTTGTTGATCCCGCCGGTCGTTCGCGCACCATCAGTTACAAGGTGCCCAACCAGAACCAGTGCAAGGAATGCCATTCACGCGCCGGCGTGGTGACGCCTATTGGCCCGCGCGCGGCCAATCTCAACGATGGCACACAGCTTGCGCATCTGGTGGCTGCTGGCCTGCTTGATCGCGCGCCATCTGACGCGCCGCGTCTGGCGCGCTGGGACGATGCCCGGGCGTCACTTGATGATCGCGCCGCTGCCTATCTCGCGGTCAATTGCGGGCATTGCCACAATCCGGAAGGGGCCGCGTCGAACACGGGGTTGTTTTTTGATCACGCCGGTTACGATGCCACGGCGCGCGGCCTGCTCAAGCACCCGGTTGCTGCCGGGCGCGGCAGCGGCAATCGCGATTTTGACATCGCCCCCGGCCATCCTGAAAATTCCATTCTGTTGTTTCGGCTGGCCAGCACCGAGCCCGGCATCGCCATGCCCGAACTTGGCCGGGGCATGACCCATGAGGAAGGACTGGGGCTTTTGACCCGCTGGATCGCGGCCATGCCGCCTGACCGGCGGAATTGAATTCCGGCAGAATCGGTCGGTGCCGGTTGCCGGGGCGTGGCAGAAAAGGTGGGGAGCTTCTGTTGCTCGGTGCTCCCCGTACCGCCGGTTTCCGCTTCTGTTGCCCGGTGCGGCCCGAACCGCGCTTAAGCCTTGTAACTTAGACCGTTAGGCCTTGGGTTACGCAGCGATCGCGAGTGCTTCGTTATCGTTAGCACTTGTGGTTTTGAGCCTTTTACAGGTTACTCAGCCCGGGCAAAAACAATGCTTTTCAATACACGTCGATCCTGGTTCGGCCCCGTCAGAAGGCCCCGTCGGAACGGGGCTTTTGGTGGAGCCGCCGGGTACTGCCCCCGGGTCCGCTGCATCTATTTAACACTGCAATTTATCGCCATAGCCGGGCGAACCCGGCACCTCCTCATATAGGGTGTGAGAACGCAGGGTCCAGACCCATCGCACATGCAGTGTCACGGTTAACGGCGCGAAAAGAATCACACGCCTTTCGCTCGCCACAATATCAGGCCATAGGGCTGATGTTATGTTGACTCAGCGCTCCCGTTACGCGCTGCGCGCGATGCTCTTCCTTGCTGAAGCGCCCGCCGGCAGCCCGCCAATCCCGATGAACCGCATCGCGGCTGAAGCCAATGTTCCGCGCAAGTTTCTTGAGCTGATCCTCGCTGACCTGCGCGAAGCGGGCTTCCTGCACAGCCATCGCGGCAAGATGGGCGGCTATTGCCTGTCGCGCGCGACGCATCTCATCTCGCTTGGCGAGATCATCCGCGTGATCGAGGGGCCATTGGCGCTCGTCCCCTGCGTCAGCCGCACGGCCTATCGCCGCTGTGCTGATTGCAAGTCCGAGGCGAGCTGCGCCATCCGTCACGCGATGATGCGTGTGCGCGATGAAACGGCGCGCATTCTTGACGGCACCAGCCTTGCCGATGCGGCGGCAGAGGATCTTGCGGCAGCCTGAGCTGCCACAATTTACAGCGCGCGCAGTGCCTGTGCCGGGCGCGCGGCGAGGATCGGCAGGCTGCCGAGCAACCCGATGACCAGCGTCAGGCCGGCGCCGGCGCCCAGCGTGATCAGCACCGCCATAAGATCGGGCAGCCATTCAAACTGGAAAAGCTGCACCACGACATACCATGCTCCCGCGAGGCCCAGCGCCAGCGACACGGCGGCAACGATCAGGCTCAGCAAGGCATATTCGATCGCCTGCGCGCCCAATATCTGCGCGCGCGTTGCGCCCAGCACCTTGAGCATGACGGCGTCATAGGTCCGCATTTCACGCGCCGCCGTGATCGCGCCGATCAATACCGCGATCCCGGCAAGGATCGCGACGCTCGCCGCTGCCGCAATCGCGGTCGACAATTGTTGGACGACCTCCTGCACCTGCTTCAGCACGCCACCAACCTCGATCACCGACACTGACGGGAAACGCGGCAGCAAGGCGCGCATCACCGCGCCGGTCTGCGCCGCCGGCATGTTGACGGTCGCTGACAGGTTGTGCGGGAAGGTGTCGAACGTTCCGGGCGAAAAGAGCAGGACGAAATTGAACCCCATCGTGTCCCATTGCACGGTGCGGAACGATGCCACGCGCGCCGTCACTTCCTGTCCCAACACGCTGACGGTCAACGGATCGCCAAGCGCAAGGCCAAGCACCTTGGCCTGTTTGGCCTCCACCGAGACCAAAGGCGGCCCATGATAGTCGGCGGGCCACCAGCGGCCCTCGGTCAGGGTCGATCCCCTGGGCAGTGCGGCGGCATAGGTAATGCCGCGCTCCCCGCGCAGGATGAAGGCATCGGGCGGAAGCTTTTCGAGATCGGCCACGCGCGTCCGGCCATAAGCGATCACCGTGCCGCGCAGCAGCGGGACCGTTGCAATCTCGGCGCTGGGGGATGCCTGCCGGATGGTCTGCGAAAACGTCGCCACACCGTCGCGCGGAACGTCGAGTGCAAACAGCGCCGGCGCGCGTGCCGGAATGGTTCGTGCGATATTCGCGTCCAGGCTGGTGCGGATTGCGGCCAGCAGCACGAACAAGGTCAGGCCAAGGCCGAGCGCGACGACCAGCGCGACCGTCCGCGCGCCGGGTCGATAAAGCCCGGCGATGGCAAGCCGCAGCAACGGGCGGCGCGGTCGCGGGACGCGCGCTGCGCCAGCCCGGATGATCCAGCCGAGCCCGGCGAGCAGCAGCAATGCTGCGGCGACACTGGCAAGAAAGCCCGCGCTCAGGCCCGGCTGCGCCGATGTCATCAGCACCACCGCGACAAGCAGGCCCGCGGCAACGGTCATGGCGCCAAAAGCGCGCCAGCGCCCGGAGACACGTTGATCAACAATGCCGCGCAACAGCGCCGCTGCCGGCACCTCGGCACCCCGCACCAGCGGCAATGCCGCCGCGCCGAGCGCGATCAGCAAGCCATATAGCGCCGCCAGGGCGAGTGGCTGGAGCTGTAGCGAAAATGTCGGCGATACCGGCAGCGCATCGCCTGCCAATGCCACGATCAGCGGTGTCGCAATCACGCCGACCAGCAGCCCTGCGGCAATGCCGACCAGCGCAACGGCGACGATCTGGATCAGATAGACGCGCGCCACCACGCCCGATGTCGCCCCCAGAATCTTCAATGTTGCGATGCTGCGGCGCCGTGCGGCGAGATAGCTCGATACGCCGCCGCCAATACCGATCCCCGCAATCGCCAGCGCGGCGAGGCCAACCAGTGTCAGAAACTCACCCATCCGTCCGACGAAGCGCGCGGCGCCCGGCGCGGCGCGGTCACGCGTGCGGGTTTCCCAACCGGCTTCGGCAAAACGATGTTCAAAGCGATCAACCACAATGTCGGGATCACCCTGGCGCAGGCGGACCCGGTATTTGGTCTTGTACAGGCTGCCCGGCTGGATCAGTCCAGTGTGCGCCAGACCCTCCATCGAAACGATAACAACCGGGCCAAGCGTGAAGCCCTCTCCCAGCCGGTCTGGTTCGTCGGCGATAATACCCCCGATATGGAAGGTCGCGCGGCCCAGCTTCACATTGTCGCCAACGCCGATCGCCATGCGCTCTGCCAGCGCCGCGCCGATCCACGCCGCGTCCGCCATGGGCGCGGAAACATGGCGCCCGTCGGCCAATCGCAACTGGCCATAAAGCGGATAGGCGCTGTCGACAGCCTTCAGCTCAATCGGCACCGACTGGGTACCGTGGATGGCCATTGATTGCATCCGTGCCGTCTCGGAGACCTGGCCAGATGCTGCGATGGCACCGCGTTCATCGGCCTCCGCGCGGCGCTGGCCGATCTCAAATTCGACATCGCCGCCAAGCAACACCTGCCCGCGCGTCGCAAGCTCACCCGCAATGGCACTGGCCAGGCTGCCAATCGCGGCAATCGCCCCGACACCAAGAAACAGGCAGATCAGCAACAGCCGCAGGCCGCGAAACCGTGCGCGCAAATCTCGCCGAGCCAGCCGCATGGCCAGCGCCCAATCGCTCACCGGCGCTGATCCGCGACAATCAGGCCGTCGGCCATTTCGATCACGCGGTCGCAGCGTGCGGCAAGGCTGGGATCATGGGTGATGACAAACAGCGTCGCGGCCAGCTCTGCATGGCGCGCAAACAGCAGGTCCATGATGATCGCGCCCGTTGCCGTATCGAGATTGCCGGTCGGCTCGTCGGCAAAAACCAGCGCCGGGCGCGGCGCCAGTGCGCGGGCAATCGCAACCCGCTGCTGCTCGCCGCCCGACAACTGGGCCGGGTAATGGTCGAGCCGGTTGCCCAGACCGACGGCCACAAGCTCCGCCGCTGCGCGATCAAAGGCGTCTGCCACACCGGCCAGTTCCAGCGGCACCGCGACATTTTCATGCGCGGTCATCGTCGGCAACAGGTGGAACGCTTGCAGCACAATGCCAATCCGGCCGCGCCGCGCACGCGCCAGCCCGTCCTCGTCGAGCCCGCCAAAGTCGAGGCCATCAACCCGCACCGTGCCGCTGCTCGCCCGTTCCAGCCCGGCAAGGATCGCCATCAGCGATGACTTGCCTGACCCGGACGGCCCGAGCAGCGCGATGCTGGTCCCGCGCGCGACCTGCAAGTCTAGCCCGTGAAGAATTTGTGTGGGAGGGGTGCCGAGAGCAAGGGTGACGGCGCGGGCGTCAATCACCATATCATGGCCATTATCGAGTGAGATCAAAGCCAATGCCTGTGAAGCCCGGTTTATCGCTAGATGTGCGCGCTGTGCTGTTTCTGCAAGTGGCCTTGCTTGCCGGGTGCCAGCAGAATGACATCGCCAACCGCGCCGAGGTGTCGGAAAGGGCGCAGGTCACGACGGCGCCGCTGACAGTGAAGGGGCCGGAACGGCTGATCCTGGCGTTCGGAGACAGCCTCTATGCTGGCTATAATCTGAAGCGTGGTGAGACCATGCCGGGGCATGTCGAGGCGCTGTTGCGCCAGCAGGGCATCAACGCGAAAATGGTCAATGCCGGGGTTTCCGGTGATACAACGGCGGCTGGCCGCAAGCGCCTGAGCTTTGCGCTCGACAACCTCACGCGCAAGCCGGATCTGGTCTTGCTGGGCCTGGGGGGAAATGATGTGCTGCGCCAGATTCCCATTGCGGAAACACGCGCGAACATGGTCGCCATGCTCGATGAACTGCGCCGTCGCGACATCCCCGTGGTCCTGACGGGGATGCGCGCGCCGCCCAATCTCGGCCCGGACTATGCGGAGCAGTTTGACGCGATGTATCCCGCGCTGGCGCGCGATTACCATGCCGCGCTTGACCCCTTTGTGCTGCAGGGCGTGCTGGGTGACCGTCGCTTGATGCTGCCCGATGGCATTCACCCGAATGAAAAGGGACTCGATGTCATGGCGTCGCGCATTGCACCCATTGTCGCGCGACAGTTGCAGGCTGCAAACTGAACCTGCGGCACGTTCGGCACCGCGCGAAGTAATGAAAAAGGGCACCCGCTGTTGCGGCGGGTGCCCTTTTCTTCGGGGGGGGCTTCCTCAGCTCTTCTTTTTCAGCTCGTCACGGATTTCGCGCAGCAGCGCGATATCGGCTGGTTCAGCCGCCGGCTCCGCTGCCGCTTTGGGCTGCGCGTTCAGCTTGTTGAGCGACCGCACCAGCAGGAAGATGACAAAGGCGATGATGACGAAATTCACCGCCTGGGTGGCAAACTCGCCCCAGCCGAGCAACGGGACACCGGCCTTTTTCAGCGCGGCATAGTCACTGAGCGACCCGGTATAGTTCGCCGGCACATCGCCAAGCATGATGAAATGGCTGGAAAAGTTCAGGCCGCCGGTGACCTTGCCGATGATCGGCATGATGATGTCGTCGGTCAAAGAGCTGACGATCTTGCCAAAGGCGGCACCGATAATCACCGCAACCGCAAGGTCCATCACATTGCCACGGTTGATGAAATCTTTGAATTCTTTAAACATACAATTTCCCCTTGCCCCATGTCGGCGGCTCATTTTGATCGTTTCAACCACCGATTCAACCGCTCTTTTGGGCGAGGTGCACCGACCCCTTTTCGCCGGGGCAGCGGCGACTTACATTGCGTGGGCAAGGCTTGGAGGGTTTGTCTGATGAAATACCGTGCTGCACTCGTACTGGTCGCTGCCGCCAGCCTGTCGGGCTGCGGGATCAACAGCGTCCCGACCGCTGAGGAAAATGCAAAAGCCAAATGGGCTGATGTACAAAATTACTATCAGCGCCGCGCGGATTTGATTCCTAATCTGGTCGCGACGGTGAAGGCTGCCGGCGCGCAGGAAAAGAGCATCCTCGTTGAGGTAACCCAGGCACGCGCCTCGGCCAGCCAGGTCAAGGTATCGGGTGCTGACTTGACTGATCCGGCCAAGGTTGCCGCCTATGAACAGGCCCAGGCCGGTGTCACGCTGTCGCTGCAGCGACTGCAAGAGGCCTATCCGGAGCTCAAGTCGCAAGGCAATTACACCACGCTGATGAGCCAGCTGGAAGGGACCGAGAACCGCATCAGCATTGCGCGCGGCGACTACAACAAGGCGGTGCAGAGCTACAATACGACGATCCGCACCTTCCCGGACGCGGTCGGCGCCAGGATTTTTTACGGCGCCAAGCCGATGGTGCCTTTCCAGGCAACGACGCCCGGCGCCGAGACTGCGCCGAAGGACATTTTCGGGAATTCGAACTGATCCCTCGGGCGTGCGCGCTGCTGCTGCCGACGCTTGCTGGCTGCGGCAGCGCGGCGCCCTCGGTTTCAGCCGTTCGGCTAACGACCCGGTCGGGCAATTCCTTTCCCGCAATTTTCGGTAGCGATGGCGGCGCGGCGATGAACATCCAAGCGCTCGAACTCGTTGGAGCCAAAGCGACATGAGCCTTATTCGCCGGTTGCTGTTCATTCTCCTCGCGCTGGTCGCGATGCCCGTGACGGCGCAGACCTTTCCGCCGCTCACCGGGCGCGTGGTTGATGCGGCCAAATTGCTGTCGCCCGAGCAGGTGGCGCAACTCGATCAGTTGTCGGCGCAAATCGAGCAAGCCTCAACGCGCCAGTTTGTCGTGGCGACGATCCCTGATCTGCAAGGCTATCCGATCGAGGATTATGGCTATCGCCTTGGTCGGGAATGGAAGATCGGGCAGAAAGATTCCAGAAACGGCATCATCCTGATTGTCGCACCGAATGAGCGCAAGGTGCGGATCGAGGTAGGCTATGGCCTTGAGCCGATCATGACCGATGCCATGTCGAGCGTGATCATCAATGATGCGATCCTGCCCAGGTTCAAGGTGGGCGATATGTCCGGCGGTATCATGGCCGGTGCGACAGCCATTGGCGAGCAGATGAAGTTGCCGCTCGAGCAGGCCGAGCAACGAGCCATACAGGCTGCGAGCGATGCCCCGGCGCGACACCACAACAAGACCAACCCCATCGCGGTTATCTTCTGGGTGATCATCATTCTGTTTGTGATCTTGCCGATGGCCTTTGGGCGCGCGCGCGGTCGGCGCTACCGCAGTGGGCTGGGAGAGGCGATCTTATGGGGTACGCTCCTGAGCGGCGACAGGGGTGGTGGCGGCGGCTCTTCATGGGGCGGCGGTGGCGGCTGGGGCGGCGGCGATGGTGGCGGCGGCGGTTTTTCCGGCGGCGGCGGGTCATTTGGTGGCGGCGGCGCCTCGGGGAGCTGGTGATGGCGCGGGTGAAACATCTGAGCGCGGCTGAGCGCGATCTGGTCGGTGCGGCGGTTACCGCAGCGGAACATGGCACCGATGGTGAAATCGTCACCATCGTCACCGAAACATCCGATTCCTACCATGATGTCGGGCTGCATTATGCGATTGGCGCAGTGCTGCTCGTTGCCGCGCTTGCATCGCTCAGGCCCGGCCTGCTTGAGGCGAAGCTGGCATGGTTTTCCAACGGCTGGAGCGGGGCGCCGGAAATCGGCCTGCTGATCTTCGTGGTGATGCTTGCCCAGGCCGTCGTGTTCCTGGTGGTGCGCTATGCGCTGGCATGGATGCCGCTGCGGCTGGCGCTGACCCCACGCGCAACGCGGTCGCGCCGCGTCCGGCGCCGTGCCGTGCAATATTTCAAGGTTGGTGCAGAACGCCGCACCACCGCGCGGGTTGGCATCCTGCTCTATCTCTCGCTCGGTGAGCGCATGGCGGAGATTGTCGCTGATGAGGCAATCCACGGTGCCGTGCCGCCGGAGCGGTGGGGTGACGCAATGGCGGCGTTGGTCGCAGAGGTCCGCGCTGGCCGTCCGGGTGATGGCATGGTCGCCGCCGTTGCGGCAATTGGTGCGATCCTGTCCGAAGGCTTTCCCAAGACCGATGCTGACGTCAACGAATTGCCTGATCGCCTGATCGAGCTGTGAACGACCATGACGCACCGGAGGAAGTGGCCTGGGAGGGCCGCTTCATTGTCGCCAAGAAGCGCGGCAAATGGGAATATGTCTCGCGGGCGCGGGGCATCAGCGCGGCGGCCATCCTCGCGGTTGACGCGGGCGACGTCATTCTTGTTGAGCAATACCGCGTGCCGCTGGGCAAAAACTGCCTTGAATTGCCCGCCGGGCTGGTGGGTGATGAAGACGAGCGCGAGAGCGTCGCGGCGTCTGCCGCGCGCGAGCTTGAGGAAGAAACCGGCTACCGCGCCGCGCACATCGAATCGCTGGGTTATTTTCATTCCTCGCCCGGCATGGTCAGCGAGGGGTTCACGCTGGTGCGCGCGACCGGGTTGGTCAAGGTAAGCGAAGGTGGCGGAGAGGGTGATGAGAACATCACCGTTCATCGCGTGCCCCTGGCAGGCATCGCAGATTTTGTTGCGCAACGCCGCGCTGCCGGTGTGGCAATGGACGTGAAGTTGCTGACCCTGCTCGGGGCGCAACTACTGGCGTGATGTCAGCCGGGGGCTATCTGAAATTATCGGCATAGGTCTGGAGCTTGAGCGTCCGCGCCGGTGCCGGGATGATTGTTGCGGCCAAACCTTCGCGCGCGGCATAGGCTTGTGCTGCTTCGAGATTCGGGAAGCACAGCTTCACCTGCTCGCGCGTGTCGCCTGATCCGGCCCAGCCGGTCAGCGGATCGGGCTGCTTGGCTTCGGCAGGCTCGAATTCAAGAACCCAGAGATCGGTGCGCGCGCGACCGGATTGCATGGCGTTCTTGGGGCGTTGGTAGATGCGGGCGATAGGCATACACCCCCCTTATCGCGATCCGTCGCGGCGTGCATCTGCCTTTTTGGTGCGCAATGTCGGATTTGCGCCTGCCGGATCGTCAGGCCAGGGATGGCGCGGGTAACGTCCGCGCATCTCGCGGGCGACATCGGCCCAGCTTCCGGCCCAGAATCCGGGCAGGTCGCGCGTTGTCTGGATCGGCCGACCCGCCGGAGAGGTCAGGCTGAGCACCAGCGGCACCCGTCCACCGCCGACCATCGGGTGCGCGGCGAGTCCGAACAGCGCCTGGGGGCGCAACTCGACGCGTGGCCCGGCCTCGGCGCCATAGTCGATGGCATGGCTGCTGCCCGCCGGGCTGTCGAAGTGACCGGGTGCGAGCCGCTCAATGGCCTTCATGCCTTCCCATCCGATGATGTTGCGCAGCGCATCGGCCAGCGCGCCGGGGTCGATCTGGTCAAGGCGGCGTTTGCCAACGAGCAGCGGGGTGAGCCATTGATCAGCCTCGGCGAGCAAACTGGCATCATCCAGGGCAATTGCTTCACCGCCATGCGCCGCCGCAAAGGCCGCGCGGGTGCGCAGGGCCTGGCTGCTTTCCGGCCAGGGCAGCAGGCTCAGCCCGTGCGCGCGGATTCCGGCGAGCAAGGCATCAGCGAGCGTTCGGGGGTCAGCATCAGTATCCGGTCCGCTCGACAGCCGCACCGCGCCAAGGCGTCGTTCACGGATCGCCGCGACCGCGCCGGTTGCCGGGTCAAAACTGGCCGTGCGCCGCGTTTCGATCTGGTCCGCAAACAGCGATTCGACCAGCGTGCCGTCGATTGCCACTGCCGAAAGGATGCGTGCGCCAGCAGCCATGCCCTGCGTCTCGGCCACCGCCAGCCAATCGGCGCGCGCCAGCGGTGACGTGGTATCGAGCCTGAATCCGCGCCCGCCCGCTGATGCCCATGTTTCACCGGAGCCGTCACGGCGCCTGGCGATCCGGTCAGGGAAGGCGAGCGCGATGGCGATGGCGATCTCTTCTCCCCGCCCGCTTGCCGGAGCGGTCGGGGGAGAGGAAGGACGCTGTGGAGACAAGCCTCCCGCGACCCCTCCCGCAAGCCGGACGGGAGAGAGTGATGCCCACCGCTCGGCCAGCTTGCGCGCTGCCGTGGCGCGCGGCCCGCGTTCGCCATGCCAGCGGCGCAGGCGGCTCTCCAGATCGACATCATTCCCGCCCAGCCCGCGTTCGCCGAGCAACACGGCCACCTCGGCAGCGGTTCGTGCCAACCCCATCTCGCCGGCACGCACCAGCATATGGGCCAGCCGTGGCGCCAGCGGCAGGCGGGCAATGGCGCGTCCATGGCTGGTCGGGCGACCGTCATCATCAATCGCGCCAAGCGTGGCAAGGCGCGCGCGCGCCTCCGCAATGGCCGCCTCGGGCGTCGGGTCAAGCCAGGCGAGCTGGCGCGGATCAGCGACACCCCAGATGGCGCAATCGAGCGTCAGCGCCGACAGATCGGCCTCGAGAATTTCGGGCGGATCGAAACGCGGCAATCCTGCCGTCGCCGCTTCTTCCCACAGGCGATATGCCGCGCCGGGGGATTGCCGTGCCGCGCGCCCCGCGCGTTGCGTTACGGCGGCCTGGCTGGCGCGCTCGGTTACCAACCGCGTCATGCCCGCCGCGCGATCATAGCGCGGGCGCCGCGCCAGCCCGGAATCGACCACCACCGATATGCCATCAAGCGTCAGGCTGGTCTCGGCGATGGAGGTGGCCAGCACAATCTTGCGCCGTCCGTGTGGATCGGGGGCAATCGCCGCGCGCTGCGCCTGTGGTTCCATGCTGCCATGCAGCCGGTGCAGCACCATCTGGTCAGTGAGGTTGTCGAGCCGTTCAGCGGTGCGTTCAATTTCGGCAACGCCAGGCAGGAAGGCGAGGATGCCGCCGGCTTCATCGCGCAGTGCAGTGCGGATCGCTGCTGCCATGCTGTCTTCGATCCGCGCCTCGGTATTCCGCCCGAGATGGTGCAGCGTCAGCGCATGGCTACGCCCGGCGCTCTCGATCACCGGTGCGTCGCCCATCAGTTGGGAGAAACGTGCACCGTCGAGCGTCGCCGACATGGCGAGCAGTCGCAGGTCGGGGCGCAGGGCGCCCTGTGTGTCGAGCGCCAGCGCCAGGCCAAAGTCACTGTCGAGGCTGCGCTCATGGACTTCATCGAACAACACCGCTGATACACCGTTCAGTTCGGGATCTGCCTGGATTCGCGCGACGAAAATGCCTTCGGTCAGCACGGTGACGCGGGTTTGGGCCGATCGCTTGCTGTCCATCCGCGTGGCGTAACCAAATGTCCTTCCCACCGGTTCGTCATGCAGGGCTGCCATGCGTTCTGCGGCGGCGCGCGCGGCAAGCCGGCGCGGCGACAAGAGCAGGATTTCGCCGCTGCACCATCCGGCATCCAGCAAGGCGGGCGCGACGGCAGTGGTTTTGCCAGCGCCCGGTGGCGCAACCAGCACGGCGTTTGCGCGATGGTCGAGCGCGGCAATCAGGTCAGGCAGGACAGCTAGGATCGGCAACATGATTGCGCCTGCTGCCACAGCCGGTGTTGCATGTCCTAGTATTTCACGCACCGGGGATGCTAGCCGTTGGAATGAAGGAGATTCGCGTGACCGGACACGCCCATCACGACCACGGTCATGGCCATCATCACCACGGCCACTCACATGGCCATCATCACGGTCATGGACATGCCCCTGTCGGCGGGAATGAGCGCGCCTTCATCATCGGCATCGCGCTTAACCTGCTGTTTGTCGTGGCGGAAGCGGGCTTCGGTTTTTTCGCTGGTTCGGTGGCGTTGCTGGCCGATGCCGGGCACAATCTGTCGGACGTGCTTGGCCTTTGCGCCGCCTGGGCGGCTGTCCGGCTGGCCAAGGCGGCGCCGTCAAAGCGCTTTACCTATGGGCTGAAGGGGTCAACCATCCTTGCCGCGCTCAGCAACGCGTTGCTGCTGCTGGTGGCGCTGGGGGCGATTGTGCTCGAGGCGATCCAGCGCCTCGCTGATCCGCAACCGGTCGCCGGGCTGACGGTTGCCGGGGTTGCGGCGCTTGGCATCCTGGTCAACGGCGCGACGGCGATGTTGTTCGCCAGTGGTCGCAAGGGTGACATCAATGTCCGCGCGGCATTTGCCCATATGGCGGCGGATGCCGCCGTGTCAGCTGGGGTCGTCGTTTCCGGGTTGCTGATCTGGCGCTTTGGCCTTGCGAGGATCGACCCGGCGGTGAGCCTGATCATTGCCGTGCTGATCTTCTGGCAAACCTGGGGCCTGTTGCGTGAGTCGGTTGAGATGAGCCTCGCCGCCGTACCACGCGCGATCGACTATGATCAGGTCTGGCTTGAATTGCGGACCTTGCCCGGTGTGTCGCGGGTGCATGACATGCATATCTGGCCGATGAGCACGACCGAGACGGTGCTGACCGCGCATCTTGTCGTGCCCGGCGGACACCCCGGCGATGGCTTTCTGGCGACGGCGCGCGCCATGCTGAAGGACAGATTTGCCATCGCCCACGCCACGCTTCAGATCGAAAGCGGTGAAAGCTGCGGCGTCGATTGTTGATGGGTTGCGCGCACATCCTGCCGCGACATGCCACTGGTCGCGCTTGTCGCGCAGCGTCTGCGGCGGGCAGCGGGCAAGGGGGCTGTCATGCGCCTGCGTGATTTCGCCTTGCTGGCGCTGGTCTGTCTGATCTGGGGGTTCAACAACGTCCTCAGCAAGATCATCGTCAGTGACTGGGCGATACCGCCGTTATTCTATGCCGCCCTGCGTTTCGCCATCGTGGTTGTCGTCACCTTGCCCTGGCTCCGGCCCGTGCCGAGGCCGATCTGGCGCATCCTGGCGATCGGGATGTTGATGGGCGGCGGCAATTTTGCCTTGCTGTTTATTGGCCTGCAAACCGCGTCGCCGTCATCGGCGGCCATTGTTGTCCAGGCGGGCGTCCCGATCACCACCTTGCTGTCGATCATCATGCTCGGGGAACGGATCCACTGGCGGCGCTGGCTGGGCATCACACTTACCTTGTGTGGCGTCGTGCTGGTGATCTGGCATCCGGAGGGCGTCGCGCTCTCGGTTGGGCTATGGTTTGTGCTCGCTGCAGCTGCTGCCGGTTCGCTCGGCGCGATCCTGATGAAGCAGATGGAAAATGTCGCGCCGCTGCGCTTTCAGGCGTGGGTTGGCCTGTCGTCCTTTGTGCCGCTGACGCTGGGTTCACTGCTATGGGAACAGGGGCAGGTGGCGAGCGCGCTGGCGGTAGGCTGGCCGTTCGTCGGCGCCATGCTGTTTACAGCCCTTGCTGTCTCGGTTTTTGCCCATACGGCCTATTACTGGCTGATTGGCCGGTACGAGGCGACCTTGCTGTCGCCGCTGACGCTGATGGCGCCAATGATCACGATTGGCTTTGGCGTCGCGCTGACCGGTGACCGGCTTGACGGACGCATGATGATTGGTGCCGCACTGGCGATGCTCGGTGTTCTGGTCGTCGCACTGCGCCCCAGCCGCGCGCCGGTGTTGCTGGTGCAGGAGCGGGGTTAGCGGGAGCCCGTGCGGGTTTCAGCCAATCGGCTCAATAAGCCCGCGCCACCGCGAACTCGACCGCCTCGACCATCGCATCCTTCGCCGCGCCTGAGGGGAACGGTCCGAGTGCATCAATCGCGCGCTGGCCATAATGGCGGGCGCGGGCCAGCGTGTCGTCGACCGCGCGGCTGTCGCGGATCAGCGTAATGGCGTGGGCGAAATCCTCGTCGCGGGCGCGGTGGCCTTCCATCGCCGCCTTCCAGAAGGCGCGTTCCTCGGCGCCGCCACGGGCATAGGCCAGGATAACGGGCAGGGTCGCCTTGCCCTCGCGGAAATCGTCACCGGCATCCTTGCCCATTGTGCCGGCATCCGAGACATAGTCGATCGCGTCATCGACCAGCTGGAAGGCGATGCCCAGGTTGCGGCCATAACAGTCCAGCGCCAGTTCCTCGCTCTCCGGGCGTTCGGCGACGACGGCGGCAATGCGGCAGGCGGCGGCAAACAGCGCGGCGGTCTTGGCGCCGATAATGTCGAGATAGCGTTCCTCGCCAATATCCACGCGCCGCGCGGCGGTCAGCTGGTTGACCTCGCCCTCGGCAATGATCGCGCTGGCGCCCGACAGGATCTTGAGCACTTTCAGGCTGCCGTCCTCAACCATCAGCTCGAACGAGCGGCTGAACAGGAAATCGCCCACCAGAACACTGGCCGGATTGCCCCAGATCAGGTTGGCGGTGCGCTTGCCACGGCGCAGGTCAGAACCATCGACGACATCGTCATGCAGCAAGGTCGCGGTGTGAATGAACTCCACCGCCGCCGCCAGCCGGTGGTGCCGCGCGCCGGAATATCCCAGTAACCGGGCACTCGCCAGTGTCAGCATCGGGCGCATACGCTTGCCGCCGCCCGCGATCAGATGACCGGCCAGTTCGGGGATCAGCGGAATATCGGATTGCATCCGGCCAAGTATGACGGCGTTGACCAGGTTAAGGTCGCCCGCCACCAGTTGAACCATCGGTTCAAGTGACGGTACGCGGGATACATCGAGGCGGTGGATCGTGGCGCTCATCTCGCGTGCGATGTGGCGCCAACAACGCGCAAAGGCAAGCCTAACCGGGCTTGCGCGGCATCATTCCGCACCGCAAAGGGGATGTTATGATACCGGGGAGGTTGAGGTGACCGACGAAACGCTGCGTGGCTATCGCCAGAGCATCGACAATATCGACGCCGCGCTGATCCATATGCTGGCGGAACGCTTCAAGGTGACGCAGGCTGTCGGGCGCTACAAGGCGACGTCCGGCTTGCCGCCGGCGGATTCCGGGCGCGAGGAACAGCAGATCGCGCGGCTGCGGCGATTGGCGGAAGACGCCCAGCTTGATCCTGAATTCAGCGAGAAATTTCTGCGCTTCATCATTGATGAGGTGATCCGCCATCACCAGCATCTGCGTGACGCAGCACCCAAATCCGAACAGCAGTGATCATCGCGCGACCGCGCCCTGACGGTCCTTTGGTGACACCGGCCAGCCGTTCGACGGGTTGGGTGAAATGATCCGGCGCGGTTCGCGGAAATGGCCGATGCCGATCTTGCTTGGCGCGGCGTTGCTGCTCGTCGCCCTGCTTGGGGCGGCGGCCTATTGGCCCGGAATCATGACCTGGGATGCCGTGCGCCAATATGGCGAGGCGCTCGACGGTCATTATGACGACTGGCACCCACCGGCGATGGACTGGTTGTGGCGCCAGTTGCTGGTCATCCATCATGGCCCGTCGCCAATGCTGTGCCTGCAACTGGCGCTTTACTGGGGCGGCTTTGCCGGGCTGGTGGCCTGGGCGCTGCGGTTGCGTCGCTCGGGCTTGGCGATCACGCTCACTTTTGCAGCGATGATGCCGATTCCACTCGCCCTGATGGGAGCGGTGCTCAAGGATTGCCTGATGGCAGGGGCGCTGGTTGCCGTCACCGCACTGCTCGCTTGGTTGCCAGAGCGACGCGGCTGGGGCTTGCGGCTGGCAGCATTTGCCCTGCTGGTTGGTGCGGCGACCTTGCGCTTCAATGCGCTGCCCGCCTGTCTGCCGCTGATGGTGGCGATCTTGCCGCCGCGCTGGTGGCAACGGCGCTGGCGTTTCGGTGCAACGCTGATTGGCTGCACCCTGATCCTCGCCCTCGCCATGCCGGTGGCGAACCGCCTGCTCAAGGCAGAGCCGAGCGGTGTCGGCCTGTCACTGGTCATCTTCGATCTGGCGGGCATCACCTATTACAGCGCCGCCGACAATTTCCCCGATATTGACGTGCAGAACCGGGTGGCGGTCAATGCGCGCTGTTATTCGCCGGTGCGGTGGGACCATTATGCCTGGTGGTCGCCCGAGGCGTGCGCGATCCAGTTCGAGGATATTGGTGACGCCTTTGAAGATGCCGGGCAGAGCCCCTATCGCTTCTGGCTTGGCGCGGTTGCTGCGCACCCGCTGGCCTATGCCCGGCATCGCCTCGCCCATTTCAACATCAACAGCCGTTTCCTCGTCCATGATGATGTTGAGCGCGCGGTACAGGCCGAGTCCGCACCCAATAAATGGGGTTTCAACGTCACGCCCAATGCCGTGCTGGCGACCATTGACACGCTCGCACAATGGAGCGGACGCACCCCGCTGGGCTGGCCGATCTGCTGGATGGCGCTGGCGCTCGGCACGCTGATTCTGGCACCCGGCCTGCCGACGCGACGGGTCATTGTGCCCGTGGCGCTGTCAGCCTTGCTCTATGGCCTCGGCTATCTTCCCGCGAGCGTCGCGGCGGAACTGCGCTATCATTTGTGGACCATGCTCGCCGCGTTGATCGCCGCGCTGCTGGCGCTGGCTGATCTGCGCGGCGGCGCAGCGGTTTCGCGTGCGCGCTTGTGGGGCGCTGCCGCGCCGCTCATCATCGTCACTGCGCTGTGTGTTGTCTGGCGTCTGGCCTGATCATTTGTCCTGCGCGCGTGATTTGGCGCGGATCGGGGCGAATTCTGATCCGCTCTTCCAGCCCGGCCATTGCGTGCTGTCGGCCAGCTCACGACCCATGCGATAGACCAGCGCAACATCTTGCGCGGCGCCGGTCAAATCCCAGTCGGCGCTCCAGTCGTCACAGGTCTGGTGGTAACAATGCGCGGTATAGTCGCTGACCCATTTGTCGCCAGCGGCGCGGCCGCCCTTGATCAGGTCGGCACCACCGCCAATGCCCATCAGCAACAGCGTCGGCACGCCGCGCCGCGCGAGCGAGAAATGGTCCGCGCGATAGAACAACCCGCGCTCGGGTCTAGCATCGGGGGTTACCGTGCGGCCCTGTGTTCGTGCAGCACGGGCCAGCGCATCTTCCAGATCATTCTGTCCGGCACCGACCAGCACCACGTCACGCGCTGGCCCGGCAGTCTGCAACACGTCCATGGTGAAGTTCGCCACCATGTCGCGCACCGGGTACAGGTTGGACCGCGCAAAGGTCTCCGAACCCAGCAGGCCGCGTTCCTCGGCGGTCCAGGCGGCGAACAGCAAGGTGCGCCTGGTGCGCGGCGCGGCGGCAAAATTGCGCGCCAGTTCCAGCACTGCGGCAACGCCAATCGCATCGTCCGCCGCACCGGCGCGGATCGTGCGGCCATTGGCACCCGGCTTGCCCACGCCATAGGCATCCCAGTGCGCGGCGAATGAAACAATCTCCTGCGGGCGTGTCGTACCGGGCAATTTGGCCAGCACGTTGCGGCTGGCAACGCGGTCGCGCGTTACCGCAATATCGGCTGACAGGGCCGCGCCGGTCAGCGCCACTGGCTGAAAGTCGCGCCGCCGCGCCGCGCGACTCAGTTCGGCCAGATCAAGGCCCGAGGCGGCGAACAGCCGGGTCGCGGCATCGGCTGACAGCCAGCCTTGCAGCATTGTCGGCTCGGTTGCGCCGGGCTTGCGCACCACGGCGAAACTCTCGCCGCCCGGCGCGATGACGGTGTTCCAGCCATAGCCGGCCCCGGCCGTATCATGGACAATCAGGATGCCAATCGCGCCGCGCTTGGCGGCTTCGTCGAATTTGTAGGTCCAGCGGCCATAATAGGTCATCGCCTGACCACCGAACACGCCAATCACCGGGTCACCGGCGGGCGCGTTGAAATCGGGATCATTGACCAGGAACACGGCGATCTTGCCCGTCAGGTCAATCTGCTTGAAATCGTCCCACTGCCGCTCGGGCGCGTCCACGCCATAGCCAACGAACACCATCGGCGCGGCGGTAATCGTCGCACGGTCAACGTCGCGCACCGTGCCAACATAAATGTCCTTGCCCTGGGCCAATGTCATGTCGGTCGCGCCGACATGGACGCTGACCGGCGCGCTCGTGTCGAGCCGCGTGTGGAGCAGCGGCACGGCTTGCGTCCAGCCGCCCTTGTCACCGGCCGGTTTCAGGCCAAGCTTCCTGAATTGATCGACAATCCACGTAACGGCGCGCTCTTCCCCCGCTGTACCCGGCGCGCGCCCCTCAAACGGATCGCTGGCCAGCGTCCGCGTCAATGCGGAGAGCCGTGCCTTGTCGATCGGCGCGGCGCTGGCCACGCGCGGCGCGGTCTGGGCGATGGCGGGCGCGGTGATACCAAGGGCGAGGAGGGCGGGCAGAAGGCATTGGTTGCGCACGCGGTTCGTCCTGCTGTTGTCAGGTCGGTGGCATATGATGTGACCGGCGCCCCGACAACAACTTAACGATGGTAGCGGGAGTCGGTCGCCATGCGTATCCCTCCAACGCTCGTATTGACCGGGTAACCCGTCGGGTGCGACCACCCGGATGAGGCAGGTTTCCTTGGTCGCTAAAGACGCGCAAGGCCGTTTGTCAGAATTTCACATTGCGTGTCGGCAATCTGCATCGGGGTTAATGCGTAATTCTCAGGAAGCCATTTTTGCAGCCAAAGGAAGGCACCGGCTGACACATCGGCCACTGCGCGTGGGTTGCAGGGGCGGCAGCTGCCATCGTCAATCCCTTCCCTGATTATCGCTTCGCAAAGGCGCCATATGCGTCTCGATTGCTGATTGAAATGTCCGCGTTGCGGTTCGGGCGCCGACAACAGGCCCGGTTGCAGCACGAGCGGCGGCGCCATGCTGGCCTGTGCCTGGGTATTCAGGTGCAAAATCATCATTGATTGTTCAAATCCGTCGCCCCCATGCTCGCGGGCGACGTCAACAAACCGCGCATAGAGCTCAAATGCGCGCGCATAACACTGGATCACCAGGTCCATCTTGTCGTCGAAATAGTGATACACAGCGCCTTTTGTTGCTCCCACGCTGGCGCTGATGTCATCGAGCGACGCGCCGTCAATCCCGCGACGGTTGAACATGCGTGAGGCGGCATCGACCAACTGCGCCATCTTTTCCTGGGTTGCCTGAATCCGATCAAACGCGTTGAACGATCTCGCCGTCAGGGATGTCACATCGATGGGATTGGCAAAACTCTTGCCTTCGACCGATGCGAGTCCGTGCAGGAACAGGTCACAGATCGCTTCGGTCAAACTCTCGCGAAGTGCGACACCGTCCTTCTGTTCGAGCCAGTTGATCGACAACAGCGTCCAGTTGAGCATACCAAGCAGCATTTGTGCTGCAATCTCGGTATGTAGCGGTCTGATAACTCCTGCTTGCACGCCATCGTTGATCAGGGATTCCAAGGTTTCGACGTTGCGCTGATTAAGATCAAAAATCGTGGCACGGTGTGGTTCCGACAGGAAATCCGGGTCGTACAATGCTGCCAGTGCAGGCTGATCGAAACTCAGCGTTCTTTCGACATAAACCCGGATCCTTTCCGGCGCATCGCCCCCTTCCTCAAAGGCAATGGCGAGATTTTCCGTCGTCGCTTCACACGTTCTGAGATAGCATTGGAAGACAATATCGGCGCGGTCAGTGACGTAATAATACAGCGCGTTGCGCGATAGTCCGGCACGCTCGGCAATTTCGCTGAGGCTGATCGCACTGGCGCCGCGCTCATTGATCTGGCGTGCAGCTTCATCCAGCAGGATCTGGCGTTTCACCGCTCGCCGTGTCCCGGCAGAAACGGTGCGTGTCCGGGCTGACGATTCGACCATGCCCCCAACCTAACGCCTGGGATCATTTTCTCCAGAAAATTATCATTCAGGAGTGACGGCATACCCAAATGTCGAATTTTGTTGCCGCCCGAATTTTTCTGTGATGTATGTTTACATACGCAAATGTCGAAAACGACATCGCACATCTTTGGGAGGATTCGCCATGAAGCCCTGTCGCGCTCGCTGGACCGCAAATCGCATAGCCTTGTTGACCGCTACAGCCCTTGCTTTCTGTGTGTCGGCACAAGCGCAAGCCCAGGCGGCACCGGCGGGCAACAATCAGAGCGGCGATATCGTCGTGACAGCCCAGAAGCGCGCACAAAGCACGCTGGACGTCGGAATTTCGCTGTCCGTTGTGGGGCAGGAAGAGCTTGCCAGAAAGCGGGTCGATGCCGTCACCGATCTGGTCGCCTTTTCAACCAATGTCTCGGTAAAGGACAACATCGCTGGTCTGGTGCCGGTTATCACGATCCGGGGCGTCGGGCTGAACGATTTCAGTGCCACCAACAATCCCAGCGCCGGTGTCTATGTCGATGAAGTTTCATTGAGCTCGCTTGCTCTGATGAATTTCGATCTGTTCGACAATGAGCGCTTTGAGGTTCTGAAAGGCCCGCAAGGAACGCTTTATGGCAGAACGGCGACCGCAGGCGCGCTCAACATCGTGACAGCAAAGCCGGATCTGGGGGGATTCGAAGGACGCCTTGGCGGATCCTGGGGAAATTATCAGGCCAGGGACGTTGACGCGATGATCAATATCCCGGTCAGCCCGACGTTCGCACTGCGTTTTGCCGGAAAGGGCATCTTCCAGGACAAGGGCTTCTATTTCAACCAACGCCTCAATCGCGACATTGGCAGGAGGAATGTGCTTCTCGGTCGCGCGCAGGCATTGTGGAAGCCATCTGACCGGGTCGAGATATTGCTGAAGGTCGAGGCTGAACGCAGCCGTTCGGAGCTTGGCTCATCAGAGTTTTTTGGTGCCCTGCCAACGCCCAAACTGCCTGCCGGCGTGTCTTGTCCCGGCGCCCCGCAGTGTTCCGACTTTTTCGGCTATACCGATACTGACGGCGATCCTTTTCGGGGGAACTGGTCAGTCAGTCCGGAATACAACCTCAACCAGCTCAATCTTACCGCACGAATCCAGGCTGATCTTGGCTTCGCCAAACTGACTTCCGTCACGGGTTATATCAAGTTTGATCGCCTGTGGTCTGCGGATACCGATGCAGGCCCGCTTCCCCAATTGGATTTTGTGACGAATGACCGGTTGAAGCAATTCTCACAGGAAGTGCGCCTGGCGGGCGATTCCGATTTGGTAAACTGGCTCGTTGGCGGCTTCTATTCACGCGATCATGTCGAGACATCTTATTCGGGCAATCTCTCGGCGCTGTTCAACACCACAAGCTTCACCTCATCCGACCAGCATTCCGATTCAGCGGCAATCTTCGCAAATGGTGAATGGAAGCTAGCGAACAGGCTCACATTGATAACCGGATTGCGCTACACATCTGAGCACCGGTCAAATGTCGGCGGGACCACCGACCTTGTATCGCTTGCGCCGGGCAGCGCCCTTACCAATGCGCCGTTTGGATCGCCTCCCATTCCACTGGCGGTGAGCAACGCGCGGATCAGCGATACCAACTGGTCGTGGAAACTGGGGCTGAACTGGAAACTCAACCGGCACCTGCTGATCTATGCCTCTGCGACACAGGGCATCAAGAGCGGCGGCTTCTTTGCAGGCGTGGCGACAACGTCCGCCCAACTTTTGCCTTACCGACCGGAAAAGCTGATTTCCTATGAAATCGGTATCAAGGGTCGCGCGCCGGCAGCGGGTCTGGGATATTCGGTGAGCGCCTTCTACTATGACTATAATGACGTGCAAACCTTCATCCGTGATTTCGTCGGAGGCTTGCCCATCAGTCGCCTTGGCAACGTCAAATCCGCGAAGCTTTATGGCCTCGATGCCGATATCACCCTCTCACCCGCCGCGCTGAAAGGCCTGACGGTCAATGCTGGCCTCGGGCTGTTGCACACGAAACTTGGCGCCTTTGCATCTTCCGCCGGCCCTGTTGCAGCCGGAAACCGGCTGCCGGACGCCCCGACGGTGAGTTTCAATACCGGTGCATCCTATGAGTTTTCGTTGGGCAACAATATCTCGGCCCGCATTGCCGTTGATGGTCATTATCAATCAAGCGCCTTCAAGGACGCCCTGAACGATCCCATCATTGCGACGAGCGGCTATTGGGTATGGAATGGCCGGGTTTCCCTGCTCCGCAGGGGAGAGTGGGATCTGTCGCTGTGGGGAAAAAACCTCGGCGACAAGCGCTACGTGACGCAGGGCATCAACCAGACAGTGCTTGGCTCGGGCTTTCGCGTTTACGGCGCCCCGAGAACCTATGGCGTCAGCGTTTCCAAAAATTTCTGATCGAAAGGCTGAAGTTGATGACCATGACTAAAGGTACTGTCGCTCCGGGATTTGAGCAGGTGCGCGACGCGTTCGCCACCAATTTTTCAGAGCGCGCTGACGTTGGTGCGGCGGTCGCATTGGTGGTTGACGGAAAGCTGGTGGTTGACCTGTGGGGCGGGGTTGCTGACCCCGTATCGGGTCGGGAATGGGAGGCGGACACGCTTGCCAATGTCTGGTCGACCACAAAGGGTGTGACGGCGGCGTGCTTCGCCGTGCTCGCTGAGCGTGGTCTGATCGACTATTCAGCGCCGGTCGCGCGCTACTGGCCCGAATTCGGTGTAGCTGGTAAAGAGAATGTCACGGTTGGCATGTTGTTGTCCCATCAAGCCGGCCTGTGTGGCTTCAGGGATCCTGCAACGATTGAGGACTTTTATGATGCCGAGCGGGCGGCTTCTCGCCTGGCCGCAGCCGAACCGTTCTGGAAGCCGGGGACACAGTCAGGCTACCATGCAATCACGATCGGCTTCCTCGCCACCGCGCTTTTCCGACGCGTGGAAGGGAGGACGGTCAAGCAGTTTGTTCATGAAGAATTTGATGATCTGGACATTCATATCGGGCTGCCCACAGCCCGTCTGCAAAATGCGGCTACCATGCTTGCGCCTCCTGAGCTGAGTTCAACCAGCATGGGGGGCGAACCAACCGCAGCGCAATTGGCCGCTATGGCAAACCCGATGATCGATCCGCTGCTGCCTAACAGCGCGGCCTGGCGCGCTGCGGAGATACCGTCAGCCAATGGCTTTGCTACCGCTCGGGGACTGGCGAAACTCTATGGCGCTCTGGCGGGGCCGAGCGATCTGAATGGACGCTCGTTGGTCTCGCGCCCGACGATTGCTGCGGCAACCAATGAGCAGGTTCGGGGAATTGACGCAGTGCTGGGTGTTCCTGCGAGTTGGGGCTGCGGATTCCTGCGTAACGGCGATGGGGTCTATGGGCCAAATGACGGAGCGTTTGGACATTCCGGCTGGGGTGGATCCTTCGCTTTTGCCGACCCCGCTTGCAACCTTGGTCTGGCCTACACCATGAATCGGATGGGCACAGACTTGATGGGGGATCCACGCAATGTGGCCCTGGTTGATGCAGTGTACGCGTCCCTGCGGTCTTGATGGCGGGAAACGACGGGTAACAAAAAAAGGGGCCCGGCATTGCTGCCAGGCCCCTTCATCCTCTCCGCTATCCTTGCGGATTTAACTGATTAGTCGCGGTCACCGGTCAGGAAGGCCGGGGCGAACTCGGGCGCGGGGCCGTCGTCATTGCCGCCTTCGCTGCGCTCGCGGCGCGGGCCGCGCTCGGAACGCTCACCGCCGCCATCACGACGCGGGCCGCGATCACCGCCGTCACGGCGCGGACCACGATCACCACCATCGCGGCGCGGGCCACGATCACCGCCGCCACGCGGGCCACGGTCACGGTCGCCGCCGGCACGCGGTTCGCGCGGCGGGCGGGTGTCTTCCAGTTCGGCGCCGGTTTCCTGATCAACGACGCGCATCGACAGGCGAACCTTGCCGCGCGGATCGATCTCGAGCACCTTGACCTTGACTTCCTGGCCTTCGGAAACGACGTCAGACACCTTCTCGACACGCTCGTTGCGCATCTCGGAAACGTGAACCAGGCCGTCCTTGCCGCCCATGAAATTCACGAACGCACCGAAATCGACCAGGTTGACGACCTTGCCGGTGTAAATCTTGCCGACTTCGGCTTCTTCTACGATGCCCTTGATCCAGTTGATCGCGGCTTCGATCTGCGCCGAATCCGATGAGCTGACCTTGATCACGCCCTCATCATCGATGTCGACCTTGGCGCCGGTGGTGGCAACGATCTCGCGGATCACCTTGCCGCCGGTGCCAATAACGTCACGGATCTTCGACTTGTCGATCGTGATCGTCTCGATGCGCGGGGCATGTGCCGACAGCTCTTCACGCGTGTGGTCGAGTGCCTTGGCCATCTCGCCGAGGATGTGCGCACGGCCTTCCTTGGCCTGCGCCAGCGCAACGCGCATGATCTCGTCGGTAATGCCGGCAACCTTGATGTCCATCTGCATCGTGGTGATGCCTTCGGACGTGCCCGCTACCTTGAAATCCATGTCGCCGAGATGATCTTCGTCGCCCAGGATGTCGCTCAGGATCGCGAAGTCCTTGCCTTCCAGGATCAGGCCCATCGCGATGCCCGATACCGGGCGCTTCAACGGCACACCGGCATCCATCATCGACAGCGATCCGCCGCACACTGTCGCCATCGACGAGGAGCCATTGCTCTCGGTGATGTCTGACAGGACGCGGATCGTGTAGGGGAACTCTTCCTTGGTTGGCAGCACAGGGTGCAGCGCGCGCCAGGCGAGCTTGCCATGGCCGACTTCACGACGGCCCGGGGCGCCAAAGCGACCGACTTCACCGACCGAATAGGGCGGGAAGTTATAGTGCAGCATGAAGTGCTCGTAATTGAGCCCGTTCAGGCCGTCGATCATCTGCTCGGCGTCGCGCGTGCCGAGCGTGGTGGTGCAGATCGACTGCGTCTCGCCACGCGTGAACAGTGCAGAACCGTGCGCGCGCGGCAGGAAGTGCACCATCGCCTCGATCGGGCGGATCTGGGTGGTGGTGCGACCGTCGATGCGCTGGCCGTCCTTGAGGATGGCGCCGCGAACGATCTCGGCTTCCAGCTTCTTCATCAGCTTGCCGGCCGCCATCTGGTCCTGCGGGGTGGCATCGGCGAACGCCGCCTTGCCCTTGGCACGGGCCTCGTTGAGCAGGTTCGAACGCTTGGACTTGTCGGTCACCTTGTAGGCGGCGGCGATGTCCTTGCCGATCAGCTTCTTCAGCTTGTCCTTGGCAGCCGTCAGGTCGGCCTGGGCGGCCATTTCCCACGGATCCTTGGCGGCCTGCTCGGCCAGATCGATGATCGCGTTGACCGCCTCGCGGCACGCCTTGTGCGCGAACTGCACGGCGCCGAGCATGATCTCTTCCGACAGCTCCTTGGCTTCGGATTCGACCATCATCACGGCGTTGCCGGTGGCAGCGACGACGAGGTCGAGATCGCCGGTCTTCACCTGCTCGTTGGTCGGGTTGAGGATGTACTCGCCATCAACATAACCAACGCGCGCGGCGCCGATCGGGCCCATGAATGGCACGCCCGAGATGGTCAGCGCGGCAGAGGCCGCAACCATCGCGAGAATATCAGGCTCATTCTCGCCATCATAGCTGAGTACCTGACAGATAACGTTGATTTCGTTGTAGAAACCTTCCGGGAACAGCGGGCGGATCGGACGATCGATCAGGCGGCTGGTCAGCGTTTCCTTTTCGGTCGCGCCGCGCTCACGCTTGAAGAAGCCGCCGGGAATGCGGCCGGCCGCGCTGTATTTTTCCTGATAATGCACGGTGAGCGGGAAGAAATCCTGCCCTTCCTTGACCGAGCGCGCGGCCGTCACGGCGCAGAGCACGACGGTTTCGCCGAGCGTCGCCATCACGGCGCCGTCAGCCTGGCGGGCAACGCGGCCCGTTTCCAGCGTGAGGGTCTGGCCGCCCCACTGGATTTCTGTTTTCTTGGTGTCGAACATTGTATTTCCTTTACGCCAGATGCCCAATGCATCTGGGGCCTATGTGCGGGCTAAGCCGGCCCGCGCGGTGTCGAGCGAGATGTCGCTCTGGGGGCGGGAGCCGAATTGCTCCTGACCCGGGATATGAAAATGGCGCCCGGGGGGCGCCATCTTCTTACTTGCGAAGACCGAGCTTCGCGATGATCGCGGTGTAGCGCTCGCCGTCCTTGTGACGGAGATAATCGAGCAGGCTGCGCCGCTTGTTGACGAGCATCAGCAGACCGCGGCGCGAGTGATTGTCCTTCGCGTGGGTCTTGAAGTGTTCGGTGAGGTTGCGGATACGCTCGGTGAGGATCGCGACCTGTACTTCGGGCGAACCAGTGTCACCGGCAACGCGGCCATGTTCCTTGACGAGCACGTCCTTGCGCTCTTGCGAAATCGTCATTTTCTTTTCGTCCTCGACATCACATTACAGGTTGAAGCCACGCACGACGGAGACGTTGCCGCCCTGAACCTCGGCAAGCGCGACCGGAACATCGTCCAGCATCGCGAAGCAAAGGCCATCGTCCGAGGCAATCCCGCTCAGAACCCGCCCCTGTCGGAGCAGCCCTGCCTGATCGGGGGTGAGGAGTAGAGCCGGGATGTCGTCCAGCCCCGCCCTCAACGGCAGGAGTAGGTGTTCAAGCTCGCGCGCCATAGCGGCTTGCGCCAGTTTGTCCAGCGATATCGCGTGTTCAAGGGTGAACGGCCCGGCCTTGGTCCGGCGCAACATGGTGACATGGCCCACGGTGCCGAGCGCCAGCGCAATGTCGTGCGCAAGGCTGCGAATATAGGTGCCCTTGGAGACATGCGCGGTGAGGGTGGCGGATTGCAATACCTTCCTCCCTTCAAATTCCTCCCCGGAACGGGGAGGGGGACCACGAAGTGGTGGAGAGGCTTGGAGCGCGAGGCCCGCGCCACGCGCGCCAAGCCGCTCCACCACCGGCTTCGCCGGCGATCCCCCTCCCCCTGCGGGGGAGGAGCTTAAAGAAAATACCGTCACCGTGCGCGTCGCCAGCACCACCTCTTCCCCGGCCCGCGCCAGATTATACGCCCGCTCGCCATCGACCTTCAGCGCAGAGTAGGCCGGCGGCACCTGCTCAATCGGCCCGGTGAACTGCGCGAGCACCGCCTCCAGCGCCGACGCCGTCGGCCGCACGTCGCTGGTGGCAATCACGACACCTTCACCATCCAGCGTATCGGTCTGTTCGCCAAACCGGATCGTGAAGTCGTAAATCTTGTCGCTGTCGAGCATCCGCCCGGCGAGCTTGGTGGCCTCGCCGATCGCGATCGGCAGCACGCCGGTGGCGAGCGGATCGAGCGTTCCGCCATGGCCAACCTTGAACTTGCCATAACCGCCGGAGCGCAGCGCGCGCTTGACCGCCGATACCCCCTGGGTCGAGCCCAGCCCGAGCGGCTTGTCGAGAATGATCCAGCCATGCATCGCGTGGCGCGTCGTGGTCAAAAAAGGCTTTGCGTGATGCGCAGAAACAGGCCTGTTACGCCTTCGGCCACAGGGCCGATGACCAGTGCGACGATGTCGGCTTCTGGCGCGATCATCGGGAGTATGACGAGCAAGCCGAGCATGATCAGAAAGCCATAGCGCCCTAGTTTCGCATATTGCACGGCAAGCGAGTCGGGTAACGCCCCCGCGACAATGTGACCCCCATCGAACGGTGGCAGGGGGATCAGATTGAATATCGCCAGAAAGATGTTGATCGTCAGAAAATTGAGCAGGTTATCGAAAAGAAATCCTTCAATTCCGCTCTCTGGCGGTACACCGCGCTGCATCATTGCGGCGAAACTCAACGCAAGGGCAGCTATGAAACCCATCACCAGATTGCTGGCCGGTCCGGCCATCGCGACCAGCGCCATGTCCAGTTTCGGGTGGCGCATGCGAGAGGTGATCACCGGCACGGGTTTGGCCCAGCCAAAGATTGGTGCGTGCGCGATGGCCAGCAGCATCGGCAGGAAAAAGGTGCCGACCGGATCGACATGGCGGATCGGGTTGAGCGTCAGCCGCCCGAGCCGCTCTGCGGTGCGATCACCCAGCAACCGCGCTGCATAGCCATGCGCGACCTCGTGGAACACGATCGCGAACATCAGCGGGATGATGAAGGTCGCTACCTTGTAGAGGATGTTGTCGGGGTTCATTGTGTCGCCGCCTCTTCCAATGCCGCAGTAAAGTGCCGGCGGCACAGCGCGATATAGCGGTCATTGCCGCCGATTTCGGTTTGCGCGCCATGCACCACCGCACGCCCCTGCGCATCAACGCGCAGGTTCATCGTGGCCTTGCGCCCGCACTCGCAGACCGATTTCAGCTCGACCAGTGAATCCGCAATGGCCAGCAAGCGGGCTGATCCGGGGAACAAGGCTCCCTGGAAATCGGTGCGCAGGCCATAGGCCAGGACCGGGATGCCATCACTGTCAGCAAGCCGCGCGAGCTGATCGACCTGCGCCGCCGTGAGGAACTGCGCCTCATCGACCAGCACGCAGGCAGGCTTGTCGCCACTTGCCCGCACAACGGCGGTGATGTCGGTATCCGCACCGAACATGATCGCATCATGCTCCAGCCCAATCCGCGAGGTGATTGTACCCGCCGCAAAACGGTCATCGATCGCGGCGGTGAACAGCATCGTCCTCATGCCGCGCTCGCGATAATTGAAATCGGCCTGCAGCAGCGTGGTCGATTTTCCTGCGTTCATCGAGGCGTAGTAGAAATAGAGCTTGGCCATCAGGCCACCCAATTGTCGTGGATCGCGACCAATTGCCAGCGGTTGGAGCTATATTCCAGCGCCAGTGTCGCGCCCTCGCCGCACAATCCGCCACAGTGGTAGCCCCGATCGACAAACGCGAAAGTGCCAGCATAACGTGGTGCCGAAAGGCGGTAAAATTCGGCGCACTTGTCCTTCGCCAATGCGGGCCCCCCTTGCTTCATATTGTCGTGCATCCCGAAGATCATGGCGATCCGACGGGCGGGTGTGAGCAGCTGTGCATCTTGGGCAAAGGTGATCGAACCACCGTTCTCATTGATGCAATCTGCTGGGGTGGGACGGTACGGCAATCTCGCAAGGTCGGCGAGGGCTGCCTGATGCAGCGCGGCTTTGCCGACTGGCGGCGGTGCGCTGTTCGCGCCATTGCAGCCTGCGAGCGCGGCGAGGCTCCCGAGCATCAGGGCGCGGGCGACGAAATGCCACTTGGCAGCAGCGTCAGCCATGCAATGTCTCGATCGGAATGGGGCTGTTCGCGCCCGCGAGGCGTGCCAGTTGCTGGTCGAATGTCGCAAAGGCGTCGGCGTCATCGGCTGCGTGGAGATGCACCATGTCGGCAAAGTCCGCGCCCTTAGCAAATCGATCAATGATCCAGCCAAGTGCCAGCGAGGGGCCGACGAAATTCGGCAGATCCATTATGTCGCCGAACGCCATGGCAATGCGCTCGCGCGGCCAGTGATAGACGGACCGCAGCACCCATTCCGTCTCCATGAACACCGACACCGTGATCGTGAAGCGTCGCGCGAACAGCGCTTTGGCCGTCTCGTATTGCGGCGTGCCGATTTCGGCCAGCATGCGCACGACGACATTGGTGTCGAGCGCGTTGGTCAAATCTTCCACGTATCCCGAAACATCTGATCGATCGCGCGATCCATATCCTCAATCGACACCGGTGGACCTTCCCATGGCGGCGCGATCTCGCGCAAATGCTGGAAGATCTCTTCGCTCGTCCGTCCGCTCTTGTTCTGGGCCGGCGTCAGCAGCACACCGCTGGTGGTGCGCACGACGTCCAGTGTCTGGCCAGGCTTGAGCCCCATGGCGTCGCGTACATCCTTGGGGATGACGACCTGACCTTTGCCGGACATTCTGGTTTGCGCGCCCATCGTTGTAAGATGTGTCTTACCGGTGGCGATGTCAATCGCCCGTCAGATCCTGCGCGACGTGCGGATCGCGGAGCAGCGTGTCGATGTGGCTGCCTTCGTCAAAGCTCTCGTCGCCGAGGAACTTCAGCCTGGCGGCGTATTTCAGGTTCACGCGCCGCGCGACCTCGCGCTGGAGATAGGCGGTGTGGGTGCGCATTGCCTTGAGCACCTTCTCCTCGTCGGCGCCGAGCAGTGGCTTGGCGAACACCGTGGCGTGGCGCAGGTCGGGTGACATCCGCACCTCGGTGACGGTCACCAGATGGCTGGCAAGCGTCTCATCATGCACATCGCCGCGCGCGAGAATGTCCGACAACGCGTGACGCACCTGTTCACCGACGCGGAGCGTTCGCACGGATTTTGTTTCCGAAGATTCGTTTTGTCGACTCATGGAATGATCGATCCGGTGAGCAATGTCAGAGGCACGAAAGCGAACAACAGCAATGACGGCAAGCAACCAGCAAAAATGCCGCCGTCAAACCCTTGACGGCTCGACCGCCACCGTCGCGCGGCACCGACTTCCGCCTTGGTCGGGGGCGGGGAGGGCGCCCTTCTTGGTCGCCTTCCCCGACTCTCCGGCATTGTTACAGCGTCCGTTCGCGCAACTCGACCTCGAAGGTTTCGAGGAAGTCGCCCGGCTTGATGTCGACGAAGTTCTGCGTGAAGGTCACGCCGCATTCGAGGCCGGCGCGCACTTCGGCGACATCGTCCTTGAAGCGACGCAGGCTCGCGATTTCACCCTGGTAGATGATGACATCGTCACGCGTGATGCGCGCCTTGAGCGCCTTGCGGATGATGCCGTCGGTGACCAGCAGACCAGCTGCCTTGCCATGTTTGCCGGCGGAGAAGACTTCGCGGATTTCGGCGCGGCCAACGACTGTTTCGAACGCTTCCGGCCCGAGTTCACCGGCCATGCCAGCACGAATCTCGTCAATCAGGTCATAGATCACGTCATAATATTTGAGCGCGACCTTCTGGCGTTCGGCAATCTCGCGTGCCTTGGCATTGGCGCGGACGTTGAAGCCGATGATCGGTGCGCCCGAGGCACCCGCCAGCGTCACGTCGCTTTCGGTGATGCCACCAACACCCGAATGCAGCACACGGGCCTTGATGTCGTCGGTTGAGATCTTGTTGATCGACGCAACAATCGCCTCGACCGACCCTTGCGTGTCGGCCTTGACCACCAGCGGATATTCAATCGCCTGCTTGTCCTTGAGCGCGGAGAACATGCTCTCAAGGCTGGCGGGTACCGAGGTGGTGCGCTTCTGCGTCATCACGCCCTGGCGATAGGCGGCGACTTCACGCGCGCGGGCTTCGTTCTCGACCACGGACAGTGGATCACCGGCGCGCGGCACACCCGACAGGCCGAGTACCTCGACCGGCATTGACGGCCCGGCTTCCTTGATCTGCTGACCCTTGTCATTGACCATCGCGCGGACCTTGCCGCTTTCAGCCCCGACAACGAACACGTCACCGACCCGCAAGGTACCGCGATTGATCAGGATCGTCGCGACAGGACCACGGCCCTTGTCGAGCTTGGCCTCGATCACCGTACCCTCGGCCATGCGGTCGGGGTTGGCGCCAAGGTCGAGCAACTCGGCCTGCAACTGGATCTTCTCGACCAGTTCATCGAGCCCGGTCTTCTTGAGTGCCGAGACGAGCACGTCCTGCACGTCACCCGACATCTCTTCGACGATCACTTCATGCTCAAGCAGGCGCTCGCGAATCTTTTGCGGATTGGCGCCTTCCTTGTCGATCTTGTTGATCGCCACAATCATCGGCACGCCAGCGGCCTTGGTGTGGTTGATCGCCTCGATCGTCTGCGGCATCAGCCCATCGTCCGCTGCGACCACGATGACGACGATGTCGGTGACATTGGCACCGCGCGCGCGCATTTCCGTGAAGGCTTCGTGACCCGGTGTGTCGAGGAAGGTGATCTTCGACTTGTCCTTCAGCGTAACCTGATAGGCGCCGATATGCTGGGTGATGCCACCCGCTTCACCGGCAGCGACATCAGTGCCGCGCAGCGCGTCGAGCAACGAGGTCTTGCCGTGATCGACATGGCCCATGATCGTGACGACCGGCGGGCGTGGCTTCAGCGTTTCTGCGGCATCGACATCGGTTTCAACCACAAGGTCGATATCGGAGTCGCTGACGCGGGTGATGTTGTGGCCGAATTCAGTGACCAGCAACTCGGCGGTATCCTGATCGATCGTTGCGTTGATCGTGACGGGCATGCCCATCTTGAACAGCGCCTTGACCAGGTCCGCACCCTTCTCGGCCATGCGATTGGCGAGTTCCTGCACGGTAATCGCTTCCGGCACGACGACGTCGCGGACCTGCTTGGCCTGCGCCTCGCGCGGGCCACCCATGCGGCGATGTTCCTTCTCGCGTGCCCGCTTGAGTGCGGCGAGTGAGCGCGCGCGGGCGCCTTCATCGGCGCCGAGTGCGCGATTGACGGTCAGCTTGCCCGACTGGCGGCGGTCATCACCCTTGCGGTCGCGCTGCTGCGGCCGTGGTGGCTCGTTTCCGGCCGGGCGACGCGGTGCCGCGCCAGAGTTGGCGGAACCGCCTCCCGTGTTGGCGCTGGATGACGATGTCGCTGCCGGTGCGGGGGCGGCTGGTGCCGGGCGCGGTGCTGGCCGCTCGGGTCGCGCCACGGGCGAAAAGCGGCGCGGCGCGGGCATCGACGGATCGAGTTCAATGCTGACCGGCTTGGCAGGCGCAGCCGGTGCCGCCGGGGGCGGCGCAGGCGGCGTCGCTGGCGCTGCCGGTGCGGCCTCAACCGCAACCTCCGGCTTTGGCGTGCTGGCGACGGGCGCTTCGGGTTCGGGCGCAGCTTCGGCGGCCTTGGCGCGCTCTTCGGCGCGGCGGCGTTCTTCTTCTGCTGCCTCGATCCGTTCGCGTTCTTCGCGGCGACGTGATTCCTCGAGCGCGTTCATGCGCGCCTCATCGGCCTCACGCAGCAACTTGGCTTGCAGTTCCTGGCGTGACAGCAACGAATCGCCGGGCGACGAAGTCGGTGCGCGCGGCGGCTCCGGGGCACGGGCCTGCGGTGCAGGCGCCGGTGTCGGTACAGCCTCTGCGGGGGCCGGAGCCTCAACGGGCGCGCCGCCGGGGCCGAGGATGCGGCGCCGCTTCACCTCGACCACAACCGTATTTGATCGCCCGTGGCTGAAGCTCTGCTTCACCTTGCCGGTCTCGACGGTACGCTTCAGCCCCAGCGGCGCGCGCATGCCCAGTTTCGGCTTTTCGTTGTCGGTATCGCTCACTCGTGTTCCTCGTCGATCAAAGTCTTGCCGGCCCGTTCCGTCCCGCTGGTGCGGGACGCCGATGCGCCCTGCGAAGCAGTTTCGCAAGGCTCGGAGTCCGGGTCGGGGCCGATAAAGTGCAACCACCGGGTGAGCGCATCGCGCACCCGTGAAGCAGCATGGGGGTCCGTCAGGCCGACATGTACCACATTTTCGCGCCCTAACGCCAAGGACAATATGGTGCGTGGCAACGGGATTACCATTCCGCGCAAATCTTCGCCTTCGCGATCGCTGCCGACGCGCCATGCCTGGTCGAGTTTGCGGTTGCCGTCGATGCCGGCGTCGGCAGCGTGAATCAGGAGATGGAGCTTGCCCGAACGTGCGGCGTCGGCAATCCGGTCCGACCCGGTCAGGACGATTCCCGAGCGCGCTTCCAGCCCAAGGCGATCAAGCATTGCGCGCTCAAGCGCGTCCGCGATCAGCGTCGGCAAGTCAGCCGGGATCGTCGTTGCCTCACCCTTGAAGGCGCGGCCCAGCGCGCCCTTGAGCTTGCCCTTGGTGATCGCGGTTGCCAGCGCACCCTGCGTCACCCCGATCCACGCGCCACGGCCCGGTGCCTTGGCACGGACATCGGGATGGACGGTACCATCAGGCGCGAGGGCGAGACGGATCAACGCATCGCGCGGTGCCGCATCTCGGGTCAGGATGCAGGTGCGTTCGGGCTCAGCCATGGAACACCCCTTTCGCCATCCCGGACATGTTCCCGGATTCCTCGTGCGGTTGAGGGCGGCGCGACAGGCTCATGGCACCGCGCGTGCGGCGCCGTGGACCCCGGAACAAGTCCGGGGTGACGGAGCGTGTTCGGGGTTGCGGCGGAAACCAGTTTCCAACGTCATGCCGGACTTGTTCCGGCATCCACGGTGCGGCATCCTCCCTCTCATGAGGGAGCGCGAACCTTGTGTCTATTTGCTCGCCAACGGCTTCAACGGCACCCTCTATGTCGGCGTGACATCGAACCTCATTGGCCGCATCCTCCAGCACCGCGACGGCACCTTCGACGGATTCACCAAACGCCACAACATCAAGCAACTGATGTGGTTCGACGTGACCGATACCATGGAGGCAGCGCTCGCCAGTGAGAAGCGGATCAAGAAATGGCCGCGCGACTGGAAAAAGAATCTGATTGAGCGCGACAACCCGCAATGGCGCGACCTGGCCGTCGGGCTGGGTTTGCCGCCACTCTGACGCCATCCCGGACATGTTCCCGGATTCCTCGTGCGGTTGAGGGCGGCGCGGCAGGCTCATGCCACCGCGCGTGCGGCGCCGTGGACCCCGGAACAAGTCCGGGGTGACGGTGAGGTCCAACAATTGGCGCATCATTTTCCCTGCCGATGAACCCCTGGCAGGGAATTCAGCAGGGAATTGCGACAATTTGTCGAGTCCAACAGAGCCGGGACGGATGTGTGTCATCCTCCCGGTCAACCACGATGCGACCTGTGGTTGAATCAGTCCGTGGCGGTCGGCGTCAGGCACGGGCCGCCGTCCTGATCGTGCTCCTGCGAAAGCAGGAGCACAAGGCCGCAGGCGAAACGCTCCCGACCCTGGGCTCCTGCATTCGCAGGAGCCCAGGGTGACGGAGGATTTTTGCGATGTTGGTGAGGCTACGCGGTCATTGTGAGGATTCCGCATTCGCGTCCTCCCCGGTGCTCGCCTCGTCGGCGAACCAGTGCGCGCGGGCGGCCATGATGATCTCGTTGCCCTGCTCTTCGCTCAGGCCATATTCGCCGAGAACCCCACCCTTGTGCTCGGGGCGCTTGGGCGCGTCTTCGGCGCGGCGGCGCTGTTCCTGGCGCTTTTTCTCGATCAGTTCATCGGTTGCCAGATCGGCAAGATCGTCGAGCGTCTTGATGCCGGCCTTGCCGAGCGTGACGAGCATCGCCTCGGTCAGATAGGGCATGGTGGCCAGATCGTCCTCGACGCCAAGCGCGCGGCGCTCCTCGCGATTGGTCTGTTCCTTGCGCTCCAGCGCTTCGGTTGCGCGGTTCTGGAGTTCGGCGGCCAGGTCATCGTCAAAGCCTTCGATGCTGGCGATTTCGTCAACCTCGACATAGGCAACTTCCTCGAGGCTGCCAAAGCCTTCGGCGACGAGCAACTGGGCCAGCGTCTCATCGACGTCGAGCTCGTTCTGGAACAATTCGGAGCGCTCGACGAATTCCTTCTGACGCTTCTCGGAAGCATCAGCTTCGGTAAGAATGTCGATTGCCTTGCCGGTCAGTTGTGAGGCGAGGCGGACATTCTGGCCGCGACGGCCAATCGCCAGCGACAACTGGTCGTCGGGCACCACCACCTCGATGCGATCCTCTTCCTCGTCGATCACGACGCGGCTGACCGAGGCCGGCTGGAGCGCGTTGACGACGAAGGTCGCTGTGTCGGGTGACCAGGGGATGATGTCGATTTTCTCGCCCTGCATTTCCTGCACGACCGCCTGGACGCGGCTGCCCTTCATGCCGACGCAGGCGCCGACCGGGTCGATGCTCGAATCATGGCTGATCACGCCGATCTTGGCGCGCGAACCCGGATCACGGGCAGCGGCCTTGATCTCGATGATGCCGTCGTAGATTTCCGGCACTTCCTGCGCGAACAGCTTCTTCATGAAGTCTGGGTGCGCGCGGCTGAGGAAAATCTGCGGCCCGCGATTTTCGCGACGCACGTTGAGGATCAGGGAGCGAATACGGTCATTGACGCGCACGACCTCGCGCGGAATCTGCGCGTCACGACGGATCACACCTTCGGCGCGACCAAGATCAACCACGATGTGGCCAAACTCGACCCGCTTGACCACGCCGGTGATGATCTCACCCATGCGGTCCTTGAATTCCTCGAACTGACGCTCGCGCTCGGCATCGCGCACCTTCTGGAAAATCACCTGCTTGGCGGCCTGGGCGGCAATGCGCCCGAATTCGATCGGCGGCAGCGGATCGACGATATAATCGCCAACCACGGCGCCGGCCTGAAGCTTCTGCGCTTCCTTCAGGTTGACCTGCTTGAAATAGTCATCAACCGCCTCGACCACTTCAACGACACGCCACAGGCGGAGGTCACCGGTGGTCGGGTCAAGCTTGGCGCGGATGTCGTTCTCGGCACCATAGCGTGAGCGGGCGGCGCGCTGGATGGCGTCTTCCATCGCCTCGATAACGATGGCCTTGTCGATCATCTTCTCGGTCGCGACAGCGTTGGCGATCGCGATCAGCTCGGCGCGGTTGGCGGTAACGGCAGTGGCCATCAGTTCTCTTCCTCAGTCTCTAATTCGTCGGCGCCATCAGCAGAAAGCGGCGCGGTTGCGGCAATAAGTCTGTCCGTAATCAGCAGCTTGGCATCGGCTACCTGGTCGAAGCCGATGGTCATGCGCTCATGCTTGCGCACATCAATCATGATCCGGCCATCCTCGACCCCGGCCAGATCACCCGTTAGCTGCTTGCGGCCATCAATGGGCGCGGTCAGGTTGATCCGGGCTTCCTGCCCGGCCCAGTCGGCGAAATCGCGCAACCGGGTCAAGGGGCGGTCGATGCCGGGCGAACTGACCTCAAGCCGATATTCATGCTCAATCGGGTCAATCTCATCGAACTTGTCAGAGATGCGACGCGACAATTCAGCGCAATCGTCAATCGTCAGCTGGCGTGTTTCAGGGCGCTCCGCCATGATTTGCAGCGTATGGTCGCCAGCACCGCCGAACATCTTCACGCGCACAAGATCAAAACCCAAAGCCTCGGCCTCAGGTGCGATCAGCGCGGTCAGGGCGGCGATTTCCGCCATCTAAGCTCCAGCCATAAAGGTTCGTTGCCGGAACCGGTTGGCCCCAGCCTCTTCATCTGGCGATGTAGAGAGTGAGGGTGATATAAGCCGGTTGCATCCGCGTGGCAAGCGGGCAAGCGCGTCCGGTCAAGGTGGTCGCTCGTCCGTGCGTTGGTACCCGTTTCTAATCCTGGGGTCGGCTCTGCAACGCGTGAATTTGATGGTCTGCTTCGGCCACACCTGGATTCCCCGGCTTTCCGATCATTGCCTCAAAAAGAGTCTCAAGCGCCGCATAGCCTTGTCGTGCCTTGTGCCAAAACCCAATGGCGTCATCGATGTCGCCAATGCCCTCGGCATGAAGCGCAGCGCTACGAAAGGCGTTGGCGACGTCGAGGGGCGGCGCTTCTGTGGTGCTGGCATAGATTTGCAGCATCTCGGTGATTGACGCATTCGCCTCTGCGGCCCGACCATTCTCCACCAGAATGTCGGCAAGGTGGCGAATGGCATGGGCCAGTGGCGCCATCTCGTCCGTTCCGCGCAGCAGCGCGATTGCCTGACGTTGATACGCCAGCGCGCCTTCCACGTCTCCACACCTGCGACGCTCTTCCGCATCGGCATGATGGCGGGCTGCACGCGCAGACAAGTCGCTCAATCCCGCACCACCAGATAGTTCATGCGCGCGGCTGAGATCGGTTTGGCGGGATCGTCCTGCCATGCCGTTGCCTCGACATTGGCAACGCGCTTGCCAAGCCGCGTTACTACGGCGCGCCCGAAGGTCGGCTTGTCGCGACCGCCGCGCATGAAATCGACCGTCACATTGATCGGCTTGATCTTCGCGCGGGGCTGGTCGCCGCCCTCATCATCCAGTGCCTTGCGCAGGGCGATGATCGCCGCCATTTCGAGCAGGCCACCGATTGCGCCACCGTGCAGAAAGCCGGGGCGCCCGACAATCGCCTCGCTGAAGGGCATGACCATCAGCTTCGGGTCGTCGCCCGGTACAACCGACAGGCCGAGGAGCTGGGCATAGGGGGGCAGTTGCATCAGCGATACCCCTCTGGCGCCATGAAGGTGCCGGCAACATGGGCGAGCGGATCGTCGGGATCGCCGTCATGGGCCTGCCCGCGAATGAAGGCGATGGAGCGGGTGATGCGATAGCAGTCGCCGCGCGCGATGACCGTCTTGCCCGGTGTTGCTGGCCGCAAATAGTCGATCCGCAGGTCAAGCGTGGCATGGGCGCAAAACCGGCCAAGGCGGGTCCAGACCGACAGGCTGGTTGCCATATCCATCAATGTCAGGATCGGGCCGGATGCCAGCACACCGCTTTCGGGGTCGCCGATCAATTCCGGCCGGAAGGGCAGGGATAGCTCAACCCAGTCCTCACCATGGGCATGATATTCAATACCGATGGCGTTGCCATGGCCGCCCATGCCAAAGCGGCGAAATCTTTCCGGGTCGAAGCGGGTTGGGTCATGGGTCATTTTGCCTGTGCCTAACGATTCGATCGCGTCGCGCAAGGTCGAGCCGTTGCCCAAGTGCGATTGCGTCGCTAGCATCGGTTGCAAAGAGCAACCGGAGAGGAATCGCGTGCATCCCAGCGTCCACGCCCAGAGCTATCCCGACAAGCCGGCGTTGATCGTCGCCGAAACCGGTGAGGAGATCAGCTATGCGCAGCTTGATGCGCGGTCCAACCGCGCCGCGCAGCTTTTTCGCGCCGAAGGGTTGCAGATTGGCGGTACGATTGCGCTGCTGCTCGACAATGTGCCGGAATATTTCGACATTGTGTGGGGCGCACAGCGCGCCGGGCTGTTCTATGTCTGCATCTCGTCGAAACTGACGGCGCCCGAGGCAGACTATATCATTCGCGACAGCGGTGCGACGCTGGTCATTGCCTCGGCGTCGCTTGCGGCGACGGCGGCGGCGATGTCGCTGGAGGGCGTTGCCAGCTTTGCGCTGGGCGGTGACATTGCCGGATGGCGTTCCTGGGAAAAGGCCGCCGCCGCGATGCCATCAACCCCGGTTGCCGATCAACGTGCCGGCGTGGACATGCTCTATTCGTCGGGCACGACGGGTCGCCCCAAGGGGGTCCGCGTTGCCCTGCCGGAAGACCCCAATATTGCCGCGCCAGCGGTGCTCGCCATGCTCGCGCAGGGTTTGTACAAATTTGGCCCGGACACGATCTATCTCAGCCCGGCGCCGCTTTACCATGCTGCGCCGCTACGCTGGTCGATGACCGTCATGCGGCTTGGTGGAACGGTGGTGATGATGCGCCATTTCGACCCCGAGGCTTCGCTTGCCGCGATCGAGCGCTATCATATCAATGGCAGCCAATGGGTGCCGACGCATTTCGTGCGGATGCTCAAATTGCCGCACGAGGTTCGCACACGGTATGACCTGTCGAGCCTGAAGGTTGCGATCCATGCCGCAGCGCCATGTCCGATCCCGATCAAGCAGGCGATGATCGATTGGTGGGGGCCGGTGCTGTACGAATATTATGCCGGGTCGGAGGGCAATGGCCTGACCGCGATCGATTCCGCGCAATGGCTCGCGCACCCCGGTTCGGTCGGCAAGGCAGCCTATGGCGTGCTGCATGTCTGCAACGAGGCCGGCGAGGAGCTGGGCCCGGATGAGGAAGGTCTGATCTATTTCGAGGGCGGTGGCGCGTTCGAATATCATAATGACCCGGCCAAGACGGCGGAGGCGCGCAATGCCAAGGGCTGGTCAACGCTGGGCGATATCGGGCGCCTTGATGCCGATGGCTTCCTGTATCTGACAGACCGCAAGAGTTTCATGATCATCTCGGGCGGCGTGAACATTTATCCGCAGGAGATCGAGAACCGGCTGGTGACGCACCCGCGCGTCGCCGATGTCGCGGTGATCGGCGGGCCGGACCCGGAAATGGGCGAGCGCGTGATCGCAGTCGTGCAGCCGGTCGATATGGCCGAGGCCGGACCCGCACTGGCCGAGGAACTGATCCGCTGGTGCCGCGCCGAACTGTCAGGCGTGAAAACCCCGCGCCAGATTGATTTCACCGAGGAACTGCCCCGCCACGCCACCGGCAAGCTGTACAAACGGCTGTTGCGTGATCGTTATTGGGGTGAGACGGGGAGCCGTATCGTCTGACTGTTCTCCTGTGCAAGCAGGAGCCCAGTGTTATCTGGCGCAGCATTTGTGGCCCTGGGTTCCTGCATGCGCAGGAACACGCAGGAAGGCAGGAGATTGAGCATGAACGACCGCGTCACCATCACCGTCACGGACCAGATCGCTGATGTCCGGTTGACCCGCGCGGACAAGATGAACGCGCTTGATCCAACGATGTTCGCGGCGATCGGCGCGGCGATTGACGCGCTGGCTGAGCGCAAGGATGTGCGCTGTGTCGTCCTGTCGGGTGAAGGCCGCGCCTTTTGCGCCGGGCTCGACATGGCGAGCATGGCGGCGGGTGGCTCTGGCACCGGTCGTGAGCGCAATGCGCAGGGTTCTATCCTGCCGCAGCATGTCAGCTGGGGCTGGCGCAACCTGCCGATGCCGGTGATCGCCGCCGTGCATGGTGTGGCTTTTGGAGGCGGTTTTCAGATGATGTCGGGCGCCGACATCCGCATTGCTGCGCCCGCGACCCGGTTTTCCATTCGCGAGACCTATTGGGGGCTGGTCCCCGACATGGCGGGTTTCCCGCTGTGGCGTACGCTGGTGCGGGACGATGTGCTGCGCGAACTGGTCTATACCGCGCGCGAATTCGACGCTGCCGAGGCGCTGGCGCATGGCTTTGTCACGCGTCTTGCCGATGACCCCCATGCCGCCGCGATGGAACTGGCGCGGGCGATTGCCGGTCGCAGCCCGCACGCCATTCGTGGCGCCAAGCGACTGTGCAACATGGCCCATGACACTGACCCGCGCGCCATGCTGGAGGCGGAAACCGAAGAGCAGATCAAGGTGATCGGCAAGCCCAACATGATGGAAGCAGTCGCCGCCAATATGGGCAAGCGCGCGGCGGTGTTTGCGGATTGAGTCGCGTGACGGCGCTGACGATCCGCCCCGCGATGCGTTCGGATGCTGCGGCGCTGGCCGATCTGCTCAATGAGATCATCATCGCCGGCGGGACAACGGCCTATCAGGTTCCGTTTACCCCGGCGCGCTTTGCCGACGCGCATATTGATGGTCCCACTGTCCTGACCTGCATGGTCGCGGCGGACGCGTCAGGCACCGTGATGGGCTTCCAGATCCTGTTGCGCGATGACAAGTTGCCGGCAGGATGGGCCGACATCGGCACCTTTGCCCGGCGCGGTGCCACGGCGCGGGGGATTGGTTCGGCCTTGTTTGCCGCGACATGTGACGCGGCGAGACAGCGCGGCCTGACCGGGATCAACGCGACGATCCGTGCCGACAATGTCGGGGGCCTGGCATTCTATACCAAACAGGGTTTTCGTGATCATGCCGTCGCGGAAGCCGTACCGTTGCACGATGGCACGAAGGTTGACCGGATTTCAAAGCGCTATTCGCTGTAGCGAGACCGCGTATTCGCCTGCTGCTCTTGAGTAACCGCTACGAAGCTGCGTCGCCGCCGCGTGTCATCTTGCCGTGAAGCTCGGCGCGTACTTCGGCGCGCATCGGCTTGGCCTGTTCATCCGTGCGGCACACCACCACCGTGTCGCAGGTCGCGATGCATTGGCCACCCTGGAACATCGCCTGTTCAATCGTCCAGCTTGACGTGCCGATCCGCCCGATGCCCGAGCAAACCATGACCGGTTCGGGGAAGCTGCCCTCGCGCAGATAGGCGATGGCGACACTGGCGACCATGGTGCGTTCATTCGCCGGGCGATTGCCGGTTGGCCGGGTCGCGCGGTTGATCCTCACCCGGGCATTCTCGAACAACGCCGCAAAGGCGACGTTGTTGAGATGGCCGTTGGTGTCGAGATCCTGGTACCGCGTGCCGAATTCCTCAACCACCGGATAGGCGGTCGGGTCGGAACGCCAGGGGGCAGGGCGGGTCATGCCGATGCCCGGCGCATTGCTGTCACGAAAGGCCGCTGGCGAACAGGTCGAGCTTGCCGATGGACACGCCCTTCATGCGCAAGATGGCATAGACCATCGACAGGTGGAAATAGATGTTCGTCGTAGCGAACACCGACAACCATTTGCCGGCAGGAAGCGTCGGTTCCATCGTTTCACCCAGCTTGACGGTCAGAAGGGCATCGTCGCGACCGGCAAATTGCGCTTCGGTCAATGTCGCCAGGAATGCCTTGGCGTCGGCAATCGCGGCATGAAAACCGGCGACATCGCAATCGACCGTAATCGCTTCGGGCGGCGCCACATCGGCGGTGCGGGCGGGCCATTGCCGGGAGAAGTTGACCACGACCATCAACTGAAAGGCCAGCGGATGCATGTCATCAGCCAGCCGCCAGCCGAGCACATCCTGTTCATTCATGCCATTGGCGGCGGCAAATTCCGTCGCTTTGGTCAGCAGATGCGCGGCGGTATCAAGCTGACGCCGATAGAGATCGACGAAACCAAACAGGGTGAAAGTCATGGGGGAGTCTTTCTGTGGGGGAGGGCCGTCGGTGGGGTGGGCGCGACCCGGCAGTGGCTGCCGGGTCGTCAGACGAAGCCGCTGGCTTCGCCGCCCGTGTGGCGCGTCAGCGCGGGGCCATGCGGATGGCGCCGTCGAGACGCACATCCTCGCCATTGAAATATTCGTTCTCGATCATGGTCAGGGCAAGGTTGGCATATTCCGCCGGATTGCCGAGCCGCTTGGGGAAAGGCACCGATGCGGCCAGCGCGTCCTTCACTGCCTGTGGCGCGCCGAGCATCAACGGCGTGTTGAAAATGCCCGGCAGGATGGTGTTGATGCGAATGCCCTCGCTCATCAGGTCGCGCGCGATTGGCAGGGTCATGCCGACAACGCCGCCCTTTGACGCGGAATAGGCCGCCTGGCCCATCTGGCCATCTTCTGCGGCGACGCTGGCCGTCATCACGATGGCGCCACGGGCACCATCTTCGCGCGGGTCGAGCGTCAACATGCCGGCGGCGGATTTCGCGACGCAACGGAAGGTGCCAACCAGGTTGATCTGGATCAGCCAGTTGAACGCCTCAAGGCTGAAATGCTTGATGCTGCCGTCTTCCTTGGAGCGGCTGGCGGTCTTCATGGCGTTGCCGGTGCCAGCGCAGCAGACGAGGATGCTTTCCTGCCCATTGGCTTCGCGCGCCCTGGCGAATCCGGCATCGACGCTTTCGTCGCTGGTGACGTTCACTTCACAGAACACACCGCCAATATCCGCTGCAACGGCCTCACCCTTTTCCTTTTGCAGATCGAAAATCGCCACCTTGACGCCCTTGGCGGCGAGTGCGCGCGCGGTAGCTTCACCCAGGCCCGAAGCGCCACCGGTGATGACGGCGGAAACATTATTGTCGAGTTTCATCTGTCTTTCTCCTCCATTGCGTCCCCGCGAAAGCGGGGATCCGGGGGCCGAAGCATGGTGCTTGCGACCCTTGGCTCCCGGCTGCGCGGGAGCACGGGTTTGTCATTAAAGCCGTTCGATGATCGTGACGTTGGCCAACCCGCCGCCTTCGCACATCGTCTGCAGGCCATAGCGGCCGCCGCGCTTGTGCAGGGCATGGACCAGGGTCGCCATCAACTTGGTGCCTGACGCGCCGAGCGGGTGGCCAAGCGCAATGGCGCCGCCATTGACGTTGATCTTCGACGCGTCGCCGCCAAGATATTTGAGCCAGGCGAGCGGCACCGGCGCAAACGCCTCATTGACTTCATACAGGTCAATATCGTTGATCGACATGCCGGTGCGCTTCAGCGCCTTCTCGGTCGCGAACAACGGCTCCTCGAGCATGACAATCGGGTCGCCGCCGGTGACGGTCAGATTGTGGATGCGCGCCAGCGGCTTCAGGCCATGATCCTTCAAAGCCTTTTCGCTGACCACCAGCACCGCGCTTGAACCGTCGCAGATCTGGCTGGCATTGGCTGCGGAGATCACCCCGCCTTCCTGCAGCAGCTTGACCGAATGGATGCCCTCAAAGGTGGCGTCGAAACGAATGCCTTCATCGACCGTGTGCAGTACTTCGCCCTCGGGCGTTTCGATCATCAGGCCGACAATCTCGTCCTTGAAATCACCGCGTTCGGTGGCCGCTGCCGCGCGGCGGTGGCTCTCAAGCGCGAAATTGTCGAGGTCGTCGCGCGTGAAGCCATATTTATTGGCCATCATCTGCGCGCCCATGAACTGGCTGAACTGGATGCCGGGATAGCGCTCTTCCTGACGCGGTGACTTGGACTTGCCGAGCCCGGCCTGGGCGAACAACATGCCGGTCGAGCCCATTGGCACGCGTGTCATGCTCTCGACGCCAGCGGCGATGACGACATCCTGTGTGCCCGACATTACTGCCTGCGCGGCGAACTGGATTGCCTGTTGTGAGCTGCCGCACTGGCGATCGATCGACACGGCGGGGACGCTTTCGGGCAGCCTGGAAGCGAGCACCGCGCCGCGCCCGACCTGAAAGCCCTGTTCGCCCGCCTGGCTGACGCAGCCCATGATGACGTCTTCAACCGCCGCCGGGTCGATCCCGCTGCGATCGACGATGGCGTCGAGGGTCGCACCGGCCATGTCGGCCGGGTGCCATCCTGCGAGGCGCCCGCCACGCTTGCCACCGGCGGTTCGTACTGCTTCGACGATATAGGCTTCGGCCATGGTCGCTCTCCATTAGGTTCGTCTTTGCAACCTCTCTTGCCCAAAGCGTAAAGCTCGGCAAGGGTGACTTTTGCGCGTTGATGGGGAGCGAATATGAATGTCTCGGATGCCGTAGCGGCAAGGCGCTCGGTTCGCGGTTTTTTGGATCAGCCCGTGCCGCTGCCGTTGCTGCGCGAGATCGTCACCAAGGCCGCGCGGGCGGCTTCTGGCGGCAATCTGCAACCATGGCATATCGATATTGTGACCGGCGAGTCGCTCGCGTCGCTCAGGAATGCGATGATGGAAAAGCTGTTGCATGGCGCGGTCGAGACGCCGGCCTATGCGATCTATCCGACCGAGCTGGTGGCGCCCTATCGTGATCGGCGCTTCGCGGTTGGTGAGGCAATGTACCGGGAAATTGGCATCCCGCGCGAGGACAAGGCGGCGCGCCGCATATGGTTTGCGCGCAATTTCCGTTTTTTTGACGCGCCCGCCGCGCTGTTTTGCACCGTCGATCGCCGCATGGGGCCGCCGCAATGGAGCGACCTGGGCATGTACCTTCAGTCAGTGATGCTGCTGGCGGTTGAGGCCGGGCTTGCCACCTGCGCGCAGGAATGCTGGGCGATGTATCCCGACACCGTGACACAGCACATCGCCACCCCGCCCGAGCGAATGCTCTTTTGCGGGATGGCGATTGGCTATGAGGATATGGACGAACCTGCCAACCGCCTCCGGAGCGACCGCGCGTCGGAGGGGGAATGGCTGAAGGTTCACGAATAGGCTCCTCCCCGGCACGGGGAGGAGTTGCTACGCGTTGGCTTGCGAACGACCGCCGCCAGCGCCGCCGCCACCACGACCGCCGCGCCGTGGGCCACGGCCACGCGGGGCATAGGGGCTGGTCGGGCGCGCGGCATGGGTCGCACGCGGACGTGCCGGGCCACGCTCATGGCGCGAACGCTCTTCGCGCGGCGCCGGATCGGCACCGATCGTCGTGACGCGGATCGCCTTCAGGGCATTGGCGCGCTGCTGGAAATCAGCCGGCAACGGCAGCACGGTGATCTTCTGGCGCGTCAGCTTCTCAATGTCGCGCAGGTAAGGACGCTCGTCCTCGGCGCAGAAGCTGATCGCCACACCCGATGCGCCGGCGCGCGCGGTGCGGCCGATGCGGTGGACATATTGCTCCGGCACATTGGGCAGCTCGAAGTTGAACACATGGCTGACGCCCGAGACGTCAATGCCGCGCGCGGCGATGTCGGTCGCGACCATCACCTTGACCTTGCCCGACTTGAACTCGGCCAGCGCACGCTCGCGCTGCGGCTGGCTCTTGTTGCCGTGGATTGCAGCCGCAGCGATTCCGTTGCCGGCGAGCAGCTTCACAACGCGGTCGGCGCCATGCTTGGTGCGCGTAAAGACCAGCGCGCGTTCAACCTCGAGGTCGTTGAGCGCGATTGTCAGCAGCGCCTGCTTCTCCGACTGGTTGACGAAGGTCACCGCCTGATCGACGCGCTCGGCGGTGGTTGCCGCCGGCTTGACCGACACGGTGACGGGATCCTTGAGGAACTGGTCAGCCAGCTCACGGATCGCGTTGGGCATCGTTGCCGAGAAGAACAGGGTCTGGCGCTGCTTGGGCAGCATCCGGACGATCTTGCGCAGCGCATGGATGAAGCCGAGGTCGAGCATCTGGTCGGCCTCGTCGAGGACGAGGATTTCCAGCGTAGCCAGGCTGACGAAACGCTGCTCGATCAGGTCGAGCAGGCGGCCCGGCGTGGCGACGAGAATATCGACGCCGCGCGCCATGTCGGTGCGGTTCTTGTTGATGCTGGTGCCGCCGAACACGGTGGCAACCGACATTTTGGAAAACTGGCCATAGCCCCGTGCGCTGTCAGCGATCTGGCCGGCGAGTTCACGGGTTGGGGCAAGCACGAGCATACGGCAATGCGTCGGCAGGACGTGCGTGCCCTTTTCGACCAGGCGCTGGATCGACGGCAGCACAAAGGCGGCGGTCTTGCCGGTACCGGTCTGGGCAATGCCGAGCAGGTCGCGGCCGGTCAGCACTGTCGGGATAGCATCGCGCTGGATCGGGGTGGGGGTGGTATAGCCCTTCGCTTCGAGCGCGCGAACGAGCGGATCGGCAAGGCCGAGATTCTTGAAAGACATGTAAATAGAGTCCGATATTGGCCATGCACGCAGGTCCGGTGGACGCACGTGTGGCGGGGGTAATTGACACCCCGCGTGACTTGGGAAGCCTGTTGAACAACCGAGGCGGAGCCTGTGCCCTGACGGACACGATCACGCTGCATTACGCCTCGATGCGCGCCCTATCTATGCTGCGACGCAAAAAGTCAAGCAATTGCTTCAGGCGCTTCGGTGTTCCTGCGAATGCAGGAACCCAGAGTCACAAGCGATGACATCCGTAACACTGGACTCCTGCATTCGCAGGAACACGGAAAGTCAGTGTTGATACGCCTTGGGCAGCGTGCCTTCCTGCGGTTGCATGTAGCGGTCGCGCAGCATCCGTTGGCGTGTGTCGAGCGGCTGTTTGACGCCGTCGATCCACACAGCGAGTGCCGCCGCGTCGAGTTCGAGCGGGTCATTTGACCAGATCACCACGTCGCCGCGCCGCCCGGGGCGAAGTGAGCCGATCTCGCCACCCATGCCGATGGCTTCGGCAGGGGCAGAGCTGATCGACGCGAACGCTGCGTTCCAGTCGAGGCCGGTCGCACCGGGGATTTTCGTCAGTGCAACGAGATTGCCGGCATATTGCTTTTCCAACCGGGCCTGGCGCGCGTCGTCGTCGCCGATCATACCCAGCGCAACCACCACACCGGCCATTTTCATGCGCCCGACATTTGATTGCGTTGCGGCCAGCTGCTCGAAGCTGGCAGGCAAATCATTGAGCGCCGATGCGATCACGGGGACATGCGCGGCGGCGAGTTGCGATGCGACCATCCAGCCTTCGCTGACACCAACCAGCACCAGCCTGAGCGCCGGCATTTCACGCTTCAGGTCGAGCAGGACCAGAATGTCCGAGGCGCGTTCAACATGGACCAGCAACGGCACCTTGCCGGCGATCACCGGCTGCAAAGCCTCGGCGTCAGCGCGGGTCAGCAAGGCTTCCTTGCCCTGATCGGCATAGCCGGCTGGATTGCGGGCATAAAGTTTCGCCTGCGCCAGTGCGTTGCGAAAGCTTGCAATGGCCGCCGGGCGGCTGCCTCCGGCTGCACCTGCGCCGCTCTCGCCATATTCCATGAACTGGAAGGCGCGCGGACGGGTGACCGCATCGGTATCGGCGCCAAGGTCAATGACGGCACCCTGACCCGCAAAGATCGAACCGTGATTGTCTGGTGCAACGATGGCGCGGGTAATGCCCTCTGCGCGATTGAGGACAACCGCGCTGGTGCGCGGGTTGACTGCCGGTGCCACATCGATGGCCGCGTGAAACGGGCTGCCCGAGGCGCCGCTGTCATTGGTGGCATCGACGCCATCAACCTCGACAATGCCGAGCCGGGTAAACCCGGCGACAATGCCCGGCGTGACATAATGCCCGGCGGCATCAACTGACGGAACGCCCTGCGGCACGGCGACCTGCGCACCGGCGGCAACGACCTTGCCATCACGGATCAGCACGGTGCCGCCGTCAATCGGCGCCGAACCGTCGCCGATGACCAGCCTGGCATTGACGATGGCGACGGTCTGTGCCGTGGCGGGTGTGGCGATCAACGCCGTAGCGGCGAGGAGCAACAGGCGCTTCATTTGACGTCTCCCGCGCCGGGCTGGCCGAGTTCGAAATCCGATACCGGTCGTCGCGTCGGGTCATTGGCGTCGTAGAGCAGCGCGCCGTCAATCCACACCTTTTCGGGGCGGGCATAGACGCTGAACGGGTTGCCGTTCCACAACACAATGTCGGCCATCTTGCCCGGCTTGAGGCTGCCGGTCTTGTCGGCAATGCCCAATGCCCTGGCCGGGTTGATCGTCAGCCATTGCCATGCCGTCTCGTCGGCAATCTGGATGCCCGCGCGCCGCCCGGCGGCCAGTGCCTTGGCCACTTCCTGATTGAGTCGCTGGATGCCGTTGGCGTCATCGCTGTGGATCATCGCGCAGGCACCGGCATTGTGGAGCAGCGCAAGATTCTCGCTGATCGCGTCATAGGATTCCATCTTGAAACCCCACCAGTCGGCCCATACCGCCGCGCAGGTGCCATTGGCCTTGAGCAGGTCAGCGATCTTATAGGCTTCCACGGCATGGTGGAACGCGCTGACATGATAGCCAAATTCCTTGGCCATATCGAGCACCAGCGCCATTTCGTCGGCGCGATAACAATGGTTCTGGACGAGGATCTCACCGCTCAGCACGCCGCGCAACGTGTCCATTGCGATGTCGCGGGTCGGCGGTTCGCCGCCATCCTTCTCATATTTGTCCCATTTGCGCTTATATTCGACCGCGCGCGCCCAGGTCTGGCGATTGACCGCGAGATTGCCCATGCGGGTCGATGGCTGGCGACCCTTGCTGCCATAGACACGCTTGGGGTTCTCACCACAGGCCATCTTCAGCCCATAGGGCGCGCCGGGAAATTTCATGCCCTGTTCGGTGCGGGCATAGACATTTTTCAGCACGACCGAACGACCGCCCATCAAATTGGCGGAACCCGGCAAGATCTGCAGCGTGGTGACACCGCCATTGGCCAGCGCGCGGCTGAACCCCGGATCCTGCGGCCACACGCTGTGTTCAGCCCAGACATCGGGGGTTGTGGGTGATGTCGCCTCGTTCCCGTCTGAATTGGCCGGAACAGCGGGGGTGGGATAGTCGCCGAGATGGCTGTGAATATCGATGATGCCGGGGGTCAGCACCTTGCCAGTACCGTCGATCACCGTCGCACCGGCCGGGGCCGTCAGTGACTGGCCAATCGCAACCACCTTGCCATCGGCGAACAGCGCGGAGCCATGATCGATCCGTCCGCCTTCGCCATCAAAGATGGTCACATTGGTAACAAGCGTCGGGACGCCGGGATAGGCGTGGTAGGTTGAAGGATAGGGGTCGTGGGCATAGCCCTTGCCGATGCCGGGCGCTGGGGCCTTTGGCGGCGATGCGCTCGCTGTTTCCGGTTTGGCGCCGTCCCCGGCGCAACCCGCCAGCATCATCGCGGCGGCGAGCGCCAGACCCAGGCTCGGTACCATTCGCAAGATCTTATCCCCTTCAGCGATCGAAACGCAGACTTCCCGTAGTGTATTGGCCATGTCAACCGGTGGTCGATGGATTGTCCGAACATTGCGGACCACGCATCCTTGTCATCACCCCCAGCCGCCACTCCGGCCTTGTTCCGGCATGACGGGTGGGGACAAGGACGCCCGGCTCAGAGTCCGCCCGCCCACGCCTCCGCCGACGCCAGCGCCTTGGGATCATCGACGTCGATCCAGTCGAGGTCGCTGCACTCAACGACTTCTGCGGCGCCTTGCGCGGCAAGAATGCGCACTGCCTCGGTAATCGACGGCGCTTCGAGCTGTTCCAGTGCAGCGAAAAATGGCGGGCCAACCGCGAACACCCCGGTGTCATAGGCCTCGTGCGGCTCCAGCCCCTTGCCAATCGCGACGATCTGCGCACCTTTGGTCGCGACACAGGTCACGTCCTCCGGGTCGACCCATGGGTGGCCGAGCCGCCGGTCCACCCCCAGCCTGAGTCCTTCTCCGGGGCCGGTTGTGGCCATGCGGGCATAGAGTGCCGGCTCGACCAGATGGTCACACATCGTCAACAGCGTCGGCTGGCCCGCCAATGCCGGGCCAGCGGCGAGCGCCGATACACCATTGGGCAACTGCCAGTCGCGCGACCTGACGGTCTCGACCTGCAAGGGCCATTCGCGACCAGCGATATGCGCCTCGATAGCCTCGGCACGGTATCCGGTTACGACAATCGCTCGGGCTATCCCGGCACTTGCCAGTCGTTCCAGCGCGTGAGCGAGCAACGTCTTGCCGGCAACAACACAAAGCGGCTTTGATTCGGCTGCCGCGCGCAGGCGTGTCCCCGCGCCGGCTGCCAATATTACCGCCGTTGTTACGGCATTCACGCGGCGATGAACTCCTCAACCGCCGTTTGTGCGAGGTCGTCGGTCATCTGGATTGGCGGGTGCTTGCAGAAATAGGCCGATGCCGGGTGGATCGGGCCGCCAAGGCCGCGATCGCTGGCGATCTTGGCGCAGCGGATCATGTCGATCGCGACGCCGGCAGAATTCGGGCTGTCCTCCACCGACAGGCGCAGCTCAAGGTTCATCGGCACGCCGCCGAACATCTGGCCTTCCATGCGCAGAAAGCAGACCTTGTTGTCATTCTGCCACGCGACATAGTCCGACGGGCCGATATGGATGTTCTCGTCTTCCATGCGCTCGGCTGCGACCGACTGCACCGCCTCGGTCTTCGACACCTTTTTCGAGGCGAGCCGCTTGCGGTTCGACATGTTGAGGAAGTCGGTATTGCCGCCGGTGTTGAGCTGATAGGTCCGGTCGAGCTTGACGCCGCGCTTGGCGAACAGGTCGGTGAGCACGCGGTGGACGATCGTCGCGCCGAGCTGCGCCTTGATGTCGTCGCCGACGATTGGCACGCCGGCATCGGTGAACTTCTTGGCCCAGGTCTCGTCGCTCGCAATGAACACGGGGATATTGTTGACGAAGGCAACACCGGCCTCAATCGCGCATTCGGCGTAGAATTCGGTCGCTTTCTGGCTGCCAACCGGCAGGTAATTCATCAAGACATCGGCGCCACTTTCGCGCAGCGCGGCAACGACGTCGGCCTTGCTCGGTTGCGGCAGGTCAGCGACGACAAAGGTCCGGTCGTCAGCATAGTCCTGCATGTGCTCGGCGACACCGTCGAGAATATTGCCCATTGCCACCTTGACGCCGCTTTGCGGGACGTCGGCGCAGAATATTGCGGTGCAGTTTGGCTTGGCGAAGATCGCATCGGCAACGTCATGGCCAACCTTTCGGGTGTCGATGTCCCAGGCGGCGACAATGCGGATGTCGCTCGGCTTATAGCCACCCATTTCCCAGTGCATCAGCCCAATATGATCATTCGAGCCTTCCCGGTAATGGGCCAGGCCCTGGACCAGCGAGCTCGCGCAATTGCCGATCCCGATGATCGCAATATTGATGGACTTCATGACGTAACGACCTTTCGATATACTTTGCAGATTGTCCGGCAGCGCCGGGGATCAGGTAGGTAAGGCTGAACTTCGATCAGGGGTGGTGAAACTGGCCTCGATGCGCCGGTGCCAGATCAGGCTGGCGACCAGAATGGCACTCAACGGCACGATTTCAAACCACCAGAACCAGCGGGGATTGCCGAGCAGGCAGGCGAGAAAAATAGCATAGACACGAACGTTCGCGCTTTCCAGCGCCATGAACCTCATGGCCGGTGCCGCGCGATCGCCATAAGTGGCGGCGAGGCGTTGCGGATCCTCACTGTCGCGCAGCAGGCGGTCGAAGGGTTCGGCGAGCCGGCTGATGCCGCTGGAGATATTGTCATACAGCCACTCAACCACGCCACCAGCGCGGGGCGGGGTCGCAGTCCCCGAGTCGCCGCGAACCCGGCGATGAAAGCGCGCGCGTTCGGCTTCATAGGTGCTGGACTGCACGACATGCGCCGCGCCGGCTGCCACGGCCAGTGCCCAGCCTTCAAGCGTTCCGATGTGAGTCGCGATCAGCACATAGATCAATACGAACACACCATGGTCGCAGATGCCATCGAGCAAGCGACCAAAGGGGCTGGCCGTGCCGGTCGCCCGCGCGACCATGCCATCAAGGCCGTCAGCGATCAGCCAGCTGACCGACAGCAGCAGGCCGAGCAACGCTGCCCATGGGCTGGTCCAGTTCCAATAGCATATTGCCGCCCCGATGCCGAGCAACAGGCCGATCAGCGATACTGCATTGGCGGAGATGCGCCATGCAAGCGCGCGTGGCAGCAGGCGGCGGGCCGCTGGGTGGATCAACCAGAGATTGGTGGGATCTTCTATCCGCCTGTCTCGGGACCCGTCGGGCGGTGGTAATGTCATCGGATTGTCATGATGCCAATTTGGAGCAAATGACGCAAGGTATTCAGTACAACGACGCCCGAATTTGCCGCAGGGGACGGCAACGCCATCGGTGCCGTCCCCAGTTTCAATCGCTGATTCTCTTGCAATTTCTATAGGCTGCGCCCGATCAGCTCCTTCATGATCTCGTTGGTGCCGCCATAGATGCGGCTGACACGCGCGGCACGCCACATACGCGCAATCGGATATTCGTTCATATAGCCCGCGCCGCCATGCAGCTGGAGGCATTTGTCCATCACCTCCCATTGCAGTTCGGTGTGCCACAATTTGGCGGCCGCCCCTTCGATCGGGGTTAGTTCACCCTTGAGGTGGCGCTGGATCGCCCAGTCAAGATGTGCCCAGCCAACCTGCAGCTTTGACTTGAGGTCAGCGAGGATGAAGCGCGTGTTCTGGAAATCGAACACCATGCCAGCAAAGGCCTTGCGCTCCTTGGTAAAGGCAACGGTTTCGTCAAATGCCTTTTGCGCGCTGGATTGTGTGCCGACGGCGATTGACAGCCGTTCCTGCGGCAACTGGCTCATCAGATAGATAAACCCCTTGCCCTCTTCGCCCAGGCAATTGGTCATCGGGACGCGCACGTCCTCAAAGAACAATTCGCTCGTGTCAGCGGCGTCCTGCCCGATCTTGTCGAGCTTGCGCCCACGCTTGAAACCCTCGCGGTCGCTCTCAACGAGGATGATCGACATGCCCTTGTACGCTGGCTTGGCGTCCGGGTCGGTCTTGGCCACGACCAGGATCAGGTCAGCATTCTGGCCGTTGGTGATATAGGTTTTGGAGCCATTGATGACATAATGATTGCCATCCTTTTTCGCGCTGGTGCGGATCGCCTGCAGGTCTGATCCGGTGCCCGGTTCGGTCATGGCAATGGCGGTAATCGTTTCGCCCGATACCAGCCGTGGCAGCCACTGCTTCTTCTGCTCCTCCGAACCGTACACCGCGATATAGTCGCACACGATGTCGGATTGCAGCGTGAAGCCGGCCGGCACACCGTTATAGGCCATCTCTTCATTGACGATGGCGTTATAGCCAAAATCCAGGCCCAGCCCGCCATAGGCTTCTGGTACGGTCGGGCACAGCATCCCGATCTCACCCGCCTTGCGCCAGAATTCCTTGGGAACAAGCCGGTTGGCCTCCCATTCGTTGACGTTGGGCACGCCTTCCTTTTGCAGAAAGCTGCGGACTGTCTCGCGGAACGCTTCATGGTCTTCATTATAGGCGAAGCGGCCTGGCACGGTGTCGAGCGACATTTCAGTTCTCTCCTGCAACCTTTTGTCCAGCTCTGCGATTGATTGACGCGAACGTCAAGCGGCGCGCTGCCTCGACTTGTCATGACGATGGCGGCTACAGCGGTGTTGCCGCCCGGTTTCAGCTTTGCTGCAACCGGGCTAGAAGCTTCCCGAACAGGAGACAAAGCCCGCATGAAACTCGCCAGCCTGAAGCACGGTCGTGACGGCAAGCTCGTCATTGTGTCGAACGATCTCGCCTGGTGCGCTGACGCGGGTCATATCGTGCCGACGCTGCAGGCGGCGCTTGATCAATGGGACCGGTTGCTGCCCGACCTGCAAAATCTGGCGACTGATCTTGAACATGGCATGATCCCCAAGGATCGCTTCCATGAACATGACGCGGCCTCGCCATTGCCGCGTGCCTATCAATGGGCCGATGGCTCGGCCTATGTGAACCACGTCGCGCTGGTGCGACAGGCGCGCGGGGCCGAAATGCCGGACAGTTTCTGGCATGATCCGCTGATGTATCAGGGCGGCTCGGACGGTTTTCTCGGGCCGCGCGACGCGATCCCGCTCGCTGACGAGGCGTGGGGCTGCGACCTGGAGGCCGAGGTCGTGGTCGTCACCGGCGACGTGTCGCTCGGGGCAAGTCGTGAGGAAGCGCTGGCGGCGATCCGGCTCGTCGGTTTGACCAATGACGTTTCCCTGCGCAACCTGATCCCCGGCGAACTCGCCAAGGGCTTCGGTTTTTTCCAGTCCAAGCCGGCCAGCGCCTTCTCGCCGGTGTTTGTCACCCCGGATGCACTGGGTGACTGGTGGCAGGGCGGCAAGCTCCACCGCAAGTTGATGGTCGACCTCAACGGCAAGCCGCTTGGCCGGGCCGATGCTGCCGAGGATATGACCTTTGATTTCGGCACCCTGGTCGCGCACGCCGCCAAGACCCGCGCGCTTGGCGCGGGTACGATCATCGGCTCCGGCACCGTGTCAAATCGCGGCGCCGATGGCGGCCCGGGCAAGCCGATTGCAGAGGGCGGCGTCGGTTATTCCTGCCTCGCCGAGGTGCGCACCGTTGAGACGATCAATGGCGGCGCGCCGGTTACACCGTTCCTGAAGAAGGGCGACACCGTCCGCATCTGGGCTGAGGACGACAAGCATCATCCGATCTTCGGGGTGATCGAGCAGACGGTGGGGTGATCTCTCTCCTCCCCGTGCCGGGGAGGATTTGGGCTCAATGAAAATCGTGGCTCCTGATCGGGATCACATCCTCCCGGTCAGCCTTGTCGCGATAAGGGTAGTGCGAGCGCAGCTTGGGCTGCCAACCGGGGTCGCCGCGATCGGGTGAGCCGCCATGCGTCGCGCCGTCGCCGGGTGACGCCATGCGCGGCAGGTCGATGTCGCCGACCTGGCGCAGCAGCGGGGTGAGGTCGGTGACGCGCTCGGTCACGACATGGATTACCAGCCCTTCGCGCTGCACCCGCCCGGTCAGGCTAACCATTGCCGCCGACATTATCGTGCGGCGCTGCGCCTCGAAGCGGTCTGGCCACAATATGCCGTTGGCGACGCCGGTTTCATCTTCAATCGTCATGAACAATACGCCCCTGGCGCTGCCCGGTCGTTGCCGTACGAGGATGATCCCCGCCACCTCGACGCGCGCGCCATCCTTCATTGTTCTGAGGTCAGCGCATGGCCGCATCCCACGGCGTTGCAGTTCGCCGCGCAGAAAGGTGAGCGGATGCTGGCGCAGCGACAATTGCGTCGCGCGGTAATCCTCGACCACCTCGCGCCCGGCGGTGAGCGGGACCAGTGCCACCGGCGCTTCGCGCGCCTCGGCGATGATCGCCCCGGCGCGCTGGTCGGCCGCCGCGAACAGCGACAACGGCGCCTGGCCGAGCCCCTTGATCGCCCACAAGGCCTGGCGCCGATCCAGCCCGAGGCAGCGAAAGGCATCGGCGCGCGCCAGCCGTTCGAGCGTCGCTGGCCTGACGCCGGAGCGCCGCCAGGCATCCTCAATCGACGTGAAGGCGCCGTCGCGCCGTGCGGCGAGCAATGCCTGTGCTTCCTTCTCGCCCAGCCCCTGGACGATCCGCATCCCCAGCCTGAGCGGCAGCATTGCCGACCAGTCGTCATCATCGCCGCGAAAGATTGCCGGGCGCGGGCGCGCGGGTGCGGCAGTTTCGGGCAGTACTGCGGTATCCCAGTCGCTGCGATTGATGCACACCGCGTGGATCTCGACGCCGTGCTCACGCGCATCGCGGACGATCTGCGCCGGCGCGTAAAAGCCCATTGGCTGGGCATTGAGCAGGGCGGCACAATAAAGGTCGGGATGGTGGCACTTCATCCAGCATGAGGCGTAGGCGATCTTGGCAAAGCTCGCGGCATGGCTTTCGGGAAAGCCATAGCTGCCAAAGCCCTCGATCTGCTTGACCAGACGTTCGGCAAAGTCCTGCGCAATGCCGTTGCCGCGCATCCCGTCGATCAGCCGGTCGCGAAACGCGCCGATGCCGCCGGTAGCCTTGAAAGTCGCCATGGCACGGCGCAGCCGGTCGGCCTCATTGGCGCTGAACCCGGCGCCGACCATCGCGACCTGCATCGCCTGTTCCTGGAACAAGGGCACGCCAAGCGTCTTGCCCAGCACCGCTTCCAGCGCGGCGTTGGGATAGGTGACGGGTTCCTTGCCCTCGCGGCGCTTGAGATAGGGGTGGACCATGTCGCCCTGGATCGGCCCCGGCCGGACAATCGCGACCTCAATTACCAGATCATAGAATTCGCGAGGTTTCATGCGCGGCAGCATCGACATCTGCGCGCGGCTCTCGATCTGGAAAACGCCGAGTGTGTCGGCCTGCTGGATCATCGCATAGGTGGCGGGGTCATCATCCTGCATCTCGGGTGAAGCCATGGTCAGCGCCACGCCCTTGCGCGTCTCGAGCAGCTGGAACGCGCGGCGCATACAGCCGAGCATACCGAGCCCGAGAATATCGACCTTCATCAGGCCGATCTCCTCGATGTCGAGCTTTTCCCATTCGACCACGCGGCGATCGACCATTGCCGCCGGTTCGATTGGCACGAGCTCGTCGAGCCGGTCGTGTGACAGCACAAAACCGCCGGGATGCTGTGACAAATGGCGCGGCGTATCAACCAGCTCGCGCACCAGTTCGAGCGTCAGCGCCAGGCGTGGGTCGCTGCGGTCGAGGTTCAGCTGATCGACATGTGCATCGCGTACCCCTTCGTTCGAGATACCCCAGACCTGCCCGGCAAGCGCGGCGGCCATGTCTTCTGACAGGCCCATCACCTTGCCGACCTCGCGCAAGGCGCCACGCGTGCGGAAGCGGCTGACCACCGCAGTCAGCGCGGCATGGTGCTGGCCATAGGTCTCATAGATCCACTGGAGCACTTCCTCGCGCCGCTCATGCTCGAAATCGACGTCGATATCGGGCGGCTCGTGGCGATCCTCGGAGATGAAGCGCTCGAACAACAGGGTGTGCTTGACCGGATCGATCGAGGTCACACCGAGCACAAAGCAGATGATCGAATTCGCCGCCGAACCGCGCCCCTGGCACAGGATTCCCTGGCTGCGGGCAAAGCGCACGATTGAGTTCACGGTCAGGAAATAGGGCGCATAGCCCATCTTGCGGACCAGCTGCAGCTCATGCTCGAGCAGGCTGGCATATTTCGCGGGCGGGCCAGCCGGAAACATCTCGGCCAGCGCGGTACGGGTCATCTTTTCGAGCGCATCCTGTGGAGACCTGCCGCTGATCACCACCTCATCGGGATAGCGATATTGCTCCCTCAGCGCGCGCAGGCTGAAGGCGCAGCGCTCAGCGATTGCGGCGGTGGCGCGCAGCGCGGCGGGGTGGCGCGCGAAACGCCGCGCCATCTCCGTCGGGCCCTTGAGGTGGCGGTCGGCGCTGCGCTCGCGGCGAAAGCCGAGTTCGTCGATCGTGCAGCGGTTGCGGATCGCGGTCATGACATCCTGCAACATGCGCCGTTCGGGCACGTCATAGAGTACGTCACCGGTGGCGAGCGGCGTCAGCCCGAAGTGCTGGCCGAGCTGTTCAAGATCATGCAGCCGCAGCGCGTCGCCGGGGCGCCGATGCTGCGTCAGGCAGACATGGCCGCGCTCGCCGAAGACATCCGCCATCCAGCGCATCGACACCGCGTCGCCATGATCGGCGAGGGCAGGGATCAGCGCACCGACCAGCCCCGCAGCATGTTGCGCGACATCTTCCCAATGCAGGAAGCACTGGCCCTTCTCGCCCTCCTGCGCATTGGCCCGCGATTTGCCGAGGGTGAGCAGGCGGGTAAGCTGGCTCCACGCCGCCCGGTCCTCGGGCCAGACGAGCAACGAGGTTCCGTCGACCAGGTCGAGCCGGCACCCGGCAATCATGCGGATCGGGAACCCCAGATCGCTGAACTTCTCCGCCGCGACCAGCGCGCGCACCACACCGCCAACCGAATTGCGGTCGGTAATGCCCAATGCTGGCAGGCGCAGGGCGGCGGCGGTCGCGAACAACTGGTCCGGCGACGAGGCGCCGCGCAGGAAGCTGAAATGCGTCGTAACCTGCAGTTCGTGATAGGTCATTGACGACGACACGCGAAATGACTATATGAGATGTACATCTCACAAGGAGGTTTCGCCATGGGCAAGATGGTGAGCGCTACCGAGTTCAAGGCCAAAAGCCTCAAGTTGATCGACGAGATGGAACGCAGTGGTGAATCGTTGACGATCACGCGTCGCGGCAAGACTTCCCTGACGTTGACTGCACACAAGGTCGGCATGGAGCGCCCGGCAAGTCTCATCGGTTGTTTGAAGGGTTCGTTGACAATCCTGGGCGATATCGTCGGCCCGGTCGACCCCGACGGGGAGTCCGCATGGGAGGCCAACAACCCGCCTGAATTATATGGCGCGGGCAAGGCCCCGCCCGCGCGATGATCCTGCTCGATACCCATGCCTTGCTCTGGCTGACCGAGGGCGAGCGATTGGGGGCGCAGGCGCGCAAGCTCATTAATGCCGAAACCGGCAAGCTTCATCTGTCGGCGATATCCTTCTGGGAAATCGCCATGCTCATCGACAAGCGCCGCATTGCCCTTGCCACGCCCCTCGACAGCTGGATGCAACGGCTGTTCGAAACTGGTGGTTTCACGGTGGTTGCCATCGATCCTGCCATTGCCGCCGATGCCGGATCGTTGGCAGGGAATATCCATGGCGATCCGTGCGACCGCATCATGATCGCGACCGCGCGTTCGCTCGGCTGTCCTGTGCTGACGGCTGACGGCCTCATTCTCGATTACGCCGCCCAAGGCCATGTTCAGGCGATCGATGCCAGCCACTGACGTCACCCGAACGCCCCGTGCATGAACCAGGCGAGGTCGCCGGTCTCGCCGCGTTCGCCATCGCCGCGGCGGAACAGCCAGAAACGCTGGCCGGTCTCATCCTCGACCTGGAAATAGTCACGCACGCCATGCCGTTCCGAGGCGCGGCGCCACCATTCGCCCTGTACCCGCTCAGGGCCATCGGCGCGCACCACGCGGTGCATCTCACCGCGCCAGCTGAAACGGCGCGGCGGCTGGTCGGGAAGTTCGGCGATGACATGGTCAAGTTGCTCGGGGCGGCGCAACAGGCGGATCGGACGCGGCCAGCGATGGTGCCACGGGTGCAGTTCGGGTGAGCGGTCAAGCTGGCGGACATCATCGATTTTGCGCCTAGACATGTCCTGCGCCGGGGGATCGAGCGGCGGCACGGTGGCAACGCAGCGTTCCGGCACCTCGCTCTCGATGGGCCTGCTACGCCACAAACGCCGCTCACCAATGCGGTTGGCCAGCACATCAACCAGCGGGGCAAGGTCAGTCGACCGTTCCTCCAGCCGTTCGGCAAAGGGTTGTGCATCGAGCGGGTCGGTACGCCGAACATGCAGGCCCAGCGCATCAATGCCGAAACCCGGCGCGATTTCCTCGATCCGCCGTACCATCAAGCGCAACAGATGTGCGCCATCGCGGCTCGGTCGTGCCAGGCCAATGCGCAGGCGTTGCGGTATCCCGTCAATCCGTTCGGCCACCAGTTCGATGACCCGCGCACCAAGCCCGGCCTCGGCCAGTGCAGTGACAAGCTGCGGGATCAGTGCGCCAAGCCAGTGTTCAATCGCTTCGGCGGTCGCAATGGGTTCGGCAAAGCGTTGGATGACGGCAATGGCTGTGGTGGGAATGACCGGGTCGAGCGGCTCGTCGCGCTGCCCCAGTGCCTGGTCGAGCCGCGTCACCAACGCCGCGCCGAAGCGCCGGGCGAGCGGCGCGCGCGGCATGGCGACCAGTTGCGCGATATGTTCGATGCCCAACCGCCGCAGCAGCTCGATTGCGGCGGGGTCAGCGCGCAGCGCGGCGATAGGCAGCGTGGCCAGTGCTGCTTCCTGTTCGCCCGCCGGGCAGATCAGGATTCCGTCCGCAGCGCGTCCATAACGCGCCAGTGCCCAGGCGGCGCCTGCTGTATCAGTGATGGCGATGCGCGCGGTAAAGCCGAGCCGCGCCAGCAGTCGCACGATCCGTCGCGCCATGCGTGCCTCACCGCCGAACAGATGCGCTGTGCCGGTGATGTCGAGGAACAGCCCGTCATCGCCTGACAGCGCGGTGAGCGGCGACCAGCGCCGCGCCGCCGCAAGCGCCAGTTGCCGGAGTGCGGCAAGATCACCCGCTGGATCAGCCGGTTCGATAATGATGTCCGGTACCTGCGCCCGTGCCTGCGTCACCGCCATGCCGGGGGTCAGGCCGATTGCGCGCGCGGCCGGAGACACTGCGGCGATCACGACCTTGCTGCCCTCGCGGATCGAGGTGACGACCAATTCCTCTCCGGTACGGGGAGGGGGACCACGAAGTGGTGGAGAGGCTTGGAGCGCGTTGCCCGTGCGCCGCGCTCCAAGCCCCTCCACCACCGGCTGCGCCGGCGGTCCCCCTCCCCCTGCAGAGGAGGAATGGAAGGAGCGTGCCCAGCGCGCGCCCGGCCGCCAGCCGTCGCCACCTGGCGACAGTGCCGCAACTGCTGCCGTGCCGAGGTCAGGCCGCGCGGCGATGCGCCCCGCCCGCCGCAGCCGGTCGATCGACCAGTCGGGCAGGTAGAGCGAGGCGACCCGTTTCATCGCATGCCTCCAATGTCCATTGATGGGATTCGCCGCCGCGCTGGCGGGCGAGTTCGACGCGCCAGCGCGGTCGACCGATCCCGGCGACGGGCAACGGTGTTGAGGGTGCGGCGGAAACGCGCCAGCGCGTCACCGCCGCCGAGGGTACTGCCAGCGGATTGCCACCCTCGCGGGCATGGCGCTTCATCAGCAGGCCAATCGTTCGCCCGCCCTCCGCCGCCAGCTGCAATCGCCTGGTATTGGTCATCGAGGCGCGCCTGACCTCACCGATCACCGCGCCGAGCCCGCGATGGCGCAACCCTTCCTCCATCAGCGCGAGCAATTCGGCATCGTCACTCGCCTCGGCATAGAGCAGCCGTTCGGGAGCAAGGCCGACCTGGTAAAGCCCCGGGGCGAACAGGTCACGGCGCCTGACCACCCACAGCACCGGGCCCCAGGCACGCGCCGCCAGCCCGGCGGTGAACAGGGTGGCGGCAGCATCGTCACTCAGACCGGGGCTGCCCGCTGCTATCTCATGAAGGGCGTCGAGCCTTAAGCCACCCGTCGCCAATCGTTCATCAACCGTGGCAATGCCGAACGGCAGCACAGGGCGACGCTTGAGGCCGTCTCCCTCGATGGCGCGTAAGGTCTCGCGCAAGGCGTCTAGCTGACAGGACGGCACGGGCACGACTCGGCAAAATGGTTATGTTCCTATTTTGTTCTTTTATCGGCCTGTGAGTCAATGGTGTTGGTGGCAGGATGGTGAGAAAGACCAGGCAGGAGCACGCGCACCAATGATGGCGTGTGCAAACAGTCTGCCTCAATATGGAACAATGACAATAGTACCCAGGTGCCCCAGGCGTGACCTCCGGGCCGGACGGGCGCTTCTAGCGCAGAGCGCGCGGTCGCTTCGCGCCGCCGCGCGTGACCAGCATCACACCGGCATACAGCGCACATAACACCAGCCATGGCAGCATGAACAACATGGCAAGGGGCGCCGCAACGCCACCGGACAGGCGACGCCGCATGGCGGAGACGGGCGGCTTGGTGCGGACAATCGGGGCCATATACATGGTCGTGTTTCCTTCTCAGCGTCACAACCATGCAGGACGAAGGGTTAACAGTCCGTCGCACGGGATCGCATTCCTGCCCTCGCCAAAGCGTTTGAAATTTTATAACAAGGACGCCAATGGCGAATCCGGGCGGTTCCTTGTGGGGGCGCCTTCGCTGACAAAGTGGAGAGACCATGGCAGGCGACCCGGCACGCCCCAATTTGCAACCTCTGACGCTGCACGTGCCGGAACCCAAATTCCGCCCCGGCGACACGGCAGACTTCACGCAGGTCACGATCCCGCCAGCGGGTGAGGTGCGCCGCCCCGACACCGCCGACAAGGCAGAAGGTTTTATCGACCTTGCCTATGAGCTGATCCGCGTCCTGGACGATGAGGGCAAGGCAGTCGGCCCATGGAATCCGCGCCTCTCGCCCGACACGCTGCGCGCTATGCTGCGCGCGATGGCGCTGACCCGCGCGTTCGACGAACGCATGTTTCGCGCCCAGCGTCAGGGCAAGACCAGCTTCTACATGAAATGCACCGGCGAAGAGGCGGTCGCCGTCGCCGCTGCCTTCGCGCTCGATTATGAGGACATGTGCTTCCCCTCCTATCGCCAGCAGGGTCTGCTCGTCGCCCGCGGCTGGAGCCTGGTCGATATGATGAACCAGATCTATTCGAACCGGGGCGACCGGCTGCAGGGCAAGCAGTTGCCGATCATGTATTCGGTACGCGAGGCGGGCTTCTTCTCGATCTCGGGCAATCTTACCACGCAATATCCGCAGGCCGTCGGGTGGGCGATGGCCTCGGCCGCCAAGGGGGACACGCGTATCGCGGCAACCTGGTGCGGTGAAGGCTCAACGGCAGAGGGCGATTTCCACTCCGCCTGCACCTTTGCCAGTGTCTATCGTGCGCCGGTGATCTTCAACATCGTCAACAACCAATGGGCGATCTCGAGCTTTTCGGGCTTTGCCGGTGCTGAATCGACGACCTTTGCGGCGCGCGCGGTCGGCTATGGCATCGCCGGGCTGCGTGTTGACGGCAATGATGCGCTCGCTGTTTACGCTGCCACTGCCTGGGCGGCGGAACGGGCGCGGACCAATCAGGGCCCAACACTGATCGAACATTTCACCTATCGCGTCGAAGGTCACTCAACGTCGGACGATCCGCTGCAATATCGCTCGGCAGGTGAAGCAACCGCATGGCCGCTTGGCGACCCGATCAAACGCCTCAGGGACCATCTCATTGCCATCGGCGAATGGGATGAGGAGCGCCATGCAGCGCAGGATCGTGAGGTCGCCGAGGAGGTGAAGGCAGCGCAGAAGGAGGCCGAAAAGAACGGCATTCTCGGCCACGGGCTGCACCAACCGCTTGATAGCCTGTTCGACGGCGTGTTCGAGGAAATGCCATGGCATCTGCGCGAACAGCAGGCACAGATGATCGCTGAAGAAACCGCCTCTGGCCGTCCCTGGGCACGGAAATCATGATGCTGAACATCGGTCTCGTCATCACGCACCCATTCCGTCACCCCGGACTTGTTCCGGGGTCCACCAGGCCGCGAAAGAACGCGCTGGCGCGCTTGTGCATTGGTGGATGCCGGAACAAGTCCGGCATGACGGGTGAGCCAGGGATGTTTCACCCGACAATGATGGAGTTGACCGCGTGACAGCCGCCATCGAACCAGAAGCTCCCGCTGCCGATACCGCAGGTGACGGCACCACGCGCATGAACATGATCCAGGCGATCAACTCCGCGCTGGACGTGATGATGGAGCGTGACCCCAACGTGATCGTCATGGGCGAGGATGTCGGCTTTTTTGGCGGCGTGTTCCGCGCCACCGCTGGTTTGCAGGCCAAGTTTGGCAAGACCCGCGTGTTCGATACACCGATCACCGAATGCGGCATCATTGGCGTTGCGGTCGGCATGGGCGCCTATGGCCTGCGCCCCGTGCCTGAAATCCAGTTTGCCGATTATATCTACCCGGCGCTCGACCAGCTTGTCTCCGAGGCGGCGCGCCTGCGCTATCGTTCTGCCGGTGAATTCATTGCGCCGATGACCGTGCGCTCGCCCTTTGGCGGGGGCATCTTCGGTGGCCAGACCCACAGCCAGAGTCCGGAGGGGATTTTCACCCATGTCTCCGGCGTGAAGACGGTCATTCCGTCAACACCCTATGATGCCAAGGGACTGCTGATCGCGGCGATCGAGGACAATGATCCGGTTATCTTCTTCGAGCCGAAGCGCATCTATAACGGCCCGTTCGACGGGCATTGGGATCGCCCGGCAAAAAACTGGTCGGCACATCCGGCGGGCGCGGTGCCTGAAGGCTATTACCGGGTTGACCTGGGCAAGGCGAACATCGTTCGTGCAGGCGAGGCGCTGACTGTCCTTGCCTATGGCACGATGGTGCATGTCTGCCAGGCGGTGATTGAGGAGGCAGGTGTCGATGCCGAGATTATTGACCTGCGGACATTGGTCCCGCTCGACATTGCGGCAATCGAGGCATCGGTGAAAAAGACCGGGCGCTGCATGATTGTTCATGAGGCCACGCGCACCTCAGGCTTTGGCGCCGAGCTTTCCGCGCTGGTGCAGGAACGCTGCTTCTACCATCTCGAAGCTCCGATTGAACGCGTCACCGGCTTTGACACCCCTTACCCCCACAGCCTCGAATGGGCCTATTTCCCCGGCCCGGTCCGCATTGGCGAGGCGCTCAAAAAGATCATGAAGGACAACTGACGATGGCGCGCTTCACCTTCAAGCTGCCGGACATCGGCGAGGGCATTGCCGAGGCCGAGATCGTCGCATGGCATGTTGCGGTCGGTGACCGGGTCGAGGAGGATCAGGGCCTCGCCGACATGATGACCGACAAAGCCACGGTCGAGATGGAATCGCCGGTTGCGGGCATTGTGGTTGAGCTGGCCGGTGAGGTTGGCGATCAGGTGTCGATCGGCGCGGCGCTGGTGGTGATCGAGACGGATGCAGCGGAAGAGGCGCCCGCTGGTGCCGCTGCCGCGCCATCGCCCGAGGTGGTCGAAGAGGCTGCGCCCGCCGCTCTGCCGGTCATTGACGCCGCACAAGCAGCGTCCGCAGGACGGATTGAGGCGGAAGATCCCGCTGTCGTGTCGACGCCTGCGACTCCGTCACCTGCGCCAGTGAAGGTCGCGGCTTCTGCTGTGGAACATAAGCACGTGCTCGCTTCCCCCGCTGTTCGTGCGCGCGCCGCTGATCTCGGCATCGACCTCTCGCAGGTGAAACCGGCCGAAGGCGACCGTATTCGCCATGCCGATCTCGACGCGTTCCTGCGTTACAGCGCGGGCCAGGGCTATCACGCGCCCCATGCCAGCAACGCTCGCGCCGATGAGCCGATCAAGGTCATCGGCATGCGCCGCCGGATTGCGGAAAACATGGCAGCGTCGAAGCGGGCGATTCCGCATTTCACCTATGTCGACGAGATCGACGTAACCGCGCTTGAGGCGATGCGGGCTGATCTCAACGACAATCGCGGTGCCCGCCCCAAGCTGACGATGCTGCCGCTGCTGATCGTTGCGATCTGCAAGACCATCCCGCAATTCCCGATGATCAACGCGCGCTACGATGACGAGGCAGGCATCGTTACACGTCACGGCGCGGTGCACCTTGGCATGGCAACCCAGACCGATGCCGGGTTGATGGTACCGGTGATCCGCGATGCGCAGGACCGCAATGTCTGGCAGCTTGCCACCGAGATCGCGCGGCTCGCAGACGCGGCGCGTACGGGGAAGGCCAAGGTCGAGGAATTGTCCGGTTCCACACTGACGATCACCTCACTCGGGCCACTGGGCGGCATTGCCACCACGCCTGTTATCAATCGTCCTGAAGTGGCCATCATAGGCCCGAACAAGATCGTCGAACGGCCCATGTTCCACGGCGATGAGATTGTTCGTGCCAAGTTGATGAACCTCTCGATCAGCTGCGACCACCGCGTCGTCGATGGCTGGGATGCGGCGAGCTATGTCCAGGCGCTCAAGAAATATCTTGAGACGCCGGTGTTGTTGTTCACCGAGTAACCGCTGACGCGCCTGGTACGACACAACGGCTGAGAATTTGTTGGGGAATGCACCCTTTGGGGCATTCCCAACAAACCCAGATTGCTGCTCCAGGATACATGCTGAGGAACGTCACGGGCGGTTCACGGGTTGAGACATTACAGATCCGTCACAGGAGAGAGTAATGATTGTTCCCAACGGTACGCTGGTAATGGTTGTGGATGGCGCCAGATCATTGTTGTTTCGCAATATCGGTGCAGCGCTTGCACCCGAGCTTGCCCTGATTGAAAGCTCGAATGACCCGGCGCCGCGCACTGCCGAGCTCGGAACGGACCGCCCCGGGCGCCGGTTCGAAAGCATGGGAACGGGCCGCGGAGCCTATGATGGCCCCGACTATCATCAACAGGAGGAAGACCATTTCTCGCATATTGCCGCGGCTCATCTGAACCGGCTGGCATCAGATGGTGATCACAAGCTCATTCTCGTTGCCGCGCCCAAGGTTCTCGGGACGATGCGCCCGCATATCGCAGCGGCGACACGGCATTTGCTCATCGGCGAGATCGCCAAGGATTATGCCGGAAAGCCAGCTCGCGAGATCGCGGAAATGCTCGAGGCGCACAAGGACTGAAGCGGTTGCCCGCTCAAAACAGGCCGCGGCGGATCTGGGCCCGACCATAGGCCATGATCGACAGGCTTTCCTGCATCAAGGCACGTTCCTTGTCCGCGAGGTCGTTTTCACGCCGGGCGCGGGCCTGAAAATCACGCAGATCGGCTAGGTTTGAAAAGGCGATATTGCCGAACTGTTCTACCCAGTGATGCCGCGCTGGTCACAATGCGTAAGCAAGCTTGGGCCGGCGCGTAGCGCAGCGACCGAGGTCATTGCTTCAAAATCCAGCGTCTTTAACGCCGCGCGCGGCTTCGTCGTATCATCCTGCACTGTCTTGAGACAGGTTAAGGTTGCACGGGAAGCCGACCGCAAGACAGGCACGGTGACCGACCGCGTCGCAAGTAAAATCGATGGATATTAAACTGAGTGGTTGACTAATCGTAGCGCTGATTTATATTAAACCATATGGTTGAACGACTCGATATGACCTTCGCTGCCTTGGCCGATCCCACCCGCCGCGCGATGCTCGCCCAACTTGGTCAGGGGGAGCGCTCGGTCGGCGAGCTTGCCGCGCCGTTCTCGATGAGCTTCGCGGGCGCCGCCAAGCATCTTGGTGTGCTCGAACGTGCCGGACTGATTGAACGGCGCAAGGCGGGACGCCAGCAGCTCTGCCGTCTGCGTGCCGCCCCGATGGCCGAGGCCGATGCGTGGCTGCGGCAATGGGAAAGGTTCTGGAATGCGCGGCTTGATCGGCTCGAGTCGCTCATCACGACGCGAGAGGGCAAGGCACATGACTGATCATACCAGCATCACCGCACGCGAACTGCGCTTCGAACGCCTGCTCAATGCGCCGGTCGAGACGGTCTGGCGTTATCTTGTTGAGCCTGATCTGCGCGCGCGCTGGTTCATGGGCGGACCGACCGACCCGTGCGTCGGCGGCGCGCTCGGCATGACGTTCGATCACGGCAACCTGTCGGACGGCGATGTGCCGACACCTGAAAAATACGCCGCCAATGTCGGCAAGAGCTGGCACGAAACCATCACGCGGATTGAGCCACCGCATCTGCTTGCCTTCACATGGAGCCGGGGTGACGCTGGCGAGGTGACCATCGAACTCAGCGCCGAGGGTGACCATACCCGTCTGGTGCTGACCCATGCCGGCCTGCGCGGCCCCGATGATGCGCGCAATTTCGGCGGTGGCTGGCATTCGCATCTCGCAGTGCTGCAGACCCGGCTTGCCGGTGGCGCGGTGCCGGATTTCTGGGCGGTTTACCGCCAGTCAGTGGCGATCGTTGTGGCGGCTTTGCAGGATGGCCGCTCGGTTTCCGATGGCTAACGGGACTGGATCGCTTCGCCGTTCGCGCGAAGGGGAGCGGGCAGGTGCCGCGAAATGAGCTGAAGGTGCATTTCGAACGGGCTCCTACACGATCTCGAACAATCCTGCCGCGCCCATCCCGCCGGCGGTGCACATCGACACCACTACCCAGCGTACGCCGCGCCTGCGGCCTTCGATCAGCGCATGGCCGACAAGGCGGCTGCCTGTCATGCCGAACGGGTGGCCGATGGCGATTGCACCGCCATCGACATTATATTTCTCGGGGTCGATCCCGAGATTGTCGCGGCAATAAAGGCATTGCGAGGCAAAGGCTTCGTTCAGTTCCCACAGGCCAATGTCGCTGACGGACAGGCCCGCACGATCAAGCAATTTGGGGATCGCGAACACCGGGCCAATACCCATTTCGTCCGGTGCGCAGCCTGCCGCCTGAAAGCCGCGATACAGGCCAAGGATTTCCTTGCCCTCGGCCTGCGCGGTTGCCCGGTCCATCAGGATCTGCGCCGAGGCGCCGTCTGACAGCTGGCTGGCATTGCCGGCGGTGATATGGCTTCCCGGCCCGCTGAACTGGCCACCGGGCCACACCGTTTTCAACCCGGCCAGCGCTTCGGCGGTGGTGCCCGCGCGAATGCCTTCGTCGTTCGCCAGCGTCACGGTCTCGCTGCCGGTCCGGTTGCCTTCCTTGTCGAACAACGCCTTTTCCACCGTGATCGGCGCGATTTCGGCGCTGAACGCGCCGCGTTCCAGCCCGGCGGCGGCGCGTTGCTGGCTCTGCGCGGCATAATCGTCCTGCGCTGCACGGCTGATGCCATATCGTTCGGCGACGATTTCGGCGGTTTCGATCATCGGGATATACGCCGCTGGTTCATGCGCGATCACCGACTGGTTGATATAGCGCGGTGCATCCTTGGTGACGGTAAGGCTGATCGATTCCATCCCGCCGGCCAGTGCGACATCAGCCTCGCCGCAGATGATTGATCGCGCCGCCAAGGCGACGGCGGTCAGGCCAGAACCGCATTTGCGGTCGAGCGTGAAGGCGGGTACCGATTGCGGCAATTGCCCGGCAAAGATCGCCATTCGCCCGGCATTGCCGCCCTGTGTTCCCCATTGGCCACCAACGCCCCAATAGACATCGTCGATCCGCGCCGGATCAATCCCGGCGCGCGCAACAGCAGCGTTCATCACATGCCCGGCCAGCACCGGTGCCTCAGTCGCGTTGAAGGCGCCGCGATAGGCCTTGCCAATCGGCGTACGGGCAGTGGCGACAATCGCGGCTTCACGCATCGGGTAACCTTTCGCAGGCAGGATAGCGCGCATGGTGTAAGCACAGGCGCGATTGTTGGGAAGCCTCGCGTCCTGCGCCATTTCTCTCCCTTCACCCGATCACGACGCGCCATGACATTGGCCCGCGCCGGGGCCGGCCCGGGCTCTCCCTTGGTCACGGCAACTGTCTGGATGGCGATGTTTCTGCGCCTGCGAAACTCGCCACGTCCAACGGCAGGCGGTGGTACGAAACCATCACGGACATTGAGCCACCGCATCGGCCCTTGCGGGAAGGCGGGCGAAAAACCGTGTGACTCTGCCGCACCCGCCCCATAAATGCGCGCTCCCGGAGGCAAGGTGCCCGTCGCGCCAGGCACCGTGAGGATGGGAAGAAGACTTCTCCGCGCAATCCCCGACCGATGGACGATGCCGTTGCAGCCCGTGAAACCTCGACAAAGTGGCGGCGAAGATCCAGCCCCGGGCGGGATCGAAGGCCGGTTGCGCCGCTTGCCCGGTTACGCCGGGCTAAGCTGGTTGCGACAGATGATCGTCGACCGGAATTTTCGCGAGACGGCAAGGTTGCGCGCCTCACCCCCAACAGGGCTATTCCAGCCCAGCGGTTACACCAAAGCTGATCGGCACCCCGGCCTGTTCTCCTTCGTGCGCGAGAGCGTGGGTGACGGCCCCGACCGGGAACTGCTGTCATTCGGCTGCTCAACCGGTGAGGAAGTGTTCTCGCTGCGTCGCTATTTCGCCGAAGGCCGCATTACCGGCGTTGATATCAGCCCGCGCCGCATCCGCGCGTGCCAGCGCCAGGCCCGGCGGTTCGGTGCTGACCCGGCGATCCGGTTCGCGGTGGCCGCCTCTGCCACGGGCTTCGCACCGCAAAGCTTTGACGTGGTTTTCGCCAACTCGGTGCTGCGGCACGGCGACCTGGCAGCCGCGCCGCCGCGATGCGACCACCGGATCCGCTTCGACGATTTCGAACGCGTCGCTTCCGGCCTTGCAGGCTGCGTCAAACCCGGCGGGCTCCTCGTGATTCGCCACGCCAATTTTGGCTTTTCCGACGTCGCCGCCGCCACGGACTTCACACCGATTCATCACATGCGGCGCGACCCGAAGACGCCGCTTTATGATGCCACCAACCGGCTGGCGCCGTCGGAGGTCGAGGCGGTGGTGTTCCGACGGCACGCATGATCGACCCGACGCCGCCAACCCGTCGTCCCTGACAATATGATCCGGACCCTGCACCGTTTCTCCACATTCGCCGGATCATGTCGCAATATCATTGCGCCATGACGCGACATGACATTGACCCGCGCCGGAGCCGCCCGCACTGATGCACGCCATGACCCACCACATCCTCGTCGTTGATGATGATCCGCATATCCGGGAACTGCTCGCCTTTGCGCTTGGCAAGGCGGGCATGACCGTGACCGAGGCCGGCGATGGCGAGGAAGCGCTGGCGCGCATCACGGCGCAGATCCCCGACCTGATGGTGCTGGACATCAACATGCCGCGTCTCAATGGCCTTGACCTGTGTCGGCGGTTGCGCGGGGCCGGTGGGGCAGGGGCGGCCTTGCCGATCCTGTTCCTGTCGTCGCGCGAGGACGAGATTGACCGCATCGTCGGGATCGAGGTTGGCGGGGACGATTATGTCGTCAAGCCTTTCTCCCCGCGCGAGGTCGTTGCCCGCGTCGGCGCGATCCTCAAGCGCAGCGCGGCGCCGGTGCCGCAACCCCAGACCATCATCCACCACCGCCTGACGCTCGACACCGATGCGTGGGAGGCGCGCTGGGACGATGCGCCGATACCGCTGACCGCGACCGAGTTTCAGCTGCTGCAGTTGCTGGCTGCCGTGCCAGGCAAGGTCTTCTCGCGCGACGCAATCATTGATCGGCTCCACGGCCCCGGTTTTGCCATCACGGATCGCACGATCGACAGCCATGTCCGCAACCTGCGCGCGAAATTTGCCGGACGCGGTGCCGGTGATGTGATCGAGACGCGCGCCGGTATCGGTTACCGCATTGGTGCGTGCGATTGATCACCGCGTTCAAGAACCTTGCCAAGGCGTACTGGCCGGCGCTGTCGCTGCGCACCATCCTGTTTGGCACCTTGCTGTTTGTCGCGGCGCTGCCGGGTGTCGCGGCACTGTTCCTGCGCGTTTACGAAAACACCATCGTCCAGCAGACCGAGGCGGAGCTGGTCGCGCAGGGCGCAGTGCTCGCCTCGGCTTATAAATCGGCATGGCGTGGCGGCGTGCGCGATCCGAGCCCGCGCTATCTCAGCCCGGAGCCACCGACCATCGACCTGCGCACCATGCGCGTCCTGCCGGCCCGCCCGTCGGGCACACGCCACCGCCAGCCTGATCCGCGTGCCGGCAAGGTCGCCCATTTGCTGCAACCCATGGCCAGCGACGCGGCGGCGATTACACTCACCGCCACCCGCCTGCTCGACGCGCATGGCGTGATCGTGCTGGGCCGCAGCGATCTCGGGCTTGATGTCTCGGCGCTGCCCGAGGTGCGCAGCGCGCTCGCCGGCACGCCGCGCACGGTGCTGCGCGAACGCGGCCAGGGCGATGCCGATACCTGGCTCGCGCTGATCAGCCGCGCCTCGGCGATCCGTGTCCATCACGCCCGACCGGTGTTCGACCAGGGCAAGGTGATCGGCGTGATCATGGTCTCGCGCACGCCGCGCGGGCTGTTCGTCGGCATTTATCAGGACCGCTGGGCCATACTGATTGGCATCGGCATGATCCTGCTCACCTTGCTTGTGCTCGTCGGGTTGCTGTCACGCGGCATCGCGCGGCCGATTGATGCGCTGGCCCGCGCCAGTGACGATGTGGCGCGCGGGCTTGTCACCATCCCCGAACCCCCTGCCACGGCAGCAACCGAGATCCGCGCGCTCTATGCCAATTTCGCCGCCATGGCCGCGCGGATTGAACGCCGCTCGCGCTATCTCAAGGATGTCGCCGCCGCCGTTGCACATGAGTTCAAGACCCCGCTGGCCGGCATTCGCGGCGCGCTCGAATTGCTCGACGAACATGCCGATACGATGAGCGCGGCTGATCGCCACCGCTTTATTGGCAATGCCGGTGCTGATGCGGAACGGCTGTCGCGCCTTGTCCAGCGGCTGCTTGATCTTGCCCGCGCCGATATGGCGACGATTGATGTTGATGCCCGCGCCGATGTTGCCGCCGCTGCGGCACGGGTCGCTGACTCTTTCCGTACTGACGGCTTCGCGGTGACGGTCACAGGACAGGGTGCCACCGCGCGCATCACGCCGGAGATACTGGAAACCGTGCTTGAAACGCTGGTTGAAAACAGCCGTCAGGCGGGCGCCGTCGCCACCAGCATCGCGGTTGATGCAGTTGATGCCGTCCGCATCACCGTCAGCGACAATGGACCCGGCATTGCCGAGGCTGATCACGAGCGCATCTTTGAGCCCTTCTTCACCGGGCGCCGCGAGAGCGGCGGCACTGGCCTTGGCCTCGCCATCGCCCGCTCGCTGCTTGCCGCCAGCGCGGGCACCATCACTGCTGATCCCGTTGCCACGGGCGCCTGTTTCACGATCACGCTGGTGATGATCCCATGACCAACCCTGCCCCCTGGGACGTCATCATCCTTGGCGCCGGTGCCGCCGGGCTGATGTGTGCCGCCATTGCCGGCCAGCGTGGGCGCCGTGTGCTGCTGCTTGATCATGCCGATGAACCGGGCAAGAAGATCCTCATCTCGGGCGGCGGGCGCTGCAACTTCACCAACATCCATACCGCGCCCGATCGCTATCTTTCGGCCAACCCGCATTTCGCCAAGTCGGCGCTGGGCCGCTACACTGCCGCCGACTTCATCGCGCTGGTCGATGCGCACGGTATCGCGTGGCACGAAAAGACCCTTGGGCAATTGTTCTGCGACGGCTCCGCGCGGCAGATCGTCAAGCTGCTGCTTGATGAATGCAGCGCCGGGAAGGTTACCATCGGTCTTGGTCAACCGATCCGCGACGTTGGTTATGCCGAGAACCAGTTCCGACTGACCGTAGGCAACCGCGAGGAACGCAGCGCGGCGCTGGTCATTGCCACCGGTGGCCCGTCGATCCCGAAAATGGGTGCGACCGGCTTCGCCTATGATATTGCCCGCCGCTTTGGCCTCAAAATTGTCGAACCGCGCCCGGCGCTGGTCCCGCTGACGCTGGGCGGTGATGAGACGCTGTTCCGCTCGCTATCCGGCGTCGCGACAGAGGTCATTGCCCATGCCGGCAAGGCGGCCTTTCGCGAGGCCGCCTTGTTCACCCATCGCGGCCTCAGCGGCCCGGCGATCCTGCAGGTTTCCAGTTATTGGCGCCATGGTGAGCCGGTCAGCATTGATTTCCTGCCCGGTCGTCCGCCCGGCTGGCTGATCGAGGCCAAGCGTGCCCGCCCACGCGCCACCCTCACCGCTACTCTCTCGGCGGCACTCCCCGCGCGCCTCGCAGAAACACTGGCGGATCGCCTTGGGCTGAGCGCGGAACTGGGGGCGGCCACCGACAAGCGCCTTGAAGAGATCGCGCGCCAGCTTGCTGCCTGGCGTTTCAACCCCAATGGCACAGAGGGTTTCGCCAAGGCCGAGGTGACCGTCGGCGGCATCTCGACCGAAAGCCTGTCCTCCCGCACGCTGGAGGCGCGCCAGGTGCCCGGCCTTTATGCCATTGGCGAGGCGGTTGATGTCACCGGCTGGCTTGGCGGCTATAATTTCCAATGGGCCTGGGCCAGCGGCTGGGCGGCGGGGCAGGTGGTCTAGGCGGCGCGCGGGCGCCTCAGCCACCCTTTACCCAAGTCCCCCCAGCGGGATGCGCAGCACCACCGCAAATCCGCCCGGCCCGGCAGAGGCGGTGCAGGTGCCGCCAATCTCGCCCAGTCGCTGTGCGATATTGCCCAGCCCGTTGCCGCCGACCGGATGACCGGTCTTGGCGCCGCGCCCGTCATCGGCCAGCGTCACCGTCAGCATTGCCTCCGCCGCTGCTGCCGTCACCACCAATATCGTCGCGCCGGAATGTTTGATGACATTGCTCACCGCCTCGCGCACCGAAGAGGCCAGCGCCTTGTGCAGCGTATAGTCGAGCACCACTGCCCCCGCCGCGCCATCATCACCCGGCGCCCAGTCAAGCGTGATCCCCGCCGCTGACAGCCGCTCCGCCGTTTCAAAACGCAGGTCGGCCATCGCCGTTGCCAGCGGCAGCGCCGGCCCGGCCATGCTCGACACAATCGTGCGGATTTCGGTCAGCGCCTGGCGCACATCGCTGCGCACCTGGGTCACGTCATTGCGGTGCAGTCCGGTCAACAGATGCGCTGACACATCATCATGCAGGTCACGCGCAATGCGGTGGCGTTCCTCGGTCACGCCACGGCTATATTCGGCCCGCGTCCGCTCCGCCTCGCGCATCAGCAGCATCAGTTCGCGCGCTGTGCTCAACTCGTCCGGCCCGAACAGCCGCCGCCCGCCACGCGCAAAGCGCAGCGCCAGCGCGGTGTCATCGGCAATGGCGGGCACCAGCATCATCTCTCCGCCATCCTCAATCGCCGGCGCGGCCACGGCCCCGGCAAAAGGCGTAATCTCCAGCGGCGCAAACAACCGGTCGAGCAGCGCGCGCCACCCCGCGCGCCGTGCCTGCGCGCTGCCGGAAAAGGCCACCACCGCCGCCTCGCGGAACAGCGCATCGCTCGACAATTCGCGCGTGCCGCTGATCCATCGCCATAACAATGCGCGCAGCGGGAAATACAGATAGCCGACTGCCAGCACCGACAGCGCCAGCGCCACCGGTTGTTCCAGCCGCAACGTCGTGACCAGCGCGGCATCACCCAGCACCAGCAGCACAATCGCCAGCGCGCCCAGCACCAGCCGATAGGCCCAGCGGTCCAGCGCGAACACGCGGAACCCCGCCACGCCAAAGGCAATGCCGCCATAGATCAGCAGCAGCGGGATGATGATCATCCCGTCCGATGCCAGTGGGGCCACCCCGAACAATATCGGTGCTGCCATCGACAGCCCGATCTGCGCCGATCCGAAAAACGTCCATGCCCCGTTCCAGCGCAACATGGCACGGCCCGCCGGGTCATGTCGGCTGCGCCGCCACTGCGCGATGAAGATCAGCGGAAAGGCGCAGGTCGTTGACAGCAGGCCGATGTAAAAGCCCGCGCGCGGGATGATCGCCAGCCCCTGCAACGCGCCCAGCACCACCGCCGCCGCCAGCAATCCCGGCGCCAGCCCGCGCGGGCCAATCGCGCGCGGCACGTGCAAAAACAACGCGCACAGCCCTGCCGCGCACAGGTTCGATCCGATAAAGTTCAGCCCCTGCATCGCCTGCAACAAGGTGCCGTCCGCCGCCAGTTCGCGCGCGTCAAAAATCGCGCCCGACATACCCGCCAGCATCACGCCGTCGGTGCTTGCCCCGAAAAGCCAGCTGCGCAGGTCGCGTGGCCGTGCCAGCCGCACGCCAATCCCCAGCAACCCGATCACCAGCGCCTGGGTCATCAACAGCCAGAAATCGACTGGCAGGTCACGCAGCGCCCGCGCGTGCGGCACCAGCGGCGCCCGCACCACATGCGCCGCATCGGTCACCGCCAGGGTCGCCCCCGGTGCTCCGGCAATCTGTGCCAGCCGGTCGCGTTGTCGGTACCATCCGCGCACCGCGCCTGGCCCGCCATCGGGCATATAGTCCGGCACCATCTCGCCCACGCTTGCCTGTATGCGGCCCGCACTGCTGCTGATTGTTACCCCGGCACCGGGCGGCAGGATCGCCACGCGTCCATCGGCCAGGAACAGCGCGATATTGTCGTCCGCCTGGGCAAAGCGCGCGCCATGCCCCGGCATGTGCAGCGCCAGCATCACCGCCGCCACACACAGACCGGCCAGCGTATAGGCCGACAGCGCAATCGTCACCGCTGGCCGTCGCCACAATCGCGCCGCCCCCGAAACTGTCACGTCAGGGGTGCCTCAAAGCCCCTCCCCTTCAGGGGAGGGGTTGGGAGTGGGGCCGTGCCGCAAATGCGCGGCTTGTGCAGGGGCGGGACGTCTCCGCTTCCGCTGAAAGGGACTGGCCCAGGGCACCACAGGCGCATCACCGTGGATCCCGCTGTCACGTCAGCCGCCGCCGTGTCGCTTCCAGCGCGGCTTCGGCGCGCGATGTCACACCCAGCTTGCGGTACACTGTCTTGACATGGCTCGCCACGGTGGAGCGCGAAATGCCCAGTGCCTTGCCCGCCTCGGCCAGCGTCAGCCCGCGCGCGATCATCGCCAGCACGTCATTCTCCCGGCTGGTCAGTTCCGGCTCATCCGCCTCTGCCGCACCCGCCGTCATAAAGGTCGCGTGGCGCCGGAAATGGTCCAGCAGGCGCCGCGCCACCGGCGGGGAAAGGGCGGCCTCGCCATCGCCAATCCGCCGTAACAACGCAACAATCTCGTCCGCTGGCCGGTCTTTCAGCAAGTAACTGTCGGCCCCCGCCGCCATCGCCTGCATCAGATTGGCGTCATCGTCATAAATTGTCGTGACCACCAGTTGCACCTCGGGGTGCGCGGCGCTGACCTCGCGGATCAGGTCAATGCCAGATCCATCGGGCAGGCCGATGTCGATCAATGCAATCGTCCGCCGCTCCGCTGCCTTGCCCTCGGCAAACCATGCCCGCGCCGTGCGCAGGTCACTGGCAAAATACACCCCGGCCCGCTCAAACGCGCTGTGCACCAGCCCGGTCAGCCACTCGCGCGTCGCCAATATGTCCTCGACAATCAGCGCCTGTTCAAAAGTCTCGCATGATGAGGCCATCGCCGCCCATCCTAATCCTGCTGCGCGCGGATTGATATGCCGTGCGCTTGCCCCACTTATGGCCGCTTTGCCGGGGCCGGGCTTGGAGATTCGCGACGGCTTGTTGGGGGACGTCCGGTAGATGTATCAGACTGATGCGGCCTGGGTTCGGATCGCGGCAGGTTTTGTCGTGGCGCAGGGTTTCGAGATACCCCCGGGGAATCACTGATTTCCTGCCATGACGCATTTCTCCAATCACCGGTTCAAGATACACGCTAACAGCATGAGTCAAATTGTGCGTTGAATTTCCGGGAGCGGTTCAATTCGCTTGAGCCTGCTGCGCAAAAATAGGGGTGAATTGATGACCTGTGTTTTCCGTTCTTCGGATCAAGCGACCTTTGTCGATCCAGCACCATCCTCGATCGCCGGGCTTCGCAGGAGTTTGCGTTCACAAGCGAGCCGGTTGACGATGCGCTCGATGGTTGCCGCTGCAACCGTTGCAGGCGTCGGTTTGCTCGCGCCAGGCCAGGCTTGGGCGCAATGTCTCGTAGGCGGGACGACCGTGACCTGCGGTACAACGACCACGACCGACACGACCTTCCCCGCCAACGCGCCGAACGATCGTAATTATCAGGGCAACCTGCCCGTTCCGGTCGTGGTCACCGTCAACCCGGTCAGCACGGTGAGCGGGAACGGCATCGCGGTCTCCAACGCCGGCAATGGCGGTGTCACCGTCACCAATAACGGTACGATCAGTGTTGATGCCGGCAATACGCCGACAGCGGGCGGCACGGCGGCACTGTCCGTTCGCGCAAACGGTGGCCCGATTATTTACACCGGCGGCAGCATCACCAACAATGGTAGCGGCAACGCCTTCGATGCGACGCAAACCGGCGGTGTCGGTTCGGTCAACATCAATGTCTCCGGCGGCATCGTTGCGGCGACAGGCGGCGGTGTCATCGTGCGCGACGTCACAACGAGTACGGGGATCAGCGTCACCACGGGTGCGGTCACCGCACTGACCGCCGGCAAGAACGCGATCGATGTGCAGAGCCAGTCGCTGACCGGCAACCTGACCGAGGTTGCCAATGGCAATATCCAGGCGGGCAATGCCGGCATGGTCGGCGCGATCCTCAATGCCGCCGCGACCGGCAATATCGATGTGACCGCCAATGGCACGATCGACGCGCGGTTCGGCGTCGATGCCGAGAACTTCGGCAAGGGCTCAACCAAGGTGACCACCGTTGGCGCGGTCAACGCGACCAGCGGCAATGGCATCTTCGCGCTGTCGGCTGGCGGCAATGTCACGGTCATCGCCGGTGACGTTACCTCGACCGGCAACACTGCGATCATCGCGCAGCAGACCAGCGCGGCTGGCCTGGGCGCGGTCAACGTCACGACGGGCAATGTCTCGGGCACGACCGGTATTGATGCGCATAACTTCGGCACGGGCGCGGTCGGTATCATCACGCATGGCACGGTGACCGGCACATCGGCTGAGGGCATCAAGGCGGTCGGCAACGGCGCTGTATCGGTGACGGTCGATCAAACGGTGACCGGCGCGACACGCGGTCTGAGCCTGATCGGCGGTACCGGCGGCACCGGCAACATCAGCGTCACCGGCACCGGCGGGTTCGTCGGTGGCAGCGGTGATGCGGCCAACATCCTCAACAACGGCGCGGGCACGACGACCGTCAACATCTCGGGCGCGAGCAGCTCGACCGGTGGCAATGGCTTCATCGTGCGCGACACCTCGCTCGGCGGCAACATCAGCGTCACCACTGGCGCTGTGACCGCACTGACCGCCGGCAAGAACGCGATTGATGTGCAGAGCCAGTCGCTGACCGGCAACCTGACCGAGGTCGCCAATGGCAACATCCAGGCGGGCAATGCCGGCATGGTCGGCGCGATCCTCAATGCGGCAGCGACCGGCAATATCGACGTGACCGCCAACGGCACGATCGACGCCCGGTTTGGTATCGATGCGGAGAACTTCGGCAAGGGCTCAACCAAGGTCACGACCGTTGGCGCGGTCAACGCGACCAGCGGCAATGGCATCTTCGCACTGTCGGCTGGTGGCAATGTCACGGTGAACGCCGGCGATGTCACCTCGACCGGCAACACCGCGATCATCGCGCAGCAGACCAGCGCAGCGGGAGCAGGCGCGGTCAACGTCACGACGGGCAAGGTCTCGGGTACGACCGGCATCGTGGTCAACAATGCCGGCAGCGGCGTGATCGGTATCACGACGCACGGCACGGTCACCGGCACGTCGGCCGAGGGCATCCTCGCCACCGGCAAAGGCGCGGTGACCGTTGTGGTCGATCAGACCGTCACCGGCGCGACGCGCGGGCTGAGCCTGATCGGCGGAACCGGCGGTACCGGCAACATCAGCGTCACGGGCACCGGCGGGTTCGTCGGCGGGACCGGCGACGCGGCCAACATCCTCAACAACGGTGCGGGCACGACCACGGTCAGCATCTCGGGCGCGAGCAGCTCGACCGGTGGCAATGGCTTCATCGTGCGCGACACCTCGCTCGGCGGCAACATCAGCGTCACCACTGGCGCTGTGACCGCACTGACCGCCGGCAAGAACGCGATTGATGTGCAGAGCCAGTCGCTGACCGGCAACCTGACCGAGGTCGCCAATGGCAACATCCAGGCGGGCAATGCCGGCATGGTCGGCGCGATCCTCAATGCGGCAGCGACCGGCAATATCGACGTGACCGCCAACGGCACGATCGACGCCCGGTTTGGTATCGATGCGGAGAACTTCGGCAAGGGCTCAACCAAGGTCACGACCGTTGGCGCGGTCAACGCGACCAGCGGCAATGGCATCTTCGCACTGTCGGCTGGTGGCAATGTCACGGTGAACGCCGGCGATGTCACCTCGACCGGCAACACCGCGATCATCGCGCAGCAGACCAGCGCAGCGGGAGCAGGCGCGGTCAACGTCACGACGGGCAAGGTCTCGGGTACGACCGGCATCGTGGTCAACAATGCCGGCAGCGGCGTGATCGGTATCACGACGCACGGCACGGTCACCGGCACGTCGGCCGAGGGCATCCTCGCCACCGGCAAAGGCGCGGTGACCGTTGTGGTCGATCAGACCGTCACCGGCGCGACGCGCGGGCTGAGCCTGATCGGCGGAACCGGCGGTACCGGCAACATCAGCGTCACGGGCACCGGCGGGTTCGTCGGCGGGACCGGCGACGCGGCCAACATCCTCAACAACGGTGCGGGCACGACCACGGTCAGCATCTCGGGCGCGAGCAGCTCGACCGGTGGCAACGGGTTCATCGTGCGCGACACCTCGCTCGGCGGCAACATCAGCGTCACCACTGGCGCTGTGACCGCACTGACCGCCGGCAAGAACGCGATTGATGTGCAGAGCCAGTCGCTGACCGGCAACCTGACCGAGGTCGCCAATGGCAACATCCAGGCGGGCAATGCCGGCATGGTCGGCGCGATCCTCAATGCGGCAGCGACCGGCAATATCGACGTGACCGCCAACGGCACGATCGACGCCCGGTTTGGTATCGATGCGGAGAACTTCGGCAAGGGCTCAACCAAGGTCACGACCGTTGGCGCGGTCAACGCGACCAGCGGCAATGGCATCTTCGCACTGTCGGCTGGTGGCAATGTCACGGTGAACGCCGGCGATGTCACCTCGACCGGCAACACCGCGATCATCGCGCAGCAGACCAGCGCAGCGGGAGCAGGCGCGGTCAACGTCACGACGGGCAAGGTCTCGGGTACGACCGGCATCGTGGTCAACAATGCCGGCAGCGGCGTGATCGGTATCACGACGCACGGCACGGTCACCGGCACGTCGGCCGAGGGCATCCTCGCCACCGGCAAAGGCGCGGTGACCGTTGTGGTCGATCAGACCGTCACCGGCGCGACGCGCGGGCTGAGCCTGATCGGCGGAACCGGCGGTACCGGCAACATCAGCGTCACGGGCACCGGCGGGTTCGTCGGCGGGACCGGCGACGCGGCCAACATCCTCAACAACGGTGCGGGCACGACCACGGTCAGCATCTCGGGCGCGAGCAGCTCGACCGGTGGCAATGGCTTCATCGTGCGCGACACCTCGCTCGGCGGCAACATCAGCGTCACCACTGGCGCTGTGACCGCACTGACCGCCGGCAAGAACGCGATTGATGTGCAGAGCCAGTCGCTGACCGGCAACCTGACCGAGGTCGCCAATGGCAACATCCAGGCGGGCAATGCCGGCATGGTCGGCGCGATCCTCAATGCGGCAGCGACCGGCAATATCGACGTGACCGCCAACGGCACGATCGACGCCCGGTTTGGTATCGATGCGGAGAACTTCGGCAAGGGCTCAACCAAGGTCACGACCGTTGGCGCGGTCAACGCGACCAGCGGCAATGGCATCTTCGCACTGTCGGCTGGTGGCAATGTCACGGTGAACGCCGGCGATGTCACCTCGACCGGCAACACCGCGATCATCGCGCAGCAGACCAGCGCAGCGGGAGCAGGCGCGGTCAACGTCACGACGGGCAAGGTCTCGGGTACGACCGGCATCGTGGTCAACAATGCCGGCAGCGGCGTGATCGGTATCACGACGCACGGCACGGTCACCGGCACGTCGGCCGAGGGCATCCTCGCCACCGGCAAAGGCGCGGTGACCGTTGTGGTCGATCAGACCGTCACCGGCGCGACGCGCGGGCTGAGCCTGATCGGCGGAACCGGCGGTACCGGCAACATCAGCGTCACGGGCACCGGCGGGTTCGTCGGGCGGCAGACCGTTGTGGTCGATCAGACCGTCACCGGCGCGACGCGCGGGCTGAGCCTGATCGGCGGAACCGGCGGTACCGGCAACATCAGCGTCACGGGCACCGGCGGGTTCGTCGGCAGCGCGGCCAACATCCTCAACAACGACGACCGTCAACATCTCGGGCGCGAGCAGCTCGACCGGTGGCAATGGCTTCATCGTGCGCGACACCTCGCTCGGCGGCAACATCAGCGTCACCACTGGCGCTGTGACCGCACTGACCGCCGGCAAGAACGCGATTGATGTGCAGAGCCAGTCGCTGACCGGCAACCTGACCGAGGTCGCCAATGGCAACATCCAGGCGGGCAATGCCGGCATGGTCGGCGCGATCCTCAATGCGGCAGCGACCGGCAATATCGACGTGACCGCCAACGGCACGATCGACGCCCGGTTTGGTATCGATGCGGAGAACTTCGGCAAGGGCTCAACCAAGGTCACGACCGTTGGCGCGGTCAACGCGACCAGCGGCAATGGCATCTTCGCACTGTCGGCTGGTGGCAATGTCACGGTGAACGCCGGCGATGTCACCTCGACCGGCAACACCGCGATCATCGCGCAGCAGACCAGCGCAGCGGGAGCAGGCGCGGTCAACGTCACGACGGGCAAGGTCTCGGGTACGACCGGCATCGTGGTCAACAATGCCGGCAGCGGCGTGATCGGTATCACGACGCACGGCACGGTCACCGGCACGTCGGCCGAGGGCATCCTCGCCACCGGCAAAGGCGCGGTGACCGTTGTGGTCGATCAGACCGTCACCGGCGCGACGCGCGGGCTGAGCCTGATCGGCGGAACCGGCGGTACCGGCAACATCAGCGTCACGGGCACCGGCGGGTTCGTCGGTGGCAGCGGTGATGCGGCCAACATCCTCAACAACGGCGCGGGCACCACGACCGTCAACATCGCGGGCGCGAGCAGCTCGACCGGCGGCAACGGCATCGTCGTGCGCGACGTCGCAACGGGCACCGGGATCAGCGTCACGACCGGCGCGGTAACTGTGGCTGGTGCGAACAACGCCATCGACGCCCGGTCCGCATCGACCACCGCCAACGTCACCGAGGTTGCCAATGGCAACGTCAAGGCCGGCAATGCCGGGATGGTCGCGGCGATCCTGCCAGCGGCAGCGACCGGCAATGTCGACGTCACCGCCAATGGCACGATCGACGCCCGGTTCGGCGTTGATGCCGAGAACTTCGGCAAGGGCTCGACCAAGGTCACCACCGTTGGCGCGGTCACCGCGACCAGCGGCAATGGCATCTTTGCGCTGACCACGGGTGGCGCGGTGACGGTCAATGCCGGCGGCGTATCGTCAACCGGCAACACTGCGATCATCGCGCAACAGACCAGCGCGACCGGTGCAGGGGCGGTCACCGTGACCGCAGGCACCGTGTCTGGCACCACCGGTATCATTGCCACCAACGCCGGCAGCGGCAACGTCAAGGTGAGCGGTGCGGGCAACATCACCGGGACGGCCGCGTCGGGGATCGCGGCGTCCTCCACCTCGGGCAATATCGACATCCTCTCCACCGGGACGGTCATTGGCGCGACCAACGGCATCACCGCGAACGCAACCAGCGGCACGGTGACGGTCTCCGGCACGGGCGCGGTCACCGCCAATGGCGGCATCGGCATCTCCGGCTTCAGCAGCAGCGGCAATGTCATCATCGCACCCGCATCGACCGTCACCGCCACCGGCGGCGCGGGCATCCGCGCCCAGGCGGGCGGCACCGGTAACGCCACGGTCACCACCACGGGCAAGGTCACCGGCAATACTGATTTCGGCATCGTCGCGATCACCAACAACGGTGTCGCCACGGTCACCGCCAATGGTCAGGTCGCCGGTGTCACGGCGGGCATCGTCGGCACGGCGACCGGCAGCGGCCACGTCTTTGTCAATGCCAATGCCAATGTCTCGGCCTCCAGCGGCACCGGCGTCGCCGCAACACTGCAAGGTGCGGGCGCGGGGACGATCACGATCAGCCAGCTTGCCGGCACGTTGATCACGGCAACCAACGGCCATGGCATCCAGACCAACAGCGGGACGTCAACCGGCCTCACGACCATCACGGTTGCGGGGGAGGTTCGGGCCACCGGTGCGGGCAATGCCGGCATCCGTGGCACGTCGACGGCGGGCGGCATCACCGTCAATGTCGGCGTGGCGGGCAAGGTTGACCCTGATTTCGGCATCGCGCTCGACACGGTCAGCGGCGCGCTGTCCGTCAACAATTCGGGTCTGGTCACCGGCACGGTCGGCGGCGTTCAGCTCGTCGCCACGGGCGCGGGCACGGGGTCGATCACCAATGCCGGCACCATCACCGCACCCAGGGCGGTTATCGGCAGCCTCAATGGCGGCAGCTTCACCCTGCTCAACTTTGGCAGCCTGAACGGCGCGGTCACCGTTGGTGGCGCGAACGTTGCCACCTCGACCTGGACCAACACGCTCGGCTCGACGGCCAGCCTTGGGTCGAGCGCCTCGGTCTTCTCGGGCAATCTCGTCAATGCCGGCGTCACCAATATCGGCGCGGGCGGTACGCTGGGCATCCTCGGCAACACCAACAACAGCGGCCGGATCGATTTCGCCGCTGCGGGCAGCTTCACCACCAACGGTGCGCTGGCCAATGGCGGGATCATCAATGCCCAGAACAACCTGATGACCAACCTCGTCACGGTCGGTGGCAATTACAGCGGCGGTGGCCAGTTCTTCGTCGACTACAGCACCGTCACCGCCACGGCTGATCGCATGGTCATCGGCGGCACTGCCTCGGGCAACACCAATGTCACGCTCAACCGTGTCGGCACGCGCAGCTTCGTGCCGGGTGGCTTCCTGCCAATCGTCAGTGTCGTGCCGGGGGCTGCGGCAACCACCTTCACCTCGAACACGGTGTTTGAGACCACCGGCTTCATCCTCGACAGCTTCGGGCAAAACCCGGCCAGCAACACCCAGTTCGGCCTGATCCAGACGATCAATCCGCTGGCCATGCCGCTCGGCCATCTCAGCTATATGGCGGAAGCGGCCTCGGCCAATCTTGACGAGCCGATCAGCCCGTTCGTGACCACGCGTAATGATCCCCCGGCCAGCGCCACGCGCTTCAGCCTGTGGGTCCGTGGCGGCGCTGGCCACACCAGCGAGACGATCAGCTCAACGCTGGTCGGCGGTGGCGTGACCTATACCGGGACCAGCCAGATCCGCACCGTGCATGAATCTGCCCAGTTCGGCGCCGATCTCGGCTTCCTCAACCTGGGGGGCCATGGCTGGAACGTGAATGTCGGGCTGACCGGCGGCTGGTATGACGGCCAAGTCGCGTTGACCGCGGTGGATCGCATCAAGGTCGAAACGCCGTTCCTCGGCGGCTACCTCGTCATCGGCAACGGCGCGGCGACGGTTGAAGGCAGCATCCGCAAGGAATGGCGCCATTACAAGCTCGCCATGCCAACGCTGTTCGGCGCGGCTGGCACACAGAAGCTTGATGGCACCGCCACCGCCTACACGCTGCGCGCTTCCTACCGCGTTGGCGGCATGACCGGTTTTGCCGCGACGCCGTTCGCCAGCTTCCATTATGCCGACACGGCAATCGATCCGCTGCAGATCGATCCGCTCAGCGTGTGGACGCCGGGCAGTGACCAGACCAAGATCGGTCAGGCGGGCCTGCGCCTGTCATGGCGCGGCGGCAGCACCACCGGCGTCACCTTTGAGCCCTTCGTCAGCGCGGCACGGCTTGAGAACTGGTCGAGCGCTGACAGCTCGAGCTTTGCCTTTGGCACCCCGGCGACCAACTTCTCGCTCAATACGGTCAGCTGGAGTAACGCGATGCGCTACTCGGTCGGCCTCATTGGCACGGCGGCGGGTGGCAGGGTCTCGGCCTTCGTCGTCGGCAACATCAATGACGGGTCACGGCTGAAGAGCTTCACCGTCAACGCCGGGCTGCGCTTCAACTTCTGAACTGCCCGCCTGATCGGCGACCGGTAATTGGTGATTTGGCATCGGTGAATGAAACGGACCCCCTGCCCCTTTTCGGGGGCGGGGGGTGACGTGCTTCGCCAGAATATTTCAGTGGAAAGAGCTCAAATACCGCGCCCCCACCCCCGGCCCGTCATCACAGCACCAGCGCACCGACAAACGCCGCCAACTGGTCCAACGTCTCGCTCATCCCGCCCGTCGCCCCGCCTTCGATCTCGGCGTCGAGCACTTCCTTCGATGGATACAGGTCGTGGATGGTAACCAGCGTCCGGCCGTCCTGCTCGGTAAAGGTCACCGTCGTCACCGCGCCGTTCTCGCTTTCCTCATTGGTCCAGGAAATGCGCGTGTCGGGCACCATTTCGATATAGCGCCCGAAAAAGGCCATCGGCTCGCCAGCGGCCGGATGTTGGAAGACGAGGCGATACCCGCCACCAACCCGCACATCCATCTCGCACGACAGCAACGTCATGCCGTATGACGCGGGCACCCACCATTGCCGGAACAGTTCCGCCCTGCTCCACGCCGCAAACAACAGCCGCGCCGGCGCGTCAAAACTGCGCGTCACCACCGTCTCGCGGTCAGAAATGCGCTCTGCCGTCATGCCGGTCCCCGCCGCGCCGGGCTCATTGCCTGCTGTCTGCGCCATCTTCTCTCTCCTGCTCTTTCAGTTGCTCGATAACGCTGTCCAGCGCATCAAACCGCGCCGCCCAGCGCGCGCGATACCGCGCGATCCACGCCGCCTCCGCCTCCAGCTCGCGCTGCCCCAGCCGACACGTCCGCACCCGCCCAATCTTCTCGGTGGTGACCAGCCCGGCGCGCTCCAGCACGCCAACATGCTTCTTCATGCCGGTCAGCGTCATGTCGAACGCCTCGGCCAGGTCAGTGATAGACGCCTCGGCCCGCTCAAGCTGCTCCAGCACGCCACGCCGCGTGGCATCTGACAGCGCGGCGAACGAGGCATCGAGCGGGATGGGGGAATAGTGAACCATATGGTTCAGTGTCTAGCATGGGGTGGGGCGGTGGGCAAGGGGGGTGGATTTACCCCGGTTCTCGGGGCTCGCTACTTATCGCCCCACTCCTGAAGGGGAGGGGCCTGGAGCGACGCACGCCTGCGCGACGAGCAACCGCTCAACCGGCTCTTCCCGTCAGGCCGTCGCTGCGATCACGGCAATGCGGTCGGCAGTCAGCCGACCGCCGATCCTGCCCGATACGCAGCCCGGCTGGGCGTCAGTTCACATTCTCTTCGGTAACGTCCCGCCCGCTCGCCACATCGATCACATGGCCCTCGCGATAGGCCAGCACGCCGGGGATCGCCGCCAGCCGGTTGCTCTGCAGCGTGTTGGTCTCGACAAACGCGCCCACCGCATGCAGCGCGGCGGGCATGACATGTGCCACGTCCACCCCGGGCGCGTCAGCATCGTCGGGTCGTCGCGGTCTGAGCGCCGCCGCGAACAGGCCATAATCCATCACCGCCGTCCGCCCCAGATCAACCTCGCCCGCCAGCTCGGGCACCGGAGAGGGCTGCCACGCCTTGGCGAACAGCATTGATCCCAGGTCAGTCACCTCGCCCGCCCTGGCGTGGAACCCGACCGTGCCGTAACAAAAGCATTCGTACAGATAATCGCCGAAACCCATGCCGTAGAGCACATAATCTCCGGGTGGAATCTCGGCCAGCACCAGCGCCATCTTGCCCGACATCACCAGCGGCTTGCCCGGCGCCAGCGCGAAATAATTGTGCGCCTTGGTATAGTCGAACACGAAGGATTCATACGCCCCCGCCTTCTTGCCGGCCTTGTCGAACGCGGCACGCTTGGCCACCTCATAATCGTCGATTTCGGCTTGCGCGGGGATGCGCAGGATATGCGCGCCGAACTTGCTCAGATCGGTATCAAGCCGCACCAGAACATAGGCCTTGTCCGGCGCGATGACGATCGGCTCGCCCGCCCTGAACTGGCGATATTCGGCTATGTCCTTGGCGGCGGCGGGCACCGCGCACAGCGCGGCAAACGGCGCGATCGCGGCCAGCAGCCAACGCAGCGAAAACACGCTCATGGCTCAACCTTCGGTGTGGGCGGGGTGGGGCCGGCGGCTATCCGCGCCTGCAGCATGATGGCGCGCGGCGTCTCGCTGCCGCCGTTGAGCAGCTTCCACACATCCTCCGACGTGCGATACCGGGCATAGCCACGCGGCACCATGCAGCGATACAGCCGCGACTGGCGGATGCTGCGCTCCAGCGGCCCGGCGATGATCGCGGCGATCGCCACGCCGACCAGCCCATAGGCGCCGCCGTCATAACTCACCGGCCGGTTGGCATCGGCCTTGCGCCACGGCACGAAGCCCGGCGCCTGGCGTTGCACACCGTGCGGCAGGAACCGCCAGCAGAATGACAGGTCGGCACGCGCCTGCTCCACCGTCACGCCCGGCTTGTGGAAGATGACATATTTGCGGTCGTCACCCAGCTTGTCGGCGGGTACGGCGAGGTCGGGCAGGGCTTCCGCCTGCTCCACCGGTGGGGCGGTCTGCGCGGGAAGTGGGGTGGCGGTTACCGCGAGAAACGCCGCTGGAATCCATTGCCGTTGCATTGATGCTCCTCCCGTGTGGCGGGAGGATAGCGCGGATTTGTTGGGGGGCAAGGCGAGGGGAGGGGCGATGAGATTTGGGATAATTGCGAGTGGCTGGCTAATTGCAGCGGTGCGCTTGGTGGCGGTGAGTCCTAATTGGGGATTATTGCACGTTGCACCGTAATTCGAGGTAGGGCCTATTTCAATAAAATCGTTCAAGAAACCCATGTTCTGATTGCTAACTCTTCGACCTCAGACCTGTTTGCTGAATTTGCAGCAAGGATACTCGCCCGTTTAAGCACGGTATGCTCTCCGATATCCTCATAAATATCCCGGATCGACTGATGATTGGCGTTGGTCACAAGCACCATTGCGCCACGTTCTGTAGCTCGTGCAACCGCGTCCCTCAGCCTGACTTGATCGCTCCACGAGAAAATATGATCATTGTATTTTACGAAACCGTTGAAATTATGCTTAACGGTATACGGCGGATCGACAAAAACGAAATCACCTTCAGCTGCGAGGTCGATAGTCACTTCGAAATCTTGGACCATTAATTCGGCGTTCTGGAGCGTAGCTGATACTGACGGAAAATCATCCGATGGTAGCACTGCTCTGGTTTTCGTTCCGATCGGGACATTGAACTCGTTGCGCCTATTAACGCGGTAAAGACCGTTCCAGCATGTACGGTTTAGATAGATTAGCCAAGCAGCGCGATCGACCACGTCGTCGGGCTTCATTGACCGTGTTAGATAATAATGGGCCTTGTTGTGCTGCTGATCGTGTCGCTGGAGTAAACGTTGGATTTCGCCAGGATTGTCGCGCACGGCCCGATAGGCGTTGATTAGATCGGCATTGAGATCTGACAGGATCGCCTTCTGCGGTGAAAGCGCGAAATATATCGCGCCGCTTCCGACAAAGGGCTCGATATATCGCTCAAAGCGATCTGGGATGAGGTGCAGCCAACGGTCTGCGAACCATCGCTTTCCTCCAGCCCACTTCAGGAATGGGGAAAGTGTAATCGGGCCACTGTTTTCGTTGTCACGCATCGTCATTCCATCACGCTGGGCAAAGCCCCCAAAGGCCCACTCTTTCATGGCTGCAAAGCATATTGAATCGACCATCCATACCGTACCCCAAACCATTGATCGACGACAGCGCAGAAGGATTGCTGGTTGTCGTGCTCTCAACCTCGAGCAGCGTGTCACGGATATCGGCCCAGAGATCGCTGAGCTGGTCTGGCGGGTCAGCGTCTCGCCAAAGGCCTCGAGCAACGCCAATGGATTGCCACCAGAACGACAAGGCATTCGCATCAAACCCTGCCTGCTTCAGCAGACCATGCGCCGATCCCGTCGCGACCCGAAGAAGCAATACTGCTCTTGATAACACCGCCATCGGATCGCTTGCATTGCTAGTCGGCCTTATAGCGGAGTTCGAGAAGATCAGTGGATCGGTTGGGGCGGTTATGCGCGTCAGGAAATCGCTCCAGCGCTTTTTGCCGGTTGGCGACAGACCCTGACCATCTACAACGGATTTTATGAGCGCTTGAAATCCGGTATTCGTCGCAGACGGCGTCGATCCGGAGACACCCGCAAAATGTCGTTCGAGTGCGAGTCTGAGGATGTATCGATCGATTTGCTCAAAACTCGATTGATCGCTTGGCTCCAGCGAAGCCCAAAGATCTTTGGTAAATTCTAGGACGTTTGAGGACGAGATTTCCCAGGCCAAAGGGATGCCGTCCGGACGATAGCTCGACTCGTTCCTCGCGTCGCGGTCGTTGGTGGCGAGATTCAAATCCATACCCCATTGCATGAACCATTCGCGTGCCTGAACCGCCAGCGCAGCACCGCCTCCGATTGGTGCAAACCAGTCGTCCAGAGAAATCCCTTCTGGCCTGATCAGACCCGCGAACAAGACGCCAGACGACGGCTGTCGGCTCCAATGCTCCAATGCCATCCACGCGACCTGATGCGTTCCCTTCGAAGTATTAAGTCTGAGCGTCGAATTGGCGGCGTTCACGACATAGTGGCGGTTGCTGAAAATACCGACGCCGGCGCCGGCGAGAAGAGACATGCCTGCCCGCAGCTCTGCATAATAAGCGAGATGGAGCGCACGGTGCGCATCGCCGACCATTAAGCATGAGATTGAACGACCAAGATAACTCCAAGCGTCGTTAGAATGAAGGACTGCACTTGCTGCAATGTATTGAGCTAAATTTCGCCTGCGCTGATTGTCGATTGGAGGGTCGGCGACCAGCCGCTTGACCACGTCCGATGCATATCGATTTGTTTTTCCGATCCATCGTGCGTTCTTGATGAAGGGCTTCAGGCCGACGGTTGTTGTTTCGACGTTGGCACGGACAAGAGCACCGACAACAGCTTGGTCGGCCATGGGTAACTTCGCAACGGGAGAAACTGCCATAGCTATGCCGTGGCCAAGCGTGCTGCTGCTTCAGCAACGTCGCCCTCGCCACGTGCGAGATGTTCTAAGAGTTGGGCCCGAAGTTCCTTATAACCGCTGCTCCCTCGGAACACGAGTTTAGCACGGCGTTCGGCATCCCCAAGCTCAGGTGTACCGCTGGTCCTCCAGTCGAAGTTTGCAAGCGAACCAGCGAGGCTCTTCAAAAACGCGGAAAAACTTTGAGCGTCGATGGATTTGAGCGCGCCCTCTACGGCTTCGATCGGGTTCGCAGTGGATCTGGAATCGGGCTGCCACGCATTCAGTTTCAGCTGGCTTGCCCGAAGATAGCAAAGATCATTCACGACCTGAAGGAAGCCTCGGACGCCTTGGTCCGTGGTGATTAGAGAATAAACGCCGTAAAACGCAACGTCGTCCCGCGGCTTGACGGCTTCAGAAAGTGCCAGTTCGGCCGTCAGATTCGGCGCCCTGAGGTTAATTGCCCATGGCTCCTTGGACGCTGCGACGGCGGTCTTAAATTCCTGCCAAACATATATCAGGAAGGCTGCTTGCTGGCCGCGGCTCCAGCCAAGAACTTCGCCCTCAGATTTCGAGCGGCCCCCAAACAGCCCCCCTGCGACAGAGCTGCGACGATCCCAAGATCGAATGAAGCTTGCAGTGAGCGACTTGATCCAAGCACTCTGTGTCACCCAGCGATTCTGCCGCTCGCCAAGCATATTGATTCGATCGTACCACGGACTTGTGGGATACGACCAAAGGATCTCGGTCAGTTCCTGAGCGCGCGTTTCGCGGTAGATTGCGTGGCCCTCCGCACGGTCCAGCCAATCCTCGCTTCGCAGCAGCGGATAAAGATCGAACGCCAAGCTGGCGTTAATCCGCTTCGGTTTGATGTTGATCGTCCAGAACAAATAAGCCTGCCAACTAATGTCTAAGCCGACGAATGCGACGACCGGTAACTCAAAATTCTCGAGTTGCGATGCATTCTCGAAGGCCCAGAGCCGGTGCTGGCCATCTATCACTTCGAACGGCGGAAGTTTCGTTGGTTTCCAATCTGCACTCCATGTTTCATAAGGAAGGTGCAGCTTAATCGCGCCATCGGACTCGATGACATTTGCGATGTCACCATCAGTGATTCCGGTTCCGTTGCGCTCGCTCCCTTTAGTGAGGATGTTTAAGACGATCGCGGTAGGTAACCAGCCGGGCTTACGCAAATCATTGAAATCTGCGCTGCTGCGCTTGGCCTCATTCAATGTTGACCACGGATAGCCATACTCGACGAATCGACTAATCTCCTCTGATCGCTCTGGATCGTGCTGCCGCTGAATGCCGAGGTCGTCCGTACGCGGGAGGGCGTTCTTCGCCTCGCGGCGCACGATACCTGAAAGGCTGCGAAGCTCTCGCGCCGGCAGGGAGAACAGATAGAAATATTGGGCCGGCTTCGCCCGATGCTCATTCACATCAAAATCAATTTTGTCCCAGCCGGCTAGCCACTGATTGACCTTCAATGCCGGTACTGTGCGCATTTTCGCCCCGGTCATTGTCGTCCCTCCCAATCAGATGTCAGTCTTAAGGAACGATCCGCTACTGTCAAACTCGCTAACCCAATAAAGTCTTGGGCAAAGTTACCTACTGGGTCGAGTGGTTTTTTCATAATGACCGTCGTTCAAAAGCGCCCAGCCCGATTCAACCTCCCACAAAACCCGTCACAACCACCCCCCGCTCTTTAACATTGTCCGCCCCGCTCACCCTCCGCCCGCGCACCATCGGTGGCCCGACCACCGTGCGCGGGCGGCCCTGTTCCGCGCCTGTTGCGGTCTTGTTCTTTCTTGTTATCGCTCTTGTTCCGCGCCTGTTATTTTCCCTGTTAAGTTGGATCTCCACGACCAATAACAAGCTGATAAGCAACCACAATATATAAATCGCCTCTGAAAAAAAATTTGTTCCCCTGTTTAACAGGTCAGAACAGGTGAATCCCCACCCCAAGCACCCCCGTGCTTTTCCCGGCAAACCATGCTAGGGGCACCCATCGCCGCGCTCCCGCGCCGCCCCCAGAACCGGAATATCATGCCCTTCACTTCTCTCCCGGCGCATCTCGCCGAGGCGCTCGCGTCGCGTGGTTATGCAGCGCCCACCCCCGTCCAGGCCGCCGTTATTGAGCCACAGGCTGCCGGTCGTGATCTGCTCGTCTCGGCACAGACCGGCTCGGGCAAGACCGTCGCCTTCGGCCTCGCCATCGCCCCGCAACTCCTCTCTGATGAAACCGGCACCTTGCCCCGCGCCGCCGCGCCGCTCGCGCTCGCCATCGCCCCCACGCGTGAACTCGCGCTGCAGGTCAGCCGCGAACTCGAATGGCTTTATGAGAAAGCCGGTGGGCGCATCACCACCTGTGTCGGCGGCATGAACCCGTCGGAGGAACGCCGCGCGCTTTCCCGTGGCGCACACATCGTCGTCGGTACGCCGGGCCGCCTGCGCGATCACATCGAACGCGGCGCGCTTGATCTGTCGGCGCTCCAGGCCGTCATCCTTGATGAGGCTGACGAGATGCTCGACATGGGCTTCCGTGAGGATCTCGAGCAGATACTCGACGCCACGCCTGATCAGCGCCGCACCCTGTTGTTCTCCGCCACCATCCCGCGCCAGATCGTCGCGCTCGCCAAGCGCTATCAGCGTGATGCGCTGCGCATCTCCACCGTCGGTGAGGATCGCGGCCATGGTGACATCGCCTATCAGGCCGTCACCGTCGCCCCGGCTGATATTGAACATGCCGTGGTCAATTTGCTGCGCCTGCATGATGCCGAATCCGCCATGCTGTTCTGCGCCACGCGCGACAATGTCCGCCACCTTCATGCCAGCCTGGCCGATCGCGGTTTCGCTGCCGTCGCTTTGTCCGGCGAGCACAGCCAGTCGGAACGCAACGCCGCGATGCAGGCCTTGCGAGACCGCCGCGCCCGCGTCTGCGTCGCGACAGACGTCGCCGCGCGCGGCATTGATCTGCCAACGCTCAGCCTCGTCATCCATGTCGAGCTGCCGCGTGATGCCGAAACGCTCCAGCACCGCTCGGGCCGCACCGGCCGCGCGGGGAAAAAGGGCACCGCCGTGCTCATCGTCCCCTATCAGCGCAAGCGCCGCGTCGAGATGATGCTGAAGGGCGCGCGCATCGCCGTTCAGTGGATGAACGCGCCGACCGTTGACGACATCCGCAAGGCTGATCGCGGCCGGTTGATCGAGGCATTGCTCGCCCCCGTCGAGGTTGATGAGGAAGACCGTTCGCTCGCCGCAGAGATCATGGCGCAGCGTTCACCGGAAGACATCGCCGCCGCGCTCGTCCAGGCGCACCGCGCGCGCCTCCCCGCGCCCGAGGAAATGGTCGATCAGGGCGCCGCCGGTCCTCCCGGCAAGGAACATCACCGCGCCGGCTTTGATGATGTCGTGTGGTTCCGAATGGATATCGGCCGCCGCCAGAATGCTGATCCGCGCTGGATCCTCCCGCTCATCTGCCGCCGTGGCCACATCACCAAGAACGAGGTCGGCGCCATCCGCATCGCCGCCAACGAAACCGCCTTCCAGATCCCGCGCCCCATCGCCGCCAAGTTCATGGCCGCCATCAAGCGCACCATGGGTGAAGAGGCAGAAGGCAATGTCCGCTTCGAGGCTCTGCAAGGAGACCCCCGCCACGATCCCCGCGGCGCCCACAGCGGCGGCGGCGCCAACAACGGCCCGGCGCCAGTCCGCCACAAGCCACGCCCGACGCTGCGTAGGAAGTAACCGCCTAAGCCCCTCCCCTTCAGGGGAGGGGTTGGGGGTGGGGCAGTCCCGCAACCACCTGCCGCCCGTTTGCCACCGGTCGTACCTTCCAAACCCCTCCCCGTTCCGGGGAGGAGCGAGGGAAGGCACCCCAACGCTAGACGAGTTGGACCCCAGCAGCTAACGCCCCGCGCATGACTGACACCAGCACCACCGCGCCGCGTCCCAAGGACTGGATCATGGCGATCGCCCCCTACATCCCGGGGCGCTCGACCACTGATGGCGGCGCCCCCGTTGCCAAGCTTTCGTCGAACGAGAACCCGCTCGGCACCAGCGCCGAGGCCAGGACCGCCTTCCTCGCGCATGACGCTGACCTGTCGCGCTACCCCGACGCTTCCGCTGCTGATCTGCGCGCGGCGATCGCTGCCCATCATGATCTCGATCCCGCCCGCGTCATCTACGGCACCGGCTCCGACGAGCTGCTCCACCTCGCCGCCGGCGCCTATGCTGGCCCGGGCGATGAGGTCATCTTCGTGCGCTATGGCTTCGCCGTGTACGAGATCGCCACCCGCCGCGTTGGCGCCACCCCGGTCATCGCGCCCGACACAGACTATGCCACCGACGTCGACGCCATCCTCGCCGCCGTTACGGATCGCACCCGCGTCGTGTTCATCGCCAACCCCAACAACCCGACCGGCACCTTCGCTGATCGCGGAGAGATCGCGCGGCTCCATGCCGGCCTGCCGCCGCATGTCATGCTCGTGCTCGACCAGGCCTATGCCGAGTATCTCGCGCCCGAGGATGATGATGGCGGGCTTGATCTCGCCCGTACCGCCGCCAACGTCATCGTCACGCGCACCTTCTCCAAGATCCACGGCCTCGCCGCCGAACGGATCGGCTGGGGCTATGGTTCGGCAGAGGCGATCGCCGCGATGCACCGCATCCGCGCGCCCTTCTGCTGCACCACCGCCGGTCAACAGGCCGCGATTGCCGCGCTCGGCGCCAGTGACTTCATCGCCCACAGCCGCAGCCACAATGTCCAGTGGCGCGCCTGGTTCGCCGCAGAGATCGCCAAGCTCGGCAATGCCGGCCTGCGCGCCGTGCCCAGCCAGGCCAACTTCCTGCTCGTCCTGTTCGATGGGCCGCTCAGCGCAGAGCATGTCTACAAGGCCCTGATGGCGCGGGGCTACATCGTCCGCTGGCTCCCCGGCCAGGGCCTCGCCAACGGCCTGCGCATGACGATCGGTACCGAACAGGAGACCCGCGGCCTCGCCGCCGCGCTGCGCGAGATCGTCGCGGGCTGACCGGCGGCGGTCGTTCCCGCCGCGCTGCTCAGGCCAGGAACAGCTCCGCTGCCGCATCGATGATCGCTTCGGCATCGAGCCGGTAGGTCCGGTAGAGATCGGGCAGGTCGCCGGTCTGCCCAAACCGGTCGACACCCAACGGGCTGACCCGCATCCCGCGCACGCCGCCCAGCCATGACAGCGCGGCAGGCGATCCGTCGAGGATCGTCACCAGCCCGGCACCGGGGGACAGCGCCGACAACAGGTTCTCGACATGCGACGGGGCCGGCGGCGTGCCCGTCCAGCGCGCCGCGCGCCGCGCCGACCAGCCACGGTGCAGCAGGTCGGGTGATGTCACGTTGAGCAACCCCAACCCGGGGATGTCGTCAAGCAGCTCGGCATGGGCGTCGAGCACTTCGGGCGCCACCGCGCCGGTGAAGACCAGCGCCGCATCGGTCCGCGCGCCGGGCTTGCGCAGCCAGTATCCGCCCTGCAGCGCGCCGGCTTCCCAGTCATCATCCTCGCGCCTGATCTGCGGGATCGAACGGGTCGTCAGGCGCAGATAGACCGATCCGCCATCATCGGCCTGGATGTGTTCAAAGGCATGGCGCATCATCAGCGTCAGCTCATCGGCCCAGGCTGGCTCGAAATAGGTCAGGCCCGGCTGGCCCATGCCGATCAGCGGCGTATTGATCGACTGGTGCGCGCCGCCCTCTGCCGCCAGTGTCAGGCCCGATGGCGTGCCGACCAGCAGGAAGCGTGCATCCTGGTAACAGGCATAGTTGAGCGCATCGAGGCCGCGCGCGATGAACGGATCATAGACCGTGCCGACCGGGATCAGCCTTGTGCCGAAATGCGGCGCGGCAAGACCGAGCGAGGCGAGCATGAGGAAGAAGTTGTTCTCCGCAATGCCCAGTTCGATATGCTGGCCGGCACCACTGGCCGCCCATTTCTGCGCCGAGGGGATGTTGGCCGCGCGGAACACGTCCTTGAGTTCCTGACGGCGGAACAACCCGCGCTGGTTGACGAAGCCGCCTAGGTTGGTGGTCTGCGTCACGTCGGGCGCCGTGGTGACGATGCGGTCACCCAGCGCTTCGCCGGACTTGGCCAGGTCAAGCAGGATGCGGCCAAACGCACCCTGTGTCGATTGCTCGTCGCCATCAGGCACCGCCAGCCGCGCGGGCACCGGCACCATCGGGGCATGGGGCTCAGGGGTTTTGCGCGCGAGCGCACTGCGCCCGACAAACGCCTTGAGGTCAGCCGCAACATTGTCGCCAAGCCCGGCATAGGGCTGCCATTCGTCACCCTCGGCTATGCCCAGGCTGGAGCGCAGCGCCGCAATCTGCGGCGGGTTCATCATGCCGGAATGATTGTCCTTGTGGCCCGCCAGCGGCAGGCCATAGCCCTTGATCGTATAGGCGATGAACAGCGTCGGACGCTCATCGGCGGCACTGTCGAACGCCTGGGTCAGCGTCTCCATGCAATGCCCGCCAAGATTGGTCATCAGCGTGGCGAGCGCATCATCGTCATAGCTGTCGAGCAGTTTGGCGACATGGGGCTTTTCACCAATGTCAGCGATCAGTCGTGACCGCCACGCAGCACCACCCTGATAGGTCAGCACGGCATAATCGGCATTGGGGCAGGTATCGATCCAGTCCTCAAGTGTCTTGCCGCCCGGCCGCTTGAACGCCGCGCGTTGCAGCGCGCCATGCTTCAGCGTCAGGACACGCCAGCCACAGGTTTCGAAGATGTCGTCAAAGCGGCGGAACATCCGGTCCGCAGTGGTATGATCGAGCGACTGGCGGTTGTAATCGACCACCCACCAGCAATTGCGCAGATTGTGCTTATAACCCTCAATCAGGCATTCGTAGATGTTGCCTTCATCAAGTTCGGCATCCCCCATCAGCGCAATCATTCGGCCAGTATCGGCTTCGGCCAGGGCGCCGTGCGCGACGAGATAGTCCTGCACCAGACTTGAGAACGCGGTTGCGGCAACACCCAGCCCGACCGAACCGGTGGAAAAGTCGACCGGGATCTTGTCCTTGGTCCGCGACGGATAGCTTTGCGCACCGCCCAGCCCGCGAAAGCGCTGTAGCTGGTCGAGGCTCTGGTTGCCGAGCAGATAGTGGATCGCGTGCAGCACCGGCCCGGCGTGCGGCTTTACCGCGACCTTGTCCTGCGGTCGCAGCGCATGGAAATACAGCGCTGCCATGATCGCGGTCATCGAGGCGCAGCTCGCCTGATGGCCACCGACCTTCAGGCCATCGCGTTTCTCGCGCAGATGGTTGGCGTTGTGGATCGTCCACGAAGACAGCCAGCGCAGCCGGGTATCGAGCGCCTCCAGCGCGGCAAGGGTATCGGGACGGGAAGGTGTTGTCGTCTTGACCATGACAAGATGTCCGCTGGAGCAATGGGTGACGTTTAGCGTGGCGAGCCCTCGCGAATACCGTCGAGGCGCCGGGCAACCCCCCATGGATTGCCGTCCTGGATCGCTTCCGGCAGCAACGCCTGGGGCAGGTTCTGAAACGCCACCGGGCGGAGAAAGCGCTCGATCGCCAGCGCGCCCACGGATGTCGTCCGCCCGTCGCTGGTCGCGGGATACGGGCCGCCATGGACCATCGCGTGGCATACCTCGACACCGGTCGGCCAGCCATTGGCGAGGATGCGCCCGACCCGTCCGGCGATGATGGGAACCAGCGCCGCGGCATCTGCCTCATCCGCCGGGTCAATCTGCAGCGTGGCGGTCAGCTGGCCTTCCAGCCCGGCGATCACGCGCCCGACCTCGGCCAGGTCGCGGCAGCGAACAATGATCGAGGATGACCCGAACACCTCATGGCCCAAGGCACTGTCTGCCAGAAAGCTTTGTGCGTCGGTCTCAAACAACGCGCCGACTGCCTGGTTGCAGCCTTCGCCGGGGGAGCCACGCGTCACCGTGCGCACTGAAGCATGGTTGCCCAGCGCAGCGACGCCCTTTTCAAAGCTGTCATGGATGCCCGGCGTCAACATCGTCGTTCCGGCGCTGTCTGCCAGCGCCTTGCCGGCTGCCACGACAAAGGCATCCAGTGCCGGGCTGTCGACCGCAAGGATCAGGCCGGGGTTGGTGCAGAACTGGCCCGACCCCATGGTCAGGGACTGGATGAACCCGGCCGCCAGTGACTCACCGCGCGCCGCCAGTGCTGCGGGGAACAGGATCACCGGGTTGATGCTCGACATCTCGGCATAAACGGGGATTGGTTCTGCCCGCGCGGCAGCGATCCGCATCAACGCCACGCCGCCACTGCGCGACCCGGTAAAGCCGACGGCCTTGACGCGGGGGTCATTGACCAGCGCCGCGCCAAGCGAGTTGCTTTCCCCCGGCAGATAGGAAAAGACCCCGGCTGGCAAGCCACAGGCGGCAACCGCCGCCACAATCGCGCGGGCAACCAGTTCGCCCGTACCGGGATGGGCGGGATGGCCCTTGACGATCACCGGGCAGCCTGCCGCCAGCGCCGAGGCGGTGTCACCACCGGCCACCGAAAAGGCGAGCGGGAAATTTGACGCACCGAACACCGCCACCGGCCCAACCGGCAGATTGACGCGCCTGATGTCGGGGCGTGGCAGCGGCATGCGGTCGGGAAGCGCCGGGTCGAGCGTTGCGTCGAGCCAGTCGCCCTGTCGCACCACCTGTGCGAACAGCCGCAACTGCCCGACGGTGCGCCCACGCTCCCCTTCCAGCCGGGCGCGCGGCAGGCCGCTTTCGGCCATGGCCTGTTCAATCAACGTGTCGCCAATCGCGATGATCGCATCGGCAATGGCCTCCAGCAGCGCCGCGCGCTTTGCCGGGTTGGTTGCGGCAAAGGTCGGGAATGTACCCGCTGCCAGTGCAGCCGCATCGCCAACGGCATTGCTATCGGCTGACGAGAAGCTTTGGCTCGACACTGCGCCGGTCGCAGGGTTGATTGCGGTAAATCGACGGGCCGCCTGACGTGCCTCGGCCCCGATCAACATTGCCCCGTCAATCACGCAAAATTCCCTTTCAAGATGGTGCCCATATCGCCTGGCTGGCGCGGCGATCAGCGCGCGACGTTGCAGGCATTGCTCCAACAAATCAATGACCGCAACGCCACCTGCACGGCAACGAGTTCAGGTTAACGGGCCGGGGCAAGGTTTTGGTGGCGGCTGAGGCGCGCGCGTGATTCATAGCATGTCGGGTTCACAACAGACCGGACGCTATGGAACAGGTTTTTACGAAGGATCGCCTTGCGCTTTTGCTCGAGCATTTTGGGGCGGTGAAGGATCCGCGCGAAGCGGCCAAGATCAAATTCCCGTTACGCGAGGTGCTGTTTCTGGTGACTTGCGCGACGATTGCGGGCTGCGACGATTATGACGAGATCGCTGCATGGGGGGATGACCACCTCGCCTTTTTGAAGAGCTATTCGGAGTATTTTTTCGGCACGCCGCGAGAAGATTGGTTGCGTGTCGTGATCAACCGGATCGATCCGGCTTTGTTCGAGGCCTGCTTCACCTCCTGGGTAATGACCCTGCGCCCGGATGGCGCCGACCTGATCGCGCTGGATGGCAAGACCTTGCGGCGCAGCGGCGATAGCGCGACCGGTGACAGGCCAATCCATCTTGTCTCGGCCTGGGCGTCCACCCAGCGTCTCGTGCTGTGCCAGGAGGCGGTCGATGCCAAGGAGAATGAGTGCGCCGCTATTCTGGCGATCCTGAAGCGCCTCACCCTGAAGGGCGCACTCGTCACGATCGATGCCATCGCCACCAATCCAACCGTTGCCGATGCCATCACAAGTGCCGGGGGCGATTATGTGCTGGCTCTCAAGCGCAATCAGCCGACCTTGCATGACGAGGTCGCACGCTATTTTGCCGACCCCGACACGACCGGGCTTCAGACGATCGAGATCACCGACAAGGATCATGGCCGTGTCGAAGTCAGGAACTATGTCATCAGTCACGACATCGACTGGCTGAACAGCCATCGCCGCTATCCCGGCGACTATCGGTTCGGCGCCGTCAAAAGCCTGGTCAAGACCACCACCACGACACACTGGCGGGGCAAAACCACCTCCGAAACCCGCTATTTTATCTCATCCGCCGCCCTGACCCCCGAGCGCGCCGCCGAGGCAATTCGTGCCCACTGGGGTATTGAAAGCCTCCACTGGGTTCTCGACGTCATCTTCAAGGAAGATCAATCACGCCTCCGCCGGGGCTACGGCGCACAGAATATGGCACTCGTTCGACGCCTCGCCTTCAACATCGTACGCGCAGGCCGCGGCAAAAAATCCATCAAAACCGCCCGCAAAGCCGCAGGATGGAACCCAGCCTTCCTCGCATCACTCCTCCAACCTCACATCCGTTAACCTGGACTCGTTGCCGTGAACGCCACCTGGCGATGCGGCGGCGCGTGAAAATTCCGGACTGCTGCTGGCCGCATGGCCGTGGTGGGTGACGCGCCAGCTTGCCCGGTGGCGCGTTCAGCGGCAAGCCGACATCAGCGGCGAATCCGGTTGCCTTGTATGTGCGCAGGGCTTTTAGGGGTGATATGGGCAAGCTTTCAGGCATCACCGTGTTGGATCTGACCCAGTTTCTGCCGGGGCCGATGTTGACCGTCATGATGGCGGACCAGGGTGCGCGGGTTATCAAGATCGAGCCGCCCGCCGGCGATCCGGCGCGCGAGATGGCGCCTTTTGAAAACGGACATTCGGTGTGGTTCGCCAACCTCAATCGCGGCAAGCAGAGCATCGTTCTCAACCTCAAGGAAGAGGCGGACAAGCAGCGGCTGCGCGAACTGATCCTCGGCGCCGATGTGTTTGTGGAGGGCTTTCGCCCCGGTGTGATGCAGCGGCTGGGCTTTGACTATGTGGCGGTCAGGGCGCTCAATCCGCGTATCGTCTATTGCTCGGTTTCTGCCTTTGGACAGACCGGGGACTTGTCGCACCATCCGGCGCATGATCTGGCGGTGCAGGCACTGGCGGGCTTTGTTTCGGTCAATGACGGGCCGGACGGCACGCCGGTCGTGCCCGGTGTGGCTGCGTCGGACCTTGCGGCTGGTTTGACCGGGCTGTCGGCGGTGCTGATGGCATTGCTCGGTCGTGAACGGACCGGGCAGGGCGACTATATTGATGTTGCGATGTTCGACAGCCTGTTGCCATGGTGTGTGCATACCGCCGGGCAGGCAATTGCCGGGGGGGCATCGCCGCAATCCGCGACACAGCGTTCGCTCGGCGGGGCAGCTTTTTATCAGGTCTATGCCACCAGCGATGGCCAGCATGTTGTGCTGGGCGGTCGGGAATTGAAGTTTGCGGAGAATCTGCTGACGGCGCTGGGCAGGGCAGATCTGATCCCGCTCGCTGCGAAGGAAGCCGGGCCAGAGCAGGCGCCGCTGGTTGCATTCCTGCGCGCGACCTTTGCGACCAGAACCCGCGACGCCTGGATCGCGTGGTTTGACACGCTGGATGTGGCGTTCGCGCCGGTGCTCGATTTTCGACAGGTATTGGATCAGCCGCATGTCGCAGCGCGCGGGTCGCTGGTGGTGCATGACGGGCGGCACCATCTTGCCCCGCCCATTCGCTTTGCCAGTGAGGAACCCTGGATGCCGGGAGCAGTGCCGGGCCTTGGTACGGCATGAGGCAATGCTGCCCGATGCGCGGCGACGGGACAGAATATGGGCTGATCGCTGACCCGGCCATGGCGACGGCCCTGCGGGCGGGGAGGAAGACGCAATCGCGTGTCGGGTTGCACAGCCCGCTGGCGCATTGTGTCGCGGGCGACAGGCTATGGGTTCGTGAAGCGTGCCTGATGGCACGGCATGACGCCGGGCAGGATCTGGTCACCACCTCACGCAAGGCTGAATTCGCCATCTTCCCTGATGGCTGGCGACAGTTTCGCGATGGCGGCGGTCAACCGGGTCAACGCCCGGGGAAGGGTGACTATCAAGGGGTCGGTGCCAGACACATGCCGCGCTGGGCGGCACGAACCAGCTTGATCGTGGCATGGGTCAGACGCGAGCGGCTGCAACAGATCAGCCCCGCAGACATACGCGCCTCTGGCGCGCGTCCTGTGGCTGGCGGGCTGTTGTGGCGATGGCCGAAGCCGATCCCCGGATTGCACCTGACGGCCCGGCGCGCCTTTGCGACGAACTGGAATATCAATCATCCAACGCCGGGAGAGCGCTGGGAGGACAATCCCGAGATCGTCGTGCTGGGCTTTCGCGTCGAAACTATCGACACAGGGCGCATTGCCTCAGATGGTTCGTTCCGCCGTATCGCGCGGGCTGGTTGAAGGGATCGAGGGCGGACAATGTACAATCTCCTGAAGGGGCTGCGGGTCGTCGAGGGGTCTGCTTTCATCGCCGGGCCGTCCTGTGCGCTGCATATGGCGCAGATGGGGGCGGAGGTAATCCGCTTCGACGCGATCGGCGGCGGCCCTGATTATCGCCGCTGGCCCCTGGCCCCCGGGAGCGGGGCGAGCCTGTATTGGGAGAGCCTCAACAAGGGCAAGAAGTCGATTGCGCTGGACCTGTCGTCGCCAGCGGGCCGGGAACTGGCCGTGGCGATTGCGACAGCGCCGGGCGACAATGCCGGGCTGTTCCTGACCAATTATCCGGTGAAAGGGTTCCTGTCGCACGAGGCGTTGCAGGCGCGGCGCGATGACATCATCACGGTGCGCGTGATGGGCTGGGCCGATGGTGCGCCGGGGGTTGATTACACAATCAATGCGGCGGCTGGCATTCCGATGATGACCGGACCGGCTGACGATGATCGTCCCGTCAATCATGTTCTGCCAGCATGGGATCTGCTCGGCGGCGCCTATGCCGCCTTTGCCATGGTCTCCGCGCTGCTGCGGCGTCGGGCGACCGGGGAGGGGGCGGAAATCCGCGTGCCGCTGTCTGACCTTGCGGCGACAAGCCTGAGCCATACCGGGCAGCTTGCCGAGGTGCTGAGCGGCGGTGACCGGCCCCGCATGGGCAATGACCTGTTTGGCGCATTCGGGCGTGATTTCGTCTGCGCTGACGGCGCACGGCTGATCGTTGTCGCGATCACGGCGAACCAGTGGCGTGGCCTTGTTGCAGCGCTTGATCTCGTCGCGCCGGTTGCGGCCCTGGAAGCGGCATTGGGTGTCAGTTTCGCGCAGGACGAGGGGCTGCGCTTCATCCACCGCGCGCAGTTGTTCCCGCTGTTTGAGCGCGCCTTTGCCGCGCGCCGTGCTGCTGATTTGCAGCCCTTGTTCGATGCTGGCGGGGTGACCTGGGGGCGCTATCAAACATTGCATGAGGCGGCGACAGGCGACCCGCGACTGTTCACCGCCAACCCGGTGTTCCAGACCATCGCGCATCCCAGCGGGCTGACCTATCCTGCTGCCGGGCCGGCGGGAACACTGGCTGGCGAGGCGCGGGGTGCCGTGGTTGCCGCGCCCCGGCTCGGCCAGCATACGGATGAAGTGCTCGCGACCGTGCTCGGGCTTGATAGTGGTGCAATCGCGCGGCTGCATGATAGCGGTGTGGTGGCATGACGATTGACCCCGCCCTTGTCGCCGAATGGCAAGCATGGATTGGCCGCACGGAGACGCGAACCGAGATATTATGTGCCGAAAGCCTGCGTCGTTTTGCGGCGGCGCTCGGCGAACCGCTTGATGTAGAGCACGTGCAGCCATCGCTGGCGCACTGGGCGTTTTTTCTGCCGGTTGTTGCCCCGGATGGGCTTGGCCCCGATGGACACCCGCAGCGTGGCGGGTTCCTGCCGCCCATCACCTTGCCGCGCCGGATGTTTGCCGCCGCTGACATGAGCTTTCACACACCGTTGCGCCTTGTGGTGCCTGCAACGCGCACCTCACGGATTGATACGGTGACCCACAAGGCCGGGCGCAGCGGCGACCTGGTGCTGGTCGATGTTGTGCATGACATCACGCAGGACGGTGTGCCGTGCATTACCGAACGCCAGACGATTGTTTATCGCGGTGCCAGCGCACCAACAGCGCCGGTCGCCGAGATCGAACTGCCGTCAATCCCGGACGAGATCATCTGGCAACCGCGCAGTGTCGACCTTTTCCGCTTCTCCGCCGTGACCTTCAACAGCCACCGGATCCATTATGACCTGCCCTATGCAACCGCCGGGGAGGGGTATCCGGGGCTGGTGGTGCACGGCCCCTTTACGGCGGCGCGCCTGTTTGGTCTGGCCGCGCGCGCTGGTGCCACGCCGCGTGGCTTTGCCTTTCGCGCGATGGCGCCGTTGTTCGTCGATCAACCGGTGCGGTTGCGGTCAACAGCGGCGCAGGACACGGTAAGCGCGATCCGTTGCGACGGCGTTGTGGCGATGGAGGCGACCGTCCGATAGGGGCAGTTGATAACGATTCGGGCAACAGCGGCGCGGCCGCCGGGGCCGGGCGTGGGCAGTGGATGGGAACAGGCGATGGATAGCGACACTTTCGAGATGTTCCGGACAACGGTGCGGCGTTTCGTCGAGGAACGGCTGATCCCCGCCGAAGATATGGTCGAGGAAGCCGATGCCATTCCCGACGATATTGTTGCCCAGATACGCGAAATGGGGTTGTTCGGCCTGTCGGTGCCAGAGGCTTATGGCGGGCTTGGCTGCACCATGGCTGAGGAAGCGGCGATCATCCGTGAACTGACCCGTGCGTCGGTCGTGTTCCGCTCTGTGATCGGCACGACGGTCGGGATCGGCAGCCAGGGCATCATGATGGATGGTACCGAGGAACAGAAGCGCGCATGGCTGCCGCGTTTCGCCACGGGCGAGGCCATTGCGAGCTTTGCCCTGACCGAGCCGGAAGCCGGGTCCGATGCCGCCTCGCTGCGCACCAGCGCGGTGCGGGAAGGCGATAATTACCGGATCAATGGCACCAAACGCTATATCACCAATGCGCCACGGGCGAGTGTGTTCACCCTGATGGCGCGGACCGAGCCGGACGTGAAAGGTGCGGGCGGCATCTCTGCCTTCATCCTGCCCGCCGATACACCGGGTGTCTCGCTCGGCAAGCCCGACCGGAAGATGGGGCAAAAGGGGTCGGTGACCTGTGATGTGGTGCTCGACGATGTCGTGTTGCCTGTCAGCGCGATCATCGGTGGTGTGCCCGGGCGCGGCTTCAAGACGGCGATGAAGGTGCTCGACCGTGGGCGCATCCATATCGCCGCTGTTGCGCTGGGCATGTGCGAGCGGCTGATCGAGATGAGCCTGCGCTATGCGATGGAGCGCAAGCAATTTGGCCAGCCGATTGCCGATTTTCAGATGGTGCAGGCAATGTTGGCGGATTCCAAGGTTGATATGCTGACGACCGAGGCGCTGGTGCAAAGCGTTGCCGCGAAGTTTGACGCTGGCCTGCCGGTCAGCCTCGAATGTTCCGCATTGAAGCTGCACGCATCGGAGGCGGTCGGCCGGGTGGCGGACCGGGCGGTCCAGATCCATGGTGGCGCCGGATATATGGCCGATTACAAGGTAGAGCGTTTCTATCGCGACGTGCGCCTGTTGCGCATCTACGAGGGGACATCGCAAATTCAGCAGACCATCATTGCCAAGGCGATGATGCGTCAAGCCAACGCCAACTGAACCAGGGACGACACCATCATCATGCGCAGGGCAGCCATTGTCTCACCAATCCGCACCGCCGTTGGCAAGTTCCAGGGCAGCCTTGCCAGCATAACGGCGGGCGATCTTGGTGCGGTTGTGATCAAGGCGCTGGTCGAGCGCAGCGGGATTGACCCGGAGCGGATTGACGATGTCGTTTTCGCGCAAGGCTATGGCAATGGCGAGGCGCCGTGCATTGCGCGCTGGTCGGCGCTTGCCGCCGGATTGCCAATTTCGGTGCCGGGTGTGCAGCTTGACCGGCGCTGCGGCAGCGGGTTGCAGGCGGTGATTGACGCCGCGATGCGCATCCAGACCGGCGCTGCCGACATCGTCCTGGCGGGTGGCGTCGAGAGCATGTCGAACGTCGAATATTATTCGACCGATCACCGCAATGGCGCGCGGATGGGCTCGACCACGATGCACGACCGGTTGACGCGCGGGCGCGTCATGTCGCAGCCGATCGCCCGTTTTGGCGTGATCAGCGGCATGATCGAGACTGCCGACAATCTCGCGCGCGACCATGCCATCAGCCGCGAGGTATGTGATGCCTATGCCGCGCGCAGCCACCAGCGCGCCGCCGCTGCCTGGGCTGCGGGCAAGTTCGATGATGAACTGGTACCGGTCGCAGTGCCGCAAAAACGCGGTGATCCGGTGATGTTTGCGCGCGACGAGGGCATTCGCGGCGATGCCACGGCTGAGTCGCTCGCGCTGTTGCGGCCACTGGAGAAGGATGGTGTCGTGACCGCCGGCAATGCCAGCCAGCAAAATGACGCCGGTGCTGCCTGTCTGGTAGTCGCAGAGGACAAGCTGGAAGAGCTCGGGCTTGTGCCGACCGCGTGGTTTCATAGCTGGGCGGCGGCGGGGTGCGAGCCATCGCGCATGGGCATTGGGCCGGTGCCGGCGGTCGAGCGGCTGTTCGGGCGCAATGGCCTGAACTGGGGTGACATCGACCTGGTCGAACTGAACGAGGCCTTCGCCCCCCAGGTGCTGGCGTGCCTCAAGGGCTGGGGCTGGTCGGATGACGACAGCCGCCATGACATGCTCAACGTCAACGGCTCGGGCATTTCCCTTGGCCACCCGATTGGCGCCACGGGCGGGCGCATTCTCGCCAGCTTGACGCGCGAATTGCATCGCCGCAGCGGTCGTTACGGGCTGGAGACGATGTGCATTGGCGGCGGCCAGGGAATTGCCGCCATTTTCGAGCGCGCCGTCTGATGGCTGACGGAAACCTAACGGGTGGTGCGCCCCTGTCTGGCGTGCGTGTGCTCGATCTGTCGCGGGTGCTCGCCGGGCCTTGGTCGACCCAGATTCTCGCTGATCTTGGCGCCGATGTGATCAAGATCGAGGTGCCGGGCCGTGGCGATGATACCCGTGCCTGGGGTCCGCCCTATCTGCGCGATGCCGATGGCACCGAGGCGCTGGGTGAGAGCGCCTATTACCTCGCCTGCAACCGCAACAAGCGTTCGGCAGCGATCAACCTGGCTGACCCGGCCGGTGCTGCGCTGATCCGCGAGCTGGCGGCCAAGGCTGATATTGTCGTGGAGAATTTCAAGGTCGGCGGGCTGGCCAAATATGGCCTCGACTATGCCAGCCTGGCGGCGATCAACCCGCGTCTGGTCTATTGCTCGATCACCGGCTTTGGCCAGACCGGCCCCTATGCCGATCGCGGCGGATATGATTTTGTCGCGCAGGGCATGGGCGGCTTTATGAGCGTGACGGGTGAGGCCGATGGCGGGCCACTGCGCGCTGGCGTTGCGATGGCCGACCTTTCAACGGGCATGTACGCCACGGTCAGCATCCTTGCGGCACTGCGCCATGCCGAACATACCGGTGTCGGGCAGCAGATCGATGTCTCGTTGCTCGACACGCAAATTGCGATGCTGGCCAATCAGGGGATGAACTGGCTGGTCGGCGGGGTTGTGCCGGGGCGGCTTGGCAATCGTCACCCGACGGTGGTGCCGTACAAGACCTTTGCGGTGGCCGACGGCACGATCATCATTGCGGTCGGCAATGACGGACAGTTTCGCCAATTGTGCCAGGAACTCGGCGTGCCGGAACTGGGCGATGACCCGCGCTTCGTCACCAGCCGGGCGCGGCTGATCAACCGTGATGCCATTGAGGCCATTGTGCAGGATCTGGTGCGCGGCGAGCAGGGTGCTGCATTGATCGAGCGCTTTGCCGCGTGCGGTGTCCCGGCGGGGCCGGTCAATACGATCAAACAGGTGTTTGAAGATCCCTTTGTCGCCGCGCGCGGCACCGTTCACCGCTTTGTGCGCGAGGACGGGGTGGAGATTCCGACTGTGGCCTATCCCGGCAAATTCTCCGCGACGCCGGTACAATATCGCCGCGAACCGCCGCGCGTCGGCCAGCACAGCCGTGAGATTTTGTCCGAGTGGCTCGACCTTGACGATGCCCGCTTTGACGCGCTGACGCGCGATGGCGTGATCGGCAAGGCATGACCGCGCCGACGCTGCCCGCCATGTTGCACGAAGCGGCGGACGCGGCGGCGGCCTTTGTCGCGGCGGTTCGCCCGGCGGTGCGCGCGCGCATTGCCGGCGCTGACGGCAAGCCCGACCGCGCCCTGGCTGACCGGGAGCAGCACGTCGTCCACGGCTTTGGCTGGTATGCGACCTATGCCGCCTTGCTGGGCGAGGTGGCGCATTGGGCCGCACGGCTGGATGCCGATGGCGCGCTGGGTGAGATCGACGCGTTGCTCGCGCAGTTGCTGTTTGCCGAATATGGCGCGCAGATTGCCGGGGGCATTCCGATGAACCAGGGCGAAGTGATCCGCCCCGCTGATCTGACGGATGATCCGCGGCTGCTTTCGCTGGCCAGCGCGCCAGCGTTGCAGCGCGTTATCCGCATCGGCGGTGCACAGGCAGTGAAGACGGCGATTGCCGGGCACCTTGCCGCAGCGCGCGGTCAGGTCACGCTCGAGCATTGCGGGCTCGACGCCACGCTCGACATGGTGCGCGACCAGTTCTTTGCTTTCTCGCAAGCGAAGGTCGCGCCATTCGCGCATGGCTGGCATCTGCGCGACGAGCTGATTCCCCTGCCGCTGGTTGAGGAACTCGGCGCCATGGGCGTGTTCGGCATGACCATTCCCGAGGCGCATGGCGGGCTGGGCATGGGCAAGACCGCGATGTGCGTGGTCTCGGAAGAATTGTCGCGTGGCTGGATCGGGGTCGGCTCGCTTGCGACGCGATCGGAGATTGCCGCCGAACTGATCCTGAGCGGTGGTACCGCCGCGCAACAGGCCGAATGGCTGCCGCAGATCGCCAGCGCGGCGATCTTGCCGACGGCGGTGTTTACCGAGCCTGATACCGGCTCCGACCTTGGCGCGTTGCGCACCCGCGCGATGCGCGTGGGTGATGACTATTGCGTCAGCGGCAACAAGACCTGGATCACCCATGCCGCACGTGCCGATGTGATGACGTTGCTGGTCCGGACCGATCCGACGACAAGTGACTATCGCGGTCTGTCGATGCTGATCGCGCCCAAGCAGCGCGGCACGGACACCGATGCCTTTCCCACGCCGGGGATGCGTGGCGGTGAGATTGGCGTGATCGGTTATCGCGGCATGAAGGAATATGAGCTCAGCTTTGACGATTTCGCGGTGCCGGCGGCCAATTTGCTCGGCGGCGTTGAAGGGCAGGGCTTCAAGCAATTGATGGCGACCTTTGAGAGCGCGCGGATCCAGACGGCGGCGCGCGCGGTCGGCGTGGCGCAGGCTTCGCTAGATGTCGGGTTGGGCTATGCGCTTGACCGCAGGCAATTTGGCCGCGCGATCTTTGAATTCCCGCGCGTTGCCAACAAGCTGGCGATGATGGCCGCCGAGATCATGGCCGCGCGCCAGCTGACCTATCACGCCGCGCGGCAGAAGGACGCTGGCAAGCGCTGCGACCTTGAGGCCGGCATGGCCAAGCTGATCGGGGCGCGGGTTGCGTGGGCGGCGGCGGACAATGCGCTGCAAATCCATGGCGGCAACGGCTTTGCCAGCGAATATCAGGTCAGCCGGTTGCTCGCCGATGCGCGCATCCTCAACATTTTCGAGGGTGCAGGTGAAATCCAGGCCCAGGTCATTGCGCGCCGGCTGCTCGACGAGGTGAATTGATTCGGGCTGTTGCGGGGTGAAATGCCCGAGTGATGGCGCACCCGAAGGGATTCGAACCCCTGGCCTCTGCCTTCGGAGGGCAGCGCTCTATCCAGCTGAGCTACGGGTGCCTGAAAACTGCGCCTAGCAGAGGCTTTTCAAGCTCGCCAGCGCTTTCAGCGCGAAAGTGTCACTGGCTGTGCCGGGTGCATCGGGTCATCCGGTTGCATTGGGCCCGGGGGTCTTGGGCTTGAATGCGCAAAGATCGGCAACGGTGCAGCGCCAGCATTCGGGCCGCCGTGCCTTGCAGACATAGCGGCCATGCAGGATCAACCAGTGATGCGCGTGCAGGCGAAAGGGTTGCGGCACGGCCTTTTCGAGTTTCAGCTCAACCGCCAGCGGCGTCTTGCCGGGGGCCAGCCCGGTGCGGTTGCCAAGGCGGAAGAGGTGCGTGTCGACCGCAAAGGTTTCCGCACCAAAGGCGACGTTCATCACGACATTGGCGGTCTTGCGGCCGACACCGGGCAGCTTTTCCAGCGCATCCCGGTCCGCCGGTACCATGCTGGCGTGGTTGGCAATCAGCGCCTCGCTCAGCGCGATGACATTCTTCGCCTTGGCGTTGAACAGGCCGATGGTCTTGATATGCTCTTTCAGCCCGGCTTCACCCAGCGCCACCATCTGTTCGGGCGTTGTCACCTGCTGGAACAGCCGCCTTGTCGCCTTGTTGACGCCAATGTCAGTGGCCTGCGCCGACAGCACCACCGCGACGAGCAAGGTATAGTGATTTACCGATTCCAGTTCGGTTTCCGGGTGCGGGTTGTCTGCCGCCAGCCGGGCGAAAAATTCGACAATAGCGGCCTTCTTCACAGGCCAAGCACCTCGCGCATGGCATAGCGTCCGGCGGGCTTGCCGGTCAGCCACAAGGCGGCGGTGATGGCACCGCGCGCGAAGATCGACCGGTCCTCCGCGCGGTGGTTCAGCTCGATCCGCTCCCCGGCGCCGGCAAAGATCACCTGATGGTCGCCCGCAACCGACCCGCCGCGCAATGAGGCAAAGCCGATCGTTCCCTCGCTGCGCGCGCCGGTCAGCCCGGCGCGGTCGTTTACGCGCGCCTCGGCCAGAGCCATGTTGCGCCCCGCCGCCGCCGCCTCACCGAGCAACAGCGCGGTGCCTGATGGCGCATCGACCTTGTGGCGATGGTGCATCTCAACAATTTCGATGTCCCAGTCAGGGCCGAGCTTTTCCGCCGTCTCACGGACCAGCCGCGCCAGCAGCGTGACGCCGAGCGAGGTGTTGCCGGTCTGCAGGATGGCGATGTCGGTCGCTGCGGCATCAATCAGCGCATGGTGCTCCGCGTGCAGGCCGGTGGTGCCAATGATGATCGGTGTGCCGGCGCCGCGCGCGGCGGCAAGATTTGCCGCCAGCGCCGCAGGAGTGGTGAAATCGACCAGCACATCCGCCGCGCGCGCCAGCGTCGCCGGGTCACCGCCGGCATCAATGCCTCCTGCCAGCTTTGCGCCAAGGTCGGGGATGGCCGCCGCAATCGCCTGGCCCATGCGCCCGGCGCTGCCGAAAATACCGATCGCGGTCACTGGTTGTACACTCCTTGCCTGTGGCGCCTCGCGTTACCGGCAACAGGGGCGGGATGCCAGACTCTAAGCGCGCGCTATCCCGGCGGCGATCAGTTCGCGTCGCGCATCGGCAAAGGCCGTGCGAAAGGCTGGCTTGGTCATCAATCGTTCGACAATCAACCCGCCGAGCAATTGCCCGGCGGCGACATCGCTGCGGAAATGCTGTCCGCAGACAATCCGGCTCTGGCCATAACGGGCGGCGCGGGCCAGCAGCGCAGGTGCCTGATCCGGGACGAGCCGCGCGAGGGTCTCGCCCATCGAGAAGGCCATGGCGGTGTGTCCGCTGGGATAGCTCGACAGCGGGTCTTCATTGCGCTTGCAGCTCTTCAGGCCGGGTTCGATGGCATAGGGGCGGGGGCGCCTGAACGTGTCTTTGCCGGCATCGACCACGGCCTTCTCACTGGCACGCACCAGTGCCATCAGTCGTGCCGTTGCCGGCAAACGGTCGAGATCGAAACGTGGGCCGAGCACGACGGCAAAGATCGTCGCGTTTTTGGTATCGCCGTCGTGGCGGGCATCGGCTTCCTCATCCGGTGTCCGTGCGGCTTCGGCAGCGTGAAGCTCGGCGAACTCGGCGGCGGCCTGCGCACTGCCCGCCGCCGGGGGCGGGGGCAGCACGCGCGCCGGATCAAGATCCGATGGCGTGAGGAGGACCGGGACTTGCGGTCCCGCTCCGGCGGCGAGCAACGCCGCCGCCAGCCACAGGGCAACCATCAGAATTTCAGCGTGATGTCGCCGGTGATGGTACGCGGCGCCTGGAAGAACAGCTGTTTCGAGCTGTTGTTGGTCAGGCGCTGCGAGTTGAACACATTTGACACGTCGATGCCGATCCGTACCGGGCCAATCTCATAACGCGCCGACAGTTCGACATAATTGTATCCGGTGGTGTGCAGCGGTGCCTCCGGTGCGGCCGGATCGGCAACCTGGCCATTGATCGTGCCGTTGGCGAACCATTCGCGGCCGGTATATTTGTCGATCACCGACAATTTGATCGGGCCATGCTTGTAGATCAGGCCGGCCGCAGCGGTCCATTCCGGCGCCAGCTTGACCTGGGTATGGACAAAGTCGGCCGCGTTGTTGGTCTTGGCATAGTTGCGTGATCCATTGGCAAACACCGCAAAGCCATTGTTGAAGGCATAGGTGACCTGTGCCTCAACGCCCTTGTAGATTGCGCCGCCAATGTTGGTGAAGCCGGCAGTTGCGCCTGAGCCAGCGGGAGCCCATTTGTTATTGAAATCAATGTAGTAAACATCGGCGTCAATGCTCAGATGGCCGCCGTGATAGACCGCGCCGAGCTGATAGTTGGTCGATGTCTGCGGATCAGCCGTCGAGAGACCCGGATTGGCCACATATAGCTGGCTCAGCGGCGGCATCAGGAAGCCCTTGGCATATTGGGCGTAGATCGAAAGGTTCGCGAGCGGCTGATAGTTGATCGTTACGAACGGCAAGTCGGCGGAATAGCTTTTCCGCGTATGCTGTTCATAGCGCACGGTTGCGTTGTAGTCCGCGTTGATAATGCGCGTGAAATCAGTGTGTTTGAAGCCTGGTGTAATTTTCAGCCCGTCGAACGGGCGCAGTTCGACCTCGATGAATTCCTCAAGGTGAATGATGTTTGAGTGCTGGTCGAACCTGATATTTGCCGGGGTCGCTGCGCCCGTCACGGGGTTCGTCACGGCCTTGCCCACAAAATTGGGCGCCATCGTCAGCAGGTTGACGTCGCGTTGCTGGCGATAGGTCTTGGAATATTCCCACCACAGGCCAAAGGTCGCCGTGGCCCAGCTGACCGGCTCGACCTTGAACTTGGCGATGTCGCCGAACAGGCGATATTTGTTGGTCTTGGTGTAGCCCGGAATGCCGAACGACGTGACCGAGGAACCTGATGTCAGCTTGACGACATTGGCCGCGTTGATCGCGGTAATGTCTGCGGGCAGCAAGCCATAGAGCGTCACATCATTGCCGCTGAGTGTCTCATTGTCATAGCTGTAGGTATAGGCGCGATTGTCGAACGACGCCCAGGGCGTCAGCGGTGTCTCGAGCCGGATCAATTCGAAATCTGTCGTCTTGTGGGTGTAATTATACCCGAAATAGCTTTGCGTGTTCGCGTCGTTCGTGAGGCTGAAATATTTGCCGAACTGGTTGACCTGGTTGATCGTCGGACCATCATTGTCAGGCTGGTTGAAGCTGTTCTCATTATAGGTGGCGAGCACCGTCAGCTTGGCATTGCCGATTGGCAGCACGCCCTTGGCGAAGACGTTCTTCGAATTGAACGGGCTAAAGGTGCGTGCACCATCCGAGCGGATATATTGGCCGCTGAAGACGAACTCGGCATTGCCCAGCGCCTTTACTTCACCCGTCTGCACCAGACCGCGCAGCAACAGCGTGTTGAAGCTGCCATAGGTGCCCTTCAGCTCGACGCTCGGGTCGGCACGTGTCGCGCGTGAGAACAGGTTGAACGATCCGCCAAAGGTCGCCTGGCCAAGGTTGCTGGCGTTGCCGGGACCGCGATCGACGATCAGCGTTTCGACCGTGTTGGACGGGAAAAAGGTGTTGCTGTGGTGCGTCGGGTCGTTGGTGTCGCCGAACGGCACGCCGTCATAGGTGACATTATATTCGCCGTCCTGGAAGCCGCGCAGCTGGCCCTTTGATTCAGACAGGCCAAGGCCGTTCGCCGCGCCGGAATTTGACACGCTCGGGCTGATCAGCGCGATCTGGTTGAAGTCGGCGCCGGCGGGCAGCGAGTCCTCAATGAAGGAGCGCGAAATGATCGATTGTGGCTGGGTCGTCTGCAATGACGCTGTCACCGGCGCAATCTCGTTGGCGCGAGTCGCGGTGACGATAATGTCAGAACCCTCGGCAATCTTCTGCGGATCGTCCGCTGCCGGTGCGGCTGGCGCTGCCGGCGCTTCGGTGGTTGCCGGGGCAACGTGCGCTTCCGCTGCAGCGGCGAAAGGAAGTGCAGCCAGCACAAGTGCGCTCGCGCCGCCCAGCAGGCGGCTGGCCAGAATGGCGTTCGACATATTCTCGATTTCCCCGTTTGGCGCCCTGCCGGCGCGTTGGGGTGGCCCTAGGCCGCAACCATGACTCTTCGGCGGCGGTTGCGTTACGGTTCTGTGACGGTTCTGTTTATGACAGATTTTTCATGTTCGGGTTACGCTTTGGCAGTCACGATCTCGCGAAACGTCAGCCCGAACGCTGCGCCGCCATCGGAATGATTGGCGGCTCTCACGCCGACGCCCATTGCATCGGCGAAGCCCTTCACGATTGCCAGGCCGAGTCCGCTGCCCCCGGCCCGGTCACTGCCTGAGCCACTGACAAACAGATCGAACACGCGATCGCCGAGCGCGGGGTCGATCCCCGGGCCATTGTCACGGATCGTAAGGGTGATGCCGTCGGCCTCGCGCTGGCCCTCGACCATGATCGCGCCATCAACGGTGCTGTGCTCTGCTGCATTGGCAAGCAGGTTGATCAATATCTGATGGAGTAGCTTGGGGTCAGCGCGCACGAAGGGCAGGCTGGCGGGCACGCTGAGATCGATACGCTTGCCGCGTAGCGGATCGCGCAGATCATGTACTGCCTCGCCGATTGCATCGGTCAGGTCGATGACCTCGGAGGCGACCGTCAGTGCGCCGGATTCGAGTCGCACCATCGACAGTAGGTTGCCGAGGAAGCGCTCGAGCCGCTGCACCTCCGCCTGCGCCACGCGGACCGGTTCGGACGCGGGTTGTTCGGTGGCGAGTTCGGCGATCGCTGAGCGTACTGATGTCATCGGCGTGCGCAGGTCGTGGCCGATCGAGGAAAGCAGCGCGATGCGCAACCGGTCGCGTTCCTTGAGCACCGACAATTCGCGCACCTCCTTCTCGAGATGCAGTCGCTCATGCGCCAGCGAGGCCTGGGCGACGAGATTGGATAGCAGCACGGCATGGTCTGACGGCACCGGATCGCTGCCGTCGCTGCGCGCCACGCCGAGTACCGCGAGAATGCCGAGCGAGGTCTTGAGCGGGTGGAACTGCCAGTCCGACCCGTTGAGCGTCGCGGTGCCGCTGCCTGATTCCTCGCCGCGAGCAAACGCCCAGTCGAGGGCGGCACGGTCGATCGGGGTCAGTGGATCGCCTGGCGGCACCGCCGCGAGCAACTCAGGCTCCCCATCGCGCAGTACGAACAGGCGTGCGTTGACGTCGAGCAGCCGCGCGGTTTCGGCGACGACGTCCCGGCCGTGCTCCTTGCATCCGACACGCGCGTCAGCGCCTGGGCGAAGGCGGCGAGATCGGCGTTGACCCGCGCGTTGCGCACGCCGATCGCGGCGCGTGAGCGCGTCGCCCCGGTCAGCCGGCTGGTGAAAGTGGCGATGCCGAGCAGGATCACCACCGTGATCACGCTTTGCGGGTCGGTGATGGTGAAGGTGTAGACCGGCGGCAGGAAAAAGAAATTGTACGCCAGCGCCGCCGCAACGCCGGTGACCAGGCCCGGCCCGAGGCCATAGCGATTGGCCGCGACGATCACCGGCACGAGATAGAGCAGGTCGAGCGGTCCCGACCCGATCAGCGGCTGGGCGACCACGCCGACCACCGTCGTCGCCGCAACCAGCGCGGCGATCGCCAGACAGACCCGCGGGTCGATGTTCGGCGGTACCCAGCGCTGCTTCGGCGTGCTGTGCTGTGTCGTTTCAGCCGGGATGACATGGACGGCGAGACCCTCGCTTGCATCTAGCATCGTCTCGACCACCGAGCCGTGGCGCATCGTGAACCACCAGCTGCGCCGCGACTTGCCGAGCACGAGTTGCGTCGCACGCATCGCCTGCACCTGCGCGGTGAGGCCGGCGGTGACGTTCTCGGCGGCGATCGTCGCAATCGTTGCGCCGAGCGTCGCGGCGAGCCGCAGTGTCGCCGCGACGCGTGCCTTTTGTTCGGGTGAGAAATTCTCGACGCGCGGCGTTTCGATGAACACCGCCGACCAGGGCGCGCGCAGCGCATCGGCGAGCCGCTTGGCGGTGCGCACCAGCGCATCGGCGCCCGGCAATTCGTTGACCGCGACCAGCACACGCTCGCCGGCGGCGAACGAGCCCTCCACCGCGCCGGCGTCGAGCTCCTCGAGCATTCGCCGGTCGACCGTGTGCGCCGCTTGGCGCAGCGCCATCTCGCGCAAGGCCGATAGATTGGGCTTGGAAAAGAAATGCCCCAGCGCGCGCGTCGCCTCGGCCGGGACATAGACCTTGCCGTCCTTCAGCCGCGCGATCAGTTCGTCGGGCGGGATATCGACGATCTCGATCTCGGCATCGTCGAAGATTGCATCGGGCACCGTCTCGCGGACACGGACGCGGGTAAAGCTCGCGACCACGTCGTTGAGGCTTTCGATATGCTGGACGTTGAGCGTCGTATAAACGTCGATCCCGGCGTCGAGCAGTTCGACAATGTCCTGCCAGCGCTTGGGATGGCGGCTGCCCTCGACATTGCTGTGCGCCAGCTCGTCGACCAGCGCCAGTTTCGGGTGGCGCGTCAGCACGCCGTCGAGATCCATCTCGGTCAGCGTCTGGCCGCGATAGTCGATCGTCCGGCGCGGCACGATCTCGAACGGCGCTACCAGCGCCTCGGTTTCTGCGCGGCCATGCGTCTCGACCACGGCGACGACGACATCGACCCCCTCGCGTAACCGCGCGGCGCCCTCGCTCAGCATCTCGAAGGTCTTGCCGACGCCGGGCGCGGCGCCGAGAAAGATCTTCAGCTGCCCGCGCGCTTCACGCGTCGCGGCGCGCAACAACGCGTCGGGCGAGGGGCGCCTGTCGGTCATTTTGATCCCTCTCCCCTTGTGGGAGAGGGAAGGGGCCCGCTGCCGAAGGCAGTGGGAAGGGTGAGGGGGAGTCGCAAGCGACGCCCTTCACGACTCCCCCTCACCCTTCCGCCGCTTCGCGGCTCCCTCCCTCTCCCACAAGGGGAGAGGGAAAGAGGTGTCGGCACCATGCTCGAACCCATCCTCATCATCCGCCAAATCCTATGCACCCTCGCCCCCAAACGCCACGCTCAACCGCCCGACTTTATGCAAACTTAACGCCCGCCGCCCGCAATCCCCGTCGAACCTTTACGGTCCCCGCGCCTATCTGCCCGATCGACCCGGCCACCCGTGCGCCGGCAACAGGGCATGACCCATGACCGACATCCTGTGGCTCGCCGCTTTGGCGGGCCTGTTCCTGCTTACGCTGGCCTATTGCCGCCTGTGCGACGAGGCCTGAGCCGATGACGCTCCACCTCATGCTGGCGGCGATCACTGCCGTCGCGCTGCTGCTCTACCTCGTCGCGGTGCTGCTGCGCCCCGAACGCTTCTAGAAAGGGATCACGCCATGACCTTTGCCGGCTGGGCGATGATCGCCCTGTTCACTTGTCTGTTATGGGCGCTGGCCAAGCCGGTCGGCCTGTGGCTGTTCGCGCTCTACGAAGGGCGCCGCACGCCGCTCCACACCGTGCTCGGCCCGGTCGAGCGCGGCTTATACAAGCTCGCCGGGATCGATCCCAATGCCGAGCAGGGCTGGCGCCGCTACGCCGTGCACATGCTGGCGTTCAACCTCGCGCTGCTGGTGCTGACCTATGCCGTGCTGCGGCTGCAATATTATTTGCCGCTAAACCCGCGCGGCTATGCCGGGCTCACCCCGGACGGCGCGTGGAACGTCGCGATCAGCTTCACCACCAACACCAACTGGCAATATTATTCGGGTGAGGCGGCGCTGTCGAACTTCAGCCAGATGTTCGGCCTGACGATCCACAACTTCCTCTCCGCCGCGACCGGCATCGCGCTCGCCTTCGCGCTGTTCCGCGGTTTCGCGCGGCGTGAATCGAAGACGGTCGGCAATTTCTGGGCGGATTGCACGCGCGTCACGCTCTACCTGCTGCTGCCTATCTCGATCATCTATGCGGTCTATCTCATCGCCAGCGGCGTGCCGCAGACGCTGGCCATGTCGGTCGACGCGACGACGCTGGAAGGCGTCAAGCAGACCATCGCGCTCGGCCCGGTGGCGAGCCAGGAAGCGATCAAGATGCTCGGCACCAATGGTGGCGGCTTCTTCAATGCCAACAGCGCGCATCCGTTCGAAAATCCCACCGCGCTGACCAATTTCGTCGAGATGCTGTCGATCTTCCTGATCGGCTTCGGCCTGACCTGGTGCTTCGGCAAGGCGGTCGGCAACACGAAGCAGGGCTGGGCGATCCTCGCGGCGATGACCATCCTGTTCCTCGCCGGCACCTCGATCGCCTATTGGCAGGAAGCCGCCGGCAACCCCGTGCTGCACCAGCTCGGCGTCGCTGGCGCCAATATGGAGGGCAAGGAAGTGCGCTTCGGCGCGGCTGCCTCGTCGCTCTTCGCCGTCGTCACCACCGATGCGTCATGCGGCGCGGTCAATGCGATGCATGACAGCTTCACCGCCTTGGGCGGCATGATCCCGCTGATCAACATCCAGCTTGGCGAGGTCGTCGTCGGCGGCGTCGGCGCGGGCATCTACGGCTTCCTGCTCTTCGCCATCCTCAGCGTGTTCGTCGCCGGGCTGATGGTCGGGCGCACGCCGGAATATGTCGGCAAGAAGATCGAGGGGCGCGAGGTCAAGTTCGCGGTGCTCGCCATCGCCGTGCTGCCGCTGCTGATCCTCGGCGGCACCGCCATCGCTGCGGTCACCACCGCCGGCCAGGCGGGTCCGCTCGCCAAGGGCGCGCATGGCTTCTCGGAGATCGTCTATGCCTTCAGCTCGGCCGTCGGCAACAATGGCTCGGCCTTTGCCGGGCTCACCGCCGGCACGCCCTTCTACAATGCGCTGCTCGGGATCGCGATGTGGGGCGGGCGCTTCTTCATGATCGTGCCGATGCTGGCGATCGCCGGCAGCCTCGCGGCGAAGAAGCACACCCCGCCGTCATCGGGCTCCTTCCCGACCACCGGCCCGCTCTGGGTCGGGCTGCTGCTTGGCGTCATCCTGATCATGGGTGGCCTGACCTTCCTGCCCAGCCTCGCGCTCGGACCGATCGCCGATCATCTCGCGATGATCAGCGGCCACCTGTCGTGAGAAATCCCTCTCCCTGCGGGAGAGGGAGGGAGGCGCGAAGCGCCGGAAGGGTGAGGGTCCGCCCGTCGGTCAACCCACCCGCCCACCTCTCACCCTCACCCTCCCACCCGGCTGCGCCGGGCGGGCCCCTCCCTCTCCCGATGGGAGAGGGGACTGGAGCAATTCGATGACCCAGACCACCTCCATCTTCACCGCCAATCTGCTCCTCCCGGCGATCGGCGATGCGTTCAAGAAGCTCGATCCGCGCCAGCTGATCAAGAACCCGGTGATGTTCACCACCGCGACCGTCGCGGCGTTGCTCACCGTGTTGCTGGTCATCGGCGGCGAGCCGCTCGCCACCGGCTTCCAGCTCCAGTTGATCGTCTGGCTGTGGCTGACGGTGCTGTTCGGCACCTTTGCCGAGGCGCTGGCCGAGGGGCGGGGCCGCGCCCAGGCCGCCTCGCTGCGCGCCGCCAAGGCCGATCTCACCGCCAAGCGCATGCTCGGTGTCGGCGAGACCTGGGAACTGGTCGCGGCAAGCCGGCTGGAAAAGGACGAGATCGTGCTGGTCGAGACCGGCGACCTGATCCCCGCTGATGGTGAGGTCATCGCCGGCGTCGCCTCGGTCAATGAGGCCGCGATCACCGGCGAGAGCGCCCCCGTCATCCGCGAGGCGGGCGGCGACCGCTCGGCGGTTACCGCCGGCACGCGCGTCATCTCCGACCAGATCAAGGTCCGCGTCACGCAGGAACCCGGCCAGGGCTTCCTCGACCGCATGATCGCGCTGGTCGAGGGCGCCGAGCGCCAGAAAACCCCCAATGAGATCGCGCTGACCATCCTGCTGGTCGGCCTGACGATCATCTTCCTGATCGCGGTCGGCACCATTCCGGCCTTTGCCGCCTATGCCGGCGGCGGCGTTCCCGTCGCAATCCTCGCTGCGCTGCTCATCACGCTCATCCCGACGACCATTGCCGCCTTGCTGTCGGCGATCGGTATCGCCGGTATGGACCGGCTGGTGCGCTTCAACGTGCTCGCCAAGTCGGGCCGCGCGGTCGAGGCGGCGGGCGACATCGACGTGTTGCTGCTCGACAAGACCGGCACGATCACCATTGGCGATCGTCAGGCGAGCAAGTTTCACCCGCTGACCGACGTCACCGTCGAGACGCTGGCCCATGCCGCGCTGCTGTCGAGCCTCGCCGACGAAACGCCGGAGGGCCGCTCGATCGTCGTGCTGGCACGCGAGCGCCACGCCATCCCGACGCTCGCCATGCCCGACGGCGCCGAGATCATCCCGTTCACCGCACAGACGCGCTTTTCGGGGATCAAGGTCGGCGACAGCGTGATCCGCAAGGGCGCGGTCGACTCGATCCTGCGCAACGAGCCCGGTCTCGGCGACACGCCGGCAGCCGCCGAACTGCGCAAGGTCACCGAGGAAATCGCGCGCGGCGGCATGACCCCGCTCGCCGTATCGAAGGACGGCAAGCTGCTCGGCGTCGTCGCGCTCAAGGACATCGTCAAGGCCGGCATCCGCGAGCGCTTCGGCGAGCTGCGCCAGATGGGTATCCGCACGGTGATGATCACCGGCGACAACCCGCTGACCGCCGCCGCCATCGCCGCCGAGGCCGGGGTCGATGACTTCCTCGCCGAGGCGACGCCCGAGGACAAGCTCGCGCTGATCCGCAAGGAACAGCAGGGTGGCCGGCTCGTCGCGATGTGCGGCGACGGCACCAACGACGCCCCCGCGCTCGCCCAGGCCGATGTCGGCGTGGCGATGAACACCGGCACCCAGGCCGCGCGCGAGGCCGGCAACATGGTCGATCTCGACAGCGACCCGACCAAGCTGATCGAGATCGTCGGCCTGGGCAAGCAGTTGCTGATGACGCGCGGCGCGCTGACCACCTTCTCGGTCGCCAATGACGTCGCCAAATATTTCGCGATCATCCCGGCGATGTTCGTCGCGCTTTATCCCGGGCTCGGCGTGCTCAACGTGATGGGGCTGGCGACGCCGCAATCGGCGATCCTCTCGGCGATCATCTTCAACGCGCTGATCATCCCGCTGCTCGTGCCGCTCGCGCTCAAGGGCGTTACCTACAAACCGATGCCGGCGGGGCCGCTGCTCGCGCGCAACCTCGCCATCTACGGCCTTGGCGGCCTCGTCGCCCCGTTCATCGGCATCAAGCTGATCGATCTGTTCGTCACGGGCGTACATCTGGCGTGATGACAGCCACCGGCGGCTCCCCCCAACGACCACCCCGGCGAAGGCCGGAGCCCAGTTGGGAAAGCCGCAATGACGACACGCCGCCCCCCATTTCTAGCCGCCCGTAACTGGGCCCCGGCCTTCGCCGGGGAAGGAGAAAAAAGATGCTCACCGATTTCAAGACCGCGCTCCGCCCCGCACTCGCCCTCACCATCGCCTTCGCAATCCTGCTCGGCATCCTCTACCCGCTGGCGCTGACCGGCATCGGCCAGGTCGCCTTCCCGGCCCAGGCCAATGGCAGCCTCGTGACGGACAATGGCAAGGTGATCGGCTCCAGCCTGATCGGCCAGGGTTTCGTCAGCGATCGCTATTTCCACAGCCGGCCCTCGGCCGCCGGCAAGGGTTATGATGCCAGCGCCTCGTCCGGCTCCAATCTCGCCCCGACCGCGCAGGCGCTCGCCGATCGCGTGCGCGGCGACGTCAAGGCTGCGCCCCCTTCACCGGGTCAAAACGTTCCCGCCGATCTGGTGACCACTTCCGCCTCGGGGCTCGACCCCGATCTGAGCCCCGAGGCGGCTTTTTATCAGGTCGATCGGGTCGCGAAGGCACGGCATATCAACGCGGGGCTGTTGCGTCAGCTCGTCGCCGACCACACTGAGCAGCCGTTCCTCGGCATCATCGGCGAACCGCACGTTAACCTCCTCGCCCTCAACCGCGCGCTGGACCAGGTGCCGCACCAATAGGCGCAACTTCCCCTCTCCCCTCCGGGGAGAGGGCAGGGAGAGGGGTGTGTCTCGCAGAGACCAGCGCTCGTGATACGCGCCAAAAAAAACCCCTTCGCCCCCGGACGTGATCCGACCTGACTCGCCAGGGCGAACGGGCTAAAGCTTCGCACATGACCACCACCGCCCGGATCCTGATCGTCGAGGACGACGCCCATATCCGCCGCCTGCTGCGCGCCACCGTCGAGCGCGCCGGCTACCGCGCGGGCGAGGCGGCGACCGCGCGCGAGGGGCTGTCGCTGCTCGACATCGACAAACCCGATCTCGTATTGCTCGACCTCGGCCTGCCCGATCGCGACGGGCTCGAACTGATCCAGTTGATCAAGGCGAAGGGCGCCGCCGTCATCATCGCCTCGGCGCGCGAGGAAACCGCCGAAAAGGTCGCCGCGCTTGATCTCGGCGCCGACGACTATCTCACCAAGCCGTTCGACACCGAGGAACTGCTCGCCCGCATCCGTGCCGCGCTGCGCCACCGCCTCTCGGGCACGGCCGTCGAGATGGTCGTGATGATCGGCGACGTGGCGATCGATCTGGCCGATCGCCGCGTGACCCGCGCCGGCGCGGCGGTGCACCTTTCCCCCAAGGAATTCGGCGTCCTCGCCCAGCTGGCGAGCAAACCCGGTCGCATCTTCGGCCACACCCAGTTGCTGCGCGACGTGTGGGGCTCGGCGCATCAGGACCATGTCGAATATCTCCGCATCGTCATCCGCAATTTGCGCCAGAAGCTGGAGGTCGATCCGTCTCGCCCGGCGCTGATCCGCAACGAGGTCGGGGTGGGGTACCGGCTGATCGACGGGTAGGGGGGCACCCGAGCGTCTCCAATCGTCTCTAACCTAACACCACCCCGGCGAAGGCTGGGGCCCAGTTGGGGAAGGTTGATAATCGAGCGTTGCGGTAGCGAATTTCCATGGTCGTGTGTCGCCCCGCGTGGCCGAACACACTCATACAATCCATCTCCCATAGCGGGCGTTCGCAAGCATCGCTAAGGTATCGGTCTCTTAGCCGAGCCGGGAGGTAAGACTCGGCAAGGGGATCAGCCGGAGCTTCGCGAGATGCAGACGGGTTTCTCCTGCCCTCCCGGCACCAACAATGTCGAACGGATAGCGATCACCACCATGCCAGCGCCATTCGCGATATTTTGTGTGGATCCAATCGACCCGCGATCCGTCGAAGCAGATTTCGCAGACGAAGTTGAGCCCGCGCGAGAGGCTGGCTTTTGGCCAGTCAGGCTTGATCACGACGAACTGGATCGAAGGATTAATCCTGACGGCGCGCTCCGCAAAACGCGGTTCGATGAGAGCGGCGCAGCGCTCTATCGAGGATGGATGCTCAGCGCCGCCGCCTATGAAAGCTTGTTCAGAGCGCTTGCAGCGCGCGATATCTCATTGCTGACCTCTCCTGAGGAATATGAGGCGTGCCACCACGCCCCTGGCTCCTATGATGCTTTGGCAGAGTGGATGCCGAAGACCGCATGGCTGCCGATCGATGAGCTCGATAACGTCAGCGTGAGGCGTGACCTGCTGGCGCAATTTGGATCGACTCCCGTCATCATCAAGGACTGGGTAAAATCTCAGGCATCAGGGTATTGGGCAGAGGCCTGTTACATTTCCAATGCCTCGGATGAAGACGAGGTCGACCGGGTTGTTTCGCGATTTCGAGAGCTTCAGGGCGAGAGCCTTGTCGGCGGGATTGTGTTCAAAGCTTATGTCCCGCTGCTCCCGCTTGGGTTGCCCGCATACGAATATCGAGCTTTCGTGGTGAAAGGCCGAGTGGTGGGATGTTGGCCACGGTCCGAAGCCGCCAAACAGCTTGGTGCGCCACCTTCCGAATTGCTGAGTAACGTCGCCGAGAAAGTGCCTAGCCCATTTGCGTCGGCAGATTTTTCGTGTGATGCGGAGGGCCGGTGGTGGCTCCTCGAAGTAGGCGATGGCCAGGTCTCCGGCCTCCCAACACCCGACGCTGCATCCCCCATTTTTGCTGCTCTGGCCCAATGATGCCCCACCCCCAAAACATCGTCATCCTGACCGGCGCCGGCATCTCCGCCGAATCCGGCATCGCCACCTTTCGCGGGCCGGGCGGGCTGTGGGAGGGGCACCGCGTCGAGGATGTCTGCACGCCCGAGGCGCTCGCTGCCGATCCCGATCTCGTCCACCGCTTTTACGATCTGCGCCGTGCCGCACTCGCCACCGTCGCGCCCAACCCGGCGCATGACGCGCTCGCGCGGCTCGATGCCGCCTGGCCGGGCGAGCTGCTGATCGTGACGCAGAATGTCGATGACCTGCATGAACGCGCCGGGGCGAAGCGCCTGTTGCACATGCACGGTGCGTTGTTGTCGGCGCTGTGCGCCTCCTGCGGCGATCAGCACGTCTGGACCGGTGATCTGCCGCCGGGTTCGCTCTGCCCGGCCTGCGCGGCGCCCGCGCTGCGCCCGGACATCGTCTTCTTCGGTGAGATGCCCTATCAGATGGCGCGCATCGAGCAGGCGCTGTCGCGTGCCGACCTGTTCGTTTCGATCGGCACGTCGGGTGCGGTCTATCCCGCCGCCGGTTTCGTCCAGACGGCGCGCTATCACGGTGCGCAGACGCTGGAACTCAACCTTGAGCCCTCCGCTGGCAGTGCGTGGTTCGGCGAAACGCGGAGCGGCCCGGCTGGAGTGCTGGTGCCGGCATGGGTTGATGAACTGCTCGCGCAGCGCTGAGGCAGTGGATGCGCGGCGTCATCCACGCGGCATCGCGATTCAATCATGCTGGTTTTGCTGACAGGCCCGCAATCCTCGGGCGCAATGCGGACCGTTCTTTCTTATCGTCGATCATCTGGGCGTGCGGCGTCGCGGCCGTCGTGCCTCGCGCTCTGTTATGCCCTGTTCCGTGGCGGGCAATTGCCTGTTCCGGCCTCTGTTATGGGCTCTGTTCCGGTGATGTGTGTCTCAGCGCAGGAAAATCACATAAGCATTTGAAACAAAGTCTATCTAATGCTGAACGGCGTCGCACGCGGCCTCCGGAACAGGGCCAAAAAACAAAAAGTCACGCAAAACAGGCATAACAGAGCGCGAAGGGCGCCTGTCTGATCACACCGGTTTCAGCCCGTTTTCTGCTGCGACCAACCCTTCGCGCGGGCGGCGGTCAATATGCAGTTCGAACAGGTCGGGCCGGGCATAATGGCCGTCGGTGTCGAGCGATGTCAGCCCGCGCCCGATCATCGACAGGTCGAGGTCCGCAAGCAACAGGTCGGGCTCGTCATTGGCCTGGGCGAGCACCGTGCCGTCTGGGGCGATGATCATGCTGCCACCCTTTTGCAGAACCCCTTCCGGCATTCCGAGCAACAGCGTGCGCGCGTCAGGGTCACCGCCGACCAGCTCAAGCCCGGCCAGCATATCGTCGCGGTGCTGGAGCGTCCCGGCTGCCAGCACGAAACAGCGGCCTTCAAAGGCATAATGCCGCGATGCGACGCCATAAATCTCGCGCACCGTCGGCCATGCCGCAATGTGAACCGCCTCACCGGCATGATGCATGGCGGCGCGGGCGAACGGCATCCAGTGTTCCCAGCAGATCAGTGATCCGACGGCGCCCCATTCGGCCTCATGGACGCCAAGCGTCGAGCCGTCACCGCGCCCCCAGATCAGCCGTTCGCCATGCGTCGGCACGAGTTTGCGGTGAAGCATTGGTGGTTGGCCGGGGCGAAAGAGATACTGCGTATTGAACAGGCTGCCGCGCACCCGCTCATGCGCGCCGACCGAGGCGAGGATATTGGCCTGATCGACCAATGCCTGAACCGGGGCAAGGCGCGGGTCATTGGGTCGCAATGCCTGATCGAGCATGATCGCATGGAGTGCCTGTGTCCCGCGATGCTCCCAGATCGCCGCCGATGGCGCTTCGTCGAGCCACAAGGGGTAGCCGCCAAGGAAGGTCTCACCGAAAGCAACGATCTCGACGCCAACATCCGCAGCGTCGCCGATCATCGCGACCAGCCGCTCAATGCCATGCCCGACCGCCAGCGGCATCGGGGCCGCCTGGACAATCGCTGCTTTCACCACCCTGGTCATTCCACCCAGTCCAGCCCCATCTCGCGATACATATCGCGCTCATCATCCCAGCCCGGCCTTACTTTCACGTGAAGGTAAAGATGTACTGGCCGATCGAGCATGATGCCAAGCTCTGCGCGCGCCCTTGCGCCGATCTCGCGAATGCGCGCGCCGCCCTTGCCCAGCACGATCGCGCGCTGCGTCGGGCGCTCGACCATGATCTGCTGGTGGATTTCGACTGATCCGTCCTCGCGCTCCTTGAAGCTCTCGGTCTCGATCGCGCTGGCATAGGGCAGTTCGGCGTGAAGCTGGAGGTAGAGCTGCTCGCGCGTCACTTCGGCGGCCATCGCCCGCTCGCTCGCGTCGGATACCTGGTCCTCGGGATAGTGCCAGTGCGCCGCCGGCATCCGCGCGGCGAGCGCGCGCTTCAGTTCCGCCACGCCGTCGCCGGTCGAGGCGCTGACGAAGAAGGTCTCGCTGAAATCGGCCAGCGCATTGAGCTTCTCGGCATGGACCAGCAGGCGCGCCTTGTCGGCGATATCGACCTTGTTGAGGATCAGATATTTGGTCTCGTGCCGGCCCTTCAGGCCACTGGCGATCTCGCTGACCTTCGCCGGAATGCCGCCCTTGGCATCGACCACCAGCGCCAGCACATCGGCGCCCTCGGTCCCACCCCACGCAGCAGCGACCATCGCGCGGTCAAGCCGCCGCTTGGGCTCAAAGATGCCGGGCGTATCGACCAGCAACAGCTGCGTCTCCCCTTCAATCGCAACACCGAGCAGCCTTGCGCGCGTCGTCTGCGCCTTGGGGCTGACAATCGCCACCTTCTGCCCGACCAGCGCATTCACCAGGGTGGACTTGCCCGCATTGGGCGCCCCCAGGACAGCGACCAGGCCGCAATGTTGTTCCGTCATTAACTCAAACCTTCCGTTCGCCCTGAGCTTGTCGAAGGGCTGTCATTCTGTCTGGCTAACCCAGTTTTTCCAGCAACGCTGCCGCTGCCGCGGTTTCGGCTTCCTGTTTTGAACTGCCGGTGGCGCTGGCCTCGGCGAAGGTGCCGATTGCTGCCTTTACGGTGAAACGCGGCGCGTGGTCGGGGCCGGAGCGGTCCGTCACCTCATAGCTTGGCGTGCGGCGTTTGTGCGCGGCGGCCCATTCAAGCAAGGCGGATTTGGGGTGCTGCGGCGCCTTGATCTGGCGGTCACCCGTTCGCCCCAGGATTGGCGGATGAAGCCGCGCACCACGTCCAGCCCGGCATCGCGGTACAGCGCGCCGATGAGCGATTCCATCACGTCACCCAGCACATTGTCGCTGTCGCCAGCGCCATCGTCACGTGCCTGTTTGCCGAGCCGTAGCTGCGCGCCAACCTCCAGATCGCGGGCAACATCGGCGCATACCGCGCCTGACACCAGCGCGTGCAGCCGTTTCGACAAGGCGCCCTCGGCTTCACCGGGAAACAGCTCGGTCAGCCACTCGGCGATGATCAGCCCGAGCACCCGGTCACCGAGGAACTCCAGCCGTTCATAATTGTCCGCGCCCTGGCTGCCATGAGTGAGCGCGCGTTCAAACAGGGGGCGCTCGGCCGGGCGATGGCCGGTGGTCTTGGTAATCCAGTCGATCAGCGCGTCGCTCAAAAGCCTTGCCCCATGCGGCTCCAGCGTGCGGCGGTGAACCACGTCCAGGGCAACACCCACGACGCGGAACCGTCGGTTGACCAGAAGGTGAACAATGCCTTGCCCTCAAGCCGCTCGAACGGGATGAACCCCATGCCCTCGGGTGGTGCAAAGCGGCTGTCGCCGCTGTCATCGCGATTGTCGCCCATCAGGAACACGGTGCCGGCGGGAACGGTATAGAGGCCGGTGGTATCGCCCGGTGCATCATCGCCGCGATCAAGCACATTGTAGCTGACGCCATTGGGAAGCGTTTCGCGAAACTGCTTGTAACGGCAAATCGGCTGGCCGTTCAGCACGTCGCGAAACTCGGCCGGGCAGCCATCATCACCCGGTCGCGGGTCGCTGTAATTGGGTGACAGCGGGATGGTGAAGTCAGCGACCGGCACCTTGGGCACGGCAACGCCGTTCAGAATCAACTGGCCGTGCCGCATCTCGATCGTGTCGCCGGGCAGGCCGATAACGCGCTTGATCACATCATGATCATCGTCTTTCGGCGGCGGCCCACGAAACACGACGACATCGCCGCGTTCGGGCGCGCGGCTGAAGATCTTGCCCGGGATCAGCGGCACGCCGAACGGCAGGGACCAGCGCGAAAAGCCATAATTCCATTTTGAAACGAACAGATAGTCCCCGACATAGAGCCGTGGCAGCATTGACTGCGACGGGATGAAGAAGGGCGAGAAGAAGAAGCTGCGGAAGATCGCCACGCCCAGCCCGAGCTTGAGCAGGAAAGACAATGTCTCGCGCATTTCCGATTTCGGTTTTGGCGGGGAGACAATGGTGGTGGTGGCGACGGGTTCGCCCGGGGTGTCGGTATCAGCCATATTGCGCGGGTTGCGCCAGGCAGCGGGTGGCGTCAAGCACGGCTTTGTGGTGTGAATGTTCTGGCATGGGATGTGGTCGGTGGTGGCGCTGCCGCGTTTGCTTCCCTATCTCCGCCGCGGGATCATGGAGAAGAGTTGATGGCAGCCGACTGGAGTATGATCGAAGCCTTGCCGCAGGAGCGGCTGGAGACATTGTTTGCCAGTGATCCGGCGCGTCTTGCGCGCTTCAGCGTTGATATTGCCGGGATCCATTTCGACTGGTCCAAGACCCATCTGACCGCACAGGCCGTTGCCGCCTTTGAACAACTCGCCGCTGCTCAGGGGCTGGCGGCCCGGCGCGAGGCGTTGTTCGCTGGTGAGAAGGTCAATCTGACCGAGGGACGTGCCGTGACCCATACCGCCGAGCGCGGCGAAGGTGACCCGGAAACCGTTGCCCAGGCGCGTGCCCTGCACGACCGGATGCGAGCCTTGATCGACGCAATTGAGGCTGAGGCACTGGGGTCAGTCCGGCACGTGCTGCATGTCGGCATTGGTGGATCGGCGCTCGGCCCGCATCTGCTGATCGATGCGCTGGGGCGCGAGAGCGATCGCTATGACGTGGCGATTGTATCGAATGTTGATGGCGTCGCGCTGGAAGAAGTGTTCGCCAGGTTTGATCCTGCCGCCACGTTGCTGGTCATCGCGTCAAAGACCTTCACCACGACAGAGACGATGCTCAATGCCGAGTCGGTGCTGCAATGGATGAGCCAGCACGGCGTTGAGGATGTCTATGGCCGCGTCATCGCGCTGACCGCTGACCCTGACAAGGCAATGGCCTGGGGGGTCGATGAAACCCGCATCTTGCCGTTCATGGAATCGGTTGGCGGTCGCTATTCGCTGTGGTCGTCGATCGGCTTTCCGGCGGCGCTGGCACTGGGCTGGGATGCGTTTGCGGAACTGCTCGAAGGCGCCGCCGAGATGGACCGCCATTTCCGGCTGACCGCGCTGCACGAGAATGCGCCGGTGCTCGCCGCCTTTGCTGACCTTTATTACACACAGGTTCGCCACTGCGAGACGCGTGCGACCTTTGCCTATGATGAGCGGTTGCGGTTGTTGCCTTCCTATCTTCAGCAACTGGAGATGGAATCGAATGGCAAGGGCGTAACGACTGATGGCACCCGGCTCGACCGGCCCAGTGCGCCGATCACCTGGGGTGGCGTCGGCACTGACGCGCAACATGCCGTGTTCCAGTTGCTGCATCAGGGGACACATCTGGTCCCGGTAGAGTTCATCGCCACGATTGAGCCGGGCGATGTCCAGTCGGATGATCATCACCGCCAGTTGCTGCTTAATGCCTTTGCGCAGGGTGCGGCATTGATGAAGGGGCGGAGCAATGACCAGGATCCGGCGCGCAGCTACCCCGGTGATCGTCCCTCGACGACGATCCTGCTCGACGATCTTGATCCGCGCTCGCTGGGCGCCTTGCTCGCCTTTTACGAACAGCGGGTGTTCGTCAGCGGCGTGATGCTGGGGATCAATTCCTTTGACCAGTTCGGCGTTGAGCTGGGCAAGGAAATGGCCAAGGCGGCTGGTGCCATTCTGGACGGCGGCGGGGGTGATTTCGATGTATCGACCCTCGATCTGATCAGGCGTGCCTTTGCCTGATTGCCCTGATTTTGTTTTCGCCCGGCAGGTTCGGGATGCGCGGAGGTTGCAATGACTGAATATGACTATGATCTCTTCGTCATCGGTGCCGGCTCCGGCGGCACCCGCGCCTCACGCGTTGCCGCCGCGCACGGCGCCAAGGTTGCCGTGGCGGAGGAATATCGGGTTGGTGGCACCTGCGTCATCCGGGGCTGCGTCCCGAAGAAGCTGCTCGTCTATGGTGCGCATTTCGCCGAAGATCTGGCCGATGCACGCCGGTTCGGCTGGAAGGTGCCGGAATGTGAGTTCGACTGGAAGGTTCTGACCACCAACGTCTTTGAAGAGGTCGACCGGATCAACGGAGCCTATACCCAGACGTTGCAGAATAATGGCGTGGACATCATCCTCGACCGTGCCGAGGTTACCGGGCCGAACAGCGTAAGGCTTGGTGATGGCCGCACTGTCACCGCCAGGACCATCCTTGTTGCCAGCGGCGCCACCCCATCGGTGCCGTCATGCCCGGGACATGAGCTCGGCATTACCTCAAATGAGGTGTTCCACCTTGATGCGCTGCCCAGGCGCGTGCTGATTGCCGGCGCGGGCTATATCGCCAACGAGTTTGCCGGCATCTTCCACGGGCTTGGCTCGCATGTCACGCTGATCAACCGCAGCGATGTCATCCTGCGCGGTTATGACGAGCAGATCCGCGACCGGCTGCTGCAGATCTCGATGATGAAGGGGATCGAATATCGTTTCAATGCGGGTTTTGAGGGCATCACAAAGAACGCCGATGGCAGCCTGACGGTCACAATGAAGGGTCATGACCCGTTGACCGTCGATTGCGTGATGTTTGCCACCGGGCGCGATCCCAACACCAGGGGCCTTGGGCTGGAAACTGCCGGGGTGGAACTGGATGTCAAGGGTGCGGTCAAGGTCGATGACGACAATCGCTCAACCTGCCCGAGCATCTACGCCATTGGCGATGTGACCAATCGCGTGCAGCTGACGCCGATCGCGATCCGAGAGGGGCAGGCCTTTGCCGACACCCATTATGGCAACAAGCCGACGCGGGTCGATTATGACAACATCCCGTCTGCGGTGTTCAGCCAGCCGCCGATTGCCGCTGTCGGGATGACCGAGAGCCAGGCGCGCAACAAGCTTGGCTCGGTCAAGATCTACACCTCAGACTTCCGCGCGATGAAGAATGTCCTGGCGGGTCGCAACGAACGTGCGCTCTACAAGATGGTGTGCTGCGGCGTCACCAACCGCGTCGTCGGCCTGCACATGATCGGCCCGGACTCGCCCGAGATTCTTCAGGCGGCGGCGGTGGCGATCAAGGCAGGTCTGACGAAGCAGGCGTTCGACGATACGGTTGCGCTCCATCCGAGCATGGCGGAGGAACTGGTCCTGCTGCGGTGAGGCTATTCCAGCGGCACGCCTGAGATGGTGATGCGATGCATCAACCGGCGATGGCCGTGATAGTCGTTCATGGCGAAGTGCCAGGTTGAGCGATTGTCCCAGATGGCGAGTGATCCCGGCGCCCATTTCAGGCGGCACTGGAATTCCTCACGCATGGCAACCGAGTAGAGCCATGAAAGCAGCGGCACGCTCTCCTCGCGCGTCCAGCCCTCGAAGAACAGGGTGAAGGCGGGGTTGACGTAGAGCAGCTTGCGCCCGGTGACGGGGTGGCGGATCACCACGGGGTGAACAGCGGCGGCATGGATGTCGTGACCCTTGAGGTCCGCCGCCTGATCGGTCTTCGCGTAGATGCCGTCATGGCCGTAGATATGGTCAGCGCTATGCACCGCGCGCAGCCCCTCAAGCGTTTTCTGCAGGCCGGGGGACAAGGCGTCGAAAGCTGCGCCCATGCTGGCGAACAGCGTATCGCCCCCTTCGGGCGGAGTTTCGCGTGCCAGCAGGATCGATCCCATGGCCGGCACCTGGTCATAGCTGTGGTCGGTATGCCAGCCGCCGCCGATATTGGTCGTCTGCCCCTCGCTCTTGCGTACTTCGGCGATTTCGGGGTGGCCACCATTGGCGGGGAAATAATTGTTCACGTCGATCGAGCCCCAGCGATGGGCAAAGGCGATATGGTCTTCGGGGGCCAGTTCCTGATCGCGAACAAACAGAACGCCGCGATCCGCCACCGCCTGTCTGATCTTCGCCATCCCGGCGTCATCGATCGTGCGCAGGTCAACACCCAGCGCTTCAACACCGCAATGCTCGGCCAGTGGCCGTAACTCAATCATCGTCATCACAACTCTCCCTGGTCGGCAGTGTGTCTCCGACCAGGGAAGCTGTCCAGTACGGGTTTTTACCAGATATGCACACGCTGCTCGGGCGCGAGGTACAGCGCGTCGCCGGGCTTGATGTTGAAGGCTGTGTACCAGGCATCGACATTGCGAACGATGCCGTTGACGCGGAACATGGCCGGCGAATGCGGGTCAGTCAGCAAGCGGGCGCGCTGCGCATCTTCGCGACTCTTCGATTGCCAGGCCTGGGCATAGGCGAGGAAGAAGCGCTGATCACCGGTCAGGCCGCCGATCACCGGTGCCTTGCCGTGCTTGGCCTGATAGAGCTTGTACGCTGAATAAGCTGCCTCGACACCGCCGAGGTCACCGATATTCTCGCCCAGCGTCAGCCCACCCTTGATGTGTGTCCCAGGGATCGGTTCGTACTTGTCATACTGCGCGGACAGCGCGGCGGTGCGCTTCTTGAAGGCTTCCTTCGAGGCCGGGGTCCACCAGTTCTCGATCTTGCCGGTCGGGCCGAACAGGCTGCCCTGATCGTCAAAGCCGTGACCCATCTCATGGCCAATGATCGCGCCAATCGCGCCGTAATTGACCGCCGGATCGGCATTCGGGTCAAAATAGGGCGGTTGCAGGATCGCGGCCGGGAAGGTGATCTGGTTGGCGAGCGGGTTGTAATAGGCGTTCACCGTCTGCGGTGTCATGCCCCATAATGCCCGATCAACTGGCTTGGAGAAGCGTTGCAGCTCAAGCTGATGCTGAAACTCACCCGAGCGCACGGCGTTGCCGAGCAGGTCGTTCCGGTCAGTATGGAATGACGAGTAATCGATATATTTGGTTGGGAAACCAACGCGCGGCTCAAAAGCGGCCAGCTTGACCAATGCGGCCTTCTTTGTCGCTTCATCCATCCAGCTGCTGCCCGAGATGCGCGCCTTGTACGCGGCACGCAGATTCTCGATCAGGTCCATCATCTTGGCCTGGCTCGAGGCCGGGAAATGGCGGGCGACATAGATCTGCCCGACTGCTTCGCCCAGCGCGCCGTTCATCAGCTGGACGCCGCGCTTCCAGCGATCCCGCTGCACCGGCACGCCAGCAAGCGTTTTCGAGAAGAAGTTGAAGTTCGCGTCGTCAAATGCCTTGGGCAGGAAGGTCGCGTGGTCGCTGACGAAATGGAAGGCGACATAGTCTTTCCATGTTTGCAGCGGCGTCGCCACCAGGAGCTTTCCGCTGGCGATCAAGGCAGTGTTGTTGGCCATCACCACGGTCGGCGATGAATCGACCCCCGCAGTTTTCAGCAACAGGGCCCAATCGAATTCGGGGGCCTTTTTCTTCAGGCCGTCAAGCGTCTGCGGATCAAAGATCTTGGCGAGATCGCGGTTCTGCTCGGGTGACCATTGTACCTTGGCCAGCGCGGTTTCGAGCGCGAAGATGGCATCGGCTTTTGCGCTGGCGTCAGGGATTCCCGCCAGTTCCTGCATCTGCTGGATATAGGCGCGATAGGCCTTGCGGAAGCCGTCGTATTTTTCGCCTTCCAGCAGATAATAGTCGCGCGGCATGCCAAGGCCGCCCTGGCTCGCCGCAGCGGTATAGCGCGTCGGATCGGTCGGGTTGGGAAATGCGCCAACGTTGACCGGCGCGGCATAGCCGGGGCTGGCGAACAGAATCTGCAGCCCGGTCAGGTCGTTTACCGCTGCAATGCGGTCAAGATATGGCTTGAGCGGGGCAGTACCCCTGGCCTCGATGCCAGCGGTGTCCATCCAGCTGGCATAAAGGTCACCAACCTGCTTGCCCGTCGCGCCGAACTTGGCGGGGTCGGCAGCCATGTCGTCGAGGATCTTGCGGACATTGACCTCGGCCTCGTCGGTCAGGATGTTGCCATAGCCGACCGAACCCTTGTCGGCGGGGATGGCGGTGCGCTTCGCCCAGCTGCCATTGGCAAAGGTCCAGAAATCATCGCCTGGCTTCACAGCCTTGTCCTGCGAGGTGAGGTCTACGCCGAAGCTTCCGTAGCGCGCCTTGGGCGCTGCCGGCTTTGCCGGGTGCGAGAGCGCCGCGCCAGCAAGCGCGATAATCGCCGTGCCGGCGGCCAGACGAACGAAAGGTGCGAAGCGCATTGATATTATCCCCTGCTTTGAAACTGTATTGCCGTCACATAGCGGTAATGCGCGCACCCCGCAATTGTCCCTTGGGCTACCGGGATCGGTTCGCCAGAGATCATCGACCAGTGCCGGATCGGCAACATTGCTGGTATCGCCGCGGCTCGAGAGGTGACACTCGGCGATCTTGCGCAGGATGCGGTGTATGATTTGTCTGAGTGCGGCTTGTCCCAGGGACGAAAATCCAGAGATTCCCGGCTTGGCCGGTATGATGTCCCCATAGCTTTACCTGCCCCGGCGCGACGCTGCGGGCCAAGGAGAAGGATGGCATCGTCAAAGCACACCGACGAGTTGGTTCACCACGGTGTGACGGATGGAGTCCTACGGCATCGGCGTGGTATGGTTTCTCCACACTGAGCGAGGAAGCGTGTACTGGACGACCAGGCGCTGCGTCATCTGTAGGCGAGCGGGATCCTCGACCCACTGGATAATCGCAGGGAGCGTGGGGTCGTAGTGTTCCACAATCGCCAGCACGAAGTCTTTTCTCACCGCCAGTGCTTGCTGGTATTCCAAATCGGTGAGCGTAGCGGTGCAGATGCCCACCGAACTTTTGACTTCCACCATCTTGACCTGCCCGGCCTTGATGATCTTGAAATCGTATCCGACTTTCTTGCCGCTTACGTCAACGACCAACCACCCTGCCGTCTCCAGGGTTGTCCTCACAGCCTGCTGCGCATTCCACCATCCACTTGTCGCTGGCGGCGGTGGTGATGTGGTCACCCCGATCGAGCTATGGTGCGGTAAGGCTTTCGCCTTGCCGGTCACCGCCTTTGGAGTTGGTGCCGGAGGGACGCCAGGCAACGTCACTGCCGGAACTGCTACCGCAGGACCGGTTGATAGACGTGTCCACGTTACCCTTGTCGCGACCAGCGCCAAAGCCTGATGTGCAGCTGACCCTGGGTCGTCGTCGAAATAGGCCGCAGCCTCCGCCATCGTGAAACCGAAGTCTGTGAGGAAATCGGGGACGTCCACATGACTCCGCCCAGCCGCCAGAATGCCGTCATAGTAGATCGCGACGATTAGGGCGGCGATCGGCAGCTTCACGCCGCTGGCCGGTCTGACAATCCCGGAATAGAAGGTCACGTCCTGAGGGTCGTGGACCGTGTATTCGTTGGTGACAGGATCCTTCCGGAACATCTTGGGATTGTCCTCACCTCGATATGCCGGTGGCTTCCCTTTGATGTGACACCACGATTTCGCTAGCGTCTTAGTGCCGACGGGGCGCAGATGCGGACACACCTTTCGTGAGGCGGCGACGAAACCCGGTGTTTGCATCTCCTGCACCGACGCGTAGCAGACAAAGCCCTTCTGCAGATTGAGATTGTTGCGCCAGATATTCGAGGCGACGGTCAGGATGCCACCGGTGGTGCCTGTAGGAACCTTGTGGTCATCATCGAAGATGATCGCGATCTTGTCAGGCGTGCCCCGACTAGGCTTGCTGTATAGGTCATCGAGCAGCCGCTGCAGCTGCCTGGAGTCGATACCGATCGTCGATCCGACGATCGGTATCTGATTGCCATAGTGCTTGCAGGCGAGAAATATCTGCGCCGCGCGTCCGCGGAATCCATTGCCACCTACAGATTCCAGAAGCTCGAGCGCCTTGTCGTAGACTGCCGTGGAGTTGATCGGGATCATGCCGCCAACTTCGTTCTGGAACCGCGTGCCTCTGCGAGATACCTGGCTGGGGTTATCTCCCCGCGCATTAGCGCTTGGTATGACGATGCAGGTCCCCTTGTATATTCGAGGTCAGATCCGTCTTGGCCTGCAGTCAAGCGAGGCAAATCCCCAATGGCCTCGTCTACGGTCACGACCGGCTGCGTCTCGAGAAGCCTTCCGGCCGAGAGCGAACACCATTCTGACGGCTTCCGGGGCGGCGTCATGCCTCCCCGCCGAACACCGACGATCACCACCCGAACGCGCCTTTGAGGAACCCCAAACTCAGCGGCGTTCATCTTCCAGATCTGGGCATCGTATCCGGCCTCGTCGAAGCCGGCGAGGATAAGCTGCAGGAAGGCACCACCCGACATGCTGAGAAGACCAAGGACGTTCTCGAACACGAACACATCGGGCTTCATGCGATCCAGCAGGATGGAATAGCGCGCATGAAGGTGATTGCGTGCGTCGTCCTCTGACCGCTTCTTGCCGCCCGTCGAGAATCCCTGGCAAGGAGGTCCGCCGACGAGAGCTAGCGGCCTGGACCGATCCCGATTTTCTGTGGCCGCCACCAGACGCTCGATCACCTGGTCGTCATTCATATCACCGACGATGGCGAGTGGCGCTACGTTCTGGTTAAACGCCTCCACCGCGAACTTGTCGAAATCCGTAGCTGCGAGCGTCTTCCACCCCTGCCACTTGAAGCCGAGGGACAGGCCACCGCAACCGGCGAACACGTCCACCATGTCGCCGGCCGTGCCGAGTGCCTCGGCAACCTGCATAGCTAGCAGCGGCGGGACTGCGTTGCCGATCTGCTGGCAGACCGCGCGCTGCGATCCATTGAAGACGAAGCTGTCGGGGAAGGATTGCAGTCGTGCCGCTTCGCGGTGTGATATGGTCCTGTCCTGAGAGGCATCCGGATGCATAAAACACCCGTTGCCGGGTCGGGTGTAGTAGGTGCCGATCGTGAAGCTCGGGGCATCGGGACGCAGGCGACCGTAATAGGTCGATCGCGATCCTTTGCCAGCCGCACAGCTCTCCCTGATCTGCGCCAGGCGAGCAGAAGGTACGCTGACGGGAATATCCTGCCAATTTCCGCCAGGCGGTACGGAGCGGGCGAATTGAAGGTCGAGCTCACTCAGCGTGGCGCTTTGATGGTTGAAGATCATGGGCCTTACTCGGCCCAGGCCGCGACGCTGGTCAAGGCCTCGCGCTCCCATCCTTCGAGCTTAGGGAAGTCGTCCAGCAGGCGCGCCATATCGTCGCGATCCAGCCCGTATGCCTTTGCCACGGCGATTTCGAGGCGATGTTCAGCGGGCACACCACCACCATTCATTGCACCACGTGCCAGCGACGACAGGCTATTGATCAGGCGAGCGTTAAGAGTCGGCATGCGAGCCTGTCGTACCACCCCCAGTGACATGTGGCCGGTCGTCAGCCGCGCGCGGACCTGGGCTTCGACGACGAACGACGACAGTAACGCATGAAGCGCCACGGTGCGATCGGGATCGCCATCCCGATAGCACGCCACGTGCAAGGAATTGCCTGCCACCCATCCCGCCGGGATGACGGTTCCGATCATGCGGCGCTTCGACGTGGCGCGAGCGACGTCGCGCCAGACCGCGCGCGGCCTAGCGGCAGAATGGAAGCCACCGCACAATGCCGACCGAACGGACATCGTCGGTGCGTTGACGATGTTGTGCCGCCCGATCATGCGTCCCTTGATGAACGGGCGGCTGGAGCCAGCGACCACCTTTTCGGAGATGCGGGTTTCGTCAAGCTCACGACCAAGCCAGAGGTCTGTTGAACCCTCACCCTCGAGTGACTGAAGCGTCGACATCCCAACGAACCGGTCGGCGAGCTCATCGGCACCGGAGAGACGCCCTGTCGGGATTGTCCAGCCCCGAGCCTCCATCGCCGACGTATTGAGGACGATCGTCTGTTCATCGGCGAGAAGGCGATTGGTATCGAACGATCGGATACGCCCACTCCCCGATATGTGATCGCCGACGCGCATGGTTAGCGCGACGACGGATTGATCCACTCGATCGAATAGACGAGCCTCAGCCGGGTAGGCCGCAGCGTCAACGAGCGTTCCCGAACTGAAGGCCTTGCGACGCATCGCAGTCGAGGACTGGTCACCCATGATGGTGGCCGGAAGGATTACACCAACGATGCCCCCCTTCCGCGCGATGGACATGCACAGGTCCCAGCCACATCGGGCGAGATTAGTGCCCCAACCACCCCAGGCTCCATCCGCACGCGCATCGGGGAAACGATTGTCGAGAACCCGGGACGCAGCCCGTAGATCCTCCTTGTATCGTTCTGCACCCTTGACTGTGAGGTGCTTGATCTCCCGGCTATCGGGCTTCAGCAATTCCCACGGGGGATTCGTGATGACGAGGTCGAAGCGCGGCGAAAGGTCGCTTGCGAACGTGTCGCCCACGATCACGACCGTCTCGACATCCATACCCAGACGGCGTGCGGCAGCACGCACATGATCGCCGGCGGTCTTTGCAGCAGCGGCCTCACGATCACGCAACTCTATGACCCACGGCAGCTTCGCGAGCTTAGGGCTCCGGGCGGACACCGACAGCAGGGCCATGACGAGACGACCGTCGCCACAGAAGGGATCGGTTGCGACGACCCGGGTCAGCGCGGTGGCCTTCAGCGCGGAGATCATCTGCTCCGCGATGTCGTCAGCCAGCTGAGCAGGCGTGTAGAAGCGACCGGCAGCCCTCTCGGCGAGGGTCTTGCCGTTGTAGGCCTGCTCGCCGACCATGTGGCTCGCGAGATCAAGCACGGGGACTGGCCGATCGCCGCGCTTGCGCGCTTATAAATAACTGGATCATTGACATCATCGTCCCTCTTTCAGCTACAGATGCCGCGCGCTCCGATTCTAGGATAATCGGGAACGAATCGGCAACAAAATTCTTATCGCTTGATCGATTGTCGCGCTCGATCTGTCCCGAAGGATTGGGACTTTGATTCTCGCGATCATTGGATCCAGCCCACAAACGGATTGTGACCGTTGCTGCGCCACAGGTTGGCGGCGCCGGGGGAAGTTCCGGTGAAGCAGTACCATATTATCTTGTAGAGTCGCCGACAGCTACGCCCCGCGATGATTCTGCTTTCCAGGTCTCGTCGTCTGTCATTGGGGCATGGCGCTTGTTCGCTGCAAGGAACTGACGATCGCGGCACTGATCCGCCATCTCGCCCCTTCGTCTGCGCGCCACGTGCCGTCCAGATTCAAGCTCGGCCCCCCGCTATAACTCTTCCGCGCGCGCCGCTGCGCCGCTTCTTCTCATCGTTGGTCACAGGGTTACCATCGCCCGCGCCTCCAAGCCGGCAATACCGATGTGCTCGCGCCCGGAGCAGGGCCTGCGTCGTCCTGCTCCGCACCTATTATGTTGGAAAGGCACCGCCAACATCGCGTCGCACCATGCCGCTACACTGAAAGCAGAATTGCCCCGTCCCCGCCTCCAACCGATCGGGTGCGAAAAAATGGGAACAGGTCGCCGTGAGCGGTCGCGCGGTTGCCGAGCGCCAACTATGACGTCCGGCGCCCCACTCACACCACCCGGTTCGCCACCAGATCATCCACCACCGCCGGGTCGGTGAGCGTGCTGGTATCGCCGAGCGACGACACGTCGCCCTCTGCAATTTTGCGCAGGATGCGGCGCATGATCTTGCCTGAGCGAGTCTTGGGCAGGCTGGGCGCGAATTGCAGTGCGTCCGGCGTTGCGATCGGGCCGATTTCGGTGCGCACCCAGTGGCGCAGCTCGGCGTGCAGTTCGTCGGATGACTGTTCACCCGAATTGAGCGTGACATAAGCGTAGATGCCCTGGCCCTTGATGTCGTGCGGCATCCCGACAACGGCGGCCTCGGCGACCTTGGGGTGGAGCACCAGCGCGGATTCGACCTCGGCGGTGCCCATGCGGTGGCCCGAAACGTTGATCACATCATCGACGCGGCCGGTGATCCAGTAATAGCCATCGGCATCGCGGCGGCAGCCATCGCCGGTGAAATACTTCCCCGGATAGGTGGTGAAATAGGTCTGGAAGAAGCGGTCATGATCGCCCCACACCGTGCGCATCTGGCCGGGCCAGCTTCTGGCGATGACCAGATTGCCCTCTGCGGGACCGTTCAGCACGGTGCCTTCTGCATCGACCAGCTGCGGATCAACGCCAGGCATGGGCGTGGTTGCGCTGCCGGGTTTCAGGGCCGTGGCGCCGGGCATGGGGGCGATCATCGCGCCGCCGGTTTCGGTCTGCCACCAGGTATCGATGATCGGGCAGCGGCCTTCACCCACCACCTCATGATACCAGCGCCATGCCTCGGGGTTGATCGGTTCGCCGACCGTGCCGAGCAGCTTGAGCGACTTGCGGCTGGTCGCCTTTACCGGCGCGTCGCCCTCCTTCATCAACGCGCGCAAGGCGGTCGGGGCGGTAAAGATGGTGTGGACCTTGTGACGGTCGACGACCTGCCAGATGCGGCTGGCGTCGGGCCAGTTGGGCAGGCCTTCATACATCAGCGTCGTCGCGCCATTGGCGAGCGGGCCGTAGAGAATATAGCTGTGCCCGGTGACCCAGCCGATATCGGCGGCGCACCACCAGACATTGCCCGCGCGGTAATCAAAGGCGAGTTCGTGGGTCAGGCTGGCCCAGAGCAAGTATCCGCCGCTGCTGTGCAAGACGCCCTTGGGCTGTCCCGTTGAACCGCTGGTGTAGAGGATGAACAGCGGATCCTCCGCGCCCATCACCTCGGGCGCGCACGTCGCTTCAACCTCCTGGGCCAGCGCGTGATACCAGACATCGCGACCCGGCGTCATCGTCACATCGCCGCCCGTTGCGCGCACCACGATCACCGTCTTCAGGCCCGGCGCATGGGCAGCACAGGCGTCAACGGCGTCCTTCAAGGGAATGCGCTTGCCACCGCGCCGCCCTTCATCGGCGGTGATCACGATGCGTGACTGGCAATCCTCGATCCGCCCGGCCAGCGCCTCGGCAGAAAAGCCACCAAAGACCACCGAGTGGATCGCCCCGATCCGCGCGCAGGCGAGGATGGCAAACGCTGCCTCCGGGATCATCGGCATATAGATGGTAACGCGGTCGCCCTTGGCGACGCCTTGCCCCTTCAGCACATTGGCAAAACGGCAAACCTCGGCGTGAAGTTCGCGATAGGTAAAGCGACGCGGCTCTTCCAGCGGCAGGTCTGGTTCCCAGATCAGCGCAATCTGGTCACCGCGCGTCGCGAGATGGCGGTCCAGACAATTGGCCGAAACATTGAGCCGGCCATCCGAGAACCAGTTGATGTGGAAATCCTGCTTCGCAAAGGACCAGTCGCCGGCAATCTCGGGACGCTTGACCCAGGTCAGTCGCCGCGCCTGCTCCAGCCAGAAGCTGCCGGGATCAGCAAGGCTCCGGCCATAGAGCTTCTCATAACCGGCTGTGTTGACCCGCGCTGTTTTCGCCCATTCCGGCGGCACGGGATACAACTCCGCATCACTCATCGCGTCATCTTCCTCGCAGAACCTTGTCCGGCCAAACCATCGGGCGGAAGATGGCCGAAGCTGTCGGCAGCGATGTGCCGCAGGATCACCGGGCGGGCAAGGCGTTTCGCCTTGGCGTGAGGTAAGTTTCAATGTAAAACTGGCCCGCGCACATAAGGGCATATGAGGAGAGCAAGATGTCGGGCACGATCCTGGTCACTGGCGGCAGCGGCTATATCGCGGGCTATCTCATCCGGCAGCTTGCCGCCGATGGGTGGACGATCAACACCACAATCCGGTCCCTCGCCAGGGAAGCCCGGGTCCGAGCGCTGCTTAATGTTCCCGATGCGCAACTCCGCTTCTTTGCCGCTGACCTGATGGACGATGCCGGCTGGGCCGAGGCGGTCGCCGGGTGCAGCCATGTCGCACACGTCGCCTCGCCCTTGCCGTCCGGGGCGGTGCGTCATGAGGACGACCTGATCGTGCCGGCGCGCGAAGGCGCCTTGCGTGCATTGCGTTTCGCCCGCGATGCCGGGGTAAAACGCCTTGTCATGACCTCGTCAATGGCGGCGATTGCCTATGGCCATCCGGGGCGCCAGCGCTTCACCGAGGCGGACTGGACCGACCTGAGCACTGCTGATGTTTCCGCCTATACCAAGTCAAAGACCATCGCCGAGCGCGCCGCGCGCGACTGGATCGCGGCGGAGGGCGGGGCGATGGAATATTGCACCGTTAACCCGGCAGCGGTGCTCGGCCCGGTGTGGGGTGATGATTTCTCGGCATCAATCGAGGTGGTGAAAAAGATGCTGGAAGGCGCGCTGCCGGGCTATCCCAATTTCGGCTTTGGCATTGTCGACGTGCGCGATGTCGCCGATCTGCATGTTCGCGCGCTCAATGCGCCGGGTATGGCGGGTGAGCGGTTCATCGCCTCGGGGCCGTTCTACATGATGGCGGATGTTGGTCGCGTCCTGCGCGAGCGCCTTGGCCCGGAAGCGCGCAAGGTGCCGAAGCGTAACCTGCCTGATTTTCTCGTCCGGCTGTTTGCGCTGTTTGACCCCATGGTGCGTCAGGTGATTGGCGAACTGGGCAAGGTGCGCGACGGGGATTCGAGCCATGCCCAAGAAGTGCTCGGGTGGCAGATGCGCCCGGCGGAAGAGTCGATTGTTGATGCCGCGCGGAGCCTGATCGATCTGGGTGTGGTGAAGGTTTGAATTTTCTCTCTCCCTCAAAGGGATTGAGAATTCACACAATCCGGTACGGCACCACTGCGCGGACCTCCGGATCGACGCGGATCGCCCGGTCGGCGGGCGGAAAGGCGCGCTGGTCGCAATCGGGGCGCGGGCACAGGCGGCAGGAGATGCCGATCGGTGTCGGCGGCGCGGCGCGGTCAATGGCGTCGGCATAGACAAAATCGGCGGCATGTTCCGCCTCGCAGCCCAGCACAACGGCATAGCGGCGCGGGCTGCGTGTGAAGCTGCCCGATGGTTTGACGAGGCCCTTGGCCATCGAGACATAGCGCACGCCATCAGGTGTCTCGGCCTGTTGCACATGATCCGGTCGGGAATCGCGACGGCTTCATGCACCATCCATAGCGGACAGGCGCCGCCGAACCGGGCAAATTGCAGGCGGGTGGCGGAATGGCGCTTGGTGATGTTCCCTGCCATGTCGACCCGGCAGAAATAGAAGGGGATGCCCGCCGCGCCACCGCGTTGCAGCGTTGAAAGGCGGTGACACGCCTGTTCAAAGCTGACCCCAAAGCGGCGCGACAGACGGTCAATATCGTGGCGGGTCGCGCGGGCGGCAGCGCGAAACCGACCATAGGGCATGGTGATTGCGCCAGCGGCATAATTGGCCAGCCCCATGCTGAGCAGGGTCTGTGTGGCTTCGCCACCAACCGATGCTGCAATCCCGGCGATAGTGTCGGCGAACCGCAGCGCGGCAAGCTGGTGGGCGATCAGGAAGCGCCTGCTTTCGGCGGGGAGCGCACCGTTGAGCGTTAACAGGCCCCGGGCATGATCGAACCGGCGCAGTGGTGCCGTCTCATCGGTTGTTGCGGTTACGATCACGCCGGCCTGGCCGAGTTGCGCGATCAGCGCGGCCTCCGTTGGTGCGTCGCCATCACCAGCCGATTCAGCAAGCGCCTCTGCTGCGCGGTCCAGAGGATCGACATAATTGCCTGCCTCGTGAAACCAGTCACGCACGGCCTCCCACGGCATCCGCGCTTCGGCGCCAGAGGCCATGACCTCCTCGACCATCTGCAGCCGTGCCTCGGCGTCGCGCATTGTCGCGTGCAGGGCAATGATGCGGTCGGCAATCTCAGGCCGTTCCTCGGCGAGGCGGGCAATGGCCTCCGGTGAGGGTGGCGGGGGCAATGTCGGATCAGATAGCGCGCTTTCCAGCGACGACAGGCGGCGGGCCGGGGCGGCGCCCTCAATCGCGGCGAGCGCGGCGGGATAATGGCGTCGCAATGCGGCTGTAACGGCAGCGGTCAGCGGGCGTTCGCCGCCTTCGAGCTGCGAAAGATAGCTGACCGAAATGCCCAGCCGGGCTGCCATTGCTGCCTGGTTCATGGTGGCGGAAAGGCGCAGCGCGCGGAGTTGTTCTCCGGCGTAGAGGCGGGGACGGGTCATGTTGTCAGGGTAATTTGCAAAATTACGTTTCGCAACTTTGCAAATTCACATTTGCATTTCTGAGGCGATGGCGGAAAGGAAGTCTTTCCGAAGCCGGAGAAGTGCATGTCATCGACGATCGCGGAACTTGAACGCAAGCGCGCCGCCGCGCGCCTTGGCGGTGGTGAAAAGCGCATTGCCGCGCAGCACGCCAAGGGCAAGCTGACCGCGCGCGAGCGGCTGGAGATCCTGCTCGACGAGGGCTCGTTCGAGGAGCTCGACATGTATGTCGAGCATAATTGCGTTGATTTCGGGATGGAGAGCCAGATCATCCCCGGTGACGGTGTCGTCACCGGATCGGGCACGATCAACGGCCGGCTGGTCTTTGTGTTCAGCCAGGATTTCACCGTGTTCGGCGGGTCGCTGAGCGAGCGCCACGCGCAGAAGATCTGCAAGATCATGGATATGGCGCTGAAGGTCGGTGCCCCGGTGATCGGCCTCAACGATTCGGGTGGCGCGCGCATCCAGGAGGGTGTCGCCTCGCTCGGTGGTTATGCGGAAGTGTTCCAGCGCAACGTGCTGGCCTCGGGCGTGGTGCCGCAGATCAGCCTGATCATGGGGCCGTGCGCGGGCGGCGCGGTCTACAGCCCGGCCATGACCGACTTCATCTTCATGGTGAAGGATAGTTCTTACATGTTTGTCACCGGCCCTGATGTAGTGAAGACCGTTACCAACGAGATCGTCACGCAAGAGGAACTGGGCGGAGCGGTGACGCATACCACCAAGTCCGGGGTTGCAGACGTCGCGTTTGAAAATGACATCGAGGCACTGCTTGCCGCGCGCGACTTCGTGGATTTCCTTCCCGCGTCGAACCGCGACGGCGTGCCCGAACGGCCGAGCTCGGACCCGTGGGACCGGATCGAGGACAGCCTCGACACGCTGATCCCGGCCTCGGCGAACCAGCCCTATGACATGCACGAGCTGATCAGGAAGGTCGTCGATGAGGGCGATTTCTTCGAGGTCCAGCCGACCCATGCCGGCAACATCATCATCGGCTTCGGGCGGATTGAGGGGCGCACGGTGGGCTTCGTCGCCAACCAGCCGATGGTGCTGGCCGGGTGCCTCGACATCAACTCATCGAAAAAGGCCGCGCGTTTTGTGCGCTTTTGCGACGCGTTCGACATTCCGATTGTCACGTTTGTCGATGTACCCGGCTTTTTGCCCGGTACCAGCCAGGAGCTGAACGGCATCATCAAGCACGGCGCCAAGCTGCTGTTCGCCTATGCCGAGGCGACCGTGCCCAAGATCACCGTCATCACGCGCAAGGCCTATGGCGGCGCCTATGACGTGATGGCCTCCAAGCATCTGCGCGGCGACCTGAACTATGCCTGGCCGACGGCGGAAATCGCCGTGATGGGCGCCAAGGGTGCGGTGGAGATCATTTTCCGTGGGCGCACGCCGGAGGAAATTGCCGAACGCACCGCAGAATATGAGGCGCGCTTCGCCAATCCTTTTGTTGCTGCTTCAAAGGGTTTTGTTGACGAAGTGATCCAGCCGCACTCGACCCGCCGCCGCATCGCGCTGGGTTTGCGCAAGCTGCGCAACAAGACGCTGGAGAATCCGTGGAAGAAGCACGACAATATACCGCTTTGATTCTCCAACAGGGGTGACTGTCCGATGATCTCAATTCTTGCCTTGCTGCTCCAGGCCGCTGCTGCTGCTCCAGCGCCACCACCACCACCACCACCACCACCGCCGCCAGTCCCGTGGACAGCGGTCGTACGCGGTGATGCTGCTGCCGGAAACCTGTCGGTCTCCGCCTATGTTTATTCCCGCACGGCGGGCAGCCGCCTTGCGGTGCGGTGTGACGCACAGGCCGACAAGTTTGTGTCGATCCAGTTTCGCGCGCCGGACAGCCTGGGTGATGGCCCGATGCGCCCGCTGTCATTGACCATTGATTCGGGCATTCCCTTGATTGCGAACTGGGAATTCCGCAGTGGCATCGCGTTGGAGAGCGAAGACTCCGCTGTCACGACCATCGTCGCGGCCTTTGCCCATGCCAAGGAGATCAAGCTCCACACCAGCAACCTTGCCGGTGAGCCGATTGATGCGGTGTTTGATGGCCCGGCCAGCGATGCCGGGCTTAACCAGGTGCTGACGACCTGTGGCTATACCATGGGCGTTGTTCCGGTGCGCGCGCCGGCACCCGCTGCCACGCCGGGCCAATGAAGCTCGGGCGGCTCAATCATGTGGGTGTCGCGACCCCGTCAATCGCGGATTCGATTGTCTATTACCGTGAGGTGATGGGCGCGACGACGATCCATGCGCCCTTTGATCTGCCCGCACAGGGCGTCAAGGTGTGCTTCGTCGACACGCCCAACACACAGATCGAGCTGATTGAGCCGCTGGGTGAGGGATCGCCGATCCATGGGTTTCTGGCGAAAAACCCGGCGGGAGGGCAGCACCACCTTTGTTACGAGGTGCCTGACATTCATGCCGCCAAGGCCTGGTTTGAAGGCAAGGGCGCCAGGGTGCTGGGTGAGCCGCGCATTGGTGCGCATGGCACGCTGATCTTCTTTGTACATCCCCGCGACATGGGTGGGGTGCTGACCGAAATCATGGAAACCCCGAAGGAAGCGCATTGATGGCCTATGAAATGATCCTGAGCGAACGGCGCGGCGACGTGCTGGTGCTGACGCTCAATCGACCGGAGCGGCTGAACGCTGCGCCGCCGCAGATGTTCGATGAACTGCGTGCGGCGCTCGGCGCGCTCGACGGCGCGCGTGCGGTGATGGTGACCGGCGCGGGACGTGCCTTTTGTTCGGGTGCAAATGTCGGCGATGGGGCGTTGGGCAGCGAGGATCCTGGCAATATGACTTTTCGCGCCCTGACCGAAAGCTATAACCCGACCATGGCCGCTTTCGCTGACCTTGCTGTGCCGGTGGTCAGCGCGGTTCGTGGGCCAGCAGCAGGCATCGGGTGCAGTCTGGCGCTCGCGGCGGACCTGTGTGTTGCCAGCGAGACAGCCTATTTTCTGCAGGCGTTCGTCAATATCGGCCTGGTGCCCGATGGCGGTGCAAGCTGGTCCTTGCCGCGCCTGATCGGCAAGGCGCGCGCGACCGAGATGATGATGCTCGGTGAACGCGTACCTGCGGCCAAGGCGCTGGACTGGGGCATGATCCATCAGGTCGTGGCCGACGACGCGCTTGATGCGACCGCCCTTGCCCTGGCCGAACGGCTCGCAGCGGGGCCGACGGTGGCGCTGGGGCTGATGAAACGCGGGCTGAACCACGCTTTTGAAAATGGTTATGAGGCGGCGATGTTGCGCGAGGCGGAAAACCAGCGCGCCGCGCGCGGATCGACGGATTCCATGGAAGGCGGCATCGCGTTCCTGCAAAAGCGCAAGCCCGCCTTCAAGGGCGTCTGATGATGATAGTATCTTGCTGTTCCCCGGCGAAGGCCGGGGCCCAGTATCGGAGTGACCCGTTGGTGGAGGCTCCGCGCGATAATTTCCGCCTTGCCAACTGGGCCCTGGCCTCCGCCGGGGAGCGAGTAATATCATGACCACCAAACCAACCCTTACCGACTGGCAGGCCGCCGCCGCGACGGAAGTGAAGGGCGCCGACCTGACCTGGCACACGCCGGAAGGGATCGACGTCAAGCCGCTCTACACCGCCGAGGATGTGACGGGCGACCCCGGCCTGCCGGGTTTTGCGCCGTTCACGCGCGGTGTGCGTGCGTCGATGTATGCCGGGCGGCCCTGGACGGTGCGGCAATATGCTGGCTTCTCGACCGCCGAGGAATCGAACGCCTTCTACCGTCGCAATCTTGCCGCAGGGCAGAAGGGGCTGTCGGTTGCCTTCGATCTCGCCACGCATCGCGGTTATGACAGCGACCATCCGCGCGTCACCGGCGATGTCGGCAAGGCCGGCGTGGCGATCGACAGCGTCGAGGACATGAAGATCCTGTTCGACGGCATCCCGCTCGACAAGATGAGCGTGTCGATGACGATGAACGGCGCGGTGATCCCGATCCTCGCCTTCTTCATCGTCGCCGGCGAGGAGCAGGGCGTGCCGCGCGCCGAGCTCGACGGGACGATCCAGAACGACATCCTCAAGGAGTTCATGGTCCGCAACACGTACATCTACCCGCCCGAGCCGAGTATGCGGATCATCTCGGACATTTTCGGCTTCACCAGCCGCGAGATGCCCAAGTTCAACAGCATCTCGATCAGCGGCTATCACATGCAGGAAGCCGGGGCGACGCAGTTGCAGGAGCTGGCCTTCACCATCGCCGACGGGCGCGAATATGTGAAGTACGGCGTGGCGAGCGGGCTGGATATCGACAAGTTTGCTGGCCGCCTGTCCTTCTTCTTCGCGATCGGCATGAACTTCTTCATGGAGATCGCGAAGCTGCGCGCCGCGCGCGTGCTGTGGCACCGGGTGATGACCGATCTTGGGGCGAAGGACGAGCGCTCCAAGATGCTGCGCACGCATTGCCAGACGTCGGGCGTCTCGCTGACCGAGCAGGATCCGTACAACAACGTCATGCGCACGACGATTGAGGCGATGGCGGCGATGCTCGGCGGCACGCAATCGTTGCACACCAACGCGCTGGACGAGGCGATCGCGCTGCCGACCGACTTCTCGGCGCGGATCGCGCGCAACACCCAGATCGTCATCCAGGAAGAGACCGGGATGACCAAGGTCGTCGATCCGCTCGGCGGCAGCTATTATATCGAGAGCCTGACGCAGCAGCTGGTCGATGGCGCGTGGGAGATCATCGAGCGCGTCGATGCCGAGGGCGGCATGGCCAAGGCGGTCGCGGCGGGCTGGCCCAAGGCGATGATCGAGGAGGCCGCCGCCGGGCGCGCGGCGCGCGTCGATCGCGGCGAGGACGTGATCGTCGGGGTCAACAAATATCGCCTCGCCGAGGAAGCGCCGATCGACATTCTCGACGTCGACAATGTCGCGGTGCGCGAGGCGCAGATCGCGCGGATCAAGCGCACCAAGGCGGCGCGCGACGAGGACGCCTGCCGGGCGGCGCTCGACGCGCTGCGTGAGGGCGCGCGCGGCACCGGTAATCTGCTCGCGCTGGCGGTCGATGCGGCGCGCGCGCGCGCCACGCTGGGCGAGATCAGCTCGGCGATGGAGGATGTGTTCGGGCGCTACGGCACCAACCCGACGCCGGTCTCGGGCATTTATGGCGGCGCCTATCATGACGATGCGCGCTGGCTGCGGCTTGAGGACGGCGTCGCCGCGACCGAGCGGCGGATGGGGCGCAAGCCGCGTATGCTGGTCGCCAAGATGGGCCAGGACGGGCATGATCGTGGCGCCAATCTCGTGTCGTCGATGTTCGGCGATCTCGGTTTCGAGATCGTGCCGGGGCCGCTGTTCCAGACCCCCGACGAGGCCGCCGCGCTGGCGGTGGCGAAGGACGTCGACATCGTCGGTGCGTCGTCGCTCGCAGCGGGGCACAAGACCTTGATCCCCGAACTGATCGGTCATCTGCGCGACGCCGGCCGGGCCGATATCAAGGTCATCGCCGGCGGGGTGATCCCGGCGCAGGATTACGACTTTCTGCGCGAGGCCGGGGTGCAGGCGATTTTCGGCCCCGGCACCAATTTGATCAACGCCGCCGAGGAGGTCCTGCGCCTGCTCGGACATAATATGGCACCAGAGACCGAGGCTGCGGAATGAGTGACGTTCTTCACGATCTAAGCCCCTCCCCTTCAGGGGAGGGGTTGGGGTGGGGCAGTGCCGCAAGTGCCGGTCTCGGTGAGACACCCCCCACCCCCTTCCCCTCCCCTGAAGGGGAGGGGCTAATCAGGAATAACTGGACCCGCGCCGAGATCGCCGCGCTGTTCGACCTGCCCTTCACTGAACTCCTCTTCCGCGCCGCGACCGTCCACCGTGCGCATCACGATCCCGTCGCGGTGCAGCGCTCGACGCTGCTGTCGATCAAGACCGGCGGCTGCCCCGAGGATTGCGGTTACTGCAACCAGTCGGCTTCGGCGGAGACCGGTCTCAAGGCGTCGAAGCTGATGGACGTGCGCGCGGTGCTGCAAGCGGCGGCGCAGGCGCGCGACAATGGTTCAACGCGCTTCTGCATGGGTGCGGCGTGGCGTGAGCCGAAGGACAAGGACATTCCCGCGCTGGTCGAGATGATCCGCGGTGTCCGCCAGATGGGCATGGAAACCTGCATGACGCTCGGTATGCTGACGCCGTCACAGGCCGAGGCGCTGGGCGAGGCGGGGCTCGATTATTACAACCACAATATCGACACTTCGCCGGAGAATTACGCCAACGTCATTTCGACGCGGACCTTCGAGGACCGGCTCGACACGCTCGATAACGTCCGCGCGGCAGGCATCAATGTGTGCTGCGGCGGGATCGTCGGCATGGGCGAGGCGCGCGCCGACCGCGTCGGCTTCATTCATGCGCTGGCCAGCCTGCCGGTCCATCCCGAAAGCGTGCCCGTCAATGCGCTGGTGCCGGTCAAGGGCACGGTGCTCGGCGACATGCTCGCCGATACGCCGCTGGCGAAGATCGACGATATCGAGTTCGTCCGCACTGTCGCGGTGGCGCGCATCACCATGCCGCTGAGCATGGTGCGGCTGTCGGCCGGGCGCGAGAGCATGAGCGATGCGGCGCAGGCGCTGTGCTTCATGGCTGGGGCCAATTCGATCTTCACCGGCGACAAGCTGCTGACCACGGGCAATGCCGGCGACGATGCCGATGCGGCGTTGTTCGCGCGACTGGGCCTCAAGGCGATGCAGATCGAGGAGCCGATGCAGGTCGCTGCCGAGTGAATTGGCGGTTGCTGCTTGGCTTTGCGGGCTGGTGCGCGCTTTGCCTGCTGCTGTTCTTTATCGCCTTGCTGTTCACGCAAATGGGCGACTGTTTTGATGTAACTGCCTGCCGTGATTATAAATCTCGTGCAGGAAACATCCTCTGGATTGGTGGGCCGCTGATCTGGTTGGCCGGCACGATTTTCCTTTTTCGACGTTGGAGCCGCTAGTGTTCAAGAAAATCCTGGTCGCCAATCGTGGCGAGATCGCCTGCCGTGTCATGCGCACCGCCAAGAAGATGGGGATCGCGACCGTCGCGGTCTATTCCGATGCCGATGCGCGCAGCCCGCATGTGCTGATGGCGGATGAGGCGGTGCGGCTTGGGCCGGCGCCGGCGGCGGAGTCTTATCTCAAGGCCGATCTCATCCTGCTCGCGGCCAAGGAAACCGGTGCCGACTGCATCCACCCCGGTTACGGCTTCCTGTCAGAGCGCGAGAGCTTCGCGCGCGCCTGCGCCGAGGCCGGCATCGCGTTCGTCGGCCCGCCGCCGAACGCGATCGCGGCGATGGGCGACAAGATCGAATCCAAGAAGCTGGCCAAGGCGGCGGGCGTCAATGTCGTGCCCGGCTTTCTTGGCGAGATCGCCGATACCGAGGAGGCGGTGAAGATCGCCGGGGAGATCGGCTATCCGGTGATGATGAAGGCCTCGGCTGGCGGCGGCGGCAAGGGCATGCGGCTGGCCTATGGCGAGCAGGACGTGCGCGAGGGCTTCGAGGCGACCAAGCGCGAAGGGCTGGCCAGCTTCGGCGACGACCGCGTGTTCATCGAGAAGTTCATCGAGAGCCCGCGCCACATCGAAATCCAGGTGATGGGCGACCAGCACGGCAACATCCTCTATCTCGGCGAGCGCGAATGCTCGATCCAGCGCCGCCATCAGAAGGTCGTCGAGGAGGCACCATCGCCCTTCGTCACGCCGGAGATGCGCAAGGCGATGGGCGAGCAGGCCGTCGCGCTGGCGCGGGCGGTGGGCTATTATTCCGCCGGCACGGTCGAGCTGATCGTTTCCGGCGCGGACACGACGGGCAAGGGTTTCTACTTTCTTGAGATGAACACGCGGCTGCAGGTCGAGCACCCTGTGACCGAGGAAATCACCGGGCTCGACCTGGTCGAACTGATGATCCGCGTCGCGGCGGGCGAGAAGCTGCCGCTGACGCAGGACGAGGTGAAGCTCAACGGCTGGGCGATCGAGAACCGCATCTATGCCGAGGATCCCTATCGCGGTTTCCTGCCGTCGATCGGCCGGCTGGTGCGCTACAATCCACCGCACGCCGGTGGCGGCGTGCGCGTCGATGACGGCGTCGCGGAGGGCGGCGAGGTCAGCATGTTCTACGACCCGATGATCGCCAAGCTGATCAGCTGGGCGCCGACCCGCGAGGCGGCGATCGACAAGCAGATCGCGGCGCTCGACGCGTTCGAGATCGAGGGGCCGGGCAACAATATCGACTTCGTCTCGGCGCTGATGCAGCATCCGCGTTTCCGCGCCGGCACGATCACCACCGGTTTCATCGCCGAGGAATATCCCGACGGTTTCCACGGCGCACCCGCGTCACCCGAGTTGCTGCGCACGCTCGCTGCGGTCGCCGCCTTCGCCGCCACCGCGCAGGCGGATCGCGCGCGCCGCACCGACGGGCAGTTGGGCAAGCGCCTGCGGCCACCCTCGGCCTGGGGCGTGAAGATCGACGGTGCCGAGCATGACGTGACCATCTCGATGGAAGGGATCACGGTCGATGGCGCCGATCTGCCGCTGGCGATGGAATATACGCCGGGCGATCGCATCGTCACGGTCGAGGGCGAGGAGGGCGATCTCAACGTTCGCATTGCCAAGACGCGCGCCGGCTTCAAGCTGACCACGCGCGGCGCGAGCCATGTTGCCCGCGTGCTGCCGGCGCATGTCGCTCCCTATGCGAAGCACCTGATCGATAAGATCCCGCCCGACCTGTCGCGCTTCCTGCTGTGCCCGATGCCGGGCCTGCTGATGCGGCTCGATGTCGGCGCCGGCGACAAGGTTGAGGCAGGTCAGCCGCTCGCTGTGGTCGAGGCGATGAAGATGGAAAACATCCTGCGCGCCGAAAAAGCGGGGGTTGTGAAATCAGTGAATGCCAAGCCCGGAGACAGCCTGGCAGTTGATGCGGTGATCCTGGAAATGGAGTGAAGCGCAGCCCTGTGACACTCTGCGACAATATTTCTGTGGACCCGAAACAATCGCCCGATCATTGGGGTGGAATGGCTCACCAGCGTGTTGCACTCCTGCTCCTTGCCGCGTTGCCATTGGTTGGGTGTACGGTCGGCCCCGATTACCGTCCGGCGGCGGTCTCGGCGCTTGGTGTTCCTGCGGGATATTCGGTTCAGACACCGGTCGCGGCCAATGCCAATATCGCGCAATGGTGGCGCAGTTTCGATGACCCGCTGCTTGCGCGCATCGTTGAACAGGCGCGGGCCAATAATCTTGATGTTACGCAAGCCGTTGCGCGGTTGCGGCAGGCGCGAGAGGCGTTGGTACAATCTGGCGCGCCGTTGTTGCCCAAGGTCAGCGGGTCGGCGGGCTATACCCATGACGCAACGCTGAACGGTGCGGGGGTCGTGGGCAGGGCGAACAACAACCTCTCGCTTGGGCTGGATGTAGCCTATCAGGTTGATCTGTTTGGCGGTGTGCGCCGGTCGGTCGAGGCAAGTCGCGCGCAATATCAGGCATCGGGCTACACCTACGCCACCGTGCTGATCTCGACCGAGGCGGAAACGGCGCGCAATTATGTGCTCGCGCGGCTCTATCAGGCGCAACTTGCCAATGCGCGCGATTCGCTGCGTATCCAGGACGACAATCTCGAAATTGCGGGTTTTCGCGTCCAGGCTGGTCTGGTTTCGTCACTCGACGGTGAACAGGCACACTCTCAGCGCGCGCAGACTGCCGCGACGATCCCGGCATTGGAACAAAGCTATAATGCAGCGGTATCGCGGTTGGGCGTGTTGACCGGGCAGGCACCCGGCGCGCTCAAGGCTGATCTGGAAGCGGTCAAGCCGATTCCGGTCGGCCCTGCGGGGATTGCCGTGGGAATCCCCGCAGATACGCTGCGCCAGCGCCCGGATGTTCGCGCGGCGGAGCGTCAATTGGCGGCGGCAACGGCACAGATCGGTGTCGCGCAGGCGCAACTCTATCCGGCACTGTCGATCAGCGGCAACCTTGCCACAAGTGCAGGCAGCTTTGGCAATCTGTTCAACATCATCACCGGCCAGGTTTTTGCTGGCCTCAGCCAGACGATCTTCAACGGTGGCCGGCTGCACGCACAGGTCCGCGCCAATCAGGCAGCGGCGGAAGGGGCCTTTGCCGCCTATAAATCGACGGTGCTGAACGGCCTTGAAGATGTGGAGAATGCGGCGGTGGCACTTGACAGCGCGCAACGCCGCGAGGCGCAATTTGCCATTGCCTATGACGCCGCGAACAACAGCGCTGTTCTGTCGCGTGCGCGCTATCGCGTGGGCCTGTCAGACTTTACGACGCTGAACACAGCCGAGACCGCCTTGCTGTCGGCGCGCAACGGCTTGAGCCAGGCACGGGCCGACAAGGCCAATGCGCTGATACAGCTATATCTGGCGCTTGGCGGCGGGTGGAACAGCGATGCGCCACCCACCGCAGCAACAACTGCCGCGCATGTTTCGCAGGAATGACGATGGCTGATACCAATCTTGACGTGTTTCTTGGGACAAAGCCGACCCCGGCCTGGCAGCGTTATGGCAAATGGGTTGCGGTGGTGATCGGGTTCATCCTGCTTGTCTTGCTGGTCAAGAGCTGCGTCAGCGGGTCGGCAGCACCCGAATATGCCACCCAGATGGCGCAACGTGGCAGCCTGACGGTCAGCGTTTCAGCGACGGGCAAGCTGGCGCCGACCAATCAGGTCAATGTCGGTTCCGAACTGTCCGGCCTTGTCACCAGGGTGCTGGTTGATGTGAATGACCGGGTGGTCAAGGGTCAGGAACTGGCGCTGATCGACCCATCGCGGTTTCGTGATGCTGCCAATCAAAGCCAGGCGGCGCTCAATGCCAATATTGCCGCGGTGGGCCAGGCACAGGCAACGCTGGCGCAAGCCACCGCGACGCTGGCGCGCTTTCAGGAAGTGAGCAAATTATCCGGGGGACGTGTGCCGGCGAAGACCGAGCTTGATCAGGCAACTGCCGATCGAGATCGCGCGGCGGCCAATCTGCGCGCGGCGCAAGCCAATGTCGCGGCGGCGCGCGCAACCTTGTCGTCAAATGCCACGCAATTGACCAAGGCTATTATCCGCTCGCCCGTCAACGGTGTCGTGCTGGCTCGCCAGATTGAACCAGGGCAGACGGTTGCGGCCTCCTTCAATACGCCGACGCTGTTCGTCATCGCCGAAGACCTTTCAACGATGAAGCTTGAGGTGGCGATTGATGAGGCTGATGTCGGTCAGGTCAGGCAGGGGCAGCAGGCAAATTTCACCGTCGATGCCTTTCCGGGCAAGACCTTTCCGGCGACGATCACGCGCGTGAATGTCGGCTCAAATCTTTCGGCGCAATCATCGACTGCCGCTGCCAGCGCAACACAGGTCGTGTCCTATGCCGCAATATTGGCGGTGCGGAATACGGGCCTTTTATTGAGGCCCGGAATGACCGCGACGGCTGACATTGTAACGACACAGAAGAGCGATGTTCTCCTTGTCCCGAACGCGGCTCTGCGCTTCAAACCCAGCGACGCGGCGGCGGCTGCGGCTGGCGGGGGTATTGCCGGGGCAATGGTGCCGCGCCGCCCGCGCACTGGCAGCCCCGACAAGAGTGTAACCGTCTCGCGCGGCGGCAAACAGACCGTCTATATCAAGGGCGATGATGGCGTGCCGACGCCGATCAGCGTGATCACCGGCGAGACCAATGGTGCCCTTACCGAGATCATCGGGGGCGATCTCAAACCTGGCATGAATGTCATCACCGGTCAGTTGGCCAGCGGGGGAGCAACGCCGGGTGGTGCACAGCGCCGCGCGACCGGTGGGCAGCGCGGTGGCCAGTAAACCGGCGCCGCAAGCGGCAGGTGCGTTGATCAGCCTGCGCGGCGTGACCAAGACCTATGGCAGCGGCCCAACCGCCTTTCAGGCGCTCAAGGGCATCGATCTTGATATTGAGCCGGGTGATTTCGTTGCGGTGATGGGCGCGTCCGGGTCGGGCAAGTCAACGACGATGAACATCCTTGGCTGCCTCGATGTGCCGAGTTCCGGCACCTTTCTGTTCCGTGGCCACCATGTTGAGACGCTGAACCGCGACCAGCGCGCGCTGCTGCGCCGGAAATATCTTGGTTTCGTCTTTCAGGGGTTCAACCTGTTGGCGCGGACGACGGCGCTTGAGAATGTTGAATTGCCGTTGCTTTATCGCGGTGATGCCAAACAGGCCCGACGCGAAATGGCATTGGCCGCGCTCGACAAGGTCGGGCTCAGGGACTGGTGGGATCACACGCCGGCAGAGCTGTCGGGCGGCCAGCAACAGCGGGTCGCGATCGCGCGGGCAATCGTGACCCAGCCTGATGTCCTGCTGGCCGATGAACCGACCGGCAATCTCGATTCCGAGCGGTCGGTAGAGATCATGGAGTTGCTCGTTGATCTGAACCGCAACAGTGGCATCACGGTGCTGATGGTGACGCATGAGGCCGAGATGGCCAGCTTTGCCCGCACCATCGTCCATTTCAAGGACGGCAAGGTGGAGCGGGTTGATACACAGCGCCACCAGGGGCAGGCGATCAACTGATGCTTGGCACTACCTTGCTCCTCGCCATCCGTTCGATCCTGCGTCACAAGCTGCGTTCGTTCCTGACCACGCTTGGCATCATCATTGGTGTTGCCGCAGTGGTGACGATGGTGACGCTCGGCAAGGCAACGACGGTGTCGGTGCAGAAATCAATTGCCAGCCTTGGCACCAATATCTTGCAAGTGCGTCCGGGGCAGGGATTTGGTCGCGGTGGTGGTGGACCACGACCGCCCGACTTCAGGCCGACGGACCTTGCCGCAGTGCGTGACCAGATTGCGGGCGTGGCAGCGGTCGCTGCGCAAGCCAGTGCCAGTGGCACGGCAATTTACGAGGGATCAAACTGGTCAACCACCATCAACGGCACAACCAATGGCTATTTCGATGTCCAACCCTGGCCGTTGATCGAAGGGCGCTACTTCACCGCCACCGAGGAGGCCGCCGGCAAGGCAGTGTGCATCATTGGCAACACTGTCAGCACAAACCTGTTTCGCGGTACGTCGCCGCTTGGCGCCCGGATCAGGATTGGCGGCATTTCTTGCGATGTGATCGGTTTGCTTTCCGTGCGTGGCCAGGCCGGCTTTGGTGGTGATCAGGATGATGTTGTGCTGATGCCATTGAAGGCGGTTCAGCGCCGCTTTACCGGTTCAACCGATCTGCGGCTCATCCTTGTTGGCGTTGATCCGGCCTATTCAACCAGCGCTGTCCAGTCATCGATTGAATTGATGATGCGCGAGCGCCGTAACATATCCGGCGGCAAGCCGGACGACTTCTTCGTGCTTGATACCAAGCAGATCAGCGATACCTTTACCGGCGTGACGACGCTGCTGACGAGCATCGTCACCGCCGTCGCTGCCATCAGCCTGATTGTCGGCGGGATCGGCATCATGAACATCATGCTGGTCTCGGTCACCGAACGCACACGCGAGATCGGCATTCGTCTTGCGATTGGCGCGGTGGCGCGTGAGGTGCTGCTGCAATTCCTGGTCGAAGCCATTGCCCTGTCCTGCCTTGGCGGTTTGATCGGTCTGGTCGTCGCCCAGGTAGCGATCGCCGCACTTATTCCGGTGATGAAGGTGAGCTGGATTTTCGTTCCGGAGATCAATGTTCTGGCCTTTGGCATTTCGGCGGTGATCGGCGTGGTGTTTGGATATTTCCCGGCACGGCGCGCAGCCTCGCTCAACCCGATTGACGCCTTGCGCCACGAATAATGCCAGTCGTCATGCGGTGCGCATTGGCGCCGATGCGCGATATGGTCGCTTTGCTGGACAATCTTGTCTCGCCGCCGTCACCGTTCGCGGCTATCGTTGCGCGATGCGCTGGCTTTCAAGATCGCTCATCCTGTTCGTGGCGCTGGCGCCAGCATCCGCAATCGGGCAGAATCACCCGATGACTCACGGTTCGTCACTCTCGCCACCCATCGTCATCGGCCATCGCGGCGCCAGCGGCCTGCGCCCGGAGCACACGCTTGCCTCCTATGAGCTGGCAATTGAGCAGGGTGCGGATTTCATTGAACCTGATCTGGTGTTGACCCGCGACAATGTGTTCGTGGCCCGGCACGAGAATGACATCACCGAGACGACCGATGTCGCGACCCATCCCGAATTTGCCGCGCGCAAGGCAACAAAGGTCATTGACGGGGAAAAGCATGTTGGCTGGTTCACCGAGGATTTCACGCTTGCCGAGCTGAAGACGCTGCGTGCGAAAGAGCGGCTGCCGCAATTGCGCCCGGACAACACCCGTTTCGACGGGCAGTTTGCCGTACCGACCCTGGCGGAGATTATTGCCCTGGCGAAGCGGCGTTCGGCGGAGCTTGGCCGAACGATCGGCATCTATCCCGAGACCAAGCATCCGAGCTATTTTGCGTCGATCGGCCATCCGATGGAAGTGCGCCTGGCCCGGGAATTGAAGCAGGCGGGCTGGAGCAAGCCGGGTGATCCGGTGTTCATCCAGTCATTTGAGGTCGCCAATCTCCAGCAACTCCACAAGCTGACGGGCTTGCGGTTGATCCAGTTGATGGATGCCAAGGGCGGCCCAGCCGACAATGCCGCGCCAAGCTATGCCGCGATGGCAACGGCGGAGGGGTTGAAGGCGGTTGCCCGCTATGCCTGGGGGATCGGACCGAACAAGGAGATGATCCGCAAGGGTGACGACGCGCCGTCAACACTGGTGGCAGATGCCCATGCCGCAGGACTGCGCGTCCACCCCTGGACCTTCCGGGCGGAGAATTTCTTCCTGCCGTCCAGCCTGCGCGACGGGCTTGATCCGCGCGCCCATGGCAAGCTTGTTGATGAGATTGACCGTTACCTGACACTCGGTGTCGATGGAATTTTTACCGATTTCCCGTATCTTGGTGCTCAGGCCCGCAATGCGTTTGTCAAAAAGGGCGCGCAATAGCGGAAAGCCGGATAGTGCCGGATGAAGGAATGTCGATGCGCCGTTTCGGGTTGATGATCGTCCTGCTTCCTGTCCTTGCTGGCGGATGTGTCGCGCGGGCCGCATTTGATGTCGTTTCGGCGCCGGTAAAGGCAACGGCCAAGGCTGCTGACTGGGCAACGACAAGCCAGGATGAAGCTGATCGCAATCGCGGCCGTGCGGCGCGGAAGCAGGAAGAACGCGATGCAAAGGCGCGCCGCGCTGCCGACAAGCATTGCCGGAAGCATCCTGAAGACTGTTCGGGCAACTGACGCCGCGCGCCCTGGCCTCAGTTTTTACCGAGAACGTCCGCCACGATCTGCAAGACATCCGGGTTGAGCTGCACACCGATATGGCTGCTGCGCACCTCGATATTGCGGCAGCGCGGGTCATCTGCCGTGTGGCAGATCAGGCCATTGACCAGCCCGTCGCTTGCGCTCCAGATTGCGGTTGAGGGTACCGGCAGCGGTGCCGCAATTTCCGCACCACGCTCGCGGACGTGGCTGGCATTGACCCGATCACCGGTTACCCATTCAAAGGCGCGCCAGACATTGGTGGCGTGCGGATCACCGGCAAAGGGTGAGCTGATGGTAATGACCTCGCGAACCATTTCGGGCAGGCGTTGCGCTGCCAGCCGCGCCATCATGCCGCCAAGGCTGACGCCGATCAGGGTCAGTGGCGCACCATGTTCTTCATGGCGCGCGCGAATACAGTCGAACAGGCGCTCGCCTTCCTCGCCAACAGTCCTTGTGCCGAGATTGCGCCCCAAACCCCACCCATCGGCAGCATAGCCGAGTGAACAGAGATACTGGCGCAAGGCAAAGTTCGACCGGTCGCTGTTGAACAAGCCCGGCAGCAACATGATCGCCCGGCCATCGCCACGCGGCGCGTTGTCTGCCCTTACGCGCGACATGCCATAGCGTGCGACGGTCCACGCCGCCCGTGGCAGCTCAGCCGCCCAGAGCAATTTTGACGGTGGCAAATGATCAGCGGCTTTGGTCATCATCACAGTCATGATAAACACATTCCATGTCCAATGAAACGCACGTCCTTGATTCTCCCCCGCCCGGTGCCGCCGCTGACTGGACCGTACCGCAGGATTGGGCGCATTATTCGGCCGAAGAACACGCCACCTGGGATACGCTGTTTGAGCGCCAGGCCAGGCTTTTGCCGGGCCGGGCCTCCAACGCCTATCTGCGCGGCCTTGATGTACTCAAACTGTCCAAGCCGGGCATTCCGGATTTTGCCGAACTGTCGGAACGGTTGATGAAACTGACCGGCTGGCAGGTTGTCGCTGTGCCGGGTCTGGTGCCGGATGATGTTTTCTTCGATCATATGGCCAATCGCCGTTTCGTTGCGGGCAATTTTATCCGCCGCCCCGACCAGCTCGACTATCTCCAGGAACCCGACGTGTTCCACGATGTGTTCGGTCACGTGCCCATGCTCGCCGATCCGGTGTTTGCTGATTATCTGGCTGCCTATGGTCGCGGCGGACAGCGCGCACTCGGCCTGGAGTCGCTGAAATTTCTTGGGCGGCTTTATTGGTACACAGTCGAATTCGGGTTGGTCGCCGAGCCGGAAGGTTTGCGAATCTATGGCGCCGGGATTGTGTCTTCGGCGGCGGAGAGTCGCTTTGCGCTGGATGACCCCAGCCCAAACCGCATCGGCTTTGATTTGACGCGTGTGATGCGGACTGAATATCGCATCGACGATTTTCAGCAGAATTATTTCGTCATCCCGAGCTTTGACGAACTGTTGCGCGTCACGCTCGAAACCGATTTCGCGCCGCTCTACGACGAGATCAGCGCCCTGCCGGACATTGCGATTGCTGCGATTGAGCCGGGCGATGTGGTGATGACGCATGGCACGCAAGCCTATGCGCGGGGGCGGACACCGGCAGTTCTCGGATAGGCTGCGGCAAAGCTACCAACTGCCAAACCCCGGTGTTTCGGTGGTTCCCTTGCCCGCGCGCGTTGCGCGACCGGCGCCGAAGCGGGGGCGATAGCGCAGCGTCAGGATGGTCCAGTCACCAAGGTCACGGCGGGTTGCAACACGAAAGCCCTGGCGCCGATAGGCGCGCATGACGGTGGTTGCCTGTTTTGAGAGCAGCCCGGCCAGCACCAGCCGGGCGCCCCGTGCAGCGATCGCGGCAATGTCCGGCGCCAGCGCGATCAGCGGCCCGGCGAGAATATTGGCGACGATCAGGGCATAGGGTGCCCGGCGCTGCACGGTTTCGGCATCGGTCCCGTCGGCGACAGCCAGTGCAAGTCGGCCCGGTTGTTGACCAAGGGCAAAGCCATTGGCGATGGCGTTCTCCGCCGTCACGTCGATGGATACGGGATCAATGTCCGTCGCGGTGGCATAGCTGCGCGGCCACAGGTGCAGCGCCGCGAAGGCGAGCAAGCCGGTGCCAGTGCCAAGGTCAATCATGTTGTCGATGCGTGCGCCGGCGCGCTTCATTGCATCAAGCGCGATCAGGCAGCCGGTCGTTGTTTCATGATGTCCGGTGCCGAACGCGCGACCCGCCGGAATAACAAAGCCGCGCAATCCGGGTGGGGTGTCACCCGGCTCGGTCACAACGATGAACCGCCCCGCGATCAACGGCTCCAACCCTGCCTGACTCAATGTTACCCAATCGGCTTCGGCCAGACGCTCGGCCCTGGCCTTGTTTCCCGCAGCACTTGGTACCAGCGCCCGGATTGCGGCGATGGTCGTGCGGTCGGGCTTGCTGTCGAAATAGGCGTCAAGCTGCCAGCGCAGCGGATCATCGGCGACGGCTTCGCTGGTCATCAGGACTGGCGGCGGCTCCAGCAGGGCAAGTGCCCCCATATCGACCTCGATCGCCTCAGCCTCGGCGCGGGTACAGGGCAGGGTAAGTTTCCAGCTATCGGACATAGCTTGCCCCGTTCACGTCGATCACCGACCCGGTCATTGACGGCGGCGCCTCCAGCGCGAGGAACCGCGCTACCTCGGCGACCTCCTGCGGCTCTGCAACCCGACCGAGCGGTATGTCGGCGAGCAGCTTGTCGCCGCCCCGACTGGCCAGATAATCTTCCGCCATGCCCGTCATCGTGAAACCCGGACAGATGGCGAAGGCGAGAATGCCCTGCGCCGCATAGCCACGGGCGATGGTCTTGGTCATCGCCACCATCCCGGCCTTGGATGCGGCATAGTGCCAGTGCGCCGGGCTGTCGCCGCGATAGGCGGCGCGACTCGCGACATTGATGATGCGCCCGCCGACACCACGTTGCTGCCATTGCAGGATAGCGAGTCGGCACAGCTCGGCGGCGGCTGTCAGGTTGACGCGCATGGTGCGCTCCCAGCCCGCCACCCAGTCGCCATCCGCGAGATCGAGCGGATTGGCCTCGAACACCCCGGCATTGTTGATCAGCACATCAATCGTGCCAAGTTGCTCAACGGCGGTGTCCCACAAGGCGCGCGGCGCGGCAGGGTCACTGAAATCGGCGGCAATGCCGGACCGGGTGCCATGCCCGATCAACGTGACGCCGGGTTGGTCGAGTGACGTGACGATGGCGGCACCAATGCCGCGCGACGATCCGGTAAGGAGAATATTTGTCATGGGTCGCGCCATAGCGCGACCCGTAGCGTCCGCGCTAGGCTGCTACGCTGGCCGAGAAGTCATCCGCTGCCCCTTTCAGGCCGACCAGCCGGTCATCGACTTCGGTAAAGTCGCGTGACAGGGCATCAATTTCGCTGGCGACGCCTTCGGTATCCTCGCGGATGGCGGCGATGGTGTTGGACATGGAGTCAGCGGCGAGCGCGGTTTCATCAACGGCGGCGGTGATGGCGGTGACGGTCTGGGCCTGTGCTTCCATGGCGAAGCGGATGCGGTTGGCGCTTTCCTGCACCTCGGCGACGGTGGCCTTGATGCTGGCATTGGTATCGACGGTTGATCGCGTGGCAGACTGGATCGCGGCGATCTTGGCGGCGATGTCATCGGTGGCGCGTGCGGTCTGGTTGGCGAGGCTTTTCACTTCCTGCGCCACGACGGCAAAACCGCGCCCGGCGTCGCCAGCGCGCGCTGCCTCGATGGTGGCGTTGAGCGCGAGCAAGTTGGTCTGTCCGGCGATGTCGCGGATCAGGCCGAGGATCGACTCGATTGACTTGGCGTGATCGCTCAGCGTTTCCGACATGCCGACCGCCTGGCCAGCCTGTCCTGAAGCGCGGGTTGCAATTTCCGCAGTGGCTTCGACTTCAGAGCGGGCGTCCTCAATCGCACGGATCAGGCCAGCGGCGGTCTGCGCGGCCTCACGCATCGCGACGGCTGATTGCTCGGCTGCGGCAGCAACTTCGCTGCTCTTGCCCAACATGCCGCGCGCCGAAGCGGAAGCGCCCTGTGCCTGAACGCGAATGCGATTTCCGAAGGCGGCGGTGTCCTCAATTGAACGGGCGATACGCTCGCTGAACTGAGCGGAGCGCGAACGGCGTTCTTCGCGCGTCTTTTCCTCGTCGCGCGAGCTCAGATAGGTGGTCATGACATCTGCCTCGACCAGTGCGAGGCGCTGGATCACATCGGCCAGACGCAGCAATCGCGTTTCATCGCCGGCGGCTTTTTCGGCGAGGACAGCAATTGTCGTGCTGTGGGAGACGCTCAGCGATGACAGCAGGTCGGGCAGGGTAGTACCTGCATCATATGATTCGCTCGCGTTCTCGACCGCCGTTGCGATCCACCCATCCGAAAATGGGGCGAGGAAGCGCTCGCGGATATAGTCTGCGCTCATGCAGACGCGTTTTGCGAGATATTCGGGCGTGAAGTGGCCCCGGACATGAGCGAGCGCGGGTTGCGCCAGATGATGGTCCCAAAAGGCTTCGGCTATCCTGCTTTCGGAACCAGCGATCAGTGCGCTGATTTCCGCGCTGCCGGGGGCAATGGCGCCATCCCAATCATATTCACGCACGCGATTTGAAACACCGCGCGAGTTCTCGTTTCGGTCGCCAGCCTCGGTGTTGTTTTTGCCCGCCATTGGGGAACCCCTTCGTTACGCTGCGACCTTTGCGACAAAATCACCGGCACTGCTCTTGAGCGCGGCCAGCCTGCCATCCAGTGAATCAAAGCCCTGGCCAACGCGTTCAATTTCGCTGGCGACGCCTTCGGTATCCTCGCGGATGGCGGCGATGGTATTGGACATCGAGTCGGCGGCGAGCGCGGTTTCATCAACGGCGGCGGTGATGGCGGTGACGGTCTGGGCCTGTGCTTCCATGGCGAAGCGGATGCGGTTGGCGCTTTCCTGCACCTCGGCGACGGTGGCCTTGATGCTGGCATTGGTATCGACGGTTGATCGCGTGGCAGACTGGATCGCGGCGATCTTGGCGGCGATGTCATCGGTGGCGCGTGCGGTCTGGTTGGCGAGGCTTTTCACTTCCTGCGCCACGACGGCAAAACCGCGCCCGGCGTCGCCAGCGCGCGCTGCCTCGATGGTGGCGTTGAGCGCGAGCAGGTTGGTCTGTCCGGCGATGTCGCGGATCAGGCCGAGGATCGACTCGATTGACTTGGCGTGATCGCTGAGCGTTTCCGACATGCCGACCGCCTGGCCAGCCTGTCCCGACGCGCGGGTTGCAATTTCTGCGGCAGCCTCGACTTCAGAGCGGGCGTCTTCGATGGCGCGGATCAGGCCAGCGGCGGTCTGTGCGGCCTCACGCATCGCGACGGCTGATTGCTCGGCCGCGGCAGCAACTTCGCTGGTCTTGCCCAACATGCCGCGCGCCGAGGCGGAGGTGCGAACGGCCTGGTCGCGCAGTGCATGGCCTTCCGTGCTGGCGCTTTCGACCATTGCGGCCACGCCGTGGCGGAAATCGACCGCCAGGGCATCGCGCGCCGACTGGGCGCTGTGCTGGCGATATTCATTGTAAATCGCGACGGTGATGTCGCATTCAAGCGCGGACAGGCGCATGATCGTATCGATCAGCAAGGGAAGTTTCGCGTCATCGGACGTGACACGACGCATTACAACATTGAGTGCTGCCCGGTCGCTGGCGTTGATCATTGACAGCAAGGCCATGGGTGACACGTCTGCGACATAGGCGGAAGCGACCGAGCGTTCGATTGCTTCGACCCATTGCCGCCCGGCTGTATCGAGAAAGCGGGCCTTCAGAAAGACGCAACCCAGTTCGATCATTTTTGCATCTTCGTGCTGCGCCCAAACCTTGCCATTGTCGAAGCAGCGCTGCCATTGTTTCCAATAAGCTTCAGATATTTCATGAATTTCAGGCTCGATCACCAGCCACGCATCGCGACTTGCCGAGCCGAGTGAGCCATCGAAATCGAATACACGAAGTCGCGCATTGAGATCGACCTTCGCTGCGATCGCGCCGGGGGCAGGCAAATCGTTGTTGGTCAAGGTGAAAACTCCATCCGAATTCGTCGGGCCGATAGCTGGCGGTCCCGGGGTCAGCGCTAGCGCGATTTGGTTAAGACGTGGTTAGGGAGACGTGCTGACGCTTGCATCATGGCGTTCGGTGCGTAAGGAGGGCGGCACCCGATCCCGATAGGAAATGCACCTTGGCTACGGACCGACCTGCCCGACCAATTTCGCCCCATCTGACCCATGTTCGCTGGCCGATCACGATGATGGTGTCGATCCTTCATCGTATTACCGGCGACGGCATGGCGACAGTTGGTACTGGCCTGCTTGTCTGGTGGCTGGCGGCACTTGCTGGCGGCCCGGCAAGTTATCAGACATTTTCGTGGCTGTTCACCGGCTGGGCGGGCGGGGCGCTGGGCTATATCGTGGGTGTCGGCCTGACCTTTTCGCTGTTCCAGCATATTGCCGGTGGCATCCGCCATTTCTTCATGGACCTCGGCGCGGGTTATGAGCTCAAGGGCAATCGCCGGTTCGCGTGGATAACGCTGGTCAGCTCGACCGTGGCGACGATCCTGTTCTGGGCCTATCTGTTGGAGGGCAAATAAGATGCGCGGTGGTACCGAACTCGGACGCGTGCGTGGCCTGGGCAGCGCCAAGGAAGGCGCCCACCATTGGTGGAATCAGCGCGTCACCGCAGCCGGCAACCTGATCCTCATGCTGTGGTTCATTGTGTCGATCGCGCGGCTGCCAGCCTATGACTATGCGACGGTCCATAACTGGATGGCGTCGGCCTGGGTGTCGATCCCGATGGCACTGCTGATTGTCAGCGTGTTCTGGCACTTTCGCCTTGGCCTGCAAGTCCTGATCGAGGATTATTTCCACGCAGAAGCCCGCATCGCCAGCCTGTTGCTGTTGAACTTCTTCACCATCGCGACGGCCGCTATCGCGATTTTCTCGATCCTCAAGATCGCCTTTACGGGGACGCCCGCCTGATGTCGCAGTCGTACAAGATTATCGACCATAGCTATGACGCTGTGGTCGTTGGGGCCGGTGGGTCGGGCCTGCGTGCGACCATGGGGATCGCCGAGAGCGGCCTCAAGACCGCCTGCATCACCAAGGTTTTTCCGACCCGCAGCCACACGGTCGCGGCGCAGGGCGGCATTGCCGCAAGCCTTGGCAATATGGGGCCGGATCACTGGACCTGGCACATGTACGATACCGTCAAGGGATCGGATTGGCTCGGTGACCAGGACGCCATCGAATATATGGTGCGCGAGGCGCCGGCGGCGGTTTACGAGCTGGAACATGCCGGGGTGCCGTTCAGCCGGACCGATGAGGGCAAGATCTATCAGCGCCCGTTCGGCGGCATGATGCAGAATATGGGTGAAGGCCCGCCCGCCCAGCGCACCTGTGCGGCGGCTGACCGTACCGGCCACGCCATGCTTCATGCGCTCTACCAGCAGAGCCTGAAATATGACGCCGATTTCTACATCGAATATTTCGCGCTCGACCTGATCATGGAAAATGGTCAGTGCCGTGGCGTTATCGCGCTGTGCATGGAAGATGGTTCGATCCATCGCTTCCGCAGCCATGCCGTGGTGCTGGCGACCGGCGGCTATGGCCGCACCTATTTCACGGCGACATCGGCCCATACCTGCACCGGAGATGGCGGCGGCATGGTGCTGCGCGCCGGGCTGCCGTTGCAGGACATGGAGTTCGTCCAGTTCCACCCGACCGGCATTTACGGCGCTGGCGTGCTCATTACGGAGGGTGCGCGTGGCGAGGGTGGTTATCTGACCAACTCCGAAGGCGAGCGCTTCATGGAGCGTTATGCACCATCCGCGAAGGATTTGGCCTCGCGTGATGTCGTTTCGCGTTCAATGGCGATGGAAATGCGCGAGGGGCGCGGGGTCGGCAAGGAGGGGGATCATATCTACCTTCACCTTGACCATATCGATCCCAAGGTCTTGCACGAGCGACTGCCCGGCATCACCGAAACCGGCAAGATTTTTGCTGGCGTCGATCTGACGCGGCAACCACTGCCGGTTACCCCGACGGTCCATTACAATATGGGCGGCATCCCCACCAATTATCATGGTGAGGTGGTGCACAAGGTTGGTGACAATGCCGACGCCGTCGTGCCGGGCCTGTTTGCGGTCGGCGAAGCGGCGTGCGTTTCTGTGCATGGTGCAAACCGGCTTGGCTCCAACTCGCTGATTGATCTGGTGGTATTTGGTCGCGCCACCGGGCTGCGTATCAAGGAAATCCTCAAGCCCGGCACCGCCCACAATGCGTTGCCCAAGGGTTCGGAAGACCTGGCACTGGGCCGGCTCGATCATTTCCGTAATGCCAAGGGTGGCTCTCCGACCGCAGAGATCCGCCTTGATATGCAGCGCACCATGCAAAAGCATTGCGCCGTGTTCCGCGACAATGCCCTGCTCGCTGAAGGGCAGACCAAGATCGCGAGCACCTACAAGCGGATGGCCGATGTCGGCATTCAGGATCGCAGCCTGATCTGGAACACTGACCTGATCGAGACGCTCGAGCTGGATAATCTCATCGCGCAGGCGGTGGTGACGCTGGAAAGTGCTGCCAATCGCAAGGAATCGCGCGGCGCCCATGTCAATGAGGATTACCCGAACCGCGACGACAAGAACTGGATGAAGCACAGCACGGCGACCTTCGCCGGCTGGGGCGGCACGGACGGCAAGGTCGAACTCGGTTCGCGTCCGGTGCACGACTATACGCTCACCGACGAAGCGGAATATATCAAGCCGAAGAAGCGGGTTTACTGAATGAATTGCGGGGGGTGCCGTCGATGAATTGCGCACCCCCGTCCTTGCCTGCATGACCACGCGCACGCTGATTATTGGCGGCTATGGCAATTTCGGCGGATATATCGCGCGGGCGCTGGCAGCGGACGCCAATACCGTCCTGTTGATAGGTGGGCGTTCGCTCGACAAGGCGATGGCCTTTGCTGCCGGGCTTTCGGCACATAATCCCGCAGAAGGCCATGCGCTCGACATTGATGGTGACCTGGCGTCGGCGCTTGCCGCCATTCGTCCAGACCTGATCATACACACCACCGGGCCGTTCCAGCCGCAGGACCACCGTGTCGCCCGTGCTGCGATTGCTGCGGGTGTGCCGTATCTTGATCTTGCTGACTCACGCGATTTTGTCGCGCGGATTGGCGAGCTGGATGCGGCGGCCAAGGCGGCCGGTGTGGCGGTAGTAACGGGTGCCAGCTCGGTTCCCTGCCTGACGGCGGCGTTGATTGATCGCTACCGCTCACGGTTCTCGCGGCTCGACAGTGCGGTTTATGGTATCGCCGCTGCCCAGCAAACCAATCGCGGCCTGGGTACCGCCGCCGCCGTGCTGAGCTATGTCGGGCAGCCATTTGTCCGGCTGTCGCGGGGCGTGGCGGTGCGCGCCTTTGGCTGGCAGGGCCTGCACGCGGTGCGCTATCCCGAACTCGGTACGCGCTTGTTTGGTGACTGTGACATTCCCGATCTGGCGTTGTTCCCGGTGCGCTATCCTGAGCTGCGTGAGTTGCGCTTTGTCGCCGGGCATGAGGTCAAGCTGCTGCACCTGGGAACCTGGGTGTTAAGCTGGATTGTGCGCTGGCGGTTGATCAGATCGCTGGCGGGCTATGCACCGGCGTTGCTGCGCGCGTCCTTCCTGTTTGATCCGCTCGGGTCGGGGCGGAGCGGGTTGCACATGTTTCTCACCGGTGCTGACACGGCGGGCGGGCCGATGACGGTGCGCATTTTCATGGTCGCCCGTCAGGCGCACGGACCCAATGTGCCTTGCATCCCGGCGATCATCCTCGCGCGGCGCATTGCGGCGGGCGGGCGGTTGGCGCCGGGCGCGCGGCCCTGTCTCGATCTGATTGACCTGGATGCGTTGCTTGGTGCTCTTGATGGCCTGGATATTACAACGGTTGCGCGCGGGCCGGGAATTGATGAGCGCTGGCCAGCGCATGACAATCGGCTCCAGCTCGACGATTGACAGTGTCCTGTCCATCCCAGCACAAGATGTCGGGGGGCAAGATGCGGCATAGAGCGATTCTCGGTTTCTTCTCGGCGTTATTCGGGTTGATGGCGGCTGGTGCAGCGGTTGCGCAACAGGCAGGCTATGATGCGCCGCGCCATACCCAGCCGCCGCCATCGATCGGCGCCTCGATGGAGGATCTGGGGTCACTCGCCAATCTTGGCATCTCGACGGAGCGGGATCGCGCGCCGGGCTGGCAACTTGCTGAACATCGCCGGCTCGATGCTACGTTGGCGGCAATCCCGTCGCAGCGCAAGGGCGTGGTTGATGTCTATGTCCTGGCCGTGGGTCTCGACAGCGATCCGGTATTCGGACGGGAAGCGCGCGAAGCGGGCAGGGTGCTGGCGCGACGCTATGGCGCAGAGGCGCGCACTGTTGTTCTTGCCGGATCTGACGGTGCCGGTGACAGCAAGCTGCCACGTGGCTCACCCGACAACATCGCGCTTGTGCTGGCCCGCTTTGCCGAGGTCATGGACACGCATGAAGATGTTGTCGTGCTCTACACCACGTCCCATGGCAGCCCGATTGGAATTGCCTATAACGATGCCGATCAGGGCTATGGCTATATCTCGCCATCGCGGCTGTGGAGCATGTTCGGTTCGCTTGGCATCGAACGGCGGCTGGTGATCATCTCGGCCTGTTATTCGGGCGTCTTTGTTCCGCTGATGGCGACTGAGGACAGCGCGATCCTCACCGCAGCGGATTCCGAGCACACGTCATTTGGCTGTCAGGCTGATAATGACTGGACGTTTTTCGGCGATGCGCTGATCAACCATGCGCTGCGCAAGCGCCAGCCGCTCGCGGCAGTCGCCGAGGAAGCGCGCGGGCTGGTGGCCGGGTGGGAAGCGCGTGGCAGGGTCACGCCATCAAACCCGCAAAGCTCGATCGGGCCTCGGGCACATCTTTGGCTTGATCCGCTTGATGCCGCCGCCCCGGCGGCTGCGTCCGTGCCGGTTGGCAAACCGGCAGTCAGCCTGCTCGATCAACAGCCTCCTGCACGGTAACTGCACGGTCATTCCGCCGGACCACCTTTGGCGTCCATCGTTGACCGTCGGCTAGCTTCCCCCGTCAACTAACGGGAGGTGTTTCATGAGCGATGAATCCAGACCGGAGCGGTCGCCGGGGCAAAAATTGCTGTTTGCCATCCTGATCGCGGCCTTGCTGGCGGTACCACTCTTCGCGATCTATCTGCTGGTCTATGATCGCTCCAACCAGTCCACGGCGGCGCAGGCATCGATCGTGCAAGGCTGGGGCGGCGCGCAGGTTATCGCTGGCCCTGTCCTGGTCATTCCCTACACCGCCACGACGACCGAGACGGTCGAGCAGAACGGGCAGAAAGTGGCAAAGACCAGTACGAGCTGGCATGAACTGAAATTGCAGGCCCAGACATCGGAAATCCGGTCTGAGCTTGCACCGCAGCAACGTGCCCGCTCGATTTATCGCGCCGTCGTGTATCAGGCGCACAATGTCGGTACGGCCAGTTTTGCGTTGCCGGATGACCTTGACCGGCTCGGCATAGCCCGTGCGTCACTGGCGTTCGACAAGGCCGAGTTACGCTTTGGCATTGGTGATGCGCGTGGCCTGTTCGGGGCGCCGCCAACCGTTTCCCTGGGCGACCAAAAGCTACCGCTCAAACCGGGCAAGGGGCTGCTCGAAACGCGCGGCGCCGGCTTCTATTCGTTCCTCGACGCCAGTGCGTTGCAGCGCGGCACGTTGCAATTTCACTATGACTATTCGCTGCGCGGCAATGAATCACTGACCCTGTTGCCGGGCGGAGATGACACGCGCTGGACTGTAAGCAGCAAATGGCCATCACCCAGCTTTCAGGGGTCGTTTTTGCCTGACCATAGTGACGTTTCAGAGCGTGGCTTTTCGGCATCGTGGCGGGTGGGCAATCTTGCCCTCGGCAAGTCGCTGGCATCGATTGATGACGAGGGTACGCAGCAAAGCGAAGGGCGCACCCTTGAATCTGCGGGCGCCAGTGTAAACCTGGTAACGCCGGTTGACCTGTATGATCAGGTCAATCGCTCGGTGAAATATGGCTTTCTGTTTATCGGCTTCACCTTCACCGCCTTTTTGATGTTCGATGTGATTGGTGGCGTGCGCGTCTCAACCATTGAATATCTGCTCGTCGGCGCCGGGTTGGTGCTGTTCTTTGTCATGATGCTGGCGTTTGCCGAAGTGATTGGCTTTTCACCCGCCTATGTCGTGGCGGCGGCGGCAATTATCGGGCTGCTCACCGCCTATTCAGCGGCCATCCTCGGTAGCTGGCGGCGCGGCGGCTATATCGCCGGGCTGCTCATCGGCCTCTACGGCGCATTGTTTGTGCTGCTCAGCCTTGAGGCGTTCTCGCTGCTGATCGGGTCGCTGCTGTTGTTCGTGGCGCTGGCTGCGGTGATGTACCTGACACGCGGCCTTGATTGGGGCGCGCGACGGCTGGCCTAGAACCGTCCGTTCGTGCTGAGCTTGTCGAAGCACTGTTCTTTCTTTCGTGGAAAAGAACGGCCCCTTTGACAGGCCCAGCACGAGCGGCAACCTATATCAGCGCCAGCGCAGATTATGGCGACCCAGTTGCCCGAGCGACGTTACACCCATCAATTTCATCCCGCGCTCAATTTCGGCGTGCAGATTGCCCAGCGCGGTTTCGACGCCAGGCTGACCCGCCGCCGCCAGGGCATAGAGATACATTCGCCCACCCGAGCACGCCGTTGCGCCGACCGACAGTGCCTTCAGCACATGCGTCCCGCGTCGGACTCCGCCGTCGCAGATCACCTCGATCCGGTCGCCGACGGCGTCAACGATTTCGGCCAACTGGTCGAACGGCGCGCGGCTGCCGTCGAGCTGGCGCCCGCCATGGTTTGATACCATGATCGCTGTTGCACCAATGTCCACGGCACGACGCGCATCCTCCACCGACATGATGCCCTTGAGGCAGAATTGCCCGCCCCACACGGCGCGGATCGCTTCGGCGGCCTTCCAGTCCATTGACTGGTCAAGCATGGTGTTGAAATATTCCGCGACCGACACGGCTGTCGTGGTGCCCGCGCTGACATGGGTTTCAAGATTGGGCAGCGCGAATTTTTCACGGAACAGGTAATCGAATGTCCAGCCGGGATGCGCGGCGAAGCTGATGGCTGATCGGGGTGTAAGCCTTGGGGGTGAGCTGAAGCCGGTCCGTCGGCAGCGCTCCCGGTTGCCGCTGACGATTGTATCGACGGTCAACGCGATGGCGTCGAACTTCGCCGCCTTGCAACGCTCGATCATCGAATGGTTCAGTCCCTTGTCCTTGTGGACATAAAGCTGAAACAGCTTGGGACTGGAAACGGTCGCGCCGATCTCTTCGATACTCACCGTGGCCAGGCTGGAAATCCCGAACCAGGTGTCAAACTTCATCGCTGCTGCTCCGACCGCGCGTTCGCCGCGCCAATGGAACAGGCGTTGCAACGCGGTCGGTGACAGAAACAGTGGCATTGCCACTTTCTTGCCCATGACCATGGCCGACATGTCGATCGACTCGACCCCGGCCAACACGCTCGGCACGAGGTCGCACGTCTCAAAGGCAGCGGTGTTGCGCGCCTTGGAGAGCTCATCATCGGCAGCGCCGTCAATATAGTGGAACACCGGAAATGGCAGCCGTCGCCGCGCCAGTTCGCGGAAGTCATCGACGTTGCGACAGTCGCTCGCCTTCATTCTTCGCTCCGTTCACATGCGCTACGGGGTTGCGCTGCGCCTGCGAAAGGCATAGCCGCAATCCGCGCTCACGCCATCCATAGTAAGGGACTTTCCGCGCAATGGCCGAATTCACCCTCCCAAAGAACAGTGTCCCGACCAAGGGCAAGGTGCACAAGGCCGCCGATGGCGCGACAAATGTCAGGACGTTCAAGGTTTATCGGTACGATCCCGATAGCGGCGCCAACCCGCGCTATGACCAGTTTGAGGTCGATCTCGACACGTGCGGCCCGATGGTGCTCGACGCGCTGATCAAGATGAAGTCCGAGCAGGATTCGTCGCTGACCTTCCGCCGCTCGTGCCGTGAGGGCATTTGCGGCTCATGCTCGATGAACATGGACGGGAAGAACGGCCTCGCCTGCACGACGGCGATCGAGGACATCAAGGGCGATGTCACGATCACGCCGCTGCCGCACATGGAGGTAATCAAGGATCTCGTCCCTGACTTCACCCATTTCTATGCGCAATATGCGTCGATCAAGCCGTGGCTGCAGACCGTCACCCCGCCGCCTTCGGGCAAGGAGCGCCTCCAGTCACCGGAAGACCGCGAGAAACTTGACGGGCTGTATGAGTGCATCCTGTGCGCCTGTTGCTCGACCTCATGCCCGAGCTATTGGTGGAACAGCGACAAGTTCCTCGGCCCGGCAATCCTGTTGCAGGCCTATCGCTGGCTCGCTGACAGCCGCGACGAGATGACCGGTGAGCGGCTTGACGAGCTGGAAGACCCCTTCCGCCTGTATCGCTGCCACACGATCATGAACTGCGCGAACAGCTGCCCCAAGGGTCTCAACCCGGCCAAGGCGATTGCCGAGATCAAGAAGCTCGAGGTTGAGCGCGTCCTGTAAGAAAGCCAGTTCGTTGGACGACGAGGCGAACCGCTTCTTCATCTATGAGGATGAACCGGAGTCGCCGGGCTGGAAGCGCTGGCAATTTCGCGATGCGACGCGGTTCAATGCCTATCTGGAGCCGTTGCTGGTCAAGGTCGTGGACGGGCACGCGCGCGTCCGCATGGTCCCGCGCCACGAACACAGCAATATGCGCAACGACATGCATGGCGGCGCGTTGCTTGGCTTCATGGACGTGGCGCTGTTCGCTGGCGCGCGTGGACTGGGCGTGCTGGTTGCCGGCGGCGCGGTAACGCTGGACCTTTCGGCGCAGTTTATTGGTGGCGCGGCGATTGGCGAGCCGCTGGAGGCGCGGATTGAACTGCTGCGTGAAACCAAGCGGATGCTTTTCCTGCGCGGGCTGATCGTACAGGAGGGCAAGCCGGTGATTGCCAGCTTCACCGGTACGCTCCGCAAATCATCGCCGCCGCCGGAAACGGCGTGACGCAGATCGCGCCCTGCCCTCACCCTTTCGCGGCTTCGCCGCTCTTTCCCTCTCCCATCGGGAGAGGGAGGGAGGCGCGTAGCGCCGGAAGGGTGAGGGCAGGGCGCGCGACAGGCTCCTCATGAGCGGTCTCATTGCGCGCTACGACGCATTGGTCGTCGCCGGCGAACTCCGCCCCGACCCCGAACAGGCCGCCGCTGCGCAGCGCCTTGCCGCTCTCGCCGCTGAGCTTGAAGCAACACCGAAGCGCGGGAGCACCTTGTGGCGCGCGTTGGGCCGCAAGCCTGAGGCGCCGCGCGGCGTGTATCTGTGGGGCGGGGTCGGGCGCGGCAAGTCGATGCTGATGGACCTGTTCTTCAACTGTCTTGATATTCGTCGCAAGCGCCGCGTCCATTTTGCCGAGTTCATGCTCGAGATTCATCAGCGCATCGCCGCCGAACGCCGCAAGGAAGAAGGTGATCCGATCCTGCCGGTTGCCATTGCCATCGCGGAAGAAGCGCGGCTGCTCGCCTTTGACGAGATGATGGTGACCAATTCGCCCGACGCGATGATCCTGTCACGCCTGTTCACGGCGTTGATTGAGGCCGGCGTCACCGTCGTCACAACATCCAATCGCGCGCCGTCCGAGCTCTACAAGGACGGGTTGAATCGCGAGCATTTCCTTCCCTTTATCGGGTTGCTGGAATCGCGGCTCGACATTCTGCCGCTCAATGGTCCGATCGACTATCGCCGCGACCGGCTGGGGCAACAGGAAACCTGGCTGGTGCCGAATGGCGCTGACGCGACGGCCCAGCTTTCCGCGGCGTTTTTCCGGCTGACTGACTATCCGCCAGGGGACCGCGAGCATGTTCCGGTTGAGGACATTCCGGTCCAGGGCGGACGCACCTTGCATGTACCCAAGAGCCTTAAGGGTGTGGCCGTATTTTCCTTCAAGCGACTGTGTGGCGAGGCGCGCGGCGCCGCTGACTATCTCGCCATCGCGCGGCGCTACCACAGCGTTATCCTGGTCGGCATCCCTCGCTTGGGACCGGAAAACCGCAATGAAGCGGCGCGTTTCGTGGCGCTGATTGATGCCTTGTACGAGCACAAGGTCAAATTGCTCGCTGCGGCTGATGCCGAGCCGGCGCAGCTATATGAAAAGGGCGACGGTCGGTTTGAATTTGAGCGAACGGTCAGCCGGTTGGAGGAAATGCGCTCGGCTGACTATCTCGACCAGGGACATGGCCAATGTTAGGGACGACCATGCTGCGTCGAATCGCCCTTGCCGCCATGATGTTGTTGACTGCCGCACCAGCCTGGGCGGGGCCACCCTATGACACGGATGATTCGGACCCGACCGATTTCCGGCATTGGGAGATCTATAACTTTGTCGGCGGCGCGCGCGTTGGTGGTGCGTTTGAGGGGACTGCCGGGTTTGACCTGAATTATGGGGCGGTACCGGGCGTACAATTGACCGCAACACTGCCACTGGATTTCACACGCGGACCCGGCGCACGTACCGCGATTGGCGATGTTGAACTGGGCGTAAAGTACCGGTTCTTTCACAATGAAAAGGCCGGGTTCAGTATCGCTGCCTTCCCGCGCGTCATCCTGCCGACGGCACGTGGCGGCTCTGGCAAGGCGGGGGTGTTGCTGCCGGTTTGGGCGAGCAAGGAATTCGGGCACTGGGCGCTGTTTGGCGGCGGCGGCTATGCGATCAATCCCGGGTTGGGTAATCGCAACTATTGGCAAACCGGCATTGCCCTGACGCGCGAGGTCAATGACCGCCTGTCGATCGGGGTCGAGGCGACGCATCATGGGCCTGATGCGCTTGATGCCCGACCGACAACCACACTCGGTGTTGGCGCGATTTACCGTCTGAAGGGGCCATTATCGCTGCTGGTCTCTGCCGGGCCGAGTTTTGCCGGACGCGACGGCGACAAATATCATGCCTATGTGGCACTGGGGGTCAGCTTTTGACTGGGGGATTCGCATGACCGACGAAGAAAAGGCGGCATTGAGCAAGGTGCCTGCCGTGACGCTGGGTTTCTGGATCATCAAGATTCTGGCCACGACGCTGGGTGAAACCGGTGGCGACACCGTCTCAATGACCATGGACCTGGGTTATCTTGTCGGCACCGCGATCTTCATCGTGCCGCTGATCGCACTCGTTATTGCGCAGATCAGGGCCAGGCGCTTCCACCCGCTGCTCTACTGGGCGACCATCATCGCCTCGACCACAGCCGGCACGACAATGGCGGATTTCGCCACGCGCTCGCTCGGCATCGGCTATACCGGCGGCACGGCCTTGCTGTTTGCGCTCGTCATCGCCTCGTTGCTGGTGTGGCGTGCGGTACTCGGCTCGGTCGATGTTGATACGGTACGCACGCCGCGTGCCGAGCTGTTCTACTGGATCACGATCACCTTTTCACAGACGCTCGGTACTGCGCTGGGGGATTGGGCGGCTGATGACGGCGGCTTTGGCTATGTCGGTGGTGCGCTATTGTTTGGTGGCATGCTCGCCATGCTCGCTGCGCTCTATTACCTGACCAAAGCAAGCCGGGTCGTGTTGTTCTGGGCGGCGTTCATCATCACCCGCCCGCTCGGAGCAACCGTTGGCGATTTCCTCGACAAGCCCCTTGCCAAGGGCGGCCTTGATTTCAGCCGTCCGCTTGCAACGCTGGTGTTGGCGGTGGCGATTCTCGCGCTTGTCCTGATCTTGCCGCAACGCGCCGGTGGGCACCCCGGGCGGGCCGAGGCTGGCTGAATCAAATCTGTAACGCGCGGCCTGTCGGCTGGAGGAAGTGATCGCAACCTCACTGAAAGCGGTAACAAATGTCCGAATTGGGCCACTAGTCTTGCATGATGTGTGATTATTTGTTGTGAATGTGCTGGCCGTCATCAGCGGGAGGGGCGAGATGCGAAGTGGGATGGTGCTGTTATCGTTGCTCGTTGCGACGCCCCTGCTTGCACAAACGGGGCGACCATCGGCGCGGGTGACCGTGCCCAAGGTCGGCACGGTGATCGAGGTTACACCGGGTCAGCCATTCTACACAGAACTGGGGATGGTGCCGGTACCGGCGTTCCGCTTGTCGATGCCGTTCAAGAGCAGCATGGCCGGGTTCATGGGGTTCCCGTTCGGTTTCGCGATCGACAGCACGCTGCTCGTTCGCGCCGGCTTCAATCGTGACGGTTATTGGACCTATTTTGAACCCAAGGATCACGCGTTCCGGGCCTATCACGGTCTGCTCGGTTCCGTTATTGCGGAAGGCGACAGCGTTGGCCTGCGGATCGGCAAGAATGGTGAACGCGAATGGTATGTCGATAATTCCAAGCGTAACGGCCAACCGTCGCTGTGGACGCGAAAGGTGAAAAAGGGCGATCCCACCATTTCGCTCGAAGTTGATGGTTATGAGGGCGATGGGCAGCCGGCCGAGCGCTTGATCTTTCTCGGCACCGATGGTGACAAAATTCGTGTTCGTGAAGAGACGTTGACGCCGCACAATATGGCCACCGATGACTTCCTTTTTCCAATGGATGCCAAGGGGCGCGGTACTGGCGCGGTCAAGGGCGTAGAGTTCGCTTTCGTCGCAACGCCGCAACGTGCCGCTTTTACCACCGTGAAGAACACCGACACGGAGTGAGGTGAACGGGCGCGGGTGCTCAGGCCAGTCGTTGCCGGGCAACGCGCCGCGTCAGGGCGATGGCACCATCGATCGCGGCTGCGAGCCAGTGACGGGCCACCGGCTCGCTAACCCGGGCGACCCACCATGCCGCACCGAGGATCGTTGCCAGAGCACCGAGCGCCGCCACGCCGAACGGCACGCCGAGCCGCATTTGCGCCGCGATCAGCGCCGCGCCGATCTCCTGATGCAGCAGATAGAGCGGATAGGTCATCAACCCCAATGTCGCTGCCGTCCGCGCATTGATCCGCCGTGTGAGCCAAGCCTGCCATCGCAGTGATGCCAGCACCACGATCAGCCCGGCGCTGAACAGCAGCATCGGCAACGTCGGGCCGGTGACGATCCCCAGTGTAGAGGCACGCTCCACCGTTCGCCCGGCAATCTCGGTCAATCCCGCGACGAAGAAACAGCCGAAGAGCAGCGCGCGTGCCGTCGTGATGCCGCGGCTTAGCATCGCCCAGGCCAGCACGCCGAGCGCGAAAAAGCAGCCATGCGGCAACAGCAGCAGCTGTGCGGTGCGGTGATCCATCAAGGGCGTCGCGGCCCAGTCCGCCACTACCGCGAACAGCCAGAAGGCCCCGCTCCATCCCCCGATCAATGTCCCGAATCGTTCGATCGTTTCGCCCCGCCCGGCGCGTCCGAGCCCCGTGGCGATCAGCAGATAAAAACAGAGTTCTATCCCCAGCGTCCAGTAAGATGGATCGATTTGCGGGCTGTCCGGCGCGAAGACCAGCGACGCCATCCAGCGTGACAGCAGTGACGGACCGGGTGCGGCGATGGCGAGCATGAGCAATGTCGCGGTTGCGCAGATCCACGCTGCGGGCACCAGCCGTAACACGCGCCGTCGCAGAAATGTGGTGGCGCTCGCTCCTTCTGCCGACAGGGCGATGACAAAGCCCGAGATGACGAAGAACAATTCCACGCCGATCCAGCCAAACCATGTCCAGTCTGTCGCCGCTGCTGATACCGGCAGACCACGCAGCAGTGCCGCGCTGGTGACGCTTGGTGCGCGGGCAAAGGCGGTGCCATAGTGAAATGCGACGACCAGCAACGCGCTGGCAAAGCGCAGCAGGTCGAGGGCGATGATCGCGCGCGGCTTTGCTTCGGACATGGCAATTATCCTTTGCCCAGGTGCCCTTAAGATCGGGTGTCTTTGCAGTGAAATTCGGCTATGACGAGGCGTTCAACGGGAGGGCTGTTCATGCTGGTCGTCACCACCGAAAATGTTCCCGGACATAATGTTGTCGCCGTGCTTGGTCAGGTATTCGGCGTTGTTGTCCGCAGTCGCGGGCTTGGCGGTAATATCACCGCGAGCCTGCGCTCGATTGTCGGTGGGGAAATTCCCGAATATTCCCGGCTGGTGGAGGATGCGCGCCGTCACGCGATCGACCGGCTTGTTGCCAATGCCGCGTTGATGGGCGCCAACGCCGTTGTGATGATGCGGTTCGATTCAGGCGAAATCGCCCAGTCGATGAACGAGGTTGTCGCTTACGGAACAGCGGTCATTCTCGATCCGGTACCGGCATGATCCTGCGGACCCTTGTCCTGATCTTTGTCGCCATTGCCTTTGCCGGGGCAGTGGCGGGCACAATGATCGATCCCGGTGTCTGGCCTACGCTGATCTTTACCGGCCTGCTGCTGTTTGGCGTCGCATTTGAGCGGCGGCGCTATGGCGCCGCGCAGCGCCAACCGGCGCATGGTCTGTGGCAGGAGACGGCGGAACGCTTCATTGACGATGAAAGTGGCCGACCCGTCACCGTGTGGTTCAACCCGGCCAGTGGAGAGCGGCGCTATGTTGTTTCAGGGAAAGAGCCCCAGCCTTAACGCTATTGCGAATGATATGCAAAAATAGATGTTAACCCATCGGCTTTACGCCTTGCGACACCAAGGCTAAGCGCTTAAGCGGCTCGCGTGAATTTGCGTATGCGCGTTGGCGCGAGTCACGTGTTTTCCAGCGAAAGGATCGGGAATATGGCCCGCAAGAAGATCGCGCTGATCGGCGCCGGCAACATCGGCGGCACGCTCGCCCATCTCGCTGCTCTCAAGAATCTCGGTGACGTTGTGTTGTTCGACGTGGTTGAGGGCGTGCCACAGGGCAAGGCGCTCGATCTCAACCAGTGCGGCCCGGTTGAGGGTTTCGACGGCAAGATCACTGGCACCAATGATTATGCCGATATTGCTGGCGCCGATGTCATCATCGTCACCGCCGGTGTCGCGCGCAAGCCCGGCATGAGCCGTGACGATCTGCTCGGCATCAACCTCAAGGTGATGAAGGCGGTCGGCGAGGGCATCAAGGCCAACGCCCCGGACGCGTTCGTCATCTGCATCACCAACCCGCTCGACGCGATGGTGTGGGCGTTGCGCGAATTCTCCGGCCTGCCGCACCACAAGGTCGTCGGCATGGCGGGCGTGCTTGACAGCTCGCGCTTCAGCCATTTCCTCGCCGAGGAATTCAATGTTTCGGTCAAGGATGTAACCTCGTTCGTGCTCGGCGGGCATGGCGACACGATGGTCCCGGTGATCAGCTATTCGACTGTCTCCGGCATTCCGGTGCCCGACCTGATCGAAATGGGCTTCTCAACCCAGGAGCGGATCGACGCGATCGTCCAGCGCACGCGCAGCGGCGGCGGCGAGATCGTCGCTTTGCTCAAGACCGGCTCGGCCTATTATGCCCCGGCGACCAGTGGCATCGCTATGGCCGAGGCCTATCTCAACGATCAGAAGCGCCTGCTGCCGGCGGCGGTCCACCTGACCGGCCAGTACGGCGTCGATAATCTCTATGTCGGCGTGCCGGTGATCATCGGTGCGGGCGGCGTCGAAAAGGTGGTCGAGATCAAGCTCGATGACGAGGCGAAGAAAAACCTCGCCGTGTCGGTCGATGCGGTCAAGGAGCTGCTGGTGGCGTGCAAGGCGATTGATGGATCTTTGAACTAAGAGGATCTTACCTGTTCCCCGGCGAAGGCCGGGGCCCAGTTGGGAGAAGCTGCGACGTGGAAAAGGCCGGGTTCGTCTATATCATGGCGAGCGGTAAAAACGGGACGATCTATCTCGGCGTGACGAGCGATCTCGCCAAGCGCGCATGGGAGCATCGCAACGATCTCGTCGAGGGCTTCACGAAGAAACATCGCTGTCACGCCCTCGTCTGGTTCGAGGCGCATGACAGCATCGAGAATGCGCGGCAACGTGAGTTGCGGATGAAGGAGTGGAAGCGAGCCTGGAAATTGCGGGAGATCGAGGGTCTCAATCCCGAATGGGAAGACCTTTCGCATCGTATCGTTTGACCATGACCGCTTTCCCAACTGGGCCCCGGCCTTCGCCGGGGAACAAGCAGGACGGAGAATAGATGAGCATCCTCGTCGATAAAAACACCAAGGTCATCACCCAGGGGATGACTGGCGAAACCGGCACTTTCCATACCCAGCAGGCGCTGGCCTATGGCACGCAGATGGTCGGCGGCGTCACGCCTGGCAAGGGTGGCACGACCCATATCGGCTTGCCGGTCTATGACACCGTTGCTGAGGCGGTTGCGAAGACCGGCGCCACCGCGTCGGTGATCTACGTCCCGCCGCCCTTCGCAGCAGACTCGATTCTCGAGGCGATCGACGCCGAGGTGCCGCTGATCGTGACGATCACTGAGGGTATTCCGGTGCTCGACATGGTCAAGGTCAAGCGCGCGCTCAGCGGCTCCAAGTCGCGGCTGATCGGCCCGAACTGCCCCGGCGTGCTGACGCCGGGCCAGTGCAAGATCGGCATCATGCCGGGCAGCATCTTCAAGCAGGGTTCGGTTGGCGTCGTCAGCCGTTCGGGCACGCTGACCTATGAAGCCGTGTTCCAGACCTCGAACGCCGGCCTTGGCCAGACCACTGCGGTCGGCATCGGCGGTGATCCGGTCAACGGCACCAACTTCATCGATGTGCTCGAGCTATTCCTGGCCGATGACGCAACCAAGTCGATCATCATGATCGGCGAGATTGGCGGCTCGGCCGAGGAAGAGGCGGCACAGTTCCTGCGCGATGAGGCGAAGCGTGGCCGCAAGAAGCCGATGGCTGGTTTCATCGCTGGCCGCACCGCCCCTCCGGGCCGTCGCATGGGTCATGCCGGGGCGATTGTTTCGGGCGGCCAGGGCGGTGCCGAGGACAAGATTGCGGCGATGGAAGCCGCCGGGATCAAGGTAGCGGACAGCCCCTCTGAGCTGGGGACGACGCTGTTGTCGGTGCTGAACGGGTAAGAATTCCCTCTCCCGGCGGGAGAGGGAGGGAGCGCCGAAGGCGCGGAAGGGTGAGGGCAGCAACCTCACCTGTCCTCACCCTCCCACCCGTTACGCGGGCGGGCCCCTCTCTCTCCCCCAATGGGAGGGGGATTGAAGGAAGAAGATCATGGGTTACGAAGGTCAGGATTTCGCGGAAATTGCCGGTGGGGTCAGCCCCGCCTTCATCGAAACGCTCTATGCCCGTTTCCGTGCTTCGCCTGACAGCGTCGAGCCCGGCTGGCGCAGCTGGTTTGAGGGCCTTGAAGGGGCCCCGAGCCGACCGAGCTGGGAACAGGCAAGCTGGCCGCCGACCACCACCGATGATCTGACCGCTGCCCTCGATCCCACCCAGATGGAGCCGGCGCCAAAGCCGGCCCGTGGCGGAGCACCCAAGCCCGCCGCCGTTGCCGCGCCAGCCTCGCAGGACGAGATATTGCGGGCGGCCAATGACTCAATTCGCGCGATGATGCTGATCCGCACCTATCGCGTGCGCGGCCATCTTGCGGCCAATCTTGATCCGCTCGGCCTGTCGAGCCGTGACATGCCGGCAGATTTGCAAACCGAATATCACGGCTTTTCGGATGCCGATCTTGATCGCCCGGTCTTTCTTGGCGGCACGATGGGCCTGCAATGGGCGACCGTGCGTGAGCTGGTTGATACGCTGCGCGCCAATTACTGTGGCAATGTCGGCCTTGAATATATGCACATCGCCGATGTCGAGGAGCGCCGCTTCCTGCAGGAGCGGATGGAGGGCAAGGACAAGGCGATCCAGTTCAGCCCCGAGGGCAAGAAGGCTATCCTCAACAAGGTGATCGAGGCGGAGCAGTGGGAGAAGTTCTGCGGCCGCAAATATGTCGGCACCAAGCGCTTCGGTCTTGATGGCGGCGAGGGCATGATCCCCGCGCTTGAAAGCGTGATCAAATATGGCGGCCAGTTTGGCGTGCGCGAGATTGTTTTCGGCATGGCGCATCGCGGTCGCCTGAACGTGCTGTCCAATGTCATGGCCAAGCCGTTCCGCGTGATATTCCACGAATTCGGCGGCGGGTCGGACAATCCCGATGACGTGTCGGGCTCGGGCGACGTCAAATACCATCTCGGCACCTCGACCGATCGCGAGTTTGACGGGATCAAGGTCCATATGTCGCTGGTCGCCAACCCCTCGCATCTCGAGGCGGAAGATCCGGTCGTGCTGGGCAAGGTCCGCGCAATCCAGACCATCGCCGGGGACCTGAGCGAGCACAAGACCGCGCTGCCCGTGCTGATCCATGGTGACGCTGCCTTTGCCGGCCAGGGCATTGTGTGGGAGTGTCTCGGCTTCTCGGGCATCCGTGGCTACAATACCGGCGGCTGCATCCACTTCGTCATCAACAACCAGATCGGCTTTACCACCAGCCCGCAATTCGCCCGTTCCTCGCCCTATCCGTCGGATGTGGCAAAGGGCGTCCAGGCGCCGATCTTCCACGTCAACGGCGATGATCCCGAGGCCGTGACCTTCGCCTGCAAGATGGCGATCGAGTTTCGTCAGCGCTTCCACCGCGACATCGTCATCGACATGTGGTGCTATCGCCGCTTCGGCCATAACGAGGGCGATGAACCAAGCTTCACCCAGCCGCTGATGTATGACCGCATCCGCCAGCACCCCCCGGTGAGCGAGGTATATGGCGCGCGATTGATCGAGCAGGGCGTTGTTGATCGCGCCTGGATCGACGACAATATTGCGCAGTTCACGACGCTGCTTGAGGGCGAGTTTGAGGCTGGTGCTTCCTACAAACCCAACAAGGCCGACTGGTTTGCCGGGCGCTGGTCCGGCCTTCATGCCCCTGCTGACCCGGAAACGGCGCGCCGCAATGTCGAAACCGGCATTGAGGCAAAGCGCTTTGAGTCGCTTGGCCGCACGCTGACCACCGTTCCCGCCAGCATCAAGATCCACAAGACTCTGGCGCGCGTCATTGATGCCAAACGCGAGATGTTCAGCTCGGGCAAGGGCTTTGACTGGGCGACGGGTGAGGCACTGGCATTCGGTTCGTTGCTGTCAGAGGGTTATGGCGTTCGCCTGTCCGGGCAGGATTCCGGTCGCGGTACCTTCTCGCAGCGTCACGCAGTGTGGGTTGATCAGACCGACGAACACAAATATCTGCCGCTCGCGCAGCTCGAACATGGCAGTTTCGAGGTGCTTGATTCACCGCTCAGCGAATATGGCGTGCTCGGCTTCGAATATGGCTACGCGCTTGCCGACCCCAAGACGCTGGTGCTGTGGGAGGCGCAGTTCGGCGACTTCATGAACGGCGCGCAGATCATGATCGATCAGTTCATTGCTGCGGGTGAGGCCAAGTGGCTGCGCGCCAATGGCCTGGTGATGCTGCTGCCGCATGGTTATGAGGGGCAGGGGCCGGAGCATAGCTCGGCGCGGCCAGAACGTTTCCTGCAACTGTGCGCACAGGACAATATGCAGGTTGCCAATTGCACCACGCCGGCGAACTATTTCCACCTGCTGCGGCGCCAGATGCACCGGTCGTTCCGCAAGCCGCTGATCATTTTCACGCCGAAATCGTTGCTGCGTCACAAGCTCGCCGTATCGGCGGCGGCGGATTTTCAGGGTGACAGCCACTTCATGCGCATCCTGTCCGATCCGGCGGCGCCTGCCGACAAGGACGTGAAACGACTGGTGCTGTGCACCGGCAAGCTTGCCTATGACCTGTTTGAGGCACGCGATGCAGCTGGCGACAAGAACACGGCGATTGTCCGCGTTGAACAGCTTTATCCTTTCCCCAGCGAACCTTTGACCGCGCGGCTCAAGCGTATGACCAATGTCGAGGAAGTCGTCTGGGCGCAGGAAGAGCCGCGCAACAACGGTGCCTGGAGCTTTGTCGAACCGTTCGTCGAGGCATGTCTGGTGGAGGCAAAGTGCAAGGCGGCGCGTCCACGTTACGCTGGCCGCGCGGCATCGGCATCGCCCGCAACCGGGCTGATGAAGCGTCACCAGCTTGAACAGGCCGCGCTCGTCGCAGACGCGCTTGGCCACAATGTGCGCGGGGAAATCCGCCGCGCGAAAAAGACTTGAGATCACTCTTTCCAACGCCACCCCGGCGCAGGCCGGGGCCGAGTTGGAAAGATCGATGTAATTTGGCGAAGCGTTCGATCAACGATCGCGTCGCAACTGGCCCCCGGCCTTTGCCGGGGTGGAGAGTGTGAAGATGGCAACTGAAGTCAAAGTTCCCGTACTGGGCGAATCGATCACCGAGGCGACGCTGGGTGAGTGGCTCAAGCAGCCAGGTGACAAGGTCGCGCTCGACGAGCCTGTCGCCAGCCTGGAGACCGACAAGGTCTCGGTCGAGGTTGGCAGTCCCGTCGCAGGCATTATGGGCGTCCATGCGGTGCAGGTTGGCGATACGGTGCAGGTCGGCGCGATGATCGCGACGATTGAGGCTGGCGATGGCGCTGCAGCGGTACCAACCGCTGCCGCCGCGCAGCCGGCCCCCGCAGCGCCCGCCGCTGCTGAAACGCCTGCCGCGCTCTCGCCATCAGTGCGCCGCGCGGTGCTCGAACACGGTGTCGATCCGTCGACCGTCAAGGGTACCGGCAAGGACGGGCGCATCACCAAGGAAGATGTCGAGGCTGCCGCTGCCGCGCCCGCCGCGATGCCAGCGCCTGCCGCGCCTGCCGTGGCACCTTCGGTCGCCGCCGCAACCGGTCGCAAGGAAGAACGCGTCCGCATGACGCGCCTGCGCCAGACCATCGCCAAGCGCCTGAAGGACGCGCAGAACACCGCCGCGATGCTCACGACGTTCAATGACGTGGACATGACGGCGGTGATCGCCGCGCGCGCGAAATACAAGGATCTGTTCGAGAAGAAGCACGGCGTTCGGCTCGGCTTCATGGGCTTCTTCGTGAAGGCCGCGTGCATGGCGCTGAAGGACATTCCCAGCGTCAACGCCTCGATAGAGGGCGACGAGATCGTCTATCACGACTATGCCGATATTTCGGTCGCGGTCTCGTCGCCGGGCGGGCTCGTCGTGCCGGTGATCCGCGACGCCGACCAGATGTCGGTCGCGCAGGTCGAAAAGACGATCGGCGATTATGGCAAGCGCGCAAAGGACGGCAGCCTCAAGATGGAAGAGATGAAGGGCGGCACCTTCACCATCTCCAATGGCGGCGTGTTCGGCTCGCTGATGTCGACCCCGATCATCAACCCGCCGCAATCGGCCGTGCTCGGCCTGCACCGCATCGAGGACAGGCCCGTGGTGGTCGATGGCCAGATTGTCATCCGCCCGATGATGTACCTCGCGCTGAGCTACGACCACCGCCTGATCGACGGTCGCGAGGCGGTCACCTTCCTCGTCGCGCTCAAGAACGCGATCGAAGACCCGACGCGGATTTTGATCGACCTGTAGGACTTCCTATGTTCCCCGGCGAAGGCCGGGGCCCAGCATCGGGCCGGCCGTAACTGGACCCCGGCCTTTGCCGGGGAACGGAGAAGAAAATGGCTGACTATGATTTCGACGTCCTGATTATCGGCTCCGGCCCGGGCGGCTATGTCGCCGCGATCCGTGCTGCGCAGCTCGGGCTGAAGACCGCGTGCGTCGAGGGGCGCGAGACGCTTGGCGGGACATGTCTCAATGTCGGCTGCATCCCGTCCAAGGCGATGCTCCACGCGTCCGAGCTGTACGACGCTGCCGCCAATGGCATGATGGCCAAGCTCGGCATCAAGACCAGCGTCGAGCTCGACCTCGGTACGATGCATGGCCAGCGCAAGGATGCGGTCAAGCAGCTCACTGGCGGCATCGAATTCCTGTTCAAGAAGAACAAGGTCGAATGGATCAAGGGCTATGCCGCCTTTACCGGCGTCGATACCGTCACGGTTGGTGATCGCAGCATCCGCGCGAAGAACATTGTCATCGCCACCGGTTCGTCGGTCACCCCGTTGCCCGGCGTCACGGTCGATCAGAAGGTGGTGGTGGATTCCACCGGCGCACTCGAACTCGCCAAGGTGCCCGTGCATATGGTCGTCATTGGCGGCGGCGTGATCGGGCTGGAGCTCGGCAGTGTCTGGCGGCGGCTCGGCGCCAAGGTGACATGCGTCGAGTTTCTTGACCAGATCCTGCCCGGCTTCGATGGTGAAGTTCGCAAGGAATCCAACAGGATCTTCAAGAAGCAGGGTATCACCTTCAAGCTCTCGACCAAGGTCACTGGCGTCAGCGTCAAGGGCGGCATGGCCACACTGACGGTCGAGCCCGCTGCCGGCGGCGCGGCTGAAACGATCGAGGCCGATTGCGTGCTGGTGTCGATCGGTCGCCGCCCCAACACAGAGGGCCTCGCGCTCGACAAGACCGGGCTTGCGGTCAATGCGCGCGGGCAGATCGAGACCGATCACCAGTTCCGCACCGCCATCCCCGGCATCTGGGCAATTGGCGACGTGATCCCCGGCCCGATGCTCGCGCACAAGGCCGAGGATGAGGGCATTGCGGTGGCCGAGAACATCGCTGGCCTGACCGGCATCGTGAACCATGATGTGATCCCTTCGGTCGTCTACACCTGGCCCGAAATCGCCGGTGTCGGCCTGACCGAGGAAGCGGCGAAGGCACGCGGTGAGATCAAGGTTGGCAAGTTCCCGATGGCCGGCAACAGCCGCGCCAAGACCAACCACGAGCCCGACGGTTTCGTAAAGGTCATCGCCGATGCGAAGACCGACCGCGTGCTCGGCGTGTGGGCGATCGCTAGCGTCGCTGGCACGATGATCGCCGAGGCCGCGCTCGGCATGGAGTTCGGCGCGACCAGCGAGGACATCGCCTATACCTGCCACGCGCACCCGACGCACAGCGAGGCGATCAAGGAAGCGGCGATGGCGGTGCGCGGCAAGGCGATTCACGTCTAGCCGGCGCAGGGTTTAGCGCAGCTAAATCCGCGCGTACGAGGCTAGACCGGCCGGCGGGGCCAAAAGCCCCGACAGACGACGCGGCTTTGGCGCGTCGTGCTACCGCGATCCGCTTCTTCTTCGCTTCCCCGGCTAAGGCCGGGGCCCAGCCGGGAAGGTTTCTGAGGGGGTGCAACGCTCAATTAACCCAGTTGCCCAACTCGGTCCCGGCTTCCGCCGGGAAAGAAAAACCGGGGTACGCGTTCCGCGACCCGCCATTTCCTTTGCGGCAGGCATAGCCTAATCTGGCCCCAATGCTTCACCCGCCCGCCTTTCTGCCCGTCGCGGCGCCGTGGCTCGACATGGTCGGGCTCGCGGTGTTTGCCGCCTCGGGTGCGCTGGCGGCGGCGAAGCGCGGGCAGACGATGGTGACACTTTCCTTCTTCGCGCTGGTTACTGGTGTGGGTGGTGGTACCGTGCGCGATCTGCTGATCGGTGCCCCGGTTTTCTGGGTGCATGATCCGCGCGCTGCCGGCGTGTGCCTGGCTGTTGCGGGCCTGATCTGGATTACGCCGCAACGCTGGTGGAGCAACGCGGCGCTCGACTGGTTCGATGCGCTTGGCCTCGCCGCCTATGCCGTGTTCGGCGCGGCCAAGGCGCTCGGCTTTGGCGTCCCGCCGCTCCCGGCGGCATTGATGGGCGTGGTCACGGCCTGTGTCGGTGGCATCATCCGCGACGTGCTGGCGGGGGAGCCATCAATATTGATGCGCCCAGAAATCTACGTCACCGCCGCTGCCCTTGCGGCCGGGCTATATGTCGCACTGATGCTCGCCGGAACCCCGCTGGCCATGGCTGCGGCGCTGGCGGCCAGCGCCGGCTTCGCCCTGCGCGCCGCCGCAATCCATTGGAAGCTCGCACTGCCAAGTTATCGCGGGCGGCGCTGACCCACTTGTTACAGGGGCGACGCGTCGCGTTGTTGCTCGCGCTGTTGCTCCGGCGCCGGAGGCGGCGGCGGTGGTGGTGAAGGCGGCTGCGCCTGCGGAGGCGGAGCAGGCGGTGGTGGCGGCGGAGCCGGAGGTGCCTCACGGGGAGCCTCGCGCGGTGCCATTGTTTCCATCGGCTGCTCGGATGGTTGCACGCGTTCAACCGGCGCCACCCGTTCCGGCATGGATATCGCAGGCGGTGCGGCTGGCGGTTGCGGTGCCTGGAAATCGCTCACCGGGCGTTCGGCCGGAAGCGCAGCCGGGGCCTCGCTCTCCACGATGCGCGGCGGGCGTGGCCGGTCGGGTCGGCCGTCGCGCTGAGGCAATGGTTCGCGGTCCGGCTGAAAGGCTGGCGCTGTCGGCTGTGCTGCTGGCGGGGCGGGTGGTGGCGTCGTCTCAACCATCACCGGCGGAACCGGGCGCGGGCGCGTTGGCGCGGGGCGGTCGTCACCCTCCCGCGTGGCTGGGTCATCGCGGCGTGGCCGGGGCAGGGGCTGTGCTGGCTCTGGCACCGGTGATGTTGGCACCAGCACGGGTGGCACGGGCCGTGGGCGCTCGGATCCAGCGCGCTCAGGCCCCGTCCGCTCAGGCCCAGTGCGTTCAGGCCCGGCGCGGTCCGGGTCATCTGACCTGGCACGCCGCCGTATCTCCGGCACCGGTGGCGACACAGGCGGGTTGGCCCCACCGCGCCGCCAGCTATCACCGTCGCGCCGTTGCCGCTCGTCGCGGTCATACCGCTCACGCCGCTCGTCGTCATAACGGCGGTCGCGCGCGCCATGGTCATCATCGCGCCCGCCATGCCGCATGTCGCGGTAACGGCGCCAGCCGCCATTGTTGCGCTCGCGCCCGAAATCGAGCAGCAATTCGCGCCAGAACAGGCTCGTCCCGCCCCACACGCCGCCCTGGCCGCCTTGCCGCTCGCGCGCTGCCCGGCGCAGCGCGATGCCGCGGTCAAACAGCCGTTCCGCGGTTACACTGCGCATGTCGTCGCGCCGCCACGGCACCAGCCGCCCGTCGCCATCATACACCACGATCAGCCCGTCGCCGGTAAAGCCATAGCTGAAATAGCCATCGCGGATCAGGAACGGATAGGGCGCGCCCGGTGCATAGAAATAACTGCGGCGCTGGTCGGCGATCGGCTCGACGATCATCACATGGCCATCACGCGTCTGCCATGCCCAGTTCTCATCGCTGCCAAAGCGGAACGAGAAATCCGGCGCTGACCCGCCAAAGGCATTGGCCAGCGCATCGACATTGTCGATCCAGCGATAATCGCCGGGGTCTTCCATCGGCGGTGGCGGGGGCAGTGGCCGCTGCAACGGCGGCGGCGGCACCTGCACCGGGACCATCACCGGCGCTGGCACGACCACCCGCTTTACGACACGCTTCTTCGCGCGCTTGGCGATTTTCGTCACCTTGGCCCGGGGCTTGGCCTCCACCGCCGCGCTGATGCCGAGCGACAGCATCGCGCCCAACGCGACGCTTGCCCCAAATCTCATCAAATACCCGCGACGCATAAAGACCCCTCCCGGATCGAACCGCCTCAATATGGCGCGGCCAATATGAACCGGCCCTGTCCACTGGCATGGAATGTTCGGAACAGGGCGGCGCGCATGGCCATGGCGCCGGGTTGCGCCGGGCGGTCGCCAGACCCATCTGCCTTGCTCACGGCGCCCCTTGCCGATTCCGAACAGATGTGGAACAAACTTTCCCCATGTTAACGCACATATCCGTTCGTGGTGCCCGCGAGCACAACCTCAAGTCGGTCTCGATTGACATCCCGCGTGACACGCTGACGGTGATCACCGGGCTGTCGGGGTCAGGCAAGTCGAGCCTTGCCTTTGACACCATCTATGCCGAGGGGCAGCGGCGTTATGTCGAGAGCCTCTCGGCTTATGCTCGCCAGTTCCTCGAGCTGATGCAAAAGCCCGATGTTGATCATATCGAGGGACTGTCGCCCGCCATCTCGATCGAGCAGAAGACCACCAGCCGCAACCCGCGCTCAACCGTCGCCACCGTCACCGAAGTCTATGATTATATGCGCCTGTTATGGGCGCGCGTCGGCATTCCCTATTCGCCCGCCACCGGCCTGCCGATCGCCGCGCAGACCGTCAGCCAGATGGTCGACCGCGTCATGGCGCTGCCCGAGGGCACGCGGCTCTATCTGCTCGCCCCCGTCGTGCGCGGCCGCAAGGGCGAGTATCGCAAGGAACTCGCCGAGTGGCAGAAAGCTGGCTTCACCCGCGTCCGCATCGACGGCGAGCTGTACGAGATTGACGAGGCCCCGGCGCTCGACAAGAAATACAAGCACGACATCGAGGTCGTGGTCGACCGCCTCGTCGTCGGCCCCGACATGGCCACGCGCCTCGCCGACAGCTTCGAAACCGCGCTGAAACTGGCCGAAGGGCTGGCATACGTCGATCTGGTCGATACGACGGTGGCCGCTCTTAGCCCCTCCCCTTCAGGGGAGGGGTTGGGGTGGGGCAGTGCCGAAAACGCGCGCTCCGGGATAGGCCCCACCCCCAACCCAGCATCGGCGTCTTTGGCCCTGTCCGGGGGACAGGGCTACGCCGATGCTCCTGAAGGGGAGGGGCTTAAGAAGAATTCAGTGCGAGAGATGCCCCAAACCTTCACCCCCGAAGGCAGCATGAAGGGCACCGGCCTCCCGCCCAACCGCATCGTGTTCAGCGAGAAATTCGCCTGCCCCGTCTCGGGCTTCACCATCGCCGAGATCGAACCGCGCCTGTTCAGCTTCAACGCCCCGCAGGGCGCCTGCCCGGCGTGCGACGGGCTCGGCGAGAAACAGCTGTTCGACGAGGATCTCGTCGTCCCCAACCACGCGCTCAGCCTCAAAAAGGGCGCGATCGTCCCCTGGGCCAAGTCCAATCCGCCCAGCCCCTATTACATGCAGGTGCTCGGCAGCCTGGCGCGCGAATTCGGCTTCAGCCTCGACACGCCATGGGAGGATCTCCCCGGGGAGGTGCGGCTGGTCATCCTCTACGGCACCGCCGGCAAGCCCGTCACGCTCACCTTCGTCGACGGCAAGAAGAGCTATGACGTGCGCAAGCCGTTTGAGGGCGTCATCGGCAACCTCAACCGCCGCTTGCTCTCGACCGAGAGCGCCTGGATGCGCGAGGAGCTCAGCAAGTACCAGAGCGCCGCCGCGTGTGAGACCTGCCACGGTGCCCGCCTCAAGCCAGAGGCGCTGGCGGTCAAGGTCGGGATGCGTGACATCTCCTCGGTCACCCATCTCTCGGTGGTCGATGCGCTGGCATGGTTCAGCGCGATCCCCGCTGAATTGACCGATCAGCAAAATGCCATTGCCGAACGCATCCTCAAGGAAATCCTTGAACGCATCGGCTTCCTCAACAATGTCGGGCTCGATTATCTCAACCTCGATCGCACCTCGGGCACACTGTCGGGCGGCGAGAGCCAGCGCATTCGCCTCGCCTCGCAGATCGGCTCCGGCCTGTCGGGCGTGCTCTATGTCCTCGATGAACCGTCAATCGGCCTGCACCAGCGCGACAACGACATGCTGCTCGCCACGCTGCGCCGCCTGCGCGATCTCGGCAACACCGTGCTGGTGGTCGAGCATGACGAGGACGCGATCCGCTCGGCCGATTACGTCATTGATATGGGCCCCGGCGCCGGCGTCCATGGCGGCGAGATCGTCGCGCACGGCACGCTGGATCAACTGCTCGCCAGCAAGGACAGCATCACCGCTGATTATCTCAACGGCACACGCGCCGTCCCGCTGCCCGCCGAACGGCGCAAGGGCACCGGCAAGAAACTCACCGTCCACAACGCCACCGCCAACAATCTGCGCGGCGTCACGGCCAGCATCCCGCTCGGCACGTTCACCTGCATCACCGGCGTGTCGGGCTCGGGCAAGTCGAGCTTCACCATCGACACGCTCTATGCCGCCGCCGCGCGCTCGCTCAACGGCGCGCGGATCATCGCCGGCAAGCATGACAAGGTCAGCGGCCTGCAATATCTCGACAAGGTCATCGACATCGACCAGTCGCCGATCGGCCGCACCCCGCGCTCCAACCCGGCGACCTATACCGGCTCCTTCACCCAGATCCGTGACTGGTTCGCAGGGTTACCCGAAAGCCAGGCGCGCGGCTACAAGCCCGGCCGCTTCAGCTTCAACGTCAAGGGCGGCCGGTGTGAGGCGTGCCAGGGCGACGGCCTGCTCAAGATCGAGATGCACTTCCTGCCCGACGTCTATGTCACCTGTGATGTGTGCCACGGCGCGCGCTACAACCGCGAGACGCTCGAGGTGAAGTTCAAGGGCAAGAGCATCGCCGACGTGCTCGACATGACGGTCGAGGACGCCGCCGAATTCTTCAAGGCGGTGCCCGGCATCCGCGACAAGATGGCAATGCTGGTCGAGGTCGGGCTGGGTTACGTCAAGGTCGGCCAGCAGGCGACGACGCTGTCGGGCGGCGAGGCGCAACGCGTCAAGCTCGCCAAGGAACTGTCACGCCGCGCCACCGGCAACACGCTCTACATCCTCGACGAGCCGACCACCGGGCTGCACTTCGACGATGTCCGCAAGCTGCTCGAGGTGCTCCATGCGCTGGTCGAGCAGGGCAATACGGTGGTGGTGATCGAGCATAACCTGGACGTGATCAAGACCGCCGACTGGGTGCTGGACCTTGGGCCTGAGGGCGGGGTCAAGGGTGGCGAGATCGTTGCCGAAGGCACGCCGGAGCAGGTGGTGAAGGTCAAGGCGAGCTTCACGGGGCAGTACTTGAAGCCGCTGCTGGTCCGGCGGAAGGAAAGCGTGGCGGCGGAATAGTTCTCCCTCTCCCCCTTGGGGGAGAGGGAAGGGGCCCAAGCCGCAGGCTTGGGAAGGGAGAGGGGGAGTGATGGCGCGTAACTTCCCCTCCCAACGAAACAGCGCTAATATCCACCCATGACGAAGATGACCCCCATCGAGTCGGAATTCGCCACGGCCGCCGAGGCCGAGGCCCACGACGCCTGGGTCCGCGCCAAGGTCGAAACGGCCCTCGCGTCCACGGCGCCGTCGATCCCGCACGATCAGGTGATGGCCGAAATTCAGGGCATCATCGACGCGAAACGCAATGCGGCCCCTCGTCTGGCGCGCTGAGGCCCGCGACGATGTCGTCACGATCTTCACCTATATCGCGGATCGCAACCCGGCAGCGGCCGCACGCTTGCGCGATGCAATCACCCACACCGCCGAATTGCTCCCCGACCACCCCTACATTCACCGACCGGGTCGCGTGACGGGCACGCGCGAGGCGGTCGTTCATCCCAACTATATTCTCGTGTATCGCGTTACCGAGGTTGTCGAGATATTGTCGGTTTTGCACGCACGACAGCAATATCCGTAACCGGGCACTGGCGCGGCTGATTGCGCGACGCAGGAATAGGGCAATGAAGAAGGAAGATTTCGAAGGGATCATGCAGGGCATGGAAGAGGTGCGCCGCTGGGCAAGCGGCGAACACGTCCCCGGCCTGCGCCTCCATCATTTCCCCGCCGACGACGTCCGAGCGATCCGCCACCGCACCGGGCTGAACCGCGAAGAATTCTCCCGCCAGATCGGAGTCTCCACCGCCACGCTGCGTAACTGGGAACAGGGCCGCCGCAAACCCGAAGGCCCGGCCCGCATCCTGCTGGCACTGCTTGCCCGCGATCCGGCCATCGTTACCCGCACACTGGCAGGCGCGGCATAAATCTCCCTCTCCCGTTCAGGGGAGCATCGGGCCGGTCATGCCAAGGCATGACCTAAACGGCGCGGGGCGCCGTTTACCCGATGCTGGTCGGGAGAGGGGTAGTAATGGAACGAGACATCGCCACCACCACCGAGCACAAAGCGCACGATCAGTGGTTCCGCGCCAAAATCGAAGCGACGCTGACCTCAAAAGCGCCAACCATTCCGCACGATCAGGTCACGGCCGAGCTGCAGGGAATCCTCGATGCAAAGCGTGATGCCGCTTCTCGTCCGGTGCGCCAGAACGCTAGCCTATTGAATAAAAAGAGGTTATTATGCGTGGCACCGTAATTTAACACGCTTGGTAAGGGGGTGGTTAATGACGTTGAAGGGGCGCAATGCTATGCCGTCTGGCAGTGGTTGCGAAAGCGCGGGGGCATGATGACGCCAAAACTTGGCAAGTTGGTCACTTTGAAGGCGACTGAGGTATGGGGCAACGAACCGCAGGTATTCACGCCTTGGCTGTCCGAAAATCTAGATTTACTCGCGGAAGCCCTACAGATTGACGAGTTGGAGCTTAAAGGCACCGAAGTTGCCGCCGGTGACTTCCGGCTCGACATTTTGGCCGAAGATGCGGAAGGTCATCCCGTTTTGATCGAAAACCAGTTTGGTGCCACCGACCACCGGCACCTTGGACAACTCATCAGCTATGTCGCCAGCCAGTCCGGGCAGGCTACCGTGGTTTGGGTTGCAGAACGGTTCAAGGACGACCACCGCGCCGCTATCGACTGGCTGAACGCCAGCACCATCGAGGATTTCGCCTTCTTCGCCGTTGAGATCGAAGCCCTCCAAATCGGTGACAGCGACCCCGCGCCGTTCTTCAATGTCGTTGCAAAGCCGAATGCTTGGGCGCGCAGCGTCGGCGCAGTGAGCCGGCAATCGGCCAGCGGTGATGAGCCTGATCGCCATCGCGTTCGGCTGGCATTCTGGACGGCCTTTTCCGACTTCTTGAAGCAACGGAAGTCGGTCTTCAGCATCCGTCGCCCCGGCAAGGATCACTGGCATTCCTTTTCCGCCGGACGCTCAGGTGTCGTCATCAGCAACACCATCTACACAAAGAAGAAGCGCATTGGTGTGGAGCTATATTTCCACAACGATCCGCTCAAGGTCGGCATCCGCCAGCTTGCCGCCGACAGGGCCAACATCGAAGCCGAGTTTGGCGAGCCGCTAGAATGGCAAGAGTTGCCGACAAAAAAGGCGAGCCGCATCGCCATCTTCCGCGATGGATTTGACCCCGCCAACGCCGCCACCTTTCCACAGCAGCATGAGTGGATGCTTGCACGGATGGAGGCGTTCCGGCGTGTGTTCGGCCCGCGTATCAAGGCGTTGGACTTGAGCGGCACCGCCGAAGTGGATGATGACGCCGAGGACACCTAAAAACGCGCGTGCCCGTCCTCGAAAAAAGTCGTTACGCCCCTTGAATGTTGCCAACCTGTTCCCATGTAACCGTTGCCCTTGGAATTGGCCAACGGGTGCGGTCGTTTACACTGTCAACCTGCAAGAGCGATATGATTACGGCGATACCGTGGATCAGCCACTCTGCGAGTTGCAGCGGCGAGACTTCGAGCTTCATCGTTCGGACCTCCTCGACCATACAATACCACCTAGCGTTTACAGGCTCGCGTGGTTGCATTTGCGAGAAGGCAACCACGGATGGTGGCGTGCCTCTGGGGGGTCTAGCGGTGCAAGCCGGGTTCAGAGCCAGAACTATCCCCCAGAGACTGCTAGAAATGAGGGGGGGATGGCAAAGCCGTCTTGGTTCAAGCCGCGACATTATAAGCACTTCGACGTGCCGATTGGCCCCGAATGGGCAGCCGCGCTAACACCTGAACAGGTTGCTGCGCACGCTTGGTCGCCCCTGCTCCACTGGATCAAAGAAACGCCACGCTATCGCCTGAACGATCAGGGTGTGATGGAACTGAAGGTGAAGCCTCGTGACATCATGCACGCCTCGCACCGCGATGCCTGCGTCTTGGCCAAATACTCGCATGAGCTGACGAGCAAGCTTGACGCATGGTATGCCGCGAACGGTCTAGATAAGACCGTGATCGCCTATCGTTCGCTAGGAAAATCCAACTACCATTTCGCTGCCACCGCGCAGGCCTATGTGCGCGACCATCATTCAGTCGAAGCCATGTGCTTCGACGTAACCGGCTTCTTTGACAACATCGACCACAAGCGCCTCAGGCGGCGGCTCAAATGGCTGCTTGGCGTCGATGAACTGCCAGATGATTGGCACCGCGTTTTACGGGCCGTCACACGTTACAACCATGTTCGCAAATCTGATTTGAAGGCCCATCCCGTTTTCGGCCAGCGGATGAAGCAGCGCGGCGCAGATCGGCCATTGGCGACGGTCAAGGAATTGAAAGCGGCAGGCATCGCAATGCGTCCAAATTCCAACACCTTCGGTGTCCCGCAAGGCACGCCGATCAGCGCCAGCCTTTCCAACCTCTTTCTGGTCGATTTCGACTTGGCGATGAAGGCGCTCGCTGACCAGTATGGGGCGCTGTATCAACGCTATTCCGATGACATCCTCATCGTCTGCGAACCTGAACAGGCCGATAGTCTCGCGGCTGCCGTGGACGCGGCGCTCAAGCAGGAGGCGCTGGACCTGCACACCGACAAAACCGTCCGCCTGCCCTTCACCGGGGATGAGCGAGACAATTTCCAGTATCTTGGCTACCAGCTTGGCCTTGGACCGGCGCTAATTCGACCCGGTTCATTGTCGCGGCAATGGCGGTCAGCCAAGCGGGCTATTCGGCGCTCCGAACGAAAAGCGGAAAGGCTCGCCAAGTCTGGCCAAAAAGACAAAATCTACACCAGCAAGTTGCGTGGTAGATTAACTCATGTAGGACTGCGTAATTTTTTGGCCTATGCTGACCGTTCATCCGATGAGCTTCAAAGCAACGCGATCAGGCAACAAGTGAAAGCGCTAGGGAAATTTACCCTAAATGGTCTTGCGCGGGTAAAAGCCATCAAAAATAGCTAGAAGCGCGATCATAAACGGGAATTACGGTGCCAGTTTATTAAATACACAAAACTCTAGCCGCTGACCGGGGTCACGGTGGCACGTGCAATAATGCCCGGTTACCTGCCGCCACCCCAGCCACTCCCAAACCCGTCGCGTCCATCCTAGCGCCCACCCCCGCGCCCTGCTAGAAATGACCGTTCCGGCCCTTCCGCCACGGGGCTGGTGACCGGGGGGAAACATGGCCGATCTGCCAGCGACGACGCCGCCGCCTGCCAACAACCACGCGCTTGTCCCGCATCCGCTGGGCGGCGCGCTCGCGGCAATGAAGCAGCGTGGTGCCGCCTTGTGGGGCGCAACCCGCAGCACCCTCGCCGATGGGCTTCAACATGCTGGCGTCACCATAGCGAGCGTCCATCGCCGCCTCATCCTGGTCTTCGCCGCGATGATCGCGATCCTCGTCGCCGGCGCGGTGTTCCGCAGCCTCGGCCTGCCGCAACTCAACTATCTGCTGATCGCGATCTTCGGCATCGGCGCGCTCTGGGCGTTCCTCAACCCGGTGCATATCGTCGGCCTGTTGCTGGTCGGCGGCGGCGTGGGGGCGGTGCGCGGTGTTGATGGCGCGCGCGATGCGCTGCTCGGTTATGCCAGGCTGCTTGGCCGTGTCTTCCTCGCCTTTCTCGTGCCGTTGCTGTTCTTCGCGCTCGCGCCCGGCGACCATTCGCTTGGCACATCGCTGACCTTTCTCGTGCTCGCGCCGGTCGCGGTGCTGGTCGTCTGGCTGTTCGGTCATGTTGCGCCGCGCGTTGAGCGCGCGGTGTTCGTGGTGGTGCCGCTTGCCGCGCTGCTGCTCGCCGGCGCCAACATGCTGATCCCGCAGCGCATGCTCGCCGCCATCGGCGTGCCCGCCTGGGCGCGCGCTGATCGCCCGCAGGATGAGGAACTCGCCCGGCTCGAGACGCTGATCGAACAGCGCCGCAACGAACAGCGCGCCGCCCGGCTTCACGCGATCAGCGCCAAGATCGAGGCCGGCGAGGCGCTGACCGCAGAGGACGAGGCGATCGTCGCTGCGGCGCAGAATGACCGCGTCACGCTGACCGGCTGGATCGGCAAGAAATATGACGCCGCGCTAGCCGGCATCGCCGCGCGGGTCGATGCCCGGCGCACCGCCGCGGCACAGGCCAGGGCGGTGCCGCCGCCGGGCATGGTACGCGCACCGCGCTGGGCCTGGTCGTCGGCAGTGGCCATCCCCGCCGGGTTCAAACTCTGTCCACAGGCCGATCGCGGCGAAGACAGCTACAGCGCGCAATGCCATCTCCGCACCCGGCCCGCCGGCACATGGCATGACGAATCCACCGACCGCTGCGTGCCCGCCGACACCGACAGCACCCGCTTCCGCAGCCACCGGCGCGCACAGGACATCCACTATCGCTTCGTCGCCGTGACCGGATCATGCGCGGCGCCTGCATCGTAAATTCGCGGGGCGTGACCCCGACCATAGGTAGCGCCCCAGATTGCACTGGGAGTTGCGGCGTTTCTTTGGCCAGAGCGACCACCTGTCACTCCGAAAATCAACCGCGAGCCTGCACAATCCCTGCACCCCGCGATTGACACCACCCCCTGCCGTGCGGTTGAGTCCTCCCATGGACATGGACCGGATCGACGAGGCTACGCTGGCACTGCTCTATCTCGGGCTGCATGATGGCGTGCGCGCCTGGAAGAGCTTCGACTGGGACGCGACCGATCGCCTTCATGCCAAGGGCTTGATCGCCGATCCGCGCAACAAGGGAAAGTCGCTCGTCTTTACCGAAGAGGGGCTGGACACCGCACAGGCCGCGTTCGAACGCTTGTTCGGCAAAGAAGCATGATGCTCGCCGGGGCGGTATGAGCGTCTATCGCCCGGCGTTCGAAACGGCGTTGCGCGCTTTTTCCCGGGCGAGCGATCACATGGTTGCGGCCGGGTACGAGCGTCCCGTGCTGGTCGGCGGTGCCGCCGTGGAGCTCTACTCTGGCAGCGCCATCAACACCGGTGATTTCGACGTGGTGACCGGTCGTCAGGATGCGTTCGAGGCTGCGCTGGCAGCTGAGGGGTTCGTTCGCCCGCTTGGCCCCGGTCACACGGCGCTTGGCTGGATACACCCGGACGTGCACCTCGGTTTCGAAGTTGTTTCCGCGACCTTGCTCGATGGTCGCGCGGAGCGGGGCAGGGTGCGGCTGTTCGCGATGGAGGAGGCTGGCGCTATTGCGGTGATCGCGCTTGAGGACATCATTGCGGATCGCATGGGCCAATATGCCTCGGGCAGTGCGCCAGAGATGCTCGATCAGGCCCGCACCCTGCTGGCGCTGTATCCCGACGCGGATCTCGGCTATCTTGACGCGCGTATTCGTGTCGAGACGTTGGGCAATTATGGGATCGGAGCGATCAGTGACTGAGACTAAGGCAGTGCCGCTCGCTTCTTTCGCGCTTGAGCTTCAGGCGCGGCGTGCCCGGCTGGAAAAGATCGACATGCCGCGCAACAGTGGCGAGCGACGTACGCCGAGCAAGCGGGCCTTGCTGGCCGCGATCAAGGACAGCGGCGGGGTGTGGTAAGAGGGAATTGCCGAACCACGTGGAATTGCAGATTTTCAGTGCCGGTTTACTAGGGTCCGGACCCATAAACGGGATTCCCAAGGGATCGAAGGCATGATTCAAGGCGTCCGATGAGGAGGCGTTGGATATGTCGGATTTCTTCTGGTTTTCGGATGCGCAATGGTCGCGGATCGCGCCGCATTTGCCGACCGACACGCGCGGGAAGCCGCGTGTTGATGACCGTCGTGTGCTGAGCGGGATCGTTCACGCGCTGCAAAGCGGTGGTCGCTGGGGTGATTGTCCCGAGCACATCTATGGTCCGAAGAAGACGCTCTACAACCGCTTCGTACGTTGGGCCGAACGCGGGATATGGGAAGGCATTTTCAGCGCGCTGTCGGGTGCCGAGGGCGCGCCCGACCGACTGTTCATCGACAGTACCTGCATCAAGGCACACCGCACCGCGGGTGGCGCAAAAGGGGGGCCTTGGCCAATGGTATCGGCCAGACACGCGGCGGTAGAAACTCCAAGGTTCACGCGCTCTGCGATGTGAAGGGCCGCCCCTGCGTCTTGATGATCACGCCGGGAAACGTGCACGATGTGAAGGTTGCCAAGGCCTGCATCGCGGCCATGCCGCCGTCGGCCGAACTGGTTGGCGACAAAGGCTATGACAGCAATGACTTGCGCGCCTGGCTTGCAGACCGAGGCACCACCGCTGTCATCCCCTCCAAGCGCAACCGCAAGGTGCAGCTCGACTGCGATGCGAAAATCTACAAGCAGCGTAACGTCATCGAGCGCATGTTCTGCCGATTCAAGGACTGGCGAAGGGTCGCAACACGCTTCGACCGCAACATCAAAACCTTCATGGCTACCATCGCCATCGCTGCTACCGTCATCTGGTGGCTCTAATGAGTCCGGACCCTAAATGGGCGCAGTTCCAGCCGCTGACCGCGCTTCCACCAGGCGCTCGCCCCGGTCGGCGAACACGCTCTCCCGGGCGTTAAGGTAACTTGTTACGAACCGGGTAGGGCCTCGCCCGTTACGCCGAACCATCGAGGGTAATTACGCATCATGGTGGTGACATGCGCAATGGGCTTTCAGGTCGGGGACTAATTCACGCAGGCGCTGCCCGCGCAGCAAGGCGCCGCGCCGTTCCGGCCATGCTCCTCGCCTTTGCATTGTCGCTGACCCCCACCGCCGCCCACGCACAAACCGCTGCATCGCCGGGTGCCGCCGCGCCAACCGCCGCCATGGCGAACGACGCCGATGCGGCGCCAGGGGCTCGCGTACGGCTGATCGTCGCGCGCGCCGCCAATAATGTGCGCGCCTTGCCGGTTGATATGCGCCTCCTCACCCGGACGTCGCGCGACATTGGCGGTGCCAGCGCCGCCGCCGACTTCTCGCTCAAATTTCAGGGACTGACCTTCGACCTGATCTCAACCAGCGCGTTCGTCGGCCATGATCCGATGGCGAATGCCGATCTGGTCGTCTCGGTCCATCACCGGTTCTGAGGGAGTACGCGGACGTTCGATAGACCCTGAAGGCGGCTGAGCTCTAACCTTCATCCTTGGCACCCACCCTGATTCAACCCGTGCCCCATCTCTGCCACGCCCGACCCTGCCACGGTTGCGCCCGCGCCGCCGTGGTGCGCTGTTTCTCATCGTTAATGTTGGATTGAGGGCCTGTTGTTACCGGCCCTGTTATCCCCTGTTTATCCCCTGTTCGCAGCCCTGTTCCTCGCCCTGTTCCGCCTCTGTTATCGGGTGGGCGGTATCTGCCATCAAGGCATTGACCACACAGGGAAAAAGACAAAAACAAGCGCTCGCTCACCCGTACAAAAGTGTTTTTCCCGCCGGAACAGGGGAAACAGAGGGAATTTGTTGGACGATTCCGACCGGGCAGGCACCCGCCATCAGCACCGCGCGGTTACCTTGCCGGGGAAGGTACCTAGTGCCCGGCCAGCTTCCCCGCCAATGCCACAATCTGCGCCCGCGCCAGGCCGCCCCAGCGTCCGTCCATCTGCAACAGCCGCTTGCGCGCGGCATCGCCCTGTCCGTGGTCGATCATCGCCGCAATCGCTGCGCCACGCTGGCACACCAGTCACCGGTACAAATTGGTTGTGCTGTCCAGCCCGGCATAGGGTTTGCGGGTTTCAAATACGGCGACAATCGCGGTCAGGCCGGGCCTGATCGTGTTTCGCACCCCCGGCTGCGCCTGCCGTGCGATAATCGCGCCAAGCACCGCATTCCGGTTGGCCGCTGATGCGGGGGCGGTGCTGGTTTCTCCCAGCCCATTGGCATGGCTGCCATATATTTTCACGCGGGCCGAGGTTTTCGCTTGCAACCCGACATTGAACAGCCGGTTGATCTTGCCATGCCGGTGTCCGGCTGGGGCGAGTGCCCATAGTGGCATTGATCGACCCCATGGCCTGATCTGTACCGGGGATGCCAGTGCTGCCAACGCCGATGAAAGGATGCTATCCTTTCTCCGGTACGACGTGCTCGTCAAACACTGGACCCGTTAATCTGGACATTGGTTCCCCATGGTCAACAAGCTGGCAAACATTAATGAGGAACACTTCCGCTCATTCTTCCCGATCGGAGAAGGGGTGTCGATGTTGCTGTATCCTTACGCGGAAGTGGTTCTCCATGACATCGCGTCGGGTCGCATTGTGCGGATATGGAATGCCTTTTCGGCGCGAAAAGCGGGCGACCCTTCACATCTGGAGGGCGCGCCTGATCTGTTTACCGAGAAAATGGTCCTTGGCCCCTATGAAAAGGCACTGCCGACGCGAGGGCGCACCAAGTCTGTTACGTCATCGGTGCTTGATGCTGATGGCAAAACGGTAGGATTTTTTTGCATCAATCTCGATGTCACTCATTTTGATGCAATGATCGGGAAGCTTTCCGCGTTCATCCAGCCTGAAGTTCGGCGGCCCGAACCAATCTATCGCAACGATCTGCAGGAGCACATTAATTACACCGTCCGGGACTATCTGATTTCGATCAACAAGACGATAGAGACGCTTAGCCGAACGGAGCGTGTGAAATTGATTTCGGTGATTAACCAAAGCGGCCTTTTCCAGGCTCGCAATGCAGTACAGGCGGTGGCGAAAACCATGCGTTTGAGCCGTGCAAGTGTCTATAATTTGCTTGCGGATGCGCGCGCCGATAGCGCGCAAGGCGATGACAGTGCACCCAAAGGCGCATCCTCATTTCCAATCATACCCGACGCCTAGGCGCGCTGCGACAAATTATCCCAATTTGACAGACTGTCAGATTGGGATAATTTGTCTAAATCAAGATACGTCCGTGCAATCGGCATCTGGGAGGTAGTCATGGCATCAGGAAAAATTGGGCTGGTGGCACTGTTGTTGACCACAGCACTGCCCGTTCAGGCGCAAAGCCCAGCGCATCAGTCACGGAATCCGCCAGCGCAGGGCGCTTCCGAGCGGCTAGCCCAAGTCACCAGGCACCTGACCCTTTTTCGGGGAGCGACATTGATCGATGGCAATGGCGGGCCCGCCCAGCAGCACATGTCGATCCTTGTCGAAGGAGATCGGATCAAGTCAGTCGTCGCAGACGCGGCTGTCGCGGGCTATAAGGGTGACGTGGTTGATGCCACCGGGTTGTATGTCCTGCCCGGATTGATCGACACGCATGAACACCTCGCCACCTCACCGGATCGTCCTTGGGCTGAAGGCCAGATGCGGCGGGATCTCTATGGCGGGATTACAGCGGTCCGCGATATGGCCGGAGACACCCGCGCGCTTGCTGACCTGTCGCGCGCGTCAAGGCTCGGTGAAATAGCTGGTCCGGATATCTATTATGCGGCGTTGATGGCAGGGCCCAGCTTCTTTGATGATCCCCGGACGATAGCCTCTGCGCAGGGAGAGAAGCCTGGTCAAACCGCCTGGATGCAGGCAGTTGATGAGCACACCGACATGATAATTGCTGTCGCCCGTGCGCGTGGCACGGGTGCCACTGCCATCAAGATCTACGCAAACATGAATGCAGCAATGGTTGCGAAGATTACCGACGAAGCGCACCGTCAGGGCTTCCCGGTATGGGCGCACGCCGCAGTCGCTCCGGCAAACGCGACTGAGGTGGTCGCTGCGGGGGTGAATGTCATCTCGCATATTTGTCTGGCCGGATACGTGGGGACAGACCGCCAGCCGCAAAGCTATCGTGATCGTGTTCCTTTGGATGCGGCGATGATTGCCCGGGGCGACAATCCAGAGATTGCGGCACTCTTCGGTGAAATGAAACGGCGCGGCACCATTTTTGACGTCACCTTGCGCGTGTATGCGGAGCGCGAGAGGGCTGCGCCGGGGAAACCATCCCAATGCACCAGCGATACCGCCTTCAGGTTGACCAATCAGGCGTGGCGTGCGGGGGTCATGATCTCAGCGGGTACTGACGGAGCAACGGAGAGCGGCGATCCCTATAGCGCGCTGCAGGAAGAGATGGAGCTTCTGTCGGACAAAGCCGGCCTGTCGCCTTCGGATGCGATCAAGGCAGCTACTTCGGTTGCGGCCCGTGCGATCGCGCAGGAAAGGGATATGGGCACAGTGGAGCCAGGCAAACTTGCTAATATGGTCTTCATCACCAAGAATCCGCTGGATGATGTCAGTAACTTGCGCAGCGTTGTCTTCACTGTGAAGCGGGGCGTTGTCTTTCGGCGCGAAGACTACCGGCCGGCGATGGGGAACTGACAGGGCGATGGAAGGGAAAACGGAATCGGGAAAATCAGTTTCCACGGTGGATCGGCGCACCATGCTGGCAATGGTCGGGGCGAGTGCGGCTGCAATGCCGCTCGCAAAGGCATCGGCTCGAGCGCTGGCAGCGTCCAATGCGAAATGGCACGATGCGGTAATCGTCAATGCGTTAGGCGGGCTGGACAACCCCAATCGACGCGATGCGGGTGGCCCGGATGCCGGACGTGTACTATTTGACAAGCGGACGATTGCCGATGCGCGCGCTTCTGGCCTAGCCGCCGTAAACGTCACAATGGGCTATGTCGCCGGACCCATGGAGCCATTTGAATACAGCATCCGCACTATCGCCCATTGGGACTGGGCCATCCGGCATCAATCGGTCGATCTGGTCAAGATCTGGAGCGTGCAGGACATCTTGCGAGCCAAGGCGGAAGGCCGGATCGGGATTATCTACGGTTTCCAGAATGCCGCTATGGTTGGAGACAAGGCGGATCGGATCGATATTTTTGCCGATATGGGGATCAAGGTCATTCAATTGACTTACAATCCCGCGAACGCAATCGGTGATGGTTCGATGGCTCGAGAGAACCGCGGTTTGACGCCTTTCGGGCATGAGGTTGTCGAGCGGCTCAATTCGAATCGGATCATGGTTGATCTTTCGCACAGCGGCGAACAAACCTGCCTGGACGCCGCCCGTGTTTCAAAGCTGCCTATTTCCATCAACCACACTGGCTGCCGCGCCTTGACTGACCTGCCGCGCAACAAGACGGACGCTGAATTGCGGCTTGTTGCCGAAAGAGGCGGTTTTGTCGGAATTTATTTCATGCCATTCCTGAACATCAGCGGCCATGCCAGCTCGGACGATGTGGTGGCGCATATCGAACACGCTGTTAATGTTTGTGGCGAAGATCATGTCGGTATTGGCACCGATGGTGGAACAACCCAGATCGATGACCTGGAGGCGTACAAGGCCGATTTGGCGCGCGAGGTCGAGAGCCGCCGCGCCGCCGGCATCGGTGCCGCCGGCGAACGCGCGGACACCTTCCCGTTTGTCGTCGATTTGAGGGGGCCGAGCCAGTTCCGGGATCTTGCCGATCGTCTCCGCAAGCGCGGCCATTCCGTTACGCGAATTGAGAAGATCTTGGGGCGAAACTTCTTGCGCTATGGTCAGGATGTCTGGGGTTACTGACGGAGCTCCGGTGGTCGGGCACCAGTTTATCACGGCGCCGCCGGCTTCCTCATCGCGCTCTACCAGCATCTCGATGTGCCGACGCCGGTGTGGACCGGCTGGTTCTTCCAACGCCCGGAAGCGCACATGCTGCATCACCAGCGCGACATCCATTCGCGCAACTTCGGCGACATGCCGGTGTGGGACATGCTGTTTGGCACCTATGCCAATCCACGACGCGCCGATGTTCCGGTCGGGTTTGAGCCCGATCGCAGCCGTCGCGTGCTGGCGATGCTGGCCTGTGTCGATGTCAACGCCGCGAGCGGGCGCGAGCGGCACTAGGCCGCACCTCGATCCTCCAGTGCGATCGTCAGGGCGGGGAGGCGGCACTTGACTTGACCTTTAACTGACGCGTCAGTTATAAAAGATCATGGCCCGCACCACCCCGCCCGACCGGCGCGACAACATCTTCGCTGCTGCCCGCCTCGAGTTCGCCGACAAGGGCTTTGCCGGCAGCCGCATGGAAGACATCGCCCGCCGCGTCGGCATCTCCAAGGCGGCGCTCTACCTGCAGTTTCCCTCCAAGGAGGCGTTGTTCCGCGCGCTGTCCGAGGAGCTGATCGCCCAGACCCTGCCGATGCTCGTGCCGGAGGATTTCGGCGACACCCCAGCGCCCGAGCTGCTGCGGAGTCTGATCGCCGCCGCGCTCGCCCGGCTGACCTCCGGGGAGATCGCCTTCGTCCCGCGTCTGATCATCGGGGAGGGCGGCAACTTCCCTGAACTGGCGCGCTTCTATCTCGATCATGGCATCAGCAAGGTGCTCGGCGTGATGGAACGGGTGATCCGCCACGGTGTTGCGCGCGGCGAGTTCGTCTGTGCTGACCCCTATCATGCCAGCCGCAGTGTCGCCGGCGGGATCATCCTGTCGGCCTTGTGGCGGATCGTGTTTGAACCCGTTGGCGGCACCCCGCTCGACGTGCCCGCTATGGCCCGTTCCCATGCCGACATCCTGCTCAACGGCCTTATCGTCCGGAAAGGTGCTGACACATGAACCGGAAGCTGCTTGCGATCCCCGTCCTTGTGGTCGTCGTGGCGCTGGCGTGGTTTGGCTGGCGCAGTTTCGCGCCGCCGCCACCCGAGGTCTGGCTCGGCTATGTCGAGGGCGAGTCGCTCTACATCGCCGCACCCGTCGCGGGGACGCTCGACCGGCGCTATGTCGAACGCGGCGCACCGGTCAGGGCGGGGCAGGCGCTGTTCCTGATCGATCCGGTCGTCACCGATGCCGAGACGGCCCGGCTTGAGGCGCAGGCCGAGGCGGCCCGCGCGCAGCGCGCCGACCTTGAGCAGCAACGCCAGCGCCTGCCGGAACTGCAGGTGTCGCGCGCCGGCCAGGCGGCGGCGCGTGCCCAGCTGGTCAAGACCCAGAAGGACTATGACCGCTTCGCTGCCCTGTTCGCCCGTGGCTTTGTCTCCCGAACCCAGCTTGATGCGGCGCGCGCTGCCCGCGACGTCGCGCAGGCCACATTGGCCCAGGCGGTTGCCCAGGAACAATCCGGCCTGTTGACCAGCGGGCGCGTTGATCAGGTGCGCGCCGCCACCGCCAACATTGCCGGCGCCGAGGCTGCGCTGCGCGGCCAGCGGCAACGCCGCAGCGAGATTGCCCCTGTGGCGGTTGCCAATGGCATGGTCGAGCAGACCTTCTTCAACCCCGGCGAATGGGTGCCTGCCAACGCGCCCGTCATGTCGATCCTGCCCGACGACAAGCGCAAGCTGCGCTTCTTCGTGCCCGAAACCCGGCTCGCCTCGCTGCGGATCGGCAGCCATGTCAGCTTCTCGTGCGATGGCTGTGCCGGTCGGCAGGGCGCCACGCTGAGCTATATCGCGCCGCGCGCGGAGTTCACCCCGCCGGTCATCTACAGCGAGCACGCCAAGGCAAAGCTGGTGTTCATGGTCGAGGCGACACTGGCGCCCTCGGCGCATCCGTTGCCGCCCGGCCTGCCGGTCACGGTCTTCCCGGCGGACGCGCCATGACCGGCGTGCCGGCGATTGATGTCCACGGCCTGACCAAGGTCTTTGGCGGACGCACGGTCGTTGATCATGTCGATCTTGCGGTGGCGGAAGGCCGGATTTGCGGCTTTCTCGGGCCGAACGGTTCGGGCAAGACGACCACGCTGCGGATGATCTGCGGGCTGCTCATTCCGGATGCCGGTGACGGGCAGGTGCTCGGGCTTGACCTGCGCAACGACCGCGCCGCGATCAAGCGCCAGATTGGTTACATGACGCAGAAGTTCGGCCTGTTTGGTGACCTGACCATCGCCGAGAATCTTGATTTTGTCGCGCGTGCCTATGGCCTTGACCGGCGCAAGGATCGCGTTGACGCGGCGCTTGAGCAGCTTGGTCTTGCCACCCGTGCCGATCAGCTCGCGGGCAAGCTGTCGGGCGGGTGGAAGCAGCGGCTGGCGCTGGCCGCCAGCGTCCTGCACGAACCACGCATCCTGCTGCTCGACGAACCAACCGCCGGTGTCGATCCGCAGGCGCGGCGGGAGTTCTGGGACCAGATCCACGCGCTCGCCAAGACCGGGATCACCGTGCTCGTCTCGACCCACTATATGGACGAGGCCGAACGCTGCCACGAGATCGCCTATATCGCCTATGGCGTGATGCTGGCGCGGGGCACGACGGAACAGGTCGTCGCTGGTTCGGGCCTGTTTGCGCTGACCGGGGAAGGGCCGGGTGCGGACCGGCTGGCGGCGGAGATCCAGGCACAACCCGGCGTCAGCACCGCCGCGCCCTTTGGCACTACCCTGCATGTCTGCGGGACTGACCCGGCGGCATTGCGCGCGGCGGTGAAGCCCTGGGCCGGGACGATCCGCTGGAGTGAAACCCCGCCGACGCTGGAAGATGTCTTCATCGACCTGATGCGTGGCGCGACCGACAACAGCGTGGGGCTGGCCGCATGATGGCGCGCATCCTGGCGATGATGATCAAGGAGATCCGCCAGATGATGCGAGATCGCCTGACCATCGGCATGATGTTCGGCATCCCGATTGCGCAATTGCTGCTGTTCGGCTTCGCCATCAACGGCGATCCGCGCCATTTGCCTGTGGCGGTGGAGTTCAACGACAGCTCTGCCGTGACGCGCTCGATCGACGCGGCGCTGCGCAACTCGACCTATTTCAACGTCACCCATGTCATCGCCCGCCACGGTGAGGCCGAGCAGTTGATCCGCAATGGCGATGTCCAGTTCGTCATCACCATCCCGCAGGACTTCACGCGCGATCTTGTGCGCGGGCGCCGACCGCAACTTCTGCTGACGGCGGACGCGACCGACCCGTCGGCGACGGGCAATGCGCTGGCGGCGGTCGGGCAACTCGTCAATCAGGCGCTCGCCCGCGACCTGATCGGCCCGCTCGCGGCGCGTGCACCCGCTGCCGCGCAGGTCGATCTTGTTCTCCAGCGCAGCTACAATCCTGAAGGCATTACCAGCTACAACATCGTGCCGGGCCTGCTCGCTATCGTGCTGACCATCACCATGGTGATGATGACGGCGATGTCGGTGACGCGCGAGACGGAGCAGGGGACGATGGAAAACCTGCTCGCCATGCCGTTCCGCCCGATCGAGGTGATGATCGGCAAGATCGCGCCCTATCTGATCATCGGCTTTGTCCAGACCGCCGTGATCCTGCTCTTCGCGTGGCTGATCTTTGGCGTGCCCTTTGTCGGGTCACTGCCGCTAACCGTGTCCGTCACCTTGCTGTTCATCGCGGTCAGCCTGTCGCTGGGATTTACCTTTTCGACCATCGCCCAGACCCAGCTCCAGGCGATGCAGATGAGCTTCTTCTATCTTCTGCCGAGTATCCTGCTGTCAGGCTTCCTGTTCCCGTTTCGCGGAATGCCCCGCTGGGCGCAGATGGTGGGGGAAATCATCCCCGTTACCCACTTCATGCGCATGGTGCGCGGCATCATGCTGAAGGGATGGGATGTCGGCACCGCCCTGCCGGAAATCGGTGTGCTGTTGCTGATGCTGCTTGTGCTCGGGACGATTGCGGTGTCGCGCTATCGCGATACCATCGGCTGATCGCACCACATCAGTCCCCCGCGCTGTTCGTCGAGGGGTGCCACGTGTCGCAACTTTGGTTACACTGCCTGTCGGGGAGGCGATCATCATGGTCTTGGCTGATTTCAACACGGTAACGGGCCGCCGCGCCTTGGTTGGCTATCTCTGCGTCTGGGCGCTCGCCACCGGTTATCTCGCGCTCAAGGGCGGCGACTGGACCTTTCCGCTCATATCGCTTGGCATCTTTGGTATCGCGCTGTCGGCGTTAGGCTTCGGGCTGACGCGCGGCGTCACCATTCCCGCCCTGACCATCGCTCGCCCCCGGCAAGAGGCGCTGGCGATGATTGGCTATGTTGCGCTTTATGCCCTGTTGTTCATCGGCTGGGGCCTTGGCGCGCTCAAGGCGGCGGTGCCTGCCGGGCCGATGCAGGAGCTGGCGGTCCTTGCCTACAAGCTGACGATCCACCTTGTCCTGCCCGCTGCGATGATCGTCACGCTTGGCGGTGCCATCCGCCCGCTGCTGCGCGGTGTGGTTGGTGGCGCACGCTGGTGGCTGGCACTGATCGTGATGTGCGCCATCCTGTTTGGCCTGCTCTCAGTGGTCAGCCCGTCGCTCAGCCAGATCGCCGCCTTCCACCTGTCGCTGCCGACAGCGCTGCTGTGGTTCATCGCCTCATGGTTATGGGTTTCGGTCGAAGCCGGGCTGTGTGAGGAATTCCTGTTCCGCGCACTGCTCCAGTCGCGCCTGTCGGCATGGCTGCGGTCGCCCTTCGCTGCCATCGCCATCACTGCCATCGTCTTTGCACTGGCGCACTGGCCGGGCCTTTATCTGCGCGGCGGCCCCGATGTTGATGGCTGGTCCACCGACCCGCTGCAGGTTGCCGCCTTCACCATTGCCACGCTTTCACCGCTCGCGGTGATGATGGGCGTGCTGTGGGAAAGGACGCGCAGCCTGTTGCTCGTCGTGCTGATCCACGGCGCCATCGACGCACTGCCCAATGTCGCAGAGATGATCCGCACCTGGGGATGAGGGGGCAGCGGGTGCCGCTGCCCGCCCCTGATCAAGCTGTCGCGGCGGCTTCCGCCTCGACCTTGTCCTGCGTCCTGGTGTCGAAGTCGCTGGCATCATGCCGCTCGCGCAGCTGGCTGGACGGTTCGCCGAACACGCGGTTGACCATCCGTCCGCGCTGCACCGCTGGCCGCGCGGCGATCGCGTCAGCCCAGCGCACGACATGCTTGTAATCCTGTACCGACAGGAACTCGCCTGCCTCGTACAACACGCCTTTGACCAGCGCGCCATACCATGGCCACACGGCCATATCGGCGATCGAATATTCATCACCGGCCAGATATTGATTATCGGCCAGGCGTCGATCAAGCACGTTCAGTTGACGCTTTACCTCCATGGCAAAGCGGTCGATGGCATATTCGATCTTGACCGGTGCATAGGCGTAGAAATGTCCGAAGCCACCGCCGAGGAACGGGCCGGAGCCCATCTGCCAGAACAGCCATGACAGCGCCTCTGTCCGCGCCGCCGGGTCGGTTGGCAGGAAGGCGCCGAATTTTTCGGCAAGGTACAACAGCATCGCCCCGGATTCGAAAATGCGCTGTGGCTTGGGTCCACTGCGGTCGAGCAGTGCGGGGATTTTTGAGTTGGGATTGATGTCGACAAAGCCGCTGCCGAACTGGTCACCCGACATGATGTTGATCAGCCAGGCGTCATACTCTGCGCCGCTGTGACCCGCCGCGAGCAGCTCTTCCAGTATGATCGTCACCTTCACGCCATTGGGCGTGCCGAGCGAATAAAGCTGGAACGGATGCTTGCCGACCGGCAATTCCTTGTCATGCGTCGCCCCGGCGATGGGCCGGTTGATCGCCGCAAAGCGGCCACCGCTTTCCTGGTTCCAGGTCCACACCTTGGGCGGGGTATAGTCAGCAACGTCGGTCATGCGCGGTCTCCGGTCTCGGAAGGGCTTGTGTTGCGAAGTTAGGGTGGCGTGTGCGCAATTGCGAGGCGTGCGTGGCGAAAGTGCCGATTTTCGGTCCGCGGCTATGGCGCCGTGGCTATGCCAAAGGCGCGCGCCGCCTTTTCCCCGATGGAAATGCCTTCGTCCTGCTGGATCCTGGCGCCGATATGATCAAGGAAATGATCGGCCTCTGGCACGATCTGCAAGGTATAGCTGGCGCCGGACGCGGTCATCACGGCCTGGGCCTGTGCTTCTGATTTCCACGCCAGACGCGCCAGCCCCTTGCTGCCGCGCCCGCCCGTGATCGGGACATTCGCATCATCTGCGCCGTGGATCGCCAGGATCTTCAGCCCCTTGGCCGAGGGGCAATGGTCCGTATCGAGATTGAGCGGCCCGGCAATCGCGACCACACCGGCAAACACCCGTGTCTCACAGATCATGCGCTGTGCCATCATCGCGCCGTTGGAATGGCCGATGGCGAACACCCGCGTCCGGTCCACGCCAAGCTTCCCGCTGAGATAGCTGACCGCACCGCTGATATAGGCGACATCGTCGGTGCCATCCCGTCCGGGTTGGCCGCAGCATCCACCGCCGGCATTCCATCCGAGCGCGCGCGGGCCGAGCAAGGGGGGGACCGGTCTGTCGTTCAGTCCATAGAAGCCAATCCGGCGGAGGTCCGCTGCTATAGAGCGAGCAGTGCGGCTGGGGTCTGCCAAGACCAGTGCGCCAAGGCATCGACAACCTGATAGTTTGGCATTTGCAAGCGGCGTTGGCGCCCCCGCCTTGCTCGCAAATCCGCGTAGCGATCGCCAAAGGCCACGCTGCGAGGTTCCTCAAGATAAGCCGTTTGACATTGCTGTGGGTGCTGTCGGCATGGTCGCTTTGGCGAGTCAGACATGCGTGTTCATGCAGGAGGTGATCGTTCGATAGCTAAGTTCCCGGCGCAGCATCATATCGTTCAAACCAAGGCTGTGTGGTTCAAAACCCACGGTTCAGCCAATCCGACTCGCAGGCTTGGGCTGGTCCGTTGGTGGACATCCACGCACAACGAGGGGAGGGGCTCGGCCAATTAGCCCGGCGAAATCTTTTTATAACAGAGGCATCCCTCGAATCGGCTGCCCTCTTTCGTGTAAACGACCGGACTGCGGAAGCCGGGACCGTTGAAAACGAAACTGTGAAACTCGCCGTTTTCGCCGCATGGGTCCACATTGGCGGGCAGCTCGGCGATGAAGCGCGCATCAATCAGGCGACCCGCGAATGCCGGGTCCAAACAAGCCGGATCGACCGCCACCACGATAGCCTCGAAGCCCAGTCCGATGAATTCCTCAATGAACGTTCCCGTATCGCGCGCCCACAGCGGGAATATCGGCGTCAGCCCGAGCCGCTGCATCAATTGCTCGCGATAGGCCCGGATGTCCGCCAGGAAGAGGTCGCCAAAGGCGATCGTCCGCACGCCGGCCGCCTGGACTGGCGCCAAGGCGCCCGCGACCACTTGTTCATAAACCGCGTTCGACGCGCCTTGCTGCAGCTCGACGATCATAAGCGGCAGTCCGAGCGCCGACGCCTGCCGCTCAATCAGGTCGCGCGGTACGCCATGCATCCCAACCCGGCCATCCTCCTGCCGGACGGTCGTCAGCAGCCCCGCTACATCGTACTCGCCCGCGCTACGCAGGGCATGGAGCGCCATGCAGCTGTCCTTGCCGCCGCTCCACGAGACGAGCACCCGCTCGCGCGCACCCGCCATCGCGTTAGCGTGACCGCACTGGCGCGATCACCAGCCGACGCCAGCCGGAGCCCTCGCTCCCGGCGTTATCGTCCAGCACCTCGGCGATGATGCGGGCCGATTCGACCAGACGCGGCCCCGGCCGGTTGAAGAAATGGTGCCCATCGGCGACGAACACCCGGCCGGCGCGAACCGCCGACAGGTCGCGCCACCCTTCTCGACTGACGAGCGGCGCAAGGTCGTTCAGCGTCTGTGGAATTTGATAGCCGCACGGCATCATCACGATCACGTCCGGATCAGCCGCGACCAGGGCGTCCCATTCCAGCCAGGGCGAATGCTGGCCCGCTTTGGCGAAGAGCGGTTCGCCGCCAGCGATGGTGATCAGTTCGGGCACCCAATTGCCCGCCGCCATAAGCGGGTCAATCCATTCGATTGCGGCGACCGTCGGACGGTGTGCCGAGGCGCCGCGCCGCGCCGAGAGAGCTTGCATTTGCTCCTGAAAGTCCTCCACCGCCCGCTCGGCCACCTGACGCGCGCCGACCGCCTCGCCAACCCGGCGAAGGTCTCCCCACACGTCGTCGAGCGTATCCGGGGCGAGTGAGACGAGCGTTGGCGCTGTACCGACCCATTCCGAGAGCGCTTCTTCCAGGTCGAGCGGCGTCACCGCGCATACGGCGCATTGCGATTGGGTCAGGATCACGTCGGGCTTGAGCGAGCGCAGTAGCGGCGTATCGACGGCATAGACCGACAGACCCTGGCGGACGATCTCCTGTACCCGGTGATCGATCTGGAGCGAGGTGAGCCCTTTCTCCAGCTTGGTCGAGGTGCAGACTGGCAGCGCCTGCACGAACGGCGGGAAATCGCATTCGTGCGACCGCCCGACCAGGTTGCCGCCTTGCTCCACCGCGACCGCGATTTCGGTCGCGCTGGGAAGCAGCGAAACGATGCGGGGTCCGACGCCCATCAAGCCGCGACCAGTGCTAGTGGCGGTCCGAACGTCCGCGGGGCCGCGCGTGTCAGTACGGCATGGACCGCGCCCAGCGCCGCGCACCAGCAGGCGTCGTTGAGCAGAATCTGGCCAATGATCCCGGCGGTGAAAGTGCCCGTACCGCCGGCGACCAGGGCGAAGGCGAACAGCCCCGCTTCATAAGCGGCGAACGCGGCCGCGAACGCCGCCGCGAGCGACACCAACGTTGGCGCGCTGCTGCGAAGCACGGCCGCCGCGATCATCATGGCTGCGAGCGCGGCGACACCGAGTGCGACTCCCCACGCTACCGTACGGGGATCGGTCGGATAGCCGAGCAATGTGAAACCGAGCAGCTGGTTTACCCCCCAGACGGCGACGATCGTCGCCGCTGCCTGACGACGCGGCATGGTTGCCGCCGCCACCGTGGCGAGCGCGACGAACGGCATCATGCACGCGGTCGCGAGTGTCCCGGCGGTCGCCGTTGCCGCGATCGCCAACTGCCAGCCGATTGAACCGGCGGGCGCGTGGTCTTGCTGAATGGTCATTGGTACATCCTCCCGATCAGAAACGAGCACGCAGGCCCGCATAAGCGGCCCGGCCCGGGTTGGTGAAGCTGAACACATCCTCGTAATGCTCGTTCGCGAGGTTCTCGATCCGCGCGAACAGGGCGAGCCGCTTGCTCAGGTTGAGGTCCCCGTTGAGGTTGACGAGCACGTAATCGCGCAAGCGTACCCGCACCGGCACGTACGACGGATCGGTGAAGGCCTGATCGTCGGTCGCGCCGTTATAGCGCGCCACCAGCGTCACCCCACCGCGCTCGGCGGGCGCCCGCCACGTCACTGCGGCCGAGGCGATGTGCGACGGACGACGGACTTCGGGTTGCCCGGCCTCGCGCGCGTGCAGATAGGTATAGGCCGCATCAATCCGCCATGCCGTGCCGATCCGCGCATTGAGATAAGCTTCGACCCCGTGCTGGCGGGACTTGGCGGTGCTGTTGGCGGGCGTGGCGACGTAAAGGGGTGCCGGGTAGGTCGTCACGATCTCGTCGCTGAGCGTGCTCTGGAAATAGGTCGCGCCCGCGGTCACCTTGCCGCCCAGCAGCGATTGCTCGACTCCCGCTTCCCAGCCCTCCGACTTTTCGGGCTTCAGGTTTGGGTTGCCGGTGAACCGGCCATCGACATAGCCGTAGAGTTCGTAATAGCCTGGGTTCTTGACGCCCGAACCGGCCGCAGCGCGCAACCGCGTGCCGCTGTCGAAGCGGTAGCTGCCCTGGACGCGATAGGTGGTGCTGTCGGCGAACAGATTGTTGTCGTCGTGGCGGATCGAAGCGCCGAACGCGGCGTGATCGCCCACGGTCAAATCATATTGCCCGACCAGGCCGAGATTATCCGTGTGGCGACGCCCGGTGAACGCGAAGCCGGACGGGTCGGTATTACGATAGCTTTCGCGCTCGAGGTCGAGCGCCACCGTTAGCTGATGGCGAAGCACGCCCTGATCGAGGCGCAGACTGCCTTCGTACGATCCCTTGAGCCGCTGCCCCTTGTCGCCATAGCTTCGACCAGCGCTGGTATAGCCGTCGCGCTGGCTGTCAGCGATCTGCGCGGTGAGCGCATTGGTCCAGCGTCCACCGAGCAGATCAAGCTCGCCGCGGACGAGGGCGTAGGCGCCCTGCGCGACGAGATGATTTCCCGGCGTGTCGATGATGTAGCCGAAGGTCGGACTGGACGGGTTATTGTCGCTGTCGTTGAAGTCCTGCTCCGAGCGCGAATAGCGGCCCACGACCGTCACCCGCGCGTTCGCGGCGGGTGCCCAGGTCGATTTGAGCGACACCGCGCCGGTGTCGTTCGACAGATCGCGTCGACCACTGCGCGCATTGGGCGTGCCATCGGTGCTATTGATCGTGCCGGACAGCGCATAGTCGAGGGTACCAGCCGCGCCCGCCACCCGCGCGGCAGCGTTCACCGTGCCGAACGAACCGCCTTCGATACGCGCGCTGATGCCCGGTGCCTCGCGACCGGTCGCCGTGATGTACTGGATGACGCCGCCGATCGCGTCGGAGCCGTAGATCGCGCTTTGCTGGCCGCGCAGCACCTCGATCCGGGCAGTGTCGTCGGCAACAAGCGTGCCGAAGTCGAACTCGCCGACGAACGGGTCCGAAACTTCGATGCCATCGATCAGCACAAGCGTATGGTTGGCCTCGCTACCGCGCAAGCGCACCTGCGTTTGGCCGGCGACACGGCTGACTGCGATCCCCGGCACATCCCGCAAAATGTCTGAAACCGTGCGGGTCTGGCGCTGATCGAGCGCTTGGGCATCGAGAAGGGTGATCGATGATCCGCTCTGGTCGACACGGATCGGCGTTGTCGAGCGCGTGCCGGTGACGACGATGTCATCGGGCGTGTTGGTCCGGGCAGGGGTGAGATTGGTCTGAGCAACAACTGGCGCTGCGGCGAACCCGCACAGCAGGGCGACGATAGAAGCAGTGGATTTCACGCAAAGGTTTCCTGGCGTCGAGCGACAGGACCGGGGCGTCCGCGCGAACGGTCGACCGATGCCGCAGGACGGACGCTTGAGCGCCCCCCGACATCGATCAATGCGGCCCCAGCCACACGTTCGTCGCTCAGACGAAAAGCTTCCGCGCCTGGCCAATCCCATGAGCCGGGCAAGAGCGACTCGTGCCGGTCGGTCTCCTGGCTCACGGGTCGTCGCGCGACGCTCGCCTTCCCAAGTTTTGCTCGTTGCGGAGCTTTACCCAGTGGCTGCGGACCGTCGCCGGACCCGCGTGAACATCGCACTCGCCGCTTACAGTTGCAGGGACAGCCGCAGAATTGCCCGCCGCAGCGAGCGCACCGCGTTCCCGTTACCGGCGCGAATGAGCGCCGGTTAGGGCGCTCGCACCGATAATACGATGATTGATCGCACAATCAACTCCGTTATCTGGCGAAGCGGCAGATCCAGAATAGCCACCGCACGAACGAACTCTGGTTTTGGCTGGATGAAAGCTGGGGCTGACCTCAGGTCGCTTCAATTCATGCGCCAGCTTGATCGTTGCTCCTTCCGTGGCCAGCTCGCCTGGCAGGCCGCAAAAGGCGCGCACGCACTTCACGCGCTCGCGCTACAAGGCGCAGCTGCGCAACCATTATTGAGGAGCGGATGAACGGGAGGGGATATGGCCCCGAGCTGCCCGGCCCGGCGCTGCTTTGTTGATCGCGGCCACCTCCGGCGCATTGGGTTGAACGCCTGGCGCAATCGCGACGCGGTTGCCTGGGGGGCAGCAGCCATGCGGTCTTCGCCTGCTGTAGAGTCCTCGGTCAGGAGTAACCCCTCCGACTTCAGTCGGATACTGGTTTCAGCCATCGACTTGAGGTTACAGACTATGGGATATTCGACCGGTTGTCACACGACATTCCATCATCGCTACCATCTCGTCTGGGCGTCGAAGTACCGGTTCAAGGTGCTGCCGGTCCATCGGGAGTCTCCTGCAAGGCAAGGGAATGGCTGCCGCGTCAGTGCTCCAGCGCGGCGGCGTGGCAGCCGGGTGGCTTGCGGATCGGGTTGCACCGCGCCACCCCGCCGCCGGGCAGTGTTACATGATACCCGCTGGCAAAGCGTGGATCGGGCCACAGATAATCGGTTGAGACATATTGTGCCCCGCTTGCCAGCGCGGCTACCAGCCGCCGGGGATCATTGGCACGCGCCTCCCGCGTGTCGGCGTCCGCGCGGGTCCGCACGAGATAACCCGCCGCCACTGCCCGGGCGATGCGCGGTCCTTCGGCAATGGGATCGTTGAGCGTCAGATAGGCGGCTGCGGGCGAGTCCTCATCGGTGTTGATGAAGAACACCCGACCCTCCAGCGAACGCCGGTTGCCGCGATAGGCGGCGACCTTTTCCGGAGTTTCATCAAGCGCGAACAGGAAGCGCCCGCGTGCTTTCGCCAGCGTTGGCCAATGGCCCGCCCGCACCGCAGCGCGCAACGTCGGGTACCGCCCCTGCACCTCATCCGGCGTGATGATCTTGCTGGCCGGCATCACGGAACGGATCTCGGCATCAAGCGCATCCCATGCCGCCGCGTCGAACGGCAGCGCGTCGACCCCGCCACGGGCGGCATATTGTTCATCCTTGGCGTTGAACATCAGCATGATCGGCACCGCCTGCGGGTGCCGTGCCGACCATCCTGCGATGATCCGCAAACAGTCGGTCAGCAGCACGCAACTGCTGGCATTGTCGATCCCGGCGATGTGCAGCACCTTGAAGCCGGGCTTGAGCAGCGCCGGATCACTGGAGCGCCTGGCATAATGCCCGCCACGGGGATCATAATTGACGTCAAGTTCAAGCTGCCGCGCCCCGGCATCGAGCTGTTCGACCAACGGCCGGTGCGCATAGTCGAGCGATTCGGCAATCGGCACGCTCATCGCCCGGATTGCGGCCATGGTCGTGGCGGGCATTGCCTGCTTGTAACTGTTGTGCGTGCCGATCACGCTGATGTCGTTCAGGCGCAGCGGTGCCGCGCTCGGCCGCGCCATCGCCAGTGGCGCGGTCAGGGCCAGGAAAGCGAGGGCGGCTATCGCCCTCATGCTGCGGCCTCCGGGGCGGACCCGCCCAGGGTGATCTCGGTCGCCCCGGCGCCTTCCAGAACCGCAAGCAACGCCCATAGTGCCTCAGCCGCCGCCGTGCCGAAATCGACCGTGATCATGCCCGGGCGCACGATCACAGAATGTACCGCTTCGGCCAGCGCCGGGTCGGGGATACGACGCACTTCGTCGGGGTCGAACCAGCGCTGATACCAGGCATCCAGCCCGTCTTCGGGGGGCATCAGCAGGTCGTGGCGGATCGCGACATCGTTCCAGAACAATTGTTCAAAGCTTGCCTTGGTGCCGCCGAACGAGATGGTGAACGGCTCAAACGCGACGAAGCGGCCGGGGTAGAACTCCTTGATTTCGGGTCGCTCGCCCTGCCGGACATAGTCGATGCGGTAACGCCGTCCGAACACGCCGCTTGCTTCGCTCAACGGCAGCACAACCTCGCCCGCGCCGGGCACATCGCCTTCGCGCATCTGCTCAACAAAGGCGCGGAACTGCGCGACATAATGATCCCGCACCCGCTCAACAAACTGACCTGCATCCATGAGGCCACGCTGGCGTGCGCGGCGGCGGCTGGCAAGAGGCAGTATCGCACCAAGGGTGGATTCGCCTTCGCGTGGCCATTCCGCTAGAGCAGCCGCGCTTCAGTCGCACATCGACGGTCTTCGGCGCTTTGCGGCACCTTCCTCCTTCTTTCCCTGCTGCTCGGCCTCGCGGCGGTCCGGCAGTCGGCCCGCTCCCTGGAACGGAAGGAATACCCCAATGACCATCGGCACCGTAAAGTTCTTCAACGCTGACAAGGGTTATGGCTTTATCTCACCTGATGACGGCGGCACCGATGCCTTTGTCCACATCACTGCCGTTGAACGTGCCGGGATGCACACGCTCGATCGTGACCAGAAGATCGAGTATGAGCTGGAAACTGGCAAGAATGGCAAGGTCAGCGCCGTAAACCTGCAATCGGTTGGCTGATCGGGCAGTTGCGCCTGTCCGTCGTGGCGGGCGCTGCTTCCCCAGGGCAGGGATATCACCATTCCTGCCCGTGCCTTCCCTGGGCGTTGTGCACCAGGGAACGCATTACCCGATTCCGGTGTCTGGTTGCCGTCGTCCCTTCGCGGGCAACCGCGTTTCAGCTACGGGTGACTGAAGATCACTTCCCCTGCCACAGGAGCAGGCACATGAGCATTTTCGGCATGATCAAGGATGCAATCTTCGGCGCACCCGCTGCTGCTGCCCCGGCCGCCGCACCTGAAGCCGCCGCGCCCGCCCCTGCACCGGAAGTGGCACCTGCTGCTGCCCCGGTCGCTCCCGCCGCGCCCGTCGATGTTGATGCCAAGATCGAAGCCTTGTGGGAAATGGCCGGCAAACCAAACCTCAACTGCAAGACGTCGATTGTTGACCTGATGAAGCTGCTCGGCATGGATTCAAGCCTTGATCACCGCAAGTCGCTGGCGACCGAGCTTGGCTATACCGGCGCGCTTGACGGGTCGGCTGAGATGAACATCTGGCTGCACAAGCAGGTTATGGACCAGCTCAAGAGCTGAGATTTTTTGCTGCCAGCCGCCGCCGCGTCTGCGCGGCGGCAAGGCGCATCCAGATCGGGATGGTCAGCAGTGCGAGCGGGCTGAACCGTGAATCGACGAACGTCAGGATCAACGCGCACAGCGACCCAAGTGTCACGCCCCAGCCGCGCGCGCGCGTGAGCATGATGGTGGCATGGTCAATGGCGGGTGATACCACCGGCGGGGACGTGACCATCCGCACCAGTCGCAGGTTGAGCAACCCGGTGACAACCAGCGACAAATTGTAGATTGCCGTGGGGACCAACGCCCCGAGATAGCTTGCCATGAACGCGGTGGTGAAGGGCAGGAAGGCGACGGCGCAGAGCATGGTGAGGTTCGGCCCCATCAGGCCGGGCGAATAGTGCGCTGCCAGCGCAAAGGCGCGGTGGTGGCCGCCCCAGAAGGCGCCGATCACCCAGAATGAGATGAAAAAGCCGAGGAAGTTGGGCGCCATGTGGAGCAGCGCATTGATGAAGCCAGCATGTCCGGATTGAGGAGCAACATGCGGCACGTGCAGGTCGATGACCAGCAAGGTGATGGCAATGGCGAACACCGCGTCGGAGAAGAACACCAGCCGCTCCAGCGCATGGTCTGACCCCTCAGCCCCCGCCGCCATTTTTCGTACTGACATCGTGCTGCCCCCCGCCGCAATCAAACACCCTTTTCGGCAGCCAGTCGCCGCGACGCAAGGGTGATGTCTTGCCGGGTGCCGATTGGTCACCCATATCGCCGCCATGAGTGGCAACAATGATCTGGTGTGGCACGGCACCACCATCCTCTCCGTGCGCAAGAACGGTCGCGTGGTCATCGCCGGTGACGGCCAGGTGACGCAGGGCCAGACGGTGATGAAGCCCAATGCCAAGAAGGTGCGGCGGCTTGGTGACGGCTCGGTCATCGCCGGTTTTGCCGGCGCGACCGCCGATGCCTTTACGCTGTTCGAGCGACTCGAGCGCAAGCTTGAACAGCATCGCGGCGCCTTGTTGCGCGCGGCGGTTGAACTGGCGAAGGACTGGCGCACCGACAAATATCTGCGCAACCTTGAGGCGATGATGATCGTCGCCGACAAGGATGTGACGCTGATCCTGACCGGCAATGGCGATGTGCTGGAGCCGGAAGCCGGCGTCGCGGCGATCGGATCGGGCGGGAACTTCGCGCTCGCCGCGGCGCGCGCACTGGTCGAGTATGATGAAGATGCCGAAACGATCTGCCGCAAGGCAATGAAGATCGCCGCCGATGTCTGTGTCTACACCAATGAACGCCTGACCGTGGAAGCGCTGGACAGCGCGACGTGATCTGAAAAGCCCCTTCCCTTCAGGGGAGGGGTTGGGGGTGGGGCCTCGCCACGAAGGCCGACCTCCCATTTGTTGCACTGCCCCACCCCAACCCCTCCCCTGAAGGGGAGGGGCTTGAAGAGAAAACCATGAACAACGACAGCCTTACCCCCAAAGCCATTGTCCGCGCGCTCGATGCGCACATCATCGGCCAGACCGACGCCAAGAAGGCGGTTGCGGTGGCGTTGCGCAATCGCTGGCGCCGCCAGCGGCTTGGTGCCGATCTGCGCGACGAAGTTTCCCCGAAGAACATCCTGATGATCGGCCCAACGGGGTGCGGCAAGACCGAGATCAGCCGTCGCCTCGCCAAGCTGGCCGATGCGCCGTTCATCAAGGTCGAGGCGACCAAGTTTACCGAGGTCGGTTATGTCGGCCGCGACGTCGAGCAGATTGCGCGCGACCTGGTTGAGGAAGCCGTGCGGCTGGAGAAGGAACGCCGCCGGCTCGCGGTCAAGGACAAGGCCGAGGATGCCGCGATGGCGCGGTTGCTCGATGCGCTGACCGGCAAGGGGGCGAGCGAGGCGACGCGCGAGGCGTTCCGCCAGCGCTTCCGCGACGGCCATCTCGATGCGACCGAAATCGAGATCGAGCTTGAGGCACAGCCCAACATGCCGTTCGAGATCCCTGGCGGCGGCGCGCAGATGATCAATCTCAGCGAGATGATGGGCAAGGCGTTTGGCGGCGGTGGCCAGATGAAGCGCCGCAAGCTGACGGTGCCCGCTGCCTGGGAGAAGCTGGTCGATGAGGAAGCCGACAAGCGGCTCGACCAGGATGAGGTAAGCCGCGCGGCGCTCGCCGATGCCGAGGCCAACGGCATCGTCTTTCTCGACGAGATCGACAAGATTGCGGTCAGCGACGTGCGCGGCGGCTCGGTCAGTCGTGAGGGCGTGCAGCGCGACCTGCTGCCGCTGATCGAAGGGACGACGGTGGCGACCAAATATGGGCCGATGAAGACCGACCATATCCTGTTCATCGCGAGCGGCGCTTTCCATGTCGCCAAGCCGAGCGACCTGCTGCCCGAGTTGCAGGGCCGGTTGCCGATCCGCGTCGAGCTGAAGGCGCTGACCGAGGCGGATTTTGTCGCAATCCTCAGCGACACCACCGCCTCGCTGCCGCAGCAATACAAGGCGCTGATCGGCACCGAGGGCGTGACGATCGACTTTACCGAAGACGGCATTGCCGCCGTCGCGCGGATCGCCGCGCAGGTGAATGGCGAGATCGAGAATATCGGCGCGCGGCGCTTGCAGACGGTGATGGAAAAGCTGCTCGAAGAGGTCAGCTATGAAGCGGAAGACCGCAGCGGGCAGACGCTGACGATTGACGCAGCCTATGTGGAATCGCAGCTGCAGACGATTGCGCGGAATACTGATTTGAGCCGGTACGTTTTGTAGGAACCCTCTGCTCCCCGGCGAAGGCCGGGGTCCAGTTGGAACGTCTCCGGTGAGGGGCGTTGCGCTCCACTATTTGAACCTTTCCAACTGGGCCCCGGCCTTCGCCGGGGAGCAGGGAGAGGTTTACCCGGCACCCAACGCCAGCAGCGCGTAGGTGGCGAGCCAGTGGGTGCCCATATAGTCGTCGGCGATGTGGGGCAGGCTGGCGGCGATGTGCGCCTGTGCCGTCCGTTCCGCGACGGCGGTCAAAGCGTGACCATCACCCAGCGCGCGGGCAATCCCCCGCCAGCACCAGGCGCGGGAGAGGTTGAGGCCGTCGAGATGGGCGATCTTGCCGTCGCTGCGATCCGAGACGGTGGCGGGGGTGAACAGCGTTTCCGGCTGCCCGCTCGCCAGATAGGGCAGGAACGCCGCAAACCATGCGGTGAACTCGTTGGTGGAAAGCAAGCGGCTCATCAGCAGCGCTTCGGTCAGGGCGGGTGAGAGGAATTCGTCCCCGCCCGGTTCCCATGCCTGACAGGCGCGATCAGCGCTGAACCAGTCGTACGCGCGCGCGGCGATCAGTGCGACGAGGTCCGGGTCGCGGTCACGCGCCCAGTCGTGCGCCAGCACCAGGGCAAAGGCGATGTTGAAGTGCGTGCCGACGCGCATCGGATAGGTCAGTTTGGGCAGGAAGGCGCGGAAGCGCGCGGCGAAGGCGCGGGCAAGGGGTTCGAGCGCTGCGCCCCACGGCGCGTCGTGGCGGCACGCCTCGCCATGCAGGGCCAGCAGCCAGGCCCAGCCATAAGGGCGGACAAAGCCGTTGGTGTTGGCGCGCGACAGATAGGCCAGTTCGCCAGCGACCTTGTCGGGCACCAGCATGGCGTTCGCCTTGGTGCGGATCGCCGGGGCAGCGGGCGAATCCGGGTAAAGGCGCAGCAGCGTGAGCAATTGCCACCAGCCATGGACGCAACTGTGCCAGTCAAAGCTGCCATGGAAGATCGGGTGCAGCGTGGCCGGTGCGGCAATGTCGTCGTGGCCGTTCAACACCTGATCGAGTTTGAACGGATATTGCTGGTCGATGTGACTGAGGGTGAGGGTGGCGAAGCGGGTTGCGCTTGCCGCGTCCAGGTGCGTCATCGCAATACCATCCACAGCAGCAAGATGTTGAAGGCGAGCAGCGCCAGTGCAGTCGGGATTTGCGCCTTGATCACGGCGTTGCGGTCCTTGAGGTCAAGCAGCACGGCGGGCACGAGGTTGAAGTTCGCGGCCATCGGGGTCATCAGCGTGCCGCAAAAGCCGGCGAGCATCCCGATGGCGGCGATCCGCGCCGGGTCGCCATGATGCGCGGTGATCAGCAGCGGCAGGCCGATTGCCGCCGCCATCACCGGAAAGGCGGCAAAGGCGTTGCCCATCGCCATGGTGAACAACGCCATGCCGAGACAATAGACCAGCACCGCGCCGAACAGGCTGTCGCCGGGGATCAGATGGCCGACCAGACCACCCACGGCATTGCCCACCCCGGCAAGCGCGAACACCGCGCCGAGGCTCGCCAGCATCTGCGGCAGGACCACTGCCCAGCCAATATCGTCCATCAGCCGCCGGCCTTCGGCAAAGGGCGTCACGGGCGATGGCCGCAACCAGACGAGACAGATAATGAGCGCGAGGAGCACGCCGAGCGTCAGCGCAACAAGCGTCACCTGTTTCGGGTCGACCAGCCCGGGCAACTGCTTGAACAGCAAGGTACCGACCAGCGCGGTGGCGGGGATGACCAGAGCTGGCACGAACAGGCCGTTGCCGCGCGGCGCGGGTCGGTCGGTGCGCGGCGCGCTCTTGCGCAGCGCACCGGTGCCGCCAAGCGCGACGAGCGCCAGCACGAGCACGCCATTGCCGATGTCGCCGATCAGGTCGCCGGCGAAGAAGCTCAGCGCGATCAGCGCGTAGAAAGCGGCGCTACCGTAGCGGCGGTCGTTCAGTGCGAATAGTCCGAAGCTGGCGAAGATCAGGCCGGCGACCGGATAAACCAGGTTGAGTCCGATCACTTCGCCTTCCTCCGCGTCGCACGGTCGAACAGCAGCAGCCGCGTGCCATGGATCAGCAGTGCGGCGATCGCGGTCGGAATTGCCCAGACCGAAAGCTGGAGCGGTTCGAGTCGGATGCCATAGCCTTCGAGCACGCCCTTCATCAGCAGGATCGAGCCAAAGGCGATGAAGATGTCTTCGCCGAAAAAGACCCCGATATTGTCGGTCGCGGCGGTGAGGGCGCGGACCCGCTCGCCATGTTCGGGGCTCGACCCTTCCGGCGCGGCGGCTTCGGCCATCGGCGCGATCAACGGTCGCACGGTCTGGGCGTGGCCGGCAATCGAGTATAGCCCGAGTGCGGCGGTGAGCTGCCGGAAGATCATATAGCCGAGCAAGATGCGGCCAGTCGTCGCGCCGCGCAGTCGGGCGACCAGCGCGCGCGCGCGGCCCTGCAAGCCATAGCGCTCGAGCAGGCCGATGACCGGCAGCACGATATAGACCACCGTGATGATGCGATTGGTGTTGAACGCCTTGCCGAACACAGCGAGGATGTGAAGCGGCGCGATGCCAGCCAACAGCCCGGTGACCAGCGCCGAGGCGACAACGACGAGTAGCGGGTTGAAGCGCAGCAAAAAGCCGGCGGCGATGACGGCGATGCCGAGAAGGACAAGCATCTAGCGTAAGGCCCCTGTTTCCCGGCCGGCCCTCACCCTTCCGGCGCTGCGCGCCTCCCTCCCTCTCCCGCCGGGAGAGGGAAAGAGCGGCGAAGCCGCGAAAGGGTGAGGGCAGCTCTGCATAACATTCTCCATAACTCGCGAAAGCCCCTCAGCGACAGCCAAAGTGTCACCCACCCGGATCTCGACCGGGACGGTAAGGGCAAATCGGGTCAACGACCTGCGGCTGCTTCAGTCAGCGCCAAGCGGAGGTCGCCGTAGAACAGGCAATCAACCAGCTTCCCGTCGATCTCGCTTGCTGTTCCGAACTCTTCTTCAATGTCCTCGAAAAACACAACGCGGCAAGGCAGCTTGGCGACCACAAACACATCCTCGACCTCACCAAACCGTTCGATCTTGGATTGATATGGATCGACCATGAGCGGACTATAGTGAGACCAGATTTCCGCTCCGGCGTGCGTAGCAATTTCGTCGATCGCTCGCGCCACAATGCTTTTCGTCGCGGGAGTCCAACCGCTCATTCCGGAACTCCATATCCACCGCCGCCGGGCGTTGCGATGACGAACACATCGCCCGGTTGCATCTCGACCGATGCGGTGGCGCCGAGCAGCTCGACCGTGCCGTCAGCCCGCTCCACCCGGTTCTCACCCCGCGCGCCATCACCGCCGCCCGCCAGCCCGAACGGTGCGATGCGGCGGCGGTTCGACAGGATACCGGCGTGCAGTGCGCGGCGAAAGCGAATGCGGCGGTCTGCGCCGTCGCCACCGGGATGGGCGCCGCGACCGCCCGAGCCGTGACGGATGGCGAAGCGTTCGAGCAGCACGGGAAAGCGCGCCTCGAGCGTTTCCGGGTCGGTCAACCGGCTGTTGGTCATGTGCGTCTGGACCACCGCCGTGCCGTCGAAACCTGGCCCCGCACCGGACCCGCCGGCGATGGTTTCATAATATTGGTTCTCGGCATCGCCAAAGGTCAGGTTGTTCATCGTCCCCTGCGATGCCGCCATCGCACCGAGCGCGCCAAACAAGGTGTCGGTAACGGCCTGGCTGGTTTCGACATTGCCCGCAACGACCGCCGCCGGGAAGCGCGGGTGGAGCATTGATCCTTCGGGCACGATGATCGTCACCGGGCGCAGAAAGCCGTCATTGAGCGGAATGTCAGCATCAATCAGCGTGCGCAGGACATAGAGCACAGCGGCACGAACAACCGCGAGCGGGGCGTTGAAATTGTTCGGGCGCTGGTCACTGGTGCCGGTAAAATCGACCGTCGCGGTGCGCGCCCGCCGGTCGATGCTGACCGCGACACGGATAACGGCGCCATCATCCATTTCATAGGCAAAGCTGCCGCCGGGCAGATCGGCCAGCAAGGCGCGCACCGCTGCCTCGGCATGAGTCTGGACATGCTCCATATAGGCGCTGACGGTGGTCAGGCCGTAATCACCGGCCATCGCGCGCAACCCCTCGGCGCCGCGCGCGCAGGCGGCGATTTGCGCGGTCAGATCGGCAAGATTCTGCTCGATATTGCGCGCCGGCCATGCGCCGCTGCCGAACAGGACGCGCAGTTCGTCGCGCAGGAAACGGCCCTGGTCAACGATCAGGACATTGTCGAGCAAGACGCCTTCCTCGCGGATGTCGGTGCTGTCGGGCGGCATCGAGCCGGGGCTGATGCCGCCGACATCGGCATGATGGCCGCGCGCCGCGACGAAGAAGGCTGGTGTGGCGTCGCCATCGGTGAACACCGGCATGATCACGGTGATGTCGGGCAGGTGCGTGCCACCACGATAGGGCGCGTTAAGGGCATAGACGTCGCCGGGCAGCATCCCGCGCCCATCGGCCCGGTCGCCGCGCGCGGTGATGACGGTGCGGATACTCTCACCCATTGAGCCGAGATGGACCGGGATATGTGGTGCGTTAGCGATGAGATTGCCGTGGCGATCAAACAGCGCGCAGGAGAAGTCGAGCCGTTCCCGGATGTTGACCGAGGCCGCGCTGCGTTCAAGCGCGGCGCCCATTTCTTCCGCCAGGCCCATGAACATGCCGGCAAAGATTTCCAGCCGTACCGGATCAACGGTGGCATGGTCGCCCATGACCAGATCGCGCGGCGCGTGGCGGGTCATGATGATCACGCCGTCCGGATCAATCGTCGCGGTCCAGCCCGGCTCAACCATGGTGGTTGAAACACTGTCGATGATCAGTGCCGGCCCGGCGACGATGCTGCCCGGCGCGAGTCCGGCGCGGTCGTGCAGCGCGGCCTGATGCAGGGCGCCGGCCAGATACAGGTTGATCGTCGCCATGGACGGGGTGGTGCTGGTTGGCAGCGCGATGACGGGCGCCATATCGTCTTCGCCACCGGCAATCGCCTCGACCCGCACGGTATCGATGATCAGGGCATCGTCGCCGACGAAGCCGAAGCGCTGGCGAAAGCCCGCCTCAAATGCCGCGCGCATCGCGTCGGGCGTGTCGAGCGTGACATCAACCGGCGCTTCAGTACGGGCATAGCGCAGTGCCACCATCGTCTCGGTGCGGATGGTGTCAGCGGCGACGCCCTGCGCGACCAGTGCCGCCTGCGCCGTTTCGCTGAGCCGTGCGACACATTCCCGCAAGCCGGGGGTGTCGTCGAGCGCGAGCGCGACATTGGCCTCGTACAGGACACGGCGTTCGGCCAGGCCCATGCCATAGGCCGAGAGCACGCCGGCGAGCGGGTGGATCATCACCCTGTCCATCCCCAGCGCATCGGCGACGAGACAGGCGTGCTGGCCGCCCGCGCCGCCGAAACAGGCCAGGACATAGCGTGCCGGATCATGGCCGCGCGCCACCGAGATCGCCTTGATCGCGCGTGCCATATTGGCAACGGCAATCGCGATCAGCCCCTCGGCGGCGGCCTGGCGATCAAGCCGGTTTCCGGTCGCCGCCTCCGCCTCGTCAATCACCGCGTCGATCCGCGCGACAGCGGCGACAGGGTCAAGCGGTTGATCGCCGCCCGGGCCGAACAGGCTGGGGAAATGCGCTGGTTGGATCTTGCCGAGGATCAGGTTGCAATCGGTGACGGTCAGCGGCCCGCCACGCCGGTAACAGGCCGGGCCGGGCACCGCGCCCGCCGATTCCGGCCCGACGACGAAGCGGCCGCGTTCAAAGCGGCAGATTGATCCGCCCCCGGCGGCGACGGTATCAATCCGCATCATCGGCGTGTTGACGCGGACCCCGGCGATGCTGGTGTCACTGTGCCGCTCAAACCGCCCGGCATAGAGCGAGATGTCGGTCGACGTGCCGCCCATGTCGAAGCCGATGACATGATCATAACCGGCGCGCGCGGCGGTCCGTGCCATGCCGACAATGCCGCCAGCCGGGCCGGAGAGCAACGCATCCTTGCCCTGGAAACAGGCACCTTCGGCCAGCCCGCCATTGGACTGCATGAACAGCGGGTGCTGGTCAGTACCGAGCGCCTCTTCCAGCCCGGCGACATAATGGCGCAGCACCGGCGAGAGATAGGCATCGACGACGCTGGTATCGCCGCGCGCGATCAGGCGGTTGAGTGGGGCAACGCGGTGGCTGACCGAAATCTGGGTAAAGCCGATCCGCGCGGCAAGGTCGGCAAGTGCCTCCTCATGGTGCGGGTACCGATAGCCATGCATCAGCACGATGGCGATGGCGCGCAGCCCGGCGGCATGGGCAGCGCGAAACGCGCGTTCGGCAGCGTCAAGGTCAAGCGCGAACAGGACATTGCCATCAACATCGACGCGCTCGCTGATCTCGACCACATCGGCATAAAGCGGCGCGGGCAGCTTGATGTGCCGGGCGAAAATGTCGGGGCGATGTTGATAGCCAATGCGCAGCGCATCGCCGAAGCCACGGGTAATGGCGAGCAGGGTAGGGGCGCCGTCGCGTTCGAGCAGGGCATTGGTCGCGATGGTCGTGCCAATGCGGATGTCGGCAGCGGGCAGGGGGCCATCGGCAATGCCGGTCAACCGGCGGATCGCGGCAATGGCCGCATCATCATAATGTTCGGGATCGACCGACAGCAATTTGACCACGGTGGCGCGGCCATCGGGCGCGCGGGCGACCACATCGGTGAAGGTGCCGCCGCGATCAATCCAGAAATGCCAGCGGGGGGAAGTGTCAGATGTGGTCACGCAGACGCTTCTAGCGCCGTCATTTTCCGCCGTCTCGCCTCATTTGCATCATGGCCTTGGCCTGTCATAGGGCACGAAGCTGCCCAGCCGACAGGCCGGACCGGGGATGCCGCCGGTGCGCGAAAGGGTGTGGAATGTGTCGCCCTTGCACGGGCCGGTGCCGTACAGCTCGATAACCAGGATCGCGTCATCGTTGAGGCCGGGGCAGGCATCGGGCAGGTCGTTGCGCCAGATACGCTGGCGGGATTGTCGGTAGATCAGCGTGCGCTGGTCGAGCGGCTGGAGCTCGCCCGCCTGGTCACCGCTCAGACAGGATACCGGCGCACCGGCAACGCGCCCGTCAAAGACTCGCAACGGATCACGGTCGTGCGTTGCTGCCGGCGCTGCTGCCGCGACCATGGCCGCAAGCAACAGCGCTGGTCGGGGAATCATTTGCGCCAGGGCACGAAATCGCCAAAGGCGCAGCTTCCGCTGGGCATGTTGGCCGGCAGATCGACCGTCGTCACAATGTCACCACGGCAGAATTGCCCGGTATAGCTTTTGGTGACAATCGCATCGCCGTTGCGCAGGCCAAAGCAACCGCCGCCGGTATCATTGACGTAAACCTCACGACGTGACGTCTTGTAGAGAATCTTGTCGCCGATGCGCTGTGTTTCCGTGATGCGGTGCGGGCTGAGGCAGGACATCGGCTTGCCGGGTGTGAAGCCGTCAAGCGCCTTGGCCAGCGCGGCATTGTCGCGGGCTTCCTCACGTTGACGGTAACTGTCTGCCGACACAGCGGCAGAGCCGGCAAACAACAATGCTGCGGGTATGATGAAGCGATACATAAGCTACTCCTTGCTCCCCCAGATTTCCCAATAGCATATTCAACCGCGAAAAGCATCCTTTTCAGCACGGCGTTCCGCCAGTTGCTCGACCGAGCTGGCGCGGAGGAAAGGGTTGGTGGCGCGTTCCAGCCCGATGGTGGTCGGCACGGTTGCCTCGCCGCGTGCGCGCGCTTCATCAACGCGGTGCATCCGCTCGACCAGGGCGGCATTGTCTGGCTCGACGACCAGCGCATAGCGCCCGTTGGACTGGGTATATTCATGCGCGCAATAGACCGCCGTCTCATCCGGCAGCGCGGCGAGCTTGCGCATATTGTCAAACATCTGCGCCGCCGTGCCCTCAAACAACCGGCCACAGCCCATCGCGAACAAGGTGTCGCCGGTGAAGACAACCGCATCATCGGGCAGGTGGAAGCTGATATGCCCGGCTGTATGCGCCGGGGTCTCCATAACAATGGCGCGGTGGGCACCAATCGCCACGCCGTCTCCTTCGACCAGCGTCACGTCGAGTGTCGGGATACGCTCCGCTTCTGCCAGCGGGCCGCTGACCCTTGCGCCGGTCGCGGCCTTGATCGCGGCGTTGCCACCGGTGTGATCGGGGTGCCAATGGGTGTTCCAGATCTGCGTGATATTCCACCCGCGCCGCGCTGCCTCGGCCAGCACGGGGTCCGCCTCGGCGGGATCGACCACCACCGTTTCACCGGAATCAGCATCATGCGCCAGCCAGATATAATTGTCGCTCAGCGCGGCGATGCGGACGATGTCGAGATGGCTCATGTGATCATTCCTGCGTTGTGGGCGGCGTTGCCAAGCCGTCTGGTGATGGTGCGTGCGGGTTCCGGGCGGGCAAGGGCGACACCCTGACCGGCCCACAGGCTGCTATAGTCGCCGCGTCCTGCGGCCTCGGCGTGCGCCTTCAATTCAGCGAGCGCGGCGCTGGCGAACGGGAAGGGCGGGGCGGCCGGATCAACCGCGCCGAGCGTGTCGATCAGCCGGTTGCGCAGCCCGCGTGCCAGCCCACCGCTGAACAGGTTGGTGAACACGCTGTCATCGGCCTTCGCCCCGGCGAGCGCGGTGCGGTGAACGACGCTGGCGTTGCTTTCCGGGGTGACGAGATAGGCGGTGCCGACCTGGATTGCGGCGGCGCCCAGGGCGATTGCTGCCGCCGCGCCGCGCTCATCAGCGATGCCGCCTGCGGCGATGACCGGCAGCTGCGTTGCATCAACAACCTGCGGCACCAGCGCGAGCAGGCCGATAGGGCGATGGCCGTGGAGGAAATGCCCGGCATGGCCGCCGGCCTCAAACCCCTGGGCGATAATCGCATCGCAGCCCCGCTCGGCAAGCTGGCGTGCCTCTGCCACATTGGTGGCATTGCCGAAGATCAGCGCCCCACTGGCGCGAACCCGTGTCAGCAACGCATCGTCGGGCAGGCCGAAATGGAAGCTGACGATTTCCGGCCGCGCCGCGATAACCGCCTCGGCGGCGGCCGCGTCGAACGGGCGGCGCAAGGGGGGCGGGGTGTCGGGCGGGCCAACCCCTTCGGCGGTGTAAAAAGGCGCCAGCCTTGCGCGCCAGGCCAGATCATCCGGGGGCGGCCCGAGATGATGGGTAAAGAAATTGAGATTGAGCGGCCCACGCGCCGCGGCGCGCACCGCCGCGACCTGGGCAATGATGGTCGCAGGGTCCAGCACCGCACAGGGCAGCGAACCCACCCCGCCGGCATCAAGCGCGGCGATGGCCAGTTCGACTCCGGCGAAACTGGCCATCGGCGCCTGCACAATCGGCAGGCGCGCGCCGGTCTGCGCCAGGAACGCGCGGACCGGGCTGCTCATCTGGCTACCATTTCCCCGTGTTGGGCATCGACACCCAGGGCTCGGCGGGTGGCAGATGCCCATCCTGCAGCAGCTCGATCGAGATATTGTCGGGGGTGCGGACGAACGCCATATGGCCATCGCGCGGCGGGCGGTTGATCGTCACGCCAGCATCCAGCAGCCGCTGGCAGGTCTCATAGATATTGTCGACGCGATAGGCGAGGTGCCCGAAATTGCGCCCCTCGCCATAGGGCTCCGGATCCCAATTATGCGTCAGCTCAACCTGCGCAGTTTCATCGCCCGGCGCCGCGAGGAAGATCAGCGTAAAGCGGCCCTGTTCGCTGTTGAACCGGTGCAGTTCCTTCAGGCCGATCAGCTCAAAGAACTTGATGGTGGCGTCCGGATCGGTGACGCGAATCATGGTGTGGAGATATTTCATCGGGCGCCTCGTTGTGTTCAGCCGAGAGATAGGCGCGCGCGTGCGGCGGTGCCAGTGGGGGGTGTGGGATTGGGGGCGTGGGACGCAGGCGAGCTTGATGGTGCGGGATTGGGCCTTTCGCGACATTGGCGATGCCAGTTGGATTTCTCCAATCGCGACACTCATTTCGACCGTTATGAGAGGGTTTTGCGACATTCCGGTTTTGGCCTGAACTCTCGGAAAGCGGACTTCAACTATCCGAGCACCCCAGCCAACCGAACAAGACCGGTTGCGGTTGGTTCCACCAAGCGTCCCGTCCCAATTCGGACGAGCTCATTCTCGACTAGCACTGCCAGCACCGCCTTGCCTAGCGCTCCGCCCAGATGTTCGCGGCGTTCGCTCCAATCAAGGCACGAGCGGCCTAGGCTTGTATGCTTTATCGGTCCGCCAACCATCTGGCCGAAATGTTCGGCACCATCTGCGCTGAACATCCATCCGTTGGCGTCCGAAATGATCCAACCCTGCTGCCTCAAATATGCGAACAGTTGAACCCCAAGCGTCCCCGCGAGATGGTTATAGCAGGTACGGGCGTAGCGCAGGCGGGCATCGCGCGGCCCTGGCAGTCTTTTGCCGGCAGAGGTGCGCGTTGAAAGTGCCATCAACGCCTCGATTGCTGACGCTACATCACTGCCCATCAAACGAAAATAGCGATGCCGCCCTTGTCGCACATCGCTGACCAATCCACCTGATAGCAACCGGGCCAAATGCGCGCTGGCAGTGGACGGGGCAACAGAAGCTTCGAAGGCAAGCTCGGTCGCTGTCCACGCCATGCCATCGAGCATGGCGGTCAACATCCGTGCGCGCGCCGGATCACCCATCAGCGCAGCTGCTTCGGCAAAGTCGGGGCCTTCATTCATAGTTCGATCTTGAACGAACTGTTCTTCAAAGACAAGTGTCGGCACTTCTCCTAAAGCCGTTCAGGAATGGAGAGCGAATTATGCAACGGAGAAATTTTTTGGTTGGCTCAGCCGCGCTTGGAGGAATGATGATGACGACAGAGTTGGCAGCAAACCAAAATGATGTGAGCTTCTTTGATCTACCCGGAACGCCGCGACTGAACATGCGCCGCCGGGGTCGCAAGGGTGGCAAGCCGGTTCTCTATATTCATGGTGCCACTTTCCCCTCTGCCGTATCGGTTGGCTACCGCTTTGCCGATGGCCTGTCATGGGAGGATCAACTCCACAAGGACGGGTTTGACGTTTGGGCGCTTGATTTTGAGGGCTTTGGCGGATCGGCGCGACCCGCCGCCTTTGATGCACCTGCTGAAGCTAGCCCGATTCCCTTGCGCTCTCAGGATGCAGCCCAGCAAATCGCCCGTGCTTTGCAATTCGTCCGCAAAGCAACAGGGCGAGATCGGATTTCGATGATCGCGCATAGTTGGGGCGGGGTTCCGGCGGCGCGCTATGCGACCGACCATGCGTCGATGCTCAATCGGCTTGTACTGTTTGCGCCGGTGCTCAATCGGCCAAAGCCTGCCGTGCCACAGGCGATGGGCAACAACTTGCCTGATCCAGCCAAGGTTCCTGCTTGGCGACTGCTGACCGTTGCCGAACAGCACGCCCGTTTTGTCCATGACACACCGAAGGATCATGCGAGCGTCCTCGCCGAACCTACGCTCAACCGCTGGGGTCCAAGTTGGCTCGCGACCGACTCGCGTGCCGCCAGCCATACGCCACCAGCCGTACAGGTGCCAACCGGTCCGCAAGCCGACATCATGGCTCTTTGGAGCGGCGGCGATCTTTATAATCCAGCCGCTATCGCGACCCCGACGCTGTTGGTGCGCGGCGCGTGGGACAGCGTGTCCAGTGCCGCAGATGTCGAACGGCTCAAATCGCGGATGAAGCCCGGCCTGCTTACGACCGAGGCGATCCCGGACAGCGGGCATCTTGCGCATCTCGAAACAAACCGCGCCCTGTTATGGAAGGCGACGAGCGATTTTCTCAAAGGTACCACCCCAAAATGATCGCCGTCATTTTTGAAGCATGGCCAGCCGACGGCGAAATGCAGCATTATCTTGATCTGGCAGCGGCGCTCAAAAGCGATTTGGCAAAGATCGATGGCTTCATTTCAATTGAGCGCTTTCAAAGCCTGGGTGAACCAAACAAGGTGCTTTCGCTCTCCTTTTTCCGTGATGAAACCGCCGTTGAGGTCTGGCGAAACTGCTCCGGTCACAGGGCGACACAAGCAAAAGGAAGAAACGGCGTCTTTTCGGATTACCGCTTGCGGGTTGCCGCTGTGATCCGTGACTATGGACTTCGTGAACGGGGTGAAGCGCCGATCGATAGCCTTGAAGTTCACAAATAGGAGACGGGATCGTGCGAGCGTGCACGCGCACGCAGTGGTGCCAGTGTTTGGTGGGGGATTGGGGGGCGGAACATTAGAGCATTTTGTGATTAGATTGACGCATAGCCTGAGTTTCTGAGATAGTTGGCGCATTCCTGAGGTGAGAAGGCATCGAGGAGCGATCCGATGCGCCGCCAGGTTGCCTCGACGGATCGCTCCTGGGCTTTACGCAGGAGCGTTTTGAGCTTGGCGAAGACCTGTTCGATGGGGTTCAGGTCGGGGCTGTAGGGCGGGAGGAACAGGATCCTTGCGCCAGCCGCCCGAACGGCGTTGCGCACCGCCTCACCCTTGTGGCTGCCGAGATTGTCGAGGATGACGATGTCACCCGGCTTGAGCGTCGGGATCAGGAACTGCTCGACATAGGCGAGGAAGCTTTGCCCGTTGATCGGGCCGTCGATCACGGCCGGCGCGTCGATGCGGTCACAGCGGAGTGCGGCGAGGAAGGTCAGCGTCTTCCAGTGGCCATGCGGTACCTTGGCGCGCAGCCGCTCGCCCCGGCGACAGCGGCCATGGGTGCGCGTCATGTTGGTCTTCGCCCAGGTTTCGTCGATGAAGACGAGGCGCCGCGGATCAAGCCGGCCCTGATAGCGCTTCCAGCTCGCCCGCCGTCGGGCCACGTCGCGCCGATCCTGTTCTGAGGGCAGCACGCTTTTTTTTGAAGCTGATGCCCTCACCGACGAAGAAGCGCGATAACATGCCGGTATCGGCCCGCACGCCGCGTTCGGCGAGCAACCGTGCCGACAACGCCGCCAGCGTGATGTCGGGCTCAGCAGCGATCACCGCCAGTAACCAGTCGCGCTCCGGCTTCACCTTTGATGGCCGGTGGCCGCCGGTACCCGCACAGCACCGGTCGCCGGCGCGCTCATAGCGCTGAACCCACTTGATCGCCGATGCCTCGCTCACGCCAAATCGTCGCGACGCAGAGCGGCGGCTCTCGCCACCCCGGACCACCGCATCGATCACCCGGTCACGCAAATCCTGAGAATAGGCTCGTGGCATAAGGGCTGGCCTCCAAACCCAGCCCAAAGCTTGAATCACATCCAGGCACCCTTGGGAATCCACATTCGATTCCACCTATTCGCAGCGCGCTCTAGCGCGATGCACCGGGCGGCGCGGCGGCGCTGCCCGGCTTGCCGATGAGCGGCGTTGCTGTATTGTACACATAATACAGTTAGAGAGGTTACCGATGCTCGCCCTGCTCCTCGCCCTTGTTCAGGCCACCGCGCCGCTCGCGCCAATTCCATCGACTGGCCCCGAACTCACCGCGCAGATCGAGGCGCGCGATACCGAATTCTTCCGGCTGTTTTTTGAGGGCTGTGATGCGCCCCGCCTCGCCACCATGCTCACGCCCGATTTTGAAATGTATCATGACCGCGATGGCAAGGTTGCCGGCGGTGCTGACGGGTTCGTCGCCGGATATGCGAAAGGCTGCACTGCGGCGGCCAGGCCCGATGGCTGGCGTCATCACCGCACGCTTGTCCCCGGTACGCTCCATGTCGAGGCGATCCCCGGCTTTGGCGCGCTTGAGGAGGGCGACCACGAATTTTACGAGGGCCAGGGTGACGGGCCGCAAAAGAAGGTCGGGTTCGCGCACTTTGTCCAACTGTGGCAGCGCACGGCTGATGGCTGGCGGCTGGCGCGTGTGTTCAGCTATTCCCACCGCGCCGCGCACTGACGGCCAGGTTACTCGGCGCGCGCCGCCTCACTCGTCAGCCCGGTCGCAACAAGCAACCGCTCGCGGCGCTGCTGGTCATTGTCGATCAGTGCCACGCCAGCCACCATGCCGAACAGCGCGGCGACAAGCGCAATCGCCGGCAAATAGCGCCACCGCCCAACCGGGCGCGGCTCGGCGGGCGGCGGGCTCCAGTCGGCCGCCCGTATGCTCTTCTTGTGCTGCCAGCCAAATTCCTCGCGCATCATGCACCTCCAGACGCCGCGAATATGGCACCGCACTGGTTTCCGGATGGTGAGCGCATATCGTGATGTGACCGGTTTACCTTCCCGGCAGCGGCGGCAATTGTCGCGGCTTTGACAGGCATCAACGCGCACGGTGTCGGTCATGCCTATCACACGGCCTGATCATCAACGAGTGCCACCATGTCTGACGCCACACCCTATGCCCAGCTCGGCGCAGATCGCATCACCGCCATCGTTGATCGCTTCTATGATCTGATGGCGAATGATCCGGCCTATGCCGGGCTGCGCGTGATGCACCGCAAGAACCTTGACCCCATGCGCGTCTCACTCACCGGGTTTCTCACCGCGTGGCTGGGCGGCCCGCGCGACTGGTTCAGCCTTCACCCCGGCACATGCATCATGTCGCTGCATGGTGCGTTGCCGATCACCGCCGATCTCGGGCAGCAATGGATTGACGCCATGGAACGCGCGATTGCCGCAGACCCGACCATCGCGCCCGACTTCGCTGCGGCCCTGTCAGCGGCGCTCGGCCGGATGGCCCGGGCGATGGCCCATATGCCGCCCGCGGCCTGATCCTGCCGTCGGGCAGCTGTCAGTCAGCAACGCGCCTGCGGGTCAGGCACTGACCTCTGCGACGACGGCGCCGCTATTGTGGCGGAGTGCCTTGAGCACGGTATCGACGATGGCATCGGCATCAAGGCCGGCCTCGGCATATTGTGCCTCGGGCTTGTCCTGGTCCTGGAACGTGTCGGGCAGGCGCAGCGTGCGCAGCTTCAGCCCGCCATCGATCAGCCCGGTGTCAGAAGCCAGCGTCAGCACATGCGCGCCAAGCCCGCCGACCGACCCTTCCTCGATCGTCACCGCAACCTCGTGGCTTGTGAGCAGCTTGCGGATCAGCGCCTCGTCGAGCGGCTTGACGAACCTCAGGTCAGCAACCGTCGTCGACAGCCCCCTGGCCTCCAGTGCCTCCGCCGCCTTGAGCGCCTCGCCCAGCCGCGTGCCGAGTGACAGGATCGCGACCTTATGGCCTTCCTTGACGATGCGGCCCTTGCCGATCTCCAGCTGCAGCGCCGTCTCAGGAAGTTCAACCCCGGTGCCATTGCCCCTGGGATAGCGCACCGCAATCGGCCCGGTGTCGTACAGCGCAGCGGTGTGGGTCATGTGCACCAGCTCGGCCTCGTCGGCGGCTGCCATCACCACGAAGTTGGGCAGCGTTGCAAGGTACGTCACGTCGAAGCTGCCGGCATGGGTCGCGCCGTCCGCCCCGACCAGACCCGCACGATCAATCGCAAACCTGACCGGCAGGTTCTGGATCGCCACGTCATGCACCACCTGGTCATAGGCGCGCTGCAGGAACGTCGAGTAGATCGCACAGAAGGGCCGCATCCCCTGCGCGGCAAGACCAGCGGCGAACGTCACGCCGTGCTGTTCAGCAATGCCGACATCGAAGAAGCGCTCCGGATAGGCCTTGGAGAACGCATCAAGCCCGGTGCCCGACGGCATCGCGGCGGTGATCGCGCAGATCCTGGGGTCGTTCGCCGCCTCTTTCACCAGCTGCGCGCCGAACACATTCTGGTACTGTGGCGGCCCCGGCGGTGCCTTGGCCTGCGCGCCGGTGATCACGTCGAACTTCTGCACGCCGTGATATTTGTCCGCCGCCGCCTCGGCCGGCGCATAGCCCTTGCCCTTCTTGGTCACGACATGGACCAGGATCGGCCCTTCCTCGGCATCACGGACATTTTCCAGCACCGGGATCAGATGGTCGAGATTATGCCCGTCGATCGGCCCGACATAATAAAAGCCCAGCTCCTCGAAGAACGTCCCGCCGGTCGCCATGCCACGCGCATATTCTTCCGCCCGCGATGCTGCCTTGTGCATCCGGCTCGAGATGCGCCGCGTGATCTTGCTCGCAAAGCTCCTGAGGCCGAGATATTCTGACGAGGAGATCAGCCGCGCCAGGTACGCCGACAGCCCACCCACCGGTGGCGCAATCGACATGTCATTGTCGTTGAGGATCACCACCAGCCGGTTACCCGCCTGCTCGGCATTGTTCATCGCCTCATAGGCCATGCCCGCCGACATCGCGCCGTCACCGATCACCGCAATGCCCTTGCCCGCTGTCCCTGCCAGCTTGTTGGCCACCGCAAAGCCCAAGGCCGCCGAGATCGAGGTCGACGAGTGCGCCGCGCCAAACGGATCATATTCGCTCTCGCTGCGCTTGGTGAAGCCACTCAGCCCCCCACCCGTGCGCAGCGTCCGGATCCGGTCACGCCGGCCGGTCAATATCTTGTGCGGATAACATTGGTGCCCGACATCCCACACCAGCCGGTCATTGGGCGTATCAAACACATAATGGATCGCGGTGGTCAGCTCGACCACGCCCAGACCCGACCCGAGATGGCCGCCGGTCGTTCCGACCGCTGATATCGTCTCTGCCCGCAACTCATCTGCCAGCTGGCGTAACTGGCCAGCTTCAAGCTTGCGGAGATCATGGGGCGTGTGAACCGTGTCTAGCAACGGTGTGTGTGGAGCATCAGCCATCGGCCCAGTCTAGCGAAGCCATTGATAGGTGTCGATCCGGCGCGAAAGCCATGCGTCCCTTCTTGACGCGACATGCACCGGATGGAGACGGGCACGATCGGCCGGGCGGGGCTTCTCCCCCATGCCATCGCTCCACTGCGTGAGTCTGCAGTCATCCGGTCACATCACCTGAGCTGACAAACATCCACGTCAAAATGACAATGATCCTGGATATTATATACATGACAAAGCTTACTGATGCAGATACACCCGCCAGCGACAGGCCAGCGTTTGAAATCACTGATGAGATGATTGCGGCAGGAGTAGCGATCCTGCGAAGGGAGTTCGGCGGCGAAACCGAGGGTGCTAATCGGTTTGTGGATTTTTCAGAGACTGTGCGATCTTTGTTATCTCTTCGCCAAGCTCGTCCCACTGCTTCCGTTTGGCCGGCGGAAAAAATTCAGGCGGGGCTGACTCGGTAGCCTGGAGTAACATGGTCAGTTCATCCACCACGCGGCGTAGATCCTTGGCTGAGACCTTTTGGTGTTTTGCGGGTTTGTTTGAGCGGGGTGCCTTCACCTTCGCGTGCAGCACGTCGGTTCTGCCGTGAACAACGTACTCAGCGTGCATCAACTCGTTTCGGCGGTCAGCCGCCGTTTTTGTATGATCGATAATCCAGTCAAGGATGTGGATTTGCCTCTCGGTCAGCTCGGCAGTTTCTCGCGCAATTGCAAGAAGGTCGCGCCTAGCTTGGTGAGTCGGCTGGCGATCCCATATTGCTTCCGCATATGCCGGTATCGCCGATTGGAGAATTTCGATGAAGAGGCGCCTGAGCGCGAGTTCTTGACGGTTCCAAATGATAGCGATCACGCCTATCATTTCCGCTTCCTCCGGGAATAAGTCGGAGACTTCGTGGGCGTAATCCAGCCCGCCTAACGGCCAGTACCAATCTTTGAGCGGAGGCTTGCGAGCCATGGTGGATACCGATCAGAACCGAGAAGATGACGTGTTGCGCACGATGCTGCGCACGCCCCCTAAACCGCATTCCAAGCCGCAAGAGTCAACAGAGCCTCGGCGGCGGGGCAGACCAATTGGGTCAGGTGGCAAAGAGCACTGGGCCGATTAGGCAAACCGCGCGCCTGAGCGGCGCGGTGATATAAAGATATGTGCATGTGTCAGCGATGTTTTTTAGCAACATAGTTAACGAAATGCGCGCCGATTAGCACTCAGCTATCGACTCTGCCAACGGTGGAACAGATAGGGGGCGCCGACATGAAAAAGCCGGGGCTGTGGCGGCCCCGGCTCGATCATCCGCTAACGAATTGCAGTCGCCAGCGGAATGGTGCTTTAATTGCTCCGCCTTCGTGGCGGTTTCAAGGCGGTAGGTCAAGGCGATTGCTTCATCCCAGAAGGGAAGGCAATGAACGTTCAAATCAGCTGCATCAACAAATCCGACCGCTTCAATCCTTGGGAGCGGATCACTCATGTTGGCGGAATTAACGCCGATGGGACGGCTTGGAAGTTACCGCAGGAACGCGCGATCGAGGGGGCGGAAAGTGGTAAGTGGCATTTCTGGGTCGCCGGCAACCCAGATAGCGCGTGGGTCGAAGTCGCCGTGAGCCGGTTCGGCAACAAATACCTCAAGTCTGTGGCGGACGGCGAGGTTCCCGACAATCTGCTGAGCCTTCCTGAATGCCCGTAACGACACAGAACGGCGAGGCGTAGCACTCCGGTTGCGCGGCCCAGCGAAGCGCTTGCTGGGCCGCGTACAACCCCGCATGCTCAAAAGGGTTTGGATAGCCGGTAAGACGGCTGGCGATGCGTTCAAGCTCAAGCTGCACATGTGTCATGACAGGTATCTGAATACCCGCAGCCATGGGGCGCGTCAAGAATGCCGTTTGCCCTTCCGGTAATACCCACCCTTGAACACGCGCTTCCTGCCAAGTGCAGGACGCTTAGAGCATTTTGTGATTAGATTGACGCATAGCCTGAGTTTCTGAGATAGTTGGCGCATTCCTGAGGTGAGAAGGCATCGAGGAGCGATCCGATGCGCCTGTTGATTTGCACTGAGAGTTGACCCGGGATTTTCATCAAGAAGTGACCCGGGTGGATGGTATGTCCCGCGATGCGGGTTGTGGGTCAAGCTGGTGTTTTTTCCTTTCTGGTTTTGGGGGCAGCGGAGCTGGCTCTGAACCGGAAGCTGTCGTTGCCAGTCTCGAGGATGTGGCAGTGGTGGGTGAGCCGGTCCAGCAGGGCGGTGGTCATCTTGGCATCGCCGAACACGTCGGCCCATTCGCTGAAGCTGAGGTTGGTGGTGATAACGACGCTGGTGCGTTCGTAGAGTTTGCTGAGCAGATGGAACAGCAGCGCCCCGCCTGACGGGCTGAACGGCAGGTATCCCAGCTCGTCGAGGATGACGAGGTCGAGACGCAGCAGACGCTCGGCAAGCTGGCCAGCCTTGTTCATGGCCTTTTCCTGTTCGAGCGCGTTGACCAGATCGACCGTAGAGAAGAACCGGACCTTCTTGCGGTGATGCTCGACTGCCTGAACACCGAGCGCGGTGGCCATGTGGGTCTTGCCGGTTCCCGGACCACCGATCAGCACCACATTGTCGGCACCGTCGATGAAGTCGCCACGATGCAACTGCCGGACCAGGGCTTCGTTCACCTCGCTGGACGCAAAGTCGAAGCCTGCCAGATCCTTGTAGGCCGGGAACCGGGCGGCCTTGATCTGGTAGGCGATAGACCTGACCTCGCGCTCGGCCATCTCGGCCTTGAGCAACTGCGAGAGGATCGGCACGGCGGCATCGAAGGCGGGGGCGCCTTGTTCGATGAGCTCACCGACGGCCTGGGCCATGCCATACATCTTGAGGGAGCGAAGCATCACCTCCACAGCGGCGCTGGCGGGATCATGACGCATGACGCATCTCCCGCAGGTTGTCATAGCGCCCGACATCGGCGACTGGCTCCTGAGCAAGGCGCAGTGCCTGGGGTGCATCGATCGGTGATGCAGGAGGTGCCTTGCCGTCGGTCAGTCGGTGCAGGATGTTGAGCACATGGGTCTTGGTGGGCACCCCTGCCTCCAGAGCCAGCTCGACCGCGCATAGAACCGCCTGTTCATCGTGCTGCAGCACCAGCGCCAGGATCTCGACCATCTCGCGATCACCGCCGGGGCGCTTGAGCAGATGGCCCTGAAGCTGCCGGAACGCATCGGGCATCTCCGTGAACGGCGCTCCGTTGCGCAGGGCACCAGGCTTGCGCTGGATCACCGCCAGGTAATGACGCCAGTCATAGATGATCCGCCCCGGCAGATGATGGGATCGTGCAATGATCCGGCCATGTTCGCACAGGATCCGGCCTTCGGCGGCGATGACGATCCGCTCGGGGTAGACCCGCAAGGACACCGGCCGGTTGGCAAAGGACGCCGGCACGCTGTAGCGGTTGCGCTCCAACGTCACCAGGCAGGTTGGCGATACGCGCTTGGTGTGCTCGACAAAGCCGTCGAAGGGGCGGCCCGGCGGCATCAGGCTTGCAACCTCCCCGGCGTGCACATCGGCGACAGTGCCGGGCAGAACGCCATGCACGATCTGCCCCCATTGCGCGATGCAGCGCTCTTCAAGCCACGCGTTCAGCGCATCAAGGTTCGGAAAGCTGGGCATCGGTTGCCACAATCGGCGGCGTGCATCCTGGACGTTCTTCTCGACTTGGCCCTTCTCCCACCCCGAGGCCGGGTTACAGAACTCGGGCTCGAACAGATAATGGCTGGCCATCGCCGCGAACCGGGCGTTGACCTGCCGCGCCTTGCCCGAGCCGATGCGATCAACCGCTGTGCGCATGTTGTCGAAGATCCCGCGCTGCGGAACGCCGCCCAGAACCCTGAACGCCTGGGTCAGGGCGTCGAACAGCATCTCGTGGGTCTGGAGTAGATAGGCCCGCACGGTGAAGGCCCGGCTGTGCGACAGCTTGGTATGTGCCACCTGCAACTTGACCTGCTTGCCGCCCAACAAGGCCCAGTCCTCGCTCCAGTCGAACTGGAAGGCCTCGCCCGGCGCAAAGACCAAAGGCACGAAGGTGCCTCGGCCAGCGGACTGGGCATCGCGTTGGCGCTCGGACTTCCAAGCGCGAACGAAGGCCGCCACGCGCCCGTAGGAACCGTCGTAGCCCAACACCACAAGATCTGCGTGCATCTGCTTTGCCGTACGCCGCTGCTTGCGTGACTTGCCGACCTCAATCCGCAGCCAACCTGACAGCTTCTCGGCAAACGGGTCCAGCTTGCTCGGTCGATCGGCGGCCATGAACTTCGGTTCAACCGTACCGCTGCGCAGATACTTGCGGATCGTGTTGCGCGACAGCCCAGTGCGCCGCTCTATCTCCCGGATCGGCATCCCCTCACGGAAATGCCAGCGCCGGATTACGCTCAATAACGCCATGTCGATCACTCCAATATCCCCCAACCCAACAGCCAGGGGGAAGGTCAAAACATGGGTCACTTCTCAGTGGAATTTTATGCCCCTCCCGGGTCAACTCTCAGTGCAAATCAACACCTTGCGAACCGAACCTTCCGGGTGACGCTTGGAAGGCTTGCCGCGCTGGTCAGGCAAACGACGCGCGTTGACCGAACCGCAATGCGGGCAGAATGGGCCTTCTGGCCAGTGCAAGGCTTCAAGATACTCGCGGGCTGCGTCGGCATCGGTGAAGCGGGGAGCGGTAAGGTTCGTCATGCATCCCGTATCGTCTCACCGGGTTGCTTTGTCACGTATATAATGTCCATGATCCTTTACATTTTACCGCGCCATGTTGTAAAGCTGACTTTACTGATTCGAAAGGATGCTTTCCATGCTCAAAAACCCCGCGATCCGGCGCTACAACCGCCGAGTCATGATGCTCAGCATGGTCTATGCGATCACGCTGCTGGGCGCCGTGTACCTGTTCAACCATCATCTGATCGGCGGGCCGGTCGCCTATGGCGTGGCGATGCTGCCGGCGCTGCCGATCATCGGCATCTTCGCGGCGATTGGCCTCTATCTTGTCGAGGAAACCGATGAATATGTCCGCATGTGGATGGTCCGCCAGTCATTATGGGCCAGCGGCTTCGCGCTGAGCATCGCGACGATCTGGGGCTTTCTTGAGAGCTTCGAACTCGTCCGCCATGTCGAATCCTATTATGTCGCGGTGCTGTGGTTCGGCGGCCTGGGGCTTGGCGCCTGCGCCAACAAGCTGACGCTCGGGCGGGGCGCATGAAGAACCGCCTCAAGGTGCTGCGCGCCGAGCGCGACTGGAGCCAGGGCGACTTGGCCGACGCGCTGCAAGTCTCGCGCCAGAGCGTCAACGCAATCGAGACCGGGCGCTACGACCCCTCGCTCCCGCTTGCCTTCAAGATTGCCGAGCTGTTCGGTTTGCCGATCGAACAGGTCTTCACCAGCCCGTCTGCGGAGTCCGCCCGATGACCAGTCACCGCCTCAACCTGTTGTTCGCGCTCGCCTCGCTCCCGTTCGTCCTTCAACCGGGCACGGGCAGGTGCGACACGCCCGCCCCGCGCCCCGCCGCCGCGACCGCTGCGCCGGAGGAACGCATGGACCATATCTCGGTCAGCGTGATCGGCCACGGATCACCGGTGATCCTGATCCCCGGCCTCGCCTCGCCGCGCGCGGTGTGGGATGGTGTGGCGAGCGACCTCGCGAAGACGCACCGCGTGATCCTCGTACAGGTCAACGGTTTTGGCGGCGACGATCCCGGGGCCAACCTCAAGCCGGGCGTGCTCGACGGGATCGTCGCGGACATTCACGCCTATCAGGCGAAGAACGCGCTGACCGGCGCTGCGGTGGTTGGTCATTCAATGGGCGGGCTGGTCGGCATGATGCTGGCCAGGGCGCATCCGGGCGATGTCGGCAAGCTGATGATCGTCGATTCGCTGCCCTATTTCGCGGTGCTGATGGCGCCGCCGGGGATCGACCCGACACCCGCGATGGTCGCGCCGCAGGCGGCGATGATGCGCGACCGCGTCACCGCCAGTTACGGCAAGCCGCTGTCCGACGAGGCTGCCACGGCGCAGACGCGCGGCCTCGCCCTCAAGCCCGAAAGCATCGCGCGGATGGTCGGCTGGGCACGCACCGCCGATGCCCGCGTCACCGGCCAGGCGATGTATGAGGATTTGACCACCGATCTGCGCCCCGATCTCGCCGCGCTCACGCTGCCGATCACCCTGGTCTATCCGTGGAACGCAACGATGCCGACCAAGACGATGGCCGACGCCTTTTACCGCCGGCAATATGCCGCCGCGCCCAATATCAGCTATGTCGACATTGGCGACAGCGCGCATTTCATCATGCTCGACCAGCCCACCGCCTTCGCTGCAGCACTGGCGGCGTTCGTGGCGGGGAAGTGAGATCCTTCCCTTCTCCCCTTGTGGGAGAAGGTGCCCCGAAGGGGCGGATGAGGGGGAGTCGGGAACGCGACGTTCGCGTCAGGGCCCCTCACCCTCCCGCCGCTTCGCGGCTCCTTCCCTCTCCCAAAACGGGAGAGGGAATTGCGGATGACCGCGCGTCCGGCTTCCCGTAAAGGGCTGTAATGACCTCTCCCACAGCCCCCCGCCCCGCACTCGCCTATCATCATACTCCCGGCACCGCGCCGACTGTCGTATTCCTGCCCGGCTATGCGTCGGACATGAGCGGCACCAAGGCCGTTGCGCTGGAGGCATGGGCCAGGGCGAATGGCCGCGCCTTTCTGCGGTTCGATTATGGCGGCTGCGGGCAAAGCGAGGGCGCGTTCGAGGAGCAGAGCTTCGCCGGGTGGCGCGACGATGTGCTCGAGATGCTTGACCGGCTTGTCGAGGGACCGGCGATATTGGTCGGCTCGTCAATGGGCGGCTGGCTGATGCTCGTCATCGCCCGCGACCACCCCGAAAAGGTCGCCGCGCTGGTCGGCATCGCGCCGGCACCCGATTTCACCGACTGGGGCTTCACCACGGACGAGAAGCTGGCCTTGTTGCAGGAAGGGCGGCTTGAGCGCCCCTCACCCTATGCCGACAGCCCGACCGTTTACACGCGCACTTTCTGGCAATCCGGCGAAGCGCACCGGCTGATGTTTGGCGAGATCGCCATCGATGTGCCGGTGCGGTTGCTGCAGGGCATCAGGGACAAGGATGTGCCATGGCATCGCACTGTGCGGCTGACCGAGCTGCTTCGTTCAGCCGATGTGCAGACATTGCTGGTCAAGGACGGTGACCACCGCCTGTCGCGCGATCAGGACATCGCGCTGCTGATCCGCGCTGTCGAGGAAGTGTTGCCCCGCTGATGACCATGTTGCCGCTGTTGCTCACCCTTGTTGCCCAGGCTGCCGCGCCCGCGCCGGCCAGCGACATATCGCCGACCCAGCTGCGCTTCACCCGCTGTGTCGGCCTCGCCACCAGTGACCCCGCCGCCGCCGAACGCGAGGCGAGCAACTGGCAATTGCAGGGCGGTGGTTATCTCGCGCGCCAGTGTCTGGGTATCGCCTATGCCACCGAACTGCGCTGGTCCGCCGCCGCCGCCGAATTTGAGGCAGCGGCCAACGCCGCCGAAATCGCCCGCGACCCGCGCGCGTCAAATTACTGGGCGCAGGCTGGCAACGCCTGGCTGGCCGGAGGCAACCCCGCAAAGGCGCTCTCGGCACTCAACGCCGCACTCGCGCCCGCCACGCTGATCGGCCTGCCACGCGGCGAGGCCGAACTCGACCGTGCGCGCACTGCCGTGGCCCTGGGTGACACCGCCGCGGCGCGCAATGACATCGACCGGGCGCTGGTTGATGCCGCCGATGATCCGCTTGGCTGGCTGCTTTCCGCAACACTGGCGCGCCGCATGAACGACCTGCCGCGCGCGCAAAAGGACATTGCCGAGGCGCTGCGCCGCGCCGGGGACGATGCCGCCGTGCAACTCGAGGCGGGCAACATCGCCGCCCTGAACGGCGACGAAGCCGCCGCCAAGGCCGCCTGGACCCGCACCGCCCGGCTCCGCCCCGACAGCAATGAAGGACGCGCGGCAACTGCGGCGTTGCGGCAGTTTGATGTGCCGGCGCCGCCGACGCCGACGCCGTGAAGCCGAACCGCGTCCTTACCGCGAACGCTCGGAGCGAACCTCAGCCCTTGTGCCGCGAATGCAAGGTCCGAACATATTTGATTTGGTTGAGGGCGCATGAGCCGACGGTTACCCGAGCACCGAACCCGCCAAATTCGCAGATGATATGGCCGTCTTCCGCATGAAGCACATGCTCATTACCACTGTCAGATGCTCGATTTGCCGGTAATATTTCAAATGCGCGGTGGCCTTGGTAGGTTGCCTCTTCAATCACATCGCCACTGTGTTGAGGTTGTGAGGCAATCAACTTCACTACCCAACGGGGCAACGGCCTAACCTGTGGCCAAGCGGGCTGGGCAAAGGCTAAAATCGTCAACAGTGATACGCTCGTCCGCGTTGAACTCATTGCGCTTCCCATATCTCTCCGTGGCATCGCACCGGACAACCACCGAATAGTCTGACATTACACTGAAACCGAGGCGTCCGCGAGCCGCAGACCCCGAGCCTAGAGCGCGCTGCGAATAGGTGGAATCGAATGTGGATTCCCAAGGGTGCCTGGATGTGATTCAAGCTTTGGGCTGGGTTTGGAGGCCAGCCCTTATGCCACGAGCCTATTCTCAGGATTTGCGTGACCGGGTGATCGATGCGGTGGTCCGGGGTGGCGAGAGCCGCCGCTCTGCGTCGCGACGATTTGGCGTGAGCGAGGCATCGGCGATCAAGTGGGTTCAGCGCTATGAGCGCGCCGGCGACCGGTGCTGTGCGGGTACCGGCGGCCACCGGCCATCAAAGGTGAAGCCGGAGCGCGACTGGTTACTGGCGGTGATCGCTGCTGAGCCCGACATCACGCTGGCGGCGTTGTCGGCACGGTTGCTCGCCGAACGCGGCGTGCGGGCCGATACCGGCATGTTATCGCGCTTCTTCGTCGGTGAGGGCATCAGCTTCAAAAAAAAGCGTGCTGCCCTCAGAACAGGATCGGCGCGACGTGGCCCGACGGCGGGCGAGCTGGAAGCGCTATCAGGGCCGGCTTGATCCGCGGCGCCTCGTCTTCATCGACGAAACCTGGGCGAAGACCAACATGACGCGCACCCATGGCCGCTGTCGCCGGGGCGAGCGGCTGCGCGCCAAGGTACCGCATGGCCACTGGAAGACGCTGACCTTCCTCGCCGCACTCCGCTGTGACCGCATCGACGCGCCGGCCGTGATCGACGGCCCGATCAACGGGCAAAGCTTCCTCGCCTATGTCGAGCAGTTCCTGATCCCGACGCTCAAGCCGGGTGACATCGTCATCCTCGACAATCTCGGCAGCCACAAGGGTGAGGCGGTGCGCAACGCCGTTCGGGCGGCTGGCGCAAGGATCCTGTTCCTCCCGCCCTACAGCCCCGACCTGAACCCCATCGAACAGGTCTTCGCCAAGCTCAAAACGCTCCTGCGTAAAGCCCAGGAGCGATCCGTCGAGGCAACCTGGCGGCGCATCGGATCGCTCCTCGATGCCTTCTCACCTCAGGAATGCGCCAACTATCTCAGAAACTCAGGCTATGCGTCAATCTAATCACAAAATGCTCTAGCCGATTGCGACCAGACCGCTGATTTCCCCATCAGTGAAGCGATTGGTGTGGACGTTGAGCACGACATGGCCACCGCGCATGGCGGCAATGAAATGCTCAAATGTGGCGGTTGACTCGAGCAGCTTTGCGCCGGCGCTATAGTCATAATCCTTCATCCGCACGCGAAAGCCATCCCGCGTCGCCTGATAGGTGGCGCCATAGGGCACCGGCAGCACCAGCACGACATCGTCCGGCTTGCCGGGTTGCGCGACATATTCATGGAAATGGATCGGGCCGATCGGTCCCTTGACCAGGCGGCTCCACAGGGCATCAACCTTGATCCCCTTGATGTTCAGGTCAACCGAAACGCGCTGGGTGACGGTATCGACGCGGATCCGCGCGGTGCCGGTCGCCGTGGAATTGGTCGTGGTCGGTTCTGCCTTGCCGCCAAGCGTGGCGTGAAAGCGCAATGTCTCTGCCTGCGCGGTGCCTGTCATCGCCAAAAGGGCGACCACGCCGAAAATGCCAGCCGTTATCCGCATGAGTTTATTCCCTGTTTCCTGGTACCAGCTTAGCACGGTAATACACCGGGTAAAGCCGTGACCGCCGGGCACGGTGCGGCCGGGTTTCAGCCGAAGCCGGCCCCGGCCTGTCGCGGGGCGCAGCGGATCAGGCGCGAGGTGAGTAAAGCGGCCTGGCGGTTGACCACCGCCAGCTTGTAGGCCGGATCAACCACCATCGCGAGGAACGCGCCGGCACTGGGATAGCGCGCGACAAAGCCGGTGTCCCACGCCTCGTCCGCCGGGCCGGTCAGCACGAGTTGCGGCGCGCCTGACCACAGGATGACGCCGCCGACGCGGCGGAAGATCGGCCCGCTTTCCTCGCCGTATCGGGCATAGGCCTCGGCACCGGTCAGGCCGAGCGCCGCCGCGGCATGATCTGCCGGATAGGCGGCGTGGTCGCGGTACCGGACCAGGTTGAGCATCTCGACCGGCTGGTCGCGCGGCAATGCCTTGAAGGCATCAAAGGCGGCGCGGGTCGGGTCGATATGCGTGCTCATGCCGCGCCGATGACGCGCCCGACCTGCAGCGTGTCGGCATATTGCTGGAACCCCGCCGCCTTGCCGTCGATGATCCGCCAGACATGGACCATCTGCGTCTTCATCGCCTTGCCGGTCGCCTTGTAGGTGCCGAGATAATGGCCCAGCGCCACCACGGTATCACCCGCATCAAGGATCTCATCGGGCACGGCGGCAAAGCCATCCCACTCACTGCCACAGCGCGCGAACACCCCCTGCGCCACCGCCATCGGCCCGATATAGGGGTTGCCGTCAGCATAGGGGAAATTCTCCGCCTCGTTCCACACTATGTCCGGGCTCATCCGCCCGAGCAGGCCGGGCACGTCGCCCACGGCAAAGGCATCATAGATGGCGCGGATCAGCGCGACGTTTTCCTGTGACATGACCGGCTCTCCTGGTGGCAGCTATTGTGGTGAGGATGGCATGGCCGGGCGGGGTGGGGAAGCAGTGATTTGCGGCTAGGTTTGCCGCATTCTCCGGTGCATGATTGCGCGGCAAAAAAGGGGAGTGAGCGATGAAAGCAACGATGATCGCACTGGCCGCAACGGCGGCGTTCTGCGCGGCGACGGCAATTGTGGCGCCGGCCCGCGCGCAGGATGTACCGGCGGCCATCGCCACCGATCCGCCGCATGATGCCGCGCACCCGGCACGGATGGAGGTGCTGCATATCCCCAGCGGCGGGGTGCTGATCAACGGCCTGGCCTATGTTGCGGCGGGGGCGGGGCCGCACCCGGTGGTGGTGCTGTGCCACGGCCTGCCGGGGAACGAGAAGAATCTTGACCTTGCCCAGGCGATGCGCCGCGCGGGCTGGACGGTGATAGCGTTCAACTATCGCGGTTCATGGGGCAGCCCGGGCAGTTATCGCTTTGCCGGTGATTTGCAGGATGCCGATGCCGTGCTGGCCTATATCCGTGATCCGGCCAACGCCGCCGCGCTTGGCCTTGATCCGACGCGGGTGGTGATGGTTGGCCACAGCCTGGGTGGCTGGGTGACGGCGCTGACCGCGGCGCATGACAAGGGGCTGATCGGTGCCGCGCTGATCTCTCCGGGGAATATCGGCCTGCTCGGCAAGCTGCCCCGTGCGGTGGCGATCAAGGCGTTTGCCGACAATGGCATGGAGGCGCTGGCCGATACCAGCCCGGCGATCATGGCCGACGAGGCAATCGCCCATGCCGATGCGTTCGACTTTGTACAGGCCGCGCCAAGGCTTAGCAGTGTGCCGCTGCTGATCCTGACCTCTGACGATGGCCTGGCCGCGCCAGCCGACGCACTGGCGGCGGGCGCGAAGGCGGCCGGCAATGCACGGGTAAGCGCCTTGCATGTCGCGACCGACCATGGCTGGTCCGACGCGCGGGTAAGACTGGAGAGTGAGGTTATCCGGTGGTTGGCCGGATTGAAGCGGTAAAAGGGGCCGGGCATTGCGGGCAAACGGGCAATGGAGGCAAGTGCTGGAAGCCCACCCGCTAGAACGGGACTCGCCCGGTTGCCCGGTTGCCGGGGGGGGGGACTATTTTCGTTCTTCTGCTGACGGGGGGTGCTGATCAGGCGGTGAACCCATAAAATGCGCCCGCGCCTACGCGAGATCTGAACGGCAAAAACTGGTTGGAAGTGGACGTTCGCTAAACAGCCTTTTCCTCCCAAATCTTTCTGATACGCTGATCCGTCGAGGAAAGCGCTGCATCACCCGCCAAGCTTTCAGAGTCCGCTGAAAAATAGGCAAGTGAGAGCGCTGCACGCTGTCCATCAAAGTTGCCAACAATCTCCATCACGGCCACTGCATCTCTCCACGGCAAGGATTTACGCTCTACGAGTGCATTGGCGCAGGTAAGTAGCGGTTTGATCAATTCATGATGTTGGTTGGAGGCCCATTCAGCAAGCAAAGCTCGCTGCTGGTCTTTCGTGACCACCGCGCTCATCGGTGGACGACAAATTTCGTCCAAGACACAAAAAGTGGCGTTCAACGAAATTGTGCGCGCTTCAGCGATCAGCGTGGTGCAAAGAGCATGGTCGTTATAAGGAAACCGAGCGTCGATCAGCGCCTCAAATGGCTTCTCTCGTTCGCTGTCATGAAGTTTCATGGCGACGTTTTCTCACGGCTGATCGATGACCGCAACTGGAGCGGAAGCGGAACGGCCGCTTCATGAGTCTGCGGCCCAGGGGCTTTGGTGTGTGTTACCGTGAATGCCATGCCGCGACCGACCATGGCTGGTCCGACGCGCGGGTAAGACTGGAGAGTGAGGTTATCCGGTGGTTGGCAGGATTGAAGCGGTAAAAGGGGCCGGGCAATGCGGGCAAACGGGCAATTGCTGGAAGCGCACCTGCTAGAACGGGATTTGCCCGTTTGCCCGCGTTGCCCGGGGGGGTGGCCCTATTTCCGTTCTTCTGCTGGCGGGGGGCAACAAACTCTCTCTAAATGAGTGCCGTGCTCACCAGTCGAACTGAGACACTACCGGAATGTGGCGTCGGTTGAATCAGTAAAGGGGGGGCAGGCAACGCGGGCAATGGAGGCAAGTGTTATTTATGCACTTGTCTCCATTGCCCGCGTTGCCCGGGGGTCAACCTGGGTCTAGGGGCGGCGGCGCAAATGCCGCCCCTGACGCCTTCAACAACAGGGGAGTGTCTTACTCCGCCGCAATCCCCGCCTTCGAAAACATATCCCCCTCGCCACCGGCAGCGCCGCCGGCAGCATCCTCATTCGCCGGCGTTCCGGCCTTGGCCTTTTGGCGCTTGTCGAAGCCGTCCCATACCTCGTTCCAGTTGCCGCGCGTTGCGGCCTTGGAATATTCGGTGGCGCGCTGTTCGAAGAAGTTGGCGTGCTCCACGCCGTTGAGCAGCGGGGCGAGCCAGGGCAGGGGGTGGTCGTCGATCATATAGATCGGCTTGAGGCCAAGCTGACCCAGCCGCCAATCGGCGGTGTAGCGAACATATTTCTTGATTTCCTTTGGCGTCATGCCGTTGACCGGGCCCATTTCAAAGGCGAGGTCGATAAAGGAATCTTCCAGCGTGACGGTGGTCTGGCACATGTCACGAATGTCGGACTTGACCGATTTGGTCAGGCAATCGCGTTCGCGCACAAAGGTGTGGAACAGCTTGATGATGCCCTCACAGTGCAGGCTTTCATCGCGCACTGACCAGCTGACAATCTGGCCCATGCCCTTCATCTTGTTGAAGCGCGGGAAGTTCATCAGCATGGCAAAGCTGGCGAACAGTTGCAGCCCCTCGGTAAAGCCGCCGAACATCGCCAACGTCTTGGCAATATCCTCATCGGTATCAACGCCAAAGCCCTGCAGATAATCATGCTTGTCCTTCATCTCGCTATATTCGAGGAAGGCGCCATATTCGCTTTCGGGCATGCCGATAGTGTCGAGCAGATGGCTGTACGCGGCGATGTGCACCGTCTCCATGTTGGAAAAGGCGGCGAGCATCATCTTGATCTCGGTCGGCTTGAAGATGCGGCCATATTTCTCATGGTAGCAATCCTGCACCTCGACATCGGCCTGGGTGAAGAAGCGGAAGATCTGCGTCAGCAGGTTGCGCTCATGGTCGGACAGCTTCTGCGCCCAGTCACGGCAATCCTCACCGAGCGGCACTTCCTCGGGCATCCAGTGAATCTGCTGCTGACGCTTCCAGAAATCAAACGCCCAGGGGTATTCGAACGGCTTGTACTGCTTGCGGGCTTCGGTGAGGGACATGGGCTTACTCCAAGACAAATGAGATAAGGACGGCGAGGCCGCATAACGAGAAGAAAGTGCCGAACAGAACCGCCATCCAGGCGTGGAACCGCGCGAATCGCTGATCCCAGGCGGTGCGCGCCGACGGCTGCTCACCGATGGCGCGATCGATCATCAATTCGAGAGCGGGGATGCCACCCTGCCATGCGCGGGTGCGCAGGCTGCGAATGCCCAGGCACAGCGAGCCGGGGCCGGCGGCCAGCAGAAAGAGGAGGAAGAAGGCGGTATTCATCACCGCGCCCCCCACGACCACAGCGACGCCGCGAAGCCGCCGAGGATGATCGCGAAGGCCGCGAACATCGTGCCGGCGATGCGGCGGCCATAGCTGCCGGCCTCGCTGTGCACCGGGCGCAGCAGCACGATGGCGGCGGCGATGGCGCTGGTGGCGGCGACGGCGGCCATGATGAGCGGGGCGAGCATCATGCCGGCGACCCTAGCAGGAGGTAGCCTGCGGCGCCCGCGACCATTGTCACACCCGCCAGGCGCCACGGCCAGCGGATGCGCTGTTTGTGGCCGGCGTCGATTGCGGCGGCCTTTTTGAAATAACCGGTCGCGCCGCTGCCCGGTGACGGTGCGCGGCGTGCCATGAACTTGTCGGCACCGTCACTGCCGCCGGTCGCGATCAGCCACAGGCCGACCAGCGCGGCGATCATCGCCTCGACGCCATAGCCGTGGGAGATGGCCGCGATCATGCGCGCATTTCCGATGCGACCAATGCGGTGCTCGTGCGTTGTGGGTACGCAACCGTAACAAAGGAGCGATTACCATGGCCAATGCCAGCGCGATCAGGGGAGATATGGAAGTCATCGGCGCAGACGGCGTCCATGTCGGCACCGTCGACAAGGTTGAGGGCGAGCGCATCAAGCTGACCAAACAGGACAGCGGCGCGGGGCGCCATATCGGGCACCATCATTACATCTCGATCGGCCTGGTGGCCGATGTCGAGGGTGACAAGGTGCGGCTCAGTGCCAATGGCGATGTCGCCGTGACCTTTGAGGAAGAGGCGTAGGTTCTTCATCTCCCCTCACCCTTCCGACCCTTCGGGTCTCCCTCCCTCTCCCGCAGGGAGAGGGAAATTTGGGTCAGCACACCCTCAACATTTCCCATCACATCGCCATTGGCGAAGCGCAGAACGCGGTAACCCTCGCGGGCGATGAACTGCGTGCGGGCGGCATCATAGCGCTCGTTCCCGGCATGGGTGTCGCCATCAATCTCGATCGCGAGCCGCTCGGCAAAACACAATATGTCGACATAATAAGGCCCGACCGGCGACTGATGGCGCCATTTGTGGTCGGGGAATGCTTCGCGCAGCGCGCGCAGCAAGCGGCGTTCGGGTCCGGGCGCTTCACGGCGTAGTTGCCGTGCGCGATCGACTGAACCGGATTGCAGGGGGCGGTAGTTCAGCATCGCCCTCACCCTTCCGCCGCTGCGCGGCTCCCTCCCTCTCCCGCCGGGAGAGGGAATAGGGCAGCGCGCGCTGCTCCCCTCTCCCATTGGGAGAGGGAGGGGCCCATCGCGTCAGCGATGGGAGGGTGAGGGCGACTTAACTGGAACACCTCACTGGCACGCCAGACACTCATCATAGTCGCGCGTTTCGACTTCGAACTTGGGCGCGTCGATGGTGTTGTCGGCCTCTACGCCACCGGCAAAGCCGGCGCGCTGGATGCTCTTTGAGCGGAGATAATAGAGCGACTTGATGCCCAGTTCCCAGGCGCGGAAATGCAGCATCAGCAGATCCCATTTCTCCACGTCCGCCGGGATGAACAGGTTCAGTGACTGCGCCTGGTCGATATAAGGCGCGCGGTCGCCGGCCAGTTCAAGGATCCAGCGCTGGTCAATCTCAAAGCTGGTCTTGAAGCAATCCTTTTCCTCCTGGCTGAGGAATTCGAGATGCTGGACCGAGCCACCCTGTTCGAGGATCGAGTTCCACACCGCGTCGCTGCTCTTGGATTTCTCCACCAGCAGCTTTTCGAGATAGGGGTTCTTGATCGACCATGAGCCGCTGAGCGTCTTGTGGGTGTAGATATTGGCCGGGATCGGCTCAATGCACGCGCTGGTGCCGCCGCAGATGATGCTGATCGACGCGGTCGGCGCGATGGCCATCTTGCAGCTGAACCGCTCCATCACGCCCATGTCGGCGGCGTCGGGGCAGGGGCCGCGCTCAATCGCCAGCTGCATCGATGCTTCATCGACCTGGCCCTTGATGTGCTTGAACATGCGCATGTTCCAGCTCTTGGCCATGGCGCCCTCAAACGGCAGGCCACGCGCCTGGAGGAAGCTGTGGAAGCCCATAACGCCCAGGCCGACCGACCGTTCACGCATCGCCGAATAGGCGGCATGTTCCATGCCCGGCTCGGCGCGCTCGATAAAGTCCTGCAGGACATTGTCGAGGAAGCGCATGATGTCCTCGACAAAGCCCTTCTCGTCCTTCCACTGATCCCAGGTTTCAAGGTTCAGCGACGACAGGCAGCACACGGCGGTGCGATCATTGCCGAGATGATCCTGGCCGGTCGGCAGGGTGATTTCCGAGCACAGGTTGGAGGTCGAGACCTTCAGGCCGAGATCACGGTGATGCTTGGGCATCGCCTTGTTCACATGGTCGGCAAAGACGATGTACGGCTCACCGGTGGCGAGGCGGGTCTCGACCAGCTTCTGGAACAGTGACCGGGCATCAACGCGCGCGCGCTCGCTGCCGTCCTTGGGGCTGGTCAGCACCCATTCGGCACCCTCGCGCACCGCTTCCATAAAGGCGTCGGTGATCAGCACGCCGTGGTGCAGGTTGAGCGCCTTGCGGTTGAAGTCGCCCGAGGGTTTGCGGATTTCGAGGAACTCCTCGATCTCGGGGTGCGAGATGTCGAGATAGCAGGCCGCCGAACCGCGCCGCAGGCTGCCCTGGCTGATCGCGAGGGTCAGCGAATCCATCACGCGGACGAACGGGATGATGCCGCTGGTCTTGCCATTGAGGCCAACCGGCTCGCCAATGCCGCGGACATTGCCCCAATAGGTGCCGATGCCGCCACCGCGCGAGGCGAGCCAGACATTCTCGTTCCAGGTATCGACAATGCCGTTGAGGCTGTCAGGCACCGAGTTGAGGAAGCATGAGATTGGCAGGCCGCGACCCGTGCCGCCATTTGACAGCACCGGCGTGGCCGGCATGAACCACAGGCGCGAGATATAGTCATAGATGCGCTGCGCATGGGCGGCATCATCGGCATAGGCCGAGGCAACGCGGACAAAGAGATCCTGAAACTTTTCACCCGGCAGCAGATAGCGATCGGACAAGGTATCCTTGCCGAAATCAGTCAGCAGCGCGTCGCGTGAATGGTCGACCTCCACCGGGTAAAGCTGTGGCTTCACCTCTTTCGAATCGCCACGCTCCTTCAGCCCGGCGGTTGGTTTGGTGTTGTCCGCCGCCGCCGGCTCGACAGCCGGCGCCGCGCTCGCCTGGACGGCGTCGATCGCATCGGTGGCCATGTTCACATTCGCTTCCTGACTGTCTCTGAAATCCATCGCCTACTGCCTTCTTTCAACCCTGGCCCCGCGACCAGCGTTCCCGGTCCGTTCGAATCGGGGGCGAACCCCCATGCTATCATTTGAGGCGGTCCAGCACAGCGCGAAATCGACCCTCCCCCGCGCAGCCCATGCACGGGTGATGTACTGCCGCAATGTAGTGTTGCGGTGATCGCTCTACCAGTTCTTGGGTCCGCCCCCGAACTCAACCCCAACAGATTGTGCCGGATCGCGTCGCGGCGCAAGACGGTAAATGACTCTTTCATGACTCGGTTCGTCGCTATTTTGACTCGGTTCGTGGCACCGCCATTCATGCTGCAACGCGGCGACGCGCGGAGTTGTGCGGGGTTCACGAAAGGCAAGGGGACGAACCGGGAACAAAAATTTTTTTGTGTGCGCGAAAATTGGCGGCGGGAATTACCCCAACCTCTCAGGCTGGCGGCGCGCCTAGCTGGTCAGCGAGCGCGATCAGGCTGTCAGTTTCATAATCCCAGCGCTGGGCCGCAGCGAGATCAGGCGCCGGGCGGCCGCCATATTCCATCGGCCGGGCGACATAGGCGGTGACCAGCCCACAGGCGCGCGCCGCGGCAAGATCACTGTGATGCGCGGCGACAAGGCATAGTTCCGATGGCGCAATGCCGAGAATGTCGGCGGTGCCAAGATATGCCTGGGGCAGTGGCTTGTAATGGCCGGTCGATTCGGCGCCGAGGATCGCATCCCAGGGCAGGCCCGTGCGCCGCGCCATGGCCAGTGACAGCGCGGTGTTGGCGTTGGACAGGGTGACGATCGGGCACAGCGCGCGAAGCCGGGTCAGGCCGGCGACCGAATCGGGCCAGGGATCGAGCCGCCGCCAGGCGCCCGCGAGATGATCCAGCGTCGCCGCGCTGATCGTGGCGGGATCAATGCCGAGGCTGATGAGAAGCTGGTCGAGCGTTTCGCGGTTAAGGATGTCGAGCCGCACATAGCCCCGGCTGCCGTTGCGGCACGCCTCCATCGCCGGCTGGTACAGCGCGCGCCAGCCATCGGCGAAGGTCGCCGGGTCGAGGTCGCCCCGCCCAAGCTCGGCGAGGAACGGCGCTACCTCGCGTGCGACGCCGCTGCGCCAGTCAACCACCGTCCCGAAAACATCGAAGGCGAGCGCCCGAATCGGCATGGCATATGCTCCGTTCAACAGCGTGTCGGCGTCCGGTTCCGTTTGGAGATGCGCCAACAGGCGCATTCCCAAGCAAACAGTCAGGTCAGACAGTGGAGGGAGAAGCGCGCCGCGACAAGGCGCGCGCCGATATGCTGGTCAGGCGATCTTGCGCGTGGGGGTTGCGGCTGCGCCAGGGACAGGCGCGGGGTTGAGCCGCTCCATGTTGAAGGTCTGCGCGAATTCAAGTCCGGCCTTGCCATCCGCTGCCCAGCGCAGCTTGGCCGGGAACATGCAATCCTCGAGCAGCTCGATCATCACATCGACATCCTTGACGTCGCCGCTGATCTTGATCCCGTCGATCATCGCGCCGGTCGAGGACATGTTGCGGATTCGCACCTCGCCCTCGGCCCCCATGGCGGAGATCTTGGCACTGCGCAGCATGGTGGTGCGCGGCGCGCGGCTCACGCGGTAGCCGGTCGCCGTGGCCATGCCCTTATTGACGATGAGCTGTTGCGCGACATCGTCCGCCCGGGCTGGCTTGCCATAGACATAGCCCTGGATGTGGCTGCAGCCGAGTTCGCGGATCAGCTCGATCTGGTCGAATGTCTCGACGCCTTCCGCCGTGGTTTCCATGCCCAGCGTATCGGCGAGCGTCACAATCGCCTTGATGATCGCGGCATTGCGGTTGCCGGCAATCGCCGCGCCTTTCACAAAGCTCTGGTCGATCTTGATCTTGTCGAACGGCGCTTTCTTGAGATAGCCGAGCGAGGAATAGCCGGTGCCGAAATCGTCAAGCGCAAGACGCACGCCGACCCCTTTCAGCAATTTGAACATGTTTTCCGACGAGGCATTGTCGTCAAGGAACACGCCTTCGGTAATCTCCAGCTCAAGCCGCGCTGGCGACAGTCCGGCGCGGGTCAATGCACTGGTGACGACAATCGGCAGGTTGGGGTTGGCAAACTGGATCGGGGACACGTTCACCGCGACCCGCACATCAATCGGCCACTTCACCGCCTCCATGCAGGCAGTGCGCAGCACCCATTCGCCAATCGATTCGATCAGCCCGCAATCCTCGGCAACCGGGATAAACTCGGCCGGGGACACCGCGCCGCGCGTCGGGTGGTTCCAGCGGACCAGCGCCTCGTAACCGACAATCCGCTCGCTGACCGTGCTGACCACCGGCTGATAGGCAACGTGGAGCTGATCCTGCGCCAGCGCATTGCGCAGATCGTCCTCCAGTTCCTTGCGGCTCTGCGCGCCAACCAGCAATTCGTCGCGGAAGAAGCGGTGGATACCGCGCCCATCGGCCTTGGCGGCATACAGCGCCAGATCGGCATTGCGCACCAGCTTTTCGGCGTCCTCACCATGCTCGGGCGCAATGGCGATGCCGATCGAACAGCCAATGGTGATCGTCGAGCCATCGATGAAATAGGGTTGTGACAGCGAGGCGATGACTTCGGTGGCCAGCGCGGCGAGCCGGTCGCGCTGCGCCTCACCCGGCAGGATCACCTCGAATTCGTCACCGCCGAGGCGACCGACCAGCCCTGCTTCGCCGATACTGCGCTGCAGCCGCTGGGCGACCTGCTTGAGCAGGCTGTCGCCGGTCTGGTGGCCAAGCGTGTCGTTGACGGCCTTGAAGCGATCAAGATCAAGCAGGAACAGCGCCGATGCGCGGTGCGCGCCGCCCGGCTGGTGCAACGTCTGGTCAAGCGAGACGCGCATCCGCTGGCGGTTGGCAAGGCCGGTCAGGCCATCGAACAGCGCAAGCCGGGTAATCTCGGCATCGGCGCGGCGGCGTTCGGTCAGGTCGCTGCCTGATCCGATAAAGCCCTGGAAGCGGCCGAGATCATCGGCGATCGGCCGACCGGAAATCGACCACCAGCGCTCAAGCTTGCTGACACTCGCCGGGCGCACCGAATAGTTGGAGAACGCTGTGCGCGAGGACAGGTGAAAGGCCAGGGTCCGTTCGGTTTCCGGCAAGGCGCTGTCAACGCGGAACAGGGCGGTCAGCGCTTCGCCAATGGCTGGCCTGTCAGGCAGGTCAAGCTCGCTGGCGACCTTCGCCGACAGATAGGTCACGCGGCCCTCGGTGTCGGTCTGCCAGAACCAGCCGGTCGAATGCGCCTCGAATTCGGTAATCAGGCGCGCTGCCATGCGGCCCTGCATCTCGGCCTGGTCCCGGTTGCGGTCAGAGGCGCGATCCAGCCTGGCCATGCGATAGGTGGCAAGGGTCAGGCCAAGCAGAAAGGTTGCTGCGATCCCAAAGGCCAGTCCGACACCCGATTGCACGCCGACCATCGCGACCAGCGCCGTCGCAAATCCCAGTGTTGCCGGGCGCACCGGGTGCAGCGCGACGACGGTAAGGATGATCGTGCCAAATACCGCGACAAAGCCAACCAACTGGCTGCTCCCGGTCGGAAAGGACTCCGTGATCGACAGCAGCGATTGCAAGCCGACAGCGATGCCCGCCGCTGCCAGCGCAATCAGGCGCACCTTGGTCTGTGGTAGCCAGCGCCGTGTGAAAGGCAGGGCTGTCGCGATCAGGACAAGAAGGCCCAGGGTGCTGGCCAGCGTGCCGTGGATCACGACCTTGGCGATCAGGAAATGGTGCCCCAGGACATAGGCAACCCGCCCGATGATGCCGCTGGTCGAGACAAGCGCGAGGAACGCCAGCGGCCATGATACCGCGAGTTGCCGGATCTGCCGGCGCAACGTCTCGTCGTGAAAATCGGCCGCCCCGCGACCCGGCACGAGATCATCGCGCAGGCCACAGGCGGCACCGGCCAGGGCACGAAAAGGGCTAAGCAGGGCAATCACGCAATCCGCCTAGCAAATCTTTCTTGCATAAAGGTTTGCGGGGCATGGTGAACGAAAGGTTAGCGTCTCGCCCATTGGGATGAGGTGCAGCCAGCGTGGCGCTCGCATGGCATGGCAAGGACGACTCGATTCCCGGGAAGCGCCTTTCCATTATTTGTTGTATTACACATATTTGCCGTCAGGGTGTGGCGAATGGCGCGCTGGCTGGCTAGGGGCTGTCAGATGAGCATTGTCATCCGTGAATCCGACCTGGTCGAGAGCGTCGCCGACGCGTTGCAGTTCATCTCCTACTATCACCCGATGGATTATATCCGCGCGCTGGGTGTCGCCTATCAGGCTGAGCAGGGGCCGGCGGCGAAGGACGCGATCGCGCAGATCCTGACCAACAGCCGGATGTGCGCCGAGGGCCATCGGCCGATCTGCCAGGACACCGGCATCGTCAATGTGTTCATCAAATGGGGCATGGATTGCCGGCTCGACGACACATCGCGCTCGTTGCAGGATGTGGTGGATGAGGGGGTGCGCCGCGCCTATCTCAACCCGGAGAACAAGCTGCGCGCCTCGGTGCTGACGGACCCGGCCTTCACGCGGCGCAATACCAGGGACAACACGCCGTGCGTGCTGCACGTTGAGCTGGTGCCGGGCGACAAGGTTCATATCGATGTCGCGGCCAAGGGCGGTGGCAGCGAAAACAAGTCCAAGTTCAAGATGATGAACCCGAGCGATTCAATCGTTGACTGGGTGCTGGAGATGCTGCCGCAAATGGGTGCTGGCTGGTGCCCACCGGGGATGCTGGGCATCGGTATCGGCGGCACCGCAGAACATTGCGTTCTGCTCGCCAAAAAGGCGTTGATGGAACAAATCGACATGGGGCCGCTCAAGGCGCGCGGGCCGCAGAATGATATTGAGGCGCTGCGCATCGAGATTTTCGACAAGGTCAATGCGTTAGGGATCGGCGCGCAGGGGTTGGGCGGACTATCGACGATCCTTGATGTGAAGATTCTCGATGCGCCGTGCCATGCGGCGGGCAAGCCCGTGGCGATGATCCCCAATTGCGCCGCGACGCGCCATGCGCATTTTACGCTTGATGGCTCCGGACCGGCCTATCTTGAGGTACCGAAGCTCGCCGAATGGCCAGACGTCAACTGGACGCCCGACCAGGCGGCGATTCGCGTCGATCTCGACACGCTGACGCCCGAGGTCGTCCAAGGCTGGAAGCAGGGCGACCGGCTGCTGCTCAACGGCAAGATGCTCACCGGGCGGGACGCCGCGCACAAGCGGATCAAGGACATGCTTGATCGCGGCGAGCCGCTGCCGGTCGATTTCAACGGGCGGGTGATCTATTATGTCGGGCCGGTCGATCCGGTCGGTGAAGAGGTTGTTGGCCCTGCCGGCCCCACCACGGCCACGCGGATGGACAGCTTCACGCGGATGATGCTCGGGCAAGGGTTGCTGGCGATGGTCGGCAAGGCCGAACGTGGCCCCGATGCGACCAAGGCGATTGCCGAGGGCAAGAGCGCCTATCTGATGGCGGTCGGTGGCGCGGCCTATCTCGTCGCCCGCGCGATCAAGGGCTCAAGGGTGGTCGGCTTTGAGGATCTCGGCATGGAGGCGATCTATGAATTCGAGGTCAGCGATTTCCCGGTCACCGTGGCGGTGGATAGCGCCGGCGCGAACGTCCACCAACTGGCGCCGCTGGTGTGGAAAGAGAAGATCGCGCGGGAGAAATTGCTGGCGTAAGCTTTTGTATGTCGCCCGACTGGGCAATTCGGAATGGCTGGAGGGAGAAGAAGGTGATTGTCCTGGAACCGATCGGCCATGTCCGCTCGACCCGCAGTGCGGCGGTTGACGATGACTGGGACCGCGAAACGGTAACGATTGAGCTGGTTGACGAATTCGGCCCCGAGGCCCTGTTCGGCCTTGGCGACTTCTCGCATGTCGAGGTCATCTTTCAGTTCGACCAGGTACCGCCTGACAAGATTGAGACCGGCGCGCGGCATCCGCGCAACCGCACTGACTGGCCGCTGGTCGGTATCTTTGCCCAGCGCGGCAAGAACCGCCCCAACCGGCTCGGCCTGACCAGTTGCCTGATCCTCAAGGTCGAGGGCAGGCAGGTGCAGGTGCGCGGCCTCGACGCCATTGATGGCACGCCGGTGCTCGATCTCAAGCCGGTGATGCGCGAGTTCCAGCCGCGCGGCATGGTGCGGCAACCCGATTGGTCAACCGCGTTGATGGCGGATTATTGGGCGAAGGGCTGAGCGCCGTCGCGGGTTATTTCGCGGGCACAACCGGCAACCACACCGCACTTGCTGTGGCGCCGCCACGCGTGATTGATACCGTCGCCTTTTGATAGTCGCCCGGCTTGGCCAGGAAGATGTTCGGCACGAAGCTTTGCGGATTGCGGTCATAGAGCGGGAACAGGCTCGACTGGACCTGCACCATGATGCGGTGGCCAGGCAGAAAGACATGGTTCACCGCCGGTAGCCTGAACTTGTACTCCTGTACCTTGCCCGCCGGGATCGCGCTGGGGTGTTCAAAACTCTGGCGATAGCGGCCACGGAAAATGTCCATGCTGATCGCCAACTGGTAACCGCCCATCTTGGGATCGGTGGCGTTCTCCGCCGGGAGGACGTCGATCACCTTGACCACGAAATCGCCGTCCGTGCCGGTGGTCTTGGCGAAAATGTCGGCCATCGGCACGCCGGAGACCCGCACTGCTTCGGTCAGCACCGGCGTCTGCCACGTCAGCACATCGGGCCGGCCATCGACGCCACGCTGGTCGCTGACCAGCCAGTCGCCCCAACGGCCATCGTTGAAGTTCACCGGACGCGGCAAATGCGGCACCGGCTTGGCCGGATCTGACACATAGCTTTCCTCGCCGGGCGCAGCCGCCGCGAAGCCAAGGCCACCGGCCCCCTGCAGATAGAGCGGCGTCAGTGGTGCCGGGCAATCCTTTGCGCAGGCCAGCGGCCAGTTGGCGAAACGATCCCAATGGTTCTCGCCGGTATTGTAGATCGTCGCGGCGGGCAGCGTTACCGCCGGGCCGTCCTGCAGGAAGTGGTTGAAATACGGCACCACCATCTGCTCGCGGAACTGCTGCGCGGTGTCGCCGTCCCACTCGAACGGGCCAAGGCTGCGGCCCACGCGATTGACCTGGCTGTGGCGCCATGGCCCCATCACCAGATGGTTGTTGCCGAGCTTGCCGGCCCCCTTCAGCGCCTCCCATGTATGGATCGCGCCATACATGTCTTCCTGGTCCCACAGGCCCTGTTCCCAGATGGTGGGAATGTCGGACGGGTTGTTGACGATCAGCTTGTCGAGCGCCTGACCCTGCCAGAAACTGTCATAGGCGGGGTGTGCGACGACCTTTTGCCAATAGGGTAGCTGATCATATCCTGATTTGCGCGCCCACTCCCCGGCAGAACCAATGTCGCGGAAATTGTCGTAATCGTCATAACCGCCGGTCGGCGGCGCCTTGCCCGCGCCCTTGTAGCCGGTCTGCCCGCCAAGCCAGGCGATGTTGGCGAGGCGGAAGGCACCATAATGGAACCAGTCGTCGCCCATCCATCCGTCGATCATCGGACTTTCCGGCGCAGCGACCTTGAGCGCGGGGTGCGGCTTGAGCAGCGCCATCACCACCGTGAAGCCCTCATAGGACGAACCGATCATCCCGACGCGACCGTTTGACTGCGGCAGATTGGCCTTGTTCACCAGCCAGTCGATCGTGTCCCAGGCATCAGTGACGTGATCAACATTGGTCTCGTTCAGCGGGCCGATGACGGGGCGTGTCACGACATAGGCGCCTTCAGAACCATATTTGCCCCGGACGTCCTGATAGACGCGGATGTAACCGGACTTGACGAACGGCTCATCGGCGAGCGGCAGCGTTGACAACATGCTCGGCGAGTCCATCCGCTTTGCCCGGGCCGCCGCGTTGTAGGGGGTGCGGGTCAGCACAATCGGTGCGTTCACGGCGTTTTTTGGCATGACGATGACGGTGTAGAGCTTCACCCCGTCGCGCATCGGGATCATCACCTCGCGCTTGATATAGTCGTTGCTGTCAGCGGGCGGGGTGAACTTTGCCGGAATGTCACCGCCCGGCAGGGCAAGCGCTGGGGTGACAGGCGCAGGCGCGACCTGGGCGATGGCGACGCTGGACAGCATGGAGGTGGCGAGAAGCGCAAAGCCGAACCGCATCGTTGAATTCCCTCACTGATTGATCGCGCCATCATGCGCGGGGAGACGCGCCCTCCGGCGCAACCAGCGTGTTCTAACCAAGTGCAACAGCCGCGCAAGACCATCTGCTTGCCGCATGTTTCGCTTGCTGGCCTCAGACTTACTGTACCCGGCGCCAGCTCCGTGAGATGTGGCCGCACGCCCGAAACGAAACCGCAGCACCCCTTTGGCGCGGCGGCGTGACGTGATAAATGGGGTGCAGCGCGGGAGGAATCGGCGTGGCTGATGCCATGACAGAACAGGTTTACGAGACATCGCTCGACCGGGCCGGGCTGGCGCTTGGCGCGGGTGGCATTCTCGGCGGCTTGCTGACGGTGCTTCTGGTTGTGGCCGGTCGGTCGGCGTCGTGGTTCGCGTTGCCGGTCGGTTTTGTGATCGGGGCGGTGATTACCGTGATGGCGGTGGTGGCGGTGGGTGGCCCGTTATGGGTTTTCGCCCATGCCACCGGCCGGCGTGGGCCACGCAGCGCGATCACCATCGGCGCCCTTGCCGGCTTTGTCTTGTTCCTGTGTGGCCAAACCTATGGCTTTGGCCTGTTTACGATGCCACCCATTGATGGCCGGACCTTGTTGTTCCGCTGGATCAGTGGCGTCGCGACCAGCCTGATCCTGGCGGTGATCTGTGCCGGCATTGCCTGGACGATGTGGCGGGTGGCCTATCGCCGGGTCTGACGGCTGATCAGGCCGGGCCGACCCGGAAGGCACACAGCTTGTTGCCGTCGAGATCGCGAAAATAGGCGCCGTAAAATGCCTGTGGCCCTTCGTCACCGCGCACGCCTGGCGCGCCTTCATCCGTGCCACCCAGTTCGATGGCCTTGGCGTGGAGCGCATCGACCTTGGCGCGTTCATCCATAACGAGGGCAATCATGGTGCCATTGCCGGCGGTCGCGGGTTGCCCGTCATAAGGTGGGGTCAGGCCGAGCATCGGTGTCGTCCAGCTCGCGCCCCAGGCGCTCGCGCCGGTGGGGAATTCCATCAGGCGCCCGATCCCGACCGTGGCGAACAGGGCGTCGTAAAAGCTGCGGGCACGGTCCATATCGTTGCTGCCGAGCAGTGCGTAACCGATCATTATTTGCCTCCTGCTGTTGTGCCGGGTGTTGTGGGCGGTGGGGTGATGTCGCCAGCCTTGCACTCGCCGGTCCGCGTGGTGGACATCCGCATTTCCATCGTTCCCTCAGGGTTGCCGTCGGCGCCCAGCGGCTGGATCGTCATCGTGATGTCCTGCGCGGTCGCACCAGTTGTGCCCTTGGCGCTCATGCGGATTTTTTTGGCGCCGTCGCTGCACACACCCGAGAATTCGACATTGCCACCGGAGATGTTGCGCTTGTCGAACTGGCAATTCTTGCCTGCGCCACTGGCGTTTTCAATGTTCCGGCCAATGTCGTCCTGGGCTGCCGCTTCGGGGGTAATGCACAGTGCGTTCAGGCTCATCAGGTTGAAATATTCCTGCATCCCGGCCTTGGCGTTTGGCTTGACGTCCTTGCCCTCAAATTTGAGGATTTCCACCTTGGTCGACCAGCTACCCGGCTGCCGCTTTGTCGGCGCGTCGCTCTTCGTGCCGCATCCGCCAAGCGAACACAGTGAAAGCAGGGCAACACCCGCGACGAGGTTGATCTTCAACACGTTATTTTCTCCCCCAACTGTCAGGCCCGCCATTGCCGCGCCGCAGCGCGAGCGCAAGCATGATCAGCACCCGCCAAGGCGTTTGCCGCTGGTGCGCGTTTTCATGGTCATCGCGATCTTGCCGGTCATGGTTGTCACACCGCTCAGTTCGATCCCCGTCGCGCTATAGGTGCCATCCGATGTCATCGTCATCTGGCCACTGCCCATCGTGCATTGCATCACGCTGTGCAGCCGCCCGCCTGACGCGTCAAAACTGGCAAAATGGCACTTGCCCTTGCTCGCCTGCATCACCGCCCGTGGGCCAGCGGCAGCTTGCTCAGGTGTAACACAGGCGGTGACGACCTGTGGGCCACCGCGCATCGCCGCCGCAATCGCCGGGGGTGCGCCTGACCTCTGCACATCGATGATCGTGATAGTGGTTTGCCATTTGCCAGGCTGGATCGGCAGGGCAGAGGCAGCAGGCAACAGCACTAACGGGGCGGCGAACATGATGCGCTTCATTGCAAAGGGCTCCTGAACAAGATTATGCGCGACCGTTCCCGCTTTGTTGCGGGTTGGCGCATTACTTCCCATATTGCGCAAATATGGCAATCCAGATTCGCACCAGCCTGGACGAACCCGAAACCGGGCAAAGCTTCGTCCCGCATCGCCCCGCCCGCCCGCCCAAGGCGGAAGGGGGCAAGGCGTTCACGCTGGTCAGTGATTATCAACCGGCGGGTGATCAGCCGACCGCGATCAAAGAGTTGACCGAGGCGGCGCTGGCGGGCGACCGCGATCAGGTACTGCTCGGCGTCACGGGGTCGGGCAAGACCTTCACCATGGCGAAGGTGATCGAGACCCTGCAACGCCCGGCACTGATCCTCGCGCCCAACAAGATTCTCGCCGCGCAGCTCTATGGCGAGTTCAAGAGCTTTTTCCCCGACAACGCGGTCGAATATTTCGTCAGCTATTACGACTATTATCAGCCCGAGGCCTATGTGCCGCGCTCCGACACCTACATCGAGAAGGAAAGCTCGGTGAATGAGTCGATCGACCGGATGCGCCATTCGGCAACGCGCGCGCTGCTCGAACGTGACGACGTGATTATCGTCGCCTCGGTCTCGTGCCTCTACGGCATCGGTTCGGTCGAAACCTATTCAGCGATGATCTTCGACCTGAAAAAGGGCCAGACGGTCGACCAGCGCGAGATCGTGCGCAAGCTCGTCGCGCTGCAATACAAGCGCAACGACGCGGCATTCCAGCGCGGCAATTTCCGGGTGAAGGGTGACACGCTGGAAATCTTCCCGTCGCACTATGAAGACACCGCCTGGCGCGTGTCATTCTTTGGCGACGATATTGAGGAGATTGTCGAGTTTGATCCGCTGACCGGCAAGAAGGTCGCGAGTCTCGATTATGTCCGGGTCTATGCCAACAGCCATTATGTCACGCCCGGCCCGACGCTGAAGCAGGCGATGGAGGCGATCAGGTTTGAGTTGCAGGAACGGCTGAAGGAGCTGGTGCCGGAAGGCAAGTTGCTTGAGGCGCAGCGGCTGGAACAGCGCACCAATTTCGACCTCGAGATGATCGCGGCGACCGGCAGTTGCGCGGGGATCGAGAATTATTCGCGCTTCCTCACCGGGCGGATGCCGGGTGAACCGCCGCCGACGCTGTTTGAGTATCTGCCTGACAATGCCTTGCTGTTCGTTGACGAAAGCCATGTCACCATTGGCCAGATCAATGGCATGTCGCGCGGCGACCACCGCCGCAAGCTGACGCTGGCGGAATATGGCTTCCGGCTCCCCTCGGCGATCGACAACCGCCCGTTGCGTTTCAACGAGTGGGAAGCGATGCGTCCGCAAACCACCTATGTTTCGGCAACGCCCGGCGGGTGGGAGATGGAGCAGACCGGCGGCGTGTTCGTCGAACAGGTCATCCGTCCCACCGGCCTGATTGATCCTCCGGTCGAAATCCGCCCGGTGGAGGATCAGGTCCAGGACTGTATCGAGGAATGCCGCAAGACGGCGGCGGCGGGCTATCGCACGCTCGTCACCACGCTGACCAAGCGAATGGCCGAGGACTTGACCGAGTTCATGCACGAGGCTGGTCTCAAGGTCCGCTACATGCATTCTGATGTCGAGACGCTGGAGCGTATCGAGCTGATCCGTGACCTCCGGCTGGGCGTGTATGACGTGCTGGTCGGGATCAACCTGTTGCGTGAGGGACTCGATATTCCGGAATGCGGGCTGGTGACGATCCTTGATGCGGACAAGGAAGGGTTCCTGCGTTCCGAGACCTCGCTGATCCAGACAATCGGCCGCGCCGCGCGCAATGTTGACGGACGGGTGATCCTCTATGCTGATCGCATGACCGGCTCGATGGAGCGCGCGATCAACGAAACCAATCGCCGGCGTGAGAAGCAGGTCATCTACAATACGGCGCACGGCATCACGCCAACGACGATCCGCCGCAATATCGGCGACATCATCAATGACGTCGCCAGCCGGGATCAGGTGACGATCGAAATAGATGAGGACCGGCCACACATGGTTGGCCACAACCTGCGCGCCTATATCGAGGAGCTTGAGAAGAAGATGCGGGCCGCCGCTGCCGATCTCGAATTTGAGGAAGCCGGGCGGTTGCGCGATGAGATTCGCGCGCTGGAGCAGGAGGAGCTTGGCCTGCCAGTCGATCAGCAGCGTGCGCCGATGATGGGTCGCTCGAATGAGGGCAAGCCCGGCACCCGCAAGACCCGTTACGGCAAGAGCCAGAAGATGCGCATGGGCGGCGCGCGCAAGGGGCGTTGACGAATAGTTCTCTCCGCTCTATTAGCTCGTAAGAGCGGAGCGTACTATGCAGATTGATATCGACTTCGAGGTCTATAAGGCGCTGACAGCCCAACGGCAGCACGAGAACCATAGCTACAACGAGGTGTTGCGCGATCTCCTTGGGCTGAAGTCCGGCGATCTCGGCGCAACCGTCGATACGGTGTCCGGTGATGGGCAGGCTCGAGTACCGGCGCCGTTTGTATTGCGTGGCGGCGTCCTGGCAGAGGGGACTGAGCTCAAGGCGCTTTACAAAGGCACTGAATATCGCGCCGCTATCCGAAATGGTCGCTGGATCGACGCCAACGGTGTAGAGCATTCCAGCCCGTCGGCCGCAGCGAGCGCAATCAGCGGTACGAACGTTAACGGACTGCGTTTCTGGCATGCAAGGCGACCTGCGGACACGGTCTTTCGGCGCTTGGACATTCTACTGGCGATGCACTCGTGATCAGGAGCTTCGCTGACCCGGAAACGGAACTCATCTGGAACCGCGAGGAAAGTCGCGTTCTGCCGCCGGATATCCAGCAAAGGGCGATGCGGCGGTTGTCGATGCTCGATGCGGTCCTGAGCCTCGCCGAGTTAGGAAGCATCCGAGGGAACCGCCTCCATGCGCTTGCGGGAGATCGCGCTGGACAACATTCCATTTCCATTAATATGCAATGGCGCATAGGTTTCGTCTGGAAGGACGGTGACGCATATGACGTCGAAATCACCGACTATCACTGATCGGCGGTGGCTCGAAAACGAGCATGCCGGGCAGTTGCTGGTCACAGAATTCCTCGAACCGGAAGAGCTGAGTGTCGCGCAGCTTGCCGGTGATGTTGGTGTGGCACCGGAGCGTATCGCTGCGGTGATCGATGGCCTGCGTCCGATCGACGCCGAACTCGATCTACGCCTCGCGCGGTATTTTCGCCTCTCCGAGGGCTTTTTCCTGCGGCTGCAGGATCGCTATGAAATCGTCGAAGCGAAGCGCGCACTCAACGGCGAACTGGACCGGATCGTCCCGCGCGCTGCGTAATGCGAGGTTGAGCACCGCGCCCGCTTCGCGCATAGAGTCACCGCATGCGTCGTTTCCTTGCCTCAACCACATTGCTGTTGATCGCTGGCAGTTGCGCGACCCAGCCCAAACCCGCGCCAGCGCCGCCCCGGCCCGTATCGACCTTTGTCCCCGCGCCGACGCCCAGTGCGTCGCCAACGCCGGTTGCCGGTGACTGGCGTGACTGGCCCTTGACGCCGGGGGACTGGGTCTATCGTCAGGATGCGCGTGGATCGATTGCCTTTTATGGCATCCCCGGCAGCGATGCGGCGCTGACGCTGCGGTGCGATCGTGCGGCAGGGCAGGTTTTCCTGTCGAAGCGCAGTGCCACGGCCACAGCCACCCAGATTACTGTCCGCACCAGCAATGCGCTGCGCACGCTTGCCGCGCAGCCGAGCGGAGGGACGCAGCCCTATGTCGCGGTTGCCTTTTTTCCGCGTGACAATCTGCTCGATGCGATGGCGTTCAGTCGTGGGCGCTTTGTTGTCGAGCAGGATGGGCAACCACCCCTTGTCGTGCCGAGCTGGGCCGAATTTGGCCGTGTGGTTGAGGATTGTCGCGGTTAGCCTGACGCGCTGAAGCGGCACTTTCCGGTACATTGTCGATGCTGCAGCGTGCCCGCCAGGGCGGCTCTCTTACGCTTTATGCTTCGGTAGCGGGTCAGGTGACGCCCCCGACGCGGTGCGAGCGAAAGAGAATCGTCGAAAACGCGATAAAATACAAGACTTGTATCGTGGAATTAGATGACTCACATTGCGGGTGCATCCGATGTCGGATGTAACGTTTCAACTAGCGAAAGGAGGTGATCCGATGTCTCATGGTTCAGCAGTGGGGTCGGTTCAGTTCGTTCGGGAGACGCGCCGCTAAATCCGCCGGGTGCGCGCGGGGGGTATCCTCCCCCAGTCAACGCGATGTCACCCACAGGATGAGCGGTTCGCATGGTCTCCCGGGCTGGAGCTCTCCGGCCGCTGACCATGTTGGGAGCTTGCCGGGATTTCGGTCCCGGCAAGCTCTTTTCATTTATTCGATTTCGTCCGCTTCAAGCTCCCAGATGTCACAGCGATAATAGGCGCTGACGGGCGTCGCGCGGCATTTTTCCAGCATGACACCACCAATATGATGCTGAGGGTCGTTGAGCGTCTCGGCAACCTTGTTGGTCACGGCGACCCGTCCTGAAGGATCATAAACGATGGCGTTGTGGCGATCACGTGCTGCTGCGGTTGTGAAGACGATGCGGAGGCGGGGGTATGAATCGACCAGAAAATCGGTGCCGCCGCGTGACTGCCATTCACCGGCGCTGACAAACCCGCCAGATTGAACCTCGGCCACGATCTGCCGATAGCGCGGCAAGTCGCGCATCAAGGTTGCGAAATCGGCAACCCAGCTTGTCGCAAAGGCCAACATGATCATGAGTGGCAGCCCACTGATCCCCACCATGATGGTGCCGATGACAGGCGTGATGACCTGGCGTGGCTCGCCTTGATATTGGCGGAGCGCATGAATGATCTCCGACAGTGCCGCCGATGCTCCGGCCATCAGCACCAGCGGCACCGCCAGCAGCGCAAGGATTGCATCCGGCAATGTCGTGCGCAGCACCAGCGTGACGCCAATGGTCGCGATGGCAACGGCACATAGCCACCACAGCATCGGAAGATGATTGCCGGCAAAGCGGCGAAATCGCAGACAGTCCATCAAGCCGGATTACCAACCAGCCTTGCAGCGAAAATCGCCGGGTGAAGGATTTGTTGTGCAGTGCGCTCGATCTGGCACTTGCCGCTGCGGCCAGCAGGCTTAAGCTCGGCTCACCAACCTTTGCCATGACCATCCGACCTGAGACAGGAAATCCTGATGCGCACACTGCTCGCTACTGGCTCCCTCCTCGCCCTTGTCTCGCTTGCCGCGCCGATCCCCGCCGCAGCGCAAACGGCGCCCAGGGTCGAGGAACAGTCAGTCGATCAACTGCGTGCGCAAATCACCGCCGGCAAGGCGACGAGCGAGAGCATCACCCGGGCCTATCTCGCCCGCATCGCCGCGATGGACCGGCATGGGCCAACATTGCGTGCGGTGATCGCGGTCAACCCCGATGCACTGGCACAGGCGCGGGCTGCCGACGCGCGGCGCAAGGCAGGCAAGGTGCTCGGCCCGCTCGACGGCATGCCGGTGCTGATCAAGGACAATATCGAAACGCTTGATCCGCTCGCGACGACTGCTGGCAGTCTGGCGCTCCGCGACAATGTAACCCGGCGTGACGCACCGATGGTGGCGGAACTGCGCAAGCGCGGCGCGGTGATCCTCGGCAAGACCAATCTCAGCGAATGGGCCAATATCCGCTCTAACAACTCGATGAGCGGGTGGAGCGCGGTTGGCGGGCTGGTGCGTAACCCCTATGCGCTTGATCGCAGCGCCTGCGGGTCGTCGAGCGGCACCGGCGCGGCCATCGCGGCGAGCTTTGCGGTGATCGGCGTTGGAACCGAGACTGATGGCTCGGTCGTCTGCCCATCGTCGATGAACGGCCTGGTTGGGCTGAAGCCGACGCTTGGCATGATCAGCCGCACGCATGTCGTGCCGATCAGTCACAGCCAGGATACGCCGGGGCCGATGGGCCGCACTGTACGCGACGTCGCCTTGCTGTTCTCCGGCATGGTCGCGACTGACCCGGCCGATCCGGCGACGGCACAGGCAAATGCCCATGCCCGCGACTTTACCGCCAGCCTGTCGCCTGACGCGCTGAAGGGCGTGCGGATTGCCGTGCTGCACCCCGACATGCCCGGCACGATGAAGCCGGTCTATGCGGCGGCGCTCGATACGTTGAAGCGCGCTGGCGCGGTGCTGGTCGATGTCGAACAGCCCAAGCTCGATGGCCTGGGTGCCGCCGAATCGTTCGTCCTGCACACCGAACTCAAGGCCGATCTCAACGCCTATCTGGCGACAACACCGGCGGCGGTGACCGCCCGGACGCTCGATGCGCTGATCGCGTTCAATACGGCCAACAGCGCCACCGAAATGCCCTTTTTCGGTCAGGAGACGTTCGTCGAGGCGGCCAAGGCGGTTGACCTGACCAATGCAGAATATCTCGGCGCGCGCGCCAAGTCGCTTCGCCTGGCCGGGCGTGACGGGATTGACGCGATGCTGAAAGCCGCCAATGCGACGATCCTGGTTGAACCAACCTATGGTGAGGCGTGGCTCAGCGACACGGTTTCGGGGGATCATTTCGACGGCCCGAGCGCAAGCGAATTGCCGGCGGTGTCGGGCTATCCGCATCTCACCGTGCCGATGGGGCTGGCCAAGGGGTTGCCGGTCGGCCTGTCCTTCATCGCCACGGCCTGGGGTGATCAGGCGGTGCTCAATGCTGGCTATGCCTATGAACAGGCAAGCCATGCGCGCGTTACGCCGCGCTATCTCCCGTCGGCAGATGTCGGCGCCAGCGTTGAGGCGGCGAAGTAGCGTATCTGGCGGGGGCTATTGGCCCTGGTGCTCAAGCAACTCCGCGCGGACATGTACGGCGTGGAGTGATACGCGCACTTCGACCATGAACGCGACCAATGACAGGATCAGCAACAACATCGCGAGAATGAAGCTGAGCGCGACGATGGTGCCGATGTGCAGCCCGGTCAGTTCGGCGATGAACAGCATCACCACCACCGTGCAGGTCATCACGGCGCTCGACACGGCCAGAAACAGCGCCGCATTGATGATCGAGATCCGCCGGTCGAGCAGGCGAAGTTCCCACACATGGCGATCATGCTCCGGCCCCGTTGACCGTGGGTGAAGCTGTTCCAGTATCCGCGCCCGATCAATGACGCGCGCCATCCTGCCTGCCAGCACATTGAGCAACGCGCCAATGCCGGCGAGCATGAACACCGGGCTCAGCGATAGCTGGATGGTCTGGGCGATGGTTGAAACGGCGAGGGCGGATTGCATCAGATCGGTTTCGCGATCTGTGCGTCGGGGGTCAAGCCACATCGCCCGACGGCGCGTTGTTGACCGGTCAGCACCCGCCTCGCTATACCTCGCTTTCCTTCGGAGCGACTATGTCTGGAATTGTAGCCTGCTGATCACCTGACCGGCTTTGACCGGTTGCAGGTGTCGTGCGCCCTGGCCCGTTATGGCCGGGTGTTGGCTGCCACCCTCATTGAGGGCCGGATTTTCCGATGAATATTTCCAGATATGAACAGCGCGTCCTGCACGCGCTGGCGCAGGGCGGGCGCATCGTACATCGCCGGGACGAAGCAACGGGCCAGATTGTCGCGGTCGATTGCTTCACACGCGAGGGCTATGTGCTGAGCGATTGCACCCTGGGCCTGTTTCGCCGTCTCAAACGCCGCAAGCTGATCGCCAGCAAGGATGGCGGGCCATATCGCGCAACCCGGCTGGGTTTGTCGGCGGTGCGGTCGCAGCTCGACAATCGCTGACGAACGGCGGGGGCGGCTCGCTTCGTGCGGTCCGCCCTCCGCCGTTGCGGTGTTGGCCCCCGGGGTCAGACTCTCGCGGGCCGATGGCTTGGCGATCAGGCGCGAAGTCTTCTACACAGGGCCTGCAACAGGGTGGGGGCGTCAATGGACTTCGCGCAGGCACAGGGCGAGATGCGCCTGGCACATCGACATGGCGCCATTGGTGTTATGCTGTCGGGCATGGTGTGGGGCGCCGCCGGACTGATCTGGATGAGTCATCCGGTCAAGATGGCCTTTGCCGCGCTGTTTGTCGGAGGGATGGCGATTTATCCGCTTTCAGTCCTGCTTTGTCGTACCCTGCTGGCTGCCCCCGCAGCATCAGCCGGGAATCCGCTCAATCGCCTCGGACTTGAAAGCAGTTTCGTCCTCTTCGCTGGCTTGCTTGTTGCCTTCCTGTTGCTGTTCACCAGTCAGGCCCTGGCCATCCCGGTCTTTGCGATCATCATGGGCGCGCGCTATTTTTCCTTTGCGACAATCTATGGTGATCGAACCTTCTGGCCATTGGCGGCGCTGATCATATTGGTCGGCGCAAGTGCGGTCATGATGGGCATCCCTGCGCCGCTGAACGTGGCGCTTGTTGTCGGGCTGGTTGAAGTCATCCTTGGCGGTGTGCTGTTCGCGCGATCCGGGGCATTGCGTCCCTGACAATATCCGCTGCTTCCTGTGCGGTGCCTCGCCCCTTGCTCCCGGCGCGTGAATGCCACAGTCTGTGTCACCGGCGGGGACCGGGGGAGGGGTTTGATGTTACGTAGCCTGGCCACCGGCCCTGACCTGCCAATCAGGACTGATATCGATATTGACGCAGCCTATCGCCGTCACCGGCTGGGCATCATCACGGCGGTTACGATTGGCTATGGCCTGTCCTACACCTGCCGGCTCGCCTTCAATGTCGTCAAGAAGCCGCTGATTGACGGGGGAGTCTTTACCCCCGCCGATCTCGGCACGATCGGGTCGGCGCTGTTCTACAGCTACGCCATCGGCAAGCTCGTCAACGGCTTCGTCGCTGACCATGCCGATCCGCGCAAGTTTATGGCGATCGGGCTGATCCTGTCGGCGCTGTGCAATGTCGCGATGGGTTTTTCGAGCTCGCTTGCTGCCGCGACATTGATCTGGGGGCTGAATGGTTGGTTCCAGAGCTTTGGTGCGCCGGCCAGTATCATCTCGCTGGCCAACTGGTTCTCCAACAAGGAACGTGGCCGCTATTATGGGATATGGTCAACGTCGCGCTCGCTCGGTGAAGGGCTGAGCTTTGTTGCCGGCACGGCGCTGGTTGGTGCGTTTGGCTGGCACTGGAGTTTCTGGGGGCCAGCCGTTGCTGTCATCATCGCCGGCATCGGCTGTCATGTGGCGATGGCGGATCGACCGCGCGCGTTGGGATTGCCAGCGGTCGCTGACTGGAAGCAGGATCATTACGTCCCTGCCGATCCCGCCCCCGAGGCTGCACGTGACGCGAAAGCCGTGTTCATCACCCAGCTCGCCATTCTGCGTATCCCGGCCTTGTGGGTGGTCGCGCTCGCCAGCGCGCTGGCCTATGTCACGCGCTATGCCATCACCGGCTGGGGAATCCTCTATTTGCAGGAAGCGCGCGGCTATTCCGCCCTGGGTGCTGGCGTGTTGCTTGCGGTCAATACCGTTGCCGGGGTCGCTGGCGCGGTGGGGTTCGGCTATGCTTCTGACAAATGGTTTGCTGCCCGCCGACCGCCAGCCAATTTGTTGTTCGGGATCATCGAAGTCGCTGGTCTCATGCTGTTCTTTTATGGCCCGGTTGGCCTTGCCTGGACGTCCTTCTCGCTGTTTCTCTTCGGGTTCGGCATGACCGGCCTTGTCACCTCGATCGGCGGGCTGTTTGCGATCGACATCTGCCCGAAACGCGTTGCCGGGGCCGCTGCGGGCATGGTGGGCGTGTTCAGCTATCTCGGCGCGGCGATCCAGGAACGCCTCAGCGGTGAGCTGATCAACGCCCATATGACCATGGTGAAGGGCGTGCGGCACTATGACTTTGGGCCAGCGATCCTGTTCTGGGTCGGGGCGTCAATCTTGTCGCTGGTGCTTGCCACGACCCTGTGGAACGCAAAGCTGCGCGATTAGCGCCGCACGGGCAATCCGGCCCGCTACTTGCCGAACCTGACGCCGATCCACAGCGTCCGGGGCGTTCCCAGGTCAATCGACCCGGCGGCGTTTCGCGTGATCACCGCCGTATCAAACAGATTCTCGGCCCGCGCCACGAGCGATAGCTGATGCGTGATCGGCAACCGTGCCACCATGTCGAGTGTTGTTGCGGCGGGCAGGATGTCGGTCTGGAGATCATCTTCATATTGCCTGCCGACATGGCGCAAGGTTGCCGACAGTGCTGGCCCGTGACGCGGCGCCCATGCCAGCGTCGCGCTGGCGCTGTGGCGGGGGCTTTGTGCCGGAGTGAAGCCGTTGAGTTGTGCAGACGCGCCCGAGGCCGCGACTTGACTGTCGCTGAACGCATAGGACGCCGTCAGCGACACTGCGCCGCGCCGCGCGGTCAGGGTCGCCTCAATCCCGCGCGCGACGATGGCATCGACATTCTGGCGCTGGCGCAGATTGGCGCCGATGGTGACATTGGCAATGGCCCCGGCCAGGCGGTTGTGAAAGGCGGTCAGCCCGATCGAGACGCCGTTGGTCGGCGTAATGTCCATACCGATCTCGGCACCGCGCAGCGCTTCCGCCCGGAGTGCGGCATTCGCCTGGGTGGTAATCGGAAAGACCACGAACGGGCGATATAGTTCGTTGAGGGTCGGCAGGCGAAACCCGGTATAGGCCGCCGCACGCAGGGCAAGCGCCGGGCTGGCGTGATAAAGCAATCCGGCGCGCGCGGTTGTCTCGCTGCCGGCGCGGTCAGCAAACAGATTGTCGGTTGTCGTCACGCCCGCTGCGTTCCGCTCCTGCAGGAAGCCACCGGTCAACGCCCAGTGATCGACCCGTGCGCCGCCCGTCAGCACCAGCCTGCCGATCGTCCAGTCATCCTCGACGAACAGGCCCAGCGTGTCGCTGTTCCCGCCCGCCATGCGCCGCACGGTAACCAGCCCGCTTGCGGCATAGCCGTCCTCATATAGCTGGCCATGCGCCAGCCGCGCATCAAACCCGATGCGCAGGACATGATGTGGTCCGACTGGTGGCCGTACCTCGATCTTGCCGCCGATGCCTGTGGCCGGGGTGTTGCGCTGGTCCAGTGTCAGCCTGAAACTGGTGGCACTGACCACCCGGTTGGTGAAGTTGCGCGCCTGCACATAGGCAAGTGCATCAACCTGCCAGCGCCCGCGATGGATCAACCGGATGCTGGCATCCTCGCCGCGCGCCATGCTGTCGGCCCCGGCGAAGCGCAAGGTGCGATGGTCTTCAAATAACGTCCCGCCAAAGTGCAGCTCGGTGCGGGGGGAGACGGGGGCTACCACCCGCAAGCTGCCGGACCAGTTGCGATAACGCGCTGGCACACTGGCAAGGCTGCGTTGCGACAAGGGTGTGGTGAAAAAGCCGTCACCGCGCTCAAACCGGCCCGACAGCGTGGCAAAGCCGGTCGGCAATGCCGGTGACAGCGCGCCCGTCACGGCCACGGCATTGTCGCTGCCATAAGCGATCTCGCCGCTTATCGGCGGCAGGTCGCGGGCGCCCGCACTGATCAGCTCGATTGTGCCAGCGACAGCACCAGCGCCAAATGGTCCGCTGCCACCGCCACGGGTGACACGCACCGCTGACAGCCTTTCGGGGGAAAGGGCATTGAACGGCACATAGCCGAAGAACGGATCGGCGACGGGTACACCATCAAGCAATATCAGCGCGCGGCTTGACGCATTGCCGCCCAGTGCGCGGAGCGTGACCCCTTGCGCGGACGGGTTGGCCGAGCGGCTGTCGGATCGGCGGAATTGCTGAAAGCCGGCAACATCGCCCAGCACATCCTCGACGCGCCCCGTGGCGTCATTGGTCAACCGCGCCCGATCAATCGTCACCGCGCCATAGGCCGGCGTGCCGGGTGGCAGGGCAAGCCCGCGACCGAGCACGACAATATCGCCGTCCTGATCCGCCGACCCCTGCTCCTGTGCCGGGGCGGCAAACGGCACCATGGCGATCACCCCAAACAGGGCGCGCGAACAATGTGGCAGGAGAGGAGGCACGGCCATGGCGCGGCGAGCCTTGCCACAAGCCAGCTCCCAACCAACAGCAAAATTCGTCGCGTCGGGCAGTTTTGCGTCAGCGAATGCATCACCAATCATCGCCCCGGCAGTCAAATCACACGCTTCGGCGATGGGCAATTATTGGCTGTTTCCGGGCATCACCCGCTCATAGCGGAAATACCACATTTTGTGTCGCTTTTCAAGCATCTATCTGACTCCGCTTCGTTTTTTGGTTGTTTCGCTGAACCTGAAACTGCTCCAGCAATCACCGGGTAATCACCGAATTGCCCATCAGGATATCTTCCGCACTTCTGCCAGGCCTACCTCGAAGCCGAGCGGCAGCAGCAACTTGGAGATCAGCCGTGCCTGACTGGCGTGAAAAGAGTCGCTCGGTCCCTTGACCTCGATGAACTTGACCTTGCCGTCTTGCCATAGCGTGAGATCTGGCCAGCCAGCCCGCAGGTCATAAGGAGCCGTTGCGAACACGGTGGCGATTTCGGCGAGACAATCAGGTCCCAGCGCATCGAACAGGCCGGTTACGTGATGCTCGCGCACGTTGGGGTAATATGCCGGAGAATTGCCGGCGCTCGCAGCAATGATTTTCCAGTTCCGCTCGATCTGGCTCCGGGTCGCATTCGAGACTGTTGCGATGAGTCGCTCCGGGGCGAAGCGATCCTGTTCGAAGGCGACATTCTGGGCATAGAGCGCCTCGACGAAGGTGTCAGAGTTGCGGGCATCTAGCGCTTCAAACGAAGCCGCTTTGATGAGCGTCAGTATCAGCCCGCCTTCCGATGCGGCACCCTCCCATCCGATTGATCTGTAGTGGTCGAGAGCGCCGATTTCGACTGTCGTCCACGGACCGTTTGCTTCGTGCCTCCAGTCTTTGCCGTCTCCCTTTTCAAGCAGGACCACTTCGTGCTGGATTCCAAGCCGCCCAGCCTGTTGCTCGAAACGGCTCAGGCGTTTGGCACCCGGTTTGGCAATGGTTGTTCCCAGCGTTTTTCGAAGCTGCTCGACGCGGCGGGCAACACCCACCTTTGGATCTATCGTGAGAGCCTCGTCGTAGGCCTCCACGGCCTGCGAGATCTCGCCCGTCTGTTCATGGAGTTCGCCGAGTAGTCGATAGGCCCGGGCCTGTTGCCATATCTCACCATCGCGGGCGGCGACCCCTAGGCCTGCAATGATTTCGCTGCGAAGCGGATGATCGTTTGCGCTCGTCGCAACCAGGACGGACTGGATGACGTTCAGGTCGCCAGCACCAATTCTCCTTAGCTGCCAGGCTTCGCGCCCGACCATGGTCCCGTTGAAATCGTAACCGACGCGCTCACCATCCTTCATGCAGAGATAGACCAGCCGCCCTTCGCAATCCCACTCATAGCGCTCGGCCCAGCCCGTCTCGACTTCCCAACGTGCCATCTCACGACCGGCAGCAAGATCGAAGAGCATGTAGCGGCAACTGTCGGCGCTGCCGGGTGCGTTGGCAGTCTGGCAGATCGCAAACTTCCCGTCGGGTGACAGACCGTTGCTCATCAAATTGGCGGCAAACTGCTGTATTACCAGCTGGGAGCCGTCTGGCGCGAACGCGACAAAACGCCCTTTCAGACCCTCACCGAACATCCAGTCGTGCAGGATCACAGTGCCATTGTCAGCAACACAGCCCTCTTGCGGTCGTTCAAGACTTCCAGCCGTTACGATCCGGTCATCAAGAAGCAGCGACCATGACCCGTGTCCTTCACTTCGATTACCGCCCCGGCTGCCATCAGGCGTCCTGTCCGCCCAAATCAGGCGGTAGCGCTTGCTGGGAGATACGGCCTGGTGGCCGATGAAATCGAGCGTGTCGATGCTGACAAGATTATGCCCGAACTCCTCGATTTCCAGACGGCCTGCGAGCGGAGGGGGCGAAGTCACATGTGCAGTTTCCCTCCTCGAGAAGAGCCGTTGAAAGAAGCCCGTCACGGTTGCGCCCCTCGCGCGTTCAAGTCGGCCTCCAGTGCGGCAATGGCCTCAATCACTGCATCGAACGCGGGTGGTTCGCCAAAGATCATTATGCTCATGGCACGATAGTCTTGCCGCAGATCGTCCACCATCGCGCCATCCGGACACAGGGCAAATGTTGGTGGTTGTGCCGATGCCAGATCGAAATCGGGTCGATTGAAAAACATGCGGGCATGGGCGACGCAGTCTGCCCCGAGCGCAGTATTCTTCGTTGCCGCTTTCCCGCTGTCGGACTGCAGCAAGCGGAAGAGGTCGTAATAGTGCCGCGAAATGCGCTGGCCGTTGCCGCGGAGCAGCCCGCGAATGTCGTACCATCGGCGCAGACCGTGAAGGATCACGACCTTGTCCCAGAACGTCCGCTCCGCGTCGACCACGGTGATCCCCGGTACGGCGAGGTCAATCCCCGGAACGTCGGCGTCGACATAGGGTGTGATCGTCCGCACCGAATTTGGATCGAGGGCTGACTTGGCGCCGGATTCGATTTTGACGGACTTGGCGATGTAGGTGTCTGTCGGCGTGACACTGGGATAGCCAAGCAGCAATGTCTGCCGGTCATGTGCGTCGGCTTTTACGGTAATTGCCTCTTGTCCAAGTCCGGCGCGCGCGCAGGCTTCGGTGCAGATGGTCGCCAGACGTTCTGCAAGCGGGCCGTTGATATAGGCTTCACAGGCCTCCTTGATCGCATCCAAAGCTGCATTGCGCTTTTTCCCGCTCAATTCGGCGAGTTCATCGACGGACGCCGGAATCCCGAGATCGTCGCGGAAGACCGTGACGTCGATGTCTTCTGAAAAGCGCTGGATCAGCCCGAATGCCTTGGAAAGCGATGTGCCGCCCTTGAACAGCAGACGGGGGCCGTCGCCCAGCCCGTTGAACAGGGCATCGAGCGTCCAGCATACCCAGAAGTCTTTTTCGACATTCTGCGGGGTCGTGCCAAGGCGCTGCGCTGTCGCCGCGAACAGGCCGCTTCGGGTCTGGGCATCTGTGCGCAGGATGTCATCATAGGCGGCATTCATGCCGCGGATGCTTCATTGGCAATGAGAGGCCGCAGCATGTCCTGCATCCAGGCCGGAAGTGTCGTCATTCCATCGGCAAGATCCTGCCGCAGGTCTGCCCCGTGCACGGGATCAGCCAGCAGACTGGCCAGTCGTTGGCGCCATTGGCCATCGTCGTCGCCGGGCATCGTGTCGCGCAGCCAGTGTAATGCTTGAACGACGCGCATGGCGGGGCGTCCTGCCCAATGTAGTTTGCTGGCAGCTGTGTGCTTGAACGTAATTGCTAGATTGCCGAGCTTGATCGACTTCGGCCGGGCTTCGCTGTGCACGACAATTTTTGCCGGGATAGCATTGGTGAAGCCGAGATCGTTGGCGGCGGTCATGCCGTCAACCAGAACGCGAATCTGGTCGCGCCGTGCAACGGCGTCGATGACTGCCCTTGGATCGGGAGCGCTTGGTTGCTGGGTCAGGCTGTTGAACAGTGGGTTGTCATAAAGCCCACGGTCGATCCGCCGCAACTCACCCCATTTGACGAGGCGCTGGAGCGTCTTGTCTACCGCGTCGCGTCCGCCAAGATCGAGGAAATCCGTAGGCGTCCAGACAGCACTCGTCACGCCTTGGCCAATGCGATCGAGGATGAGGGCTTTGAGGCGAGGCGATTGAGCATCCATGTCCGAAATTTGTATCACAATTTCGGACATTGTCTATTCCGGAGTGTCCGAAAAATGTAGACATTGTTGATTTGCACTGAGAGTTGACCCGGGATTTTCATCGAGAAGTGACCCGGGTGGATGGTATGTCCCGCGATGCGGGTTGTGGGTCAAGCTGGTGTTTTTTCCTTTCTGGTTTTGGGGGCAGCGGAGCTGGCTCTGAACCGGAAGCTGTCGTTGCCAGTCTCGAGGATGTGGCAGTGGTGGGTGAGCCGGTCCAGCAGGGCGGTGGTCATCTTGGCATCGCCGAACACGTCGGCCCATTCGCTGAAGCTGAGGTTGGTGGTGATAACGACGCTGGTGCGTTCGTAGAGTTTGCTGAGCAGATGGAACAGCAGCGCCCCGCCTGACGGGCTGAACGGCAGGTATCCCAGCTCGTCGAGGATGACGAGGTCGAGACGCAGCAGACGCTCGGCAAGCTGGCCAGCCTTGTTCATGGCCTTTTCCTGTTCGAGCGCGTTGACCAGATCGACCGTAGAGAAGAACCGGACCTTCTTGCGGTGATGCTCGACTGCCTGAACACCGAGCGCGGTGGCCATGTGGGTCTTGCCGGTTCCCGGACCACCGATCAGCACCACATTGTCGGCACCGTCGATGAAGTCGCCACGATGCAACTGCCGGACCAGGGCTTCGTTCACCTCGCTGGACGCAAAGTCGAAGCCTGCCAGATCCTTGTAGGCCGGGAACCGGGCGGCCTTGATCTGGTAGGCGATAGACCTGACCTCGCGCTCGGCCATCTCGGCCATCTCGGCCTTGAGCAACTGCGAGAGGATCGGCACGGCGGCATCGAAGGCGGGGGCGCCTTGTTCGATGAGCTCACCGACGGCCTGGGCCATGCCATACATCTTGAGGGAGCGAAGCATCACCTCCACAGCGGCGCTGGCGGGATCATGACGCATGACGCATCTCCCGCAGGTTGTCATAGCGCCCGACATCGGCGACTGGCTCCTGAGCAAGGCGCAGTGCCTGGGGTGCATCGATCGGTGATGCAGGAGGTGCCTTGCCGTCGGTCAGTCGGTGCAGGATGTTGAGCACATGGGTCTTGGTGGGCACCCCTGCCTCCAGAGCCAGCTCGACCGCGCATAGAACCGCCTGTTCATCGTGCTGCAGCACCAGCGCCAGGATCTCGACCATCTCGCGATCACCGCCGGGGCGCTTGAGCAGATGGCCCTGAAGCTGCCGGAACGCATCGGGCATCTCCGTGAACGGCGCTCCGTTGCGCAGGGCACCAGGCTTGCGCTGGATCACCGCCAGGTAATGACGCCAGTCATAGATGATCCGCCCCGGCAGATGATGGGATCGTGCAATGATCCGGCCATGTTCGCACAGGATCCGGCCTTCGGCGGCGATGACGATCCGCTCGGGGTAGACCCGCAAGGACACCGGCCGGTTGGCAAAGGACGCCGGCACGCTGTAGCGGTTGCGCTCCAACGTCACCAGGCAGGTTGGCGATACGCGCTTGGTGTGCTCGACAAAGCCGTCGAAGGGGCGGCCCGGCGGCATCAGGCTTGCAACCTCCCCGGCGTGCACATCGGCGACAGTGCCGGGCAGAACGCCATGCACGATCTGCCCCCATTGCGCGATGCAGCGCTCTTCAAGCCACGCGTTCAGCGCATCAAGGTTCGGAAAGCTGGGCATCGGTTGCCACAATCGGCGGCGTGCATCCTGGACGTTCTTCTCGACTTGGCCCTTCTCCCACCCCGAGGCCGGGTTACAGAACTCGGGCTCGAACAGATAATGGCTGGCCATCGCCGCGAACCGGGCGTTGACCTGCCGCGCCTTGCCCGAGCCGATGCGATCAACCGCTGTGCGCATGTTGTCGAAGATCCCGCGCTGCGGAACGCCGCCCAGAACCCTGAACGCCTGGGTCAGGGCGTCGAACAGCATCTCGTGGGTCTGGAGTAGATAGGCCCGCACGGTGAAGGCCCGGCTGTGCGACAGCTTGGTATGTGCCACCTGCAACTTGACCTGCTTGCCGCCCAACAAGGCCCAGTCCTCGCTCCAGTCGAACTGGAAGGCCTCGCCCGGCGCAAAGACCAAAGGCACGAAGGTGCCTCGGCCAGCGGACTGGGCATCGCGTTGGCGCTCGGACTTCCAAGCGCGAACGAAGGCCGCCACGCGCCCGTAGGAACCGTCGTAGCCCAACACCACAAGATCTGCGTGCATCTGCTTTGCCGTACGCCGCTGCTTGCGTGACTTGCCGACCTCAATCCGCAGCCAACCTGACAGCTTCTCGGCAAACGGGTCCAGCTTGCTCGGTCGATCGGCGGCCATGAACTTCGGTTCAACCGTACCGCTGCGCAGATACTTGCGGATCGTGTTGCGCGACAGCCCAGTGCGCCGCTCTATCTCCCGGATCGGCATCCCCTCACGGAAATGCCAGCGCCGGATTACGCTCAATAACGCCATGTCGATCACTCCAATATCCCCCAACCCAACAGCCAGGGGGAAGGTCAAAACATGGGTCACTTCTCAGTGGAATTTTATGCCCCTCCCGGGTCAACTCTCAGTGCAAATCAACAATCAAGGCATCAATTGTCCGTTTCGTTATCTTGCCACTCGCCATTTTTTCGCCTCCAGACCCGGCGTCCAGCAATCACCCAGCAATCACCGGGTAATCACCGAGGCGGAAACTGCCGCCAAGGGACGAAAACTGTAGCGTAGTTAAAATGCTGATATAACGCGGTAATTCTACGCCAGAGGTATCCCTAAATACGCCTCCAGCGAAAATACCACACCTCATGCCCTTGCCGCCGCGCCTTGCGTTCATAGCGCGTCTCTGGCCAGTCATCCGGGCGCACCAGAAAGTCGCGCGCATGGTTTGCTGTCCAGTGCAGGTCGCGCCGCGCGTTCATCACCATCATCGCCCAGCGGCAATAGGTCGGGTCGTCGGTGCCAAGGCGAAACTCGCCGCCCGGCTTGAGCTTGGCGGCAATCAGGTCGAGCGGGCCATGGTTGACCATCCGGCGCTTGGCATGGCGCGCCTTGCGCCACGGATCGGGGTGCAGCAGATAGAGGCGATCAAGCGAGGCATCGGGCAGGCGCTCGAGCACGGTCAGTGCATCGCCCATATGCAGCCGGACATTGTCCAGCCGCTGGTCGCGAATATGGTTAAGCGCGCCGACAACACCGTTGAGAAACGGCTCGCAACCAATGAAACCAGTGCCCGGACGCGCGGCGGCCTGTCCGGCCAGATGTTCGCCCGCACCAAATCCGATCTCAAATTCAAGTGGACGATCATCGCCAAACAGCGACTGCGCATTGACGGGCCCGGTGTCGGGCACGCTGACGGCGGCCAGCAAATCCTCGACCAGCGCCGCCTGACCTGCGCGCAGCTTGTGGCCCTGGCGGCGGCCATAGAGTCGGCGGATGGTGGCGGGGTCGTTCATCATTATCTGCCTGACGCGGTGGTACGCCGCATTGTCTGATTGCGATTATGCCCGAAACGGATCATAGCTCGCTACAGCTTTGGCCGTTCGCTGAAGAGCTGACTGGACCATCGCTATCCCCGGGAGAGCGTTACCGTCGCACAGGAGCGCCCGCCGATGATTATTGTTATCCTGCTCTTTGTTCTCGGCCTGGTCGGGGTCACCGTTGTGCTGTTGCAGCGCAATCAGAATCCGCGCGGCTCCAGCGGCAAGGATTATTTCACCCACACGCTGGGTGTCGGTGCTGCCGAACCGCCGGCGGCGAAGGACGAAGCCCCCGCCGCCAAATCGGTCACGCCGCGACAGCAGCCTTGAGCTGATCAACCAGATCAGTCTTTTCCCATGTAAAGAAATCGCCATCGGGCTGACGGCCAAAATGGCCATAGGCGGCGGTGCGCTGATAGATTGGCGCATTGAGCTTGAGGTGCTCGCGAATGCCCTTTGGCGTCAGGCGGACGAGCTTGGGCAGCACTTCCTCCAGCTTCGCCTCTGAAACGCTGCCGGTGCCATGCGTATCGACATAGACTGACAGCGGCTCGGCAATGCCGATCGCGTAGCTGAGCTGGATCGTGCAGCGCCGCGCCAGCCCGGCGGCCACAACATTCTTGGCCAGATAACGCGCAACATAGGCCGCCGAACGATCAACCTTGGTCGGATCCTTGCCACTGAACGCGCCGCCGCCATGCGGTGCGGCACCACCATAGGTATCGACGATGATCTTGCGACCGGTCAGGCCGGCATCACCATCCGGGCCGCCAATCTCAAAGGCGCCGGTCGGGTTGATATACGACTTGGTCGCCTCGGTAATGAACCCGGCGGGCAGCGTCTCGTTCAGCACCGTGGTCACATAATCGTGCAGCTTGGCATAAAGTGCCGGATCGGCATTTTCGCCCTGCAGGCAATAACCGGGCGCGTGCTGGGTCGAGACGACCAGCGCGGTCGCGCGGACCGGCTTCTCATTCTGATATTCCAGCGTGACCTGGCTCTTGGCGTCCGGCTCCAGGAACGGTGCGGCGCCCGAATGACGATCCGCCGCCATCCGCTCAAGAATGCGGTGCGCATAATATAGCGTGGCAGGCAGCAGGTCGGGGGTCTCGTCAGTGGCGTAACCGAACATGATGCCCTGGTCGCCGGCACCTTCATCCTTGTTGCCGCTCTCATCGACACCCATCGCGATATGGGCCGATTGCGGGTGGAGGTTGTTGGAGAAGGAGAAGTTCTGCCAGTGGAAGCCTGACTGCTCATAACCGATGCGCTTGACCGTATCGCGTACATTGGCCTCGATCTCGGCCTCAACACCGGGCGCCCAGTTGCCCGCCTGGTCCATGATGCCCTTGCCGCGAATCTCGCCCGCGATGACCACCATGTTGGTCGTGGTCAGGGTTTCGCACGCAATGCGTGCTTCCGGATCCTTGGACAGGAACAGATCAACAATGCCGTCCGAAATCTGGTCGGCGACCTTGTCGGGATGGCCTTCGGAGACCGATTCGGAGGTGAAGAGGAACGAGGCGCGCATCACTTTACCCTTGGCTGGAGCCGTCCCGGAATCACACCGGGGCTGATATAAAGCTTTTGTTATATGAAGGCGCCCTAGCGGCCCGCCCGCCGGATGGCAACGGCGAACAACAGCAACATCGTCGCAACGATCACGGCTGCCCAGTTTCCGATCCGGGAAAACAATGTTGGCGGCAGGGCATCGGGCATCGGCAATTCTATCGCGCCAGCCTGCTCGGCCGGGATGCTGTCGAGCACCCGGCCATTGGCCGCGATGATCGCGGAGATACCTGTTGGCGTCGCACGCAGGATCGGCAACCCTTCCTCAATCGCGCGCATCTGTGCCTGGGCAAGGTGCTCGGGCGGCCCCCAGTTGCCATACCAGCTGTCGTTCGACGGGTTGAACAACAGGGCAGGGCGATGGGCCCGGTCCACCGTCTCGCCGGAAAAGATGATCTCATAACAGATCTGCATCCCCACCGCGCCAAAGTGCGGCAAGGTCATGGCGCGCGGGCCGGGGCCGGGATCAAAATCAAGGTCGCCCGGCACCAGTCGCTGCAGGCCGATCAGCGACAATATCGGGCGCATCGGCAGATATTCGCCATAGGGCACCAGATGGGCCTTGTCGTAACGTCCGGTGATCGCGCCGCGCGCATCCAGCGCAAAGATCGAATTGGTCGCATTGCTGACATTGCCCATCGCGTCGAATTTCAGCGCGTTGCCGCCGGTCAGGACAATATCGTTCGGCCCGAGATGTGCCGCAATGCGCTGGCGGATCACTGCCGGTGCGGCGCGCCAGTAATATTGTGGTGGATAGCCGTCCTCGATCAGAAAACGCAGCGCACCTTCGGGCCAGACGATCAATCGCGGATGGGGGCCGGGTGTGCCGATCAACCGTTCGATCGTCGCCAGGTTGTTCTCGGCATAATCATCCGTTGGCCGCTTCTCCTCGCCCAGATTGGGCTGGATGATGCGGACATGCGGATAATCCGCCGGCAGCGCCACCGGCGTAAGCGGAACCTCGATGGAGGCGATCGCCGGGACAGAAAGTGCCGCCAACCCGGCCGCAATCCACGGCAGGCGCTGGCGGGTGGCGAACAATGGGATGCCGGCGACAACCACCGTCAGGCCCGACAGCGCATAGGTGCCGACATAGGCTGCCAGATGCGCAACCGGCGTCGGCACCCAGATCACGCCAAGCGGGTTCCATGGGTAGCCGGTGAACATCGTGCCGCGCAGCCATTCGGTTGCGATCCATGCCGCGCCAAACACCAGGGCAAAGCCGGGTCCGGGCCGGGCGATGCTGTCGCCAATCGCGCGCGGGCTGGCCAGGCGCCAGGCGAGTCCGGCGGCAAACATCGGATAGATCGCCAGATACAGTGACAGGATGACCACGGCGCCATAGCCGAGCCAGTGCGGCATCGCGTCCTGAAAGGTAAAGGCTTGCTGGATCCAGTTATTGCTGACGGTAAAATGTCCCAGCCCGAACAACCAGCCGCGCACCAGTACCTGGCGCAATGTCGCGGCATCGTGCACCAGCCACATCCACACGGCAAAACATGCCAGCGTGACCGGCCACGCATTATGTGGGGCAAAGCCGCTCGCGGCGATTGCGCCGGTCAGCAAGCTCAGCAGCCGGGGGTATCGGCGTCCGAACATCGACACCATTGCAACATTCACTGCGGCCAAGTTCGCTATCCCGGTTAACCGTGCCCGATCTGGTACGGTCACGCCGCTGCTGCCTATAGCTTGCCTGGCCTGTGCGCAGAACCTTGTTTTTATGTCCGTCGCCGATGAGGTGACGCCGCGCCGCCAGCGCGCTATCGCGGTGCGATGACCCTGCGACCCTTTCACCTGGCCTTTCCGGTCCATGATCTCGCCGCTGCACGCAGCTTTTACACCGGGATTCTCGGTTGTGCCGAGGGCCGGAGTGCGGATCACTGGATCGACTTCGACCTGTTCGGCCATCAGATCGTCGCGCATCTCGATCCGGCGGCAAGGCCGGTCGCGGTGTCAAACCCGGTTGATGGCCATGATGTGCCGGTGCCGCATTTCGGTGTCGTCCTGACGATGACCGACTGGCACGAACTCGCAGCGCGGGTCGCGGCCGCCGGGGTGCCGTTCGGCATCGCACCGCATATCCGCTTTGTCGGCCAGCCGGGGGAACAGGCAACGATGTTCTTTCGTGACCCGTCAGGCAATGCGCTGGAGTTCAAGGCATTTGCCGATGATGCCATGCTGTTCGCGACCTGAGCCGCCGCGCTTTCGCCCATCCAGGCTTTTTCGTAGCAATGCGTAGCGCGCGACCCAGAGCCTGACGCTATGCGCCTTGCGCATCGATCACGCCAGCGCGCAGCAAACCCTCCGCCGCGCGGCTGAATTCGGATAAAAGTGTTTCCAGCACGGATTCCAGCCCGAGATCCTGAATGATCCCGATCTGGGTGGTGACACCACCGCGTGCGTCCTCGATCAGCAGCCCGCTCTCGATCATCTTGGCGACCTGACGACGAACCGTCTCGCGGGGAAGCCCGGCTGCCGAGGCAATGGCGTTGCGCGAAATCGGCACAACCCATTCCCGCGGCAACACGCCGGTTCCCCGATGGTCCGGTGCGATGCTGCGCTCGCGCATCAGCTTTTGGACATTGGCCACGGCCACCGTCATGAAAATCAGCAGTTCGGTCGGGCCGAGCGACAATGTCGTTGCCATGCTGCGTTGCATGGTGAGGAAAAGATTGCCGAGAATGGACATCGCGACCCGCCATTGTGCGGGGATGGCGGCAGGATTGGTGATGATATGCTGGGGCATCGCGACGACAAATCCTCAATTATCGCCGTACATATATCACAACTGCCCAAAATGGGTATCAAAAGACTTGAGGTAAGGGGTCAGTTAGCACGAGCCTGCTACGCTAATATCCAGGCGCGCTCTTGCTGTCTGCCGGGAAGGGCGCAGCAGGGTGATTCAGGCTATTCGGCAATGCGGCGTTACCAACGCCGCGCCGAAGGGGTCGCGGTGGTTCGGGGGAGCTGCCGCGACCCGCTACCCTCTCATTAATGACCGGCGACAGGTTTGGCGACAACCCGCCAGATCGTGTTGCCAACGTCATCAGACACCAGCAACGCGCCCGAACGATCAGTCAGGACATCCACCGGCCGCCCCTGCGCCTGCCCCTTGGCATTGAGAAAGCCGGTCAGGACATCGACCGGTCTGGCGCCGGGTGCGGGAAACCCGTTGTCGCCGAACGGGACGTAAATGACCTTGTAGCCAGACACCGGCACGCGGTTCCACGAACCATGCTGGCCAACAAAGGCGCCATTGGCAAAGGATGCCCCGAGTTTCGCATCACCGGCAAAGGCAATGCCCAGTGACGCTGTATGCGGCCCCAGGGCATAATCGGGGCGTTTGGAATATTCCTGCAATTGCCGGTTGGGCGGTGTCACGCGCTTGTCGGGGTAACCACCCCAATAATACCAGGGCCAGCCAAAATGATCACCCAGTTCGATCTGGCTCATATAGTCGGGGGCCAGGTCTGACCCCATCATGTCGCGCTCGTTGACGGCGACCCACAGCTGCTGCGAATGCGGTTCAAATGCCATGCCATTGGGGTTGCGCAGGCCGGCGGCATAGATGCGATAGGTCTTGGAATCGGGGAATACCTGCAAGATGGCCGCACGGTCCTTTTCCGCCTCAAGGCCATTTTCGGCAATGTTGGATGATGATCCGACCGTGACATACAGGCTCTTGCCGTCGGGATCGGCGACAACGTTGCGCGCCCAGTGATTGCCGCCGCCCGGCAGCTTGATGACCAGCTCGGGCTTTGCGGTAATCCGGGTCTGGCCCGGCGTGAACGGAACGCGGACCAGCGCGTCGGTATTGCCGATATAGAGATAGCCGTTCAGCAGCGCCATGCCACAGGGCGAGTTCAGGCCGGAGATCAGGACGGTGCGGCTCTCTGCCACGCCATCGCCGTCAGCATCGCGCAACAGGGTGATACGGTTGGCCGAGGGCACGCCCGCGCCGGCCTTGTCGAGGACATAGTTCATCACCAGTCCGGTCAGGCCACCACCTTCACGCGTGGGTGAATTGGCCTCGGCCACCAGCACGTCACCATTGGGCAAACGGTACAGCCAGCGCGGATGGTCAAGGCCGCGCGCAAAGGCCTGTACCGTCAGGCCCGGCGCCGGGTTTGGCGTGGCGCCTGCTGGCCAGCCGACCGCATCGGCAATGGCAATGGTCGGGAAATTCTGGTTGCGCGGCGCCGTGATCTTCGGGCGTTTCCCCGTAACGGCCTCAACGCTCAATGTGGCAATGTCGGGCTGGCGCAGCCACAGCCACAGGCCGGTCAGGATGACGGCGAGCAGGCCGACGAGGATCAGTATCTTGTTACGCATGGCCCGGAAATAGGGTGCCGGGCGCGCAAGGGGAAGGTGGTTTCGTCAAATGGCTGTGCCAGTCAGCAAAAGGGGCCGCTGGCTTGGCTGCCAGCGGCCCCTGATGCTCACCCATCGGGCAAGGCGGGAAGGTCAGCGCAGGTCAAAACGATCAAGGTTCATCACCTTGGCCCAGGCGGCGACGAAATCACGCACAAAGCTCTGCCCGGCATCATTGCTGGCATACACCTCAGCGACCGCACGAAGCTGTGAGTTTGACCCGAACACCAGGTCAACGGCGGTGCCGCGCCAGCGGTTTTCGCCGCTCCGCCGGTCCTTGCCGTCGAACACGCCGTCACCTGCCGCTGACAGGTGCCAGGTCGTGCCTTGGTCGAGCAGGTTGACGAAGAAGTCATTGGTCAGCACGCCCGGCTGGTGGGTGAAGACGCCCAGGTCTGACTGGCCGCTATTCGCCCCCAGCACACGCAATCCGCCGACCAGCACCGTCATTTCCGGCGTTGTCAGGTTGAGCATATGGGCGCGATCAACCAGCAACTCTTCGGCTGATCCGGTCAGGCCGCTTTTCGCATAGTTGCGGAACCCGTCCGCCACGGGTTCAAGTACCGCAAAGGAGGCGACGTCGGTCTGTTCCTGCGATGCGTCGGTGCGGCCTGGCGAGAAGGGCACCTGTACCGTGTGACCGGCTTTCCGTGCTGCCTCCTCGACCCCAGCCGCGCCGCCGAGCACGATCAGGTCAGCCAGCGAAACCTGCTTCCCGCCGGACTGTGCGCCATTGAACGCTGCCTGGATCGCTTCAAGCGCCTGGAGCACCGCTGGCAGTTGGGCCGGTTGGTTGACCGCCCAGTCCTTTTGCGGCGCGAGGCGCAGCCGCGCACCATTGGCGCCACCGCGCTTGTCTGTACCACGGTAGCTTGCCGCTGACGCCCATGCCGTTGCGACCAGTTGCGCGATGGTCAGCCCCGATGACAGGATCTTGCCCTTGAGCGCGGCAATATCCTGCTCGTTGATCAACGGGTGGCTGATCGCCGGGACCGGGTCTTGCCACAATTGCGGCTCGGCGGGCACCAGCGGGCCAAGGCAGCGAGCAAACGGCCCCATGTCGCGGTGGGTCAGCTTGTACCACGCCTTGGCAAAGGCATCGGCAAACTGGTCCGGATTTTCATGGAAACGCTTTGAAATCACGTGATAGGCCGGGTCAAACCGCAGCGCGAGGTCTGAAGTCAGCATCATCGGCGCGTGGCGCTTTGCCGGATCATGGGCGTCGGGCACGGTGCCAGCGGCTGAGGCAGCAGTTGGCGTCCACTGCGTTGCGCCTGCCGGGCTCTTCGTCTGTTCCCATTCATAGCCGAACAGATTGTCGAAGAAGTTGTTGTCCCATGTTGCCGGTGCCGTGGTCCAGGCACCTTCCAGCCCGCTCGAAATGGTGTCGCCACCATGGCCGCTGCCATAGCTGCTCTTCCAGCCAAGGCCCTGTTCCTCTATGCTGGCGCCTTCCGGGTTCGGGCCGACATATTTGCCGGGATCGGCGGCACCATGCGCCTTGCCAAAGGTGTGTCCGCCAGCGATCAGCGCGACCGTTTCTTCGTCATTCATCGCCATGCGGGCAAAGGTTTCCCGAATGTCACGGGCGGATGCCAGTGGATCGGGGTTGCCGTTCGGGCCTTCGGGATTGACGTAGATCAGACCCATCTGCACCGCGCCAAGCGGGTTCTCCAGGTCGCGGTCACCCGAATAGCGCTCATCGGCCAGCCACTCGCCTTCCGGGCCCCAGTAAATATCCTCTTCGGGTTCCCACACATCCTCGCGGCCACCGGCAAAGCCGAAGGTCTTGAAGCCCATTGATTCCAGCGCACAATTGCCGGTCAGGATCATCAGATCGGCCCAGGAAATCTTGCGGCCATATTTCTGCTTGATCGGCCACAACAATTGCCGCGCCTTGTCGAGATTGACGTTGTCGGGCCAGCTGTTGAGCGGGGCAAAGCGGATCGTGCCTGACGCCGCGCCGCCGCGCCCGTCACCGACACGATAGGTGCCGGCGCTGTGCCACGCCATGCGGATGAAAAACGGCCCGTAATGGCCATAATCGGCTGGCCACCACTCCTGTGAATCCGTCATCAACGCAAGAATGTCCCTGCGTACCGCTTCAAGGTCGAGGCTGTTGAACTCTTCGGCGTAATTGAAGGTCGCGCCCATCGGGTCGGACAAGGGCGAATTCTGCGAAAGAATTTTCAGATTGAGCTGGTTTGGCCACCATTCACGGTTCGAACGGGCGCCGGCGGCTGTCGGGCGTTGATGACCGCCCATTACCGGGCATTTTCCTGTGTTTTCCATATTCACTCCAATCATGCGTTGTTGTTGATGCGCGGGGGTTTGGTTCGGTGGGTATGTGCCCGTCGGGTTCAGCGCCCGGCGCCGGGATAGTGGGGCTTCGCGGTAAGGAGCGGCGCCAGCGCGCGGCGAATCTCGTCGAGCGCTGTCGTCTTCAACCCTTGGGTATCGTCACTGGCCATGCGTCCTCTCCTGCCTCCCCATGGGTGGCCGGGTTGGTGTAGCATCGGCGCGTTAATCGTCAAAACGCATTAAACTGGCAACAGTGATCGACTGCGTGATTGCTGCGGGGCGGCGGGTGTCGGGGGGCTGTTTTCGGTTAAGGTGAACCGGCTACCCAGCTTTGCCATGTCAACGGAATAGCCTCGCCCTTTCGGGGCAGCGCTTTGAGCAGGGAATTCCCACCGGAAATCAGCCCGATTCAATCTCGCTGGCTTCGCGCACATGACGACGCTGCCATTGCCCGCCACCGGGCTGGCCGCTGTTTCTCATTGTCCGTCGAAAATGACGCGGCTCAGCTCGCTGTTCGCCATGCCAAAACTCCCTGTTCCGCGTTAACAGGGAATGCGCCACCCCCTTGCATTATCACGCAAAGCGACCGCCACACCCCGCGCGGCGGACGCAAAAATGCGTTTGCCCCGGAAACAGGGAGTATCAGGGAGTAACAGGGAGTAACAGGGAGATAACAGCGAGTATCAGGGAGGTGAGGGTGATCCGCTAGCTCTCACCGCCCGGTGTCGGCCCCGGTGGGTGCAGCCGCAAGCGCGTGACGCGCCGTGCGTCGGCGGCGATGATTTCCAGGCGCCAGCCGCTCGGGTGATCGAGACAGGCGCCAACCTCCGGCACCTGTCCTGCCAGCACACCGGCCAGCCCGCCCAGGGTATCAACGTCACCATCAACCTCGGCCAGGCGTGGGTCGATTGTTTCGCCGACATCCTCAAGCTCGGCACGGCCATCGGCGTCCCATGCCCCGCCGTCGAGCGGCACGAGCAGCGCCTCGGGGGCATCGTCATGTTCGTCCTCAATGTCACCGACGATCTCCTCGATCAGATCCTCGATGGTGACGAGTCCCTCGGTGCCGAAATATTCATCGAGCACAATGGCGAGATGGACGCGCTTCTGTCGCATGTCGGCGAGCAGGTCGAGCGTGCCGCGAGACATCGGCACGAACAGCGGTTCACGGATCAGCGCGCTGATAGTGTCGGGGTGCGGCGCCCCGGTCGCGAGGATCGCGAACACATCCTTGATATGGACCATGCCGATGATCGTATCGAGCTTTTCGCGATAGACCGGCAGGCGGCTGTGGCCGGCCTCGGCGAACTGCGTGACGAGGTCGGCAAAGGAAATGCCCTCCTCAACCGCGATAATGTCTGCACGGGGAACGCCGACATCCCCCGCATCGCGCTCGCCGAAATGCAGCAGGTTGCGCACCATCTGGCGTTCAAGCGGGGACAGGTCGCCCTTGGCGTCGGGCGCGGGGTCGTCCTCATGCGCGTCAATCGCGTCTTCAAGCTGCGACCGCAGCGATTCGTCTTGGTTGCCGAAAATAAGGCCCTTCAGGCCACGCCAGATACTGTTCTCGCCATGGTCGGAGGGAGCGGTGGTACTTCGGTCTTCGGCCATCGGGTCGTGTCAGTCCTCGCGTATCAGATAGGGGTCGGCCAGACCGAGCGAGGCCAGCGCATCGGTTTCGATCGCCTCCATCGCCTCGGCCTCATCTTCCCCCAGGTGGTCATATCCTAGCAGATGCAGCGTTCCGTGCACGATCAAATGCGTCGCATGGTCAGCAAGGCTGATGCCGCGCTCCTCCGCCTCGCGCACGCACACCCCATGTGCCAGCACAATATCGCCCAGCAGCACCTCGCCATCGTCCGAATTGCTGGTCACCGCATCAAGCAGGTCGGGCTGGATCATCGGGAAGGACAGGACGTTGGTCGGCTTGTCCTTGTCACGATACTGCGCGTTGAGGGTGCGCACCTCGTCATCGTCGGTCAGTCGGATTGACAGCTCAATCGTTGCCGGGCTGGTCAGCATCTCCCCCTGGGCGCTGAGCGACAGCGCCGCGCGGGCCGCGCGTGCGGCAATGCCATCCCAGTCCGGCCCGGCCCAGATTGGTTCGCACGAAAGCGCGATCTCAAGCATCCGGCCCCTCATAGGCATCGACGATCCGCCCGACGATTGGGTGGCGCACCACATCCTTGGCGGTGAAACGTGCCAGCGCGATCCCCTCAATCCCCTCAAGCCGGCTTGTCGCATCGGCAAGGCCCGATGACACAACGCCACCGGGCAGGTCGGTCTGGTTCGGGTCGCCACAGATCACCATCCGGCTGTTCTCGCCGAACCGGGTCAGGAACATCTTCATCTGTGCCGGTGTCGTGTTCTGCGCCTCGTCCAGGATGATGAAGGCATCGGCCAGTGTCCGCCCGCGCATGAACGCAATCGGCGCAATCTCGATCTCGCCCGAGGCGATCCGCCGCTCGACCTGCTCGGCGGGCAGGCAATCATACAGCGCATCGTAAAGCGGGCGGAGATAGGGGTCGACCTTCTCTTTCATATCACCGGGCAGGAAGCCGAGCTTCTCACCCGCCTCAACCGCTGGCCGTGACAGGATCAGCCGCTGCACGCTGCCGGTGATCAACTGCGCCACCGCCTGCGCCACCGCGATATAGGTCTTGCCGGTGCCTGCCGGCCCCAGCGCAAAGATCATGTCGTTGGCGATCAGTTGTTGCATGTAATGCGCCTGCGCCGGGGTGCGCGGCACAATCGTCTTCTTGCGCGTGCGGATCATGATCGCCGGGGACGATGTGCCGTCAGCGCGAACAATCCCGGTCAGCAGGGGTTCTGATGCCATGGCGATTGACGCATCGACCAGCCCGGTGTCGATCTCCTCACCGCGCTGGATCCGCTTGTAGAGGTCGTTGAGCACGTCGCGGGCCATTGCGACCTGTTCGGCTGATCCTTCCAGACCAACCTTGTTGCCGCGCGCGGTGATGTACACACCGAGCCGGTTTTCCAGCGCGACAAGGTTCTTGTCATATTGGCCAAACAGTTGCGCCAGCAATTGCGGCTTGTCGAACAAAAGCTCGACCCGGCTGCGGTCACCAATCTGGGCGGGGACAGGTTTACGGCTCATGCGGCTCCTTTGCGGCATGGGAGGGGTGAAGAATGGCGCTGCGACAAGAGCGAACGACGCGGCAGGCGGTCGGTTCCGCAAGTGCAACGGCTGGGCGGGCACGCATCATTCGCATGGGAATGTGACAGGAAGTGCATGGGGGTGACAGGAAAAAATCACCCGTTGCGCGACATCGCCGCATGACACCGTTTCACTGTGCCGCAAAGGCCACAGTCATGCCGCCACGGGGCTGTCCTGTCGTTCCGCGCCGCTCACCGAATTCGGGCCGGCGGCGACAATCTCGACGCTCAGCAGATCGCCAATGCTGGCCCCTGTCACGAGATGGACCGAATGCAGCCAGGGTGACTTGCCGAGCATCTGACCCGGCAGCTTGCCGTGCCGCTCGATCAGCACCGCGCACCGCCGCCCGACGGTTGCGGCGTTGAAGGCGGCCTGGTCCCGGTTCAGTGAGGCTTGCAACCGCTGCAAACGCTCGTCCATCACCGCTGCGGGGATCTGGTCATCCATCTCCGCCGCCGGGGTTCCGGGGCGGGGGGAGTATTTGAAGCTGAACGCCTGCGAATAGCCAACCGCATCGACAAGCTTCAGCGTGTCCTCGAATTCAGCATCGGTCTCGCCGGGAAAGCCGACGATGAAATCGCCTGACAGGGCAATATCGGGCCGTGCCGCGCGGACCCGGTCAAGCACGCGCAGATAGGAATCGCGGCTGTGGCTGCGGTTCATCGCCTTCAGCACGCGGTCGCTGCCCGATTGCACCGGCAGATGCAGGAACGGCATCAGGCTCTCAATGTCGCGGTGCGCGTCGATCAGCCCCTGGGTCATGTCATTGGGATGGCTGGTGGTGTAGCGGATGCGCTTCAGCCCCTCGACCCGGTCAAGTGCGCGGATCAGATGATCAAGCCCGCGCCCGTCTGCATCGGTCCAGGCATTGACGTTCTGGCCAAGCAGGGTGATCTCGCGCGCGCCAGCATCGACCAGCGCCTTTGCCTCATCAACAATCGCGGCAAAGGGTCGGCTCACCTCGGCGCCACGGGTATAGGGCACGACGCAATAGGTGCAGAACTTGTCGCACCCTTCCTGCACCGTCAGAAACGCCGACGGCCCGACCTTGCGCCGCGCCGGCAGCGCGCCGAACTTGCTGGCCAGCGGCATGTCGGTGTCAAGCGCTGCGGTGCCCGACGTCGCCTGTGCAACAAGCGCCGGCAGATTGTGATAGGCTTGCGGCCCAACCACGACATCAACCTTGGCACGGCGAACAATTTCCGTGCCCTCGGCCTGCGCGACGCAGCCGGCAATCGCGATCATCGGATCGCTGCCATGTTTCCGCAGCCGGCCGATGTCGGAATAGACCTTCTCGGTCGCCCGCTCGCGGATATGGCAGGTATTGAGAATGACCAGATCGGCGACATTGGCGTCATCGGTCGCCGTCATGCCCTGCGCGCCCATCAACTCCGCCATGCGCTCGCCGTCATAGACGTTCATCTGGCAACCGAACGATTTGACGTGGAATGTCTGTGGGGGCGTCTTCATGGCGGCGGGGCTATAGCGGCCCCTTCGGGCGCGGCATAGGCCACGGGTCCGACATCATAGGCGAAGGGCCGGAGCGGGTGGCCGAGCACGGCGACCAGCGCTTCCTCAATCCGGCGCCGGCTCTCCGCCGCGATGGCCTTGCGGCCGGGAAAGTCACGTGGCTGGAAGGGCTCGAGAAAATGGACTTTCAGGCGAAAGCTGCCGCGCCGCGACAGGAGGCGCTTGGCATTGTCCACCCCGCTCTCGACGCCAATCCAGCCCACTTCTTCCGCCACCTCGCCATATTCAAGCAGCACGGGCTGGACCATCACGCCCGGTGGAGGCGGCTCCAGCACGCGCAGCATCGACGTCTTGAAGGGAAGCAATGACAGGCCGTCCGTGGTTGTCCCTTCCGGAAACACCGTGACTGACCAATTGTCTTCCAGCGCAAGGCGCAGCGCGTTGATCTGCTCGGCAACGCCCATGCGGTTCTCGCGTTTGACGAAGACCGTGCGGTTAAGCTGCGCCAGCCACCCGACCACAGGCGCGTCGCGCAGTTCTTCCTTTGCGACAAAGGCCGTTCCGCTCTGTCCGGCGATGGCGAGAATGTCGATCCAGCTGAGATGGTTGGCGATATAGAATACGTCACGCCGCAATGGCACGCCGATCCGCGTAACCCGCGCTCCGGCCAGGCGGGACGCGATGGCGAGAAAGATTTTCGGCCAGGGTGAGCCGATGTGAAGCAGCCGCCACAGATAGTGCAAGGGAACGAGCAGGATCAGCGCCGTGACCAGCCCGCTGCCCCGCAGCACGATGCGCAACCAGCCTGTCGCGCTGATTGGCGCCGCAATGCCTGCCGCCGCATCGGCGCGCGCCTCGGGTGAAATCACGCTCTCGCTCTCTCCGTTGGTACCGACTCAGCTCTTCCGGTCGAGCGAAACGCCGTACAGTTCCATGCGGTGGTCAACCAGCCGAAAGCCAAGTTTTTCCGCAATCGCCTTTTGCAATTGTTCAAGCTCGGGATCGACAAACTCGATCACCTTGCCCGTTTCGACATCAATCAAATGGTCGTGATGAGCTTCGGGTGCTGGCTCATAGCGTGAGCGACCGTCACCAAAATCATGGCGGTCGAGGATACCAGCCTCCTCAAACAGCCGCACCGTGCGATACACCGTGGCAATTGAAATGCCGGGGTCAATTGCCGAGGCGCGCTCATAGACCTTCTCGACATCGGGATGATCATCGGCTTCGGACAAGACACGTGCGATGACGCGGCGCTGCTCGGTAATCCGCAGCCCTTTTTCATTGCACAATGCTTCAAGGTCAATTTTTCGTGGCATGGTGTGAATGTAGGCCCTCAAGGCTTATTGATAAAGGACAGAGTGACTCGCAATAGCAGCCGGTGCCGCGCCATTCTGTTCTTCCGTCCAGCAGGTAACAAAACGCCGCCGGTGACATTCCGTCACCAGCGGCGTTTTAAAAACGATGCTGAGGCAGATCAGCGCTTGCGGCGCTTGGTGCCGAGGCCGATCTTCTTGGCCAGCGTGCGGCGCTGTTCGGCGTAGTTTGGCGCAACCATCGGATACTCAGCCGGCAGGTTCCACTTGGCGCGGTACTGGTCAGGCGTCATCTTGTAGTGCGTCATCAGGTGGCGCTTGAGCATCTTGAGCTTCTTGCCGTCTTCAAGGCACACGACATAGTCAGGCTTGATCGACGCACGGATCGAAACCGCAGGTTCCTGCTTCACTTCGACAACCGGGGCAGGGCCGCCCAGGCCGCTCAACGCACCGTGAACATTGTTGATCAGCAGCGGCAGATCGGAGACCGCGACGCTGTTGTTGCTGACATGTGCGGCGACAATGTCGGCGGTCAGCGTGAGCAGGGTTTCTTGCATTTCGTCAATAATATCCATTGTTTTCCTTTCGACCCCCGGGTCGGTTGGCTCAAATTCGAGCCATTATGGTTCTATCGACGTTTTTTTGCGACTAGGCAACCGTTTTTGCTACTCATTCTAGGTCTGTGTAATGTCAAGGTGATAGGTCAGGGCATTGAATGCTTGCCCAGAGGTGCCACGATAGTAATTGCGGCGCTCGCCAACCTTGTGAAATCCTGTCGTCTGGTAGAGCTTTACCGCGTCATTGCCCTCACGTACCTCCAGATGGACCCGCACGGCACCGTTTGCGGCGGCATCGCTGATGACGGAACGCAACAATGCCGTTGCCACACCGCGCCGCCGCCGTGCCGGGTGAACGGCAAGTAACAGCAGTTCGGCTTCATCCACGACGGCGCGTGACAGGGCAAAGCCGGCGGGCGCACCATCGACCGTCGCGATGGTCATCCACACGCCCGGCAGAGCCAGGATTCCAAGGCATTGTCCGCGCGTCCACGCCTCGCCAAATCGTGGGTCGAACGCGTCGGCCATGATATTCTCAACCAGCGGCAGGTCACCGATACCACCAGCGCGCAGCTCAACCATGTTGAATACGGTACTCATGCCGCAGCGAGTGGTTTGGCGTCGGGCGCTCGGCCATAAAGCGGTGTCGGTGCCAATGCGGTGAAAGCAGCGGGTAACAACAAGGCATCGCTGGCGCGCGGCAACGCTTCGTGCGCGACAATCTCACGCGCCGTGGCGGTCAGGAAGCGTACACCATTGCCGATTGCCGGGTGATCGCCCAGCGCGGTCAGTGCCGCTTCGGGCCGGTGAGAGGCCATGTCGTCGGTCGGCATGAGCGGATCAGCGGCAAAGGGTTGCATGAACACCTCACCGTGTCCGCCCTCCAGCACCACGGCAAGCGCGCGCCATTCGGGGTGCGCGGCAAATCCGGCGGCGGCCACCACCGACAGCGAGGAATAGCCGGCAATGCTCGTTCCCCAGCCCAGTGCCAGGCCGCGTGCGGCGGCAATGCCGACACGAATGCCCGTGAAGCTGCCCGGCCCGACATCGACCAATATATGGCCCGCGCGTCCGCCATTCGGCAATTCGGCAATCATCGGCAACAAGCGCTCGGCATGGCCGCGCCCGACCACCTCATGCTGCGCAGCAATGATCCGACGGCCGTCGATCAGCGCGACCGAACAGGCCGCGGTCGCGGTCTCGATGACAAGCGTCAGCATGATGAAAGCGATTGGGTCACGCCGATGCTGCTTACTGCGCCGCTGCGGCGCTGCAAGCCCCTCACGCGATGCTGTTGAATTTCTCGAATGCCGGGCGCGGCAACCGACCGAAGATCGTCGCCGGGTCACCATGGCCAAGCGTGGAGATGAAGTTCACCGTCACCCCCGGTGTGTCGGCGAAAAACGCCGCATCAACTGCTGCGTTGCTGAACCCTGACATTGGCCCGGTATCCAGCCCCAGCGCCCGTGCCGCGATGATGAAATAGGCGCCCTGCAACGTGGCGTTGCGAAACGCGGAGGTCGCGCGCGCCGCCGGGTCGGCAAACCATGGTCGCGCATCAACATGCGGGAACAGCTCGGGCAGATGCTCGTGAAACTCATTGTCCGTGCCGATAATCACCGACACCGGCGCGTTCAGGATCTTCGGCGCATTCTGTGCGCTGCAACAGGCGGCGAGCCTGGCCTTGGCCTCATCGGATACGCACCATATCAATCGCGCCGGCATCTGGTTGGCTGAGGTCGGGCCCCATTTCATCAATTCCCAGATGGCGTGCAGTTCGGCTTCGCTGACCGGCTGATCAGTATAGCCATTATAGCTGCGCGCCGTGCGAAAGATGGTGTCGAGTGCGGCGTCATCGAGCGGCTTGCCCATGGCGATGTCTTTCTAGTCGGTATGGGGAAAATCACGAGTGCGGTGGCACGGTCTTCAGACCGCGCGCACCTCGGTCACTTCAGGAACATAATGTTTGAGTAACTGCTCAATACCGTTCTTCAACGTCGCGCTGGATGACGGGCAACCGGCACAGGCACCTTGCAGTTGCAGGAATACCTTGCCCTTGTCGAACCCGCGATAGACGATGTCGCCGCCATCACCGTTCACCGCCGGTCGCACCCGCGTCTCGATCAGTTCGCGGATTTGCGCGACAATGTCGGCATCGGCGGGGTCTTCGCCAAAATCTTCATCTGCGGCGCCAACGGCAAAACCGGCCCTGGCAGGCTTGAACAACGGCATGTCGGCGGAGAAATGGTCAAGCAGGGTTGCCAGCACATCGGGCTTCAACCCCGCCCAGCTCACACCCGGTGCCGCCGTTACCGAAACGAAATCACCGCCGAAGAACACCCCCGTCACATCACCCAGTGAAAACAGCGCCTCGGCCAGGGGGGATGCCTCGGCTTCTTCCGGGGTGGCAAAGTCGCGCGTGCCACTGGTCATCACTGCCCGACCGGGCAGGAATTTCAGGGTGGCGGGGTTCGGTGTGGTTTCGGTTTCGATCAGCATGTCGCCCATGTGGGCCGGGCAGGGGCGTGGATCAAGCGCGTATCGTGAAATGATTGGTTTCGTGTCCGGGCTTGGTCCACGCACCCAAATACGCAATTCCAAACAGTCTTTGAGTCCTTTAACCAAAAATCAGAACCGCCGCCGCTAGGGTCCGCCGCGAAAGGGGCAAGATGGCCGTAGGGCGGGCGAACAGGCGGTGGTGGCCATGGGCGGGAGCATTGCTGCTCTGCGCCGCGCCCGCTGCTGCGCAGTCCAGCTTTGCCGAACATACCTCGCTCGAATGGCCCGGCGTGCTCACAGGCGCGTTTCTGGGATTCTTGCTGCTGCCCGTTGCCTATAACATCGCGTTTTTCATGATCCTGCGCGAACGCTTTCTTATCTGGCAGGGGTTGCGCGTGCTGATCATCGTCGCGCTGACCATCACCCTGTCATCGCTGCCGCTCGGGCCATGGTTGGCCAATAATGGCTTTACCCGCCAGATATTGGGTGATTGTCTGTTCGACACAGCGATTGCGCTGAACGGCCTGTTCCTGCGCAGTATGCTTGAGCCTGGCGTCATCACCCCGCGCGTTTATCGATTGTTTGGCCACCAGGTCTGGCTGGTTGCCCTTTCCAGCCCGGCCATGCTGGTCGTGCATTGTCCGCCGCTCTACATGGCGTTTCGCGATGCCGTGTTGGTCGGTGTGCTGGTGTTGACCTGTTACGCGCTCGCCCAAGCGATGGCACGCGGCAGCCGCATGGCGCGCTTTCAGACAGCGGCATGGTCGCTGTTGCTCGTGGTCTGCGGCACCAGCCTCTATCATGACATCATCCTGGGTCGCCCGTTCACGCTGTTCCTCTATGCGCTGTTCGGTGCGTTGACGGTGGAAATGCTGCTGACCTCGATCGGCACGGCAGACCGCTTCATGCGGCTGAAGCGACAGCATGATGAAGCACGCGCCAGCGCCGCCGCCATGGCGATCATGGCGCATACCGATCCGCTGACCGGGCTGAACAACCGGCGCGGGCTGGAGGCGCGCTTTGCCAGCCGGCGGCCCCATGCCGTGGCGATTGTCGACATCGACCTGTTCAAACGCATCAATGACGGCTTCGGCCATGACATTGGCGATCGTGTTATCGTTGCCGTTGCCGACGCGCTTCGCTCCGGCGAATCCTTCGCCGCGCGCATCGGCGGCGAGGAATTCGCCCTGTTGCTTTATGGCGCAAGCCCGCTGCGCGATGCCGAACGGTTGCGGCGCCAGGTCACCCGCGCCGTCGCGCGTGAGGTTGAAGGGTTGGGCTGGCCCGTCACCGCCAGTATCGGCATTGCCCCGCTTGATGAGCAGATGGGCTTCGCCGAGGCAATCAAGGTGGCCGATGTGCGGCTTTATGAGGCCAAGGCTGCGGGACGTAACCGCATGGTTGGGCCGGACGGCCACGCCCCATCGACCGTCCGGCGGCGGGACAATGTCGCCGCCTGATGCGGCGGCTCAGCAGCGTTGGCTTCTGTGCGCCGCTTGGGCGCACGTTGCGGGGCAATCCAGCAGCCACCTGATCGTAAAATAACCTGCTTGCGATTGCAGGGCCGAGGAGGAATTTGCGGTTTGCCTCCTGTGCAAGGGCAACAAAATTTGACCTTGTGCTCATGGATCTGAAACTTCGCATCTGAAACAATCAATTCGCGTCAACTATTTAGAAAATGGCATTTCGCGTGCCAATTTTGTGACGCCGCATCCCCCTCAAATTGCGAGGCCGCGCTATCCGGCAGTATTCCCCCATTAGCGTAAGGATATCATGTCTTTTCAAATCTTTCACCACAAGCATTCGGCTGCTGAGCTACTTGCCATGCCGTCGCATGAAACACTAATGTCATTTTAATCACTATTAAAAAAACATTGACAGTCTTCCCGCTTTGGGAAAGTCTGCCGGTGCCATGGCCCAGCCACAGCTAGTGGAGTCGCGGCAACAGCGAAGTCTGAACAGGAGACGGACATGAAAAGCGCAATAATGGCCACTGCATCGCTGGCGGCAATGGTGGTTTCGACCCCGGCCCTGGCTTCTACTTATGGCGCATCGGTCAACGGCAACACCGCCACCAACGATCAGGTTGGCGGCGTCTGCTTCTACGCAGATATAAATTATGCGGGTAAAGAAAGCTGCTACGTCATCAAGGACGGTGAGCTCTCCAAGGATTTTGATCTGCCCTCTGCCGATGTAAATACTTACAAATCATACAAGGCATTCGGAAACGTCACTATCAAGGCACTGGATGGTGTTACCCGTGCGACCTCCCAATATACGACGTTCTTTGGCAATGAATCATCTGCTGACATGGGGGCATTTAAAGAAAAGATGGATTTCATTACCATCGAAGAAAACACGGTGTGCCTCTATCGCAACAATGGTCAAACCGGCGACCACCTATGTTATGATGAAACTGTTCCTACCACCGACGCCACGGGCACATGGTCTTCATATCGAGCGTTCGGCAACCGCACGGCGATAATTTACGCCAACGCAAATTACGCTGGATCTTATCAGGAAGTAAGCAGCGGATCCTGGACCGGAGGAATTTATAGCACACGCGGTAACATAACGCCGCAGTCTGTCTCGTCGATTGATATCAACATCCGACCTGCTGCCTGTCTTTATACAGGCACTGACTTTACGGGCACAGAATTTTGCTACTTTGATGAAGTAGACGCGCTTCCCGATGCAATAAGTGGCCAAATAAGATCAGTACGCGCGCCTGGCGATTATGATGTTTGGCTGTACAAAAATGCAAATTTTACAAATGCATATGGCCCAACTCGGCGTGATAGTCGTACTCTCGATGCCAATCGTCAAGTTGGTGTTGGCCTTCGCGTACTTCGCCGCGATGAAGTCTGCTTCTATCATAACACGACATATGAAGATCATGAATCTTGTTTTACGCCGAACGGATCCATAGCAGATTTGTCTGAAACTGATAACGATGAATTCAGTTCGGTTGTTGTACACGGTAAGGCGGCTGCAAAAGTTTACCCGAACTACCAAAAAGATGGCAATCCCTATAATGCAATCCTTTCAACATCAATGTACGACTTTCATGGTTACGATCAAGGAGGTACGGGCAATCGACTGAACGATAATATTAGCGCGGTCGCAGCGTTTGTTGATCCGCGTCCGTCGGTATGTTTTTTCCGCGAATGGCGTTATTCCGGCTCTGCGGAATGTGTGTACGAAGGCGGCGAGAATTCCGATTTTGACAACTCGTTCATTCAACGTAATTCGACATCAGGTAGCCTGAATGTTGGCAATCGACCGATGAAGATTACCGCATATTCATACCAAAATTTCTCGACATCAAATCATTACGGCTCCTATGGCCTGTCGACATCGAGTCTTAGCTGGGCGCCTAGCACGGGCTACGAGCAATCAGCTCTTTCGACATTTAATAATGATGATATCGATTCGGTAAGAGTTGGCGATGGTGACCTGAGCTCATCACTATATGGCAATCTTTACCGAGATGTCCAGCGGGAGGATGGTTTGGGTAATCTGATGCCGTTCGTTTTGAAGACCAAGCGTGCATCACATAATACATTTAACGCACAGTCTTTTTTTGGTCCCGATGGTTGGGGGGAAGGCGCAAACCAATGGTATGATTTTGCGACGATGAAGGATTGGGGCGTCCGTGTTTATGAAATGGATACCGGCTATGCAACGGTTGTTTGCCACCTTCCTGAATGTCCCCAAGTTGGAAAACGGCAAGATATCGGTGTTCCGGGAATGGAACTTAAGGCGTTCGTAAAGAATGCCTCGAAGCGTGATTTTATGCAGTTATATTACGAGGCATATGATGATGCGGTTCGTATTACTGGTCCTGCCGCTGACGCTGCCGCAGATTGGGTGTATTTTGGTGTAGTGAAGCCAGTCGGTGACGGATATTTCTGGGAGTCTGCTGGTGCGGGGAATTGTTCTAACCTCGAGGAAATTTCCACCAGTACTGAGGCAATGATCAATCGTGGGAAACGCCTGTTAATTTACGTCAGCGGCAACGATTGTAATAACCTGGAAGATGGCCATAATGGCCTGCGGTCATTTCTCTTTAAAAATAACCAGTCAGGGATTGATGCGAATAACATTCCGACCGGCGATCTGTCGGCTTACGGGCGGGTGCAGGAAACAAACCAACTAAGCTCCGCCGGAAAACAAGATAAAATCGTTGCTGATAATAATATTCAAGCGATCGAAGAAAGAGGAGCGAAATATATCGCGATGGATCGCGTCGTACCACAGCGGGTCGCAAACACGCGTTGGGCGTGGGAGTCTGAAGGATGGGGTGGGGACAATGATTCGCTCACCGATGGCGTGGAACTTGCTGCCATTAACGCCGATACGGGTGGTTGGTTTCGTCGCGAACTTGCAGGCGCAATATATTACGGCGTCTGCCGGAAAGATGATGGAACATGGTTTTTAACGAGTTCAAATACAACGTCTATCAGTAATATTGTCGCTCAGTGCCAAAATGGTGGGGGGCAGTTTGATGTGCCATTGAACGCTTACGAAAAGAAGAAGGTAAAGGCGCTCTTGACGACGCCTGTGACGTATAATTACATTTTTAACTATCGCCGGGTCCGGGGGCAATGGACTCCAGGTGTTTATGGCCCACTGTCCAAGCGGGTCTCTAACGCGCAATAATATCGCGGGAAGTGAAGTAGAGGGGGGGTGCCTGGCGCTCCCCCTCGGACTGGCTGCGAGGCGGATATGGATGCGTGGTGCATTCGGCCCCCTGTCAACGCGTCTATCGACGACACCGTAACAAGCTCTCCGGACCAATCCGCACCCCGTAAGGGATGCCAGCTGGGCGACGCCATTGGCGACGCCCTTTTTTGTTCCAACATCGATCTGCCCGATTGGAATGGTTTCAGTCATTCCGCGTTGGCGCGCGATAATTGTAACTGCTCACGTGATTGGCGAAAAAGGCTTGCGCTGAGCGGCTTGGACCGATTCACCCTGCGGATGGCACCGCCTCCGCTCCATGTTCTGACAGAAGCCGAGAGGAAGTGACGTGACCCCCAATGTTCACCCAGCCAAAACTAGAGTCCGCTCGTTGTTGTCGCGCGTGAGCGCGGGTGAAGCAATGGCCTGCACGCGTGCAGGCCATTGCTTTTCGAAGCCGGCGGCGAACGCTGCCGGAGTGGCGTAACCAAGCGACGAGTGCGGTCGCTCGGCGTTGTAGTCTTCGACCCAGGCGGCAACCTTCTCGCGGGCATGCGCGATGCTCGCGAACAGCGTCTCGTTGAGCAGCTCGTCGCGCATGCGACCATTGAAGCTCTCGACATAGGCGTTCTGGGTCGGCTTTCCTGGCGCGGTATAGTGCCATTCGACCTTGGCATCGCCGCACCATTCGAGCACTGCGTTCGAGGTCAGTTCGGTACCGTTGTCGCTGACGATCATCCCCGGCTTGCCGCGCATGGCGATGAGACTGGTCAGTTCCCGCACGACCCTTTTGCCCGAGATCGACGTGTCGGGGATCGCCGCCAGGCATTCGCGCGTCACATCGTCGACGATGTTGAGCACACGGAACCGGCGGCCCGTCGCCATCTGGTCGTGGACAAAGTCCAGGCTCCAGCGCTGGTTGGGCAGCGTCGGCACGGGCGCCGTCGCCCGCGCGCCAACGGCGCGCTTGCGGCCCCGGCGGCGACGTACCGTCAGCCCCTCCTCGCGGTAGAGCCGCTGCGTCTTCTTGCGGTTGATCGTGATCCCCTCACGCCGCAGCAGGACATGCAGCCGCCGATAACCGAACCGCCGGCGCTGATGCGCCAGCTCGCGCAGCTTCTCCCGCACTGGACCGTCGTCGTCGCGGCGCGACTGGTAGCGCATGCTCGTCCGGTCGGCCCCGATCACCCGGCACGCCTGCCGCTCGCACATCCCGAACACCGCCCGGAGATGTGCGACAGCTTCCCGCTTCGCGGCAGGCGTCACCATTTTTTTGTCAGCAGATCCTTCAGACCCGCATTGTCCAGCATCGCATCCGCCAGCAGCCGCTTCAGCCTGCCGTTCTCGTCTTCCAGCGCCCGCAGTCGCTTCGCTTCCGACACCTCAAGGCCGCCATACTTGGCCTTCCAGTTGTACAGCGTCGCCTCCGATACTCCGTGCTTACGCGCGAGGTCGGCCGTCTTCGCGCCCGACTCCGCTTCCTTCAACACACCGATAATCTGCTCTTCTGTGAACCGTGATCGCTTCATCGTCCGTCCCTTCTCAAGGCCGGACTCTAATCGTGTCTGGTAGAAAATCAGGGGGTCACGTCAGAAGTGACTGCTCACGCCGCCGCAGGTCAACCCCGTGAGCAGTTACTGAAACTTTGCATCTGCAACAATTGTTTTGCACAAACTATTTAGGGAATGGCATTTCCAGTGCCAATTTTGTGAAGCCGCGTCGCCCGCAAGTTGCGAGACTGTACTATCCGTCAGCGTTCCTGCGTTAACAAGAATATCACTTCTTTACAGAGCTTTCATCACAAGCACTTGCGTAACGAGATGCCTGCAAGTCTACTTTATGAAATATGAATTTCATTTTAATCATTATTAAAAAAACAATTGACATCCTCCCCGCTTTGGGAAAGTTTGCCGGTGCCATGGCCCAGCCACAGCTAGTGGAGTCGCGGCAACAGCGAAGTCTGAACAGGAGACGGACATGAAAAGCGCAATAATGGCCACTGCATCGCTGGCGGCAATGGTGGTTTCGACCCCGGCCCTGGCTTCTACTTATGGCGCATCGGCCAACGGCAACACCGCCACCAACGATCAGGTTGGCGGCGTCTGCTTCTACGCAGATATAAATTATGCGGGTAAAGAAAGCTGCTACGTCATCAAGGACGGTGAGCTCTCCAAGGATTTTGATCTGCCCTCTGCCGATGTAAATACCTACAGCTCATACAAAACTTTCGGCAACGTCACTATCAAGGCGCTGGATGGCGTTACCCGCGCGACCTCCCAATATACGACGTTCTTTGGTGGAGAGTCGTCAGCCGACATGGGTGCATTCTCCAACAAGATGGATTTCATTACCATTGAAGAGAATACCGTCTGTCTCTATCGTTCAACTAATCAGAGCGGCGACCGTCGTTGTTATGGTGAAAACAACCCTGAGACCGGTAATACAGGCACGTGGTCATCATATCGCGCCTTCGGCAACCGCACGGCCGTAATTTATCACGCTCTCCTTTATGGAGATGTCCCCCTGGAATTGAGTACTGGTGCCGCGACTGGCAATAGTATGGCGAGCGGTAATTTTACCGCGCAGGGCGTCGGATCGATCGAAGTCGGTGTACGACCCGCCGCGTGCCTCTATACCGCCGAAAACTTCACCGGCACCGAGTTTTGTTATTTTGACGATGTCGCGCTTCTTCCCGATTCTATCAGAGGCGTTGTACGATCTGTCCGCGCGCCTGGCGACTATGATGTGTGGCTCTATAAAAATGACAATTTCGCAAACGCCTACGGGCCGGTTCGCCTCGATACACGGAGCGTCGATGCCAACATTCAAAGCGGTGTCGGCCTTCGTGTCATCCGACGTGACGAAGTATGCTTTTATCGGCACGTCAATTTTGAGGACGAGGCCGAATGCTCCGGACCAACCAATGGCTGGAAAGACGTTAATTCCGGTAATAATGATCAGTTCAGTTCGGTCATAACCTACGGCAAGGCTGCGGTTCGCGTCGGTGAACACCCTGTTTCATGGGGCTTGGGGCTGACCAGTGGCATAATGGGGGCGATGCATGATTTCGCTGGTTATGACGACAATGACTGGATGAATGATCGGATCAGTTCATATAATGTCAACATCGAGCCACGCCCCGGTGTCTGCTTCTATATGCAATATCGCTATTCGGGTAATGCTGACTGCATCCCTCGCGGCGCCCAAAATCCCAGTTTCGATACGACTTTTACGCGGTTCAACACGATTACCGGTATAATGCACGTTGGCAATTCGCCAATATGGGTTGATGGCTATCAATATGCAAATTTTGACACAAGTGCGGGGCGCCAATCATGGCTTTCCCGCTATGTCGCCAATCCAACAATTTCTCAAGGATTGGATATTTGGCCCACTATCCCTGATAACGATCTCGACTCCGCAAAAGTCAGTGCCTACGATCACCATGATTACTCTAATTCCAACCTAACTTTGGCAACGATGTATCTGGATCTTCAAAGAGAGGACAGTCTTGGTAATAAAATGCCATTTCTGTACAATACCCGCCGCGCCACTCATAATACATTCAACGCGGCGTCGATCATGGGCACTAATAATTGGATCGAAGGTTACAATCAATTGGTTGAATTCGGTACATTAAAAGACTGGGGAATTCGCGTCATAGAAATGGATACCTATGGCAAAGATAAGGTATGCCATAGTCCTGAGTGCGGGGCGATAGGAAAGAGAACGGAAGTTGCCCTTCAGGGTACTGAGATTCGTGCATTTGCGAGAAATGCATCGATGGACGATTTTCTGCATCTTTATTATGAATCCTATGATTCCCAGCACTTTGTTGATGGTTCAGCGGCAAGGGATGCAGCAAATGCGATCAAGCGTTCGCTGTTTACGCCTATCGGATCATTCCTCTGGTCGCCGCCTGGAAACTGCTCGGCCATAACGGATATTAAAATTAGCACTGAAGCGATGATAAATCGCGGAAAGCGCGTGATCGTTTATTCTTCCGGAACCGATTGCGGAAATTATGAAGCCGTTTTGAAAGATCAGGTATTTGTAAATGGACAATCACCCGGGTTAGAAGCAAATGATTTTGTCGTGGGTGCGGACTATAAATCAATTCAGCGTGTACAGGAAACAAATCAGCAAGAAGGATCGCTATTTGGTTCACTCAATGCAGATGCCTCCAGAAAGGTCTTGGCTAATGAAAATCTTGTTAAGGTCGAGCGGCAAGGGGCAAAATATGTGGCGATGGATCTCGCGACCGATGGGAGAATTGGTAAAACGAGATGGGGATGGCGCAGTGAAACAGATCCGGCTGGCTCTCCCAATGACACAGCTCATCCATGGGGTGCTACCTTCGCTGATAACGATGGATATTTCGAGGCCGCGGGACTTGGGCAATATGGTCGCGCGATGTGTCGAAAAGAAAATGGTGATTGGTTTGTGACCGCCCGGCTCGATCCAAATGCAACAAATTTTGTCCAGACGGCGATCTCACTTTGTACCGCTGACGAGGGGCAGTTTGACGTGCCGCTAAATGCCTATGAAGTAAACAAGGCGATGGCAAAAGTTGCCGCGGCAAGTGATGCAGATTCGATCTACTATTATAACTACAAACGTATCAACGGTCGCTGGGTAACTGGTGCATTCGGCCCCCTGTCAACGCGTCTATCGACGGCACCGTAACAAGCTCTCCGGACCAATGCGCACCCCGTAAGGGATGCCAACTGGGCGACGCCATTGGCGTCGCCCTTTTTTGTTCCAACATCGATCTGCCCGATTGGAATGGTTTCGTTCATTCCGCGTTGGCGCGCGATAATATGAGGCAACTATCGCATTCAGCAGGGTGGGAAGATGGGTATTCTCATCACGTTGAAGCAGGCCACCCGCTGGCGAGGTCGCTCACGGCCGGCTTCCCGAGTCATCAAAGTGAAACAAAAATTGCAAATGGAGCGCATTGACAAAAAAGAGCTGCAACATTAGCAGCGGGCATATGTCAATCCGCCAAAGCGCGGTCTGACGACATTTTGGGGAGGATGCTCATGAGCGAATCGAGTTTGATGAAGCTGCGAATTGGCACCAGTCTGGCGGCCTTGCTGGCGGCGGGCGTGGCGATGCCAGCGTTGGCCAAGGGTTCTGTTTCAGCCGAGCAAGCCGCCCAGTCGGCTCAGCCCGGCCAGGAATCTGATGCCAATACGCAGGAGATTGTTGTTGTCGGGGCTTACGCCAAGGGACTTCAAACCTCGATTTCCACAAAGCGGGATGCGTCCGGCATTGTCGATGCGATCATGGCCTCTGACATCGGCAAATTGCCGGCGGTGAATGTCGCGGAAGCCCTGCAACGCGTTGCAGGCGTGTCGATCGTTCGCGAGGCGGGTGAGGGGGAGTTCATCAGCGTTCGCGGCCTGGGGCCGAACTTCCAGGAGGTTACGTTAAACGGCGCGCCGGTGGCGGTTAACGAAAATATCCGCAACTCAGACCAGAGCGGTCGTCAATTTCGCTTCCGGGTGCTGCCGGCTGATCTGATCAGCGGCGTGGTTGTTGCCAAATCTTCCTCTGCCGATCAGATCGATGGGGGCATTGGTGCCTTGGTCGATGTTCAGACACTCGCGCCACTCAGCCGCAAGCCGTTTCTCGCCCTGCGCGCCTTTGGGCATTATGATGATCGCACCCATGATTTTACGCCAAATGGCTCAATCAGTGCGAGCTGGAAGAATAGCAGTGGCACTTTTGGCGTGGCGGCTGGCCTTTCATACCAGGATACAAGTGCGCAATTCGAACGACTGCAAACTTTCGGCTATACCCAGCGCACCGTGAATGGAACGGCCGGGGTTTTTGTTCCGGATACCTTCAACACTACCCTGGAGCTGGAACGGCGCAAGCGCATAAGTGGTCTGGTTACGGCGCAATGGCGGCCCAGCAGCAGCTTCGAAACGCGCCTGGATGTGTTCTATTCGCGCTTTAATAACAGCATTATCCAGACGCGGGCAGCTTATAATATTGGCGGTGCGGTCGCCCAGTTCGTGCCGGGAACGGCGGTTGTGCGTGACAATGTTCTGGTGAGCGCCGACATTGCACGAAGCGCGGCCGATGTGGGCGCGGAATATTCGGAACAGTTGCACCAGAATTATGCCATTCGTTGGTCCGGCAAATTTGAATCAGGTGGGTGGAGAGTTGAGCCTGCACTGAGCTTCTCGCGTGCGTTAAGCGGGTTGGTCATCCCGCTGCAACGTATCGATGGGCGGACAGCCGTTGCTGCGGGCAGTGTCGTCCATTTCGATCTTGGCACTGACCCGGTCCATAACCGCAGAATTGCTGCTCTTTATGCTGATCAGGATCTGACCAATCCGGCCGTCCACACACAGATTGGTTACCGCAATCGCCCAATTAATTCGAAGGATCGCGACCTTACCGGTACTTTGAATATCAGGCGTGAGATTTCGACCAATTGGGGTGGCTTTGATTTCACCGACTTCAAGTTCGGCGGCCAGTACACCAGCCGTTCGCGCGATTATCAAAGGCGTGATCGCTCGCTGGCCCTCAAGGCCGGCCAGACACTGGATACAAGTTTCTTTGATCAGGTAACGCCGAGCAACGCATTCAGCAGCACGGTTGGACGGACAAGCCTGTATAGCTACGCGAATTTTTCCAAGTTTTCGAATGCATATACGATCATAAATAATGAATTCCCCGGCGGGGTAAGTCCGAGTGCCTATGACCTGGTTGCCAATGCGGCGGATCTGCGGACGTCGTACCGGATCGACGAAAAGGTCGGGGCGATTTATGGAAAGCTGGATTTCAAGGGTGAATTGCACGGCGTACCATTTTCAGGTGACATCGGCGTGCGCTGGAGTGACACGCGAACAACCGTGTTCGGCACGCGCGTTGAAGCTGCGTCAAATGGCAATGGCGGTATTACCACCGTTACATCGCCCCGGGTGACGAATAACCGGTATCAAAACTTTCTCCCAAGCGCGACGTTGACGTTCAAGCCACGGAACAATGTCTTTTTGCGCCTCGCCGCGTCAAAGACAATTACCCGCCCTTCTCTGGGTGATTTGCGCGATGCGCTGTCTCCCAACAGTAACGTCACCAACCGGATTTTCACGGATGGTCAGGCCGCGTTGACAGGCCCCAATCCGCTCCTGCCGAGCGATTTGACGGCAGTAGGCGGCAATCCGAATCTGAAACCCTATGAATCCAAGAATTTTGACGCATCGTTTGAATGGTATTTCAACCGATTTGGCGCCATCAGTGTCGCGGCATTCCACAAGGATATTAAGAACTTTGTTTCCGGTAGTGGGTCACGCGAAGATATTCCCTTCCTGACCCAGGCCGGGCCAGTGGTGGTTGCAAGCGTGATTGCCAACCGTCCGCGCAATGTGGGCAACGCCAGTATCAGCGGCCTCGAAGTTTCCTTCTCGGACAAGTTTGATTTCGGCCTGGGTATCTCAACCTCGGCTACGCTGATTACAACTGACCTGAGTTTGAAGCAGGTTGATGGCACGCTGTCTCGCGGTGTCATCCAGGGGGTGCCAAAGTTCAACTATACGATCTCGCCATTCTTCGAGAAAGGTCCGTTTGAGACCCATGTCAGCTGGACTTTCCGCAGTGCGGTCGCGGTGAACAGCAACCTCACCGTGGCGAGTGATCCCCGACTTGATCCAAATACCTTTATCACCCAATTGGGATTTGGAACCTTGGATTTTGGTGCGTCGTACAAAATTGGCGATCACTTCGAGGTATATGTCGATGGATCGAACCTGACCAACAGCCGGGAATCGTCATATATTGGTTCAGAAAGCCGCCCGTTCCAGATTAACAATTTCGGGCGTAGCTTTAACTTCGGCGTTCGTGGGCAATTCTAAAACCCGCGATGGTGAATGCGAATGACCAGGGTATCGGCGCGAACTCATATTGGGTTCGCGCCGATTTTTTGTAACTGCTGACGGGGTTGGCGTGGGGCGAGGTGACCAGGCGGCGACGACGTTGGACACCAAAAGCCAGAGTTTTTCGAAGTGCCCACCTCGTCAACGTAAAAGGATGCCACTGATGGATGATTCCATGTCTCGTCGGGCGGCTCTTGGTGGTCTGTTCCCGCCATTGATGGACCAACAATGACCTGGGGCAATGTGCACGCCATCCTGGGCCGAAGCGATGGTCGGTGGCTCAATGAGCCGAAATCATGGCGGGCAGACGAACAGGGCGATCTTTTGGTGGTGACCGACGAGGGCACTGATTTTTGGAGATCGACGCATTACGGCTTTGTTCGCGACAGCGGCCATTTTCTGGGCTTCACGGCGCCGGCCAGCTTTACTGCACAATTGCGCATTCGCGGGAAGTATGAAGAGCTATACGATCAGGCCGGTATCATGGTGCGGGTCGACGAGAGGCACTGGGTAAAGGCTGGGATCGAGCTGTCCGACGGGCGGGCGATGTTGAGCAGCGTACTGACATCAGGCCAATCCGACTGGGCGACGGCTCCTTGCGAATTTGACGCCCAGGACTTCTGGATGCGCGCAACTGTTGCGAAAGGTGTTCTGCGCCTCCAGGTCTCTGCCGATGGAAAAATCTGGCCGCTTGTGCGGCTTGCACCCTTCCCTGTTGCCGCAACCTACCAGGTGGGGCCGATGACCTGTACCCCGCAGCGAAGTGGCCTTGGCATCCGCTTTTCGGATCTGCGCATTTCAGCATCCATTGACAAGGATCTGCATGACCTGAGTTGAAGGTGACGGCACGCGCATTTGCATTGCGCGCCATGGTACCACGCGCCAGACCCCCCGGAGCGATGGTCATGGGGGTACGGGGCGACAATTTGACCCGCCAATTCCCATGGCACACGGCGCGAAATGCGCGTACAATGTCATCATGATGGCCCCACATATCGGTGCTTGCCACAGGTTGCTCATTGCCCTGGCGCTGACCGGCGCAGGGATAGCCTGACCACTGGATGAAGGCGGCTGGACACCTCGAAGAACGCTGTTTGAGCGGCGGTGACGGCGCCAGCATAGGCTCGGCGGCGCCTTGGACGACCTAATCGGGGGATGATGACGGTCTCTATGCCGGTCAGGATGCCTGATTGGGCATAATTCCGGTCAAGCGGGCGCAGTTCGGGCTTCGAGCCAGGCGAGGCGGTTGAAGTTGTAGGCGAGGTTAACCATGCCGATTTTCACCTCAGCGCGGGCGATGCCGATGGTGCGCACGAACAGCTTCATGCGATGCTTCTGCCCGGCGAAGACGTGCTCGACGGCCGAGCGCACCGCCGATCTCGCCGCGTTCGCCGTGGCGTGCCGCTCTGGCAGTGGTTTGCCCTTCGGCTTGCGGAAGTGAACCTTCGAGATCAGCCCGCGCTTTGCCATCGCGGCCTCGTTGCGCTTCGAACGATAGGCGGTGTCGGCCCAGACCGGCGAGGCTGTGTTGTTCGGATCGAGCAGCCCCTCGAACGGCCTGCTGTCATGTGCGGCGGCACTCGTCACGCTCCATCGTCGGATCAGGCCGTGACGGCGATCGATACCGGCGTGGTTCTTGTAGCCGAAGATCGGCACCGCGATCTCGACCCCCTTGGCCTTCATCTCGCTTGCCTCGCTGCGCTTGCGGCCGCCACGCTTGATCGTCCAGCGCGCATCGGTGTCTTTCTGCCGGCGCTTTGCCTTCGACCAGCCTGACGGCGTGCCGCCGCCTTTGATCGCTGCCTTCTCCTCGTCGCTCAGCTTCTGGCGCGGTGCGGCCACGACGGTCGCGTCGATGATCTGGCCTCCCATCGCCAGATAGCCAGCGCCGTGCAGCGCATCGTCGAAGCGCGCGAACAGCTTCTCGATCGCCTTGGCCTGGACGAGTTGCTCGCGGAACAGCCAGATCGTCTTGGCATCGGGCACCCGGTCGCCAAGACCCAGCCCAAGGAAGCGCATGAACGACAGCCGGTCGCGGATCTGGAACTCGCAGGCATCGTCCGACAGGCTGTACAGTGCCTGCAGCACAAGCACCTTGAACATCAGCACCGCGTCATAGGGCGGCCTGCCGCCTCGGCTTCGGTCCGATCGCGCAAGCGCCGCGTCCAGCACCGACCGGAACAGCGCGAAATCAACCACCGCGCTCAACCGCTCCAGCGGATCGCCCGCCCTCGACAACGCCGCAAGCCGTTCATCCACATCGAAGAAACCACGCTGTCCCATCGCCGCCTCCCGCTCGCGCCAGCGGCAGTGAATCACCTCTCGCAGGCAAACGCCATAGGTTTTTAGAGGCGTCCGGCTGTCTTCGGTGTCAGATAATGAGTCCCGGTACCAATATGCGATGAACATTCGTCCGCTGAAATCCGAGATGCACGGGCTATGCTGGCAAAGACATTCGGGCAGCAGTTATCATGAGAATCCATTCATAATGGACTAAATTAACTAGCGAAACGGATCTTTCTCTGTCTTGACCGCCTCGCGCGCCTGCGCGATAAATTGCCGATACGGCTTGCGTCTGATTCGCGCGCCATAAGTGGGGGCGATCATGATACGGCGACGGCACGTACTTTTCTTGTCGGGTGTTGCGCTTGCCGCCATGTCAGGCGCGACTTCAATGGCGCAGGAAATCACGACCTATTCCTATGATGAGCTTGGTCGCCTTGTCGCCAGTACCCGCAGTGGCGGGCCGAACAACGGCGTTGCGATGGGCACCTGTTTTGATGCAGCCGGGAATCGCACGGTTTATGCGGTGAATACGGGCGGGAGCGCCAGCTGTGCCGGCTCGACGCCAACACCGACGCCAACACCGACCCCAACAGCGACACCAACCCCGACACCGACGAACCTTCCGCCAGTGACTGTCGCAGACAGTGCTGCAATCTCCTGCTGGGAGGCTGCCCAGGTAAATTTGACTGCAAATGACAGTGATCCGGAGAACAATGTCCCGTTGGCGCTGCTGTCAATTACCCGCATCAGCGGAGAAGCGGATGCGACAATAGTCAGTGCCAGCAGCGTCAACGTCAATGCCAACGGCAAGGGCTCATCGACCTTTACCTATACCGTGGCTGACAGTTTGGGGGCTTCCTCGACCGGTCAGCTAAGCATCCTTTCGACCGGCAGTGTCAATTATTGCAGCGGCGGTGGCGGGGGGCCATTGCCGTGATCGCCAGCCACCAGCCCCGCCGGTTTGCAGGATCGATCAGTGTCGTTCGCTCCTTTTCGTCCCAGGGCCATGCAGGCCATTTTTCGTGCGCGATTGGCCGAACGCCAGTTCTCTCGCTGCATCTTAGAGTCTGATCCGAAATTAAGTTGGGTGGTATCAGCGGGTTAGCTTGACGGCTGCGCCAGTTGTTGATTCAGGGGTTTTGCGAAAACAACCATGGATCAACGATGTGGACTGATACCACCCGCGCGCTTCATGCGCGAACGGGGCTGGCCTTGCCAAGCGATTTGACGGATGACGAATGGGCGGTTCTGGAGCCGTATTTCCCGCGGCCATCGCATGTGGGTCGTCCGCGCAAATGGACGATGCGCCGGATCGTCGAGGCGATCCTGTATCTGCTGCGCGGGGGCCTGCCGTGGCGGATGCTACCGCCCTGTTTTCCGCCGGTATCGACGGTGCGGCGCTGGTTCTACCTTTGGCGGGACAACGGGCTGTGGTTGTCATTGAACCATAGCCTGCTCTTGATCGGGCGCGAAGCGGCAGGTCGTGAAGCCTCGCCCGGCGCCGGGGTGATCGACAGCCAGAGCGTAAAAACCACGGAAAGCGGCGGGCCACGGGGCTACGACGCAGGCAAGAAGACCAAGGGGCGCAAGCGCCATATCCTGACGGATACCGACGGCAATCTCGTCCATGCCGTAGTCCACACCGCCGACATCCAGGACCGTGATGGCGCGCCGCTGGTGCTGGCCGAGATCGTCAGGCGCTTCCCGTGGCTGCGGCATGTTTTCGCCGATGGCGGCTATGCCGGTGACAAGCTCAAGCACGCGCTGCGCCGGATCGGAAAATGGACCATCGAAATCATCAAGCGATCCGATGCCGCAAAAGGCTTCGTGGTTCTCCCGCGCCGCTGGGTTGTCGAGCGAACCCTCGCTTGGCTGAACCGAAATCGCCGCCTCGCCAAAGACTTCGAACAGACCATCGCCTCGGCCACTGCATGGCTGTTCATCGCGTCGATCCAGCTCTTCACACGCCGAATCGCAAGAACATGAAATAAAAAGAGATAATTATGAATCAGACTCTTACACAACATATTATTTTCGTTGGAGCGGTTTGATGAAATCCTCGACGCGGCGATCTTCTTGTCGGCCATGGATGGGCATGATGGCGAGGCTTTGTCTGGCATTGGCACTTGGTGGCGCCGCGCTTCCCGTTGCCGCGCAACAGGCCGGGCAGACCAGCGGCTCGGCGTTGAACGTCCCATCCTATAACCCGGTTGATGCCAATGGCGTTGATCTGTTGAGCGGGCGCCTGATTGTGCGTTCACCGGCCTTGTCGATGGGCGGAAGCGCGGATCCGGCTCCATTCTACTTTCAGTGGAGCGGGCAGGGCTGGTTGCCCAATACGCCGCGTTTGTGGCTCGACAAGGATTGGCACGTCATTGTCGAGTCTGACGGCGGCAGCGATGAATTTGCTGATGCTGTGCAGCAGCCCGAAACTACGGTTATCCCGGCGGTCGGGACGCGCTATGTTTATACCCAGAAGCGCCCCAATACGGGCGCACAGCTGGCCTGCTATTTTACGGGCGGTTTGACAGGTGCAGGCTGGATTTCGCAGTGCAAATATAGATCGCGCCAGGGCGTTGAAATTTCCTTTTATGGAAACCAGGTCGCCTTCGGTGGTTATCCGCAGAATGCTCGTTTTGACAATGAGGCATTCGGCAATACGCGCGCATGGCCAGCTGTAAAATATGACCCGGCACAAGGCGGGACAACCTACCTCATTGACCAAAGCCCGCAAATAGCAATGAGCAGCAACGGTGGTGAGATTACGGTAGTCCGGCCAGATGGTTACACGGTAAAAAAGACCGGAACCTATTATGCGCCATCGATCACTTTTACGATGTCTGCATCAACGTTCGGCGGTGCGTCATCTACCCAGTCAATGATTGTGGCAACGCCTAGCCTGAACGGAACAGATAATACCTTAGAGCGGTTTCCGTACGAACGGAATCGATAGGGATTCCCTTTACGGCTTGGGTGTGATTCAAACTTCCTGCTGGTGGCAGGAGGCCAGCATGGATGGCACGAACGCTTTCACAGGATCTTCGGGACAGGGTTGTCGCAGCGATTGATGGCGGCCTGAGTTGCCGCGCGGCGTCAGCCCGCTTTGGGGTCAGCGTGTCGAGCGCGATCCGCTGGCGACAACTCGCCCTGAAGCATGGTCAGGCTTTGGCCAAGCCGCGCGGAGGGGACCGACATTCAGGCAAGATCGAGGCGCACGGCGGCTTCATTCGGGAGCTGATTGCCGAGCAGGGCGACATGACGCTGGTCGAGATACAGGCGCGGCTGATCGAGCGCGGCGCCGTGGTTGGGATCGGCACGGTGCATCGTTTTTTTGCCCGGCACGGGATCACGCGTAAAAAAAGACCGGGCACGCGATCGAGCAGGACCGTCCCGATGTCCTGAGGCAACGCCAGCACTGGTTCGAGGGCCAGCTCGACCTTGAACCCGAACGCCTTGTCTTCATCGATGAGACCTGGACCGCCACCAATATGACCCGCAGTCACGGTCGCTGTCGGAAAGGCGAACGGCTGCGGATGGGCTTTCCGCACGGCCATCGCAAAACCACCACGCTGGTCGCTGGTCTGCGTATGACCGGCATGGTCGCGCCGATGGTGCTGGATGGGCCGATCAACGGCGACTGGTTCGAAGCCTATGTGGCGCAGGTTCTGGTGCCCGCGCTGCGGCCAGGCGACGTGGTCATCATGGACAACCTCTCAAGCCACAAACGGGCGGCTGTGAAGGAAAGGATCGAAGCGGCCGGCGCAACCCTTCGCTTCCTCCCGCCCTACAGCCCGGACTTCAACCCTATCGAGAAGGCCTTCTCCCGGCTCAAGGCCATGCTCCGTAAGGCGGGCGAACGAACCGTCAGCGGATTGTGGGACTTGATCGGCAGGCTCGTCGACATCTTCCAGCCCAACGAATGCGCAAACTACTTCAGATCATGCGGCTATGAACCTGAATGAACGGAAACCGCTCTAAGCTATTTGCGACCGAAGAACACGACCCAGACATTCACCGACCCGCTGAACCGCGTCACCAGCTACACTTTCAACAACAATGGTGACATGACGCGGATCGTCTCCCCGGGCGGGGTGGTGGCCGATTTTACCTATGACGGCAGCCACCGTGTGACGGGCTATACATCGAGCGGCAATCACTGGGGCTATAGTTACAATTTTTCCGCCAGCTCCACCGGCGGCGGAACCACGACAGTGACGGACCCGACAGGGCATACGCGGCGTTTGACGCACCAATCGGTGCCGGGGCCGGTCACCCAGGTGGTCGATGAACTCAATCGTACAACGACCTTCACGTACGACAGTTTCAGCCGCCTGAAGAGCATCACGCGGCCTGAACTCGACAGTGTTGGTTATACCTATGATGCGCGCGGTAACGTTACGGCAATCACCACCAATCCCAAGCCATCGGCCGGGGGAAGCCCGCTTGTCACGCGCGCTGAATATGAGGCGGGTTGCACCTATATCCGCACGTGCAACAAGCCGATCAGGATTTATGACTCTCGCAATAACGCGACGGACATTACCTATGATCCTGGCTCGGGTCTGCCCTTGACCATCCTTGCGCCAGCGGGTTCCAATGGCGTCAGGCCCTTAACGCGCAATGAATATTCCATACTCTATTCAAGTTTTACCGTCGGGACGACCAATATTTACAGAGACGGGCCGCGCTTGACGCTGACGGCGGTCTGCCGGACGCAGTCACCCTGTGCGGGCACCGCTGACGAGGTCCGCACGGTGATTGGCTACGGCCCTCATATGTTGCCAACCACGAACTCGCTGCTTCTTGGTGACAACACGCCGCTGGCTACCACGACCACCAGCTATGACGATGTCGGCAATATCGTCGCTGTCGATGGCCCGCGCGCGGGCACGATCGACAAGGTGCGCATGATCTATGACGTTGCGCGCCAGAAGATCGGCGAGATCACCCCCGACCCCGACGATACCGGCGCGTTAACGCCCATCGCGACCCGCACCAGTTACAATGCGGATGGTCAGCCGGTCCTGGTCGAAAAAGGCACCGTTCCGGATCAAACCAATGCCGGTTGGGCGCAGTTCGCTCCCTTTCAACGCACCGCAACGGCTTATGATGCCGCCGGGCGCGCGCGCGCCGTGGCAACGGCGGGTATGGGCGCAACCCAGACGCTTGCTGAAACCAATTATGATCCTTTTGGCCGGCCGCTTTGCGTTGCAATCCGGATGAACCAGCCGGCCTTCCCGACCATTGCCTCAGATGGCAGTCTGGTTGGCGGCGCCCTGAGCGGAGATGCCTGCACGCCCGACACGACGGGCGCTTATGGTGCAGATCGCGTCACCCGCAACGGCTATGATGAAGTCGGCAATCTCAAAACCGTGCAAAAGGCGGTTGGTACACCGCGCGCGCAATTTTACGCCCAGTACGAATATAATGCCGCGGGCAAGCAAACCAGCGTTATCGATGCGAACGGTAACCTGGCGACCATGACCTATGACGGGTTTGACCGGCAAATTCAGTGGACCTTCCCCAGCGTGACAACACCGGGTGTGGTCAATCCGCTCGATTATGAATTTTACACCTATGATGACAATGGCAACCGGACGGCGGTGCGCAAGCGCGACGGGCGGGTCATCGCCTATGACTATGATGCGCTGAACCGCGTCACGGCCAAGCGCCTCAATGGTGCCTGTGTCGCGGGCTATGCCTGCTCTACGCCCCCGGCGTCCGCGGTTCGCGATGTCTATTACGCCTATGATCTGCGCGGCTTGCAGACAGAGGCGCGTTTTGACAGCCCAACCGGCGCCGATGCGGTGCTCAACGCCTTTGATGGCTTTGGGCGTCAGAGTTCAACCACGGTTGCCATGGGTGGTGTCAGCCGGACCATTGGCCATTTGTTCGATGAGGCGGGTAACCGGACGAGGATTACCTATCCCGAGGGAAATTTTCTTACTTATGATTATGATGGTCTCAATCGTCTGACCATAATCAAGGAAAATGGCGCCACGCAGGCAGCCCTCTTCGGTTATGATCCGCAGGGCCGGTTGGCCACCAGGACACTTGGTGCTGTGCCAACGGCGTTTGACTATGATGCGATCGGTCGTCTTTCTTCGCAGACTGATAACTTTACCGGCACAACATATGATCAGACGTTCGGGTTCCAATATAGCCCGGCAAGCCAGATTGCGGTCCGGAGCGGGTCCAACGATCTCTACACCTATCGCAACTTTGCTACGGCTAACACGGCCTATGGTGCCAATGGCCTGAACCAATATTCAACAGTTGGCGCTGGCGCGCTGGGTTACGATGCAAATGGTAACCTGATGTCGAATGGCGGCACGACATTCACCTATGATGTCGAAAACCGCTTGGTATCCGCATCCGGTACCATCAATGCCGATCTGGTTTATGACCCGCTGGGGCGGCTGTTCCAGACGTCCAGTCCGACAACGACCACCACGCAGTTTCTGTATGATGGCGACGAAATGCTCACCGAGTATCAGAATGGGGCGTTGTGGAGGAGCTACGCCCACGGCTCGGGTGATGATGATCCGCTCCTGGTCTATGGCGCCAATTTTTCGCTCCGACGCTCGATGCTGACGGATCAGCAAGGCTCGATCTATGCCATTGGCAATGCAGCTGGTGGTCTCACTCTTCGAATCGGCTATGATGAATATGGCGTGCCGGATGCCAGCGGCCCGCGGTTTCAATATACGGGCCAGATGTTCCTGCCTGAGCTGGGCATGTACTATTACAAGGCCCGGATGTATTCGGCGCGGCTCGGTCGTTTCCTGCAGACCGATCCGATTGGGTATAAGGATCAGAACAATCTTTATGCCTATGTCGGGAATGATCCGATTGATGGGCGCGATCCGGACGGAACTGATACCGTCTACAATTTCCCGGGTCTGAAGATCATCTACGTTCCAATAGTGAACAGGTCGGATGTGCCCGATCGGGAAATATTGCGAAACATGAGAATTGATGGTGTCGACTCCAGTCGCATCAGAATCGAGGTAAGGCCATACCTCGCTAGCGAGGTAGACTCCGTTTCGGTAAGAACGGATCCGTCCTTGAAAGATACCAATCCAGATGGGAAGCGTTCTCACACGGACGGCATAGGGGGTCGACAAATCTTTCTGGCACCCGGATCAGGGCAAAAAGCGCAAAAGCATGAGTTCGGCCACACTCTAGGAGCTGGGGACCAGTATGGTGGAGGCGTTAATGCCCAAGGGCGGCGCTTCAAGCGAGACGTTCCTGGCTCTCAGGGAAGCCTAATGGGACGGGGCGCTGGAGTGACGCCGAATCAGCAGACGATTGACGAGATTAGCCGCCGCGCCTCGTCCAGCCCTCGCAATACTCAGTTTACCTGTACTGGGAGCGGAAGCTACATCTGAGCTGCTGCCGGTTTCGTGGACACCGAGATAAGGTGTTTATGGAACCGGAGGGTGACGATGCAACGACGGAAGTTCAGCCGAGAGTTCAAGCTTGAGGCGGTGAAGCTGGTGCGGGATCGTGGGGTGACAGCTGCTCAGGCGGCGCGCGATCTGGACGTGCATGTAAATGTGCTGCGTAAATGGGTGCACGAGGCAGCGGCCTCAGCATTCCCCGGCCACGGCAACATGAAGCCCGAGCCTTGATTGACTTCGCCGCGAGCTTGTCAGGGTGAAGGCGGAGCGCGACATCTTAAAAAAAGCGGCGGCCTACTTCGCGAAGGACTCGATATGAGGTTCGCCTTCATCGCGAAGCACCGGGGTATCTGGCCGGTATCGTGGATTTGCGAGGCGCTCGGGGTCTCGCGCAGCGGCTTTCATGCCTGGCTCACGCGCGCGCCGAGCGCACGCTCATCCAGCGACGAGGCGTTCAGCGCGAAGATCCGCGCCAGCTTCATCGCCAGCGATCGGACCTATGGCGCGCGTCGCGTCTGGCACGATCTTCTGGCCGAAGGCCCTTCATGCGGCCTGCACCGCATCGAACGGCTGATGCGCCTGCACGGGCTGAAGGCGCGGCCCCAGCGCCGTGGCCTTCCCAAGGACGATGGCGAAAGATCGGTCATCGCCGGCAATGTTCTCGATCGCCAGTTCAGCGCCGACGCGCCGAACAGGAAATGGGTGGCCGACTTCACCTATATCTGGACGATCGAAGGCTGGCTCTACGTCGCGGCCGTCATCGATCTGTTCTCCAGGCGCGTGGTCGGCTGGTCGATGAGTGACACGATGACGGCGCAACTCGTCACCGACGCGCTGGTCATGGCGATCTGGCGGCGTGGCAAGCCCGACGCCCTGCTGCATCACTCGGACCAGGGCAGTCAATATACCAGCGAGCAGTTCCAACGGCTCATGGCCGATAACGGCGTCACCTGCTCAATGAGCCGGTCGGGCAATGTCTGGGATAATGCTGCAATGGAGAGCTTCTTCTCCTCGCTCAAAACCGAGCGGGTCGCGCGAAAAACCTATCGTACGCGCGATCAGGCAAGGGCCGATGTGTTCGACTATATCGAACGCTTCTACAACCCGACACGCAGGCACTCGACCTTGGGGTATCTCAGCCCCATGGACTTCGAGAAGCAAGCTAATGTAGCCTAACCTCGTGTCCATGAGACCGGCAGCAGCTCAATCGACTGTTCTTCGAAATGATGGATAGCAATCTTAAACAGCGAAGGGTGGTCTGCGTGCAACTGGCACATATAGTCATTGTGGCAGGTCTCCTGATGGGGTGCTCCCCGTCACAGCAGGCAAACAGCTCTATTGAAGCCTCAGCCCTCGGTAGCTGCGATAACCGCTTAGCTATTCCTCAAGTCGCTCCATCAGCTAAATACGAGCCTTGGCATCTGTTAGTAAGCAAGCGGGGAACCAAGGAATGGAACGGGCAGGATATAGACGCTGACACAACGCGAAAGTATATGGCTGAACTCCACGAAATGCCCGCGGCGGCAGGAAATCTTGTCGTGCATCTTGAACCTGGAATTTCATGCGAAGCCATCGAAGACGTCAGGCGTATAATGAGCGAGAGTCCGCTTTGCTCAGATCATAGGTGCTTTCAGGATCGATGGGCTTACGAGATGCCCATTGTAAATTGAAAGCCGGGATCAAGCCATCTCCGGCCTGGGATTGTTGATGACCGTTCCTGACGTGCTCTCCGTTCTCGGGCCGCTCATAACTTAGGTTCGGCGTCTATATGCGCTTGACGAGGGGCTGTTTGTAAGCTCCGCGGGTGCCATGCCCGCCAATCCCCATGGCACATGGCGCGAAATGCGCGTACAATGTCATCATGATGGCCTCACATATCGGTGCTTGCCACAGATTGCTCATTGCTCTGGCGCTGACCGGCGCAGGGATGGCCTTCGCTTCGCCCGGCTTTGCGCAAACCATGGTCGCTGGCGCGGGCCAGCGCGACAGTGCGGTGAAGATGCTGCCGCCGCTGCCGCCTGCCGAGATTGACAACAACCTGGCGATCACCGGAACGGACATTGGCGCGCGTAAGGTGGACAGCCGCATGACGGTTGGCGTCAAGGTGGAGGGCCATGGGCCGTTTCGCTTTGTGGTGGACAGCGGCGCCGACACATCGGCGCTCGGTTCCCGGATCGCCCGTGGGCTGCGACTGCCAGCGGCAGCGCCGGTCATGTTGCACGGCATGACCGAAACCGGTCTGGTGGACCGTGTTGCCGTTGCCGAGCTTGGCGTTGGCCAGGGCACGATCAACAACCTGGAACTGCCGGTGCTCAAGGAGGAGGATCTTGGCGCACAGGGTTTGCTTGGGATCGATGCGCTGATTGAACAGCGGCTGATGATGGATTTCGACAAGCACGTCATCACCATTGAGGATGCGCGGCGCCCGGCGCGCTATATGGATGGTGACATTGTGGTTGTCGCCAAGCGGCGACGTGGCCAGCTTATTCTCACCCAGGCGCGCGCCAATGGCCATGCCGTCGATGCGGTCATTGATACCGGCTCCGAAATTACGATCGGTAACCTGGCACTGCGCGAGCGCATCTTTGGCAAACGCCACAAGAAATTGCAGACGGTTGAGGCGGTGGGGGTAACCGGCGCCACCGTCGCGCTGCAACTGGCCTATCTTGATGAGCTGCGCATCGGGCCGATCGTGATGCGCGACGTGGTGATCGCCTTTGCCGATGTGCCGCCTTTCGCCTCATTCGCGCTCAATGATCACCCGGCGATGTTCCTCGGGACCGATCTGATGGAGAATTTCCGTCGTGTCTCACTCGACTTTCATGCCCGCAAGGTCCGCTTCCAGATCAAGCGGTGCCAGTCGACCGATTTCTCGCTGGTGACCAGCACCAGGGCATCGCGGCTGTCATCAACCGATATCGCGGCCAACGCCTGCACGCGTTAATCCTGCCGCCGCGCAGGGCGATCGCCACGCCAGCGGCAAAGTCTCTCACCTCCGGGCATTGCCTCTGCGCGGGCCGAACCCTAGGTTGCCCGGCATGACCTTTCTGACCCGCGCGTTTCGCGTCGCCCTTGTCGCCCCCCTGTTTCTCGCCATCGCGCCCCAGGCCATTGGCCAGCGCGCGGCGCCGCATGGTGAGTCCGACCGCTACATCGTTGACCGCAGTGCCTGGCTTTACAAGGGCAGTGACATCGCGCCTGATCCGGCATGGCGTTTCGGTACGCTGAGCAATGGCGTGCGCTATGCCGTGCGCCGCAACGGTGTGCCGCCGGGGCAGGTGTCGATCCGCGTGCGGATGGATGCCGGGTCGCTGATGGAAACCGACAGTGAGCGTGGCTACGCCCATCTGATCGAACATCTTTCGTTTCGCGGATCGGAATATGTCCCCGATGGCGAGGCCAAACGTATCTGGCAGCGTTTCGGCGCGACGTTCGGTTCGGACAATAATGCCGAGACGACCTTTACCGGCACGACCTACAAGCTCGATCTGCCGAGCGCCACCGAGGGCGGCCTTGATGAGAGCATGAAGATTCTCGCCGGCATGGTGACGAAGCCCAACATCACCCCTGCCGCGCTCAATGCCGAACGCCCGGCAGTGCTGGCCGAACGGCGCGAGAGCCTCGGGCCGCAAAGCAAGTTTGGTGACACCGTGCTCGGCACCTTGTTCGCCGGTCAGCCGGTGGCGCAACGCCAGCCGATCGGAACGCTCGAAACGCTCAACGCCGCCACGGCGGATTCGGTGCGCGCCTTTCATGATCGCTGGTACCGGCCCGAGCGTGCGGTCGTTGTCGTCTCAGGCGATATGGACCCGGCGCTGTTTGAGAAACTTGTCGCGCAGCATTTTGGGGGATGGCAGGGCGTTGGCCCCCGTCCGGCGGAGCCGGATTTCGGCACGCCCGCGCCAATCGAGCCATCGACAGCGGCGGTGGTAGAGCCGGGCCTTCCCGTCATCGTCCGCACCGCGACGGTGCGGCCGTGGAAGTACAATGACGATACGGTGATCTTCAATCAGGAGCGGCTGGTCGATCAGATCGCGCTCGATGTCATCAACCGGCGGCTCGAGGCACGTGCGCGCACCGGCGGCAGTTATCTCGTTGCGCAGGTTTCGCTTGATGATGTCGCGCGCTCGGTTAACGCGACCTTCCTGTCAGTGCAGCCGGTCGGCGATGACTGGGAGGCTGCACTCAGGGACGCCCGTGCCGTTATTGCTGACGCACAGATGGCACCGCCGTCAAAGGCGGAGATCGACCAGGAATTGGCGGAACGCGGCGAAATATTCCGCACCATGATGCAAACGGCGGAGGTCGATGCCGGGGCCAAACTGGCTGATGACATGGTGCAGGCGGTCGATATTCGCGAAACGACCACCTCCGCCGCAACCATCAACGGCGTGTTCCTGGAGGCAAAGCGCAAGGGCATGTTCACGCCGGCGCGCGTGTTTGCCTCCACCCAGCGCGTGTTCAGGGGCGTAACGTCTCGTGCCGTACTTAACGTGCATACTGCGGCAGACGGGCTTGCCACGCGGCTCGCCGCGGCGATCAATGACAAGGTCAAGGCACCTGGCGTCAACCGCACCGCCCAGGCGGCGATTGGCTTTTCGCGCCTGCCCAAGCTCGGCAAGCCCGGCATTGTCACCAGCCACACCGTAGTCGATCTGCTCGACCTGAAGTTGCAGCGCGTCGAGTTTGCCAATGGCGTGCGCGTGTTGCTCAATGCGACCACGGCGGAAAGCAGCCGCGTCTATGTTCGGGTCCGTTTTGGCAGTGGCTATGCCGCGCTGCCGGCTGATCGCCGCACGCCAATCTGGCCCGCCAACCTTGCGCTGATGGCCAGCGGGATTGGCACCCTAAAGCAAGGCGACATTGACCAGATGACAGCTGGTCGCCGCATGGGGCTTGATTTCGCGATCGATGACGATGCCTTCGCGCTGGGGGCGATGACGTCACCGGGTGATCTCGCGGACCAGCTTCGTCTGATGGCCACCAAGATCGCTGTCCCCGGCTGGGATCCCAACCCGGTGCTGCGCGCACGCACCTATATGATGTCGGCGATTGACTCGCTCAACTCGTCACCAGACCAGGTGCTGGGCCGTGATCTGGAGGGTTTGTTGCGCGATGGTGATCCGCGTTGGGCAACGCCGCCGCGTGAAGACATCGCCACAACCACGCCGGAGGGGTTCAAGGCATTATGGGCGCCGTTGCTCGCCAGCGGCCCGATTGAGGTCGAGGTGTTCGGCGACATCAACATCGACCGTGCGATCGACGCCGTCGCGAAGAGTTTCGGCGCGCTGCCGACGCGCGCGGTGACGGCCATGACGCCGCCGCCGGTGCGTTTCCCGGCGCATGTGGCCACCCCGGTTGTGCGGACCCACCAGGGCGCCAGTGACCGCGCTATCGCCGTCATCGCCTGGCCAACGGGCGGCGGTGTGGCGGGCATAACCGAGTCTCGCCGGCTCGACATCCTTGCCAACATCTTCTCCGACCGGCTGTTTGATCGTCTGCGCTCTGAGGCCGGGGCCAGTTACAGCCCCAATGTCTCGAACGACTGGCCAATTGGCGCGTCCTCGGGCGGACGGATGCTGGCCATCGGACAGGTCGCACCGGAGAATCTACCGCTGTTCTTCAAGCTTGCCCGCGAAATAGCGGCAGATCTGGTCGCGCACCCGATCAGCGATGATGAGCTGAACCGCACCGTCGGGCCGATGACCCAGCTGATCCTGCGACAGGCGACCGGCAACCAGTTCTGGATGAACCGCCTTGCCGGGGCGACCTATGACCCGTCGCGGATCGACGCGCTGCGCAACATCTATCAGGATGTCGCATCGACGACCGCCGCTGACTTGCAGGCGGCCGCCGCGCGCTATCTCAAGCCGGAAAATGACTGGACGTTGCAGGTCGTACCCAAGCCACGCTGAGCCAGGTCACCCCTTGTAGAGCGCGTCCAGCCGGGGGCCGTAGACTTCCTTCAGCACGTGGCGGCGGATCTTCAGGCTTGGGGTGAGCTGCTCATTCTCGATCACGAACGGCCCGTCGGCGAGGATGAAGCGGCGGATGCGCTCGATCACCGACAGATCTTTGTTGACCCGTTCGACCGCGTGGCCAAGCGCGGTGCGGTACTCGCTGTTTTCCGCCAGCCGGGCAAAGTCGCACGCCGCGCCGTTCTTCGCGCACCATTCCTGCGTCCAGTCGGGATCGGGCACCAGCACGGCGACCATGTACGGCTTGCGATCCCCATAGACCATCGCCTGGACGATCTCGGGTTGCAGCGTCAGCATTCCCTCGACCTTTTGCGGTGCGACATTGTCGCCCTTGTCGTTGACGATGATGTCCTTCTTGCGGTCGGTGATCTTGATCCGGCCCTTGTCGTCGATCAGCCCGATATCGCCGGTGTGCAGCCAACCGTCCTTGAGCACGCGATCGGTCTCGGCCTGGTTGTTCCAGTAGCCGTGCATCACCAGCTCGCCGCGCACCAGAATCTCGCCATCGTCGGCGATGCGCACCTCGGTGTTGGCCAGCGGCGGGCCGACGGTGTCCATGCGCAGCCCGACCGAGGGGCGATTGCACGAGATGACCGGCGCCGCCTCGGTCTGGCCATAGCCCTGCAGGAAGGTCAGGCCGAGCGACTGGAAGAAGATGCCGACCTCTGGCGTCAACGGTGCGCCGCCTGACACCATCGCCTTGATCCGCCCGCCAAAGCGTTGCTGGATCTTGGGCTTGAGCGTGGCATTGACCAACAGCCGCATCGGCTGGTCGCGCAGTGACATGCGCCCCTCATATTCCTTCGCACCGATATGCTGGGCGCGGTCGAGCAGGTAGTTGGACAGCTTACCCTGCTTCTCGACCTGCTTGGTGATCCGCGTGCGCAGCACCTCGAACAGCCGGGGCACGACGACCATGATCGTCGGGCGCGTTTCCTCGATGTTGGAGGCGAGCTTGTCGAGCCCCTCGGCATAGTAGATCTGCGCACCAAGCCCGATCGGGAAGTGCTGTCCACCGCTATGCTCATAGGCATGGCTGAGTGGCAGGAACGACAGGAACACCTCGTCCCCCCAGCCAAAATCTTCCGAGATGACGCGGCAGCAGCCATCGACATTGTGCAGGATCGCGCCGTGGTGCTGCATCACGCCGCGCGGCGCACCGCCGGTGCCCGAGGTGTAGATGATGCAGGCGGTATCCTCGCGCTTGGCGGTGATGGTCAGCTGGTCCGGCGCAGTGGCGTGTTCGGCGATCAGCCCGCTCCAGCTATGGACGTCGAGGCTGCCTGGCTGGGTGATGCGCAAATCCTCGATACCGATGATGATCTTGGCATCTGACGCGCGGATCGCCGCCGGCAACAAGGTCTTGGCGAGCTTGGCCGAGGAGACGATCACCGCTTTGGCGCCACTGTTCTCGATGATGTGGGCGTGGTCGCGCTCGGTGTTGGTGATGTAGGTCGGCACGGTGATGCAGCCCGCCGCCATGATCGCCAGATCGCTGATGCACCATTCGGGGCGGTTCTCGCTGACCAGCATCACCCGATCGCCCGGTGCGAGGCCGATGGCCTTCAACCCGGAGGCCAGGCTGGCAACCTGCTGTGCCGCGCTGGCCCAGCTTGTCGGCACCCAGGCGCCCTCGTCCTTGTGCCACAGGAACGGCGCATCGCCCTTTTCGCGCGCACGCGCCAGGAACATGGTGACGAGATTGGGGAAGTGTTCGAGCGTTCGCAAAGTCTCTCTCCCGGGGAGGGGCGCGCCGTTTTCGGCTGCGCGGTCAGCTGATGTTATTCGGGTGGGCGGTTAGGGATGGCACCGGCGCGGATGATGGTGGTGACGCTGCCGTCCTCACTCATCGCCACGCCCTCACTGCGCGGATCAGCAGCGCCGACCCAACGACCATTGACCCGTTCAATCGCATTGGCCTTGAGACCGAGCGGGGCGATCTGAACGCTCTCACCCAGGGCCTGCAGCGCCGGCACCATGGGTTCGAGCTGCGTGCCCTTTTCCGCAGTCGCGGTGTGACCGGGCGCATAGAGCAAGCCGAGCGCAATGGCATCCTGCGCCGACATGTTCCAGTCGAGCACCGCGACCAGCGCCTTGGACACCTGCGCGATGATCGTCGAACCGCCCGCCGCGCCAAGTGCAATACGGACCTTGCCCCTGGCATCATAGACGATGGTTGGTGACATCGAACTGCGCGGGCGCTTGCCGCCCTGGACGCGGTTGGCGACGAGGAAGCCGTCACGTTCCGGCACAAAGTCGAAATCGGTCAGCTCGTTGTTGAGCATGACGCCATCAACTGACAGCCCCGAGCCGAACGGGCTTTCAATCGTGGTGGTGACCTCAGCGACATTGCCCCGGCGATCAACCACGACGAGATCAGTCGTGCCGGGAACATCGGCATTGGGTGCCTTGACGCGCGGTGGCGCGCCTGACGGGATGCCGGCGGTGACGCTCGCCATGGTCTTGTCGGGAGAGATGAGTGCCGAACGGGCGGCGAGATAGGTTGGATCGACCAGCCCCTTGACCGGTACGGAAACGTGATCGGGATCACCAAGATACATGTCACGATCTGCATAGGCGAGCCGTTCTGACTCGGCGAACAGGTGCCATGCCACCGGGCTGTCCTTGCCCAGTGCCGCCATGTCAAAGCGCTCAAGCTGCTTGAGGATCTGCAATACCGCCACGCCACCCGACGAAGGCGGCCCCATGCCGCAGATGCGGTAGCTGCGATAGGTTCCGCACAAGGGCGTCCGCTCCTTCGCGCGGTAGCTGGCGAGATCAGCCAGCGTCATCTTTGACGGGTTGCGGGCCGCGCCATTGACAGCAGCAACCAGCAGCTGTGCGGTCGGACCGGTATAGAAGGCGGCAGGGCCGCGCCGGGCAATCCGGATGTAAAGTGCGGCCTGTTCAGGGCTTTTGAGGATCGTGCCCACGGGCAGTGGCTTGCCATCGGCATCAAGGAAATGGCCACGTGCCCATGGATCAACATGGCGGCTGAAATTGCCGATCATGTTGTGCAGCCGTTCACTGATCGCAAAGCCATCCCGCGCCAGGCGGATCGCCGGGGCGAACAGTCGCGCCCAGGGCAGGCGACCATAACGCTGGTGCGCCATTGCCATCACGCGCAGATCACCGGGGACGCCAACACTGCGACCGCCGGGTACGGCATTGAAGATGCTGAGCCGCTTGCCATCGGGGCCATAGAACCAGTGCGTGTCGGCTGCCTGTGGTGCTGCTTCGCGCCCGTCGAACGTTGCCAGCGTGCCGCGCCTGCCATCATGATGGACGATGAAGGCGCCGCCACCAATGCCCGAGCTTTGCGGCTCCACCACGTTGAGTGCGAGCATGGTCGCGATCGCGGCGTCAGTGGCGCTGCCGCCCGCCTTGAGGATTTCGACGCCCGCCGCACTGGCGCGGGGGTCGGCGGAACTGACCATGCCCTGCGCCTGGACAGCGACCGGGAACAGCAGAAGCAGGGCGAAGGTGAGCAAACGGCTTTTCATAGGCACAAAGCGTAGCGGGGGAGGGCGCTACGTCAACCAGTGCCGACGGCATCCGCGACATTGGCAAAGCCATCGCGTTGCAGCAGCAGGGACAAATCACGCGCAATCTGTCGCGCAAGGCCGGGTCCGTGGAACACCAGCGCGCTGTAAAGCTGGACCAGATGGGCGCCGGCACGAATGCGGGCATAGGCCTCTGCACCCGAATCGATGCCGCCGACGCCAATCAGCGCAATGTGGCCACCGGTCGCACGGTGAAAATCCGCGAGCCGCTGACGCGCCAGCCGCGCCAGTGGCGCGCCGGACAGGCCGCCCGCTTCATCGGCGTGCGCAGAGCGAAGATCCGGGCGCGAGACGGTGGTGTTGCCGACAATCAGTGCATCAATGCCACGCTCGATTGCGGCGCGCGCGATCACATCGACTTCGGACGGGGAAAGGTCTGGCGCGACCTTGAGGAACAGCGGTGGGCGCTGGATTGGCATACGCCGTGCCTCATCCGCAGCGGCGAGCAGCTCGGCCAGCGCCTCACCATGTTGCAGGTCGCGCAGGCCGGGGGTGTTTGGCGAGCTGATATTGATTGTGACATAATCCGCAATCTGTGCTGCCTGCCCGACGCCATGTGCATAGTCGGCGATGCGATCAGCGGCATGTTTGTTGGCGCCGACATTGATTCCCAGCCGACCGCGCCGCCTCGCCTTGAGCGCGCGGGGCAGGGCGGCGGCCAGGCCACCATTGTTGAAGCCCATGCGGTTGATCACTGCCGCGTCCTCAACCAGCCGGAACAGGCGCGGTTGCGGATTGCCGGGTTGCGGTACCGGGGTCAGTGTGCCGATCTCAACACTGCCAAAGCCAAGGCCGAAAAAGCCATCAATCGCTCGACCGTCCTTGTCGACGCCGGCTGCGAGACCGATCGGGTTGGCGAAGGTCAGGCCGGCAACGGTCGTGGTGAGCCGAGCGTCGGTGGCCGGGCCAGCGGCACCGCGACCGCCCCAGGCCGCCAATGCGGCGATGGTCAGGCCGTGCGCGCGCTCGGCATCCAGGGCGAACAGGGCGGGGCGGATCAGCGGAAAGATCATCCTTGCTCTCCTGCCAGCGACAGACGCGCTGGTCAAAGCGATCAAGGCCATATTGGCGCTTTCGTCCAATACAGCCCGGTTCAGCCACGCTAGAAAATAGCTGCGACCCGAAGAGCTTTCCCCCATGGAAGGCTCTTTCACTTCGGCCTGGGCGGGAAACTGCCCGGGCCGCTTTTCTTTCTCGCTGTCCCGCCCTAGGTTGACCGCCATAAAAAGACGGGGCGCGCATCGTGGATATTGTTCAGCTGGACTATGCAGTCCCGGCCGCAGACCTGACGGCCTATGTCACGCTGTTCTATTACTTCCGCGCCGATGTGCCGCTGTTCGAGGATGTCGAGCGGGCTGATTATGCGCAGCTTCGTTTCCGCCTCTCGTCGGGCAGTGCGCAATATTTCTTTGCCGATGGCGTGGAACAGGCGTCGGCGGATATTCACGTGCTTGGTCCGACCTGCGGCCCGACCCGGGCGCGGGCAACGGGGCCGGTCCGGCTGTTCGGCATGGGGCTGACCGCTGCCGGGTGGATGGCGATGGTCGGTGCCGACGCATCAACCATGCTCAACCGCACGGTCGATGCCACCAGCCTGTTCGGCGCGAGCCGGCTCAGGGCGGCGTTTGCCGCCTTTCAGCAGGCAGCGACTGTCGAAGCCTGCGCGGCGATTGCCGAGCCGCTGGTGCGGCAATTGATTCAGGATCGCGGCGCGGGCGGCCTGCATTTCATGCAGCAGGTTGATGGCTGGCTGGCGGATTCACCGTCGCCGGAGATGGACGATCTGATCGCCATTACCGGGCTGTCGCGCCGCCAGGTCGAGCGCAAATGCAACGCCATGTACGGCGCGCCGCCCAAGATGCTGGCGCGCAAATATCGCGCGCTGAAAGCAGCGGTCGCGCTGGCATCCGGTCAGGAAACGCTTGAGGATGTGATCGAGCGGGGATTCTATGACCAGTCGCACATGATCCGCGAGGTCAAGCAGTTCACCGGCATGACCCCGCGACAATTTCACGCCGAACCAACCTTGCTGGCGCAATTGGTGACCGCGCAACGGACCGCGCTGGGTGATCAGGTTAGTCCGCTGGTGGGTCGGACCTGACATTCTTCAATACCTCCCCATGCCGGGGAGGATAAGAAGTGGGTTGACCCACATCGCCTGAACCCCCACATGGCAATCGGATCAATTCTGTCCGATTGAGATTCGATGCGCCTTTCCAGCCTTGCTGATTATGCCGTGGTGATGATGTCCGCCGCCGCCCGCGTGTGCGGCGCGACGCGGCTCAACGCCACGCTGTTGGCAGAAGAGACAGGGCTGCCGCTGCCAACCGTGCAAAAACTGGTAAGCCGGCTGTCGACCGCCGGGCTGATCGAGAGTTCACGCGGTACCGGTGGCGGGTTCCGCCTGTCACGACCGCCGTCAGCGATCAGCCTGGCCGACATTATCGAAGCGATTGAAGGGCCGATTGCGATGACGGCGTGCGTTGATGCCGGCAGCCACGATTGCGTTGTTGAGGGCAATTGCCGGGTCAAGCCGCACTGGAACGCCGTTAACGGCGCGGTGCGCGGGGCGCTGGCGGGTGTTTCGCTGGCTTCTCTTTCATCGCTCCCCGGCGAAGGCCGGGGTCCAGCTACGGAGCCTGCATTGGCTGAACGCAGCGCTTCCTTACCACCGCCTTCCCAACTGGGCCCCGGCCTTCGCCGGGGAACAGGAGTTGTTGCATGATGGATAGTGAACAGGGCGAGATCGTCACCCGTAACGCTGAGGCGCATGCAGCCGCCAACAAGACCTATGAATGGGGTTTCCATTCCGACATCGAGCAGGAGTTTGCGCCCAAGGGCCTGAGCGAGGACACCGTGCGCTTCATCTCGGCCAAGAAGAACGAGCCGCAATGGATGCTAGACTGGCGGCTCAAGGCGTATCGGCTGTGGCTGACGATGACGCCGCCCGATTGGGCCAAGCTCAACGTCCCGCCGATCGATTACCAGGACGCCTATTATTACGCCGAGCCCAAGGCCAAGCCCAAGCTCGGCAGCCTGGACGAGGTCGATCCCGAGATCCTGCGCGTCTATGAGAAGCTCGGCATTCCGATCGCCGAGCAGGAGATGCTCGCCGGCGTCGAAGGCGCGCGCCGCGTCGCGGTCGATGCGGTGTTCGACAGTGTCTCGGTGGCGACGACCTTCCGCAAGGAGCTCGAGGCGGCGGGGGTGATCTTCCGCTCGATCAGCGAGGCGATCCGCGAATATCCCGATCTGGTGCGCAAATGGCTCGGCAAGATCGTGCCGCAGCACGACAATTATTTCGCCGCGCTCAACTGCGCGGTCTTTTCGGACGGCACCTTCGTCTACATCCCCGAAGGCGTGCGCTGCCCGATGGAGCTGAGCACCTATTTCCGCATCAATGCCGAAAATACCGGCCAGTTCGAGCGCACGCTGATCGTCGCCGACAAGGGTTCGTACGTCTCCTATCTCGAAGGCTGCACCGCGCCGATGCGCGACGAGAACCAGCTCCACGCGGCCGTGGTCGAGCTGGTCGCGCTGGACGATGCCGAGATCAAATATTCGACCGTGCAGAACTGGTACCCGGGCGACGCGGAAGGGAAGGGCGGGATCTACAATTTCGTCACCAAGCGCGCCTTGTGTCAGGGCAAGAATTCGAAGGTCAGCTGGACGCAGGTCGAGACCGGCAGCGCGATCACCTGGAAATATCCCAGCTGTGTATTGTCTGGCGAGAACAGCGTTGGTGAATTCTATTCGGTCGCGGTGACCAACAACCGCCAGCAGGCCGATACCGGCACCAAGATGATCCATCTCGGCAAGAACAGCCGCTCGACCATCGTGTCGAAGGGGATCAGCGCGGGGCGCTCGGACAATACCTATCGCGGGCTGGTGCGCGTCGGACCGACTGCGGAAGGCGTGCGCAACTTCACCCAGTGCGACAGCCTGCTGCTCGGTGACCAGTGCGGCGCGCATACCGTGCCGTACATCGAGGTGCGCAACCCGAGCGCGCAGATCGAACATGAGGCGACGACCTCGAAGATCAGTGACGACCAGCTGTTCTACGCGATGCAGCGCGGGCTCGACCAGGAGGCGGCGGTGGCGCTGATCGTCAACGGCTTTGCGCGCGAGGTGCTGCAGCAACTGCCGATGGAGTTCGCGGTCGAGGCGCAGAAGCTGCTGGGGATTTCGCTTGAGGGGAGCGTGGGGTGATGCCTGCGCTGAGTCCCCAGGATGACGCGCGACGCCTCAACACCCCTCCCCTTCAGGGGAGGGGCAGGGGGTGGGGCCTCTCCGCCGACAAGCTCGCGCAGTTGCACGAGCGCGCCGCGCACATGCGCCGCAACCCGACCGAGCCGGAGAAGCGGTTGTGGCGGCAGTTGAGCAATGGTCAGTTGGGTGGTTTCAAGTTTCGCCGCCAGTCGGTGGTCGGGTGGTTCATCGCCGATTTCCTGTGCCCGCAAAGGGCGCTGATCGTCGAGGTCGATGGCGACACGCATGATGATGCGAAGGATCGGGTGCGCGATGATGTTCTGGCGCGTGACGGGTATCGCGTGGTTCGGGTGAGCAATCTCGACGTGATGGGCAATATCGAGGGTGTCGTTCATGCGATCGGTGCCGTGCTGAACGAGACGTCGGTCCGCTGGGAGAAGCCCCACCCCAACCCCTCCCCTGAAGGGGAGGGGCTTGAGAAGGGCGAGGCGCAGATGACGAAAGATTATTCGGGAATGACGGTGAATGAACGTCTTTTCGATGCCGGCCTGCTCGACGAATACGATCGGGTGCGCGCTTCAGGTGATCTGTCGAAGCTAAATCAATTACTCGAAAAGGTCGGCCTCAGGTTTGAGAACGGCTCACATTGGGATCTGGACGCGAAACCTTCATGCTGAAAATTACCAACCTCCACGCCGAAATCGACGGCAAGCACATCCTCAAGGGCCTTTCGCTCAGCGTCAACGCGGGCGAGGTGCATGCGATCATGGGGCCGAACGGCGCCGGCAAGTCGACGCTGGGCTATGTGCTCGGCGGGCGGCCCGGTTACGAGGTCACCGCAGGCAGCGTCGACTTCGACGGCGTCGACTTGCTCGCGCTGGCGCCGCATGAGCGTGCCGCTGCGGGGCTGTTCCTCGGTTTCCAATATCCGGTCGAGATCCCCGGCGTGTCGAACGTGCAGTTCCTGCGCGAGGCCTTGAACGCGCAGCGCAAGCAGCGCGACGAGAAGCCGCTGTCGGGTGCCGAGTTCCTCAAGCTGGCGCGCGGCGAGGCGGCGAAGCTCGAGATGGACGCTGAGATGCTCAAGCGCCCGGTCAATGTCGGTTTTTCGGGCGGCGAGAAGAAGCGCAACGAGATGGTGCAGATGGGCATCATCGACCCCAAGCTGGCGATCCTCGACGAGACCGACTCCGGCCTCGACATCGACGCGCTGCGCATTGTCGGCGAGGGGATCAACCGCATCATGCGCCGGCCCGACAAGGCGGTGGTGCTGATCACCCATTATCAGCGGCTGCTCGATTATGTGCGGCCTGATTTCGTCCATGTGCTGGCCGATGGCCGCATCGTGCGCTCGGGCGGGCCGGAGCTGGCGCTGGAGCTCGAAGCCGAAGGTTATGCGGCGGTGGCGGCATGAGCATATTGCTGTCGCTTGCCTTGCTGATGTCGGCGGCACCTGTCGCGCAGGCGGTCGCGCCAGTGCCGCCTGCTGCGCCTGACGCTGCTGCGGTGAACGAAGAAGTGGTCGTGATCGGGCAGAAATTCCGTAACTGGAAGGTGTCGCTGAAGACCCACAAAGGGGTGCCGCAATGCACCGTCAAGGTTTCAAGCGGAGACCCGGAACTCGACAAGATCGGTTGTGACGCCCTGACAATCTGTATGGCTGAGATTCGCGCGCAGCATGACAACAAGGCCGAGCGTCGCGTGAGCGGTGATGAGCGTCGAGAGAAGCGCGTTTCCGTAAATCAGCAACTATCCAGTTGCTTCAAGGAGCATCGCGACACGGCATTTGCCGAACTGGCGGCGCGGCGGGCCAAAGGATGATGGCCGTGCATTGCGAGAGAGACGCTGCATTTTCGGGCATCGGTTGTGAAGCCGTGTTGGAGGTGTTTCAGTGAGCATCGCTGTTCTTCCCACCCGGCGCGACGAGGCGTGGCGCTATGCCGATCTGGCGGCGGTCGCTTCGGTGTGGCCTGTGCCAGCGCCTGAGCTGATCGAGGTTGCGGCCGGCGAGAGCCTGATCCGCGTGATCGTGCAGGATGCTGCGCTTGATGCCGTTGCGATCCGCGATGTCCGCGTCGTGCTGCACGCCGGGGCGATGGCGACGTTCCACGTGCTCAACATCGGTGGCAAATATGGCCGGGTGGCGATTGATGTGACCTGCCATGAGGGATCACATTTTGAGCTGGGTGGCGCGATCCTTGGCGGCGGCGAGCAGAAGCTGGAGATTGTCACGACGCTGAATCATATCGAGCCGAATGCGACCAGCAACCAGGTCGTGCGTTCGGTGCTCGGCGGCAAGGCGACCGGTTCCTATCTCGGCAAGGTTGCGGTGGCGCGGGATGCGCAGAAGACCGATGCGAGCCAGTCGGTCAAGGCGATGCTGTTGACGCGCACCGCCACTGCCAATGCCAAGCCGGAACTCGAGATCTTCGCCGATGATGTGAAGTGCGCGCACGGCGCGACGGTCGGTGAGCTTGACGCGCAGGCGCTGTTCTATCTGGCAAGTCGCGGGTTGCCGCCCGCCGAGGCCAAGGCGTTGTTGTTGCGCGCCTTTATCGGCTCGGTGTTCGACGGGATCGAGGATCAGGCCGAGCGTGAGCGGGTTGAGGCAGCGGCGCAGGCGGCGCTGGAGCGGTTGCTGTGAGTGGTGTCGTGACTAAGCCCCTCCCCTTCAGGGGAGGGGTTGGGGTGGGGGACACCTCGAGCGTCGCCATGCCTGACTCCCCCACCTCTAGCCCCTCCCCTGAAGGGGAGGGGGATTTGGCGCCGCTCGACGTCCGCGCTGACTTCCCGGCGATCTCCGCCGACTGGTCATATCTCGACACCGCTGCAACCGCGCAGAAGCCGCAGGTCGTGATCGACGCGATCACGCGCGGATACGACACAAGTTACGCCACGGTGCATCGCGGCGTCTATCAGCGGTCAGCCGACATGACGCTGGCGTTTGAGGCAGCGCGGGCGCGGACCGCGCGCTTTATCGGCGCGAAGACTGACGAGATCGTGTTCGTGCGTGGCGCGACTGAGGCGATCAACCTTGTCGCGCAATGCTGGGCCGGGGTGCAACTCAAGGCTGGTGATCGCATCCTGCTGTCGACGCTGGAGCATCACAGCAATATCGTGCCGTGGCAAATGGTGGCGGAGCGTGTCGGGGCGGCGATTGATGTTGTGCCACTGACGGCTGACCATTGCATTGACCTGGATGCGATGGCGGCGATGATCACCCCGGCGCACAAACTGGTGGCGCTGGCGCATGTCTCGAACGTGCTGGGATCGATGCTCGATGCGAAGCGCGCGACGGCGATTGCGCATTCGGTCGGGGCGAAGATCCTGCTTGATGGTTGCCAGGCGGTGCCGCGCCTGCCGGTCAATGTCGCCGACATTGGCTGCGACTTTTATGTTTTCTCGGCCCACAAGCTTTATGGCCCGACCGGGATTGGTGTGTTGTGGGGCCGCGCCGAACTGCTGGGTGCGATGCCGCCCTGGCAGGGCGGTGGAGCGATGATCGACCGGGTGACCTTCGCCAAAACGACCTACGCCCCGCCACCAGCGCGGTTCGAGGCGGGGACGCCGCATATCGTTGGTGCGCTCGGGCTGGCTGCGGCGATCGACTATGTCGAGGGGTTGGGGCTGGATCGCATCCATGCCCATGAAACCGCGCTGGTCGCGCAGGCATGTGAGGCGCTGGGGCGGATCAATTCAGTCACCTTGTTCGGGCCAGCGGAGTCGGCGGGGATCGTCAGCTTTGCGATTGAAGGGGTGCATCCGCACGACATCGGCACCATCCTGGACGAGGCGGGCGTGGCGATCCGCGCCGGGCATCACTGCGCGCAGCCGCTGATGGATGCGCTCGGCGTGCCGGCGACGGCGCGGGCGAGTTTCGGGGTGTATAACAACGCGGCGGACATAGATGCGCTGGTGGCGGGTATCGAACGCGTCACACGGATTTTCGGGTAGGGTTCGGCATGAACGAAGAACGCAAGATCATGGTGGAAGAAGTCACGTCGGTAGAGGCGCCGCCCAAGGCGCGGGTCGAGGGCGCCTTTGTTGACGCCCACGCCGACAAATCGGCGAGCGTGGTCGCGGGCTTTGAACGCAAACGCGATTATCTCGAGGGCTTTCTTGCGCAGAAGCCGGTGGTGGAATCGACCAGTGCCCCGGGTGGTGCGCTGTATGAGGCCGTGGTGGATGCGCTGAAGGATATTTATGACCCGGAGATTCCGGTAAATATCTATGATCTCGGGCTGATTTATGGCGTCGATGTTACTGACGAAGGCCATGCCACTGTCACCATGACGCTGACCACGCCGCATTGCCCGGTGGCGGAATCAATGCCGGGCGAGGTTGAACTGCGTGTCAGCACCGTGCCGGGCATCGCCACCGCCGATGTCAATCTGGTATGGGATCCGCCCTGGGATCCGGCCAAGATGACCGACGAGGCGCGGCTGGAACTGGGGATGCTTTGACAATGAAAGCCCCTCCCCTTCAGGGGAGGGGTTGGGGTGGGGGCTATCCGCCAGCGATGCGTTTGCGGCGCGCCCCCACCCCCAGCCCCTCCCCTGAAGGGGAGGGGGGAAGGTAGAGAAATGACCACGACGACCACCACCCGCCGCCCGCGCCCCGCTGCGCTGATCCTCACGCCGACGGCGGAGGCCCGCATCGCCGACCTCATGGCGCGGGCGCCCGAGGGCGCGATTGGCGTCAAGCTGTCGACGCCCAGGCGTGGCTGTTCGGGGCTGGCCTATTCGGTCGATTATGTCAGCGAGGCCAAGGCGTTTGACGAACGCATCGACACCCCCGGCGGGACGCTGTTCGTTGATGGCGGATCAATCCTGTACCTTATCGGATCAACCATGAACTGGGTCGAGGACGATTTTGCAGCAGGCTTTGTATTCAACAACCCCAACGCCAAGGGCGCCTGTGGGTGCGGGGAAAGTTTTACGGTTTGAATCCTTAAGGCGCGTCGGATTGATCATGATACCGCCACGTTTTTTGTAATTTGGGAGCGCGATATTTAATTTTTGTGCGGTGTGTACGTAAATCCGAGATGGTGTTGAATTACGCATTGCATCCCCAAGGCAACTGAATCGCAGGAATCGCCAAAATATCGTAATCTGGTTTCGAATGTTGGAGAAAACTCCTCCTTGGGCACCTATATTGTGATCGCGAGGCAAATCTAGACTTGTCTCGTCATATCAATGGGTGCTCACGGAGGTTCGTTATGAAATTTTGGAATTCAATCAAGTTATCAGCCGTTAGTCTCGTAGCGGTAATTATTCCGTCTGCAGCATTCGCGGCGCCAACATATTCGGGATTGACAACGATTCAAAGCGTCGTTGCATTCCAATCCGGTATCGTGGTATTTACGATTGGATCGGCGCCCTCGTCGCCATGGTCGAGTTGCAATGTTAATCATCAGTTCGCGATCAATACCGCAAGTATCAGTGGCCAAGCGATCTATAACAACATCATTACGGCGGAACAGCAGGCAAAGGGTGTTTACATTGTTGGATTGGGAACTTGCGTCCTGAAAGGCGGGATCGAAGACGTCGATTTCGTTCAGATCAACCCCTAGACTTGGTGGCGCGCGGCTTGAATGGCGAGCCGGCGCGGTGTGACGTCTCCCCCTCCCCTTTTGGGAGGCGGGAGATTGTCTCAGAGTTTCTGCTTGAACCCGGCATGGCTCTTCTCCCAGCCGAGCCGTTCGTAAAAGCGGTGGGCATCCAGCCGGTCGCTTTTTGAGGTAAGCTGCGCCATGCGGCAGCCGCGTGCGCGGCACTGCGTCACGGTCCAGTCGATCAGCTCCGCCCCCAGCCCCTGGCTCCGCAGGTCGCTGGCGATGCGTACTGCTTCGATCTGTCCGCGCCAGCCGCCGCGACGCGACAGGCCGGGCAGGAAGGAGAGTTGCAGCGTGCCGATGACCCGCCCGTCGCGTTCGGCGACGATGAGCATGTGGTTGGGGTCGGCATGGATCGCGTCGAACGCGGCGCCATAGCCGGGGTCGAGCGGCAGGCTGGCATCTTCGCGTTTCGCGCCGTTCACATCGTCGGCGAGCAGCGCGATGATTGCGGGCAGGTCTTCACGCGTTGCTTCGCGGATAATGAGTGCGCTCAATCCGCCTTCTCCACACGAACGAGCATCTTGCCCTCGCTGACCTGCGCGCCGGTCTCGGCGTCGAGTTCGGCGATGGTGCCGTCGAACGGCGCGGTCAGCGAATGCTCCATCTTCATCGCCTCGAGCGTGACGAGCTTCTGGCCCTTGGTGACGGTATCGCCCGCCGCGACCGCGACGGCGATGATGCGGCCCGGCATGGGCGAGAGGATCGCGCTGTCGCTAGCCGCGCCGGCGGTGGCGCCGTCATGGCGTTCCCGACGAACAGCAAAAGTTTGACCATTTTCCGTCACCAACGCCGTCCCCTCATCGGCGCTTGAGCTGTAAATGTCGCCCGCGAAATCCCAGTCGGCTTTGACGTCGCTTGTGCGGCCCTCGGTCGATATCCAGACATTCGCCTGGCGCGGTGCGTTAAGCCGAAAGCCGCGCGCCGTGTCTGGAAGCTTCGCGTCAAATTGCCTGATCAATTCTCGCGCAGCTTGACCAAGCATTGAAGGTGATGGCTCCTCCAGGACGGCAAGGTCTTCGGCGTGATCTGGGATGAACGCCGTCGTTAGCTCGCCAGCGCCAAAGGATGGATGGCTTGCCGCGTTATAGAGAAATCCCGCATTCGACCGAACAGGCCAGACTGCGGTACCTTCCAGCGCACTGACCAGCAGTGCGATAGCATTTTCGCGACAATCGGCGTGTGCGATCAGCTTCGCGATCATCGGGTCATAAAAGGGTGAGACGACAGAGTCTTTTTCGACACCCGTATCTACACGCAGAATGTCGTCGGGCAGGTAGCAGCGTCGCAGTTGCCCGGTACTTGGGAGGAAGCCCTTGCCCGGATCCTCCGCATAAAGCCGCGCCTCCATCGCCCAGCCGTTGATGGCGAGCTCACTCTGCGGCTTCGGAAGCGGCTCACCGCTCGCCACGCGCAATTGCCACTCGACCAGATCCTGCCCGGTAATCTCCTCGGTCACCGGATGCTCGACCTGCAACCGGGTGTTCATCTCCATGAACCAGATGCGGTCGGCGCGCAGGCCCTCGCTCGCATCGGCGATGAACTCGATCGTGCCGGCACCGACATAGTCGACCGCCTTGGCCGCGCGCACCGCAGCGTCGCAAATCGCCTCTCGGGTCGCCTCATCCATGCCGGGGGCGGGGGCTTCCTCGATCACCTTCTGGTGGCGGCGTTGCAGCGAGCAATCGCGTTCGAACAGATGGACGACATTGCCATGGGCATCGCCGAACACCTGGACCTCGATATGGCGGGGCGAGAGGATGTATTTCTCGATCAGCACACGATCATCGCCAAATGATGCGGCGGCTTCGCGCTGGCAGGATAGCAAGGCATCGGCGAAATCGGCGGCAGAATCGACGCGGCGCATCCCCTTGCCACCACCACCGGCGACCGCCTTGATCAGCACCGGATACCCGATCTTGCCCGCCTCGGCCTGGAGGTGTGCGGCGTCCTGGTTAGCGCCGAGATAACCGGGCGTGACGGGGACGCCGGCGGCGATCATGCGTTCCTTGGCGGCGTCCTTCAGCCCCATCGCGCGAATGCTGTCGGGCTTGGGGCCGACCCAGATCAGCCCGGCGTCGATCACGCTCTGCGCAAAATCGGCATTTTCGGACAGAAAGCCATAGCCGGGATGGATCGCCTCGGCGCCGGTCGCCACGGCGGCGGCGATGATCTTGTCACCGACGAGATAGGATTCGCGTGCCGGGGAGGGGCCGATATGCACGGCCTCGTCCGCCTGGCGGACGTGCAGCGCCTTGGCATCGGCATCGGAATAAACCGCGACGGTGCGGATCCCCATTTTCCGCGCGGTGCGGATGATGCGGCAGGCGATCTCGCCGCGATTGGCGATGAGGAGCGAGGTCAGCAAGGCTCAGCCCCCACAACCGGTGGTGCGCGACGACCAGCTGAGATTGGCGATCTTCCAGCTGCCGGCTTCGCGCACGAGCGAGAAATGATCGACGCCGCAGTGATGCACCTTGCCGTCAATGACGAAAGTATAGGGCGACCACACCATGGCAATGTCGCCGTCAATCTCGATTGCCGGGTCGGTCAGGCGTTCCTCATATCTCTCCGGGCCGGGTGCGAAGCGTGCCGTGAGATCGGCGGCGGTGGTGTGGGTGATGGTACGGGTGCCATCGGGTTTCTCGGTGGCGACGGTCGCGTTACCATCAGGGCGGAGATATTTCGCCATCGCCTGACCATCACGCGCGGCGATGCCCGCGAGCAGCCCGGTGACCGGCACCATTACGCCGGCTTCCTCGCTGCCGGGCGGGGGCAAAGCGGTGCCCTTCACGATCGGCTGGACCGGGGTGATCTGCGCGGCGAGGAGGAGAAGGGGGAGGATCATCATTGTCCTTTCAGTTCCTCCCCGGAACGGGGAGGAACGTTGGCGTCGTGCGCCATCACATCCGGAACACGCCGAACGCCGGGCGTTCGGGGATTGGGGCGTTGAGCGTTGCCGCGAAGGCGAGGCCGAGGACGTCGCGGGTTTGCGCCGGGTCGATGATGCCGTCGTCCCACAGCCGCGCGGTGGCGTGCCACGGGTTGCCCTCGTCCTCATAGCGCTGGCGGATCGGGGCCTTGAACGCCTCGGCCTGTTCGTCGCTCCAGCCATCCGCGTCGCGGTGGACGGTGGCGAGCACGGAGGCGGCCTGTTCGCCGCCCATCACCGAGATGCGCGAGTTCGGCCAGCTGAACAGGAAGCGCGGGGAGTAAGCCCGCCCACACATGCCGTAATTGCCCGCGCCGAAGCTGCCGCCGATCAGCACGGTGATCTTGGGCACGGTTGCGGTGGCGACGGCAGTGACGAGCTTGGCGCCGTGCTTGGCGATGCCTTCCGCCTCGTAGCGGCCGCCGACCATGAAGCCCGAGATGTTCTGCAGGAACAGCAGCGGAATGCGGCGCTGGCAGGCGAGCTCGATGAAATGCGCGCCCTTCACCGCGCTCTCGCTGAACAACACGCCGTTATTGGCGAGGATCGCCACCGGCAGCCCCCAGATATGCGCAAAGCCACATATCAGGCTGGTGCCGTAGAGCGCCTTGAACTCGTGGAATTCGCTGCCGTCGACCAGCCGCGCGATCACCTCGTGTACGTCATAGGGCGCGCGCACGTCCTGTGGCACGATGCCGTACAGTTCCTCGGTGTCGAATTTCGGTGGGCGCGGCTCCTTGAGGTTGACGTCCGCCATGACCTGCGGGGCGAGCGTCGAGACGATGTCGCGCACGATGGTCAGCGCGTGCTCGTCATTCTCGGCGACATGATCGACGACGCCTGATTTCCGGCCATGTGTGTCGGCGCCGCCCAGTTCCTCGGCAGAAATCACCTCGCCCGTCGCAGCCTTGACCAGCGGCGGGCCGGCGAGGAAGATCGTGCCCTGGCCGCGCACGATGATCGTCTCGTCCGACATGGCGGGGACATAGGCGCCGCCCGCCGTGCAACTGCCCATCACACAGGCGATTTGCGGGATGCCCTTGGCCGACATGTTGGCCTGGTTGAAGAAGATCCGCCCGAAATGGTCGCGGTCGGGGAATACCTCGGCTTGGTGCGGCAGGTTAGCCCCGCCCGAATCGACCAGATAGATGCACGGCAGTAAATTGGCCTCGGCGATCTCCTGCGCGCGGAGATGCTTCTTGACCGTCATCGGATAATAGGTGCCACCCTTCACGGTCGCGTCGTTGCACACGATCATGCATTGCCGGCCCGAGACGCGACCGATGCCGGCGATCATGCCCGCCCCGGGCACTTCGCCATCATAGAGATCATTGGCGGCGAGCTGGCCGATTTCGAGGAACGGGCTGCCGGGATCGAGCAGCCGCTCGACGCGGTCGCGCGGCAGCAGCTTGCCGCGGCTGGTGTGGCGTTCGCGGCTCTTGTCGTTGCCGCCGAGCGCGGCCTGCGCGACATCGGCGCGGAGCTTCTCAGCCAGCGCGCGGTTGTGCGCGGCATTGGCGCGAAAGGTTTCGCTGTCGGGCGACAGGCGGGTGTCGAGGACCGGGGCGCTCATGCAGCGCCGATCAGTTCGCGGCCGATCAACATGCGGCGTATCTCGTTGGTCCCGGCACCGATGTCGAGCAGCTTGGCGTCGCGCAGGAAGCGTTCGACTGGCCAGTCCTTGGTATAGCCCGCGCCGCCGAGTGCCTGCACCGCTTCGCCCGCGACCTTGAAGGCATTCTCGCTGGCCAGCAGGATGGCACCGGCCGCGTCGAAGCGCGTCGTCTGGCCAGCATCGCAGGCGCGTGCGACGGCATAGACATAGGCACGCGCCGAGTTGAGCGCGACATACATGTCAGCGATCTTGGCCTGCATCAGCTGGAACGCGCCAATCGGCTTGCCGAACTGCTGACGCTCGCGGACAAAGGGCAGGACGACGTCGAGACAGGCCTGCATGATACCAAGCTGGATTCCCGCGAGGACGGTGCGCTCATAGTCGAGCCCGCTCATCAGCACACCGACGCCGCCATTGACCGGCCCCATGATGTTTTCCTCGGGCACCTCGCAATCGGTGAACACCAGCTCGGCGGTGGGTGAGCCGCGCATCCCCATCTTGTCGATCTTCTGGCCAATCGCGAAGCCGGGCATGTCCTTTTCGATCAGGAACGTGGTGATGCCGCGTGACCCGTCGCCGGTCTTGGCATAGACCACCAGCGTATCGGCATAGGCGGCATTGGTGATCCAGAATTTGGTGCCGTTGAGGACATAGCCGCCCTGAACCGCATCGGCGCGCAGTTTCATCGAGACGACATCGGAACCAGCGCCGCTTTCCGACATGGCGAGGCTGCCGACATGCTCACCCGAAATCAGTTTGGGGAGATATTTCGCCTTTTGCTCGGGACCGGCCCAGCGACGGATCTGGTTGATGCACAGATTGGAATGGGCCCCATAGCTGAGGCCAATCGAGGCCGAGGCGCGGCTGACTTCCTCGCAGGCGATGACATGTTCGAGATAACCCAGGCCGAGCCCGCCAAATTCCTCCTCGACGGTAATACCGTGCAGGCCGAGTTCACCCATCGCGGGCCACAGGTCGCGCGGAAACCAGTCCTCGGCGTCGATCCTGGCGGCGATGGGGGCAATCTTGTCAGTGGCAAAGCGCCGCGTTGTCTCACGGATCATGTCAGCGGTTTCGCCGAGCGCGAAATCGAGGGTCATGTCCATATCGTCTCTCCACGCAAAATTTTCTCCGCGATAGCACGTCCGGCGAGCCGAGAAAAATTGAAGCTGATCAGGCCATGGTATAGATAGTATCTATGGTTGATCGCTATCTGATACGATATTTTCTGGCTGTGATTGACCGCGGCACATTCTCGCGCGCGGCCGATGCCTGCGCGGTGTCGCAGCCGACACTGTCGATCGGCATTGCCAAGCTGGAGCGAGAACTTGGCCAGATGTTGTTCCGCCGCACCAGCCGACGGGTTGAGCTGACAGAGGCGGGTGCGCGCTTCGCCGCCCATGCGCGACGGATCGAGGCGGAGTTTCTTGTTGCCGAACGGGCAGTGGATGCATCGCCGACGCGGGCGACCTTTCGCCTTGGCGTGCTGGCGACAATCCCGACACCGTTGATCGAGGATTTTCTGGTGGTGCTGCGCGGGCTTGGTTCGACCACCCGGCTTGAGCTTGTCGAGGCGGGTGAGCGTGATCTCAATGAAAGGCTCGGTCGAGGGCGGGTTGATGCGGCGGTGACGCTGCTGCGCGGCGAGCGCGACCGGCAGGTCGGCATGCCGCTTTTCTCGGAAGGCTATTCACTGGCCATGGCGGCGGATCATCCACTCGCGCATCTGCCGATTATCGCGCCGACACAGCTTGCTGACAATGTCATGATCGTGCGGCGGCACTGTGAGCTGTTGTCCGAGACAAGCCGCTATTTCACCAGCCATGGGGTGCGACCCTTCTTCGCCGCGCGCACCACCAATGAAGATCGCACGCTGGCGCTGGTACGGCGCGGCCTGGGCGTAACGGTGATGCCCGACAGCTTCCGCCATCCCGGTGTGGTGCGTCCTGCCCTGGCCGATTTCTCCTTCTCACGGACGATCGGCGTCGTGAGCGCAGCCCATGGTGACCCCGGATCCCTTGCGCGCAGTGACATCGTTGAAGCGTTGCGCCGTGCTATGGTTGTACCACCGTCGGGGGACTGAGCATTGCGACATGCGGCATCTGGCATTGTCTCGCGGGTCGGTGTAGTCCCCGACCCATACACCAGATGCACCCATAAGATGTCTTGAGGAGAGCCCGCGATGAAGCGCCCGATGCTGCTTGGCCTGTTGCTTGCCACTGCCCTGACCACCCAGGCCTCAGTCGCCGGTCCTGCCGGACCAAAGCTTGCCGGTGTTGACCCGACGTTCATCGATGCGGCGACCAAGCCTGGCGATGACTTCAACGGCCATGCCAATGGCGCGTGGGCGGCCAAGGCGGAAATTCCGGCCGACCGGTCGAGCGTTGGCGTCGGCTATGATGTGTTCAAGGTTGCCGAGGGGCGCAATGCTGCCATCATCAAGGGTGCAGCGGAAGGCACCGCCGCGACCGGCAGCGACACGCGGCGCATTGCCGACTATTATGCGGCCTACACCGATGTTGCGGGGATTGAGGCGCGCGGTATGGCGCCGCTCAGCGGACAGCTCGCCGCGATTGCCGCGATCAAGGACAAGACGACACTGTCGGCGGCGCTGGGTGCATCAATGCGGGCTGATACCGATCCGCTGAACGCCAGCAACTTTCACACCGAAAATCTGTTCGGCCTGTTTGTCACGCAGGATCTCAACCGTCCGAGCGTGACTGTGCCCTATCTGATGCAGGGTGGGTTGGGCTTGCCCGACCGTGACTATTACACCTCGGCCCAGCCGGAGATGGCCGAGCTGCGCACCGCCTATCGCGGCTATGTCGAGAAGCTGTTGACGCTGGCGGGCGTCAGCGATGCCGGCGCGCGGGCTGACCGCATCTTTGCGCTGGAAATGAAAATTGCCCGTGCGCATTACGATATCGTCGCGAGCCAGGATGCCCATAAGGCGCAAGGCTGGTCACGCGCGCAGTTTACCAGCAAGGCGCCGGGGATTGACTGGAACGCTTATTGGACGGCGGCAGGCCTGCCGCGCCAGCAGGAGTTTACCGCGTGGCAACCCGAGGCAATCACCGGCCTGTCGGCGCTGGTGGCCAGCGAACCGTTGCAGAGCTGGCAGGACTGGCTGACGTTCCACACGATCAATCAGGTGACGGGCACACTGCCCAAGGCGATTGATGACGCGTCGTTCGATTTCTACGGCCACACGCTGAACGGGACGCCCCAGCAACAGCCGCGCGACAAGCGTGCAATCGCTGCCGTCAATGGTGCGCTGGGTGACGCGGTCGGCAAAATCTATGCGGGCAAATATTTCCCTGCCTCATCGAAACTCGAAATTCAGGGGATGGTGAAAAACATCGTCGCGGCGTTTGATCATCGCCTGACCGGGCTGCGCTGGCTGGCGCCAGCGACCAAGGCAGAGGCACGGCGCAAGCTCAAGGTGCTGATCGTCGGGGTCGGCTATCCGGAGACGTGGCGCAACTATGCCTCGCTGGAGATCAGGTCGGATGATCCGGTCGGCAATCTGCAGCGCGCGCGGCTGTTCGAATATCGCCACCAGATTGGCAAGATCGGCAAGCCGGTTGATCGGCGCGAATGGTGGATGACGCCGCAGACCGTCAATGCCGTCAATTTGCCGGTACAGAATGCGCTCAACTTCCCCGCTGCCATCCTCGAAACACCCTATTTCGACGCCAAATTTGATGCGGCGGCCAATTATGGCGCGATCGGTTCGGTGATCGGCCATGAGGTGAGCCACAGCTTTGACAATCTCGGTGCTGATTTTGACTCGACCGGCCGGTTGCACAATTGGTGGACCAAAGCCGACTTCCGGCACTTTGATGATGCGGGCAAGGCGCTGATCGCGCAATATGATGCCTATGAAGCGCTACCCGGCCTGCATCTCAACGGTACGCAGGAACTGGGGGAGAATATCGCCGACGTTGCCGGGTTGACCGCCGCCTATGAAGCCTATCGCGCCTCGCTGGGCGGGCGCCCCGCGCCGGTGATCAACGGCCTGACCGGCGATCAGCGGTTTTTCCTGGCCTTTGCGCAAGGCTGGCGTGCCAAGATGCGTGACAAGGCGCTGCGTGGCCGTATCGCCACCGATGTTCATGCTCCCGCGATGTGGCGCGTGCAGACGGTGCGCAACCTTGATGCGTGGTACAAGGCGTTCGGGGTGAAGCCGGGTGACAAGCTGTATCTTGCGCCTACGCAGCGGGTTCGTGTCTGGTAGAATCCTGCCGCCACTCGCCTTTGCCGTGGGCGGCGGCAATGAACCAGAATCCTGTAGCGCTTCCAAGGTTATAGCTAAAATATCTGCTGCCACTCGATCAAATCGGGTCGCATCGACACCGAAATCAGCGCGATGACCGGCAAGATGCCAGGAGCAGTGCGCCACCATGCCAAGCGCGCCAGGATGTTGATGGTTGGAAAAGGCGCCGTGCGCCGCGTAACCGCAGGCAAGGTGGGCGGGCCGAAATAGCCGCTCGTGGGAACGATTGTCGGGACTATGGGTAACCTTTGCCAACCGTTCGGAAAATCCGACCGAAACATGCTGGTGACCCCTACGGGAATCGAACCCGTGTTTTCGCCGTGAGAGGGCGACGTCCTAGACCGCTAGACGAAGGGGCCATGCGGTGGCGCGAGCGGGGCCTTTAGGTGGCGGGGGTGGGGGCGTCAAGAACGAACGCCGCACCCCACCCGCCCTTCAGGCCGCGACCTTCTTGCGTTCGGCCATTTCGACATTGAGCATCTCGGCCAGCAGGAACGCCAGCTCGAGGCTTTGCCCGGCATTGAGGCGCGGGTCGCAATGTGTGTGGTAGCGGTCGGCGAGTGATTGCTCGGTTACGTCAACCGCGCCGCCGGTGCACTCCGTGACATTCTGCCCGGTCATTTCGGCATGGATGCCGCCGGCGTGGGTGCCCTCGGCGCGGTGGACCGCGAAGAAGCCGCGTACCTCCGCGAGGATGCGTTCGAACGGGCGGGTCTTGTAGCCATTGGCGGCCTTGATGACGTTGCCGTGCATCGGGTCGCAACTCCACACGACCGGATGCCCCTCGCGCTTCACGGCGCGGACCAGAGCGGGCAGGGCAGCCTCGATCTTGTCATGGCCATAGCGCGTGATCAGCGTCATGCGACCGGGGACACGGCCCGGATTGAGCGTATCCAGCAGGCGCAACAGGTCGTCCGCCTCAAGGCTGGGGCCGCATTTCACGCCAATCGGATTGCCGATACCGCGCAGATATTCGACATGCGCGCTGCCGGCGAAGCGGGTGCGGTCACCAATCCACAGGAAATGCGCGCTGGTGTCGTACCAGTCGCCGGTCAGGCTGTCCTGCCGGGTCAGGGCCTGCTCATAAGGGAGCAGCAGCGCCTCATGGCTGGTGTAGAATTGCGTCTGGCTGAGTTGCGGTACGGTATCCGGGCTGATGCCGCACGCCGCCATGAATTCCAGCGCCTCGCCGATGCGGTCGGCGGTCTCGGCGTATTTTTTCGCCCAGGGGCTGCGACCCATATAGTCGTGCGTCCAGCGATGCACCTGGGTCAGATTGGCATAGCCGCCATTGGCAAAGGCGCGCAGCAGGTTGAGCGTCGCAGCAGACTGCGAATAGCCCTGGACCATACGCTGAGGATCAGGCGCGCGACCCTCTGGCGTGAAGGCGATGTCGTTGACATTGTCACCGCGATAGCTGGGCAGCTCGATGCCATCCTGCACCTCGGTATCGGCAGAACGCGGCTTGGCGAACTGGCCAGCCATGCGCCCGACCTTCACCACCGGCAGTTTTGACGCATAGGTCAGGACTACCGCCATCTGCAGGATGACGCGGAAGGTATCGCGGATGTTGTTGGGATGAAATTCGGCGAAGCTCTCGGCGCAATCGCCGCCCTGCAGCAGGAAGCCTTCCCCGCTGGCAACCTTGGCAAGGTCATTGGTCAGGTTACGTGCCTCACCCGCGAACACCAGCGGCGGGAAATTGCCGAGCGTATCGGTGGCTGCCTTCAGCGCGACGGGGTCGGGGTAGGTCGGCAGCTGGCGGGCCTCGGCCCTTGTCCAGCTATCGGGGGCCCAGTTGGCGGCCATCATGTCTTCCATTCGTTACAGGCAAAAGCGGCGGCCCCCATGCGCCGAATCGTCAAAAGTCGCAACGAAGGAAAAATTGGGCGTGGCGAGGCGACGGCGAAACCTTGCCCGGTCAGCCAGTCGGGCGAGGCCCCCATTTCCCCTTGGTGCGACTGGTGAGGTGAAATTGCGCGCAGCGATCACAGCGATAGGGTCGCAGGACCAGCCCGGTTGCCAGTGCCGCTGCGACCGCATCCCTTTCCGAGCGAAATCTGGCCTTTCGGGCACATATGCTCATCCGCGTCCGCACAGCGTGAGCCTATCGGCTGGTGCCGGGGCTGGCCAGCGATACCATCTTCGATCCGCCATGACCGGGTGAGGATTATGCGCTATTGCCCGCGCGCGCGGGGCAGTCTGACAGATCTTGTCGCCGGGCATATCATGCGGGGCCAGGGAAAAGCGGATAAATGACGAGACGAGCCTTGCTGTTTATCGTCCTGTGGCTGTCTGCCGTGCCGGGTGTCGCATCGGCCCAGCAGGCGACCTCACCCTGGTCTCTGGCGACGCTGCTTGATACGCCGCCCGAGCTTACCCTGACGGGAAGCGTGCGACTGCGTTATGAAACAATTGAGGGGCAGGAACGCAGCGGCGCCAATGCTGCTGACCAGTTTATCAATCTGCGGACCATTCTGTTTGCGGAATATCGCAAGGGGGCGGTGCGCGCCGGGGTGCAGTTAAGCGACAGTCGGGTGTGGTCGGCAAATGCCGGTTCTCCGGTGTCGACGGGCGAGGTAAACAGCTTCGAGCCAACCCAGGCCTATATTGCAGCGGATATAGCCCATCCCTTCGGTTCGCGCAGTTCGGCGACGATTCAGGCCGGGCGGCTGCTGCTGGATCTCGGGTCGCGGCGGCTGATCGCCAATGATGATTATCGCAACACCACCAACGGCTTTACCGGCCTGCGCGCTGATGTGACGGGCGGTCATTTGAAGGCGACGCTGATCTATGTGTTGCCGCAATTGCGGTTGCCCGATGACAAGCCATCGCTGCTGGCCAATCGCAACGCACTGGATCGTGAGAGCTTCGACGCCGTGCTGTGGGGCGGGATCGTGACGCGCGCACAGGGGCCGCGCAGCAGCGCCATTGAGTTTGGCTTTTATCATTTTGGTGAGCGCGATGCCGTGGGCAGGCCGACACGTGATCGCTCGATCAACAGCCTTGATCTGCGATTTTACCGTCCGGCTGCACCGGGCAACTGGGACTATGAGACTGAGGCGATTCTCCAGACCGGGCAGATCAGCAGCAACCTGACCGCGGGGGCGCCGGTGCTGGGGGTGCGGGCCTGGTTTGCCCATGCCCGGATTGGTTACAGCTTCGCAACCGGATGGAAGCCACATGTTTCGGTCGATTTCGACGCGGTGAGCGGGGACCATGGCGGAACACATTATGGCCGTTTCGACCCGCTGTTCGGGATGCGTCGGGGCGATTTCGCACCAGCGGGGCTTTATAATGCGATCGGCCGCAGCAACCTTGTTTCGCCGGGGCTGCGGGTTGAGGCGAGTCCGGGCAAGCGTATCGACCTGTTCGGCAGCTATCGCGCGATGTGGCTCGAATCCGCGACCGATGGCTTTGCGACTACGGGTGTTCGCGACCCGTTGGGCAAGTCCGGCACATTCGCCGGACATCAGTTCGATGCCCGTCTGCGCTACTGGATCGTCCCGCAGGCGCTGCGGTTCGAGGCGGACGGGGTCGTCTTCATCAAGGGCAATTTCCTGCGCAGCGCACCCAATGCGCCGAGGGACGGCAATACGCTTTATGGCTCGTTCAACCTCACCGCGCTGTTCTGAGATCGCACTCGGGATGAAGGCGCTGGAACGGCGGCGCCCCTCCCGGGTTCAGGTCTTTGTCGCGTCCTGCTCCAGGGCGAGTTGATCCAGCCAGACCCGGGCTTGTCTGGGTTCCCCCATGGCGCTTGAAGGGACTGGCCCGCGAGCGGCGATGAAGCGGCGGTGCAAGGCAAAGGGTTCGACGCCCAGTTGCGCACGGCATGCGTCAGCTTCGACCGCGAGTTCCGTGAGGTTCGCGATCACGGGCGCTATACGCGCACGGGCAGCGCGATCATTGCGGTGGTCAAACAGGCCCCAGCTGCCGCCGGCAGCGGTTTCAAGTGCGGTGACCAACGCCGCGCGATAGTCGGCCTCCAGCGCCATCCGGCGCAGGTCGAGGCGTTCGAGACGATCTGCTTTTGACATCGGCCAGCATTGACCGGGACAGCGCGCCCGTCAACGCTGCGCGGGCAAAGGTCGCGCAGTCAGCGTTGCGGTGAAGGCTGCCAGCCACAGTGCGACGAGGCAGTGATACACATGCCAGCTTGTGCCAGCGTCGAGCCAGGTTGATTTGCGGACCAGCAAGGCATTGGCGAGCATCACCGCAAAACCAAGCGCGCCAACAATGTTGCGGCTTTCCGGTCCATTGCCGCGCCACAGCAGTGCCGTGCCCGAAACAATCGCCAGTGCGAACAATATTGCACCAGCATCAGGCGCAAGCATCATGACCGTCGCGGCGACGATCGCCGCGAAGATACTTGCAACGAGTGAATGTCGCCAGCCAGCTTCGCGCACGATCTGTGACAGGAAGAGCGTAACGCCCGCTAGCCCGCCGACCTGTGACGCAAACCGGTGCGCGGCGGCGAGTTGCTCGCCCAGGCCAAGGGTGATGCGCACCGTGCCGATCGCGCCCGCGATGCTGAACAAGGCCATGCCCATCGCGGCCACCGGGCGGCCTGAGTGCAGCAGCCGCCACCCACCCCATGCCGCGACCAAAGCGACCAGACCGTCAGTCAGGGCATAGTGAAGTGGCATCATTGCGGTACGGCCTCCGTTTCGGGCATTTCGGGGTCAGTCAGGCCGATCCCCGCCGCGCGCTTGATATCACTGGTGGAGCGGCGCGACCCGTCATGGCTCCAGCCCGGTGGTGCGAAGGCGTAGCACAGGCGCTGAAACAGCGTCAGCCCGCGCGTGCTGACATCGCGGGCGATGCCGACATATTCATGCGCCAGCACCGTGAACATGTTGAAGGTCTTGAGGTTGGTGACAAGCCCATAGACCGGGCGATCGGTCGCGTCTTCCGGCACAAAGGTTCCGAACAGCCGGTCCCAGATGATCAAGGTGCCGGCATAATTGGCGTCGAGGTAACGCGGGTTGCTGGCATGGTGCGCGCGGTGGTGGGACGGGGTATTGAACACCGCCTCAATCCAGCGCGGCAGCCTGTCGATCGTTTCGGTGTGCAGCATGAACTGGTAGCTGGCATTGAGCACGCCGCAAAAGGTGACCATCACCGGATCAAATCCGACGAGCACCAGCGGAACCTTGAACAACATCGTGCCGGTGAAATGCTTGGTCCAGCCCTGTCGCAAGGCAACGGCGAGATTATACTCCTCACTGGAATGGTGGACGACGTGCATTGCCCACACCCAGCGGCAGCGATGGGCGACGCGGTGGTGACAATAGAAGCGCAGGTCATCCAGCACGAAGCACAGCAGGAATGTCGTCAGCGTCACGGGCAGGGTGGTAAGCTGAAATGGCGCCACGAGGCTCAAAATGCCCAGCGTGATCGGTGCGCTCAGCGCGTTGACCGGTTCACTCAATATTCCGGTCAACAGCCCCAGCGACGCATCCTTGGCCGGCATCTTGCCGTGAGCGCGGAAAAGCTTGATCGCGATCAACTCGATCGCGAGCAGGGCAAGAAAGAAGATCGCGGACCAGAGTGCAATGTTGCTGTGAACGAAATTGGTGACGGTCATCGCGCGCTTCCCACAGAGGTTCTGGCGGCGACCCTAGGAAGGTCGTATCACGACAACAATTGAATAATCGGGCGCTTTTGTGCACCAAATGGAACATGTCCATTGATCTTGTCCTGATCCGGCGGTTTGAGGCCGTCCACCGGCTTGGCAGCTTTTCGCGCGCTGCCGATGAGTTGGCGATTACCCATTCCGCGATCACCAAAAGCATCAGGACGCTGGAGGAAAGCTGGAATGTCCGGTTGTTCGAGCGGACGACACGCAGCATCACGCCAACGGAGGCGGGACGCAGGCTTGCCCTGGCGGCGGCAGATTTGCTGGCTTATTCCGAAGGGGTGAAGGCTGATGTGTTGGCGGGTGGTCGTCAACTGAACGTGATTTGCGGCCCGGCGGTGTTCGATTCCTTCATCCACGGCGCGCTGATCGAGTTCCGCACGGTTTATCCCGATGTCTCTGTCCACATCGAGACGATGCCGCCCGAAATTGCCTGCGACCAGTTGTTCCGGCGGCACGCACAGCTTCTCCTGTTTCATGCCGGAACCGTTGCCGGCTTGCAGCGACGCAAGGAACTTAGCGTCGAGAAGCTCGTGTCAGAGCCTTATCATGTCGTGTATCGTCCAGGACATCCGGTTGAAGGCACGGATCAGTCGCTGCGTGCCTTGCTGGATTTTGACTGGGCGATTGCAGGGTTTGACAACAGCTATCAGGCGGGGCTGCCCACCGCCCAGCGGGCGTTGTTTCGCCAGCGCGGCTTTCCGAAATATCGCCTGCTGAACCAGTCCGCCTGTGTCGAACTGGCCATGTTGAGCGATGTGCTGACCCTGCTTCCCGCAACGGCCGCCGCCCCGCATGTTGCCAGCGGCCGGTTTGCGGCGATGCCGTTTCCAGGCGGAGCCAGCTTCTCGATCAGTGCGGTGACCGCTGCCGCGATCCAGCCATCGGTGACCAACATCGCCTTTGTCGAGGCATTGCGCCGGTCATTGTCGCGCTCGGCTGGCACGCCCGTGGCGGCAGCAGCAGAAGCTCCTGCGCCGGGTTAATTGCCGATCCAGTTGCCGTGGAAACCCGGTGGGACGCGGTGGGGGATGCGGATGCTGGCCTGCGGTTCCCCGGCAAAGTTGCGGGCATTGAGGATGACGAGGTCGGTCGTCTCGTTCGGCAGGTCGATCACCAGACCAATCAGCCAACCTTCATCTTCGCCCGCGCCTTCATGCGCGGGCACGAAGACGAATTCGCCAGGGTGGCGACCAGGGCCGAAATCATGGATTTCGCGCGTGCCCGCCTCAAGGTCATGTTTGTAGAGACGGGTGTCCGCGATGGTGAAGCCATTGGTCGGGAGCGCCATGGCATAGGCATAGCGGTAGGGCTGGCCGAAGCGACGCTCATCGGGGCGGGGGAATTCCTGCGCATCGGTATCGATGACGGTGCGCGTGACGCTGCGTGCCACAGGGTCAATGGTCCAGCGTTCAAACCGCCCCGCAGCGTCCGGCCCTTGCAGGCTTTCGGCAAACATCGTCGCATAGGCAACAACGTCCATGATCACCGTGCCGTCGGGTGCATCCCATGCATTGGCGACGTGAAACACATAGCATGGGTCAACATCGCACCAGATGACATCGTCATTGCTGCCAGTTCGTGGCAACAGCCCGACCCGCGCCTGATGTTGCGGATTCCAGCTATAGGGGAAGCGATGGCCGCCGATCAGCGCCTTCATCGAGAAGGTGACAGGCAGGTCAAGGATCACGGCAAACCGCGCGGTGATCGCACAGTCATGAATTGACGGGCCATGCTTCACTGCAATTGGCTCTTCCCGGACCACCTGACCCTGGGGCGACAGCACGACATGGCGGATCGTGCCCGGGTCAGTTGCCTCATAGGCGATGGCGTGGTGTTCGCCGGTCAGCGGATCAAGATGGGGATGGGCGGTAAAGCTGCCGAGGAGTGTATCGTCGAAGGGGTTGAAAGTCTGTTCGTCGAGCGTGTCGTTCAGCTCGACCGGATAGCTACCTGCCTCGACCAGCGCAAAGGTGCGACCGGCAATCCCCAGCACATTGGTGTTGACAGTATCAAACCCGCCATGACGCGGGCCAGGCGCGGGTTCGCGGCCAAGCGCGGTGCCAACGGCGCGCGAATTGATCCAGCGATTGCGGTACCATAGCGCCTTGCCGTCCTTCAGTGCGACGGCATGAACCATGCCGTCACCGGTAAACCAGTGATAGCTGGCCGGATCTGGCGCGACAGGGTTTGGCCCGATGCGCAGATAGCGGCCATCAAGGGCAGGCGGTATCGAGCCTGTCACGGCGAGCGCCTCGATGGTCTTTTCCTCGGCCATCGGTTGATGGATGCCGCTCAGAAACGGATGGGGCGTTGTCAGCTCGGGCAAGCGGCGGCGATTGAAATCCGCCAGAACGTTGATGCCCGCGCCAACCGTCTTGCGGATCATGGTCTCGACCGTACTTGCCATGGCGACTCTCCGATGTCAGATGTTTACGCCATCAACATAAGGGTAATGGTAACGGTGTCAACATGAAAGAGCGCAGCTATCATCACGGCGACCTGCGCGCCGCCGCGATTGCCACGGGCCTTGAGTTGCTGCGTCACCGCACGGCTGATGATCTGGGCCTGCGCGAAGTGGCGCGCGCGGTCGGTGTCAGCGCTACCGCGATGTATCGGCATTTCCCGGACAAGGCGGCGCTGATGTCGGCACTGGCGCGTGAAGGGCTGCGCCTGCTGGCCAGCGCGCAACGCATGGCGAGTGAGGCGGCGGGCGGCGGGATAGCGGGCTTCAACGCGACCGGCGCGGCCTATGTGCGTTTCGCGCTGGCCAATCCGGCCCTGTTTCGCCTGATCTTCGCCAACCCGATGCCGTCAGTGCCCGACCATGATCCACCGGAAGATGAGGCGATGTCGATGCTCAAGGCCAATGCGGCGGCGCTGGCTCCGCCGGGTGTCGATCCGCGCATATTCGCGCTCAAGGCATGGTCAATCGCACATGGTCTTGCGATGCTGGTGCTCGATGGTCAGGTGGCGGAGGACGAAGCGATGATCGACGCCGTGGTCGATGCGCATTTCCCCTGACGCGCTAATAACCCAGGTCGAGATCCACGACATTGGTCAGCGCTTCACCCGCCATGAAAGCGGCGAGGTTCTTCAGAAACAGCGCACCGGCGCGCTGAAACATCCTGGTCTGGCTTCGCCCCGACAGGTGCATGGTAATCAGCGCATTGGGTGCCGACCATAGTGGATGATCGGCGAGCAGGGGCTCGGGGTCGGTCGGGTCGAGAAAGGCGCCGGCAATGCGCCGAGCCTTCAATGTCTCGATCAAGGCGGCCTGGTCGATCATGTCGCCGCGCGCGATATTGATCAGCCACGCGTCGGGCTTCATCGCGCCAAGTTCCTCGGCACCGAACATCGTCTTGGTTTCGCCCGTTGACGGCGCAGCGAGCACCACCCAGTCAAACTCACCCAGCCGACTGCGCCATTGATCGGGCGTAAGTGAGCCGTCACGGCCAGACCGGGTTACGCCCGTCACCGTAACCCCAAAGGCACGCAGCCGTTCGGCGATCAGCGTGCCGATTGCGCCCATCCCGATGATCAATGCGCTTGTATCAAGCAACTCCAGCTGCCCCGGCGCGGTCATCGTCCACTCATGCCGATCGGCAAGGCGCACAACCTCGTCATAGCGCTTGGCTGCAACCAGCACGCCCATCACGGCATATTCAGCGACGGCAATGGCATTGATGCCGACACCGTTGGTCAGTGTCGCGCCGCGCGCCTTGATGACGTCGAGCGGCAACGCATCGAGTCCGGCATAGATGGTTGACACCCATTTGAGCCGTGGCCCCGCCGCGCGGATTGCCGCCGCTGTAAGGTGGGTTGGCTGCATGTCGACCCAGGCAATGTCCGCATCCGCGATCATCGCATTGGCCTGATCGGGGGTGGCGAACCAGGCAATGTCGAGCCCGGCCGGCAGATGCGGTTCGAGCAAGGGGCGGGCGAGCGCGGGGAGTACAGCTTTCATGGTGTGACTGTGCGACGGAAATCGTCGCACGTCACCCCCCGACAGGCCGGCGGCTGGCGCGTCAGATATTCAGCAACGCCGGGTCACCGCCCTGCGCGGTGATGTTGACCGAGATTGCGCGTTCCACCGCATAGCGCAGCAACGCATGTGGCCCGCCTGCCTTGGGGCCGGTCCCGGACAGGCCCTCGCCACCGAACGGCTGAACACCGACCACGGCGCCGATGATCGAGCGATTGATGTAGACATTGCCCGCCGGGACCAGCGCCCGGATCTGTTCGGCAAAGCGCTCGATCCTGCTGTGGATACCGAGCGTCAGCGCGTAGCCGGTGGCGGCGAGTTGCTGAGCGATCATTTCTAGCTCCTCAGCCTTGTAGCGGTAGATATGCAGGATCGGCCCGAAGACTTCCTTGGCGAGAAAATCGGCGCGCGGAATTTCAGCAATAAGCGGGCCGAAAAAGCTGCCGCGCGTGGCCCAGATTCCCGGATCCCGCCGCGCGAGAATGGTTGCCTCTTCCTCCAGCCGGACACGATGGCTTGCCAGCATTGCCAGCGCGTCGGCATCGATGACCGGGCCAACGTCAGTTGCTGCGTCGGCGGGATCGCCGATGACCAGGGTGTCCAGGGCGCCGGTCAGCGTCTTGATCAGGTCATCAGCGCCATCTTCCGGAATGAACAGCAGCCGCAAGGCAGAGCAACGCTGCCCAGCCGAGCCGATTGCCGAGACGATCACATCATCGACCACCTGCTCCTTCAGGGCCGTGCTGTCGATGAACATGGCATTCAAACCGCCAGTTTCGGCGATGAAGGGCAGGATCGGGCCCTTGCGGTTGGCCAGCGCGCGATTGATTGCCCATGCCGTTTCGGTGCCGCCCGTAAAGGCGACGCCATCGATCAGGGGATGCTCGACAAGCGCCGCGCCGACCTTGGCTCCGTCACCCGGCAACAGCGCGAGCAGGTCGGGGTCAAGCCCGGCCTTGTGGAACAGGCGCACCGCCTCCGCTGCTATCAGCGGGGTCTGTTCCGCAGGCTTGGCAAGGACAGCGTTACCGGCAGCGAGTGCCGCCGCAACCTGGCCGGTGAAGATGGCGAGCGGGAAGTTCCACGGCGATATGCACACAAAGGTGCCACGACCGCGCAGTTCAAGCTGGTTCGTCTCACCGACCGGCCCGGCAAGCGTCTGAAGCCCATCAAACTGCTTTTCGGCCAGATGCGCATAATAGCGACAGAAATCGATCGCCTCGCGCACCTCGGCGACACCATCGTTCAATGTCTTGCCAGCTTCGCGCGCCAGCAAGGCGATGAGCCGGTCCATGTCGGCTTCGAGCGCATCGCCCACCGCGCGCAGCACGATCGCCCGACCGGCGCCACCCTTGTTGTCCCATGCGCCCTGGGCATCGCGCGCGCGCCGGGCCGCCGCGTCGATTTCTGCGGTCGTGGCGTCACTGACCGTGCCAATCAATTGGGCATGATCTGCCGGGTTCATCATCGACCGGGGGCCGCTACCCTCCATCAACTTGCCACCAACGATTGGTCCCGCTGCAATGGTGTCCGTCGCCCCGACCAGCGTGGCGCGGCGTGCTGCCTCGCGTTCGCTGTCGCGGCTATAGTCGCGACCGGGCGGGTTGCGGCGGGAAGCGCCATAAAGGTCGCCGGGGATGGCGATACGCGGGTGGCGATCTGGTTGCTGCCGAACAGCGTCAATCGGATCACTGACGACCAGTTCGGCGGGAATACGCTCGTCAAGCAGTGCATGGACGAAGCTGGTGTTGGCGCCATTTTCGAGCAGCCGGCGCACGAGATAGGGCAGCAACTCCTCATGCCCACCCACCGGGGCATAGGCCCGCAGCGACAGGTTTGAGCCGGCTGCGGCGTAGAGCGCCTCACCCATGCCATGCAGTCGTTGGTGTTCGATCCGGGCTCCGGCACGGGCGGCCATCAACCTGACCGCCGCGAGCGTGTGTGCGTTATGGGTGGCAAATTGCGGATAGAGCGCCGGGGAAGCGCGCACCAGGGCCTCCGCGCAGACCAGATAGCTCAGGTCAGTCGCAGGCTTGGTGGTGAACACCGGGTAATCGGCACGCCCCGCCACTTGCGCTCGCTTGATCTCGCTGTCCCAATAGGCGCCCTTGACGAGGCGAACCATGATCCGCCGTCCGGTCGATTTTGCCAGTGCCTCGAGCCCCTGAATGACGGCAAGGCCACGCTTCTGATAGGCCTGGACGACGACACCCAGGCCGGTCCAGTCGCCCAGCGCTTCTTCATGCGCCAGCCGATCAACCAGCCGCAGCGAGATGACGAGGCGATCAGCCTCCTCGGCATCAATGGCAAAGTTGAGATTGTGCCGTGCGGCAATCAGCGCCAGCCGCTTTACCCGTGGGTATAGTTCTTCCCAGACCCGCGCTTCCTGCACCGCCTCATAGCGCGGGCACAGGGCCGAGAGCTTGACCGAAATGCCGTGCCCGTCCTCGGGCGACAGGCCCGGATCGCGTGACTGGCCAACGGCCTCGATCGCATCAGCATAGATTGTCTCATAACGCGCTGCGTCCTCGGCGGTGCGGGCGCCTTCGCCCAGCATGTCGAACGAACACAGATAGCCTTCCTTGTGAGCCCGCGAGATGGCCCCTTCAATCGTGCGCCCCAGCACGAACTGTTCACCCATCATCCGCACGGCGGCACCCACTGCGGTGCGGATCACCGGTTCGCCGAGCCGCGCGGTCAGCCGCTTGACCCAGCCGCCCAGATCCCGCCTTGTCTCATCGTCAACGTCGATCAGCTTGCCCGTCAGCATCAAGCCCCAGGTAGAGGCATTGACGAACAGGCTGTCAGACCCGCCAAGGTGACTTGCCCAGTCGGCGGAGCCAATCTTTTCCGCGATCAGCCGGTCGCGGGTCTCGGCATCACGGGTACGCAATAACGCCTCGGCGAGGCACATCAGCGCGAGACCTTCCTTCGTGCCGAGTGAGAATTCCTGCAGGAAGCTTTCCACCACGCCCTGTTTGCGGGTCGAGGCACGCGCTGCCGCGACCAGGGCGGTAGCCTCCTGCGTTACGGTCGCCCGTTCGCTGACGGAAAGGGGAGCGGCCCGCAGCAACTCGGCCACCGCTTCGCGCTCGTCGCGATATTTGGTGGTGTCGAGGCGATCCCAGTCAAAACTATACACGGCCATGCTCCGTCAGGTGGTTCTTCGGATATAATCGAAAAATTGCCGATTATGGTTTGCTTTTTCGATCATGTTTCCGAATTATATTCACAGTCTGGTCAATCAAGCGAAGGATCACCAGAAATGGACGCGATGGACCGCAAGCTGCTGCGCGCGCTTCAGGCAGATGGGCGAATTACCAATCAGGCGCTGGCAGCCGATTGCGGGTTGTCGCCGGCGGCATGTTTTGATCGGGTCAAGCGGTTGCGCGCCAGCGGTGTGATCACGGGCTACACCGCCTTGCTTGATCCAACAAAGCTTGACCGAGCGTTGATGATCTTTGTCGAGGTTTTGCTCGACCGGACTTCAGATGATGTATTTGCCGCCTTTGCGGCGCATGTTGAGCGGCTGCCCGATGTGCTGGAATGCCACATGGTTGCCGGCGGCTTTGACTATTTGCTCAAGGTCCGGGTCGCCGACATGGCGGCGTACCGCGTGTTCCTGGGTTCCACCCTGGTGGATCTGCCCGGCATTCGCGAAACGCGGACCTATGCGGTGCTGGAAGAGATCAAGGCGACGACCCACCTGCCGGTGTAGCTATTCCGCGAGTTCCCGGACACCTGCCTTCCAGTCCCACCCAAGCGGGTCACCGTCCATCACATCGACACCAGCAGCGGCAAGTGCGTCGCGCAGGGCGTCGGAGCGCGCAAAGTCCTTGTTCGCACGTGCGGTGCGCCGTTCGGCGAGCGTTGCATCAATTTCGTCGGCAGTGATCGTTGCGCTCGCCGGGCGCACCCGCAGTTCGGCACGGGCAAGGTTGAGCAAATCAAGCCCCAACACCTCGTCAAATGCTGCGAGCGTCTTCATGCGCGTCGTCGGCGACAGCTTCTTGTCGGCGAGCATCTCGTCGAGCACCGGCAGCGCCCTGGGCGTGTTGAGATCGTCCGACACCGCCTCGTCGAGCGCCGTCAGGTAACGCGTCGGGTCACCGCCGTCCGTGCCGTCGGCGCGCGCGCGCAGCGCATCGACCGTCATCACCAGCCGCTTCAGTCGGGTGAACGCCGCGCCCAGGCTCTCCCACGAAAATTCCAGCTCGCCGCGATACTGCGCCTGCAGGCACATCAGCCGATAGGCGAGCGGATGATAGCCGGCATCGACCAGCGTCTGCAGGCGGGTAAAGGCGCCGCTCGACTTGCTCATCTTGCCGTCGCGTTCGACGAGGAAGTTGTTATGCATCCAGAAGGTCGCGCCGGTGTCGGCGCATCCGCAATGCGCCTGGTTCTGCGCGATCTCATTGGGGTGGTGGATCTCGCGATGGTCGATTCCGCCGGTATGGATGTCGAACGATGCGCCGAGATATTTCTGGCTCATCACCGAGCATTCGAGATGCCAGCCCGGCGCGCCGCGACCCCAGGGCGAATCCCATTCCATCTGGCGGTTTTCGCCCGGCGCGGATTTGCGCCAGATCGCGAAGTCCTGTGGATGGCGCTTGCCCGCGACCGGGTCGATGCGGCCTTCACCATCATCATCGGTCACCCGCGCCAGCCGACCATAGTCAAGCACGGTTGAGACATCGAAATACAGGCCCGAATCGAGCTCATAGCAATGCCTGGCTGCGATTGCCTCACCGAAGGCGATCATTTCGGCGATGTGGTCCGTCGCCAGCGGAAAGCGGCTCGGCGCGCGAATGTTAAGGTCGCGCAAATTCTGCTTGAAGGTCTCGGTATAATGGGCGGCAATGTCCCAGATGCTCCTCGAGGCAGCCCGCGCTGCGGCCTCCATCTTGTCATCACCGGCATCGGCGTCAGACGTCAAATGTCCGACATCGGTGATGTTGATGATATGCGTTAGCGGCCCCCAGCCCATATCCGCAGCCTTCCAGGTCAGCACCCGGCTTAGCGTGTCGGTGAAGAGATAGGCGCGCAGGTTGCCGATATGGGCATAGTTGTAGACGGTCGGCCCGCAGGAATAGACCCGGACATTATCGGGTTGGAGGGGCGTGAACGGCGCAAGCGCGCGCGTCAGGCTGTTATAGAGGGTCAGGGGAGCGCCAGTCATGATGAGCGCTGCCATAGCGGGCCACGCTTCACCTGCAAACGCCCTGCGACAAATGTGGCCCTTGCGCCGCGTGCTTGTGTTTTAAAGGACTCGCTGTTAGGGGGCACGGCAATTCGGCGCGAGCAGTGGCTTGCGACGACCCTATCCTATTGATTCGGAGTTGACGGGTTTTATGCAAATCATCGTGCGCGATAACAATGTCGATCAGGCGCTTCGGGCTCTCAAGAAGAAGCTCCAGCGCGAAGGCGTCTATCGCGAGATGAAGCTTCGCCGCCACTATGAGAAGCCCAGCGAGAAGCGCGCCCGTGAGCGTGCTGCCGCCGTACGCCGCGCTCGCAAGCTCGAGCGCAAGCGGATGGAGCGTGACGGCGCCCGGTAAATCCGGGAAGCTGCACTTTCTTTTGTTCTTCCGGCGCTATTGCCGCTCTGTCCCTGCGGAGTGATCCCATGTCGACCGTCACCGCCGTCCCGCTGCAACCCGTCCGGCGGCGCGTGCTGGTGTATTTGTGGTTGGGTATCGCGCTGGCAGCTATCGCTGCGGTGGCGCTGGCATGGCAGGCCCCGCAGGATCAGGCCGCAATTGCACTGGCGAAGATTCGCCGGAGCGATTCGACGATTCAGCAGACGAGCAGCGGCTTGCTGTACAAGGTGGTGCAGCCCGGCACGGGCGGTATTCACCCCACCGACGAAGATGTCACGTTGGTAAACTATGAAGGAAAGCTGCTGGACGGCACGACCTTCGATGCTTCGCAGCAACCGACGCCAATCCCGGTCAAAAGAGTTGTTCCCGGCTTTTCCGAGGCACTCAAGCTGATGACCAAGGGCGCCAAGTTCCATGTCTGGATCAAGCCCGGCCTTGCCTATGGCGACAAGGTATCTGGACCGATTCCTGCGAACTCGGTGCTCTCCTTTGATATCGAACTGCTGGACTGGAAGTCCGAAGCCGAGATTCAGCAGATGCAGCAAATGCAGCAAATGATGCAGCAGCAACGCGGCGCCGGTGGCGCACCCGGTGCCGTTCCACAGGGTGAACATTGATGGCAACGACACCTCCGGGCGTCCCCGCGCGCTCGAGCATGGCCTCAACTTCCCGACTGTCACCTATTCTCTATATTTTGATCGGCGTCGTTCTTGGCGTGCTCGGTACCTTTGTTGCGATCAACGGCAGCAAGGCGTGGAAGGCCTATAGCGAGCCGGCCGCCGTTTTCCTGCGCCATAACCGCAGCGCCGACAGCAGCATCATCGAAACGGCCTCGGGCGTGCAGTACAAGGTACTGAAGCAGGGTACCGGCGCGGCCAAGCCGACCGATGCTGATGTTGTGCTGGTGAATTACGAAGGCAAGCTCGAAAACGGCACGACCTTTGACAAGTCGGAGCAGCCGATGCCGATGCAGGTCAAGGGCGTTGTTCCCGGCTTTTCCGAGGCGCTGAAGCTGATGACCAAGGGCGCCAAATACCGCGTGTGGATTCCACCGGCACTTGGTTATGGCGACAAGGTAACCGGCCCGATCCCGGCAAATTCGGTTCTGGTGTTCGATCTCGAATTGCTCGACTGGAAATCGGAAGCCGAAATCCGCCAGATGCAGATGATGCAGCAAATGCAACAGATGCAGGGTGGCGCCGGGGCTCCCGGTAACCAGTCGGCGGGTGCAAATTCCGGCAAGTAACGATCGTGCGAAGTGTGATTGCCTTGTCGTTTGCGTTGGCGTGCCTTGCGCCTGCACCACTGGCCGCGCAGGCGACCGATCCTGCTGCCCGGTTCCTGCAACATAATCGCACCGAGGCTGGCGTGGTCGAGACGCCGTCAGGCTTGCAGTACAAGGTGCTTGCTGCAGGGCAAGGCGATGGCCACCCGACCGACGAAGATGTGGTGTTGGTTGATTACAAGGGCATGTTGACCAACGGGACGGTCTTTGATCAGTCCCGTCAACCTGTGGCAATGCCTGTGTCCGGGGTCATTCCGGGCTTTGCCGAGGGGCTCAAGCTGATGCCACGCGGTGCGACCTACCGCTTCTGGATCAAGCCCGAACTTGGTTATGGTGATCAGGCCACAGGGCCGATTCCGGCAAACTCGATCCTGATCTTTGACCTTGAGCTGCTTGACTGGAAATCACCGGAGGAGATCCGGGCGATGCAACAACAGTTTGAAGCACAGCGCGGTGCCACCGCGCCCGCTATGCCGGTACCGCCGAGCCCATAACGCGCAGTTTCGCTTGCGCCTGCGACAATGCTGGTTGTTTGCCACGCACTTGCGCAGCCGCACGGCGAGGCGCAGGGGGCGTCCATGTTCGACTCCGTAGACCCGGTAAGTCTTGCGCGGGCGCAGTTCGCCTTCACCGTCAGCTTCCATTTCATCTTTCCCGCCTTCTCAATCGGACTGGCGAGTTACCTTGCCGTTCTTGAAGGGCTGTGGCTGGCCACCGGCAAGCAACGTTTCATCGACATCTATCATTTCTGGCTCAAGATCTTCGCTGTCGCCTTTGCGATGGGCGTCGTGTCGGGCATCGTCATGTCCTATCAGTTCGGTACCAATTGGGCGGTGTTCTCTGACAAGACCGGGCCGATCCTCGGGCCACTGATGGCCTATGAGGTGCTCACAGCCTTTTTTCTCGAGGCAGGCTTTCTCGGCGTGATGCTGTTCGGCATGAAGAAGGTGGGCAAGAAACTGCATTTCGCAGCGACCTGTGCGGTGGCGGTCGGTACCTTCATTTCGGCCTTCTGGATCCTGTCAGCCAATAGCTGGATGCAGACGCCAACCGGCTATGCGATCAATGCGCAGGGCCAGTTCGTCATGGCCGGATCATGGCTGAACGTCATCTTCAACCCGAGCTTTCCCTATCGCCTCGTTCACACCGTGATCGGTGCCTATCTGACTACCTCGCTGGTCGTCGGCGCGACGGGCGCGTGGCATTTGCTCAAGGATCCGGGTGATCGCAACGCGCGGACGATCTTCTCCATGGCGATGTGGATGGCAGCGTTGGTCGCACCGGTGCAGATTATGGCCGGCGATATGCAAGGGCTCAACACCCTGGAGCATCAGCCAGCCAAGGTGCTGGCAATGGAAGGCGACTATGACGCAAGCCCGAATGGCGCGCCGCTCATCCTGTTTGGTTTGCCCAGCAACGATGAGGGGAGAGTGCGCTACAAGGTTGAAGTGCCGCATGTTGGATCGCTGATCCTCAAACATGACCCCAATGCATCGCTGCCCGGCCTAAAGGATTTCCCGCGCGATCAATGGGCGCCGGTGGCGATTGTCTTCTGGTCGTTCCGCATCATGGTCGGCCTGGGGTTGGCGATCTTTGGCCTTGGGATGTGGAGCCTTGTCGCCCGGATGCGCGGAAAGCTCTATGACTGGCGGTGGTTGCACCGTGCGGCCTTGTTGATGGGGCCGGCCGGGTTTGTTGCGGTGATTGCGGGTTGGGTCACGACCGAGGTGGGTCGCCAGCCCTGGACGGTGTGGGGGCTGTTGCGGACACAGGCCAGTGCCTCGCCGCTGGCGGCACCTGCGGTCGGCGCCTCACTGTTGGCCTTTGTCTGCGTCTATTTCGCAGTGTTTGGCTTCGGCACCTGGTACATCCTCAGGCTGATCGGCAAGGGGGTTGAGACCAATGAGCCCGAGATGGATGATGCGCCGATCCGCACCGCCGGGATCATGCCGATGGGGCCGCGTAGCTGATGGGCATCGATATGGATCTTGCCATGATCTGGGCGTTCATCATCGCCTTTGCGGTGTTCGCCTATGTCGTACTTGACGGGTTCGACCTCGGCATCGGCATTATCTTCCGTAACTTTGCCGTTGGGGACGAGCGTGATCAGGCGATGAATGTGATCGCGCCGGTGTGGGATGGCAATGAAACCTGGCTGGTGCTTGGCGGCGGGGGTTTGATGGCGGCATTTCCGCTGGCCTTTGCGATCATCATGCCGGCGCTTTACCCGCCGATTATCGCCATGCTGCTGGGACTGGTCTTTCGCGGCGTGGCGTTTGAGTTTCGGTGGCGCGACCCCCGCCACCGCGCCTTCTGGGATTTCGCCTTTACGGCGGGATCATGTGTGGCGGCGCTGGCACAGGGAATCACGCTTGGCGCCTTGTTGCAGGGCATCAAGGTCGTCGGACGGGGTTATGGTGGTGGCTGGCTCGACTGGTTTACGCCCTTTTCCGTGCTGACAGGCGGCAGTGTCATGGCTGGCTACGCGCTGCTGGGCAGTTGCTGGTTGATCGCCAAGACGGAAGGAGCGGCACAGCGACAGGCCTATCGTCTCGCGCGGCGTTTCGGCATCATGACGCTGATCGCGATTGCCCTGGTCAGCGCGGCTACACCGTTTCTGGCGCATGACTATTACAAGCGCTGGCTGACCATGCCGGGCATTTTGCTGTCGGCGCCGGTTCCCCTGCTTGTCGGCGTGCTCGGGCTAATGTTCTGGCGGGCGCTGGGTCGTAAGGCGGAATACAAGCCGTTCCTGTACGTCCTCGCCGTGTTTGCATTGTGCTTCGTCGGTCTTGGAATCAGCATGTACCCGTTCATTGTGCCCAATCAGGTGACGATCTGGGCCGCAGCATCGCCGGCCAGCTCCCAGCTGTTCATGCTGGTTGGTGCAGGCGTCATGATCCCGATTATCCTGGCCTATAGCGGTTGGTCCTATTGGGTGTTTCGCGGCAAGGTCGGCGCCAGCGGGTACCATTGATGCAGGCCGAGACCAGTCCGTTATGGAAGCGCCTTGTATGGATGGCGGCAATCTGGGCCATGAGCGTCGTTGCGCTGGGGGTTGTCGCCTGGCTGTTACGCTTGTGGCTCCGCGCATGAATCGCTAATCGCCTGCGCACTTCCTGAGGATTTTCCTGAATGTCGATCAAGCCGTTGCGCAAGGCCGTGTTCCCTGTTGGTGGGCTTGGCACTCGCTTCCTTCCAGCAACCAAGGCGCTGCCCAAGGAAATGCTTCCTGTGGTTGATCGCCCGCTGATCCAATATGCGGTCGATGAGGCGCTGGAGGCCGGGATCGAACAGATGATCTTTGTCACCGGGCGCGGCAAATCGGCGATCGAGGACCATTTCGACATTGCCTATGAGCTTGAAACGACAATGGCGCATCGCGGCAAGTCGATGGAATTGCTCCACCAGACACGACTGAAGCCCGGCGCTGTCGCCTATGTTCGCCAGCAGGAACCGATGGGTCTTGGTCACGCAGTCTGGTGTGCGCGCGACATTGTTGGAGACGAGCCATTCGCCGTTTTGCTGGCTGATGATTTCATGGTCGGTGCGCCGGGTTGCCTCAAACAGATGGTCAAGGCCTATGAGCAGGTTGGCGGCAACATGATCTGTGCACAGGTTGTTGCTGATGACCAGACGGACAAATATGGAATCATCACCCCGGGCATTCGCAATGGCACGCTGACCGAGGTCAAAGGGTTGGTTGAAAAACCCAAGGCGGGAACAGCGCCGTCGAATCTGGCGGTGATCGGGCGATACATCCTGCAGCCCGAAGTGATGCGTGTCCTTGAAACGCAAGAACTGGGCGCCGGAAATGAAATCCAGCTCACCGATGCGATGGCGCGGATGATTGGCGATCAGCCCTTTCACGGCCTGACCTTTGACGGGCAGCGCTATGACTGCGGCGACAAGGCCGGGTATGTGCAGGCGAATATCGCTGTTGCGCTCGGGCGTGAGGATATCGGGCCGGCGGTGCGCAGCTTTGTGGTTGATTTGCTTCGTTAACCGTTAAGCATTCCACGCTATTCCAGCATTCAGGCTGGCAATGGGTTGGGGTGTATGAAGGGTATTATTCTGGCCGGGGGCAGCGGCACGCGCCTTCACCCTGCAACGCTGGCAATCTCGAAGCAGTTGCTGCCGGTGTTTGACAAGCCGATGATCTATTATCCGATGTCGGTGCTGATGCTCGCCGGCATCCGAGATATCCTGATTGTCACCACACCGCGCGATTTGCCGATGTTTCGCCTGTTGCTCGGTGACGGTTCTGCCTTTGGCATCAACCTGTCCTATGAGGAGCAGCCAACGCCCGGTGGACTGCCGCAGGCGTTTCTGGTTGGTGAGGCATTCCTGGCCGGCGAACCCTGCGCAATGATTCTCGGCGACAACATCTTTCACGGCGATGGGTTGGCGCACAAATGTCGCACCGCCATGGCCGCCGCCGAAGCCGGTCGAACCACCGTGTTCGCCTATCAGGTCGATGATCCTGAACGTTATGGGGTTGTGACATTTGGTGGTGATGGTCGCGCGCAGTCGATCGTCGAAAAGCCGTTACAGCCGGAATCGCCCTGGGCACTCACGGGTTTGTATTTTTGCGATTCACGGGTGGTGGATGTTGCGCGCAGCCTGACGCCTTCGGCACGCGGTGAGTTGGAGATTGTCGACCTGCTCAAGGCCTATATGGCAAAGGACTCGCTCGATATCGAACGGCTGGGCCGGGGTTATGCGTGGCTTGATACCGGAACCCATGACAGCCTGTACGATGCGTCGTCCTTTGTGCGGGCGATTGAACGCCGTCAGGGAATCAAGGTAGCATGTCCCGAGGAGATCGCGATGGATCTGGGCTATCTTGACCGGAAAGCAGTGCTCGCCCGCGCGGCCGCAATGGGCCGAACGGATTATGCCGACTATCTCAACCGGCGCGCGACGGCTGCATGAAGGCTGCGCCGATAGAGCGAACAATCTTGGTGACGGGTGGGGCAGGCTTTATCGGTTCGGCCCTTTGCCGCTTGTTGGCGGGTGACGGGCGTACCCGTGTCATCAACCTCGATAAACTTACCTATGCTGCCTCATTGGCGTCGCTTGAGAGCATCGCTGACGCACCGCACTATCGCTTTGTCCATGGCGACATTGGCGATCGTGCGCTCGTCGCCCGGTTGTTGGCAGAGGAGCGGGTAGATGCTGTCATGCATCTGGCCGCAGAAAGCCATGTTGATCGCTCTCTCGCCGATGCCGAACAATTTATCGCGACCAATATCACTGGCACCTACCAGTTGCTCGAAGCGGCGCTTGACCATTGGCGGAGCCTGGATAGCGCGGGGCAGGCCAGGTTTCGCTTTCTCCATGTTTCTACCGATGAGGTCTTTGGTGACCTTCCGTTCGATGCGGGCATGTTCGATGAGGATTCCCGCTATCGACCGTCGTCGCCCTATTCGGCATCCAAGGCTGCGTCAGACCATCTCGTGCGGGCCTGGGGGCATAGTTACGGCTTGCCTGTCTTGCTGACCAATTGTTCGAACAATTACGGCCCGTTCCAGCACCCGGAAAAGCTTATCCCGTTGACGATTACCCGCGCCCTGCGCGGCGAATTACTGCCCGTTTACGGCAATGGTGAGAATGTGCGCGACTGGCTGCACGTTGAGGATCACGCTCGCGGCCTTGATACGGTGTTGCGCAGCGGCCGTCCGGGTCGAACCTATGTCATTGGCGGTCGCGAGGAACGGCGCAACATTGCCGTTGTTACGCAGATTTGTGATTTGCTCGATGGCCGTGTGCCGATCGCGGGCTTACGGCGTCGTGACCTGATTCGTTTTGTAACGGACCGATCCGGGCATGATCGGCGCTATGCGATTGACCCGACCCGAATCGAACAGGAACTGGGTTGGCGCACACATTGGGACTTTGAAGCCGGGCTGGCCGCCACGGTCGAATGGTATCTCGCCAGAGCAGGTGATTCCTACACCACCGGCAATGGCTGCTGACAAATTCCGCGTTGCCGCACCCAGGGCGCCAACAGGACACAAAAAAAGGGCCGAGCTTTCGCCCGGCCCTCTATTTGTCATGCCGTAAAGCTTACGGGCTGGCTGGCTTCGAACTGCTGTTGCTCGTTCCGGCGATCACGCCACCAGCAACCGCCAAAAGCGCAAGGCCACCAATGATGTAGCCGCTGCTGCCAGCACCGCCGCCTTCACCAGCGCCGCTGCCGCTATTGTCATCGCCAGCCGCAAACGACTTGGCTGCCGAGCTGCAACCAGCAACCGAAAGCATCGAGGTCGGAGCGACGGTGTAGGCGCAGCCCTGCGACTGAACCCGGGCGCTTGCCTTGCCGCGCGTCACGATACGATCACCAGCAAAAAGCTGCTGACCAGCGAACGCTGGAACCAGCTTGCCACCACGAGCAACAAAGGTGCCCTGGTCGGCGGAAGTCAGCTTGCCAATGGCCTGATCAGCGCCGGCGAAAGCCGGTACCGAAAGGCTCGCCATGATCATGGCGGCGGTTACCCGCGAAAATTTCATTATCAGTCTCCTCCTGAACCGCGTCGAAGTAGGCTCACACGAAGGGAAATAGCTTGCCCCCCGCATCTTGTCCACCCGAAAACGCTCGCGCTTGCACAACGATTTTGTCTACGTGGCCTAAACACCACAAAGCGTAAAAATATCCTTCAAATCATCGCCTGAAGAAACTTTCGTGCGGTGCCCTCAATGCAGATAGCAGTCAACTTTCCTGACGCATAGGCGCCCGTGTCGATCCCGATCCGGTTCACCTGCTCATCGGGTACAGGTGTTATGGTATGGCCATGAACCACGACAAAGGGGTGGGCGGCCTCACTGGAAAGGAAATCCTCCCGGATCCACCGCAGGTCGCGAATCGATTGTTCTTCAAGTGCAACGCCGGGGCGAATGCCGGCATGGACGAACAGATAGTCGCCGAATCGGAAGCTGTCGGCGAAGCTGGCAATGAAACTGCGATGCTCTTCCGGAATCGCGGCATTGATCAGCGCAGCGGCGTGCGCATCCTCCAGCGCGGCCAGACGACCGACCTCTACGCCATAGCTTTGCGCGCACTCATAGCCGCCATAGGTTAGCCATTCGCGAAACCGCTCGTCGGGCTTCTCGAGCACCCGGAGCATCATTTCCTCATGGTTACCCATCAGGAACACCGGATGCGGCAGGTATTTTTTGCTGCGGAGCAGCAATTCGATCACGCCGCGCGAATCGGGGCCGCGATCAACCAGGTCCCCGACAAAGATAACATATTCACGCTCACACGGTCGGGTGCGGCTGTCGGCTTCGATTTGGTCGAGCAGGTTGCGGAGCAAGTCAAGTCGACCATGTACGTCACCGATGGCGTAGGCACGCGCACCTGCAGGTCCGCTCGGGGACGTGATCATTGCTGGCTCGGTCGCCTTTCGGCGGAGTTTCCTGAACACCGGAGTCTCTTCAGTTTTGCCGGGTAACAATTGTCGCGCCCGGTTGGTTCCTGCCAATCCCTCTGGCAAATTATCGTCGGTCCGTTAAGGGGCCTCGCGTGGAAAAGCCTGTCTTCCTGCGCTGGTCGCGCGTTCGCCCCCTGCCGATAATGAACGGAGCATTCACATGAGCCGAGTATCCATGGCGATGGTCGGTTGCGGGGCGATTGCCGAGCAGGGCCATCTTCCCGGCGCCATTTCGGCGGATCAGGTTGAGTTTACCGTTCTGATTGATCGCGATGAAGCCCGCGCCCGCAGTCTGGCCGCGCAGTTCGGCATTGCGCATTTCTCAACGGAGATAGCCGCCGCAGCAGAATATGCCGAAGCGGCGTGCGTCGCGTTGCCGCACCATATTCATCGGCAAGCGACGGAAACGCTGCTTGAGCAGGGATTGCATATCCTGATCGAGAAGCCGCTCGCGACCACGCTGGCCGATTGCGATGCGATGCTTGCAACAGCGCAAAGGGTTCAGCGAAAGATCGGTGTCGCTATGGTACGGCGCTTCTCCCCTTCGTCGCGCTACCTAAAGCAATTGCTTGATTCGGGGATGTTGGGCCGCATCGAACATATCCATATCGTCAGCGGTGTCGGTGATGCCTGGGCAGGCCAGTCGCTCTATATGTTAAGCGCGCGTGAGAGCGGCGGCGGTGTCCTGATGTGTAATGGCTGCCATGATCTTGACGCGCTGACATGGCTGCTTGGCCCGGTAGCGACGCTTGAATGCCACATTGATTCGACCTTTGGCCTTGAGGGCAATTGCCGCATTGAAGCCAGAATGGAATCAGGCGCCAGCGCCGTGGTTGAACTGAGCCGAACCGTCACGCTGAACAACGGAATTCGTATCGCCGGAACCAATGGTATGGTTGAAGCGCCGTTGATGGGGCAGGGATTGACCGTTACGCCGCGTGGCGGGTCGCTGTCCGCAACGGGCGACGTCAACAATGCCCTATTTGATTTTCCGCAATTGATGGCCGACCAGATGGATGATTTTGCCGACGCGGTTCGCAATGATCGCGCGCCGCTGGCTGATGGTGCCGCAGGGCGCGAGATCGTCGCGTTGATCGAGCGCTGTTACGCCGAAGCGAGACCAATGGAATTCCCCTGGGCGAGACCCATTGCAATGCCGGTGGCGGCATGAGCGGGCATCTCGCACGGCGGACTGCCTTTGTTACCGGAGCGACCGGCTTTATTGGGGGTCGGCTGACCGAAGTACTGATTGGCCAGTTTGGCATGAAAGTACGTGCGCTGGTTCGCGGCACATCGACCGGAAGCGGCGCTTTTCGGGCGGCGGCAGCGGGGGCAGAGTTTGTTACGGGGTCACTGACTGATGCCGATGCGATGCGCTCAGCGGTCGATGGCGCCGATTATGTCTTTCATTGCGCATTTGGGTCGCATGGTGACCTTGCCGAGCAGCGTCGCATCACGGTTGAAGGAACACGGACGCTTGCGATGGCCGCAGGGGCCACTGGCGTAAAGCACTTCGTCAACCTTGGAACAATTGTCTCTTATGGCGCGGATACGCCTGCTGTGGTCGACGAAGGCTATGCTGTTCGGCGCATGTGGAAATGGCCTTATGCGATTGACAAGCGCGACGCCGAACAAATGATTGCGGCGGAGCACCAACGATCGGGCCTGGCCGCGACGACCTTGCGGCTGGGCGTCATCTATGGACCATTTGGCCCGGCCTTTACCCTGTATCCGCTGGCGCTGCTCAAGGCATCTCGCATTGCGGTGGTCGATGACGGTCGCGGTGTATGCGCTGCTGCCTATGTGGATGACGTGATCCAGGCGATCCTGCTTGCGGCGCAGCGGCCTGCCGGAGCGCCCGAGACCTTTATTATCAAGGGGCCGGATCGGGTTACCTGGCGGCAGTTCTACGCTTCATATGAGGCGATGCTTGGTGTTGAGCGCATGGTCGATATGAGCCGCGCAGAAATGCGCGCTGCCAAGGGTAAGATCATGCGTGCAGCGATGCGCGCGGTGGTTGGCGAAGGCTTGGCGGCTTTGAAGGCCAGCCCCGATTTCAAGCGGGCCGCCGGCGCCTTGCCGTTGGTTCGCCCGGCCTATGCGATGATTGGCAAACGCCGCGCAAAGTTGACGAACAACCTGCCGTCACGAATGCCGAACCGTGCGGCTGATCTGCCGATCGAGCTGATTCCGCCGATGATGGTCGACTATTATGCCAGCACGACCGAGTACTGTATTGATCGCGCACGCGATCAGCTCGGATACAAACCCGTTTACGATCTTGCCAGCGGCATGGCGCTCACCGAGGAGTGGGCGCGTTGGGCCAACCTTATCCCCGCCAATCCGGGGTCAGGGTTGGGCATTGCTATCGCTTGATAGCGCGGGCTGAGACAAACCCGCGCACCATGTCCTGCTCGTCCCGATTGAGGAACAGATAGGCCGCTCCAAGATACAGGATTGCCAGGGAGAATCCGGCAACGGCCAGCCCGGCCATGTTGTGGAAGGTGAACAGCAGACTGATTGCCAGCGATCCGGCAGCCGAGATCGCGAACAAGGCCATGGCCACAAAAATCGGCGCATAGAAAGTCTTGCGAGGCTGACCGATATTGCTGGCTGCGTAGGGGATCAGGAAAATCAGCTCCTTGATGGCCAAGGTCAGACAAACCGCGCCGGCCACGCTGAGGACGCCGAGGCTGCTGTGTGCGCCAATCAGCAAGGCGATGCCTATGCCGATTGCCCCCGTCACGAACTGGACAATGCCCGAGAGCATCACACGATCAGCCGCCAGGGAGACAGAGTAAAGTGGGACCACGGTTGACGTGATGGCGATGGGCGCAATCTGTACCACCATCAATGGCCAATAGGCCACAAACTCCGGGCCAAGCCAGACATGGAGGATCTGGTCTGAAAGGCCGCAAAAATAGCCTGCGGGCAGGGCAACGCAGATTGCCATGAATTTCATTGCTGTGCTCGTGTAGCTGACCAGTTCGCGGGTCTGCGACCGGGCATATAGCGTCAGGATGGTCGGGACGCACAGCACCGCGACCGAAGTCGCGCCATTACGCAGGAAGAGCGACCATTGCGTGACGGCGGCATAATGGCCAGCCTGATGTGAGCCAAACAGCTTGTTGGCGAGGACCAGTTCGGAACTGCCAACCAGAATGGTGCCGATCTGCATGATCAGCACCTTTGATGCGATGCCGGAAATTGAACGAAATTCCTTGGCTTCATATTTGAAGGTGAAGAAGGCGAGGTGCGGTGCAGCGCGTCTGGCAAAGGCGATGCTCAGCGCGAGCCCGATTGCTGCGCTGGCCAGGATGGCGGTTGCGGCATTGACGACGGTTGCGGTCAGGGCGGCGAACAGGACGATTGTCAACGCGACGCGGGCAATCGTCTGGATTGCAGCCGAGATATTGCTGAGTTCGAGCCGATTGCGGCTGAAGACGATACCCTGGAAAGGCGTTGACAGAATCGAGAGCACAAAGGCCGCAGCAACAAAGGCAAACAGGATCCGGGTTGCCGATTCCGCGCCGATCGGCACGTCGAACAGGCTGGTGGAAAACCAGGACACTGCGCCAAGCGGGACAGCCAGGATAAAGGCGAGCACACCGGCGCCAGCAAGCGCGGAGCCGAACGCCACACTGGCCCGTTCCGGGTCGTTATGCTCCAGCGCAAAGGTAAGGTTGCGGTTTAGCGAAGCACTCAATGTCTGCGTTATCACGCTGAAATAAGAAACAATTGTTGTTGCCAGCGGAATCAATCCATAGGCTGCCGGGCCAAGGTTGTGGACCAGAAAAGGTGTGAACCAGATCCCGATCCCCAGCGACAGGATGAACCCGAACACCGTGGTCGCAAAATTCAGTCGCGTTTGCCCGACAGATGTCATGGCCACCTTTCTGCTTGGTCACGGATGCGATGTGTCACCGACCTGCGCCAGTAACCACAGGCCCATTTCGGCGCGGCAATTCGACCTGCCGGATTGAGGCGCTCGTATCCATTGTGGTCTGACACGCCAAGGCGGAAAAACGGTCTGTGTCAGGCAAATTCTGTGATGATCGTGCGCAACCGCGCGGCAATCGCCTCAGCGGTATGTTGTGCCAGGTGCGCGGCCCGCTCAGTTTTCATCGGGTCGGTCGTATCGGCAAGCGCTGCGGCAATTGCTTCAGCTGCGCTGGCAGGATTGTTGGCAACAAATGTCCGACCACAGGCGCCGATTGCCTGGGGCAGGCCGCCAATGTCCGAAACGACCATCGAGCACCCGCTGGCCAGCCCCTCAAGTGCGACGATGCCGAAGGGTTCAGCCCAGATTGATGGCACAATCATCACACGATGGCTGTTAAGCGTCCGGCGCAGCGTGTCGCCTGTCTGCGCGCCAAGGAAGGTGACACGGCCAGCAATGCCCAGTGACGCCGCAAGGGCTTCGGATTGCAGTCGGGCCGGACCGTCGCCGACAACAGACAATCGGGCATTGGAAAGGGGGCCATCAGGTAACGCCAGGGCGCGCAATACGACGTCACAGCCCTTTTCCGGAACAAGCCGGCCCACGACGACAAGGTCGTTCGACCGCGCGATGGTATCGTCCACATGAAACAAGGTTGCGTCATAGGGATTGGGCAGGGTCAGCCTCGGACGGCGATCCGGTAGCCGCGCGGTGATGAAATCGCTGCACCCAAGGTTGGCACGGGCATAATATTCTATAAGCAAACGCTTGAGTTGTTGCGGCACCGTGAGCTTGCGCAGCGCCATTGTCGGGTCGCGATATTCATGCTGATGCCAGACAAAGAGCGGAGTCGCGGCCGCAAGGATCGGCGGTACAAGTTTCAGACCGATATTGGGCATGATCGCTGCATCGGCTTCGCGACACACGCGAAACGCCTCGGCAAAGCCTGGTTGGCGAATCAGGCGATACGCCCGTCCGGGCATTGGTCCGCCTGGCTGGGATGTCAGTACTGTCACCTCGTCGCCCGCACGCCCGAGCGCGTCCGCCGTCATTTCTGACAGATTCTCAATGCCACCAATATTTGGCACGAACGGCGCCGTGCAAATCGCGATCCGCATAGCCTTCCCCGCTTCGACCATACGGCCCAAAATGAAATCGTTCGCACTGGCACTGTGCGCGCCGCGCCTATGCCGCCTTAGTCACGCAATGCAAAGAGAATGGCAACGGCCCCATGCGCCAGAATGGGCGTTGTGGGGCAATTCAAGGGATCATTGCTTGATTCATGCGACGCGGTCGCTAGGAGGTGGACGAGATGTTGGAGCCAGGGTGATATGCGTACCAGCGGTATAAATCAGGTTTGGCGCAAGCTGTCGACATTGGTCTTGATGGCTGGCGTCGGGGTGTCGTTGGCGGGCTGCGCGACGCGCGGCGGCCCCGTTGCCTATGCGACCGAGTCGCTTGGCAAGCCTGATATTCCGACCGAATTGGCGCCCAGCAACGACTATCATCTTGGTCCGGCAGACGTGCTCAACGTCTCGGTCTATGGCGTGTCTGAATTCAGCGGCGACTATACCGTCGATTCCGTCGGTCGAATCAAGCTCCCGCTGGTTGGCGACGTTCCTGTGCAGGGCCAGACTGCAGATCAGGTCGCCGTGGTGCTGACCCAAAAGCTGCAGGCGACCTATTTGCGTGATCCCAAGGTCCAGGTCGTTCTGAAGACCGCGCAGAGCCAGCGGATCACCGTTGATGGTTCAGTTGCGCAACCCGGCCTCTATGCGATCGGTGCCGATACAACGCTGATCCAGGCGATCGCCACGGCCAAGGGCGTCACAGAGGACGGCAATCCACGCCGGGTCGTTATTTTCCGTAAGATCAACGGTGTGCGTCAGGCCGCAGCATTCGATCTGACTGACATTCGGCGTGGCAAGATGCCCGACCCGCAGGTCTTCAGCAATGACATCATCGTCGTTGATGGCAATGCCACCAGCAAGACGTTCAAGACCGTTATTCAGGCGCTGCCGATCGCGGCCTTGTTCCGACCCTTCTAGAAAATCAGGTCTCATTTTCGATGAATGATTATAGCGGGTCTGTACCCGATATTGCCGAGCGTGGACGCGGCGGAGCCATTGCTCCCCTTGGTCAGAACCTTCAGCCCTCAATGGGGCCGACGGTTTTTGACGTGGAGTCGCTTGAGGGGGATTCTGGCGGCTTCAACCTGCGTGAAGTGTGGCGTGTCCTGTTTCGCTGGCGCTGGCTGATTATCGCTGTCACCCTGGTCTCGGTGCTCGCTGCCTTTGGCATGAGTTTGCTGACGACGCCGCTCTACCGTGCCTATTCGTCGCTTGAGGTAACCCAGCCGCAAGGCGAGCTGATCCAGCGCGCCAATACTGAACCGATGATCCAGCGCGATCCGACGTTTCTTGCAACGCAATATGGTTTGCTGAAGAGTCGTGCCCTTACCGAGCGTGTGGTTCGACAGCTCAACCTTGCCAATGATCCCGGCCTCGCCCCGGCGCGCATGAGCCTTGAGCAACGTGAGCGCGCTGCCGCCAACGCCATTTCCGGCGCCTATGCCGTTAATCCGGTGGTGGGCAGTCGATTGATCAACCTGTCCTATGTTGATCGCGATCCGGTCCGCGCGGCCAAGATTGTGAACGCTTTTGGTGACGCTTTCATTGCGTCTCAGCTTGAGCGCAAATTCGGTCAGACAGCCTATGCGCGGCAGTTTCTGCAGACGCGGCTTGATGCCACCAAGAAAACCCTTGAGGCATCTGAAGCGGCGGTTGTGAATTACGCGCAGAGCCAGGGTATTGTGATGGTCGGCGGCAGCGGCGGCAGCGGCGGCGCTGGTGCGGCAGGGGCTGGCCCCTCTGGCGGCGGCGGTGGCGCCGGCTCAACGTCGCTGCAGAGCAACTCGATGGTCGCGATTAACTCGGCGCTGTCACAGGCAACGAGCGACCGGATTGCAGCCGCCGCGCGGTGCCATCAGGGCCAGTCGGGAAGCGAAGTGCAGCGCGACTCGGCGATGCAGGCGCTGCGGACCAGACGGTCAGAGTTGCAGGCGGACTATGATCAGAAGCTGACGCTTTATAAGCCTGAGTTTCCGATGATGGTGCAGTTGCGCGCGCAGATTGCGGCGATCGACACGCAGCTCCGTCAGCAAAGTGGCGGAATCGCAAGCGGCGTTTGCTCAGATTACAACGCGGCGCTCTCGCGTGAAAACCAGCTCCGTGCCCAGGTCAGCCAGCTCAAGGGTGGTGTGCTGAATGAACAAGAGCGCAGCATCAAGCTGAACATTTTGCAGCGCGAGGTTGATACCAATCGCGCACTCTATGATGCCCTGTTGCAACGCTTCAAGGAAATCGGCGTCGCGGGTGGCGTTGGTGCGACAACGGTTGCCGTGGTTGATCGCGCAGATGTGCCAACCTTCCCGTTCCAGCCGAACATGTTCAAAAACGTGTTTCTGGCGGTTTTTGTCGGCCTTGGTCTAGGCATTGCGCTGGCGTATCTGATCGAGTTCATCGACGATACCGTGAAGGCGCCTGAAGACGTCAAGCAGAAGCTGAAGGTACCGGTGCTTGGCGTGGTTCCGGTTGTTGGCAAGGGCGAGACAATCGCCGAGCAGCTTGCTGATCCGCAGTCGCCGGTTTCGGAAGCCTATTTCTCGATCAGCGCCGCGATCCAGTTCTCGACCAGCGGAGGCTCGCCAAAGTCGTTGCTGGTCAGTTCATCGCAACCGGCGGAGGGCAAATCGAGCACCTGCTATGCCATTGCGCAGAACTTTGCCCGACTTGACCGAACCGTGTTGCTGATCGACGCGGACATGCGCAAGCCCAGCTTTTTCATTGAGGATAGCGAGAAGGCCAAGACGGTCGGCCTTTCAGCGTTGCTGACCAGCGATTCCAGTCTGGTTTCGCATGTCAGTGCAACGCGTAGCCCGAACCTGTTCCTGCTGTCTTCCGGGCGCGTGCCGCCGAATCCGGCGGAATTGCTCGCCAGCCAACGTATGCGGGCGATCCTTGATGAGGCGATGTCTCGCTTTGACATGGTGATCATCGACGCACCGCCGGTGCTCGGGCTGGCCGACGCGCCGTTGCTCGCGTCAATGTGCCAGGGCACGCTGCTTGTGGTGCAATCCGGCGCGATCCGTCGCCCTGCGGTGAGCAATACGATCAATCGCCTGCGCTCGACCGGTGGTCACATCATTGGCGCGGTCCTGACCAAGTTTGATCCGAAAACAAGCGCCTATGGTTATGGTTATGGTTATGGCTATGGGTACGGCTATGGCTACGGGTATGGTCGTGACGCTTATAAATATGGCGTGACGGCTGGCGATGATGGCAGCGCGCGCCGCATTCAGCTATCCTGATCGTCTCTCGGGAAGACCTGGGCATGGCGTCAGATATGCGCAGAGTGACAAGGATAATCACAAGCGGCCTGGTTTCGCTGGTGGTTGCGGCGGTGGCGCTGTGGTCCGCCGTCCATGCGTTTCAGAAAGTGGCGCGTGTTGAAACGGAGAAGCGCTATCTCGCTGCCCTGACGGCAGCATTGATTGACCCGCAACAGGCGAGGCCGGTTGCGCCGCCGTCGCTGACGTCGCCTGTGTCCCGACTGGGGCAGAGACCCCTTGATCGCAACGCGTTGTCGCAGGCGGCGCTGGAAGCGACCTTGTCGGGGCATCGCGACGCGGCTCGGCCGATCATGCGCGAGGTTGTGCGACGTGATCCACGTGCGACCTCGGCCCGGGTCTGGTTGATGGTCGATTCCCTGTCGCGCCGCAGCTTGCCCGAGGCAATCGATCAGATTGAACGACTTATGTCCGTGGATGTCGGGCAACGAAACGCTTACTTCCCGATCCTGGCTGAGATTGCCAAGCAAAATGGGACCGAGCGGGCCCTGGCAGCGGCATTGGCGCGTGCGCCGCAATGGCGGACGGAGTTTCTCGGCTATCTGACAACACGCGGGGTCGATCCGGCGCGCATTTTCCGGCTGAATTCAAAAGTGTCTGGGAAATCGGGGGCGGGGGCTGCCAATGCCCAGGGTGGTCTTATCCAGCAGTTTATTGCGCGCGGCGACTATGATGGCGCCTATCTCGCCTGGGTCAATTTCCTGCCGCAAGAGGTGCTGACCAAGGTTGCCACGGTCTATGATGGAAACTTTGCCGGGCTGCCCGGGCCACAACCATTCAATTGGACCTTTAATGATGGTCAGGTCGCCTCCGTTGGCATTGATAGCGGTCGTGGCCTCAGGATCGAATATTCCGGAGCGCAGACGGCCCGCCTGGCAAACCAGACGATATTGTTGAAGCCGGGTAACTATGCCTTCGACTATGTCGCACAAGGATCGAGCGAGGTTGCCGATGGTGGCGCACTTGACTGGCGGCTGCTGTGCCTGCCCTCGTTCAAGCAGATTGCTTCCCTGCCGATCACAGGAATGAGTGACCGCGCAACCAGCCATTCCATGCGTTTTGCGGTTCCCGAAGGGTGCAGTGCGCAGTTGTTGTCGATCGAAGCGACACTGGGCACCTTTCCCCAGTCACGTTCACTAACCGTTGCGCAGGTCGCAATCAGGAAGGTGCCGTAATGGCTCGCTCTTCTCGTTCACGCCGTTCCAGTCGTTCGGGTCGTGCGCAATCGGCCCGCGTAACGACCGTTTTTGAGCCGCAGACAATTGCGCTTCCAGCCTATCTGGCGATGTGCATCGTGCTTGGCGGGGCGACGGCGGCGGGGGTGATCCCGAATCTGTTGTTGCAACTGTGCGGTGCCGGTTTGCTTGTATTCGCTGCGCTACGCCCGTTGTCCCGCGCATCAACTGCCGCAGAACGGACGTTGATGTGGCTTGGCACGGCGTTTTTGCTTTTGGGTCTTGCTCAGCTGGTCCCGCTTCCCGGAGCGATGTGGTCGTCGCTGGCAGGTCACGCACCATTGGCACGCGGCTTTGCAATGCTTGGCGCGACGGTCCCGGCAATGCCGCTGTCGCTCGACCCTGCCGCATCTGTTGCCAGCCTGCTCAGCATCGCTGTGGCGATCGGGATGTTCGTGCTGGTCGTGCGGGCTGATGACCGCAGCCTGACGCTTTTTGCCGTGACACTTGCCGGCATGGCCGCGCTTTCAGTGGTTATTGGCTTGATCCAGTTGGTCAATGGCGACAATTCGCCCCTCTACCTCTACACCATTACCAATCGTGGTCAGCCGGTTGGCTTCTTTGCCAACAGCAACCACCTGGCCACGTTGATTTTGAGTGCAATTCCCTTTCTTGCGGCGCTCGTTGCCACGGTCCGCTTACGCGATGGCCGGGTTGAGGGATGGGCTGCGGATACCATCATGCTCAGCGCACTCGGGGTCTTGTTGCTGCTGGGTGCTGTGATTGATGGGTCGATAGCGGGTCTTGGGCTGCTTGCGCCTACCTTGCTCGGGTCATATTTCCTTGTGCGTCGCGGACGCGACAGTCGTATTTTGATGATTGGCACTGGTGTGGCGTTGGCGCTGGTGCTGATTTTCGTGGCGCTATCGTTCAATAGTCCGATCCTGGCGGGTTATGCCAAAACGTCGCTTGATGCTGGCCCGACTTCCCGGCTCGGCTTCTACCAGCACACCATCGCTGCGATCAGTGCGTTTTTCCCATTCGGGACCGGGCTTGGCAGTTTTGTCTCGGTGTTCCCGGCGTTTGAAAATCCGCAGGCGGTTGATGCCATCTTCGTCAACCATGCCCATAATGACTATCTGGAGCTGGTTCTTGAGCTCGGGTTGCCCGGGATCCTGTTGATAGCGGCATTTGCCTTGTGGTGGCTGTGGCGGGCGATCGCGATCTGGCGCGATGCTGGCAGCGGGCTGCTGCCACGCGCGGCGACGATCAGCTCAGCCGTCATCCTCGCGCATTCAGCAGTTGATTATCCGGCGCGAACCGCTGCGATCCTCGCGGTACTGGTGGCAAGTTGTGCCTTGATGGCACGACCGGGTCGTATCCCGCCGCCGCCAGTTCCGGTTGACGAAGACGCGGCACCCGCCCGCCACCTTTCGGCGTGACGCACAGCCTTTGAAAGCTGTATCGCGGCGCAGCAGTCGCCGCTATGCAGCGCTCGCTTCAAGCGGAACTGACAATTCTAGTCTGATAAGGGATTTTTGTGACCAAGACGGCGCTCATTACCGGGATTACGGGTCAGGACGGCGCCTATCTCGCCGAGCTCCTGCTCGCCAAGGGCTATATGGTGCACGGCATCAAGCGCCGTTCCTCGTCATTCAATACCGGTCGCATCGACCATCTGTACGAGGATCCGCATGAAAAGGGCGTGAAGTTGAAGCTGCATCATGGTGACATGACAGATTCGACCAACCTGATCAGGATCGTTCAGGAAACCCAGCCCGATGAGATTTATAACCTTGCGGCGATGAGTCACGTCCAGGTCAGCTTTGAGACACCTGAATATACGGCCAACGCGGATGGTATTGGCACCCTTCGCCTCCTTGAGGCGATCCGGCTCCTCAACATGACTGACAAGGTGCGCTTTTACCAGGCATCGACCTCGGAGCTTTATGGCTGGGTGCGTGAGATTCCGCAGAGCGAGACGACACCATTTTACCCACGCTCACCTTATGCGGCTGCGAAACTCTATGCCTATTGGATCACGGTGAACTACCGTGAGGGCTATGGCATGCACGCCTCGAACGGCATCCTGTTCAACCATGAGAGTCCGTTGCGCGGTGAGACCTTCGTCACGCGCAAGATCACGCGTGCGGTCGCGGCGATCACGTTGGGACTTCAGGATACGCTCTATCTTGGCAACATGGATGCCAAGCGCGATTGGGGCCATGCGCGCGACTATGTCGAGGGTATGTGGCGCATCTTGCAACAGGACACGCCTGATGATTATGTGCTGGCGACGGGTGAAACGCGGACGGTACGTGAATTTGTCGAGCTGGCGTTCCGAGAGGTTGATATCGAGATTGCCTGGTCCGGCGAGGGCGTTGGCGAGATAGGCCGTTGCGCGAAAACCGGTCGCGAACTCGTCAAGGTTGATCCGCGCTACTTCCGCCCGACCGAGGTTGACATATTGATCGGCAATCCGGCCAAGGCGAAGGAAAAACTTGGCTGGACCGCGACGGTGCAGTTGCCAGAACTGGTCGCAGAGATGGTGCGGTCGGACGTTGAGACGATGAAACGCACAGGAAATTCAGGCTCTTGAGCGATGCAATGTTTGATCTGGGCGGTAAGCGCGTCTATGTGGCCGGCCATCGGGGGATGGTTGGCAGCGCCCTGGTGCGTCGCCTGGCCGGGGAAGGTTGTACGCTGCTCACGGCGAGCAGGGGCGATATGGACCTTCGCCGCCAGGATCAGGTTGAGCAATGGTTTGCTGCGAACAAGCCCGATGTCGTGTTTCTTGCGGCGGCGCGCGTCGGCGGGATCTGGGCGAACAGCAATTTCCCCGGCGATTTCATCTACGAAAACATGATGATTGAGGCCAATGTCATCGAGGCGGCAAGGCGCAACGAAACGGGCAAATTGTTGTTCCTCGGTTCAGCCTGCATCTACCCCAGGGATGCACCGCAACCGATCCCGGAAACTGCATTGCTGTCCGGCCCGCTGGAGCCGACCAATGAATGGTATGCCATCGCGAAGATCGCCGGGATCAAGCTCGCCCAAGGGTATCGCCAGCAATATGGCTGCGACTTTATTTCGGCGCAGCCCACCAATCTCTATGGCACGGGCGACAATTTTGATCTCCAGCAGAGCCACGTTATCCCGGCACTGATCCGCAAGGCGCACAGTGCCAAGCTGGCGGGTGATGCGTCAATGCCGATCTGGGGATCAGGGCAACCGCGGCGGGAGTTCCTGCACGTCGATGACCTGGCCGATGCATTGGTGTTTCTGGTCAAACATTATTCTGACCCGGAAATCGTCAATGTCGGCAGTGGCGAGGAGGTGACGATCCGCCAGCTCGCCGAGACGGTCAATCGCGTCGTCGGTTTCGACGGCGATCTGGTATTCGACGCGAGCAAGCCCGATGGGGTGATGCGCAAGCTCGTCGATGTGAGCAAGATCAACGCGCTGGGCTGGCGCCATCGTTATGGCCTCGAAGAGGGGCTGGCGGGAACCTATCGCTGGTTCCTTGACCATCATGACGACGCGCGCGGTCTCGGCGGCTGAAGGGGAAAGATCATGGCGCGGACTTATAGCAGCCGGAAGCGTATTCTGGTCACGGGCGGGGCGGGCTTCCTCGGTTCACATTTGTGCGACCGGTTGCTCGATGCGGGGCACGAGGTGTTGTGCCTCGACAACATGTATACCGGCACAAAGCGCAACATCGACCATTTGCACGCCAATCCGCGTTTCGAGTTCATGCGCCACGATGTGTGTTTCCCGGTCTATGTCGAGGTCGATGAGATCTACAATCTCGCCTGTCCGGCCTCGCCGGTGCACTACCAGCATGATCCGGTACAAACGACCAAGACCTGCGTGCATGGCGCGATCAACATGCTCGGCCTCGCCAAGCGGTTGCGGTGCCGCATTCTTCAGGCGTCGACCAGCGAGGTCTATGGTGATCCGGACGTCCACCCCCAGACCGAGGATTATTGGGGCCACGTCAACCCGATCGGAATCCGTTCCTGCTATGACGAAGGCAAGCGTTGCGCGGAAACATTGTTCTTCGACTATCACCGGCAACATGGGCTTGAGATCAAGGTTGCGCGGATCTTCAACACCTATGGCCCGCGGATGCACCCGGCTGATGGTCGCGTCGTCTCCAACTTCGTCGTTCAGGCGCTGAAGGGTGAGCCGATCACAATATTTGGTGACGGCCAGCAGACACGCAGCTTCTGTTATGTCGAGGATCTGGTTGATGGGCTGATCCGACTGATGGAAAGCCCGGCCGAGATCACCGGCCCGGTCAATATCGGCAACCCCAATGAGTTTTCCATGCGCGAACTGGCCGAGGCCGTTCTGTCGCAGGTCGATACAAGGTCGCAATTGACCACGTTGCCGTTGCCAGCGGATGATCCCAAGCAGCGCCAGCCCAATATCACGATCGCGCGGGAAAAGCTTGGCTGGGAACCAAAGGTCCAGTTGCGCGAAGGGCTTACCAAGACAATCGCCTATTTTCGTGAACTGGTCGAGCAGGGTGCCGCCTGAACGATGTCCGTTCCGCGCGTTTCAGTGATCATTCCGAACTATAATCGCGCCAGTCTTATCGGCGAGACGATCGAATCGATGGAGCGGCAAACCTTGCCGCCGCACGAGATCATCGTTGTCGATGATGGCTCGACCGATGGTTCATTGCGGTATCTGCGCTCGCTCGGCGACCGTATTCGATTGATCGAACAATCCAATGCCGGTCCGGGTGCGGCTCGCAACGCTGGTCTGGCGCGCGCGACGGGTGAATATATCCAGTTTTTTGACAGTGATGATTTGTGCACGCCGGACAAGATTGAGCGGCAGGTCACGGCACTCGAAACCAGCGGTGCTGACATCGCCTATGGACCATGGGCCCATATGTGGATCGAAGATGGCAAGGCTATCTACGATACGCTGATCGCACAGCAAGGACCGCTTCGTGCCGATCCTCTATCAGCAATTTTGTCAGGATGGACCTGCCTGATCCCGTGTTGTGTCGTTCGACGCAGTGCGATTGAGCGCCTGGGGGGGTATCCAACGGCTGTTCATACGACTGAGGATCTAGAGCTGGTTGTCCGTGCGCTGCTCGCGGGGTTGACCCTTGTACATGCCCCGTTGGGGATGGCGCTGATCCGTCAACACCATGAAAACCAGATCAGTAACGCGCCAAGCGGCGCAGAGCAGCGGTTGCGCGACATGGCGCGCTATGTCGAAACGGTCGAGGCTTTGCTCAAAGCCTCCCGCCCGGCCATCACCCTGCGCGCACGTTATTCCTGGGCGTTGACGCGCTGGTCTGCGCGGCGCGCCGTTTCATCGCGGCGAGCGGTCTATGATCCGTTGATGCGCCTTGCGGTGCGGACGCGCCAATCGGCGACGGGTGTGCGCGAAAGGCTGACCGGAACACGGCGTTCGCGTCATTTTTCCAGCGGGCCGATTGCGCCCGAGCAGGTTGTTGCTATCCGGGCGCTCGGCCTTGAACCAGTTCGACGCTAAGGCAGTGCGAGACGAAGGCGCAGCTATCCGCTATCGCACAGGGCGAAAAGCGGGATTCTGCCAGATTTTTTCCATGCGGGGAGCGAAATGAAGCGTACGAAGTGCATGAATTGCGGGCAGGAATCGCTCCACGAGTTCATCGATCTGGGCGATCAGCCCAACGGCAACAGCTTTCTCTATGCCGATGAGCTTGACCAGGAAGTCAGCTTTTCGCTGGCGATGATGGTTTGCGAGACCTGCTGGCAGGTGCAGATCAGCGAATTTCCCTCGCAGGAAGTGCTGTTCAACGACCATGCCTATATCACCGGGCGAAACGCGCCGGTGGTGTCGCACTTCAAGAAACTCGCGCCGCACATCATCGAGAAGATCGGCCTCAAGGAGAATGATCTCGTCATCGATGTTGGCTGTAACGACGGGACTTTCCTGAAAGCCTTTGCCAGCCAGGGAATGCGCGTGCTCGGTGTCGATCCGTCGGAACGCACCGGCCTGCTGGCGCGTGATCAGGGTGTTACCGTTTTCCGGCAGTTCTGGTGCCACGAGACCGGCAAGTCGCTCAAACAGCTTGGCGTAAAGCCCAATGCGATCACCGCGACCGCAGTATTCTATCATGTGCCCGACCTGCACGATTTTGTTGCCGGCCTGGCCGAGGTGATGGGCCACGACACGGTATTCGTCGTGCAGGGGGTCAACTGCCTCGACCTGATCAAGCATAACGAATTCGACCATTTCTATCACGAGCATAGCTGCATCCACGCGGTTGGTCCGCTGCGGCGGCTGTTTGCGGCGCATGGCCTGGCAATCCGTGACGTAGAATTCTCGCCGATCCATGGCGGCAGTTTCATCCTGTACGTCTATCGTGAAGAGAATCCGATCGCCGAGAGTCCATCGGTTGCCGCGGCAGTGGCAGCCGAGGAAGCGGCTGGCCTGTTCACGTTGCAGACCTATGAGGACTTCGCCGCACGCGTCCGCCACAACATGGCGGAACTGCGCAGCCTGCTCGAGAAGCTCAAGGCCGAGGGCAAGACGGTCTATGGCCTTGGCGCTCCGGTAAAGGGATCGACCGTATTGAACTACGCCAATATCGGTCCGGATCTCGTCCAGGCGGTAACCGAGGTCAACGAGTTCAAGATCGGTCGCGTCACGCCGGGCACGCATATCCCCGTCATCGACGAAAATGGCATTGAGAAGCAGCCGGATTACTATCTTGTTCTGGCGTGGAATTTCCTCGAATTCCTGCTGAAGAAGAACGAAGCCTATCTGCAGGCCGGCGGTCGCTTCATCACGCCGGTGCCGGAGGTGCAAATTCTCGGCCCGGGCGGCATTCGCGAGGCGTGAGCGAAGCGATGAAAAACGTCATCGTTACCGGGGCGACGGGGTTCGTCGGGCAGACGCTGGTGCGCGAGATCGCCCGGCGCTTTCCCGAGGCGAACATCGTTGCGCTGGGCAGCAAGGCGGTCAATCTGGCCGACAAGGATGTGCTGTGGACCTATCTCGAGAACCTGCAATGGACCTTCGAGTGTGATCACATCATCCACCTCGCCGCGCTCTACAAGGCGGGGGACTGGCCGGTGCATCACCCGGCGACGCAGTTCCACGTCAACATGGCGATCAACATCAATATCCTGGAGGGCTGGCGACGCTTCTTCCCCAAGGCGAAGATGACGTCGATCGTCTCCTATTGCCTCTACCCCTCGACCGAGCATCCGCACCCTGAGAGCGAGCTTTGGGGGCATGAACCCGAGGATTACCTGTTCGCCTATGCCTTTACCAAAAAGGCGCTGCTGATCGGCCAGCGTGCCTACAGGCAGGAACATGGCCTGACCTCGACCAGCGTGGTGCTGCCGACGGTCTATGGCGGCGGCGACAGCTTTGCCGAGAACAGCCACGTCGTCGGCGCGCTGGTCGGCAAGTTCGTCCGCGCCGCGCGTGCCGGGACGCCAACAGTTGAGGTATGGGGCACAGGCGAGCAGCAGCGCGAATTCCTGCTGGTTGAGGATGCCGCCGACGGGATCATCAAGGCGGCGCTGCATTCTACCGAGCCGGCGCTCAACCTTGGCATGGGCGACGCCTATGCGATTTCCGACATTGCGCAGTGGATCAAGGAAGCGGCTGGCTTCCAGGGCGAGATCGTCTACAACAACAACAAGTTCGTCGGCGTGCGCAAGCGGATGCTTGATGTGACGAAGGTGCGTGACGTGCTCGGCTGGACCGCCGAAACCTCGATTCGTGATGGGCTGAAGAAGACCGTTGACTGGTATAACGCCGATCTGGATCGGTCGCGTGCGGCCGATCCGGCCTGAGGATATGGATAGACGCCCGGGCCGCCGCCTGCTCGTCGTCGAGGAGGCACTCAAGAATCAGGCGGCACATTTCTACGAATATGTGAAGTCGGTGGCCGAGCTCAATGCGCGCGCGGGTGGAGAGACCTTTGTCGTCAGCCACGCGGACACTGACCCGGCGATCATCGCTGAACTTGGCGCTTTCCCCCTGTTCGCGCGGAGCAACTGGGACGGGGTTTACAACCATCCCCAGGCGTGGCGGCGCTATCTCGGGATCGTGCAGCACAACTGGTATGTTTTCCGCGTGATGAACCGCTTCGTGCGGGAGCATGGCCCGTTCGATCTCCTGTTCGCGCCAACGGTCGTGATCCACCATGTCATTGGCTGGCGAATGTTGATGCTGCGCCACGGCGGACGTGGGGTAAAGCGCATTGCGCTGCTGTTTCGCAACAATGCCGGCTCTTATGCCGAGGGCAGCACGACCCCGGTGTTCAAGCGATCCACCGCGATCCTGAAATATGCGCTGCGCAGCTATGCCGGGTTGATTGCCCGCGGTCGCGCGTTGTTTGTCACCGACAGTATGCGCCTTGCCACCGAATATCGCCTGTTATGCGGGATTGAACCGGATGTCTGGCCAAGTCCTCGCGTCGCCGCCTATGACGATCTCGCGAGCGACGATCACGCTGCTGACGCGCCTGTCACATTCAGTTGCCTCGGTCCCGCGCGGTTTGAGAAAGGCATCGACATTCTGCAGGAGGCGATCAATGCCTATCGCGGGGCATTTCCCGACGGCAATGCACGCTTCGTCATCCAGTGGAACGCGCCGATACATGATGCCTCCGGTGCGCTGTATGAGCCTGATGCAGCCTTGCGCGCCGACCCGAATGTTACCCTGATCGAGCATTCCATGCCGTCGGAGGCATATGACGCAGCGGTCGCTTCGGCTGACGTGATGCTATTGCCCTATCGCCGGGCCTCTTATTTTGCCCGCATTTCCGGGGTGGCGGTTGAAGCGGTGACAGCCGGCATTCCCGTGATTTTCACACGAGATACCTGGTGTGAGGATCTGGTGCGGGATGTGGGCGCCGGCATTGGGGTCGATGATGGTGACGTGGCGGGCCTGAGCAACGCGATTGCGACATTGGCGGCAGATTATCCGCGATACCGTGCCGTGGCGCGGTCCCAGGCTGAAAAGGCGCGGGCGAGTCATTCGGGTGATGCATTCCTCGATAAGCTCTGGGGTACAATGTGACCACCGGGGCCGAGGCGCCATGGTTGTTCTGTCAACTTGGTGCGCGTGAACATTATGTCTTGCCCCGTGGCTTTCATCGGCGCGGCCTGTTGCAGGGGTTGGTCACTGACGTCTGGGCTGGGCCGGGTAATATGGTGGCAAACATGCCAGGGCCGCTGGGCCGGAAGTTTGCTGACCGCTTTTCGTCCGATCTGGAAGGCGCGCGGGTTGAGGATTTTACGGCATCCGCCATCGGGTTCGAATTGATTGGCCGCCTTCGACGGCGCGCACCTGCGGGTTGGCCCGCGATCATGCTGCGCAATGCATGGTTTGAACGGCATGTTGTGGCGCGAATGCGTGCCAAGCGGCTGCTCGACAATCGGCCAACGGTGTTCGCCTATAGCTATGCGGCGTTGGGCATATTGCGCGCCGCGCGGGATGCCGGGTGTCGCACCGTGCTCGGCCAGATTGATCCGGCGATTACCGAGGAAAATGTCGTTGCCGAGGCGGTCGTCCGTCATGCACGGCTGAAGCCAGATTGGGCGCGCGCACCAGCGGCATATTGGTCGCGCTGGCGCGAGGAATGTGCGCTTGCAGACCATATCGTCGTAAACTCACCATGGGCGTGTGACGGGCTGGCGCGAGCGGGCATTGATTCCGCGAAACTCACTGTCGTGCCGCTGGCCTATGACGCTGGTGATGAAGCGCCAACACGCCAATATCCGGTGCACTTTGGTGTTGAGCGCCCGCTTCGTGTCCTGTTCCTCGGCTCGCTGGTAATCCGCAAGGGCGTTGCTGAGTTATTGGAGGCCGCCGCGTTGCTCGCCGGCCAGCCGGTCGAATTTCACTTCGTTGGCGGGGAAGCAGTGTCCTTCCCATCAGAGGCGTTGAACAATGCCCAGATCATTCGCCATGGCCCGGTGTCGCGCGGCGGTGCCGCAGCACATTATGCCGCTGCCGACCTGTTCATTCTGCCGAGCCTATCGGATGGTTTTGGCCTGACCCAGATTGAAGCCGCGTCGCACGGCTTGCCGGTGATCGCATCCCGTTGCTGCGGGGCGGTTGTGCGAGATGGCGTGGATGGATGGTTGCTGTCCGAAGTGAGCGGATTGGCCATCGCTGAGGCTATCCGCCGTTACCTCGATTCACCCGCACTGCTTGCGGCTCATAGCAAGGCCACCCATGGCGCAACCACGCGCTTTGCCCCCGACAATATTGTCGGGCAGTTGATCGAGGCCGTTGCATGAAGTTGACAATCTGGTGCGAACTGGCAGCGGGCGGCATCGCCGATTATGCCCATGATCAGGCAACGGCGCTGGCGGCACGGGGTGTTGATGTCGAGTTGCTGTGCCCGCCATCGTTTCTTGCCGGGAGAACGCCAGATTACGCTGTGAAGCCGGTGCTCTACGATGCGCGACCGTCCAATTATTCACGCTGGAAGCTGATCCGGGCGATCCAGATCGCCAGCGGTCTGCTCGCCAACGCCCGGATTGTCGCGCGCCACGTCGCGGATCGGCGATCTGACGCCGTGCTCACGCATTTTAGCGAATATCTGGCCCCGCTATGGGCATGGCGTATGCGGCGTTTGCGGCGGACCGGGGTGCGTTTTTTCAGCGTGTTGCACGACCCTGTCCGCGATTATGTGGTCGGTCCCGCCTGGTGGCATCGCTGGTCAGTCAAGCAGGCGTTTGAAATGCTCGACGCGGTCTTTGTTCACACCCATGACAAAGTACCAGTCCCCAGGACGGTAGGCGTGGTTTGGCTGCCCTATGGAATCCACCATTTCCCTGAGGCTAGCGAAACGGTGGCAGTCACCCGCGCATCGCTTGAGATTCCGGACAATGCGGTTGTCGTGACATCATTCGGCTATGTACGCGATAACAAGAATATTGACCTTGTGATCCGCGCCATCGCCGATTTGCCCCGCGTCTATCTCGTTGTCGCCGGTTCGGAACAGGCGGGCGGCAATCGACCGCTATCCTATTATCAGGATCTGGCCACTGAACTGGGTTGTGCGGATCGGTGCCGTTGGATCAATCGCTTTGTCAGCGCGGAGGAGACGGCCAATTTGATGGAAGCGACTGACCTGTCGCTGCTGGTCTATGCGCGGCGCTTTGTCTCATCCAGCGCCGCACTGGGCGTTACCGTCAATTATCGCAAACCCTGTTTGATCTCCAGCGGCTCGGCAACGACAGAGGCCGTGGTTCGGCAATATCGCCTTGGAATCTGGGTTGAGCCAGATGACGTCGGATCAATTCGCGCCGGTCTGTGTGACTGGTTCGACAAGGGCATCAATCCTGACTGGACTGGTTATCTCGAGGACTATGGCTGGGCGCGAAATGCGCGGGTTGTCGAGGAAGCCATGCTGGGTGGTGCGTCAGACAGCGCAAAGACAGCGTAACGTCAGACCGCGTTAGCCAGTGACGCTGCGACCATCTTGTCGACGATTTCGGGCATTGTCGTTTCCGCACGCCAGCCAAGTTTCAGAAAAGCCTTGGTTGCGTCGCCACAATTGTAACTGATGTCGAGCGGGCGAAAGCTGGATTTGTCGATATCGACATGATCGCGCCAATCGAGATCGAGTACGGCAAAGGCGCGGGCGACAAAGTCGGCCAGGCTGCTCACCGTGCCGGTTGCGACCACGAAATCGTCCGGGGTCTCTGCCTGGAGCATGGCCCACATCGCGACCACATATTCCGGTGCCCAACCCCAGTCGCGCATGATGTCGAGATTGCCGAGTGTCAGTCGGCCAAGTTTGCCCTGCTTGATAGCGACGGCGCCATCGACAATCTTGCGCGTTACAAACTGGCGCGGACGCAGCGGGGACTCATGGTTGAACAATATGCCATTGCACCCGAAGACGCCGTAAGCTTCGCGATAATTGCGCACGATCCAATGTGCGGCTGATTTAGCGACACCGTAGGGGCTGCGGGGCCGAAAGGGCGCCTCCTCATTTGCCGCCGTCCGGACCGTGTCCCCGAAGCATTCGCTCGAACCGGCATTGTAGAAACGGATCGTCGGATCAAGAAAGCGGATCGCCTCGATCAGGTTGATGGTTGAGACAGTAATGCTCTCGATCGTCTCGACCGGCTGGCCGAACGACAGGCCAACCGAGCTTTGACCTGAGAGGTTGTAAACCTCGTTGGGACGCACGTCGGCGAGTGTTTTCAGGATACTGCGGAAATCAGACAAGGTTGCGGAGCACAATGTTACCTTGCCGGTCAGATCAAGCGCCGCGAGGCGATTGAGGTCAGCTGACTCGACATTGCGGGATGTCCCGAACACGTCATAGCCCTTGTCGACCAGCAATTGCGCGAGATAGGCGCCATCCTGACCGGAAACGCCACAAATAAGTGCTCGCTTTTTCAAGCTGCGATTCCCCAAAAATCCCCAGATGCCGCTATAGTCGCTGTTGCGCGCACCGCGATGGGAAAAGTGGGTGACTGGCAAATTTGCCAGCGAGGCGTCGCCTGGCAGCAGGTTGATCGTTGCACCTGCCATTGCCGCTGCGGCGAAGCGCTCCTAGGTCTTGCTGATGACGATTCGATCTTTGGCGGGTTCGGTGCTCGCCTGGAAATACAATGCCATCATGGCGCACCTGCCGTCGCGGTTGTTGCGGCACAGCTATCTGCGCTTTTGGCTGGGGCGTTTTGGACGTGGTTCCGGTGTGCAACTGGGTTGCCGATTTCTCAACGGACGCAAGGTGCAGCTAGGCGAGCGGAACGTCATCAATTTCGGCACCATGCTTGACGGTCGTATCTATCCGATCGTGATTGGGGATGACGTGTCGATTGGTCCCGAGGCGGCGATCCTGACGCTCGGACATGACCCGCAATCGCCTGATTTTGCTGATCGCGGTGGCCCGGTGTCGATCGGCAACCGGGTGTGGATTGGCTATCGCGCGCTGATCATGCCCGGGGTAACTATCGGTGAGGGTGCGGTTGTCGCTGCGGGCGCGGTGGTGACACGCGACGTCGCGCCATTCTCCATTGTCGGCGGAAATCCCGCGCGTGAGATTGGCCAACGCACCGATCAGCTTCGCTATGAGCTTGGTTTCCGACCCTGGCTTGGCTGAGCTGCCGTTGTTGTTGCATCGCAGCGAGAGTTCGCGGATAGGGTTGCCTCATCGCGGTCCGGTTTTCCCGGCGCGCGCGAAGGAGCTTGCCTGGTGTGTCGGGATTTTTTGATCGATTGTGTGACAATCGTCCGATGCCCTGTGGCTTGGGGAGCTCGTCGATGACCGGCGCCTGGCAAGTACTTCGGCGCACCCCGCTGTTTGCGGCGGAACCATATGTTTCGGTGGCCTGCGAACAGGTGCGAACCACATCCGGTGTGGTGATTGATGATTTTTACCAGGTAGAATTGGCGACTTTTGCATTGTGTGTACCGCAACTGCCGAGTGGCGAGATCGTGACTTTTTGGGAGTATAAGCACGGCCCGCGCCGTTTTGGCCTCGGCTTCCCGGCGGGGTTCGTCGAGAAAGATGAGGCGCCGGATAGCGCGTGCGTGCGCGAACTGCGCGAGGAAACCGGATTTGTTCCGGGAACGATTCAGGCACTTGGCAGCTATGTCGACAATGGCAACCAACGCGGCTCGCTCGGGCATTATTTCCTTGCCCGCGATTGTCAGCATGTCGCCGAGCCGGTTATTGATGCGCTCGAAATCGCCGAAATCCGTTTGATGCAACCGGCAGCGATTGATCGCGCGCTGGCAAACGGGCAGTTCAGCGTTATCCATCACGTCGCGGCCTGGGCGCTGGCGCGCCCTCATTTGATCTGAAGCAATCCCATGACTGACACCCGCCCCGACGTTGCGATCTATTTTCGCATGTTCAGTCCCTATATTCTCGCCCGGATCAACGGCGCAGCGGCGCAAATGCCGGTGGTCGGGATCGAAGGTTCACGGCGCAGCACGGTCTATGCATGGGAGCCGCGCCTTGGCGAAGAGCAGTTCACGCGCAAGACCTTGTTCAAAGACAGCGCAATTGATGACATGCCGGCATCTGAGATGGTGCGTGCGATCCGCCATGCGCTCGATGAGGTTGATCCGTCTGTCGTCTGCATTACCGGCTGGTCACATAGTGAGGCGCTGGCAACGCTGCTGTGGGCACGGGAACGGGGCCGGCCCGTCGTGATAATGTCTGAATCGACAGCCCATGACGCCACGCGCAGTTTCGTCCGCGAGGCGATAAAGCGGCATATTGTCGGGCTGTGTGATGCGGCACTGGTTGGAGGCAAGCCGCAACGCGCTTATGTCGAGGCGCTCGGGATGCCATCTGATCGTGTGTTTGTCGGTTATGATGCTGTTGATAATGATTTTTTTGCAAGAGGCGCAGCGGCCGCCAGGGCTGATGCGGCGGCAACAAGATTACGGCTTGGCCTGCCGGGTCGCTATTTTCTCGCCTCTTGCCGCTTCATCGCCAAGAAGAACCTTGCGCGGCTGATCGCAGCCTTCGCTGCGTATCGCGCCGAGGCGAGAGAAGGTGCCTGGGATCTGGTGCTGGTCGGCGATGGCGAGTTGCGCGCCGAGCTTGAAGCGCAGGCGCAGTCGCTCGGCGTCGAACACGCTGTTCGTTTCATGGGCTTTCACCAATATGATGATCTGCCCAGCTTTTACGGGCTCGCTGGCGGATTCGTTCATGTCAGCACGGTTGAGCAATGGGGGTTGGTGGTCAACGAGGCGCTTGCGGCGGCTATCCCCGTCATTGTGTCGCGCACCTGTGGTTGTGCCGACGATCTGGTCAAGCAGGGGATCAATGGGTGGGTCGTTGACCCATATGATGTGGCAGAAATTACACGTCGGCTGGTTGAGCTTGCGGCACCAAATACCGATCGCGATGCCATGGGCGCGGCGGGCGCCGAAATCGTCGCTGACTATGGCCCCGCCCGTTTTGGTCGTGGTCTGGCAGCGGCAATAGATTGTGCGTTGAGCAATCGGACGCGTCGCGCTGGCCCGTTGTCACGTTGGTTGCTCGCGCGTCTGGCCGCACGCAACACGCGTGACGGCGGATGAATTTGGGGTCGCGACCGGGCGTAATTCGCACTAGGTCATGTTACAGGGATCGCGGGCCCTTGTGGTTCCCGGCGATCGTGACGGAGATGCATTGATGACGGCGGCGGATAGCGATCAGCCTTGGGTCAAGCCCGCAGACGGGCGCCTGAAGCTGTTTGGAACGATCACGATCTGCATTGGGTCAATGCTGGTCTATTTCCTGATGCCGACGTCTGGCAGTGAACTCGAAACCTATCGCTTCTGCGCCTATGCCTTGATTGTCGTCTTGGCGCTTGCACTTGGCATTGAAGGTCTTGGCGGACCTCGTTCGCTGGCGCGGGTAGATATTATCGCTCTGTGGACGCTCTATTTCTTGACCTTCGCCGAGTTTTTGCACCCGCATGTGCGACTGCTCTACGATCGCGATACGGGCAATGCTGACATGGCTTGCGGGCTGGTCCTTATCGGCGTTGCCGGTATCGCTGTCGGGCGCCATATCGCGGTACCGTTTCGTGTCCGACCTGAACAGGTGAGGCTACCCGAGATCTCGCCGCAAGCCTTGTTGCGAATGCTTTTCCTGTTTTCCTTCCTGGGTTATTTTTACGTTCTCCTGACAACCTCGTTCAACCCAGTCGAGGTCTTTCATTGGCTGCTCCAGCCACGCTTTAATCGCCCTTGGGGCCGTGGCCAGGAGGGCGGTTGGCTGTCGTTTCTCACCGAGTTGAGCCTGTTGCTCTACATTGTGGCGGCGCTGGGTGGTTTCGTATTTGCCAACGCCAAGGCATATCGTCCGAACGCGCGCCTGATCGTTGCCGCCATCTTGCTCTTTATGGCCTTCTTCGATTTCTGCGAGGGCGCGCGTAACATTCTGTTAATTAAGGCAGGCTTGTTTCTTGTAACGTTCTTTATGGCCAGCCGCCGGACCCATTCCTTCCGGTTAATCCTTCTGATTGGCAGCTGTCTGGCGCTGCTCTGGGTCGTGTCGGGCTATATGCTCGATTTTCGCAATCAGGGTCTGGGCAGCTACATGTCCGATGGCGCGCAGCAATCCGCTCAGGATGGATTCATGATCGATAACAACATGGTGTCGATCGCGCGCGTGGTGGGCGTGTTTCCCGATCCCTATCCATTTCCGGGCAATGATGTTGTCATCCAGATTTTTACCAAATGGGTTCCCCGTGCCTTGTGGCCGGGCAAGCCAATTGGCTGGACGACCAGCGTCGAGGATGCGCTGGCGACCGGTGGTGGCTATACCCTGGCCATCACCTATGTTGGCGAAGCGTATCTGATATCGGGCTATTCCAGTCTGATAATCGTGTCATTGTTGATCGGTGCCATTACGGCGTGGTGGAACCGCGTTGGCTATGCGGCACGTTCCAACCTCGATCTGGTCTATTATGCGAGCGGGTTTTTCGCGGCGGCACTTGCCATGCGCAGTATCCAGTTTGTCACAATCGCTATCGTGCCGACCGTCGCATTCTATATTTTCGGGAAGATTCTGGCGCGATCTCGTTCCAGAAGGCCCGCATGGGCGGTTTAGCACCATATTGCGCGACTTGAGTGCCCCGAAGCGAGAATGGTGCGAAGCAATCGTCATTTGCTTTGCGCCGCGCTACGGTAGTCAGATGTGGAGATGGCGGGCGGAGTTTCAACGATTGTGACGGGCGCAACGACAAGGTCGGTTCCCCGGCTTGAAACCGAACCAGCGCCAGCCACGCGCGCAACCCTTACCCGTCAGCCGCCGCCGTCTTTCCGCAGTAAGGTTGGCCGGGGGGTCTGGGGGGTGGTCTGGTTGCTGTTGTTCCGACCATCGCCGCGTATCATGCCGGGTTGGCGCCGTTTTTTGCTGCGATGCTTCGGTGCGAAAATCGGTCGTGGTGCCTTGCCATACCCCGGAATGGTGGTGTGGGCGCCGTGGAATCTCGTGATGGGGGATCGCAGCGTAATTGGTGACGGGGTCGATTGTTACTCGGTTGCAACCATAACCCTGTCGGACGATGCAAGCGTCAGCCAGCGCGCCTATCTCTGCACGGCGAGTCGCGACATCGACGATTCGGCCCATCATTTGATGACTGCCCCCATTGTGATTGGTGCGCGCGGCTGGGTCGCCGGCGAAGCTTATGTCGGGCCGGGCGTAACGGTTGGCGAGGGGGCGGTGGTCGCAGCGCGCGCGGTCGCAATTCGCGACGTGCCCGACTGGACGGTGGTAGGGGGTAACCCGGCCAGGCCAATCCGCAAGCGACAGCGGCAGGACGGCTGATGTCCTGCGGTCGCGTATTGTTCATCAACCGCTTTTACTACCCTGACCATAGTGCGACAGCCCAGATCCTCACCGACCTGGCAGTGGCGCTTGCTGCAGGCGGTTGGGAGGTCCGCGTCATCACCAGCCGGTTGCGCTATGACGACACTGCCGCGCGCCTGTCGAACAAGGATGAGATTGCCGGTGTGCAGGTCCACCGTGTCTGGAGCTCTCGCTTCGGTCGTGCCGGTCTGGCGGGAAGGGTGGTGGACTATCTCTCATTCTATGTCTCCGCGTTTTTCGCGACCTTGCTGCTCGCCCGTAAGGGTGATCTGGTTGTCGCCAAGACAGACCCTCCCTTGCTGTCGGTTGTAACCAGCGTTGCGACCGGCTTGCGCGGAGCGACGCTGATTAACTGGTTGCAGGATCTATATCCTGAAGTCGCGGCCGAGCTTGGTGTTGGGCTGATGCGCGGCCCGATGGGGCGCATGTTGCGGTATGTTCGCAACCATTCGCTTCGCGCGGCCAGGCTCAACATCGCTATTGGCGAGCGCATGGCGGAGCGGATTGCCGCTGAGGGGGTGCCGACAAACCAGATCGCAGTGATGCCGAACTGGAGCGACGAGACCAGCATCCAACCGCTTTCCCGTGAGGCGGTCTGCCTACGACAGGAATGGGGGTTCGGGGACGCCTTTGTGGTCGGCTATTCGGGTAACCTTGGTCGTGCGCATGAGTTTGAGACCTTGCTCGGCGCAGCAAAACTGTTGGCCGGTCGTGAGGATATTGTGTTCCTGATGATCGGGGGCGGTCATGAGAGCGCGCGCCTGACAGCCCGCGTCGCCGATGAAGGATTGGCTGCACGCTTCCAGTTTCGCCCCTATCAGCCGCGTGAGCGGCTGAGCGAGTCACTGGGGGTTGCTGATGTCCATTGGCTTTCCTTGCGCCCGGAAATGGAAGGCTTGATTGTCCCGAGCAAATTCTACGGCATTGCTGCCGCCGGCCGGCCCGTGATTGCGGTGACTGATCTTGACGGTGAGATAGCGCGGATTGTCAGACGTGAGGAATGCGGTCTGGCGGTTGCGCCCGGGGATGTCGCCGGGTTGGCCGCCGCGATCAAATCGCTGGCCGCAGACCCGACGCGTGTTGCGGCAATGGGCAAGGCAGCGCGTGCGGTGTTGGTACGTGATTTCGGTCGCGCCGATTCATTCGCGCGCTGGGATCAGCTTTTTCGCGATCTGGCCAGCGGATCTGTGCTTGAGTCGCGGGGAAACACGCAATAGTCGCGATAACACGCGGCGAGCCGAGATATGGGAATTGAAGATGCAGGCTCCCGGCAATCAGGATCGGGTAACCGAGTTTTTTGAAGTTCATTCGGAAAACTACGGTGATTTTTTCAAGGATGACACGCGGACTGGTGCGGCGGAGATGTTCCGGACGCGCCTGGCGATCGTCGCTGAGCTGCTTGCGGGCAAGGCTGGCGCGTTGCTCGATTGCGCGACAGGGACGGGAGAGATTACCCAGGCGGTCAATAGGTCTGGCCACTATGATCAGCTTTGGGCCAATGACGTCAGTGCCGGGATGTTGCGTGCAGCCAGCCAGTCAATCCAGCCGACGCACGCGGGCGAAGCGCTGCGCTTCATCAATCGCGACATCTTCACGATCGAAGAAGAACCGGGTTTGCCAACCTTCGATGTGGTGCTGTGCCTTGGTCTGATCGCGCATGTCGGTCGACTTGATGACCTGTTTGCCAGTTTCGCTCGCTTGCTCGGCCCTGGCGGCACCGTTGCCTTGCAGACGACAGTGGCGGACCAGATCTGCGTTCGGCTTGCCCGCATCGTCAATGATCGGCGAGTTGCCGCCGGGAAGCTGCATCAAATTCACTATTTTGACATTGCGGCGATTGAGGCTGCAGCAGCAAAGGCTGGCTTTCGGACCGTTGCCATTCGTCGCTTCGGCATCGCGCTGCCCTTTGGGGACAAATTGCTCGGGCGATTGAATCATTGGGTCGAACGGCGTTTTGCGCGTGGTGCGGCGCGGAATGGTGGCGATGCTGTGCTGATTTTTGAGCGCAATCCGGCGTGAAGATTGTTCATGTCGTCGATACGGCCTCGCGGTTGGCGGGCGGCATGTTTGAAAGCGTCAAGGGGCTGGCGCGTGCCATGCTCTCTGATGGCGAGCAGGTCAGCGTGATTGCCGGACTTGACGCATGGTCGGCAACAGATCGCTGCACCTGGGATCCGGTACCGCTTGTTGAAGTGCCAGCCAGCGGTTTTGCAGACAAGATCCTCGCTCGATCAATGATTGCCGCACTTGATGCCGCGATGCCCGATCTCGTCCATCTTCATGGCATATGGGGCGTTGGCGCGCGCGCCACAGCGAGCTGGGCGCTGCAACAGCGGCGCCCGGTCGTGGTTGCGCCGCGCGGAATGCTCGATCCATGGGCGTGGCAGCGCAGCCGGTTGAAAAAGCGCGTTTCGGCATGGTTGTGGGAAGATCGATTGCTGCGCAATGCCAGCCTGTTCCATGCATTGAACCAGCCTGAAGCGGATGCGATCGCGGCTTACCAATTTGGGCCATCGGTCAAGATTGTCCCGAATGGCGTGAGCTTGCCGCAGACAATCTCCGCGCGTGCAGTACGGGACGGGAAACAGACATTGTTGTTTGTCGGGCGCCTGCACCCGAAAAAGGGCTTGAGCGAACTGATTGATGCCTGGCGCCTGCTTCCGCAACCTGTCCGCGCAACATGGCGTCTGGTGGTGGCTGGCTGGGACGAGATTGGATTGCTGGCTTCGCTTGAAGCACAAGTCGCGGCGCTTGGCCTGGCCGAAGAGATCACTTTTGTCGGGCAGGTCTTCGGACCTGAGAAAGACGCGGCGTTCCGTGATGCCTCCGCCTTTATCCTGCCGAGCTATAGCGAAGGATTGCCAATGACCGTGCTTGAGGCGTGGTCCTATGGCTTGCCAGTGCTGATGACCGCAGCGTGCAATCTGCCCAAGGGTTTCTCCTCGGGCGGTGCCTTTGAAATTTCGACTGTGCCGAATGAAATGGCAGCGTCGATGGGGACTGTGTTGGGTGATCCGGGACAGCTCGCCAATGCCGGGGCGCGGGGGCGGCAACTGGTTGAGTCAGATCATAGCTGGCTGGCGATTGGCCGCGCCATGACCGTTATCTATCGTGACATCGTCTGACGGCTATTTTGAGCCAAATCCCGTCAACATCGTCCGGATCGTTCGCAAGACGATCAGCATGTCGAGCCAAGGCGAAAAATATTTGATATAATAGAAATCGAACTGGAGCTTATCGAGCACGTCCTCAACGCCAGCAACATGCCCCTGGTTAACCTGTGCCCAGCCAGTGATGCCGGGGTGGACGATATGGCGATAGCGATAGAACGGAATCTCCCGTTCGTACCATTCGGATAGTTCACACGCCTCGGGGCGCGGTCCGATCCAGCTCATTTCCCCACGCAGGATGTTGATCATCTGTGGCAATTCGTCGATGCGGCTACGACGCAGATAACGACCGAGCCGCGTGATCCGTGCGTCACCATCCTGGGTAATGGCACTGTCGCGTTCACCCTGGCTGATCGGATCATGCCGCATCGTGCGAAACTTGTAGACGGTAATCGGAACACCGCGATAACCCACGCGGCGTTGCCTGAAGAAGGCCGGACCGCGAGAGTCGAGCTTGATTGCCAGCGCGACCAGCAACAGGAACGGCAACAGCAACAGGCCCATTACGATAGCGCCCGTAAAGTCGATCAACTGCTTGATCTTGATATAGCCGAGCGCGGGAACCAGCGACCCGAAGCTGTTTTCCGAGAGATGTTCAATATCGACCCGTCCGGTGACTGACTCCTCAATCTGTTTGACGTGATAGACCGGCACACCGGAAATAGCGCTCTCAGCGATGAAGCGCTCCCAGGCATCAGACAGATCTGCGCGCAGGTCGACGACGATCCCGTCACATTCCGGTAACGGCGCATCGCTTTCACGCAGCCAGATCCAGTCGATATTGGGTATGCGATTGATCTTTCTGGCCTTTCCCACCGGAATCACAACCAGGCGTCTGCGGCGCGCCCGTGAGCCCATCACGTGGCAGGCAAAATACCACGATTCGCACATCACAAAACTGGTTGCGAAGGCGAGCCGGCTATAATCAATTCGGAAAAAGAAAAACACTGTTAATGCAATGGCATAGGTGGCCGTAAAGGTCGGAACAACATAGGAGCTGCTGCGCGCGCCCGGGAAGAACACGAACCGACGGAAAAAGTAATGACCGACCAGGACGGCTGCCAGTGTCGCGTAGAGGACGTTGCGTTGAACGAACTCGGCGGCGGCGAAGTCGGTCCCGCCAAAGATCAAAAAGGGTAGTGCTACTGCAGCGATCAGCCCACCAAGCAGCTGGACGAAGCCGTTATTGGCAATCGCCCGCTGATTGACTGATGCCTTTTGAATGGCCGAGATGCGATGGACATTCATCGTCCCGTGTTAGCCCCTTTGCCATCAGTCATATCGGCTGGCATGGCGCCGCGTCCCGCAGCATCCGTAGCCAATCACCCCTTGCTGCGGTGCGGTAACACATCCTCTGGCGAAGCAAAACCCGCAACTGACAGCCTTGTAAGCTTTGGCGAGCGCTGCTGCTCACTTGTGATAGTGGCGAAACCAGTCGACAAAAAGCGGCGCACCTTGCTCGATTGCGGTGGTTGGAACAAAGCCAATATCACGAGCGATGTCGCTGATATCGGCGAACGTATCCTTTACATCGCCGGGCTGAATTGGCTGCGCAACACGGATTGCCGGGCGCCCACAGGCCGCTTCGATCAGGTCGATCAAACGATCCAGTCGTTCAGACCGGTGGTTCCCGATATTGTACAGCCGGTGCGGACCAAGGCTGCCACCTGGTTTTTCGTTCCCATCATCTGGTGGCGGTTGATCGAGGCAACCGATGATCCCGGCGACGATGTCATTGATGAAGGTAAAGTCACGCTTCATGTCGCCGCCATTGAACACCTGTATCGGACGTCCCGCGAGAATGGCGTCGGTAAATAGCCACATCGCCATGTCAGGCCGACCCCATGGGCCGTAGACGGTAAAGAAACGCAGGCCGGTCTGGGGAAGGCGATAGAGATGGGCATAGGTTTCGCTCATCAATTCATCAGCACGTTTTGTCGCCGCGTATAGCGACAGCGGGCGGTCAGCACGCGCCGCGACCTCGAAGGGCAGGCTGGCGCCGCCGCCGTAAACCGACGAGGATGACGCATATACCAGGTGAGACACGCGCCGCGCTCGTGCCAACTCAAGCATGTTGACGTGTCCGACCAGATTGGACTGGACATAGGCATGGGGATTTTCGAGCGAATAGCGTACCCCGGCTTGCGCACCGAGGTGGATGATGCGGTCGAATTGACGGGGCGCGAGTGCTGCAGCCAACGCCGCGTTGTCGGCAAAGTCCAGGTGCAGCATTGTGAAACGGCCCTGTGCTTCCCGGACAATTTCGGCCAGCCGATTTTCCTTCAGGCTGACGTCGTAATAGTCATTGAGATTGTCGATGCCGATAACATGTTCACCGCGCGCCAGCAGGGTTTTCGCGACATGCATCCCGATAAAGCCTGCGGCTCCGGTGACCAGAACAGCTTCGCCCATGTTCATCCTCACGCCAACAGAGCAAGCGCCTTAGCGCCAAGCATGGATCGCTTCTAGACCGCGATTCGCAGGGCGGGTGTGGCCGGGCTTGTCCGTGGTTGGTCCGGCCAGATGCCGCGCGTGTCATAAACCAGCAGGCTCGCGCGCTCATCGAGCGGCACTGATTTGAACACGTCGTGATCCACAAGAACAATCATCGCACCGCATTTTTCAATCGCGGTGTCGATGTCGGTCATCCGTGCACCAGTGCCATCGAACGCGCTGGGCAGCGTGTCAGCATAGGGTTCAACGATATGAATGCGCTCGCCAAACCTTTTGGCGAGAGCCGCAGCGACCTTGAGCGCGGGGCTTTCGCGGAAGTCATCGATGTTTGCCTTGAAGGCCAGGCCGAGGCAAGCAACAGACATGGCGGGATGGGCCGAAATCATCGCAGCGGCGCGTTCAATGACATAATCGACCTTGGCGTCATTCACTTCGCGCGCAGTGCGGATCAGCGGCGTGTTGGCGGGATCGGCATTGACCAGGAACCAGGGATCGACGGCAATGCAGTGGCCGCCTACGCCCGGGCCGGGGGAGAGAATGTTGACGCGTGGGTGGCGGTTGGCCAAGCGTATCACCTCCCAGACATCCACTTCCATCGTGTCGGCGATACGCGACAGCTCATTGGCGAAGGCGATATTCACGTCGCGAAAGGCATTTTCCGTCAGCTTCGTCATCTCCGCTGCGCGGCTGGTCGTGGTGACGCAGGCGCCCCGGACAAAGCGGCGGTAGAAGGCGAGCGCCTTGCGGGCGCAACGCGGCGTAATGCCACCGATGACGCGGTCATTGTCGATCAGTTCGACAAGAATGCGCCCGGGCAACACGCGCTCGGGGCAATAGGCAATGGCAATATCAGGGCTGCCGACACAGCGGCCCGGCACCTTCAGGTCCGGGCGCAGCTCTGCCAGCAGGTCGCGCACCTTCTCGGTCGTCCCGACCGGCGAGGTTGATTCGAGAATTACAACATCGCCAGCCTTGAGCACCGTCGCAACCGTGGTCGCGGCACGCAGCACATAGCCGATATTGGGGGCGTGCTTTTCGCCAAAGGGCGTCGGCACCGCGATGACGAATACATCAGAGGGTTCGATTTGCATCGACGCACGCAGATTGCCCCGCGCCACAACGCCCGAGACCAGGCCGTCAAGATCGACCTCCTCGATGTGCACCTTGCCCGAATTGACAGTATCGACGATTGACTGGGTTACATCGACGCCAAGCACCGACGCACCTGTTCGTGCAATAACTGCTGCGGTTGGCAGGCCGATATAACCCAGGCCAAGTACGGCGACCTTCAGTTCAGAAACCATCGGCGACAACCCTCGCAATCCTTGCCGACGCAAGGCCATCGCCAAACGGATTGTGGGCGCGGGCCATGGCCGAATAGGCATCGCTATCGTCGAGGAGGGTGAAGATTTCGGAAACGATGCGATCCGTATCAGTCCCGATCAGCTTGGCTGTCCCGGCAACAACACCCTCTGGTCGCTCGGTTGTTTCGCGCATCACCAACACGGGCTTGCCCAGCGCCGGTGCTTCTTCCTGCACACCACCCGAGTCAGTAAGAGCGATATGGCAGAGCCCCAGCGCGCGGACGAAATGCGGATAGTCGAGCGGGTCGATCCGCGCGACATTGGTACGCTCGCCCAACAGGCGGTCCATCACCGAGACGACATTGGGATTGGGATGGACCGGAAAGAGAATGGCGACATCGTCGCGATCAGCGATGCGGCCGATGGCCCGCGCGATGTTCTCCATGCCGTCACCGAAGTTTTCACGACGATGGGTTGTGACGAGAATGATGCGTTTGCCGTTGAAGCGCGCCGCGATTTCATCCAGCCCCGACGCCATTGTCGGATCGGCCTGCAGTCGGGCCTGGGTCGCCAACAGGGCGTCGATCACGGTGTTGCCGGTTACATGGATCATTGCCGGCGCGATGTTTTCACGGCGCAGCGCCTCGGCCGCCGTTTCGGTCGGCGCAAAATGCTGGTCAGCAATCGGGGCAACGATGCGCCGGTTCACTTCCTCTGGCCAGGGTTGCCAGATGTCGCCGGAGCGCAAGCCCGCTTCGACATGGCTGACAGGAGTCTTGCGATAATAGCTTGCCAGGGCGCCAACCATCGCCGTTGCCGTGTCGCCCTGAACGATGACGCGATCAGGCTTCTCGGCATCCATTACGTCGCCGAGGCCGGTCAGCAGCCGCGCGGTCAATCGGTCGAGCGACTGACCCGGCTCCATCAGGTCGAGATCAATGTCTGGGGTGAGATCGGCAATCGCCAGCACCTGGTCGAGCAAGCCGCGGTGCTGCGCTGTAACACAGGTGCGAACATCAAGTCCGCCGACCGCACGGAGTGCCGCTACAACCGGGAAAAGTTTGATCGCTTCGGGGCGTGTGCCGAAAACGACGAGGATCTTGTGCGGCGTTGTCATGCCACACCGCTACGTCGCAGAGGCTTAAAACGGCGCTAACTACAGGCGGGGCAATTCGGGTCTTTCGGCAGGGCAATTGTACGAAAGCGAAAGGCCAGCGCGTCGGCAAGCAACAGCTTGCCAGCCGGGTCGTCGCCGAAAGGGACAAGTGCCCTGATTACCTCAAGGGCGCCCAGGCTGCCCATTACGCCCGTCATGGCACCGAGCACACCGGCTTCGGCGCAACTGGCCTCGGCACGATCCGGTGCGTTGCCGACCAGGCATCGATAGCAGGGTTTGCCTGTTTCCCAGCCACGATAAACGGCCAGTTGGCCCTCAAACTGGCCAACCGCAGCAGAGATGAGCGGGATGCGCAGGGTGTGGGCTGCATCGGCGACTGCGAGCCGTGTAGAAAAATTGTCGCTGCCGTCTAACACGACATCGGCTCCGTCTAGCAGGTCTGGCGCGTTTTCAGCACTGATCCGCGTCGCGACACTGTGCGAGATCACATGGGGGTTGAGACGTGCTACAGCTTCGGTTGCCGCCAAAACCTTGAGTTGGCCCACATGCTGCTCTCCGAACAGCGTCTGCCGTTGAAGGTTGGACAAATCGACCCGGTCGTCATCAATGACAACCAAGGTTCCAACCCCGGCGGCCGCGAGATATTGGATTGCCGGTGAACCGATGCCCCCCGCACCGACGATAACGACCCGTGCGCCGCGCAACTTGCGCTGCCCTGAGCCGCCGATTTCCTTGAGCACGATATGCCGCGCATATCGCTCAAGCTCGGAATCGCTCAGTGTCATTTGCCCCAATCGTATAACAAGGTGGTTCGGTACCATTGGTCAGCGGCACTCTCGCCGTTCATCCGCAGATTGTCGCGGGAAAAGCCGAGCACCAGGCCAGCGCTGTACTGTTCAACCGTCGGGCAATCGATCGCCCGGGGCACTACCTTGCGCACGACTCCGTCACCGCTGACCAACGCCGCGACATCCACGCGCACATAGTAATGGCCATCATCGGCTTTGGGTGTGTTGCAGCGCCTTGTGGCGATTTCACCAGCAACAAACTGTGTCATCGCGGGTGTCACCTGTGGCACGGCAACATAGGGCAGGGGGGCAAGCGCCTTCCAGTCCGCAGGTAACGACGGCGGCGCCATCAGTTGGGCAGCGGCTTGAACGACGATGAGCAACAATATCAACGGCCCGTTGATCCAAATCCCCCGGTTCCGCGGATTGTATCGTCCAGTGACAAAACCTCGTCCAGCACCGCGCGCTGGACCGGTGCCGGAACGAGTTGGGCGATGCGGTCACCGCGGGAGATGGAAAATGGCTCTGCGCCAAGATTGGCGAGAATTACCTTCACCTCGCCGCGATAATCGCTGTCGATCGTCCCAGGGGTGTTGAGGCAGGTTACGCCGTGCTTCAGTGCCAGCCCCGAGCGAGGCCGAACCTGCACCTCATATCCATTGGGAATAGCGATGGCGAAGCCCGTTGCCACGGCGGCGCGGTTACCCGGCGCAATGGTCAGTGCCTCCGCAGCAACCACGTCCATGCCAGCGGCGCCGTCCGTGGCATAGGCTGGCAGTGGCAGACCCTCACCGTGCGGCAGGCGCTTTAACTGGATCGTGATCGGGTTCATCTCAGCTCCTCCGCTATGCGCTTCGCCAGTTGCCGGGCAACGGCGTCCTTGGGCATTTGTTGCCAGCTCTCGACACCTGTCGCGGTGACGATGTGAACAGCGTTGTTCGGTCCACCCATCACGTCGCCGGAGACGTCATTGGCAATGATCCAGTCAACCTTCTTGCGTTCGCGCTTCGCGGCAGCATGATCAATCACCTTTTCGGTTTCGGCCGCGAAGCCGATCAGCAGTGCCGGGCGCCGCTCATCCCGCGCGAGGGCAGCCAAGATGTCCGGGTTTTCGACCAGCGTCAGCACCGGGGCGCCTTCGCCCTTTTTGATCTTTTGCCCCGCTGCTTCAACGCGCCAGTCAGCAACGGCGGCGACCAAAATTGCCGCGTCGGCGGGCAGGGCGGCGAACACGGCATCGCGCATTTCGATGGCGGTCTCGACATCGATGCGGGTTACATCGACAGGAGTCGCCAGTGTCACCGGCCCGGCAATCAGCGTTACGCGTGCGCCAAGTGCAGCCAGGGCGGCGGCAAGGGCAAATCCTTGCTGGCCCGATGACCGGTTGGCGATATAGCGCACCGGATCGATCGGCTCGTGCGTCGGGCCAGCGGTGACGATGACATGCTTGCCGTTCAGCATCAGCTTTCAAGCAGACCCTGGATCGCGGCAAGAATCGCTTCGGGGCTTGGCAAGCGGCCGGGCCCGAACTCACCACAGGCCATTTCGCCTTCGTCGGGCTCCATCACGGTCACGCCGTCGCCGCGCAAAGTTGTGACATTGCGGCGTGTCGCGGCGTGTTGCCACATGCGTACATTCATCGACGGTGCCACAAGGACGCGCTTGTCTGTGGCGAGCAGCAAGGTAGTGGCAAGGTCATCAGCGATACCGGCAGCCATCTTGGCCATCAGGTCGGCTGTCGCTGGTGCCACGACCACAAGATCGGCCTCGCGGCTGAGCTGGATATGCCCCATCTCGGTCTCATTCTTGAGATCCCATAATGAGGTGAAGACCTCATTCTCGCTTAGTGCGGCAAGCGTCATCGGCGTGATGAAATGTGCGCCGCCGTCGGTCAGCACGCACCGCACCGCAAATCCTGACTTGCGTGCGAGCCTGATCAGCTCGCACGCCTTGTAAGCCGCGATGCCCCCGCCAACGATCAGCAACAATCTTTTCATCGTACCATCCGGGTTACAATGATCCTGCGACGGTCCGTCGCCGCCACCGTCAGGTCGCGAAGCGCGTCTGGCGCAAAAGCCAGGCCAACAAGCAATGTCGGGGCGATCATCAATCCCCAATAGAAGGTATCGGTGCGTCCGAACAGCGACAGCAATATCGCGTAGGCAGTGAATATGGACGCGGCGCGTAGCGCCAGCGGATCGCGCCATGCCGACCAGCCGACCATCGTCAGTCCGACAAGTATCGCCGCCAGCCAGGTCGGTGCCAATGCCAGGGCCGTCGAAATACTCATTGTCTTCACGAAAAAGCCGAAGCCGAGCATTCCTGCCCAACCCGGTGAAGCTGGGTCGGTGGGTGTCACCACCTGTGCCACGGCATGGGCGTGACACAATATGACGACAGCGAAAACAGCAACCGCCCCACACCAGCCCAGGCTTTCCCTATACCGGCCTTCATACCAGGCGAGTCCTGCCATGATGCCGACGTAGAGCGCGGCCGTTTCACGGACCAGCATCGCTATCATGCCGAAGGCCACTGCCTCGACCCAGCGTTCTTCACGCCACATTGCGAGTGACAGCGCAATCAGCAGCCCGGCCCAGATTTCGTGGAATGCCACCAGTTCGCGCTGCACAAAGGCGGTCATGCCGCCTGCCAGCAATACAAGCGCGATCGCTAGCGGCGGTGCGCGCGCAAAGGCTGGACGCAGGCGCACAAACCACGCCAACATTACGCAAGCCGCGAGCAGATAAAGCAACGCGATTGACCCCCATGCCGGCATACTCGCCTCGAACAGGGCAAGTGTCGGCAGCCGGAATGTGACGAACGGGCGCAGGGGATAATCACCAACCCGCAACGCTTGGGCTGTAACCGCATAATAGTCGCCACCACCCCGGACGCCGGCGACGATCGATTCATAAAGAACGATGTCGGCCTGGTCATCTGCCCGTGCTGCCGGATCATGGCTGACGGGCGGCGGGGCCGGCGCGACCAGTGCCAGCAGGCTGGCGACCAACAACATCAAACAGGCTGCCAGGATGATCCGCGCAGGCCATCGCTTCAGTCCTGAAAAACGCGACGGTGTTGCCAACCATAGCGGGGAGGGCGCTCGCGTTCCTGCCATGCGCTAGCCCAGGAGCATCCAGGTCGTGGCGGCACTCGCCAATGCGGAGACCAGGGCGATGGCAACATAGCGCCAGCCACCGCCGATGCGGACAATTTCGATTTCCTTGAGCGGTGGCGCCGGCGGTGCACCACCCGGTGCGGGGAAGCGGGCTTCGATATTGCGAATGAGGTCGGGAAGCCGGGCGAGCGTCCTGAAATCTGTCACCAGTCGATCCGCCAGTGCCGCCTCCGGACCCAGCTCGGTGCGGATCCACTCGGTGACAAAGGGGGAAGCGGATTCCCACAGATTGATGTCAGGGTCGAGGCTGGTCGCGACGCCTTCCACCATGACCATTGTCTTCTGCAAGAGCAGCAGATGCGGCTGGGTCTGCATGTCAAAGTCGCGGGTGATGGAAAACAGCCCGTCGAGCATCATGCCGATCGACATGTCTTTCACCGCCAGGCCACGCATCGGTTCGCCTACCGCCCGCAACGCCGTGGCGAACTCGGCGACGCTATGATAGGATGGCACATACCCAGCTTCGAAATGAATCTCGGCGACGCGTTTGTAGTTGCCCGTAATCAACCCGTAGAGAATTTCGGCCAGCCAAACGCGCGCGCGCCGGTCAATTCTACCCATGATCCCGAAATCGATCGCCGCTATCCGGCTTTCCGGCAGGGCAAATAAATTCCCCTGATGCATGTCGGCATGGAAAAAACCTTCCGAAATCGCCTGCCGCAAAAAGGCATGGACGAGTGTGTCGGAAAGCTTTTTCAGATCATATCCTGCTGCGACCAGTGCGGTGCGATCTGACAATTTGATACCATCGACCCAGGCAATGGTAAGCACCTTCCCGGTCGTCCGCTGCCAGTCGATTGCCGGCACGACATAGTCAGGCTCTGCGGTCATTGCGTCGGCAAGCTCGGATGCCGATGCTGCTTCGCGACGCAGGTCGAGTTCCCGCGCCGTCCAGCGCTTGAAGGTCTCGATCACCAGCCGGGGACGCAACCGGGCCAGTTCTCCACCCATCGCCTCGATTTGTGCCGCTGCCCACTGATAGGTGTCGATTGCGCGCGCGAATTCCTCCTCCACGCCGGGACGCAGCACCTTGACCGCGACGGTCCGGCCATCGGTGGTCACGGCACGGTGGACCTGCGCGATCGACGCCGCGCCGATCGGTACCGGATCGATCATCGTGAAAAGCTCTTCGGTCGGTCGACCGAAGGCGCGCGTTATCGCTGAGTGGATCTGCTCCCACGGTACCGGGGGCAGGGCATCCTGCAACCGCAACAGGTCGTGTGCGGCCTCGTCGCCGACCAGGTCGGGGCGCGTGGCGAGCGTCTGGCCGAGCTTGATGGCGGCCGGACCGATTGCCTGGAACGCATCGGCATAGCGCGGCGCTGCCGGCAAGCGGGCGCCGAATCGCAAGATGCGCGCCGCGCGGCGGATCATCGCGGGCGTATTGGGATCACGCTCGATCCCACGCAACGCGCCATGCCGCGCGAGAATCCGGCCCCATTTCAGGAGCCGCCCGAGATGGACGATGGGGGCGGTCACGAGCGGCTCAAATCTTCCAGCCGCTGTGAATCGCGACCAGCCCGCCGAGCATCGGCTCGACTCGCGTGCGGATGAAGCCGGCCTCGCCAATCATCCGCTCGAAGGTCGGCATATCGGGGAAGCGTCGGATCGACTCGATCAGATAGCGATAGCTGTCCTCGTCGCGCGCCAGCAGCTTGCCGACCTTCGGCACGATCTTGTGTGAATAGGTGTCGTAGATTTCCGCAAACCCTGGCCACAAGGTGGTCGAGAATTCGAGGCAGAAAAATCGCCCGCCACGTTTGAGAACACGGTGCGCCTCACGCAGTGCCTTGGGGATGTCAGTGACGTTACGAATGCCAAAGGCGATCGTGTATGCGTCAAAGAAGCGGTCGGGGAATTGCAGTGTCTCGGCATTGGCTTCGGACCAGACCAGCCCGTCAATGCCGCGCTTCGCAGCGCGCTCAATGCCGACATCGAGCATCGCCGGGTTGATGTCCGCAACGGTGATCGCGGCGCCCGACCGGGCAAGGCGGAAAGCGATGTCGCCGGTACCACCCGCCATGTCGAGAATCGTCTCACCTTCACGCGGCTGGACACGACGCACGAACCGGTCTTTCCACAGCCGGTGCATCCCGCCCGACATCGCGTCATTCATCAGGTCATAGCTTGAGGCGACGCTGGTGAAGACATGGCCGACGCGGCCGATCTTCTCGTCACGTGCAATGTCTTCATAGCCGAAGGAAACAGTGTCAGTCATGAGTCGGCTCTAGCCAAGGCTTGTGACATCGGCAAACGCAACCTAGCGCTGTCCTGATGCCAGAGCTTCCCGAAGTTGAAACCACAGTTCGCGGTCTCGAGCCTGTCTTGACGGGTCAGCGCCTGACGTTGGTTGAGCCTCGTCGCGCCGATCTTCGTCGCCCTTTTCCTGAAGACATGCGCCAGCGTCTGACCGGGGCCACCGTCACCGGCCTCAGGCGGCGCGCCAAATATGGCCTGATCGATACGGATCGTGGTGACACGATGATTTTTCATCTCGGCATGTCAGGGCGGTGGCGCGTCGATCCGGGCGAAATTCTGCTCCATGATCATCTGTTGATCGAAACTGCCAGCGGGCGGCGGGTTGCACTCAATGATCCACGGCGCTTCGGTTCGGTTGATCTGTTGCAAACGGCTGATTTGCCAGAATGGCCAGCGTTCCGGGCGCTCGGGCCGGAACCACTCGGCCCGGAACTGACGGCTGCATATCTTCGCGCGGCCCTTGCGGGCCGCAAGGCGTCGATCAAACTTATGCTGCTTGATCAGCGTGTCGTTGCAGGACTCGGTAACATCTATGTTTGCGAAGCGCTGTTTCTGGCGCGAATTTCACCCAGGCAGGCGGCGGGGAATGTTTCCTTGCCGTGCCTTGATCGGCTGGTCACGGCGATTCGCGAGGTTTTGCTTGCGGCGATAGAGGCAGGCGGGTCGTCGCTGCGGGACTATGCCCGACCCGATGGAGAGCTTGGCTATTTCTCGAAGCAATTCTCCGTTTATGGTCGTGAAGGTGAATTGTGCACCTGCGGTGGCAGTGTCCAGCGCTATGCCGAGGGCGGTCGATCAACATTCTGGTGTCCAAAATGCCAGCGTTGAGTTGACCGGCTTGCGGTGACTCGCTAAGGGCGACGCCTTCCGGGGCAGCGGATTCGATTCCGCAGCCCTTTTTCATTGACGATATATTCGAGGTTTTTCGATGGCGAACACGCCGCAAGCGAAGAAGCGCATCCGCCGGAACACGCGCCGGGCCGAAATCAACGGCAACCGCGTTGGCCGGATCCGGACCTTCGTGAAGAAGGCTGAAGCTGCGCTTGCCTCCGGCGACAAGGGCGCTGCGACTGAAGCGATGGCCCAGGTTCAGCCAGAGCTGATGCGTGGTGTTGCCAAGGGTGTGCTGCACAAGAACACAGCCTCGCGGAAGTTCTCGCGTTTGACCAAGCGGCTCAGCGCGCTCGCCTGATTCGACCGTTTCGGTCCAGAAACGATTGCCCGCCGGGACAATGTTCCGGCGGGCTTTTGCTGTCCAGAGAAGTCGGCCCGTCGATGTTCGCGGATCGTTCGCATACCCGATTCCCGAAAAACGAGGATTTTCCGCGATTCGCGCGAGGATTCACAGCGGCGCTGAAAAATAAGATATAATAAACAACGGCTTGTCATTTTTTTGACGGAAAACCGACGCTGAATCCGAGTCAACAGGTTTATTTCGTTTTTATGACCGTTTGCGGTCTTGCTCGACTCGCTCTGATCTCTCCATAAACGTCTTTCGCCGCGATGACGTTTCCGTCTCGCGACTAGCAAATGTTCGATAGTGCAGACGGGCGGTGATTCCGGCTGTGGGGGTTCATTGTCTGCCGAAAGGCCGCGACGGGCGCGCAAGAGGCGTACCGCGCTGAAAAGGATGGGGTGTGGCGGGTTCATTGGCCGGAGAGAAAACATCGGAGGATGCCGTGGCCAAGGCATGGACCACGGTGCGCGCGCATTTGCGTGAGTCGGCTGGCGTGCGGCTTTTCGACCAGTGGTTGAAACCGATGGAACTCATTGCCGGCAGTGACGGTGAGTCAGTTCGCTTTGCCCTCCCGTCAGCCTTTATGACCAATTGGGTCCGCAACCATTATGCTGACCGGTTGCTGCAGGAGTTTCGCGCGCTCCTGCCTGATGTGCGCAGTGTTTCGATTGAAACGCGCAGTGCGACACCAACGCCAAAGGTGTTGAGTGCTGAACCTGTTGTCGCGGTTGCCGCACCGGTTTCGGGCAAGGTTGCCGTGCGTCCGACGCTCGATCGGCGCTTTACCTTTGATCGTTTTGTTGTCGATCACTCGAACCGGGTGGCATTCAACGCAGCCCGGGCGCTGGCTGAACCGGGTGTGCCACGCTTCAGCCCGTTGTTCCTTCACAGCGGTACAGGGCAGGGCAAGACCCACCTGATGCACGCCATCGGCGCGGCGTTTCTGGAAGCATGTCCCAACGCCAACGTCATCATGATGTCGGCGGAACGTTTCATGTTTGAATTCGTCCAGGCAGTTCGCGCGCGTGCGCAGCGTCAACCTGACCAGGACACCCACGCCTTCAAGGCACGGTTGCGCGCTGCTGACCTGTTGATGATCGACGACCTTCAGTTCATCGCGGGCAAGGATTCAACGCAAGAGGAGTTTTTCCACACCGTCAGCGAAGTGATGGCGTCAGGAAAACGGCTCGTAATCAGCGCCGATCGCTGCCCGCAGGGCCTTGATGGGGTAGAGGCACGGATCATCTCGCGTTTGTCAGTTGGGCTGGTTGCTGACATCAAGGCGCCAGACTTGGCCCTGCGTCGCGCCGTGCTTGATCGCAAGCTTGCCGACTTGCCCGATACCAATGTGCCGGAAGAGGTGCTCGATCTGCTCGCCCTGCGCATTACGGCCAGCATCCGCGACCTTGAAGGCGCGCTCAATCGCGTCATCGCATATGCCCAACTGACCGGTGAGACGATCACGCTCGATTTCGCGGTCCAGACCCTTGGCGACATGCTGCGCGGGGCGGAGCGCCGCGTCACAATCGATGAGATCCAGAAGGCTGTGTCGGCGCATTTCGCTCTCAAGCCGGTTGATCTGGTGTCGGCACGCCGTGCGGTGGTGGTTGCCAGGCCGCGCCAGATTGCGATGTATCTCGCCAAGCGCCTGACGACCCGCTCCTTGCCCGAGATTGGCCGCAAATTTGGCGGCCGCGATCATTCAACCGTAATCCATGCCGTGCGCCGGATCGAGGAGCTTCGTGATACGGATCGCGAGCTTGATGGTGCGGTCAGGACGTTGTTGCGCGAGCTGGAAGGCTGACCACCCGCGTGTGAGACACGCCGGTGGTGATCTCAGGCCTGTAGTCCGACAGCTTCCTGTGTTGCACGAAGCGTTGGTGCACCCAATGTGGTTGCGCGTTCTGCACCCTTGGCAAGCGTAGCGGCTACAGCCGCGCGATCAGCCAGCAGTGCTGACAGCCGATCGCGGATGGGGCCAAGCTTGGCAATTGCCAGGTCGGCCAGCGCCGGCTTGAAAGCCCCAAATCCTTTGCCCGCAAATTCGCCCAGCACTTCGGCAGGTGCCGTGTCGGCCAGGGCGGCATAGATCGTCACCAGATTCTTCGCCTCGGGGCGGTTGGCCAGTTGCTCCATCGTCTCGGGTAACAGCTCGGCGTCAGATTTCGCCTTTTTGATCTTTTGCAGCATCACGTCGTCGCTATCGATCAGGTTGATACGTGACGCATCTGACGGGTCGGATTTCGACATTTTTGCCGCGCCATCGCGCAGTGACATGATGCGCGGGGCGGCCTTTGAGATAAACGGTTCCGGCAGGGTGAACAGATCAACGCCAAAATCATTGTTGAACTTGGTCGCAATATCGCGGGCCAGCTCGAGATGTTGCTTCTGATCCTCACCGACCGGCACGTGCGTCGCCTGGTATAGCAGTACGTCTGCCGCCTGAAGCACGGGGTAGGTAAACAGGTCGACGCTTTGCGACTCACCAGCCTTGCCAGCCTTGTCCTTCCACTGCGTCATGCGATTGAGCCAACCCATGCGCGCTGTACCGCCCAGGATCCATGCCAGCTCGCTATGTGCCGGCACACGCGCCTGATTGAACAGTACCGAACGATCCGGATCAATGCCGCAGGCCAGCAACGCGGCGGCCATTTCAATCGTGTTGCTTGCCAGTTCCCTTGCCACAACCGGCTGCGAGAGGGCGTGCAGGTCAGCAAGGAAGAACAGGCACAGGTCATCGGTCGCCATGGCGTCCTGCATCGCGACCCATTGTTTGATCGCGCCAAGATAGTTGCCAAGGTGAAGATTGCCCGTGGGCTGTATGCCGGAAACGACGCGCATGTTGTTCTCGTATCAGGCGGCGCGACGGCGCCGCAGAAAGGCCAGATCGTCACGTGTGAACGCGCCGAGTATGAAGGTTGCGATCGCATAGACTATGCCACCGGTGGCGACCAGCACCAGCATGGCGGTGGTACGTACCATCCAGCTGCCATGCGTGTAGGGGGCGAGTAACCCCTCCAGCAGCCACAACACCGCCCCCATCGCCAGCGCGGCAAGGGCCAGCCGCCAGGTCCGGCGCCGCAGCCGGGCGTCCGGCGTGAAATGCCCGCGCTGGCGCAAGGTGCGATACAGAAGCAGCGTGTTGACGGTCGATGCCAGCGCCGTCGCGAGCGGCGGCCCCATATGCTTTAGTGGTATGATCAGCATGAGGTTCAGGACGAGGTTCACCACCATCGAGATTGTCGCGAAACGCACGGGCGTCCTGGTGTCGCTGCGCGCGTAGAAGCCCGGGGTAAGAACCTTGATCAGGATATAACTTGGCAAGCCGACGGAGAAAGCTGCCAGTGACTGTGCCGTAAGGAGCGTGTCCTGCGCGTTGAATTTGCCATGTTCAAACAGGGCGGCAACAATTGGCGCGCCGCACAATACAAGGGCGACTGTCGCAGGGAGGGTCAGCAGCAGTGCCAGCTCCATGCCCCGGTTCTGGGTCTCCATTGCTGCGGCATTTTCGCCGGCACCAAGCTGCCGGGAAATCATCGGCAGCAGCACGGTGCCAAGGCCGATTCCAATCAATCCGAGCGGCAGTTGGTTCACGCGATCGGCCATGTAGATATAAGTAACCGAACCGGCAGACAGCAGCGACGCGGCGAGCGCGGTTGAGATGACGAGGTTGATCTGAACCGCACCGGCACCAATCGCCGCAGGCCAGATCAGCGCGAGCAATTGTTTCACATCGGGGCTGAGTCGCGGCAGATGTGGGCGTAATCCCACACCATTGGCGTGGCACGACCAGGCCAGCCAGATGAGCTGGAGCAAACCGGAAACGCTTACCGCAATCGCCTGGTTGCGCGCCGTGACCATCGGATCGTGGCTGTGGAAGAACAGCAGGGCGGCAATCAGCGTGAGGTTCAGCAGGATCGGGGCAGCGGCATTGACCCAGAACTTGTGCAGTGAGTTCAGGATGCCGCCCAGCAACGAAACCAGGCTGATCAGCATCAGATAGGGAATGGTAAAACGCGAAAGCTGCACGGCGAAGGCGAATTGCTCGTGCGTCACGCCGTGAAATCGCCCTGATAGCGCCAGGGTCACTGGCCACGCGAACAGCTCAAGGATGATCGTCATGACGATCAGGATTGGCAGCAGGACCGACAGGACATCCTGTGCGAAGGTGACGCCTGCCGCCAGACCCGCCCCGTCTTTGTCGGCAACCTTGCGGTTGAACATCGGGATGAAGGCGGCCGAAAATGCGCCTTCTGCGAACAGCGCGCGAAACATGTTGGGCAGGCGAAAGGCAACGAGGAACGCGTCGGACGCAAAACTTGCTCCGACAAAGCGTGCAAACAGCGAATCGCGAACGAGGCCGAGCACCCGGCTGGCGAGGGTCAGGCCGCCCACCGAACCAAGTGCTCGTGTAAGTTTCATTTTTTGTCTCTGATGCCGACCGTCAGGCCGAGCCAGCTGCCCCGGCAGCGCCTGCTTGCTGCGCTTCGGCCTGCTGCATGAAGAGAGCAGTAAAGTCGATTGGTTCAAGCATTAGTGGCGGGAAGCCACCATCGCGAACCGCATCTGCCAGCACGCGGCGGGCAAACGGGAACAGCAGGCGCGGCGCCTCACCGAGCAGGAAGGGCTGAATATGCTCTTCAGGGATGTTGCGCAGGCCGAACAGCCCGGCATAGGAAAGATCCACCAGGAACGCGACCTTACCCTCCGCCTCGGCCTTTACCTCAATTCGCAGTACGATTTCAAAGACTTCCTCGGCAACTTGCCCGGAGCCGATGTTGAACTGCACGTCAATTGCCGGCCCCTGCGTATTCTGGAATACGGCGGGCGCGTTCGGGTTTTCGAACGACAGATCCTTGACATATTGCGAAATCAGCCCTGCCGCCGGGCTGGTGTCCTCACCATTGGCCATCGGCTCGGTACGGGTGATAATGCCGTCGTCCTGTTCGTCCATCGACCGTCAATCCTTCGCGTCTATTAGGTTTCACTGGGTGGAAATAATGGTGGCCGCGCAACGCTTGGCCGGATGGCGCGCCTAGCAGGGGGCGCGGTTAAGGGCAACAATCGTAGCGTTCGTGCGTTGTGCCCTTTGAAACTCCATCATCTTGTGCCTATGTAAACAGGCGCCGTGTCCCCTTGGAGGCCAAGTGTTTTATATAGTCGTTTTTGCAGCGATCGCCGCTTTTCTCGGAATGCGCCTTTACAGCGTGCTCGGAAAGCGCACGGGCCACGAACAGCCGTTGACGCGGGCGATTGAAGATCGTGCGCCACCGGTCCCGATGCCGCGCCCGATCGAGATGCCGCAGGAGCCGCGCGATACCACAAATCGCAACATCGAACAGCGCGCCCAGGTCGGGTTGCGCGCGATCATCGCGGCCGAGCCGGGTTTTGATATTGCGTTGTTCCTGCAAGGCGCGCAGGCGGCCTATCGCATGATCCTTGAGGCCTATTGGAAAGGTGACAAGGACGCACTCGCTGAACTGGTCGATGCAGACGTGCTCCATGCCTTTTCTGCGGCGATTGATGAACGCGTCGCGGCTGGCCATGTGCTCGACAACCGCTTGTTGACCATCGAACGCGCCATCATCGTTGATGCGCTGGTGGAGTCGCGAGTTGGTCGTATCACCGTCCGGTTTGATGCCGACATTGCGGCGGTAACCCGTGATGCCGATGGTGTTGTTATCGCCGGTGCAATGAGCGACGCGGTTGAAACGCACGAGACCTGGACCTTCGCGCGCACGCTGAAGAGCAGTGACCCGAACTGGAAGCTCGTCGATACCGACGAGGACTGACATTGTGTTCCGGTACTGGGGAATCCTTCTCGTCGCCCTGATGCTCGGCGCCTGCGGTGGGCGGATAGTGCCGCCACCGGCGACACCATCATATCGACCACCGCCTGTTCCCGCCCGTCTCCCGGTACCGGCGAAGCCATTGCCACCCGTTACCGGGACGGCAACGAACATACCGGGCGCCGGGGACGCTGTGGCTGCTGGCTTGGCCGCCGGCCCGTCGATCAGCTCGTTGCCAATATCAGATGCGGGCGCCGCTCGTGCGCTTGCCGCATTCCGTCAATCCTGCCCGGTACTATTGCGGCGAACTGACACTTCCGGCCTGACGCGCCCGGCGGACTGGCAGCCAGCATGTGATGCTGCCCGCAATACGGGTGCAGAATCTGCCCGGGCATTTTTCCTGCAATGGTTTGAAAGCGTGCAGGTGGGTGATGGCCGTGCCTTCGCGACGGGCTATTATGTGCCGGAGATCGCTGGCTCACGTGACCGTCGGGCTGGGTTTGATACCCCGATTTTCGGGCGACCTGATGATCTTGTTGATGTCGATCTCGGGCAGTTCAGCAATGACCTGAAGGGTAAGAAGATTCGCGGCCGGGTCCAGGGCAACAGCTTTGTTCCCTATTTTGACCGGGCGGAAATCGAAACTGGCGCATTATCGCGCCGGGCGCCGATCATCGCCTGGGCGGCTGATCCAATCGAGATGTTTTTCCTCGAGGTGCAGGGTTCGGGAATCTTGCGGCTGCCTGACGGTGGCACGATGCGTATCGGTTATGACAGCCAGAATGGTCGTGACTATACCGGCATCGGTGCCTTGATGCGCCAACGCGGGCTGTTGGCGCCGGGCCAGGCGTCAATGCAAGGCATCACCCAGTGGTTGCGCGATCACCCTGAACAGGGGCGCGACATCATGCGTGAGAACAAGAGCTTCATTTTCTTTCGCGAGTTGAATGGCCCACCGCTTGGTGCGCTCAACCTGCCGATCAATGCACGCACCACCGTTGCGGCTGACATCAAGTTCATTCCGCTTGGCGCACCCGTGTTTCTTTCGATGGATCGGACGGACGCCAGTGGTTTGTGGGTCGCGCAGGATACCGGTGGCGCAATCAAAGGTGCCAATCGCGTTGACACATTTTGGGGTGCCGGAGATGAGGCACGTGCCATTGCCGGTGGCATGACCGCACGCGGAACGGCGTTCTTGTTCTTGCCGGTTGGAACATTGGCGCGACAGGCGGCGGAGGGCCGCAATGGCGGGACGACGCCTCAGCCCTGACGAGTTCGCGCTGTGGGCGCGAGTGATGCGCAACGTGCGCCCGATTGAGCCGGGACGGGAGCAACCCGTTCTGGACCAACGGCCAGGCGCGCCGGTGGCCAAGCCGCTGAAGGCGGCGAAACTCGGCGTTGCGCCAGGCAGGATCGCGGTTCCAAAGCCGGTGATCAAATCGGCGCCAGGGGTTGGCGTTACCCTTGATGGCGGCTGGGACCGCAAATTGTCACGCGGCGCGGTCGAACCGGACTGCACGATTGATCTGCACGGCCACACGCTCGATACCGCGCACCGCCTGCTTGACGGCGCCCTGGCGCAGGCTATCGCCGCTGGTGAGCGGGTTGTCCTGCTTGTTACCGGCAGGCCGCCGCGTGCCGGAAGCGAGCGGCCCCATGCGCGCGGTGCGATCAGGTCAGCCATTGGCGACTGGCTGGCGGGTTCACGCCATGCTGGCGCGATTGCCGCTGTGCGCGGTGCTCACCCGCGCCACGGCGGCGCGGGAGCGCTCTACATCATCCTGCGCCGTCCACGCGGTATCTGAAGGCCAAAGTCTTAACCTATTGGCGGCAATATTGCGGCTTGTCCGGGAGATTCCGGATGGCGTGCCAAGGGGGCCACCTTCAGGGCGATGGAAGGCGTAACGCTCAAGAGTCGTGCGATCGGGTTCGCCATGGGGGCGGGGGCTTTGGCCTTCATCCTCGCCCTCGTTGCGACGTCGAGCGGCCGGATCGACGGCGAGAACATGGCGCGCGCGCTGATTCCGGCGCTGGTTTGTGCGGCCATGTGCTGGGCGTCGGCTGAACGTGCCATTGCTTCTACGGCAGCCGCAATCGATGCCGCCATTGTCCGTCTTGCCCGAGCGGCGGAAGGGGATCTTGAAAGCGATATTCCAGCGGAGATTGGTGAGAGCGTACCGCAACTCGCCCAGGCGATGCACAGCCTCTTTCATCAACTGAGCAGTAATCTCGAGAATGTTCAAAGGCTTGCCTTATATGATCCGGTGACGGCGCTTCCCAATCGAACGCATTTCCGGCGCAGTTGCGAGCGAATGCTGAGTGATCTTGGCCCCGGCAGCAACGCAGCATTGCTGTTTATCGATCTTGATCGCTTCAAGGCGGTCAATGACACCATGGGCCACGCAATGGGCGATATGCTGTTGGGCATGGTGGCCAATCGGCTGCGTGCCGTTGCCGATCGTGTCGTTGCCCAGCGCCCGGCTTTAGTCCCGCTGATCGGGCGTCTGGCGGGTGACGAATTCACGATGTTCTTCCCCGGGGTCCGCGATTCAGCCGAAGCCGCGCGCATCGGTCGCGGTGTCTTGTTCGCCCTTGGTGAAGCGTTCGACGTCCTGGGGACGGAAATCCAGATCGGTGCATCAATCGGCATTGCCATGCGGCCAATCCATGGCGAAACGCTCACCGACCTGATGCGCGCTGCTGATGCCGCAATGTACCATGCCAAGGCGAGTGGACGCGGTCGCGCAGAGCATTTCAGCGAAACACTGGCAGCGCAGATTGCTGACCGCGCGCAACTTGAGTGTGATCTGCGCGAGGCGATTGATACCGATCAGTTCGCGCTTGTGTTCCAACCACAGGTCAGCTTGCCCGAAGGGCGGATTGTTGCGGCGGAGGCATTGCTGCGCTGGCGCCATCCGCGCGATGGCCTGCGCCTGCCGGGCACCTTTATCCAGCGCGCCGAGGAAACCGGCCTGATAGTTGAAATCGGGGAATGGGTGATCGCGACTGTCGCAGACACCATCGCGCGTTGGGGGCGCATCGGCATCGAGCAACGCCTGGCGATCAATGTTTCACCGCGCCAGCTCGACCATGTCGGCTTCTTCCGGCGGCTGCGTGCGGCGATGCATGACGCCAATGCACCGGCGCATTTGCTCGAACTGGAAATCACTGAAACACTGGCGATGCATTGTAGCGCTGAGGTGGTTGAGGCGATTGCCGCACTACGTGCCGATGGGGCGACGATCGCCATTGATGATTTTGGTACCGGATACTCCAACCTCGCGCGCTTGCGTGATTTGCCGGTCGATCGCGTCAAGCTCGATCGCAGCCTGATCGAGCATATCGTCGATCACGATGAGGCGCGCACCATCGTCAACGCGGTTATCGGCTTGATCCATGGCCTGGGTTGCGAGGCTGTGGCTGAGGGTATCGAAAGCCCCGATCAGGCCGATATTCTCAGGATCATCGGTTGTGATGTGATTCAGGGTTATGCCGTGGCGCCACCAATGGATGAGGCGGCGTTCATCGCCTGGTCGCGTGGTGATGACCAGGCCCCTGCGGGCATCGTCGCGCGCCCGGTGGGATGAAACTGGTGCATTGACGGCGGGCGTCTGGTGACCGACGCTGCGGCCTATGGCGAAGCGACCTCGGAAAAAGGCTGTCAGATTCGGCGGCTTTCTGGCGATCAAGACGGGTACCCCGTCCCCCTTTTCTGACATCTATTATGGCGTGATGGAGATGTCATGGCCCGCGTTTATCGCGCTCAGTTCGGGCGTGTTTGCGGCGCTGAACTTGCTGTTCGGCCTGCTATATGCGCTGTTGCCCGGGGCCATCTCGAACGCCGCGCCCGGGTCGATTGTTGACGGGTTCTTCTTCTCCGTCGATACGCTGGCAACGGTTGGCTATGGCGGGATGGCGCCAGTAACCCGTTTGGGCCATGCCGTTGCTTCGGTCGAAATTCTTATTGGACTGTTTTTTTCCGCGACCATGACCGGGCTGATCTTTGCCCGTTTCGCTCGCCCGCGCGAGTGCCTGATGTTCAGTCGCGTTGCCGTACTCGGTCGGTTCGAGGGACGTCGCGCGCTGATGATCCGTGTCACCACAACCCGTGCGCGACCGCTGGTCGATGCTGTCGCGCAATTGTCATGGCTCGAAACGGTCGAAATGCCGGGCCGCCGCCCATTCCGCCGCCTTAACCCGCTGCCGCTGATGCGTGACCGCAACCCGACACTCAGCCTGTCCTGGACGTTGGTTCACATTCTGGAGGATGACAGTCCGTTGCTGGCGGCGCTTGCGGGTGAGGAACGGTTCATGCTCACCCTGACAGTCAGCGGCCTCGATACCTTGCTGGCGACCCAGACGACGGGTGGTGCACGTTACCTTAGAGACGACGTTCTCATCGATCACGAGTTTGTCGATGTCATGTCGGAGGATGGCGGTGTTATTCACCTCGATCTCCACCGCTTTCACGATACGGCGCCGATCCTTTCGTAATCATAGCAAGGTAAACCAGTCACCTGCAGCTTGTTCACCTTGGCTTCGCCCACCTCGCGCCACGTTCGATGCCAGGCCATCGGGTTTAAATAAAAGAGAAAGGGCCGCTTCCTCGTCTCCGGGGAAGCGGCCCTTTCAGTTCGTGTTCGCAGTGATCAGAAGCGGAAGGCGATCGTCCCGCGATAGCTCTGGTTGGAAACATTGCTGCGCCCGACCGTCGTCTCGGCAGTGACCGAGAGTTCGACCTTGCCAGTGGTAACCGACAGGCCACCCGAGATCTCCGCCCAGTCATGGTCATGACCGCCCAACGCGAAAATCGCGTTTGGCCCATTGCCACCAACAAAGTTCGCACCAAATGACGCGGCCTGCTCGGTGAATTCATGGACGAAATAGCCGGAGAGCTGCGGCTTGATGTGCGTGCCACCAGCCAGCGTAATGCCAACGCGGCCCTGCAGGCTGTCGATCGACTCACGGCTATACCGCAGCGCTGGACCACCACCGCTCTCGGTGAAGCCGCGGGTGTCGATGTGTGAGGCGAGTGCCGAGATGCGCGGCGTCACCGTCAGCTTGCCGGCATTGAACACCTTGCCAATCCCGATTTCGCCGCTGACCATCGGCACGGTGTTCGAACCGGTCAGCGTATAGACCGTTCCGAGCACGCTCACGACGCGGACCGTGCTTGCCTTCAGCGAACCGGCGCTCATGATACCATCAAAGGTGATGCCGCCCGCCGTCTGGATCTTGGCATACACACTGCCCTGATAAAGCTCGGTGCTGGCAGATTGCAGCGCGCTGACAGTGGCGCCATCGACTTTCGAATAGGCCAGTGAGAAGCCCAGTACGGTGTGGGAACCCACTTCCTTTTCAAGGCCGCCAGCGATGTAGAAGCCGTCGAAGTGATCACGTCCGCCAGCCGGCAGAGCGGTCGCCATCGGGGCGCTGTTGCCATTGATATAGCCGCCCGCCAGATAACCGCTCATCGTCTCGGGCAGCCGTCCCTGCTGGTGCACCTCACCGCCAGCGTCGCTGCGAACTTCGGCCTGGTTGCCAAAGCCATTGATCGCCAGTGATGCCATCTGGAATGGCTTGCCGATCACAGCAACCGTGCCGCCCAGATGGCCGACATGGAGGCTCGAGATCCGCTCACGATAGAAGTCCGACAGGGTATCGAGCGTCACGGCGCTCATTTCGTCGCTCAGAGTCTGGCTGCGCGGCGCCAGACCTTCCAACGTTGACTGGATGGTCGCGGCATTCTGCAAGTCGAGGCCGGTGTAGATGTCCGAGAGGCTGGACAGCCCGGCCGTGCGATCCTGGTCGAGCAGCTGAGCATAGGCCTTCTGCACCGGCGAGGTGCCGGAAACGACATCGGCATATTTTCCTGGCGTCACAACTACTTGTACAGCGTTTGGCGAGTAGAGAAAGGTCGGCGACAGGATCGCGCTGAAGGCACCTGCGGCGGTGTAACTACCGCTAATGCCGCCCGCTGCCGTCAGGATGGTGAACGAATCACCCGCTTTGATCGTATAGCCGGTGACCGGGGCGAAGCCGACCACACCGCCGATGCTGGCAACGCCGGTCGAGGTGCCATTGGCGACAACAACGAGCTTGTCTGATGTGCCTGCCGGGCCGAGGTCAATAAACTGTACAGTGCCCGAAGCCAGGACCAGATTGCCACCAATGGTGATAGTACCAACAGTACCTGCAGTGCCTGGCATGATCATGCCACTGACACTGGTAAAGAACGGTGCGTTGAAGCGGCCGGAGCCAGTGATACCACCGGTCTGTAACAGATAGTCGCCCGCCGAGGTGATCGTGCCGTTGTTCGTAACCAGCCCCTGAAACTGACTGATGTCGATCAGGCTGGTCAGCGAAGCACCGCTGCTTACCGTCAGCTTCGCGGCGGGGCCATTGAGCGTCAGACGATCAATCGTAACTGCTGAGCTCAATGTCGTCGTGCCCGCCGCCGCCAATGTCACGTCAAAATAGCGAGCGTTGGTCTGGCTAGCTGCATTCGGCGTGATGTTGTTCGGCACGAAGTTGGTCGCGCCGGGCAGGCCATTCGCGAGCGTCGCCGCGGGCAGCGCGGTGTTTCCCGGCGTGCTGGATGTGGCCCCCGTGTTGCCAACCAATACACCATGATCGAAGACATTGCCGTTCTTGATATCGACACAGACATCATAGGCGGCTCCAGGCTCCTGATCGCAGATCTGGCCGAATTTGCCTGCGGTGCCGTTTACACCATCACCCAGTACGGTAGGAATGCCGCTGACCAACTGGCCGTTCACGATAACGTTGTACGCAGGGTCAACATTAGTCACCCAATGCGTCGGGTCGGTCCAGTTGCCATCGCCAGCGACGCTGCCAACATAGCGATAGGGGTTGGCCGCTGCGATATAATCCCAGTACAGGTACAGCGGCTGATAAAAGGCACTGGTGCCGTAGCTTCCCGAAGGCTGGGCGCCGAAATAGCGCGTCCCACCTGACAGCACGGCGATGACCAATTGCTTGGCATAGGTGCGATCAAGGATCAGCGGACCGCCCGAGTCGCCTGGGCCTGTTATGCCCTCGCCGGGCAGGGCGCTGTCCTTGAAGATGTTGAAATCGAACCCACTGGTGCGCGCGTTGGGCGCGCCGCTGCTATCGAAATCGATCTGATAAAGATTCTGCGGCCGCCCGCGCGGTGCAATGCCGAAAAGATTAATGTCGATATCGTTGAGTGAGCCGAGCAGGCCGAGATAATTCTCGGCCAGACGACGACGGAAATCGACCCCTACATTGCTGCCGCTGGTCGCCGTGCCGGTATTGCCATAGCCGTTGAGCACGACATGATAGCCGGTGCCCGTCGTGTCGTTGATCGACGTTGGTGCGGGGAGTGCCGAGAACAGCAATGCCTAGGTTGGAATTTTTGCTGCCGGTGTATCGAGTGAGGCGATCGCGATGTCGGCCTGCAGGAAGTTGTTCGCCAGGCCCAGGTCGAGCGAGTGCGAGTTATATTGCACCTGGTTGACGTTGTATAGAAAGTCCGTGACCGACGTCAGATACTTGGCGCCGCCGGCGGTGCCGTTCAGCCAATGGCCGAAAGCTGAATTGCCGGTGAGGTCGTTGTTCGACGCGAAACCGAAGGCGATTGGCAACTGGCCCGCGCCGGTGCCATAGCCCCATGGGTTCATCGCCGCACCGGCCGGACTCTCATTTACGCAGTGTGCGGCGAAGATAACGGTGCGCGGATTGATCAGCGTACCGGTGCACAGACCGATGAACCCGGTCTTTTGGTCGATGATCATCTCGCCCACGCCGGTCACATTGGTTGGGTCACGATCAGTAACGGAGGTGCCCGGCGGCGCGATGACGATGCTCGGGCCGCTGACCGGGGCCGCTGCCACGCCATTCTGAGCCTCGAGAATATAGCCGCCATTGCCCGCTGCGACAGGTTGGGTGCCCGCACTCTGCGCTTGCGCGGCCGAGCCGACTACCAGCGACAAAGTAGCGGCCGATGCCAGCAGCATAAGACGCGCGCTTGCCGAACGAACGGTAAAAGAATTTTTGTTCACAAATATCCCCCAATTGATCTGCTGACAGTGGGACTTGTGCAAGTCCCACCGACCATGATGTCATGCTAAGCGGGAGTTCACCTCGCCTCAAGCCATTGATCATATGGCTTGCCTATTCGGACAGGGCCTGTTGCGGACATGTCACATAGGGAAAGTCCCAACGGTACGGGGATTTAGTGCTGTACGCATTTGGATCTGGTCGGGGAAAGAGGATTCGAACCTCCGGCCCCTGCCTCCCGAAGGCAGTGCTCTACCAGGCTGAGCTATTCCCCGACAGATCGCAGCGTCGCGCGCTGGTCCGCGCGGCAGGCGGTGCCCCTAGCTCAAGGTCGCGCTGGCTTCAACCCCCGAGCGCGGACATCATTTCTGCAATGCTGGCGAATTTCTCGCGCGGTGCGCCAGGTCGCGCGCGTGCGGTTTCGGCTGCTTCGATTTTCTGCCAATCGCGGAAAGTGACAATATCGACCTTGCGCGCATCGAGCAGGGCATCGAGTCCGCTGCGCCCGGCCTTGCCTGTGCCGTCGCCAATATCGGCGGCGATTGATTCGGCCGCAAGGAAGCCGTCGGGCCTGTTGGTGCCGATCGTCCCGCTTGGCCCGCGTCGCGCCCAGCCGACCGCGTACAGTCCGGGGCTTATCCGCCCCTCGACATTGGCAAAACGCCCCAACGCGTCATCATAGGGAACACCCGGAATCGGGGTGGTGCGATAGCCGATGCAGCTGACGACCAGACTCGCCGGAATCGCGTAGGTTTCGCCGGTGTCGGCCGCGCGACCGAATTCATCGACGCGGGTTCGCTCGACGATTACCCGTTCAACATGGCCGTCCCCTTCGATGGCGATCGGCTTGGCAAAGAAATCAAAGCTGATCGTGATCGGCGCGTCCGGGCGTGCCGTGGCGAAGTCGCGCAGGTGGCTGACAGATTTTCGCAATCCCGGGTCAAGCACGGCATCCGCCTCCGCAGGTGGCAGGTCGCTGGCCGCAACCCGTGGCACCGCGCGCATCAGGTGACCCAGCTCGCCGAGTTCCTTCGGTGTCATCGCAATCTGGTGCGGCCCGCGTCGTGATAGCAGGGTTATCGTGTCATGTTGCGCCGACTTCAGCTTGTCCAACGCGTGGCCGACAATGTCTGAGCCGGCAAACTCTTCCGGCGATTTCGCCAGGATACGCGCGACGTCGAGCGCTACATTGCCTGCGCCGACCACCACCGCCCCCGGCCCGTGCAGCGGTGGATTGAGTGCGGCGAAATCCGGGTGGCCATTATACCAGCCGACAAAGGCTGCGGAGCCGATGACGCCCGACATTGTGTCGCCCGGAATGCCCAATGGCCGGTCAGCCGGGGCGCCCGTCGCCAGCACAACGGCGTCGTACAGGGTAAGCAGTTCGGCAATGGTGATGTCCTTGCCGACCAGGACATTGCCGACAAATCGCACATTGTCGGTCAGCGCGACTGCCTCGTAGCGTCGCGATACGCCCTTGATTGACTGGTGATCTGGCGCAACGCCGGTGCGAATCAGCCCATAAGGAACCGGCAGGCGATCAATGATATCGACGCGTACCGCCTCGCCAAACTGCTTCTGGCACGCCTCTGCGGTGTAATAGCCCGCCGGCCCGGAACCGATGATTGCGATATGCCGCACGCACGCTCTCCTGTTTTGTGCCGATGCTAACGGGTTGGCAGGCGAGGGCAAGCGGGGTTAGAGAAAGGCGATGTCCCGGCTAGAGGTTGCCGCCTCCCTTCTTGTTCTGGTCAATGTGTGGCTCGTCACGCGACGGAGTCTGTGGAACTATGCCTTCGGGATCGTCGGCACCTTTCTCTACATGTTCGTTTACTACCACGCGAAGCTCTATAGTGACGCGTTGTTGCAGGCCTTTTTTACCGGCGCGCAGCTTTATGGCTGGCAACAATGGATGCGCTCCGAACAGCAAGCTGGTGAAGTCGTGGTTGAACGCCTGGCCTGGCCTGCGCGACTCGCCATTACCCTCGCCATCGCTGTCGCAATCCTGTGCTGGGGCGCGCTGGTTCACCGCTTCACCGATGCTGTACTTCCCTGGTGGGATGCCAGTGTCGCGATGATGAGCATCGCCGCGCAAATATTGATGTCAGTCCGCCGGATAGAGAATTGGTGGCTGTGGATTGCCGCCAACATCGTCAGTATCGGGCTGTGCGTGAATCGCGGTTTGTGGCCGACGGCGGGATTGTCCACTATTTTGCTCGGATTGTCGCTTTGGGGGCTGGTCAGTTGGTCCCGCGCGCGGCAAGGCGCCGCCGCATGACTCGTACCATTTGCCTGCACGGACCGGAAAGTACCGGCAAAACAACGCTCGCGCCGCGTCTTGCGCGCCACCTTGGTGGCGCTGTGATCGATGAATATGGCCGTACCTTTGCCGAAAAGCATGGCGTTGATTTCAGCATGGCAGATCTGGTCACAATTGCGCAGACCCATGACAAACTGACCCAGGCCGGGCGCGCGGGCGGCCTCGAACTGCTGCTGCTCGACACTGACCCGTTGATGACAGCGGTGTGGGCAGACATGCTGTTCGGGCGGCGCGATCCCTGGTTTGATGCCTGGCAGGGCACAGCGGATCTCTATCTGCTGCTCGAAATCGACTTGCCCTGGATCGAGGACGGCACGCGCATGTTTGGTACGCCAGCCGCGCGGCGGCGCTTCTTCGATCTTTCGCGCGCTGAACTGGATCGTCGCGGCGTGCGTTGGGAACTGGTCGGCGGGGCCGGGGATGCCCGCTTCGACAATGCGCTGAAGGCTATTGCCGAAGCAGGACTTGCCGCCCTCGTCTGATCAGCCGCGACGGCGGGGTGTTGCGCGCAGCGCTTTCACCGCAGCCAGTGTGCCCGATACATGGCCCAGCGGTTCCATTGCGGTCAGGGCAAAGACGATCTTGCCATTCTTGCCGATCACGTAGGACGTGCGATTGGTCCAGCCGGCTTTTTGCGGCAGCGCGACGTCATAATCGGTGATCGTGGCCGGCGTAGCCAGACCCACGGAAAACTTGTCGCGGCACTCAACCTTGGTGAATTCCTTGATCCGCTCGGGGTTGCCGGCGGTCAGCCCGATCAGTGTGGCGCCATTTTTCCTGAATTCGGCCGCAGCTTCGGCAAAGGCGCGCGCCTCAATCGTGCAGCCCGTGGTAAAGGCGGCAGGGAAGAAATACAGTACAACCGGCCCCTTCTTCAGCGCCTTTTGCAGCACAAAGCTGAATTCCTTGCCATGGTCCGCTGCCGTGGTGGTAAAATCGGGTGCAGTCGCACCGACGGGCAGTGCTGCAAGGGCCGGGGTGCTCGTGGCGGCGAAGGCTGCCGCGATCATAAGGGAAAGGCGCACGCGCATCATCATCTCCTGGGATTTATGACACGGTATCTAGCGCAAGCCGCTTCAACGAGAAAGGGCGGCGATTGCTCGCCGCCCCGTCCCGACGAAAAAATTGTCAGATGTCAGGGTTGGGCTTGTGGTGCCGCCGCAGCGGCATTTGCTGGCAACCCGCCCAGTTGCGTCACCAGCTTGGTATAGGCATCAAGATAGGCGAGCACGATGACCTGGCCAATCGCTGTGTCCTGATAGCCGCCGCCTGCTGCGCCAGCAAAGGCGCCACCGCCGAACAGGCCCCCGCCCGCGCCGAAGCTCACATCAGACTTGCGGGCATGGCCTTCAACCAGTGCTTCTTCCTCAGTGGTGCGGGCATTGACCACCGACAGGGTGACATTGGCTTCCTTCTTGTTGACGTTGATGCCGCCGGCAATCGCACCCGCCGCACCCAGAAAACCGCCAGCATGGCCCAGCAATCCGCCAAGCAGAGCGCCGCCACCGCCGCCGCCTGAATGGGCGTTGGCCGTCACAATGTCGGGCTGCAGGAAATAGTCGGCTGCCTTCACCTGGCCCCGGCCAAGGTTCGATCCGGCCTGCAACTCGCCGGCATCGGCCATTGCGCGTTCCATGTTACGACTGGCCATCGCAGCACCACGATTGACCAGCTTGAAGCAACCGGACCGCTGGACAAAAATCTTGATGATCGCCTCGGGGCTGCCAAGGTTCAGCTCGCGCCACCATTGCTTGTCAGGTTCGACGATGGCGATCGTACCAAGCATCTTGGTGCAAACCGGAATCTGTGCCTCGCCCTTGGTCTGCTTTTGATAGGCTGACGAACCGCGATCATCCTTGGCAAACGCGGGCGTCGCCACAACCAGGGCGGCAAGGGCGGCGGCGGACAACAAACTACGCATGGGAACTCCCGTATCTGGCGCCCGCCCCGTCATCGGGTTGCGAGCGTCTTGAGACCTGCGACCTTGATGGCAGTGCTTTAGCATCCCGCAATCCATCGCGCTAGGATGGAACAGACATCACTGCTGGACCATTGCGAGATGGCGGCGCTCCCCGTAAGCGCTTGGCGCATGACGACACCGCTAGACCGCATCCGCAATTTTTCGATCATCGCGCATATCGACCATGGCAAGTCGACCCTGGCTGATCGCCTGATCCAGCAAACCGGCGGCCTTACAGCCCGCGAGATGAGCGAGCAGGTGCTCGACAATATGGATATTGAGCGCGAGCGCGGCATCACCATCAAGGCGCAGACTGTCCGCCTTGCCTACAAGGCGCGCGATGGCCTCGATTATGTCCTCAATCTGATGGATACGCCCGGCCATGTCGATTTCGCCTATGAGGTGAGCCGCAGCCTCGCAGCGTGCGAAGGCGCGCTGCTCGTTGTCGACGCTGCGCAGGGGGTCGAGGCGCAGACACTGGCCAATGTCTATCAGTCGATTGAGCATGATCATGAGATCGTGCCGGTCATCAACAAGATCGATCTTCCTGCTGCCGACCCCGACAAGGTCAAGGCCGAGATTGAGGAGGTCATCGGGCTGGATGCTTCCAATGCCGTGTTGACCTCTGCCAAGTCGGGCATCGGCATTGAGGAGGTGCTGGAAGCCGTTGTCACGCGCATCCCGCCGCCAAAGGGGGATGCCACGGCCCCGCTCAAGGCCATGCTGGTTGACAGTTGGTATGACCCCTATCTCGGCGTCGTCATCCTTGTGCGCGTTATGGCCGGCATCCTGAAAAAGGGTCAGCTGATCAAGTTCATGGCCACCGATACCCAGCATCTGGTTGATCGCGTCGGCTGTTTTCGCCCGAAGATCGAGCAGCTCGCTGAGCTTGGTCCCGGCGAGATCGGGTTCATCACCGCCCAGATCAAGGAGGTCGCCCAGACCCGCGTCGGCGATACCATCACCGATGCCAAACGCCCCGCCGCCGAAGCGCTGCCCGGTTTCAAGCTGGTCCAGCCGGTGGTGTTTTGCGGCCTGTTCCCTGTCGATGCCAATGACTTTGAGAAGCTGCGTGAAAGCATTTCAAAATTGCGGCTCAACGATGCCAGTTTCTCATTTGAGATGGAAAGTTCGGCCGCGCTTGGCTTCGGCTTCCGCTGCGGTTTCCTCGGCCTGCTCCATCTCGAGATCATCCAGGAGCGGCTGACGCGCGAATATGATCTCGACCTGATCACCACCGCGCCCTCGGTGGTTTACCAGATCGAGCTGACGCATGGCGGCGGGCATATCGAGCTGCACAACCCGTCTGACATGCCTGACCCCAACAAGATCGCGGCGATCTCGGAACCCTGGATCGAGGCGGTGATCTATTGCCCCGACGAATATCTCGGCAGCATCCTGAAGCTCTGCCAGGACCGGCGTGGCATCCAGAAGAACCTGACCTATGTCGGTGGCCGCGCGCAGGTCACTTATGAACTGCCGCTCAACGAAGTGGTGTTTGATTTCTACGACCGGCTGAAGAGCATCAGCCGTGGCTATGCCAGCTTCGACTATCACCAGATCGGCTATCGCGAAGGTGACCTCGTCAAGATGAGCATCATGGTCAATGCCGAGCCTGTCGACGCGCTGAGCATGATCGTCCATCGCGGCACCGCCGAGAGCCGGGGCAGGGGCATGTGCGAGCGCTTGAAGGATCTTATCCCGCGCCACTTGTTCAAGATCCCGATCCAGGCCGCGATCGGCGGCAAGGTTATTGCCCGCGAGACCATTGCCGCGATGCGCAAGGACGTGACCGCCAAATGCTATGGCGGGGACGCCAGCCGCAAACGCAAGCTGCTCGACAAGCAGAAAGAGGGCAAGAAGCGGATGCGCGAATATGGATCGGTCAGCATCCCCCAGGAGGCGTTCATTGCCGCGCTGCGCATGGGGGATGAGAATTAGAGCGAGCGCCGAAAATGATAATTTTCTATATTAAGACAATAGTATAGGAAACTATCTGGCGTGAAGGATGGCGATGACCGGCAGCGTGCCGCGCTTTGTCACAGGTTGCGTTGACCGTTGTCGCCCTGAAGCCAGTCAGGCGTAGGGCGGTCGATCGAGCCCCATCGGGCTCTTGGTGAAAATCTCACAGCCATCCTCGGTAATGCCAATCGAGTGCTCGAACTGTGCCGACAGCGACCTGTCACGCGTGACCGCCGTCCAGCCATCGTCGAGCAGCTTAACGTCCGGGCGACCTATGTTGATCATCGGTTCGATCGTGAAGATCATGCCCGGCTTCAGCTCAGGCCCGGTGCCCGGACGGCCGATATGCACCACCTCGGGAGCATCGTGGAACAGCCGGCCAACGCCGTGTCCGCAGAAATCACGCACCACGCCGTAGCGGTGCTTTTCGGCGAGTTGCTGGATTGCATAGCCGACATCGCCCAGGTGGTTGCCCGGTTTTGCCTGCTCGATGCCGACCATCAGGCAGTCATAGGTCACATCGACCAGCTTGCGTGCCTTTAATGGCACATCGCCGATCAGAAACATGCGGCTGGTGTCACCATGCCAGCCATCGACCAGCGGTGTCACATCGACGTTGACAATGTCGCCCGATTTCAGGGCCTTTTCGCCAGGAATGCCATGGCACACAACATGGTTGATCGAGATGCAGCAGCTATGGGTATAGCCGCGATAGCCAATTGTCGCGGGCACGCCGCCACCCGCCAGCATGAACCGCCGCACCATGTCGTCGATTTCACCAGTCGTAACACCCGGCACCATGTGCGGGGTGATCATGTCGAGTGTTTCGGCGGCAAGTCGCCCTGCCTTGTGCATACCGTCGAATGCATCACGGCCATGCAGCTTGATCGCGCCAGTCCTGCCCAATGGTGCGTCAGCTGTTACGGTTACATAGTCAGTCATGCCGCGCATATAGCGGCTTGCGTCAGCTTTCGCTATGGCGCGTGGCATGAGCGCAAATTCCACTGCCGACGTCGCTGAACGTATCTGGACCGCTGGGCTTGTGGTGATCGGCGACGAGATACTGTCGGGGCGTACCCAGGACAAGAATGTCTCGCAGGTTGCGGCCTGGCTTAACGTGCAGGGAATCCGCCTTGCCGAAGTGCGGATCGTGCCCGATGTCACCGATGCGATTGTCGAAGCCGTCAACACGCTGCGCGCCCGCAACGACTATCTCTTCACCACGGGCGGCATCGGCCCGACGCATGACGACATTACCGTTGACGCGATTGCCGGGGCATTGGGGGTGGGGGTGGTCCATCATCCCAAGGCACTTGCCGTGCTTGAACGCTATTATGAGAGCCGCGGTGGCCTGAATGAGGCGCGCAAGCGTATGGCGCGGGTGCCTGCCGGCGCCGATCTGATCGAGAACCGCCAGTCAGGCGCGCCGGGAATCCGCATTGGCAACATTTTCATCATGGCTGGTGTGCCCAATATCACGGCCGGGATGCTCGATGCGCTGACCGGTACATTGGCAGGCGGACGCCCGGTGGTCAGCCGGACACTTGGCTGCTGGGTCGCCGAAAGCGAGGTGGCAGAGCTGCTCGGGGCGGTTGAAAAGGCCCATGACGGCGTCCAGATCGGGAGTTATCCCTTCTTCCGCGAGGGTCGCGTGGGGGCAAATTTCGTGGTGCGTAGCCCCGATGCCGCGCTGGTCGATCTTACCATGGCCGATCTTGTAAGGCAGCTTGAGGCACAGGGCAGGGCCGTTGTGATCGACGGGATCTGACTCTCGGGAGCCGCTGGGCTCGTCACCGCGCTTGACAAGTGGTGGTAGAGCCATGATTTGCGACCCACCGCGCGGGTGTAGCTCAATGGTAGAGCAGAAGCTTCCCAAGCTCGTTTTTGAGCTTTTCATAGCAGCTCATACCATCCCCTTCCGATAGCTAACTAACGTATTTCTTTAGATTTTGTCTCCCCATGCTGACCATGGCGGTTCACCCCTACGCGTCGTATTGTGGAGACAGAAAGGAGACAAATTATGCCGAAGGTGCTTTTGACAGACTTGTCCGTCCGCGCGCTGAAAGGCTCCAGCAAAAACGAAAAGTTCTTTGATACCAAGACACCCGGCTTCGGCATCCGCTGCGGTTTGAAGACGAAAACATGGATTGTGATGCGGGGCAGAAACCGCGAACTCGTCGCCATCGGCAAATACCCAGACCTGTCGCTTGCGGACGCCCGCACCGAGGCCAAGAAGCTCCTGTCGACTACGCCGGAGCCGAAGTCGGTTTCCAAAACGTGGGAGGCCGCCCGCGACGAGTTTCTCACTGAGAATTACAGGGATTCTGCCTCGCGCTGGCCGCACCTCGTGAAGCTCATGTTGACCAAGCACTTCAAAGGGCTCGATCGCCGGCAACTCGCGGTGATCGACGACACGCACATCAGCGCCGTGCTCGACAAGCTCAAGAAGACCCCGTCGGCACAGCTTCACGCGTACCGTGCTGCGCGTACCTTCCTCAAATGGTGCACCCGTCCCCCGCGCAAGTGGATCAAGCATTCCCCGATGGAGGGATACGAGCCGCCGAGCAAAGACAAGAAAGGTACCCGTACCCTCACCGACGACGAGCTTCGGAAGGTGTGGTACACCTCAGAAATGGGCTCCAGGCAGGTCTTTCAGCTTATGGTGCTCTGGGGAACGCGCAACGAGGAAACGGCCATCATACGACGAGAATGGCTCGTTGATGGGGCGCTCACCATCCCCGGCAAGTTCACGAAGAACGGGCGCGACCATTCCATCCCGATCCTACCGCTCGCGCAGTCTATTCTCGATTCCCGCCCCAACGCCGGGCCGTACTTTTTCCAAGGCTGGCACACGAACGAGAAGAGCCTCACGCCATGGGGCCTGCCGGGTCTCTGCCGTGAAGTGAAGGAGTCGTCAGGCACAACCGGTTGGCAGCTTCGCGACATCCGCCGCACGTTCCGATCAAACATGGCTCGGCTCAAAGTACCCCGCGAGATTTGCGAGGTACTCATCAACCACGCGCCGCCCGTGTTGGACGAAATATACGACCGGTACGATCGCGTCGAAGAAAAACGTGAAGCACTGGCAAAATACGAAGCCTTCATGGTACGGTTGCTCGCCGAGGCTTAACCCTGGGCGTCATGACGCTCCCTAACGGGAGTGACATGACATGAGGTTGCTATCGAAGAAGCAAGTGCGCGAGATGGTCTTGTACAGCCCACAGCACATTGCCCGCCTGGAGGCGGCCGGGAAGTTCCCCAAGCGGGTACAACTCGGCCCCGGAAGGGTCGGGTGGGTCGATGAGGAAGTACACGGCTGGCTCGTCGCACGCATTGCAGAACGCGATACACCCGGCTCCTGAACGGAGTCACTTGAGGCCGATGGGAAACCATCGGCCTTTTTTCTATAATCGCCCCATGAACCATCGCTTGGCTCATCGCCGGAGCTTCGCCTGCGCGGGTGCCAAAGCGTGATCCTTATTCGCGCACCCGTGCCCCTGGCAGTCCACATGTGCCTTAGTTCCGACACGAGTGTCGTAAAACTGTCGCTGTTGCATCCCTGCTTAACTCCACTGTCGGCTGAAAATATCACCTGAGCGCTTGGGAACCACAGCCTAAGAGGCCCCAATCAGAGAGGGCTCTAAGATGCGTCTTAAGCCCGTGAAGGCGAGTCAGGCACCATCCTCGTCAGCATAATAAGCTTGCGGATCAAACTTTTTCTGAAGAAGCGACGTCCCAAATATCAATATAAGAACGCTGGCTAAACCGACGGGAAATAGTACTATGCCAAATTTAATGATCGGAATATTTAGAACAATTATAGGAATTATTTCGATAATAAGTAAACATAACATCAGTATGATGAAGTAAGCCTTGTAATAAATGTCTCGTTCTACGTATGCGCTTGTTAATAAAGACGCGAGCAATGCTGTAACAAAAAGACCTTTTGCTTAATAACCGCAGTAAACGAATCCAAGATATACCGGAACCAAAATTAGGCACAGCAATACGCTAATTTTTCCAGATTTCGACTTTTTATCTTCCGTTTCGTCAACCATGCTCAACCTCCGTGGGCGCATTTCATATACTCTTCCCGGATCGTGGCGGTATCATTCAAAACCGCAACAACAGCCAATAGGACGCCTCTAAAAACCTATGGTGTTTGACCGCGTGAGGTGATTCACTGCCGCTGGCAAGAGCAGGAGGCAGCGATGGTACAACGCGGTTTCTTTGATGTGGATGAGCGGCTTGCGGCACTGTCGGCGGCTGGCGACCCGCTGGAACGGCTGGGCGCGGTGGTGGATTTCGAGCTGTTCCGGCCGGTGCTGGACGCGGCGCTGGCGCGGTCGGACCGCAGCCGTGGCGGCAGGCCGCCGTATGACGCGGTGCTGATGTTCAAGGTGTTGGTGCTGCAGGCGCTGTACAGCCTGTCGGACGACGCCTGCGAGTTCCAGATCCGCGACCGGTTGTCGTTCATGCGCTTCCTGGGTCTTGGCCTTGGCGACCGGGTTCCCGATGCCAGGATGATCTGGCTGTTCCGCGAGCAGCTCGTCCAGGCCGGGGCGATCGAGAAGCTGTTCGCGCGCTTCGACGACGCGCTGCATGGGGCAGGTTATCTGGCGATGGGGGGGCAGATCATCGACGCGACGGTCGTGGCGGCGCCGCGCCAGAAGCTGGGGGACGAGGAGAAGGTCACGATCAAGGGCGGCGGCACGCCGGGACATTGGTCACCGGCCAAACGCCGGCAGAAGGACACCGACGCGCGCTGGACGATCAAGCGCGGTCGCCGCAAACGCAGCGAGGCGAGCGAGATGAAGGCCAAGGGGGTCGAGATCGCGGTCCCGATCTTTGGCTACAAGAACCATGCCGGCATCGATCGTCGTCACGGCCTGATCCGACGATGGGAGGTGACGAGCGCCGCCGCGCACGACAGCAGGCCGTTCGAGGGGCTGCTCGATCCGAAGAACACGGCGTCTCCGGTCTGGGCCGACACCGCCTATCGCTCGAAGCGCAACGAAGCCGCGATGGCAAAGCGTGGGCTTGTCTCCCGGGTCCATTACCGCAAGCCGAAGAACAAGGATCTGCCGGCGCATCATGCCCGCGCCAATGCCGCAAGGTCGCCAGTGCGCTCGGCCGTCGAGCATGTCTTTGCCGGGCAGAAGCACCGCATGAAGTTGTTCGTGCGCACCATCGGTATCGCCCGCGCCAGGGTGAAGATCGGCATGGTCAACCTCGCCTACAACTTCCAACGCCTCGCCTGGCTCGAAGCCCGAGCTGCGCCCGTTTGACCGGATTTACACCCGTTCGGGCTGCTTGAGGGCCAGAAAAGGCCAACAACGATCCAAAGATTACGCCTCACAGGGCGCAACCACGACCAAACGGCCGCCGTTACCGCCGTTCAGGTAGCGTTCTTCGAGGTGTCCAATATGTTGCCTAAGGTCGATATTGCTTCTGCTGCGTGCTTGCCAGCTTTTGTCACGGTCCTCTCGCCACAATGCCGGACCATATTTTTTACAAGGCCGGCCTACGAATGAGAAGAGCCTTACGACTTGCTGAAGACACGCATCACATCGTGCTCGAAGACTGCAAGGGAGGAATCGAGAACAATCATGGTCGGGCTCCAGCAAATTTGAGCGACGCATTTGCCAGAGCTTTGAGGGCGCTTGAATCAGGCTGTGCTGGCCCGAGATAGCGACCGCCGAACGAGCCAAAACGGTTGCGAATCCGTTTGCTGAAACCTCTGAAATGTCTAAATTTGGGACACTTTTGGTGAAGCGCCCGAGTCGGGCGCTATGGGGACATCGAAAGCACCAGGGGGATACATGGGCGCCGATCGCGCACTCAGCTTGCTGAACGAGATGCTGTGGGACAGCCTGCTGATAGCGGGCCCGCTTCTCATCGCGACGCTGCTCGTCGGCCTCGCGATCAGCGTGTTCCAGGTGACGACACAGATTCAGGAGATCACGCTCAGTTACGTGCCGAAGATTCTCGTTGCAGCATTCCTGCTGATTGCGATCGGACCGTGGATGACCGGCCGCGTGACCCAGTTCGCGATTTCGCTGTATCAACAGATTCCGACGCTCGCGAACTGAGCGACGGGAATATGGGCGCGTTTACCGACCAAGCGCCCCAAGCACGACCGCCCGATCACCGTCTGACATGCCATCGAGCTCGCCCAGCAGCGTGACGAGCGGCTCAGGCGCGGACATCTTCTGCCCTCGCGGCATCAAGGTATGAGCGAAGGCGCTCTACGAACATCGCTTGTTCGGGCGTCGGAGCAGCTCGGCGCGTGCGCACCAACAGAAAAACGATCATGATCGCCGCCAGCACTAGGGTCCGGACCCATAAACGGGATTCCCAAGGGATCGAAGGCATGATTCAAGGCGTCCGATGAGGAGGCGTTGGATATGTCGGATTTCTTCTGGTTTTCGGATGCGCAATGGTCGCGGATCGCGCCGCATTTGCCGACCGACACGCGCGGGAAGCCGCGTGTTGATGACCGTCGTGTGCTGAGCGGGATCGTTCACGCGCTGCAAAGCGGTGGTCGCTGGGGTGATTGTCCCGAGCACATCTATGGTCCGAAGAAGACGCTCTACAACCGCTTCGTACGTTGGGCCGAACGCGGGATATGGGAAGGCATTTTCAGCGCGCTGTCGGGTGCCGAGGGCGCGCCCGACCGACTGTTCATCGACAGTACCTGCATCAAGGCACACCGCACCGCGGGTGGCGCAAAAGGGGGGCCTTGGCCAATGGTATCGGCCAGACACGCGGCGGTAGAAACTCCAAGGTTCACGCGCTCTGCGATGTGAAGGGCCGCCCCTGCGTCTTGATGATCACGCCGGGAAACGTGCACGATGTGAAGGTTGCCAAGGCCTGCATCGCGGCCATGCCGCCGTCGGCCGAACTGGTTGGCGACAAAGGCTATGACAGCAATGACTTGCGCGCCTGGCTTGCAGACCGAGGCACCACCGCTGTCATCCCCTCCAAGCGCAACCGCAAGGTGCAGCTCGACTGCGATGCGAAAATCTACAAGCAGCGTAACGTCATCGAGCGCATGTTCTGCCGATTCAAGGACTGGCGAAGGGTCGCAACACGCTTCGACCGCAACATCAAAACCTTCATGGCTACCATCGCCATCGCTGCTACCGTCATCTGGTGGCTCTAATGAGTCCGGACCCTAATATTATCTGCCACCAGGCAAAGCTTAAGCCTGATGCGGCGACTGTCGCTGGCGGCAACGCCGTGCTGGTCGGAGCGGGCGTCTGCGCCATAACCACGGGCTGTGCGACCGGCGATGCTGTGGTCATACCGACCTGAAATGACAATTCATCGCCACGCGCGAGGTCGAGGGCCGTCGCATTGGTGATCGCGGCCTTGGCGACCGACTGGTCTTCGGTGCCGATGGCCGTGCCGGTCGCGACGTTGATGCGCAGGCGGAAATTGCGCGGTCCAGCGATCGTCGGAGCCGGCGACATTGGCGCAACACCCGATGTCGCTGCTCCGTCAGTTGCACTTGCGCTATTGGGCAGGATCAGCGTGTGGATCTCGGCCTGGACGCCGGGCATCGCGGCAGCAAGCGCGGCCTTGATACGCGCGGTGTAGTAATTCTGCGCGGCGGCCTGTTCCTCGATTTCGGGCGTTGCGTTCATGGGCGCCGTCGGTGCGGCGCTGACGATGCGGCCTTCACCGTCGATCACGACTACATCGCCGAGCGACAGGTCAGGTACCGAAGACGCGATGAGTTGCTGGATGCCTGCCACCCGGTCGGCGGCAAGGCTCTGCCCGGGCTTCACGACTACCTCGACCGCCGCCTTGGGGTCGCTACGATTGGGGCGGAACAACGAGCGTTCCGGAATGGCAAGATGGACCCGCGCGGTCTCGACCGCATCCATCGTCATGATCGTGCGGGCGAGTTCGCCCTGCAAAGCACGCTGATAGTTGATCTTCTGAGCGAAGTCGGTGAGGCCCATATCCGACTTGTTGAACAGCTCGAACCCGACCGCGCCCTTTGAGCCGATATCGGAACCGGCGATTGCAAGATGGCCGGTGTCCGCCTGATCCGACGGCACGAGGATCGTTGTGCCGCCATCGCGCAACCGGTGCGATATGCCCTTGGCATCGAGCTGGGTGACGATTGCGGCCGCATCGGACGGCCGCAAACCTGTATAAAGTACGGTATAATCAGTCTGGAGGAACCAGTAATAACCGAGCGCCAGTGCCAGGCAGATACCGACGAATAGGCCGGCGCCCAGACGCCACTGCCCAGACAGGCGCCAACCGGGCGCGGCGTTCTGATCCTCGGCCATCGCGCGTCAGAGCTGCATGTTCATCAGTTCGCGGTACCCGTCGAGAAGGCGGGTGCGCACCTGCATGGCGAGTTCGACCGATAGACGCGCTTCTTCGAGCGCGTAGGTCACCTGATGGACCGGGATCGATTCCCCGAGCGCGAAGCGCTGCACAAGATCGTCTGCGGTCGTGAGCTTGGTCTCGACCTGCTTCATGCCATTGCTCAGGATGTCGCCGAATGCTGGCCCCTGAACCGGCGGCGCCATCGGCGTGACGCCGATCTGTGTGATGACGGGGTCGAGGCTGAGCGAAGACGGCGCAGCGATGGGCATCACCGCGCTCACGAATTGCGCCCCAACTCGAGCGCGCGGCTGTCCATTTTGTCGGCGATACCGAGCACGGTCAGATCCGCTTCGTATGCGCGCGACGTACGCAGCAACAACGTCATCTCGCCGGCATGGTCGATCGCCGGATGCGACACGAACCCTTGCGCATCGGCCTGCGGATCGCTCGGATCATAGACACGCCGGACGCCTTCGGGCGCGGCCTCCACGCCGAACACGCGCACGCCCTTGGGATCAACTGCGCCGCCCTTCGTCGACAAGACAGAACCGAAATCGTCAACGGGCCCGGAAATGAGCCGCATAGCGCGGACCGGTGCACCCGAGGCGGTACGGCTGGCGTCAACACTGGCGAGGTTCTGCGCGATCACCTGAAGCCGCTGCCACTCGACATCCAAACCAGTACGGCTGATCTTGGCTGCGTCGATGGTCATTGGCCTCCGCGCGCGGCGGTACGCACCAGCGCCATCTCGCGCCCGAGCAGTTCGAGCAGCGCGCCATAGCGCCCGGCGGTATCCGAAGCTGTGGCCAGTTCGAGATCGACACGCGGCTCGCCGCCCACCGGCATCGGAGCGCGCGTCGTGGTGATGGCGAGGTCGCGCACCGCGTCCGACCCCTTGGCCGCCGCAGCCTTTAGGCTGTCCTCGAACTTCACCTCCAGCGGCCGAAAATGCGGTGAGTTTGCCGCGACGATGTTCTGCGCCGTGGCAGCGGCGCGTAATCCGCAAGCCTACCTCGCCGATGTCCTCGCCATCATCGTGCTCCGCAACGATGAAGATCCGATCGATGACCTGCTGCCCTATAACTGGGTCGACAGCCGCATCGCCACCGCAGATCCCGAGATCGCCAAAGCCGCATGAGGCCCCTCGTGGGGGTGTTTTAGCGCTTACGTTGAACTACGCTTCTCAGTTTGATCTCGATTATCTGAAAACGACAGGGCAACCCTCGTCAGTCATCATTCACAGAACTGAAGGCCCCTTTGTCTTCACGCCGACGCGGCCGCGCGTGAACCTGCCAAATATCGGAGGACAATAATGGATCAGGACCAGCATGAGCCGACGACGGCTGAGCTTGTCGCTATGCTCGTGGCGAACGAAGGTCATAGGTATGCGCTCGTCGGATCAATGGATGAGGCCTTAGAAGGGCGCGCTATGATTCATGATACGGTCGGACGAACTTGGATAAGAATTACAAGTCAGGACGGTGGAGATGACCTTCATCGCGACACAGTTCGAAAGATGTTGAAAGGTGGGGTAGAAGTAAAAAAATCTAAGTAGTCTTAATCCTGTTGCCGCAGAGAGTGTTCCTCTCACTGGCGAAACTTTGGCGACCGCAACGGGGAAATCGATACACGCCGATCTGGCAGCAGCCCGCAGGGCGTCTGGCGATTTCGACCTCGTCAACCAGCCTTTGGTGGATGCAAATGGCGTAGCTATACAGGTTCCGAAACGGGTGAATTTGACTACGGGAGAGCCGTTGGATGCTAGGGTCCAGATCGCGAGGCCCGACGCCGTCAGGTTCAAGAACGATCTGATTCTCGACGACAAACCACTAGGCAGGCCGATAGCGAAAGACCGTCAGGAAATTATACGTTTCATCGATGCGTACACGCAAAGCCAAGGCAATCTGCCAAGTAGAATTGCGATTCAAAGGTACCCGAGATTTGCCGGACGATGATATTTCGGCGGAGCGGTAAAGATTAGTCGGCGACGCCGCTCACGCCCGACGGTCAAAAGGGGTGGTCGAACGGTCAATCATTTTACAAAAAGAGTCGGCAGAAACACAACCACAAGCAGGCTTAGCTCGCAAACCCGATCATCTGACCGTCCGCTGATACCTATAACGAGGGGGTCTCCTGATTCAAAAATATGTCGCTGCCACTGAAGTGGGTCTTTGCTCAGCGAACGCCCCGCTTGAATGACTCTACCATTCGACGTTTCTATCGCGCATCCGGCTACAACACTCGTTTGCAAAACGGAAACTACGGAGAGATATTCGCCCTCGACTAGCGTGATGAGACTTGACATAGTCCCGCCATTGCCGCCGTAGCTTTCCTCCTTGAGAATGCCGCCGCTGTTTTCATAGGTCAGTTTGATGCAATCGACCTCCTCCGCGCCGGCTATGCGGATACTATAAAGCCGTCTTTGTTCGAGAATCGCCTGCCGCACAGGCATGGCGTCGAACGCAACTCCGCGCTGCACGTAGTGATTGCCCAGGCGGGAATCGAATGTCCGGGACATATCTTTCACGTTCAAGGTCGGCGTACCGACATCCAGCGACGGCAGGTTCGGTCGCGTGAAGTCACTTAGCGGATCGTCTTGATAGCCAGAGAATTGCGTTTTGATCGCCAATTCGTCTTTGATAAGTGCTTCATGGAAGGTCTGCAGCTCAGGGTGTTCGTATTTGTAGCGGCGATAGATGTCTTCGAGCCGCGCGACTGCGGTGCGGAGCGCGCTGATTCGGATCAGCGGTTCGCCCAACCCGCCCACGGCACCGTCGCCGACGAAATACCGGCGGTTGCGAACGATCTTGCCGATATCGGGTGCGTCAGGCACGTTTTCATAGCCTTCGGTCGCGAAGGCGATCATCTTAGGCGCATCCAAGGTTATCAAGGGAAATGCCAGTGTGAACTCGACCAGTTTGTCCGGTGTAGGCAGTTTCACGTTTGATGTGCCTGATACGGCGCAGTTGAACTTGGAGCTCGTTTTCGTCTCAGACAGGAAGGTGCTCATTTTCACTTCCAGGGAAGCATCGACTGTTACTCCTGAGACAATTCCGCTACCCTCTATCTTGAGTTTGAGCTTTCTCTGATCGACGACGGTCTCGGTAAAGAAGGTGTAGATCGCGAAAAATTCACCGCCGATCGTCACTGACGTGACCCCCAATGTTCATCCAGCCAAAACTAGAGTCCGCTCGTTGTTGTCGCGCGTGAGCGCGGGTGAAGCAATGGCCTGCACGCGTGCAGGCCATTGCTTTTCGAAGCCGGCGGCGAACGCTGCCGGAGTGGCGTAACCAAGCGACGAGTGCGGTCGCTCGGCGTTGTAGTCTTCGACCCAGGCGGCAACCTTCTCGCGGGCATGCGCGATGCTCGCGAACAGCGTCTCGTTGAGCAGCTCGTCGCGCATGCGACCATTGAAGCTCTCGACATAGGCGTTCTGGGTCGGCTTTCCTGGCGCGGTATAGTGCCATTCGACCTTGGCATCGCCGCACCATTCGAGCACTGCGTTCGAGGTCAGTTCGGTACCGTTGTCGCTGACGATCATCCCCGGCTTGCCGCGCATGGCGATGAGACTGGTCAGTTCCCGCACGACCCTTTTGCCCGAGATCGACGTGTCGGGGATCGCCGCCAGGCATTCGCGCGTCACATCGTCGACGATGTTGAGCACACGGAACCGGCGGCCCGTCGCCATCTGGTCGTGGACAAAGTCCAGGCTCCAGCGCTGGTTGGGCAGCGTCGGCACGGGCGCCGTCGCCCGCGCGCCAACGGCGCGCTTGCGGCCCCGGCGGCGACGTACCGTCAGCCCCTCCTCGCGGTAGAGCCGCTGCGTCTTCTTGCGGTTGATCGTGATCCCCTCACGCCGCAGCAGGACATGCAGCCGCCGATAACCGAACCGCCGGCGCTGATGCGCCAGCTCGCGCAGCTTCTCCCGCACTGGACCGTCGTCGTCGCGGCGCGACTGGTAGCGCATGCTCGTCCGGTCGGCCCCGATCACCCGGCACGCCTGCCGCTCGCACATCCCGAACACCGCCCGGAGATGTGCGACAGCTTCCCGCTTCGCGGCAGGCGTCACCATTTTTTTGTCAGCAGATCCTTCAGACCCGCATTGTCCAGCATCGCATCCGCCAGCAGCCGCTTCAGCCTGCCGTTCTCGTCTTCCAGCGCCCGCAGTCGCTTCGCTTCCGACACCTCAAGGCCGCCATACTTGGCCTTCCAGTTGTACAGCGTCGCCTCCGATACTCCGTGCTTACGCGCGAGGTCGGCCGTCTTCGCGCCCGACTCCGCTTCCTTCAACACACCGATAATCTGCTCTTCTGTGAACCGTGATCGCTTCATCGTCCGTCCCTTCTCAAGGCCGGACTCTAATCGTGTCTGGTAGAAAATCAGGGGGTCACGTCAAATGGTGAAAAAGTTCGGCTGCTCATCAGGAATCATAGTTGCGCAACGCTGCCCGACGCGGACCATGCTGACCTTTTACGACGTTATTTTCGGACGGTATTCGCCGTCGTATGACTACCGATACGCTCAACCGTCGTCTGCGAACCTCACCGCCAAGCCAAGCTATTCGCAGGGTGGTCCTCACGGACGCGGATTACATCACATTTGAGGCCATCAACCGCCACGGCCCGCTTCCGACGCATTACCTCTACCAGTTCACCAAGCATCTGCGCCGGGACTACACCCATCTGCAGAACCGGCTGACCGAGTTCTACAATGGCGATGCCAGCGGGCCGCTCCTGATCCGGCCACCTCAGCAGTTCGCCGGCTTTGAAGCGCGGTATCAACACGTCGTCTATGATCTCGCACCGAGGGCGAAGGCGCTGCTCGCGGAGCGCGGCGTTACCTCCCGGTACGCGCCCCGGCGCATCGACCCCTTCCTGCACCAGCTCATGCAATCGTGTGTCGGGGCTTCGCTTGAGCTTACGGCACCATCAAAGGGCCTGCGCTACATCCCACGCTGGGAAATCCTTACCCATCCACGGTGCCCCCAGGAGACGAAAGATTCCGTGAACCCCATGGCGATCCCGATCGCCGGCATGGGGCAGAAGGCGCTCATCCCCGACGACCTTTTCGGGTTGGAGTATCCCGGTGTTGGCTTCCGCTTCTTTGCGGTGGAGATCGACCGGAACACCGAAAGCATCGAGCGCAAAAACATGAGTCAGAACGCCTTCGGCGCGAAGATCGCTGGCTACCTCGATATCCTGCGCAACCAAACCTATCGCGCCCATTGGGGCTTGCCGAACCTCCACATCCTCACCGTCACGACGAACGCCACCCACGCACGCAACATCCTCGCGTATGTCGAGAAGCAGGGCGAACCGAACTATGCAGGCCGTTTCGCATTTGCCTGCGTGTCGTCGTTCGGCGCAAACTGGCGCGTGCCCAAGGAGGTGCTGTCAATACTCTTGGATGAGACGTGGATCACCACCACGGGCTTGAAAGATATCAGCAAGCCGTAAACTGTTCGGCCTGCTTGCCCCGTAAATAAGATGTCTTAAATAGGCTCATTATCGAGCAGAGTTTCGAACCCCTCCTCCCACCAAATCCTCCCAATCTCAATCTTACAGACGATAAAACCCTCTGTATGATCCCTAAATCCAGGCAAGGTCTTATAATGATCTATATGAACCTTGGCTTCTTCCTCAGAAAGAAAATACCCTATTGTTTTAGATTCGGGCTCACCGACTAAATTATCGTATGTATGCATTAGACAATACATGTATTTCATTGAAATGACCTCGCGGCCCATTTTTGTATTTTGCTATATTCAGGGCTTTTTTGGTTCCAATTTCCTTCACCATATCGCCCATTCATAACTCGGGCTGCGGTTTCGTTCGGTGTTTCGCCAGTTCTCGGCCTATTACCAGCTTCCTGTCGAACCCAACTCGGCACGTCGCTTGACTTATCCTTTCCAGATCCGGAAGTTGGTGACTTATAAGTACCATCTTCAATTCGTCCAGCGGGCAGAATACCAGACTTTATACCAGTAATAGCAGATACTCTCGCCGCCACTCGCTCGACTACTCCATTTCCTTTTATTGTCGCCTGCCCGGCCACTGTAACGGTCTGCGGCTTGATACCGTTTCCCCGAAAAATTATCTTCGTATCGGGATTGTCATCGTGGCGTCCAAGGCAACTTACCACTCTTAGCTGGCTCTCTCCTTTCGGCACCACTGTGACAGTGCATGTTACCGTGTCTTGACCGGTCGGGTCGGTGCTATCGACCGGGTCATCGCCAACGTACATGTAGAGGTTCATTTGATCTTTATAGCCGATCGGATCGGTCTGCAAAAACCGCCCCAGCGTCGGCGAGTAGATGCGGGCCTTGTAATAATACATTCCCAGTTCAGCGATCCACGCCTGACCGGTGTACTGGAACCGCCCCGTGTTCGATGCGCCCGGCACACCCCATTCGTCATAGGTATTGATCGCGATCGCCGTGCCCGAGCCATCGGTCACTGACACTACCGAACCCTGATGGTCGGTAAATATCTGCTTGCGCGTGCCGAGGGTCGCACCCTCGTACCACAATAGTGGATCGTCATCGGACGGGCCGTGAACGTAGCGCCTAAGCAGCGTGCCCGCACTGTCATATTCGGCGATCAACTCGTCGCCATCATAGAGGAACCGTGTCGTACCGGTCGTTGTGCCGACCGTCTCATACAGCCGCCCCATCGGGTCATAGCGCAGTGCCGCCGTCTTCGCGCCACTCGCGCTCACCAGCCGGTTCTCGGTATCGTACGCGAACGTCACGCTGCCGTCCGACGTCAGGTTGCCATTCGGGTCGTAGCCGAACAAGGCCGGCCCCGCCGTCAGATACTGGTTCAGCCCGTTGACCGTATATTGTCGCGTCAACGACACATCGCCGCCATAGACATAGGCGTCGTTGTTCCTCGCGCGCGCGATCATCTGTGACGCAGCATTGTAGCTGAACGTCGAGGTCAGGTCGGTTGCCGTCCCCGCTTCATCGTCCGCCAGGCTCGCCAGCCGACCGACCACGTCATAACCGTAGCTGGTCGACGCCCCGATCCGGCCATTGCCGCTGCGCCGGCCTTGATTGTCATACGCCACCGTCACCACCGCAGCCCCGCCCGGCTCGCGGATCGCCGTCTGACGGTCGAGCCCGTCATAATCATAGGTGAACGCCGTCCCGTCGGGATAGCTCAGCTGCGTGCGGTTGTTATCGGCGTCATAGCTGTACGCCAGCGTCCGCGTCACCGCGTCCATCACCATCGTGTTGGTCGCCATGCGGCCGAGATTGTCGAACGTCGTGGTCAGCCCGCTGCCCGCGTCCGCACCGTAATGCGCGTAAAGCTGCAGGTTGCGATTATCGTAGCCGTAGCAGATATCGTTGCTGTCCGAGGTCAGCCCGAAGCAGGTGCCGGTTGCCGTGCCGCCCGGCCAGCGTTTCTGCACCACGCGGTTGCGCGCGTCATAAGCGTAGGAGATCAGCTGCGCATCGCGCTTTCGCAAACTCGTCCGGTTGCTGTTCGCATCATAGGCATATTCTTCATAGTCGCTGGTCGAGGCCACGCCCGCCGTGGTCGGCGAGGGAAAATACCAGCGCTGCATCCGGTCCAGCGCGTCATAGGTGTAGCTCGCGGTCGCGCCATGCGCGTCGGTCACGCTCGCCTGCTTGCCGTTCGCGGTATAGGTGTAGGTGACATAATCCTGTTGCAGCGACGTGCCGAACGCCTTTTGCACGACCGACACCTGCCCTTGCGCGTCGTACAGCGTCTTGGTGATCCGGTCTGGCTCGCTGCCGCCGCTGGTCTGCGTGCAGGCATCAGCCGGGGCACTGGCGAAGTTGGACGCCGGCGTCATCCGCACCGCCGCGCACACCACCCGATCAAGCGCGTCATAGCTCCACTGCGTGCGCGTCTGCGCCACCCCGGCAACACTCAGCGTCTCCGACAGCTTGCGGCCGTCCGCATCATAGGCCGTGTCGATCACTCGGAAGATCGTGAACCCGCTCCACGATGCTGGCGCCGCGCTCTCCGACTGCCATGCCGCCAACTCGCCCTGCTCGACCTTCACCAGTCGGCCCTGCACGTCATAGCTGTTGCGCACTGCGGCAAAGGCAATGGGCCCAGCGCCGTCAGGGTCGGGCGCGATCGTGCCGACCACGCGCCGCTCCAGGTCATAGCGCGCCGCCGAGGTGAACGCCGATGGCGATGATTGCGCATAAGCACCCGAGGCGCACATCGCGACGAAACCGAGCGCAGCGCGCGCCATGATAGCAACCCGGCTCATGGGCACACCGTCAGGCCGGCGCGCGGCTTCGTCTCGCTGATTTTGTTGCCCTGACCGTCATAACCATAACAGGTGCGTAGCGCGGCACCGGTCGCATCATTGACGACCCCGCGCAGCAACAGATTGTTCGGTCCCGAATCCGGCCCGTAATCATAGCTGGTTCGCACCTCGTCCCCCGTCACCGCGCAGCCGCCGCCCGATGCCGCACCGGATTTGCAGATGCTGGTCTGGGTCAGCACCCACACCGGCGTCGCCGCCTGGGTGTAGCCACCGCCCGAGGTCTTCACCCAGGCATAGCGCTGCGCATAGTTGTAGCGCGTTTGCGCACGCACCCCGTTCACCGCCGGCGCCGTTTCGGTCAGCACGTTGCCGGTCGCCTGATCATAGGTGTAATCGGTGACGTTGCCGTTCGCGTCGGTCGCGGTCATCGGCTTGTTGCAGAGCTTGGCGTCGGCCGCGCCGGCGCCGCAGCCAACGATATAGGTATTTCCGAGAATTGTATAATAACCATAGTCGCCGAGGAAGGTACGCGAATAGCTGACCGACCCTGCCGGCGGGGTCACCGGATCCGGATTGATACAGCACTGGTCCTGCGTCGTGTTGCCAGTCGTGGCCGCATTGGAGGCGCCCTTCGGCCAATAGGAATGAAGGGTGATGTTGCCCCTGTTGTCGTGCTCGAAATATTCGCGATTGCCTTCGGGCATCGTTACCAGCCCCGGCGACACGTCAAAATATTGGTAGGTGACCGGCGTAATGCCGCCCGATGTAACTCCGCGATAGCGATATTCGATCGTGCCCGACGGTTGCTGCGAGGTTACAAGACGGCCGCGATCATATCTCATATTGACCGTCTGCCCCGCAGGATCGTGCATGTACGATCGCGAAAACCGTGGTTGTCCGGCCACGACCGGCTGATCGGCGGGATCAGGTTGTGGGATATATTCGTACGTCCAGGTCGCTCCAGCGGCCGTTACCTGGGTCCAGACCTGGTCATCATAGGCAGAGATATTGCCTGGCCCCGCGCCATAGGTGTTCGCGATCTCGCAGGTCGAGGAGTTGGGCAGTGAAATACAGGTCGGCACCGCATCGCTCGCCGGGACGGTATTGAGGATCATCGTGTAGGTGATCGTCACCACCCGCCCCAGCGTATCGGTCACTGTGACGAGATGTTTGCCGGTGCTGTCATAGCCGTAGCTGGTCTTGAGCGCGGCGCCCGTACAACTGGTCGAGGCATCGGCATAGGTCTGGGCGAGATTGAACCCGCACGCCGCCGAGACATTGCCGTTGCCATCGTAATCGAGCGCGATGGCGTATCCCGCATTGCTTTTGACGAACTTTGGCTGGGCCGCGGCATTGTAGGAATAGTCGATCCGGCCGCCATCGGGATAGACCACCGATTGCAGGACCTCGTCGCCGGGCGAGCCATTCTGCCCGTTCTGCTGCATTCCCGAAAGCGACACGAACGTGTAGCTGGCGCCGTTGCGGTCCGTGAAGATCCATTGCCCGCTGGCGGCAGTCAGCGTCGTTCCCACTGTGGATTGATTCATCGGGCCATAGCCATTCGACAGGACGAGAAACGAATAGGTCGCGCCGTCCACAACGACGAACACCTGAGGTGTGCTGCCGTAGATAAACACCACACCCTGATTGAAGCTGTGCGTCCAACCGATGTTCATCGGCGACCAGCCCGACCCGGGCGAATAATCATACGCCTCGAGGATACCGTTCGCGCGGTTGTTCACGGTGTAGGCGGGCACCTCGCCCCATTTGCGGGTGAAGGTCAGGTTGCCGATCGTCAGGTCAGTCTTGGAATAAATGAACCGGCCGGTCTGCAGGTTCACGCCCTTGGGACTCATCGAATATTGCTGGGGGAACTGGTAGCGCGGATCCTGCGCCTGCGCCGGGGACGTAAAAGACAGCGCGGCGAGGACTGCGGCAATGGCGGCGAACAGGCGCATCACTGGCACCCCCCATTGTCCACGATCGCGACGTTCAGAGTGCCCGTGCCGGTCGCACCGGCGGCGTTATGAATTGTGTAGGTCACCGTGTCGTTCGCCGCATAACCGTAGGTGTGGTAGCTGATGGTCGTCGAATTCACGATGGTCGCGACACCGGCTGAGGCGGCGCTGACGGAGACAAGGGTCAACGGATAACTCCCCGATGGATCGGTGTCGTTGGCGACGACATTGATGAACTTGGTCGAGCACGTCCCGACCGTCAGATTGTCCGGCGTCGTCGCCGGGCCTGAATAGGCCGCTGCGATGGTCGCCGTGGCGGTTGCCGTGCCGAGCGATCCTCCCGTCGATGGGGAGGAAAGGCTCATCGAGAATTGTTTGGCGGGAGAGCCCAGGCCGTCATTGGGGATCGGGATGATGACGGTCTTCACCGTTTCCCAGGCGCGGAAGCTCAGCGTCCCCGCAGCACCGATATAGTCGCCGGGCGTCACCGCCGTGCCGTTGGCGGTAGCGAAGTTGACCGTGACGACGGTCGCCGCTGGCCCGCTCTTCGCGATGGTGAACATCGCGGTCGCGCCCTTGGTGACGGTGCTCGGCCCCGAAATGGCGAAGGTTACGGCGGTAGTGGGCGCCGGCAACGGGACATCGACCGCCAACGCCGCGCGATTGCCCGCCTCATCATAGCTGCTAGCCACGGTCGTACCACTGCGCGGCCCGCCACTGTGGGAGGTCAGCACCAGCCGGCCCAGCGCGTCATAGGTGTACGTGGAGTTTTCCGACGCACCGGCAGCACCAGCCACCACGCTCACGACCACTCCCACCGACAGCAACCGGCGTTTCATCTGCTTCATAGTCCCCCCATATGCCGGCGCCATGAAGCATTGCAGCTCCAACATCGCAACGATAATCATCCGGCCAAGGTGGATTTTTCGCGTTTCACACGAATGACTTGTTGGATAGAATCGAACCGGAATGGATGTATTTCCATTTGTGCCGCCGTTGCCGGAACCGCATGGGAAGGGTTGATCGTTGTCTGTACCTTCTTATGGTTCTTCGCTGACCGATCCCGCCGGCTCCGGCGCGCTCGTTGCGGCGGTCGCGTGGCTTCAAGGCACGCTGCTTGGCACCGTGGCCACCACTGTCGCGGTCGTCGCCATAGCATCGGTCGGTTTCGGCATGTTGACCGGCCGGATGGATCTCCGGCGTGGTATCACCGTCATCACCGGCTGTTTCATCCTGTTCGGCGCAACGAGCATTGTCGCTGGGTTGCAGGCGACGATGCTCGGAACGGGGAGCAGTGAAATCACCTATCCGCCGCCGATTGTGCAGGTTCCGGCACCGCGCGCGGCCTTCGGCTCGCCTTCGGCCCGCTATGATCCCTATGCCGGCGCGTCGGTGCCGTCGGAGTGAGGTTTGATCCAGCCCACAGAAATTCCCGCTACGTTCATTCGACGCGCCGAACGAGAAGCATGGATTCACACGAGCGCGCAGGCGATGCCGCACCACACGGTGGGATACAGCCTTACCGCGCCAGATCATCGAACAGCCGGGATGCACCCATCTGAAAATGCGTCAGCACCAGAGCGGCGGCGCAAAACATCGCCATCCGCCGGTCGTCGCTTTGCCATGCTTTTCGCGGCTTCGGCGCGAGGTGCCCGAGCGCGTCGATCATTCGCGCGACTGTGTCGGCAATTTCCTGCCGCGTGCGGGCACCCGCGCTCGCGAAACACGCTTTGACGTCGCCGAGCGTGTAGATCGCAACGTCGATGTTGCGGGTCGCGCACAGCGCGACGATCGCCTTGTACAACCGGGCGATGCGATCGCTCCGGTTGGCAACGCTTTTGGCTTCTTCGAGGAGCAAGGTTTCGGGCGAGAACCGGTCTAGCATCTTCTCGAGCTTTTGCAGGCAGATCCCATTCTTGTCGCCACGCGCGACAACGGTACCCCAGTCATAGGGTGCGAACGGTCCTTCGAACACGACATAGCCGAAACCGCGCGAGGTGGCATGGAGCCCGAAGATAAGCGGATTCTTGAGGGTCATAGCTCGGTGGTTTGGGAGGTCGCGCGCTTGACCATCGCGCTGAGCGTCCGCAGTTTTCGCTGAGACTTGGCATCGGTTTTGTGCCGGAGTTTTTCATCGAGCGCGGCGGCGCGCGGCATGATGGCGTTTTCAATTCTGGCGTAGAGCGCGGCGAACATATGACGTGGTTGCGTGCCGAACACGAGCTGGAGCGCGAGCGCGGTTTCAAGGCTGGTCGTTTCGGCCAGCAGCTCCATTTCGCTGAGCGTCGATTGTGAAAGGTCGAGAAGATCGACCAGTTCGTTCTGGGTTAAGGCGGAGCGATTGCGGTTGAAGCGTATCGAATTTGGGTGAGGCATAAAGATCAGGGTTAAGGCTTTCGACCTGTGCGGCCGTTCCTTCCATCATCACGTTTCGCAGGCGTTCGCAGCAGACGGCACAATATCGGTCAGGCCGATATTTTTGCGCTTCGCGCAAGAAATCCCAACGCCGCAATTTCCGAAGTCATGATCGGCGCGTCGCTCGGCAATCCGTATCGCATCGCGAGGCTGTCGATCTTCCCTCGTTCGCTTTGCGGGATCACGAACACGCCGCGCGTCTTCGTCGTCTCAAGCCCGAGTTTGCCGCGCACCATCCACCCGATGGCTTTTGCCGACAGCGGCAGTTCCCCGCGTGGGGCAGTCGCGTCGTTGTAGAGCGCCGTGACATCGGCCAGCGTCAGATACGGGGTCGGTGCGTTGGCGAACATGCTGCGCACGATCCTGACCATCGTGGCTTCCGGTGAAGCAGCGCGTTTTGTTGACACACGCGCCTCGCAGGCCACGAGGTCGTCCGCGATGCGCGCGCGAATGGCCGGGTCGTCGATGAGTGACAGCAAGGCGAGAGCGGTCTGGTTGGAACGCGGGGTAATGTCGTCAATCAGGCGCGACGGATCGGGACCGGCACTGCTGCGGGTATGGAAGCGCCATGCCAGCAGATTGTTGCGAAGGGCCAGGGCTTCCGCCGCCATTGCGCCTGGCAAATGTATCGAAATATCCTTGCGCAAGGGACGACCGCCGGTGTCGTGTGTGAGAAACCGGCTTTCCAGCGCGTCGTCGGCGAAGCTCTCGCGCATAGCAATGATCTTCGGACCGAACACCTTGAAGGCTTGTGGATTGAGTTCCCGGTATCGGTTGGTCATCGTGCGCAGCACCGGCAAACCCTTCATCGTGCCGTTGTTGAGAATCTTGGTCAGGTCGGCGGTGGCATCCGAAAAGCGCAGATCGGCTTCGTCGAGGATCAGCGTGCCGCCAAAGGTATCGAGCACGTGAAAGATCGGCGAGACGGTCGATGCGCCGGAGGCGAAGAATGGTTTGTATGAAATCGATCCGATGGCGAGCAGCGCCCGCGTTTTCCCGGAGCCTGGCATGCCTTTGAACCGGAGGTAGCCCAGTTCGTTGAAGGCATCATGCACCCATGTCAGCAGGACGTAGTGCGCGGCGATATCCTCGTACAATTCCGGGAGATCGACGTACCGATGGATGTAGGTTTTGATCTGCGCGACGAGTTCGGTCTTTTCGAGATGCGCGCCGACGTTTGATGGGAGCAGCACGCATCCCGACGTGAGCAGATTATTCTGCGGGGCGTAGGGAACGAGCCGCTCACCGGTTACAAGCTCGACCTGGGCTTCGATGGCGACCGTGCCGTCTGGTGCGCAAACCGCGAGCGCCGTGGTCGCGGCGTCACCATCGTATAGCAATTCGATCAGCGTGCCGTCGGGGCACATGCGGGAAATGGTCGGTGTCGGGGCATCTGATTTATCGGTTGTCATATCCCCCAGTGTGACCGTGGCGGCGTTTTACCGGCAGGGGGCATATTATCGATCGCACGGATATTGTGCCCCCTGCCGATATGTAGAGATGCGGCCGACACTGGGGATAACGCGATTCGCGTAAATCCGATTCAGGGCGTAGGATTCACCGCGTTCCCTTCTTATGCTGCTCCCCTCCCCCATCGACATCGCCAACACCCCAGTTCGCCGCCAGATCGGTGGCCGATGCGGCAATGTGCCCGAGGGACTTAGGGACGTAAGGGACGTATTTCGCCGACCATGAGGTACTTTCTCTATTGCCGGAAATCGTCGGAATCCGAGGACCGCCAAGTGCTGTCGCTCGAATCCCAGCAGCAGGCGATGGAGCGATCGTTCGGATTGCGTGACGATATCGAGGTCGTGCAAACCTTCGTGGAATCGCGCAGTGCGAAATCCCCCGGCCGACCGGTTTTCGCCGAGATGCTCGCCCGTATCAAAAAGGGCGAGGCAGACGGCATCGTTGCCTGGGCACCCGACCGTCTGGCGCGCAACTCGATCGACGGCGGACAGATCGTCTATCTGCTCGACTGCGGCGTGCTGCACGACCTCAAATTCTCCACCTACACCTTCGAAAACAACTCGCAGGGCAAGTTCATGCTGTCGATCATGTTCGGCCAGTCGAAATATTATAGCGATGCCCTTTCCGAGAACGTCAGACGCGGCAACCAGACCAAGCTTGAAAAAGGCTGGCGGCCCAATCACGCGCCGCTCGGCTATCTAAACTGCCCCGTCACGCGTACGATCCTGCCCGATCCCGACCACTTCCCCTTGGTGCGGCGGATATTCGAACTTTTCTTGAGCGGGGCGTTTTCGCCGCGCCAGATCGCGCTGATGGCACGTGACGAATGGGGATTCTTGACCCCGAGGAAGAAGCACAGCGGCGGGAAACCGTTGGTCCTCGCCACGATCTACAAGATGCTCGGCAATCCGTTCTACAGCGGAAGCATCCTCTGGAAAGGGCAGATATACCCCGGTCAGCACCAGCCCCTCGTCACACCCGACGAGTTCGATCGGGTCCAGCAATTGCTGGGTCGCGAGGGAAAAGCGAAACCGTCACGCCATGACTTCGCGTTCACCGGACTGATCCGCTGCGGATCGTGCGGCATGATGGTGACGGCCGAGCAGAAGACCAACAAATATGGCTCCCGCTACACCTATTATCATTGCACCAAGCGGTCCTTGGGGCCGAAATGCGTCGAGCGCTCGGTCGAGCAAGACGAGTTGGAGCAGCAGTTCGTCGACTTCCTGTCGTCGCTTGTCGTCGATACCCAGATCGAGACATGGGCCACGGAAATGCTTGCGACCGAGGATGCCTCGAACCGGGAGACGATGGCCACCCAGCAGCGGTCGCTTGCCGCAGCCATCGATGAAATCCTCACCCAGTTGCGGGAGCTGACGGCGCTGCGATTGCGCCGGATGCTGTCCGATACCGAGTTTGTCCTTGAGAAGGAACGGCTCGAAACTGAGCACGCCGCGCTTCAGAAAGCCGCCGCGCCGAAGGTCTCCGTCGATCGGTTCGAACTTTTGCGCGAAGTGATTTCGTTCAGCAGGTGCGCGGTGGATTGGTTTTTGCTCGGTGACAAAGCGGCCCGGCTTCTCATCCTCAAAACGATCGGTTCGAACTTTTTCCTGATGGGCAAAAAACTGAGCATCGACGCCATGAAACCGTTCGCTGTGCACCCGTCTTTTGCCCTTATTCAACGTCGGTGCACTGTCGTAGAGGATGTTCGAACTTTTGTTGCAGACATTCAGGAGCGTGGCCTACTATTTATAAAGGACATCGAGTCCGTGATCGGCAATCCGCGACAAGATAGCATGCGCGCCGATATGCGCCGGCTTCGGGAGCAGTTTGAACATGAGCAAGACACTGAACTTGTTGAGGCTGCATAGGCACCGAGATACATCCCTCACGTCCCCAAAGTCCCTCAGCAACACCTGCCGTGGGAGAACTTGTCGCCTCTCAGAGATCCAATCCCACGCGCGAGCCCTCAAAAAACGCCTGCCGGTTGGCGAGCCAATATTCCTCAAGGGCCTGGTCTTTGGTGAGGTCGATACCAAACACGGATGACCGGACATTCGGCCCTCTGAATTGTTCATAGACCGAAAGATATAGAAACCGGCTGTTCACCAGCACGAAAGAATAATGGAGTGCCTGAGGAAAATAGAACGTAGTAAGACGCGCCTTCTGCGACCCGGCTTCATTGAAGGCATCTTTCAGTCGCTCCTCGGTGCTGGCTATTTTTTGAGACAGCTCCTTTCGTGTGAGACCGGAAAAGAAATTGGATTGCACGGTCGCCAGCACACCCGGGATGGCAGGATCTGCCATTGCAATCCGGAGCTCACCCCCTCGTTGGAAGAAATCTACGAATGCCTTGTGATTGGTACGGACCCAGCGGCCATAGTAGTGAACAACGATATCAATGCGCTTTGCCGAACCTATAATCGTAGTCCAATCCACCTCCGCGTGTTCCGGGTAAAATGATACGACGGCACCGGTAGATTGCTCCGACTGCATTGAATTTAATGATATACCATAGCGGCCCAAGAAGAAGGCAGCGACTGCTATGAACAGTCCAGCAACAACCTCTGCAGTGAGATTGCTCCAGATTTGATCCTGCTGGCTTATATGGAAAAGGAAGTACGCAAGAAGGATCGCTATCGCGGCTACGATCGCGAGCGCGAGTACCAAAAAATTCTGACTGGGACGCCGTAATCGTCTGGCCATGCAGCCATCTCCTTCCCCACATCTTATAACGTTCCGCACCGATGCCCAGCCTGATACCCTTTACGCCACGTTCCCTTTCTCCTGTTCAACGCCTGTATCTTTATGCCCGGGCTCACACGGAGACGGCAGCGGTCGTAATATCAGAGTCTGATTCATAATTATCTCTTTTTATTTCATGTTCTTGCGATTCGGCGTGTGAAGAGCTGGATCGACGCGATGAACAGCCATGCAGTGGCCGAGGCGATGGTCTGTTCGAAGTCTTTGGCGAGGCGGCGATTTCGGTTCAGCCAAGCGAGGGTTCGCTCGACAACCCAGCGGCGCGGGAGAACCACGAAGCCTTTTGCGGCATCGGATCGCTTGATGATTTCGATGGTCCATTTTCCGATCCGGCGCAGCGCGTGCTTGAGCTTGTCACCGGCATAGCCGCCATCGGCGAAAACATGCCGCAGCCACGGGAAGCGCCTGACGATCTCGGCCAGCACCAGCGGCGCGCCATCACGGTCCTGGATGTCGGCGGTGTGGACTACGGCATGGACGAGATTGCCGTCGGTATCCGTCAGGATATGGCGCTTGCGCCCCTTGGTCTTCTTGCCTGCGTCGTAGCCCCGTGGCCCGCCGCTTTCCGTGGTTTTTACGCTCTGGCTGTCGATCACCCCGGCGCCGGGCGAGGCTTCACGACCTGCCGCTTCGCGCCCGATCAAGAGCAGGCTATGGTTCAATGACAACCACAGCCCGTTGTCCCGCCAAAGGTAGAACCAGCGCCGCACCGTCGATACCGGCGGAAAACAGGGCGGTAGCATCCGCCACGGCAGGCCCCCGCGCAGCAGATACAGGATCGCCTCGACGATCCGGCGCATCGTCCATTTGCGCGGACGACCCACATGCGATGGCCGCGGGAAATACGGCTCCAGAACCGCCCATTCGTCATCCGTCAAATCGCTTGGCAAGGCCAGCCCCGTTCGCGCATGAAGCGCGCGGGTGGTATCAGTCCACATCGTTGATCCATGGTTGTTTTCGCAAAACCCCTGAATCAACAACTGGCGCAGCCGTCAAGCTAACCCGCTGATACCACCCAACTTAATTTCGGATCAGACTCTCAGACGGTATATGTCGAGTAGTTTCGTTGCACGCGTGAGAGCCTCCTCACGTGGAAGGCGCTCGCCGTACACTTTTTCCCAACGACTGATGAAATCGTCGAGATCTTAGTTTGAGATACTCATAGGTAAAGCGAGATTGTAATTTAATATGTGCCGAGGAACTGTAAAAAGTTCGATTCTCCATATGTCCCTGCCGTAAAGGCGGCACATTATTGGAGTTAGACAACGTAATATACGCTGTATTATATAAGTCTTTCTACGTGAAGTGGGCATATTATCGGCCCCACCGATATTTGTGCACTGTCGTCGATAATGTTCGAACTTTTACGCCCCTTCCCGAGGGCGCAGAAGACTTCGTAAAGGACATTAGAGCGGTTTCCGTACGAACGGAATCGATAGGGATTCCCTTTACGGCTTGGGTGTGATTCAAACTTCCTGCTGGTGGCAGGAGGCCAGCATGGATGGCACGAACGCTTTCACAGGATCTTCGGGACAGGGTTGTCGCAGCGATTGATGGCGGCCTGAGTTGCCGCGCGGCGTCAGCCCGCTTTGGGGTCAGCGTGTCGAGCGCGATCCGCTGGCGACAACTCGCCCTGAAGCATGGTCAGGCTTTGGCCAAGCCGCGCGGAGGGGACCGACATTCAGGCAAGATCGAGGCGCACGGCGGCTTCATTCGGGAGCTGATTGCCGAGCAGGGCGACATGACGCTGGTCGAGATACAGGCGCGGCTGATCGAGCGCGGCGCCGTGGTTGGGATCGGCACGGTGCATCGTTTTTTTGCCCGGCACGGGATCACGCGTAAAAAAAGACCGGGCACGCGATCGAGCAGGACCGTCCCGATGTCCTGAGGCAACGCCAGCACTGGTTCGAGGGCCAGCTCGACCTTGAACCCGAACGCCTTGTCTTCATCGATGAGACCTGGACCGCCACCAATATGACCCGCAGTCACGGTCGCTGTCGGAAAGGCGAACGGCTGCGGATGGGCTTTCCGCACGGCCATCGCAAAACCACCACGCTGGTCGCTGGTCTGCGTATGACCGGCATGGTCGCGCCGATGGTGCTGGATGGGCCGATCAACGGCGACTGGTTCGAAGCCTATGTGGCGCAGGTTCTGGTGCCCGCGCTGCGGCCAGGCGACGTGGTCATCATGGACAACCTCTCAAGCCACAAACGGGCGGCTGTGAAGGAGAGGATCGAAGCGGCCGGCGCAACCCTTCGCTTCCTCCCGCCCTACAGCCCGGACTTCAACCCTATCGAGAAGGCATTCTCCCGGCTCAAGGCCATGCTCCGTAAGGCGGGCGAACGAACCGTCAGCGGATTGTGGGACTTGATCGGCAGGCTCGTCGACATCTTCCAGCCCAACGAATGCGCAAACTACTTCAGATCATGCGGCTATGAACCTGAATGAACGGAAACCGCTCTAGGAGCCTCGACGATTCTTCCGCTTTTGACCTGCTTCACTCCCTTCAGCATGTTCGGGAGCAGTGTCAGGTTTCGGAGGCAGAGGCTGCGTGATGAGTCGGTACAGGTTGAGTACGCTGGTGGCGACTATGCGAGCTTCTTCACGCGTTATACCAAATCTCGTGAGCCCTGACTCATAGGGGATTCCCAAACGGCCAGAAGTTCGATTCAATGGTCGCGAACGTGAGGGAGGTTTGCGATGGGTGCGGCAGTGGCGCTTCGAGCTGATTTTACGGCGGCGAGGATGCGGGCCTTAGCGCGATCGAGCAGTGACGCGAACCAGGTGCGTCGGCTGCTGGCGCTGGCGGCGATTTACGAGGGAGGGACGCGGAGCGAGGCGGCGCAGCTTGGCGGCGTTGGGCTCCAGACGGTCCGCGACTGGGTGCTGCGGTTCAACGCTGGCGGGCCTGATGGGTTGATCGATGCGGTGCCGCCCGGTGGCGTGCCGCTGCTCGATGACGCGCAGCGTCGGGCTTTGGCGCAGATCGTCGAGAGTGGTCCGATCCCGGCATCGCACGGTGTCGTACGCTGGCGGCTGATCGATCTCGCGCAGTGGGTGTGGGACGAGTTTGCCATCAGCGTCAGCAAGCAGACGCTGAGCCGAGAACTGCGTGGCTTGGGGTATCGCAAGCTGTCGGCGCGGCCGCGCCATCATACGCAGGATGATGACGCCATCCCGACGTTTAAAAAAACTTCCCCGCCCGGGTGGCGACGATCCGGGCAACGCTCCCGCGCGGCACAGCGATAGAGCTGTGGTGGCAGGACGAGGCGCGGGTCGGCCAGAAGAACGGGATCACCCGGCGCTGGGCGCGTCGCGGAACCCGGCCTTCGGCGCCGAAGGACCAGCGCACGTCATCGGCCTATATTTACGGGGCGATCTGCCCGGCCGAGGGCAAGGGCGCGGCACTCGTGCTACCGCGATGCAACACGCAGGAGATGGCCTTGCATCTGGCCGAAATCTCCGCCGCCGTCGCGCCAGGCGCGCACGCCATCCTGCTCCTCGACCAGGCGGGATGGCATGGCTCTGGCGCGCTCACCGTCCCCGCCAACATCACCTTGCTGCCGCTGCCGTCGAAATGCCCTGAACTCAACCCGGTTGAGAATGTCTGGCAGTTCATGCGCGATAACTGGCTCTCGAACAGGATCTTCAAATCCTACGCCGACATCCTCGATCACTGCTGCTTTGCATGGAACCGTCTCGTCGATCAGCCGTGGCTCATCATGTCCATCGGCCTGCGATCATGGGCACATGGGTGACCGTCCATGGGACTTGGTATTAGACGTTCAGCGTGAGCCCGTTCGTATATGTCAATGAATTCGTCCAGACGATCGTCGGGGATGATCATGCAGGTATTGTGCGACCATGTCGGTATAACCGGAAGGCGTCATATTATCGGCCGGGCCGATATTTTGTGCACTGTCGTAGAGGATGTTCGAACTTTTCATCCATCAAACAAAGCGCGGGTAGATCGGCTTCTAAAGGACATAACGGACAGCCTGGACGATCCCGGCACCGCCATCATGCTATCCAATATCAAATTGCTTCGTGAACGGTTTGCTCCGGAGCCGTTGCCTCATCTGGGAGAGGCTGCGTGATCAGCCGGTAGAGATCGAGCACCCGTGTAGCGACCGGGCGCGCCTCTTCGCGGGAAAGGCGCTCGCCATAGACGCGTTCGTAGCGGTCGATGAAATCGTCGAGGCGGTCGTCCGGGATGATCATGATAGTGTCATTCTCGGCGTTCGCCCAGAGATGGAACAGGTGTCACTTTATCGGAGACATTCATCTGAGGTTGCTCCGCGTAGTTTCGGCATGTTTGCTGAGATACGTCCCTTACGTCCCCTAAGTCCCCCAGCCGGCGCGAAATCATCGGCCCGACCGATATTGTGACGCCGTGCCGGTTTCGGCCGCCTGCCTCACACTGAATCTCGGACCTCCCTCGCATCCGGGAGCGCCGCGATCGTGCGGCTCTCCCGCCTTGCGCAGGAGGAAGATATGAATGCTGAAGTTCTTTCACACACTCGGTTCGACGTATATCGCGCCGTCACCGACTGCATCATCGCCGCCATTGAAGCCGGGGCCGGTGAGTTCGTCATGCCCTGGCACGGCGACGGCGTTGCCATCGCCAAGCCCCAGAATGCGCTGACCCAGATGGAATATCATGGGGTCAATGTTCTCGCGCTATGGGCACAGGCATATTTGAGCGGATATCGAAGCGGGTTCTGGGCTTCGTACAAGCAATGGCAGAACGCCGGCGCGCAAGTGGTAAAGGGCGCCGAGGGCTCGACGATCGTTTTCTTCAAGAGGATCGAGGGCGAGCCTGCGGAAGGCGAATCACCTTCGGTACGGCTCGTTGCCCGCGCCTCGCGCGTCTTCAATGCCGACCAAGTTGCGGGATGGCAGGCGCCCGCCCCTTCCAAGCCTTATGGCGATGCCCAAATCACGGAATCGGTCGAGACGTTCATCGCGGCGACGAAGGCCGAGGTTCATCGTGCCGGCAACATCGCCTGCTACCACATCCAAGACGACTATATCGAAATGCCCGATCGCTCCCGGTTCACCGGCTCACCGACGATTTCCGCGACCGAGGCATATAGCGCCACCTTACTTCATGAGCTGGTGCATTGGGTAGGTGCGAGCCATCGGCTTGCGCGCTTTGGCGAGGGACTTCCGAAGGAGGAGCTTGCCGCAGAGGAACTGGTGGCCGAGATTGGCGCCGCATTCTTGTGCGCCGACCTGGGCGTGAGCAACCAGCCGCGACCCGACCATGCCGCCTATGTCGCGCACTGGCTTCAGTTACTCAAGAATGATGCCCGAGCGATCTTCACGGCCTCAAGGCTCGCCAATCAGGCGGCCAATTATTTGCACGAATTGGTATCCGCCCACGAATGGTGACCACTTTCAGCCTCCCCGATGGGGAGGCTGCTTCTTTGGCTTGCACCCCGGAATATTCTGCCCCCGTGCACCGACAGCGCTCTACCCACACACTGCTACGATGACCGTATCGTATTTCGGCGAAACAAACTTCCGCAACCGCTTCACCCGCTTCGGGATAAAACAGGCTGATCGGCTGTCGCATATTTATCTGTTGGGGAAGACGGGCGTTGGGAAGAGCACCCTGATCGAGGCGCTCGCACGGCAGGACTTGGAGGGTGGTCGGGGGTTCTGCGTCATCGACCCGCATGGTGACCTGGCGGAGCGGATGCGGGATGCCGCGGCGGTAGCCGGGCGGCCATTCAACTATCTGGATGCTGCCGCACCCAACCAGCCGTACGGGTATAATCCGCTGCGACGGGTGCGCGACGAGAAGATCCCGCTTGCTGTATCGGGATTGCTTGATGCGATGAAGAAGCTTTGGATGGACGCGTGGGGCGTTCGCATGGAGCATGTGCTGCGCAACAGCCTCTATGCGCTGATCGAGCGCGATGGTTCCGTGCTTCCTGACATCCTGCGGCTGTTTGCCGACAAGCGATATCGCCATGAGGTGGTGCGGGGCATCCGCAACGATGTGGTGCGAAGGTTCTGGCTGGATGAGTTCGAAAAATATCCCGATCGACAACGAGCCGAGGTCGTCGCACCGATCCAAAACAAGCTTGGGGGCTTGCTGACCGATCCGCGCCTATATCGCGCGCTGGTCGCGCCAGAGATACCGATCAGCTTTCGCAGCCTGATGGACGCGGGCGGCGTACTTATCGTGAATCTCGCCAAGGGCCGCCTCGGGGAGGACAGTGCGAACATCCTGGGTAGCATGATGGTCGCTACGATCGGGCTGGCGGCGCTCAGCCGCGCGGAGGCCCCGATCGCCGATCGCCGCACATTTTTCCTCTACGTGGATGAGTTTCAGACTTTCACCACGCTCGCGTTCGCCAACATGATGCCGGATATGCGGAAGGTGTCCCTGGGGCTGATATTAGCCCACCAGTATCTGCACCAGCTCGACGACGACGTGCGGCATTCGGTGTTAGGGAATGCCGGGACGCTCATATCGTTTCGGCTGGGGCCTGAGGATGCCAGCGTCATATCACGCGAGCTGATGCCCACGTTCGACGTGCTGGATTTGCTGAACCTCCCGAACCACGCTTTCTATGCGAAGCTGATGATTGATGGGACACCAAGCCGGCCGTTTAGCGCACGCACGATTTCCGACATATACCGGTGACAGGTTTTAATTCGTCTCGCATCGGCGTCAATGGCGGGGGTATGCAATTTTATTCACAGCCCACAGCCTCAATCACGAACTTCTCGCTACCGATTGTTTGCTCGCGTTCTTGGATCGCTATGGACTTATTTGATATTTTCACCTTTTTTGATAAAGTAGTCATTAGCAACCGATTCTGGTGTTTTTTGGCGTATTTCAGCTACGAACTAGGGTCCGGACCCATAAACGGGATTCCCAAGGGATCGAAGGCATGATTCAAGGCGTCCGATGAGGAGGCGTTGGATATGTCGGATTTCTTCTGGTTTTCGGATGCGCAATGGTCGCGGATCGCGCCGCATTTGCCGACCGACACGCGCGGGAAGCCGCGTGTTGATGACCGTCGGGTGCTGAGCGGGATCGTTCACGCGCTGCAAAGCGGTGGTCGCTGGGGTGATTGTCCCGAGCACATCTATGGTCCGAAGAAGACGCTCTACAACCGCTTCGTACGTTGGGCCGAACGCGGGATATGGGAAGGCATTTTCAGCGCGCTGTCGGGTGCCGAGGGCGCGCCCGACCGACTGTTCATCGACAGTACCTGCATCAAGGCACACCGCACCGCGGGTGGCGCAAAAGGGGGGCCTTGGCCAATGGTATCGGCCAGACACGCGGCGGTAGAAACTCCAAGGTTCACGCGCTCTGCGATGTGAAGGGCCGCCCCTGCGTCTTGATGATCACGCCGGGAAACGTGCACGATGTGAAGGTTGCCAAGGCCTGCATCGCGGCCATGCCGCCGTCGGCCGAACTGGTTGGCGACAAAGGCTATGACAGCAATGACTTGCGCGCCTGGCTTGCAGACCGAGGCACCACCGCTGTCATCCCCTCCAAGCGCAACCGCAAGGTGCAGCTCGACTGCGATGCGAAAATCTACAAGCAGCGTAACGTCATCGAGCGCATGTTCTGCCGATTCAAGGACTGGCGAAGGGTCGCAACACGCTTCGACCGCAACATCAAAACCTTCATGGCTACCATCGCCATCGCTGCTACCGTCATCTGGTGGCTCTAATGAGTCCGGACCCTAACTGCTAGATTAGCGACTCGACAGGGGAGATCGCTATGCTTCACCATCACCAACGCAACTCGCTATTTGGTCTTGCCCTCGCGTTCGTTCTAAATCTGGCTTGTTCACCGCCCGCCTACGCGGATCCATCAAAATTAAGCACTGCCTGAGCTGCTGCCGGTTTCGTGGACACCGAGATAAGGTGTTTATGGAACCGGAGGGTGACGATGCAACGACGGAAGTTCAGCCGAGAGTTCAAGCTTGAGGCGGTGAAGCTGGTGCGGGATCGTGGGGTGACAGCTGCTCAGGCGGCGCGCGATCTGGACGTGCATGTAAATGTGCTGCGTAAATGGGTGCACGAGGCAGCGGCCGATGCAGGGGCGGCATTCCCCGGCCACGGCAACATGAAGCCCGAGCAGCTTGAGATTGAGCGGCTTCGCCGCGAGCTTGTCAGGGTGAAGGCGGAGCGCGACATCTTAAAAAAAGCGGCGGCCTACTTCGCGAAGGACTCGATATGAGGTTCGCCTTCATCGCGAAGCACCGGGGTATCTGGCCGGTATCGTGGATTTGCGAGGCGCTCGGGGTCTCGCGCAGCGGCTTTCATGCCTGGCTCACGCGCGCGCCGAGCGCACGCTCATCCAGCGACGAGGCGTTCAGCGCGAAGATCCGCGCCAGCTTCATCGCCAGCGATCGGACCTATGGCGCGCGTCGCGTCTGGCACGATCTTCTGGCCGAAGGCCCTTCATGCGGCCTGCACCGCATCGAACGGCTGATGCGCCTGCACGGGCTGAAGGCGCGGCCCCAGCGCCGTGGCCTTCCCAAGGACGATGGCGAAAGATCGGTCATCGCCGGCAATGTTCTCGATCGCCAGTTCAGCGCCGACGCGCCGAACAGGAAATGGGTGGCCGACTTCACCTATATCTGGACGATCGAAGGCTGGCTCTACGTCGCGGCCGTCATCGATCTGTTCTCCAGGCGCGTGGTCGGCTGGTCGATGAGTGACACGATGACGGCGCAACTCGTCACCGACGCGCTGGTCATGGCGATCTGGCGGCGTGGCAAGCCCGACGCCCTGCTGCATCACTCGGACCAGGGCAGTCAATATACCAGCGAGCAGTTCCAACGGCTCATGGCCGATAACGGCGTCACCTGCTCAATGAGCCGGTCGGGCAATGTCTGGGATAATGCTGCAATGGAGAGCTTCTTCTCCTCGCTCAAAACCGAGCGGGTCGCGCGAAAAACCTATCGTACGCGCGATCAGGCAAGGGCCGATGTGTTCGACTATATCGAACGCTTCTACAACCCGACACGCAGGCACTCGACCTTGGGGTATCTCAGCCCCATGGACTTCGAGAAGCAAGCTAATGTAGCCTAACCTCGTGTCCATGAGACCGGCAGCAGCTCAGTCATTCGGATTCAAGATAAGGGCCTGCCTTAGGTCGGCAGCTGCCTCCGAAGGCCTATTGAGGTTCATATAGGCGTAGCCACGCCCGATTAGTAGGTTCTCTCGTTCGGCGTTGTTCACGCCTCTTCGGTTCAGGAGAGCGCTGTAGAGCGTTATAGCGCGAGCATAGTCGCCATCCACAAAGGCTTGATTAGCTGCTGCCGCATTGATCGGTGCTGGCGATCTCCGTCGATCCGCGCCGCTCGGCGCGCTGGCCATGATTAGCAGCGCGACCACCAGGTATCCTCTCATGATCGCCCCCGATAGAAACTGGCAGAATCGGCTAATCAACCGGAGACCGCAAGCTGGAATTTACTTTGGCTAGGGTCTGTTGAGATTCAGGATTCCCCCCGGTTGCATTTTCTGATTCAAGCTTTGGATGGACAGACTTGTTTTGACGGACGCCCAATGGGCGAAGATGGAACCGCACTGTCTGGGCAAGCCGAGCGATCCCGGGCGTAGCGGCGGTGACAATCGCCTGTTTATAGAGGCGATCTTGTGGATTGTGCGAACGGGCAGTCCGTGGCGCGACCTACCCACGACGTTCGGCAAGTGGAACACGGTGTTCGTTCGGTATCGGGATTGGGTAAAAGCGGATGTATTCAAGCGGTTGTTCGATGCCGCTTCGGAGGAGCCAGACATGGAATATGCCATGGTCGATGCGACGATCGTCAAGGTTCACCGTCACGGACAGGGCGCAAAAGGGGGACTCAAAGCCAGGCCATAGGTCGCTCCAAGGGCGGTATGACGACTAAGATTCTCGCGCTGACGGATGCGCTGGGTAATCTCGTTCGCTTCGAGCTCTTGCCGGGACAGCGGTTCGACACCGTTGGCGTCGCACCACTCATTGACGGGATCGAGTTTGGCGCGTTGCTCGGTGACAAGGCATTCGACAGCAATGCTATTATCGCCGACCTGAACCAGCGCGGCGCCAAGGCCGTCATCTCGCAGCACCCGCGCCGAGCCATACCCCTTCAGATTGATGCCGAGATGTACAAATGGCGCCACCTGATCGAGAACTTCTTCTGCAAACTGAAAGAGTTCAAGCGCATCGCCATGCGCGCCGACAAAACCGATCAGAGCTTCAAAGCCCTCATCTATCTCGCCGCCGCCGTCATCAATTCACGATGAATCTCAACAGACCCTAGTCTGTTCCTCGGACAGCGAGTCGTCAATGGTGAGGGGGCCTTGATCCCAACGCGCTCGACCGAGACTGGTAACTTTTTTGCCGCAGCTTTAATTGGTCGCAGCCGGGCGATCGCCAATCATAGGCCTTTCCATCGCGGGCGGATTTGATAAAGAGGCCGCGCGCCGTGGCAGCGACAAGCATGGAGTTGGAGACAAAAAAGAGACAGAAGTTCGTTTCAGGTTACGTAAGTGCTTGAAATGCGGGTGTAGCTCAATGGCAGAGCAGAAGCTTCCCAAGCTTACGACGAGGGTTCGATTCCCTTCACCCGCTCCAAATCTTTGGATTCGTCCAAAGATTTGAAATATCGGGATAAAAATCTCTGATTTTTGCCTGTGTAGGATTTGTGTAGAAGTATTTGCGGAGCTGCGCGGCAGCTGCGCAAGCCCTCTAACGGGCCGTTTCCCTCACGATACGTGGGGCATCGCTACGGCTCATTCTCCCGATTCGCAGGGACTTCACCGTTTCACCCAAAAAGGTCACCCTGACTGCTGGCGTTGAGATAGGCTTGCCAGTGCGTTTTGCGCGCTTCCTCGTCGAGCCACGCGATCACCTGCGCCACCACATCGCCGCCAAGGGCTTCGATGGTGCCGGGTGTGTGGAAGTGCGAACGGTAGCCGGTATCGGTGATCGGGAGGGGCGCTCGTTCGGGGTGGGTGCTGCGCACCTCCAGATGGGCCATCATGCCCCATTTGAGGGGGGTGTAGACCGCCTCAATCTCGATCCCCTGCCAGTGGAAGCGGTGTGTCTGCGTTTCCATGTCAGCGCCCCGCGAAGACATGGGTTTGCTCATAGCCGGTTTCGATGGTGAACAGGTCGCCGCTGATTTCGGCATCACGCGCCATCGCCTGATAATCGATGTAGTAGCGCAGCGGTTCCGGGATGCTGGTGGTTTCCTCGGTCAACTCCTGCACGTAATCGGCAAGGTGGGGATACATGCCAAGGTAACGCTCGGTGATGGTTTCGCGCGCTTCGTTGAGGTCGTTGCCGCAATGATCCAGCACTGCCGCGCCTAGTGCACCGTGCTCCACCACAAAGGCCGCTATCTCGGTGACGCCGTCGATGTCCTCGCTTTCGGAAATGCGGACGCCACCGAACCCGTCATAGTCGTGAATGGCGTATTCCTCTGCCCCCTCGATGGGTGATGTGGCTAACATCTGCTGAATGTCGTCCCATAGCGCCCACGCATCGCGGGCCGCGTCGATCCACGCGCCGTGCAAGGTGCCGCTGTTATAGGCAGCGAGACAGGCGACATAGATACGGGGTTGTTCGGTTTGGGTCGGGGTAGTGAACTGGACTCCCATTGTTTCCTCCGTGGGGTCTGGGTTTCTGCGTGTGCTGAAACCCTGCCCTTCGGCGAGAATGGGGGTGCAAGCGGAGCAAGCGTCTTCGCGGGGACCCTGCTGCACGGAGCAAAGCGTAGGAAGCTGGGCGGAAGATGCTTCGCAGCGCGCCAGGGGGCAAAGCCCCCAGCCTTTTTGCGTTAGCGATCGCCACCGAAGGCGGAGACTACAGGCTCCGGGCGCGCAAGCGCCTAGAGCGCGGGCCGGAGGCAACGCTAATCTGCACTATCGTGGCTACCGAGCTGCGGAGATCAGATCGATTCTCCGAGTCGTACCGCTCGAGGGCTAAGAGTCTGATTCATAATTATCTCTTTTTATTTCATGTTCTTGCGATTCGGCGTGTGAAGAGCTGGATCGACGCGATGAACAGCCATGCAGTGGCCGAGGCGATGGTCTGTTCGAAGTCTTTGGCGAGGCGGCGATTTCGGTTCAGCCAAGCGAGGGTTCGCTCGACAACCCAGCGGCGCGGGAGAACCACGAAGCCTTTTGCGGCATCGGATCGCTTGATGATTTCGATGGTCCATTTTCCGATCCGGCGCAGCGCGTGCTTGAGCTTGTCACCGGCATAGCCGCCATCGGCGAAAACATGCCGCAGCCACGGGAAGCGCCTGACGATCTCGGCCAGCACCAGCGGCGCGCCATCACGGTCCTGGATGTCGGCGGTGTGGACTACGGCATGGACGAGATTGCCGTCGGTATCCGTCAGGATATGGCGCTTGCGCCCCTTGGTCTTCTTGCCTGCGTCGTAGCCCCGTGGCCCGCCGCTTTCCGTGGTTTTTACGCTCTGGCTGTCGATCACCCCGGCGCCGGGCGAGGCTTCACGACCTGCCGCTTCGCGCCCGATCAAGAGCAGGCTATGGTTCAATGACAACCACAGCCCGTTGTCCCGCCAAAGGTAGAACCAGCGCCGCACCGTCGATACCGGCGGAAAACAGGGCGGTAGCATCCGCCACGGCAGGCCCCCGCGCAGCAGATACAGGATCGCCTCGACGATCCGGCGCATCGTCCATTTGCGCGGACGACCCACATGCGATGGCCGCGGGAAATACGGCTCCAGAACCGCCCATTCGTCATCCGTCAAATCGCTTGGCAAGGCCAGCCCCGTTCGCGCATGAAGCGCGCGGGTGGTATCAGTCCACATCGTTGATCCATGGTTGTTTTCGCAAAACCCCTGAATCAACAACTGGCGCAGCCGTCAAGCTAACCCGCTGATACCACCCAACTTAATTTCGGATCAGACTCTAAGGGACAGCCCATGGATGGGGCGCTTTAAGGCTCTATATTAGCGATTTATACAGAGGGACTTAGGCTGAAACGTGGAATCCGATCCCTACCGCAAGGTTTGTCTCAAGCTTGGAATGAATTACCTTGTCCGGGGAGTGGACTTACTCTTGCCAGAATCTGGCCCGCCGGCTCCATCCCGTACATCTCTCGAATTCTCACCCGTAGAAGGCTCACTAGTAACTTTTTTCACGTGCGACATTGGGGCAACATCCACCCGGGGGCCGTAAAGCTCCTTCAAATTTCTTGGCGGCCGCGTCGATTTGATTTCCATAATAAACTCTAAGTAAACTCATCTATTTGATGAACTGAGATAATCAATTAAAGCCAAATAATATAAAAAAGTAAACAAGAAAGTTAACTACTATTTAACTTATTGGGTGATTTTATCTTTCTTTATGCCTCATCATAGGAACGAACGATTAACTCAATCTGAATATGAGGGAAAAATTATTTTGAAACTTTCGAGGTTTCTGTGCGTTGGCACCCTTGAATTTCCGATAAGGAGGATCAAATTGAGCGACACTAGTCCGCCCGCGAGGCCGATCAGCGTTGTGAGGCGGTCTAATCTGTCGAGCGAGCGGCCGGGCGAGGCCCGTGCCGATCGGCCTTGAGGTGCCAGCAAGCCTGACGGGCGCGCACGGCGATTCAATTTTCGCACCGTCCTGCTATTGATTAATCTAAGATTAGCTATAATCGACTGGACAAATTTGACAGCATTCCGTACGGACAAGCTCCATAGCTCCGTGCCGTGCGACGAAGGGATTGAGCGATGGTAAAGACACTCAAAACGGCAGTAGAGGAGCTTTACAGGCCCGGAGTCGAGGTTGCGCCTATGGCTGCGAATCTTCCGGAATTGGAAGAATCACCTGGCTACAAGCCAATCGTAAATTTGCGGGATGCAAAACTCCTTAGAGTCTGATTCATAATTATCTCTTTTTATTTCATGTTCTTGCGATTCGGCGTGTGAAGAGCTGGATCGACGCGATGAACAGCCATGCAGTGGCCGAGGCGATGGTCTGTTCGAAGTCTTTGGCGAGGCGGCGATTTCGGTTCAGCCAAGCGAGGGTTCGCTCGACAACCCAGCGGCGCGGGAGAACCACGAAGCCTTTTGCGGCATCGGATCGCTTGATGATTTCGATGGTCCATTTTCCGATCCGGCGCAGCGCGTGCTTGAGCTTGTCACCGGCATAGCCGCCATCGGCGAAAACATGCCGCAGCCACGGGAAGCGCCTGACGATCTCGGCCAGCACCAGCGGCGCGCCATCACGGTCCTGGATGTCGGCGGTGTGGACTACGGCATGGACGAGATTGCCGTCGGTATCCGTCAGGATATGGCGCTTGCGCCCCTTGGTCTTCTTGCCTGCGTCGTAGCCCCGTGGCCCGCCGCTTTCCGTGGTTTTTACGCTCTGGCTGTCGATCACCCCGGCGCCGGGCGAGGCTTCACGACCTGCCGCTTCGCGCCCGATCAAGAGCAGGCTATGGTTCAATGACAACCACAGCCCGTTGTCCCGCCAAAGGTAGAACCAGCGCCGCACCGTCGATACCGGCGGAAAACAGGGCGGTAGCATCCGCCACGGCAGGCCCCCGCGCAGCAGATACAGGATCGCCTCGACGATCCGGCGCATCGTCCATTTGCGCGGACGACCCACATGCGATGGCCGCGGGAAATACGGCTCCAGAACCGCCCATTCGTCATCCGTCAAATCGCTTGGCAAGGCCAGCCCCGTTCGCGCATGAAGCGCGCGGGTGGTATCAGTCCACATCGTTGATCCATGGTTGTTTTCGCAAAACCCCTGAATCAACAACTGGCGCAGCCGTCAAGCTAACCCGCTGATACCACCCAACTTAATTTCGGATCAGACTCTTAAAGCAGAACAAATGTTCGGCGACGAGGTTATTGAACGCAATCGCCATATGCACGATCGTCTCGTTCAAACATTGAGCCAGCGCCCGAAAGAATAATCCTAGGGTGACATGACCAATTGTTCGGGGGGCCTGATTGTCTTTTTTTGTTGACCGGGAAGCCGGAATAAAACTGCTTAGTCAAAAGGTTTTGAAACTCGCCGACCAGCACGCTAACCGACTAGGCTTGGCCCTTAGGCTAGAGCCGAATATTTTGGCGCAAGCTTACGACGCTGCGCTTGGGTCGGCAATGTTTCATAAAATCCCATTGGAAAAGCTTAGCCATTTCAAAGAATTGGCTCATATCGGGTTTTGGATCGCCGAGCTGAAGCCCGTGACGGCGACTCCCCCGTCTACGGCTAAGCATCTACTGGATCGTGCGAAACTCCTTACCCACGAGAGGGTTGAGGGTAACACAGCTGCACTCGCTTTTGCGGAAGAACTTTACACTGAGGCTGAGCGTAAATATTGCGATAAAACCGCAGAACCCATTAGCGAATACATTGCGCTTCAATTTATTGCTTCGGTAATTGAAGCAGAGTTTGATTTCAAAATCCACGAGATGAAAGCGGCCGGAAAGGATCAAGATTACATTGATCTAATCGCGAAAAGGGGTGCGCATTTTAAGACTATCTTATATAGTCCAAATGTGTTCGGCGACATCGTTTCGGCTCTTCGTTTTCACATATTTACACCAAGATCATTCGCCACGTTGATAGAGACTTTGTTTGCTTTCGAAGGCTTCCAGAGTTGAAGCGGCTAAAGCTTACCATTGCTTTTGTGCTGGCCACGGTCGGTGGCTTGTTCTTGCCAATTTATTTCGTAGAGTACTATGCGGTACTGGCGGCGGTGCAATCGGCGGTAAGCGGCTTTTTGGCCATCCGTAATGAGCATAGCGAAGTCCGGGTGACGGAATTGAACGGAAAGATGACTCGCCGATTTCGCGAATTTATTGCGAGTGATGCGAAGGTGGCAGTGGCGCTTTTGCAGATGGCAATTATTGCGCAATCGCTGGCCGTTTTTCATCCGGGGCATTCCGAAACCTCTGAAAAAGTCGAAGCCCAAAAAGTTGAATGTCGGCTAGCTCCTCGTAATCCGGGCGTGTTGATTTGCAGCGGTATAGCACTGCTGCCGCCGCCTAAAAGGACTCCTTGAGAGGTTCGTCTATATACGCGGCGTGCCGCCTATATTGCTGGCTTTGCGTACTGGTAGCTCCAGAACAAAGCTATCTCCGCTTGCAGAAGCCCCCTACTGTAGTACCCTGCCCACGTAGCTGAGGATCGTGCGCGGCCTGTCCGGCTTCCGTTCGCAAACGGCCGATCGAAAGTGAACCGCTCATTGTGATTTAAATCTTCGTGAGGTGCCGTGCCATTCTATTTCCGCAAATCGGTGAGCGCCGGTCCGTTCCGTTTTAATTTCTCGCAGGGGGGCGTTGGCATGTCCGTGGGCGTAAAGGGGTTGCGTGTCGGCACCGGCCCACGGGGGCATTATGTGCATGCCGGGCGCGGTGGGTTTTATTACCGTGCCTCGCTCGGTCGCTCGGGTGCAAGAAACCCGAGGAATGAGCCAACGCGCAGCGATTTTACGCCACCGATGGAGCGGGTATCGTCCGATGGGATGATCGAAGTGACTTCGGGGGACGTTCTCGAGATCCAAGATGCTGCGTTTGCGGATCTGTTGGCAGAGATGAACCAGAAGCACCGGCAAGTTCGCTTGAGCGCCGTGTGCGGATGGGTTTCGGCTGCGCTGGCCTTATTTTTGATGGTCGTTGCAGGAGCCGCCGCAGCGGTAACAATCTTGCTGGTGCCGATTGCGTGGGCGGTCGGCACTTGGCTGGACAGTTTCAAGCGTGTCGCTGTGATTTTCTATGAGTTTGAAGAACAGGCCGAAGGACGATTTACGGACATCTGTGCGGCATTTGATGGTTTAGCGGCCTGTGCCGGTACGTGGCACGTCGAGGCGGGGAAAGCGGTTCAAGATATCACCACGTGGAAGCGTCAGGCTGGCGCTTCGCATCTTGTTAAACGAAGCGAGACTCGCCTTACGTATGCGCTACCGCCGGTCATGAAGAGCAACGTAACGCCGCCGGCCCTGCGGGTCGGAAAGCGCACCATCTATTTTCTGCCGGACGTGGCGTTGATCCACGATGCTAGTGGATTTGGCGCCGTTGGTTACGACGCGCTACGCGTCGCGTTCCAGCCATCGAATTTCAAAGAGACGGGCACCGTGCCTCGTGATGCGCACGTGGTGAGTCAGACTTGGGAGCATCCGAACAAGTCTGGCGGACCGGATCGCCGCTTTAAAAGCAATCGCCGCTTGCCCGTCTGTAGGTACGAGACGATGCATTTGAGCAGCGCGAGTGGCGTAAATGAGCTCCTTGAATTTTCGCGCGTCGGCTTTGTGCGGGCACTAGCCACTGCTTTTGGCGCCGTCGCAGCCAATCGCTCCGTTGGGACGAAGCGCATGTTGACGCATGAATTTGACTCGTAAGTTATTTGCGTTCATCTTCAGGCTTCAAAGGGAGTGCCGAGATGAGCAAGAAAACATTTCTTAAGCCGTTTGTCGGTTCGGTGGCGACGCTGCTAAGCGTGACCCAGGCTGGCACTGCCGTTGGCGCTCCGCTGCCGGTGGCGATTTCCCAAGCCGTGAGCGATGCGATTCCCGGTTCCGTTGACGGGTTGAAGCTCTCCCAAGCAGCGGTCGAGGAAGCCGGTTCGGGTCAGGCTTCACATTCAAGCCACAGCTCGCACAGTTCCCATTCCAGCCATAGTTCGCACTCGTCCAGCTCCTTCTGATTGGGGCGCGGGCGCTCCGCGATTGGTAGAATATGATCATTGTCGATCTGCCATCGGCAGGCTTTTCGTTCGAGGCAGCGACGCGCGCTGCGTACGTGTTGATGAAGCGCGTAAGCATATCGTTCGAGCAATCGCCTGACTTAATCCGCTGCATGCTGACCGGTGTCGCCGCCGACATCGATATGGAGACGGCGGAGCGTGATTTCAGGCGGGAAGTCCTTGACCAACAATTGAGGTTGTCGCTGGAGGCCAAGACGTCTGCGATGCGCGACGCCATCCTTGGCCTCGCCTTCTCACGTACCGGTTTACAGGATGGCTAAATTTCGGGCGGCGTCGGCCTTCGACGGCTCTGCCGCAACGGTTTATACCGTGCTGCCTTCGCGTTTTACACCGCTCGACGATGAACGTCATGTGGTCACAAACATGGCTGGCGAGTTTCTGACGCTGCAACGCGCGACCCTCGAAGCCTTTGTCGGTGGAACGCTGGACACGGCTGATCCCATTTACAGTGATTTGAAGTCCGGCCATTTTTTGATGGATGGCGACAGCAGCGTTGGCATTGATCTCCTGGCGTTGAAGGTCCGCACCAAGCTAGCGCCTCTAGCTAACTCTACCGGGCTGCACATCTTCGTGACGACGCTGCGTTGCGAACATTCCTGTCCCTATTGCCAAGTGTCGCGGGCCAACGATGATCGCACCGAATTCGACATGAGTGAGACGACGGCCCTACGGGCGCTCGATCTGGTGTTTCGTTCGCCGTCGCCTTCGATAAAGATTGAGTTTCAAGGCGGAGAGTCGTTGCTCAATCTGCCTCTCATTCGTTTCATTGCCGGTGAAGCGACCCGGCGCAACAGGACCGAGGGTCGCGACCTCGCGTTCGTGATCGCGACTAACCTTGCGGTACTGACCGACGAAGCGCTGGAACTCTGCGACGAATACGGCATGTTGCTTTCAACATCGCTTGATGGCCCTGCTGATCTGCATAACAAAAACCGGCCGCGCCCAGGAGGCGACTCGCACGAACGGGCGGTTCAAGGCATCCACCGTGCCCGTGCCGCGTTGGGGTTTCACCGCGTCGGCGCTTTGATGACTACGACCGTCGCCAGCCTTCCGCGCGTGCGCGATATTGTCGATGAATATGTATCCATGGGATTTGGAGGTGTGTTCTTGCGCCCCCTTTCTCCGTATGGTTTCGCGATTAAAACCAAGTCGTACCAATCCTATGATCAATCGAAATGGCAGGATTTCTACTTTGAAGGCCTCGATTACATCATAAAGATGAATCGTAGCGGCTTTACGTTCATCGAGCACTACGCTGCGATGATCTTGAAAAAGATGCTGACGCCGCACCAGACGAGTTACATTGATCTGATGAGCCCGGCAGGCATAGCGATAGGCGCGATGGTCTATAATTATGATGGTACGGTGTACGCCTCTGACGAAAGCCGAATGCTGGCAGAGATGGGCGACAAGACCTTTGCGCTCGGCAACGTGCATACGGACAGCTACTCTGACATCATGCTCAGCGACAAATTGCTTGGGCCGTTGGAACAATCCTTCGCGGCAAGTGTGCCAGGCTGTTCGTGGTGCGCGTTCGAACCGTATTGCGGTGCCGATCCGGTCTTCCATTATGCGACGCAGGGGGATGCGGTCGGAAAGAAGCCACTTTCTGCGTTTTGTAATCGCAATATGGCGATCTTCCGAGGCCTGATTTCCCGCATGGAATCCGACCCGGAAACCCGCGAGATTTTTGAACGCTGGGCAGCCGCGGTATGATTTCGCTGCGTGGTCGTGGGACGAAGTTTAACTCTAGCTCAGTCGGGCATGGGGCCAGCGTTGTGCGTATAAGCCGTGACCCGGCTCGCCCGCACGGCCTGCGCCGTACCGAAGCTTTCCTGGCCGATGCTGCTGACGTGCCGTCCGGGTTCGGTTGGTATCTCGGACGGTCGAACGCGACGTTCGATCCCGCGACAATTCAGATGCCCGCCGCGCGGCTCGCGCCCGAGTTCGATTATCTCGATGATGGTGATGTGGTCGCGCTGGAGCCTGCCACGGGCAAGCTGCGAGTACTGTTTCGCAAGCGTTCGCCGTACAACAGCTTCCTCCTTACCGAGCGCTGCAACAATTACTGCCTGATGTGTTCCCAGCCGCCGCGCGACGTAGCCGATGGATGGATTGTCGATGAGATACTGCGCGCGCTGCCACTGATTGGTCGCGACGCCGCCGAAATTGGTTTCACCGGCGGTGAGCCGACATTACTCGGCGATCGATTTCTTGAACTGGTGCGCGTGGCCAAATCATACCTGCCGCACACCGCACTGCATGTCCTCTCCAACGGTCGCACCTTTGCTGAGCCGCTGGCGGCTGCGTTGGCTGCGATCCGCCACCCTGACTTGATGCTCGGGATCCCGGTTTATTCCGACCTAGCCCATATCCACGATCACGTAGTGCAGGCTGATGGCGCGTTTGATGAAACAATTCGCGGCATTCTCAATCTGAAACGTCATGGCGTGCGGGTGGAGGTCCGAGTGGTGCTCCAGCAGCAAACAATCCCGCGACTTGCGTCACTGGCGCGCTTCCTCACGCGCAATTTGCTATTCGTGGATCAAGTCGCGCTGATGGGGCTGGAGCTCACCGGCTTCGCGCGCGCAAATCTCGAACAATTATGGATCGACCCTGCCGATTACCAATCGGAGCTCGGGGAAGCGGTCGGAATCCTTGACCGCGCCGGCATGCGCGTCGCAATCTACAACAGCCAACTTTGCGTCCTCGATCCCGCCATACGTCGTTTTGCCCGCCGTTCGATTAGCGACTGGAAGCAGGAATACATGCCTCAGTGCGACGGTTGCTCTGCGAAAGACACCTGTGGTGGTTTCTTTAGCTCTGCGAAGCTTCGTCACAGCCGCGCGATTGCGCCTATCTTGGAGCATGCTGCTTAGAGTTACACTTTGCTGCAGGGCACGCGAGAGTTGAGGAATGACCAGAGCGTTTGACCATCCTGAACACGCGGAGATGGGATCGCCGCCGGACGACGGTTTCTCTTTGCCTTCCCTCGATCTGCTCGACGCTGCGGCGCGGGTCGGAATTGATAGGGCTGAGTTAGAGCGCACCGCCCGCCTGCTAGAATCGGTGCTCGGCGATTTTCACGTGAAGGGCGCAATCGTCTTCGTTCGCCCTGGCCCCGCAGTGACGACGTACGAATTCGAGCCGGCCGCTGGCACTCAACTCAAACGCGTGATCGCATTGACCAACGACATCGCGCGCCACGTGGCGGCGGTATCCGCGCGCGTCGCGGCTATTCCGGGGCGTACGGCCATCGGCATCGAGTTGGCTAATGCGACGCGTGACGCAGTTGGCTTGCACGAGTTGATCGGATCGCAGGCATTTGAGGACGACAGCGGCGCACTGCCTGTCGTACTGGGCAAGAGTACCGTCGGTGATCCGGTCATTGCTGATCTCGCACAAATGCCGCATCTGCTCGTCGCGGGTACTACCGGGTCGGGCAAGTCGGTCGGGCTCAATTGCATGATCTTGTCGCTGCTGTACCGGCTGACGCCAGAGCGATGCCGATTGATCCTAATTGATCCCAAAATGCTCGAACTCCGGCTGTACGACGGTATCCCTCATTTGCTGACCCCGGTCGTCACCGATCCCAGCAAAGCTGTGCGAGCGCTCGAATGGGCGGTCGAGCAAATGGAAGAGCGGTACCGGACCATGTCGTCCGTTGCTGATCACAACGTCGCCGATTCAAACGATGGGGTATGTAGCGGTCATTTCGAAGCGCAGTCAGACAGTAGCAATTATCCGTTGATTGTCATCATCATCGATGAGCTCGCTGAATTGATGATGGCCAACAGCGCGAGCGTCGAGTTCGCTATCCGTCGCTTGGTAAAGCGTGGTGGCGATGCGGGCATCCATTTGGTTCTGTCGACGGACCGCCCCTCGGCCGATATCGTTACTGACGCGATCAAGGCCAGTCTCAAGCATCGCATTTCTTACTCCGTCATCACCGAGATGGAATCCCGTATCGCGCTGGGCGAGGCAGGCGCCGAGCTTCTCAACAGTTCAGGCGATATGCTTTATCGAGTATCGGGCGAGGCAGCGGTTCGCGTGCATGGTGCGATGGTGAGCGATGACGAGGTTCGTGCGGTTGCAGACTATTGGCGTAGCCAAGCGCCGCCAGATTATATGAGTTCTTATCTGAAAAATGCGCAAGATGATTTACCGCCTGCCGGTGAAAGCGTCGAAGACATACAATACCGAGCGGTGATCCAACTCGTCGTTGAGAGTCAGAAGGCTTCGACCTCGTGGCTCCAGCGTAAGTTGCGCATTGGATACGATGCGTCGGCCCGGTTGATTGAACGGATGGAGAAGGACGGGATCGTTGGCCGTCCCGACCAAGTCGGGCGCAGGAGCGTTTTGCGCGATCGGGAGGGCAACCCGCAACAGCCGCAACTAACGCCGATCGAAAATCGTGGCTGCCTGTTGAGGCTGTTCGGTCTCTAGAGAGTCGTGGGGCCATGATCCGCGACGATCTGCCGGCACGCGTGACCCGTGGCTGGGCAGTTGCGGTGAAAAATCGATGGCGCCGCTCAGCTTGTTGGCAGGTTCGGCACCATAGCAGCGTCGTTTCATCGTTTCGACTACGGCGTTGAATTGCGCGGCGGTGATGGGCAGAATGCCGAGATGACTACCGCTCTGCCCGCCGATGCGATGAATGCTGCGGAATTGGCGGACATTCGCCGGCGCGTGGGGTTTCGCCGGGGCGCGTTTTGCGGCCAGCTCAGCATTACTTCCGCAAACCTCAGTGCGTACGAGAGGGGCGAACGGGTGATTCCACCGGCCGTTGCCGCCCGCGCGCGCGCTCTTGACGGGCAAGGCTCTAAGACGCTGTGAGTGGGTGTCGCGACGTTCGGCGATCGTTATTTGGTCGTCGCGTTATCGTTGGTGGAGGCGGTTGGCTTATGGCGTGTCGGTGCCCTCCCGATCGAGCATCCCGATCGTCAATCGGCAGTTATCGCGGCCCGCGACTATGCTGCTAGACAGGGGTGCGAGTTCGTCGCGGTCGGGTTCTAAATCTCGGCAATACTCTGCCTGTCGATAGCGCCACGTCACTGATTAGTGCGCGCGGCGCCAGTGCTATTCCCGCAGCGCAGATGTCGCGGAGATCGATCAAGCTCAGGCGGGGTGCGTGCCCGGCAGGCCGCACTTGGCAAACTTGCCGTGCGCGTCCTTGCAGCGCACCGACTTTGGCGACGCTTTGGGAGGCGGACACTTGATGAATTTGCCGTTCGGACCACGGCATGGCGTGGGCCTGGCAGCGAGAACTGACGATGAAAGGAGTGCGACCGAAGCAACGGCCATAAATGCGATACGAAACATACGTGTTCCCCAGGCCGTCGAGTCGGCATTGCGCATGCTATCGACGCGAATGGCGACGTCTAGTGGCAACGCGAACCAAGCACGCAAAGGCATGATCGTAGCCGCGACGGTAACCGCCGCCAGCGCTTCGTTAAGCATAGTGCCACCGTCGAGTACGGGCGCATCGGGAGTGACGCCCTTTTCAACAAATTTCACCGATAGAACCGCAATGATATTTATTCTCCACCGCTTCTATGGTGAGTCGGCTCAATCTATTCGTCTCGGACACTTCCAAACGGTACATTCTCAGCGAAAGGCGCCGCAATGACGAACTTAGCGCAACGGCCCGGTGATCTTCCAGCAAGCAATCACTACGCGAGTACGGACGCGGTGATTTTAGGCAAGGAATACGCCTACCTTTGGTCGATTGCAGCGATCGTTGATACCTACAAATCAATTGCGCGCAATTCCGCACTGACAGCCGTGCACCATATGGATCGGTACAAAGTAATCGAAAAAGCGACGAATTGTCCTTGGTTTTTCATTGCGGTCATCCATTGCCGGGAAGCGTCATTCGATTTTTCGGCGAACCTAGCGAATGGGCAGCGTTGGGATATGAAGACGACAATCGTGCCGATCGGTCGCGGCCCATTTAACTCCTTCGAAGATGCGGCAATTGATGCCTTAGGCGTGGACCGTCTCACCGGGAAAAGCGATTGGTCGCTTGCCACGGTATTCTATCGATTCGAGCGATATAACGGGATGGGATATCGTGGTGGCGGAGTGAAGGACTTTACCTGCCACGCACATTATCAACACGGCTCGCTGCGTGAGGGTACTGGCAATTTCACCTATCATGGGTCGATGCAAGATACGACACCGCGCAATAGCTCTCCCTACATTTACAATGGAACGCAGTTTTATCAACGCGGCGTATCAATTGAGGATCACTCGTTTTATCCAAATGCGAATGATGACAATATCGGCTGCATGGCTCTTCTTAAGGCCCTTGAGAACGAACTGAATCACAGACTGTTTGATGACCAAGGCAACATCATCGCGGCAACGTTCGCTTAGAGAAGACCCGTGTGCCGTCTCAATTTCTATTGATCGGATAGCGTATGCCTCAAGCAAAATCGACAACGAAGCCAAAGCGGATTTTGAGTATTGACGGCGGTGGTATCCGGGGCTTGGTGCCTGCCTTGATCTTGCAGGAATTAGAGAAGCACATTCGTAAATCCGGGAGCAATAAACAGCTTTACGAATGTTTTGATATTATTGCCGGAACATCGACGGGCGGGATAATTGCGGCAGGGCTTACAGCGCCCAGTGCACCGGGGAGCAAACTGGCGGCCTGTACGGCGAGCGATCTGGTCGATCTCTACAAAAACGATGGCGCTGCGATTTTCCCACACACGATCTTCACGAAGCTTCGTAGCCTTGTGCGTTGCCGATACGATGCGGCGCCTCTTGAGCGATTTTTGTCGGATAAGCTTGGTGACCGCCGCACCAACGAAGCACTCACCAACGTGGTAATGCCAGCCTATGACATCGTGGGCAGGCAGGCGGTCTTCATGACCGGGGGGCACAGCTATCCGAAGGACGAAAAATCCTACCTGTTTCGAGAAGCGGCGCGCGCGACCTCAGCTGCACCAACGTATTTTGAGCCTGCACGCGTCGCTATCGACAGTAGTGACCTCTATTTAACATTGATCGACGGCGGGGTGTTCGCGAATGACCCGACGATGGCTGCCGTTGTCGAAGCGCTTAAGTTCGGGTGGGTGCTTGACGAAATTGAAATTCTTTCCATCGGGACGGGCAGCCAAAACCGAGGTTATTCCTATTTCGAAGCGCGCAGCTGGAGTTTGTTTGATTGGATTGATCCTCAAAAAGGGTCGCCGATCCTGTCGATCCTGATGCAGGGGGCATCGAGTACGACGTCTTACGAGGCGAAGACGGTTTTCAATAAAGACCCGAAGTCTCCGAAATATTTTCGGATTGATGGCGATCTCAGCGCTGGTAACGACGAGATGGATGACGCCACCCCTGCAAATCTTGAGGCACTTGAGGCGCTCGCGCGCTCCTGGATCCGGACATTTGATGATCAACTGGCACGGTGGGCAACTGCCTTGGCATAACGAACAATTGAACGAGAGGAACTTATGAAGGTCCGTGCGCTCTTCGCCGTAGCATCGCTTTTGGCGAGCACTGTTGCCGCAACCCCGTGCTTTGCGTGGGGTGATCACGGTCACATGATTGTAGCGGCCATTGCCAGAGCCAGGCTGTCGGCAAGCACGCGAGCAAAGGTCGACGCGATCCTCGCCAAGGACGCTGACATTCTCACTGGCAAAGACATGCTGGCGCGTGCCACCTGGGCAGATCAATGGCGCGATCATGGGCACCGTGAGACCGCGAGTTGGCATTTCGTTGATATTGAATTGGTGAACCCCGATTTTGATGCAGCATGTTTTGGGCATCCAGCGTCGTTTCAATTGGCGAGTGCGGGACCACCGAACAATTGTGTGGTCGATAAGATCAAGGCGCTATCGGCGGAGCTGGCGGCAAAGAATACACCCCCTTCCGAACGGCTATTAGCACTCAAGTTTCTCCTCCATTTTGTCGGAGATTTGCATCAGCCGCTGCACGCTTCCGACAACCAAGATCGCGGAGGTAATTGCGTGATGGTTAATTCCTCCGAAGAAGGGAAAGTGAAGCTGCACCATTATTGGGACACGACGGTCGTTGATGCGTTGGGTCCAACGCCTGAGGTTATCGCCAACCAATTAGGTGCAGCGATCACGGCTGACGAAGCGGAGGAATGGAAGGGCGGTGACGTGGCGCAATGGACGCATGAATCATACGCGGTTGCGGTTCAGACGGCTTACACCCTTGGCAATACGCCACAGTGCCCCAAGCCCCCCAATACAACGCCTCCCAGCACGATCGCGCTGCCAGACAGCTATGACGCCGCCGCCAAGGTCGCTGTTGCTCTGCAGCTAAAGCGCGCGGGAGTCCGGCTAGCAAGGGTGTTGGAAGACGATCTTGCGTCACTTAGTCTAATTGAAGTGACCGGCGCAGTGGAAGGCAACCACCTGTCGCCTGCACCAAGGGCCGTTGCCCACAAAAAGCGCCGGCGACGGATCGTTCGTCGGTAGTAACTACCTTACGGCAACAGGATCTGAGGGATGGGCGAATGGCGCCGAAAGAGTTTGCGATAGTAGGATACAAAGGCGCAGAAATGATGGCGAGGGGAATCGCCACGTTTACAGCGTTGGTGGCGGCGTTGGCGTTCCTATGGCCGTGGCTTGGGGGGCAGCTGAACCTGCTTACAGCGCAGCGGTTTGGTGTTGAGGGTCATGTTTTTTATGAGGTCGCGCCCGACCCGAGCAAAGTACCGTGCGACGAGAATGCAGAAAAGCACGATTGCGCGAGCAACAAGAACGCATATTCGATCACCGAATCCGGTGATTTTTATGCCCCCCAATCTCTAAATAAATCCTTTGAAGGCATTCAAAGGGGTGCGATCCTTCAAGCGGCGAGCGATGCTTATTTGCATGCACTCGGCAGAACCGGCAGTACCGTGACTTATAAGTTGCGGGGCGGTGATTGCGTTTTAGTTCTGGATAGGGGTAACGCAGCCCCGGCTGATCCAAGGTATTCGGGAGGTTGGTTACATGTTGTAACGGCTGCATGCGGTCTATTTCGCTAATAACACAGAACAACATCCAGAATTGATTAATGAAACCGTGATTTTTTAACAAGATGCTCAACATCGGTACAGTTTTTCTGCAAGATTTAAATTCGAATTGATTTTAAAAGTATCAAATTTACGTTTCAATAATTGTTCAATACTTAACGCACAAACCGAAAAATAAACGAATTCGTGCACAGGCGCTGTCCGAATGATGCTCCCAGCCTTGCGAAATTTTGGTCAAAATAGTTTGCTCCGGAATGGTTCTAATTGCTGTATTTTGCTTTGCTTTTTCTCCGGAGGCGTTAGTTATCAATTCTTCCAGCAGGAATTTGGGCATAGGGACGGAAAGGACGGGGTGCGCGCAACGTGGGATTTGGTTGCATCGTCTCGGCCGGCTCGATGATTTGGCTCGGCTACTCACTAGCAATGGGCCAAATATGGGGTCCCTCACGCATTTCTCGGGCATCGATCATATATAGGCGTGATAGCCCTAGCATGTATTGGTATAACATCATGCTGCTGGTATGTTTTACTGCGTTGTCGATTGGGGTAACAATATATGCTTATATAAATCCCTGATGAAATATAAATATAGCAACAGTATTTTTGTATGCTGTGAGTATCTATTAGTTATATTGGTTGGGCGTTTATTTTGGTTCTTTCTCAAAATAAAAAAAATAATTTGCGATGATCTCGATTTTGCGCGCGATGGCGACAATAGCATCGTCGATAATTTTGGGAACTATATACCTAGCTAGCCAGAAAACGGTTGACGGATGCCGCGCGCTTGGCTAGTTAGAGTGCATGAGCAGCAAACCTGAAACCGTCAGCCTCTATCAGTTTTTCCAGCGCTTCCCCGGCGAGGAAGCTGCCCGCGAGTATTTCGAGACGAACCGTTGGGCTGGCGAAGTGTCGTGCCCCCATTGCGGCAGTCTCTCGGTCGCGCCGGTCAAAGACATGAAGCCCATGCCATACCGCTGCCGCGACTGCCGCCATCATTTCAGCGTTCGCACCGGCACCGTTCTGGCAGAGTCGCGCCTCCCGCTGCACAAGTGGTTGATGGCGATCTACATGATGACGACCGCACGCAAGGGCATCCCCTCCACGCAGATGGCGCGCGAGTTGGGCGTGACGCAAAAATCGGCATGGTTCCTAGCCCAACGCATCCGCGAGACATGGCTTGGCGGGTCGGATGGCGACATGGGCAACCACCTTCAGGCGGACGAAGCTTTCATCGGCGGCAAAGAGAAGAACAAGCACGCCGACAAGAAGCTGCATATCGGTCGTGGCGGCGTCGGTAAGGTTGCGGTTGTCGGTATCCGCGACGAGAACGATCAGGTTCGCGCCACGCCGGTTGCCGACACGACCGCAAAGACGCTCGTTGGCTTCATTCAGGACAATGCGCCCGATGGCGCAACGGTCGTGACGGATGAGTTCTCAGGTTATCGCAGCCTCACGTCAAAGGGCTACACGCACCACACCGTCAACCATGGCGCTGGCGAGTACGTCCGCCACTATTGCATTCATACCAACGGGATTGAAAGCTTCTGGGCGCTGCTAAAGCGCGGCCACTATGGCATCTATCACTACATGTCGCCCAAGCATCTACACCGCTACGTCAACGAATTTTCGTTCCGCCATAACACCTCGCAGGCGGGTACGATGGCGTTCATCGAAATGACAATCGCCCGCATGATGGGCAAGCGCCTGGCCTATAAGGATTTGATCCATGCCTGATATTGATCCGATCGATGCCGACTTTGATGATGTAGCGAAGGCTATGGTGCAGTTTGGGAGCGCAAAGGAAATCACCCCAAACGCTAATAAAATCAGCATGTTGGCCGCAAAATCGGCAGGAAAGGAAATCGCCTCTTCTCAGGGCGTTTTGCCGCTTGGGATCGAGAAGTCGGGAGATTTCGGCGAGATCGGGATGGGCGTTCTTTCTAACGGAACGCCCTATCTCAGCCAGCGCGGATTGGCGGTTCTGTGTGGCGTCGAGAATGCCCATATCGGCACGATCAGCGCTCAGTGGAACGACCCGGAACCCAAGCCCCGGATTCAGAAAATCAAAGCCATTCTCACCAGTGCGGGCCTGACGGCTGCGTCAGCTCACGTTGAGATCATGCACAAGGGCACGATCAACTATTGTTACCCGGCCGAAATCTGCCTCGCGGTCCTAGAGTATTACGCTTTCGACGCAGGGGCCAACGTCCAGGAACAGGCGCGACAGAATTTCAGGCTGCTCGCAGGCTCTAAGCTGCGTGACATGATCTACCAGCAGGTCGGGTATGACCCGACCGGCGCGGATCGTTTCAAGCCATGGCACAACCGCATCGCGTTGAATTTTCAGTCCGCCCCCAAGGGCTATTTTCATGTTTTCAACGAGGCTCACACCATCATCTACGAGCTGATCGTTGCAGGCGCCGATATTGGCCCAAAGACAGTGGTCGATATTTCCATAGGACAGCATTGGGCGAAATATTGGGATGCCAATGGCCTTGAAGCTAAGTTTGGCGCGCGTGCGAAATATCCTCACCGCTATCCCGACGACCATCCTCAGGCGAAATCAAACCCCCAAGAATCATGGTGTTACCCGCTGGCCGCCCTTGGCAGCTACCGGGAGTGGATTCAGGATGAGTATCTGGAAGGGGGCAAGTTCGCTACATATCTTGATGGGAAGGTAAAGCAGGGTGCTCTGCCGCCATCCATCGCGCAACTTGCTATCTCGACGCTAGTGCCTCCGCAGATTGAGGGGCCGAAAGCTTAGCGCTTGAGTTGGTGCGCCGAAGGGGATCAATCCTTGTCCGTTGATGCCTCTGCGGCCGAGCCTGCCACCTTGCGCGCAGCGGCGGTTACCGCCGACCCTAGAACGCCGCTGAATAGAAATCCCTGTAGAGCTGCCTCTTGGGCGGCGTCTAGAAAGCGGTAACCTGTCGGGACTGCCATATTCCAGACGAGACAACCGAAAATAAGTGCGACGCACAAGCCGACAAAATACAACCCGATGACGAGTAGTAGGTGCAGATGGCCGTCCATCTTATCTCGGCGTAACAGTTTATTGATCTTATTCAGACTTGTCCGACTCGACAAATCCAACCCTCCGGCGACTGCCGCCGCTTCCGCAATGGCTGCGGTTCCCTCCTCAAGCTCAGCGCCCTCTGGAAGCGGAAGCTCACGCGGCGGGGGCGCCACGCGTGTCCAAAAGGTGCTGGTAGTGCGCCGCAATCCGATCGTTCGGGATCACCGCATTCTTGCCGCGCGAACCCCATGCTTCCGACCATGGCGTATTCGGCATGTGCGTCATGTTCGACAGCTGAATAGCCGAATAGCGGCCATACGTGTCGTACACATTTCTGATCAGATTGCTCGCCTGCTCGGATAGCACCTGAGGGTCCGTATCAGCCACCAACTCGGTTATAGGGCCGGCGCGAAATTTCGACACGGAATGATAAAGCGATGGGACGACCGGGCCGTACTGCCAAGCCTGCGCCGGCTCTGCGAGTAGTGGGTCTCTCAGGTACGGGAACGACCAGCCGTGCGCGATATAGACGAGCTTCAGCAGCTTCAAAGGGGTGATTTCCTCCCCTCTGGTGCGTGCAATTTCCAGCATCTCATTTGCCACTTTGGCAGCGCTGTAGGGCATGGCTGTCTCCGTTCCCCATATGGCCCCTAGGGTTTGAACGTTCAATCCCACTATCTAGCCAGCCGCCCGCACTGGATCGTGGCTAGCTATGTATATAGGCCCCATAATTTTGTTGATTTCGGATAGTAGCAGAGCTGAACCGCGAATTTCCGGCGGAAAGATTTCTAGCCCTGCTGTAGAACTGGTGCGGTCTCTCGACGCGGCCGATCAGATCAGTTCGGTCCAATTGATATTTGACGGTGGGTTTCTGGACGAACGCCCCGGCAATTGTGGTCACTGGCATTTACGCGAACACGTCGTAACCCGTCTAATCGACCGAGTCCTGAGATCAGCACCTTCCGAAAACAGCTTTAACTTGAATGGCGTAACCAGTTTTGACCACTCAGTGGTTTCGATCAATATTTTCGGCGGCAGCTCCGGGATCGCGGAGGTCATGACCGCAATCAATGCGGTGATTAAATCACACGATGCCGGAATGGATTCGATTGTCCGTGAAGAAAGCACGCTCGTGGGTCTTGAGCAACAGAATCATCCCCACATGCCCTGGTCACTCGCTCCTCTTTTCGCATCCACACCCGCCGCATTGCGCCCAGCTGTATTCGGGAACTGCTTTGTTCGCCGTTCGGGCGACTTTGGTAGATTCAACTTCGGCACATTGTCGCAAATTATCATTGTCAGCGCTGCCCCTTCCATTGAAATAAGCAAGATACCCTTAGACGTTGTCACGCACGGCAGCGCTCATATCCCGGCAAAGCTTATCGCCGCTTCAAGAGGGTCTCACTCTTTCTTCTACAGCGAATTTAGCAAGCCTGGCGCACTGATTGATCCAATCATCGGTACAGTCGCATTTTGGTACGGCGCTGCCGCGATTGAGGGTCATCCCGGAGCGGTCGGTTTCGTCCCGGTGGGGGGCGTCGGCGTTCAAGTGCAACTGCGCAACTGGCGAGCCACTGAGTCTCGATTGTTGCAGATATTGAACCAGTTACGCAAAGGTGAATATCGCTCTGAATTTGCGGTTGGCCTATCGTCTGCTCGTGGCTTGCTTTGTAGGATAAGAGTGTTGATTTGCACTGAGAGTTGACCCGGGATTTTCATCGAGAAGTGACCCGGGTGGATGGTATGTCCCGCGATGCGGGTTGTGGGTCAAGCTGGTGTTTTTTCCTTTCTGGTTTTGGGGGCAGCGGAGCTGGCTCTGAACCGGAAGCTGTCGTTGCCAGTCTCGAGGATGTGGCAGTGGTGGGTGAGCCGGTCCAGCAGGGCGGTGGTCATCTTGGCATCGCCGAACACGTCGGCCCATTCGCTGAAGCTGAGGTTGGTGGTGATAACGACGCTGGTGCGTTCGTAGAGTTTGCTGAGCAGATGGAACAGCAGCGCCCCGCCTGACGGGCTGAACGGCAGGTATCCCAGCTCGTCGAGGATGACGAGGTCGAGACGCAGCAGACGCTCGGCAAGCTGGCCAGCCTTGTTCATGGCCTTTTCCTGTTCGAGCGCGTTGACCAGATCGACCGTAGAGAAGAACCGGACCTTCTTGCGGTGATGCTCGACTGCCTGAACACCGAGCGCGGTGGCCATGTGGGTCTTGCCGGTTCCCGGACCACCGATCAGCACCACATTGTCGGCACCGTCGATGAAGTCGCCACGATGCAACTGCCGGACCAGGGCTTCGTTCACCTCGCTGGACGCAAAGTCGAAGCCTGCCAGATCCTTGTAGGCCGGGAACCGGGCGGCCTTGATCTGGTAGGCGATAGACCTGACCTCGCGCTCGGCCATCTCGGCCTTGAGCAACTGCGAGAGGATCGGCACGGCGGCATCGAAGGCGGGGGCGCCTTGTTCGATGAGCTCACCGACGGCCTGGGCCATGCCATACATCTTGAGGGAGCGAAGCATCACCTCCACAGCGGCGCTGGCGGGATCATGACGCATGACGCATCTCCCGCAGGTTGTCATAGCGCCCGACATCGGCGACTGGCTCCTGAGCAAGGCGCAGTGCCTGGGGTGCATCGATCGGTGATGCAGGAGGTGCCTTGCCGTCGGTCAGTCGGTGCAGGATGTTGAGCACATGGGTCTTGGTGGGCACCCCTGCCTCCAGAGCCAGCTCGACCGCGCATAGAACCGCCTGTTCATCGTGCTGCAGCACCAGCGCCAGGATCTCGACCATCTCGCGATCACCGCCGGGGCGCTTGAGCAGATGGCCCTGAAGCTGCCGGAACGCATCGGGCATCTCCGTGAACGGCGCTCCGTTGCGCAGGGCACCAGGCTTGCGCTGGATCACCGCCAGGTAATGACGCCAGTCATAGATGATCCGCCCCGGCAGATGATGGGATCGTGCAATGATCCGGCCATGTTCGCACAGGATCCGGCCTTCGGCGGCGATGACGATCCGCTCGGGGTAGACCCGCAAGGACACCGGCCGGTTGGCAAAGGACGCCGGCACGCTGTAGCGGTTGCGCTCCAACGTCACCAGGCAGGTTGGCGATACGCGCTTGGTGTGCTCGACAAAGCCGTCGAAGGGGCGGCCCGGCGGCATCAGGCTTGCAACCTCCCCGGCGTGCACATCGGCGACAGTGCCGGGCAGAACGCCATGCACGATCTGCCCCCATTGCGCGATGCAGCGCTCTTCAAGCCACGCGTTCAGCGCATCAAGGTTCGGAAAGCTGGGCATCGGTTGCCACAATCGGCGGCGTGCATCCTGGACGTTCTTCTCGACTTGGCCCTTCTCCCACCCCGAGGCCGGGTTACAGAACTCGGGCTCGAACAGATAATGGCTGGCCATCGCCGCGAACCGGGCGTTGACCTGCCGCGCCTTGCCCGAGCCGATGCGATCAACCGCTGTGCGCATGTTGTCGAAGATCCCGCGCTGCGGAACGCCGCCCAGAACCCTGAACGCCTGGGTCAGGGCGTCGAACAGCATCTCGTGGGTCTGGAGTAGATAGGCCCGCACGGTGAAGGCCCGGCTGTGCGACAGCTTGGTATGTGCCACCTGCAACTTGACCTGCTTGCCGCCCAACAAGGCCCAGTCCTCGCTCCAGTCGAACTGGAAGGCCTCGCCCGGCGCAAAGACCAAAGGCACGAAGGTGCCTCGGCCAGCGGACTGGGCATCGCGTTGGCGCTCGGACTTCCAAGCGCGAACGAAGGCCGCCACGCGCCCGTAGGAACCGTCGTAGCCCAACACCACAAGATCTGCGTGCATCTGCTTTGCCGTACGCCGCTGCTTGCGTGACTTGCCGACCTCAATCCGCAGCCAACCTGACAGCTTCTCGGCAAACGGGTCCAGCTTGCTCGGTCGATCGGCGGCCATGAACTTCGGTTCAACCGTACCGCTGCGCAGATACTTGCGGATCGTGTTGCGCGACAGCCCAGTGCGCCGCTCTATCTCCCGGATCGGCATCCCCTCACGGAAATGCCAGCGCCGGATTACGCTCAATAACGCCATGTCGATCACTCCAATATCCCCCAACCCAACAGCCAGGGGGAAGGTCAAAACATGGGTCACTTCTCAGTGGAATTTTATGCCCCTCCCGGGTCAACTCTCAGTGCAAATCAACAGCCATTCAAATGAGCCATTTAATTCAACGCGCCGACATAAATGCGGATGAAATAAAAGCTGTTCAAGATATACTTGAGGGTGCGAATCTTAAAGTAGTTGGTGGTGTTGAATATAGGATTGAACGCTCGCGATATTACATATCGCAATTCAGAATTCGGAACGGATTACTGAAAATTGTGCCGCTTGGCGAATTTGTCGCCTATGGGGATTATGTCGAACGGCGACTTGGCCGTACATTTGCTTATGTCGATGCGCTAAATCATCGTTACGCGAGAGTGCGCGCGGAAATACGTACTTTGTACCAACGGGCGCAAGCTGCGACCATCTTAAATCAGAACTCGAAGATCGCGGAAATCCAGGAGATCGCGGATTTTGCACTAGTTGCGGTGTTGGCTCCCTATTACATAGGGAGTGTCGCTTCACATATTTTGACAGGTGTGCTGTGGGAAGAGTCTAATCACAATGGTCCCAGTGAATTTTGGGCCGTCATTTGCTTTGTAGCGCTGCTTTTTGCGGTTATGAGAAGTCATATTGGATTAGAGATTGCTAATTCAGCTAAACATGCGGCGAAGCTTGAGCAAGATCCTGTTCCGCAGCGGCAAGATTTGGTTGAGCGAGTGCGAAAATATTTCCGGCGAGATACCAAGGCAAGAATTCGCAAATCGTCAAATTTTCGGAAACTTTTACTCGTATTTTTGTTTAGCGCGAGTGGGTATTTTGGATATGGATTTATAAGCAAGACATATGATTATTTCACGAACGCCAGATTGGAGCACTTAAGTGCTCAACCGGGCGCGGAAAAGGCGCGTGCGGGCCAACCTACTGAAGTGACGCGCAAACGTCAGGAACAACGGGATTGGCGCAAGGTGCCTGACAAAGGCGGTCCAAAAACCGGTCCGGAAGTAGATAGAACTCGAATTGACGCACAACAGAAAATTTAGCGGTAGCTGATTCAGGTGCGGCGATCACGGCCATAAAATTGCGTCCAGGCAAGCCCGCCTAGGGTAAGTACAATCGGACTTAACCAGAGTACAAACAACAATATCGCCTTAATGGCATTCATAAACTCGTGTCCTTGCCTAGAGAGCGCGTCAGACAATCGCTCTGCAAATCGCGAATTTTTGGCGGCGTAGTGATTCAGCCAACCCAACGCAAGCCATCTTTTGAGTTAGTGGGCAATTCAATATGTGGAAGGTTGGCGGTCTACCTTGTTAGAGCGGTTTTCGACCGTTCTGAATCGCAAGGGATTCCCAAGAGACGGATTTTCTGATTCAGAATCTGTGCTGGTGAAGGAGGCCAGCATGGATGGGTCAGCCTCTATCGATCGGACGTCTCTAAAAACCTATGGCGTTTGCCTGCGAGAGGTGATTCACTGCCGCTGGCGCGAGCGGGAGGCGGCGATGGGACAGCGTGGTTTCTTCGATGTGGATGAACGGCTTGCGGCGTTGTCGAGAGCGGGCGATCCGCTACGCGCCCCTTGCCGTCTATCGACTCTTTTCCGGCGGACAGCCAATCGGAAATCGCTGCGTAGCATCCATTGCTGCCGCAACGCCGATAGCAGTTGCTTGGGCAGTTTCGATGATATTTCGGGGAAGCTCTTCGCGATCTCCGTACAATCTCGCTAAATTACGAGCGTATCCAATTCTATTAAGCGCGCCTTCGTTGCCCATGTTACTTTCATCTTTTATGTTAAAAGTTAATAGTAAATCTGAGCTGCTGCCGGTTTCGTGGACACCGAGATAAGGTGTTTATGGAACCGGAGGGTGACGATGCAACGACGGAAGTTCAGCCGAGAGTTCAAGCTTGAGGCGGTGAAGCTGGTGCGGGATCGTGGGGTGACAGCTGCTCAGGCGGCGCGCGATCTGGACGTGCATGTAAATGTGCTGCGTAAATGGGTGCACGAGGCAGCGGCCGATGCAGGGGCGGCATTCCCCGGCCACGGCAACATGAAGCCCGAGCAGCTTGAGATTGAGCGGCTTCGCCGCGAGCTTGTCAGGGTGAAGGCGGAGCGCGACATCTTAAAAAAAGCGGCGGCCTACTTCGCGAAGGACTCGATATGAGGTTCGCCTTCATCGCGAAGCACCGGGGTATCTGGCCGGTATCGTGGATTTGCGAGGCGCTCGGGGTCTCGCGCAGCGGCTTTCATGCCTGGCTCACGCGCGCGCCGAGCGCACGCTCATCCAGCGACGAGGCGTTCAGCGCGAAGATCCGCGCCAGCTTCATCGCCAGCGATCGGACCTATGGCGCGCGTCGCGTCTGGCACGATCTTCTGGCCGAAGGCCCTTCATGCGGCCTGCACCGCATCGAACGGCTGATGCGCCTGCACGGGCTGAAGGCGCGGCCCCGGCGCCGTGGCCTTCCCAAGGACGATGGCGAAAGATCGGTCATCGCCGGCAATGTTCTCGATCGCCAGTTCAGCGCCGACGCGCCGAACAGGAAATGGGTGGCCGACTTCACCTATATCTGGACGATCGAAGGCTGGCTCTACGTCGCGGCCGTCATCGATCTGTTCTCCAGGCGCGTGGTCGGCTGGTCGATGAGTGACACGATGACGGCGCAACTCGTCACCGACGCGCTGGTCATGGCGATCTGGCGGCGTGGCAAGCCCGACGCCCTGCTGCATCACTCGGACCAGGGCAGTCAATATACCAGCGAGCAGTTCCAACGGCTCATGGCCGATAACGGCGTCACCTGCTCAATGAGCCGGTCGGGCAATGTCTGGGATAATGCTGCAATGGAGAGCTTCTTCTCCTCGCTCAAAACCGAGCGGGTCGCGCGAAAAACCTATCGTACGCGCGATCAGGCAAGGGCCGATGTGTTCGACTATATCGAACGCTTCTACAACCCGACACGCAGGCACTCGACCTTGGGGTATCTCAGCCCCATGGACTTCGAGAAGCAAGCTAATGTAGCCTAACCTCGTGTCCATGAGACCGGCAGCAGCTCAATCATCATATACCTATTCAGGCTCAAATATTGTGAAGATTTGATGACAATTTCGGTTGTCACTACAATCTACGCGCGAATGCGCGCTCTTCATCCCCCGTAACAAAGGTGCAGATTTGAGTCGATTTGGTGGTGGCGCACCCCATGAGGCGGGCGAGCGCTAATTCCGGGATAGAACGCTGCACTCCGAGGACACCGAAGGCGCGGCGGAAGCCCTTGGCGGTTTGCCTGTGGGCCGCGGATGGGGGCCTGTGCCGTCGAATAGGTGTTCGATATCCGGCGTCGGTTGATGCTCGCTGCCGCAAGTCCGCAACACTATGGGTAATTTTGTTGGACGTAAAAGCATTTATAACGAGTATCTTAACCCAGACAACTAGCGGCAAACTATTGGCATATTTGTTCCTAGAAACGGCGTACTTGGGAACAGTTGTTGCCGACTGAGTCATTCAGGCTTTAGATGTCGATGGGAATTGCAATGAATCAGCGCGGATCACGTCAACAGAAGCCAAAATCCTCAATTCCGATCGACGCCCTCGATCCGGGAGCGGCTTATCACGCGACGATGATCCTGATCCGCAATCGTTTTCTGGCGATCGCGAGCAGCGTTGACGACGAGCAGCCGCTGACGCGAGCAGAACGGATTGGCCTCCAAGTCCGCAAAATCGTAGAGGGTGTCGCATACGGTTGTCTGAGCGGCGTTGAATACCGCAATCAACAGACACTTGCCGATCAGCGGACCAAGGACGCAGATAAGCTCTTGGTATGGCTTATCAGCAAAAATCTACTGAAATTGCCTTGTGCGCAACGTATCGAACCGTCTCCGTCGCCAGAGTACGAAGCTGTTCTAGCCGGTGCTGGTGAGTTCGACCTCAACGCCGGCTATCTCAGGTCAGCCTATTCACGGGCAAGTGCGTTGGTGCACGAACGGCACCCCGAGCGCCTGTCGACAAGCACTGTCGTAGCCGAGCTTGCGGCGATCGAGGCGGATGCCGAGCGCCTCCGATCGTGGCTGTGGCTGCACATCATGTTTCTGCGGGGCGAGGGATTTCTAGTGCAGATGGGCCAGTTTGGAACGCCGTCCTTCATGGTCCCGCTGACCCGTGAGGCCGACCTGCCATCAAACATCGAATAGCCAAAAGCGTGCCGACGCTACCGCGTCAGTTGGCTAATCGACCGCTACCGTCCGATCGAATTTTTATTCGCGCAACCCCATTGCCCATAGTGTTGTAAGTGCCTGACAGGGTGCCTCTCACCACATCCGCCGCACCAAAGCCCGCTCCTCATCACCGGTGACGAAGGTGTAGATTTGGGTGGATTTGGTGGTGGCGTGGCCCATGAGGCGGGCCAGGGCAGATTCGGGGATGGAGCATTGCACCCCTAGGACGCCGAAGGCGTGACGAAAGCCCTTGGGCGTGGCTTGTGGCCCGGAGATGCGGGCCTGCGCCATGAGCGTTTTGACCTTACGCCAGGCGGTCTGGCGGCAAAATGGGAAAAGTGGCTGATCCGGCGGTTTGCCACGCGCCAGCGCGGCGAGACCCGCGCTTAACGCTTGCGGGATCGGCACCGCGCGAAACACGGGGCGGCGGCGTTTGAGCGTCTGAAAGACGACGTGGCAGGCGGCGTGATCCAGCCGATCTGGGCGCACCGCGAGCGCCTCGGAAATCCGACACCCGGTGTAGAATAGCAGATGGCAGAATAGCCGGGTCTGGCGGTCGGCCTTGCTTGCCGCCGCCAGCAGGCGCTGTGTTTCCGCCCGTTGCAGGTATTTTCGGCGGCCCCTTCCGTCGAATAGCTGCGGATCTGCGACCGGGTGCGTCATGGCAGCGGTGTCCTGCGCGCCAGTGCAACGGTATGGGCGATAGCGTTGCAAGCACGATGTTTGAAAACGCGAGCGCCAGCGCCGCTTTTGGCGCTGTTTCGGCTTCGGCTCAACACGCCCGCGCATAGGGAAGTAATCATGCCTATCAGGCTGATTCATCACGGCTTCGCCCGCAACGCTATCGCCCATTTTGTAACCCTTGGCTCGTCGTTTTGCGGTCGAGTGAGGGATTTTTGCCATGCGTTGTGCGGCGTTGGTGGGAGCGGTGATGGTCGCGGCACTTATGGCGCCCCTCGGCGCACAAGCCGCACCGCCTGACGCACAGGCTTATCACAAGGCGTATGAGTACGCACTGCGCTGCTTTGCGGCGAACGCTGCTGCGATCAATCGCCCAGACCTGACCAACGGGCGGAGCGCCGCGTCACTCGATGCCACAGGCAAGCTGGCGTTCGATGCGGCGCTCAAACTTGGCCGCCTGCAAGGGTATGACAATGCCCGGCTCAACCGAGACATTGATCAGTACGGCCATGCGGAAGTGGCACAGATGGCGAAGAATGATGCCTATCTTCGGCAAGCGTTGGCGGATTGCGCCAAGCTTGGCTTCAATTAGGTTCTGCGCCCTTTGACCGAGGATTGTGGCGCCTGCTCGTTCAGGCCGTGCCCGATTGCGCCGTGTTCGTTTGTCTGTATCCCCGCAGCCCGGAGCGTCGCCAATACATCGCCCAAATCACTGTCACGGCTTGGGGTCGGTGATACTGGATCGCTCCGCTTCCCGCTCGCAGTCGATGGGGCAGGCTGGGGTTCTGCCGGAACCTTATTGCCCGAGGCAATGCGATCTTGCGTCTCTGTCGTTTGGCCCGATGCGATCATCGATTGGCGAAGAGTGCTGTAGGAGTTGGTCAAGCGCTCGCGGGTTGCGGCAAATTCGGGACTTGCATCGGCCCCGTGTGCGCCTGCGTCGTTCAATTGGCGGAGCGCCAGGGCGTTGGCGGTAAGGTCGCCCTGCAGCGTATGCTTGGCCAACTCGGCTTCAATTGCGCGGCGTGTTTCGGCTTCGCGGCGACGATAGGTTTCTTCGTCCTCAGCCGAAGCGAAACGTAGATAGGAATCGAAGCGGTGCATGTCGCGCATCGCAGATTGCACGACACTTCTGCTTTCGACGGCGGCGTTGGCCAGCGTGCTGGCAATCGCTGCCGCAGCGGCAGAATCCGCGCTTTGAGCTTGTTGGGTCGCTATGGCGGCAGCTGTTACAGCGGCGGTGACTTCGGCGCGAAGATCGGCAAGGGCCGCGCCCGTGGTGGTTCCGATTTGCTGGCGCAGGCCAATGAGCGAGGCGAGTTGGGTGCGGCTGGCGGCGACAAGGGTGCTGTCGGCACCGCTGCGGCTTAGCTCGGCAATCGCAGCTTCGAGCGCCAGTTGCGCCGCTGCGAGCTGCCCAACCAATTCGGTGCGCAGGCTAGCCTGCGGGTCAAGCGGTAGGGTCGCTTGACCCCTCTGAACTGTCATTTTGCCCGTTATAGATTTCTCATGCGCGCGTGGGTGAACCTACGCGCAGGATAGCATGACAACTCCTAAGAAATGGTTAACAAAAACCTAACGCCCCCGCTGCGGTGCGGATTGGCCCCTTGTGCTCAGCGGCGCGGCCCCCATTTCGGGCGCGTCCCAAGCATAAGGAACGGACAATGGCGAAGAATACTGGTGCGGGGTCTCGCGTCGGATCGGTCAAGAACCGCACGCAGACGCAAACACCGAGCGGCAATTTTGTGAAGCGTGACGCTGGTTCGGGCCGGTTTATGGACCAAAAGAGCGGCGGTCAGCCGTTCAAGGGCGTCGCGAAGGAAAAGGACGGTCGGCGCAGCTAAGTAGCTGGGCAGGTCGCTACACGGGTTTCATTTCCCCCGGCGTTGCATTGGGCGCTGGGTGATCGGTCATGACAGACGGTGCCGGTGGGCAAGGCGATGGGCTTCCTCGCGTGCAGCCCTATCCCGTCAAGGCGGCGCAAGCGGCCTGTGCCAATCCGGCGGATACCGTCCGTCCAGTTGCCTCCACCATCGCGCAATTCCGCGCGGGGCAAGATGGAGGAACCCATGCACCAACTGCACGAGATGACGCTACTGATTGACGCCCTTGCGGCGTTGATCGCCGCCATCGCACAACTGATCAACGCGATCCGGCGGCCCCCGTAAGGGCCGCCGGTACTGGCCTCAATATTCCGAGGCCAGCATGAGGGTGAGGACGCGGCGCGTGACGTCGGGGTCTGCCGGTGCGGGGGAGCCGTAGGTCAGCGTTTGGTCGTAATAGTCGATCTTCCAGAACAGTCGTTCGCCACCCAAGGTGATGGCCCCAAAATCATGCTCGCCATAGGGGTCGTTGTCGGACGTGAAGCGGTCGAACCTGCGAACCTCGGCGATGGCGACGAGGACAAAGGCGGGTCCAAGCTCCTGCACGCCATCGGTGATCATCCAGTCTCCGCTGGCAGGGCCAGCGGAGCGGAAGGCGTCGTTCAAGCCGCGAATGCGCTCGGCGGTGACGGCGGTCATTGCTGGCCTCCGTTGTCGCTCGGGCGCTCGGTGATCTCGCGCATGACGATGCGGCCCTGGATCGGGATCGCGTCACAGGTAATCGAATATCCTGCGCCGTCGCGGTTGGGCCAGGCGGCGCCGATCGCCGTCCAGTAGGCGGATTTGCCGGTGCCGGTAACGAGGTAGATGCGGTGTGTCGGTTTGACGGCGAGTTTGGGTTGGTTGGTCATGATCTGCTCCTTTGTGTCCGCCGCCGGACCATCCTGCGGCTTGATGGGAAGCACACGGGGCGGGCCACCGAGGCACGGGTCACACCTCGCGCTAGCGCCCGGAGGGGGCGCAGCTGCACAAGCGCATCGCGCGCGGAAGCGAGCTGGGTTTACCCGTGGCGGGCCTGCCCCAGACGCGCATCCAATTCACAAGCCGTGGGCTGGTTCGGCCCGGTCACGGGCAGCGCATGGCTATCCAACCTCGACGTGGCATTTACCGCAAGGACCGCTGCACCGGGTGCTGGCATTGAAGAACGCTCCCGCCTCTGGCACGGGATGCGGCACATTGCCCCACGGAGTGACGCGCATGGATGAATCTGACACGCTGGTGATGCGCACCGCAGAAATCGCCGCCAATTATGTGATGAAGAACCGTGTCGGGGTGAGTGAGATCGGCGGTGTGATCAGCGCCATTCACGCCACGCTTGCGGGGTTGCGCACCGCACCTGTGGCAACGGCTATCGAGGAAGTGTTCACACCCGCCGTGTCGGTCCGCAAAAGCCTTGCCGATCCGACCAAGATCATCTCGATGATCGACGGCAAACCCTACGCCGTGCTCAAGCGCCATTTGACGACGCAGGGGCTGACGCCTGCGGAATATCGCACGCGCTATAAGCTGCCCGCCGATTATCCGATGACGGCGCCCGCCTATTCCGAGATGCGCAAGGCAATGGCGGTGAAAATCGGGCTGGGTAAGGGCGGCAAGGGTCGGCCCAAGCGCGTGGTCGCGTCCACCGAGGCCACACAGGTTACGGGAAGGCGGAGGCTTGGGGTTGCCGCGCCAAAATAAAATGGAAAATCATTTGAAGCACTGGTGAGTTGATCTTGTAGATAAGTCCGGAACGTCTATTGTTGAACTCGATTTTAACCGGAGTCGATTATGACTAACACCGTAGAAGTCCGTATCTACAATGACGCTGCGAACCCAGTACCCACGTTGTCACTACCAGACATCCCATGGTTTGCCGGGCTTACCGCACTTCAGGCGATGATTATCGGCGAGGCCATGCATCCGAAAGATTTCGCATTTCGGGTGGAGTATCGATCAATTTACGGGGCGCAGATCGACAGCATTGATGGATTGTCCGATGGCGACCGGCCCAATCATTATTGGATGCTTTGGATCGATGGCGTGGAGTCGCAAGTCGGCGCCAGTGAGGCGATCATCTTAGAGGACAACACTAAAACGTCCTCGCTTGTGGAGTGGAAATATACGGACGTGACCGTAACGCCCTCCAGTGCAATCGCCGCTAAAACAACCGCATTGTAGAAAGGTAGTTTGCTCTCGTCGCTGGCGGCAGGGCGATGGGGTCCGGACCCGTTTTCTCGCGTCCGCCGCCAGCGTTGGAACATATTTGGGAAGACGCGGGGATGGGGGTGCTACGGGCCGGGCACACCTGATTCCCAACCCCGCTTGGCAACATTGCCAATCGAGAAGCACCAGCGGTGCATTGGCAATGTCGCAACAGGTGAGTGGACAGCACAAGCACGGTTCCGGCGCTTCCGGGCCGGTCGCTCAGGTCCGAACCCGCACTTGCGCTAGAGCGCGCTGCGAATAGGTGGAATCGAATGTGGATTCCCAAGGGTGCCTGGATGTGATTCAAGCTTTGGGCTGGGTTTGGAGGCCAGCCCTTATGGCACGAGCCTATTCTCAGGATTTGCGTGACCGGGTGATCGATGCGGTGGTACGGGGTGGCGAGAGCCGCCGCTCTGCGTCGCGACGATTTGGCGTGAGCGAGGCATCGGCGATCAAGTGGGTTCAGCGCTATGAGCGCGCCGGCGACCGGTGCTGTGCGGGTACCGGCGGCCACCGGCCATCAAAGGTGAAGCCGGAGCGCGACTGGTTACTGGCGGTGATCGCTGCTGAGCCCGACATCACGCTGGCGGCGTTGTCGGCACGGTTGCTCGCCGAACGCGGCGTGCGGGCCGATACCGGCATGTTATCGCGCTTCTTCGTCGGTGAGGGCATCAGCTTCAAAAAAAAGCGTGCTGCCCTCAGAACAGGATCGGCGCGACGTGGCCCGACGGCGGGCGAGCTGGAAGCGCTATCAGGGCCGGCTTGATCCGCGGCGCCTCGTCTTCATCGACGAAACCTGGGCGAAGACCAACATGACGCGCACCCATGGCCGCTGTCGCCGGGGCGAGCGGCTGCGCGCCAAGGTACCGCATGGCCACTGGAAGACGCTGACCTTCCTCGCCGCACTCCGCTGTGACCGGATCGACGCGCCGGCCGTGATCGACGGCCCGATCAACGGGCAAAGCTTCCTCGCCTATGTCGAGCAGTTCCTGATCCCGACGCTCAAGCCGGGTGACATCGTCATCCTCGACAATCTCGGCAGCCACAAGGGTGAGGCGGTGCGCAACGCCGTTCGGGCGGCTGGCGCAAGGATCCTGTTCCTCCCGCCCTACAGCCCCGACCTGAACCCCATCGAACAGGTCTTCGCCAAGCTCAAAACGCTCCTGCGTAAAGCCCAGGAGCGATCCGTCGAGGCAACCTGGCGGCGCATCGGATCGCTCCTCGATGCCTTCTCACCTCAGGAATGCGCCAACTATCTCAGAAACTCAGGCTATGCGTCAATCTAATCACAAAATGCTCTAGCGTTTGGAGCGAGGCGACTTTGCTGGCTGCTTCGCCTTGATCGACTGCACGGTCTTCGCTTTCGCTTCTTGCCGGTCGATTTCAGCATCCATTTCGGTGTGCATCGCGTCCCATCCGCCGATGCCCATCAACACGCGGTCGGCGTGCTTGATGGTGTTTACATGGCCATAATGCTGCTCGATCATCTTGACCGAAGTGCCCATTTGTTGGGCGAGAATGTAGACATCAACCCCTGCGGAAAGCCGGAACGTCGCATAGGTATGGCGGAAGCAATAGGTGGTTCGGGGAATGCCGCTCGGCCCGTCCCGCAGGCTTGCGTATTTCAGCAATTCCTCGACGGTATCGCGGTAGAGCCAGACGGCGGGTTTGCCGTTGATGATGGTGAAGACATGATCGTCGGGCTTGGTGGCTTTGGAATGTGCGCGGACGCGGTCGAGATATTCACCGACACTCTTTGGCGCGATCAACTGGCGTGACTTGCCTTTGCCCTGGACGAAGAGAACCAGAATATCGGTGCCGTCCTTGTCCTTCGCTTTCGTGATGTCGCGCCAGCGCAAATTCTTGGCTTCGGGCGGGCGCATCCCCGTGTTGCACATGATCAGGATGAAATTGTAGCACATCTGGCGATACCAGATGCCCTGCGGCGTGGTCGCCTCTTTCATCCATTTGCGGCCCACGCTGTGTAGCTTGCGATATTCCTCCAGCGTGAATTCATCGCGCCGCGCGGATTTGAGTTTCGGCATCCCCTCGAAGCGATGATGTGCAGGGACGTAACGCTTGCTGACAGCATAGTTCATGATGGCGGCAAAGATGCTCATCTCAATGCGAATGGTGGAATCGCTGATTTTACCATTGCGGCGACCGACGCCATTCTCTCGCCGCCATAGCGGATATTCCGACCAGCGATCCTGACTGACCAAGTGAATCTGGGTACTGCCAACATAGGCGTTGAGTGGACCATTGACCTTGTTCTTGACGTTCATCGCGCGGGCTTGGCTGACCTCGCCCGCGTTGGCGCGCCGCTGCTGCGCGTCGGCATATTCCTCGGCCACTTGCGAGAAGGGCCGATTGAATACGGGAACGTCATGCTTCACGCGAAAGCGGATGTCGGCATCCTGATCCATCGCGCGGTCCCGCGCGGTCTGCCGATCCGTCGTTTTGAGTGAAATCGTCTTGTAGCGGTCTTCGTTCTGAATCCTGACGCGGCAGTAGAACTGGTCGTGCCCAACATCGCCGCGCCGAAAAATGATAAGACCGGGTTTGATCTGCTCTTTGTCGGTGACGAACTTCATTTCCCTTGGCCCACTGTGTAGAAACTGTGTAGATTTCAGCCCTAACCCACTGGTTTTTCGTACCTGTGTAGGTTCTGTGTGGGTAATTTTAACAAAAAATCTTGTTTCTTTCCAGTTATTTGTTATATTCCCTTCACCCGCTCCAAGATGCCCCCGATCGCGCGCGTCACAATATTCCCGGCAGATCCAGCCCCTGTTCGCGGGCGCAATCCCGCGCAATGTCATAGCCGGCATCGGCATGGCGCATCACGCCGGTGGCCGGGTCATTCCACAGCACGCGCTCCAGCCTGCGCGCTGCATCGTCGGTGCCGTCGGCAACAATCACCATGCCGGCATGTTGGGAATAACCCATGCCAACGCCGCCGCCATGATGCAGCGATACCCAGGTCGCGCCAGATGCGGTGTTGAGCAAGGCGTTGAGCAACGGCCAGTCCGAAACCGCGTCAGAGCCGTCCTGCATCGCCTCGGTTTCGCGATTGGGGCTGGCGACCGACCCTGAATCGAGATGGTCGCGACCAATCACGATGGGCGCCTTCAGCTCGCCATTCCTGACCATTTCGTTGAATGCCATGCCCAGCCGATGGCGCTGGCCAAGGCCAACCCAGCAGATCCGTGCCGGCAGCCCCTGAAATTGAATCCGCTCACGCGCAAGATCAAGCCAGTTGTGCAAATGCGGGTCGTCGGGGATCAACTCCTTCACCTTGGCGTCGGTCTTGTAAATGTCCTCGGGGTTACCTGACAGCGCGGCCCAGCGGAACGGGCCAACGCCGCGACAAAACAGCGGGCGGATATAGGCCGGCACGAAGCCGGGAAAATCAAACGCATCTTCGACGCCCTCGTCCCGGGCGACCTGGCGGATATTGTTGCCGTAATCGACGGTTGGCACGCCCGCATTCCAGAAATCGAGCATCGCGCGGACATGCACGGCCATGGATGCACGTGCCGCCTTTTCCACGCTGGCCGGGTCACGCTCGCGCGCCGTCATCCACTGGTCCAGCGTCCAGCCTTGCGGGAGATAGCCGTTGATCGGGTCATGCGCTGATGTCTGGTCGGTCACTGCATGGGGGCGCACGCCACGACGATAGATTTCAGGGAACACATCTGCCGCATTGCCCAGCAAGCCAACCGAGACCGGTGATTTGGCGGTTGCCATGATCTCCAGCGCTTCGTCGAGGCTGTCAGTGTGGCGATCAATATAGCCTGTGCGCAACCGCATCTCGATTCGCGATGGCTGACATTCAACTGCAAGGCACGACGCCCCGGCCATGGTTGCAGCAAGCGGCTGTGCGCCGCCCATGCCGCCAAGCCCGCCCGTCAGAATCCACTTTCCTGACAGGTCTCCGCCATAATGTTGGCGGCCCATTTCGACGAAGGTCTCATAGGTGCCCTGCACGATGCCCTGCGACCCGATATAGATCCAAGATCCGGCGGTCATCTGGCCGTACATCATCAATCCGGCGCGATCGAGCTCGTGAAAATGGGCCCAGGTCGCCCATTGCGGCACAAGGTTGGAATTGGCGAGCAGGACGCGCGGCGCGTCCTTGTGGGTGCGAAATACGCCGACCGGCTTGCCCGATTGTATCAGCAAGGTCTGGTCGTCCTCCAGCCGTTTCAGCGTGGCGATGATCTGGTCATAACATTCCCAGTTGCGCGCTGCACGGCCAATGCCGCCATAGACAACCAGCGCGGCAGGATCTTCGGCCACGTCCGGGTCAAGATTGTTCATCAACATGCGCAGCGGCGCCTCGGTCAGCCAGCTCCTGGCGCTGAGGTTCGGGCCATGCGCGGCGCGGATGACGCGGCTATTGTCGAGGCGGCTCATTGTGGTCCTTTCGCAAAGTCCAGACAGGCAAGGAGAATGGCGCGCAACCGCGCCTGCATCGGCGCGGCGCGCGTGGCGTCCCAGCGTGGCGGCCAGATGCCGTCTTCATCAGCATAGCCGCGTATGGCGAGTTCCATCTGGACGGCGTGAATGCCCCGCGCAGGGTCGCCATAATGACGCGTGATCCAGCCGCCCTTGAAGCGACCATTGATGACATGGCTATCGCCCGTGCATCGCGCCGCCACCTGCGCCGTCAGATCCGCGCTGCAACTGGCGCCATCGAAACTGCCAATGTTGAACTGCGGCAATGCGCCGGCAAACAGGCGTGGTACATGGCTGCGGATGGAATGCGCGTCATACAGGACGATCGCGGGGTGGTGTGCCCGCAACCGCCCAATCTGTTCACCCAGGCTTTTATGATAGGGGTCAAAATAGGCCAGCCGCCGCCGCGCAATCTCCGCCGCATCTGGTTCTGTTCCTGCCTGATAAAGCGGGTCGCCGTCGAAGGTGGTGTCGGGGCAAAGACCGGTTGTTGCCTGCCCCGGATAGAGCGACTGACCATCGGGATCGCGATTGAGATCAATTACCGTGCGTGAAATGCGGCTGCTGATAATCGTCGCGCCCAGTTCCGTGGCAAAGGCATAAAGCTGATCGACATGATGGTCGGCGTCACGTCGCGCCAGTTCGTGCGACAACAGGCCGGAAATCTCACCCGGAATCGTCGTGCCGGCATGGGGAATGCTGACAATCAGCGGGGCATCGCCCGGCAGGACGGAAAGCCAGTCGGTCATGCGAGGGCTGACAGCATGGCCAGTTCCGCCACCGCGCCTGAGCAAATCAGCTCCCGTGCATGGGCAATATCCGGGTGGAAATAGCGATCTTCCCCAAGCGTGGGGATGGTCTCGCGCAGCAGCGCGCGCGCTGCCTCCAGGGTCGTGCTTGATGTCAGCGGTGCGTGGAAGTCACAGCCTTGCGCTGCCGCCAGATATTCAATTGCCAGAATGCCCGCGACATTGTCTGCCATCGCCATCAATCGCCGCGCACCATGCGCGGCCATCGAAACATGGTCTTCCTGGTTGGCCGAGGTCGGGATCGAATCGACACTGGCGGGATAGGCCCGCTGCTTGTTCTCAGAAACCAGCGCTGCCGCCGTTACCTGCGGAATCATGAAACCGGAATTCAGGCCGGGGCGGGGGGTAAGGAAGGCCGGCAATCCGGACAGTGCCGGGTCAACGAGCATGGCAATCCGCCGTTCGGCAATGGAGCCGATTTCACATAGCGCCAGCGCAATCATGTCGGCGGCGAAGGCGACTGGTTCGGCATGGAAATTGCCGCCGGACAGCGCCTCATCAGTGTCGGAAAAGATCAACGGATTGTCTGACACGCCATTGGCCTCGGTCAGCAGCGTCGTTGTTGCCTGCCGCAACAGGTCAAGCACGGCACCCATCACCTGTGGCTGGCAGCGCAGGCAATAGGGGTCTTGCACCCGGCTATCGTCGACAAGATGTGACGCGCGGATTGCTGACCCATCCATCAGCGTGCGCAGCGCCTGTGCGGTTTCAATCTGCCCCTTGTGGCCGCGCAGGGTATGGATGCGTGGGTCAAACGGGGCGTCCGATCCCTTGGCGGCTTCGGTCGACAGCGCGCCAGAAACCAGCGCCGAGCAAAACAGCCGCTCCGCCTCAAACAGGCCGGCAAGCGCATAGGCACAGGAGAATTGCGTGCCGTTGAGCAGGGCCAGACCTTCCTTCGGCCCCAGGACAATCGGGGACAAGCCTGCCTGCGACAGCGCCGCCGCAGCCGGGGTGCGGACATCGTCGACCCAGATTTCACCGGTGCCGATCATCGTCGCGGCCATATGCGCCAGCGGCGCAAGATCACCCGACGCACCGACCGAGCCTTGTGCCGGAATCACCGGGGTCAGGCCCTTTTCCAGCATCACTGCGATCATCTCGACCGTAGCCAGTTGAACTCCCGACGCACCCTGCGCCAGGCTGGCCAGCTTGAGTGCCATCATCAGGCGGGCAACCGGCACGGGCATGGGATCACCAATGCCTGCCGCGTGGCTCAGTACGATGTTACGCTGCAACGTCTGCAGGTCGTCATCGCTGATCCTGACGCTGGCGAGTTTCCCAAAGCCGGTATTGATGCCGTAAACCGGCTGGTGCCGTGCGAGGATACGCGCAACCGCGTCCGCGCTGGCAATGACCTGCGCGTGACATGACGGGTCGAGCAGTGGCGTCTCGCCCCGGTAAATGCGGCGCCATTCGGCAAGCGATACCGCTCCTGCGTGGATCGTCAGACTCATTTTCCCCTCCAGATGCGTTGGTGGAGCGGGTTGGCCCCGATTTGATAGACAAGTTCTGCCGGGCGCTCGACGTCCCAGATCGCCAGATCACATGCCTTGCCCACTTCCAGCGTGCCGACCTGATCCAGCACACCCAGCGCACGCGCCGCTTCGCGGGTCACGCCGCCAAGACATTCTTCCACCGTCAGGCGGAACAGCGTCGCCGCCATATTCATAGTCAGAAGCAACGAGGTGAGCGGTGACGTGCCCGGGTTGCAATCTGTTGCCAGCGCCATCGGAACACCCGCCGCGCGCAGCCCGGCGACGGGCGGCGGCAGGGTTTCGCGCGTGAAATAATATGCACCGGGCAACAGCACGGCAACTGTACCCGCGCGCGCCATGGCGGCAATGCCGGCCTCGTCCAGATGCTCGAGATGGTCTGCCGACAAGGCTCGATGGCTGGCCGCGAGCGCTGCACCATGCTGGTTCGAAAGTTGCTCGGCATGGAGCTTCACCGGTAACCCATGGGCAGCTGCGGCTGCAAACACGCGCTCGATCTGCGGCCGCGTGAAGCCGATGGTCTCGCAAAATCCGTCAACGGCGTCGGCCAGGCCGGCTTGCACGGCGGCGGGTATGATCACGTCGCAGATATGGGCGATGTACCCGTCTGCATTTCCCGCAAATTCCGGTGGCAGGGCATGGGCGGCAAGCAAGGTGGTCCGCACTGCCACTGCGCGTTCCTCGCCCAGTTGACGCGCCGCACGCAGCATTTTCAGTTCATCGTCGCAGGACAGGCCGTAACCTGATTTGATCTCGATTGTCGTCACACCCTCGGCAATCAGGGCGTCCAGGCGGGGCAGGGCTGACTGGACCAGTTCGGTAACGCTCGCCGCCCGCGTTGCCGTCATCGTCGAGACGATGCCGCCACCGGAGCGGGCGATCTCTTCATAGCTCGCGCCTGCCAGCCGCAGCTCAAATTCCCTGGCACGATTGCCAGCGTGCACAAGGTGTGTGTGGCAATCAATCAGTCCCGGCGTGATCCAGCGGCCAGCACAATCGACCACATCCGCCGTCTCAAATGCGGGCGCATCGGCGCTGGCTCCGGCAAAGGTAATCCGGCCGTCCCGGCAGGTAATGATACCGTCATCGACGACACCCGCGCCAGACATGGTGGCAAGCCGGGCATTGCGCCACAGGCGATCACATTTGAGGACTGACTCGCTGCTCACGGCACAGGAGTTGCAGATCATTTCGATTATGTCTAGACATAATAATTCCACGCAGGGAGGGGTCTCATGTCCGCATTCTGGTCCGCGACCGCACTATTGCCGGAAGGCTGGGCGCAGGATGTGCGGTTCACGCTGGGAAATGGGCGGATTGCGTCGGTGGAAACGGGCGTGCCTGCTACGCCCGGTGATGCGGTGCATCAGATCACATTGCCGGGGCTGGCCAATGTCCACAGCCACGCCTTTCAGCGCGGCATGGCGGGGCTCGCCGAGCATCGTGCCGGCAACAGCGACGACAATTTCTGGAGCTGGCGCGAGGTGATGTACCGCTTCCTCGACCGGCTTACGCCCGACGACATGGAAGCAATTGCCACCATGGCCTATGTCGAGATGCTCGAGAGCGGCTACACCCATGTCGGTGAATTCCACTATCTTCACAATGACGTCGATGGCGGTACCTATGCTGATCCTGCCGAGATGGCCGGTCGCATTGTCGCCGCCGCACGGGTCAGCGGGATCGGCTTGTCCTTGCTCCCGGTATTCTACGCGCACAGCAATTTTGGCGGCAAGGCACCAACGCCGGGCCAGCGCCGCTTCATCCATGATCTCGACAGTTTCGCCCGCTTGCTTGAGATCAGCCGGTCGCTGCTCGCTGATGGAGACCAACTGGGTATTGCCCCGCACAGCCTGCGCGCGGTTACGGCGGATGAACTCTCCGCCTTGTTGGCGCTCAGCGGGCAGGGACCAATTCATATCCACGCGGCCGAACAGCAAAAGGAGGTGCGGGACAGCCTCACCTGGTCCGGAAAACGGCCGGTTGAGTGGTTGCTTGACCATGTCGGTCTCAATCCGCGCTGGTGTCTGATCCATGCCACGCACCTGACTGACGCCGAATGCGATGCCCTGGCCGCAAGTGGCGCGGTCGCCGGCCTGTGTCCGGTTACGGAAGCCAATCTGGGTGACGGCATTTTCCCGGCGCAGCGCTTTCTCGCGGCGGGTGGGCGCATCGCGACCGGGACGGATTCCAACATCCTGATCGACCCCGCGCAGGAACTGCGCGCGTTGGAATCGAGCCAGCGGCTTGCCCATCAGGCGCGCAATGTCTTGGCGAGTGACGCATATCCGTCCGTCGCCCGGCGCCTGTTTGCCGCTACACTGGATGGCGGGGGGCAGGCGATGGGTATCTCACCGGGCCTGGCGGTCGGCTGTGTTGCGGATTTTGTGACGCTTGATGCTGCGCACCCCGCCCTTCACGGTCGCAGCGGTGATCAGCTGCTCGATAGCTGGGTCTTTGCTGCGCGCAACACTTGCATCGACACAGTGTGGAAGCGCGGGCGAAAGTTGGTGACCGGCGGCAGGCATCGTGATGCCGCCAGCGTGACCGCGCGCTACCTGAAGGTCTTGGACAGGATCCTGGCTGCGTGACCATCGCCGACCGGATCCGGTTGGAACTGGAAACGCGCATTGCCTCAGGTGAATGGCCGCCGGGGCATCGTATTCCGTTCGAACATGAACTTGTCGCGCATTATGGCTGCGCGCGGGCGACGGTTGGCAAGGCGTTGAACGCGCTTGTTCGCGCTGGCCTTGTGGAACGTCGGCGCAAGGCGGGTACGTTCGTCGCCTATCCGCATGTTCATTCCGCCGTGCTCGACATTCCCGACATCGGCAAGGCGATTGCCGAGCGTACCGGCGGCTATCACTTCGCTCTCGCGTCGTCGCAGTTCCTGACCGACGACGGGCACAGCGGCAATTTCGTTCGCGGCACGGCACTGCGTCACGTTACCGGCGTCCATCATGGGCAGGACGGCCCCTTTGCTTATGAGGATCGGCTGATCAACCTTGACTGTGTGCCTGATGCGGCCAGTGCCGATTTTGCTGCCCAGTCACCCAGCGCATGGTTGCTGGCGTCGGTGCCATGGACCCAGGCGCGACATCGCATCAGTGCGGTCGGGGCGAGCGCTGACGTCAGCGCGCGTCTCGCCATCCCCCGCCATACCCCCTGCCTTTGCGTAGAGCGCTGGACCTGGCGAACCGGAACGCCGGTGACCTATGTCTGCCAGACCTTTCGCGGTGACCGCTTTGATCTTGTCGCCACGTTCGCGCCTGAGGGCCGGTAAGTCCGCGTCGCCTGACGGGCGCGATTGCAAGCAGTGTTGATCTCGCCACGCTGCCAGGTTGATTGACATCAAATCCGAACTGTCATAAATTTCTGTCATGACAGAAATAACAGTCGAGTCATCTGGTTTACCCGCCGCGATCGAGCAGTTCGTGTTGCGCTGGGGCGATATGGGCGGGCAATGGGGGGTCAATCGCTCGGTCGCGCAGATCCATGCGTTGCTCTATGTTTCCGAACGCGCGCTGACCGCAGAGGATATTGCCGACGCGCTCGGCATGGCGCGGTCCAATGTTTCCAATTCGATGCGCGAGCTGCTCAGCTGGAAGCTTATCCGGCGCGTGCCGGTGCTGGGCGACCGGCGTGACCATTATGAGGCGGAAACTGACCTGTGGCAGATGGTCAGCCGCATCGCGCAAGGCCGCAAGGAGCGGGAAATCGACCCCGCGATCCTGGCCTTGCGTCACGTGCTTGATGCCGCAGATGATGATCCGCGTGTCAGTGCGGCGGCGCGCGGGCGTCTTCATGAGTTGCAGGCGTTCGTCGAGACACTGGATGGCTGGTACGCGCAGATGCTTACCGTGCCACCGGCCAAGGTCATGGCGTTGATCAAGCTTGGCGCGAAGGTCGTCAATCTGCTCACCTTCAGCCGCCGCAGGGCTTCATAGCGCAAGGAGAAAGGTGATGATCCGCGTCGCCCGTCACGATATGCCCCGGCTACCGCGCCGCGCGCTATCGGGTGATGTCGCAACGCTCGATCATCGCTTTCGCCACTTGCTCGGGGCTGATGGCTGGGCATTGCTCCCGGCTGCGGTTCGGGCGCGGTTTGCGCGGCGACTTGGCGATGAGGCGGCCACGTACAGCGGCGTGATCACCGACTGTCGCGTGAACGTCGCCGGCTGGATCCTGACCCAGGCTGCGCGACTGATCGGTGCGCCGTTGCCGCTTGGCTGCGATCCCGGCGTACCCGCTGTTGTCGGGGTGACGGCTGACGCTGCCGGTGGCGGCCAGCACTGGACCCGGATCTATGGACGCGCGCATGGTTTCCCGCAGGTCATCCGCAGCACCAAGCGCTTCGCCGGGGTGACGGGCCTTGAGGAATATCTCGGCTTTGGCATTGGTATCGCGCTGACCGTGCGTGCCGATAGGCAAGCGCTGCATTTCGATGCGGATCACTATTTCGTGGCACTTCGCGCAGCGCGGTGGCGGCTGCCGCGCTGGCTCGCGCCGGGTGCCCTGACCATCAGCCATATTGATTGCGGGGGTGGCAGTTTCGATTTTGTCCTGGCGCTGCGCCATCGCATTTTCGGTGAACTGATTTATCAGCGCTGCCGCTTTCAGGATCAGGGCGCTATAGGGGCAGGGTGATCGCGCCCCTTGACCTGATCAGCCGCAAGGCCAGGCAACGCCTGGTCGGTGAAGTGCGCGCCCTGTTCAATGATCAGGAACGCGGCGAGCAGCCGGTGCAGCGTCGTGAGGATGGCCTGTTCGGCCCGCAATCGGTCGTGTGGCGCGTTCATGGTGATGTGACATCAATGATGGTCGGCGGGGTTACGGCGCTGCTGCTTCAGATGCTTCACCCGGCGGTGCTGGCGGGTGTTTGGGATCACAGCAATTTTCGCACCGACATGCTCGGGCGGTTGCGGCGCACCGCGCGCTTCATCGCCGTGACCAGCTATGGCGGTCGCGATGATGCGCTCGCGATTATCGCCAGGGTGCGGGAGGTGCACAACCATGTCAGCGGCACCCTGCCAGATGGAACGCCCTATACCGCCAATGACCCCGACCTGCTCGCCTGGGTCCATGTCAGCGAGGCTGTCAGCTTTCTCGACGCATGGATTCGCTATGCCGAGCCCGCGATGACGGTTGATGATCAGGACCGTTATTTCGCCGAAATGGCAATGATGGGTGAGATGCTTGGGGCCGATCCTGTGCCGCGCAACCGCGCCGAGGCGATGGCGCTGATCACCCGTTTTCGACCCGCGCTCGCTGTCACAGATCGCACGCGTGAGGTGGCGCGACTGGTGCTTGACCAGAAACCGCGCAGCGCCGCATCGGCGCCGATCCAGGCGATGACCTTTCAGGCGGCAGTTGACTTGCTCCCGGCCTGGGCGCGGACGATGCACGGGCTGCCCGGCCCGTTATTGACGCGCCCGTTGGTTCGCGCTGGTACCTATGGCGTTGCCAAGACCTTGCGCTGGGCATTTGGTGACCTGGGTGTTCGCTGAAACATCGGGGCTGTTTTCTGTTTTGCGGTAACGCGCTGATCGCAGGTTGGTCAGCGCAACCAGCGCAACATGTGCGGGAAGGTTGCGACACCGGTCGCATCGGCATCGGCCTTGCGTGCCGCCATGCCAAAATATTCCAGCATCGGCACGCCAACATAATGGCCCTGGTTGAAATTGTCGGCCAGCCAGCCGCCGCCGCCGCGATAGCCATGTTCATGAAAGACCAGCTTCGGGTCGATGCCGATGGCAATGGCGGCGGCATAGGACCATGCAATCGCCGCCATCTCCTCGCCCGGATCACTGCTGACGTCGCTCAGCGTCGCGCGCAGCGCGGGGTCCGTCACGGCGATATGACCGGCCTCGTGCAACAGGTCGCCCGGCCATGCCAGCCGCGCAAGATCGACCAGCAATGCGCCGTTGCGTACCGTCATCGCGGGCAGCGCGGTATCACCCGCTACCGTGCCAAGGACGACCGCAATGCCAATGCGCTCAAGGAAATTGATGATGGTCTGGGTATCGGAATCGGCAGGAGACATCCCGCATTTATGCCTGTCGCCTGCCGGATAGCGCAAGCTGGCGCAGGATTGTTCGGAGAGCTCAGATCAGCCTGATCTGTTCGCCAGACTGCGGCACATATCCCTCGATCTTGAGTAACAGGGCTTTCACGTCCAGTCCGCCACCAAAGCCGGTCAGCGCGCCATTTGATCCGATAACGCGGTGGCAGGGCGCGATGATGGGGATCGGGTTGCGGCCATTGGCGGCACCGACCGCACGACAGGCTGAGGGCCGGCCGATCTGTCGCGCGACATCGCCATAGCTGCGCGTTTCGCCGAACGGGATGGTCAGCAGGGCGGCCCACACGCTTTTCTGGAAGTCAGTGCCACGGAAATCGAGCGGCACGGTAAAGGTCGTCAGCGTGCCGTCGAAATAGGCGGTTAGCTCGCGCGCCACTGCGGTCAGGATCGGGTCATCACGGTCCTCGATTGCGCCGCGCAGATGGACATCGTCCGGGTCAGTGTCTGCCCACAGGATTGCCGTCAGTCCGGTGTCGCTCGCCACCAGCGTCAACTGGCCGATCGGGGAGGGCATGGTGGTGAATCGAAGCGGCATTGATCATCTCCCTCATCTTGCCGCTTTCTTTGGCAGATATGCGCGGCAATTGCTTCCCGCGCCTTGCCGCCAAAGCCGCCGTCACAACGAAAAGGGGCGGCCCGTTGCCGGACCGCTCCCCATTCGCATGAGCGAAAAGCCTAGCGCTTCGAGAACTGGAAGCTGCGGCGTGCCTTGGCCTTGCCGTACTTCTTGCGTTCGACCGTGCGGCTGTCGCGGGTCAGGAAGCCCGCGGCCTTGACCGGTGCGCGCAGGATCGGTTCGAAACGGGTCAGTGCCTGGCTGATGCCATGCTTGACCGCGCCGGCCTGGCCCGAAAGCCCGCCGCCCTTGACGGTGCAGATCACGTCATACTGGCCGGTGCGCTCGGCAACGCCGAACGGCTGGTTGATGACGAGGCGCAGCGTCGGACGTGCGAAATAGACTTCCTGGTCGCGACCATTGATCGTGATCTTGCCGGTGCCTGGTTTCAGCCAGACGCGCGCAACGGCGTCCTTGCGGCGGCCGGTGGCATAGGCGCGACCGAACTTGTCGATCTCCTGCGCGCGCAGCGGGTGCGGCGCGCGAACGGGTGCTGCCGCTGCTGCGGGGGCGTCGGCTGCAGCGACCGGTGCGGCTGCTGCCTGGCTGGCCAGATCGGCCAGATCGGAAAGGGACTGACGGTTGTCGGACATTACACGCCCACCTTGTTCTTGCGGTTCATGGCACCGATATCGAGGACTTCAGGGTTCTGCGCTGCGTGCGGATGCTCGCTGCCGGCGAAAATGCGCAGGTTGCGCATCTGCTGGCGACCCAGCGGGCCGCGCGGGATCATGCGCTCAACGGCCTTTTCCAGCACGCGCTCGGGGAAACGGCCCTCAAGCACCTTGCCCGCAGTGATTTCCTTGATGCCGCCAGCATAGCCGGTGTGCTTGTAATAGATCTTGTCCTTGAGCTTGTTGCCCGTGAACGCAATCTTCTCGGCATTGATCACGATGACATTGTCACCGCAATCGACATGCGGCGTGAAGCTCGTCTTGTGCTTGCCACGCAGCACGTTGGCGATAATCGACGCGACGCGACCGACCACCAGGCCGTCGGCATCGACGATAAGCCATTTCTTCTCCACCTCGTGCGGCTTGACCGACTTGGTGGTCTTCATCAGCGCCTTCATGGGGCCAGACCTTTTTTCTCGAGACGCTAGCGCGTCTGCTTTCAAACGACACGCGCCGCCCCGGGCGGGACGGCGCTGTTGGCGGGCTAATGTCTCCGGAGCCCGTGAAAGTCAAGCATATCGGCGGGTTTCGTGACGGGTATTGGAATACCGGTCAGGTTTCACCGTCAAATTCTGCCTTCGATCAGCGGGTGATGCGGCCTGCAGCATGGGCACCCCACGCCGTGGCGCCGACAAGCAGCGCGCCGGTCAACTGATGCAACGCCGCCATGGTGATGCTGACATCGCTCATCACCGTGGCGATGCCGAGCAGTAGCTGGGTGCCGAACGCGATATGGATCGTGCGCGATGCGCTGCGTTCGATGCTCCTGGCCTTGCGGGCAAGCACGATCAGCGCCGCGACGGCGATCCACGCCCACCAGCGGTGGATGAAATGGACAATCGCGGGATCATCTGTCAGCGCCGCGAGCAACGATCGCGGCTGGGTCGTGCCTGGAAAGAAACGGCCGTTCATCAACGGCCAGCTATCGCTGACCAAACCGGCACGCAGCCCGGCCATCAGCGCGCCGTACAAAAGCTGGATGAACAGCGCGGCACCAGCAATCGCACTGATCATGGTCAGGCGCGCGGGTCTCGCCGATGGATCACGTTCCAGCGCGCGCAGGTCGAGCGCGGTCCAGATGATTCCCGCCATTGTAAACAGGGCGGTGAGCAGATGCGCTGCCAGCCAGGCCGGGGCAACCTCGGTCCGGGCCGACAGGCCAGAACGCACCATCAGCCAACCCAGTGCGCCTTGCAGGCCGCCAAGGGCGAGCAAGGCTGCCAGTCGCCAGACATAGCCCGATGGTATCTGGCGGCGCAGCGCAAACCACAGCAACGGCAGGGCAAATGCCATCCCGATGACGCGGGCCAACAACCGGTGGAGATATTCCCAGAAGAAGATCGTCTTGAACCCGGCCAGCGTCATGCCCTGGTTCAGCGCGGCATATTGCGGGATCTCGCGGTAATGCGCGAACTCGGCCTGCCACTGCGCGTCGGTCAAGGGCGGGATAATGCCGGTGATCGGCTTCCACTGCGTGATCGACAGCCCCGACTCCGTCAGCCGCGTAATCCCGCCAATGACGACGATGGCAAGGATCAGTGCGGCGACGAAAAACAACCAGTTTGCCACGGCACGCGGGCGGGCGGACGGGTTTTGGGGTATGGCTTGCGACATGCCGCCCCCCTAGCGCGGTGGTTCGGGCACGTCGAGCCGGATGCCCGCATTGGCGCATGGGCTGCAAGCCGCGAGGGCATATGCGCGGGCGCGGCGGGAATTTCACGATGTTATATTGTAACTTTAGCGGACATGTGCCACATAGCGCCCGCAATGACAGCGCATGTCCATAACCATTCTGCTGCTTTCCAATGGGTCGAGGCACGGTTTGATCGATTCGCGATCGGGCTGTCGGGGCTTTGCGCCATCCATTGTGTGGCCAGTTCGTTGCTCCTCGCACTTGCTGCCTCGGCGGGCGGGTTGCTTGATCCGCGCATTCACGAGGTAGGGCTTAGCTTCGCAATGTTGTTCGGCGTCATCGCTCTGGGGCGTGGCGTGATGAGCCATGGCTATATGCTGCCGGCTATTGTCGGGTCGGTTGGCCTTGGCATGATGGCAGGGGCGGTCACCATGCCCCATGACGGCGGGTATGAAACAGTGTGGACCCTGCTGGGCGTCGCAATCCTTGCGCTGGGTCACGATCTCAATCGTCGCGCCACCTACTGAACCATCTCTTGCCGGGGCGCGTCCGCGCGCCTAGATTTGGCCTTATGGCTTCACATCACCATCAGCACCATGAACCGCAGGGCGCCGATCTGGCCCGTGCTGCCCAGGCGACGCTTGAGCGAGCGGGTGAGCAATGGACGGCGATGCGCGCCCGCATTTTTGAGGCATTGACTGGCTTCGACAAACCGGCATCGGCCTATGACATCGCAGAGGCGGTCTCGAAGTCAGAGGGGCGCCGCGTTGCCGCCAACAGCGTCTATCGTATCCTGGACCTGTTCGTCGGCGCGAACCTCGCTCGCAAGGTGGAAAGCGCCAACGCCTATGTCGCCAATGCTCACCCGGATTGTGAGCATGACTGTATTTTCCTCGTCTGCGACAAATGTGGCCAGACGACCCATATCGACGATGATCACATCACCAAGGGCGTCCGCGCGGCGGCGAGAGCGGCGGGCTTCTTCCCGGAACGACCGGTGATTGAGGTTCGCGGCAAATGCGGCGAATGCGCCGTGTGATCTGACTTTCCGTTCCGCCAAGGGCGCGAACGGGCAGGCGTCAGATTACATATTCGACCGTATTCATCTGCGTTTGTGCGGCGCGGGCGGCATTGCGTTTCGTTACCAGTTCAGCATGAAGCGCGGCGACCGTATCGCTGCCAGCAGTCTTCCATAAAAAGGGAAGAACGCCGTGCACCGCACAGCGCACCCCGCCCGAGATCATCTTGAGGCCAAAGCCAGACGCAACGCCGAAATGCTCGACATAGCTCTCGCCAACTGAGGCCGGGTGGTCGAGAAACAGGCGACGGATCATGCGGACAATTCCCTTCTGGCAGTCACGCATCACTATCACGCGCCCTTGGATTTTCCACCCTTTGCGGCAATCATTTGCAACATGTCGGCGGCAAGCTGGCTGAGGCTGTCATCGCGCGCACCCATCACGACAATGCGGTCGCCGGCCCGCGCAACTGTGGTCAGATGGGCAGCCGCTGCCGCGCGATCGGCAATGTGCAGGGCGTTGCCACCCTGCGCGACAATGTCGCCAACAATATCTGCGCTCGTCACCGCGCGGGCAACGGTACCACCCTGATAAACCGGGTCGGGCAGCACCAACAAATCCGCTGCGGCCATTTTTCCGGCAAATGTCGCGACCAATTCGTGCCGCATCATCTTGAGCGGCCCATAGCCATGCGGCTGAAACAGCAGCAACAGCCGCCCGGGAAAGGCGTGCAGCGTGTCGAGGGTCGCGCCGATCTTGTCGGGATTGTGCCCGAAATCATCGATCACCGAAACACCGCCAGCCTCGCCCACCAGCTCCATGCGCCGCCGCAGGCCAACAAAGCCGCCAATGGCCCGTGCCGCATCGTCCAGCGTGATCCCGGCGGCGCGCGCCGCACCGATCGCGGCCAGCGCGTTGGCAACATTATGGCGACCCGGAACCTGCAAGGTTACGCGCACGCTGTCGTCGCCCGCCTCGTTCAGATCGAAATCAACGCCAAAGGGTCGTTCGCTCAGGTTGCTGGCGACCAGCCTTGCATTGCCGCCAATGGAGACGCTCATCACCCGATGGGCCGGCAGTGTCATCGCCAATGCGGCACCATCGTCATTGTCGATATTGATCACCGCCACTTCTGCCTTGGCGATGAAGGCGCCGAACAGGGCACGCAGCTCTTCCAGCGATTTGTGATCAAGACTGACATTGTTGAGCACGGCGATCCGTGGCGCATAGCCAGCGATTGACCCGTCGCTTTCATCAACCTCGCTGACAAAAGCGTCACCATGCCCGACCAGCGCACTGGCAAAGGGTGTATTGGCGCCGGCAAAATTCTTCATCACCGCACCGTTCATCACCGTCGGGTCAAGCCCACAGTCATGCAGGATCCAGCCGACCATGCCTGTCACGGTCGACTTTCCCGACGTGCCGGCAATGCCGATTGGCAGGGTGGCGGCATTGAACAGTGAGGCGAGCAACGCAGCGCGCGTCATTCGTGCCGCGCCGACACGGTCGGCGGCGACAATGTCAGCGACGGTCGACTCAACCGCCGCCGATGCCACCACGATCTGGTCAGCGGATTTTACCCCGCTGCCATCCTGCGCGAACAGCGCAACACCCTTGGCGCGCAGGTCGTCGAACTTCGCTGGCAGCCGCCCCTGGTCGAGCGTGCGGTCCGACCCGCCGACCGTGGCGCCGCGCCCGGCAAGGATCATCGCCAGCGGCATCATGCCTGAGCCACCGATACCGACGAAGAAGTAGGATTTGCCGTCCACCATCCCCGCGCGCTATCGCCTGCACAGCGACGGGGCAAGCGCTCCGGTAAAGGGCAGGGGACGCGACGGGTGAAGATCGGGGTTTGTGCACCGGCCAATCGGCTCGATCCGGCAACGGCGGTCAAGGCGCAGGCATTTGTTGCCATGACATTGCCGGGTGTTGAACTGGTTGTTCACCCGCAATGTTTTCTGGACAATGGCAGCCATTTTGCCGGCCCCGATGATGCCCGCGCTGCCGCCTTTGTTGAACTCGCCAATGATCCGTCGATTGACGCGATCTGGTTTGCGCGCGGCGGGTATGGCTCTAATCGCATCCTGCCGGTGGTTTTGCCACAACTCAACGCAGCGGCGCGGGCCAAGTCCTATGTCGGCTATTCCGACATGGGTTTTCTGCTTGGCGCGCTCTACGCGGCGCGCATTGGTCACCCCGTTCATGGACCAATGGTGATAGACCTGAACCGTGCGGGCGGAGACCTTACGGTAACGCGCACACTGGATTGGCTGATCCGCAAGGATCGCAAGGGGCTGGAACCAAGCCTTGATGGCCGGCCCACCGCAGCTTTCAACCTGTCGATCCTCGCCGCGCTGATCGGTACGCCCTATTTGCCCGATCTCACCGATCATGTGCTGATGATCGAGGAAGTGTCGGAACCGCTCTATCGCGTGGACCGGATGTTATTCTCAATGGCCCACGCAACCCAGCTAAAGGGTGTCGCCGGGATACGGCTCGGGCGCGTGACTGACGTCAAGCCCAACACACCCGCATGGTCAGGAACGCCGGCTGAGATGATCCTGCGCTGGTGTGCGGAAATGGGCGTCCCGTTTCTTGGGCCCGCCGATATTGCCCATGATGCCGGCAACAAGATTGTACCATTCGGGGTCAGTTGAGCGCTGGGCCAGCGCGCTCCGCGCCAGCGTCGTATCCATCCTACTTAGTCGCTTTGCGTTGTGCTAAACGCCGCATTAATCAGGGAGGATTTTCGCGATGTCAGTAATCAAGCGAGCCATGTTGATATTGGCCACTATTTTTGCGTCGGGGGTGCTGTTTTCGAGCGCTGCCTCGGCGCAGGCGACTCGAACATGGATCTCCGGCGTTGGTGATGATGCCAATCCATGCAGCCGCACCGCGCCGTGCAAGACCTTTGCCGGAGCAATCTCCAAGACGGCTGCTGGCGGTGAGATCAACTGCCTCGATCCCGGCGGCTTCGGTAGCGTGACGATCACCAAGTCGATTTCGCTCATCTGCGACAATAACCAGCAGGCCGGCGTCTTGGTGGCGGCGACCAATGCGATCATCATCAACGTCCCGGCGGGCACCTACGTAACGATCAGCGGCCTGTATATCGACGGCCTTGGCAGCACCGGCGTTGCCGGCGTCAACGGCGTTTATGTCCTTCAGGGTGGCAACATCGCGCTGCGCAACATGACCATTGCTGGCTTCCGCAACGGTTACGGCGTCAACTTCGCAAACACGGCGACCGGCAAATTGCTCATGGACAATGTGTCGATCTTTGAAAGCGGCATTGTCAGCGATACGTTGACAGGCGGCGTGCTGGTCCAGCCGGCGGCCGGTATCACTGCGAATGTAGCGATCACCAACAGCCGTCTGCTGAACAACGAAAATGTCGGGCTGCGTCTCGACACCGTTGGCAAGGTCGGTTCGGTGATCAACGCCACGGTCGATCATTCGACCATCGCGGGCAACGTCAACGGTATCCTGGTCAAGTCACCGGCGAGCACCGGGACGGTCAAGCTGTTTGTCAGCCAGTCGACCGTCGCCAACAACAGCAATTTCGGCTTGATCGTGAATGGTACCGGCGCAACCGCACGCCTCACCAACACTGCGATCACCAACAATGCTACCGGCATGACGGCGCTGCTGAGCAGTGTGCTGCAAAGCTACGGCAACAATCAGGTCGATGGTAACGGCACCGACGGTTCGTTCACTGCAACGATCCCGAACAAGTGAGATTTTGCGCGCTGCGCGAAGCAAAGGATAATGCGCCCCGGCCGGAGACGGCCGGGGCTTTTTTTGCGCTGCGCGCGCTGAGGGATGACGGGCGCCGCCGCCGCCGCTAAGGGACGGCGATGCGCGGTATGCGATCTCTTTTCCGGCGGCATATGGGCCTCGGCTGGCTGGTGGTAACGCTTGCCCTGGCGATGAAGCTGCTTGTCCCCGCCGGGTTCATGCCGGTGGTTGGCGCGCATGGGGTGGAAATTGTGATTTGCTCGGGCAATGGCCCGATGTCGATGACGATGGCTATACCCGGCAAGGCCGGTCAGCCCGGTGACGATCAAGGCGGTTCTGCCAAGCATGACGCGCCTTGCGCCTTTTCCGGCCTTGTCGCGCCCGGTCTTGGCGGTGCTGACACTATCCAGCTGGCCATCGCGGTTGCGGCCATTATCGCGCTCGGCCTGTTGTTCAGGCCGGGCGCCCGGCCACAGCAATGGGCCTTTGTCCGTCCTCATTTGCGCGGGCCACCCGCGCTCGGTTGACGAGGTGTGGTTCGTGCCGACGTAACGTTACGCGCGATTTGCTTCGTGTAACCTCCCATGGTGGTCTGTCCGGTCTTTCCGCCGGCCCGGCGCCATGTGCGACCAGCTGTTTTCGCTGACACCTCGTTCACGCCTTTCGCACTGCCGGATTTCGGCAAGCATCATGACGTGCGGTTTTCACCGCCATTGAACGGGCATTCCCATGATCAACCCAATTCGCCTGCGCGCGTCCGCGTCGGTTTTCGCTCTCCTTGCCTCGCTCTTGCCAGTTGCAGCGTGGGCAGATGAAACGCTGACCCCGACCGGGGACATTCTTGTCGTGGCACAGAAACAGACCCAGTCGATCGAGAACGCGCCCACCAGCCGCGCCACCGTCACGGCTGATCAGGTCGCCACCACCGTCAACGCGGTGAATATCGAGGATGCGCTCAAATATCTCCCAAGCCTGGTGATCCGCAAACGCCATATCGGCGACACCCAGGCGCCAATTGCCACGCGCACCTCTGGGCTCGGGGCGAGCGCGCGCAGCCTGATCTACGCCGATGGCGCCTTGCTCTCCTCGCTGATCGGTAACAACAACACCTCGGCAAGCCCGCGCTGGGGACTGGTCAGCACGGAAGAAATCGCGCGGATAGATGTGTTGTATGGCCCGTTTTCGGCGGCTTATGCGGGCAATTCAATCGGCGCGGTGGTCAACATCACCACGCGCCTGCCCGACACGCTGGAAGGTTCGTTGACCGCCGGCACCAGTGTCCAGAATTTTGATCAATATGGCACGCATCGTACCTTTCCGGTGTACCAGGTCGGCGCATCGCTTGGTGATCGTTTTGGCCCGCTCGCGCTGTTTGGCAGTGTCACCCACACGATCAGTAACAGCCAGCCGCTCAGCTATGTCACTGGCGTGCGCGGCGCGGCGGCTGGCGCCACCGCTGTTCCGACCAATGGTGGGTACGATGACGTCAACCGCACCAATCAGGCAATCCGCGTGTTCGGGGCGTCGGGCTTCGAACATCAGATACAGGACAATATCAAGCTCAAGGTTGCGCTCGACCTCTCCTCTTCCCTGCGGCTCACCTATGTCGGCGGGCTGTTCCTCAACAATACGGATTCAACCGTCGACACCTATCTGTCCGATGCCGCCAGTGGCCTGTCGACCTTTGTTTCGCCAGCGACCGCGCCTGCCAGACAACTCAACATTGGCGGCTTTGGTTATACGGTCGCTGCCAGTGCCTTCGATGCCGGTGTTTACAGCTATGATGAGCGTCACTGGTCGCACGCCTTGTCTGCAACGGGCCACGGCAAGAATTTCGATTGGCAGGTGATCGGCACGCTCTACGAATTTTCAAAAGATGTTCTGCGTACCCCGACCACGGCGCTGCCGGTCGCCTTTGCGGGTGGCGCCGGTAACATAACCCGGCTCGATGGCACCGGCTGGAAAACGTTCGATGCCAAGGGTGCGTGGCGGTCGGATGATGCTGCAACCCACACCGTCAGTGGTGGCTTTCACTGGGACCAATATGCGGTCAACAGCAATCGCTACACCACCACTGACTGGATCAGCGGCAGCGAGGGCGCGCTCAACCTGGCGTCGCGCGGCAAGACGCGGACAATGGCCATCTGGGTGCAGGACGCGTTTCGCATTGCCGAACCGCTCACGCTGACGGTCGGCGGCCGCTATGAATGGTGGCGTGCCTTTGACGGCTTCAATGTCTCGACCTCGCCCGTCGTGCCAGCAATCAGCCAGCCGGTGCGCATGGCACATGGTTTCTCGCCCAAGGCGTCGCTCGCTTTTGTCCCGGCACCGAACTGGACCGTGCGTGCCTCGATCGGCAAGGCCTATCGCTTCCCGACCGTTGGCGAGCTTTATCAGGTCGTCACCACGCCGGTGGTTTCGCTGCCCGATCCAAGCCTGCGTCCCGAGCGTGCGCTGTCGGAGGAACTGGCGATTGAGTATCATGGTCGCCACGGCCAGTTCCGTCTGTCGTTGTTCAACGAGGTGGTGGATGACGCCCTCATCTCGCAGGTCGGTCCGCTCGCGGTTGTGCCCGTGCAGACTGGCACCTTTGTCCAGAATGTTGACCGCACCCGCGCGCGCGGTGTCGAGCTGGTGGTCCAGCGCAATGAGCTCGTCCGCCGTGTCGATGTGTCGGGCAGTGCCACCTATACTGACGCGATCACCAGCAAGGATGTGATCTTCCCGGCAGCGGTCGGCAAGCTGCTCCCGTCGGTGCCCCATTGGAAGGCAACCGCCATGGTCACTTGGCGCCCGACCGATACGATCACGCTGACCAGCGCAGCGCGCTATGCCAGCCGTAACTACGGGTCACTCGATAACAGTGATGTCGTTGGAAACACCTATCAGGGCTTCTACAAATATTTCGTCGTTGATCTGCGCGCCGCCTTCAGGATCGCTGATCATTATACCTTCGCCATCGGCGTCGATAATGTGAACAACGACAAATATTTCCTGTTCCACCCCTTCCCAAAGCGCACTTTCCACGCCGACCTGACGGTGAAATTGTGAGCGTCCATCCTCCCGGAACGCGCTGGTACAATGCGGTGTGGCGCTGGCATTTCTATGCCGGTCTGTTCTGCATCCCGTTCGTGATCTGGCTTGCACTCACCGGGTCGATCTATCTGTGGCGGCCACAGGTCGAGGGCTGGCTTGACCAGCGCTATGACCAGATTGTGCCAACCGATGCCACGGCGACGCCCGATGCGCAGGTCAGGGTGGCGCTTGCTGCGGTGCCGGGTGGCAGCTTGCGCAAATATGTCCTGCCCCAGGCGCCGAACGAGGCGGTGCGGATCATTGTTGCGCATCAGGGGCAGGATCACCGGATCTATATTGATCCCTACCGGCTGCGGGTGCTGGCGTCGGTGGCTGAGGACCAGAGACTTTTCCCGTTGCTATCACGCCTCCATGGCGAGTTGCTGCTCGGCACGATGGGCAGTTATCTCGTCGAAATTGCCGCCTGCTGGGCAATCGTGATGCTGCTCACTGGCCTCTATCTGTGGTGGCCGCGTGGCCAGCGTGGCTGGGCGGGGATTGCTTATCCCCGGTTGCGCGGTGGCCGGCGCCTGTTCTGGCGTGATCTCCATGCCGTTACCGGCATCTGGGTCTCGTTGCTGGCACTTGGGCTGATCCTGACTGGTCTGCCCTGGGCCAAGGGCTGGGGCGGCTATCTGGCCGAGGTCCGGGCAGTGACGGGCGCGACGCGTGGGCCCATTGACTGGACGATCGGCGGCAAGGCGGCAATGTCGGGGGAGGACGTGCATGTGGGTCATCGCGGCATGGCAATGGTGCCGGGCGCGGCGCGGCCGGGGGAAATCGTCCGGGTAATTGCCACCGCGCGGCGCTTTGCCATCGCCCCGCCCGTGCTGATTGCGCCGCCAAAGGTCAGCGGCTCGCCCTGGTCAGTCACGTCGGATGCCGCCAATCGTCCGCTGCGTTCAGAATTGAAGGTTGATGGCCTCACCGGTCGCGTCGTCAGCCGCACGGGGTTTGCGCAGCGGCACTGGATTGACCGTCTGGTCGGCTATGGCATTGCCGTACATGAGGGCGCGCTGCTTGGCCTTGCCAACCAGATCATCGGCACGGTGACGGCGCTGCTTCTTGTTGTGCTGGCCAGCTCGGGGGCCGTGCTGTGGTGGCGCCGCCGACCGACCGGCGTGCTTGGCGCACCACGGCCCCTCGCACGGCCACGGTTCGGCTGGCCGCTGGCCACGGCAATCGCCGCACTCGCCATCTATATGCCGATGTTCGGGCTGACCCTGGCGGTGACATTGCTGTTTGATGCGGTGGTTCTGCGGCGGCTTCCCGCCACGAAGCGCTGGCTGGGGCTGTCGGTCGCACCGGGTTGAAGGTCCGCCGCCGCCACCAGATTGCGCAGCGGGTCACAGGTTCAATGCACTGCGCAACGTCCTGATCCACCAGTCGAGCTGTTGCGCGGCGCCGCTCGGTTCACTGGCCGTTGCCCCGGCACTGCGGCGAAACTCCTCGCCAAACAGCGGGTCGGTCGCGATGGCGTGGTGAAAGGCGGCGATCGCCAATTGTGTGTCGATCAGCCTTGGCGTCGCTCCGTCCGGTCCGGCAGTGCGCGCCGCGTGAATGGCCGCGACGACCGGGCCAAACACGGGCGCGCGCCGGTCGCGCCAGCCAGCGGCGTGAAGGGCAACGGCCAGTTCGGCCAGTCCCTTTTGATAGGGTGCCGCTACGGCGCGCAGCAGTTGCTCGACATCATGCACGCCTGAAAGCCATGCTGCCACAATGGCGTCGATTTCGCGTCGGATGCGTTGTCCGCTGCTTTCAATCAGCGCCGTCAACAGGCCGTGCAGGTCGCCGAAATGATGGGTGACACCGGCATCGGTCATCTCCGCCCGCCGCGCCACGGCGCGAACCTGAATGGCATTGACACCGCCTTCGACCAGCAATTGCTCTGCGGCGGCAAGGATGACAGCCCTGGCTGTGGCGGCGCTGCGTCGTTGTCTGATGCCTTTCATGGTCAACGCACCTCCCGCGCCCGACTGTCCTCGATTACCTTGACCACTCAAGATAATCGGATACCTTGATCAATCAAGGTAAAGGATGTTGTGGGATGATCACCGGTTCGCTGGCCCGTCCGGGGGGGCAGTTGTATTTTGATCGCCTCGGCACTGGCCAGGATATGCTGTTGCTTCATGCCGGTGGTGAGCGTCGCCGGGTCTGGCACCCGGCCATGGCTGACCTTGCACAACATGATTGTTGCACCCACGCCTATGACCAGCGCGGCCATGGTGAAAGCACTTCGGCACATGCCTCGGCGCTACCGATCTTTGGTCAGGATGCTGCTGCGATGTTGGCACCACTGGTCGCGCCTATGGTCGTTGGCGCATCGCTTGGTGGCTTTGCCGCGCTTGTCGCGCTGGCCGATCCGCAGGTTGAGGCGCGTGTTGCCGGGCTGGTGCTGGTCGATGTCCTTCCCGATCCGGATCCGGAGGGAACGCTTCGCTACCTCACCCCTCGCGGCATGGCGACATCGCCCCTTGTTGCGGACATTCTTGGCCGGCGCGATCAGCTGCGGGACATTGCCGCCGGGCTGACGCTTCCGATCCTCGTCGTGCGTGCCGGCGATGGCGCCGGGATCACCGATGGTGATGTGGCACGGTTCCTCACCCTGGCGCCACAGGCCCGGTTCGCCACCGTGCCGGGGGCCGGGCATCTTGTCGCGCGGGAAAAGCCCCACGCGCTTGCCGCACTGCTTGCCGCATTTGCGCAGTCAGACGCGGTGCTGGCCCGCCGCAGCGAAACGACGTCGAGCCTGCATCTCGCTGCAATCCTGTAACAGGCCTCAAATGCCGGGGCGGCGCGAGACGTCGCTCCACCGCCGCAACATCGGCGTCACCACCGGGATGGTCAGCATCGTGCTGCCGATCGCCATCAGCAACAGCGCGGTAAAGCTCTCATGGGTGATGATCGCGCGGTCGAGCAGGATGTTGGCGAAGATGATCATGATCAGCGCCTTGGTCTGCACCAGCCAGCCGATGATCGACGCCTCGCCCTTGGCCCAGTTCAGCAACCGCCCGGCAATCTGCATTCCGGCCAGCTTGCCCGTTACCGAAGCAAGCAGCAGCAAGGCCGCCGCCGCGAACACGCTCGCACCGCCGACACCCCAACTGGTTTTCAGCCCGGTGCTCAGGAAGAACACCGGCATGATCGCCAGCAGGATATGGTCGCGGAACGCATCCATGCGTGCTTCCTCGAACCATGCCTTGTCGAGTACCGCGCCGGCAACAAACGCGCCGACCATGAAGTGCAGCCCCGACCAGTCTGCCGCAAAGCCGCTCGCCGCGAGCCAGATCAGCGCGACATACCAGCGGTCACGCTCACCAATCCGCCGCATCATGGCACGCACCAGAAATGTTGCCGCGGCAAACATCACCAGAAACACAGCCTGCCGCCCGACCCGTTGCCAGTCGAGCAGGATCAACGCCAGCACGCCCCAGATCGCGATGTCATCCAGGCTGGCATAGCGCAGGATACGCTGCCCCAGCGGCGCCCGCAGGATGCCCAGCTTGTCAAGAAACAGCACCAGGATCGGCAGGGCGGTAACCGCGCAGGACATGCCGATGCCCAGTACGACCTGCCAGTAATTTCCCTTGCTGCCGATCCAGCCCGGCCATTGCAGGATCACGATCGCCGCCGCCATGCCGAACAGCAATGGCGTAAACAACGCCAGCCCGGCGGTCAGCCCGGTTTCGCGCCGTCGCTGCCAGGCCTCGCCAAGGTCAAGCTCAACGCCCGCGACAAACACGAACAGCATCACCGCCCACCACGCGATGCCGTTCAGCGCGCCGATCACCGGTGCGCTGAAAACAAAGCCATAATAGGCCGGAAAGGCCGCACCCAGCACGCCGGGCCCGAGCAATATCCCGCCGATAATCTGTACCACCACCAGCGGCGCATAATAATCGGTCCGCCCAATCCGCCATACGAGATAGGGCAGGGCAAAGATCATCAGCATCGCGATCAGGAATATCTCGGTGGTGTTGGTCATCCCGTGGGTCACGATCTTGGCTGGCCGGGGCGGTTCGGTGACGGCGGCAGTGCCCCGTGGCTGCCGCAAATGGAAAGGCCCGCACGGTACCTAGGCGCAGCCGGTCTTTGCAAGCGCGTCGCGCGATGAATTCGCATGTCGCGATTGGGGGTGTCGTCAATCGGGCAGTTCGTTGTGACTATTTGTGCCACGCGACCGCGCCTGCCCTTGCCCCGCGCGGCACAAGCGCCCACATGGGGCGTGCTGGCACTCGCGCTCCGTAAGTGCCAATTCGCAAATGGTTGCGCTGGCGCCGGTTGTGAGAGCGACGTTTCCCGTCGCGGTCCAGCAAGCGAACGGCCTTACACCATGACATTCCGCCCCCTGCACGACCGCGTGCTCGTGCGCCGCATTGACGCCGCGACCAAGACCGCCGGTGGCATCATCATCCCCGACACCGCGCAAGAAAAGCCTCAGGAGGGCGAGGTCGTCTCGACCGGCTCCGGCACGCGCGGCGAGGACGGCACGCTTGTCGCGCTCGACGTCAAGGCGGGTGACAAGATCCTGTTCGGCAAATGGTCCGGCAGCGAAGTCAAGATTGGCGGCGAGGACCTGCTGATCATGAAAGAGTCGGACATCCTCGGGATCGTCGGCTGATCTCACCACGCTGCTGCGCCGTGCTCCTGCGAAAGCAGGAGCACGGCGCCATACAACGCTACGCAATTAACCCTGGATTCCTGCTTTCGCAGGAATACGCGAACAGAAAGGCAGTCACATGGCAGCCAAAGACGTAAAATTCGGCCGCGACGCGCGTGAGCGCATCATGAGCGGCGTCGACATCATTGCTGATGCGGTCAAGGTCACGCTCGGCCCCAAGGGTCGCAACGTCGTGCTCGACAAGGGCTATGGCGCGCCGCGCATCACCAAGGACGGCGTTACCGTCGCCAAGGAGATCGAACTCAAGGACAAGTTCGAGAATATGGGCGCGCAGATGCTCCGCGCCGTCGCCTCGCGCACCCAGGATCATGCCGGCGACGGCACCACCACCGCCACCGTGCTCGCCCAGGCGATTGTCCGCGAGGGCATGAAGTCGGTCTCCGCCGGCGTCAGCCCGATGGACCTCAAGCGCGGCATCGACCTCGCCGTGACGACCGTCGTCGCGGCACTCGTCGCGCGCTCGCGCCCGGTGTCGAACAACGCCGAAATCGCCCAGGTCGGGATCATCTCGGCCAATGGCGACGCGGAAATCGGCAACATGATCGCCGAGGCGATGGAAAAGGTCGGCAAGGAAGGCGTGATCTCGATCGAGGACGCGCAGGGCATGGAGTTCGAGCTTGAGGTCGTCGACGGCATGCAGTTCGACCGTGGCTATCTCTCGCCTTATTTCGTCACCAATGCCGAAAAGATGACGGTCGAGTTGCTCGATCCCTACATCCTGATCCACGAAAAGAAATTGTCCGATCTCCAGGCCTTGCTCCCGGTTCTGGAAACCGTGATGAAGTCGGGCCGTCCGCTGCTGATCATCGCCGAGGATGTTGAGGGCGATACGCTCGCCACGCTCGTCGTCAACAAGATGCGCGGCGGGTTGAAGGTCGCGGCCGTCAAGGCGCCCGGCTTTGGCGATCGCCGCAAGGCAATGCTCGAAGACATCGCCATCATCACCAGGGCGGAAATGATCTCGGAAGATCTCGGTATCAAGCTCGACAGCGTCACGCTGGACATGCTCGGCTCCGCCAAGCGCGTGCTGATTGAAAAGGGTGACACCACCATCGTCGATGGCGCTGGTGAATCCGACGCGATCAAGGCACGGATCGAGGCGATCAAGGGCCAGATCGAGAACACCACCAGCGACTATGACAAGGAAAAGCTCCAGGAGCGTCTTGCCAAACTCGCCGGCGGCGTCGCCATCATCCGTGTCGGCGCCTCGACCGAGGTCGAGATGCGGGAACGCAAGGATCGCGTCGATGATGCGCTCCACGCCACGCGTGCGGCGGTTGAGGAAGGTATCCTTCCCGGTGGCGGCACCGCGTTGCTCTACGCTTCGCTCGCACTGGCCGACATGAAGGGCGCCAATGACGACCAGACGCGCGGCATCGATATCGTCCGTCGCGCGCTACAGGCGCCGTTGCGTCAGATTGCCGAGAATGCCGGGCATGACGGCGGCGTCGTCGCGGGCCGCCTGCTCGACGGCAATGATCCCGCCATGGGCTTCAACGCCCAGACCGAGAAGTTCGAAAATCTCGTTGAATCCGGCGTGATTGATCCAACGCTTGTCGTGCGCTCCGGCTTGCAGGATGCCGCCTCGGTCGCGGGCCTGCTGCTCACCACCGAAGCGGCGATTGCCGACGCATCGGAAGATCAGCCAGCATAAGGCCACCGCTAAACCCAACCACTCTTCGTCACCCCGGACTTGTTCCGGGGTCCACCGTCCCGCACCAGCAACGGCCAATGCGCGCGGAACGGTGGATGCCGGTACAAGTCCGGCATGACGGGGATAACCACATAGTCACCTCGTCTTTCAGGAGAATAAAATGTCGCGAGTTCCCGTCCGCCCCTTCCTCGTAACCAAGGATGAGGAGGGCGTGTTCCGCGTCACGGTCCGCACCACGCGATATAATTCGCAAGGTTATCCGCTGGTGTCCGCCGAAACCCTCACCGACGCCTTCCGCACCCAGACGGCGGCCAAGGCGTTCGTGCGCGAGGAATATCGCTGCGAAGCCGGCGACATCGCAACAAAGTGACCGGATAGGCCCCTCCGCTGTGGTGGAGGGGCTTGCGGGTTTTGATCGGTGTGATCCGGGAGCCTTGCTTGATTCTCGCGCACGGGTGGCGCTGGCGTTCCGGTGATTGCCGAGTTTACGCTCAAGAACACCGATGGCGCGCTTTGTGGATGAACGGCAAAGTGTGGCGGTTAGACGACAGCCCGCCTCGGCGCATGACTCTGATTTGCCCCCTTCGGCTCCCTCAATCGGTGGGGAATTGCCACGCAAGCGGCTACGGAACATCTCGCAAGGGCTATTCTTTTGTTATACCTAGAATGAATCCGCCGTCCGGCTTCAGCAGATCCAGCAAATGTTTGCTCGGTTGCGTGCGACACGCCTCGATTGCAGCCTTCCATTCGCTATCAAAGTCCAATCCGGAACGGTTGCCGGTATGAAGGGCTTGCATCGCCACCAAACCTTTGAGGGTGCCGTAAATGCGATCCTTCTTGTCAGCGGGCCAAGTCCGGTTCCACCAATCGTAATCCTTCACGGCTTGGTCGCACCGATATTGTGCTAAGTTGTTCTGACCATGAAACCTCACATGGCCATACTCCAATGAAATACTTATTGGGATGCTGATTGCCTTCCCCTCGGCATCACGAGCGGGAGAAAACAAAAGGGACGGTGCGTCGGCCAGAGCTGCTGAATCAATGGATACGGCTCGGCTGCTCATTTTGATCTTGGGCTCACGAAGCTTGCCATCTTCGCTAACAATTCCAGAAATCCATACTTCGCCAAATTCACCAGCTTCGATAGCCGACTTTGGGCGAACATAATCCGGTTCATGCACCAAAGTTGGCCGCGTTTTGACTCGCGCCTTGTTGGCGGTCGCTTCCGTCAGCGCCGGGGACATAGGTTCAGCAGGAACCTGAGGTGCGTCTAATGCTACCCCAGCGACTTGCGCAGCAAGCGCCACTAAGCTCGCGAAAAACATCCGTCCTCCATTTTGAATACGACTAATACGATCTCGACAGCTTTCGCTATGCCGTCTCGCCAAATGGAAGCAAGGGGCGCAACCAGCCCGGCCCCCTTCCGCACCTCAACCAGCAGGTCATGCTACCCCCCGCACCGCCGCGGCACCACCGCCTCGCGCGGCTGCCCCGCCACCGTGTAGAGTCGCTCCACCGGGAACTTCACCCGCAACTTGCTGTGCGTCAGGTCGAAATCATACACTGCGCCTTTCAGCCCGGCCATCGCCGTGCCGCACACCGGCTTGCCCAGCGCGGCAAAGCCGATGGCGAGGCCCTCGCCAAGGCTCCCGGTCCAGCGCCCGACGCGCACGCTGACCGGGCCGGGGTGATATTTGCCCGCGCGCGGCAGCACCTGCTCGATCCATTGTCGCGCGATGCCCGTCTCGCGCGCCTCGGCGGGCAGGTTGTGGATTTGATACGCCCTCGGTCGCGTGACGAACCAGCCCATCACCGCGCGGGCAATGCTCGTTGTGCCGCCGCTTGGTGTATCGGTCAGGTCGATCGTCACCGCGGCACGCGGCGCGATCCTGGCCATCGCCGCGTCGAACGCGGAGATCGTCGCATCGTCGCCCAATGCGTTGTTGAACCTGATCGTCACCGCGCCGTTCCTGCCCGGCACCACGCTCAAGGGAGGCCGTTCAGCTTGCGCGGCATAAAGGCTGTCGAGCGTCACCATGCGCGCTGGCCCGTCGCGCCTCGCCAAGGTCAGCGTGCGGCCGCGATCACGCCGCCCCGCTGCCAATATCCGTGCCGCAAATGGCGCGCGCTCGCCGACCGGGGCAAGCCCAAGTCGCTCCCAATATGCCGCAACCGCGCGGTCAATCGCCACGCCGTCCACCGCGATCAGCTGTTCGCCGATGACAATGCCGGCGCGCGCTGCCGGCGTGCCCGGCTTCACCGCGTCGACAAGATAGGCGTCGCCCCGCTTGATGATCCACAGGTCGGCATAGCTCGGCACAATCGCCCAATCGTCCTTGAACGAGCTGCCGGTCATTGCATGATGATCGGCCAGCGCGCCCATCATGTCCTCGGCATAATGCAGCAGGGAATCGCGGTCGTGCACCGCATCGCGCTCGGCGGTGAGCACGGAAGATGTCGGCACCACGCCGCCCGGCAGGTCGTCGAGATAGGTATAGTTGGCCGTAATCAGCGCGGTGATTTCACCGGCATCGGCGCGATAATCCGCCGGTGATACCGTGCCGGGTGCTGCCGCACCGCTCGCACTGCCTGCCAATGCCACCAACATCATCGCCCAGATCCGCCGCATCACGCTCGCCCTATCCCTTCATAGGCCGGGCCTAGCTGCGCCGGTGGTCGCCGGCTTGAACATTATTGCTGTGCGTAGCGCCCCGGCGGTGCGCCAACGATGCGCTGGAACTGCCGGGTCAGGTGGCTCTGGTCGGCATAGCCGACTGCCACGGCGACATCGGCGATCTGACCGCCGTCGCGCAGCAATCGCCGCGCGGCGATCACCCGGCACTGGTTGCGATAGGCAAGCGGGCTGAACCCGATCGCGGCACGAAAGCTGTGGGCAAGGTGAAATACGCTCAGCCCGGCGATGTCGGCCAATGTGGCGAGGCTGAACCCTTCGGCGAAATGCGCGTCAATATGCTCGCGCACCCGCGCTACCGCTGTCGTATCGCGGTTCGCCCGTGCTGCCACAATCCCGTCGCTGGCCAGTGCTGTGATCAACCCAAGCAGGCCGCTTTGCTGTTCCAGCGCGCCGCTATCTGCGTCAGCCAGCAATATGTGTGTCGCGCTCACCTGCGCGGCCAGCTGCCGGTCATGCGAAACCGGGCTGGCAAAGGCGAGTGTCCGGCCATCGACGAGATAGGGCGCGATGGCTTCGACCGGCAGGTAAAAGACCCGGTAGCGCAAGATCGTGTCGCCGATGCAGCGATTGGCGTGCGGCTCGCCCGGGTGCAGCCGCAATACATCGTCGCGCCCGACCCGATGCGTAACCCCGCCGACGCTCAGCTCTTCCGCGCCCGCCTCAACTACGCCGACAACATATTCGGGGTGCAGGTGCGTCGGGAAAATGCGCCGGTGATAGGCCACCGTGACCAGCTCGACGCCGGGCAGGTGTCGCGGGCGGACAAAACAGGCTTGGTCCTTTTCGATCATCGCGGCGTCCATGGCGCCGGTTGCTATCACAGGTCTGGCCAGCCGGTGAATGACGATAACTTCTCAATTTCGATCGGCACCGCGCTATTTCTGCACCCCAAGCACCAGATCAAAGCGGATCCGTACCCACGCGCCAATCTGCGGCTTGCCGCCAATCCGGGGCGGCCGCACCTGAAACTGCCATGCGGCCTGGCGCAGCATTCGCGACAGGCCGGAACCGGGGGATTCGCCAATCGACCGGCAATTTTCCACCCGGTTGCCGGGGATCGTCTTGCACGCCACCATGCCCCAGCCAACCTGCGCGCCGGGCGGCATATAGGTCACCATCTCGGCGCGGGTCGGTTCGCGTACCCATTCGGCATTGAACAGCCGCTCGCCGCCCGGTCCCTCGCCGGGGCCATAGGCCTTTCCGCTGTCGCGCCCGGTTGATTGGCCATCACCGGCATCATTGCCACTGGCCGATGCCATATGGCCAATGTCTGCTGCGGCCATTTCCGCCTTGCTTAACGGAATCAGGATGGGCGTTTCCGGTTCGGGCTGCGGCGTGGCGGGTGTGTCCTGCTTAGGGGATTTTGGCGCCGCGCCGCCGCTGTCATGATGGACCTTCGTCACCCTCGTCGCGCGTGATGCCGGGCGCGGCGCCGGCTTTGCGTCGGGCATGACCTGAAAGGTCGCCAGTTTCGCGTCGCGCTTCTGCGCCTCGCGCTGATATTTGCCGAGTGTCAGCAGCGCCGCCACCACCAGCAACTCGATGGCCAGCGCCAGCACCATCGCAATGGCACGCCGCCGCAGCGGTGTCGGCAGCCTAGCCGGCGAAAGGGAATATAACGCCGTACGCATCGCCAAGCGGCCTAGCCGCCGATGCTGCGCTGCGAAAGGGTTGTCGTGGTTGGCACAGGCGGCGCCCTGTCACGCGCGATATGTCAGGGACGTGAACGGCGGGTGAAACCGGGAGAAAAGCGGTGCTCCTGAACTGGCGTGATCACGAACTGTGGTCGCTTTGCAGCAACCCTTGCCTATATGGGAGCAGCGCGGGCATAAGCCGCGCGGTTTCAACCTGCCACAGAAAGTACCTTTTCCATCATGTCCGCCTTGTTCCGCATCACGCTGCCCGACGGTTCCGTCCGCGAGGTAGCCCCGGGGACTACCCCGGCGGACATCGCTGCGGCGATCGGCCCCGGCCTCGCCAAGGCGGCAATCGCGGCGCGCGTCGATGGTGATCTGCGCGACATCAACCGAGCGTTTGACGGCGATGCCAACCTCGCGCTCGTCACCGCGCGTGATGAGGCCGACGCGCTTGAACTTGCCCGCCACGATTTCGCGCATATCCTCGCCGAGGCGGTGCAGAACCTGTTCCCCGGTACGCAGATCACCTTCGGCCCCTCGACCGACGATGGCTTCTATTACGATTTCGCGCCCAGGGATCGCCCGTTCACCGAGGAAGACCTGCCCGCGATCGAGTCCGAGATGCGCGCCATCATCAGTCGCGACGAGCCGCTCGTCCGCGAAGTCTGGTCGCGCGAGAACCTGATTACCGCGTGGCGTAACCAGGGCGAGACCTTCAAGGCCGAATGGGCTGCCGAACTGCCCGAGGGTGAGGAGCTGACGGTGTACCGCGCCGGCCAGTGGTTCGACATGTGCCGTGGCCCGCATCTCGCCTCCACCGGCAAGCTTGATCCGCAGGCCTTCAAGCTGACGCGCGTGTCGGGCGCCTATTGGCGTGGCGACCAGAACAACGCGATGCTCAGCCGCATCTACGGCACTGGCTGGCTCAACAAGAAACAGCTCGACGCACATCTCTTCCGGCTGGAAGAGGCCGCCAAGCGCGACCATCGCAAGATCGGGCAGGAGATGGACCTGTTCCACCTCCAGCCAGAGGCGCAGGGGTCGGTATTCTGGCACCCCAAGGGCTATCTCATCTGGCGCGCGCTTGAGGCCTATATGCGCCGCAAGCTCGATGGCGCCGGCTATGTCGAGGTCAAGACGCCGCAGTTGATGGACTCGCGCCAGTGGGAACAGTCCGGCCACTGGGGCAAATATCGCGAGAACATGTTCGTCGTTCCCGACGAGATTCCCTCAACCGAAGATGAAGGGCCAGTGCTGTCGGGCAAGGCCGAGCTGATGGCGCTCAAGCCGATGAACTGCCCGGCGCATGTCCTGATCTTCCGACAGGGTATCAAGAGCTACCGCGATCTGCCGATCCGCATGGCTGAATTCGGCTGTTGCCATCGCAATGAACCGCATGGTGCGCTGCATGGCATCATGCGCGTCCGCCAGTTCACCCAGGATGATGCCCATATCTTCGTGCGCGAGGATCAGCTGATCGAGGAGGTGCGCTCATTCTGCGACCTGCTCGACGGCATCTACAAGGATCTCGGTTTCGAAAATTACGCGATCAAGCTCGCCCTGCGCCCGGAAAAGCGCTTCGGTTCCGAAGAGATGTGGGACAAGGCCGAACAGAATCTGCGCGATGCGGTCGAGCTGTCGGGGCGTGCCACGGCGGAATATGGCTGGGAGGAATTGCCGGGAGAGGGCGCCTTCTACGCGCCAAAGCTGGAATTCCACCTCACCGACGCGATCGGTCGCACGTGGCAGTGCGGCACCATGCAGGCTGACACTGTGCTGCCTGATCGTCTCGACGCCAGCTATGTCGGTGAGGATGGCCAGCGCCACCGCCCGGTGATGCTCCACCGCGCAATCCTCGGCACCTTTGAGCGCTTTATCGGCATCCTGATCGAACATCATGCCGGGCGCTTCCCGCTGTGGCTGGCGCCGGTCCAGGCGGTGGTCGCGACCATCGTGTCCGATGCCGATGACTATGCCCGTGACGTTACGGCAAAGCTGGCGGCGGCGGGCATCCGCGTCGAGACAGATCTGCGCAACGAAAAGATCAACTACAAGGTGCGCGAGCATTCGCTGGCCAAGGTTCCCAACCTGCTCGTCGTCGGCAAGCGCGAGGCCGATGAGGGCACCGTCGCGCTGCGTCAACTCGGTTCTGACCGCCAGCAAATCCTGCCGCTGGACGAAGTAATCGCGCAACTGGTCAAGGACGCAAGGCCACCGGACCTCGCCTAAATTCCCTCTCCCATCGGGAGAGGGAGGGAGCGCTGAAAGCGCGGAAGGGTGAGGGTCAGAGAGGTAAACTCACCCTCACCCCGCGCGCCTTCGGCGCTCGCCCAGCTTTGGGTGAACAGCGCCCCGCGCTGTTCAGGTCATGCCGGGGGCATGACCGACCCAAAGCTCCCAAAGGGAGAGGGGATTAACGACCACCTTTCGTTTCGCCGCAAAAATCCCTATATCGCCCCAACAACAGACTCAGGAGCTTCACCTATCCGTCCTCCCATGACCCGCCAGGCGCCGCCGATGAACGGCCCTCGCTTCAACGAATTCATCGTTTCGCCCAAGGTCCGCGTGATCGACCATGAGGGTGAGAATCTCGGGGTGATGTACACCCGCGAGGCCATGGAACAGGCCCGCGAGCTTGGGCTCGACCTTGTCGAGGTGTCGCCCAACGCTGACCCGCCGGTTGCCAAGTTCCTCGACGTGGGCAAGTTCAAATACGAGGCGCAGAAAAAGGCGAACCTCGCGCGCAAGTCGCAAAAGACGCAGGAGATCAAGGAGATCAAGATGCGTCCGAACATCGACGACCATGACTATGACACCAAGATGAAGAAGATCATCGAGTTCATCGGTGAAGGTGACAAGGTCAAGGTAACGCTGCGCTTTCGCGGTCGCGAGCTGAGCCACGGCCAGCTTGGCATGATCCTGCTCCAGCGCGTCCAGGCGGACACTGCAGAGACCGCAAAGGTCGAAGCCTATCCGCGCATGGAAGGCCGGCAGATGCTCATGGTGCTGTCTCCGAAGTGACTACCATCCCCTCTCCCTGTGGGAGAGGGGCAAGCTGCGCAGCAGCGCAGGGTGAGGGCAGAGCGGTATCTCCATCGCCCGCCACGACGCTGGCGCGACCCGCCAAACGCAGCACTTTCAATGTAGGAATTCGCGCGCCATAGCTGGCGTGCGTTCTTTCTCATTTTCGTAGACAACAGTCGAGAATCGACCAACCAGATCAACCGCGATCTTCACCCATACCCTTCCCCGGCGAAGGCCGGGGCCCAGTTGGGATAGCCAGGCGGTGAATCGATGCGCGTCGTTTCAACGACAGCCGAACTACACCGGGGGCTGCCACAGCTCGATCGGGTTGCCTGAAATTACGGGGTTGATGATCGATTGGGCGACAGAAAATTGCAAATGGTCGTGCTATCTTGTGTCCGAAGACCTAGATTGAAACGTCCAAAACGGCGCGCGACTGAAAGGGTTGATAGCGATGCCGTGGCCGAAAGGTCAATGCAGTGATTAGGTCTTGATGCGCAGCTCCCGACCGTGCCCCGGTCAAGGTTGCGGGCATGGAAGTCTGGCTGTCATTGTAATTGGCCTGTGATTTCTGAACTGCTATGACCGATGGTTCCGTTGTGCCGGTGCACGGCGAGTTGCGGCTGGACCGCGATTTCTGAACTGCTATGACCAAGGATGCGCGCGACTGGTGTGATCGCAAGTTGCGGCTGGACCGCGATTTCTGAACTGCTATGACCTCTCGACCATGCAGACGCTTCTAGCGCTGTTGCGGCTGGACCGCGATTTCTGAACTGCTATGACATGTGGCAAGGCGGCAACCAATGGTCCGCAGTTGCGGCTGGACCGCGATTTCTGAACTGCTATGACTTGGCCCGCGCGGTCTTTTTCTTTTCGGCAGTTGCGGCTGGACCGCGATTTCTGAACTGCTATGACAGTGGGCATGAACTTCAGCAACATCCTGAAGTTGCGGCTGGACCGCGATTTCTGAACTGCTATGACAGCGCAGCACGACAACGCTCGCCAGCACGAGTTGCGGCTGGACCGCGATTTCTGAACTGCTATGACGATGGACGCAGAAAAGCCCGGCCGCCACTAGTTGCGGCTGGACCGCGATTTCTGAACTGCTATGACTCAGACCGTTTGGAAGCGCCATTCCATCGAGTTGCGGCTGGACCGCGATTTCTGAACTGCTATGACAAGTTCGGCCATCTGCTCGCCGTTCCCCTGGTTGCGGCTGGACCGCGATTTCTGAACTGCTATGACGCGCGCGGAAATGGAGGCCGCCCTGTTCAGGTTGCGGCTGGACCGCGATTTCTGAACTGCTATGACCGAAGGAAGCCAAGCGCCGCCGCCTGGTGAGTTGCGGCTGGACCGCGATTTCTGAACTGCTATGACGCCGCCAATCGTCACCTTGTCGCCAGCGACGTTGCGGCTGGACCGCGATTTCTGAACTGCTATGACAGGTCTCGCACCGGCCCTGGATCGCTTCCGGTTGCGGCTGGACCGCGATTTCTGAACTGCTATGACCGATGCTGGTCAGCGTCCTATGGCAGGCGTGTTGCGGCTGGACCGCGATTTCTGAACTGCTATGACCGCACTCAACCTTTTGAGTTCGAAACGCCGGTTGCGGCTGGACCGCGATTTCTGAACTGCTATGACATTGATGATGACGACGCGCCAGAGCCGACGGTTGCGGCTGGACCGCGATTTCTGAACTGCTATGACGCACGGGCCGCACGGGCCGCAGGTTGCGGCTGGACCGCGATTTCTGAACTGCTATGACGGCGGCACGCGCTGGCCACGTCCTGCACGGGTTGCGGCTGGACCGCGATTTCTGAACTGCTATGACATCGCTCGCGAGCATGGTGTCGGGGCTATCGTTGCGGCTGGACCGCGATTTCTGAACTGCTATGACCGGCCTGATCCTCGACCATCGTCATCTTGCGTTGCGGCTGGACCGCGATTTCTGAACTGCTATGACCCCCACATTCGCTTTACGTCGCGGTCGTCGGTTGCGGCTGGACCGCGATTTCTGAACTGCTATGACGCCTGGATCGCGTTGTGCCGGCGCATCGCCGTTGCGGCTGGACCGCGATTTCTGAACTGCTATGACTTTCGCCGTCTAGGGCGGTTTCAGCAATTAGTTGCGGCTGGACCGCGATTTCTGAACTGCTATGACTGGCACCCGCAACGTAAGCACATTTTTATCGTTGCGGCTGGACCGCGATTTCTGAACTGCTATGACCGCGACCGCTCTTTGCTGCGATCAGCGCTGTTGCGGCTGGACCGCGATTTCTGAACTGCTATGACTGTCGAGCCGGCCGCTGCGACCGTTGCTGAGTTGCGGCTGGACCGCGATTTCTGAACTGCTATGACTCCGCTTAACGCGGCAGCACCCTTCCCGCTGTTGCGGCTGGACCGCGATTTCTGAACTGCTATGACCGTCACGCCTGCGCCTTCGCTCCCGTTCGGGTTGCGGCTGGACCGCGATTTCTGAACTGCTATGACCATCGACACCTTCACGGCACCGCGGAACAGTTGCGGCTGGACCGCGATTTCTGAACTGCTATGACGGCGTCAACATCGATGCGGTCGCCAGCCTCGTTGCGGCTGGACCGCGATTTCTGAACTGCTATGACGCATCGCCACGTCCAGCGGGATCAATATCCGTTGCGGCTGGACCGCGATTTCTGAACTGCTATGACAGGAAGCATAATGCAAACCATAACCGTCTCGTTGCGGCTGGACCGCGATTTCTGAACTGCTATGACACGGGCCGGGCTCCACCCCAACACGCTTCAGTTGCGGCTGGACCGCGATTTCTGAACTGCTATGACGGATGGATGGCTAACCAATTGAATTGTAGTTGGTAATTGCGCCATCCGTCACAGCAAAATTGCTTGATGATCTCAAAACATAGCAAGCTGATCCGGGTTTTTTCGGTGCCGCTGGCGTCGCTGGCTCGAATATCGGACAATGTTTTCATATTGTTTGTCGGTAAAGTTGAGGACGTGAATCTCGCCGCTTTCGGGCAAGTGGGCTTCGATTCGCCGAAGGTAGGTTTCATAATGCTCTTTGCCGTTACAAAATCGGGCATAGATTGAAAATTGGCTCATTTCGAAGCCCTCGTCGAGTAGAAACTCCCGAAATTTTGTTGCCGCTCGCGCCCGCTCCCTTGTGTCCACGGGCAGGTCGAACATGACGAAAATCCACATCAGGCGGTATCCACTCAACATCATGGTTCGGGCACTGCTGGTTTCCCGAGCGAGGCCCAATCAAGCGCGTCCGGTGGCTCGAACAGCGCCAATGCGGGTTTGCGCTCCTCAAAGCTCCGCGCAAGCGATTGCGCCAGGCGTTGGCTGGCTACTGATACGGGAGAAATCGCACCGCCCAACCGGACGTCGTGCGCTATTATGCGCGCCAATCGCCGTTTCGCCTCTGGCGTCACGGTGTTCACACCCTCACCGATAATCCTCAGGACGATGGCATCAACCAATGGGCGGAATGGTTCGACCAGATCGTCGGCCAATGCAAAACCGTTAAGCCGATTGTGATGATGCAATCCGATCGTCGGATGAAGACCGGCCCCGATGATTGACCGCGCGATGCAAGATCGAATTATCGTATAACCATAGTTTAACAGCGCGTTGGCACCATCCATATTCTGGTCACGTCGAAAATCAGTTCCCATGAGCGCGGGCCAATATTTGCGCGCTGCCTGCGCTTCCAGATTGTCTGGATCGCCGGACCGGACCCGGCGGGCCATCATCGCCAAGGCGTTGGACTCGGGCCGTCCCTGAGATGCCAGCAGCGATCCTTGCATCGAGATTTTGGCAATGACAATCTGCCGCCACAGCTGCTTGAATAACGGGCGTGGCGCTTCCCACTGCGCGCGCATCTTGGCGGCTTGCGCGTGATGGCCATTGATAGGCGATACGATGGCGACCGGCGCGTGGTTGGCCGCGCAAACAACCATGATGGCACCACGTTCGGCCAACGCAACGATCAGGCTGGTTGTCCAGGTAACGCCATGTGCATGGACAATCACGGCATGAACATCGTCAAGGGCAATGCGTCCTTGATCTTCCCGTCCACGCGTAACAACCATGAATCCACGATATACTGACAGATGCAGATCATCCGTAGCAATATCAACAATACGCTCCATGCCTCACCCTTCAGATGAATGCGTGGCATATTATTTATAAGTGTTGGTTAACGTGGTCCGGGATCGAATACCCGTCCAAGTTCATCGATACGGATTTGACGAGCGTTGACTTTTTTTAATCCTCCTGCCGAAGAGTAAAAATATCTGAACGGATCAAGGTCGCTCGATGTTGCGTCTCGTGCTTTGAGTGAACCCGCTTCCTGGTGTTCGGCCAAAGTTATTTGGCCACCAGCCGAAAATTTTACGACCCGCATAATTTTACGTGCCTGTCCCTCCTGCTCGATCGCAACAAGATCATTTTGTCGAAGACTGAGAACCCGCTTTGCGGCTGGATGCGGTCGTCGCTCAGATAGGCCGGGCTGGTGGGCGTCAAACATTGAAACGATTCCGGATTGTCGCTGGCCGTCCTTATCCTTCCAGCTCGATACCCAGGCGCCATCAGGCATTCGCCACACATCAAAGCGGGCATTGGCATCGCCCTTATACGCCTTGAACGCACGCCCGGTGGAATCGCGAACCGGAATTACGGTCAAGGCTTCGCGGACGCGCACGTGCCGGATACCTTTGAACACGGCGTCGGATTTTGAAAACGCTGCCAGCGCCTTTTCAAAATCCTTGCCGGACAACCCATCTGTTGCCGCATAAAGCGCTCGTTGCAGTGCACTATCGGGGATGCGGATCGGGTCGATGATGTCCGCCGGTTTCAAACTGAGCAAGGGAACGCGGTGAACGACAATAGGCAACCCATTGTCGCTCGTCAGTCCAGTCAAGCCATAGGCAGTATCATTGTGCAGCCGGGCGGCGGTGGTATCCTTCCCTTTTGACGGACGCCCTTTACGGCCATGGTCGGCCTTGTGGCTAATGACGATTCTGCCGAGTGCATCACGCAGATCATCGCGGAAGCTCTCCCATGGCTTGGGCAAATCGACGAACAGCTTGTCCAGGTTTTGATTTTCCGCCCGCGCTGCCGCTCTGGATATCTCGTTGAGCAAGCTTCTTGTGGTTGCGCCAACCACTGCCGCGTCGATAGCATGATGACGATGATCAAGCCGGTTCTTTGGGGCGTTGCTGTGGGGATTTTCGACATAATTGTGATCGGGCAAAAGCTCGTTCAGGCCCCATAGCCGCCGCAACATAGCGGTCATGCGGCCCGGAATGACAAAGACTCCGGCAGAATCCGGGTACAGGCTCGACAGATAGGTTCGGGCCATTCGCGACAGATATTGCGTGTCGGTCAACTGTCGCGCGATGAACCCGCCGTCACGCTCAAACCGTTCCATCGCATCCGGCGCGAAACGCCATTGTTTCGACTTGTGAAGGCGCGACACCTGGTCAGCGATAATGCTCCAGCGTTCGGTGTGGCCCCATGCTTCCCACGGTGTCCGGTTGCCCTTTTCGCGATTGCACGACCGGTGCGCGATGACCTTGTTGGCAGCACTGTCATCGAAAGAGCGGGAATAGGGAATGATGTGTTCGATTTCGGTTTCGTCAGTGAACAGGGCTAGTTGTCCGATGTGGCGCCCACAAAATGGGCAGCCGCGATCAAGCGGGTTGTCTGGGTTAAGATCCTCCCACAGCTTGAGCCGTGCGCGATTGGATCCGCTGTCACGCTGTTCGCTCTCCAGCAGCTTCTTCGACCGGTCCTGTGCAGCGCGGGTGTTCGCACCGATACGCTTGTTATGTTCGGCTTTTTCCTTTTCGTTCAGTTTCAGTTCGCGCGCGAGTTCGACGATAATGTTGTCCGGCAGGCCGTGTATCTTGATGATCGCGTTCACCAGACGACGAAGCTGATTCAGGCCGATGTGCACCGTAGGATTGGTAATCTTGCCCCAGCGGACTTCTGCGGTATCCTCCGGGTTGAGCGAGCCTGGCGGAATTTCACGCGTCAGAATTTCACCGTAGTAGGGAAGGCGATCTAATACCTCCCCGGTCCGAAAATCGCTATGGGACTTGCCAAGGGCTGCTTCGACAGCTTTGTCATAGCTCACGACGTCCTTCTTCAACTCGGCAAGTATCAGCCGGCTGGCTGTTTCACCGAGACGCCCATGTCCTTCCGGCAAACGGACCTTGCCGATCGCCTCAGCCTGACACTCTGTGACTGCGTGGGTGGTAATAAGCCATTCATGCAACCGGACTGGGTCTTCTTCTTCGGCAACACGATCAATGATTTCCCATTGTGTTGATGAGTCGAAATGCGCCCAGCGTGGCCCAAACGCCTTTTTGTCATTGAATGACGCGAAGATTTCATCGCCCATCAGACCGGTGCGATTTTCGCTCGCTTTGTTGAAGCTCTCCCCATCGGCCAGTTTCAGCAGCTTTGCCAAACCTGAAAAGCTCGCGGTTTTCGCGGATTTCAATTTCAGGATAATCAATTCGCGTTGGTCGCGTGTCAGCTTGCGAGAGGCCGCTCCCGCCTTCGCAATTTCGAGTTGGTTGACCTCCTCAAACAGTCGCCGCTCCTGAAATAGCGGGTGGGCTTTCGGCAGGCGCGCTTCTTCGTTGAAAAAGGTGCAGCCGCCAACTTCGGGAACCTTCAAACGACGCTGAAAAAAGATAATTCGCCGCAGACGGTCACGGACAATATCGGTAAGTGCGCCCGGATCATGAGCGGCCTGGGCGGCCCATATCGCGTCAAATTCCGCTTCAAGGTGGCGCCGCTCTGGGTAAAAATCATAACCGTCACCCTCCGCGCGCATCCTGACGCGTTTGCCTTCGCGGCCAGCGAGGAACTCGCCATAGGTGCGTGCTCCCGCTTCGCGCATCGCTGTGTCCAGCGCCTTTGCCGCTGTCGCCACCTTGCCGCCATCCTTGTCGTCTGCGGCCCTGCGCTCCGCCTTGCGGTTCGACTTGAACCCGCGTCGCTGATTTAGGTGAAACAGGGCGCGGCCCAGAAGATGCGGTGCCAAAGATTTGTCCAGGGCTTCAGCGCGAAGGACGTAGGGATCGAAGCCGGTCAGGGCCCTTGCATCGTCGCTGTCAGCGGGCATCAAGCCCGTTTCGATCATTGCCTCAAGGAGTGCTGACCTGCGTCGAACATAGCGATCCCGCCGCCGTCGCATCGCACGCGCATTGCGTCGATCAACAGCCAAAGAAGCTCCCGATTTCGGATCACGACCGTCAGAAAAAATGCGAACCCCAGTATCGCGTATCGTGTCGCCATCATAAAGGCACCATCCAATGCTGTTGGTGCCGATGTCCAGTCCAAGTCGGGTTGCCATCTTTACGTGCTCCATATTCGAGCAGTTTGATAGCTTTACAGGCCGTTGACAAGAGTATCAAACATGCTATTCTGACAGTTCAGAAATCGCGGTCTGGTTGTTAACAAGCAACTTGATTGCACCAAATAAGGTGGGGGCTGCGGCCCCCATTTTTGGTTGCTCGTGCTTTTCTTTATTCAGCACTTTCAATGTAGGAATTCGCGCGCCATAGCTGACGTGCGTTCTTTCTCATTGTTGCAGACGATCGTCGAAAATCGACCGCCCAATCAACCGCGACCCTCGCCAATATCGGTCCCCGGCGAAGGCCGGGGCCCAGTTGGGAGGGCCTGGCGGTGAATCGATGCGCGTCGTTTCAACGACAGCCGAACTACACCGGCGGCTGCCACAGCTCGATCGGGTTGCCCTCCGGGTCGTGGATGCGGGCAAAGTGGCCGACCTGCGGGTCGTTCCATTCCGGCTTGGTGATCACCTCAATCCCGGCAGCGGTCAGGCTGGCGATCAGTGCGTCGATCTCGGTCACGCGCAGGTTGAGCATGAAGCCATGGTCGGCTGCCCAGTAATCGGTGTCGGCCTTGAACGGTGCGAAGACGACAGGGCCGGCGTGCGTGTGCCAAGACCATGGGTCTGTCTCCCCGTTCGCATCGGTGCCACAGCCGGCGCCAACACCGAGATGCTCGCGATACCAGGCTGACAATGCCTCGGGATCGTGCGCGCGGAAGAACAGGCCGCCAATTCCATTTACCGGCATCGTTACATCGCTCCCTTCAGGCCGCCTTGTCGATTGCCTCGCCCGCCGCCGCGGCCAGCAGCTTGCGTTCGATACCCTTTAACCGGGTTCCATCCGAAATCTTGTCGCCGGTCAAATCGGTCAGGTAAAAGGTATCGACAGCGCGCTCGCCATAAGTGGCGACATGCGCTGAGTGGATCGTTACGCGTGACTGGAACAGCGTGTGCGCCAGCTGGTTGAGCAGCGCGGGCCGGTCGCGCGCGTTGACCTCGATCACCGTGAAGCGGTTGGAGGCGCGGTTGTCGATCAGCACATTGGGCTCGATGCTGAACGCCTCGGCGCGGGTGCGGGGCAGGGGCTTTGCCTTCAACCGGTCGGCGAGTTTGCTGCGGTTGGCCAGCGCGTCCTCGATCGCCTGTTTGAGCCGGGCGAGCTGGCCCGCATCATCGAACGGGCGACCCAGCGGATCCTGCACCAGGAAATTGTCGAGCGCCATGCCGTCCCGCGTGGTGTGGATATGCGCGTCGATGATGTTGCCGCCGGCAATGTTGATCGCACCCGCGATGCGATAGAACAGGCCAGGGTGATCGGCGGCGTAGATCGTCACCAGCGTCGCGCCGCGCTCCGGATAGACAATCGCCGAGATCGACAGGGGCGCAGTGCCCGCGCTGTCAATCAGCCGGGCATTATGGGCAAGCACATCGTCCGGCTCGGCAATCCAGTAAGCCTCAGGCAGTCGCTTGACCAGGGCCTTGAAGCGCGGAGCATCCCAGCCAAGTGCCGCCTGCAGCGCCTCCTGCTTGGCGGCGATGCGGTCGGCGCGACCCTTTTGCTTGTGGCCAAGGCGCAGCACTTCTTCGGCGGACTCGTAGAGATCGGAAAGCAGCTGGCGCTTCCAGCCATTCCACACACCGGGGCCGACCGCGCGGATGTCGACCACCGACAGCACCAGCAACATGCGCAGCCGCTCAGGGCTTTGCACTGCCTCGCAGAAATCGATGATCGTCTTGAAGTCGGACAGGTCGCGCTTGAACGCCGTTGCCGACATCAGCAGGTGGAAACGCACTAGCCACGCCACCGTCTCGGTTTCGGCGGGGGTCAGGCCAAAGCGCGGGCCAAGCTTGAGCGCCACCTCCGCGCCAAGCACACTATGGTCGCCACCGCGCCCCTTGGCGATGTCGTGGAGCAGCACGGCGACATACAGCGCCCGGCGCGACACAATCTGCTTCATGATCGCGCTCGACAGCGGATGGTCAGCGTCGAGCTCACCCTTCTCGATCCGGCTGAGCAGGCCGATCGCGCGGATGGTGTGCTCGTCCACGGTATAGTGATGGTACATGTCGAACTGCATCTGCGCGACGACACGGCCAAAATCCGGCACCAGGCGGCCAAACACCCCGGTCTCGTTCATCCAGCGCAGCACCGTATCCGGCTGGCGCGGGGAGGTGAGCACTTCCATGAACAGCGCATTGGTCTGCGGGTCGCGGCGATAATCATCGACCAGCTTGGCGTCACGTGCGGCGGCGCGCAGCGCGAGCGGGTGGATTTCGATTTCATTGCGGTCGGCCAGCGCGAACATCTCGATCAGCCGCACCGGATTCTTCGCGAGAAAATCGTCGGACGGCAGCGCCAGGCGTCCACGGTCGAGCACAAAGCCATTGAGCCGGCGCGGGCTGCGACGAAAGCTTGGCAGGTTGAAGCGGCGCCCGCGCGCGGCGAATTTCTCGTCAAGATGCGCAAGGAACACACCGCTCAGATTGCCGACGATCTTGGCCTGCAGGAAATAGAACTGCATGAACCGTTCGACCCGCGATTTGCCCGGGCGATCGGCAAAGCGCATCCGGTCGGCCAGCTCGCGTTGCAGGTCAAAGGTCAGCCGATCCTCGCCGCGCCCGGCAAGCATGTGGAGGTGGCACCGCACTGCCCACAGGAAATTCTCGGCACGGTGAAACAGCCGATATTCGGACGCGGTCAGCAGACCGACATCGACCAGTTCGGCGGAGTCCGAGACGTTGTAGGCATCCTTGCCGATCCAGAACAATGTATGGAGATCGCGCAGCCCGCCCTTGCCCTCCTTGACGTTGGGCTCAACCACATAGCGGCTGTCACCCATCTTGAGATGGCGGGCCTGCCGCTCGGCAAGCTTGTCGGCGATGAACGCCCGTGTCGTCCCGGCCTGTACGTCCTTGCGAAAACGGACCACCGCCTCATCGTACAGGGATTCGTCACCCCACACATAACGCGATTCAAGCAAGGCGGTGCGGATCGTAATGTCGCCTTTTGCCTGCCGGACCATGTCGTCGAGCGAGCGGCTGCTATGGCCGATCTTCAACCCCAGATCCCACAGCGCGTAGAGCATTGATTCAATGACTTGCTCGGCCCAGCCGGTCTGCTTCCACGGGGTCAGAAAGGCGATGTCGACATCGGAATAGGGCGCCATCTCGCCTCGGCCATAGCCACCAACCGCGATCAGCGTCAGCCGCTCGGCGGCGGTCGGGTTGCTCAGCCGGTGCAGGCGCTGCGTGGTGAAGTCGAACAGCAGGCGCAGGATCTGGTCGACCAGAAAGGCCTGTCCCGCTGCTGCCTCTATACCGCGTGAGGGATGTTCGATCAGGCGGCGCGCAATCTCGACCCGCCCGGCATCCAGCGCGACCTTCAGCTCGGCGGTCGCCGCGCGGCGCAGCGTCGCGGTATCGCGGCCTTCGATTGCCGCCAGGGCATCGGCGATGGTGCGGCGATCAATGATCGCGCGGCGTTGTGGCAGGTTCTCGAAGCGCGCGGGCATGGGGCAGGACTAGACGTTCATGGGGCGGGCGTCACCCCGGCGGATGCAATTGTCCATGGTCCGTGATAGAAGCCACCCAGCGCGACCAACGCGCGGGGGAGAGGACAGATGCGGGTCATTGCGATCGGCTTGGCGGGATTGGCCATGATTGCCGTCCCGGTCCCGGCACTGGCGAAGGATGCGGCGGTTGAGGCGCCGATCACGGCCTTCATCACGGCGTTCAACAAGGGCGATGTCCCGGCGGCAAGCCGGACGCACGCGCCCTCCGTCAACATCACTGATGAGGTCGCGCCCTATCGTTGGGTTGGTCCCGGCGCGTTCAGCGCGTGGCTGGCGGCATTGGGCAAGGATTCGGCGGCGAGAGGTATTACCGAAGAGCGCGTGAAGGTTTCTGACCCAACCCGCGAACTGGTCACGGGCGCTGATGCCTATGTCATCGTCCCGGCGGTTTACAGCTTCAGGCAGAAGGGGGTGGCGATGTCCGAAACCGCGCAGTTCACCTTCTCGTTGCACAAGGGTGCTGCGGGCTGGAAGATTACCGGCTGGACCTGGACCGGGCCAGACCCGTCGCCGGTCGCCATCAACTGATCTGGTCAAGTGGCGTTCAGGGCCGGTATGCAACGAAACGCCGCGTTCGGACGTTGTGGTTCCGTTCCAATGGAGGGTTTGAAGATGAAGCGTTTCACCACTTTTGTCGCGCTGGTCGCGACCGGATGCATGGCACTCGCCACGCCGTCGTTCGCGCAGACTGCGCAGGACGAATCGCGTTTCGATGCCGCGCAACAGCGCTTCGCGCGTGAGCTGTCGATCTATCAGCAGGAGTTTGACCGCTACCAGCAGGCGCGGGCCGCGAACCGTGGCGGCTATCGCAACAATGGCGGCTATTACGACCAGCAGCGCCAGCCCCAGCAACAGGGCTATTATCAGGATGACCGCGACGAAAGCGGCTATGATGCGTCGCGCTATTACCGTCCGGGCAATAATTACCAGGAACGCGTCCTTTCGACCGATGACCGTGTCTATCGCGGCAGCGACGGGCGCTATTACTGCAAGCGCAATGACGGCACGACCGGCCTGATCGTCGGCGCGGTTGGCGGCGGTATCCTCGGCAATGTGATTGATGGCGGCCATTCGCGCGCTGTCGGCACGATCCTTGGCGGCATCCTCGGCGCCGTGGCGGGACAGGCGATCGAGAAGAGCGCCAACCAGAACCAGGTTCGCTGCCGCTGAGCGGTGCATGATGCCGGTGGCAGTCGCGGTGCGGCTGCCACCGCGCATGGTAAGCAGTTGGTTAACCATTCGCGGCTACCCCCAGACCTACGAACAAGGGGAAACCGTGGCTGTCTGGGATGCATTTGTCGGCTATCTGATGCGGTGGCGAGCAATCCTCGCCGCAGATGAAGCCAGCTTGCCCGAGCGAATTGCGACGACAACGCGCGTCGTGCAGAATTTTTCCATTCCCAACATGCTGTCCGCGCTGGGCCTATGCGGCGTCTATGCCGTCAGGTTGAGCAACCCGTGGCTCCTGCTTGGCCTGCCGTTGATGGCGGCAGTGGTGGGCGCTTCGCTGGTGTGGCTGCCCGGCAGCCGGTTCGCGCGCATTGCATATAGCAATCCTCGCAACGCGCATCTGGCTGTGCTTGGCCATGCGTTCCTGATTGGTTGCGCCTGGTTTGGAATCCTTACCCTGGCAGCGCGCGTGATCGGGCCAGCAGACCATACCGCCCTGTTGTGCATGACCGTGGCCGTCGCCTGTTCGGGCGCGCTGGTCTTTGCCTTGCTGCCCGAGGCGGCGATCATCTTCATGATTACGGTCTGCGCGCGGCTGGCGTCGGACCTGTTGCCGGCGGTGACGGCGCCCTTGTTCTACGCCGTATCGATTGTCGGTTTCCTGCTGATCCTGGCGACACTGATGCTGGGACAGGCCGAGCTGTTCGCGGCGCGCACCCGCGCCGGGATCGAGCTGGCCGAGGCAGAGCGGCAGCGCCGGGCGGAAGAAACGGCGGCGCAGGCCGCCCGCGAGGCGCTGGAGCAGCGCGATGCCGAGTCGCGGCGCAATGCGCGCGCGGCGGCTGATCTGGCGCGCCGCATGGCCTTCACCGATCAGGCCGGGCGCTTTGAGACACGCGTGATGGGTGTGGTCGAGCAACTCGGCGCGGTGGTTTCGCGACTGGGGGATTCGACCGAGCGGCTGGCGCGTTCCGGCACGGTCGCGCGTGAACGGGTTGAGACGGTGCGCGACCATGCCAACATGGCGGCGCGTTCCATGCTGGGGGCCAAGGCGGCCACCGGGCAGATGCGCGACGCGATCAGCGCGATTGGCCGCGAGGTTGACGGGCAGGTTGCCGCCACGGCGGATGCCGTGGCCTCTGCCGCGCGCGCCCGTGAGCATGTCGCCGCGCTGGCCACGCATGGCAACACCGCGACCACCATCGTCACCCTGATTGAAGACATTGCCGCACGCACCAACATCCTGGCGCTCAACGCGCTGATCGAGGCGGCGCGCAGCGGCGCGGCGGGGCAGGGCTTTGCCGTGGTCGCCGCCGAGGTGAAGACGCTTGCCGCCCAGGCCAGCAGTGCGGCACAGAGCATCGCCGCAAGCCTTGCCGACATGGATGCCTGCGCGCGCGCTGCGACCGAATCCGTGACCGCGATTGGCGATGATGTCGCGCGCATCGTGACCGGCGCGAATGACATTGCCGCGGCGATTGTCGAGCAACGCGGCGCGACCAAGGCGATCGGCAAGGATGTCGAGGCCGCCAACAATGGTGCGCAGATGGTCGAGAGCGACCTGCAGGAAATCGCCGAACAGGCTGCCGTCGCGGTCAACCTGGCCGAGATGCTGACGCGGTTGACCGATTCGATCTCCGACGAAACGGGCGCCCTGTCGCGCGCCGCGACCGCCTTTGTGGCTGACCTGCGCGCGGGGTAACACCACGCGGCCCGCGCCGGAGATGCACGGCTCAGCCCTCACGGCTCAACGCCTTTAACCGGTACAGTATCTCCAGCGCTTCACGCGGGGTGAGAGCATCGACGTCGAGGGTCTCGATTTCACTGCGCAAGGCGTCGGGGGTTTCCTCGACGATGTCGGCCATGGCGGCGAACAGGGGGAGGTCGTCGAGGCCCGCAGCGATGCCGCCGGTCTTTTCGCGACCTGCCTCGAGCTTTGCCAACACCGCCTTGGCGCGCGCAACCGTGGTCGGGGGCATCCCCGCGAGGCGGGCGACGGCGAGGCCGTAGCTGCGGTCGGCGGGGCCGGTGCTGACCTCATGCAACAGGACCAGATCGCCCTTCCACTCGCGGGCGCGGACATGGTGGAGCGAGAGCGCGTCGCAGCGTTCGGCGAGGCGGGTCAGCTCGTGATAATGCGTCGCGAACAGGCAACGGCAGCGATTGTCCTCATGGATCGCCTCGACCACCGCCCAGGCGATGGCGAGCCCGTCATAGGTCGAGGTGCCGCGACCGACCTCATCAAGGATAACGAAGCTCTGCGGTGTGGCCTGCGCCAGGATCGCGGCGGTCTCGACCATCTCGACCATGAAGGTCGAGCGGCCGCGCGCGAGATTGTCCGACGCGCCGACGCGGCTGAACAGGCGATCGACCAGACCGAGCTTCGCGCGTGTCGCCGGGACGAAGGCACCAGCCTGGGCGAGCACTGCGATGAGCGCGTTCTGGCGCAGGAAGGTCGACTTGCCGCCCATGTTGGGGCCGGTCACGAGCCACAGCCGCGAGCTTTCCGACAGGGTGCAGTCATTGGCGACGAAGCGCTGGCCGCCCTTGGCCAGCGCGGCCTCGACCACGGGATGGCGGCCACCCTCGACCTCGAAACAGGCGTCGGTGCTGAATGACGGGCGGGTCCAGCCACCCTCAATCGCGCGCTCCGCCAGACCGGCTGCGACGTCGAGCCGGGCGAGCGCGTCGGCGGTGGCGGCGATGGGCTCGCGCCGGTCGAGCGCGGCGGCGGTGAGATCTTCGAGATGCGCGGCCTCGGCGGCGAGCGCGTGCGCGCCAGCCTGGCTGACCTTGACGGCGATGTCGTGCAGCTCGGGCGCGTTAAAGCGCACCACACCGGCGAGCGTCTGGCGGTGGGTGAAGCCGCTGTCTGGGCGCATCAGCGGATCAGCGAAGCGCGCGGCAACCTCGATATGGTAACCGAGCACGCCATTGTGGCGGATCTTGAGGGCGGCGATGCCGGTCTGCTCGCGATACTTTGCCTCGAGTGCAGCGATGGCGCGGCGGCCCCCGGCGCCGGCATCGCGCAGATCGTCGAGCGCGGCGTCATAGCCCTCGGCGATGTAGCCGCCGTCGGAGGCGTCGATCGGCGGCATGGGGACGAGCGCGCGGCGCAGCAGGTCGATTAGCGGGGTGTGGCCGCGGAGTTGGGGGATGAGGTCGGTTAGGAGGGTGGGGGCTGGGCGCAACTCACTCCCCTCCCCTTTAGGAGCGTCGGGTGAACCGTGCCCCGCACGGTTCAGGTCAGCCCGGGGGGCTGACCGACCCGACGCTGGGCTGGGGGTGGGGCCCTTCCGCGAATCCAACGCCTGCGGTTCTTGCGGCACTGCCCCACCCCAACCCCTCCCCTGAAGGGGAGGGGCTAAGCGGGCGGCGAGGGCTTCGGCGCCTTCGAGCCCATCGCGCAACTGGCCGAGATCGCGGGGGGAGCCGCGACCGGCGGCGATGCGGCCGAGGGCGCGGCCGATGTCGGGGAGGGTGCGGAGCGTGGCGCGGAGCGCGTCGCGCAGGGCGCCGTCGGCGACGAACAGTGCGACGAGATCCAGCCGGGCCTCGATGGCGGCGATGTCCATCAGCGGGGCGCCGAGATCGGCGGCGAGGAGGCGGGCGCCGGCGCCGGTGAGGGTGCGGTCGACCGCGTCGAGCAGGCTGCCCTTGCGGCCGCCGCCGCTCGCCTGGGTCAGCTCGAGGCTCTCGCGCGTCGCTGCGTCTATCGCCATGCCATCGCGCGCGGCGGCGAGGCGGGGCGGGCGCAGGAAGGGGAGCGCGCCCTTGGCGGCATGTTCGAGATAGGCGACCAGCCCGCCAGCGGCGGCGAGCGCGGTGCGGCTGAAGCTGCCGAATCCGTCAAGCGTCGAGACGCCGTAGAGCCGGTGGAGCCGATCAACCGCGGCGCCGCTGTCAAAATCGGCGCGCGGGCGCGTGCCGTCTGTTGCGTGGGCGGTGTGGGGTGAGCCCTCTGCGGTGATGATCTCTGCCGGGTTCAGCCGGGCGAGTTCTGCAGCAAGGCCGGCGGCGTCGGCCTCGATCACCTCGAAACGGCCGGTCGAAATGTCGGCGGCGGCGATGGCGACGCCGCCCGCCGCCTCCCCAATCGCGACGCACCAGTTGGCGGTACGCGCGTCGAGCAGCGCCTCTTCGGTCAGCGTGCCGGCGGTGACGAAGCGGATGATCGCGCGGTTGACCAGCGCCTTGGAGCCACGCGCCTTGCGGGCGGCCTCCGGGCTTTCGGTCTGTTCGGCGATGGCGACGCGGTGGCCGGCCTTGATCAGCCGGGCGAGATACCCCTCTGCCGCATGGACCGGCACGCCGCACATCGGGATCGGCACGCCGCCATGTTCACCACGCGCGGTGAGCGCAATGTCGAGCGTTGCGGCGGCGGCCCGGGCATCATCAAAGAACAGCTCAAAGAAATCGCCCATGCGGTAAAACAGCATGGAATCGCCGGCCTCGGCCTTGAGCGCGTGATATTGCGCCATCATCGGGGTGGGGGCGGCGGTGGCGCCATCTGACTTTGGGGCGGACATGGAGGCGAAGTAGCGGGAAATTGCCCACACGTCATGCGCAAGCATGTGACCACGGGGCTTTCCCTGTACGTAAAACGGCGATTTTTCTTGCGGGTCGAACCGGCGCGGTTTCGTGGCGCAGGAAGCGTGGCATATCAGCGGGTTAAGGGGTGTGTTCCCTGTTCTCACGGAACAAGAGAAAACAAGGGCCGTAACAAGACGGCGGCGCGCGGCGTGATTCAACCGCGGCGCAATCTCGCGGATAGGGCGAATCGGACAAGACATCGCCGAGGGTAATATATGAGCGAGGAAGGCGTTGAATCTGGCTGTGCGGGCGACGCCGGGCCGGTGGCGGAGCAGCAGGCGGAGGACGCGGTGCCGAAGCCGCGCGGGCCGCACCGGTTCCGCAAGGGGCAGTCGGGCAATCCGGCGGGCCGGCCGCGCCGGCAGCGCGCGACGGGTGGGCCGGGCGACCGCCTGCCCGGTGCGGACGAGCCGACGCGGGCGATGATCCTGACCGAGGCTTACCGCATGATGCGCGTGGAGGAGGACGGGCGGACGATTGAGCTGCCGGCGCACCAGGCGGTGATGCGCGCGATGATCCGCAATGCGGTGGCGGGCAGCCGCATCGCGCAGTGGCGCTTCACGCAGATCGTGCAGGAGGCGGAGCGGCAGACCAAGCAGGAGCAGGTGACGCTGTACAATGCGTTTGAGTGGCAGGGCCTGTTGCACGAGCCGAAGCCGACGCGGGAGAGCGAGATCATCGTGGATCCGCGATCGAGCCTGTCGGTGGTGGTGCGACCGGGCGGGACGGGGGGTGTGGCGGGGGAGGATTAGGGGGGTGGTTGGTGGTGGGGTCGGTGGTGGCGCGCGATTCGCATTGCCGTGGCATTTTCGCTATACCGGCGACGTGCCATGGTGGCGGTTCGCCCGATGGCTTGTTCATTGCTGGCTAAGTTCACCCAGGTATGCTGGCGGTGGAGCAACATGATGTCGCAGTCCGATTTCTATGATTTCGCCGATCGCCAGCGCGCGAAGGCTGAGTCGCGTGCGCAGGACGAGGCCGATTTGCGCAGCGGCGCGGTGTCGCGCGAGGCGCTTCGTGCGGCCAACGGCATGTTCTCTTCGCTCGACATCGCCGGATCCGTAATCCGCCGGCGGAGCAGCATTGACCGCTAAACGGCGGGAACCGCTTGGCCCACAGACGGTGATCAAGCTAGCCTCGGTACTTGTGCTGGAGGACGGCGCGTTTATCGTCGGCGGGCAGGCGCTGGTCTGACCGCGATCCTTCCGTCTTCTTCATCCCAACGGGCAACGGACCAGCATGTCGCTTCATAGATTCGTTGGTCGCGCCTTTCGAACAAGCGATGCTACACCGGTGTGGGTAGGGGGGAGGCAGGTCGTCCGGTAGCACATTTCTTGATAATTATTATCGGATTGTCCTATTCAGGCATCTGGAGACGAACCATGGCAAGCAGCGTTGATCTCGGAAACCAGCTCGAATCCTTTGTTGGGCAGCTCGTCAAAACCGGGCGCTACAATTCGCGCAGCGAGATTTTACGCGAAGGCGTTCGCCTGATCCATGAGCGCGAGACGCGGTTGGCCGCACTGGATGCCTCTATCATGCGCGGCATTGCTGATGTGGATAGCGGACGCGTGATCGACATCGATGACGCTGCCGCCATGCTCGATGCGCGGTTTGATGGGATGACCGGGCAGTAATGAAGGTCGTCCTGAGCGCGGAGGCGCTGAGCGATCTGCAGCAAATCGGCGACTATATCGCACAGGACAATCCGGCGCGGGCGCGCAGCTTCGTTGCGGAACTGCTCGGCAAGGCGCGAGCACTGGCGGATATGCCGCACGCCTTCCCTGTTGTGCCACGATACGCCCATCTTGGTGTCAGGCGGCGGGCACATGGGAGCTATCTGATCACTTTTCGGGTCGCTGATGAGCGCGTGACGGTCATCCATATCCTGCACGGCGGGCGGGATTATGAGGGTTGTTGTTTCCAGACGAGTGAGGGGAGGTTCTATTTTCGGTATTTGGTGAACTGGCAGCGTATCGCCGAGCGGCTCAATAACCGCCCGCGCAAGGTGCTCAACTTCGAAACGCCGAACGAGGTCTTTGCAAGACTGGTGGTCGAGGCGCAGACTACTGCTCAGCAGTGTTGCGCTTCAGGTTGACACCGCCATTTCGTTTCATATATTCATCCTGCGCACTAGGAAGCGAGGGCAGGACTGATGCGGATTCGATGGATGGCGGCGAGCGCAACTGCCGTCATCGTTGGGTGCTTGGCAGGCGGGGCAGCCGATGCTCGTTTCCTCCAGGTCGATCCCGTCGGATACAAGGATCAGGTGAACCTGTATTCCTACGTCAACAACGACCCGATCGATGGGGTCGATCCGACCGGCACCACCTGCACGGGGTCGGAGAGCAACGGCAAGACCACCTACTCGTGTCATATCGATAGCGTCGCTGTTCAAGGAAAAGATGGAAAGTGGACAACGCGAGCACCAACGGCTGCTGAAAATAAAAGATTTGCGGGATTCAATGCTCGATATACGGCTGCTGTTAACCGGTTGGCCAGCAACCCGAACAAGACCGTTACGGTTGCTGCGATACTTCCCAATGGGTTGGGTTCGTTTAAGGAGACGGCTGGACAGGCGGCATCCTCCCTGATCGGGCGACAATTCGTTTACGACGGAAAGGGTGCGCCCGGCGTGACGATGCAAACCCCCGGTGGGTACAACCAGTTCACGGGTCGCGTGGAAGGAGCTACGACATTCGTCCATGACTTTGGTTTGAGCAATGCTCACCAAAGCAGCATCGTCCATGATGGTGGAATGCACGCCACGTACCCAGAGTTTACGGGCGGCCTTCAAAATGGCTCACTATCCAATTACGATCATTGGCGGCAGTATAATGACGCGGCCTGCAGTTTGCTTGGTGGGCAAGATTGTGCGCATTAAATTGCTGTTTGTTTTGACGATCATGTTAGTGGCTTGTGGGTCGCATAATTCCGCACGCGCTGAAGAAAAGGGGACGGGCAAAGTCGTATATTTCAGTATCGACTATGCACACGTGGTGGTTTTCACTGAGCACGCATTTCGAGCTGGAGATTTGCACGCCTTAATGGAGGGGCTTTATCCCGACACCGCAGCAAAATCGTTTGAATTGCCTGGAGGTATTAGCTGCATCTCGATCGGTCCTCCCGGAAACAGCGAAGAGTTCGCGATCAAGCGGCCGATCAAGCTCGGCGAAAAATATCAGTGCCTCGGTTCAATCTTCACCGTGCAAAAATGCTTCCAGGATTGTAAGTCGGCGGTCATTTTTCGTGAAATACTTCCCAGTGGCCCTCCTCGCTCTGATGGCTCAAAAATTCCCTCATACATGCTTGTCGATGAATGTCGCGGGATGGTGGCGTTGAACTACACGAATGACCTGTCCGCAGGCATACCTCACAACTCTTTGCTATTGCGTGGCGAGGTAGGAATACTCAACACCAAGAGCTTGTCGGCGTGTGAGCGCTATTGACCGCAAGCTTGCAGAGGACCGAAACTTCTATTCGTTCGTGAGCATGCCCATTGCGATAGCGTTGGTTCGGCAGATGGCTGGACAGTTGCGTGTCATTGTAGCCCTATGCCTTGCCATATGCTGGTCCCCTGCATTTGGGCAATCAGAACCGAAAGCGGCCACAACGGTCAGGGAAATACTCAACCGTCCCGGCGCCAGCCTCGATTACCTCGAAGCCGCGACGACTTTCGATCAGCTGATCGACAAAGATAGCAACATCGCCGCGACCAATGCGACCGTGGCCCGGTTGGTGGACGCCGCTCGCCAGATGGCCGGCCCTAAGCCGAACGACTCCTACAAACTCTCGGCGACGCGCCAGGCGATCTATGTTGCCGGTGCATGGAACTATGATCGGCCATTCAGCTACGATCTCGACGATCCGCTCGGGCAGCATATAAAGAATCGCCTGCTCTCGACCTATGTTCAGACCCGCAGAGGCAACTGCGTCTCGATGCCAACGCTATTCCTGATCGTTGCCGACAAGATCGGCTTGAACGTCCATCTCACCACTGCGCCGCTGCATCTTTTTATCCGCTATACCGATCCAAACGGTGCGGATCACAACCTTGAAGCCACCAGCGGCGGCCACGAGGCGCGCACCGAATGGTATCGTAAGAATCTGCCGATGACCGATCGGGCAATCGAGAGCGGCGCTTATATGCGAACGCTGACCAAGCGCGAGACTATCGCCGAAATGGCGACCACGGTTATGGATTACCTGCTCGACGAGCACCGTTATCAGGAGGCGATCGACGTTGCCGACGTGATCTTGGCCGTCGTGCCGCGCGACGCCTATACGATAGTCAAGAAGGGCAGTGCGCTTGCGGGGCTGATGCAGACCGAGTTTGTCGACAAATACCCCAATCCTTCCCTCGTGCCCGTAGCGCTACGTCCACGCTACCAGATGCTCGCGGCAGCGAATGCCAAGGCGTTCAAGGATGCGGAGACGCTGGGCTGGGAACCAGAGAAATAGCTGCCTTGGCTCTCCGATGATCGGGCGCCGCTTGCCGGCGATGAGCTGCCCGGCGCTCATTGATTGCATCGTATCATACTACTGCGCTTCTGAGAGGCGCGCAGGATAATCGCCTGCCTGGCGTGGGCGAGCCGATGCTGTGCGCAATTCGGTGCATTTGGTAAACCGGTACCGTTTCCCGTGTTCCAGAGCGAGATGGCAGCTAAGTCATTTCATCAATGGTCGAGACGGCAAGCCAGATTAGAACTACTTCGCCACCAATATCACATTGACGCATTTTGCCGCACGTGTTTAAACTGTAAAGGAAATTTTAGCGATATGTTTGAGGATGGATAATGCGGACTCGGTTGAAGGCGGTGTCAGCAGCTGCAGCGATAATCACGTGCTTTGGTTGTGGCGCGGCTGATGCTCGATTCTTGCAGGTGGATCCAGTTGATTATAAGGATCAAGTTAATCTCTATGCCTATGTCAACAATGATCCGACGGACAATCGCGATCCGACGGGGCTATATATTTGCGATGCAAATCCATCACAGTGCAAGTCTGTACAACAAGGCTTGGACAGGATTTCTGAAGCTGCCAAAGGCTTCAAAGCGAACTCTCCGGAGGCGAGGGCGCTCAACACCGTTGTTGCCGCATACGGCAAGCAAGGTGTTAATAATGGTGTAACCGTTAATGTCGCCGCCCTCGACAAAGGCGTACTTGGACAAGCGGTTGGTAACAAAAGCGGTGTCACCGTCACTCTGGATTTCAAACAGATCAATCGAGCAGGAGGTCTCAGTCAAGGCGCAGTTACCTTGGCGCATGAGGGAGTGCACGGAATTATGAGGCTAGCAGGTCGCGATCCCGTTGATAATCATGGCGTGACACGTGAAGAAGCCATAGCGTATAAAGTAGGAGGATATGCTTCTCAAGGAATGGGCTTTTTCAATCCTGTCGGACCGAACGGGGGGACCTCTACATTCGGGCAAGATGTATTAAACGCTGCAAGAAAAGACTGCGTATATGCAACAAGCGTTCAGGAAGCGACTAATGCGAACCATCAGCAATCGCTTCCCGGCCCTTGCTACTAATGCTAAAGGGCATTCTCATAGGCATGAGTTTTATCGCTCTGTCTTCCTGTCATAAATTACCTGATGAATCCGGAAAGTCGGTTACCATGACAGGCTATGCTTTGCTTTTCAAGGATCGCCCTATTGTTTTTTACAGTGAACCACTGACTAACGAGTCGGTGATCGTCAATTACGATGACAAGATTTTACCTTCTGAAATGAATGCCATAATGAACGACGGTCGGTCAGAAGAATGTGTGGCGCATCTTTTTAAGATCGAGATAGAGGGTGTAGGTGACCACGAGAAGAAACAAAGAATAAATGCTCAGAGAATTTCTAAAGTAAGGCGGACAAGCGTCGCCGATCTGGACAAATTTTTGTTAACCGTGAGAAGTGAGGTGCTTAATAAGCGCAGTGTCTGCGCAACTACGCAGTGAGCTCTAACGAATGATTTCTACAGTGATTCCCATTAATTATTATCGCGCAATTTCTTATTGTAATCTGATAATTATTGACGCACGTTATTGGATACTGCGTGCACTGTTAATTTTTGTACTTGCGTTCGTTAATGTTCCTGCGGCGGCGCAATTGAAATCGGTGCCTGCGGAAATCGTTAAAGCGATGCTGACTCGTCCAGAGGTCAGACTCAATTATCTTGATGCCGCTACGGCGTTCGATCGGCTGATCCTCAAAGAGGGTGCTGATCCTGTCGTTGACGCGATGGTCGCGCGCTTAGTCGATGCCGCTCGGCAGATGGCAGGTCCAAACCCCACCGACGCCTACAAACTCTCCGCGATCCGTAAGGTGATCTATGATGCCGGATTGTGGAACCATAACCGCGCATTCAGCTATGATTTGGCGGACCCGCTCGGCCAGAATCCGAAAAGCCGGTTGCTTACGACGTACATTCGGACACGCAAGGGGAACTGCGTTTCGATGCCAATCCTCTTCCTGATCATCGCCGACAGGATGGGGTTGAATGTCCACCTCGCCAGTGCGCCGCTACATCTTTTTGTCCGTTATACCAAATCTCGTGAGCCCTGACTCATAGGGGATTCCCAAACGGTCAGAAGTTCGATTCAATGGTCGCGAACGTGAGGGAGGTTTGCGATGGGTGCGGCAGTGGCGCTTCGAGCTGATTTTACGGCGGCGAGGATGCGGGCCTTAGCGCGATCGAGCAGTGACGCGAACCAGGTGCGTCGGCTGCTGGCGCTGGCGGCGATTTACGAGGGAGGGACGCGGAGCGAGGCGGCGCAGCTTGGCGGCGTTGGGCTCCAGACGGTCCGCGACTGGGTGCTGCGGTTCAACGCTGGCGGGCCTGATGGGTTGATCGATGCGGTGCCGCCCGGTGGCGTGCCGCTGCTCGATGACGCGCAGCGTCGGGCTTTGGCGCAGATCGTCGAGAGTGGTCCGATCCCGGCATCGCACGGTGTCGTACGCTGGCGGCTGATCGATCTCGCGCAGTGGGTGTGGGACGAGTTTGCCATCAGCCTCAGCAAGCAGACGCTGAGCCGAGAACTGCGTGGCTTGGGGTATCGCAAGCTGTCGGCGCGGCCGCGCCATCATACGCAGGATGATGACGCCATCCCGACGTTTAAAAAAACTTCCCCGCCCGGGTGGCGACGATCCGGGCAACGCTCCCGCGCGGCACAGCGATAGAGCTGTGGTGGCAGGACGAGGCGCGGGTCGGCCAGAAGAACGGGATCACCCGGCGCTGGGCGCGTCGCGGAACCCGGCCTTCGGCGCCGAAGGACCAGCGCACGTCATCGGCCTATATTTACGGGGCGATCTGCCCGGCCGAGGGCAAGGGCGCGGCACTCGTGCTACCGCGATGCAACACGCAGGGGATGGCCTTGCATCTGGCCGAAATCTCCGCCGCCGTCGCGCCAGGCGCGCACGCCATCCTGCTCCTCGACCAGGCGGGATGGCATGGCTCTGGCGCGCTCACCGTCCCCGCCAACATCACCTTGCTGCCGCTGCCGTCGAAATGCCCTGAACTCAACCCGGTTGAGAATGTCTGGCAGTTCATGCGCGATAACTGGCTCTCGAACAGGATCTTCAAATCCTACGCCGACATCCTCGATCACTGCTGCTTTGCATGGAACCGTCTCGTCGATCAGCCGTGGCTCATCATGTCCATCGGCCTGCGATCATGGGCACATGGGTGACCGTCCATGGGACTTGGTATTACACCGATTCGAACGGTACGGATCACAACCTTGAAGCCACCAGCGGCGGCCACGAGGCGCGCACCGAATGGTATCGTAAGAATCTGCCGATGACTGATCGGGCAATCGAGAGCGGCGCTTATATGCGAACGCTGACCAAGCGCGAGACTATCGCCGAAATGGCGACCACGGTTATCGATTACCTGCTCGACGAGCACCGTTATCAGGAGGCGATCGACGTTGCCGATGTGATTTTGGCCGTCGTGCCGCGCGATGTCGATACGATAGTCAAGAAGGGCAGTGCGCTTGCGGGGCTGATGCAGACCGAGTTTGTCGACAAATACCCCAACCCCTCCCTCGTGCCCGTAGCGCTACGTCCACGCTACCAGATGCTCGCGGCAGCGAATGCCAAGGCGTTCAAGGATGCGGAGACGCTGGGCTGGAAACCAGAGAAATAGCTGCCTTGGCTCTCCGATGATCGGGCGCCGCTTGCCGGCGATGAGCTGCCCGGCGCTCATTGATTGCATCGTATCACATTGCATTGCTGCGCTTGCGCGAGGTGCGCTGGATGGTCGTCTGCCTGGCGCGGGCGAGCCGATGCTGCGCGCAATTCAGTGCATTTGGTAAACTGGCACCGTATCCCGACGTGAAGCGGAGCTCCAGATTGAAGTGGACCGCGTTCGGCAAGAGCTCGGCTATTAGAGCGGGCTGCGAATAGCTTGAATCGAATGTGGATTCCCAAGGGGACTCGGATGTGATTCAAGCTTTGGGCTGGGTTTGGAGGCCAGCCCTTATGCCACGAGCCTATTCTCAGGATTTGCGCGACCGTGTGATTGATGCAGTTGTGCGCGGCGGCGAGAGCCGCCGTTCGGCGTCGCGACGTTTTGGCGTGAGCGAGGCATCGGCGATCAAGTGGGTCCAGCGCTATGAGCGCGCCGGCGACCGGCGCTGTGCGGGTACCGGCGGCCATCGGCCATCGAAGGTGAAGCCGGAGCGCGACTGGTTACTGGCGGTGATCGCGGCTGAGCCGGACATCACGCTGGCGGCCTTGTCGGCACGGTTGCTGTCCGAACGCGGCGTGCGGGCAGATACCGGCATGTTGTCGCGCTTCTTCGTCGGTGAGGGCATCAGCTTCAAAAAAAAGCGTGCTGCCCTCAGAGCAGGATCGGCGCGACGTGGCCCGACGGCGGGCGAGCTGGAAGCGCTATCAGGGCCGGCTTGATCCGCGGCGCCTCGTCTTCATCGACGAAACCTGGGCGAAGACCAACATGACGCGCACCCATGGCCGCTGTCGCCGGGGCGAGCGGCTGCGCGCCAAGGTGCCGCATGGCCACTGGAAAACGCTGACCTTCCTCGCAGCACTCCGCTGTGACCGCATCGACGCGCCGGCCGTGATCGACGGCCCGATCAACGGGCAAAGCTTCCTCGCCTATGTCGAGCAGTTCCTGATCCCGACGCTCAAGCCGGGTGACATCGTCATCCTCGACAATCTCGGCAGCCACAAGGGTGAGGCCGTGCGCAACGCCGTTCGGGCGGCTGGTGCAAGGATCCTGTTCCTCCCCCCCTACAGCCCCGACCTGAACCCCATCGAACAGGTCTTCGCCAAGCTCAAAACGCTCCTGCGTAAAGCCCAGGAGCGATCCGTCGAGGCAACCTGGCGGCGCATCGGATCACTCCTCGATGCCTTCTCACCTCAGGAATGCGCCAACTATCTCAAAAACTCAGGCTATGCGTCGATCTAATCACAAAATGCTCTAGCAGGCTGCTGAAGAAGTACCGTTTACCTTGGTAATCCGGATTTGGGCGATGTTCGCGCGGGTGTTCGGCGGCTCGAAGCGCAACCGCCTGCCGATTTGGGGCGGTTGAGGTTGGTGCAGTGGTCCTTTTTCCGGGTCAGCTTGCTCCTGCGGCGACGAGTTTCGGGATGCGGATGAGATTATAGGCGGCAACGGCAAAGGTGAAGACGGCTTCGGCCTTGTGCCGTCCCCTGACCTTGAGCTTGGCGAAGCCGGCCTGCGCCTTGATCCAGCCGAACACCTCCTCGATGCGTTTGCGACAGACCTGGCTGATGGCATAGCCGGGGTGGCGCTTCGTGCGCCCGTCAATGGCGGTCTTGCGCACCTTGCCGGTCTTGCTGACGCTGCCGTTGATGGCGATGTGCGGCGTCACCTTGCGCTTGCGCAAGTCCCTGACAAAGGCCGTCACGTCATAGGCCTTGTCGGCACCCAGCGTGATGCGGCGCTTCGGCTTGTGCCGGTCGATCATCGCCAGCGCCGCCTCGCGTTCGGCCGTGCCGGTGGCGTGGTTGAGCAGCGCCTGCACAGCCAGCCCATGGCGGTTCTCCATCAGCACATGGCCCATGAAGCACAGTCGGCTCGGCTGCCCGTCGCCCTTGCGGTAGAGCCGCGCGTCCGGATCAGTGGTCGAGGCATGCGTCTCGTTCGAACGCTTCTCGCGCCGGAAGTTGCGCTCGCCATTGCGGCCCGGCGCCGGTGGATCACCCGAGCCGTCCTTCGCGCGGAAGCTCTTCATCGACGCCCAGGCATCGATCAGCGTCCCATCAACCGAGAAATGATCGCTCGACAACAGCTTCTTCACCTGCGGCAGCGCCAGCAACGCCGCCAGAAACGCGCGCGCGATATCGCCTTCCAGCAGACGATCGCGATTATGCGTGAACACCGTCGGGTGCCACACGCCATCGTCTATCCCCAGCCCCACGAACCACCGAAACAGCAGGTTATAGTCGATCTGCTCCATCAGCATCCGCTCGGACCGCACCGAGAAAAACGCCTGCAACAACGTCGCCCGTAGCAGCATCTCGGGCGCGATCGACGGGCGACCCATGCGCGAATACAACTGCTCGAAGCGCTCGTTCAGCGATGCCAGCGCCTCATCCGCAAGCGCCCGGATCGACCGCAGCGGGTGATCTACGGGCACCCGCTCCTCCAGCCCGACATAGCTGAACATCCCGACAGAACGCTCTTCCCGTCCACGCATCGCTATCCCTTCCGCCTTCCTCAAAGGCAGTGAATCACGATCCCATCACAAAAACGAGAGACTTTTGCAGCAGCCTGCTAGGGTCGGGATCCTAAATAGTGGCCCGGCGATATCGAGGCGAACCTAACCGCCAATACCCAAACCCACCCTACCGAACAATCGCTCCCCCCTTCATCACATGATCAACATGCTCAAGTGCACTGATGTCAGCCAGCGGATCGGCCCGCACCGCAATCATGTCCGCGAAATGGCCCGGGGCGATCACGCCGACATCGGCTGACCATCCCAGCAGGGCGGCGGATACTGTCGTCGCCGACTGGATCGCCTGCATGGGCGTCATGCCGTAGCGCACCATATATTTGAACTGCCGCGCGTTCAGGCCGTGGGGATAGACCCCGGCGTCGGTGCCGAAGCTGAGCTTGACCCCGGCCTTTACCGCGGCGCGGAACGCGGCGCGCTGGGCGTCGGTTGTTTCGCGGTTCTTGCGCAGATAGCCCGCCGGCCAGCCTTCGCGCGTGCCGACCTCCTCGATATAGTCGCCATCATAGATATCCATGTCGAGGAACACGCCCTTCGCCCTGGCGAGCGCGATGCCCTCTTCATCGATCAGCGAGGCATGTTCGACCGCGCGCACCCCGGCGCGGATTGCCGCCTTGATGCCCGCCGCGCCGTGGGCATGGGCGACGACCCAGCTGCCATGCGCCTTTGCCGCGGTGACGGCGGCGAGCATCTCATCATCCGTGAGTTCCTGGGTGCCGGGTTCAGTCCCCTCCGCCAGCACCGCGCCGGTGGCGATCAGCTTGATGGAATCGACGCCGTGCTGGAACAGGTAATTGACCTTCAGCCGCGCATCATTGGCGTCAGTCACCACGCCGACGCGCATATCGTCGGGCACCTTCACGTCGGGCGCGAAGCCCGTCACCTCGCCACCGCCGCCGGGGATGGTGATATAGGCGCCGACCACGTTCATGCGCGGGCCGAGCACGTCGCCGCGATTGATGGCGTTGCGCAGCGCGACGTCGCTGAAGGCGCGGAAGGTGCCGACATCATGGACGGTGGTAAAGCCCGCCTCCAGCGTGGCGCGCGCATTGCGCAGGCCGACATAGGCAATGTCCTGCGCGCTGTGCAGCAGGGGTTCGGCGACATTGCTGGTCTGCCCCCAGTCGGCGATATGGGTGTGCATGTCGATCAACCCGGGCAGGACGGTGTAGGCCGACCAGTCGATCACGTCCGCGCCCGCGGGCGGCGGCGACCATGGCGTGACCGAGACAATGCGGTCATCTTCAATGCGGATCAGCCGGTCGTCGAGCACCACGCCCTTTTCGGTATCGATCAGATGCCCGGCGCGGACATAGCGTGTGCCGGCCAAGGCCGGTGTGGCCGACAGCGCCATGGCGATGATCGCGGCGAGCGCGTGGAACTGCGATTTCACCGACATTGTCGCCCCCGGTTTTGCTGACGTCACCTTGCTGACGTGACCTGCAACAGGGCAGGGCAGGGCACAAGCGCCTTGCGACGTGTCGCCAATGCACCGCGCGGGGGGCGCTTTTGCGATCATGATGATTTTGTCATCCATGCTTCCGGTTGCTGCCATCGGCACAACAGGATAGCGGAACAGCCACTGCGCCACGGATGTTACGACGCCTATGACCGCATCACCGATCTTCTATGATGCCTCTGGCCGCCGCCGGCGGCGCTTTGCGCTGGGCGTGGCGGCGTTTGTCGCCCTGCTGGTCATTTCGTTCGCCGCGTTGGTGGTGACGATTGGCGCGGTGCCGCGCCCGGCCTTGCTGCCGTTCCAGGCGGAACATCCGGCGATGACCAAGCTGCCACCGCCGCGCGGATCATTGCTGGTGCGCGCGCGGCGGGATGTGCGCGGCTATACGCGGTTCCTGACCGGTGCGCCGCCGCGCGGGGTGCAGGAAGATACGCAGCTGGCGATTGGTTTCCATGTGCCATGGGATCCATCCAGCGCGGCATCGCTGCGCCGCCATATCGGTGATCTCGACTGGCTGGTGCCGGGGTGGATTTCGGTCACCGGCGCGCAGCACCAGATTACGACGTTCAATGATGCTGCCGGGCGGCAGATCATCAACAGCAGCGGTCACCCACCGCTGATCCTGCCGATGGTGCAGAATGCGATGCAGGGCAATTGGGATGCGGCCGGCATGGAATCGCTGTTGCGCAGCGCGGTGCTGCGCAAGAAGCTGATCGACCATCTTGAGGGCTATTTCCTGGCCAATCATGCCGGGGGCGCGTTCTTTGACTTTGAGGAGCTGAGCCCGGCGGGGCAGGCGGATTACCGCGTGTTCCTGCGCGAGGCGCGGGCGCGCTTTGCGCGGCATGGCTGGATTGTCGCCATCGCGGTGCCAGTGGGTGATGATGGCTGGGACGTGAAAAGCTTCGCGTCGATTGTCGACCGCGTTTTCCTGATGGCCTATGACGAGCATGAGCTGAGCGGCGATGCCGGGCCGATTGCCTCACAGGGCTGGTTCCAGCAATCAATCGCGCGGGCGGCGCGCGGGGTGCCGCGCAGCAAGCTGGTCGTGGCGATTGGCAATTATGGCTATGACTGGCACGACAAGGCCGGCGAACCAATGTCGATTGACGAGGCATGGGCCGCCGCGCGCGAATCTGAAACCGTGCCGACCTTTGACCCGGCGAGCGGCAATAGCGGCTTTGCCTATCAGGAGGGTGACAGCCGCCATGTCGTGTGGCTGCTGGATGCGGCATCGGCCTATAACCAGCTCAATTTTCTGCACCGCGCCGGTATTGGCGGCGTGGCGTTGTGGCGGCTGGGATCGGAAGACCCCGGCCTGTGGTCAATCTTTGGCCGCGCGCACCGTACGTTGCCGGCGCCGACGGCGATCGAGAATATCCCCGCCGGCACCGAGGTGGATATTGAAGGGCCGGGCGAGATATTGAAGATTACCGCCGTGCCGGTGCCGGGGACACGGCGCGTTGCCACCACGCCGGGCGGGCAGATCAACAAGGTTGATTTCACGCAATTGCCATCACCCTATGTGGTCGAGCGCACCGGTTATCATCCCGGGCAGGTCGCGCTGACCTTTGACGATGGGCCAGACCCGACCTGGACGCCGCGTATCCTCGACATCCTCAAGCAGAAGCATGTGCCGGCGACCTTCTTCATCGTTGGTGAGAATGCGCTGACGCAGCGTGGCCTGCTGGAGCGGCTGGTGCGGGAGGGGCATGAGGTGGGCAGCCACACCTATACCCACCCCAATCTGGCCGGGGCGACGGCGACCGAAACGGCCTTTGAGCTCAACACCACACAGCGCCTGTTTGAGGCATTTACCGGCCATTCAATGCGCCTGTTCCGCGCGCCATATTTTGGGGACGCCGAGCCGACCACCGCCGACGAAATCGGGCCGGCGCTGCAGGCACAGAACCGGGGCTATATCTCGGTTGGCCTGCATGTTGACCCGGGCGACTGGAAGCGGCCCGGCGCGCAGGTGATTGTCAATGAGACGATTGCGCAGGTGACCGGCACAAGGCCGTGCGCGGGCAATAACTCCGGCGATACGCCGTGCAGCCGCAACATCGTGTTGCTGCATGATGCCGGGGGCAATCGCCAGCAGACGGTTGAGGCACTGCCCGCGATTATCGACCAGCTGCGCGCGCGCGGTTACAGCTTTGTGCCCGTTTCCACGCTGGCCGGGCTGACCCGCGACCAGGCGATGCCGACGCTGACCGACAGCGAACGCGCCGCCGCGCAGACCAACCTGTTCATCTTCGGCACGCTGGGTGCGTTGGTGGTCGCGCTGGGCTGGATATTCCTGTTCGCGATTTCGATTGGCATCTTCCGCGCCATTGCGCTGTCGGCACTGGCGCTGATCCAGGCGCGGCGTGAAGGGCGCATGATCTTCCCGCCGATTGACCCTGATCGCTTTGTCACGGTGATGATCCCGGCGTTCAACGAGGCGCCGGTGATTGAACGCGCGGTGCGCGGCGTGCTGGCCAGCACCAAGGTGCGGATCGAGGTGATCATCATTGACGACGGATCGACCGACGGCACCAGCGACATTGTCAGCGCGGCCTTTGCCGATGACCCACGGGTGCGGTTGCTGACGCTGGAAAATGGCGGCAAGGCGCGGGCGCTGAACCAGGGGCTGGCGCTGGCGACGGGCGAGATTGTCATCGCGCTGGATGCCGACACCCAGTTTGAACCAACCACCATCGCGCGGCTGGCACGCTGGTTCGTTGACCCGGAGCTGGGCGCGGTTGCCGGCAATGCCAAGGTTGGCAACCGGGTGAACATCGTCACCAAATGGCAGGCGCTGGAATATATCACCGCGCAGAACCTTGAACGCCGCGCGCTGGCCAGCCTGAACGCGATGACGGTGGTGCCGGGCGCGGTCGGCGCGTGGCGGCTCTCGGCGATCCTCGCGGTTGGCGGCTATCCTGATGATACGCTGGCCGAGGACCAGGACCTGACCATCGCGATCCAGCGCGCCGGGTGGAAGGTAACCTATGACCAATATGCCGTCGCCTGGACCGAGAGCCCGGAGACATTGCGCGGGCTGGCCAAGCAGCGCTTCCGCTGGGCCTTTGGCACGTTGCAATGCCTGTGGAAGCATGGCCGCGTGATGGCAGGCGGCAAACCGCGCGGCCTGGCCTTGCTCGGCCTGCCGCAGGCGATCATCTTCCAGATCGTGCTGGCGGCGATCTCGCCGATCATCGACCTCGCGCTGATCGTCAGCTTTGTCGCGACATGGCTTGCGGTACAGGCGCATGGCTGGGCGCAGACGCAGCATGATGTCGAGAAGATGCTGCTGTACTGGCTGGTGTTCACCGCCATCGACATGCTGGCCGCGACCATCGCCTTTGCGCTGGAACGGCGCGAGAAATGGAGCCTGTTGTGGCTCCTCATCCCGCAACGCATCGGCTATCGTCAGGTGATGTATTATGTTGTCCTCAAGGCGATTGCCCAGGCACTGCGCGGCCCGCGCGTCGGCTGGGGCAAGCTGAAGCGCACCGGACGGGTGACTGTGTGACGGTACGGGCGCTGCTTGCCGCACTGGCGCTGTTGCTGGTTGGCGCAGCGCCTGCGCCGCCGGTGGTGCTGGCGGCGGCCAGCCTGCAGGAATCAATGAGCGCCGCCGCCGATGCGTGGGCGGCGCGGGGCCATGGGCGGCCGGTGGTTTCATTTGCCGCTTCCTCGGCGCTGGCGCGGCAGATTGAGGCCGGGGCGCCAGCCGACCTGTTTGTCGCCGCTGATAGCGACTGGATGGATGAACTGGCGGCCAGGGGGTTGCTCGCGCCCGGTACGCGGGCCGATTTCCTGGGCAACCGGCTGGTGGTGGTCGCGGCACCCGGTGGCCCGGCGCATATCCCGGCGCGGGGCGCTGCACTGGCGCGGGTGCTCGGCGCCGGGCCGCTGGCGATGGCTGACCCCGAAGCTGTGCCGGCGGGTAAATATGGCAAGGCCGCGCTGATCAGCCTTGGCGCGTGGGACGCGGTGGCGCCGCAGGTTGTGCGCGCCGAGAATGTCCGCGCGGCACTGGCGCTGGTTGAGCGCGGCGCGGCGCCGTTCGCGATTGTCTATGCCACCGACGCGCGGGCCTCGCGGCTGGTGCGGGTGGTGGGCATGTTCCCCGCCGCGAGCCACCCGCCGATCCGCTATCCGCTCGCCCGGCTCAAGACATCCGGCAATGCCGATGCGGAAGGATTCCGGCGCTTTCTGCTGTCGCGCGAGGGCAGGGCGATTTTCGTGCGTTACGGTTTCAGCACGCGGTGACGCTGCGATGCTGAGCGCGGTCGAGTGGGGCATTGTCGGCCTGTCGCTGAAGGTCGGGCTGGTGGCGATGCTGGCGACGCTGCCGCTGGCCTTTGCGCTGGCCTGGCTGCTCGCGCGCGGGCGCTTCCCCGGCAAGCTGTTGCTTGATGCGCTGGTGCATTTGCCGCTGGTCGTGCCGCCGGTGGTGACGGGCTGGGTGCTGTTGCTGGCCTTTGCGCCCGCCGGGCCGATCGGCGCGTGGTTGCAGGGCTGGTTTGGCGTGTCGGTGCTGTTCCGCTGGAGCGGCGCGGCGATTGCGGCGGGGGTGATGGCGCTGCCACTGATGGTGCGCGCGATGCGGCTGTCGATCGAGGCGGTCGACCAGCGGCTGGAGGGTGCGGCGCGCACGCTGGGCGCGGGGCGCTGGCGGGTGTTTGCCAGCATCACGCTGCCGCTGAGCCTGCCGGGGGTGCTGGCCGGCGCGGTGTTGGGCTTTGCGCGCAGCCTGGGCGAATTTGGCGCGACGATTACCTTTGTCTCCAACGTGCCGGGGCAGACGCAGACGCTGCCACTGGCAATCTACAGCGCGTTGCAGACGCCGGGTGGCGATGCGCTGGTTTGGCGGCTGTCGGCGATGTCGGTGGCGTTGTCGCTGGCCGCGCTGCTCGCCTCTGAACTGCTGGCGCGGCGCGCGGGCCGGGGGCTGCATGTCCTTTGACGTGGAGATCACGAAGCGGCTGGGTGAGGCCGCGATCAGCTGTCGCTTTACGGCGGCAGACGGGCTGACCGTGCTGTTCGCGCCGTCGGGCGCGGGCAAGACCAGCGTGCTCAACATGATCGCCGGGTTGCTGCGCCCCGATGCCGGGCATATCCGCGTCGCGGGCGAGAGCTTGTTTGACGCGGCGACGGGCATCGACCTGCCGCCGGAGCAGCGCGGCGCCGGCTATGTCTTTCAGGAGCCACGGCTGTTCCCGCATCTGCGGGTGCGCGCCAATTTGCTTTATGGCGCGGACGGGGACGAGCGGCTTGGCGAGACGACGGCGTTACTGGGCATTGCGCATTTGCTTGATCGCTGGCCGCGCACCCTGTCAGGCGGAGAGGCGCGGCGGGTGGCGATTGGCCGCGCGCTGCTGAGCGACCCGCGCTTCCTGTTGCTTGACGAGCCGTTGTCCTCGCTTGACCGTGCGCGGCGTGAGGAGATCATGACGCTGATCGAACAGCTGCGCGACGCGGTCGGTCTGCCGATCCTGCTGGTCACGCATGACGCGGCTGAGGCCGAGCGTTTAGGGACGCGGATCATCACCCTGTAGGGTGCGGTTGCGCAGCAGGTGCCGCGCGAGCTGGATCAGCGCGACAAAGATGATCAGCGCGGCCACCACCGGCACGATGACATGAACCTTGCCCGCGACGCGTTCAATCAGCGGATCGAGCGCATGGCCGACATAAAAGCCGAACAGCGTGAACACCGGCCCCCACACCGCCGCCGCCAGCGCGTTGAGCGGCAGAAAGACGCGGAGCGGAATGCGTGACGTGCCGATGGCAATCGGGCTGACCGTGCGCATGCCGTAGATGAAGCGGAAGGCGAGGATGAAGGCGGTGGGGCGGCGTTCAAGCAATTGCATCGCGCGGGCAAAGGCGGGTTTGGCGTGGATGCGGACGACCCAGCGATGGGTCTGAAAACGCCGCCCGAGTGCAAACCAGATCTGGTCGACGACGAACGAACCAATCGCGGCGCAGATACAGGCCGGCACCAGCGGGACAAGGCCGCGATGCGCCAGCACGCCGCCGGTGACGACCACCGCCTCACCCTCTATCCCGGCACCGACCAGGATGGCGAGCAGGCCGTATTTCACCACCAGCGTTTCGATTGTCATGCGGTGAGCATAGCCCGAAATTCAGCCGCGCGCAGTGGCGCGTGGATTTACCGGTGCAGCATGGCCAGCGGCATCAACCCTGATCGTCAAAGCCGCGAAACACCGCTGCCTCGGCGACGGACTTGCGTTCCGACACGACGGCATTGGCGGGGAAGCTTTCATCCGGCCAGCCAAGCGCGATGCTCTTCATGATCACCTGATCATCGGCGATGCCGGCATGTTCACGCACGACGGGCGATTGCATGATGCCCTGGCTGTTGATCACCGCGCCCAGCCCGCGCGACCAGGCGGCATTGACCAGCGCGGTGGCGACGGCGCCGCAGTCAAAAGGCGTATCGTCGCTGCCATCGACCGCCCGGTCATAGGTGATGATGACGCAGACCGGCGCATCGAACTGGCGGAAGCCGCGCAGCACCCAATCCTGCCGCATCTCGGCATCATCGCGGGCAATGCCCATGGCGGCGAACAATTGCTTGGCGACGCCGATCTGTCTTTCGCGATGTTGCCCGGCAAAGGGCTGTCCGGTGCGGAACTCGCGCGATTGCGGCACACCGGCCAGCGTGCGTTCGGTGTTGCCGGCGCGGATGCGGTTCAGCGGCTCACCGGTCAGGACGTAGAAGTTCCATGGCTGGGTATTCATGGATGACGGCGCGCGCATTGCCAGCGCGAGGATTTCCTCGATCAGCGCGCGCGGCACGGGATCAGGCTTGTACCCGCGAATGCTGCGGCGGCCGAGGATAACGTCGTCAAACTGCATATCTGGCCCCTGGATCGCTGGCGGTTTTCCTCCGGTAGCGATTTGCCACGCCGAGGGAAGCCCCGACCACCCGCCAGCGCCACGCCGCAGTGGCGATCAGGCGGCGACGGTTGTGGCTGTCGCGCCAGCCACCGGCTTGCCGTCATACAGGAATTCGGCGCCATCCAGGTCGATCAGCGGGAATTCGCCCTTTTCGCGCCAATAATCCTGGTTGTGCATCCATTCCGGCTTGTCACCGCGCCGTGGCATCCGGTCCAGCCCGCGCCGCAGATAGCCGGGGTTGAACGTGTCATTGTCGATCCATGGCAGCAACGGCATGTCGGCATCTTCCGGGCGCAGCGCCACGTCAACGCGGTGCGCGCCCAGCGCGTCCATGTGGCGCAGCAATCGCGTGACGAAATCACCCAGCATGTCGACACGCAGCGTCCAGCTCGCGCGGAAATATCCCATCACCCAGACGAGATTGGGCACGCCGGTGAACATCATGCCACGGTAATTGACACTGTCATGCCAGTTGACCGCGCGGCCATCCACGCTGAACGGGATTTCGCCCATCACTGACAGGCGAAAGCCGGTGGCGGCGACGATAATGTCGGCCTCAATCTCCTCGCCCGACCGGGTGCGGACGCCCTTTTCGGTAAAGCGATCAATCTCATCGGTGACGAATGACACCTTGCCAGCGCTGGCCGCCTGGAAAATGTCACCATCGGGGCAGAAGGCCAGCCGTTGCTGCCATGGGCGATAGTGCGGGGTGAAATGTGGCTCGAAATTGAAATCTTCCCCGGCATAGGCGCGGATCATCGCCTTCAGTTCCTCGAACACGGCATCCGGCTCTTCCCGGCATCGCGCGGTCATCGCCGCCTGGTCAAAGGTAATCTGTTCGCGCACGACGCGGTGGATGGTCGGCTCATCAATGCCGATCTCGCGCAGCCGGTCGGCCAGTTCATTGCGGTTGGGCGCGCAGAAGAAATAGGTCGGGGAACGTTGCAGCATGGTGACATGCGCGGCGCCCTGCGCAAAGGCCGGCACCACCGTGGCGGCGGTGGCGCCTGAGCCGATCACCAGCACGCGCTTGCCGGTGTAATCCGTCGCCGGATCCCATAACTGCGCGTGGACGAACTTGCCGCGATAATCCGCCATGCCCGGCCAATCCGGGATGTAGGGTGTCTCATGGTCATAATAGCCCTGGCACATCCACAGGAAGTTACAGGTGAAGGTAACGGGCGTGGCATCCGGCCCGACCTGTGCCTCAACCGTCCAGCGATTGGTGGTGCTTGACCAGCGGCAACCGGTGATGCGGTGGCCATAATGGATATGGTCGCCAATGCCGTTTTCGGTGATCACCTCGCCCATATATTTCAGGATCTCCGCCGCACTGGCGACCGGCGCGCCGACCCACGGCTTGAAGCGATAACCAAAGGTATAAAGGTCGGAATCGGACCGCACGCCGGGATATTTGTGCGTTTCCCACGTGCCGCCGAACGTGTCTTTCGCCTCTAGGATGGCATAGCTGCGCCCCGGGCATTGCTGTTGCAGGTGCCATGCCGAGCCGATGCCCGAGATGCCCGCGCCGACAATCAGCACATCGACGTCGGTCGGCTGCGTGGTCTCAATCCTGATGGCTGCCTGCGACAATGCTGCTCTCCTCGCGCTTTGTTACGCCTCTGCGTGCTTCGCGGCATATGGGGCACGCGGCATTGATATTGGTCAAGGGGCGATTGCGCGGGGGTGGTGCGCGCGGGCTTGCCAGCCGCCCTTCCTTGGCGTCTTTGCTGGCGGGACATCAGCGCGCAGGTGAGGGAAATGTCGATGCAACAGGATGCGATGTTCAGCCGCCGCAGCGTGATTGGCGCGGCGGCGGCGCTGCCGGTCGCCTCGCGCCTTGCCGCGAGTGTGGGCGATGATGAGGCATATTGGCGCAGCATTGCCGCTGAGTATGACGTGACGCCTGATGTCATCCAGCTGGAGAATGGCAATTGGGGCATGATGGCGCGTCCGGTGCAGGCGGCCTATGCCGCGCTGGTTGCGCGGGTGAACCGGCAATCCAGCTTCTACGCGCGGCGCGGCATGAACGCGGACCTGATTGCGGTGCGCAATGAGCTGGCGCGCGAAATGGGTGTGGGTGGTGAAGAAATTGCCTTCACCCGCAACGCGACCGAGGCGCTGACCACGCTGATCCTTGGCTATAACCGGCTGAAGCCGGGTGACGGCGTGCTCTATGCCGATCTTGATTATGACTCGATGCAATCCTGCATGGAGAGCCTGCGGGAACGCCGCGGCGTGACCGTCACCAAGATCGCCCTGCCGGAACCGGCGACCGTTGCATCGCTGATCGCGGCCTATCAAAATGCCTTTGATGCCAACCCGCGCATCAAGCTGGTGTTGCTGACGCATCTCAGCCACCGCACTGGCCTGGTGCTGCCAATCCGCCAGATCGTCGCACTGGGGCGGGCGCGCGGCATTGATGCGATTGTTGATGCCGCACACAGCTGGCAGCAACTCGATTTCCGGCTGTCTGATCTTGATGCTGATTTCGTCGGGGTGAATTGCCACAAATGGCTGGGCAATCCGCTGGGCGTGGGGGCCGTGCATGTTCGCGCGGCGGCACTTGACCGGATTGATCACCACCCGGCGAATGAGGCAGACATGCCCGACACACTGGAGGCGCGCATCCACACCGGCACGGTCGATTATGCCGCGCAGCTGACCCTTCCTGCGGCGCTGGCGTTTCAGCGCAGCATCGGCGCCGCGCGCCGCGCCGCCCGGCTGGTCGCGCTGCGCCAGCTATGGGTCGGCAAGGTGCGAGACCACCCCCGGATACAGGTGCTGACGCCGGACGACCCCGCGCTGCACGGCGGCATCACCTCATTCCGCATCGCCGGGCTGACGAGCGAGGCCGACAACAAGGCGGTGGCGAAGCGGCTGCTCGATCAGCATGGCATTTTCACCGTGCACCGGACGGGCGTGGCGAAGGGGGCGTGTGTTCGCGTGACGCCGGCTGTTTTCAATATGCCGGGGGAGATGGATAGGTTTGCGCGGGCTTTGCGCGAGATTGCTTGAGGGTTGTTTTGCTTGTGCGCTCGTCGTTCTACTGGGCGCGGACCTTGCCGGGCACAGGGGATCACCGCTAGGCAAAAAGTAGCATATTGCACGGGGAATGTCTGTTGGCCGATCACTACGAAACTTTGTCCCTCGCTCAACTGATCAGCCTGCTGCGCAAGAAGGACGCGGAAAAGAAGCTGGGGCTGGTCTGGGAGCGAGACGAGATTGAGGCCGACGCCGCCATCGATGCCAACTTCATCGCCTGCAGCATCGATCCTGAGCTTTCGGACGGATCGGAGCCGTGGCGCAATCTGGTGATAGAAGGCGACAACTTCGACGCGCTGCGCTGGCTACGTATGACATACGCTCATCAGGTGAAGTGCATTTACATCGACCCGCCCTATAACACAGGCAACAAGGATTGGGTGTACAACGACCACTACATCGACCCAAACGATCGATATCGACATTCTACTTGGCTAGAATTTCTCTACCGGCGGCTCGAACTAGCGCGCGATTTATTGGCCAATGACGGTGTTATTCTCGTTTCTATCAACGACGAGAATCGCGCCAAGCTAGAGCTGCTGATGGACGAGGCTCTGCCCGGTATGCGAATTGGCTCGTTTGTTTGGCGAACACGTGTAGGCGGGAATGAGGGAGGAGACCACTTCCTCTCAGTCAACCAAGAGCATGTGCTTATTTATGGGAAACCCGGCTTCAAGTTCTCGGGTACCGCAAAAACATACGATATGTATAAAAACTATGATGATGAGAGGGATGACTGGTTCCGCCCAGACAATTTAACAGTCGCGGTGGGGTATTTGGATAAGAGGGCGGGGAAGGCCTATTATCCTTTACAAAATCCGGACAACCAGGTGTGGTATCCCTGCAACCCAGACAGGGTGTGGGTTTATGTATCGCGCGAAAAATCTGGCGACTCGGGCCGCATAAAGACCAAGTTCATGGAAGATTGGATTGCAGCTGGTCAGATTCTATTTCCTGAAGATGACCGCGTTCAAACTTGGAACTCCATGGATGAATTGCTGGAGGCTATCCGCGCTGAAGACGTGCCGAAGAGCGGAAAATCACTGCTTTTAAGGGAAAATCTTCCGGATTTAGATTTTTGGGTCGGAAAGCCGGTGGGCTTCGGAACACCTGCCTTTAAGCGATACAAGAAGGACTTGCGGACATCGACCCAGCCACTTTCCAGCTGGATTACCCCCCGCTCAGAAAAAGACACGGTTGAAAAAGGGGGCAACGCCATCGTTTCAGGAACGAACGACGAAGGCGCAAAAGTGATCAAGGAGGTGTTTGGCGAAAAGGCCTTCAACTATGCGAAGCCGGTTTCACTGATTCGCGAACTTGTTGCCCAATCGACCAGTTCGGGCGACCTCGTTCTGGATTTCTTCGCTGGGTCAGCCACTACGGCACAAGCTGTCATGGAAGTGAACGCCAGTGACAACGGTTCGCGCCGCTTCATCATGGTATCGTCCACCGAGGCGACCACAACCGAGCCTGACAAGAACCTTTGCCGCGACGTGACCGCCGAACGCATTCGGCGGCTGAATGCGGCTGGCACTGGCAACTATGCCGACCTTTCCGCCGAATTTGCCTATCTGCGCACAAGGGAAATTGATTTCGACGCGCTGAATTCAGAATTGGCTCCTGCGGAAGCTTGGACCGCGCTGGAAGCAATGCACGGCCTGCCACTGACCGGCTATGACGCGAGCCGTGCTTGGAACGAACATGCGGACTATTCCGTGACGCTGATCCTCGCTGACCGGACCGTCGAATCACTGATTGTTCGGTTGCGGGCGCTCGCCGCCGCACGCGCCAACGCCTTTGTTTATAGCTGGACGCCGGGCCAGTTGAAGACCGCGCTGGGGCCGGTTGATTTCGAAATCCGTCCGGTTCGCGAGACGCTCGTCAAGAGGTTCCAGCAATGATCGGCGCGCCCTCCCTGCACAGTCTGGCGGATTTTCAGGACGAAGCCGTCGGTGCTCTTGGCGCGACGATCCAGCGCGTCGCGGAACATATCGATACGCGTCCAGTCCATCGCCGCGAGATTGCGCTGAAAAGCGGGGCTATGCTGCTGCAAGCCCCTACCGGGTCCGGCAAGACGCTGATGCTGGGGCGCACTATCGAAAGCATGATCGGCAAACTGCCGATGAAATGCGTGTGGTTCTGGTTTGCCCCTTACTCCGGACTTGTCACCCAAACGCTGGACAGCTTGGCCGAACAATGCCCCGGTACTCGTTTACGCGATCTGTCCGCGGACCGTGCGGCACAAGGAGTGCGCGATGGCGATGTTTTCGTGCAGACATGGGGCGCGGTCGCCGCGAACAACAAGGATGCCAAACGCGTGCGCCGGACGCGTGAGGATGCTCTTTCGCTGGACGACATGCTGGTCATCTTGCGCGCTGAAGGTGTGGCGATCGGCGTGGTAATCGATGAAGCGCACCTCAACTTTGGCGTCTCCGCCGGGGCGGCGGCGAGGTTCTATCTTGATGTGCTACAACCCGATTTCACCCTGCTGGCCACCGCTACGCCGAATGACGAAAAGCTGGTGGCGTTCGAAAAGGCGGCGGGCGTGGAAGTGCAAAGCCGTATAGTGGTCGACCGCGACCGCGTCGTCCGGGCCGGCCTAAACAAGCATGGCCTTATGCTGGGCTATCTGCGCATGAACCCGGGCGACGAAGCCCTGATCGATTTCGAACAGGCCACGCTGACCGCAGGCTGGACGCAGCACCGCCAGATTTGCGCCCGGCTGGAAGACAAGGACATTGGCGTCGTGCCGCTGATGCTAGTGCAGGTGGAGGACCAAGTCACGGGTGGGGAAGACCCGGTGGCCCGCGTGAAGACAAAGCTGCTGGAAATCCAAGGCGTGCGGGAAGATCTGATCGCCGTCCACACGTCTGGTCAGCCGGACTCAGATTTCCACATGATGGCCTACGACCATTCCAAACAAATCCTGATTTTCAAGGTTGCGGTGGCCACTGGCTTCGACGCCCCGCGCGCCTGGACGCTGGTTTCCGTCCGCCCCAATCGCGGCACCGGCTTTGGCTTGCAGATTGTTGGCCGTATCATGCGTGTGCATCCGTTGGTGCGCCCGCTGCACGGGCAGGATGCCTTGCTGGACAAGGGTTATGTATTCCTGACCGACCCCGACATGCAGGCGGGGCTTAGTACCGCCGTCGATGAACTGAAGGCGGTCCGCCAAAGCCTAACGGTACTGTCCGATCAACTCGACGTCGTAGAATATGGCGTCTCCCCGTCGTCTCAGCCGCCGCTAATATCAGACGCGCACCGGCTTTCCGCCTATGTCCCCTCACCGCCAGCCGATAGCGTGGAGCGGCAGACCCGTTTGGACTTTCTGATCGACGAAGGGGTGATCGACCCACAGGTCCGCGAGATGGCTCCTGACGTTGTGGACCGTGCCATTGTCGCGGGTGAAACGGCCCGGCTGGCCAGCCAGACCCCCTTGTTCGGCAACCTGCCCGAACATGCCCGACCGAGCGCCCTGCCCAAGCCGACAAAGCAGACGGCATATCGGCTGAACCGCGAACTGGGCTTGCCGCCTGCGCTCTGGCAGGAACAACCGCTGGATTACCACCAACTGAGCGACCCGATTTTCCTGAGTGATGTTGCCAACGCATTTTGCGAGCAATCCGCGCTTGTTGGCAAGTTGGGGCAGACATTGAGCCGCGCTACGATGAGTTTGCGCGACCTGTTCATCGAAGGGGAAGAGCGGGAAGTATCGCTCAGCCTGAAAATCTCCAACGCGCGCGTAGCGGAGCGAGCCCAAGCGGCATTCCAGTTGAACGACTCGATTGATCCCCGCCATTTGGAACGCGCCCTCGTGGCCGCACTTCGCACCCGTGCCGAAGACGGGGGCTATTCGTTCACCGACCAAGATTTGCGCCGCACAATCCAGCTTGCGGTTATGCGCGAGCCGAATGCGCTGATGAATGCAATTAAGGTTGAACAGGGCAAACGTGCTCGCCTTGACGACACTATCCCTATTCCGGAAGCAATCTTCGACTACGCTGACCTCGACGTCGCGCGAAAAGCCTCTCATGGCGTGTTTCCAAGCAGGATGAACGGACCAGAGCGTGCCTTCGCGGAAATGCTGGATGCCGACGCCTCCGGTACCGTGCGATGGTGGCTGCGCAATCCGGAGAACGAACTTTGGGCGACGCGCATGATGTTGCCGACCGGTGCGCGATTCTTTCCTGACTTTGCGGTCGGCATCAAAGGCAGGACAACCCGTGATGGCATCGCGCTAGTCGAAATCAAGGATGACGGAGTGGATGGCCGTCTGCACAGCGATAAGAATCGTCTCAAAATCCAGGTCCAGCATCGTGAATACCGGAATGTCTTCTGGTGCAGCGACAGCGAAAATGGGCTGGTTCAGCTGGGCTTTAACGAGGCGCTGAACCTGATCCAGCCACTTCGGCCCTTCGAAATAAGCAGAATGGTCTATTTGCAAAACTGATAGATTGTCGATTTCTGATCGGAGATTGGCGGAGGTGCAATAGCTGTTCGGCTTTGCCTCACCGAACCACAACCGCCAAATCCCGCCCACTCACAGCAACATTCCCCGCCCAATCAGCCGCATAAACCCGCACCACATAATCCCCCGGCGCCAGCCCCGCCGGGTTCCATCCGCCGCGCTCCGCCTTGCCGTGGCGCACGACATTGCTGACGACATAGAGCATCCGCGTTGGCTGGTTGCTGTGCACGGCATCGCCGCTGTCCGGGGCGTAGAGGATTTTCACCGCGTCGGGCGTGGTCGGCATATGATCAAATTCCACGCCGATGCGCGGCTGGGCGTAGCCCGGCAGCGGGGTGCCGTCTGCCCGCAATATCTGGAAGCCCGCGCGGTACAGGCCGAGGCGGCGGCGCGGTTCATTGTCATCGACCTGGTCCCAGGCATCAGCGACAATATCCAGCGCACCACCGGCAGCGGGGACGATCAGGCGACCGCGCTCCATCTGCATCAGGCGCGCGCCGCTGGCATCGCGCAGCTGCACGCCATCAATATGCGGCGCGACATGGTCGGCAAAGCCGGGGAAGTGCAGCAGCAGCGCGTTGACCTTGCCGCGCGGCGGCCCAAGCTCAAGATGGACATGCGCCATGGCGTTGATCGTGCCGAGCGGATCACCGACATGAAAGCGCGTGCCGCGCTTCACCCTCACGCGCGTGACATGGCCCGTGGCGTCGCGGATCAGCAGGAAGCGGGCGGGGTCTAGCGCCGTGCCGCTCGCGCTGCGGCCAACGCGCATATGGATATAGCTTAGCTGGTCGATGCGCAGCCCCTCGCTGAGGCCCGCGACATCCCAATTAGGCAGCGGATCCTGCACCTTCTCGTCCGCGCTGGCGAGCACTGGCGCGCCAACGGGGGCGCGAATGTCTAGCCCGGCGTGGAGGTGATCACGGCTTTCCCCCTGATAATTGCCGCGCACCTCCCCCATGTCACCGACCACTTCATGCCAGCCATTTTGCGGGTTGAGCGGCCAGGGAAAGACCGGCGCGTTGACCAATGCGGGCGGGGCGGATGGCAGCGCGGTGTTGATGGCCGGCGCACCGGCGCGGCGCGGGGTGAGCTTGCGGATGGCAAAAGACGAGGCATCGGCGACATGGAGTGCGCCGGCCTGATCCATCGCCAGGCCGGTCGGGCCAGCGAGCCGGAGCGCCGGGTTGTCGTCGGTGCCCGCACCAACCAGCACGCGCAGCGCGCCGCCGGGCGCGATCTGCACGATGCGCCCGCGCGTGGTGGCGACGTAAAGGTAATTGTCCCAGGTCGATACCAGCCCGATGGCGCCGCTGAGCAGGTCGGCGCCGTCGCTCTTGTCGCTATGGGCGATGGTTGAGACGCGGCCCTGCCGGTCAACCCGGCGGATGGCGTGATTGCCGCTGTCTGCGACGAGCAGCGCGCCGTGGCGGTCAAGCGCGAGCGCGGTGGGGGTGTCAAACGTGGCGGCGGCGCCGGTGCCATCGGCGAAACCGGGCGCGTCGCCACCCGCCAGCGTGCGCACCTGGCCAGCGGGGGTGATCAGGCGGATGCGATCATTATAGCTGTCAGCGACATAGACATTGCCCTTGCCATCCACCGCCACGCCAATGGGGCCGTTGAAGCGCGCCTGCGCCGCCGCGCCGTCGCGAAGGGCGGCGGTGCCATCCCCGGCAAGCGTCGTCACGGTGCCGGTCGGGCTGATCCGGCGGATCATGTTGGCGCCGGTATCCGCGACGATGATGTTGCCCGCCGTGTCGATCGCAATGCCGGAAGGGGTGTCGAACGCGCCGGGCAGGGTGGTGACATTGCCCCCGGCATCGATCTTGCGGATGCGGTTGGTTTCGCCCGCGTCCGCCACATAGAGCGCGCCGTCCGGGGCGATGGCGAGGGCGAAGGGATCACTGAACCGCGCGCTGGCCGCCGCGCCATCGGTGTGGCCGCGCACGCCGTCCCCGGCGGTTGTCGTCAGATCGGCGGGCCAGCCAAAGCGGGTCGGGGCAGGGGAGAACCAGCCAAGGGTGAAGAGCAGCCACAGGGCGGCGGCGGCTGCGAGGAGGAGCAGGGCGGCAGCGATGGTTAGCTTGCGGGGGAGGGGGCTGAACATCGAAAGGCGCCTCAGGGTCGAATCCGGGTAACTCTACTCGCCGTCACCCCGGACTTGTTCCGTGTTCGAGCATTGGCTTGCCCCCGGCAAGCCAAGTTTGTGTCCGGGGGACACAAACTCGCTCGAACACCACCGCGCCGCAAAAGTCACGATCACTGTCCTTGCGGGACGGTGGATGCCGGAACAAGTCCGGCATGACGGATGTCGGGCCTTTTAGCCCCTCCCCTTCAGGGGAGGGGTTGGGGGTGGGGCGTCTCAATCTCATCGAGACCGACGTCTATGGGGCGAGGCCCCACCCCAACCCCTCCCCTGAAGGGGAGGGGCTTAAGAAGGGCAACAAGCCGCACGGCAATCCCCCGCCACGCCGCAAAGAAAAACCGCCGCCCGGGTTTCCCCGGACGGCGGCTGTTCAGTTCATCGCCTGGGCGAGACGCTTACGAGTTGAGATACTCGCCGGCATCCTCGTCGGTGCCATGGCCTGATGAGACCACGGCGGCCAGTGCGTCGTCACCGGTATCGTCGGCAACGTCGCGCAGCTTTTCGGCAGCGCGTTCTTCTGCTGCCGAGGCCGGGGCGACCAGTGACGCCTGGAGCGCACGCTGCTGCACGCGCAGCGCCGCATCGCGGCTGGAGGCTGCCACGCGCAGGCGGTTCATGCCTGCGCCGGTGCCGGCCGGGATGAGACGACCGACGATGACATTCTCCTTGAGGCCGATCAGCGTATCCTGCTTGCCCTGGACCGCCGCCTCGGTGAGGACGCGGGTGGTCTCCTGGAACGACGCCGCCGAAATGAAGCTGCGGGTCTGCAACGACGCCTTGGTGATGCCGAGCAGCACAGGCTTGCCGACCGCCGGGCGCTGGCCCTTGGTCAGCTTGCTGTTGATCTCGTCCATCTCGTCACGATCAACCTGCTCGGCGGCGAGCAGGGTGGTGTCGCCGCCATCGGTGATCTCAACCTTTTGCAGCATCTGGCGAACGATCACCTCGATGTGCTTGTCGTTGATCTTCACGCCCTGCAGTCGATAGACTTCCTGGATTTCCGACACGAGATATTCCGCGAGCGGCTCGATGCCGAGCACCTCGAGAATGTCGTGCGGATCCGGGCTGCCGCCGATCAGGTTGTCGCCACGCTTGACGTAATCGCCTTCCTGAACGTCGATCACCTTCGACTTCGGGATCAGATACTCGACGACCTCGCTGCCATCATCCGGCTGGATGCCGATCTTGCGCTTGGCCTTATAGTCCTTGCCGAACACGACACGGCCAGAGACCTTGGCGATGATGGCATTTTCCTTCGGCTTGCGCGCCTCGAACAGCTCGGCAACGCGCGGCAGACCACCGGTGATGTCGCGCGTCTTGGCGGCTTCGCGGCTGACACGGGCCAGCACGTCACCGGCGCTGACCGTGGCACCATCGTCAACCGACAGCACCGCACCTGGCGCCAGCATGTAGCGGGCCGCTTCACCCGAACCACTGTCGAGCAGGGTCAGGCGCGGGCGCAGATCCTCCTTCGACTTGGTCGCGGCGCGATATTCGGTCACGACGCGCTGGGTGATGCCAGTCGCTTCATCGGCCTGCTCGGTGAGCGTCTTGCCCTCGGTCAGGTCGACATATTTCACGATGCCGGGGTTTTCCGTGATCACCGGCATGGTGAACGGATCCCATTCCGCCATGCGATCACCCTGCGACACGGCATGGCCATCGTCGAACATGACATAGGCGCCGTACGGAATACGGTGCACCGCGCGCTCGCGGCCTTCCATGTCCATGATGACCAGCTCGCCAGAGCGGCTGAGCACCACGCGACGACCACGCTGGTCAAGGATGATGCGCAGGTCACGATAGACCATCGTGCCATCGCTGACCGCCTCGAGGTTCGACTGCTCGTTGAGCTGCGCCGCACCGCCGATGTGGAAGGTACGCATCGTCAGCTGCGTGCCCGGCTCACCGATTGACTGCGCCGCGATGACGCCGACGGCTTCACCGATATTGACCGGCGTACCGCGTGCAAGGTCACGACCATAGCATTTGCCGCACACGCCGATCTTGGTTTCGCAGACCAGCGGGCTGCGGATCTTGACGGCCTGTGTGCCGATGGCCTCGATCTTGAGGATCATCGGCTCGTCGAGCAGCGTGCCTGACGGGATAACGACTTCACCGGTCTTGCTGTCGACAATGTCCTCCGCCGTGGTGCGGCCGAGAATACGCTCGCCGAGCGAGGCGATGGTTGAACCGCCCTGCACGATGGCACGCATTTCCAGCGCGCGTTCGGTGCCGCAATCCTGTTCGATGATGACGCAATCCTGCGACACATCGACCAGACGACGGGTGAGGTAACCCGAGTTCGCCGTCTTCAACGCCGTATCCGCGAGGCCCTTGCGGGCGCCGTGGGTGGAGTTGAAGTACTCAAGGACGGTCAGACCTTCCTTGAAGTTCGAGATGATCGGCGTTTCGATGATCTCGCCTGATGGCTTGGCCATCAGCCCGCGCATACCGGCGAGCTGCTTGATCTGTGCCTGTGAACCACGGGCACCGGAGTGGGCCATCATGTAGATCGAGTTGATCGGCATTTCGCGACCCGTCACCGGATCCTTCTTCACCGACTTGATCTCGTCCATCATGGCGTTCGCCACCTGGTCACCGCAACGGCTCCAGGCGTCGATCACCTTGTTGTACTTTTCCTGCTGCGTGATCAGGCCGTCCTGATACTGCTGCTCATAGTCCTTCACCTGGTCACGCGTGTCATCAACCAGCCCGACCTTGGCGTCCGGGATGATCATGTCGTCCTTGCCGAACGAGATGCCGGCCTTGAACGCGTGCCTGAAGCCCAGCGACATGATCGCGTCGGCGAACAGCACGGTCTCCTTCTGGCCGGTGTGGCGATAGACCTCGTCGATCACGTCGCCCACATCCTTCTTGGTGAGGAGGCGGTTGACGGTTTCGAACGGCACCTTCGAGCTCTTCGGGAGCGTTTCGCCGAGCAACATGCGGCCCGGTGTCGTCTCGTAACGCTTGAGATACTGGTTGCCGGCCTCATCGGTCTGCGGAACGCGGCTGATGATCTTGGTGTGGAGCGTCACCGCGCCAGCCTCGATCGCCTGATGCACCTCGGCCATGTCGGAAATCAACATGCCCTCGCCGGGCTCGCCTTCCTTCATCATCGACAGGTAATAGAGACCCAGCACCATGTCCTGCGACGGCACGATGATCGGCTTGCCGTTGGCGGGCGACAGGATGTTGTTGGTCGACATCATCAGCACGCGCGCCTCAAGCTGTGCCTCAAGGCTCAGCGGCACGTGCACGGCCATCTGGTCACCGTCAAAGTCGGCGTTGAAGGCCGAGCAGACCAGCGGGTGAAGCTGGATCGCCTTGCCCTCGATCAGCACCGGCTCGAACGCCTGGATGCCGAGACGGTGAAGCGTCGGCGCGCGATTGAGCATGACCGGGTGCTCGCGAATGACTTCGTCGAGAATGTCCCAGACTTCCTTGCGCTCCTTCTCGACCCACTTCTTGGCCTGCTTCAGGGTCATCGAGAGACCCTTGGCGTCAAGGCGGGCATAGATGAACGGCTTGAACAGCTCGAGCGCCATCTTCTTGGGCAGGCCGCACTGGTGCAGCTTGAGTTCCGGCCCGGTCACGATAACCGAACGGCCCGAATAATCGACGCGCTTGCCGAGCAGGTTCTGGCGGAAGCGGCCCTGCTTGCCCTTGAGCATGTCGGACAGCGACTTGAGCGGACGCTTGTTGGCGCCGGTGATCGTGCGACCACGGCGGCCATTGTCGAACAGCGCGTCAACGGCTTCCTGCAACATGCGCTTTTCGTTGCGGACGATGATGTCCGGCGCGCGCAGTTCCATCAGCCGCTTCAGGCGGTTGTTGCGGTTGATCACGCGGCGATACAGATCGTTGAGATCCGATGTCGCGAAACGGCCACCATCGAGCGGCACCAGCGGGCGCAGTTCGGGCGGGATGACCGGCACGACCTCAAGGATCATCCACTCAGGGCGGTTGCCTGAATCGATGAAGCTCTCAACGACCTTGAGGCGCTTGATGATCTTCTTGGGCTTCAGCTCCGACTTGGTCGTTGCCAGTTCCTCAAGCAGATCCTTGCGCTCGCCTTCCAGATCGAGGCTTTCGAGCATGATGCGAACCGCTTCGGCGCCGATGCCGGCGGAGAAGGCGTCTTCGCCATATTCGTCCTGCGCATCGAGCAGCTCGTCTTCGGTGAGCAACTGATACTTCTCAAGCGGGGTCAGGCCCGGCTCGATGACGATATAGGCTTCGAAGTAGAGGACGCGCTCAAGCTGCTTGAGCTGCATGTCGAGCAGCAGGCCGATGCGCGACGGCAGCGACTTCAGGAACCAGATGTGCGCGACCGGGGCGGCGAGCTCGATATGGCCCATGCGCTCGCGGCGGACCTTCGAGACGGTCACCTCGACGCCGCACTTTTCGCAGACAATGCCCTTGTACTTCATGCGCTTGTACTTGCCGCACAGGCACTCATAGTCCTTGATCGGACCAAAGATGCGGGCGCAGAACAGGCCGTCACGCTCGGGCTTGAACGTGCGATAGTTGATGGTTTCCGGCTTCTTGATCTCGCCGAAGCTCCACGAGCGGATGCGATCCGGCGAGGCAATGCCGATCTGGATCTGGTCGAAGGTTTCCGGCTTGGCGATCGGATTGGCGAAGTTGGTCAGTTCGTTCATGTCTCAATTCCCTCCAGGGAAAATTCTGTGCGGGGCGGGGAAAGGGCCTCTGCCCTTGGCGGGCAGAGGCCAATCAATCCTTATTCCGCCGCGATCGCGACGCCGTCGTCGTCGAATTGCTCAAGGCTCTTCAGCTCGACGTTCAGACCCAGCGAGCGCATTTCCTTGACGAGCACGTTGAAGCTCTCCGGAATGCCGGCCTCGAAGGTATCGTCACCCTTGACGATCGCTTCATAGACCTTGGTGCGGCCGACCACATCGTCCGATTTCACCGTGAGCATTTCCTGCAAGGTGTACGCCGCGCCGTAAGCCTGGAGCGCCCAGACCTCCATTTCACCGAAGCGCTGGCCACCGAACTGGGCCTTGCCGCCCAGCGGCTGCTGGGTGACGAGGCTGTACGGCCCGATCGAACGTGCGTGGATCTTGTCGTCCACAAGGTGATGCAGCTTGAGCATATAGATATACCCAACCGTCACCTTGCGATCGAACTTGTCACCGGTGCGTCCGTCGAACAGGTCGGACTGGCCCGAGGTATCGAGCCCGGCCAGCGCCAGCATCGCCGAAACATCGGCTTCGCGGGCACCGTCGAACACCGGCGTTGCCATCGGCACGCCGCCACGCAGGTTCTGCGCCAGATCGATAATCTGATCGGCATCACGCGCGTCGATTTCGGCGTGATATTGCTCGCCATAGACGGTCTTGAGGCGATCACGGACGACCTCGGGCATGGTGCCCGGCTGTGCGTCCGGATTGGCTTCACGCCAATCCTCAAGCGCCTGCGCAATCTGCCCACCAAGGCCGCGCGCGGCCCAGCCAAGATGCGTCTCGAAGATTTGTCCGACGTTCATGCGCGAAGGCACGCCCAGCGGGTTGAGCACGATGTCGACCGGCGTACCGTCGGCGAGGAACGGCATGTCCTCCGCTGGCAGGATGCGCGAGATGACGCCCTTGTTGCCGTGACGGCCGGCCATCTTGTCGCCCGGCTGCAGCTTGCGCTTCACTGCGACGAACACCTTGACCATCTTGAGCACGCCCGGCGGCAGCTCGTCGCCCCGCTCGAGCTTCTCGCGGCGATCATGGAACTTGTCCGTGATCACCTTGACCGCGTCGTCATACTGGACCTTGACCGCTTCCAGATCGCTCTGGGCCTTGTCGTCGGCAACGGCGAACTTCCACCACTCGTGGCGATCAACGCTGTCGAGCAGGTCCTGATCGATCACGCCGCCCTTCTTCACGCCCTTCGGCGCGCCGGTGGCGGTCTGACCGAGCAGCATCTCGCGCAGCCGCGACCAGGTCGCGCGGTTGAGGATGCTGCGCTCGTCGTCCGAGTCCTTCTTCAGGCGCTCAATCTCTTCGCGCTCGATCGCCATCGCGCGCTCGTCCTTGTCGATGCCATGGCGGTTGAACACCCGGACCTCAACAACCGTGCCGGCGACACCCGGCGGCAGACGCAGCGACGTGTCACGCACGTCCGACGCCTTTTCACCGAAGATCGCGCGGAGCAGCTTTTCTTCCGGCGTCATCGGCGATTCACCCTTGGGGGTGATCTTGCCGGCCAGGATGTCACCCGGCTCCACTTCGGCGCCGATATAAACGATGCCCGCCTCGTCGAGGTTGCGCAGCGCTTCCTCGCCGACGTTCGGGATGTCGCGCGTGATGTCTTCCGGCCCAAGCTTGGTGTCGCGAGCCATGACCTCAAATTCCTCGATATGGATCGAGGTGAAGACGTCATCCTTCACGATGCGTTCGGAAATGAGGATCGAATCCTCATAATTGTACCCGTTCCACGGCATGAACGCGACGAGCGAGTTGCGGCCCAGCGCCAGCTCACCGAATTCCGTCGACGGGCCATCAGCAATGACGTCACCGACATTGACCACCTCACCGACCTTCACCAGCGGGCGCTGGTTGATGCAGGTGTTCTGGTTGGAACGCTGGAACTTCATCAGCGTGTAGATGTCGACGCCCGACTGGCCGGCCTCAACCTCACCCGTTGCGCGGATGACGATACGGGTCGCATCGACCTGATCGACAATGCCGGAGCGACGCGCACCGATAGCGGCGCCCGAATCGCGCGCCACGGTCTCTTCCATGCCGGTACCGACAAACGGTGCCTCGGCGCGCACCAGCGGCACGGCCTGACGTTGCATGTTCGATCCCATCAGCGCGCGGTTGGCGTCATCATTTTCCAGGAACGGAATGAGTGATGCGGCAACCGACACCAGCTGCTTGGGGCTGACGTCCATCAGGGTGATGTTGTCGGGGATCGCCATCAGGAATTCACCTGCCTGACGTGACGACACCAGCTCCTCGACAAAGCCCTTGCTCGAATCGAGCTCGGCATTGGCCTGCGCGATGGTGTGCTTGGCCTCTTCCATCGCCGACAGATAGACGACGTCATCGGTGACCTTGTGGTCGACCACCTTGCGGTACGGCGTCTCGATGAAGCCGTATTTGTTGACGCGGCTGAAGCTGGCGAGCGAGTTGATCAGACCGATGTTCGGGCCTTCCGGCGTCTCAATCGGGCAGATGCGGCCATAGTGCGTCGGGTGAACGTCGCGGACTTCAAAGCCGGCGCGCTCACGCGTCAGACCGCCCGGCCCAAGTGCCGAAACACGACGCTTGTGCGTCACTTCCGACAGCGGGTTGGTCTGGTCCATGAACTGCGACAGCTGTGACGAGCCGAAGAATTCACGCACGGCGGCAACCGCCGGCTTGGCGTTGATCAGGTCGTTCGGCATCACGGTCGAGACATCGACCGAGCTCATCCGCTCCTTCACGGCGCGCTCCATGCGGAGCAGGCCAACGCGGTACTGGTTCTCGAGCAGCTCGCCGACCGACCGCACGCGGCGGTTGCCGAGATTGTCGATGTCGTCGATTTCGCCCTTGCCGTCCTTCAGATCGACCAGTGTCTTGACCACGGCGAGGATGTCCTCGGCGCGCAGCGTCGTGACGGTGTCCTCGACATCAAGCTCAAGGCGCATGTTGAGCTTGACGCGACCGACCGCCGACAGGTCATAACGGTCAGGGTCAAAGAACAACCCGCCGAACAGCGATTCCGCTGTTTCAAGCGTCGGCGGTTCGCCGGGGCGCATGACGCGGTAAATGTCGGACAATGCCTGATCACGCTCCTCGGCCTTGTCGACCTTGAGCGTGTTGCGAATCCACGGGCCGGTGGTGACATGGTCAATATCGAGCAGTTCAATGCGGTCGATACCCGCCTTGTCGAGCAGTTCGAGATTCTCCGCCGTCACTTCGTCGCCGGCTTCGATATAGATCTCGCCGGTCGCTTCGTTGATCAGGTCATAGGCCGAATAGCGACCAAAGATTTCCTCGGTCGGGATCAGCAGTGTCTCAAGTCCGTCCTTGGCTGCCTTGTTGGCGGCGCGCGGCGAGATCTTCTGGCCTGACGGGAAGATCACCTCGCCTGACTTGCCATCGACGATGTCGAACATCGGCTTCTGGCCACGCCAGTTCTCGGCCGCGAACGGAATCTGCCAACCACCCTGGCCGCGCACAAAGGTGACGCGGTTGTAGAAATAGTTGAGGATCTCTTCCGAGTTCATGCCCAGCGCATAGAGCAGCGCCGTGACCGGCAGCTTGCGCTTGCGGTCAATGCGGACGTTGACGATGTCCTTGGCGTCAAATTCGAAATCGAGCCATGACCCGCGATACGGGATGACGCGAGCGGCAAACAGATATTTGCCGGATGCGTGGGTCTTGCCGCGGTCATGGTCGAACAGCACGCCCGGTGAACGGTGCATCTGCGACACGATCACGCGCTCGGTGCCATTGATGATGAAGGTGCCGTTATGCGTCATGAGCGGCATGTCGCCCATGTAAACGTCCTGCTCCTTGATATCGAGCACCGAACGGGCCTCGGTATCGGCGTCCACCTCGAACACGATCAGGCGCAGCGTCACGCGCATCGGTGCGGCATAGGTGATGCCGCGCTGACGGCACTCATCGGTGTCGAACTTGGGCGGTTCGAGCTCATAATTGACGAAGTCGAGTTCGGCGGTGCCGGCGAAATCACGGATCGGGAAAACGCTGCGCAGCGTCTTCTCAAGGCCCGAAATATACCCGATCGACGGGTCGGAACGCAGGAACTGTTCGTAGGATTCGCGCTGAACCTCGATCAGGTTCGGCATCTGCACCACTTCGTGGATGTTGCCGAACACCTTGCGGATACGGCGCTTCATTGTGCCGCCGTCGAACGCCTTGGTTGCCATGTAATAGAGCCTCGTCAGCCAGAATGTCGTTGCCCGGTTGCCACCGGACGGGCACGCAAAACGACGCAAAAAAGCCGCGCATCTCCGTTATCGGAAGATGGCAGCTCCCCAGCGTCGTTTGAACCGCAACCCCCATGCATTCGACACACTGCGCGACGGCGTGTCATTTCCCGGGGCTGTGGCGATGGGCGCGATATAGGTATCGTGTTGGAAACTGTCAAACCGGCTGATGTCAAAAGCTGCGCGGGCTGAAAATGCGACCTGTCGCACGCGTGGTGCGGCTTGTCGTTTGGTGGCGTCCAGCCCTATGCCGTTCATCTTTGCCGGATTAGGGGCGCTTTTGTGGGGTCTGGAGCAACATCAATGATGCGGGGCGCGTTGGCGCTGACGCTGCTGCTCGGCGTATCGGGCGCGGCGTTGGCACAGGGCGGCCAGCAGACCATTCCCGGGCTGGAAAATTTCAGCCTGCCCGGTACGCGCACCCCCGCGCCAACACCAAGCCCGACCCCTGCTGCACCGCCGCGCGCCGCGCCCACGCCTGCTGTGCGCAAGGCGCCGCCACCCGCTGCGGCCCAGCGTGCGGGAACCCCGGCGCCCAGACCGACACCCAAGCCGACGCCGCGGCCGACCATCGCCGCACCGCGACCTGCGCCGGTCCAGCGCCCCGCACCGATGCTTCGTCCGGCGCCGACCCCGACGCCGCGGCCAGTTCCGATTGCACGACCAACCGTTGCCCCCGTCGTTCGACCGGTGGTGGTGCCGCCAGTGCGAGTGCCGGTCGCGCCGCGTACACCGGCACCGACGCCTGCACCTACGCCTGCTCCGTCACCGATCCCGACGCCGGTTCCGTCGGTAACGCCGCCAGCGGTTGCGGTACCCTTGCCGGTCGTGACGCCGACCGACCAACCCGTACCGACGGCATCGCCGACGGAACTGCCCGCAGTTGATACCCCCGACAATGATGGCCGCCTGACGATTCACAACACCCTTGCCGAAATGGGTGATCTGGCGCCGACGCTGGCGATTGGCGGCGGGGTCGTGATGTTGTTCGGCTTAATCCTGTGGCTGTTCCGCCGTCGCCGGGGTGAACGGGAAGATGACGGTGGCGACGATGCGCGCCACCTTGATCAGCATGAACGGTTCAACCTGGGTATTGAGACGTTTTCGCAAGCTGGGCCGCCGCCGCCAAGCCCTGCGCCAGCGGCATCCCCTGAGGCATTAGGCGAATTGCCGGCCGAACCGCTGCCGGAAGCGGAAGCGCCGGCACCGGTTGCGGCCCCGCCGGTGGTGGAACGGGTGCCGTTCCAGCCGGTCGAACCGCCCGCGACCGTGCGAGAGCAGCCCGTTGAACCCGAGACGTCCGAAGCACCAGCGCGCGCGACGCTCGACATGACACTTACGCCGCGCCGCGCGGGCACCAATCTGACCGGCGCGGCGGTGGAATATGATCTGGCAGTTCGCAATATCGGCGCCGTTGTCGCAACCGCAATCAGGCTTGATGTGCGTCTTTTTGGCGCCGGTGCCCAGCAGGATGCGCTGATCACGGCCCTGTTCGACCAGCCGATCGAGCGTTCGATCACATCGCAATTTGACCTGCCGCCAGGTGCTGCCGTGCAGTTGGGCGGGATGGGTATCTTACCGCGCGACATGGTGATTGCGACGACAATCGAAGGGCGGGAGCTGTTTGTCCCGGTCATGACGGTCAACCTGACTTATGACTGGGACGGCGGCAGTGGCCAGACCGCGCGCTCCTTCGTGATCGGCGTTGATCGCGGCAGTGGCGGCAAGATGGGCGCGTTCCGGCTCGATGCTCCGCGCATGTTCGATCAGGTCACGGCGCTTGCCTATACCGTTGCGGTTGAACGCTGAGGGTTGATCCGGCGCCGGAAACGAAAAAGGGCGGCGCCTTGCGGCACCGCCCTGTTCCTGAAGCAAGTGTCCGGTTGTAACCGGACCCTTGAGCTTCCGTTCCTTCAAGTGTCGGCCCCGGCCTGCGCCGGAGCCCCTTTTCGCTTTCGCGAAAGTTACTTGATTTCGACGGTCGCGCCAGCTTCTTCGAGCTGCTTCTTGATCTTTTCGGCTTCGTCCTTCGACACGCCTTCCTTGACGGCCTTGGGAGCCGACTCGACCAGCGTCTTGGCTTCGGTCAGGCCGAGCTGCGTGATCGCACGGACTTCCTTGATGACGTTGATCTTCTTGCCACCGTCGCCGGTCAGGATCACGTCGAATTCGGTCTGCTCTTCAGCGGCTGGGGCGGCGCCACCAGCACCACCGGCCGGGCCGGCAACAGCAACAGCAGCGGCGGCGGAAACGCCCCACTTGTCTTCGAGCATCTTCGAGAGCTCAGCCGCCTCGAGGACGGTCAGGGCACTCAGCTGGTCAACCAGCGCGTTCAGGTCTGCCATGTGTATTCTCCAATGCGGGGCAACGCCCCGTAGTTTTCAGTTAAAGTATCGGTTTGCCTGAAAATCAGGCGGCCTGCTTTTCCGCATGTGCACTGAGGACACGGGCAATCTGCGCTGCCGGTGCCTGTGTGATGGTTGCGAGCTTGGTCGCGGGTGCAACGAGCAGCCCGACGATCTTGGCACGCAGTTCATCCAGTGACGGCAACGTCGCGAGCGCCTTGACGCCATCAACGTCGAGTGCGGTCGCACCCATCGCCCCGCCGACGATTTCGAACTTGTCGTTCGTCCTCGCGAATTCGACCGCCACCTTGGCAGCCGCAACGGGATCGACAGAGGTGGCAAGACCAACCGGCCCGGTGAGCAGATCGCTCAGCGAACCATAGTCGGTGCCATCAAGTGCGATCTTGGCAAGCTTGTTCTTCGAGACCTTATAGGCGGCGCCAGCGTCGCGCATCTTGTTCCGCAGCTGGGTCGATTGCGCGACGGTCAGCCCGTGGTTGCGGGTCACAACGACCACACCCACTTCGGAAAAAGTCTGCTTCAGCTCGGCGACGAACTCGGCCTTTTGAGCACGATCCATGCCATTCTCCACATTCTGGGCCTGCCGAAACAGGCCCGGTTACAAGCCATGTGACGCAAGGGTGCGCCGCATGGGGTGTCCAGCGATGGGGAATGGGAACCGACGCCGGCAATGCCAGCGGCAGACCGGGCGCCAAAGCAGCCCGGCGAATATCCTGTCCCCGTCTCGGCAAGAAATTAAGCCGGAAGCCGGCACTTGCTGTCTCGGACGGTGCCCACAGGCAAAACCCGTGGGTGAGGGGGCGCCTTTAGCGGCGGCGGCGGCAAAGTCAACGGCAAGCTTGCCCGGTTGGGGCGTCAGCTCTTCGGTGTTGCCGCAACGCCCAACTGCGCTGCGGCATCGTGCAGGCGACGATCACGCGACCAGAGCAAGGTTTCGGGCGTCAGCATGGTCGCCGCGAGCAGGTGGGCATCGATATAGCCGAGGCCGATGCCGAACAGTCGGTGCCGTTCAACCATATCACGTACCTCGCCCTCTTTCGCCACACGAGCAGAGGGGAGGTGGTTGAGGAACCGCAAGACGATCATGCGGTCCTTCAGACTCCCCATCGCAATTTCACCAATAATGAAGGGATGACACAAGACGCTCCGCGCCATGAGCGCCGACCGTAGCTGCGCGTCATCATGACGCAGATGATCGATCCAGATCGAGCTATCGACCAGAATCAACGGTCAGGCCGATCGCCGACGTGAACCAGCCGACGCCGTCGGATCGCTGCCGCCTAGTCGGGCAAGGCGATGTGCCGCCTCGCGCTCGATCAGGGCGCGCAGCGCTTCGCGGACAAGCGCCGACTTTTCCTTCAGGCCGGACAAATCCTCAGCTTCCGCGACAAGCGCGTCGTCAAGGGCAATGGTGGTCCGCATCGTTCAATCCTTTCGGCACGAATAATAGCATCAAATGATGATAAAATCCATGCCGACGACAAGAGAAAAGGGCCGGGATTGCTCCCGACCCTTCAATCTCTCAGGTTTGCTGCTTGAGCGTTACGCCCCGGCAACCTCAGTCGTGTCAACGCGGATGCCCGCGCCCATCGTCGAGCTGACGGCAACCTTGCGGACATATTTGCCCTTGGCGCCAGTCGGCTTTGCCTTGACCACGGCATCAACCAGCGCATCAAAATTGGCGCGCAGGTCTTCCGCCGGGAAGCTCGCCTTGCCGATGCCGCTGTGAATGATACCGGCCTTTTCGACGCGATATTCGATCTGGCCGCCCTTGGCTGCCTTGACCGCTTCAGCAACGTTCATCGTCACCGTGCCGAGCTTCGGGTTCGGCATCAGGCCCTTCGGACCCAGCACCTTGCCGAGACGGCCAACGACACCCATCATGTCGGGGGTCGCGATGCAGCGGTCGAAATCAATCGTGCCGCCCTGGACGAGTTCCATCAGGTCTTCCGCACCGACAACGTCGGCACCGGCTTCACGGGCTTCATCAGCCTTGGCGCCCTTGGCGAACACGCCGACGCGCACCGTCTTGCCGGTGCCCTTGGGCAGGGTGACAACGCCGCGCACCATCTGGTCAGCGTGACGCGGATCGACGCCGAGGTTCAGCGCGACTTCAATCGTCTCGTCGAACTTTGCCGTTGCGCCGGCCTTGGCGAGTGCAATCGCCTCATCGACGCCGTGGAGCTTCTCGCGATCAATCGTGATCGACTTTGCCTTCTTCGTGAGCTTTGCCATGATCTCAGCCCTCCACCACTTCGAGGCCCATCGCGCGGGCGGAGCCTTCGATGATGCGGGTCGCCGCCTCAATATCGTTGGCGTTCAGATCCTTCATCTTCTGCTCGGCAATCGCCGTCAGCGCAGAGCGTGCGATCTTGCCGGCAGAAACCTTGCCCGGCTCCTTGGAGCCCGACTTCAGGTTTGCAGCTTTCTTGATCAGGAAGGTGGCTGGCGCCGTCTTGGTCTCAAACGAGAAGGAACGGTCAGCATAGACGGTGATGACGGTGGGCAGCGGCGTGCCCTTCTCGACATCGCCGGTCTGCGCGTTGAACGCCTTGCAGAATTCCATGATGTTGACGCCGCGCTGACCAAGCGCCGGGCCAATTGGCGGCGACGGATTGGCGGCGCCGGCTGGCACCTGCAGCTTGATATAGCCGGTAATCTTTTTTGCCATTTATCTCACTCTGTAGTTGGGGCGCTGCGCGAGCGCTTTTGCCCCGGTTCAAGTTTAGCGGTTCAAACAGCTGCCCAAGGACAACCTCCCGCGTTTACGCATTCACACTCGCCAATCCCGCCATGCCGGGCTTGTTCCGGCATCCACCAAGCCGCTGGCGCGAGCCGCACGGTGGTCCCCGGAACAAGTCCGGGGTGACGAAGTTGGATGAGAGGATGCCACCGCAGTTGCATCCCACATCCTGTCGCCCTTGAGGGGCGACACAGCTGGCCGTTATCCCCGGCCAGCCTTTAACGCAAATTACTTTGAGCGCTCGACCTGCTCGAATTCCAGCTCGACCGGCGTGGCGCGACCGAAGATCGACACCGATACCTTGACGCGGCTGCGGTCGAAATCGAGTTCCTCGACGATGCCGTTGAAGCTCGCGAACGGGCCTTCGAGTACCTTGACCGAATCGCCGATCTCGTAATCGATCTTGACCTTGGTCTTGGGCGCAGCGGCGGCCTCTTCCTTGGAATTGAGCATCCGCGCGGCTTCCGCCTCGCTGATCGGCTGCGGCTTGCCCATCGAGCCGAGGAAGCCCGTCACCTTCGGCGTGTTCTTCACCAGGTGATAGACATCGTCGTTCATGTTGAGCTTGGCGAGGACATAGCCGGGCATGAACTTGCGCTCGACCGAAACCTTCTTGCCGCGGCGCGCTTCGGTGATCGTCTCGGTCGGCACCTCGATCTGCTCGACCAGCGCGTCGAGGCCCATGCGGGTCGCCTCCGCCATGATCGAGTCACGTACCTTGCCCTCGAAACCGGAATAGGCGTGGATGATGTACCAGCGTGCCATGAAAGCTTGAACCTTATTTCGCGAGCGTGAGCAGGAGCTTGACGATCGCTTCGAAGATCGTGTCGATGCCGAAGAAGAACACGGCAAGAATGGTCGTCATGATCATCACCATCACGCCGGTCATCACCGTCTCACGCTGCGTCGGCCAGATGACCTTACGCGTTTCGGCCTGTACCTGCCGGATGAATTCGATCGGGGTCGTCTTCGCCACCTTGCCTGCACTCACTTTTCATTACCGGACCCGGGACATGGGACCGCCGCCCGGTCCCGCCAAGAGGTACCGATGACGATTCATTCCCGATGTGGAATGGCGCGGGCAATAACCTTGTGCGCGGGCAAAGGCAAGGGCCGGGCTTCCGGCGGCCGGTTGTGCCGTGATAGGGTAGCTATAGGCAACGGGAGCGCATCATGGCACTGAAGGGCAAGGTCGAATTCGCACCAATCGGGGCGCTGGGGTTCGACACGGCAGTGCCGCTCACCGTTGCCGCCGCCAGGGACTATGCGGCCAAGGGTTTTCAGTTCTGCATCCGTTATGTCAGCCGGACCGACAAGTCCCGCACCGACAATGCGGCGCGCGGGTTGGGGGACATTTCAGAGAGCGAGGGCAAGGCCATCCTGTCGGCTGGCATGGCGTTGATGATCGTGCAGCATGTTGCGGCGCATGGCTGGGTGCCCACTGCGCAGCTCGGCAAGGATTATGGCACCAAGGCGGCGCAATTCACCCAGGCGGCGGGTGTGCCAAAGGGTGTGAATCTGTGGCTCGACCTTGAAGATATTCCGCAGGCTACCCCGGCTGCCGACATTATCGCCTATGCCAATGCGTGGTTCGCCCAGGTCAAGGCAGCCGGCTTCGTTCCCGGTGTCTATGTCGGGTTCGCCGTGTGGCTGACGCCGGATCAACTGTTCTTTGACCTGCATACCGAGCATTATTGGCGCGCCGACGGCAAGATCGTCGATGTCTCACATCGCGGCTACCAGATGTTCCAGCACACCTCGAACATTGGCACCGCGCAGGAATTCGACAAGGATGTGGTGATGTATGACTCGCTGGGCGGTGCGCCCTTGTGGCTGGCGCCGACGAAATAGGATCACGGACATGCGATGTTTTGATTTCAGCCACGCGATCCTGCGGGCGCCGGGTCGCTCTGTCATCGACGGGTTGCGCGCCCATGATGGGCCGTCGCCGACCTTTGCCGGCATTCAGGCCGAACACAGTGCCTATGCCGCCGCGCTGCGCACCTGCGGCCTCGACGTTTCCGTCCTCGACCCGCTGGAGGATCATCCCGATGGGTTGTTTGTCGAGGATCCCGCACTCGTCTTCACCGAAGGGGCGATCCTGTTGCGACCGGGGGCTGCAACCCGCGCAGCCGAGGCGGCGTATCTGCGCCCTGTACTTGAGCAGCAATTCGGCGAGGTTCTGGAGCTGTCGGCGGGCCACGCCGATGGCGGCGATGTGATGGTGACGCCTGATCAGGTGTTGATCGGGTTGTCGGCACGGACCGACATGATCGGCGCACAGGCGCTCGCGGCGGCACTCGCGCGGCTCGGCAAGCGGTCGCAGATTGTTACCCCGCCACAGGGCGCGCTCCACCTCAAGACAATCGCCAGCCTGATTGACGAGGAAACCATCCTGACCACGCGTGAGGGGGAGGCCAGTGGCCTGTTTGCGCGGTACCGGCAGATTGTTGTTGAGTCTGGCGAGGATACCGCCGCGAATGCGTTGCGCATCAACGACAGGTTGTTGCTGGCGGCGGGCTTCCCGCGCATCGCTGATCGGCTCGCAGCGCTGGGTTATGAGCCTGTCCTGCTTGATACCACCCATGTCGCGCGGATCGACGCGGGCATGTCCTGCATGTCGTTGCGCTGGCAAAAGGGATAACGCGCTGCCGGCAAGCAGCGTCGGGCCGGGGCCGTGTGCCGTTCAGTTTTGGCAGGTGGCAGGGGAGCTCGGATTCGAACCGAGGGCCTTCGGTTTTGGAGACCGACGCTCTAACCAGCTGAGCTACACCCCTAGGCCGATGCGGGCCTTAGCGTGACGTGCCCGCAGGGGCAAGCGCTTCACGCGGCAGCAGCGGCGGCGGATCCTGCGCCCCAGTCACGCTGGGCAATGGCGCGGGCTTCCTCGACCGGCAACGGACGGCCGAAATAGTAACCCTGCACCTTGGTGCAGCCAAGATCCTGCACCATGTGGTGCTCCGATTCGGTTTCCACGCCTTCCGCTGTCGTTGCCATGCCCAGGCTCTGCGCCAGCGCGACAACCGCGCGGATGATCGCGATGGCTTCCTTCTCACCCTTTGATGCACCCTGCACAAAGCTGCGGTCGATCTTGATCGACGAGAAGCGCGTGCGGCTGAGATAGCCGAGTGAGGAATAGCCGGTGCCGAAATCGTCGAGGCTGAGGCGCACCCCAAGATCGAGAATGCGTTCCAGCACCTGAACCGCGCCGGTGCCTTCACGCATGAACACGCTTTCGGTCACTTCCAGCTCAAGCCGTTCAGCGGGCAGGCCGCTATTGGCAAGCGCCTGTGCGACGACGGTCACGAAGCTCGGGTTGTGCAACTGTTCGGGCGAAACGTTGACGGCAACGCGGGTCTGCGAAGGCCAGCGTGCCGCTTCGTCACAGGCGGTACGCAACACCCACTCGCCAATCGGCACGATCAACCGGGCATCCTCGGCCAGTGGCACGAACTTCACCGGGGAGACATTGCCATGTTCCGGGTGGTTCCAGCGCAGCAGTGCCTCAAAGCCCATCAGGCGCCCGGTGCCTGCATCGACCACCGGCTGATAGTTGAGGTGCATCTCGTTGTTCTGCACCGCCTTGCGCAGCGCCATTTCCAGTACGCGACGCTCTTCGGCATCGACGTGGAGCTGCGGTTCATAAACGTGGAATGATCCGCCGCCGGCATCTTTTGAGCGATAGAGCGCAAGGTCGGCTGAGCGCACCAGCATCTCGGCAGTCCGCCCGTCGCGCGGCCCATAGGCTACGCCGACGCTGGCGCCGATATACAGCGTGTTCTGATCAAGCTCATAGGGGCGCGACAGCGTGTCGATAATCGCCTGTGCCAGCCGTTCGCAGCGCGCCGAGTCACTGGCATCGCGGACCACCACGGCGAACTCGTCACCACCCAGGCGGCCAATGACCTCGTTTTCCGTGACCAGTTGGCCAAGCCGTTCCGACACGCGCCCGAGCAACCGGTCGCCGACCGGGTGGCCAAGCGTATCATTGACGGCCTTGAAGCGATCAAGGTCGATCATCATGAAGGCGCAGCGTGAGCCCCATTTCTCGGCCTCGGCCATCGCATGGGCCAGGGCCTCGTTGACCAATAGCCGGTTAGGCAGGCCGGTCAGCGTGTCAAACCGCGCCATCCGGTTGATCTTGTCGGTTGAGGCGCGTTGTTCGGTAACGTCGGACCCGACACCGCGAAAGCCGGTATAGCTGCCATCATCGTCAAAGCGCGGGGTCGCGGTGATCTCGAACCAGCGCTCCTCGCCCTTGATATGTACGGCGAGCAGCAGGTCGCGGAATCCTTCGCGATGCTTCATTTTCTCGGCAAGCTCGCGCAGGCCGGTCGAAAAATTGCCACCTTCCCAGGTTGGTCCGGCCAGCACTTGCAGGAATGGCAGGCCGTTGATCGATGCCGGGTCAAGGTCGAACGACATTGCAAAGCGCGGTGATGCACGGATGACGCGGCGATTGGCGTCTGTTTCCCACAACCAGTCGCCATTCTGGTCCTGGAACTCACGCAACAACAGGCTCACCGTCTCGTCACGCTCGGCAAGCGCGATCTCATTGGCGCGGATCACCACCAGCGCCTTGCCGCGACCAAAGCATGCAATCATCAACAATGTGGCGAACAGGGCAGAGGCAGCCGCGAGCACGGGTCCGCCGACCAGATACAACATCGTCGAGGCTGAGGCGCCCAGAACGATCAGAAATCCGAACGTCGGAAGCGGCAGCGCAGCCATTGAGACTGCTGATGCGGTCATCAACAGTGACAGGACGATCCACAAACCCAGCGCTGTCCCAGGATCAGCGCGCAGGCCGACCATGATCGGAGGGAGGGACCAGATCGCACCAAGCGCCAGGCCCTCAGTCAGGGTATCCCGCACATCCTTGAGTGTGGCTGTCTGCGAAGTACGCTCGCGCGATGACAGGCGGCGCAATGTGACGGTGGCGGCAATGGCCGCGACGCCGACGCCCCACAATATCGTCACCCAATGCGGAACTACGCGTTCGACAATCAAGGCGACGAGGGCGGCTGCGACAACATTTGCGCCAAGCATGAACAGCGCGAGCTGGCCGCCGGCATTCAGCTGGGCCGCCCGGATCGGGGCCCAATCGGTGGAATCCGCCGGGTCATAAAGACCAAGCAAGGCCCGCGCATCGATTCGCGGTTGCGCAAACTGGGAAGGGGGACGGGTGCTCACCGGACAGGGTGTAACCCGGAATTGGTTAGCACTTGGTTAGACGAAGCGGAAATTCGCGCCCACCCCTGGTCAGCGCCGGGCGATTCCCGCCCGGATGATGCGCAGAACGTTGCCGCCCATCACCTTTGCGATGTCCGCATCGGAAAAGCCCTTGTTGATCAGCGCCTGTGTAACTGCGGCAATCTGGCTGGAATCAAAGCCAGTCGTTACGGCACCATCAAAATCCGAGCCGAGCCCGACATGGTCGATACCGACCAGATCGCGAACATGGGCGATGGCCGTCGCGGTTGCCTCTGGCCGGGTCGAACAAACTGCCCCGTCCCAAAAACCGATGCCGATCACCCCGCCGGTGCGGGCAATGCCGCGAATTTCGTCATCGGTCAGGTTGCGATTGACCTTGCAGGTCGCCTGCACACCGCCATGACTGGATACGATTGGCCGCTGCGCCATCGCGATCACTTCAGCGACAGTCGCGTGGCTGGCATGGGCAACATCCACGATCATGCCCAAAGCTTCCATCCGACGGACGACCTGGCGGCCCAGTGGCGTCAAGCCGGCCTTGGCCATGCCATGCATCGATCCGGCGAGATCATTGTCAAAGAAGTGGGCGAGACCAGCCATGCGGAAACCGGCGGCGTAGAGGCGGTCGAGGTTGCCCAGCTTGCCTTCCATGTCCTGCAGGCCCTCGATTGAAAGCAGCGCCCCGACCACCTTCTGGTCATGAGCACGATCGGCGATCAACTGATCGAGCTGTGCCGGCGTTTCGATGATGCGCAGACGGCCCTGCGATTCTGTGGCGTAACGATGGAGCTTCTCGGAATGCCACAGTGACCGCTCGAGCAATGAGCTCCAGGTTCGTACTGGCTGGAGATCGGCGATGGCGAGCGCGGTGATGTTGTCGGTGTCAGACGGATTGGCGTCGTAATTCTGGCCCTTCGGGGTCTTGCTGACCGATGAGAAGACCTGCAGCGCATAATTGCCCGCCAGCAACCGGGGCAGGTCCACCTGGCCGCGATCAGCGCGATCAAGCACGCTGCGTTGCCACAGCAGCGTGTCAGCATGCATGTCAGCGACCGACAATGTCGCATGGAGGGCGCGCGCGCGGTCCGTCACTTTCAACGGCACAGGCTCTACCTTGTTCATGCCGCGTTCGACGATACCCGGAGCAAAGATGAAGAAAGCAATGGCAGCGATGACCAGAAACCCGAGCAGGCCGAGCAACAGTTTGCGGATCATGGCGTGCGCTCCAATCTGACGAAGCTGTAGCCGGGGCGGGGGCCATCGGCGGGTAAGTCTTCGCGTGCTGTCTCACACCAGCCGGTAAAGGGCGGGACTATAACGTCGCCCTCGGCAGCAATGTGAACCTCGGTCAGTTCGATACGATCTGCGCGTGGCAGGAAGAGGGCGAAGACATCAGCACCGCCAATCACCGCGACCTCGCCCGGCCCGGCCAGATCCAGCGCGTGGTCGGCGGACAAGGCCGGTTCCGCACCATGGGCCATCCAGGCAGTGTCGCGGGTCAGGACGATATGGCGGCGGCCGGGCAACAGGGCGGGGAGACTGTCAAAGGTCTTGCGCCCCATGATCATCGGCTTGCCCATGGTCACTGCCTTGAAATGCTTCAGATCGGCAGGCAGCCGCCACGGCAAGGCACCGTCGCGGCCAATCACGCCATTGTCGGCGCGTGCGAGAACCAGCGTAATCAAACCGCCACCGGCGCCTTGATATGGGGCTGCGCGACATAGTCGTTCAGTGCGAAATCCTCATAGTCATAGGCGTTGATCGAGGGGGCCTTGCGCAGGATCGTCAGTGTGGGAAGCGGGCCTGGCGTGCGGCTCAGTTGTTCACGGGCCTGATCAAGATGGTTGGAATAGAGATGGCAATCGCCCCCGCTCCAGATGAACTCGCCCGGTTCCAGATCACATTGCTGCGCGAGCAGCATCGTCAACAGCGCATAGCTGGCGATGTTGAACGGAACGCCCAGGAAAATGTCGGCAGAACGCTGGTAGAGTTGCAGGCTCAGCTTGCCGTTCGCGACATGGGTCTGGAACAGGCAGTGGCACGGGGCCAGCGCCATGGCGTGAAGATCACCCGGGTTCCAGGCCGACACGATTTGCCGCCGTGAGGCTGGCTGGTTTCTGATCTGCTCGATCAACTCGTCAATCTGGTCGATATGGCGGCCATCGGCGGTTTCCCAATCACGCCATTGCTTGCCATAGACCGGGCCGAGATCACCTGCCTCGTCCGCCCATTCATCCCAGATACTGACCTTGCGATCCTGCAACCATTGTACGTTCGTGTCGCCGCGCAGAAACCACAGCAGCTCAACGATGATCGACCGCAGATGGAGTTTCTTGGTGGTGAGGACCGGGAACCCGTCGGCCAGGTCAAAGCGCATCTGGTGGCCAAACACCGACAATGTCCCCGTGCCGGTGCGGTCCATCTGTTCCACACCATTGTCGAGCACATGCTGCATCAGGTCGAGATATTGGCGCATCCTGCTGTTATCCGATCTTGCACGGCCTGATCGCCGCCGGTTCCGGGCGCGGCCCATCGGCGCGGAACATGGCGAGGTATCCGCCTGCCGACGGCATTTCATGCATGGCAACCTGGGTAAAGCCGATGGCGGCGAACTCGCACTTCAACAATGCCGGCGGCGTGCCATGATGTTGGGTCGGACGGTTGGCATCGACAACGACGATCAGACCGTCACGGCGCAGCGACGGGCGCATTCGCCACAGAAATTCATAAGGTTGCTGAATCTCATGGTACATATGGACCATCAGCACGCGGTCAAAGCTGTTGTCGGGCAGCTTGGCATTGGCTGCCTCACCCAGCCGCACGCTGACATTGTCTAGTCGATCGCGCGCAACGCGCTGTGCCAGGGCGTCGCGTACCTCCGGCACAATGTCTTCAGCGAGAACCCGCCCGGTCTTGCCGACCCGCGCGGCGAGGCGAATGGTATAATAGCCCTCTCCGGCGCCAATATCGGCCACTGTCATGCCCGGCTTGATGCCCGACCGGTTCATCACCTCACTTGCCTCGTTGAGGCGATCGCGCGCTTCTTCGTTCGACCAGCGTGGTGATACGATGCTGGCAACAGGGCGGTCGGCAACAGGGAAGGGGCCTGGTTCGTTGGCGCCCTGCTTGAACAGCGGGGCGGAGCCGTCGCACGCCGCCAGCGTGAGCGCCAATGCCAGGATCGCGCTTCTGCGTACGCCGACACCCAGGGTTCCGAACACAGCGCCTCTGGCGCTGGGTTCCTGCGTGCGCAGGAACACATGCCGAGGGCACGGTGCCGGGGCGCCACTACGGCTCAATCGACGTCCTCCACCTCAACCGCCTCGCCGGTGACGCGCTGCGACAAAGCGGCAGCCATGAACTTGTCGAGATCGCCGTCGAGCACGTCGGACGGACTGGTCGAGGTCGCGCCGGTGCGCAGATCCTTCACCAGTTGATAGGGCTGGAGGACATAGGAGCGGATCTGGTGGCCCCAGCCGATATCGGTCTTGGTCGCGTTCTCGGCATTGGCCACCGCCTCGCGCTCGGCCAGTTCGCGCTCGTACAGGCGCGCGCGCAGCTGGTTGAACGCCTCGGCCTTGTTCTTGTGCTGGCTGCGCTGGTTCTGGCACTGCACGACGATGCCGGTCGGCAGATGGGTGATGCGCACGGCGGAATCGGTGGTGTTGATGTGCTGCCCGCCCGCGCCCGAGGCGCGATAGGTGTCGATGCGCAGATCGGCGTCGTTGACCTCGACCTCGATATTGTCGTCGATCACCGGATAGACCCACACCGAGGAGAAGCTGGTGTGGCGCCGCGCCGCGCTGTCATAGGGTGAGATGCGCACGAGGCGGTGGACGCCGCTCTCGGTCTTGGCGTAGCCAAAGGCGTTCTCGCCTTTAACGAGCAGGGTCGCCGACTTGATGCCGGCCTGTTCGCCGGCATGATAGTCGACCAGTTCGACCTTCATGCCGTGGCGCTCGGCCCAGCGCGTGTACATGCGCTGGAGCATCTCGGCCCAGTCCTGGCTCTCGGTGCCGCCGGCGCCGGCGTTGATCTCGATATAGCTGTCATTCGCGTCCGCCTCGCCGGCGAGCAGCGCCTTGATCTTGTCGGCCTCGGCGCGCGTGGCAAGTTCGCCGAGGCTGGCGACGGCTTCCGTCTCCATCTCGGTATCGCCCTCGGCCTCAGCCATCTCGATCAGCTCGACCGTGTCAGCAAGCTCGCTTTCAATGGCGCGGGTCGCGGTGATCGCCTCATCGAGGCGACGACGCTCGCGCATCACCTCCTGGGCGGCCTTGGGGTCGTTCCACAATGCCTGATCCTCAACGCGCGCGTTGAGTTCGTCGAGCCGGCGCAGCGCGCGGTCCCAGTCAAGGAAACGGCGCAGCAGTGCCAGCGCGGCATTGATCGTATCGACATGAGCCTGCGCTTCAGCGCGCATCGGGAAACTCCAACTATCTGTTCTTCGGCGCCGCCACAGCGGGGTGCCATCAAGTTGTGGCGACTTCTAGGCAAGGCCCGGTTGTGCCGCAACGGCGAGGGTAGGGTGCAAGGTGATACAGGCGGTCAGTAAATCCCGCCTTCACGTTGCAGGAAGTCACTGTCCTTTGCGCCGTCCTTCTTCGCGGTCGGGGCCGCTGTCTTGGGCGCAGCATTGGCGGGCAGGTCGGTGCGCTGTGCCGCGCGGCGTGGTTCGCTTTCGGGCTTGAACGCTTCCCAGATCACCGATGCCATCGGGTCATCCGACGGCCATTCACCAAAGACCGGTTTGCCGGAGGCACGGTCAATCCGCACCATGCGTATTCCCTCAGGCGCACGGAACGGGATTTTTTCCATCCCCTCATAGGCCTTGAGCGCAAATTCCTTGAAGATCGGCGCGGCAAGCGTGCCGCCCTGGGCATAGCCGCCAAGGCTGGTTGGCGTGTCATAGCCCATATAGACGCCGCCGATCATCTGTGGCGTGCCGCCGATGAACCACACATCGGTCGGGCCGGAATTGGTGCCGGTCTTGCCGAACATCGGGCGATCAAGATCGCGCAGGACGGTCGCCGTGCCGCGCTGGATGACGCCCTCTGCGATATGGATCATCTGGTAGGCGCTCATTGCATCGAGCACCTGTGTCCCGCGCGTGACGGGCCGCGGCATGGGCTTGCCGTCATATTTCGCCATGTTGCACCGATCACAGGCGCGCCAGTTTTCCGGCCAGATAACCTTGCCGTGACGGTTCTGCACAAAATCGATCAAAGTCGGCGCATGGGCGCGGCCCTGATTGGCGAGGATGGTATAGGCGTTGACCATGCGCGACACGGTGGTTTCCCCGGCGCCAAGCGCGAAGGCGGGATAGGGCGGATATTTGCCCACGCCGATGCGGTCCATCAGGCTGACGACATGGTCCATGCCGACGGTGGTCGCGGCGCGCACTGTCATCAGGTTGCGCGATTGCTCGACGCCCCAGCGCATGGTGTGCGGCCCGGAGCCCTGGCCACCGCCAAAGTTGCGGAAACATTTCTGGCCGAGCTTGGCGCCCTGATAGAAACAGAAGGGCGCATCCATGATGATCGTCGCCGGGGTCAGGCCCTGTGACAGGGCCGCAGCGTAGACGATTGGCTTGATCGTCGAACCCGGCTGGCGCAGCGCCTGGGTGGCGCGGTTGAACGGCTGTACCGTCGCATCGAACCCGCCCTGCATCGCCAGAACACGACCGGTCTGCGGTTCCTGCGCGACAAAGGCACCGGAGATTTTCGGGATGGCGCGCAGCGCGAAACTGTCCCCTTCCGGCGCGACGGCGAGTACATCGCCGACCTTGAAGGCATCGAACGCGTTGCCGCCCTCTCCACGCACCGGCATTTGCGCGGCATAGCGCGGCAGCGCGCCAAGCTGACCATTGGCAAAGCCGATTGTCGCCTTGCCATCATCAAGCGCGATAACAATCGCGGCGCGCCAGTCCTGATAGTCGAGCTGGATATTGGTATTGAGCAGCGCCGGCAGCCAGTCAGGGCCGGTAATGGTGACATGGCGCAATGGCCCGTTCCAGCCGCGGCCACGATCATAGCGGATCAGGCCATCACGCAAGGCGTTCTGCGCGTAGAGCTGAAGTTTCGGGTCAAGCGAGGTGCGCACCCACAAACCGCCGGAATAGACGCTGTACGGCCCGGCACGATCATCTTCGCCGAACTTGTCGATCAGCTGGCGGCGCACTTCCTCAACGAAATAGCCGCCGCCGGCGATCTCACTGTGCGGCGTCTGGCGCGGCACGGTGCCCAGTGGTTCCAGCGCGGCACGATCATGCTGGTCCTGATCGATAAAGCCGTTCTTGAGCATTTCATCGAGGACATATTTGCGGCGCGCCAAGGCCCGGTCGGGGTGGCGGATCGGGTCGTAATTTGATGGCCCCTTGGGCAGGATGGCGAGATAGGCGAGCTGGGCAAGATCAAGCTGGTTCAGCTCCTTGCCGAAATAGGCATAGCTTGCCGCCGCGACACCAAAGGCGTTTCGACCGAGTGCGATCTGGTTGAGGTAAAGCTCAAGGATCTGCTGCTTGGTCAGCGTATCCTCAATACGATAGGCGAGGATCGCTTCCCTGATCTTGCGCGACGGGGAATAGGTGTTGCCGATCAGCAGGTTCTTGGCGACCTGTTGCGTGATGGTCGAGCCGCCCTTGGCGCGCCGCCCCGAACCCAGTTTGGTGACGTAATCGAACACCGCGCCCGCCATGCCGGGATAATCGACGCCATGATGTTCAAAGAATGTCTTGTCCTCAGCGGCAAGGAAGGCGCGCACCAGCAGCGGCGGATATTCCTCGAACGACAATTCGACACGCCGTTCCCGCGCATAGCTGTGGATCGGCAGGCCATCGACGCCGCGAACATTGGTTGGCAGCGGCGGTTCATAGCTGCGCAGCTTGTCAACCGAGGGCAGGTCGCTGGCAAAGATGTACCAGAAGATGGCCCAGCCCAGCGCGAGGATCACGCCCGCCACCGACAGCACCCGGACCCACCAGCGGCCCCAGGCCCTTTTGGCGAAACCGGCCATGCCACCAACCTCGCGGCGGATGCGGAAGCTTACGGAAGATTCGGAACTGGTCATCGGGCCTGCCGCTCTAGCAAGATTTGCGCGCGTTGCCAGCCGCTGTTGCAGGCTGATCGTGCAGCGATGACGCTTCCGGCCCGCTGGCCTTTCCCTGTTAAGGGCCGGGCCCGTTCCCTGATCCCCTCCCTGTTACGCGCCGGGAACAGGGAGATTATCAGGGAGTGGAAATTTTTTTCGCGGCGTTTGGGCGCCCGGTGGCGTGAAACAGCCGCTGCAATCAAGGTGATAAGCAGCGCCGCCCGGCGCGGCGAACAGCGAGGCCGGTTGTGCGGAACAGGGAGTCGCCTTGCCGTTGGCATCATGATCGCCGATTTGCTGGCGCTGCGCGACAGGGCGGTCGCGCGGCTGAACATGGAGCGGCCCATGGCATGACGGGGCGCACAGTTGAAGCGTGCGCGGCGGCGGATCAGGCGGTTGGCGGGGCGCAGCGCTGTGAGGCAGGCAATGATCGCTGGCGACGGCGGCAACGGCACGGGGTTGAGCGGGGTAATCTTGCGCCGTTGCGGGCGGGCGGGCGCGCGCCACGCCTGAGGTCAAGCGTATTGCCATTGTTCCTCGTCCGAGCAGAATAGTCCGAAGGCGCCGACCGCGAGGCGGCTTCGACCGGCAGTGTCAGCGGCACATTTGTTTGCTAAAAATAGAACCATAATGAATTGAATTTGAATTCAATTATCTGGTTTTCTTGTCTTGACGACGCCCGCGATCCAACGCAGCTTTCGCGCGCTGGCCCGTGAATGATTCGCGCAGCCCACCGGGGGTAAAGATGGTTCGACCACGCCATATCGTCTTGTTGTCGGGGGTCGCGGTGGCGGCGCTGATTGGATCAGCATCGCTCGCATCAGAAACCACCAGCTACAGCTATGATGCGCTTGGCCGGCTGGTCGCCAGCACGCGCAGCGGCGGGCCGAATAACGGGGTGGCGATGGGCACCTGTTTCGACCGGGCCGGCAACCGCGCGCGCTATGATGTCACCACGACGACACCGGCGGCGTGCCCCACGCCAACGCCCACACCGACGCCATCGCCGTGATACGGGGCTGATCCTGTCGGCCTTTCAAAGTGCCGACGACCGCAAGATGCGTACTCTGCAGCTCTGATCTTCGAGGGTTTTCATGATCACGTTCGCGCACCAGCCTTTGCCGTTCAAGACAATGTTATCGGCATTCGGCATATCGCTGGTTACATTGGCTGCAATACCGGGTTCGGCCCAGGTAACACCGCCGCCGCCTTTCAATGCGTCGAGTCCGGATGGCGTTAATTATCGCAGCGGCTCCTTTTCCTACAGCGACACTGATCTTTCGATTGGTGGTCCGGGCACGGAAGGTTTGTCGCTTGTTCGGCATTATTCCAGCGCTGTAGATGTGCCGACTGATATTTATTTCGCCGCGCGCGGGTGGACTCACAGCCTGCAAGGCTATGTCAGCAACGCGCCAGACCCACAAAATCCGGATGATCCACCGCCTTCCGAAGGGCCCGGTAGCCTTCCGTACACCTATACAGTGACGGTCGGAAATCGGTCAGCGACCTTTCATGGCGGCAGTGTCTATCAGGCGAATATTTCCACGACCGGTGGGCCCGTTGGGGTTTATTTCCCGGTGAGCACACCCAATACCGCGCTCGTCTTCAACGGCACGACTGGTGCGGGATACTATACATTCACCGACACTGACGGGACTGTCGTGAATTTCAACACCGGCGCAAGTGGTTATGTCGCGAACATGATCATGCCGGACGGCACGCGCTGGGACTGGACCTATACCAGCGGACAAAGGATCAAAAGTGTTATCAGCAACCGCGGCTGGGCCATCTTGATCGACAGCAATACAAAGGCTTGCGCTGTCAACATGGCGCAGACCTATATCACCGCGACTTCTACCTGCCCGACGGACGCACAGACAGTTACCTATGGGTACACGGCGGGCGTATACAGCTGGAGCGCCAGCTTGCTGACCAGCGCCACCAAAAATGGAAATACAACAACGTACAGCTATGTCGGTGCCGATCATCTCGGCTGCATCAAAAGACCTGGTGAGAGCAGTTGCTATATCCAGAACAGTTACGCAGTGTGCCCCAACGATCCGACGCGCGGATCATCGGTGCAACCCGATGTTCGGATGAAAGACCCTGTCATCCTTCAGACAGACGCCGCTGGCCGCACCGTCAAATATGACTATGCCAACAACTATGAGGCAACCAACCCGAACGACCTTGATGGTCACCTGGCCTTGTGTAACAAATATCTGACAAGCGACCCGGATTATTTTCCATTTCGTGATCTTTCGACAAAAATTACGGTAAACTCGTCTGCTTCCCGCAGCGTCCTTACGGAAATGACGGGAAATCCGCTGTCGATCACAAATGAACTGGGGCGCACCACTGCCCTGGGTTTTGATTTCCCCGGCGTTCTTTCGATGGTGGGCCCACCTGAAGGGAACAAGATATACTATGTTCGAGATCTCCAGGGTCATTTGCTCGGGACATCGATGCTGGCCAAGCCCGGATCTGGTCTGACAGCGGCCCAGACAATTGTGCACTATCCTTCAAGTTGCCCCAATCCGAAAGTATGTGGCAAGCCGGATTATGTGATCGACCCCGACGGCAATCGCGTCGATTACACCTATGATCCGACCCACGGCATGACATTGACGGAGGCCGCGCCTGCTGACCCCAACGGCGTTCGTGCGGTCAAGCGCTACGCCTATATCCAGCGCTATGCCTGGATCAAAAATGCAAGTGGCGGATATAGCCATGCCTCGTCGCCGGTATGGCTGTTGAGTGAGGTACGCACCTGCCGCAGCTCCGCAACGGTGATTGGCGCGTGCGCGGCTGGGCCTTCCGACGAAATAGTGACCAGCTATGAATATGGCCCTGATACGGGCGCGGTTGGCAACAACCTCCAACTTCGCGGCACCGCTGTGACGGCCTATAGTGGCACGACGGCGGTGACCTACCGCACTTGCGTTAGCTATGACGCCCGCGGCAACCAGATCAGCCAGACCAGCCCACGCGCCAACCTGACGGTGTGCCCATGAGCGCCGCCTTGCCCCGCGCCGCCATTGGCGGATTGATCGCGCTGGCCGCGACGTTGATGGCGCCGGTGGCGCAGGCGCAGAGTGCGGCATCTGCCTTCACCTCGGCGACGCGCTATGATGATGAGCGGCAGGTGACCGGGACGATTGCGCCCGATCCTGATGGCACCGGGCCGCTGCATTATGCGGCGGTGCGCAACACCTATGACGCGGCGGGCCGGGTGATCCGGGTTGAGAAGGGCGAGCTGCTCAACTGGCAACCGGAAACCGTGGCGCCGGCGAGTTGGGCCAATTTCACGATCTTCAGCCAGGTTGACACCAGCTATGACGTGATGGGCCGCAAGCTGATCGAGACCGTCTCGTCAGGCGGCACGGCGTATGGCGCCACGCAATATAGCTATGATGCGGCAGGGCGGCTGGAATGCACTGCGGTGCGGATGAACCCGGCGATCTACACGGTGCTGCCGTCAAGCGCCTGTGCGCTGGGGACCGAAGGGACGCAGGGCCCCGACCGCATCACCCGCAATGTCTATGACGCGGCGGATCAGCTGCTCAAGGTGCAAAAGGCTTATGGCACGTCGCTGCAGCAGGATTATGCCAGCTATGCCTATAGCCTGAACGGCAAGCAGACCCGGGTGATCGACGCCAACGGCAATGTCGCCTCGATGACCTATGACGGGCATGACCGGCAGATCCGCTGGAACTTCCCCGACAAGACCAGCATCGGCGCGGTGAGTGCGACCGATTATGAGGCGTATAGTTACGACGCCAATGGCAACCGGCTGTCGTTGCGCAAGCGCGACGGGCAGGTGATCGGTTACAGCTATGATGCGCTGAACCGGGTGACGAGGAAGGACATTCCCGGCGGGACGAGCGCCGATGTCTATTATGGCTATGACCTGCAAGGGCACCAGCTTTATGCGCGGTTCGGCTCGGCGACGGGCGCAGGGTTGTCCAACAGCTATGACGGGTTCGGGCGTCAACTGACCGCCACCACCGACATGGACGGCACGGCGCGGACTCTGGGCTATCAATATGACGCCGACAGCAACCGAACGCTGTTGGTCCAATCCGATGGTAACAGCTTTGATTATAGCTATGACGGGCTTGATCGCCCCTATGGCGTACATGAAAACTGGGGGCCGCTGGTCGTATCCTGGGACTATAGTCCTCAGGGTCTGGTAGCTCATGATGCGCGTGTCGGGGTTCTCACCACGCATAGCTATGACCCGGTCTCGCGGCTGAGCGGGCTGGTCAATGACCTGAGCGGCAGTTCGGGTGATGTGGGCTGGGGGCTGGGCTATAACCCGGCGAGCCAGATCACCGGCCAGACGCGCACCAATGATGTCTATGCGTTCACCGGCTATGCCCCGGTGAGCAAGAGCTATGCGGTCAACGGGCTGAACCAGTATACCGCCGCTGATGGCGGGACGCTGAGCTATGATGCCAATGGCAACCTGACCTCTGACGGGACGACCGGTTACAGCTATGATGTCGAGAACCGGCTGATCGCCTCATCGAGCGGCGCGACGCTGTCCTATGATCCGGCCGGGCGGCTGTGGCAGATGACCATGGGCGCCTCGACGGTGCGGTTCCTTTATGATGGCGACCAGCTGATCGAGGAACGCGATGGCAGCGGCACGTTGCTGCGCCGTTATGTCCACGGCAATGGCGATGATGATCCGCTGCTCTGGTATGAGGGATCGGGCCTCACCGACCGCCGCTCGTTCCAGGTCGATCATCAGGGCTCGATCACCTCAATCGCCAATGCCGACGGCACGCTGCGCACGATCGACAGCTATGACGAATATGGCCTGCCGGGCGCCGCCAATGACGGGCGGTTCCAGTACACCGGCCAGGCGTGGCTGCCGGCGCTGGGGCTGTATTACTACAAGGCGCGGATCTACTCGCCGAAGCTCGGGCGGTTTTTGCAGACCGATCCGATCGGGTATAAGGATCAGGTCAATCTCTATGCCTATGTCGCAAACGATCCGGTGAATGGCACGGACCCGACTGGAACGCAGGCGGCAACAGAAGCAGGTGCTGCGATTGGTTGTGCTGCAACAATCGAAGTGGGTTGCGCTCCAGGAGCTGCGGGTGGGGCGATCATCGGTGGAATCATCGATCTAGCCGGTGCGGCAAGCGCAGTCTGTATTGCCAGTCCTGCTTGCCGAGGAATGGTCGGATCGATCTTCCACCATGATGCTCCTCCGGTCCCGACAGGTCCTGTCGGAACCCCACCTCATACTGATGGCAAGGGCGGCCAGACGCAAAGCGGCCCACTCCATCCCGATCATGGCGGCACGGGTGATCCCGATAAGGACTTCGGTCATCTTACAGGCGGAACAGGTAAGCCCAATGAAACCGGTGGGCGTCCGCCTGGGACGCAAGTGGGAGATAATGGCGTTCAGATTCGTCCTGGCAAAGCTGGTCAGGGGCCTCGGATCGATGTTCCTCCGAGCGGAACGAAGCCGGGTGAAACGCTACATTATCCACCGCCCACACCGCCCCCGCCACTCCGCAAGCCTGATGGCACGATGTAATATGAGTAGCAGCTTATGAAAAATATCTCATCTATCGGGATGACGGATGAAGAGATCATCGATTTTTTCGTCAATCCGATTGAAAGAATCTCTACCTCTTCTTTGGAAGGCAACAGACTTTTCGAATGTGTTGTGCTGTCTTCTACAGGAAGTGGCATATCTATATTTAGTAGCATTGTCGATATAAGCGAAATCGATGAAATAGGCGTTATTTCTGTCGAGAAAACCGATAAGCTCGACCTCGGAAACAACATAGTCATTCCTGATGAATACAGGAAATCCCTGTCTATAAATAAGATTATAGGCGACTATAACGTTGATGAATGCTGCGAATGTGGCATAGTTCTCGAATCTTCCGGTGGACTTATATCTATCTGTTCAGGGGCCTTCCCTGCATCAATTAATATAACCTGCCCTGGGTTCGATCAGGGGTTGAGAGTTACTAGCTTCCAGCGGCTGAAATATTATCTAAAGCCCATGCACATATATTGATCTCAATATGCTACATGCTGCCTCTATCAAAAACCTATATCTGGCTCGACTGACCGCTCCATCGTCTCGTCGATCGCGCCGACCTGCGCGCCGTCACGCAATCCAAGCGCTTCGGTGAGCTTGGCGCGGCTGTCGGTGTAGATCGTGGCCCCTTCGCGGGCGCGGCTGATGGCGACATAGGCGGCACGGATATCGACGGTGTTGGCGCGGAAACTCTCCAGGTGGGCCATCACCCGATCGCACGTCGCGCCCTGGCTGCTGTGGATCGTGCGGACCCAGCCGGGGCGGATATGCCGGTCGGCGAGGCGCGCCAAGTCGAGCATCTGGCGCTCGCCGTCGTCCTTCTCGACCGTGACGCTCGATCCCTGCGGGTCGATCGCGACCACCATCGCGGTCGCGCCATTGAGGCGGTTCGCGCGGTAGTTGTTGCGGGTGAACTGCACCTTGTCGCCGGTGCGAAACTCCTGCTGCACTTGCGCGAACGCCTCGGCATGATCGCCGCCCCAGCGTGCGGGCTGCCAGTCGTGGCTCTTGGCCTTGGGGTTGGGCGGCACGAGGCGGACGGTCCCGTTCTGGGCGTCCACGCTGTCGATGCGGTAGCCGACACCGGGTCGCGGCTTGCCCTTGGCTGCTTCGCGAAACGTCACGATATCGCCGGGGGTGTAGCTGGTCGCGCGCTTGGCCTCGGTGCGTGACAGGCCGCGCGACTCCAGGACGGTCGCGGTGATCGCCTCCGCGCCGAGCGTGCCGTCTGCGACCAGCTCGGCGCGGATGGCGTTGGTGAGGCGCTGCCGCCCTTCGCGGGTCGGGTCGAGCACGAGGGTCCCGGCGCGGTCCTCGGGTGACAGCTTCGCGAAATCCTGCGCGATGCGGGCAAGGCGAGCGTCGGTGTCGGGCTGCTCGACGATCGCGCCGCCCCCGGCATCGAGTGCGGCGAACGCCGTCTTCGCGTCGCCTGCGATCATGGCCTCGACCGCTTCGCGGGTCTGTTCGTTGGTCTGACGGACGATCTGGTCGAGGACGAAGGTCTCCATCTTGTGGTCCTGGAGCTGGGCGAAAGCTCTCCCCGCGCCGACGCTCCCCAACTGCTTGACGTCGCCGACCAGCACGAGGCGTGCCCCGGCATCGCGGGCGCGGGCGATCGTCTGCTCGGTGTCGCGGGCGTCGAGCAACGACGCTTCGTCGACGATCCACACCTCGCGGTCCTGCTTGATGGTGTCGCCGGTGCTGGCGAGCAGCATGGCGACGGTCATCGGCTTGGCGCTGATCGCGTCGGCGAGCACGGTCGCAGCGGTCGCGGTCGGGGCGAGCGCGCGGACCTCGAACCCCTGGGCGCGGGCGGCGTCGGCATAGGTGGCGATGACGGTCGTCGTCTTGGCGGTTCCGGCCGATCCCTGAACACCGGCGACCTTGGCCCTGGACATGAGCAGCCCCTGCGTCGCGGTCTTCTGCCCCTTGGTCCATGTGTGGCCGCGCTCGGCCGATCGTAGCTCGGCCGCAGCGACGACGCTGGCGGCCTGGATGCGACCGTGCAGCGGCGTCACCTGGTCGCGGCCTTCGGCCTCCAGCCTCAACATGCGCCGTTCGATCTCGACCGCCTCGCGGGTCGCGAATCCGACCATGCCGGTTGCCATGCGGGGCGCGGCGCGGATCACGAGGCGCTGGGCGCGCTCGGCGCGATCGATGGCGGCGACGATATCGGCATGGGTGGCGCGCGCACGCACGGCGTCGCCGGACTGGCGTTCGAGTGTTGCGGCCGAGAAAACGGCTTCGCGCTCGGCGATGTGCTGGGCGGCGAACGCGACGGCGTGATCGGCTTCGCGCATCCGCGCGTCGGTGCCGAGCGTGGTCTGGCGTGCCGCGCGGGCCTCGGCCTGCGCCACCATGCCGCGCCGCGCGCGCTCGTCGAATCCCAACGCCTCGGCCTGGGCGCGCCAGTCTGCGGCGAGCGTGGCGTGATCGACCGCGCGCTTGGGCGCGCGGGTGTCGAGCGTGATGACGGCCTTCTCGGCTGCCGAGGCCGTGGCGCGGGTCTTGCCGCGTGCATCGAGCACGGCCTCGATCTGGGCGGAGCGCGCGGAGAAGGTGCGCAACACGTCGTCGGGGACGCCATCGATCTCGAACGTCGTGTCGTGCGCGATCGTCACCGAATAGCCGAGCCGCTGGACCTCGAACGCCAGCTCCTGGTGATAGACCGCGCCGATGCTCTTCTGGAGGGCATAGAGGTCGCGCGCGTCGAGGCTGCGCCATGTGCCGTCGTCCCGGGTCATGTTTAGGATGACGTTGTGGGTGTGGAGTTGCGGTGCGGGCGTGCCGTTCTCGGTCGCGCGGGCGGTGACGTGGAGGAACTGCGCGATGGCGAGCTTGCTCGTGGCGATGCGATCGACCGTCTCGCCGCTTCGGATACGGGTGACGGCGACGTGGCGTTCGGTGTAGCCGAGCGCGACCTGGACGGCCTGGTTGTGCGCGTCGATCAGCCGTCGATCGCCTGCGACCAGCGCCAGGGTCGAGATCGACTTGGGCGCGCTCATGGTGAGGTCGAATCCTGGTACATGTTCGCGGACGCCGTGGCGGGTGGTGCCGAGCAGGGTGCCGTCGGGCAACTCGCCCGCGAGTCGCGCAACGAACTGGTCGGGATCGACCTCGCCGTCGAGGCCGAGCGCGGGGGCGCCGCGCCCGTGCCAGTGGCCGCCACCTTCGCGGCTGAAATAGTCGTCGTTCGTGTAGTAGCTCTTGCCAGCGGTTGCGTCGGTGAGCTTGAAAAGCGTGGCGACCATCAGAACGGTCCCCCCAGGTCGAGCCAATCCGGCCGGTCCTCGGCGCGGGTGGGTGGTGGCGAGTCGGCCCGGTCGGGGATGACGCGTGGCGGTAACGGCGCGGGGACGAACGCGGGCGCGATGGTGGGCAGCGGCGCGCCGGGGTCGATGGTCACCTGGGCGATGGGGTAGCCGGACAAGCGCAGGAACGCCTCGCCGACCCGCAATCCGGTTAGATCGATGTCGAGGAGAAGGGTCTTGCGCTCGCGGGTGGTGGCAAGCGATCCGTGCGCCTGTCTGTCGTCGCCGAGCTGGTCGCTGGCGCGCTGGTTCTCGACCTCGATCATGCCGGACAGGTCGGTCGCCCACTTGGCGGTGGTGTGGTCGCCGACCGACATGATGACCTGGCTGGCGGTCTGTCCGGTGATGATCTCGGCCCCTTCCTGACCGTAGCGTTCCTGCATCTGGGCGATCGACTGGAAGGCGATGACGACGCAAGCCGCGTGCTTGCGACCTTCCGGCAAGAGGACAAGCAGGCTCTGCACCGCAGGCAGCGAGGGCAGCTCGTCGAAGATCAACCATGCCTTGGGCGCGTCGCCGGGGGGACGTTGCAGGATGGCGCTGGCAGCGGCGTCGATCCACGCCGCGATGACGGGTGCGGCTGCTTCGCGATAGCGGCGCGGCGCGGCCAAAAATACGAGCGGCTTGCGGCCTTCGTGCTTGGCAAGGTCCGCGTAAAAGCGGTCGAAACTGAACGCGGGGGCGGTGTCGGGGATGGCGGCGAGCAAGGCGACGGTGCGCGCGGCGATACCCATCATGAACAACACGCTGGCGGTCGCGCGTTCGCCACCCGCCTCGAAAATGCGCATCGCTGGGGTGCCCGCGACGATGATGCGTAGCGCGTCAGGGCTGGCGACGTTGAGCATGGCGGCGAGGTCGTTGAGGGTGCCGCCACTGGCTGCCAGATGGTCGAGGATATGGGCGATCAGCGTGCGGGCCTGGTCATACCAGACGGCCGCCTCGGACGCCTTGGACGGCTTGGGGAGCAAAACCGTAGCGACGCGGTGCGCATCGGCGAGGGTCGCGATATCGGTGAGCGGGTTCCAGCGTGCGGTGCGGGCGTCGAATGGGTTGAGGATCACGTCGCCGCGCGCGGGGCTGTAGAACTGCGCCACATAGCTGCCATCTGCGTCGAAGATCAGCGCATGTTCGCCGCGCTGGACGATCTGGCGAAGGAGCGACCGCAGTGCGGTGGTCTTACCTGATCCCGACTGGCCGACGAGCAGCAGGTGACGGGCTTCGTCCTCGGGCGGGACCGGCACGCCCCCGAAGACGATGGGACACTGGTGCTTCGTGATGAACGCCAGCAAGGAAGCGAGCTGCTGGGGCGTCGCAAGCTCGTTGCCGCGCAACACCTGGTCGAGCGCGGCGTCGCGTGCGGTTGCGATCCACTGCCGTCGCAGGAGCATGGTGAGGCCGATCGCGAGCGGCAGTGCGACGATGATGCCGGCGACGGCCATCCTGGTCAGCATCATCATGGCGGCGACGTGTTCGGGTGACGGGATATCGGCCCCGAATCCGGCCTGCTGCTGCACCTGGAAAACCATCGCGGGCTTGAGCTGGCGCAGCCATGCCACGGCGAGCTGGCGATCGGCGACGTTCGTCATCATCCACGCGGTCGCCGCGCCGATCGCCAGCCCCAGCACCGCGCCCAGCGCTGCCACCTGGACCATCGCGAGGACCGCTTGCCCGCGTCGCGCCTCGATCGCGCGGCCCCGCGCGGCCTGTTCGAGGGTGCGGTTCATGACCGCACTGCCTGCGCCAGCGTATCGTTGAACTCCTGCCGGCGATCCGCTGGCAACAGCATCAGCCCCGCGATCTTGGCGGCAGCGTGCGCGCGGCGCGCGCTGGTGTGGCAGGCATCGACCTTGGCCATCATCGTGCCCATCGCATCGGCAATCTCGGCGAGCAGCGGATCGGTGATCGCGTTGCTGCCGGGCTGCGGGGCGTCGAGCGCCGCCTCGATGAGCGAGCGGAGCAGCTCGCCGCGGGTGATCTTGTCCTTCGCGGCGCGCTGGTCGAGGCGCTTGGCGAGGTCGTGGTCGAGCCGGGTCTGGACGTGGACTGTGACGGTCATGATGTATCTCGTGAATACGGGCGGTTGTCTGCGGCTTTGCGGCCGAAAACCGGGGAAGGCGTATACGGCTAAGCCGCTGAAAACCTTGGCGCACGGGTGCAATGGTGTGGATTACCTGCTAACGAGGCGAAGCCTCGTCCCCGGCCGGAAAACCGGCCGGGGTGAGCTGTCAGACGAGACGCATCGTGCGGAAGGGAAAGACCAGCTCGTAGGTGGACTCGCCCGGCGTATCGTCGTCGATCTCGACGCTGCGCGTGAACAGCTCGTGCACCGTCTCCGGGAGCGGGGTCAGCAACCCGTGCCGCTCCAGCTTGGGCACCGCGTGGGACATGAAAAGGTCGATGCCGATATGGTGCTCGACCTCGTCACGGATCATGTTCTTGAGGTGATCCCATGCGTCTTTGGGATCGGACGGGGCCGACTCGACGCAGCGAAAGAGCGTGTAATACTCCTCGACGTAGAGCGAAGCCGGGGCGTTGCTGCGCCAGCGGTTCATGGCAGCGCAGACCTCCAGCGGGTAGCGATACTGCCACAGCGCCTGCCAGAAGACGGCTGGGTTGACGCCCGACATCAGCGCCACTCGCGCTGCCTTGGGGGCGTCGAGCGGTGCCTGCTGCGGCCCGGTGTTGACGGCCTTGGCGAGCTTGTCGTCGAAGCTGCCGGGGTCCCGGCCGTGGAACGCTTCATACATCGCCGCCTCGAACAGGCGCGCACGCCAATAGCTCTGCGCCATGATCCGCACGTTGCCGAGTTCGCCGTCAATGTGCGCCTGCTTGTCCTCGGCCTGATCGAACGCGGCCTGGGCGCGCAGGTCTAGTTCGCGCGCGCTGATGCCGAGGAAACCGCGCACGATCTGGCGACCCGCTTCGCGAGCCGTGCGAACCGTGATCGGTGCCGTGAGGTAGGGATCGATCTCCTCCTCGATGTCCAACTCACTCCAGTCGGGATGAGCGGCGCGCAGGGTTGCATAGGCACCGAGGACCGAACAGCACAGCGTCTGTCGCAGGTCGGCCTGCGTCTCGGAAAGCGGGCGGGCACCGCGATCCGCCCTCTTGCTCGGGGGATCGACCGGGACCGGCAGCACGCCGGGCATGTTCGGCATGATGACGGAAAAGCCCGAATAGGCCGCCCAGAGATGGGGATAATCGACGATATCGGGGTCGGGGTAGAGGTTGGTCATGGCAGGCGCTCCGATGGTGGAGCTGCCCTATGAAACCCGATCTGTGGCCGCGTCACAGGTTTTAAATGCACGACACCCCTGTCAGCGAACAGAATGGCCGTAGGACGTGTCGATCTTACCATGATGATAGAGCTGCTGACGACTCGGCCTTGAGGAGCGGCATGGCCGTTCCCCTTGTTCGTCCCGGTGCTGACGTGCCGCAGGACGCGGCTGAGAATCAGGCCGTCGCGGCTGCCTCCCGTTCCACCCGGCCATGTTGGGCGAGCACGGCGTCGAGGACCGTCGAGACGGCGCGCTGCTCGGCCTTGGGAAGCTGGGTGATCGCGTCGAGCTGCTGCTGGAGCCGCGATGCGGGACCGCGCTTGCCGGGTGTGCGCATGGCTGGTTGCCCCATCAGCATCTCGTCGAGCGACAGGTCGAGGATATCGGCGAGGACCGGCAGCATCGCCGCGCCGACACCGACGCGGCCGACCTCGTAGTGGGCGAGCGTTTGCTGGGACACGCCAAGCCGCTCGGCGAGCGCCTGCTGGGTCATGCCCCGCTCCTTGCGGGCGGTCGCGATGCGCGCGCCCAGCTCCTTGAAGAAGGCTTCGTTCTTGATGGCCATAGTCGCGATGATCCGTCGAGTTGCGGTCATGGCTATACCTCATGTTTTTAGCAGCTAGGTTGACTCTACTCGGAATACGAATAATAGGAAAGCGAGTTATTTAACTCGGAACCCTCTTGACGGGTTTTTACAGAGGGTCGGTTTTATGGCGCGAATCGCGGACAGCGAGATAGAGCGGCTGAAGACGGACGTGAGCCTGGCGCGGTTGGTCGAGGCATCGGGCGTGGTGCTGGAGAAACGCGGGCGCGACCTGGTAGGGCGGTGCCCGTTCCATGACGATCACACCCCATCGCTGGTGGTGACGCCGGACAAGAATCTGTGGCGCTGCTTCGGAGCGTGCGACGCGGGCGGTGATCCCATAGCGTGGGTGATGCGGCGTGAAGGGGTCAGCTTCCGGCACGCGGTCGAGCTGCTGAGAAGCGACTATGCACCCGACCCGGATGCCGCGCCGATCGTGCGCTCGACCGTCGCCAAGCTGCCGGTGCTGAACGCGGCCGAGGACGGCAAGCTGATGGGCGAAGTGGTCGATTACTACACCCGCGCCCTGCGCGCGAACCCGGAGGCACTGGCCTATCTGGCGAAACGTGGCCTCGCCCATCCCGACCTCATCGACGCGTTCGGCCTCGGCTTTGCCGACCGGACCTTGGGCTACCGGTTGCCGGCCGCGAACCGCAAGGCCGGCGCGGACGTGCGCGGCCAACTCCAGCGGCTCGGCGTCCTGCGCGACAGCGGCCATGAACATCTGCGCGGCTCGCTGGTCGTGCCGATCCGCGATGCGGCTGGCATCGTCGTCAACCTCTACGGCCGCAAAATCAGGGACGATCTGCGCAAGGGGACGCCCGACCACCTGTATCTGCCGGGGCCGCATCGCGGCGTGCTCAACTGGCCCGCGCTCGCGGCGTCGGACGAGATGATCCTGTGCGAAGCGCCGATCGACGCCATGACCTTCTGGTGCGCCGGCTATCGGAACGTGACGACGTCGTGGGGCGCGGGCGGGCTGACCGATGAGATAATCGCCGCGCTGGTCGAGCACGGCGTCGCCCGCGTGCTGATCGCCTACGACCGCGACGCTGCTGGCGACAAGGGCGCGGCTGCCGCTGCCGCGCGGCTCGCCCCGCACGGGATGGGCGTCTACCGCATCGGCTTCCCCAAGGGCATGGACGCGAACAGCTATGCGCTGACCGTCACGCCTGCCGCGAAGAGCCTGGGCGCGCTGCTGCGCGCGGCCGAGTGGATGGCCGGCACCGAGGGTCGGCCGCGTCGGGTGCCGCTTGATGACGACGGCGGTCCCGGCGACATCGTGGACACCGTTCCTCTCTCAGCCGCTGAGCCTGAACCGCTCTCCGAACCGGACCTGCCCGAACCGACGATCGCCAGTCCGATCCCGCCAGCGCCGCCACCCACGGTCGAGGCCGAGGTCGGCGAGCGCGAGGTGGTGATCCAGCTCGGCGACCGGACATGGCGCGCGCGGGGCCTGGCGCGCAACGCCTCGCCCGAAGCCATGAAGGTCAACCTGATGGTCCGACGCGGGGAAGCGTTCCACGTCGATGGCCTGGACCTGATGAGCGCGAAGGCGCGGGGCGCGTTCGTCGCCGAGGCGGCGAACGAACTGGGGCTGCCGGCCGATGCGGTGAAGCGCGATATCGGTCAGGTGCTGCTCAAGCTCGAGGCGGTGCATGAAGGGATGCTGCGCTCGATCGCGCCGGCCCCCGGCATCGTCATCACTGCCGGCGACGAAGCGGCCGCGCTGGCCTGGCTGAAAGCGCCCGACCTCATGGACCGGATCGCGGCCGACATCGCCGCGTCGGGCGTGGTCGGCGAGGCCGAGAACGCGCTGTGCGTCTATCTGGCGGCGCTCAGCCGCAAGCTGGATCGGCCGCTCGCGGTGCTGATCCAATCGACCAGTGCGGCCGGCAAGAGCGCGCTGATGGACGCGGTGCTCGATCTGGTGCCCGAGGAAGAGCGGGTCACCTACTCGGCGATGACCGGGCAGTCGCTGTTCTACCTCGGCGAGGCCGATCTGAAACACAAGGCGCTCGCCATCGCGGAGGAGGAAGGCGCGCGCCAGGCCGCCTATGCCCTGAAACTGCTCCAGAGCCAGGGGACGCTCACCATCGCATCGACCGGCAAGGACCCGGCGACCGGCAAGCTGGTGACGCAGGACTATACGGTCGAGGGGCCGGTCGCGCTGATGCTGACGACGACGGCGATCGACCTGGACGAGGAACTGCGCAACCGCTGCCTGGTCCTGACCATCGACGAGAGCCGCGAACAGACCCGCGCCATCCATGTCCGCCAGCGCTACGAGGAAACCCTGGCCGGGCTGACCGCGCGCGAGAGCGGCACCGCAATCCGCGCGCTGCATCACAATGCGCAGCGGTTGGTGAAGCCGCTCAAGGTGGTGAACCCGTTCGCCGAACACCTGACGTTCCTCGACGACAAGACGCGCACCCGGCGCGATCACCGCAAATATCTGGGGCTGATCCGCGCGATCGCGCTGCTCCACCAGCATCAACGCCCGACCCACATGCTGGCGCGTCCCGGCACCGCACCGCTCGCCTATATCGAGGCGACGCTGGAGGACATCGCGGTCGCCAACCGGCTCGCGCATGCGGTGCTCGGCACCACGCTCGACGAACTGCCGCCCCAGACGCGGACGCTACTGCACCTGGTCCGCCAGCATATCGACGCGCGCGCCGCGACCGAGGGGGTGCGCGCCCGCGATGTGCGGTTCACGCGTCGCGAGGTCCGCGAGGCGACCGGCTGGGGCGATACCCAGCTCAAGCTCCACCTGCACCGCCTGGAGGAACTCGAATATCTGCTGATGCGCCGCGACGGCACCCGGTTCGTTTACGAACTGGCCTGGGCAGGCGAAGGCGAGGCCGGCGCGCCGTTCGTCATGGGGCTGATCGACGTCGAGGCCCTGCGCGGGCAACGCTACGACAACGAACGGTCGGGGTCGGACGGTGATCGGTCGGCCCCCGGTCGGGGTGCGGTCGGGCCTTGGTCGGTGAACGGTCGGCACGCCGAATCCGCCACAACCGCAGGCATCGTGCGACTTCCGGGGCCGATCGTCGCGCCGCCCCCGGAAACCACGTCCACGGTCGCGGTTGGCGAGCGCCGGTCATACGCCCACGCCGCGCGCTGATGCCGCGTCGCGCGCTTCCCCCGCTGCCGGGGCGGCACGATCCCGATAGCCTGGCGTCGCACATGGAGCGGTTCCTGGTGGCGCTGGCAGTGCGCAACTACTCACCGGCCACCATCTTGGACCGACGCCACAGCGTGACGACGTTCATCCTGTGGTGTGGCGAACGCGGCATCGAGCGGCCGTATGAAGTGACCAAGCCGATCCTGGAGCGGTTCCAGCGCCACCTCTATTATCACCGCAAGAGCAACGGCGAGCCGCTCACGTTCCGCACCCAGGCCGCGCGGATGGTCCCCCTTCGTGCCTGGTTCAAATGGCTCGCTCGCGAGAATCATATCCTGTCCAACCCGGCCTCCGAGCTGGAGCTGCCGCGCCCCGAACGGCGTCTGCCGGCCGTGGTGCTGAGCGCCGATGAAGCCGAGGCGGTGCTGGCGGTGCCGGACATCGCCGCGCCGCTTGGCCTGCGCGACCGCGCCATGCTGGAGCTGCTCTATGCGACCGCGATCCGGCGCGGCGAGCTGATCGCGCTCAAGCTGTATGACGTCGACTATGCGCGCTCCACGCTGATCGTCCGGCAGGGCAAGGGCAACAAGGACCGGGTGGTGCCGCTCGGCGAGCGGGCGCGGGCCTGGCTGGTCGCCTACCGCGACCGGTCACGCCCCGGCCTAGTGGTCGGCCGCGACCCCGGCACACTGTTCCTCAGCCGCGACGGCCGTCCGCTAGAAGCCAAGCGGCTGTCCGAGAAGGTGCGCGGCCACGTCGCTGCGGCCGGCATCGGCAAGCCTGGCTCATGCCATCTGTTCCGCCACACGGCCGCGACGCTGATGCTGGAGGGCGGTGCCGATATCCGGTTCATCCAGGCGTTGCTCGGCCATGAAAGCCTGGAGACGACGCAGATCTACACCCGCGTGTCGATCGCCAAGCTGGCCGAGATCCACGCCGCCACGCACCCCGGCGCGCGCCTGGTCAGCGACCGCGCCCTGCTCGACGCCGCGCTCGCCGACGACGGCGAGGACTGACCTTCTTCCTCAGCCGCTTGCCCTCCCGCGCGTCCGCGCGCATGATGCCGCCTGTTCTTTGAAGGCCGCTCGCGCGGTCGTGAAAAACCGCCTCAAGGCGAATCTGGCACCCGGCCCGATCGCGTCCCCCGCGTGTGCGCGTAACCCGCTGCACCGCCTCAGGAAAACCGCATCGGTAGGACCGAACCGCGTCAAGCGGACCTGTTGTTGGGAATGATCCGGTTGATGGGCGGGATCCGAGTGGGAAGGACAGTTACCAGGTCAGCCGCCCCGTTACCGAACTTGGGGTTGATATCGGATATGACCACACGTTCATCATCGTGTCCGATAAGGTGGGCGGCTCAGTGCAGGCATCTGAGCTGCTGCCGGTCTCATGGACACGAGGTTAGGCTACATTAGCTTGCTTCTCGAAGTCCATGGGGCTGAGATACCCCAAGGTCGAGTGCCTGCGTGTCGGGTTGTAGAAGCGTTCGATATAGTCGAACACATCGGCCCTTGCCTGATCGCGCGTACGATAGGTTTTTCGCGCGACCCGCTCGGTTTTGAGCGAGGAGAAGAAGCTCTCCATTGCAGCATTATCCCAGACATTGCCCGACCGGCTCATTGAGCAGGTGACGCCGTTATCGGCCATGAGCCGTTGGAACTGCTCGCTGGTATATTGACTGCCCTGGTCCGAGTGATGCAGCAGGGCGTCGGGCTTGCCACGCCGCCAGATCGCCATGACCAGCGCGTCGGTGACGAGTTGCGCCGTCATCGTGTCACTCATCGACCAGCCGACCACGCGCCTGGAGAACAGATCGATGACGGCCGCGACGTAGAGCCAGCCTTCGATCGTCCAGATATAGGTGAAGTCGGCCACCCATTTCCTGTTCGGCGCGTCGGCGCTGAACTGGCGATCGAGAACATTGCCGGCGATGACCGATCTTTCGCCATCGTCCTTGGGAAGGCCACGGCGCCGGGGCCGCGCCTTCAGCCCGTGCAGGCGCATCAGCCGTTCGATGCGGTGCAGGCCGCATGAAGGGCCTTCGGCCAGAAGATCGTGCCAGACGCGACGCGCGCCATAGGTCCGATCGCTGGCGATGAAGCTGGCGCGGATCTTCGCGCTGAACGCCTCGTCGCTGGATGAGCGTGCGCTCGGCGCGCGCGTGAGCCAGGCATGAAAGCCGCTGCGCGAGACCCCGAGCGCCTCGCAAATCCACGATACCGGCCAGATACCCCGGTGCTTCGCGATGAAGGCGAACCTCATATCGAGTCCTTCGCGAAGTAGGCCGCCGCTTTTTTTAAGATGTCGCGCTCCGCCTTCACCCTGACAAGCTCGCGGCGAAGCCGCTCAATCTCAAGCTGCTCGGGCTTCATGTTGCCGTGGCCGGGGAATGCCGCCCCTGCATCGGCCGCTGCCTCGTGCACCCATTTACGCAGCACATTTACATGCACGTCCAGATCGCGCGCCGCCTGAGCAGCTGTCACCCCACGATCCCGCACCAGCTTCACCGCCTCAAGCTTGAACTCTCGGCTGAACTTCCGTCGTTGCATCGTCACCCTCCGGTTCCATAAACACCTTATCTCGGTGTCCACGAAACCGGCAGCAGCTCAATCATTTGACTTCGGGCCGGAGAAGGGTGGAGCAATCAACACCATAATGGACAACAACGGAAAGCTTGTTTCCACCGGTCTAACGAGCACTGACTTAGCCGCTTGGCGAGCATCGGCTAAAGGTGGCTCTGGGGTCACAGTCTCAAGGATCCCCGCGCCCGATAAAACAGTGGTTGCCGCTGGAAATGCGCTTACCAAGGTTCTTGGAACGGCAGTCAATCCGGGTAAGGTGGGTTACACCCACGCTCCGGATGGATTAACGGGTAGCGGCAACAGCAACTCTGCGACTGCTACGATCGTGAATAACGCTGTGCAAGCCACTCGCCCTGGCTCCGGCGATGTTCCGCCGCCCTCTGGCCCGCGGGCGATCGGTTCGGACACTAGGATTACCGGACCTGGTTGTGTATCTGGCCCGAAAGGGGCGTCATGTAATTTGTAAACAAAGAGGTATGTGTATGGTACGATTAAAGTTGGTAACCATTTTTCTTTGGCCTACGATACTGGCATTTTTACTGTCGTTGGCGGTAGTTTTAATCACGAGAAAGAGGCTTGGGACGACTATTTATTTGTTTTTATTTTTACCGTTAGTAACTTTAGTTGTGCAGTTATTGTTATTTGACTTTGATAATATTTGAGTGCGAATCTTTAGAATTCGAGTTATAGAATTGAATTCTGGTGGGTTGCGGTGCCAAGCGCCAAATCCCTTAAGTAGGTGTTTGCGAGCAACGCGTACCGTCCGAAGTTAATCAACCCATGAGCGCCGCCTTGCCCCGCACCGCGATTGGCGGATTGATCGCGCTGGCCGCGACGTTGATGGCGCCGGTGGCGCAGGCGCAGAGTGCGGCATCTGCCTTCACCTCGGCGACGCGCTATGATGATGAGCGGCAGGTGACCGGGACGATTGCGCCCGATCCTGATGGCACCGGGCCGCTGCATTATGCGGCGGTGCGCAACAGCTATGACGCGGCGGGCCGGGTGATCCGGGTTGAGAAGGGCGAGCTGCTCAACTGGCAATCAGAAAGTGTGGCCCCGGCAAGCTGGACCAGTTTCACGATCTTCAGCCAGGTTGACACCAGCTATGACGTGATGGGCCGCAAGCTGATCGAGACCGTCTCGTCAGGCGGCACGGCGTATGGCGCCACGCAATATAGCTATGATGCGGCAGGGCGGCTGGAATGCACTGCGGTGCGGATGAACCCGGCGATCTACACGGTGCTGCCGTCAAGCGCCTGTGCGCTGGGGACCGAAGGGACGCAGGGCCCCGACCGCATCACCCGCAATGTCTATGACGCGGCGGATCAGCTGCTCAAGGTGCAAAAGGCTTATGGCACGTCGCTGCAGCAGGATTATGCCAGCTATGCCTATAGCCTGAACGGCAAGCAGACCCGGGTGATCGACGCCAACGGCAATGTCGCCTCGATGACCTATGACGGGCATGACCGGCAGATCCGCTGGAACTTCCCCGACAAGACCAGCATCGGCGCGGTGAGTGCGACCGATTATGAGGCGTATAGTTACGACGCCAATGGCAACCGGCTGTCGTTGCGCAAGCGCGACGGGCAGGTGATCGGTTACAGCTATGATGCGCTGAACCGGGTGACGAGGAAGGACATTCCCGGCGGGACGAGCGCCGATGTCTATTATGGCTATGACCTGCAAGGGCACCAGCTTTATGCGCGGTTCGGCTCGGCGACGGGCGCAGGGTTGTCCAACAGCTATGACGGGTTCGGGCGTCAGGTGAGCGCCACCAGCAACATGGACGGCACGGCACGCGTGCTGACCTATAATTACAACCAGGACGGCGCACGCAAGAACATCCTCTATACTGACGGCACCCTGTTCCGCACGCTCTATGACGACCTGAACCGCCCGATTGCGATGCAGGAGAATGGCAGCACGCAGGTGGTGTCGATCGCCTATGACAATCAGGGCCGCCGTTCGGGTGATGCGCGCGGCGTGGTGATGACGGGTTATGGCTATGACCCGGTATCGCGGCTGAACGGGCTGACCCATGACCTGACCGGCAGTTCCGGTGATGTGGGCTGGGGGCTGGGTTACAACCCGGCGAACCAGATCACCGGCCAGACGCGCACCAACGATGCCTATGCGTTCACCGGTTATGCCCCGGTGAGCAAGAGCTATGCGGTCAACGGGCTGAACCAGTATACCGCCGCTGATGGCGGGACGCTGAGCTATGATGCCAATGGCAACCTGACCTCTGACGGCACGACCGGTTACAGCTATGATGTCGAGAACCGGCTGATCGCCTCGTCGAGCGGCGCGACGCTGTCCTATGATCCGGCCGGGCGGCTGTGGCAGATGGCCATGGGCGCCTCGACGGTGCGGTTCCTCTATGATGGCGACCAGTTGATCGAGGAACGCGATGGCAGCGGCACGTTGCTGCGCCGCTACGTCCACGGCGACGGCGAAGACGATCCGTTGCTATGGTATGAGGGATCGGGCCTCAGCGACCGCCGCTCGTTCCAGGTTGATCATCAGGGCTCGATCACCTCGATCGCCAATGCCGACGGCACGCTGCGCACGATCGACAGCTATGACGAATATGGCCTGCCGGGGGCCGCCAATGATGGGCGGTTCCAGTACACCGGCCAGGCGTGGCTGCCGGCGCTGGGGCTTTATTATTACAAGGCGCGGATTTACTCGCCGAAGCTGGGGCGGTTCCTGCAGACTGATCCGATCGGGTATAAGGATCAGGTCAACCTGTATGCCTATGTTGGGAATGATCCGGTTGATGGGCGGGATCCGACGGGGCAGCAGTCTTTCGAAGGGGCTGGCTCTGAAGAGTTCCGTAAGTCAACAAAACATGGGATGTCTGACGGGCAAGCAGGCACCAAGGCAGCAACAGATGGACTCAAGGGACTCGCGGCGGCTGGAGCTGTTACTGTTGCCGGTGCCCCAGTTGTCGCAGCGTTGTCAGATTCCGCAGCAGCGGGGCTAGCGCTTCAAGGGGCGAGGGTAGGCGCCGCAGAAGCAGTTGAAGCGGGTTCGACTAGGGGTGCAGTGTCGAGCCTGGTGACCAAAACCGGAGAAGTGTATAGGGGCGCAAGCACGAACGCGGGAGGACCTGGAGCATCGACGAATGCTATTGTGTCGAAAATATTGAAAGAAATCCCGAAGGCCCTTCGTTCAGATTTTCATGGTTGTTGTGGCGAAATTAATGCTGTTAGCAAGGCGTTGAATGATAGTGTCAATGTGGCTGGAGCGACCATTCGCACTGTAAGCACTAGGACCATGCAAGCAATAGAAGCATGTGATTCATGCAGGCAGGTTCTTGATATTTTAGGCATAAAACATTGAGCATGATAGAAAAACTGTTAGATTCGCTGGCTAGTCAGCCGCTATCGAATGCGAGGAAAAGATCGGTGGCGCGCAAAATTGTTCTGTCAATTGGCAACTATGGCAGATTCCAAATGGATTTTATAGAAAGAAACAAAAACGGAATATCAAACTTAAATATAAATCAAGACATTGATAATATTTGGGATAAGATAGAAGAAACTAAATTGGATATAGTAGAAAATGCTAAAAACAGATTGCTATGCAGCATGATTTCAAGTGTCAATTTACTAGATGACCAAATGGCTGAATATTTTTATCGTTGGGCGAGAGAGGCGGGATGTGATGAGTCAGTGGTTACATCTGCTATAGTTGATGAACTTGGGTTCGAAATTCAATAATTCCGATGACACAATACTGAACTACCCCCCCCCAAGCTACCCATCCCCACGCACCACCACCACCCCATTGGTCGGGTCCATCACCAGATCGTCGTCATACGAGGCGTCGGGTGATCGCCGGTAATGCTCGCGCTCCAGCGCGTTGTAGATCGCTACTTGCGCGGCAAGCTGTTCACGCTCCATCTCGCGCACAATCCGGGTAAAGCGATATTGCGCCAGCCGGTTGCCGCTTAGCGCGGCCTGCCCCATCGCCCGCCACACCGCCGCGTTCAGCGGCATCTTGTGGGTAACGCCATCCTCCTTGAACGTGACCATGCTATAGGCATGGCTCAGGATCATCGTCCGCGTCGGTTCATCCGCGCCGAGCAGGCGGTCGCCGCGCGATCCGCTGGCGCGCGGCCTGGGCGGTCGCCCTGCCGGGTTGCCCGATTGCCCCTTGCGCCATCGCTGCGGTGGCGCCTTGCCCGCGTCGGCCGTTGCCCGGCTGGCGCCGCCGCCATCACCATCGCCGGCCATGTCGTCCGCCTGGCGTGATTCACTTTCATCCCATTCCATGATTGGTCCTGCGCCGATGTTTTTACCGGTCGCCCCCAAACCCGATTTTTCGCGCCGGTTGAATCACGCCGCGCTGCGCGCTCCTGTTCCGGGTTCTGTTATCGCCGCTGTTCCGGCACCGCGTGGCCCTGTTCCCGCGCTGATCTTTCCTCTGTTCCCGTCTCTGTTCCACTGGTGTGGCGCTTGTCATCAAGCATATGATGATAAAGAACAATCTGCGCGTTCTCGCGAATTCCTGCCTCCGCAAAAACACTTGTTCCGCGCGGATCACAGACCGGCGCCCCGCAAAACATCAAACCATCACGCGCCTGAATCAGGTGCCCGCCAGCCCCGATGCTCGGCGCAGGGTGGCCCGATGATGTCGCGGGACACGCCACAGCGGCTTGCAATATTCCTTGACTCACAAGCAAGCGCTTGCTTGCATAGCAGGATGAGCAAGGTAACCAACACAACCCGCCACGCGGCGGCACCGTCACCGCGCGAACATATCCTCACCGCCGCGATTGATCTGTTCGCCGCCCATGGTTTTGAGGCGATGACAATGCGGCGCCTTGGCGATGCGGTCGGCCTCGATAACAGCAGCCTCTACCGCCACTTTGCCAGCAAGGCGGCGCTGGCCGATGCCGCGCTGGATCGCGTCGCCGGGGAATTCCTCGGTGCTGTCGCGGGGCAGATCGCGCCGTCGCATCCGGCAACGCTCGCCGCGCTGGAAGATGTCGCCGCCGCCACCGGGCGTTACTTCTTTGCGCGACAGGCGGCGGCGCGGCTGATGCTGCACTGGGTCATGTCGATGGGCGCTGGTGGCGGCGGGTTCGCGGTCAGCGTCCCGGCGACAGACACCAGCCGGCCCGGCGGGCAATTGCTCGCGCTGCTCAACCACTGGTTTGCAGACGGCGCGGCGCGCGGGGCATTGCGCCATCACGCCATGCCCGACGCCGTGATCATCCTGTTCGGCGCCGTGCTGCTGCGCCCGGCAACCTATGGGTATCTCCTCGCCAGCCAGGAACCGGCGCGGTCGCGCGGTGCCGCCTGTGCCGCCTGGGAGGGGGAGCTGCGCGCGGCGGTGCGCGGGGCCTTTGCACCATGAGCGCCGCTGCTCCCGCCGGGCCAGTGGCCGACAATGCGCGCGCCGATGTGCTCGATGCGCTGCGCGGCTTTGCCTTGCTCGGCATCTTCATTTCGCATGTGCCGGATTTTTCCGGGTACAATTTCATGCCCGCCGCACAGCGCGCCGCGCTGGGTTGGCCCGGGGTCGATGGTGCCGCCGCGCTGGTGCAGGATTTCCTGATCCGCGGCAAATTCTACGCGTTGTTCTCGCTGCTGTTCGGCATCGGCTTTGCCGTCCAGCTCGACAGTGCAGCGCGACGTGGCGCCAGCTTCGTGCGGCATTTTGTGCGCCGGCTGGCCGTCCTGCTGCTCATCGGCCTTGTCCATGCCAGCCTCTGGTATGGTGATATTCTCAAGGATTATGCCGTGCTTGGCCTCGTCCTCATCCTGCTGCGCGGCGCCAGTATCCGCGCCTTGGCATGGGCCACCGCCGTCGCGCTGCTGCTGCGGCTGGTCTGGCCGGTGATTGTCTGGCTCGCGGTGACGCTGCTGGCGCCCGCCACCTCGGGCGCGGAGTCAGCCGGGGGTTTTGACGCGCTGACGCATGTTTTCGCGTCGGGCACCCTGTCGGCAGATTTTCTCGCCAACCTCGCCCTCGTCCGGCTCAAGCTGTTGCAGACGGTCTATGAGGGCAAGGCGATCTCGATCCTCGGGATGTTCCTGCTCGGCGCGCTGGTTGGTCGGCTGCAACTTTATCGCGATGTCGCGCGGCACCGCGCGTTGCTGCGCGGGCTGTTCCTGGTCTGCGCGCCGGTCGGTGTGCTCGGCAATGCCGTGCTCACACCTATCCATGCCGCGACCGCTGCCTTCCCGCCCACCGGCATGTGGGTGGTGGAAAACATGATCTTTGCCATCGCCGTTCCGGCCATGGCGGTCGGCTATGCCAGCGGCTTTGCGCTGCTGTGGACGGGCAGGGCAGGGGCCGCGCTGCGCTTGCTGGCGCCGGTCGGGCGCATGGCGCTGACGACCTATCTCACCCAGACCATCATCGGCATTGCCTTGTTCTACGGCGTGGGGCTGGGGCTGGGGCTTGGCGGCGCGGTCGGTCTGGTCGCGGGCGCAGCGCTCGCCCTCATCATCTTTGCCGGGCAGTGCGCGCTGGCCGCGCTGTGGCTGCGCTGGTTTCGCTTTGGTCCGGTGGAATGGGTGTGGCGGCGCGCAACCTATGGCGTCCCGGTCGCCTTCCGCCGTGCATAGGATGCGCCTTGTGTCAGGCGATGCTCAGCGCCTTGACGAACAGCGGGGTGTCGATCAGCAGATGCGGCGCGACCGCGTGATAGCCCCATGCGTGGACCCACGCATTGCCGGTGCGCAGCGTCAGCACGCTCTTGATCATACCCGGCCCGAAATAGCTGAAGAAGACAAACAGCACCGAGAGCAGGCTGTACCGCGGCGTCGTGAACACCGACCATCCCTCAACCAGATGCAGCACGGCATAGGTCAGCCCACCAAGAATGACCGTCAACACGGTCGATCCGGTCAGCTTGAGATAGCGCGGCAGCAGGATGGCATAGATCAGGATCATCGTCGGCAGCACCGTGCCAATCACATAGAAGAACAGCGTGATACCGCCACCAATGATGAACTGATGGGTGCTGAGTTTCAGGATGTCGGCGTTCAGCCCGGCAAGCTCGGTCACGCTCTCAACCACGCCGATCACCACGATCACCAGCAGGTCGTTCCGCCGGTTGGTCGATCGCAGGTTGAGGTCCGTTGCGCTGTAGCGTTGCCGGAACCACAGCAGCGGCAGCACGGCGAAGATGACGAAGTTATAGATCGCCCACACCCATATCTCGCCCAGCGATGGTGGCACCGAGCAACCGACCAGCGTGCCCGCGATGTGGAAGCTGAACGGTCGATAGCCAAGCGCCGGGCCGAGCAGCCAGCCGCCGATCTGGCCGAGCGTGGCATAGCTGAGCAGGCCGATCGTTTCCCGCCATGTCGTCCGCCGGTCCGGCGCGCGCGCGGCGATGTCGGTGGGCGCGCGGTTGCGCGTCAGCCAGAAGGTGATCGCCATCAGCGCGAAGACCTGCACCAGCCCGATCGTCGGAAAGGCCATCCGCTGCGCGAACGGCAGCCGCGCCAGCGCCGGTTGGTCAAACGGCAGGAAGCCACCGGCCAGCGTCCAGGCCAGCACCGTGGCGCTCAGCCACAGCAGCACGGCAATCCATGTCGCGCGGTTGCGGAGGATCTGCGCAACCGCCCGGGGCAGGCTGCGCGTGTCGCTGGTTGACGCCATGACCATCGGCACGGCTTCTAGCCGATCCGCGCCGTGCTGTCGCGCCTGCAAATCCGCGCCGCCGCGCGGGCGTGGCTTATCCGTTCGACGCCAGCCGTCGCGCGAAGTGCACCTCAACCGCGCGCAGGATGCTCTCGGAGATGCGCTTGCGGCCATCGGGGGAGTCGATGAACGCTGCGTCGGTCGGGTTGGAGATATAGCCGGTCTCGAACAGGATCGAGGGCATGTCGGGCGCCTTGAGCACGATCAGCGAGGCCATGCGGTGGAAGTTGGGCTTGACCGGCATCAGCGGCTGCGCCTCGCGGCCAAGCAGGCGGGCGAAGCTGGCGGAGTTGTTCATCGTCTCGCGCTGCGTCAGGTCGATCAGGATCGACGAGATGTCGGCGGTGGTCGAGGCGAGGTTCACGCCCGATATGATGTCGGCCTTGTTCTCGCGCGCCGCCAGCTTGGCGGCTTCCTTGTCGGACGCCACTTCAGACAGCGTATAGACCGACGCGCCCGAGGCATTGCCGGCACCGACGCTGTCGCAATGGATCGAGATGAACAGGTCGGCATGCAGCTTGCGCGCGATGCCATAGCGTTCCTGCAGCACGAGGAAGCGGTCATCTTCCCGCGTCAGCGCCACGCGCACGCGGCCCGAGGCGAGCAGCTCGTCGCGGATCGCGCGGGCGATGCGCAGCGTGACATCCTTTTCGCGGCGGCCATCAAGCGGCGAGATGGCGCCGGGATCAACCCCGCCATGCCCGGCATCGATCACCACCAGCGGCCTGCTGTCATCATCGCCATAGACGCGCGGCAGCGGCAAGGTACGGCTTGGCGCAGGTACCGCCTGCGATACCTCGTAACGGCGCATCGCCGCGCTCGTGCCCAGGCTGAATGGTGGCAGGAAGCGCAGCCGACCCTCTGCGGCGGCGCGGGCAAAGCCGGCGTCATCAACGGTACGCAGTTCCAGGGTCAGTTCGCGGCCATCGCGGCCAAAGCTGCCTTCGGTAACGACCGCGGGACGGGTCAGGTCAAAGACGATGCGGGCGCCGCCGCCATGCCAGCCCTGACGCACCCCGGCGACCAGCCCGGCTCCCTCGCTGTTCGTGCCCGGCGTTGCGCCATCGACGTCAAGCGCGATGCGTTGCGGCCCGGCAAGCAGGAACGCCGACGCATCGGCCACGCCCTGGTCAAAGCGCACGACGATGCGGTCGTTCCGGATATCGACATGCTGCACGGTGGCAGCCCAACCGGGCGTGCCAGCAAACCAGCAGGCCAGCAGGGCGAGAAGGAATGACACTTGCCTGTAATGCCGTGCCGAGGGGGCGCGGGTCCAGAGAAAAGGCACGGGCGGGGAATTCCCATATGATTGCGATGACGATCTCCCGGGTAAACCCGCGCCTGTGACCCCGCGGTGAAGCGACGGAGTTAATTGGCAGGTAGGCATAATCTTGCCGACAGGGCGGCAAAAATGTGCCGGTTGCTGCGCGCATCATTGGGTGCTAGTCACAAAGGCGTTCGGGCAAGCGCGTTGTTTTCGCGCTGTTCGGCATCAACGGTTGGGCCGGTTTTTCCGGTTGCAGCTTATCCAGGTTGACGTTCGCATGTCGTATTTCCTTCCACCCGCAAACCGTTCGGCTTCTGCCGGCGGGTACGCGGGCGTGCGAGGTGTCCAGGGCTGCTGGCCCGGACGTGCGGTGCGAACAGAGGCATTTACCCACATCAACCCCGTGACCGGCGCGTTCGCCGACAGGGGGCTGCACTCATATCGCGCGCGGCTAGCGCCGCCGGCGTCCGGACCGCGCGCCCGGAGATTATTACATGACCACGCGTATGCTGATCGACGCACGCCACCGGGAAGAAACCCGTGTGGCCGTCGTCAAAGGGAACCGGATCGAAGAATTTGATTTCGAATCCGCTGAGCGCAAGCAGCTCAAGGGCAATATCTACCTCGCCAAGGTAACACGGGTTGAACCGTCACTGCAGGCGGCATTCATTGATTATGGCGGCAATCGCCATGGCTTTCTGGCGTTCAGTGAGATCCACCCCGACTATTACCAGATCCCCAAGGAGGATCGCGAGGCGCTGCTGCGCGAAGAGGCTGAGCACGCTGCCGAAGAAGCCGCGCTGCGCGCCGAGCAGGATGCCCATGACGAGCTTCACGGCGAAGAGTTCGCCGAAGACGAGTTTCATGGCGATGAGGGGCATGACGATGACGGTCATGACCATGACCATGATCATGACCATGAAGAAGACGAGGGCGGGCAGGAAGCCGAGGATTCTGCTGAGCAGGAAGGCGGGGCCAAGGGCGGCCGTGGCCGCGGACGCGGGCGCCGTCGGGGTGGTTCCGATGAGGCGGTAGAGGATCTGCGCGAGCGCCGCATGAACCTGCGCCGTCGCTACAAGATCCAGGATGTCATCCGCCGCCGCCAGGTGCTGCTGGTGCAGGTCGTCAAGGAAGAGCGCGGCAACAAGGGTGCGGCGCTGACCACCTATCTCAGCCTTGCCGGTCGTTATTGCGTGCTGATGCCCAACACCTCGCATGGCGGCGGGATCAGCCGGAAGATTTCGAACGCGGGCGATCGCAAGCGTTTGAAGACGATCATGGCGGACATGAAGCTGCCGCCATCGATGGGCTGCATCGTGCGTACCGCCGGGCTGCAGCGCACCAAGGTCGAGATCAAGCGCGACTTCGACTATCTGGCGCGGCTGTGGGACGGCATTCGCGAGACGACGCTCTCGTCGTCGGCGCCGGCGTTGGTCTATGGCGACAGCGACCTGATCAAGCGCGCGATCCGCGACATCTATAATCGCGACATCGACGAGGTGATTGTCGAGGGCGAGGAAGGCTATCGTCAGGCCAAGGACTTCATGAAGCTGCTGATGCCCAGCCATGCACGGCGGGTGAAGCATTATTCCGACCCCGTGCCGCTGTTCCAGCGCGCGCATGTCGAGGATCAGCTTTCGGCGATGTACCACCCGGTGGTGCAGCTCAAGTCGGGCGGTTACCTGGTGATCAACCCGACCGAGGCGCTGGTGTCGATCGACATCAACTCGGGCCGTTCGACGCGCGAGCATAATATCGAGCAGACCGCGACCGCGACCAACCTTGAGGCGACGCATGAGATCGCGCGCCAGCTGCGGTTGCGCGACATGGCCGGCCTCGTCGTCATCGACTTCATCGACATGGACAACAATTCCAATGTCCGGAAGGTCGAGAAGGCGATGAAGGAGGCGCTGAAGAACGATCGCGCCCGCATCCAGGTCGGCCGCATCTCAAGCTTTGGCCTGATGGAAATGAGCCGCCAGCGCCTGCGTACCGGCGTGCTTGAGGCATCAACCCGCCAATGCCCGCATTGCGAGGGTACCGGTCTGGTTCGTACTGCCTCATCGGCAGGTCTTTCGGCGCTGCGGCTGATCGAGGATGAGGCCGCCCGTGGCCGCGGCTCGCAGGTATTGCTGCGCGCGAGCACGGAAGCGGCAGTCTATGTGCTCAACCGCAAGCGCGGCGAGCTGGCCGAGATCGAGGATCGCTACGGCGTCCGGGTCGAGATTGTTCCCGATGGCGAGCAGGAAGGCGCGCGGATGTCGGTCGAGGTCTCCGGACCACCGCCGGCTCACGCGCCGCGCTTCGACGCGCCGATCGAGGACATTGACGACGATCTGCCCGAGGACATGGAAGACGAACTCGAGGAGATCGAGGAAGAGGAAGAAGCCGAGCGCAAGGGCGCACCTCGCGGTGGCCGCCAGCCGCGCGAGGATCGTGAGGAAGGGACTGAGGCTGAACGGGCCGAAGGCCGTCGTCGTCGGCGTCGTCGCGGTCGTCGCGGTCGCAACCGCGAAGAGGGTGATAGCGCCCCGGTTGAAGGCGAGGCCGTCGCGTCCGCTGAGGCCGAGGACATGGCAGACGAAGAGAATGAAGGTGCGCCGCGCGATGCCGCGACGACTGAGGGTGGTGAGCGTGGCGAAGGTCGCCGTCGTCGTGGACGGCGCGGACGTCGCGGTGGACGCCGCCCCGAAGGTGAACGGAACGAAGCTGCGCCGGCCACTGAAGGCGACGCCACCGCGGAAGACGCCGCAGCGACGACCGAGGCTGTGGTGGACGCGGTTGTCGAGGACGAAGCGCCCAAGAAAGGCCGCCGCCGTCCGCGCGCCCGTGCTGCTGACGCGGACGTGCCGGCAGTCGAGGCGCCTGTCGAGGTCGCTGAAGCTGCAGCTGAGCCTGCCGCCAAGCCCAAGCGTTCGCGCAAAAAGGTTGTAGCGGATGCAGTATCAGTTGAGGCGGCTCCGACGATCGAGGCGACGCCCGTCGCACCGGTGACGGAGGAAGCATCGGCTGAGCCGGTGAAGGCCAAACGCCGCGCACCGCGCCGCAAGGCAGCAGAGGCAACGGATGCTGTTGAGGCAGTCGAAGAGACTGCGCCCGAAGCTCCGGCGCCTGCGCGTCAGCCGCGTGCCAAGGCCGAAGCCGCTGCGCCGACGGATGCGGACGCTGATGCCGATCCGGGTGAAGCCGGTTCAACGCGCCGGGGCTGGTGGCAGCGCACCTTCGGCGCATAAGCTGGAAGGTGAAGGCGCGCGCCAGGCACCCCTTCACCTCCGGTTCAGATCGAAATGGCGAGAAGTGGCGACGATGCGCGCGATGAACGGGGAAAAGCGACCGATATGCACGGCGTGAGACGGTTCATTACGGCTCTTTTAGCAGCCATGATGGTATGGGTGCAGCCCGCTGCGGCTCAATCGATCCTGCGTGACGCGGAGACCGAGGCGCTGTTTGCGGACATGTCGCGGCCGCTGATCCTCGCGGCGGGACTCTCCCCGAACAACGTCAAGGTCGTGCTGATCAACGACGATTCGATCAACGCCTTCGTCGTTGGCGGGCAGACGGTCTATGTCCATTCCGGGCTGCTGAAATCCGCTGACAATGCCAACCAGGTGCAGGGCGTGATTGCCCATGAGCTGGGCCATATTGCCGATGGCCATGTCGTGCTGTCGGATTCCGGGGCCAAGCCGGCAATTGGCATCTCGATCCTGTCGATGGTGCTGGGCATCGCGGCGGTTGCGGCTGGCGCGGGCGATGCCGGCGCGGCCATTCTCGCCGCTGGGCAGACCGCTGCGCAGTATAAGTATCTTGCCTTCAGCCGGGTTCAGGAAGCGACCGCCGACGCCACGGGAGCGAAGTTTCTGCGCGAAGCAGGGATCACCGGGAAGGGGATGCTGACCTTTTTCAAGAAGCTGCAGAACGAAGAATATGCCTATGGCCTGTCGAACATTGACCCGTTCGCGCAGAGCCACCCGCTGTCCGGAGATCGCGTTGCCGCGCTGACCGCCGATGTGGAGAAGTCGCCGGCCTATAACACGCCACCGGACCCCTCACTGGATGAGCGGCTGCGCCGGGTGAAGGCCAAGCTGATGGGTTATGTGGCACCCTATGAGCAGACGTTGAATGCCTTTCCCGACACCGACCAATCACTATACGCCCATGTTGCCCGCGCCTATGCCTGGCATAAGGCAGGCTATCCTGACCGAGCCGATGCCGAGGTCAATGCGTTGATCAAGGCTGATCCCAACGATCCCTATTTTCTTGAGATCAAGGGGCAAATCCTGCTCGAAGCGGGCAAGCCGCGCGATGCGCTGGCGCCGTTGCGCGCCGCGACCGACAAATCACGCAATTCACCACTGATCGCGACAACCTTTGGCCATGCCCTGATCGCGACGGAGGACAGGGCCAATTACCCCGAAGCGGTAACGGTGCTGCGCAGCGCGGTGGCGCGCGACGATGACAATCCCTTTGCGTGGTATCAACTCGGTACGGTCTATGAACTGACCGGCGATCAGCCACGCGCCTTGCTTGCCACCGCAGAGACGGCGAGCCTGAACGGCGATGTCCGCACGGCAGCCTATGCCGCGCGGGGCGCGATGCAGGGGCTGCCGCCCAATTCCAGTGACTGGATTCGCGCGCAGGACATTGCCCTGACCGCGCAGAATGAGATGGACGACAACCCCAACAAATATAAGCGGCGACGGTGAGCAGGGTGGTTTCGCAAAAGACGCTGGTATTGGCTGCCGCTGCCGCAGCGTTGATCGGCGCGGGTGCGATGTGGGGCGGCGTGCGTCTGGCGGGCGGCGGCGGTGCCGTGAGTGAGGCGCAGGCGCGCGACTATGTGCTCGACCACCCGCAAATGCTGTCGGGTTTGATCGATGCCTCCCGCGAACGCCTCAATGGCCAGGTCATTGCGGCAAACCGCAAGGCGATCATGGAGCCCTATGCCGGGGCATGGGCAGGCAACCCCAAGGGTGACCTGACGATTGTCGAATATTTCGATTATAATTGCGGTTATTGCCGGGCAACCTTGCCGATTGTTGCCAAGTTGCTGGCCAGCGACCCCAAGCTACGCATCGTGTATCGCGAATGGCCGATCCTGAGCCAGGAAAGCGGTGACGCAGCGAAGCTGAGCCTGCTTGCGGCGGAGCAGGGCAAGTTCATGGCGTTTCATACCGCACTGTACAATGCTGGCCCGGTGACGCCGGGGAGCATGGCGGCTGCGGCGAAGGCCGCCGGGGTCGATGTATCAAATCCGGCGCGAAGTGCCGCCGAGGTTGATGCCGAGCTCGATAGCAATGTCCGCATGGCGCGCGAGCTAGGTGCAAACGGTACGCCGACCTGGGTGATCGGGAACAAGGTGATCTCCTCTGCCTTGCCGCTCGACGCGCTGCAGGCAGCGATCGCAGAAGCGCGCGCGCGACGCTGATCACAGGGTTGCAGCCCGGCGGACGCTTCCCCATCTCCTGCCGGCAAGGGGTTTTCATGGACAGCATCATTTCGGTCGTTGGGGTCGCGAAGACCTATGCCTCGGGCCATCGCGCGCTTGAGCCGGTTGATCTTGATATTCGCAAGGGCGAGATATTCGCGCTGCTCGGGCCGAATGGTGCCGGCAAGACAACGTTGATTTCAATCATCTGCGGGATCGTGCGGCCTTCCGCCGGGACGGTCACGGTGATGGGTCATGACGCGATCCGTGACTATCGTGCGGCGCGGCGGCTGATCGGGCTGGTTCCGCAGGAACTGTCCGTCGACATGTTCGAAACGGTGATGGCGACGGTCCGTTTCAGCCGCCGGCTGTTCGGGCGACCAGCCAACGACGCCTATCTGGAACAGGTGCTGACCGACCTGTCGCTGTGGGACAAGCGCAACGCCAAGATCATGGAATTGTCTGGCGGGATGAAGCGGCGGGTGCTGATCGCCAAGGCGCTGAGCCATGAACCCGACATCCTGTTCCTCGACGAGCCAACCGCCGGGGTGGACGTCGCGTTGCGGCGCGACATGTGGAAGCTGGTGCATCGGCTGCGCGAGAAGGGCACCACGATCATCCTGACGACGCATTATATCGAAGAAGCCGAGGAAATGGCCGACCGTGTTGGTGTGATCGACAAGGGGCGCCTGATCCTGGTGGAAGAGAAAGCGGCGTTGATGCGCAAGCTGGGGCAGCGACGGATGCTGATCACCCTGCAGGAGCCAATGAGTGTGGTGCCCGACGAACTGGCCGAGTGGCATCTTGAACTGGAGGATGAGGGCAGGCGGTTGCTCTATTTGTTCGACGCGCAGGCGGAACGCACGGGGATTCCGTCATTGCTGCGCAAGCTGAGCGACATGCACATTGCCTTCAAGGATCTGGAGACATCAAAGAGTTCGCTGGAAGACATTTTTGTCGATCTTGTTGCGCGTGACCGGACGGAGCAGGCGGCATGAACATGGTCAACTATCATGGCATCTGGGCGATCTATCGCTTTGAGATGGCGCGGGCACTGCGCACCTTGTGGCAGAGCCTGGTCACGCCGGTCATTACCACCGCGCTGTATTTCATCGTGTTCGGCGGCGCGATCGGATCGCGGATGCAGCAGGTTGGCGGGGTCGGCTATGGCAGTTTCATCGTGCCCGGGCTGATCATGCTGTCATTGTTGACGCAGAGCATCTCCAACGCATCGCTTGGGATCTATTTTCCGAAATTCACCGGAACAATGTTTGAGCTGCTTTCCGCGCCTGTCACGGCGATGGAGATGGTGATCGGCTTTGTCGGCGCCGCGGCGACCAAATCAGTCGTCCTGGGGCTTATCATCCTAGCCACCTCGGGGTTCTTCGTGCCGTTGCACATTGCCCACCCCGCCGCGATGCTGGCGTTCCTGGTGTTGACCAGTCTCGCTTTCAGCCTGTTCGGCTTCATTATCGGCATCTGGGCCAATGGCTTTGAACAATTGTCCTTTGTGCCGGCACTGCTGATCACGCCGCTGACTTTCCTCGGCGGCGCCTTTTACTCGATCGACATGCTGCCGCAGCCCTGGCGTACGGTCAGCCTGTTCAACCCGGTCGTGTATCTGGTCAGCGGCTTTCGCTGGGCGTTTTTCGACAAGGGCGATGTCAGTGTGGCGATCAGCCTTGGCGTGACAGCGTTCTTTCTGGTGGTTTGCCTCGCGGTTGTCGGGTGGATTTTCCAGACCGGGTGGCGGCTGAAAAATTGAGGTAATTCACTCCTCCCCGGAACGGGGAGAGGGACCACGCAGTGGTGGAGGGGCTTGGAGCACGAGGCCCGTGCTGCTCGCTCCAAGCCCCTCCACGACCGGCTGCGCCGGCGGTCCCCCTCCCCAGCAAGCTGGGGAGGATTTATCTTACCACCGGCAGCATGACCTTTGACCCGCGACACACCTTTTGCGTCGCCTTCACATAATCTGTCGGTTTCGCCCGGGCGATGTTGGGCACGAAGCTTTGCGGGTTGCGGTCGATCACCGGGAACCAGCTCGACTGGATTTGCACCATGACGCGGTGGCCCTTGCGGAAGACATGGTCATGCTCGCGGAGCGGGACATCCCAGCTGACTACCTTGCCCGGGACAAGCGGCTTTGGTGCCGTGTCGCTGGCGAGGAACCTGCCACGGCGGACGTCCATCGCAATGGGCAGCTGATAGCCGTTGATCGAGCGATAATAATCGCCCTGCCTGCGCTGGTCAGGGACTTTCTCATAATCATCGGGATATACGTCGATCAGCTTGACCACGAAATCGCTGTCGCTGCCGGTGGTTGAGGCCATCAACGCCGCCGCGACATGGCCGGTGATCGTGATGTCCTGTGTCAGCGGGGCGGTTTCGTAGCTCAGCACATCGGGGCGGTGATCAACGAAGCGCTGGTCCTCCGTTTCCCACCACGACCATTCCGGGCCGGGGTAGGTCGGCGAGATCGGGCGGGGGCGGAACGGGACCGGGTTGGCCGGGTCGGAGATGAAATCACGGCACGCCTCGCCGGCGGCAGGGGCGTCAAACGACAAGGAGCCGTCGGCGCGCAGATACAGGTCGGTGGTTGCCGCGTTTGCGGGCGGCCATGCGGCATAGTGTTTCCAGGCCCAGGACCCGCTTTGGAAACTGCGGATCTCCGCGTCAGGACGGGTGCCCTTGCCGTGGAGCCAATAGGCAAAAAAGGGCGCCTGCACCTCGTTCAGGAAGCTTGTTGCGCTATCAACCCCATAGGGAACACGACCGGCGGCATTGGTGCCGGGGCGGCTCCACCAGCCATGCGCCCAGGGGCCGGCAACCATCGTGGCGAGATGGTCAGGGTCATTCTGCTGCTGTCTGAAATAGATTTGCCACGACCCCCACGGATCTTCCTGATCCCAATAACCCGCGACGTTGAGTGTTGGCACGGTCGTCTTGCCGAGCGCGTCGCTCCACCGCTGGCTGGTATAGAAACTGTCGTGATTGGGGTGGTCGAGCAACGCCGTGAACATCGGCACCTTGCCCTTGAAATAGCGCGCCTCGATTTCCGCCGCCGAGCCTGCTTTCAGGAACCAGCTATAGGTATCGAATTCATTATAGGTGAAATCGACATTGGTCTTGTCGAGCTGAAGCGAAGACACCCAGTCGGTGGCATAGGTCAGGCGCAGCGCGCCGTTGCGATGCAGATCGTCCGATTGCCAATAGTCGATCCATGCCGCCTGCGGGCTGATCGCAGCCAGCGCGGGATGGGGGTGGGTGAGGGCGATTGCGGCCGCGAAGCCGGGATAGGAGATGCCCCACATGCCGACCTTTCCGCTGTTGTTCGCGACATTTTTCACCAGCCAGTCGATCGAGTCATAGGCGTCAGTGGCCTCATCAACCGCCTTGGGATCACGCGGATGGACGGCGGTGGAAAGGGTGAAGACACCATCGGACTTGAAGCGCCCGCGCATCGACTGGAAGACAAAGATATAACCGTCCCGGGCGAGTGCGGCCCATGCGCCGGGCATATTGCGCGGTGGTGCGTCGGCAATGCCATAAGGGGTGCGCTGGAACAGGATCGGCAACGGGCCGGTCTGGTTGCGCGGGCGAAGGATGATTGTTTGCATCCGCGCGCCGTCGCGCATCGGCACCATCACCTCCTCAAAGAGAAAGGGCGATTGCTCCCCCGCGGGTGGCGCCGCGACGGGAACGCCCTGTGGGTGTGCGGCGGAGAAGGGCACGGCCATCGCATACAGGGCAGCGACCGCGTAGCTGAAATTAAATTTCCGCATCAAACTCTCCTGTCGAACGGGTCGCATGGTGGGAGATGGGATCATGCCGTGTCAATCAAATCGCTGGGATCAGGATGATTCATGACCTGGCAGCTTTACCGGGCACGTCGCGCGGCACGCCGCCGGCGAAAAAGGCGCCACTGCGGCTGTCTGGACAGGGTTGCGCCATGCTGCCAATTCACCTCTGTGAGCTCATGAGAGGCTTATGCGCGCAATGCCGAACGACCTTGCGATTGATGTCTGTCTGGTCGTCCCGCCCTTTGAGTCGATTCACCACCCCAACCTTGCCACGGCGATATTGAAGAGTGCGTGCCAGGCGCGCGGCCTGACAACATCGATCCTCTATGGTGGCATGATGCTGGCGGCCCGCGTTGGCCTTGATGCCTATGACGCCGTTTATGATTCACCAATGAAGCAGCGCGTCGGCGAGCGCTTGTATCGCCAATATGCCTATCCGCCGGAGGTCGCAGCACAGTTGCCGGCACCGCATGAGTTGTCGGAACCGCTGCAACAGGCGCATGACGCGGTTGCTCCGGCGATCAGCGCGGCGCTTGATGAGCTGGTGGATCAGGTACTGGCAATGGCGCCACGCATCCTTGGGATTACCTCGGGCTTTCAGCAAAATCTGGCGGCATCCGCGCTCGCCTTGCGGGTAAAGGCTGCGGCGCCGGACATTGTCATTGTTATGGGCGGCCCGAATGTCGCGGGGCCGCTGGGACATGGACTTGCCAAGGCATTTCCCTGGGTCGACCATTTCTTCACCGGTGAAGCCGATATCGACTTTCCTGAGTTTTGCGAGAAGCTGGTCCGCCACGGGGAGCGGCCAGCGGCGCAGGTGATCGACAGCGAGCCAATCCGCGACATGGCCACGGTGTTCGCGCCCGACTTTGACGATTTTTTCGCGGCACTGCGCCAATATCAGGCCAAGGGAATGCTGCCGGCATCATTGCCGCGCTATCTGATGGCGGAGAGTTCACGCGGCTGCTGGTGGGGCGCGCGCAGCCACTGCACCTTTTGCGGCCTGAACAATGACGGAATGGCTTTTCGCGAAAAGTCAGCGGAACGGGTCGCCGGCGAATTGGCTGCGCTGGACAAGTGGCGGGTCGCAACGGTCATGATGACCGACAACATCATGCCGCGCAGCTATCTCGATACATTGTTGCCCGCGCTGGCCGCAAAAGGCGCGCCGATAAACCTGTTCTATGAGGTCAAGGCCAACCTGACCGAGGTGCATATCGACACCATGGTGCGTGGTGGCGTGGTTGCGTTGCAACCGGGCATCGAGTCACTGTCGAGCGATGTACTCCGGTTGATGCGCAAGGGCGTGTCGGCGCATCAGAATATCGCGCTGCTGCGGCATTGCGGCGGGGTCGGGATGCAGGTGCACTGGAATATCCTGTACGGCTTCCCCGGCGAGGCGGCAGAGGATTACGCCGCCATGATTGCGCTGATGCCGCGCCTCCATCATCTTTATCCGCCGGGCGGTTGGGCACGGATCGTGATTGATCGCTACAGCCCGTATTTTCGCAACGCAGCGGCGATGGGTATTGGGGCGGTGACACCACAGCCAGCGTATCGTGCGCTCTATCCGCTTGAGGTGCCGACGGAGGAAATCGCCTATCATTTCACCGGCGACTATACGACCGCCTTCCTTGATCAGCCTGAACTCGTGGCGGGGATGCGCGATGCCATCGGGGCGTGGCGGGGTGCATGGGCAGCCGCGCAGCCGCCCGTTTTGCGGCTGGTTGAAGTAGGCAGCGCGGCGGTTGTGGCTGACACGCGGACCGTGGCCTGCGCGCCGATGTCGCCGATTTCAGCCGAGGAGCGTGACTTGCTGATACGGCTGGAAAAGCCGCGAGCGAGGGCGGGGCTCGATCCGGCTGATCTTGCGCTTGTCGAGGGGTTGATCGCGCGCGATTTCGTGATTGATCATGAAGACATCTTGATGAGCATCGTCGTGCGACCGCGCGACGTGAAAGGCGCTCGCGCCGCGGAGCGAGCCGTCGAGCCCGATCTCGTTACTGCCTAGATCTGCGATTATGCCAGTCGGCGCCGCAACATCTTGAGCAGGGGGCGCTCCAGCATCAGATAGGCAGCGACCCCGACAGCGGTGGAGACAGTGAAGCACAGCAGCATGACCAGTGTCGGTGGTGCTGCAGGTGCGACACGGCGGCATATGACAATCAGGACGGTGATTGCCGGATAGTGAAAGAGGTAGATCGCGTAGGAAGCGTTGCCAAGCAGCTCGCCGATGCGGCGCGCTACCCCGGGCGGGCATTCAACATGCGCGGCAAAGGCGACCAGTGGAAACAGCGCCAAGCCAAGGCCAATGCCACTGTCGATCCCGAGCATCGGCACCACGAAGAACATTACAAAGCCACTGGCAAGGATCAGCAGCACAAGTGGTTCGACCGGTGAACGCAGGCGATAGTGGCGACTTCCCTTGAGCCAGATAAGCGCAAGGATAAGACCCCCGGCAAAGCCGAGATTGCGCAAGTTGAGCAAGATTGAGAGCGGTCCATCGTGCGACCACAGGGTGCCGGGGCCGCGCGGCACGGCGATGATCGCGACAAACCAGCACCATGGCAGCCAGGGCGCCCTGCGCGGCAAGAGAAAGCTGATCGCAAAGATGACGTAGAAGACCAGTTCCTGTCGCAACGTCCACACCAGGGCAGGCGACAGTTCGCCCGGCAACAGCAGCATCGCGCGGACCTGGCTCCAGGGATTGGCCGGGACGTGGCCGATTCGTTGCAACAAGGCGAAGCCAATGACGGAGACCCACATCAGCGGAATGATTCGAACAAAGCGGCGACGGAAAAACGCGCCCGCCCCGACCATCGGCACAAGCGCGCGACCTTGCAGCGATATGATGGCGATGATGAAGCCGCTGATCTGAAAAAACAAATCGACGCCAAGGCGGCCAAAATCGAGCCGCCCGCCAAACAGGGCGGCGGTATGCAGGCCGCCGCTTGAGAATGCCGCGCTGTGGCTCAGTACCATTGCAAGCACCGCAATGCCGCGGAGATATTGGATGCCAATGATCGGCTGGTGAGATGAAATGCTTCTTCTCCCGACTAGGCGAACAAATACAGTAATTATAATATATTATTGGATGTTTTTCAGGTTTGCTCTGCCCCCGTGCAGCGAAGATGACTTGAGATAGAACCATTATGGTGCTAATTTTATCTTGAAAGAAGCTGGCATTTTGGGGGATTTAAATGTCGCAGTCAGATCAAGATGTTACGGCAATTGTAGCCATCGACGAGGCCAGTGAGCCCTGGGTGAAGCCTGAAGTGATCACCTACGCGCCGGTTGCTGCGGCGCAGGGCATCTCCTTCAAGCCAAATGATGGGCTGAGCAACCTTAGCTGACCCGGGGCGGTGAAGCGGTGATGGGTGGCCTTGTGCCGCCGGGGCTGGCTGTTCCGTCGCTTGTATTCGAACGGTTTCTTGGCGCTGCGACGCGCGATGCGCTGTGGCATTGGACGTTACAAAACGAGGCACGATTTGCGCCCGCGTCACTGGCTGGCGGGCGGGTTGATCCGGATGTCCGTCTGGCCAGCAGTTTGCGCGATCTGGGGCCGCTTGACCGGGTCTTTCGCGAGCAGGTGATTGCGGCAGTGCCGCACTGGATTGCGGCCCTGCGCGTGACTCCCTTCGCCATTCATGATGTCGAGCTGGAGCTTGTCGCCCATAATGACGGCGCACATTTTTGCCTGCATAGCGACACCTACACCCATGACATGAAAGCGCGCGGCGACCGCATGTTGAGCGCGGTCTATTATTTCCACCAAATGCCGCGCGCCTTTACGGGCGGCGCCCTGCGATTGCATCGCGTCGGTGCGGTGCCGGGAGATGCGGGACAGGATATTGCCCCTGATGACGATCGTCTCGTGGTGTTCCCGTCATGGGGGCCGCATGAAGTGATGCCGGTGGTTTGCCCGTCACGCGCCTTTGCGGATTCACGTTTTGCGGTAAATTGCTGGGTCTATCGCGTCAGGCCGTGACCTGAAGCAATCCGGTGTCGCGCATCTGAAGGACAAAGGCAGCGACGTCATCGCGCAGCGAAGCGCCCGTCGCGGGAAAGCGCTTTTCCAGTGCCGCGACCAGATCCGCGAAGGAGCAGGGTTGCTCAACCAGATCCCAGATCCGCGCACCGGTGCGGTTGAGCTGAAACATCGCGCCGCTGTCGAGATCCATCAACATCGCCTGATCCTCGATATGGGCCGCGACGAGGGTTTCACGGCGGGCGATCATGCTATGATTTTCAAGGATGTTTTCGGTCATATGCCTGCTGCCTGTTCAAGCCAGATATCGAGTGAAACCGCAAACCATACCGGCGCCCAGGCCGTGGTGGGGAACGGGCCGGTTGAGCCATTGTCGCGCCAGGCCTGAAATCCGGCATGGAGTTCGCGAAGGCGCGCCGGGTCAATCCAGCCCAGTTTCGCGCTGAGCATCTCCTCCGGCGGGCGCTGGCGAAACAGGGTGGCGATAGCGTCGACGGTGTGGCCAACAAAGGCCGCCTTGCTGGTGCGGGTGCGCACCATTTCGGGCAGGGTGCCGCGCATTGCCTCGCGCAGGATATATTTCTTTTGTCCGTTCTTGCGCAGCACGCTGCCCGATGCCCCCATATAGAAACGCGTCAGCCGAAGGTCGTGGAACGGGTGGCGGAGTTCGATACCGTGGCTTTCGGTGAAGGCGAGGGCATTGTCGACATTGACGTGGCGTCGCGCGAGCGAGAACACGCCATAGCGCATCTTCTGCGCCACGCCGGGCAGGTGGACGGGCAAGGCATCCTGCCGCCAACGTTCCTCCAGATCAATCTGCTTCGCCCAGCCGGGCCGCAACCAGTCTGGCGCGGCGAGATCATAATCGAGATGCGGGCGAAGCAGGCGGCGGCGATGGCGCGGGCTGACCAGCGGGGTGCCGCCGTGGAACAGGGCGCGGCGGGCGACGACATGAAAGGGGGCGTCGGGCCATTGTTCGCTGGCGTCGCGCCACAGCCTGCCAAGTCGCCCATGCATGATCAGGTCGGGCCAGTGCGCGAGCGAGCCGTTGAGCCAGTCGTCGCCACCCTCGCCGGTGAGCATCACGCGCTCACCCTCGCTGCGCAACCGCGTGCACGCGCTGGCCATGGTATCGAGGACGTTGGGACGCAGTGGCAGCTGATAGCTGTCAGCCGCCCATTGCCGCGCGGCGTCCGGGTCAAAAGGTGTCGCGCCGACCACCTTGGCTGTGATGCCGAGATGCGCCTCAACCGCGCCGCTATATTCGCTTTCGTCGTGCGGTTCGCCGGGAAAGCGTGCGCTGATTGCGCTGACCGGACGTTCCAGCTTGCCGGCGCGGTAGAGTTCGGTGGCGCGACAGACGATTGACGAGGAATCCAGCCCGCCGGACAGTTGTGACGACAGCGGCGTGCTGCTGCGGTTGACCGACACCAGCGCCTGATCAAACAAGGCACGGAAGCGCTCGACATGGTCCTCGGCTGACAGCGCGGTCAGGTCTTCGAACGGTCCATCATGCCAGTGCCATTGTCGTATCTGGCCATTGTGCAAGGCCAGCGCGCTGCCCTGCGGCAGGCGGCTCACCTGCTGCCAGAATGTATCAGTCTGGCTGATGAAACGCGCGGACAGAAATTCGCCGATCGCGCCTTCGTTGAGCGTGCGATCCAGCCCGAGCCCGCGAACGAGCGTGCGTGGTTCTGTCGCAAAGGCGAAGGTGCCGCCGGTAAAGCTCCACAACAGCGGTCGCCAGCCGAAGGGAGAGCGGGCAAGAAACAGGCGACGGGCGCGGCCCTGCCACAGGGCAACGGCGAAATCACCGACGAGATGTTTGACGAAATCGTCGCCAAATCGGGTGTGGAGCGCGAGGGCAATAGCGACGTCAGGCGCGTTTGTGAGCGCCGCGCCGCTGCGACCGAGCAGCGCGAGCAGCTCGGCGCGATTGTCGAGCCGGCCATCGAGCAACATCGCGCTGTCAGGTTCTTCGCCGGGGAGTGGCTGGGTTTCACCAACGGCCTGCGGGGTGGTGGCATGGGCGAAACGGATCAGGCCAGCCGCGCCGCAGCGCCAGGTCGTTGTGCCGTCAAAACCGCGACGTGCGGCAGAGGCGATCATGTCGTCGAGCAGCCGCTCAGGCATGTCACGCCCGTCGAGCAGCACCGCCCCGGCAATGGCACTCATCGATGCAAAGGTCGCTTGATCGCTGCCGACCTGAAAATCATTGCCGCTTCCCCGTCACAGCCGTCTCCCCGTGATGCTTCATAGCGTGACGGCAGGCGAATTGGTCAATGACCTTTTGCCAGACAGTGCCACGGTCGGAGATCGGGGGTCTTTGGCGATCAGGGCGCAACCGCGAGAGCGCCGGGTCGGCGCGGATCGGCTGCACCGAGGAAATGGCCATTTTCGATCATGATTGACTGGGCGCTGCCCATGGTTTCGTCAGAGGTGATGGGATGGCCCATTTCCGTGAGCAGGCGGACGGTGTCCGGGTTGAAGTTCGGTTCCACCCGAAGCTTGTCACTGGCGTCCTGGAATATCCGTGGTTGATGGGTTGCCTCGTCAATGTTCATTTTGAAATCAACGACATTGACGATCACCTGCAAAACGGTGTCGATAATCGTGCTGCCGCCGGGCGATCCGGTCACCAGCCATGGATGGCCGTCCTTCATGACGAAGGTTGGCATCATGGTCGATAACATGCGCTTGCCCGGCGCCATGGCATTGGGCGGCGGTGGCAGCCCGTCACGGATTGCCCGGGCAGCGGCCTCGTGGCTGAAATTGTTCATCTGGTTGTTGAGCAGGATGCCGGTGCCGGCGATCATGACGCCGGAGCCGAAATCCGCGCCCAGCGTGTAGGTGGTTGAGACGACATTGCCCTGTGCATCGGCGACCGAGAAATGCGTCGTCTGGTGGCTCTCAAAACGCCACGGGTCTCCGGCGCCAAGAGTCCTGGCTGGTTGTGCCCTGGCAGGGTCAATCTGCTGCGCGCGCAGCTGGCCATAGGGCTTGGAGATAAAACCCTGGAGCGGCGTGGTGACGAAATCAGTATCGCCGAGCACGCGGTAGCGATCAGCATAGGCCAGTTTCATCGTCTCGGCCATCAGGTGCAGTGACTTTGCCGAACCGGCGCCGCTGGCCTTGAGGTCGAAATTCTCCAGAATGTTGAGCATGTTGAGCAGCGTAGCGCCCCCGGCGCTGGCCGGCGGTGCGGTGATTACGTCAAGCCCGCGATAGGTGCCGCGCAGTGCCTTGCGCTCAACCGGCCGATAGGCAGCGAGGTCTTCAGCAGTGATGATGCCACCATGGCTGCGCATGTCGGCGGCAAAGCGCTCGGCGACTGGCCCCTTGTAGAAGCCATCGGCGCCACGCTCGGCAATCTGGGTGAGTGTCCAGGCAAGGTCGGGCTGGCGCATTACCTCGCCGGCGACATAGAGTGAACCATCTGCCTTGTAGTAGGCCGCGCGGGCCGCGTCGCTGGTCGACAGACGTTCACGGCCCCAGCTGAAGACGAACGCCTCATCCGGGGTCAGCGTCACGCCATCGCGCGCCAGCTTGATCGCCGGGGCAACGACATCAGCCCAGGGCAGTTTGCCGAAGCGATGATGTGCGGTGTACAATCCGGCCACGGTGCCCGGCACCGACGGTGCGCGATAGCCAATGCTGGCAAGGGCGGCTTCCTTGCCCTTGTTGTCGAGGAACATCGCCAGCGTTGCCGCCTTGGGGGCGACGGATCGGAAATCGAAGAAAATATCCTGGTTGGTGGCGCTGTCGTGCACCAGCATGAAACCATCGCCGCCGATATTGCCCGCGCGGGGCAGGGTGACGGCGAGGACAAAACCCATGGCAACAGCAGCGTCGATGGCATTGCCGCCACGTCGGATGATGTCCGCGCCAGCCTGGGACGCGATCGCATTTTGCGACACGACCATCCCCTTCGTGCCGACGACCGGCGAATGGATGCTGGGATATTCAAGGAGCTGCTTGCGTTGCGCCGCGACCGGCGCACCGAGCGATGAGAGCATGAAGGCAAGCAGGAATGCCGATTTCGCGAACCGCATTAACAGCGTCATTTCATGCTCCCACGCCAATATCTCATGGGGTGGCCGAGCGGCCGCCCCATGATCTTCCGTCCTGCCCCATGATTGGGGTTTGCGTCAGAATTCCTTCGACAGCTCGAAATAGGCAAACCGCCCGACGGCATCATGGAGTGAACCGAGGAAGCCGTAGTTTGACGAGGTGATTGGTGGTGCCTTGTCGAACAGGTTTCGCGCACCGACCCGGAGGCGCGTGCCGGACAAGGCACCCGCGTCCTTGCCCGCCCGATATTGGACATAGGCATTGACCGTGGTGAAACTTGGCACCTCGTAGAACTGACCATTGACGAGGGCGGTCCCGGTGTCGAAGACCGGCCCGACATAGGTGACAAGGACATTGGCGCTGAACGGGCCAGCCTTCCATGTCATGCTGCCTGACAGGCGCCATTTGGGGTTGCCGTTGGCCTTGATCTGGCTGCCAGCCTGGGTGATCGTGATGCCGGTGCCGAGTGTGCCAGCGGCATTGGCGGCGATCAGCTTTGCCTGGAGATCAGAGGGTGACTGTTCAAACTTGATCAGCCGCGAAGCAGCGAGATCAAAGTTGAAGCCGCCAAGTGGGGTGTGGCGCAGATCAAAGCTGAGCGCGACGTCAATACCGCGCAGCTTGCGCGGGCCGAGGTTGAAATAGTCGTCCTTGACGAAGGAGATGTCGCCAATCACCTGCGTTCCGACCGGCGCGAGACGCACAACATTGGGGTTGGAGCGACCGCTCTGCCGTTCGAGCAGGTCGAACAGGATCTGGTTCTGCGCGCCCTGCAGGCCGATGACCCCGTCTTCGTTGAGCGCCCAATAATCGACCGTCAGCGTAACGTTGCGGCGCGGCTGGAGTACCAGACCGGCCGAGATTGTCTCGGCTTCTTCCGGCTTCAGCGACTGGTTGCCGGAGCGCACCTCAAGCGTGCTGACACCGGTGCAGGTTGTGGCCGGATTCAGGCGGCAGGCGGCGAAGTCGGTTCGCGTGTTGGCGACCTGCGTCCCGGCGCTGTAGAACTGCGCAAGGTTTGGCGCGCGGAAGCTTTGCGACCATGATGCGCGGAGCTTCATCCCGTCGATCACGGACCAGATGCCGGCAACCTTGGGTTTCAGGACATTGCCGAAATCCGAATAATGCTCGTCACGGGCGGCAAGTTGCAGGTCAATCGACTGGACCAGCGGGACGTGCATGTCTTCCGAAATCACCGGAATGGCCAGTTCGACAAAGGCCGAAGCCACCGTGCGGTGCGCTGACACGTCCGGCGCGGGGCTTGCGCCCATCACGTCGGTGCCAAACACCGTGCCGGTCACGCTGTCGGTATAGGTAATCGTGCCATCCAGGCGGGCGTCACGATCATCCTTGTAGGTTTCGCGCCGAACCTCAACGCCGCTGGCGAAACCGACATTGCCCGCCGGCAGGGCGAAGATTTTTGAACTGGAGACCTTGAAATCCCAGGTGGCGAGCGACGTGGTGCCGATACGGTGGACGCCGACGAGGAAGGAGTTGATCGTGGCGGCGCTGTTCGGGGTGGCGTCAGTAGCGGAGTAATTGACCGTGTCGCCGCCATTGAACGGATTATAGGCATCAGGCGTGGTGCGCGCGAGCGCCTGCTGGAACAACGTGTTGCTGATGGCGTTCTTCGTGAAATCGTCCGTCCGCGCCCAGGAATAGGTCGCGCCGGTTTCCCACTTGAAGGAACCCCAATTGCCCCGCAAACCGATAAGGCCGCGCACCATGTTGTCAGTGACGGTGAAGGTACGGGGACCAGTATCAACCGGACGATAGGTGGTGATGCGCAGCGCAAGGCCGGTGGTCGGTACGCCGGTGAGGTTGGCGAGACGGTTCGGATTGGCGACGCCGCCAATCGTGGTCGGGCCAAACGGGTTGTAATAGGCGGTTGCCGGAATCGAGATGGGTGCGCTGGAAATCGGTGCCGATTGTTCGCGCTGACCGTCGAGCTTGGCATGATAATAGCCAGCTTCACCGAACAGCTCCACGCCGCCAATCGGCTGTTTGAACGCGCTGTAGATGTTGATCCGGTTCAACCCGCCACGGATCGTGCGGTCCGGGTTTTCGTCATAACGCAGGACGCGGTCGGCGGTGCCGGTGATCGTTCCGCTGCGCAGGCAGAGATTGCCCGGAAGCACCGTGCTAGAACAGCCAGCCGCTGTGTTCGACACTGGCTCGATATGGAAAACGCCCGAGGTTGTGAGGGTGGCGGCACCCTGCTTCACGGCTGTCACGGGAATGGTGGTGAAGCTGCCCCAGGGTGACGATGTCGAGCGGTTGTCGAAGGCAGTATCGCCTTCCCATGCGGTGCCAATGAGGGCAGCGCGATGATCTTCGCTGGCCGAAAAGCTGCGCTCGCTGGCGAACAGCGGGGTACGGCGCGTGTAGCTGCCGAACAGGGTGATATGACCGCCGCCATGGGTCTTGACGCCGCCCTTGAGCGCAACGGTACCTTCGGAGGTGCCGTCGGCAAAGCCGTAGCGGCCATCGACGCGCAGGCCGGTGTAGCGGTCATCAAGGATGACGTTGACCACGCCGGCAACTGCATCTGCGCCGTAAATGGCCGCAGCGCCGTCGCGCAGGATTTCAAGCCGCCGGATCGCGCCGACGGGCAGCGAATTGGTGTTGGCGGTCTGCACTGGCACGAAGTTTTCGGTCTGCGTGCCTGGCGTCAGGATCATGCGGCGGCCGTTGAGCAGCACCAGCGTGTTGCCTGTGCCAACGCTGCGCAGGTTGATCGAGGCATTGTCGCCGCGCGCATCGTTGAGGTTGCCCGTGGTGCGCGCTTCCTGGAATTGAACGTCGCCAGCCTGCGGGATCGAGCGGAACAGGTCATCGCCTGAAACGCTGCCGGTGGCAGCAATACGCTCTTCGCTGAGGACGGAAACGGGCAACGCCCCGGCGGCCTTGGCGCTCTCAATGCGGCTGCCGACAACGGTCACTTCCTGCTCGGCGGGTGGGTTCGCGGCGGCAGGTGGTGGAGCCGACTGGGCGAGCGCGACCCCCGGAACAACGGCCAACGCCGAGGCGCTCGCCAGATAAAGCGTGCGCAACATTCTTGCCGAAATCGTCATGTCTTCTCCCCCGAGAAAGCGGTCTTGCAGTTCCTCTATGGTACGATGTTGCAGCAATATGACGATAAGCCAATTTGCAGTTTTGCGCGCGAGCATAACCAAAGGCTATGCTTTTGAGGTTGCCTGACGGCAGTCCGGGTTTTTGGATGAGGCTTAGCTTGAGCGTAACCAGCCGGTTACGGCAAACCGTCGGACCGGGGCGGAAGGTGTGACAATCGACACGCTGTGACGCTGCGGCACAGCAAAAAGATCAAGCGTGTTGAAGCGCGGCACATGCCCGGTGACCATGCCCTGTTCTGCCTCGTGAAACATCAGGATACCGCCCCATTCGGGTCGCCAGACGCGGGTCAGCCCAAAGACATAGGCAGCCAGGCGGTTTTTGCCGGGTACATCATCGTCATGCCCGGTCAGGAAGTCGCCCGGACCATAAGCGGTGGCATGGCCATCGGTAAAACTGATCGCTGTCTGCCCGGTAATATCGCGCAGCAAATCGAGCATGGTCTCGCTGCCCATGAGACGCGCGAACGCCGTGAGTGGATCGTTGTCAGAGCGTAACCGGTCGGGATCGTCCGGTACGCGCAGGCCTTCATAGCGATATTGGAAACCGCCGCGTGCGCCGGCAAAAACGACATCATCAAGCGCAGCGCGACGCTTTGCGCCCATGCGCGCTCTTGTTCGACGGTCCATTTCAAGGACGCCGTCGGGCGTGTTGATCAGATGCCACCACGCCTCCTGGTCGTCGAGCCAGTTGTGCAGCGCGATCGCGCTGTCCTCTTCCAGCAAATCCAGCACCCGGACCCGCCGGTTCGCACGAAAATCGCGCGCGGCCGAGGCGATGTCGAGGTTTGGATTTAGCCTGAGTTCGGTCAGGGCAGGTCGTCTGGGCACAGCTCTGTTGAACTCCAACTCGTGACTTGTACCTGCACCTCAACCACGGTCTGGATCGGACGAATGCGCAGGTGTTTTGTCAGGCGAGGGTTGAAAAAATCGCGCAGCATCGGCGGGCGGGCGGCGCGGAAGTAAAAGGCGGGATCGCTCGAGACACGCGGGTCGGCGGCATATTTCAACTCGTCGCGACGCGTAACGGTCTGGATAATACAGGGCGCGTGGGTGATACCCATTGCGCGCAGGGCATAGGCACGATGATAGCCGTTGTGCAGCAACAGGCGATTGTCGCTGCGGATGGCGCTGAGGAAATTTGCATCGACCCCCAGCGGGATGGTCAGTGCAGCGGCGATCGGCCCCGTTGTTGCCAAGCCGGCCAGATTTGTGGTGGCGAGCAATTGCGGCGAATGGGCGCTGAAATCGGTTACATCTGAGATAAATTGATAGCGATCCTCAGCCAGGCGACGGATGGTGACTGGTGGAACCACGCGTTCCAGCGGAAAGCAGAAGCGGAAAAGCGCTTCGGGCGTTGGTGAATGCCCCAATGTTTCACCGCGTCGCAGCGCGAACCGGTCAGAAATTTGCCCTTGCCACATGATGAGACGATCAAGTTCCACCATCTCAATGCTGGTGGGCAGCGCATCAAAAGTGGTGCGGTAGAATGAATCTGCACGGAGCTGATCGGCGAGCTGGGCAAGTTCAGCCGGTAGTGGCGTGACAGAAATATGGTCCGGTTCGCCAGCCTCGGTCTGTTCCAGCTCGTAGAAAAGATCATTGGCAGCGCGCCATTCATCGGCAAGCGTCAGCGGCGCGATGTCAGCGCCGCCGATTACCTTTCGTGCCACGAACGAAAGATATTCCTCAAGGTGCGGCTGTCCGAGCAACCATAGCAGCGAACTAGCGACATCGTCGGGAACAAGGGTGGAGGCGTGCGCCTGAATATTCACGTCGTGCCTCTCAAGCCCTGGATCGCCCACGTCAGCGCATGATGACCACAAAAAGCTGAATCTTGTGTTGAGGCGCCCTGAATGCAGAAAGGCGGGGAGTCCTGGTGGACCCCCCGCCTTGCTGATTTGGTCAGTTCAGATGACCGCGTTGCTCAGCAATAATGGCCCTTGCTGCCGCCCTTGCCCTTGCTGCGACCCTTGCCCTTGCTGCCACCCTTGGCCTTGCTGTGGCCCTTGCCCTTGGTGCCGCCCGAGCCGCAGTTGCTCGGCGGGGTTGGGGTGGTGGGTGGGCAAGGTGAGCAACCGGTGCCGCCGGCGCCGTAGATGTGACCGAGTTCGATGTTGGTAAGATCGCGCATGATAAAACCCCTAATCAGTTAATCGTTGGCCCGGCACTCGTTAACCCACAAGAGAACCGTTGATCACTGGCTAGATGCGATTTTTCGCGCCGTAAATATGCAATTTTGGATAGTATTGTAATGGAACATTTACCATATTCTACGGTTTTTGCAATTAACCACATATGGTAATAGTAATAGTTATGATATTGAGCGCGAGTTCACGCGGTACGTTTAATGCCTAGTATTGCATTTCGACGTTTGGCAATTGGACCTTCGCTTACCGTGATCTTTCCCTTGTCGAGGGTGAAGATGAGGTCAGCCCGCTCAACGAGAGCCGGGCGATGCGCGATGACCACGCGGGTGATCGGCAGCCCGGCGATCATGTCAGCGATGCGGTTCTCGCCCGCAGGATCGAGATTGGCGGTTCCTTCATCGAGAAACAGCACGTCAGGATCCCGGAACAGCGCCCGGGCGAGGAAGATGCGTTGACGTTGCCCAGATGACAGGGCCGCGCCCATGTCACCAATTAGACTGTCATAGCCCATCGGCATCCGGGCAATGTCGTCGTTGATCTCCGCGAGTGTGGCGGCCTTGATGACGCGGTTGCGATCGGCGGCGGGATCAAAAAAGGCGATATTGTCGGCAATGGTGCCAGTCAGCAGGCAATCGTCTTGCAGCACGGCGGCCACGCGACCGCGCCACGCCGACATGGTCGCACTCGTCAGCGGATTACCATCAACCATTATCCGGCCCATCTGCGGGGTCAGCAGACCGAGAAGCAGCCTGAGCAACGTCGTTTTGCCGGCACCGCTGGGGCCAACGACCGCGACAAACGAGCCTGCCGGAATTTCGACGCACAACCGGTCGATGACAGGGCTTTCGCCTTCGTCATAGGCGAAGGTGAGGTGATCCATGCGAATTGACGGGCCGGCGAGCATCGTTTGGCGGACATGGGGGGGGAATTCCTCCTTCCGCTCCGTGACGATGTCGGAAAGGCGTTCAAGATGCACGCTGAGCAGGCGCCAGCGCTGAACCTGATCAACCAGGGATGTCGCGCTGCTGACGAAATTGCTGCGATAGGAGAGGAACGCCAGCAAGGTGCCGATCGTCATGGTGCTTTCGATCACGCGCATCGCACCGAAATAGACGCAGACGAGGAAGGCGCCACTGAACAGCAGATTTTCGGCCAGGCCGATGCGGATATCGAGCAGACGCGCGCGATAGGATGCGGAGATTACCTCGGCATATTGGTTGCGCCAGCCATTTTCGCGCTGCGCCTCATGCCCATGGATCTTCACCGCGCGGATCGCACGGATCGTTTCCATCAGGTAGGTTCCCTCATTGGCGTGGGCGATGATCTCCTCTTCGGAGCGCAGCCGCATTGCCGGGTAGAGCAGCTGGTTGAAGGCGAGGTAGGCAATCGTGCTGATCAGAACGATGCTGGCAAGCAAGGGACTGATGACCAGCATCACGATCAAGGTCGTCAAGAAAAGGACCGAGTCGATCAGGACGTTGACAAGGCCACGCGTCAGCAGGGACTGGATGGGTTGGATTGACCCGACGCGCGACATCAGATCGCCGACATGGCGGCGTTCGAAATAGGCGAGAGGCAGCCTGATCAGGTGGCGTACCACATTGCCGCCCAGATCGAAGGAAAGTGACTGGCCGAGCGTCAGCATGACCCATTCGCGCAGCGCCTTGGTAGCGCTGTTCAGGCCATAAATGACCCCGAAACCTACCATCAGCAGGAGCAACAGGTTTCCGTCACCCTGCGTGATCGCATCATCGATGACGGTCTGGATGTAAAATGGCGTCAGCAGCGAGGTGAACTGCAGAACGAGCGACAGCAGCACGACTTGCCCAAAGGCACGTCGGAAATTGGTCATCCGGCTCCACAGGTCGGTGAGCTTGACCGTTGCCCGTGCCTCGATCGGGCTGAACGACGTGGTTGGAGTCAATTCCAGGGCGATGCCGGTAAAATGCCGGCTGGCCTTGTCGAAAGACATTGTCCGGCGCCCAATGGCCGGATCGAGGATGACCGCCTCCTGTCCATCGGTAACCGCTTCGAGAACGACAAAGTGGTTGAGATCCCAGTGGAGGATCGCCGGCAGCTTGAGTTGCGCCAGCTCATCCATTTCCAGCCGAACGGCGCGGGGCGCCAGCCCGAGATCGGCGGCGATGACCATCAGATGCGACATTGTCGCGCCCTTGATCGAGGTTGGATAGCGCTGACGCAGGCCGATCAGATTTACGCGGTGGCCATGATGGGCCGCGATCATCGTAAGGGATGCGAGGCCGCACTCAGCCGCCTCGGTTTGGAGGACAGCCTTGATGCCAGGCTTCTGGAACCAGGGCATTGTCATAGCCCCATCGTCCCGGTCACCGGACCAAGCAGCAATGCCCAGAGGGGACGCTGACGCAGGACAAGATCGGCGGATAGCGTCATGCCAGGACGCAGGGCGTCATGCGGAACGTTGAGCGACCCCATTGATTCGATACGGACCCGGACGCGAAACGCGGGTTCGACCGGGCGGACGGCAGCATCGACATTTCCAGGGTCAATTGCGGCGCGGGAAATGGCGATGACTGTTCCCCGGCCCCAGCCATATTTCTGGTAGGGATAGGCATCGAAGCGCAGCCGGACTGATTGACCGGGTTTGGCGAAGCCGATCGCGTTCGACGGCGCATAGAGCCAGGCCTCGGTCCGGCTTCCGCGCGGTACGATTGAAATCAGGGATTTGTCCGGGCCTATATGCTGGCCAATTTCGGTTGCAACATCGCTGACCTCACCTGCGACGGGCGCAACGATCACGAGATGGTCGGCGCGTTTTATGTCCTCGCGCTGGCTGACCAGCGCGGCGCGTTGTGCGATCAATTGCGAACGGAGCTTGTCACCATCGAGTTTGCGCTGGCCAAGCTGGATGGCAATCGCGCCGATCTTGTTGCGGGCATCGACCAGCCGTTCGCCAATCGCTTCGTTGGCGGCGCGGCGTGACAATAGTTCGCTGCGCGCGTCGTCAACCTGTCGCTGGCTTCCCGCGCCTTGTCTGGCGAGGCGACTGTAACGGGCGACATTCTTTTCCGCGAGATTGATCTGGGTGTCGCCAATCGATTTCTGCCGACGCAGCGAGGCGACGGTATCCAACAGGCCGCCGCGCTGTTGCCGCAGATCATCAACCGCCGTGCTGGAGGCCGCTGAGGCGATGCCAAGCTGCCGGTCAATCTCGGTAATCTGGCTTGAAATCTCGTTGAGCTGGGCGCCAAGGCCGTGCGTCCCCTGTGCGGTGGACAGGCTGAGCAGCGGTGTTCCCGCATCGACGAAGCGACCCGCCTGGACATAGATTTCACGGACATCGCCGGCAGAAGAACTTGTCACGCGCGCAAGGCCGGCATCGTAGGAGATGATGCCACGGACATTGGCCGTGGTCGCGTAGCTGCCGAAGATCAGTGCCGCGAGTATTACGGCCGCGACACCGGCAAGCAGGAGTGAGTATATCTGTGAAGACGGTGGAACGGCCGCAATGACAGTGCCCGCCAGGCGATGCCGGCGCGCTTCGATCACTTCCGTTCGAAATAGCGTATTCGCCACTCAGTCCCGCCCCATGTTCGCGTCTGTCACTATCGCCGCGTGGTAAAGGCTGCGTTAACCGGACTTTGCTGCTCTGACGGTCCCGTGGGACAGGCATTTTTTAACACGGACAGGCTAGGGGTCAGACCATGTCGATCCGCGCCGTCCAATATGCAGGAATGCTTGGCAGTGTCCTTGCGCTGCAGGCCTGTGCCGGGCCTGCGCGACTTGAGCCTGTGCCGCAAATTGCGTCGCGGGAATGGAGTGCACCGGAGGCGGGCAGCGATCCTGGATATGAAGACGAGACTGATCTGCCGACCCTGCTTGGCTCACCGGCGCTTGCCGACCTGATTGAACGGGCACAGGCCAGCAGCCCGACACTGCTGGCCGCCAGCGCCCGGATTGACCAGGCGCGCGCGCTGGTGCGGTTGGCGCGCGGTGCCTCGATGCCGGCCCTGTCAATTGGCACAGGTGCCACGGCGACCGGGAACGCCAGCGGCAAGCAGTTCGATTTTTCCAGCAACTTTGCAACGATTGACGCCGCGCTCTCCTTTGATCTGGCCGGTGGCGCCGCCGCTGGAAAGCGCAGCGCGGCGCAACGCGTCGAGGCTGCCCGGCTTGATCGTGGCGCGTTGCTCATCGCGCTGACAGCCGAGATTGCACGAACCTATGTCGCGCGTGCGGCGTTAAAGGCGCGGCTCGATCTGATTGACCGGAACATCGCGCAAGCCACTGATTTGCAACGCGTAATTGGGCTGCGCAAACGTGAGGGCGTTGCGACGCAGGTCGATGTCGGGTTGCAGGTGATCAGGGTGCAACAGTTGCGGGCCGAGCGGGAGCGGCTTGAGCAATCATTTGGCGAGACACGGGTGGCGCTGGCGCTGCTGGTCGGCGACGAGGCGCCAAATTTCACCGCCGTCCCGGCGGATATTCGCGCGTTTGCCGTGCCGGAAATTGCGCCACCATTGCCAGCACAGTTGATGCGGCGGCGGCCAGATGTGCTGGCTGCCGAAGCGCGTATTTTTGCCGCCGGTGGTGATGTTAAACAGGCACGGGCGGCGTTCTTCCCGCGATTGAACCTGTCGGTCAGCCGCAGCGCGCAGTCGTTCCTCTCTGGCGGCGTGTTTTCGGGGATGACGATCGGTGCGGAGTTGCTCGCGCCGATCTTCGATCGCAACCGGTTGCGGGGAAATCTCGCCCTGGCGAGCGCTCAGCAGCGCGAGTCTGTCGAGAATTACCGCCTTACCTTGTTGACGGCGCTGGCTGATGTCGAAAACGGCTTGTCGGCAGCGCAACATGCCCGTTCGCGCGCGGCAATCCTGGACACTGTCGTCGCTGAAGCCCGTCGAACCGCCGATCTGGCGCGGCGGCAATATCTTGAGGGTGATGCGGACCTTCGCCATGTGCTCGATGCACAGGATTTGCTCATCAGTGCTGAAGATGCCTGTATGATCAGCCGGCAGGAGCGGCTTGAGGCGGCGATTGTGCTGTTCAGGGTGACGCGAGGCTGACGCGATTTTCGGATGATCAGTCCGGACGATTGCCCATCATTTCACCAAGGCGCACAGGCCGTTCCGGCGCCCAGTCTGGGTTGAAGGCGATGGTGTCACGCGCGAACAGCATGACGACCGTTGATCCCAGCAGGAAGCGGCCCATTTCCGCGCCCTTTTCCAGCCTGATGTCCTGATCAATATAATCCCATTCGGCAATGCTGCCGGTGCGCCTTGCATTGACGACGCCGTGCCAGACTGTGGCCATGCTGCCGACAATGGTCGCGCCTATCAATACCATGACGAATGGCCCGTGTTGTGGGGATTCAAAGACGCATACAACACGCTCGTTACGTGCGAACAGGTTCGGTACACCGCGCGCCGTGACCGGGTTCACCGAAAACAGCGCGCCTGGCACATAAATCATGCGCGTCAAATTACCGTCACAGGGCATGTGCAGGCGGTGATAGTCCCTGGGTGACAAATACAAATTGGCGAAGCTTCCATTACGGAAACGGGCCGCAAGCGCCGGATCGCCGCCGACGAGCGCGGTGGTGGTGAAGCGATGACCCTTGGCCTGCAGCATATGCTCGTCGTCTATCGCGCCGAACTGGCTGATTGCCCCGTCCACCGGGCAGATGAAATCAGCGGTGGCCAAAGGTCGAGCGCCAGCCTTCAACGCCCGGGCAAAGAAGTCATTGAAGCTGGCATAGCTGGCGATGTCCGGATTTTCGGTCTCGGCCATGTTGACGCCGTATCTGCCAACAAACCAGCGGATCAGCGGGAGCGTCATCGCGCTGCCGCGCGCGGCGGCGACACGGCCCGCAACGACAGTCAAACCCTGCTTCGGCAGCAGATATTGAAGCAGGATCTTGAGGCGGTCGACCATGGTCACGCTCGCAAAAAGGGATGTCTATGCGCAAGCCAGCGTGAAACGCTTGTCCTCAGCGTTTGCCCTTGCCAGCGGGTGGACGGCGTACGCCGCCAGGTTTGAAGCCATCGCGGCGGGGTGGGCGGTCAGTGCGGCCCGCTACACCAGTTGTTGCCGGTCGATGTGTCGTCGGATGCACGCTTTTCGCTTCAGCGATGACGTAGCCATCCTTCTGGAACTGGGAAAAAGCGTTGCGCACGCTTGCGGCGACGGCCTTTTGCACGGCCAGCGGCAGATCAGTGAACGCCGTGTTCGCATGGATCGAAGCGAGGTCGCGGATGAGCGCATTGGGGAGACCCTGCGATGCGTCTTTCAGTGCCACGATCGCGTCAACGACCGCTGCGTTGATCGCGTCCTGCATGATGTCTGTTGCTGATCTTGCCATGTCGCCCCCAATGCACACCGGATCGAAAGGGTCAACTGACGGTTAGACGCCTGCAGGGTCGGGACGCGAGAATATTGCGCGTTCCCCCATGACGGACCCTGTCGAAGCACAACCTCACCTGTTTGCCCGCCCAAAAAAAGAGCCAGCCTCCGGGGGAAGGCTGGCTATCGAAGTTTTTAGGAGAGGATGCCTGAAAGGCATGGTTGTTGTGCGTTGCAAAAAGAAATGCTGCAATTGCGAAGGTGCAAATCGCGATTGCATTCGCCGCAACCGCCAGGTGTTGGCGTACGAATGACCTTTGTTGTTTGACGTGTCAGCCGGACTGGGCGTGATCGTCCATCTTACCCGATGCGGTGCTCGCCCTTGACCCAGCGGACGGTGCCCGAGCTTGCACGCATCACGACGCTGCTTGTCGTCATGACGCCGGACTTGCGCTTGACGCCGGCGAGGAGCGAACCATCAGTCACGCCCGTCGCAGCGAAAATACAGTCGCCCTTGGCCAGTTCGGTCAGGTCATATTGCTTGTCGAGATCGGTAATGCCCCATTTGCGGGCACGCGCACGTTCGTCTTCGTTGCGGAAGATCAACCGGCCTTTGAACTGGCCGCCGACACAGCGCAGCGCGGCGCAGGCCAGCACGCCTTCAGGCGCGCCGCCAGAACCCATATAGATGTCGATCGTCGTATCGGGGTTGGTGGTTGCGATCACGCCGGCGACATCGCCATCACCGATCAGCATAACGCCGCAGCCGATGGCGCGGAGTTCTGCGATCAGTGCCTCGTGGCGCGGACGGTCGAGGACGCAGGCGATAATGTCGCTTGGCTTCACGCCCTTGGCCGCCGCGACGGCGGTGATGTTTTCGGTCGGGGTCTTGTCGAGGTCGATAATACCATCGGGCAGCCCCGGACCGACCGCGATCTTGTCCATGTAAACGTCCGGAGCGTTGAGCAGCCCGCCCTGATCGGCAATGGCCAGTACGGCCAGTGCGTTGGGGCCGGCCTTGGCGGTGATGGTGGTGCCTTCCAGCGGATCGAGCGCGATGTCGATCTTTGGCCCCTTGCCGATTGCCGAGCCAACCTTTTCACCGATGTAAAGCATTGGCGCCTCGTCCCGTTCGCCCTCACCGATCACGACGGTACCGTCCATATAGAGCTCATTGAGCGCCTCGCGCATGGCCTCAACGGCGGCGGCATCGGCAGCCTTTTCGTCGCCGCGTCCGACAAGACTTGCGGCGGCGATCGCTGCTGCCTCAGTCACGCGGACCATTTCGAGGACGAGAACGCGGTCGAGTACCTGGCTGGCTGTGGTCATGGCGGGAGGCATCCTGATCCTGGTTGCGCGGGAGTTAGGCGGCGTGTGTGACGTTGTCGAGACTTGGCAAAAACATGGCGCGCTCAATGGTCTCTTGGCGGCGCGATTTCAAATATGAATGGCCAGTTTTTGCCGGTGACGAACAAGCGGCGATGGACCCTGTCCCAGGCAATGCCATTGGGCACAGAATCCGGGTCATCGAGATTTACCTGCGCAGCGAGCGCAGCAACGTCGATCAGGCCGATGATATGGCCGGTCGCCGGATCAATGCGTGCGATCCGGTTTGTGCGCCAGATATTGGCCAGGATCTCACCATCGACAAATTCCAGCTCGTTAAGCTGATCAACCGGAACGCCATTGGCGGTAACGGTCAGGCGTCGCTGGATGCGCAAGGTGGCGGGGTCGAGAAAGCGCAAGCGCGCAGTGCCATCTGACATGATGACTGACTTGCCATCGCTGGTCAGCCCCCAACCTTCGCCGGGATAGGAGAAGCGGCCGGTGCGGCGCAAAGGGTCGATCGACCAACGGAAACCCACGCCGTTTCGCCATGTAAGGCTGATGATTTGTTTGCCGACCGCAACAATGCCTTCACCGAAATGCGGCGGTGGAACGGTGACACTCTGCAATACCCGACCCGTTTCGGGATCGACCTTGCGGATCGACGACCGGCCAACCTCACCGGTACTCTCCCAGAAGACGCCGTCGCGATAGAACAGCCCTTCGGTGAAAGCGCTGCTGTCGTGGGGCAGGCTGCGGACCACGGTCGCTGACATCACCGGAATGTCTCGCGGCGGTTGCGCGGCACCGAGCAGCAACAGGGCAGGGCCAGCAAGCCAGCGCATCAGTCGCGCAGCAACTCGTTGATGGCTGTCTTGGAGCGGGTCTGTGCATCGACGCGCTTGACGATGACCGCGCAGTAGAGGCCGGGATTGCCGCCGGTCGAACCGGGTACGACAACCGCGTAGGGCGGCACCTCACCCCGGAATACCTCACCCGTGGCGCGGTCAATGATCTTGGTGGACGCGCCGAGATAGACTCCCATCGAGAGCACAGCGCCTTCGCCGACGCGTACGCCCTCGGCCACTTCGGCGCGCGCACCGATAAAGGCGCCATCGCCGATGATCACCGGATTGGCCTGGAGTGGTTCCAGTACGCCGCCGATGCCAGCACCGCCGGAGAGATGGACGTTCTTGCCGATCTGCGCGCAACTGCCGACCGTGGCCCAGGTGTCGACCATCGTGCCTTCACCGACATAAGCGCCGATATTGACGAAGCTTGGCATCAGGACAGCCCCCTTGCCGACAAAGGCGCCGCGCCGGACCACGCTGCCCGGAACGGCGCGGAAGCCGGCGGCGCGAAACTCACTTTCACCCCAGCCGGAAAATTTGGACGGAACCTTGTCCCACCAATGCCCGGCGCCGGGGCCGTTATCGATCAGGGCGTTGTCGTTGAGACGGAACGACAGCAGCACGGCTTTCTTCAGCCATTGATTGACGCGCCAGCTGCCAGCGCCGTCTGGCTCGGCAACGCGCAGTTCGCCAGCGTCAAGCAAGGCGAGCGCGCCTTCAACCGCGTTGCGGATTTCTCCTCCGGTGGTCAGGCCGATGGTGTCGCGTTGTTCCCAGGCAATGTCGGTGGTCGCTTCTAGATCGTGGCTCATATGGCCTCCAATATGTCTTCCAGCCAGTGGCGGATGTCGTGGGTGGTGAAATCAATAAAACTGCGATCGTCACCGCTGGCCTGCTCCGAACCATTGTCGACCCACACGGTGGTCATGCCGATGGCTTTCGCTGGCGCGAGGTTGCGGGCCATATCCTCAACAAACAGGCTTTCCTGCGGTGCGATGTCGAACGCTGCGCACAAACCGGCATAGGCCGATGCCTGGGGCTTGGGGCGCAAATCCATGGCATGGATGTCGTGAATTGCCTCAAAGCTGGCGGTCAGGCCGAGCCGGTCGAGCACGCGACCGGCATAGGAAGCATCGGCATTGGTGAAGATGATCTTGCGACCCGGCAGATGGCCAATCGCAGCGGCGAGCGGGGCATTTTCCTCAAGCACGTCCATTTCAATGTCATGGACGAAATCAAGAAACTGATGCGGATCGACATGATGTTCGGCCATCAACCCCGCGAGCGTTGTGCCGTGATGGAGAAAATACTGCTTCTGAAGGCGGTGCGCGGCGACATTATCGAGATCGAAACGCTCTGCGATATACGCGGTCATCCTGGCGTCGATACGCGCGAACAGCATCGCGCTCGCCGGATAGAGCGTGTTGTCGAGATCGAAAATCCAGTTGCGGACATGGTCGAGACGCGCGAGCATGGTTGCGGGCCTTAGGCGCGGTCGGCGCTACGGGCAAGGAGGGCGCGTGAACCGCGTCACAGGGGTGCCGGTGTCGGGAAGCAGACACCGGCAGCCGGGAAAAGGGTGGTCTGTAATGAAAAGCGTTCTGCGTACCAATTTGCTGCGGTCAGCAGCTCTTGCTTGCCTGGTTATGGTGGGCGGGTGTGGCGGTGGCAGCGGTGTTGGCAGCACGCCAGCGCCGACTCCAGCTCCGGCCCCTACGCCTACACCCACACCCACGCCGACTCCAACGCCTACACCCACCCCAACCCCAACCCCAACCCCGACCCCGACCCCGACGCCAACCGGATCATTTGATACGGCAGAATATCGCGCGACCGTGGGAGCGGTTTCAGCAAATTCGCTTGCGGCCTATAGCAAGGGCGCGACGGGCCTTGGCATCAAGGTCGGTGTTGTCGATAGCGGGGTCGATCTCCAGAGCGCTGAGTTTGGCACCCGGATTGATCCAGCATCCGCCGATGTCGCGGGTGATCCCAGCGTGGATGATGAGGGTGGGCATGGTACGGCCGTTGCCTTCACCATCGGCGGGCGGCGCAATGACACCGGAACGCATGGCATATCGTTTGACGCCACATTGATTGTCGCGCGCGCCGACACGCCGGGAAGCTGCGCGACAACCACCAGTGACGGCAAGAGCGGTTGCAAGTTCAGCGACACGGCGATCGGTCGGGGGATTGACCTGGCGGTGACAAATGGCGCGCGCGTGATCAATGTCTCGCTTGGCGGCTCGGTTGCCGGATCGCCGGTCATCAATGCCATCAATCGCGCGACCGCCGCCGGGGTGATTATTGTCATTTCCGCCGGTAACGACAGCACGGCGGACCCCGACCCCTTTGCCCAGATTGCCAATAATAGCGCGGTGTCACGCGGACTGGTGATCATCGCCGGATCAGTCGGAGCGAATGACTCGCGCACGCCGGGCGCCGATGTGATCTCCAGCTTCAGCGGCAAGGCGGGAAACAGCATTGCTCATTATCTGGCGGCGGTCGGTGAAAAGGTCCGGGCACCCGATAACAACAATACGCCGTTTCTGTGGAGCGGGACGTCATTTTCAGCGCCACAGATCGCCGGGGCAGTGGCCTTGTTGGCGCAGGCTTTCCCCAACCTGACCGGCGCGCAGATTGTCAGCATATTGTTCCAGTCAGCACGCGATGCGGGCGATGTCGGGCCGGATGGCGTCTATGGCCAGGGTGTGCTTGACCTGACCAAGGCCTTTGCGCCGATCGGGGCAACGTCGGTGGCTGGTACGCCAGCGCGCGTGTCGCTTGGCATCAACGGTACATTGTCGGCGCCGATGGGCGATGCGCGACAGGGTGCGCTGAACAGCGTGATCCTCGACAGCTTTGATCGGGCCTATACCCTCGATCTGGCCGAGACGATCATCCATGGCAGCCCGCAACGATCTCTGGTTGGGGCGTTGCAGGCACGGACGCGGAATTATTCCTCGGATTTTGGCAATACCAGTGTTGCGCTGACGGTTGCCCCGGCACGGGGTGGTGCGCTGGTCCAGCGTACCATGTTGAGCAGCGAACAGGCGGAGAAAGCACGCGCGATTGCCGGTATTGTCACCCGGCGGCTGGGCTCGACTGCGAGCTTCGCGTTGGGTTTTTCGGAAAGTGGCGACACCCTTACCGCGCGATTGGCCGGGCGCGCCGACCCGGCGTTTCTTGTGGCGCAAGACCCGACCCATAATCTCGGTTTCGACAGCCAGGTGCGCGGATCGGCAGCGGTGCGACAGACCTTTGGGAAATGGGGTATCACTGGTGCTGTTGAATCCGGATCGGCATTGAGCCGCGACGCTGAGGCGATGCCGGCACTCCGTGATCGTTACCGGCGTTATGGCTATCAAAAGGCGGCGCTGGCCGTGGATCGGCAATTTGGGCCAGTTTCGGCGGGTTTGTCGGGAACCGTGCTGACCGAGAACAATACGCTGCTCGGTGCGCGGTTCAGTGACGGACTGGGTGGAACGCGCGCGACGAGCTATTTCGTCGATCTGGCCGCCCGCGTTGATCTGGGCGCCCGCTGGTCGCTTGGTGCGGCACTGCGCAAAGGCTGGACGATAGCCAGATTGCATAATGGCGTTGACGGTGGCGGGACGATCCAAACCAACGCCTTTGCGTTCGATATTGCCAAGGATGGCCTGTTTGCGAAGCGTGACCGGTTTGGATTGCGGCTCGCACAGCCGCTGCGGGTAAGCAGCGGCGGGATTACGCTGCGCCTGCCAACCGATTATGACTATGAATCCGTTTCGGTAACGGCATGGTCGAACCAGACACTCAACCTTGCGCCACAGGGCCGGGAAGTTGACGTTGAGGCGCGATATGCGCTGCCGTTGTGGTGGGGCGATTTGCAGACGAACCTATTCTATCGCCGCAATCCGGGCAATTTCTCTTCCCTTCCTGACGATGCTGGTGCCACCCTGCGTTGGTCGACGGCATTTTGATGGCTGGTGAAAAGGGCGGGGCCGCCCCATCTGTCAGCCTATGACGGACTATTCGCTGCTCGATCTGGTTCCTGTCGTCGAGGGCGGGAGCGTTGGCCAGGCATTGGCCAATGCGGCCGATCTGGCTGTACATGCTGAACAATGCGGCTTTACCCGGTATTGGGTTGCCGAACATCACGGCATGGCTGGTATCGCCAGTGCAGCGACTTCTGTGGTGATTGCCCATGTCGCAGCCGCAACGCACAGCATTCGCGTGGGGGCGGGCGGGATCATGCTGCCCAACCATGCGCCGTTGGTAATCGCTGAACAGTTCGGCACGCTTGATGCGCTGTTTCCGGGCCGCATCGACCTTGGTCTTGGGCGTGCGCCGGGTTCGGATCAGCGGGTCGCGCAGGCGATCCGCCGCACGCTGGACAGCGATGCCAATGCCTTTCCGCGCGACGTGCTGGAACTGCAGAGCTATTTCGCCGACGACGGACAGACCGGGATTCGCGCGACGCCGGGGGCCGGGGCAAAGGTCGACATCTGGATTCTCGGATCGAGCCTGTTCGGCGCGCAGCTTGCGGCGATGCTGGGTTTGCCCTTTGCCTTTGCCTCGCATTTTGCACCGGATGCACTTGATCAGGCCGTAGCAACCTATCGCCGCGAGTTTCGGCCATCGGAAGCGCTGGCGAAGCCGCATATGATGGCGGGGTTCAACGTATTTGCGGCTGAAAGTGATGCTGAAGCGGAATTGCTGGCAAGCTCGCAGCAACAGGCATTTGTCGCGCTACGCCTGGGTAATCCGCGCCAATTGCCGCCACCGGTTGCCGGATACCGCGAAACGCTGGGTGTGCAGGGCAGCGCCATTCTTGACCATATCCTGCAGTGTTCGGCTGTCGGTGGTCGTGCCAAGGTCGCGCGCGAGATCGCTGCCTTTGTCGCCCGGACCGGGGTTGACGAAGTGATGGTGGCCAGTTCGATCTATGATCATGATGCACGCAAACGAAGTTTGGCGATCACGGCGGAGGTTATGAATGAGTTGAGGGCAGTGGCTTGATGAACTGGTCAGCTCGCGGCGGGCAACCTAAGACGTACCATTAGCCCGCCCAGATCCTCGCTTTCCTCAAGGCTGACGGTTCCCTCATAAATTTCTGCCACGTCGCGGACGATGGCAAGGCCGAGCCCGGTACCGGGCTTGCCCGTGTCCAGTCGCACGCCACGGTCAAAGATGCGGATTCGCTCCTCTTCCGGAATACCCGGTCCATCGTCCTCAATGAGGAATTCGACAAAACCGGAATGGGATTTGACCGTCACGAAGACGCTGCCGCCGCCATATTTTGCCGCATTCTCGATCAGATTGCCGAGCATCTCGTCAAGATCCTGACGCTCGACATGGACCTGCAAGTCCCTTGGGCCGTCCGTGTCGATGCGTACGTGCCGATAGAGCCGGCCGACAGCGCGTTCGACTGATTCAAGGCTGGGCCAGACATCTGCCCGGCTATGCGCGGAGCCGCGACGGCCGACCGCGCGGGCGCGTGCAAGGTGATGGTCGACCTGTCGGCGCATCGTTCGCGCCTCACGCACGACGGTCTCACCGAGATCATCCGCCTCGGCAGTCGCGGCGTTCATGATCACCGTCAGCGGGGTCTTCAGGGCATGGGCCAGGTTGCCGGCATGGCGTCTGGCTTCCTCCGCCTGGCGTTCATTGTGTTCGATCAGCGCGTTCAGTTCTTCGACCAACGGCGCGACCTCGATCGGCATCGGGCGCTCAACCGCGCGGGATTTCCCAGCGCGCATTCGGGCGATTTCCTCACGCACCTTGCGCAGCGGCCACAGGCCGTAAAATGTCTGCAACGCCGCCATGACGATCAATCCGCAGGCCAGCAAGACGAAGCTGCGGACCAGGGTGCGGCGCAGCGCGGCGATCTGGCCATCCAGCCCCTCGCGGCTCTGGGCGACCTGGAAACGCCAACGCACGTCCGATCCGGGCAGTTTGACATCCCGTTCGAGGATCCGCAGTTCCTCGCCCTCACTCTGTGCGTGATCGACATCGTTGACACCGATCAAGCCGCGCAGGTTGTCAAAGATGCCCGTTGCGGCATGTTTCAACTTTTCACGGTTCGAACCTTGCCCATCAGGGCCGGAATGGGCGACAAACTGGTCGCTGTCATAGGAATGGACGCCGAAATCGGTATGGTCGCTGCCATAGGCCAGGCGGCGATCCCAGAGCGAACGTGATGCATAGGGGTCACTGCCCTTGGCGCTGACTTGCCAATAGAGACCCGAGTTGGGTTCAAGGAAGCGTTGATCTGCCGGTTCGCGCGTGTTCATCACCTCGCCGTCGGGTCCAATCTCCGCGGAAACGATCAATGCGGTCAGAACATAATCAAGCTGCGTGTCGAAATTGCGGGTAACGGCGCCTGTCAGCACCCGATCCAGCGCAAATCCTCCGCCGGTCAGCAGCAACATGATCCAGGCCGCCGCGATCATGATCATGCGGCGGGACAGGGATCCTGTGGTGTTGCCCGTGAGCGTTGACGTGACAGGCTTTCCCGCCAGTCCAGCCGGCGGACCCGCCTCAACCACCGTGCGCTCGCAAGTCAGGCATCGGGATCCTCAAGGCTGTAACCGAGCCCGCGGATCGTCGTGATGACATCTTGACCGAGCTTTTTGCGGATACGCGTAACGAACACTTCGATGGTGTTCGAATCGCGATCAAAATCCTGATCATAGATATGTTCGATCAACTCGGTCCGGCTGACCACCTTGCCCTTGTGATGGAGCAGGTAGCTGAGCAACTTATACTCTTGCGCGGTCAGCTTCACCGGCTCGCCGGCCAGCGTGACCTTGCCCGAGCGTGTGTCGAGACGCACGTCACCGGCCGTCAACTCGGAAGAGGCGTTTCCTGATGCGCGGCGGATCAATGCCCGCAAGCGTGCGATCAGTTCTTCGGACTGGAACGGCTTGGCGACATAATCGTCCGCACCGGCATCAAGCCCGGCAACCTTGTCTGACCAGCTGTCGCGTGCGGTAAGGACCAGCACGGGGTGGGTGCGACCTTCCTTGCGCCAGCGATCGAGCACGGTAAGGCCATCAACCTCGGGAAGACCGAGATCGAGCACCACAGCGTCGTAGCTTTCGGTCGACCCGAGGAAATGACCCTCTTCGCCATCGGTCGCCAGATCGACCGCATAACCAGCGCCCTCCAAGGTGTTCTTGAGCTGCTGACCAAGATTGGGTTCGTCCTCGACGATCAGAACGCGCATATCATATCCCCTAGTTTTCCGTGTTTCCGGCGGGCGCTTAGTTTCCGGCGCGCCCGACGATTTGCCCGGAATGGCCATCGACCGCGATCCATATGACCGATCCATTACGCAGGAACTTGAGCGTGTAAATGCCACTCTCAGATTCGAAATCGAAGCCGAGATATTCCGCGCCGCGCATCATGGGGACGACGCGGTTCTCGATCTCACGCAAAGGAAGCAGCCTGCCCGATTGACGGGCATCCCAAGCACTTTGTGCTTCATTGTGGCGCTGCAACGGCTGCCCCTCCACTGCAAGTGGTGCGGTCGCGATCAACGCGGTCAACAACAGGGAAGCCAGCATCTTCATAAGCAATCGCATAGCGGGCCGGGATTGAACAGCCTGTGAATGAGTGAGTCAGGCAAGCGCAACTTGCGGGAGCGAAGCGCGCACCCTAGGGGCACGCACATGGCCGCACCTGTTTTATCGTACGAAGACCTTGGTATCATTCAAGGCTCGGGCTGGCTGTTTCGCCATCTCGATCTCCATATTGGCGCACGTGACCGGCTCGCCCTGATCGGTCGAAATGGTGCGGGCAAGACAACCTTGCTCAAGGCAATCGCAGCCGCCATCGATTCCGATGAGGGGCGGCGAGTGATCGTGCCGGGGACGCGCGTCGTCCTGCTCGAACAGGAACCCGTGCTGACGGCCTTTGCGACCCTGGAGGATTATGTCCTGTCGGGTGAGGACGCACCGCTGCGCCACGAGGCGGAGGCGATTGCCGGGCAACTTGGCATTGACCTGACACGCGAAGCTAACAGTGCTTCGGGCGGAGAACGGCGGCGCGCGGCGATTGTCCGGGCGCTGGCCATGAACCCTGACGTGTTGTTGCTGGACGAACCGACCAATCATCTCGACATTGTCGCGATTGACTGGCTTGAGGACTGGCTCAGTCGATACAAGGGCGCCTTTGTCGCGATTAGCCATGATCGCACCTTTTTGACGCGATTGACGCGGCAGACCTTGTGGCTTGATCGCGGCGCGATCCGCAGGGCCGAGATCGGGTTCGGTGGCTTCGAGGCGTGGACCGAGACGGTCTATGCGGAAGAGGAACGCAACGCCCAGCGACTCGATGCCAAGCTCAAGATTGAAGAACACTGGCTGTTGCGTGGGGTGACCGGCCGACGCAAGCGGAACCAGGGGCGGCTTGCCAAATTGAAGGACATGCGTGCCGAGCGCGCCTCGATGCTCGGGCCGCAGGGCACCGCCAATCTTGTGACTGCCAGCGACGACACGCGAACCAAAGTCGTTATCGACGCGAAGGGCGTGTCGAAGAATTTTGGGGATCGCACGATCATCCGCGATCTGACGTTGCGCGTCACCCGCGGCGACCGGATCGGTATTGTCGGGGCCAATGGTGCGGGAAAGACGACGCTGTTGAAGCTGTTGACGGGTGAGCTTGAGCCGGATGCCGGTACGATCAAGCTTGCCAAGACGTTGAACGGGGTCGTGATCGACCAGCAACGCAGTTTGATGGCACCCGAAAAGACCGTTCGTGACGTGTTGACCAATGGTGGTGATTGGATCGAGGTACTCGGGATCAAGAAGCACATCATTGGCTATCTGAAGGAGTTCTTGTTCGAACCCGGTCTTGTTGACGCCAAGATTGGTACGCTCTCCGGCGGGGAGCGCTCGCGCCTGTTGCTGGCCCGGGAGTTTGCCCGCCATTCAAACCTGCTGGTGCTCGACGAGCCGACCAATGATCTCGACCTTGAAACGCTTGACCTCTTGCAGGAGGTGATCGGTGATTATGATGGCACGGTTTTGATCGTCAGCCATGATCGCGATTTTCTCGACCGGACAGTGACCGTGACGCTGGGCCTTGACGGCTCCGGCAATGTCGATGTCGTGGCGGGTGGCTATGAGGATTGGGAGCGTCGCCGCAAGGCGCGTGTCGCACCGAAAAAGGTAGTCGCGCAGAGCATTGCCGCGCCACCGCCGCCGCCAGTTGCGCGGGTCAAGCTCAGTTACAAGGACCAGCGTGACTATGACACGCTGCCAGCGCGGATTGAGCAACTTGATGCCGCGATATCGCGGGATGAGGCTGCGATGGCCGATCCCGGCCTTTATGTGCGCGACCCGGCAAGGTTCGACAAGCTGATGCGGGCGATTGAGGCGGCGCGTTCAGAAAAGGATGCCGCCGAGATGCGCTGGCTTGAACTCGCGGAGTTGATCGAAACGGCTAGCGGCTGACCAGTCAGCCGCCGCGTCTGTTACTTCAAGGCACGGCCATGCCGACCGGCCAGATCGACGATATAGTGCCATGCGACCCTTCCAGACCGCCCGCCACGTCGGGTGGCGAAGCCGATCGCATCACCCGCATCAAAGGGAAGTTGATGGGCAGCAGCATATGCCTGGACAATCTCAAGATAGCCGGGCTGATCGACGACGTGAAAACCCAGGCTCAGGCCAAATCGATCCGAAAGCGCAAGGTTGTCGTCAATCACGTCGCGCGGGTTGATCGCGCTATCCTGTTCGCCAAGATCGCGCGGGATGAGGTGGCGGCGATTTGCCGTAACGACGAGCCGGGCATTGTCTGGCCTTGCTTCAGCCCCGCCCTCCAGCATTGACCGCAGCGCGCGCGCGTCACTCGCTGCGTCGAAGCCCAGATCGTCAACGAACAGGACAAAAGCGCGTGGTAACCCGGCAAGCCGGGAAAACAAAACGGGCAGTGATTCGAGTGCGTTTGCCGCAACCTCTACCAACGCGACTGAACCGCCACGAGCCTGTACGGCGCCGACACACGCCTTGACCAGGGCAGATTTTCCCGTGCCGCGCGCACCCCATAGCAGTGCATCATGTGCGGCGGCGCCGGCGGCAAGGCGTTCAATATTGCCGAGCAGTACCGCCTTTTGCTCATCGATGCCGCAAAGCCGCTCGAGGGGAAGCGGCGCGAAATCGCGTGTCGCGGCAAGTGCATTGTCGCGCCAGACATAGGCTGGATGCGATAGCGGATCAGCTGGCGGCGGCGGCGGCGGTGCGATCCGCTCCAGCGCCGCAGCGATGCGACCAAGCAGGTTCTCGTCGGACACTTTACCTCCGCATGGGCGCGCAAGATTGCGCGCCGGTCGCTTCACCTTTAGCCCAGAAAGGAAGAAAGTCGCTTCGACAAATTTGGTCCGGTCGCTCGATTCAGGCGAGCGTCTTGAGCAGCGCCGTGGCGGCGGCGCGATCTGAGAAACTGCTGTCCGACAGTGCAGCGCGAATATTGGCGGCTGCGTCACGATTTCGACCGCTGTCCGCCTGTGCCTGCGCCAGGTGCCAGCGCAGCATCGCATTGCCGGGCGCGATCGACGCGGCTTTTTCGAGCAGCTGCAAGGCGGGTTCCGTCTTGCCTTGCTGGTACAACGCCCAGCCATAGCTGTCGCTCGCCGCCGGGTTCATCGGCGCGAGGCGATAGGCTGCCTTGGCAAAGACTACGCCGGCATCAGGATCGTCATCGCCGGTATAGGCGTAAGCAAGCTCAGCCAGGAGCGCGACATCACGATTGCCGATACGCGCACGCAATTGTTCGAGCGTGTCGATGGCGGCATCCCAATCTCCGCCGATCATCTGGCGATGGGCGACCAGGCGTTGTGCGGCGATGCTCTGTGGGTTTTGTGAAATGTAGAGGCTCAGGACATTGGTTGCCTCCACCGCCCGGTGAGCGCGATCAAGCGCATCGACAGTGCGAAGCATCGTAGCCTCATCAAATCGCAGATCGGCCGCGCGGCGGTAGGCGTTGGCAGCATCGTCATAGCGGCCCATGACCATCAGCACATCGCCGACAGCAAGATGGGCGGCAGGTGCGCCAGGATAACTTTGCACCAGTTGCTGTGCCTGACCGAGAGCGGCGTTCGCCTCACCGGCATCGACCAGTCCCCTGACAAACCCCATCCGCGCGACCGGGTCAGAAGGATCCTCGTCAGCTGATGCTGCGAGCTGTGGCAGGCTGTCATCAGTGCCGAAGGGCGTGGACCCGGCCAAGGCGGGCCATGCCGAACGATCAAGATATTTGGCCGCCCAATCGCGTTCACCGGTACGTTCAAACGCGCGACCGACCAGCGACAGGGTGTAGCTGTCGGCATCGCTGCGCAGGGCGAGTGGGCGCAATATGTCGAGCGCACCGCGCGCGTCACCGGCGTGGAGCAATGCGGCGCCGAGCATCCTGCGGGCATCCAGATTATAGGGCTGGCGGCCGACCAGTTCCCGCCAGGTGCCAATCGCCTGCTGATAGTCGCCGTTCTGAAATTCAAGCATACCATTCAGCAACAGCACGCCCGGCAGGTGGGTGATCTTGCCGCCGGTGCGCTGCATCAATGACCGGGACAGGTCATAATTGCCCGCACGTGCGGCGAGTACCGCCTGGAGGTACAAGGCTTGCGGGCTGCCGGGCCGCGCCGCGAGCGCACGACGGGTGGCAGCAAGCATATCGACATTGCGCCCGACATCCCCAAGGGTTGCGGCATATTCGATCAGGGCCGGGTGGTAATAGGCATCATGCTTGAGTGCCGCTTCAAACCATGGCAGCGCCGCAAGCAACCCATATTGGGCCCGCACCAGTTCGCCGCGCAATGTCAGCGCTTCAACATTGTTCCGGTCAAGGTCAATCGCCTTGGTGGCGGCGGCAATGGCACCGGCAAGATCGCCGGTAGCATAGCGCACGCGACCGAGATCACCCCAGGCATAGCTGTTGCGCTGATCGGCCGCGAGCACGGTGGCGAGTGTCTCCTGCGCGCCGGGCAAATCGCCCTGGGCTGCCAGCGCGCGCGCCGCGACGCGTGTGGCATAGCCGCTGAAGCGATGGCTTGCCTTGCTCGCCTCAGCGAGGGCCCGGGCCGGGTCTCCCTGCAACAGCCAGGCATGGGCGTAAAGCTGATGCGCCCGGCTGGCGTCGAATCCTGCATTGATGGCGCGGCCCAGCTCCCCTTCGGCGGCGACACCGTCACCGAGCGCAAGGTAGGTACGTGCCAGTACGGCGTGAGCGAGCCCCCAGTCAGGATCTGCCTTGGTCGCCGCGATTGCGTGGTTGCGCGCCGCGCTGAAATTGCCGGCACTCAATAGCCCAAGGCTTTCGACAAGTTCCGTCCGGGCGCTTTTGGCGCTTGCTCGCGCCGGTCGGGCGGCGTTGATCGCGACAAACGAAACCGTGCCAATGGCGGCAACGGCAATCAGCGCGAGGCGGATGCGGGCGCCTGTTCGGCGCAGCTTCGATGAGCGGGTCTTACGCATGGAGGTCATAGCTCTTCAACAGGTCGTACAAGGTCGGTCGGCTTACCCCTAACAGCTTGGCAGTGTGGGATATGTTTCCATCGGCGCGGGCAAGGGCATGACGGATCGCGGTGCGATCCGCATTTTCACGTGCGGTGCGCAGGTTCAGCGGCAACTCGCTGTTGGCAACCGGAACCAGATCAAGATCAGTTGCGGTGACGAGCTTGCCTTCAGCCATGATGACGGCCCGCTTCATGCGGTTTTCCAGTTCACGCACATTGCCCGGCCAATTCCAGGCGGCGATTGCAGCGGCCGCGTCGGGCGAAAGCCCGGTTACGGCGGAATGCATCGACTTGGCGTATTTCCTGAGGAAATGTTGCGCGAGCAGCACCGCATCGCCGCTGCGCTCAGCCAGCGAGGGAATACGCACGACGATTTCAGCGAGGCGATAATAGAGGTCTTCGCGGAAACGGCCGTCCGCCACCATGGCATCAACATCCTGATGGGTGGCGCAGACAATGCGGGTATCGACGGCAATCGGCTTTCGACCACCGATCCGTTCGATCACCCGTTCCTGCAAAAAGCGCAGCAGCTTGACCTGGAGCGGGAGCGGAACATCGCCAATCTCATCAAGGAACAGCGTGCCACCATGGGCCTGTTCGATCTTCCCTTCGGTGGTCTTGATCGCGCCGGTAAAAGCCCCCTTTTCGTGACCGAACAGCTCGCTCTCGAGCAAAGCCTCCGGAATTGCGGCGCAGTTGATCGCCACAAAGGCACCGCGCGCGCGCGGGCTGCTGTCGTGCAGGCCCCGGGCGAGCAGTTCCTTTCCGGTGCCGCTGGCGCCGAGCAGCATAACCGAGACATCGGCATTGGCCACACGTTCTATCGTGCGGGTTACCTTGGTCATTTCCGGCGCGGCGGAAATCAGACCACCCAGTGCCGTTCCGCTTCCACGTTCGGCGAGACGACGATTCTCGGCTTCCAGCGCGTGGACGTGAAAGGCGCGGGCAACGATCAACCCCAGCGCATCAATGTCGATCGGCTTTTGGTAAAAGTCCCACGCCCCCTCGGCAATGGCGCGCAGGGCACTTTCCCTTGCGCCATGACCCGATGCGACAATTACCTTTGTGTCGGGTTTGAGCGACAGGATTTCAGCAAGCGTTGCAAAGCCTTCGGTGATGCCATCGGGGTCGGGTGGCAAGCCAAGGTCAAGCGTTACCACTGCCGGTTCGTCGGAACGCACGGCGTCAATCGCGCTGCTGCGGTCACCGGCGACGATGACGTCATAGCCCTCATAGGCCCAGCGCAACTGCCGCTGCAGCCCGACATCATCCTCGATAATCAGCAGTTTCGGTCGGTTGCTCGTCGCGTCAGTCACGCGGCTTCTCCAAGGGAAAGGACGTGGTGATGGGCTGTTGCAAGTACGACACGGAAGCACGTGCCTTCGCCTTCACGGCTGGTGACAGTGACATTGCCGCCCATCGCCTCGGCCAGTTGCCGGGCCTCAAATGCACCAATGCCGAAGCCGCCCGCTTTCGTTGAGGTGAAGGGTTTGAAGAGCTGCTCGCGCAGGAAAGACGGCGACATACCGCAGCCATGATCAATGACCTCAACGGTGGCACGATCAGCATCGGATGTGACGATGATAGCAACGGGTTCGTTGGATGCGCTTGCCTCGATCGCGTTTTGGACCAGATGGCCCAGCAGTTGTTCGAGCCGGACAGGATCGGCTGACGCAAGCGCCGAGCGATCGCCTGTTACCGTAATGGGGTGCAGCGCGCGGCGGCGGGCTGCAACACGTTCGACCAGCGGGAGCAGTTCCACCGCCCGCAGACTCTCCGCACGGCCATTATGGTGTTGAGACAGACGCGCGAGCAGGTCATTCATTCGCCCGGTGGAATCCTGCAATGTTGCAATCATGTCGGCGCGGAACGCAGGGTTGTCAGCATGGCGTTCAGCGTTACGCGTCACCAGAGCCAACTGGCTGACCAGATTTTTGATGTCATGCATGATGAACGCAAACCGCCGGTTGAATTCATCAAAACGCTGGGCATCGGCAAGCGCCTCCTGCGCGCGCGCTTCCGCGAGATAGCTGGCAACCTGGCGTCCGGCGATCCGCAGCAGATCAAGATCCTCCCAGTCAAGCGCACGGTCGATGGGTGGGCGGGCGAGAAGGATGGCACCTTGCAAGCGACCGAGATGTGCGAGCGGCACAAGCGCCCATGCGTCGGTGTCGAGCATCCATTGCGGGACGCAGGCGATCTCGGTCGGTTCGGCGCTGTCGTTACGCACCGTATCAAGTTCGATGATGCGGCCGCCGCTGGAGAGATATTGCGCCAGATTGGCATCAGCGCCGAAAGCGGGGAGGGTGTCACGGTCCCAGTTCCATCCCGCGCCGATGGCAAGGGCGACCCCGTCAGGTTCAAGCAGCAAGCCGGCGGGAGAATCCGTCAGATCGGCAACGGCCTTGACAATACGTTCGTCGAGTCGCGCCGCATCGTCAGGTTTGCCGAGCGTTTCGGTGAAGCGGACCCATTCGGCGCGATAATCATAGCGATGACGGAAGAAGTGCTTGGCAAGCTTTACCTTGGCCCAGGCTCGCACCCATGGCGATGAGAGGATCGTCAGTACCGCCGTCGTCGATCCGATGACGAACGCCGCCTGAAAGAGCCGGGCATTGTCACCACCGATGCTGGAAATTGCGCCCGTCGCAAGGAGCATCGCGGCCGCGTATAACAGCGTCGCGACAAGACAGAGCGTCTGCCAGGCAACGGTACGTGAAAGCTGCAGGGTCCAGTCGCCATTGCGCTGCACCGCAATTGCAAACAGCGGTGCTGCAAATGCCATCAGCACGCCGCGCCCAACGAGCAAGGAATTTGACCAGTGATCAGTCAGATAGCTGGTCGCGTAGAGCAGTAGATCCATGCTCCACATCAACGCCAGGGCGATGACAGCAAGCCGGATGCCGCCACGTGCACGGGGTGCGACCGTGATATAGAGGTGATGAACCAGCAACAGGGCGCTGACGGCGACAACCATGCGCAGCACCAGCAGCGCGGTAGAAAGAGCGGCAATGCTGCCGTGACCAACGATCTCATCGGCGATACAAAGGCCAACATCGACCGCAATCACCATGGCAACAACGCCGTAGATGATCGCGACGGCGCGCCGTTCGGGCGAGCTCTGATTGCGGCAGACCAGCGCGAACATGAAGCTGAGCCAGGCGAGATTGCGTAACAATTCTGTGATGCTGGTGGTGACATCGCGTGCGTCTATCCCGGCGACCGCCAAGGCCCAGAGCGCCGTAACCGAAAGCGCGATCACGAACGTCAGTCGTGGCAATGCTGACCCGGCGTCGCGCAGGCGCGTTACCGCCACACCTGCGAAGAGCAGGGCGGCGAGCGCGTGACTCCACAGGACGAGGGTCAATGGCATGGCGTCAGCGCGCGCCCTCTGGCCACAGGACGACGCGGATCGTCTGGAGGATGATCAGCAAGTCGAGAAAGGGCGAGTAGTTCTTGGCGTAGTAGAGGTCGTACTCAAGCTTCTGGCGTGCGTCGTCGATTGACGCGCCATAGGGATAGTTGATCTGTGCCCAACCGGTAATGCCGGGCTTCACCATGTGGCGTTCAGCATAATAATTGAGCTGCTGTTCAAGATCTTCGACGAATTGCGGGCGTTCCGGGCGAGGCCCGACAAAGCTCATCTCGCCCTTGAGGACGCTCCAGCACTGCGGCAACTCGTCGATACGGGTCTTGCGGATGAAGCGGCCAATGCGGGTAATCCGCGGGTCATCCTTTTCCGCCCATACGGCCTTGCCCCCGACCTCGGCATCCTGCCGCATCGAGCGCAGTTTGAGAATGTCGAAGCCTTCGCCAAACAGGCCGACACGACGTTGGCGATAAAAGGCTGGCCCCTTGCTTTCCAGCTTGATCGCGATGGCGGTGATCAGGATGACAGGCATGGCCAGTGTCAGCAGCAACAGGCTGACGCTGATGTCGAAAACCCGCTTGAAGGCACTGGACAGCATCCGCCCGGAGGAGAAGCCATCCGAGAAAATCAGCCAGCTTGGATTGACGCTTTGCAGATCGACGCGACCGGTTTCGCGCTCAAGAAAGGTCGAAATCTCGTTGACGTGAACACCCGTGGTCTTGATGCGCAGCAAGTCTTTCAGTGGCAGGGCGTTGCGCCGCTCTTCCAGTGCCAGAACCACCTCACTGGCGTTGAGCAGGACGACATGGTCGGCAAGATTATAGATCGCGTCGCGTGAGATTGCCTCGGGGATGATCCGGGTCGGCTCGCTCATTGAGACGTAACCCACGACAACAAAGGCCGAGCCGGGCTGTTGCGCGAGTGCCTTCAGCCGCGCGGCGCGTGCGCCTGCCCCGAGCACCACGATACGGCGCTTAAACGCTTGCCCACCAAGCAATTTGCCGAGCAAGATGCGTAACGCAAAGAGGAATATTACCGCGAAACCCATCGAAAGGAGCAAGTTGGAACGCCAAAAGGCGAGCTCGGGAACGACGAAGAAAATCACCGCCTGAACGATGACGCCGAGCGAGATGGCGACAAGCAACCGGGCAGCGGCAACCCGCATCGATTGCAATGATTGCGCGCTGTACACGCCGACGGCAATCATCGCCGTCATCAGGCTGAGCGCGAAGGTAGCCAATTGCGGTGCGCGCGTGATGATCGGCGGGATCGCCATGCCGACCTGACCAGCGCGGGTCGTCCAGCCCAGTTCGCCCGCAGTGACGAGCATGACCAAGTCAAGCAGGCCGAGTAGCAGCACGGCATTGGGGATGTAGTGTTTGAACAACCTGATCATCGTCACGCAGCCTTGTCTGCCTCGGGACTGTAAGCGATCCCGACACCTGAACCGGCTGTCGCAGAAATTGACAAATAAAGGTTGAACGCGGCTGCGGCGCGGATTTCTTGAACGGTTTCCATGTGATTGGTCAGCCGCTATCGCGGACGCGACTGGAGTTTCTGTATGACCGCTGCCGTGCCCATTGTCCCTGTTATCCTGTCCGGCGGGTCAGGTACCCGGTTGTGGCCGATGTCGACGGCTGAACGGCCCAAGCAAATGCTTCCACTGACAGCCGAACAAACCATGCTGCAGTTGACCGCGTGCCGCGCGACTGGCGCGCAGTTTGCTGCGCCGATTGTCGTTGCCAATGCTCGTCATGCGGACATGGTTGAGATGCAACTTGGTGCTGTGGCGGCTTCTGCCCAGGCACTGATCCTGGAACCGGTTGGGCGTAACACTGCTCCCGCTATTGCCCTTGCCGCGATTGCTGCCGGCGCCGGGGCTGCGCCGTTGCTGGTCATGCCATCAGATCATGTGATTGCCGATGTGCCCGTGTTCCACGCGGCCATTCAGGCCGCATTGCCATTGGTCGCGCAGGGTTGGCTGGTGACCTTTGGCATTGCGCCTGATGCGCCCGAGACCGGCTATGGCTGGATTCAAATCGGGGAGGAAATCGTCGCAGGTGTGCACCGCGTTGCTACATTTGTTGAGAAGCCGCCGCGAGACCGCGCCGAGGCGATGCTGGCGGCGGGCGACCATGCCTGGAATGGGGGCATTTTCCTTTTTCGCGCTGATGCTTATCTTGCTGCACTCGCCACCTATGCCCCGGCAATGCTGGCAGCCTGCCAGCAGGCGATGGATGGCGCGAGGCATGACGGAAGTCGGATTTTTCCCGATGCGGAGGCCTTTGGCACTGCACCAGCAGACTCAATTGATTATGCTGTCATGGAGAAGGCGGAGCGTGTCGCCGTTGTTCCCGTAAGCATGGGGTGGAGCGATGTCGGGAGCTGGGACGCGCTGCATTTGATCAGTGACCGGGATAGCGCGGGCAATGCAGTCCATGGGGATGTCGTCATGGTCGAAACGACCAACTGTTTGATTCGCAGCGATGGCATTCGTGTTGCGACACTCGGCATCAATGACCTGACCGTCGTTGCCAGCGGCAATGACGTGCTGATCATGCCGCGCGGTCGTTCACAAGAAATCAAGAAGCTGATTGAGGCGATGAAACGATAGCGCTCGCCTTGATCCCATGGTGTCTAGCAGTTCTCGGGGATCGCTACTTATAGCCCCTCCCCTGAAGGGGAGGGGCTTAGGGGAGTCATACTTTCTGAGATTTGGTATCAGATATGCGCTGGCTTATCGCGAGCGCGGCGTCCATTGCGGCGGCGGTTCGTGCAATTTGATCGCGAGAGGGACCGCCGGATCGTCTGGCGGGTTGTGCTTGACGGTCCCTCCGCGAAAATGTGCAGCGGCGGCTATTGATAGTGCATTGCCTGTTCCGCGTTGTTGGTATTGTCCAGCTGTTCATCGCTGATGCCGTCGTCATTGGGCTTCGGGGCCGGCGGCGGTGGCGAATTGTCAGGTTTGGCTGTGTCGCTTGCATTGTCCAGCGGGGGGGTGCCGCTTGCGGTGTCCGTGGTTCCGCTTGCATTGTCGTCAGTCATTTCGACTTGATCCTTGTCATCGGCGACCTCGATATGGGGCCAAGGATCACGATAAGTTAAAATGCAAAAAAATCATTGATTTCGATCAAATTCGGCGAATAATTTGTTTCGGTGGGTAGATTCACTACATAACACGATATGCAATTTGTCGATGAATATTTTAGTGAAATCTCTATTTGTGTTAAAGTTTGGTCGACGTGTTAGGTTCTGCAGAGGACGGTTTTGAATTAACAATTCTGTCTCACGTTCGCAAAGCTTCAAGCGCGGCATAGGGTGCCTCCAGATATCGCTCGACCACTGCCAGCTCCTCTGCCGTAGCCTCGCTGCGCTTCGAGGCGCCGTCGGGTGTGAATATCCGTTCCTTGCTCTTCACATCATGCTTGGTCGCCGCGAGCATTGCCGCCCGGTCTGTCGCATCGGTGACGATGCCGAAGTGGTGCAACATGCGCTGCGGGAGCGCATCTGGCATTTCATTGTAGTTGATCAGCACACCGCCGCCGCCCGGCATCCCCTCGACCGCTGCCTGACAAATCCGCCCGAGAACGTTTGCACCATAAGCGAACGTCGAGTCCTGACCCTTTTCATCAATGCCGAAAGTCGCCGGCGGAACTTCGCCCGGTACCGCCATCACACCGGCTTGACGCTTTTGCGAGACCATTACCTCAACGGGATCGCGGTACATGAAGGCCCAGGGCGTGTCGGGGAACGTGGCGCGGAACAGCGGCAGCGCCATCATGTGCCAGGCGTCGAGCTTGATCACATAGCGGCGCGCATCACCGCTACGGTTGCGGCCGAGTGCGGCAACGACCGCGCGCAACACGCGGATATGGAGCTCGAGCGGCAAGCCGGGGATCTGGTGGTTGAGCTGTACCGCGCCGTCGATCGGGGCCGCCTCGGATGGCACGATCGCTCCCGGCATTGCGGCGATCATCTGCGCAGCGAGCGTCGAGCCACAGCGCGACATGTGAAAAATGAAACCGTCCGGCAGCAAGGCGTCGTCGGGGACTGGGGCGTCGATCAGGCTCTGTAAGGTCGAGCGTTCGCGCATCAGCCGGTTGATCGGGAGTGCTCCTGCGCGCCGGGCCGAGGTTTCGAAGAAGGAATCACGCAGCGGCTCGCCGGCAAAATGCACCCAACTGACGGCGGCGCCTTGCGGTGTCGGCACGATTGCGGTCGGCAGCCATTGTCGGGTCGGGTAGCCAGCGATCGTGGCATTGCTGTTGCTCCACCGCGCCAGTCCGAGCGGGTCGGGCTTCAGCGCATCGTGCAGCATTTCGGCATCGAGCGTGATGCCGTGCGCTGCGCCGGCGGTGATTGCGGCGGCGTTGAACTGCTCCGGCACGTAGAGGGGGGCCAGCTGATCCTGCAGTGCCACGTCCTTCGCGACAAGGGTACGGAACTGGTCAATCGGGCTGGCGGCATCGCTGGTTTGCACGGACTGTCCTGACACGGGAATGAACATCGCGGCTTGCGCCACATGTTGCACGGCCTATCGTGGCTGGCGTGCCCGAACAATCACCCATGATGATCCCTGATCGCGTCCGTCTGCCATTTGTGTTCGACGAGGCGCGTCTGTGTGCTGATCTCGACAAGCTCTTGCGACATGACTGGACCGAGCATTTCGTCCGGCAGAATTATGATGGCATGTGGGATGTGCTGCCGTTGCGCAGCAAGGCGGGCGCGACCCATCCGATCATGATGATCTATTCGGATTCAACGGCGACCGAATTTGATGACGGTCCAATGTTGGCCGAGGTGCCCTATATGCGCGAGGTGCTGGCAGCGCTGCGTTCGCCGCTTCGCTCCGTTCGGCTGATGCGCTTGACGCCGGGTTCGTCGATCAAGGAACATGACGATCTTGATCTGTCAGCGGAACTTGGCACGGCCCGGATCCATGTCCCGATAACCACCAATCCGGACGTTGAGTTCATGGTCAATCGGACGCTGGTGACGATGAAGCCGGGTGAGATGTGGTATCTGCGGCTGTCCGATCCGCACAGCGTTGCCAATCGCGGCACCACTGACCGTGTCCATCTGGTGATCGACACGGTCGTTGATGACTGGCTGATGGAACTTCTTCAAAAGGCGGTGGCCCCCGCCATCTGATCGTCAGGAGAGCAGCGCCTCAATCTGGTCCAGCGTATCCTTGAACGTCGCGATGATCGCCTGATAGGGTGCCCCACCGGTCATATCGAGCCCGGCGCGTTTCAGGACATCGACGGGATAGTCGGATCCACCAGCCCTCAGGACAGACAGATAATTGTCGCGTTCTGCAACGCCGCCCTTGAGAATCGAGCGGGCGAAATAGGAGGCTGCCGAGATGCAGGTGGCATATTGATAGACGTAGAAGCTGGTGTAGAAATGCGGAATATACGCCCATTCCGAAGCATAGATATCTGACACAGCTACATTTTTCCCGTGGTAGCGGCGCAGCAGATCGAGATAGGTTGCGCTGAGCTTCTCTCCGGACAGACCTTCGCCAGCCTCTGCCTTATCATGGATGGCGAGTTCGAATTCGGCAAACATTGTCTGCCGGAAAAAGGTTCCGCGAATGCTTTCAAGCTGCTGGCCAAGATAGAAGATCTTCTCTGACTTGGTCTTCGCGTTCGCGACCATATGGGCGGCGAGCAGCTGTTCGTTGCAGGTTGAGGCAATCTCGGCGAGAAAGATCGGGTAGTCTGATTTGTCGTAAATCTGCGCCTTGTTGGCGAACTGGGTGTGCATCGCATGACCCCATTCATGGGCATAGGTTGTCATGCCCTCATAATTTTCGCCGAGATTGAGCAGCAGATATGGGTGGACATCATAGGCCGCACCGGGGTTCATATAGGCGCCGGATTTCTTGCCGGGGCGGGGCAGGGGGTCCATCCATTTTGCCGCCGTGGCCTTTGACAGCGTCGCGACATATTCAGGACCGAGTGGTGCCAGCGCCTGCAATACAGTCGCGCGCATTTCGGGCAGGGTGAACTGCTTTTTGAGCTGAACCAATGGCGGGTAGATGTCGTAATATGCCATGTCAGGCAAATTGAGCATCTTGCGGCGCAGCTCAAAATAGCGGTGCAGCTGTGGTAGCCCGGCATTGGTTTCCTTGACCAGGGTGCGGTAAACCGCCTCGGGAATATTGTTCCCTGAAAGATACATGGCCAGCGATGTTGGGTATTTCCGCGCTTTTTTGCGGAATATGTCGGCCTTTACATGGCTGAGATAGGCGGCGCCAAGCGAGCTTTGAAACTTGCCATATTCCGTCCAGAATGTGTCAAACACCATCTTGCGGTCGGCGCGGTTGGGGGCGTCGCGATTGAGCGTATAGGCCTGATCATCGAGCCGAACCTGCTTGCCGGTTGACAAGGTGATCGTCGGCCACGGAATATCCGATGCGACCAGTTGTTCGCGGACGTCGCGTGCGCCAGCGAAGGGCGAGGAAGTGCCCGCCAAAAGATTTTCACCCTCGGGGGACAGGGTGTGTTCGGCCTGACGCAGCGTGTCCGCGAGATAGAAGTCGAACCTTGATCTGAGCGTGGCGTTGGCCGCGACGAAGCTGTCGATCCGGGCTTTGCCGACACCCAGCAATTCCGGCGCTACCCACGACACCGCCTCCCCAAATGCGGTGAACATTTCATCGGCCTGGGCTTGCCGTTCCTGGTTGGCCGATACGCGCAAATCTTCGTCAGCCTTGAGGCTGATATAGGTGTACACGCGGCTGGCGACCCGCCCGAGATCCGATTGTGCGACCAATGCGGCGGCGAGGGTTTCGGCGCTGGTGCCGAGAGTCCCCTTGAATTTCAACAGACCGGGAATGTCGTTGAGCACCTTGCGCCGTGCTGCGTCCCAGGCCGCATCATCAGCATAGAGGTCGCTCAAATCCCATGCGGCAATCACTGTCGATGTGGCTGTGTCCTGTGCCCATGCCGGGACGGCGGCCACGAGCGATGCGAGGGCAGCGCTTGCCAGTGCTTCACGGCGGGAAAGGTCAGTCATTTCAGAACCTCGAATGGTCGTGGGATTTCGATCGTGCGGTCAACCTTGCCTCGCCGTGTTCCCAAAGGAAAGAGTGTATCGCCCGTGCAAGGCACCATCTGCTCGACAACTGCGGTTTCAAATTATATAACCCGTTATGTAGTTGACGATTGAGGTGGCCGATGAGCGATGTTCTTGCGGAACAAGGGGTGGTTTTTCTGGGAAGTCGGCTCAAGCGGCTCGCGGAGCGCCTGCAGGGAGATGCTGCGCAGATTGCGGCGGCGGCGGGCTTGCCGGTTCAGCCGAGCCAATTGCCGCTGCTTGCTGCGCTTGATCAGCATGGGTCACTCACGGTCAGCGAGGCTGTTGAAATGCTCGGCATCAGCCAGCCAGCGGTCACACGAATTCTGTCGCGGCTGGTTTCGCTGGAACTGGTCCAAACCGCTCGGGGTGATCGGGATCAGCGCCAAAAGGCCATGAAGCTGACTGCCGAGGGCGCGGCCGTCATGGCGCGCGCCAAGGCGGTGTTATGGCCGTTGACGGTCGCCGCCGTTACCGATCTCTGCGGTAATGTGTCTGTGCCTTTGCTTGATCAGGTCGCAACCATCGAACACGCGCTGGCTGAATCACCGCTCTATCGCCGGCCCGGCGTGACGTTTCTCGAATATGAAGATGCGCTGGCGCGGGACTTTTATGACATCAACGCGGCCTGGATCGAAGCCATGTTTGCGATGGAGGAGAGTGATCGGGAAGTGTTGCTGGCACCGCGTGAGCGGATCATTGACCCCGGCGGCGTCATTCTTTTCGCCGCGCTGCCTGACCTTGGCGTGGTTGGCACCTGTGCGTTGCGCAAAACCGGCGAGCGACAGTTTGAGCTGACCAAGATGGGCGTGCTCGAATCGGCGCGGGGACGAAAGATCGGGGAGCAACTGCTCGCGGCGACAATCGAGCGCGCATGTACGATGGGCGTCGAGACACTCTATTTGCTGACCAACGCCCGGTGCGAGCCGGCGATTCACCTCTATGAGAAGGCCGGGTTCGTCCATGATCCATGGGTCAAGGACACATTCGGCGCGCGTTATCAGCGCTGCGACGTGGCAATGCTGTATCGAGCATCGAGTGACTGACCCGATGCGAACGATAGGTTTTCACCGTAATGGCTGCGGCGGGATGATCGTGACACCATCGAGTTTGCGTATCCGATCACCGAGGGTGGGAGGAACCTTGCCGTCGAGCAAGACATAGAGCCGCCGGGAATTCAGCTGCCCCATGGCGAATTCCATGCTGTCTGTGGTGAGCCGCCGCCGCGTCGCAACGGTCTCTCGGGAGGCGTAGAAAAACCGTACCGGTTTGCCCGCAATGATCGCCCGCCAGGTCACCTCCTCAAGCAATGCCAGATCGCGATAAGCCTCTGGCGGTTCAAACTGGATCATGTCGGCCTGCGCGATAACTGCGTCCCAACGCGGATCGCGCGTGCGGTGATAGGGGGTGGCCAGCGCCGCTGCGCCGGTACTTTCCCGCGCCGAGCCAAGCAGGGGCCGCATGTCAGCGATTTGAAGCACCAGCGCCGCTGCCAGCAGCCAGGGGCCGAACCTCAGCCGGGCTACAATTACGATCGCCGCAAAATCGAGCGTGTAGAGCACCGGCCAGAACAGCCGTCCGGCGGCGCGCAATGGGCTCAGGGCGTCTGCCAGCCCGTTCGACAGTGGCAAGCTTGCAATGATGGTGCCGCGCCAGATGAGGTGAGGCGCGACGGCAAGAAGTGTAAGCACAGCAAAGGCCGGGAGCAGCCAGACAAGGCGCCGCATCAATGGTTCAGTGCGCGTCCTGGCAATGTGACGAACGCTGTAGAGCAGGGCGATGGCCGCAAGCGCCAGCAGCCCGGCGCCCATATAATTCATCCCCTCCAACGCCTGACTCTGGTCCAGTGCGCGGGCTGGCAACAGGGCGGAATAGGTGTCCCGGTTGGGATTCCACAGCGCATCAAGCGCCATTGAGAAGGTGCCGTAACCTCCAACCGACACGGTAGGTTTGTTGAGTGTGCCCACGAACAGCAGGGCCAGCACGAGCGAGGCGCCACAGGTGCCGATATCGCCAAGAACAGCGACGCGCGCGCGCCCGCCGCGCGCCTGCACAAAATTGCGCAGCATGGCACTGGCCCAGATCGCTGTGACCATCACCAGTATGTAGGGGTGGATCAGCATTGAGATGATCAGCACCGCGATCCACCAGCGCAGCCGCATCGATCTGACGGGATCAAGGTAGATCCACAATGCCCAGAGGATCAGCCACTGTGCGCACAGGTTTACATGGCCAAAGCGGGCCAGGAAAACCGGCGTCAGCGTCAACAAGCCCGCGCCAATCCAGGTTGATAGCGGGCCGGGCATGTGTCGGCGCAACAAGGCAGCGGCAATACCCGTGTGGAGCAGGACGCAGGTGAAAAGCCACCAGCCAAGATATTGAATTCCGACCGGCAAGAGCGCGGCGAACGGGCGCAGCAGCAGCGCGAGCAAGGGGTTGCTGTCGGTCAGCGCAAGCGGGATGCCGTCCGGTGCCATCAGCAAACTGGTATGGAGTGACGGCCATGGTGGCGGGGATCGGAGATAGGCGGCGAGTCCGATGACGGCCTGGCCATGATCATTGCCGTCGAGCAACCAGGCGACCCGGTATGGGTCGAGTATCCAGGGATTCATCCAGCTAAGGAAAATGGCCGCGCTCAGGGCAAGCCATGGAAGAATCCAGGTCAGGAGGCAGCGCATCGGCAACGCTATTGGCCGAAGGGCGAGAGAAATCCAAGGCGTCGGGTGAACGGGATGCCAGCTTACAACATGCCGAAAACAGTCACGTCCTGTCCTGTCGTGCGTAACTGACCGGGACAACCGGGTACGATCCATGCCGCTTTGAGGGCATTACAGTCGCCGCCGCCTAGCCTGCTTCGACCGTCCAGCGTTGCCGCTCGATTTCCCAGGCTTCTTCGACGACCGTCCAGACGTCTGCAGCCGACCGACGCAATGAGTTAAGGTCAGCGATTTCATCTGACGATTCCGGCACGAAATCGTTAATCTCGTCCAGCAAACTGGTATGCCAATCTCGTAGTCGATCGCGGAGTTTCAGGGGCTCTTCGATGCCACTGAAATATACATCATCTCTGTCATAAACATAGGAGCATCCGCCGGTTTTGATGATGCTGTCGAGTGGTCCGGCGAGCTGGCTGTACCAAGTTTCGAGATCGATCCGGAGGGAGCGACCGCGCTTCGATTTCAAGCGGCGGACACCGGCAGGATCGGCAAATGCCGTATCGAATCTAACCTTCAGGTCTGACCCAGCATCGCTTTGCATGGCTTGAAATTAGAAGTCGGAGAATGACCCAGCAAGGGGTGCGCGATTTTGATCCCATGCTGTTTTTGGATCGCAAAAGAAGAATGGGCCGGCAGATTGCTCTGCCGGCCCAATTCATCTGGTCTGAACGGCGCGGGCGAGGCCCGCGTTGTTCGGTCTGGATCAGAAATCCATGCCGCCCATGCCGCCCATACCGCCACCGCCGCCCATCGGCATCGCTGGCTTGTCTTCCGGCAGCTCGCTCACCGCCGCTTCGGTGGTGATGAGCAGGCCAGCAACCGAGGCCGCGTCCTGCAGCGCGGTGCGAACGACCTTGGTCGGATCGATCACGCCGGCGGTGACGAGGTTCTCGTACACGTCGGTCTGGGCGTTGAAGCCCATGTCCGGGTCGTTGCCGTCGAGCAGCTTGCCCGAGATCACCGCACCGTCATGACCGGCATTCTGCGCGATCTGGCGGACCGGCGCGTAGAGCGCCTTGCGGACGATATCGATGCCACGGGTCTGGTCGTCATTCGCACCGGTCAGGCCTTCGAGCGCCTTGGTGGCGTACAGCAGCGCCGTACCACCGCCGGGGACGATGCCTTCTTCGACCGCTGCGCGGGTTGCGTGCAGCGCATCGTCGACGCGGTCCTTGCGCTCCTTGACCTCAACCTCGGTCGAACCACCGACCTTGATCACGGCAACGCCGCCGGCGAGCTTGGCAAGACGCTCCTGGAGCTTCTCCTTGTCATAGTCGCTGGTGGTGTTCTCGATCTGCGCACGGATTGCTTCGGTGCGGCCCTTGATCGCATCGGAGTCACCCGCGCCATCGACGATGGTGGTGTTGTCCTTGTCGATCGTGACGCGCTTGGCGGTGCCGAGCATACCGACGGTGACGTTCTCGAGCTTGATGCCGAGGTCTTCCGAGATCATCTCGCCCTTGGTCAGGATCGCGATGTCCTCGAGCATCGCCTTGCGACGATCACCGAAGCCCGGTGCCTTGACGGCAGCGACCTTGAGGCCGCCACGCAGCTTGTTGACGACGAGCGTGGCCAGAGCCTCACCCTCGATGTCCTCGGCGATGATCAGCAGCGGGCGACCCGACTGAACGACGGCTTCCAGGATCGGCAGCATCGCCTGCAGGTTCGACAGCTTCTTCTCGTGGATCAGGATATAGGGATCCTGAAGCTCGACCGACATCTTCTCCGGGTTGGTGATGAAGTAGGGCGAGAGATAGCCACGGTCGAACTGCATGCCTTCGACGACGTCGAGCTCGAACTCGAGACCCTTGGCTTCCTCGACGGTGATCACGCCTTCCTTGCCGACCTTGTCCATCGCTTCGGCGATCTTCTCACCGACGACGGTATCGCCATTGGCCGAGATGATGCCGACCTGGGCAACTTCCTTCGAGCCCGACACGGGACGCGAACGACCCTTGATGTCCTCGACGACCTTGGTCACGGCGAGGTCGATGCCGCGCTTCAGGTCCATCGGGTTCATGCCGGCGGCCACCGACTTCATGCCCTCGCGGACGATCGCCTGGGCGAGCACGGTCGCGGTGGTGGTGCCGTCACCGGCGATGTCGTTGGTCTTCGAGGCCACTTCGCGCAGCATCTGCGCGCCCATGTTCTCGAACTTGTCCTTGAGCTCGATTTCCTTGGCGACGGTAACGCCGTCCTTGGTGATGCGCGGCGCACCATAGCTCTTGTCGATCACGACGTTGCGGCCCTTTGGGCCAAGCGTAACCTTCACTGCGTCGGCGAGAATGTCGACACCACGCAGAATGCGCTCACGCGCGTCACGCGAAAACTTGACGTCTTTCGCTGCCATGTTGGTAAATCCTTGGATAAGTGGGATGATTGTGGAAAGGAACCGGTCGGTAGGGCTGGGACGATGCCAAGCCCGTTGGCGTCAGCCAACAATACCCAAAATGTCCGATTCCTTCATGATCAGCAGGTCTTCGCCACCGATCTTGACCTCGGTGCCGGACCACTTGCCGAACAGAACCTTGTCGCCAGCCTTTACGTCCAGCGGCGTCACGGTGCCGTCTTCGGCCTTGGTGCCAGAACCGGCCGCGACGATTTCGCCTTCCTGCGGCTTTTCCTTGGCGGTGTCGGGGATGATGATCCCGCCCGCGGTCTTCTCTTCAGCCTCGATGCGGCGGACGAGGACGCGGTCGTGCAACGGACGAAAATTCATGCGCGTTTGCCCTTCTGCTTCTTTGATAAGTTTATTGTTAGCACTCCCATGAGGTGAGTGCCAGCACGGCGCATATGTGTAGGGCGGATTGAGTCGTCAACGGGTGTCGCAACAAAAAAAGCCGCAAACGGGTCAGGCAGAGGCCCAGCGCAGCAGGCCGATCCGTTCGCGCGCGTGCCAGCGCCACGACAACAACGCCGCGACGACCAGCAGGCCGACCGCAAGCCCGGTCCAGATCCCGACACCCTGCCAGCCGAAGTGGAAGCCGAACAGAATCGCCGTCCCGAAACCCGCAACCCAATAGCCGAAAGCGGCGATCAGCATCGGCATTCGGGTATCCTGGATACCGCGCAGCACACCCGCTGCAACGGCCTGCGCACCATCGACCAGCTGGAACACCGCCGCCACGGCGAGATATTGCAGCGATAGGGCGATGACTGGTGCGTTGGCCGGTTGACTGAGATCGATATAGACCCCGACGAACAGTCGCGGGGTACTCCAGATCATCAGCGCGGCCATCGCCATGAAGCCGATGCCGACCGCCAGCGCTACGCTGCCGGCACGACCGACCGCCGCACGGTCGCGCGCGCCGAATGCCATGCCGACACGAATCGTTGCGGCTTGCGCGACGCCGAGTGGCACCTGAAAGGTGAAGGCGGCGATGTTGAGCGCGATGGCGTGGGCGGCGACCTCGCTGACCCCGATCAGCCCCATCAGGATCGCGGCGCCGCCGAACAGCGCGCCCTCCAGCACAAAGGTAAAGGCGATCGGCACGCCCAGACGCACAATCTCGCGCAGCCGCGACCATTCCGGACGCCACCAACGGCCAAGCAAGCGATAACGGCGCAGCTTTGGGTCGAACAGCAGGATTGCCATATAGGCGAGCATCATCGCCGATGTCGTCACGACGCTGGAGATTGCGGACCCCTCCAGCCCGAGGCGCGGAAAGCCACCATGGCCGAAGACCAGCAACCAGTTGCCGAGCGCGCCAATCACCAATGCCATGGCGGTGACGCCCAATGCCCAGCCGGGCCGGCCAAGGGCCGCCGCTGCCGTCCGCATGACACCGGCAAAGATTGCCGGCACCAATGCCAGCAACAATATGTCGAGAAACGCGCCTGCGCGACGCGCCACTGCGGGATCTTGTCTGGTCAGCAGCAACACCGACTCGCCATGGGCAAGCAGCAGGATGATCGGCACAGCCGCCATTGCCGCCAGCCACATCGCCATGCGGAAAGAGCGGCGAACCTCGCGCACCGCATGTCGGCGTTGTCCCAGTTCGGCAGCAATCAACGGGGCGCACGCAGTGGTCAGACCCAGCAATGCCCATAGCATCAGGCTGTAGAGGAACACGCCAAGGGTCGCGGCAGCAAACTCGACGGTTGAGAGTCGCGCAACGAACACAACGTCAATCGCATAGACCGCCATTTGCAGCATGTTCGCGCCCACCAGCGGCGCGGCCAGACGCAGCAAGGCGCCCAGTTCTGCCCGGTGGTTCGGTGCGATGGGTCCGGTCAACGGAGTTGGGGCGTCAATTACGGCCATGGGCGGCGCTATAGCCCAGGCTGGCGAAAGAGCCACTGCTGCGCAACAAGTCCGTGTTGGTTGAATAACACAGGCGTTTACTCGGGCATCTGCTTGCTCTAGCGGGGAAGCTCATCCGCGATGAGCAGGGGATAGTAAGTGAAACTGGTTCGGGGCGCCTGGAAGATACTGGTTGGCATCAAGGACGGCCTTGTGCTGATCGCTATGCTGATCTTTTTCGCGGCGTTGTTCGCTGCGCTGTCGTCGCAACCCGGTCCTGTGGCGATCCGGGAAGGTGCGCTGCTGTTGCGTCTCGATGGTCGCATTGTCGAACAGCCGACGGCAGTTGATCCGTTGGATGCACTGTCTGGCGGCGGTGACACCGCCCATGAATATCGCCTGCGTGATCTGCTTCGCGCGCTCGACAAGGCGAAGAGTGACAGCAAGGTCAAGGTCGTGGTGCTTGACCTTGATTCATTCGGCGGTGGTTATCCCGCCGCGCTGAATGAGGTGGCTGATGCCATTGGTCGTGTTCGTGCCGCGGGCAAGCCGGTCTTGGCCTATGCCACCACCTATACGGACAGCGCATACCGCCTTGCCGCCAATGCCAGCGAAATCTGGGAAAGCCCGATGGCAGGTACGCTGTTCATGGGGCCGGGCGGGTCGCAGCTCTATTACAAGGGAGTGATCGACAAGCTTGGGGTCAATGCGCACGTTTATCGTGTCGGCAAATATAAATCCTATGTCGAACCCTATACGCGGGCCGATGCCTCGCCCGAGGCAAAGGAAGAGGTTCAGGTTCTCTACAACGTACTTTTCTCCCAGTGGAAGGAAGCAATCGGCAAGGCGCGCCCCAAGGCCAAAATTGCTGATTTTCTCACCCAACCGGACAAGGTTGTGGTTGCGGCGCAAGGCGACGTTGCCACGGCCAACCTGAATGCCGGCATTGTAGACAAGCTTGGCACCCGCCTCGACTTCGGCAAACGCGTGGCAGAAATCGCCGGACATGATGATGGCAAGGCGTCAGGAAGCTACAATACGATCAAGTATCAGGCCTATGTTGATGCCAACCCATTGCCGACCAATGGTGATGCGATTGGCGTCCTGACGATTGCCGGCGACATTGTCGATGGAAAGTCGAAAGGCGACAGTGCGGGGTCCGATACCGTTGCCAAGGCCGTGCTCGACGCCCTGGCAAAAAAGAAACTGAAGGCACTTGTGGTTCGCGTCGATTCACCAGGGGGGTCAGCGCTCGCTTCCGAAGACATGCGCATGGCGATCCTTGAGGCACGCGCGCAAAAACTGCCGATTGTCGTGTCGATGGGTGGCCTGGCGGCGTCTGGCGGCTATTGGGTCTCGACAGCAGGTGACGTGATCTTTGCCGAGCCGACGACGATTACCGGATCGATTGGCATTTTCGGGATCATCCCGACCTTTGAAAATACGCTGAAGAAGATTGGTGTGACCGCTGATGGCGTGAAGACCACGCCAATCTCCGGCCAGCCCGACATCTATGCCGGCACCAATCCGGCAACAGATGCGATTTTTCAGGCGGGGATCGAAAATGGCTATCGCGCCTTCCTGACCCGCGTGTCGCAGGCGCGTCACCTGACGATGGCACGCGTTGATGAGATCGGCCAGGGCCGCGTGTGGGACGGTGGCACGGCGCATCAGCTTGGGCTGGTTGACCGCTTTGGCGGGCTGCAGGATGCCATTGCCGAGGCGGCCAAGCGCGCTGGTCTCAAGGTTGAGGACACCCATGCCGAATATCTCGAGAAAAAGCCGGGCCGTTGGGCCGGGCTGATCGCCGGCTTGTTGCGTGACAGTGATGAGGACGACAGCACCGCGCCAGCGGGCGACGCCTTTAGCCGCATTGCGGCGGAGCGCCGCGCGATGTTCGCCACCGCGCTGGGTGATGTACGACGCATTGGCACGGGCGCGGCGGTACAGGCGCGCTGTCTTGAATGTGGCGCGCTCGGGGGTGCTGCGCCGGGCAAGGCTGATGTCCGCTTGATGGACGTCCTGCTGGAGCGCTTGGGATGGTAGTCGCCGTTCGCCCGGCAACGCCCGATGATGCTGCGGCAATCGCTGCGATCTACAAGCCCTATGTCGAGGGTGCGACAGTATCGTTCGAGCTGAAGGCGCCGGATGAGCGCATCATGCGCGCACGAATGACGGCGTCTGATGGCTATTTTCCGTGGCTGGTAGTGACCGAAGGCGAGGGGGGCGAGGTGCTTGGCTATGCCTATGCCACCAAGTTTCGCGACCGCCCCGCCTATCAATATACGATCGAGACCGGGGTTTATCTCGCACAGGGAACGCAGGGTCGCGGCAATGGTCGTCAGCTTTATGATGCATTGATCGACACGGTGCGCGCGCAGGGTTTCACCCATGCGATCAGCGTTATCGCCCTGCCCAACGATCATATGATCCGCCTGCACGAATCGGTCGGCTTCCAGCGCACCGGCGTGCTGCGCGAGGCCGGCTACAAGGCCGGGCGCTGGATCGATGTTGGTTTCTGGCAGTGCCGGCTTAACGATTCGACCATTCCGCCGCGCGAACCAAAGCCGTTCAGCGAAACCGGCATGGTGTGGAACTGGTGACGTTTTCCCTCTCTCCAAGGGAGAGGGAGGGAGGCGCGAAGCGCCGGAAGGGTGAGGGTCGATGCTCCATCCGCGTTGCTGCCCTCACCCCGCGGCGCGTCGCGCCTTGCCCCTCTCCCACAGGGAGAGGGGTTTTAGTCCCGCCATCTCTCGTCTAAGCCCCGCCCAGCCATGACCGACACCACCGCCCCCGCCGCCGATTACCGTGACACCGTGTTCCTGCCGGTGACTGACTTTCCGATGAAAGCCGGTCTCGCCGCCAAGGAGCCGGCGATTCTCGCGCGCTGGGCCAAGCTCGGCCTTTACGACCGGCTGCGCGAGCAGCGCGCCGGGGCCGAGCGCTTCATCCTGCATGACGGCCCGCCCTATGCCAATGGCGACATCCATATGGGCCATGCGATGAACAAGGTGCTGAAGGACATCATCGTCCGCAGCCAGTCCTTGCTCGGCAAGGACGCGCCCTATGTGCCCGGCTGGGATTGCCACGGCCTGCCGATCGAATGGAAGGTCGAGGAAGCGTACCGCGCGAAGAAGCTCGACAAGGACCAGGTCCCGGTCGCGCAGTTCCGCGCCGAGTGCCGCGCCTATGCCGAAAAATGGGTCGCGGTGCAGCGCGCGCAGTTCGAGCGGCTCGGCGTGATGGGCGATTGGGAAGACCCGTACCTGACGATGAAGTTCGAGGCCGAGGCGGCGATCGTCGGCGAGCTGCTCAAGTTCGCCGAGAGCGGACAGCTCTATCGCGGCGCCAAGCCGGTGATGTGGTCGCCGGTCGAAAAGACCGCGCTGGCCGAGGCCGAGGTCGAATATGAGGATGTAGTGTCGACCCAGATCGACGTCGCGTTCGAGATCGTCGAGGCGCCGAATGCACCCGAGCTGGTCGGCGCTTTTGCGGTGATCTGGACGACGACGCCGTGGACGATCCCGGTGAACCAGGCGCTGAGCTATGGGCCTGAGATTGACTACGTTCGTGTTACCCTTTGTGCCAGCATGTTACTCGATCATCCGTCGAAGAATGATCCGGAGTTGGCTGCGCTTGCTGCGACTGTGTTTAAGACATTTGATGGGCGTCAAATCGTCGTCGCCAGAGAAAGGCTGATCCCGTTTTTGGAGAAGGTTCACCTTGCCACTCGCAATCTGGGTGTTTTGATCGATCTGCCGATGGCGGATAATGCTGACTCGAACGACATCTCTTTCAAGGGTTCCGACCTCGCCGGCGCTACCGCCCGCCACCCAATGCACGCTCTCGGCGGCTTCTTCGCCAAGCCGCGCCCGTTCCTGCCCGGCGACTTCGTCACTACCGATGCCGGCACCGGCCTCGTCCATATGGCGCCGGATCATGGCGAGGACGATTTCGAGCTGTGCAAGGCGCATGGCATCGATCCGGTCTTCGCGGTCGATGGTGCGGGCATGTACCGTGGCGACTGGCTGTGGCTGGGCGGGCAGGGCAGCGTCATCAACAAGAAGTTCGTCGCCTCGGACGGGCCGATTTGCAGCGACCTGCGCGCTGTCGGTGCGCTGCTCGCCGCGTCGGACGACTTCGCGCACAGCTATCCGCATAGCTGGCGTTCCAAGGCCAAGGTGATCTTCCGCGCCACGCCGCAATGGTTCATCCCGATGGACCAGCAGGTTGGCAGCGGCGTCGTCGCCGTGCCGCAGGTTGCGACGGGCACCGAGATGCCGACGCTTGGCGTGGCGATGGGCAATGGCCCGACGCTGCGCGAAATCGCGCTCGACGCGATCGAGCGGACGCGCTGGGTGCCGACGCGCAGCCAGAACCGCATCCGCGCGATGGTCGAGCAGCGCCCCGACTGGGTGATCAGCCGCCAGCGCGCCTGGGGCGTGCCAATTGCAGTGTATGTTGATCGCAAGACCGGGCGCTATCTCAACGACAGCGCGGTCAACGATCGCATCGTCGCGGCCTTCAAGGCGGCCGGCGCGGACGCGTGGTTCGGCGCCGATCATCAGGCGCTGCTCGGCGACAAATACGACCTCGCCGATTACGAGGTGATCACCGACATCCTCGATGTGTGGTTCGACAGCGGCTCGACCCACGCCTTCGTGATCGAGGCGCGTTATGGGGAGGGCGTCCGCGCCAACCTCTATCTCGAAGGCTCCGATCAGCATCGCGGCTGGTTCCAGTCGTCGCTGCTGGAGAGCGCCGGCACGCGCGGTCGGGCGCCGTACGACGCCGTGCTGACCCACGGCTTCGCGCTCGACGGGCAGGGGCGCAAGATGTCGAAGAGCCTCGGCAATGTCGTCGATCCGCTCAAGATCATCGAGGAATCGGGTGCCGATATCCTCCGCATGTGGGTCGCGCAGACCGATTATTTCGAGGATGTGCGGATCGGCAAGGAGGTGCTCGGCACGACCTCAGACGCCTATCGCAAGCTGCGCAACAGCTTCCGTTATCTGCTCGGTGCGCTCGACGGCTTCACCGACGCCGAGAAGGTCGACACGCGCCACATGCCCGAGCTGGAGCTGTACGTGCTCCATCTGCTCGGCAAGCTCGATGTCGAATTGAAGGCTGCGGCGGAGAATTACGAGTTCAACCGCTATCTGCGCCTGCTGACCGATTTCGCACAGGAAGACCTGTCGGCCTTCTTCTTCGATATCCGCAAGGACAGCCTCTATTGCGACGCGCCGGGCGACATCAAGCGCCGCGCCTGCCGTACCGTGCTTGATATCCTGTTCCACGCGCTGGTTCGTTATGCCGCGCCGATCCTGTGCTTCACCGCCGAGGAAGTGTGGCAGTCGCGCTATCCCAGCGAGGACGGTTCGGTGCATTTCCTCACCTGGCCCGAGCTTCCCGCGCTGCCCGGCGACGATGCCATCTCGACCGCCTGGGGCGATGTCCGCGCGCTGCGCCAGCAGGTCACCGAAGCAATCGAGCCGCTGCGGCGTGAGAAGATCGTCCGCTCAAGCCTTGAGGCCGAGGTTGTCGTGCCGTCGCTGCCACTGTCAGCCGACGCGCTCGCGGAGATTTTCATTGTCGCCAAGGTGACGCTCAGCACAGAAATCGCCGTCAGTCGCACGGCCTTTTACAAATGTGGTCGCTGCTGGCGGCATCTGCCCGATGTCGAAGCGGATGGCGCACTTGATGCCCGTTGTGCCAAGGTGGTTGCAGCATGAACGATTTGCCCAAACGCGGCTTGACCGTCGCTGTCATCCTGCTGATCGCGGATCAGGCGATGAAATATTTCGTCACCGGGCCTCTGGGCCTGTCGGCGCTGGGCGATTCGCGCTTCCTGCTTCCGATCTTCAACCTGCAACTTGTCGCCAACCGTGGTGTGTCACTTGGTTTTCTGACCGCTGACACCCAGACAATGCGCTGGGCGCTGGTCGCGCTGACGGGTGTGATTGCGGCGGGTGTCCTCGCCTGGATGTTCAACGAAAAGAACCGTCAGGACCAGTTTGCCCTTGGTATGGTGCTGGGTGGTGCGCTGGGGAATATCATCGACCGCATCCGGTTCGGCTATGTCGTCGACTATGCTGATTTGCACTTTGGTGAGTGGCGACCGTTTTTGGTCTTCAATCTCGCCGACGCCTTCATTACCATGGGGGTGCTCGTCCTGCTCGTCCGCGCCCTCCTTGTGCGCGACAAGTCGCGGGCACGAGCATCTGTGGAGAATTCCAATGCGTAAATGTGTACCGATCGCCGCCGGACTCGGCCTCGTCTTGCTGCTCTCGGGCTGCGGACATCGTGGTTTTGGCAAAGGTGGACCGGACGAATTCGCCGTCGGTCGCCAGGCACCGTTGATCATTCCGCCCGATTTCGCGCTTGTGCCGCCAAAGCCGGGTGCCGGGCGCACCAATGATGCTGGTGTGCAGGCACAGGCGCTCGATGCCCTGTTTGGTGGCCCGGCTGCGCGCAGCAATGGTGAAAACGCTACCCTGGGTGCGGTTGGTGCTGACGCCGATGCGGGCATCCGCTCTTCGGTTGGCGATCCCGGCACGGCGGTGGTCGACAAGGGTGCGACGACTCGCGACGTGATCGCGGCGCCGGAAGGTGACGGGCAGAACGCCCGTGCGGCGACGCCCAAGCCCTGAGGCATTCGCACGGCGACAAAAGTAAAAAGCGCGCCGCGATCAGGTTGATCGCGGCGCGCTTTTTTTTGGCCAGATAGCCCGCGCCAGGTGGAACGTCAGGTCAGAAGCTGACACCCACTGATGCGACAATACCAGCGTTGCTGATTTTCCGCGTCGGGATCAGCCCGTTGCGAAAATCGGCGTCGGTATCGACATAGCTCAGTCCGAACGTCAGCACCTTGTAGGTCACCGTCGCGCCCAAGGCCCAATCGGTATAGCCCTTTTTGCCATTGAAATCAGTCGCGAGCCAGCTTGGCCCGAAGCTGTGGCCGAGATGGGCGGTCAGGCCAATCGGGGTCTTGGGGATCGAAGCCGAGAGGTCACCCGCGAGGTAGACATTGCTGCGTGCCGGGCTGATCTGGTCGAGCGCCAGCGCCTTTTGCTTTGGCGCATAGTTGATCGTGCCCTTGGCCGTCAGCGGGCCAAAGGTGTGCGAGATCGAAAAATACGGTTCGATAAAGTCAGAGGCGCTCTTGTCGCCAGCGAACTTTGTCTTGGGATAGACGTAGTAGAGCGCGCCGACATCGAAGGTGGTGCCGCCAACCGTTTTCTTGAAACCGGCGATAAGGTCGATTTCCTGATGGCCGGCCAGTGAAGCCGTCACGTAACTGTCGACCGAAGAACCCCAGACCGACACGTAGAAACCGGATTGATGGGTCAGCGTGAGGCTGCCCTGGATGGCGACGTTCTTGTCGGTCTGCGAAACACCGCGAAAGCGATAGTCGCTGACAACGGTCGCGCCGCCATTGATGGTGATTGCCGGTGGCGGCGCTGCATCATCAGCGAACGCGGGAACGGCAGTGGCGACGAGCAGCAGCCCGCCAAGCGAGAGAGTGGAGAAGCGCATCTTTTTCCTTCCGAATGGAATGCGACGTCCCCGCCTGCGCGCGTCGGATCTCGCATCTGTTGAAGGTTGCCCTTCCGCGCGATATTCCCGTCGGCGCAGCAAGGCTGTCAAATTGCGCTGCATCGCACAACATAATTCGACAAGCGAACCCAATACGGCATCTTTCCTGTTGCCGCAGTGCAACAGTGGCTGGTCTCCGCATCGCGCTTTGGTGACACAGTTATCATGACCGCCTGGCTCACAACGCCGCGCGAAACCGCGCCAATCCTGCCGCTAGATCCGCAATCAGGTCGTCGGGATCCTCCAGCCCGATCTGTAACCGCACGACCGGCCCGGCATCGTCCCGCTTTGTCGCGCTGCGATAACGTTGCGGGTCGATTGGTACCGCCAGGCTTTCAAAGCCGCCCCAGCTATAGCCGATACCAAATAGTTCCAGATCGTCGATCAACGCTGCTCGTGCCGCCTCGTCACCACCGCGCAAGACGAACGAGAACAAGCCGGAGGCTCCCTTGAAATCACGAGCGAAGATTTCGTGGCCGGGGCAATCGGGCAGGGCAGGGTGCAGAACTCGCGCCACCTCGGGCTGTTCGGTCAGCCAACGGGCGATCTTAAGCGCGCTCGACTGGTGCTGCTGAAGCCGCAGCGCCATTGTGCGCAGCCCGCGTGATCCGAGCCATGCGTCGTCCGGACTGGTAACCTGGCCCAGCTGAAAGCTGGTATCGCGCAGTTTGGCGAAATGACCGGGCGCAGCGGTGACTGAACCGAGCATCACATCGGAATGTCCAACGACATATTTGGTGCAGGCAAGGATCGTCAGGTCGATGCCTTGAGCGATGGCCGGAAACAGCAAGGGCGTCGCCCAGGTGTTGTCGAGCAGTGTCGTCACGCCGCGCGCCTTAGCTGCTGCGACAATCGCGGGTACATCCTGCACCTCGAAGGTCAGGCTACCGGGGCTTTCAAGGAAAATCGCGCGCGTCTTTCCGGAGATCAGGTCGGCAATGCCAGCGCCAATCATCGGATCGTAGAAACGCGTGTTGATGCCCATGCGCTTGAGCAACCCGGTCGCCATTGAGCGTGTCGGATCATAGGCGCTGTCGACCAACAACAACTCGTCACCGGGCGACAGCACCGACAACAGTGCCGCCGCAATTGCTGCCACGCCTGACGGATACAGGAAGGTACCCTCTGCGCCCGGCTCAAGCTCGGTAAGCGCATCAGCAAGGGACCATTGTGTCGGCGTGCCGCGCCGACCGTAAAACAGCTTGTGATGGGTGTCGTTGACACGCGCGCGCATCTCCGCAACCGAATCATAAAGAATCGTCGAGGCGCGCCACACTGGCGTATTGACCACGCCAGCGGTCCATTCGGCACGCCGCCCGGCGGTGATAACGCGCGTTGCGTCAGCGCGCGGGCGGTCGCCCTTGCTCATGCGACAATCCTCAAGCCGCGCCCATCGCCTTTGGCGTGGTGCGGTCTGCGCCCCATTCGGACCAGCTGCCATCATACAAGGCGGCGTTGTTGCCGAGCAGATGAAGGCCAAATGCCAGCACCGCAGCCGTGATACCCGATCCGCATGTCGTGACGACCGGCTTGCTCACGTCAACCCCGGCGGCGCTGAAGGCTTCTTTCAGGGCATCGCCCTGTTTCCAGCTGCCATCCGCGTTGAACAACTGACCATAGGGCAGGTTCCTTGAACCCGGAATATGACCGGCATGGGTCGCGGGCCGTGGGTCGGGTTCCTCGCCGCTGAAACGCGCAGCGGAACGGGCATCGACCACCTGTTCGGCGCCACTGTCGATATTGGCCCGCATCTGCTCAAGGGTGCGAACCCCGCTGTCATCGGCCCAGACGGTGAAATGCCGGTGCCGCAGGCTTTCCTTGCCGCTGTTGGTTGCTCGCCCTTCGGCTTGCCATTTGGCCAGCCCGCCATCGAGAATGGCAACATCATGCGCGCCAAAGGTCCGCAGCATCCACCAGGCCCGGGCGGCAGTATGCAAGGGTGAGTTGTCATAGAGGACGATGCGGCTGCCATCACCCAGGCCGAGCGATTGCATCCGGCTGGCAAATTTGGCTGCGCTTGGCATCATCATCGGCAGGTCAGCGCCGGTGTCGCGTAGCTCGGCCAGATCCATGAAAACGGCGCCGGGGATATGGGCGGCTTCATATTCAGCCGCCGCATCGCGCGGCGCTTCGCCGGGAAGCGACGTGAAATAGGATGCATCGACCACACGCAGATCATTGGCGCCCAGCTCACCGGCCAGCCATTCCGTTGTTACCAGCGAATCCATGTCGGCATCTCCTGTCTCTCGCCCTTGTCCCTAGACTTGACGCGTCCTTGCGTCGAGACTTTGCGCAAAATGGCAAGAACATCGGGTGAGTTCGTGTCCCCATCATGCCGTGAATTGCGTTGCGAAGGGGTGACGGCGCGTTCGATGCGACCTACATCAAGCCCATGACACCCATGCATCTCGGCCAGACCAGCCCGTTACCCGGTTCGCCTGAACAGGCGGTGCTGGATTATGTCCCCAATCCACGTCCCGGGCGCCCCTATCTGGTGCGCTTCACGGCGCCGGAGTTCACTTCGCTATGCCCGGTAACGGCTCAACCTGATTTCGCGCATCTGGTGATCGACTATGCCCCGGCGGCAACCATTGTCGAATCCAAGTCGTTGAAGTTGTTTCTTGGCAGCTTTCGCAACCACGCCGCCTTTCACGAGGATTGCACGGTTGGCATTGCTGAACGGCTGTTTGCCGAGATGGCGCCGCACTGGCTGCGCATCGGCGGCTATTGGTATCCGCGGGGCGGGATTCCGATCGATGTGTTCTGGCAATCTGGCCCGCCGCCCGAAGGGTTGTGGTTGCCCGATCAAGATGTGCCGGGCTATCGCGGGCGCGGCTGAAACGGCGCGGCGCCTGCTGCAAGAACGATGCGGGCTATCGGTGCGTAGCTATTGCGCGCTGCCCAGGCTTTTACGCGCATAGCGGTAGAGCACGCGGTCATGGCAAAGAACAGCACGGTGCCACCAGTCAGGGCATAGGGTGCGAATCCGTCACCGACCAGCGCCAGGGGCGTATCACTGTCGGCGAAATAAACGATGATGGCGAAGGCGACACCCCACAGGCTCTCCCCGACGATCATGCCGGTTGCGGTCAACACGCCCATCCGTCTGGCAAGCTCAGTATCGCGTGTCCCGTCTGCCCAGCGGTCATAGAACCCGCCAAAGATCGAGCCGATTACTGTCGGCAAGATTACGCTCATCGGCAGATAGATGCCGATACCGACCGCAAGCGGCGGGAGGCGGAACTTTTTCATCGCGCCAAGCGCCTCGTCGAGGATGATCAATGCGATGCCGACGGCGATGCCCAGCTTCATCATCGGCCAGTTAGCGTTGCCGCTGATCACCCCCTTGGCCAGCGCCGAGATCAGCCCCGCCTGTGGCGCAGCCAGCGCATTGGGGCCAGCACCGGGCGCACCAACAAAGCCGAATGAGTGGTTGAGCACGTTGAGCACGGGCGGGATAATCAGCGAACCGAACACCACGCCGATCACCAGTGCGACCTGTTGCTTCCATGGGGTCGCCCCGACCAGTTGCCCGGTCTTGAGATCCTGGAGGTTGTCGTTGGAGATTGTCGCGACGCCGAACACCACGCCGGTCACGATCAGCGCATAGGCGATCATGCCCTGCGCTGCGTCGGCACTGCCTTTCGTCCGAACAAGCCGACCAGCATCAGTGAGGCGGCGATCACCGAGAGAATGCCAATTCCCGATACCGGGGAATTGGACGCCCCGATCAACCCGGCCATATAGCCGCACACTGCGGCAATCATCAGACCGATGACCAGGATGAACAGCAAGCCACCGGCGATGAGCAGAAGGGCCGATCCCTGTAGCGGCCCGCCCGCAAGCACTTCCCACAACAGCCAGGCAACAGGCGCCAATATTGCGAGCGATATTGCAGCGACAATCGTTATCGGCAGATCGCGCTCTGCCAGTGCCACCATTTTTCCGGCGCTGCGCGCGGCGCTGGAGGCCATGGCTGAACGAACGCCGCCAATGACCGGACCGGCGATCTTCAACAAGGTCCAGACCGCAGCAACGCCGATCACGCCGGCACCAAAGAAACGGACATCTTTCTTGAAGATCGTACCCGCCCAAAGCTCCGGCGTTCCCGCGATGACATGGTGCGCTGTCAGATAGGGCAGCAACACCCACCAGCCCATTACCATGCCGACGGCCATCGCAAGGCCGACCGACAGGCCAACGAGATGTCCGACGCCCAATAGCGCGAAAGACAGGCTGCCGGATATTCCGGTCGCACCGCTCCCGGCACGAAACCACAGGGCTGCTTCGGTGACGACCAGCTTGGTCTGGGTCAGGATGGCGAAGCCAGCCGAAGCCAGGCTGCCCCAGATTATGACCCACAGGCCGCGGCTGTTTTCGGCACTGCCGCTGGCATCAGATCCGACCTGTAGCACCTCGGCGGCGGCGCGGCCTTCCGGGAATGGCAGGTCGGTATCAACCACCAGCGCGCGGCGCAGCGGCACGGAGAACATCACACCCAATATGCCACCGGTCGCGGTGATGGCCGCTGTCTCGATATAGGGAAATTTCTGCCACCAGCCGATCATGATCAGCCCCGGCAGGACGAAGATGATGGCGGCAAGCGTGCCGGCAGCGCTGGCCACCGTCTGGACGATGTTGTTCTCCAGGATTGTCGAATCCTTGAAGGCACGCAGGATCGCCATCGAAATAACGGCGGCCGGGATCGACGTGGCAAAGGTCAGCCCGACCTTGAGACCAAGATAGACATTGGCCGCCGTAAACAGCAGTGTGATCACCCCGCCGAGAAGGATACCGCGCAACGTGAGTTCAGCGGAAGAAGGTGTGGTGGTCTGATTCTGGCTCATGGTGTGATCGTGGCATATTGAGGCTGAACGGGACACAGCGATTTTGTCTGCGCAGGGCTTCGACCCGGTCGAACCCTGCGCATCCTGTCGCGTCGGTGGTCGGGAAAGGCGCTAACGCCCCTTGAACAGTCCGCCCAGCACGCCACGCACCAGCCCGCCAATTATCCCTGCTCCGGCACCACGCGATGACCCGAACACTGACTTGGCCACTTCATTGGCTACCTGGCGCCCAATTGCCGAGCTTGCAGAACGCGCCGCAGATGTCGCCATGCGGCTCCACGGGCTATTCGCTGCGGCCTTCGCCTCAGCCGCCTGTTGCTGCGCCTGGAGTCGGGCCTGCCGGTCGGCCTCTCGCTGATCTGCAATGCGTTGGCGTTCGGCTTCCTTGGCGGCGCGTGCGTCTTCCTTGGCCTGGGCAGCGGCGGCCTTTTCGCTTTCGGTCTTGGCCTGCATTTCTGCCGCTGCGGCAGCGGCTTCCTGGGTCTTTGCGCCGATCAGCTCTGCGGCGGACTCGCGGTTGAGCAGCTTGTCATATTTGTCGCCAACGGGATCGGTCTGGATCATCATGGCGCGTTCTTGTGGGGTAACCGGGCCAACGCGTGAGCTTGGCGGCTTGATCAGGGTCCGCACCACTGGTGCAGGTGCACCGTCGGGCTGAAGCAAAGAGACCAGGGCTTCGCCGACCTTCAGCTCGGTAATGGCGGTTGAGACATCAACGCCGGGGTTGGCGCGGAATGTGTCCGCAGCGGCCTGCACTGCCTTTTGGTCGCGCGGGGTGAAGGCGTTGAGCTTGTGTTGCACGCGATTGCCCAACTGGCCTGCCACGCTGTCAGGGATGTCGATCGGGTTTTGGGTGATGAAATAGACGCCAACCCCTTTGGAACGAATCAGCCGCACGACCTGCTCGATCTTGTCGAGCAGTGCCTTGGGGGCATCGTCGAACAGCAGGTGCGCTTCGTCGAAGAAGAAGCACAGCTTGGGCTTGTCGGGGTCGCCAACCTCGGGAAGATGCTCAAACAACTGGCTGAGCAGCCACAGCAAGAAAGTCGAATAGAGCTTGGGGCTGGCCATCAGCTTGTCGGCGGCCAGAATGTTGACGATGCCGCGCCCCTTGTCATCAAGGCCCAGAAAATCATCCATCGCCAGCGCGGGTTCGCCGAAGAAATGTTCACCGCCCTGGCTGCGCAGTTGCAGCAATGAGCGCTGGATCGTGCCGACAGACTGCTTGGTTATGTTGCCATAGGTGACGGTCAGTTCGTCCGCCCGATTGGCGCAATCGACCAATATTGCCTGCAGATCGTCAAGGTCGAGCAGCAGCAAGCCTTCCTTGTCGGCGACGGTGAAGGCAATGGTCAGCACACCCTCCTGCACCTCGTTCAGGTCCATCAGGCGCGCGAGCAGCAATGGTCCCATTTCGGAGATCGTGGTGCGGATCGGATGACCCTGCTCACCAAACAGATCCCAGAATTGCACGGGATTGTCGCTGTATGACCAGGTGTCGAATCCGACCTCCTTGGCGCGCGCGGCGAAGATTTCATGGAGCTTTGATGTCGCCGACCCTGCCATCGCCAGGCCAGACAAATCACCCTTCACGTCCGCGACGAAGCAGGGGACGCCATTTTGTGACAGGCCATCGATGATGCCCTGGATCGTAACCGTTTTGCCGGTGCCCGTTGCACCTGCGATCAGGCCGTGGCGGTTGGCGCGCTTGAGTTCCAGCTGGAGGCGCGGCGTTCCACCTGCACCACTGCCGACAAAAATACCCGTCTCGTCCGCCATTACCCACTCCCGCATGGTACGTCTCCCGCCGGAGCCTTGGCGGGAGACGAACCTTAGAGTGGGTGACCGATCAAGGCCAGCCTACTTGCGGAGTTTGATGCCCACAAACACAGCCGGGCTCTTGCCACGCACCACCAGCAAGGCGACCTGGTCGCGCCCGGCCTGCTTCGCTTGTGCGACGATTGCCGCAAGCTGCGCGGGTGTCGTCATGGGCACGCCATTCGCGGCGACGATGACATCGCCGCGCTTGAGTTTCTGGCCCGCATCGGTTGACTGGTCGGTTGTTGCGATGACCAGTCCCTTGACTGACGAATCAACTCCAATCGAGCGTGCAATCTGCGGCGTCAGCGTTTGAACCGACAAGCCAAGGGCATTTGACGATGCCTCGCCGCTCGATTTGCTGTCGCCATCCTCGCCGCCCAGTGCCTCATCATCGCCGCTGCCGTTGGCACGTGATGCAAGCTGATCTTCCGATGGGCGTGTGCCAATCGTCGCCGTGAGCGTCATGCTTTTGCCCTGGCGAATGATGTCAACGGGTACGCGTGTTCCCGGCGCAATATTGGCGACGAGATAGCTGAGGGATTGCTCCGGCGAGACTTCCCTGCCGCCAATCCGGACGACAACGTCACCGACCTGCAAGCCCGCCTTGGCCGCGCCTTCACCCGGCTCAATCGAGCGGAGGATTTCACCCCGGTCCTTCGGCAGGCCAAAGGCCGCCGCCAGACTTTCGTCAAGTGGTTGCGGACCAACGCCAAGATAACCACGCGCAATCTTGGTGCCGCTCATCAACTTCTCGACTACGGGCCGTGCATCTTCGGCGGGAATGGCAAATCCAATGCCGATATTGCCGCCCGACTGGCCCGAGATGATCTGCGAATTGATCCCGATAACATTGCCGGTCATGTCGAACATCGGGCCACCGCTGTTGCCCTGGTTGATCGCAGCATCGGTCTGGATGAAGCGGTCATAGGCCCCGCCGCCAGTCACGCGGTGCAATGCTGACACGATTCCGGCTGTGACGGTCGATCCGATGCCGAATGGGTTGCCGATTGCGATGACCCAATCACCCACGCGGGCGCGTGCAGAATCACCAAAGCGAACGAACGGCAGGTTCGTCGCCTCAATCTTGAGCAAGGCAATGTCCGAGGTTGGATCACGCCCGATCAACTTTGCCTTATATTCCTTGTGGTCGGTGAGGATCACGGTGATCGAATCGACCGTTGCCCCCTTTTGGCCCGGCGCGACGACGTGATTGTTGGTGACAACATAGCCGTCGGGGGAAATGATGAAGCCCGATCCGAGGGATTGTGCCTCGCGGGTTTGCGGTTGACCGCCGCCATCGCCCTGCTGGCCGTTAAGCTGCCCAAACAGCTCACCAAAAGGCGTGCCGGCAAAGGGGTTTGCCTGCTGCTGTACCTGAACATGCTGCGTGGTTGAGATATTCACCACGGCTGGCTGAAGCTTTGCCACCATGTCGGCAAAACTCATCGGCGCGCCGGGGCGCGGGGCGGAGGCGACAAGCGCGCCCTGGTCATTCTGGGCTGATTGGCCCGGAGGGGCGAGCGTTACAGCGGCGGCTGCGCCGCTGAGCAGAAGGGCACCGGTGATAGCATAGGCGTAACGCACGTGGGTCTGTTCCTCTCGTCTGCCGCTGGGGCTAGCAAGGCTGTTTTGCCCAGCAATGCTGAACGGCGATTGAATATGAACGGCTCGACAGCATCTCTGATCGTTATTTCCTGCCGACAAACTGCTTCAGGTAACTGTTGTTCGGCGACAGGATAATTGACGTCCCCCCCGGGGATTGCGCGGTGCCGCTGAAGGTGGTGCGGTAGGACTGCATCGCCCGGTAAAAATCGTAGAAATCCGGATCCTTGTTGAAGCTGGCAGCATAGATTGCTGCTGCTTTCGCTTCGGCATCCGCGCGAATGATCTGCGCGTCGCGAAACCCCTGGGCGCGGATTGTCGTTGCCTGTTGCTTGCGGGCCGAGCGCATCCGGTCAAGCGCGCTTTCCAGCGGGCTGCCGGGTGGCAGGTCGGCATGTTTGATCCGCACATCGACAATTTCGACACCATATTGCGAGGCAAGACGCTGCAAGCGTGCCTGGATGTTGTCCATCACCTTTTCGCGTTCTGGCGTCAGCAGTGCGGCTGAAGGCTGGTTACCCAGTTCGTTGCGGATCGCGTTGCCCAGCAATGGCCGCAGCGCCTCGGTCACGCCGTCTTCGCTGCGCGCGGTGACAACCATTTTCAACGGGTCGATGACACGGAACCGGGCATAGGCATCGACTTCGAGCGGCAGCTGATCAGCCGACAACACTGGCTGGTTGTCATAATCGACATCGAGGATGCGCTTGTCGACCCACACGATCTTGTCGACAAATGGCAGGCGGGCGATCAGACCGGCACCTGTATTGCCGAACCGCTCACCCTTGCGGAATGCGTTGACGATGCGCTGCGGCTGTTCGAACCGCAGGATCACTGCCTGGCGCGTTTCCGGGACGATCGTGAATGTGCTGCCGATCAGGATGACCGCGACGAGCCCGATGATCGCGAGTGTGATCGGGTTGCGGAACAGGGCGCGGTTCACTTGGTGGCTCCTGACTGAACGGTTGGCTCGGCGGCAGCCTTGCCTGCACCAAGCGGCAGATAGGGAAGGACGCCCGGCGTTTCGACCACAGTCTTGTCGCTCTTGCTCAGCACCTGCTCCATCGTTTCATAATACATGCGCCGGCGTGTCACCTCCGGGGCCAGCTTGTATTGGACATAAACACGGTCAAACTGCCCGGCCTCGCCCTCAGCCCGCGCGACAAGCTGCTGGGCATAGCCCTGCGCGGCATTGCGCGCCGACACCGCATCGGTGGTCGCGGCTGTCACGTCCTTGAAGGCATCGCTTACGGCAGCTGGCGCTGCAGCAAGTTTGACGGCCACACCATCCACGCGAATCCCGGAGCGATACTCGTCGAGGATATGCTGCATCCGATTTTGCACCTGAACCTCAATCCGGCTGCGGCCTTTCCCGATCGCCTCATCCAGCGACATATTGGCTACAACCTCGCGCATCGCGCTTTCAGCCGTTGCCCGCACTGTCGATCGCGGTTCGGCGATCTGGAAGACATAGTCCTCAGGATTGGTGATGCTCCACCGCACCGAATAGGACAGGTTGATAATGTTGCGGTCGCCCGTCAGCGTCAGATTTTCGGCATCACCGCTTTCCGGGAAATTTTCGGTGCGAATCTGCTGGACATCGACACGCGCGACGTCGGCAAATGGTGCAGGCAGGGTAAAATTATACCCCGGTTCCAGTGTTCCATAATAGCGTCCGAACAATGTCACGACACCACGTTGCTGCGGGCCGATCGGATGAAAACCGGTCAAGAGCAGCCACGCGAAGACAATCAGACCAGCGCCAATGGTCCACAGCGCGCGCGGTCCCGGTGCACCAGGGATACCCGGGCGACCGCCGCTGGGTCCACCGCCGCCGCCGCGCGCACGGCGTAACAGTTCGTCGATTGCGCTTGGCCCCGGCGTGCCGCGTTTGCCGCCGGGCGGCACAGTCCACGGGTTGCGCGGGCCGCCCTTGTCATCTCCGCCGTCGGTGCCATTTCCGGCGCCCCACGGGTTTTTTGGTCCATCAACGGTGAGAATGCGGCCGCGTGATCGCCAGCGAGAAAAGATTGTCATTTGCCCTTTATAGGTGGGCGGAGCGGGAAAAACAGTGGCAAGCGGCGTTCACAACCCTATCTGGCGATCATGACCCAGATTGATTTGCTCGATACCGCCCTTTCTGAAGCCATTTCTGCTGTCGCAGGTCCACGTGCGACCGTTCGCCGCGATGGAGCGCGGGCCAATATCATTCTCGACGTGACCGGGCTTGACCCCTCTGACCGCGAATCATTGGAAGGTAGGGTGCGTGTCGCCGCAGAAGGCGTGGCGGGCATTGATACGGTCCGTATCGCCCAGACCAGCACCCGCACACGGCGGATCTCGATTGCCGTCGCGAGCGGCAAGGGCGGCGTCGGCAAATCCACCGTCTCGGCCAATCTCGCGATTGCTCTGAAGAATCTGGGTCGTCGTGTCGGTATGGTCGATGCCGACATCTATGGCCCATCACAGCCGACCTTGTTTGGTGTGGTTGGCCAACGGCCAATCGCTCGCGACAAGCTGCTTGTGCCGGTCGAAACACCCTATGGGGTTCCCCTGTTGTCGATGGGGCAGTTGGTGGAACCCGGTCAGGCGATTGCATGGCGCGGGCCAATGGCGGCCGGAGCACTGGGTCAGCTGGTTGATGCCGAATGGGGCCAGGCAGACACGCTGGTCCTCGATTTGCCACCGGGAACGGGCGATGTTCAGCTAACCATGATCCAGAAACACAAGCCGGCCGGAGCGGTGATCGTTTCGACACCGCAGGATCTGGCGTTGATTGATGCCCGCCGGGCAATCGATCTTTTCGTCAAGGCCGGCGTGCCTGTGATCGGGTTGGTCGAGAACATGGCGGGTTATCTATGCCCGCATTGCGGTGAGGTTTCGGACCCGTTCGGGCGGGGTGGTGCAGAGTCGGCGGCAACGGCACTGGGCATCGACTTTCTCGGGCGCATCCCGCTCGACATTGCGATCCGGCAAGCGTCCGATGCCGGGTCACCGCCGACGGCCGGGAACCAGCCAGAAGCGCTGGCGTTTAACGCCGTGGCGCAGCGCGTGATGCACTGGATCGAGCAAGGACCGGGAGCCAATGCCCATCACTGATGATGACAGCATCAAGGCTTTGCTCGAGGCAACGCGTACTATCGCGATGGTCGGTGCATCGGATCGACCCGATCGTCCGTCCTATCGCGTGATGGCGACGCTACAGGCACAGGGCTATCGTGTGTTTCCGGTCAACCCCCAGATTGCCGGTAAATATATCCATGGGGAGCGCGTGTTTCGCGATATGGGTCAAATTGACGAACCAGTTGATCTGGTGGATGTTTTTCGCAACCCCGAAGCGGCCGGGGAAGCAGTGGACCAGGCAATAGCTGCTGGCGCAAAGGCAGTTTGGATGCAACTTGGTGTGGTCAACCAGGCAGCGGCAATGCGCGCCGAAGCTGCTGGTTTGCAGGTGGTGATGAATCGCTGTCCGGCGATTGAATTGTCCCGGCTTGGTGTGGGGCGGTTGGCGGTGCAATGATCTTGCTCCTGCTCTTGCAGGTGACGACTCCGGTCCAGACGCCTGATCCTCATCGCGGAACCCCACCGGCCCGGATTTCCATTCTGGTTGATCCAACGCCTGCTTGCTCGCCGCCAAGCGACGACGGCAAGGATGTCGTGGTTTGCGCCCAGCGCGATCAGCAACAACGACTGCCATTGCGCGATCAGCGTGGTGACCCGGAAGGGCCGGTCGCGTCCAATCCTGAGCTGACCGGTCGCGGCGCGCTTGCTGCGGAGGCAACGCCCTGCGCTGCGCATCAGGGCGGGTGTCAGGTCGGCTTTGGACCGCCGATTGTTCCGATCGTTGCCGCACTGGTCGGTGCGGTGAAGAGCGGCCTTGCCAAACGACCCGACAAGTCGAACCGCGTTGCAATTCCGCTCGACGATGTGCCGCCGCCGCCTTCCAAGATTGAGCCCTGATCGCGCAGCTTGATCCCTATGGGTCAGCCGAGGATGTGCATCCAGACGGGTGCGCCGGCGAGACTCTGCGATCCGCGCAGCGTTTCCAGTGCCTGTGCGACGGAACGTTCCGGGCCTTCATGCGTAACGATCGCCACGAGTACTGATCCGTCGCTCATTGTGCCGCGCTGGATAAGGCTTTCGATCGAAACGCCAGCATCACGCATTGCGGCGGCAATTTCGGCCAGGACGCCAACCTTGTCGGCCACGGTGAAACGCACATAGGCGCGACCATGGCGTTCGCCACTGTCCGCAGCAGAGGGTGTCGTCAACGAATCAGCTGGCATGGCAAAGGCTGGGCCGAACTCCCCACGGGCGATGTCGATCAGGTCGGCGACAACAGCGCTTGCGGTTGGACCATCGCCCGCACCTGCACCCTGGAACAACAGGCGCCCAACAAAATTGCCCTCCGCGACCACGGCATTGGTTGCACCGGTGACATGCGCCAGCGGGTGGCTTAGCGGTACGAGATGGGGGTGGACACGTTGAAACAGCCCGCCTGGCCCGTCTTCCGCAAGGCCGAGCAACCGGATGCGATACCCCAGCGCAGCGGCTTCCGCGATGTCAGCGGCAAGCACATGGCGGATGCCGCTGATCGCAACATCAGCAAAGGCAGGGCGTGTGCCAAAGGCCATGCTGGACAGGATCGACAGCTTGTGTGCGGCATCGACGCCGTCAATATCAAAGCTCGGGTCTGCCTCGGCAAAGCCCTTGGCCTGTGCCTCTGCCAGCACCTCGCCGAAGTCGCGACCTTCGGCCTCCATCGTCGAGAGGATGAAGTTGCACGTACCGTTGAGGATACCATAAACCCGCGACAGTGCATTGGCTGCGGCACCTTCGCGTAGCCCCTTGATCACTGGCACGCCACCGGCCACCGCTGCCTCAAATTTGAGTGCGACCTGCGCCGCCTCGGCGACCCGTGCCAGTTGCAGGCCATGATGGGCAATCATCGCCTTGTTGGCGGTAACGAAACTCTTGCCTGCAGCGAGTGTGGCACGCGCCAAGGTGAGTGCCGGCCCATCCGACCCGCCGACCAGTTCGACCACCACATCGACTTTTTCGTGATGTGCCAATGCGGTCGTGTCATCAACCCAGTCGAATCCGCTGAGATCGACGCCACGATCTTTGTTGCGATCCCGGGCTGACACTGCGACGATCTCGATTCGGCGTCCCGCACGCCGGGCGATCAGGTCACCATTTGCCTGGAGCAAGCGCATGACGCCGCCGCCCACAGTGCCAAGGCCTGCGAGTGCGATGCGTAGGGGAGGTTTGTCGTTCATCCGACGCGCCTAGCCGGAAGCGCGGTGACGGTTCAACCAAATCCTCCCGGCTCCAGGGGTGGTCCGGCCGCGTTACTTCTTCACCAGCCCGATCTCGACCAACCGCTCATGCAGATAATCATGCGCCGTGATCGGTACGGGATAGCGGTTGGGATTGTCGGGTGTAATGCACCCGGGCAGCGTCTCGATCAGGAAGTCTGGCGCCGGGTGGAGGAAGAATGGCATTGAATAGCGTGAGAAGCCCCGCCGTTCGGGCGCCGGGTTGACGACCCGGTGCGTTGTGGAGGGCAGGACGTGGTTGGTCAGCCGCTGCAACATGTCACCGACATTGACCACCATCGCACCTTCCGGCGGTTTGATCGCCAGCCAGCGGCCATCCTTGTCGAGCAATTCAAGCCCAGCTTCTTCGGCACCGAGCAGCAAGGTAATAAGATTGATGTCTTCATGCGCGCCAGCGCGAACGCCCTCGGCGTCGATCGGGATTGGCGGGTAGTGCAGCAGCCGCAGGACCGAATTGCCATCACGCACCGCATGGTCGAACCAGTCAGGGGCAAGGTTCAGGTGGCGTGCGATCGCCGACAATAATCTGTCACCCGCTGTATCGAACGCCGCAAACAGTTCGATGAAAGTATCGCGAAAGCCCTCGGGTCGAGCAGGCCAGATGTTCGGCGACATCTGACTTTCGAAACGATGTCCAGCCGCAAGCTGACGTCCGATATGCCAGAATTCCTTCAGGTCAACATGCTTGGCGTCCTTGGCAATTTCCGTCTTGAATGGCGTGTAGCCGCGCGCGCCGCCGCCGCCCTCGACGAAATAGCTGCGCTTTTCGTCTTCAGGCAGGCGAAAAAACTCTTCGGTCAAGGCCCATGCACGACTGATCAGGTCTTGCGAAACACCGTGATCAGATATCACGGCAAAACCGAATCGCTCGAACGAACCGCCAAGTGCGGCGGCAAAAGCGCCGGGGTCTTCTGCTTCGTCGGCCAGTGAAAGGGGTGGGACCTGGGCAGCGGGGGAGTCGAGCATGAGATTTTTCCAGTCGCGAATTCACGAAACGACGGGATATAGGAGTATCTTCCGGTCAGGGAAACTACGGGAAATCCCGTGCGCTTCGCTTGCCGGAATCGCGATCAGCTTGCCATTGGCACGACCTGTCAGCCGATCGTGATCACGCCCCTGGCGTGGTCGCTGCCCACCGGATTCAAGTCGAGGGTAAATGGCTTTTTGTCATTGGTCGTACCGGAAAGGCCCGTGCCATCCGTCTTGACGGTGAAACCCGCTGCGGTGAGTTTTTGCTCGAACCAGGCACGGACGGTGTCCGGTTTTGCCGGACTTTCAAAGGTTACTTTCAACCTTCCGTCGCTGTCGCTCCCCGGGCCTTGATCATGGGCGTCGATGTTCATGCCGGAAATCGTCGAGCCGGGATAAAGATGTACCCCGTTCATGTCGAAATCGGCTGCATCAAGCTTGATCTTTGGCAAGTGAATCTTGCCCGAAAAGCCAGGCCCGCTAATTGCGGCTTCGCCGCTGTTACCATCCACGCCAACCACGACGTTGCCTTCAGCGTCACTTGCGTTGAGGGCAAAGCTCGTTCCGCCCTTGCCATCGCCGCAGCCAGCAAGGGGCAGACTGCAAAGTGCGGCAAGCAATAATGTACGCGTCATTGCGAAGGGCTCCGGTGTGTAATAGTGAAACAATACACTATGGCACGGTCTGTGTCAGGTCAAGGGTCGACCTGTGCATCACTTTGCTGCATGTGCGAAGCCATGATGCAGAACCTGCCATCTCATCCCGCCGAACAGCGGGCGCCGATCCCGCTTGGTGAATTCGTCGCCATGGTTGCGGCATTGATGGGGTTGGGTGCGCTTGGCGTCGATGCCATGTTGCCCGCGCTGCCGGAGATTGGTGCACAACTGGGCGCGCCGACGGAAAATGCGCAGCAATATGTCATCTCGATCTATCTGATTGGGTTGGGCATTGGGCAGCTGCTGCACGGCCCGCTTGCCGACCATTTCGGTCGGCGACCTGTCATGCTCGCATCGCTGGGCGTTTATCTGCTTGGAAACCTGGCTGCCGCGCTTGCGGGCAGCTTTGCGTTGCTTCTCTTGGCGAGACTGGGCGGCGCAATCGCGGTTGCCGCGACGCGCGTGGTAACGGTCGCCATCGTTCGCGACTGTTACTCCGGACGCCCAATGGCCAAGGTCATGAGTCTGGCGGCGATGGTGTTCATGGTCGTGCCGGTGCTCGCCCCGACATTGGGACAGGGGATCATTTTGTTTGGTTCCTGGCGGCTGATCTTTGCGGTGATCGGCTGCATAACGTTCGTAGTGACCATTTGGTTCTGGTTTAGAATGCCAGAGACGCTCGACCGAAAGGAAAAGCGGGATTTTTCCGTCGCAGTCACCTTTACAGGGGCAAGGCAGACACTCGCGGATCGCTGGTCGACGGGATACATGCTCGCTTCAACCATGCTCCAGGGGGCATTGTTCGGCTATATCACCTCAGCCCAGCAAATCGTCGCAAATGTATTCAAAAGTCCGCAATTGCTTAACGTCGTTTTTGCGATAACAGCGGGGACAATGGTTTTCTCAAACCTGTTTAATTCGCGCTTTGTCATGCGGTTAGGGTCACGAGTCTTGTCGCAATCGGCGCTTGTGGGGATGATTCTGCTGGCGCTTGCCTCAATCGGGATGTCCCTTGGAGGCCATGAAACGCTCGTCTTGTTCGTTGTGATCCAGGGTGCTCTGCTGGGCTGCTTTTCGCTCGCGAACGCGAACTTCTCGGCTCTTGCAATGATCAATATGGGGGCAATTGCGGGCACTGCTTCCAGCGTGCAGGGATTCTGCATCGTTACGTTCGGTGCCTTGCTTGGCAGCGTTATTGGGCAATCCTATGCAGGCACGACCTTGCCGCTGCACCTTGGGTTTTTGCTGGCTGGAATATCTGCCTTTGCCATCGTCGCGGTAACCGAACGCGGAAGACTGTTTCGTCCGGCCTGATTTTGTCGGCGCGTGCCGGAGGAACCAGTGCGTGCCTATGTCCGTTGGTCGTGGACAAGGGACAGGAGACGGAAATGGGCGGACATCAGGTGCGAGGCTGCGGCTCGGGTGACGATGGCTATGATGAAGATGGCTATGACGAGAGCCAGCGCGCGGAAGTTCTGGCAGCCAGCCAGGACGGGCCGAGCGACGGGCTCATCCTGACAGATCTGGTGCCTGATCTTGGCGATGCACCGGATGATGAGCTTGAAATGTCGAGCGACGAACTTTCCCCCATAGCGGCAGACGGGGACTGATCACGCTTGATGCAGTAGTGCGTGGATTCTAACACTGGCTCGCGAGGGGGCCATATCATGTCGTCTGATCCGCGCGTTACCGCCTATATTGCTGCCTGCGCTGACTTCGCGCGACCGATCCTCGACCATATCCGCGCCCGCATCCATGCGGCCTGCCCCGAGGTTGAGGAGTCGATCAAGTGGAACATGCCGTTCTTTCTGTATCAAGGCAGGCCGCTCGCCAACATGGCCGCTTTCAAGGCACATGCGAGTTTCGGGTTCTGGGACCGCGCTGGCATGGCGACAGGCCGTGAACAAGAGGGGATGGGCCAGTTCGGCCGCATCGAATCGACGACAGATTTGCCCGATGACGCGACATTCGACGCCGCTGTCCGAGACGCGATGGCGCTGATCGATGCTGTTGATCGGCCGAAGCGCGCGGCGCGCCCGGCAAAGCCGGAGGCAGAGATTCCCCCGGCGCTTGCCGATGCGCTCGCCCAGGATGCGGTTGCACGGCAAACCTTCACGGCTTTTCCGCCGAGCTGCAGGCGCGAATATTGCGAGTGGATTTCTGAGGCCAAGCGGTCAGAGACTCGCGACAAGCGTGTGGCTGAAACCATCGCAAACCTGCGCGAGGGCAAAAGGCGCAACTGGAAATACGAAAATTGTTGAGCTGATCGCATGTGCTCAGTCGTGGTCTGATTGCTGCCCTCCGGTCGGAAAGAATGGCCGTTGACAGTCCAGTTTGATTAGTTATGTTATACCATAACATAACGGGAGACCGACGATGCCGACGGCCATTATGTCATATCGCGGAAGCGCTTATCGCTATCGATTTGCCACTGCGGCGCGCAACCAGCAGCCCATGTCTGCCATGAATATCACGCCATTGATCGATGTGTTGCTCGTGCTGTTGGTGATGATGATCCTGACTATCCCGGCCATAACCCACAAGGTGCCACTGGACTTGCCGCAGCCGGGCCACGCCGATCCACAAAATATGGTCGTGCATCAGCTTGATCTTGCCGCGAATGGCGCCTTGCGGCTTGACGGCGCGGCGCTTGCCCCGAACGCCCTGCCGGCGAGGCTTGTTGCGCTCAAGGCTGACCCAAATGCCGAGTTGCATGTTGCGGCGGATCCACAGGCGCCTTTTGGGCGCTTTGACGAAACGCTGGCGACGATCAAACGCGCCGGTATCACACGGCTCGGCTTTGTCGGTAATGAGCGTTACACCGACTTTTGACGAAGGCGCTGGCAGCTTTGGCGCTAATGCTGCGAGAGTTCGGGCCTCTCTTAGCCCGATATGGCATTAGCGAGGATGGCGAGATCGGCATTATCGACCGCAACGCCTGTAGCATCCTCAACTGCTGGCGCCACCTGATTGCCTCCGGGTTCTCGCCCGGGTGTTGCGTCTGCAATGTCATAGGCGGTCCACAAAATCCCGCCGGCCCAAAGCAGGGCAGCCCATCTGCTGCGGAAGATCCTTGAGGAGAACATGGCCGAGTCAATACGCTGGTCGAGGTTAAGGCCGCGCTTGCGGACCCGGTTAACGCCAGCGCATCGCTTGCCGATTCCGAATGGTGCGCCTAGAGCATTTTGTGATTAGATTGACGCATAGCCTGAGTTTCTGAGATAGTTGGCGCATTCCTGAGGTGAGAAGGCATCGAGGAGCGATCCGATGCGCCGCCAGGTTGCCTCGACGGATCGCTCCTGGGCTTTACGCAGGAGCGTTTTGAGCTTGGCGAAGACCTGTTCGATGGGGTTCAGGTCGGGGCTGTAGGGCGGGAGGAACAGGATCCTTGCGCCAGCCGCCCGAACGGCGTTGCGCACCGCCTCACCCTTGTGGCTGCCGAGATTGTCGAGGATGACGATGTCACCCGGCTTGAGCGTCGGGATCAGGAACTGCTCGACATAGGCGAGGAAGCTTTGCCCGTTGATCGGGCCGTCGATCACGGCCGGCGCGTCGATCCGGTCACAGCGGAGTGCGGCGAGGAAGGTCAGCGTCTTCCAGTGGCCATGCGGTACCTTGGCGCGCAGCCGCTCGCCCCGGCGACAGCGGCCATGGGTGCGCGTCATGTTGGTCTTCGCCCAGGTTTCGTCGATGAAGACGAGGCGCCGCGGATCAAGCCGGCCCTGATAGCGCTTCCAGCTCGCCCGCCGTCGGGCCACGTCGCGCCGATCCTGTTCTGAGGGCAGCACGCTTTTTTTTGAAGCTGATGCCCTCACCGACGAAGAAGCGCGATAACATGCCGGTATCGGCCCGCACGCCGCGTTCGGCGAGCAACCGTGCCGACAACGCCGCCAGCGTGATGTCGGGCTCAGCAGCGATCACCGCCAGTAACCAGTCGCGCTCCGGCTTCACCTTTGATGGCCGGTGGCCGCCGGTACCCGCACAGCACCGGTCGCCGGCGCGCTCATAGCGCTGAACCCACTTGATCGCCGATGCCTCGCTCACGCCAAATCGTCGCGACGCAGAGCGGCGGCTCTCGCCACCCCGGACCACCGCATCGATCACCCGGTCACGCAAATCCTGAGAATAGGCTCGTGGCATAAGGGCTGGCCTCCAAACCCAGCCCAAAGCTTGAATCACATCCAGGCACCCTTGGGAATCCACATTCGATTCCACCTATTCGCAGCGCGCTCTAGCATTTGCCGTAACGGAACTGCGGCAGGGGAGTGATGATATGGGTGGGACAAAAACGGCTTCGCTGCTGGGCGTGGCACTGGGTGCCACCCTGCTTTTCGGTGCCAGCGCAAGCGCGGGCGACACAGCGGAAGACGCACTGATCCCTGCGCGTCAGGCAGCGTTTCGTTTGTCCGGAACGGTGTTTGGCGGGATGAAACCGGCGATTGATCGTGGAGATGACGTAAAGACGCTTGTTCCTGCGGCCAGATCGCTCACGGCCTGGGCTCGTGCCCTGTCTGGGTTATTCCCCCGGGCAGCAGTGGCGCTGGAACCAAGGCACTTCCGACAGTGTGGAGCGATAAAGCCGGTTTTGCAAAAGCAGCGACAGCTTATGCGGAAGCAGCTGACAGATTGGCTGCCTTGGCAGCTGCGGGCGATCAGCCGGGCGTTGCTGCGCAATGGGCGGTTGTGCGGCAAAACTGCAAGTCCTGCCATGACAGCTATCATGTGCCGGTACCGCAACACTGATAGCAACAAGGCGACGTGGCCGCGCGAGGTTCTAGGGGGGACGCACGGCAGCCACGCCGCCCGCTGAGCACGTTATTCCCACTAATTTAATAGGCAATATGTTTTGCGTCGAACTGACGGCTGGTTGCGATGATACGAACGCTGTGTCCACTCCTGCCGGAAAAGGCCCATTACCCCCGCATCGGCAGGCGCTTTGCCGTCACGCGCTGGCTTTGATAAGGGCAGGCCATGGCCAAACTTCGCGTGGATCAGATGCTCGTCGATCGCGGGCTTGTCGAAAGCCGGACCCGTGCCCAGGCGCTGATCATGGCAGGGCTGGTATTCGCCGGCGAGCGCAAGATTGAGAAACCTGGCCAGACATTATCTGATCAGACACCCCTGGATGTCCGTGGTCGTGATCATCCATGGGTCTCGCGCGGCGGGATAAAACTCGCGCATGGTCTGGACCAGTTCGGCTGGGATGTCGCAGACGCGGTGGCGATAGATGTCGGATCGTCGACGGGCGGTTTTACCGATGTACTGCTCACGCGCGGGGCAGCGCGCGTCTATGCCGTCGACAGTGGCACCAATCAGCTCGCCTGGAAGCTCCGACAGGATGCGCGCGTTGTCGTCCATGAACAGACCAGCGCGCGGATCCTGACGGCGGCGCACATCCCTGAACGGGTTGACCTGATTGTCTGTGATGCCAGCTTTATCGGTCTCACCAAGGTGCTCGAGGTGCCGCTTGGTTTCGCCAAGCATCAGGCGCGGCTGATGGCGCTGGTGAAGCCGCAATTCGAGGCGGGGCGGGAGGAGGTCGGCAAGGGTGGGGTGGTGCGCGATGCCGCCATTCACCAGCGCGTCTGTGATGAGGTCGCCACCTGGGTCGCTGCGCGGGGCTGGCAGGTTGAGGGGGTAGTTGAAAGCCCGATCACGGGGCCGGAAGGCAATGTGGAATTTCTGCTCGCGGCAACGCGTCTTCCGGCTTGACGCACTCCTGTTTCATCTATGCAATATCAGACGTGGTGACAGGCTCAGTTTGCCTGTAATGAGCGGGTGTCGCGGCGCGCTGTCGGGCGCAGCGAGAAGGGATTTTGATTTTGAGGGAAATCGCATCGAAGGAGCAGTTGCGCGGCGCTTTTCTTCGCTGGGCTGTGGTGACGGTGCCTTTTGTCGTTTTGCTTGGTTTTACCTCCGCGCGCCTTGTGCCGAGTGGTGGTGCGAATCGTTGGTATGCGGCGCTGATCAAACCACCGGTGACGCCACCTGACTGGGCGTTCCCGGTGGCTTGGACCACGATCTATGTGCTGCTGGGGATTGCGCTGGCGATGATCATTCATGCTCGCGGATCGAAAATGCGCGGGCCGGCCATTGCCTCGTTTGCCGTATCGCTCGTCGCCAACCTGATATGGTCGCCCTTGTTTTTTGGCATGCATCAGGTGTTCTGGAGCCTGGTATTGATCGCCATCATGTTTGCCCTCGCATTCGTGACCACCATCTTGTTCGGTCGCGTTCGCACCGGGGCAGCATGGCTGCTCGTGCCCTATCTGGCATGGCTCGTCTTTGCGGGAATTCTCAATTTTCAGATCATGCAGCTCAACCCCGCTGCCGAAACCCTTGTGCCATCGAGTGCGACTACCCAGATCATTGGCTGATGCGACACGGGATTTTTGGTCATGCAATCCGAAAACAAGATTTTTGATGACTTCGCCAAGTTTGTGAACGGCGCTGCCGGAACGCTTGCCGGCATGGGGCGGGAGGCGGAGGCGGGCGCGCGCGCGCGCGCCAAGGAATGGATTGGCGGACTCGACTTCGTCAGCCGCGATGAGTTTGAGGTCGTAAAGGCGATGGCCGCAGCGGCGCGCGATGAAGCCGATGCACTTCGTGCACGTCTCGATGTTCTCGAAACAAAGGCTGCAAAATCCGCGAAAAAGGCTGGCTGAGCCGCTTTTCCACAGCTTTCTCGACGATCCTGCCCATACCCCGCTTGTGCCGGATGCTGCCAATTGGCACCACATCTGGTATGGGCCGGGCGGCGCCTGTGTGCCGCATCGAGCGTAGCCGAGGTCCGGTTCCGACTTTTCGGCTCGATGCCTGGGAATGACAATGCTCGACGAAGCTGACTATGACCGCGAAGACGCAGCCCCGATCGACATGCTCGAAAGCTATTTTGCTGCGCATGGCTGGGAACATGAGCGTCAGGACGATGAGGTTGTTGCGAAGGTAAAGGGCAGCTGGACGCAATATGAGCTTCGCGCACTGTGGCGTGAAGACGACAGCGTCATCCAGTTCCTGGCCTTTCCTGACGTGCGCGTCGCCGACGATCGTCGCGTGGCGATGTATGAGACGATCGGGCTGGTAAACGAGCAACTCTGGGTCGGTCATTTCGAACTATGGTCGTCGAGTGGTATCCTGCTTTATCGTCATGCCGCGATGGTCGATGGGGAGGAGGGCAGCCTTTCGTTGCGCGGTGCGGAACTGCTCGTCGAGTCAGCGATTGACGAGTGTGAGCGTTTCTACCCCGTATTTCAGTTTGTGCTGTGGGGCGGGAAAAGCCCGAAGGAAGCGCTTGCTGCCGCGATGACCGAAACACAGGGCGAGGCTTGATGTCGCCGCGCCTCTGGCTTGTTGGGTGCGGCAATATGGGCGGCGCGATGCTGCGTCGCTGGATTGAGTCCGGCGCGGTTGCGGCTGACGCTGTCCATATCGTGAACCGGGTTGATCGCGACCTCCCCATTGGCGTTCATCAGTCGCGGACGTTTCCGGCAGGTGCGCTGCCGGATATCGTGATGCTGGCGATGAAGCCGCAGCAACTGGATGACATCGCGCACACCCATGCCGAGCGCCTTGCCGGGGTGCCAGTACTCGTATCGATTCTTGCCGGGGTTGAGGAACAGGCGCTGGCGGCACGTTTCGCAGCCGGAACGATTGTCCGCGCCATGCCCAATTTGCCGGTTGCGATTGGCAAAGGGGTTGTGGCGCTTTCCTCTTCTGGCGCGGAAGCGACGGTGCGGGCAGGGATGGAGTCACTCATGTCGCCGCTCGGCCTGGTCGAATGGATCGATGATCCGCGGCTGTTTGACGCAGTTACCGCGTTGGAGGGGTGCGGCCCCGCATTCCTCTATCGTTTCATCGATGCGCTTGCCGCTGCAGGGGCCGGGTTGGGCCTGCCGCAGGATCAGGCCGCGCGCCTGGCGCTTGCTACCGTTGAGGGGGCGGCGCAATTGGCCAGCATGGCAGACGTCAGTCCGGGAATTCTCGCAGATCGCGTTGCCAGTCCGGGAGGTTCAACACGGGCGGGCCTGAACATCCTTGATCGCGACAACGGACTTTTTGCGTTGCTGAAGGAGACGCTGGCCGCCAGCGAACGTCGTAACGCCGAGATGGCGGCTGCGGCGCGTTAACCTGTCAGTTTGTCGATCCGCTTGCGCTCTTCGAGCGGGATCAATCCTTCCAGCACTGCCCAAAACCCGCTGACCGCAGATTGACCCGCGCTGGCATAGGCCGCCGAAAGTCGCTCGCGCAGCGAATCGAACAATGCTGCTTCCAGTTTTGCGCCGGTTGGGGTCAATCGTAACAGGCGCTGGCGACGGTCGCGTGTGCCTGCGCGGGTTTCAACCAGGCCGCGGTCCGTAAGCTCGTTCAGCACCCGGCCAAGCGATTGTTTGGTGATGGCGAGCAAGGACAATAACTCGCTGACGGTGAGATCTGGCTGGCGAGCGACAAAATAGAGCGTGCGGTGATGCGCCCGGCCCATCCCTTCCTCTGACAGGCCTCGGTCCGTTGCGCGGGTCAGGTGGCTATAGCCAAAATAGAGCAGCTCCAGGCCGCGCCTGAGCTCTGCCTCGCGCAGGAACAGCGGTGATGCGGAAGTGATGGGGGAGGCCATGTTGACCGGCTTTGGCCACAGACCTATCACGCCTTCAACCCTAAAAAATCTGAGCAAGGTGCAGAAACAGACTCATGGCCGATTTTGCGACGACCGAAATGCCCCGAAATTTTGATGGGGCCTTTGCCTTCGAACCGCATTCGTCGCCGGTCGAGGTCAATGAACGCACAAAATTGCTGGAAAACCCAGGTTTTGGTCGCGTCTTTACCGATCACATGGCGATCATTCGCTTCAACGAAGCACAAGGCTGGCATGGCGCGAAAATCTGCCCACGTGCGAGCTTCCAGATGGATGCCGCCTCGGCGGTGTTGCATTATGCGCAGGAGATTTTTGAAGGGTTGAAGGCCTATCAGCTCGAAGACGGCGGCATTGCGTTGTTCCGGCCAGACGCCAATGCAGCGCGCTTTCGCCGTTCGGCGCAACGCATGGCGATGGCAGAATTGCCCGAAGAGCTGTTCATCGCCTCGTGCCGCGAACTCGTGAAAACCGAACGTGACTGGATTCCGTCGATTGACGGCGGATCACTTTATCTGCGCCCTTTCATGATCGCCAGCGAGGTATTTCTCGGGGTGAAGCCATCCGCAGAATACATCTATGCGGTGATAGCGTCGTCAGCAGGGGCCTATTTCAAGAGCGGCGCCCCCGCGATCTCCCTTTGGGTCTCAGAAGATTATACCCGGGCAGCGCCCGGCGGGACTGGCGCGGCCAAGTGCGGCGGCAATTACGCCACCAGCCTGGTCGCGCAGGCGGAGGCGATTCGGCGCGGCCATGACCAGGTGCTGTTTCTTGACGCGGTCGAACGGCGCTGGATCGAAGAGCTGGGCGGCATGAACATCTTCTTCGTGTTCGATGACGGCTCGATTGCCACGCCCCCCCTGATGGGAACGATTCTTCCCGGTGTGACGCGTGATTCGCTTTTGACCCTGGGGCGCGACCTCGGCTTGACCGTGCGCGAAGAACCCTATTCGATTGAGGCGTGTCGGGCCGATGCAGAAAGTGGTCGCCTATGTGAGGCTTTCGCCTGCGGCACAGCGGCGGTGATCACGCCCATTGGCAAGATGGCTTCGAAGGGTGGAGAATTCACCATTGGTGGTGGCGGGCCGGGCCAAACGACGATGAAATTGCGCCAAACGCTGGTCGATATTCAACGCGGTGCGACAATAGATTCGCACGGTTGGCTGGATCGGCTCGATTGAGGCTTTTCAGCGAGGATTGCCGGCTCTAAAGGGCTGCGCTCGCCGTTGGGGCGTCGCCAAGTGGTAAGGCAGCGGCTTTTGGTGCCGCCATTCGCAGGTTCGAATCCTGCCGCCCCAGCCAACCTCTCTGTCTCGCCGGCATCTAGCGGTCGCGAGAGCCTGCGATTGCGTTGGCGATTGAGGTAGCGTAGCCAAACTGTAACACGGGCTGGAACCAGCCGACCAACTATGCAGGTGCATCGTTTATGGCGCGGGCTCCCCACACACCGTTGCTAGACACGGTTCACACGCCCCATGATCTCCGCAAGCTTGACGTTGGGCAGTTACGCCAACTGGCAGATGAGTTGCGGGCAGAGACGATATCGGCGGTCGGGACGACGGGCGGACATCTGGGATCTGGGCTGGGTGTGGTCGAGCTGACCACCGCGATCCATTATGTGTTTGATACGCCGAACGACCGGTTGGTGTGGGACGTTGGGCACCAATGTTACCCGCACAAGATATTGACCGGCCGGCGTGACCGGATCCGCACGCTGCGCATGGGCGGGGGGCTGAGTGGCTTCACCAAGCGCAGCGAGAGCGAATATGATCCGTTTGGCGCGGCGCACAGCTCGACCTCGATCTCGGCGGCGCTGGGCTTTGCGGTGGCCAACAAGCTGGCAGGGACAGCGGGCAAGGGCATTGCGGTGATCGGTGACGGTGCGATGTCGGCGGGCATGGCCTATGAGGCGATGAACAATGCCGAGCAGGCGGGTAACCGGCTGGTGGTGATCCTCAACGACAATGACATGTCGATTGCGCCACCGGTGGGTGGGCTGTCGGCGTATCTGGCGCGGTTGATCTCCTCGTCGGAATATCTCGGCCTGCGCAGTCTTGCGAGCAAGATCACCCGGCGCATCTCGAGCCGGATGCACAAGGCAGCATCGCGGGCGGAAGAATATGCCCGTGGCATGGCGACCGGCGGGACGTTCTTCGAGGAGCTGGGCTTTTATTATGTCGGGCCGATTGATGGGCATAATCTCGACCATCTGATCCCGGTGCTGGAAAATGTCCGTGATGCCGAGGAAGGGCCGATCCTGGTCCATGTCGTGACCAAGAAGGGCAAGGGCTATGCCCCGGCTGAGGCGGCGGCAGACAAGTACCACGGCGTGCAGAAGTTCGACGTGATCACCGGTGCGCAGGCCAAGGCACCGCCGGGGCCGCCGCAGTACCAGAATGTGTTCGGCGCGCAGTTGGTGAAAGAGGCAGCGAACGACCCGACAATCTGCGCGATCACCGCGGCGATGCCGTCGGGCACCGGGCTTGATGCGTTCTCCAAGGCCTATCCGGAGCGCTTCTTCGATGTTGGCATTGCTGAACAGCACGGCGTGACGTTCGCCGCTGGTCTTGCCGCGCAGGTGATGCGGCCCTTCTGCGCAATCTACTCGACCTTCCTGCAGCGCGCCTATGATCAGGTGGTGCATGATGTGGCGATCCAGAACCTGCCGGTCAGGTTCGCGATTGACCGTGCGGGTCTGGTCGGGGCGGACGGCGCGACCCATGCCGGCAGCTTCGACGTGACCTATCTCGCCACGCTGCCCAACTTCGTGGTGATGGCAGCCGCTGACGAGGCCGAGTTGGTGCACATGACGCACACCGCTGCGCTGTACGACAGCGGGCCGATTGCGGTGCGCTACCCCAGAGGCAATGGCACCGGGGTTGAACTCCCTGAGACGGCGCTGCAGCTGGAGATCGGCAAGGGCCGGATCGTCAAGGAAGGCCATAAGGTCGCGATCCTGTCGCTCGGCACGCGGCTGGGCGAGGCGCTCAAGGCGGCGGAGGCACTGGAGGCCAGGGGGCTGTCAACGACGGTTGCTGACCTGAGGTTCGTCAAGCCGCTCGACGAGGCGCTGATCCGCAAGCTGCTCACCACCCATGAGGTTGCGGTGACGATCGAGGAAGGGTCGGTCGGCGGGCTTGGCGCGCATGTGCTGACGCTGGCCTCTGACACCGGGCTGATTGATGGCGGGCTGAAGCTGCGCACGCTGCGCCTGCCCGACACGTTCCAGGACCAGGACAAACCCGAAGCACAATATGCCGAGGCCGGCCTTGATGCCGATGCCATCGTCGATACCGTGCTCAAGGCACTCCGCCACAATAGCGGCGCCGTCGTCGCAGAGGTTAGTGCATGAGGATAGTCGCGCGATTGATGTTTGCGTTGCTTGGGTCGCTGACAATCGGCGCGGGGCAGGATGCGGGCACACTCCATGTCGATGTCAGCAATGTTCGTGGCCGCACCGGTGTCGTTCACGTTGATATCTGTACCCAGGCGCAGTTCCTCAAGGATTGTTCGCGCTCGGCAGAGGCGCCGGCGGTGGTGGGTGTTACCCGCGTGACCATCAACGGCTTGCCACCCGGGCGCTATGCTGCGCAGGTTTCCTATGACGAAAATGGCAACCACAAGGTCGATCGTGCCTTGTTCGGTATCCCCAAGGAAGGCGTGGGTTTTTCGAACGATGCGAAGATTCGTTTCTCGCCACCGAAATGGGAAGAGGCGGTATTTGACTATGACGGGTCACCCCGCGTGATCAAATTGCGGTTGCGCTATTTCATTGGCCCGGACGCCCCGCGCTAAGGTTATGATCACCAAAAATATTCTGCGTACCGTGACGTTCAGTGTGCGTCGGCCGATCATCGTCGCGCTGATCAGCCTGGCGATGGTAACGGGTGCCATTGTCTTTGCCGCCGGGCATTTCGCCATGTCGACTGATACTGCAGCGTTGATTTCACCCGAGGTCGACTGGCGGCGTAATGAAAAGGCGGTTGAGACAGCTTTTCCGCAACTGACCGACGCAATGTTGGTGATCGTCGATGGCAAGACTCCCGAACTGGCTGAGGATGCAACTATCCGCCTGACACAGCGGCTTGCAGACGACACAGCGCATTTTCGGTTAGTCCGTCGTCCCGACGGCGGCGCCTATTTTGATCGTCAGGGTTTGTTGTTTGCTTCGACCGCCGAAGTAAAGGCAACCACTGCATCGCTGGTAAAGGCGCAACCGCTGCTTGGCCCACTCGCCGCTGACCCGTCCCTGCGCGGGGTCTCGATGGCCGTTTCGACAATGCTGACCGGTGTGCAAAATGGTTCGGCTTCGCTCGGCCAGATTGAGCCACCGCTGCGCGCAATCAATGACGGGCTTGACCGGTCGATGGCTGGGCGACCGGCGTGGTTCTCATGGCAGCGACTCTTTGCACAGGGCGGGAGCACTGCGGCACCATTGCGGCGCCTGATCCTGGTTCAGCCCAAGCTTGATTATGGCTCGCTGGAGCCCGGCGACGCGGCTGTTTCCGCGATTGCCGAACATGCCCGCGTGCTTGGCCTTGATGCGGCACATGGCATCAATGTTCGCGCTACCGGGGAAGTCCCGCTCGCCGACGAGGAATTTGCGACACTGCAGGAAAATATCGGCTTTGTCGGCCTGGTCATGGCGGCCATGATGCTGCTGACATTGTGGCTGGCGACGCGGTCGGTCAGGATCGTCGGGGCGATTGTACTGACCATCCTGGCTGGCCTGGCGCTGACAACGGCGATCGGGCTTCTCGCTGTGGGGACGCTTAATCTTATCTCTGTGGCGTTCATTCCGTTGTTTGTCGGGCTGGGCGTTGATTTCGGTATCCAGATCAGCGTGCGCTTCAATGCTGAGCGGCATGCCGGCGCAGCCGTCGGTGTCGCGTTGGAGCGAGCAGCGGTGGCGCTGGTCGCACCACTCACCCTTGCGGCAGGCGCGGTGTTTCTTGGCTTCGGTGCGTTCTTGCCGACCGACTATATCGGCATTGCTGAACTTGGCATTATCGCCGGGCTGGGGATGATCATCGCACTGTTGCTGAGTATCAGCCTGCTGCCCGCTTTGCTCGTCATGCTGAAACCTGGCGCGCCTGCCGCCGAGGTAGGCTTCCGCAATGCTGCTCCGATCGATCACTGGCTGGCTATTCATCGCAAAGCCGTGCTGTGGGCATTTGCGTTGTCGATGCTCGCCAGTATCGCGCTGTTGCCGCTTGTGCGCTTCGACTTCAACCCGTTGCACCTGCGCAGCCCTGACGGGCCTGCAATGAAGTCGTTGGCAGATCTGATGCAGGATCCGCTTCGGACGCCCAATACGATCAACATTTTGGCTGCCGATCCAGAACAGGCCAAGGCCGTAGTCAAAAGGCTTGCCAGCTTGCCCGAGGTGGCGGAGGCTGTCTCGATTGACAGCTTTGTCCCCGTCGATCAGCCGGAGAAACTGGCGGCAATCCAGGATGCTGCCTTGCTGCTCGACCCCACGATCAATCCGTTCGACCTCACTGCGGCACCGACTGACGCGGAAACTGTTGCCGCATTGCGAACGACAGCGCAGCAGCTCCGCAGTGTTGCGGCCGGACAGATTGGGCACGAATACCTGACAGCACAGGCATTGGCGAAAAGCCTGGACCGTCTGGCTGGTGCGTCTCCGACAGTCCGCGCACGCGCGGCTGATGCCCTTGTTGTGCCGCTCAATACGATGCTCAATCAGGTCCGCGCGTCGCTGCAGGCAGAACAGGTCACGCGCGAAACCTTGCCGCCGGAAATCACCGGAGACTGGCTTGGCAAGGGCGGGCAGGCGCTGGTGCAGATTTTTCCGCGCGGCGACAGCAATGACAACCAGGTTCTTGCGCGCTTTACAAAGGCGGTCCGGGCGATCGCGCCAACTGCCAGCGGCCTGCCGGTTGCGACCCAGGAAGCGGCGAAAACTGTTGCCTGGGCCTTTGTGCAGGCCGGCATAATCGCACTGGCCTTGGTCAGCCTGTTGCTGTTTATCGTGCTGCGCGATGTGCGGGAGGTTGCCTTCACACTGGCACCGGTCGTGCTGTCTGGCTTCCTCACGCTCGGCACCTGTGTGCTGATCGGGCAACCAATCAATTTTGCCAATATCATCGCCTTTCCCTTGCTCTTCGGGGTCGGCGTTGCGTTCCACATCTATTTTGTGATGGCGTGGCGTGAGGGGGCGACCAACCTGCTTCAGTCAAGTTTGGCGCGAGCGGTGCTGTTCAGCGCGCTGGCGACCGGCAGTGCCTTTGGCAGCCTGTGGCTGTCGCAGCATCCCGGCACGGCGAGCATGGGAAAAATCCTGATGATCTCACTCGCCTGGACGCTGGTTTGCGCCTTGATCTTTGAGCCGGCACTGTTGGGGCCGCCGCGTCCGGAGGGTGCACGTCGTTAGACGATAGACAATGCCACTGCGGTTGTTCGATCGCTGCTGCATTTACAGTCGTGCGAATTGAGAGCTACCATCGTGGGTCGGGCAAGCGGTGGGGTGGTTCGGATCGGTCGGCGTTCTCCTTAGCGAAAGTTGTCTCGGAATGTTGCATGCTGACGCGCATCAAGGGCGACCCTTCATGTTGAAAGCAGCGGCTCTCACCAAGCGCGGTGCCAGCGTCACGGCCCTGGTTTGCGCAGGGTTCGCCCTGCTCCTTGCGGTGTGTGCGAATGTCTGGGCGGCGTATTATGTGTCGAGCGAACACTATATCTACTCCTGGGATTGGGCGGCCTATTGGCTCCAGTTCCAGGAAGTGGGCGGTTTGTTGAGGGGGGATTTCGCGGCAGCATTGGCTGAGATCAGGCATTCCGTTGCCGAAAGTGACTACACCGTCATGCCGATCCTCCCCTTGATGCCCTTCGAACTTGGCTTTGGACCGGGTCGGTTGTCCTACATCCTTGCGATCACCAATGCCGCGCTGCTGCCAAGCGCCGCGTTGATGGCCTGGGTGGTTGAGCGTACGATGCCGCGTCGATCATGGCAGCGTTTCCTGCTTTGCACGGCGGGCATCCTCGGCCTTCATGTGCTTTGGGCTCCTGCCTTGCGCGGGCTGCCGGATGTTTTTGGGATCGTTTTCGCCTGCGCAGCCTTGCTGGTTTACCGCAGCGACCTCCCCCAGCGGCACCGCCTGCCAAAACTGGCAGGCATTGGATTGTTGCTGTGCTTGCTTATCCTGACCCGACGTTACTACCTGTTCTGGGTGGTCAGCTTCTTTCCGGGTGCGATGATTGCGTACCTTATGGGTACCCCACGGGCGGATTTTGCCCGCACAAACGTCTTTGCGGTGTTTCAGAATCTGGTGAGAATTGCGGCTTTTTGTGGAGCATTCCTTTTGTTGCTCGCGGCGCCATTCTTCGCGCGCATCGCCCAAAACAACTATGCCGCTGCCTATAGCGCCTATCGGTCGGAACTTGCCGGTGCCAGTGCGATTGGGCAGGTCGTCGATCATTTTGGGGTCACATTATCTGCCCTTTGCGCTGTTGGTCTGGGGCTGCTTGCGGTCCGTCGGGACACACGTCCGCTGGGCATATTGCTAGTCACGCAGGCGCTCTTGGCGCTCGGCCTCTTTGCGCATGTTCAATCATTCCTCGGGGTGCAGCATTATTATCTGCTCGTGCCAGCTGCCGGGATCGGCGTGGCGGCGTTGATTGGCGCGCTTTGGAGTTCTGCGTTGCGGATCGGCTGGCGGGTCATCGGTATTGCCGGCGTTTTTCTCGTCATTTCTTTGAGCTCGGCGGCGGTCTTCTCTCCGTCGCCACAGGTCGCCAGCCTGTTGCTGCCCCAGGTGCGCTACGCGCCGCTGGTCAGACCCGATATGGGTGAGCTGCGAAGATTGCTCATGGCTTTGGCGGCGCTCAAGCCCGATCAGGTCTATATCGCGGCCAGCTCACAGACTTTGAACTGGAGTATTCTAAAGATGGGTTGCCGCGGCGTGCGGCCGGATCTCTGCCCGCATATCGCCATTACGCAGGATATTGATACGCGGGACGGCTTTCCACTCGGTATATTGAATGCCGACTTTGTGGTGCTCGCTACGCCAACGCAATATCATGTCCGTCCCACGGATCAGCGGGTCGTCGGTCTGGTCGCTCGCGACATTCGCGACGGGCGCGGCCTTGGCACCTCGTTCAGAGTACTTCCGGGTTCATTTCATCTGACACAGGGGACAGAGGTGCAAATCTACCGCAAGATTGCACCGTTGTCCGGAGAAGCGGTCAAAGCGATCGGTCGGGAGTTGGCGCACACCTACCCGCAGATGCGACGTCAATTCGAATGTGCCGGGGCCTGTACCCCGTCCTGATCAGGGCACTGTCGGCGATGGTGTCGGTGGTGCTACGGTTGTCGTGGCCGCAGGATCGGCGGGGATGCTATCCGAGGGCTGTGATGCTGCCGGTGGCGCGGCGCTCGCATCCGGGTCCAGCAATGGGTCGTCGAGTTTTGGCGACGCGGCACCGTGGACGATCTCATCGATCTCCGCTGCGCGACTCTGCAGATAGACAGAACGTAGCGAAGCGTAATGATCGGCCGCGCCGGCATAGAGCGCCTTGAGATCGGCATCGGATTCGACCCGTTGGTCGAGCCCGGTCAGCACCGAACGCGGGATTGTATATGCCTTGCGGTTGAACGGGTCGGGAATGGCCACCGGCAACAGCGCCCCATCGGCGGTGCCGCCCAACAAATCGCGCAGATTGGTCGGTCCGATAAAGGGGATAAAGAAATACGGTCCCGGTCCGATACCATAGCGGCCCAGCGTGTCGCCAAAGCCATTCGGATGATGTGGCAAATCCGCCTTGTTGGCCACGTCAAGAACGCCGCCGACACCGATCGTCGAGTTGATCGTGAAGCGCGCAAAGGTGCGCAGTGCGCGCTTGGGCTTGAGTTGCAACACATCGTTGACGAAGACGACAGGCTCGTCGAGGTTCGAGAAGATGTGCCTGATGCCGGTTCGCAATGGCTTGGGCACAATGGCTTTGTAGACCGCTGAAATTGGTCGAAACAGAATGCGATCAAGAAAACTGTGTATCGAAAATAGTTTGCGGTTGACCCCTTCCAGCGGGTCTCCGGCGGCATGGTGGTGTTTGGGCTTCGAGTATCCGGTAACCGGTACGGGCGCCGCCGGCTTAGGCGCTTCCGCCGCTGGTGGTGGTGCGTCGGTGGACTGCGCGAACGCGGCACCGGGCGACATCAGCATGGCTGCTGTTGCCGCCCACCCAAGGCGAAGCGCACGCACGGCGGAGAGAATGTTCAGTTGGCCGCCTTCGCAGATAGCTGATTGAGATGTGCAACAAGTGCCTTCGCACCACCACTCGCAAGGATATTGGCAAAATCTGATCTTCGTGTCGCCAGCTGACTGATCGAATTCTGGTAAAACACGTCGATGATCCGCCAGCTCCCACCTGTCTGGCGCAGACGGTATGCGAGACTCACGGGTTTGTCGCGGGCGGATTTGAGCACTGTCTTGACCAGCCGATCGGTGCCGCGCACCTCGACCTTGGGGTCAATGGCAAAGCTCTCACCGGCCCAGCCATCGAAATTCGCGGCATATTGGGCAATTGTCAAGCGCCGGAATGCGGCGACCAGCGCGCTCTGGTCAGCCGCCGAAAATCCGGTCCAGCTTGGCCCGACCGACAAGCGTGTCATCAGCGGCAAGTCAAATACCTGGTCGACAATCGGCGAGATACGTGCGGTCCGGCCCGCAAAGCCCAGCGATTTCGCACCCTTCATGATGGTCAGCAGACCGTCGTCGAGTGCCTGAACCGGGGCAACACCTGCTTCTTGCGCCTGCGCCCCGGCAGGCACCGCCATTGCCATCAGCAAGGCGCTGGCCAGATGTCGAAACGATAGTGGCATGGTTACGCTCCGGATAAACTACTGAGGCTGTTATAAGGAGGCACTATGAACGGTGCCAGTCTGGTTGAGCGGCAATTCGACGCCTGCGGGCAAATTCATACAAAGCCATTTTCCCAGGTCGCTTTTTTTCGTGACAGTCTGCCGCTATCACCGCAAGTCGGGCCGGGGACGAAGCAGACTTGCGGGGGCAGGGATGTTAGATGGCGGCTCCGTTTGAAAGGACATCGTTCTTGCAAGTAATCTTGGCCAAGCCGCGCGGATTTTGCGCCGGTGTCGTCCGCGCGATTGAGATCGTTGAGCGAGCGCTCGAGAAATATGGTGCGCCAATTTATGTGCGCCATGAGATCGTTCATAATCGTCACGTCGTTGATACACTTCGCCGCAAGGGCGCCGTGTTCGTTGAGGAACTGTCCGACGTACCCGCCGGAGCGATGACAGTGTTCAGCGCTCACGGCGTAGCGCGCAGCGTGGAGGAAGAGGCAAAGGCCAGAGGTCTGCCGGTGCTCGACGCAACCTGCCCGCTGGTTACCAAGGTACACCTTCAGGGCCGCCGCTACGCAAGTACCGGTCGTACGCTCGTCATGATTGGTCATGCCGGCCATGCTGAGGTTGATGGCACGCGCGGTCAGGTGGGTGTGCCGATCCATCTTGTTGAGTCTGTTGCCGATGTTGCTGCGCTGGATCTGCCGCGTGACACGGCGATCGCATACATTACCCAGACGACATTGAGCGTTGATGATACCCGCGAGACGATCGAGACACTGCACCGCCGCTTCGATGACGTCCTTGGGCCTGACGTGTCTGAAATTTGTTATGCGACACAGAATCGCCAGACGGCGGTTCGCGACCTGTGCCGCGTTGCCCAGTTGTTGCTTGTGGTTGGTTCGGAAAACAGCTCTAATTCCAGCCGTTTGCGTGAGATTGGCGTTACCCAGGGCCTGCCGAGCTATCTTGTGGCGGACGGCGATGCGATTGATCCCAGCTGGTTTGAGGGTATCGAGGCGGTCGGTCTGACCGCCGGAGCCTCTGCTCCGGACGAGCTGGTTGACAGTGTTATCGCCGCCCTTCGAAAGATTGCGCCGGTCGTCGTTTCAGAACTCGACGGAGTCGAGGAAAGACTGGAATTCGCCTTGCCACGCGAGCTAAGGGACATTCCTCCCCAGCAAGCGCATATTGCCGCCCGCGCTGCGGCGAACTAGGAAAACTTCATGGGCCTTCCCCTTTCGCCGTTGCTTCGGATCGGCAGCTACACTGTCAGGCAGCATATCAAGGGTGGGAAATATCCGCTCGTCCTGATGCTTGAGCCGCTGTTGCGGTGCAATCTTGCTTGTCCGGGTTGCGGCAAGATCGACTATCCCGACGCGATCCTCAATCAGCGTCTGTCGGTCGCCCAGTGCATGGAGGCGATTGACGAATGTGGCGCGCCGGCCGTGTCGATCGCCGGTGGGGAGCCATTGCTGCACCGCGATATGCCGCAGATCGTCAAGGGTTACATCGCCAAGAAAAAATTCGTCATCCTGTGCACCAATGCGCTGCTGATGAAGAAAAAGATCGACGATTATGCCCCGTCGCCCTTCTTCACCTGGTCGATCCATCTCGACGGTGACAAGGGGATGCACGACCACGCCGTCGATCAGGATGGCACCTATGAGGTTGCGATCGAGGCGATCCAGCTTGCCAAGGCGAAGGGCTTCCGCGTCCAGGTCAATTGCACCGTATTCGACGGCGCCAGCCCCGAGCGGCTCGCCAGCTATTTTGACACGATGAAGGAACTCGGCGTCGAGATCACCATTTCGCCCGGATACGCCTATGAACGTGCCGCCGATCAGGAGCACTTCCTCAATCGGCAAAAGACCCGCCAGTTCTTCCGTGATGTGTTCAAGCGCGGCAATGGAGGCAAGGCGTGGAACTTCACCAACTCACCGCTGTTCCTTGACTTCCTCGCTGGCAACCAGACCTATGAATGCACGCCCTGGTCGATGCCGTTGCGCACTGTGTTCGGCTGGCAGAAGCCCTGCTACCTCGTCGGCGAAGGCTATGTCTCGAGCTTCAAGGAGCTGATGGAAGGCACCGAGTGGGACCAGTACGGCGTCGGCAAATATGAGAAATGCGCCGACTGTATGGTCCATTGCGGCTTCGAGGGGACAGCGGCGACCGATTCGATCCGCCACCCGCTCAAGATGTTCTCCATTGGCCGCAAGGGTGTGCGCACTGAGGGGCCGATGGCACCCGATATCGACCTGACGCACCAGCGTCCGGCCGAGGATGTGCATTCAAGCCATGTCGAACGCGAGTTGGCCAAGATCAAGGCGGCCAATCCCGCCGCGACCAAGCACGTCGTAAAGGCGGCCTAACGCGGCAAAGGCCAGTCCCGCGCTGCGCCCGGTGGCGATCAGTGCCGGGAGTTGCGTCGGGTGCCGTGCCAGCGACGCAAGCACCGCGCCGAGCGCAACGCTGCCATCGGGCTTCATGCCGACCAGCGCGGCCGGCGGCAGCGCCTGATCGGCGGCGTCGGAGATCGTCCTGAGAATCGCAAAGGGCAGACCATGCCGTGCGGCGACCCGCGCGGCGATGTGTGATTCCATGTCGACGGCAATGGCGCCGGTGCGGGCGAAGAGGTCGCGTTTTTCGGCGACGCTGGCGATGATGGCATCGGCGCCGAGAACCTGCCCAACCCTTGCGTCAGGCAAAAGCCCAGCCAACCACGCAACCAATACCTCCCCGGCACGGGGAGGGGGACCAGCGAAGCTGGTGGAGGGGCTGGTCGAACGCGACCCGGCCTCATCCAGCAAGGGTGCGTTTGCCGCGGGTGGCGATCGGTGACTTGGTTCTTCGAGGCGCGGGCTTTCCCGACCAGCCCCTCCACCGCCTTCGGCGGTCCCCCTCCCCGTGCCGGGGAGGTATTGGTGCAGGAAACCAACAACGACATCGCCCGCCTTCAGCGCCGGATCCAACGCCCCCGCCAACCCGCTCGACAACACCGCAGTTGCGCCCACAGCCGCCGCCTCCAGCGCCACCTCGAGCCGCGCGGCGTCACCGCCGCCAGCCACCACCGACAGCCCGGGCCGCGCGATGATGCGTGCTTCGCGCGTCAGCCCGCACGCGACGAGGATCGTCACATCCCGAACGCCACATGCGCCGCATTGGAGCGCTTGAGGTTGCGGTAGCGCGCCACCGCCCAGAGCGGGAAATAGGCCGGGTAGCCGTGATAGCGCAGGTAGAAGACACGCGGGAAACCGCCGCCCGTATAATGCTCCTGTCCCCAGAGGCCGTCGTCTTGCTGTGTCGCCATCAGATAGCGCACGCCGCGTTCAACGGCGCTGTGATTAACCTCACCAGCCGCCATCAACCCAAGCAATGCCCAGCCGGTCTGTGAAGCCGTGGAGGGGGCAGGGGTGCAGCCCTTGTATGCCAGGTCGTAGCTGTCGCAGTCCTCGCCCCAGCCGCCATCGGCATTCTGCGTCGCGATCAGCCAGTCAGCGCCCTTGCGCACCACCGGCGCCTGCGGGCCGACCCCGGCGGCATTGAGCGCACACAGCGCCGACCAGGTGCCATAGATGTAGTTCACGCCCCAGCGCCCGAACCAACTGCCGTCCGCCGCCTGTTCCTTTTCGAGATAGCCCAATGCGGCCTTCATCGCGGGCGTATCGGTCTCGCCGAGCTGCGCCAGCATCGAGATGCAGCGCGCACTGACATCGGCGGTCGGCGGGTCGAGCAACGCGCCATGGTCGGCGAACGGGATGTTGTTGAGATAGTGATAGCTGTTGTCGGCGTCGAATGCGCCCCAGCCGCCGTCGCGGCTCTGCAGCCCGACAGTCCATTCGCGGCCGCGCGCGATTGCCTCGTCATAATCGGCGCCGGTCTTCGCCCGAGCGCGGTCCATCGCCATTACCACCACGGCGGTGTCGTCGAGGTCGGGATAGTGCGCGTTGTTGTACTGAAATGCCCAGCCGCCGGGGCGAACATCGGGCTTCTCATCAGCCCAGTCGCCCTTCACGTCGAGTACCTGGAGCGGCTTCAACCACCTCAGCGCAGCCTCTGCCCGACGCTCATTATCGTCGCCGCCGGCCTCCATCATCGCATGGGCGGCCAGTGCTGTATCCCACACCGGCGAGACGCAGGGCTGGCAATAAGCCTCCTCTTCACCAACCACGAGCAACTTTTCGACCGAGGTCCGTGCAATCGCGCGGTGCGGATGATCTTCCGCATAGCCGAGGCAGTCAAACATCATCACGCTGTTGGCCATCGCCGGGTAAATTGCGCCCAGCCCGTCTTCGCCGTTCAATCGCTCGGTGACAAAATCAACACAGGCCTGGATCGCGCGCTTGCGGGTGCCGTTGGGCCAAAGCGGTTCAACCAGCTTCAGCACCCGGTCGAGACCGTTGAAAAACAGCGTCCAGCCACGCTTGGTATCGGCGGCCTTGCTTACCAGCCTCGCCTGTTTGCCAATGTAGAGTTCATCAACCTTCACGCCAGAATCATTGCGAGCGACCGGCTTGAGCGCAGCCAGCACCAGCAGCGGCACGATCACCGTGCGCGCCCAATAGGACATCTTGGACAGATGCACCGGGAACCAGCGGGGCAACAGGATAAGTTCAACCGGCAGGGTCGGCACCACGCGCCACGGGCCAGCGTCAAACAGTGCCAGCTGGATTTTGGTGAAGACATTGGCCGCCTCCGCGCCGCCAGCGGCATGAATGGCAGCGCGAGCCCGCGCCATATGGGGCGCGTCAATGTCGTCGCCGATCATTTTCAGCGCGTAATAGGCCTTCACAGTAGCGCTGACGTCGAATGCGCCGCCGGCGAATAGCGGCCAGCCACCATGATCGGCCTGGATGCGGCGCAGATAGCGTCCGATCTTAGTCTCGATCACCGTGTCTCGCGGCTCGCCCAGATAATGTCGCAGCAATATATATTCTGCCGGGATGGTCGCGTCTGCTTCCAGCTCAAAGACCCAATGACCATCGTCGCGTTGGCGCGAGGCGAGCGCGGCAGCAGCGCGTGCGGTACTCGCCTCGACCGCGCAGAGCATGCCAATCGGGTGGGAATCTCTTGCCATCATTATCGCCTATACCCGGCTGACGCCGGTCGCCAAACCCGCCGCGGTTGCGCCCGACCGCAAAGCCCCCTCGATCGTCGCGGGCAAACCGGTTTGCGTCCAGTCTCCGGCAAGGAAGAGGTTGTCCCAGCGCGTTCGTGATCCTGGGCGTTTTGTGTCCTGCGCCGGGGTGGCGGCAAAGGTTGCGCGCTTTTCCTTGACAATCTGCCATGGCGGCAGGGCTGCGGGCAGGCGGTGGATTGCTGCAATATCCGCCCAGAAAATTCGCGCGAGGTCTTCCCGGTCGCGCTCGACCAGCGTGTCAGCGGCGCTGACCGTGACGGAGAGGCGGTCATCAAATGCGAAAATCCATTCCGCCGTTCCGCCGATAACCCCGATCATCGCTGGTGTTCCGGGCGGTGGCGTATAGGCGAAATGCGCGTTGACGATTGCCCGGAAATCATCGGGCACGGTCAATGCCGGCACCAGCGCGCCCGCGACCCAGGGGGGCACTGCCAGTACGACCGGTTCATCTGCCGCTACCGCAACCGGTGTTCCGCCGAAATCGAGCGCTGTCAGTCTGCCCTCGTCAAACGCAAGACCTCGCAATCGCTGCCCCAACGTGATGTTGGCGCCGCGCCGTTTCAGCCAGGCAAGCGCAGGGTCAACGAACGCGGCGGCCAGTGTTGGTTCGGCGATGCGCGGCTGCATCGCCTGTCCGCCCCGCAACAGCGATTCTCGCAGCACCGCAGCCGTCAGGCGCGCAGAGCCTCCGCCGGGCACGGTATTGAGTGCTGCGAGCAGGACAGGTTCAATCAGCCGCTCCCATACCGGTCCATTGGTCGCGACCCGTTCGGCGACGGTGTCGTCTGCTCCACTCCGGACCAGCGGGCCGAGCCGCAGATAATCCCGCAATCCTGTGTCCGGCACCCGTCTCCCGGGCGCGAACACCCACCACGGTATTCGTCCGCCATTGGGCCTGAACGACCAGCGCGCGCCGCTCACCCGGTCAACAAAGGCGAAATCGGCGCTGTCGGGGCCGCTCAGGCGGTCTGAGGCGCCGATGGTGGCGAGATAGGACATGACGGCGCGATTGCCTGACAGGACAAGGTGGTTGCCATTGTCGATTGTCCGGCCCAGCTGCGGATCATGGTAGCTGCGGCAGCGCCCGCCCGCTTGCGCGGCACTGTCAACCAGCCGCACTGCATAGCCTGCCCGTGTCAGCTCAACTGCAGCCGACAGCCCGGCCAGCCCGGCGCCGATCACCCATGCTGCCTTGCTCACTTCAACAGCCACAACCGCGCCACGGTGAACAGCAGTGCCAGCTTGTTGACCCTGATCCGCGTGCGCGGCGGTGCCCAGCCGACCCGCTCGGTGCGGCGCAACGTCTGGGCATAGACGGCCTCCATCAGGCGCGGTGCGAGCAAATGCCCCGGCGGGCGTTCCTTCAGAATCGCACCGGCAGCACGATAATGTTCATGAGCTAACGTGGCGAGCTGTCGACACGCCGCGTCGATACGTGGATCGTTGACCACTTCTTCAGGTGTGGTCAACGCGATACCGGCAGCAACAATATGCTCGCGCGCAAGATAGACGCGCCCGATAGCGGCATCTTCATCCACATCGCGCAGGATGTTCGTCAGCTGCAACGCGCGGCCAAGGTGGAACGCCAGCGCAATGCCGGCCTCGCGCGGCATCCCGAAGATGCGCACCGACAACCTGCCCACCGCAGAGGCAACCCGATCGCAATAAAGGTCGAGCGTGGCGAGTGGCGGGAAGCGCACGTCCTCGGCAACATCCATCGCCATGCCGTCGATCACAGCAATGAAATCAGCCTGGTCGAGATCAAAGCGCTTCACAGCCTCTGCGACGAGTGCCGCGCGACCCGGGTCGCCACCGGCATAGAGTGCCGCGATGTCGGCGCGCCACGCATCAAGCGCGGCGGCGCGGGTCGGGCGGTCGCCTTCCTCGTCATCGGCAATGTCATCGACCGCCCGGCAAAAGGCATAGATCGCATACATTGCTTCCCGCTCCGCCTTGGGCAGCACGCGCATCCCGGCATAAAAGGAACTGCCGGAGACCTGTTCCTGAAGTGAAGCGGGGGTGGCTTTCGGATTCATCGCCCCATCCATCGCGCAAAAACGGCCATGATGGCCAGCCCCAAAGCTTCAATCGGGCGGTGATGGACGTGTTCTGCAAGCGGGTCACGCTGTTTCAGGCGTGCCGTCAGGCTGATCGCCAGCCGGTGAATAATGGCGACTTCCAGTGATAGGCGATGATCGCGAATGCCGGCGGCAAAGCCCCGTGATTGCGCCAGCAGGTCATCGGTCAGCATGGCTAGATCCGTGATCGTCTTGCGCAAGCCTGCGCTTGCGTGCGGCGCGGCAAGATCCTCGACGGTCGCTCCATGGGCATCAAGCATGTCGAGCGGGAGATAGACCCGATTGATCGCGCGATAGTCCTTCGCGCAATCCTGCAAGTGATTGATCACCTGTAACGCGGCGCACAGGGCATCTGACGCTGGCCACAACGTCTCTGACTCTCCATGTACGTCCAGCACATAACGCCCGACCGGCATCGCCGAATAGCGGCAATAATCAAGTAACTCTTCCCAGTTGTTGCAGCGATTGACCCGGCAATCGCGTTCGAATGCGGTCAACAGGTCGAGGCCATGCTGCGGTGACAGTCCGCGCGCGGCCAACGTCTCTCGCAATATCCGCGCTGCGTCGCTGCTGTCGCTTTGCCCCGACAAGGTCAAACGCATCTCGCCAAGCAGTGCCAGCCGCTCGTCACTGCTCGCCTTGTCGTTGTCAGCCACATCATCGGCACCCCGCGCGAACCGATAAAAGGCCATTACCGGTGCGCGATGTTCGCGCTTCAGGATCGCCGAGGCGACGGGGAAGTTTTCGTCCTTGTGCCCCTTGCCAGAGGCGAGGGTGTCTGCCGCAGCCGTCATGCCTCAATCCCCGCCTGGACACGGCCTTTCCACATGCCGCCACGCTTTCGATGATGCTGCCATGCCGATAACAGGGTGCAACCGGCATAGAACGCCGCGATTCCCGGCAAGGACATGCCCCAACCCCAGGGGCGGCGATAAAAGGCCAGCATTGGCTGGAACGACAATGCCATCAACACCCAGGCCGCCACGCCCAGCATCTGTGGCCAGCCGGTGCAAAACAGCGCGAGCAGCGGCGGCGCACCATAGACGAGTGTCAGCCCGATCAATGTACCGGCCAGCAACAATGGGTTATAGTTCAGCTGCGCATAGGCCGAGCGTGAAATCATCGCCGCGACGGTGTCCAAGGTTTCATAGGCCCGGACGCTGCGGGACCGTTCGGTCAGACCAAGCCAGATTGGCCCCTGCCGCTTCAACGCCGCACCAAGCGCGCAATCGTCGATCAACGCAGTGCGAATTGCGGCGATGCCGCCTGCTGCGGCAAGTGCTTCACGTCGCACCAGCATACATCCACCGGCTGCCGCGCCGATGCCGGTTGGCCGGTTCACCCAGGCAAAGGGATAGAGCAGTTGGAAGAAGAACACGAACGCCGGGACCAGCCCACGTTCCGCCATGCTCTCGCAGCGCAGCTTGGCCATCAACGAGACCATCGCGAGGCCGCCAGCCTCGGCGCGCGCCACCAGATTCGTCAGGGTGTCTGCGTCATGCGCTATGTCCGCGTCGGTGAGCCATAGATAGGTGGGTGTCTCCCCGGCCTGCGTAACGCCCTGCATCACTGCCCACAGCTTGCCGGTCCAGCCAGGGGCAAGTGGCGCACCTCGGAGGATTTCGACACGATCTTCACCACCAAGCGCGCGTGAAATTTCGGCGGTGCCGTCACTGCTCGAATCATCCACCAGAATGATCCGGAAGTGCCCTGGATAATCCTGCGCCAACAGGCTGCCGATCGACTCCGCAATCACTGCCGCCTCGTCACGTGCCGGCACAACCGCAACCACCTCGGGCCAGTGATCGGGAAGGGGTGGTACGCCGCGTGTATCGCGCACCCGCGCCAGCCAGAACCCGCCACGGGCAAAGATCAGCACCAGCCAGATTGTCAGCGTTGCTGCACCGATAATGGTCAGGATCACGCGATCTTCCCTGTCGCGCGGAACCACGCAATCGCGTCACCCAGTGCCTCAGCATAGGGCCGTGCATGATAACCCAGCTCGGTCTGCGCCTTGGCGCTGGTGAAGTACATGTTATGCGCTGCCATCCGCAGCCCATCAAGGGTCAGGAACGGCTCGCGTCCGGTCAGGTGCGAAAACTGTTCATTGACCCAGGCGAGCGGAAACAATGGCCCGCGCGGCAGGCTGATCGTCGGCGCCTTGCGCCCGGTGATGGCCGCAATCGTCGCCAGCATGTCGCGCAAGCTGACATCCTGCCCACCCAGGATATAGCGTTCGCCAATGCGGCCACGCTGCAACGCCAGAACGTGCCCCTCGGCGACATCGTCAACATGGACCAGATTGAGCCCGCTATCGACAAAGGCGGGCATCCGGCCGGATGCAGCCTCGACCACAATCCGCCCCGTCGGTGTCGGTCGCACATCGCGCGGGCCGATCGGGGTTGACGGCAACACCAGGACTGCCGGCAAGCCGTCGTTCACAACGGCGGCATCAATGATCCGTTCCGCCTCGACCTTGCTTCGCTTATAGGCACCAACGGCCTGTTCGGCTGTCGCCATCCGTGTCTCGTCGGCGGGGCCATGGTCGTCGGGGCGCAGTGTCGCCACACTGCTGGTATAGACCAGACGTTCGACACCTGTTGCCAGCGCGGCGGCGACAATGTTGCGCGTTCCCGCTTCATTGTTGCGGACAATTTCCTCCGGGTCCGCCGCCCAGATGCGGTAATCTGCGGCAACATGCATCACCGCGCTCACGCCGGCCATGGCGCGGTCGAGCGAGGCACGATCAAGCAGGTCGCCGGTCACAATTTCGGCGTCGAGATCAGTGATATTGGTGCGCGGACTCGATGCCCGCACCATCGCCCGCACGCGGTGGCCGTGCCGCAACAAGGCGCGCGCCACCGCCGCGCCGACAAAGCCCGAAGCACCGGTCAGCAAAATGGGGCGGGACGACAGGCTCAGCGATAGTCTCCAAAACATCCCCACGTCTGCGGGCAGGGGGTGTCTTGATTCCCTAGCCGGGATGCGGCGCTCGGGAAACCACCATTGGCCTTGTCGCTAAAACCCCGCGCGCAGTGTCACGCGCAGATCACGGCCCGCCAGCGGCGCAAAGTCCTTCAAAAAGCTCGCATGGCGCCGCGCGTCGACATCAAGGATGTTGTTTGCGCTCAGCGTCAGCGAAATCTTCTCATTGGCGGGAAAGGGCCGCACGGCGATTGAGGTATTGACCAGCGTATAGCCATCGGTCGGGGTCTCGAACGTCGTGATGCGCTTTTGCGTAAAGACATGCTCAGCCTCGATACGCCCGGTCAGCAGGTCAGACTGCACCTCGACACCGCCCAGCAAACGCGCTGCCGGAATGCGCGGCACCGGCCCGCCATTGGCCGTGGCGTGGACATAGTCGCCAAGCAGGTCGAGGTTGATCGTATAGCTGCCCAGTTTCGCCAGTCTGACTGACATGTCACCTTCCAGCCCGTAATAGCTGGCATTGGTTTGCTGGAACTGGAAGCAGGGCAGATCGACCGTGCGGCCGCTTGGCGCTGCGGCGGCGGCGCAAATGCCCTGCGCGACCTGGTTCTCCGAAATATAACCCGTGAACCAGTCATAATAGGCTGAGGCGTCAAAGCTGAAGCCGTCCCGGTGGACATGCAGCGTCGTCTCAAGGCCCCAGGATTTCTCCAGCCCGAAACGGCTGTTTCCCAATTCCCATGCCTGGGTGCCGGCATGGGCGCCATTGGCGAACAATTCATCGGCGGACGGTGCACGTTCGGTGCGGGATGCGTTGACGCCGATCCGAACGCCATTGCCCAGCGCATAGGACAAGCCGGCTGATCCGGAAAAGGCATCAAAGGCGCGCCTGGCTGCCGGAAAACGCAGGTCGCCGGCGTCCGGCTTTGCCTCAAGGTTGCTGTGCTCCCAGCGCAACCCGCCTTCGGCACGCAGGTCGCCGAAATCGACCTGTTGCAGCGTGAACAGGCCGATCTGGCCGGTCTTGTTGCGCGGCAGAAAGGCTTCGCTGCCGACGACGTTGAAATCGCGGCTGTAATATTGGACGCCCGACGCTCCCTGCCATCCGCCACGATTGGCCTGGACCAGCTCGACCCGGCCCTCAAACCCCTTGTTGTAAAACGCCGTGCCAATCGCGCCATTCGCCGCCAGCTCGAAATGGCGGTAATTGGCATAGCCCCCGCGCAGGCGGATCTTCTTGAGAAAACCGCTGCCCGTGTCGATCTCGCCGCGCACGTCAAAGCGATTTTGCAAAACGCTCAGGCGCGGCGCCTCCTGCTCCTCGCCGGATGCCAGGGCATAGCGCTCCGGCACGCCGTACAGGCTGTCATAGTGCGAATAGGACACGCCAAAATTGGCATTGTCTCCCACATAGGCCGCGCCGAAACCGGCGGTCCATGTCTGCGCGGCGGTGTTGGGCAAAGTGCCTTTGAGTGCCGCCGTTGCGGCAAAATCAGGGTCGTCGGGCAATGTCACGCCAGCTGCCGCCGCCAGTGCCTGCGCGCGTGCCACGGGTGTCAGGACAAAGCCGCCAACATGCAGGTCGCTGCTCTTGAGATAAGAGGCGTCGGCATGGAGCACAAAATGCTTGCCGACGGCGACATCGCCAGCGCCGCCAATCGAGCGCTCACTCGCCGCCGAACCATAGGTGGCAATGCTGTTGATGCGATAACCATTGGCGGGCACGCTGCGCGGAATGCGCGTGTCGATGACGTTGACCACGCCGCCGATCGCGGAGGATCCATAGAGCAGCACCGCGGGCCCGCGCAGCACCTCAACCCGCTCGGCGAGCAACGGGTCGATGATCACGGCATGGTCGGCAGAAGTGCTCGAAACGTCGATCGCACCAATGCCGTCAGTCAACACGCGGACCCGCTCACCCTGAAACCCGCGCAGCACCGGGCGTGATGCACTTGGGCCGAACGATGTTGCTGAAACGCCGGGTTGGCGCGCCAACGTCTCGCCGATGCTGGGGCGCAGGTCGCGGGTAAGCTCCTCGCCCGTCACGAGCGAAGTGCCTGCGAGCACGTCCTTTTCATTTGTCTGAAGAACCCCGGTAACGACAATATCGGCGCTCTGGTTGCTGGTTGTGCTTTGGCCAGCGTCAGAGCCGTCGGGATCAGCAGGACGTGCGAGGGCAGGGGAGGCAAGCGCGATGGACGCTGTGCTCAGCAGGAAAAAGGTGCGCATGAAAACAAACTCCGGAAAAACCTTGTCAGTCGGGGGTGACAGGGCGCCGCAGGCGTAACGGTCGGGGCTCATGCCCCTCCGTTCGCGGCTGGCGCTCAGGTGCGGAGTGAGTTGGGCGGTGCGCGGCTTTGCCAGCTATGGGAGGTTTGCGAGACGGAGTGAGCCGTCGCTGTGACGGCGGCAAGCCAGAGCGTCGCTGGCACAGGCGTGTCGATCGCGACCCGATCAGACAGCGTGGCATGGCCAGCATCGGCAATAACCCGGCAGATCGGGCAATTGCTGGGCAAATCAGCCGGCGTATCGCGGTTCGATGGCGCGGAACGGGCATCAACGACCTGTGATGAGGTCGAAACCGAAACGTCACTGCGGTCAAAATGCTGGTGCGTCTGGGTAACAAAGCTCTGCCACAGGAACGCGCCCAGCACCGCAATCAGGATCGCCGACCAGGCATCACGCATCCATGATCGCGTCATGGCGGCACAGGCCAGCGCGCCACGGCGCGCGCCGTCAGACCCCCTGCCGCGCTTCCCGCGCCTGATCGGCTGGCTGCCGACCGTCATGAACCCCTTCGCCGCAACAATGATCCTCTGGTGCCGATGTCGAGGCCGCCAGATATGTTGCAATGTATCACGAGGCAAGGGTTGTTGTGAGCACATTGTCTGTTTGATCCTGAAGCGTGACCCGGAGAGCCGTTGGCCGAGTAGCTAGGTCTCGCACGGCAAAAGCGCCGATACTGGCGCTTCGGCACGGTGGTGCCTTGGGGAGGCCCGCCTGGACCGCCAATAGCATCGACCGGCAGCCCGGCCCCTTGCCGAACCGGATCACGCATTTCGCTGCGGGCGCGGATCGTACACCGGTGGCAGGGGATGCTGAGTTAGGCGCGGCGCGGTGCCGCTTGAGCAGCAGGAATTTTCCCGTCATGATAACAGAATACCCCTCCAGCGTGCCGGGAAGCGATGATGGAAATTCAATTCGACCGGTTGGTACCGCGCACAACGACGGAAATTCCGGTGCTCGATATGCACACGGCAGGAGAGCCAGTGCGCATCTTCGACGCACGCGCATTTGACTTTGGCTTGAGCGGGGGTGGAATCCTTGCCTATCGTCGGGTGTTTGCTGACCGTTTCGACGACTTGCGGCGAACCATGATGCTGGAACCGCGTGGCCATGCGGAAATGTATGGCGCGATCCTGGTCCCGACCAGCCACCCCGGCAGCGATGCCGCCGTGCTGTTCTGCCACAATTCGGGCTATTCCACGATGTGTGGTCATGCAACGATAGCGCTTGGACGAATGCTGCGCGATGCGAGCCTCGCGGCAGGCGAAGACAGGCACGACTTTGTACTGGAATGTCCGTGCGGTCCCGTTCGCATTGCGGTTGCTGCTTCTGGCAGCGTCAGTTTCGATGCCGTCACATCCTATTGCGACGGCCTGGATGAAAGCTGCGACCTCGACGGTTATGGCCCGGTGCGCTTTGACATAGGCTATGGCGGCGCTTTCTATGTCATTGTTCCGGCGAGCGCTGCCGGGCTCGATCTGGCGCGGAATACGGTCGATGAAATTGCTGCCTTTGCTGCAGCACTGGTGACGCGGCTGCGCTCGACGCGGCGCTTCGTCCACCCGGAAGAGGTCGATCTGGGCTTTCTCTATGGGGCAATCGTGACCGATGGCGTCGATCCGGCAAAGGGCGCCGCCACGCGCAACCTGTGCTGGTTTGGCGAAGGCCAGATTGACCGCAGCCCCACAGGAAGCGGTGTGTCAGCGCGGCTTGCCGTTGCTGTTGCGCGGGGAACGATTGCGGCGGGTGAACGCTGTCAGTTCGCTGGCGCTTCGGGGCAATGGTTTGACGGGCAGGTAGTTGAGATTGCCGGCGCAACCGTCAAGACCCGCGTTTCAGGTATGGCCCATTATGCGGCAATCGGGCGCTTGTTGACCGAACCGACCGACCCACTTGCGCAAGGCATGATCATCTCCGGGAGGTTGCCGGAGGCAGCCTGAACCGGTGCAAAATGGGCTGCACCGAGATTGCTTGGGTGACCGGGCGCGGGGAGTTTTTCGGGGTGATCGGTTGAAACAAATGGCGGCGTCGTTGATTGTCGCATGTCGCGCCGGGGATTGCCGATGCTGGGCTGGGTCTCGCCAGAGATACCCGGGCAGCTTTGGTGGCCATTTTTGGCGGAACCGCAATGCCTAACCCGAAGGTACCGAGGCACCGGCATAGGGATCATAGGTTGATGGCCTTTGCGGGGCGGCGGGCGCCGTTGGCGGGGCGGTGAGCGGGGGCGGGGCGTAGCTGACGCTGTCCGGGTCACCCATGGTCGCGCGGATGCCGGCGACGATGCCCGTTGCGCCGAACAGCACGAAACAGCCAGTGATAACCGTGATGCCGCGCCGCAGATCGACGCGGCCCGACAACATGCCAAGGCCAACCGAAGCCATGGCGATGACCGCGACGGTGGTGGCAACCGTGCCGAGCAGCGTCGCCTGCAGCCAGGTGACAGCGGCGACAAGCGCCGTGGTGCCAGCTGGATCAGCGAGAGAGAAAACGGACATCGGTGTCATGGGCGGTGCTGTGCGGGGTAACGGAGAAAGCTCTATCAGATAGTTTCTATAAGCAACTTATAAAAAAGTAAAATAAAACCAAAATGGATGTTTATTTTCGTTGCCATGCGGGAGCAACAATGCTCAATGTGGCGAGAAGTGTCATCGGGCAAATGACGTGACCCCCTGATTTTCTACCAGACACGATTAGAGTCCGGCCTTGAGAAGGGACGGACGATGAAGCGATCACGGTTCACAGAAGAGCAGATTATCGGTGTGTTGAAGGAAGCGGAGGCGGGCGCGAAGACGGCCGACCTCGCGCGTAAGCACGGAGTATCGGAGGCGACGCTGTACAACTGGAAGGCCAAGTATGGCGGCCTTGAGGTGTCGGAAGCGAAGCGACTGCGGGCGCTGGAAGACGAGAACGGCAGGCTGAAGCGGCTGCTGGCGGATGCGATGCTGGACAATGCGGGTCTGAAGGATCTGCTGACAAAAAAATGGTGACGCCTGCCGCGAAGCGGGAAGCTGTCGCACATCTCCGGGCGGTGTTCGGGATGTGCGAGCGGCAGGCGTGCCGGGTGATCGGGGCCGACCGGACGAGCATGCGCTACCAGTCGCGCCGCGACGACGACGGTCCAGTGCGGGAGAAGCTGCGCGAGCTGGCGCATCAGCGCCGGCGGTTCGGTTATCGGCGGCTGCATGTCCTGCTGCGGCGTGAGGGGATCACGATCAACCGCAAGAAGACGCAGCGGCTCTACCGCGAGGAGGGGCTGACGGTACGTCGCCGCCGGGGCCGCAAGCGCGCCGTTGGCGCGCGGGCGACGGCGCCCGTGCCGACGCTGCCCAACCAGCGCTGGAGCCTGGACTTTGTCCACGACCAGATGGCGACGGGCCGCCGGTTCCGTGTGCTCAACATCGTCGACGATGTGACGCGCGAATGCCTGGCGGCGATCCCCGACACGTCGATCTCGGGCAAAAGGGTCGTGCGGGAACTGACCAGTCTCATCGCCATGCGCGGCAAGCCGGGGATGATCGTCAGCGACAACGGTACCGAACTGACCTCGAACGCAGTGCTCGAATGGTGCGGCGATGCCAAGGTCGAATGGCACTATACCGCGCCAGGAAAGCCGACCCAGAACGCCTATGTCGAGAGCTTCAATGGTCGCATGCGCGACGAGCTGCTCAACGAGACGCTGTTCGCGAGCATCGCGCATGCCCGCGAGAAGGTTGCCGCCTGGGTCGAAGACTACAACGCCGAGCGACCGCACTCGTCGCTTGGTTACGCCACTCCGGCAGCGTTCGCCGCCGGCTTCGAAAAGCAATGGCCTGCACGCGTGCAGGCCATTGCTTCACCCGCGCTCACGCGCGACAACAACGAGCGGACTCTAGTTTTGGCTGGGTGAACATTGGGGGTCACGTCACAAATGAATAACATCACACGCGGTCTGATAAATTTGCACCATAATATCAAAATTTTACGATCCCCTGGCTGATGAGCTGGGTTGAATCGAGGAGGACAGAATGGCGGCCTCATTGACCCGAATTTGCTCAGCCATACTGGCTGGCTTGATGCAATTCGTTGTCGTTTCGAGCGCTGTTGCTCAAGAAACAACGACATACACTTATGATGCGCTCGGTCGCGTGACGGGTGTTGCGCACAATGGTGGGCCGGAAGCAGGGGCTGCTGCGATTTACGCATATGATCCTGCGGGAAATCGTGCAAATTATCAGGCGACGACGGATGCCAGGTTCAGCATATCTGACGTCATCTCGAATGAAGGTTCGCCGTTGGTATTTACGGTATCGCGATCTGGAGTCACAAACAATTCGGTATCCGTCAATTATGCAAGCTCCAATGGTTCGGCCATTGCTGGAACTAACTATACGGTGACTAACGGAACATTGACGTTTGCTTCGGGTGTTTCGACGTTGACAATATCGGTTCCAACGATTGATGATCAGGTTACCTCGGCAAATCTGTCAATGTCAGTCACGCTGTCTTCGCCGTCAGCGGGATCGAGCATCAATGTTGCCGGCGCCACCGGAACAATAGTCAACATTGATGGTCCGCCGACCTTCTCCATCGCGTCAGCATCTGCAAATGAGGGAGCGCCGCTGACGTTCACCGTGACGCGTTCGGGTGCGCCGGGCAGCGCTGTTAGCGTGAATTACGGTACGACCAATGGCACTGCGATTGCGGGCGTCAATTATTCAACGACGACCGGCACGCTGTCCTTTGCATCAGGAATCACGTCGCAGACGTTCACAGTGCCGACGATCATTGATAACGCAAAAACCGCCAATTTGACTCTGACAGCGACATTGTCGTCTCCATCATCACCGGCAGTATTGGGCACGGGCAGTGCAACCGGCACCGTGGTTAACACCGACACTCCGCCGACGCTGTCGGTCGCCCCAGCGTGGGCAAACGAGTATGCGGACCCGCTGCTATTCACCATCACGCGTTCAGGGGCGACCGGGAACACCGTGACGGTAAACTACGCGACGGCCAATGGCAGTGCTATCGCTGGGCCGAATTACACGGCGACGAGTGGCGTTTTGACGTTTGGGCCAGGCGTCACCTTCCAGTCGGTCGCCGTCCCGACCACTTCCGATCTGACCTATACCTCAAACCTGACGATGACGCTCATACTGTCGGCGCCGTCATCCCCCGCCTTGCTCGGCACGGGCAGTGCAACAGGCACGATCACCAATACTGACGCCCAACCTTCCTTGTCGATTGCCAGTGCGTCTGCAAATGAAGGAACGCCCCTGACGTTCAGTGTGGTGCGCTCTGGTGCAACCGGCAATCCGGTCTCCGTAAACTACGCAACCTCAAACGGCTCGGCGACTGCTGGCACAAACTATACCGCGACCAGTGGGGTTCTAACCTTCGGCGCAGGGGTGACAACGCAAACAATTACGGTGCCGACCATCAATGACAATGCGGTGACTGGCAGCCTCGCGATGACCGTTGCCCTGTCTTCACCATCGTCACCGGCAATCCTCGGCACATCGCAAGCGACCGGATCGATCCTGAACACCAACACCGGGGGAGGCCCGACAATTCCCGGAAGTTATGTCATGGTCGCCGGCCCAGCTCGACCTGCGGTCACCGGGTATACTGATGGCACCGTCGGTTACGGCGCGGGAGGAAGCCTCACGCCTTCCTCTATTGGCGGCGGCTACATGATATCTTCTGTGCAGGGGGCAGGAAATCGCTCCACGGAAGCGTCATTTTCGATCGCATCGACGGCAAATGGCGCCGCGTTGCCGAATTCGGGGTGGACCAGCATTACTATTCCCGGGGTCGGAACGAAAACGCGAAGCTCTGCTACCTATAGTGTTTTCGCCGATTCATCGGGGCGGCAGACTGCGAAATGGGTCTGGACGACCGCCGGCGCGCAGGCAACCTCTGGAACTGTTGTGATCCAATGATGGCGGATGTTCGCGCAGCGGCCGCGCATAAGCCAGCGATTGGCGGCCTAGAAAATCTTGATATCAGGAGGCTACACCGGTGAGCGCACAATTTCGTGACACAAGTTGGCGCGGCGGCATCAGGCCGTCTTGCTACATGTTGCCGCTGGTTCTTGTACTGGCGGCGACCGCTGGCGCCAGCGTAGCGACTGCGCAAGCTTTGCGCGACACTGGCGATAACTCACCGCCCACGGTCCAGATGGTGGATGACAACGGTGTGAACTTCTGGTCAAGCGATGTGTCCTACCCGATGTCGTCGTTATCGATCGGCGCTCAAAATATGGCGAGCAATATTGGTTTCTCCGCGAACTGGTCGGGCGCCACATTTCGCCATAATCATTTGTGCTACGCCATTACCTGGCGGTATGTCGGGTACGGCGGCAAGCGATCTGGCGCTGACATCGGCGTCGAAGTAATATGCAACAACAAGACAACGCAGTTTATTGCCCCGGGTAAGGGGGTAGGCGGGGTTTCGAACGCGGGGGGAACCGGATATCTTAATGCCGCGCCCAACGGCGATGGCGAGACGTTGGTTAAAATAATCAACGCGGACAGCACGACGTCATTTCTCTATACCGACAAGAACGGCGCCCAGACGACGTTCAATAACCCGGTTGGCACGACCGCACCAGGAGTGCAGTCCGTCTATGCCGGATTCGATACTACCGATCCATTATATCTCGCTTACACAACTGCTTACCCCAACGGATACAGTATCAACTACACCTATAACACATATACTAGAGCGGTTTCCGTTCATTCAGGTTCATAGCCGCATGATCTGAAGTAGTTTGCGCATTCGTTGGGCTGGAAGATGTCGACGAGCCTGCCGATCAAGTCCCACAATCCGCTGACGGTTCGTTCGCCCGCCTTACGGAGCATGGCCTTGAGCCGGGAGAAGGCCTTCTCGATAGGGTTGAAGTCCGGGCTGTAGGGCGGGAGGAAGCGAAGGGTTGCGCCGGCCGCTTCGATCCTCTCCTTCACAGCCGCCCGTTTGTGGCTTGAGAGGTTGTCCATGATGACCACGTCGCCTGGCCGCAGCGCGGGCACCAGAACCTGCGCCACATAGGCTTCGAACCAGTCGCCGTTGATCGGCCCATCCAGCACCATCGGCGCGACCATGCCGGTCATACGCAGACCAGCGACCAGCGTGGTGGTTTTGCGATGGCCGTGCGGAAAGCCCATCCGCAGCCGTTCGCCTTTCCGACAGCGACCGTGACTGCGGGTCATATTGGTGGCGGTCCAGGTCTCATCGATGAAGACAAGGCGTTCGGGTTCAAGGTCGAGCTGGCCCTCGAACCAGTGCTGGCGTTGCCTCAGGACATCGGGACGGTCCTGCTCGATCGCGTGCCCGGTCTTTTTTTACGCGTGATCCCGTGCCGGGCAAAAAAACGATGCACCGTGCCGATCCCAACCACGGCGCCGCGCTCGATCAGCCGCGCCTGTATCTCGACCAGCGTCATGTCGCCCTGCTCGGCAATCAGCTCCCGAATGAAGCCGCCGTGCGCCTCGATCTTGCCTGAATGTCGGTCCCCTCCGCGCGGCTTGGCCAAAGCCTGACCATGCTTCAGGGCGAGTTGTCGCCAGCGGATCGCGCTCGACACGCTGACCCCAAAGCGGGCTGACGCCGCGCGGCAACTCAGGCCGCCATCAATCGCTGCGACAACCCTGTCCCGAAGATCCTGTGAAAGCGTTCGTGCCATCCATGCTGGCCTCCTGCCACCAGCAGGAAGTTTGAATCACACCCAAGCCGTAAAGGGAATCCCTATCGATTCCGTTCGTACGGAAACCGCTCTAATTGGGAAGGGTCAATTGAGTCAGTTACGGATTCCACGGGGCAGGCCATATTTGCCGCCAATGCATATGATGAATATGGAATTCCCGGCGCCAGCAATGCTGGTCGATTCCAGTACACCGGCCAGGCATGGCTCGCCGAGCTTGGCATGTACTACTATAAGGCTCGTATCTATTCGCCCACGCTCGGGCGGTTTCTGCAGACCGATCCGATCGGGTATAAGGATCAGGTCAATCTGTACGCTTATGTCGCAAACGATCCGGTCGATGGGCGGGACCCGAGCGGCAATGACACGATTTCCTGCACTCAAGTTGGGGATGGCAAGCCGACCTGCACATCAGCAGATGATGAATCAAAAAAGCTAACTCTCAAATATACGACTGAAAACACAGGAGCTGACGGAACTGTATACAAGGACACTGTTATACGAACGTTCGAAGGAACGCGATCTGAACAGATAGAAAATTTAAACAGCCAGATTTCAAGTTTCTGTAGCTGTTCCAACGGCCCGCAAGTCGTGGAGCGGAGCGTTATAGCCGATACATTTAAATCTATCGCTAGCGCTATTATTGGAGCAATTAGCCCCGGTAATTATCCGAGTACTGCCCAACGACAGCCGGCTAATCTCAAGGAAGATCTAGCGCTAAAGGAAGCGCAATCTAGACCCCAAGCTGGTTCTCCAGTGCCGTTAAAAGGCGGGATGACTGATACTCGCTTTCCGGCCGGTTCGGTGAAAATGCGGCAGAATATAAATGGAGTCGAAGTCCACTACGTTAAATTGCCGAATGGCGGTTACACAGACTTTAAGGTAAAATGAAATTTACAAAGAGATCTCAATATGATGTGCAAGATAAATACCAGAGAGTTGGTCATTGCGGACAATAAGGTGTCTAGCTCCAGGAATGGTTGGACCGAGTATGATGTAGATGTAGAGCAATTTTTTGATGTATTCGCTATGGGAGTGTATAAAGGAAGATTGCGATTATTACTCGATTTATCCGATAACTCTCGCCCGTTCTGGTATGATGTCTCCGACTTTATAATTACATCGTCGGATATTTCCGATGAATGGAAGAGTGCTTCTTTCGATGAAGGTGATTGGACTCTTCTTTTGGGATATGACGCCTTGATCACTTCGGACTCTCACTTCAACGGATTGTTGGAGAGAGAGGACCGGGATATGTTAATCTTCTGCAAGATCAAGGAATCCTATAAGGCGTTGCGGTCGGCATAGTTGGTCGCGCGTCTTGATAGTGACATAAGAGGTGCGCGCATCGACGATATGGTTACAACAGCAATTTTAGCGACAGCAAGATAAAAGGATCGGCTCCCCCTGCGGGCTAAGCCATCGTCTATACATCGTTTTTTAGCGAGATAGCCGGCACTGGTGGAGAGACTCCGGGACGCCTCTAAAAACCTATGGCGTTTGCCTGCGAGAGGTGATTCACTGCCGCTGGCGCGAGCGGGAGGCGGCGATGGGACAGCGTGGTTTCTTCGATGTGGATGAACGGCTTGCGGCGTTGTCGAGGGCGGGCGATCCGCTGGAGCGGTTGAGCGCGGTGGTTGATTTCGCGCTGTTCCGGTCGGTGCTGGACGCGGCGCTTGCGCGATCGGACCGAAGCCGAGGCGGCAGGCCGCCCTATGACGCGGTGCTGATGTTCAAGGTGCTTGTGCTGCAGGCACTGTACAGCCTGTCGGACGATGCCTGCGAGTTCCAGATCCGCGACCGGCTGTCGTTCATGCGCTTCCTTGGGCTGGGTCTTGGCGACCGGGTGCCCGATGCCAAGACGATCTGGCTGTTCCGCGAGCAACTCGTCCAGGCCAAGGCGATCGAGAAGCTGTTCGCGCGCTTCGACGATGCGCTGCACGGCGCTGGCTATCTGGCGATGGGAGGCCAGATCATCGACGCGACCGTCGTGGCCGCACCGCGCCAGAAGCTGAGCGACGAGGAGAAGGCAGCGATCAAAGGCGGCGGCACGCCGTCAGGCTGGTCGAAGGCAAAGCGCCGGCAGAAAGACACCGATGCGCGCTGGACGATCAAGCGTGGCGGCCGCAAGCGCAGCGAGGCAAGCGAGATGAAGGCCAAGGGGGTCGAGATCGCGGTGCCGATCTTCGGCTACAAGAACCACGCCGGTATCGATCGCCGTCACGGCCTGATCCGACGATGGAGCGTGACGAGTGCCGCCGCACATGACAGCAGGCCGTTCGAGGGGCTGCTCGATCCGAACAACACAGCCTCGCCGGTCTGGGCCGACACCGCCTATCGTTCGAAGCGCAACGAGGCCGCGATGGCAAAGCGCGGGCTGATCTCGAAGGTTCACTTCCGCAAGCCGAAGGGCAAACCACTGCCAGAGCGGCACGCCACGGCGAACGCGGCGAGATCGGCGGTGCGCTCGGCCGTCGAGCACGTCTTCGCCGGGCAGAAGCATCGCATGAAGCTGTTCGTGCGCACCATCGGCATCGCCCGCGCTGAGGTGAAAATCGGCATGGTTAACCTCGCCTACAACTTCAACCGCCTCGCCTGGCTCGAAGCCCGAACTGCGCCCGCTTGACCGGAATTATGCCCAATCAGGCATCCTGACCGGCATAGAGACCGTCATCATCCCCCGATTAGGTCGTCCAAGGCGCCGCCGAGCCTATGCTGGCGCCGTCACCGCCGCTCAAACAGCGTTCTTCGAGGTGTCCAAGTGACAATGACCTTCTATTGCCATGAATGGGCGACTCTCGAGCCAGATGCTGCAAATGAAGTTACAATAAGATATCGCAATTCTATTGAACGAATTGAAGGCGATGTAGGATATTCTATTAGAGCGTTTGTTGATAATGAAGATTTGCGAGGAGCATTGTTGGATAGTGTAAATAATAATAGTCATAATGAGATTATATCGCTTCAACTTGTTTCCGGAAGTCAGGGTATGGGATATTATAAGGTAGTTTTGACGTACATTGGTGCGACTTTAATTACAGATAAAAAGTGCACAAAGAATATATTTTATTCTAGAAATACCCGTATTCGCTACGACGAATTTGTAAAAAATGGCGATAAATTGGCGCACAAAATGCTGATATGGCCGAGAGAATTTGGTATTCTGGAAATTTCATTCTCTGATCTTAAAATATCGAAATTCGCTCTTCCGAGTCGCCATTATACGTCTTTCGGCGAGTTAGTAGATGGATTCTAGATTGCGAGGAGTACTGTGGAATCGTTTTACTCGATGAGATTTGCCGTTGCGGGTCTCCCCCCAAACTCAATGTGCGCCCTGACGCTCAATAGGATGATGGGCTCCGTATTGAGATCAGCCACCCAGCCCTGAACCCACACCATCGACCTTTCCCCCACGCTGCGGCATGAAGCCGCGATGCTCCTCATCGGCCACATCCTGCTGCTGATCTCCGCGACTGGCACCTGTTGCCTGATTATCGCGGCATGGCGCGCATGGCTCTTGGGTACACGCACGGCGACACCGCCCGGCACGAGCCAACCAATCACCCTGCTCAAGCCACTGCACGGCGCCGAACCAGCGCTGCTCGCCAATCTCACCAGCTTCGTCACGCAAACCCACAACGGCCCGCTGCAGATCATCTGCGGTGTGCAGGACGCCGCTGATCCCGCCATCGCTGCGGTCAACGCGTTGCGCGCCGCGCACCCGGACGCTGACATCGCGCTGATCGTCGATCCGACCCGCCACGGCGCCAACGCCAAGATTTCCAACCTCACCAACATGGTTGCCCATGCCCGGCATGATGTGCTGATCCTGAGTGACAGCGACATGGCGGTCGCGCCTGATTACATCGCCCGAATCATCGCCGCGCTTGATGCGCCGGGCGTGGCCGCCGTCACCTGCCTTTATCATGGCCGTGGTGATGCCGGGCCGTGGTCGCGGCTGGCGGCGATGGGGATCAGCCAGCATTTTCTGCCCAGCATATTGCTCGGCACCACGCTTGGGCTGGCTTCACCCTGTATGGGTTCAACCATCGCGCTGCACCGAGAAACGCTGGCGGCGATGGGCGGGATGGCCGCCTTTGCTGACCTGCTGGCGGATGATTATGCCATGGGCGCCGCGATCCGCGCGCAGGGCGGGGGCATCGCGCTGCCCGACATGCTGCTGACCCATGGCTGTGTCGAAACCAGCCTTGCCGCTCTCGCCGCGCGCGAATTGCGCGCCAACCGCACCATCGCCCGGCTTGATCCGGCGGGATTTGCCGGCAGTATCATCCTGCATCCGCTGCCGCTTGCCCTGCTGGGTGCGGCGCTGACAGGGTGGGGGATGCTGTCGCTGACGGCGATTGTCGCTGCGCTCGGCATCCGCTTTGTGCTTGCCCTGCTTGTCGATCGTGCGGCAGGAGGGCGCACCGCACCTTTGGCCTGGGTTCCGGCGCGCGACCTGTTGTCGTTTGTCCTGTTCCTCGGCACATATTTTGGCCGTTCGGTTGATTGGCGCGGCGCAGGTTTTACAGTTGATGCAAAGGGCCGGCTTTCGGCCCAGCGGGATAAGTGATGATGATGCGTACCCTTTTCCTCCAGGCGCCCTCATTCGATGGCTATGACGGCGGCGCCGGCGCGCGTTACCAGATGAAGCGCGAGGTCAAATCCTTCTGGTATCCGACCTGGCTTGCCCAGCCCGCGGCGATGGTCGAAGGCTCAAGGCTGATCGACGCACCGGCGCATGACCAGAGCTGGGATGACATTGCGCATGAATTTGATGAGCGTGATCTTGTCATCCTCCACACCTCAACGCCCAGCTTCAACCAGGACATTCGCACCGCCGCGCTGATCAAGGCGCGCAACCCGAAAATGCTGATCGGCTTTGTCGGCGCCAAGGTTGCGGTTGAACCCGACAAGAGCCTGGCCGCCACGCCGCATGTCGATTTCGTCGCGCGCGAGGAATATGATTTCACAATCCTCGAAATCGCCCAGGGCAAGCCACTGGCCGAGGTGGACGGCATCACCTGGCGCGCGCCCGACGGCGCCTTCATCCGCAACAAGGATCGCGCGATCATCGAGGATATGGATGTCCTCCCGATGGTCTCGCCCATCTACAAGCGCGATCTGACGATCGACAAATATTTCGGCGGCTATCTCCTCCACCCCTATGTCAGCTTTTACACCGGGCGTGGCTGCAAGAGCCGCTGCACCTTCTGCCTGTGGCCACAGACGATCAGCGGGCACAATTACCGCTTCCGCTCGGTCCCCAAGGTGATCGAGGAGGTTGAGTACATCCTGAAGAACATCCCCGAGACCAAGGAGATTTTCTTCGACGACGATACGCTGACGGACAACCATGCGCGCGTCGAGGAACTGGCCATCGCACTCGGCAAGCTCGGCTTCGGCAAAAAGGGATTTCCGGTTTCGTGGAGCTGCAACGCCAAGGCCAATGTCCCGCGCAAAACGCTGGAAGTGCTCAAGGCTAATGGCCTGCGCCTGTTGCTGGTCGGCTATGAAAGCGGCAACCAGCAGATCCTGCACAACATCAAAAAGGGCCTGCGCATCGACGTGGCCAAGCAGTTCACCAGGGACTGTCATGAGCTCGGCGTGGTCATCCACGGCACCTTCATCCTCGGCCTGCCCGGTGAAACCGAGGAGACGATCGAGGAAACGATCAACTACGCCAAGGAGATCGACCCGCACACCATCCAGGTGTCGCTCGCCGCGCCCTATCCCGGCACCTTCCTCTACAAGCAGGCGACCGAGAATGGCTGGTTCGACAACAGCAACGACCTGTTGACCGATGGCGGCAACCAGATTGCCCAGCTCAGCTATCCGCATCTGCCGGCCAGCGTGATCTTCGACAAGGTCGAGGAATTCTACAAACGCTTCTATTTCCGCCCGTCGAAAATCTGGTCGATTGTCTCGGAAATGCTGCGCGACTGGAACATGATGAAGCGCCGCCTGCGCGAGGGCGTCGAATTCTTCGACTTCCTCCGCCGCCGCAAGGAAGCGGTGTGACGGCTTGGCCGCAACCCCTTCCGGGCAAGGAAGGGGTGGGGCCGTCCCGCAGGCGCCGCGTCGTTGGCGGATAGCCTGCGCGCCTTGCCCAGGTCATGATTCCGCGTCACGGCTTCGCGGGATGATTCAAAATTTCGCACAACCCGGCTTGGTGCCTGTCATGCGTCAACCATCCCGAATTCTGTTGGTCGCGGCTCGGCCCGGGCCATCTCGCGGCAGCGCGAAATTCCCTGCCGGGCAGGGAATGGCAGGGAATTCCCATCACCCGCGCGCTGCGCCATTTGCGGTGGGGCGGCCATGAAGACCCTTATCGTCACGGCGGATGATTTCGGCGCTGCGCTGGCGGTCAACGACGCGGTTGAACAGGCGCACACCAAGGGCATCCTCACCGCCGCCAGCCTGATGGTCGCAGGCGACGCCGCGCAGGACGCGGTTGCGCGTGCACGCCGCCTGCCTGGCCTTGGTGTCGGCCTGCATCTCGTGCTGGTTGAGGGGCGGCCGATGCTGCCGATCGATCAGGTCAATGACCTGGTTGATGACACCGGCTGCTTCCGCACTGACATGGTGATGGCGGCGGTCAACATGACCTTCAACCCGCGCGCGCGTCGCCAGCTCGCCGCTGAGATCGCAGCACAGTTTGCCGCCTTTGCCGCGACCGGCCTGCCGCTTGATCATGTCAACGCGCACAAGCATTTCCATCTCCATCCGGTAATCGCCGGGCTGATCCTCCGCATTGGCAAGCGCCACGGGATGCGCGCCGCGCGCGCGCCGGTGGAACCGCGCCACATCATCGCCGCGATCGAGCCGCAACACGCGCCGCGCCGTGATCCGGCGGCGTTATGGGCCAGGCTCGTGCGCCGTCGCTTCACCCGCGCAGGGATAACCACCCCCGATCAGGTCTTTGGCCTTGCCTGGACTGGCGCGATGGACATCGCCCGGATGCGCGCGCTGCTCGCCGCGCTGCCCGATGGGGTCAGTGAAATCTACACCCATCCGGCCACCGTTGATGACTGGCCCGGCCACGCCTCCGGCTATCGCTACCGCGATGAACTCGCCGCGCTGATTGATGCGCGCGCTGACGTTGCGGAACGGGGCATCACGCTCGCCCGCTTTGCCGATCTCGCTGCAGGGGCGGGCGCGTGAGCATGACTGTCTCGCAAGCCGTTGACCGGGGCGCCGCATGAAGATCTACGCCCAGGCCGGTCTGCTGCTTGCCACGCTGCTTGGCATCATCATCGCTGCATGGGCGATTGGTGAGGTCGGCCTGCGCCAGACCTTTGATGCGATGCGCGGCATTGGCTGGGTGGGCATGGCGCTGTTTACGGCTACCTCACTCGGCGTGCTGACCATCCTTGGCCTGGCCTGGCATGCCGTTGCCCCCGGTGAACGCTGGTCGCGCCTCGGCAGTTTCATCTGGGCGCGCACCACGCGAGAGGCGGCAACCGATGTGCTGCCCTTCTCCCAGCTTGGCGGGTTGGTGGTCGGTGCGCGAACGCTGACCGCCGCTGGCGTGCCTGAACCCGTCGTCTATGCCTCGATGGTCGCCGACACGACAACCGAAATGGCGGCGCAGCTGCTGTTCACGCTCGCCGGTGTCGCGACATTATGGTTCGTGCTGACCGGTGACGCGGGCCGGCCAGACGTGCTGCCGCTCGCGCTGGCCGGTGTTGGCGGCATGGTTGCGATCATCATTGCCTTTGTCGTCGCACAGCGCCCCTTGCTGACCTTTGCAGCCAAGCTAGGCGCACGCATCCTGCCCGGATCGGCCGCCGCGATGGTCGCGGTGCGGGAGCAGCTCGATACGATCTATCGCAACCCGCGCCGCATGATCGCGGCTTTCCTTTTCAACCTGCTGGCATGGATCGCCAGCGCCGCCACGGCCTGGGTTGCGCTGCACTTCATGGGCAACCATGCGCCATTATGGGCAGTGATGGCGCAAGAGGCGCTGATCTTCACGCTGCGCAGCGTCGCCTTCGCGATCCCGGGCGCGATCGGGGTGCAGGAGGCGACCTATGCACTGCTCGGCCCATTGTTCGGCATTCCGCCTGCAACCGCGCTGGCGCTGTCGCTGCTCAAACGCGCCCGTGACCTGCTGATCGGCATCCCCGCATTGCTGCTGTGGCAGGGCGCGGAGGCGCGCGCATTGGCGCGGCGCCTGCGGGGCGCGTCATGAATCTGGGACAATCTTGCGACAATTGCGCTGTAGGCGCGGGCGCGGCTTGAGGCCGCAACCCCATTGGAAGGTTTGAGTTTTGCGCGTTATCACGGTCGGCATGGTGGCATTGACGGCGGGTCTGCTCGGCAGCCCGCTGGCGGCGCAGACCGCGCGTCCGCCACGTCCGGCGCCCCTGCCTGATGCTGGCGATGACGCCGGGCCCGACGTGGTTGTTGAGGGGAACCGCCTGCCGCCCGGCTCGGTCGTTGGCGACATTCCGCCGGAACAGGTGCTCAACCCGGCAGACATTCGCTCCTATGGTGTCAGCTCGCTTTCGGACCTGTTGACCGAGCTGGCGCCCGAAACGCGGAGTGCACGCGGCGGCGGCGGGGGCGGCGGCGGGCCGGTTGTGTTGCTCAACGGTCGCCGCATTTCCAGCTTTGCCGAAATCCGCGACATCCCCACCGAGGCGATCGCGCGGGTCGATATCCTCCCTGAAGAGGTGGCGCTGAAATATGGCTACCGCGCTGACCAGCGCGTCGTGAATGTCGTGCTGCGCCGCCGCTTCCGCGCGTTGACGGTAGAGGGCGGTGACAGCCTGTCCACTGATGGTGGCCGCAACACCGCTCGCGGTGAGCTGGGCGGGCTGACCATTGGCGGTAACAGCCGTCTCAACCTTGACCTGAACTATACCGCGAGCGATGCATTGCGCGAGAGTGATCGCAACGTGATCAGTCGCAGCCCGACCGGTGATCGTACCTTGCTGCCCGCGTCAGGCAGTCTGGCGGCGAACATTGTTTACAGTCGGTCGGTCGGCAAGGTGAACGCGACGATCAATGCCCGGCTCCAGGCAGATTCCACGACCGCTGAGCAAGGTCTGGCTGTGGTGGCATTGACCGTCCCGGCGAGTAATCCGTTTGCGCCGCTCGGGCAGGCGAGCACCATCAGTCGCAACATCGCCGGCGCCCCCATGAGCCAGCGTAATTCGACGCTGGCATCGCATCTCGCAATTGGCCTTAACGGCGACATCAGTCCGAAATGGCGCTGGTCGCTGACGGGCAATTATGATCGCACCGAAACGAAGAGCTTTACCGAGATCGGGCTTGATCCGGCTGGGGTGCAGGCGCGGCTCATTGCCGGGGACGCCACGCTAAACCCGTTCGGGCCACTTGATCCGGCCTTGTTTGGGGCACTGCCCGCAAACACGGCCTATTCGGTTGCGAACACGGCGGGCATCGACACCTTGATCAACGGCCAGTTGTTCAAGATGCCGGCTGGCCCGGTGTCGACCGCTTTCCGTATCGGCGCGCAGACGACCGGGTTCGACACCCGCTCTGTTCGCGCAGGTATCACCCAGACTGGATCGGCCAATCGCGGGATCGTCAGCGGCCAGCTCAATATCGACGTGCCGCTGACCAGTCGCCGCAAGAAGTTCCTTGATGGCATTGGCGACCTCTCGCTCAACGGCAATGTCGCGGTTGATCGGCTGTCCGACTTCAACGCCTTGTGGACCTATGGTTATGGCGTGAACTGGTCGCCTACGCCGTCGCTCCGCCTGATCGCGTCGGTTACCGATCAGGACCTGGCACCGACCCCGCAACAGCTTGGCAATCCGGTCATCACCACGCCGAACGTGCGCGTCTTTGATTATGTTCTGGGGCAGAGCGTCGATGTGACGCGGGTTGATGGTGGCAACAACAGCCTTACCGCCAGCAATCGGCACGTGCTGAAACTGGGCGCGACGTTCAAGCCATCTGCGACCAAGGACATTACCTTCATCGCCAATTTCACCGCATCGGGAACGGACCATCCGATTGCCGGATTCCCGGCTGACACCGCAGCGATTGAAGCCGCGTTTCCCGGACGCTTCACGCGGACGGGCGGGGTGCTCAGCCGGATCGACGCGCGGCCCATTAATTTTGAACGCGAGGATACCCAGGAACTGCGCTACGGGATCAACGTCTCGTTCCCGCTCAAGTCGAAATTGCAGAAGCAATTCGAGGCATTCCGTGCCGGCAATGGCCCCAATCCCTTTACCGGACTCGCCGGCTTGTTTCCGCGCCGACCAAATGGTGGCCCCGGCGGCGCGCAGGGTGGCGATGGCCAGCGGGGTGACGGTGGCACGCCACAGGGCGCCGCGCCCGCCCCCGGTGGCGCGCCAGCTGGTGGCGGTTTCGGTGGTGGCTTTGGCGGACGTGGCGGCGGCGGTGGTTTCGGCAACCGCATTGCCGGGGCAACCGGTGGCCGGGTGCAGTTCGCGGTGTATCACACGTGGCACTTCGTCGATCGCGTCGCGGTGGCGAAGGGCGTAGCGCCGATAGATCGTCTCAATGGCGGCGCGACGGGCAGCGGCGGCGGTCAGTCACGCCATGAGATCGAGGGGCAGGCTGGATACAGCAATAACGGCCTCGGCTTTCGGATCAGCGCAAACTGGCAAAGTGCGACCCAAGTGGTTGGTGGTACGGCATTGGCCCCGAATGCGTTGCGGTTCGGTAGCTTGACCAAGATTGATGTGCGGTTGTTCGACGACCTGACGCAGAATCTCGATTTTCTGAAGAAGCACCATTGGGCCAAGGGCCTGCGCATCGGGCTGGCGGTGACCAACATCTTCAACCAGCGCCAACTGGTGACGGATCAGACCGGTGCCGTGCCGACCAGCTATCAGGGCGCCTTGCTCGATCCGCAGGGACGGTCATTGCGGCTAAGTATCCGCAAGCTGCTGTTCTAGGGTCTGTTGAGATTCATCGTGAATTGATGACGGCGGCGGCGAGATAGATGAGGGCTTTGAAGCTCTGATCGGTTTTGTCGGCGCGCATGGCGATGCGCTTGAACTCTTTCAGTTTGCAGAAGAAGTTCTCGATCAGGTGGCGCCATTTGTACATCTCGGCATCAATCTGAAGGGGTATGGCTCGGCGCGGGTGCTGCGAGATGACGGCCTTGGCGCCGCGCTGGTTCAGGTCGGCGATAATAGCATTGCTGTCGAATGCCTTGTCACCGAGCAACGCGCCAAACTCGATCCCGTCAATGAGTGGTGCGACGCCAACGGTGTCGAACCGCTGTCCCGGCAAGAGCTCGAAGCGAACGAGATTACCCAGCGCATCCGTCAGCGCGAGAATCTTAGTCGTCATACCGCCCTTGGAGCGACCTATGGCCTGGCTTTGAGTCCCCCTTTTGCGCCCTGTCCGTGACGGTGAACCTTGACGATCGTCGCATCGACCATGGCAAATTCCATGTCTGGCTCCTCCGAAGCGGCATCGAACAACCGCTTGAATACATCCGCTTTTACCCAATCCCGATACCGAACGAACACCGTGTTCCACTTGCCGAACGTCGTGGGTAGGTCGCGCCACGGACTGCCCGTTCGCACAATCCACAAGATCGCCTCTATAAACAGGCGATTGTCACCGCCGCTACGCCCGGGATCGCTCGGCTTGCCCAGACAGTGCGGTTCCATCTTCGCCCATTGGGCGTCCGTCAAAACAAGTCTGTCCATCCAAAGCTTGAATCAGAAAATGCAACCGGGGGGAATCCTGAATCTCAACAGACCCTAGGCGTTCGATTGCTGAATGCACGGGCCACTCCCGCAAACCGGTTTCGTCTGTTACCAGCGTTGCAGAACAGGATGACGGGGGGAGCTGATGTCTAGGGGATTGATGCGGAGAAAGACGGTCGCGACGGGTGACGCGCAGCCGGTTGAGCATCGCCTGGCGCGTACCTTGTCATGGCCGCACCTCGTCGCGCTCGGGGTTGGTTCAATCGTCGGCACGGGCATTCTCACGCTGATCGGCGTCGGTGCTGACCGCGCTGGTCCGGCTGTGCTGCTGAGTTTCGGCGTAGCGGGTGCGATCTGCGCCTGCGCGGCCCTGTGCTATGCCGAGATGGCAACGATGATCCCGGCTTCGGGCAGTGCCTATACCTACAGCTATGCGGTGCTGGGTGAGATTATCGCCTGGGTTGTCGGGTGGAGCCTGATCCTTGAATATTCGCTGGTCGTCTCGACCGTGGCGGTGGGCTGGTCAGGCTATGCCGTGGGGTTTCTTCACGGCCTCGGAATCGATTTGCCGGAATGGCAGACGCATGGGCCGGTGATGGGCAGCGGCCTGCATGTCGCCAAATGGGGGGTAAACCTGCCGGCGGTGTTCATCATCGCCGTGGTGGCAGGATTGCTGACGCTTGGCACGCGCGAGAGCGCGCGAATCAACACGGCATTGGTCGCGCTGAAGATCGTGACGCTGGCCTTGTTCGTCATCATTGCGTTGCCGCATTTTGACCCGGCCAACCTGCATCCCTTTGCGCCCTATGGCATGGCCAGCACGCCCGGTGCCGGTGGCGTCAAATACGGGATGATGGGTGCGGCGGCGATCATCTTCTTTGCCTTTTACGGCTTCGATGCGATCTCGACCGCAGCCGAGGAAGCGAAGAACCCGGAACGCGACCTGGCGATTGGAATCGTTGGCTCGATGGTTGCGTGCACGCTGATCTATATGATCGTTGCGGCAGCAGCCGTCGGCGCGGTGCATTTCCACGTGTTCGGCAAGAGCGCGGAACCGCTCGCGTTGATCCTGCGCTCGCTTGGCCAGCCGATGGTTGCGACGGTGGTCGCGGCGGCAGCGGCGATTGCCCTGCCGACCGTCATTCTCGGCTTTCTCTACGGCCAGAGCCGGATCTTCCTCGTGATGGCGCGCGACGGTTTTCTGCCGCCAGCACTGGCGAAGATCTCGACGCGCGGCACACCGGCGCGGATCACGCTGGTCACGGCGATTTTCGTCGGCATCTTCGCTGCGCTGGTGCCACTCGACGTGATCGCCAGCCTGGCCAATGCGGGAACGCTGTGCGCCTTTGTCGCGGTGGCGGCCTGTGTTCTCGTGTTGCGGCAGCGCGATCCGGGTGCGCGGCGCCCGTTTCGTACGCCGCTGGCCTGGATTGTCGCGCCGGGTGCAATCCTTGGTTGCCTCTATCTGTTTACCAGCCTGCAGCAGGTGACGCAGATCTCGTTCCTGGTGTGGAACGGGGTCGGGCTGCTCGTCTATTTCACCTATGGCCGTGCGCGCGCAGTGCTTGGTTGACGGTGTGATCGCGCGGGCGGTGGCGTGACGGTTGCGCGCCCGCTATGGCGACCGCGGTCAAACCGGGAGCAGTGACTTTGTCGGCGCAAAAACAAGGCGAATCCAACCTCGTGCTGTTGTCGGCACTGGCGGCCAATCTCGGCATTGCGGCGGCGAAGTTTATCGCGGCGGCGATCACGGGATCGTCGTCGATGCTGACGGAAGGATTCCACTCGGTCGTCGACAGCCTGAACCAGGTGCTGCTGCTTTACGGCCAGAAGAAGGGGCGCAAGCCGCCCGACAAGGCGCACCCGTTCGGCTATGGTCGGGAGCTGTATTTCTGGAGCTTTGTCGTTGCCATCCTGATCTTCGCGGTCGGCGCGGGTGTGTCGGTTTATGAGGGTTGGGAACACATCAAGCATCCCGAACCGCTGACAAGCCCGTTGATCAACTATATCGTGCTCGGCGTTGCGCTGGCGATGGAGGGAGGGTCATGGTTTGTCGCGATGCGTGAATTCGCCGCCGCCAACCGCAACCGCAGCTGGTGGGCGGCCTTTCGCCATTCCAAGGATCCCGCCGGCTTTATCGTTCTGTTCGAGGATACCGCCGCGCTGGCGGGACTGGTGATTGCCGGCGTCGGTATCTGGGCCAGCCATGCATTTGATGACCCGCGGATCGACGGGGTGGCGTCAATCGTAATCGGCGTGCTGCTCGGGCTGGTGGCTGCGATTTTGGCCCGCGAGGCAAAGGGTCTGTTGATCGGCGAGGGCGCCGACCCGGACATCGTGGCGCAGGTGCATGGCATTGTTGACGGGCATCCCGCGATAACCTCGGTCAACCATGTGCGGACGATCCACACGGCGCCAACCAGCATCTTCGTGGCGATCAGCGCGGATTTTCGCGACAATCTGACGATCGGTGAGGCGGAGACACTGATTGAGGCAATCGAGACATCGCTGAAAAAGGCGATTCCGGAACTATCCTCAATCTATATCCGGCCCGAGAAGCGCGAAGACGCCGCGATGCTGGATTGATGCTGGTCAGCCCGGACCTTGCCTATTTGCCCGGCGCAGCGGGAACAATGTCCACGACATCAAGCATTGATTCAAAGCGCGGCGACGGAAAGGCCAGCCGCCAGCGCTGCGGGCCGATGCGCTCGACAAAGCCAACCAGATCGCGCTGATTGTCGAGACCATAGGTCATCGGCTTGGTTTCATCGCCAAGCATCAAGGTTCCGAGAAACATCGCGCGGGCCGGGTTGTCATTGAATAACAGGCCGACCGGGCGCTGTGGCCCGGTCGACCTTGTCAGGCTGGACACTTCGCCCTCCATGTCGATGGTGCAGTCACCGACCGGATAGCTGATGAAGTCCTGCATCGCCGGGCCGTTGGCGCCGATCTTGTGGACACGGCAGAGATAATGCCCCGGTGGCGGCACCGCGCCATCAGCAAGGGCATGATCGGGGTTGAGCAAGTCACCCAGGGCATCGACCTGCGCCGCGTGTCCGCTGGCGCGTGCCTTGGCAATCGCGGCGACCCAGGTCTCTCGCCAGTTGCGCAAGCGATCACGGTCTGCGCCGGTGATCACCTGCCGCCAGTCAGCGGGTGCAGGCGCACGCGCGACGCGTGAGCCATGTTGGCACGCGCCCAGCGTTACGGCGGCACAAAGCAGCAGAATCAGTAGAGGTTTTTTCACGCGACCGCTTTTTTGTTGGGCAGTTACCTATCCTAGTCCGACATGGCGACGCTGGCCACCATGGTCAGGCTGCGGTCCACCCTCCATCGACCGAAAGATTGGCACCGGTGATCGATTTTGCCTCGTCGCGACAAAGGAACAGCGCGAGCGCGGCGACCTGTTCGGGGGTGACAAATTCCTTGGTCGGCTGGGCTGCAAGCAGAACGTCGTTCATGACCTGCTCGCGCGTCAGGCCGCGCGATTTCATCGTGTCGGGAATCTGGCTCTCGACCAGCGGCGTCCAGACATAGCCGGGCGAGATGCAATTGACCGTGATGCCACTGGTTGCGGTTTCCAGCGCAATTGCCTTGGTCATCCCGGCAATGCCGTGCTTGGCCATGACATAGGCGCTCTTGTTCGGGCTGGCGACAAGGCTGTGCGCCGAGGCGGTTGAGATGATCCGGCCCCATTTGGCCGCCTTCATCAAGGGCACGGCAGCCTGTGCCAGATACCAGGCTGCGGTCAGGTTGATCTTGATGATCGCCTCAAACTTGTCAGCCGGGAAATCCTCGATTGCCGCGACATGCTGAATGCCGGCATTGTTGACGATGATATCCGGCCCGCCGAGTTCAGCATGGCAGCGCTTGACCATGGCCTGAATTTCCTCCGGCCTGGTCATGTCGGCGGCATCGTACAGCGCACGGGCGCCGCTGGTGGCTTCCAGCGCGGCGCGCTCGGTCTCAATCGCTGCGGCATCGCCAAAGCCATTGATGACCACGCTCGCGCCCTCAGCAGCAAAGGCCTTGGCATAGGCAAGGCCGATGCCCGAGGTTGAACCAGTAACGATCGCCGTCTTGCCCTTGAGGAACATGGCTTACTCCGTGCTGAGGGTGGGGTGGCCGTGGCGCGCCAGATCAAAGGACGCGCTCATGCCGGTTTCAATATTCTTCGCGACCAGTTCGGTGTTGGCCATGGTCTCGTCAACCGCCGCGCGGCCGGCATCCCAATGTTCACGCATGGTGCGCGCGGAAAATTCAAAATCACGACTGCCGCCTTCCCATGCATTGGCACGGTAGATCAGGTGGACAAGATTGACCGGCTGTTCGGCAGCGCGCGCGGCGAGGGCGCGAACATCGGCATCGTCGTGCAGTGCCGGCGGCAGCTTTGCCAGTACCTTGCGAATTGCCTCGCGTTCCTGGCGCAGCTTCATCACCTGATCGGATACCTGCCGCGTGCGGCTGGAGAAGCGGATTTCCTTTTCGCGCGCCATGACATCCATGATGGTGCGCGGGCGTTCGGTGGCGGCAGCGAAAAGATCGACCTGAAAGGCGAGCAGCGGTTCGCTCTGATGGTCGAGGACATGGGTGAGCGGCGTGTTGGAGACGAGACCGCCATCCCACCACCACCGTCCGTCAATCTCGATTGGCGGCAGGCCCGGCGGCAATGCGCCCGACGCCATGATGTGCCGCGCGTCGATGCGCGTTTCGGTGGTGTCGAAATAGTTGAAGTTGCCGCTCTCCACATCGACCGCACCAACTGACAGGCGCACCGGGCCATTGTTGAGCAAATCCCAGTCGATCAGCTCATCAAGCGTTTTGTGCAGCGGGGCCGAATCATAGAAGCTCAGTGCCTCGAGTGAACCGGGCGCAGCCATCAAGGGTGGCATCATGCGCGGCGTGAAGAAGCCGGGGACACCCGCCGCCATGACGAAGGCGGCGGACCATTCGTGCAGCCATTCCCGCACCTGATCATTGGGGAAGATCGGGAAGCTGGGCAGCGAACTTGATACAGTTTCCCAGAACCGGGTCAGGCGCGCGACGCGGCGGTCCGGTGGATTGCCGGCAACGATGGCCGCGTTGACCGCGCCGATTGAAATGCCGGCCACCCAGTCAATCTCGATCCCGCTTTTCGCCAGACCCTCGATCACCCCGGCCTGATAACTGCCAAGTGCGCCGCCGCCCTGCAGCACCAGGGCAACACAATCGGGCAGGGGCAAGGCCGCAGCCTTGCGGCGGGCCTTTGTCTTGGGTTGGGGAGCGTCATTGGCCATCAATATTGCCCATGGCCCGAGTGGCCGCTGTGATCAACGCCCGACTGACGACAAAGGCCCAATCCGTGATGTCTTGCAACGTCGCCCGGCTCCGCGCATTCAGGGGCCAGCCTGCTCGACGGATTTGGTCGTCGGCCAGGGCATGATGATGTGGTTCCTGCGGGGAGGGCGCGATGCGGCTCGACGATTTCGATCCCAATATTGATGTTGAGGATCAGCGCGGCAGCGGCGGCGGGATGAGTTTTGGCGGCGGCGGCGGTGGTGGTGGCGGGATGCTGCTTGGCCTGCTGCCCTTTGTGTTCAGCCGTTTCGGTTGCGGCGGCGTGGTGGTGTTGCTGATCGTTCTCGCGGTGTTTGGCGGTGGTCTGAACCTGACGGGCGGCGGCGGTAGCCAGGTGTCAGCACCGACCACACAGGTTGGTCAGCAAGGGGGGCATGACGTCCAGTCAAGCTGCACCCTCAATGCGGCCAGCAAGGCAGCCTGCAATGCGCTGAGCTCCGCCGACAAGACCTGGGCAGCGATTTTCACGCAGTCCGGCCAGACCTTCAAGCGCCCCAAGCTGGTGTTTTATGGTGGCGAAGGCCAGTCGGGCTGCGGTGCTGCGCAGAGCGCGATGGGGCCGTTCTATTGCCCGCAGGACCAGGGCATCTATCTCGACACGAGTTTCTTTGACGAGCTGGCCACCCGGTTCGGCGCGAAGGGAGATTTCGCGCAGGACTATGTCATCGCACATGAATTTGGCCACCATATCCAGAATTTGCTGGGCACGTCAGACCAGGTCGCGACGGCACAGCGCCGTGCGAGCGAGGCGCAGGGTAATGCCCTGTCAGTCCGGCTGGAATTGCAGGCAGATTGCTATGCCGGGGTGTGGGCCGCGAAAAATCGTGACCGTATGGAGCCGGGTGACCTGGAAGAAGGGATGACCGCAGCCCATGCGATCGGCGACGACACGTTGCAGCAGGAGGCGCAGGGCAGGGTGGTGCCTGACAGCTTCACGCATGGCACCTCGGCGCAGCGCATGGCGTGGCTGCGCAAGGGGCTGGAAACGGGTGACCCGGGACAGTGTGATACGTTCAGTGGTGGGATTTGAGGCATCGATGACGATGGCACGAGCAGTACTGGCGCTTGCCATATTGTTCGCCGTTCCACCTGCCTACGCGATGCAAGCGCACCCGCCACAAGCGCTGCAACCCAGCACATTGTCTGGTCCGGCAGCTTGGCCAGCTTTGGTCGAGGCGTCGCACGCGGAACCCGCATCTGAAGGGCTATCGATATTTGACACGGATGGGGCAGCCCCCGCGCGTAAACCCGCGCCTCGGGACGACCTTCGAGGCGCGTTGGCTGCCACCGACCATTTGCTGAGTCTGTGCGCGGCAAATCCCGACATATCAGCGAATTTGCGATCCTTGTCGGCTGAGTTGCGCATGGCAACGGGAGATTTTGCTGGCGCTGCAGCGCTGGTGGCGCCCATGAGCCCAGACCCGTCGGCCCCCTTGCTTCGCCGCAATATGCTTTTGCTCCTCCGCGCCGGGCTGAAGAACGGCGATGTCGGGCATTTCGCGGCGATTCGTAGTCAGGTTTCTGTCGCTCATGACAGACTGATGAGGTTGAAGATGGGGGTGGAGACGCCTCAGCGGATCGACACAAAGATCGGAGTGGCCGACGCATACCTATCCAAATCACAGTCAATTCGTGCCGCATTCATCGTTTGGCCGATAGCCGGTGGTCCACCAATGGGACTGTTCGTACGGAATCCGGTTTCAGGCGATGACTGGCGGGTCGGCTTGGTTGACTGTTCTGGCTCGACTTCACTGGATTATCCAACACTCGGGAGCGGCGGTGCGAGTGACCAGGAACTCATCGACTTTGCCCGGAGGATATTTTCAGATTCGGCTCGGATGCACAGCTTTTGGTCGCCGGGCAGCACCGATTGTCTCAACGCTGGCGAGGTGCTGCCGGCCTTCGGGAATTCGCTGCTCTTCATCGGCAATGAATATTCAGATCATAAGGTTCCGACCGAGCGGCAGTTGCAATTGATGCTGGATGGATCAGACGAGCAAAGTGATGCTGCGGTTCACTATGCTGAAAATCACCCGGAATCAGTTAACCCTATGATGATGCCCTTCATCATCTCGAAGATGATGCGACGCGGCAATATGATGCATGCTGCCTTCTGGTACTATTTCTGGCAAATCAGAAGTGCGCCTTGGGCCAAATTTGGCCCGCCCGATGGATATCCGGCCGTGCGTGGCGCAATTTCGGCAACCCTTGGTTCGGTCATCAACAAGTGGGCAGGTAGCGATATTGATGCCATGCGTGATCTAATAACTCGCGCATCATCCTTTGAGCGCCGCACGCCGCTTTACCGCGGTAAGCCCGATGGCGTGTCAGATGTGGCGTGGGAATCGGCGGTTTCGCATTCGCGCGTTGAGCACGATCCCAAGCTTTTTGATTCTATCTTCCCGCGTGACGCAGCGAGCCGACGAAAATACCTTGATCAGCGAAAGGTAAACGGGCTTTACGTGGGGCCGCTCCGAGATATTGGCGAACCGTTGCCGGCGGACTGGCGCTAACTGTCCTAGGTGTATCGGGCTTGGGGAGACGATTTCCGATAACCGCCTGCCAGTTTGCCCAAAGCAGCAGGTGACGCCCCGCGCGCACCGTCCTATGCTGCCGGCATGATCCGCACCGCCTTTCTCGCCGTCGCGCTGCTTGCCAGCCCCGCCATTGCCGCTCCTGACAAGGCGCTGCTTGCCGCCGCGCGGGGGGAGGCGCCCAAGGTGGCGGGCACGCTGGAGCGACTGGTCACTATTGAAACCGGGACCGGTGATGCCGAGGGCATGGCGGCGATGGGCAAATATCTTGAGGCCCGCTTTGTCGCACTTGGTGCGACGGTTGAGCGGGTAAAGCCGTTGCCCGGCACCGCCGGGGACATCATCGTGGCGCGCAAGGTCGGGACCGGCCATGGCAACCTGTTGCTGATTGCGCATATGGATACAGTCTATCAGCGCGGTGCCCTGGCGCGCGCGCCGTTCCGGATTGACGGAGACCGGGCCTATGGCCCCGGCGTTGCCGATGACAAATCGGGGATTGCCGTCATCCTGCACACCCTGCCGCTGCTCAAGTCGCGTGATTTCAAGACGCTGACCATCGCCGTCAATACCGATGAGGAAGCCGGGTCCGTCGGGACCGGGCCGATCATTACCGAGATTGCGCGGGGCAAGGATCTGGTCCTGTCGTTCGAGCCGAGTGGGCGACCGGAAATGTTGATCCGCGGGACATGGGCGACCAACACCGTGACGGTGACGATCAAGGGCAAGGCTTCCCATGCCGGGGTTGCCCCGGAACAGGGTATCAACGCGCTCGTCGAGGCGGCCAACATCATGTTGAAGACCCGCGACCTTGATCTTGGGCCGGGCAAACGCCGCTTCAACTGGACGATCATCAGCCAGCAACGTGGTGTCAGGAACATCATCCCCGACAATGCCGTGCTGGTCGGCGACCTGCGGACCGAGAGCCTGGCAGAAACCGATGCCTTTCGCGTGGAATTGACCAACCGGCTCGCGACGCCATCATTGCCCGGCGCGGAGGTCAAGATTGTCGTCAAGCCCAACCGGCCAGCCTTCACGGCCTCGCCCGCCAACATCAAGCTGATCGAGCGTGCCCGTGACATCTATGCCGAAGCGGGTGGTACGATCGGGATCGGTGATCGGTGGGGCGGAACCGACGCAGGTTATGCGTCAATCAGCGGCGTTCCTGTGATCGAGGCGCTTGGCCTGCCTGGCTATGGCTATCACAGCGGCGATGCTGAATTTGTCTATCTCGATGCCGTGCCACAGCGGCTTTATCTGGCGGCTGCGTTGATCCGCGAACATGGTCGCTGACACCAGCGCCTGTTGGCAGGGCGCCGGGCCAAGAACGGGGTGAGGCTTGGCCCCTCCGCGCAAGGAAGAGGGGCCAGGCGTCATTGGTGACGATGGGTCAGAAAAGGACTCTCAGACCTTGACCAGCATCTTGCCGGTGTTGCCGCCGGTGAACAGGCCGAGAAAGGCATCGGGCATCGTATCGAGGCCCTCAAACACGGTCTCTTCGCTCTTGAGCTTGCCTGCCGCGAGCCAGCCGCCCATTTCCTGATAAAATTCGGCGGCGCGGTGCATATGGTCGCTGACCAGCAGACCGGTCATCTTGATACGCATTCCGATCAAACGGGCGAGATAACGCAGCTCGGTCGGCTTGCCGTCATTATAGATGTCGATCATCCCGCAAATCGCGAAGCGTGAATGGAGGTTGCCGGTCGCGAGGGCAGCGTCGAGATGTTCACCACCGACATTGTCGAAATAGACATCAATGCCGTTTGGCGCGGCCTCCATCAGCTTCTTCACGATGCTGCCCGGCGCCTTGTAATCGATGACATGATCAGCGCCGAGTGATGACACCCATGCACATTTGTCAGCACCACCGGCAGAGCCGATGACGGTCATGCCGCGTGCCTTGGCAACCTGCACAACGGTTGAGCCGACCGCGCCCGCCGCAGCAGAGACGAACACGACATCGCCAGCCTTTGCCTCGGCGACGGTGAGCAGGCCGAAATAGGCGGTCATGCCGGGCATGCCGAGCTGGCCGAGAAACGCCTGGGGCGGAACGGCGAGCGGCGGGAGTTTCTGCACCTGACCAGCCGGAACAACCGCCTCATCACGCCAGCCGGCCATGTGAAGCACCATGTCGCCAACCGCGACAGTGTCAGCGCGGCTTTCGATGACTTCACCGACGGCGCCACCCTGCATTGCCTCGCCAAGGGCGAAGGGCGGTGCGTAGCTTTTCACGTCGTTCATGCGACCGCGCATATAGGGATCAACCGACAGCCAGCGGTTGGTGATGCGGACCTCACCGTCACTCAGCGGCGTTGCGGGAAGCTCAATCATCGCAAAGTCGGTATGAACGGGCATACCATTAGGCCGGGACTTCAGGCTCCACGCGCGTGCCATATGCGAATCTCCTTCATGATGTTTTCGAGGCTGCGGTATGGCGCAGCTCCAGGCATAACGCAAAGCTTGTCATACGGGGTGCAACAGGTTTTGCCGGGCCTTGATGGAAAGTTCGCGGCGTGCCGGGGGGCTGGTTGCATCACGCGAAAAGGCCGGTTAGACGCTTCGTTCCCGATGGGTGAAGCCTGTCGCGGCGTGGAGCGGGGCTGTAGCTCAGATGGGAGAGCGCTGCAATCGCACTGCAGAGGTCAGGGGTTCGATTCCCCTCAGCTCCACCACTTCACGCCATCGCGATTGGGATGGCACAGTTGAACCGCCGGGGCGACAATCGCGCCATAACGGACGTCCCGGAACACCTGCTGTCAGGTTGATACCAGACAACTTGATCACTGGTTCAAATGCTTGCAATGTCGAGCCATGATGACGTTTGGTTTTTCGACAGCGGTCGACTTTTTGAGTTGGGTCGTGGTCATCGCCCTGGGTACGAAGGTTGTGGCAACACTAGCCTTGCTGAGCGTGAGCAGAGACGTTCGCGACAGGCCCGGATGGGGATCAAATCTGTGGTGGGTGACAAAGATCACACCGGTGATAGCGGCGCCGTCCGTCATCTGCATAGCCTGGTTGCAAGGAATGGCGGACCGGGTTTGGTTATTCGTCGCGGTGATGCTGTTCGTTGTAGTCGCGGTGCCACTGAAAATCCGGCATCGCCGCCGCCGTCTAGCCAATCTAGTCGTGGCCAGACCGGTCGCGTAGCCACCAGCTGACCGACCGTTCGCTATCATTATATCCAGCCGGACGTGACGGAGGGGCAAGGGCTGACGTCCTGATGCCACCCCGGCACGGATCAAGGCGCGCCAGTGAGCTCGCTTGTCTTGTGTCGCGTGCTTGTTGTCAGTGGACGTTGCCTCGTCAAACCTGCAGCGGCGTCAGTCCGCATGGCTTTCCTATACCGAGGCCGCGTTTCAGGGCGGGGTAGGTGCGGACCATTGCCGCCGTGACGGCCAGTTCGGTACGGACGGTACGGCCAAAATCGGCCTCAATCGCATCACCCAGCGCCGATGCTGCGGTGTCTTGCGTCGCAACTGCCCGGCCAAAGGAGAAGGCGAGCGCTAACGGTCCATCAGGCAACCGCGCCGCCAGCGCGTCGTTGACGAGTGCGCGCGAGACACCGTCGGCCAACGCGCCCTTGGCGGTGATCAGGACGCAAGGGCCACAATCTTCCCCCAGTGTCGCGCCAATCCGCGCCACGTGAAACAGGTCAGCGGGCGTGGCGTGACGGTGCATCGATACCGGCATGAAATGCTGGAATTTCTCGGTCATGAAGCCCGGGCTGGCTGCCAGATCGTGGATGAAAGGGGAGGTGCCCTGGGTCATGCGATCAAAGGCGCGGACAAAGATGCGCTTTGGCAGCGCGCCGGGCGCAATGTGCGCCCTGCCAAACATCATGGCGACGCCGAGCAGCGCGAGCAGCGGCGGCCCCATGACGCCCGGCACGTCGCTCCAGAAAATGTTGCTGGCGCAGATGCCGACAAGCACTTCGTAAAGGTGGAGGGCGCCGTGCGCGCCCAGCCAGAAAGCGCCGAGCAATGCGGCCCCCCAGCGCCCGCGCAGATTGAGCGCGGCATAGCCAAGTGCGACCCCGCTGACGCCGTAAGCCAGGCCGATGTCACGCATGAAGTGCAGGTTTGGCGGGCCGGTGAACTTGACGGTATCGACCATCTGGTACCAGCCCAGCGGATCGGTCAGCATGAACAGGCCGTTGGCCAGCGAAAACAGCGCCGCGACCGCGACAAGAAATTGCGCGAGGCGATCTCCGAGGTCTGGCTTGCCCGTCATGATTTATTCCCCTTGCGATTGCGGCCATGCAGCCGATGATTGCGGTGCCTGCGTGATCAGGCGGATTGTCGTTTTAATGCGGATATATAATATCCAAATTAAAACGGGCTGGCAACTGGCTTTAAGAAGGGGTTGGCGATGCGGATGAACAAGGGGGTTGAGTGGGCGGTGCATGCCTGTTCGGTTCTCGCGCCGCTGGCGCCGGGGCACGGGTTGAGCCTGGCGGCGCTGGCGCAGTTTCATGGTGTGCCGCTGGCCTATATGGCGAAGCAGATGCAGTTGCTTAGCCGGGCCGGTATTGTCGCGACCAGCCGCGGCAAGACGGGCGGGTACCGTCTGGCGCGATTGCCGCGCGAGATCAGCCTGTGGGACATTACGCGCGCCGTTGACGGCGGCGAGCCCATGTTCCGCTGCACCGAGATTCGCCAGCAAGGTCCGTGCGCCAGTTCCAGGGCTGAATGTGCCGTGGCTTGCCCCATCGCGCGGGCATTTGCCGGGGCAGAGCAAGCCTATCGCGACGCGCTGAAAGGCGTGACGCTCGAAGCCATTGTGCTGAGCACCGGGGAGCAGGTGAGCAGCGGACATCTTGCGGAAATATTCGACTGGTTGAACCACAATGTCACCGCGCTGCCCCAGGAGGCGCGATAGCGCGGCTGGTTGCGATAGTCTCGCTATTATGGCACATATCGTGCCAATAGTTTGCCTGAGGGGGAAATGGTGATGGCAACGGGATTGATCTGGGGCGGGGCGCTGGCGCTCTATGTCTTGTTCCGGCTGTGGTACGATAACTGGCGCGGGCCGCTTACCCGTGGCGAAATTGACCACTTTCTGTCGCAGATCGAAGGCCGCGCCGCCGATAGCGGAAACTCGTTACCGATATTGCGAAGCTTCCTGGAGGAAGATGACGGGCGCGAGTTTGTCATGCTTAACCTCGTCAAGGTGCATGGCGAACCTGTCGCCGACCCTGCTGGCGGGCCGATGATGACCGGCATCGCCTTGTTGCAACGCTATTCACGCCGATTCATGCGCGTGTTGCTGCGCAATGGTGGCCACCCCGGCATGGTTGGCCGCAAGGTTGGTGGCTATGTCGATGCATGGAATACGGCACCCGATCCAGGCTGGTCGCTGTTTGGCCTGATGCGGTATCGCAGCCGTCGCGATATGATGAAGCTGGCAGTTGATCCCGCCTTTACCGCAGGGCATCTTGACAAGCTTGCGGCGACAGCGACAACCTTTTCCTTTCCCACGCACCGCGTTGTGTCGCTGTATATCGGCCCGCGGGTCAGCGTTGCGCTGTTGCTCGCCCTGATCGCGGCGCTGGCGCATCTCGCGCTGTTGACGCTTTGAGACAAGCTGGTCAGCGGACCGGCGGCCCCCAGACTTCGAGGTGATTGACCCGCTCCACCCGGCGGTGCGTGCGCTGCGCGACCATCTGTTCGAGACCCGTTTCCGCGAAAAGCGCGCCGACACGCGCTCGATCCCCCGCTGACAAGCCATCAACGAAATCCTGCAACCGCTGCAACAACCAGAATCGATAGGGCATGACCGCGGTGGAAATCTCCTGGTCCCGCCAGTCAAACCGGGCGAACCCAATCGAGCGTTGCGCCGGGTTGTCGAGGCCATTGGTGCCCGCAACAAGATCAGTCCGCGCATCGAGCCAGTCATTGGCATAGCCGATATGGGCGGCCAGCTCGGGCAGGAAATCGATCGCGACAAAACGCAAGAGCGCCTTCAGGCTTTCTGGCGCGGCGTCATCGGCGAAGAGGCTTTCGTCTGCGGCAAGGCCATCAAGCAGCGCTTCCGGCGCGTTCATCCGTTCGGTCCAGCGCCAGACATTGGTGGCCTGGGTTTTCATCAATAGGCTTGGTGCGGGGTCGCGCGCGAGATGGGCGAAGAGCGGTCCAATCAGGCCATAATCGCCGATCGTTGGATGGCCACCAAGCAGATAGGGCGCAGCCGAGAGGTGCTGGTCGAGCAGGGTGAGGAACTCGCGATAGCTTTGCTCAATTGCCGGCGCCGTTGCCTCATTCACGCCAAAGGCGGCGGTCGCACGGCGCATCATGCGGCTGGCATTGGCGAAGGCTGCGTCGCCAGTGGCTGTGTCTGCACCCGGCACCAGTGCGGCGACGAAATCACGGCGCAGAAAGGCGAGATTCTGTGCGTCGAAACCCCAGCGATAATGCATCGCCGGACGCAACAAGCCTTCGCCGCCAAACAGCTCGAAGATCAGCGCGATGGCGCGGTGCACGGGTGTCGCGGGATACGCCGGGAGACGGACCCGGTCGCTTGCCTCGATATGATCGATAATCGCGGTGGTATCCTGCACGATCGTGCCATCAGTATCGCACAGGATCGGGATGATGAAACGCCCCGCTGCTGCGCTCATCGCGCCAAAGCCCGGATCGCCGACGGGCAATTCCGCAAAGGGCAGGTGCTGCTTGCGCAAATAACTGCGCGCCTTGGCCGTGAAGAGCGAGCACGGCATCCCGTAAAGGCGAGGAAGGGGCGGCACGACAATCTCCCGCAGGGCTGGAAACTGACACTATCGACGCCACAATATCGGCGCAACCGCCGCCGCCTAGTCACTGGCCCGCCACCAGCCGGCCCGCGACCGGCCGGTGACGGTTTCAAGCTCAGCGCGGTTTGCGGAAACGCAGGATGAACTGGTCAGTCTTGCCGCGAATGCCGGTTTCGACCACCTTGAGGGTGTGGTCGTCTGCGCTGTGCCGCAACAGATTGCTCTCACCGTCAAACTTGAAGCCTGCGGCCTCAACCTCACGCCGCACCACGACATCCTCGATCCGGTGCAGTGTTGATGTGACTGTCGCGCCGGCGCCCGCCGCCGCCTGATGATCGACGATGAGATAGATTCCGCCAGGCTTCAGTGCCTTGAACGCTGCGGCGTTGATGGATGCCGCCATGTCAGAGGCGCCCTGCTTGTTGTTTTTGAAATCATGATAGTTGAGCGTCGTCCACACCAGATCAACCGGACCGGGCAGGGCGATGTCCTCCGGCTTGATCTGCTCGATCGAGACGTTGGGGTGGCTGGTGGCGATCTCCGTCAATGCCGGAGAGACGCGACTTGTTACCGCAAAGATATGGCCTTTGGGGCCGACGACATTGCTCAGCAAACGGGTGAAATAGCCGCCGCCGGGCGCCAGCTCGGCGACCCGCGCGCCAGCGCGGAGCCGGGCAAAGGCGATCAGCTCGACGGGTTTGCGATCCGCGTCGCGGACACGGTCGGCCTCGGGCCTGGTCGAATCCGCCAGGATGTTGATGACCGGCGCGGCCAGGCCTGCGGCGAGTGACGCGCCGCCTGCGGTAACGACCGCCAGCGCTATTGCGGTTCGAACCATCATGTTTCGCACAAGCATCTCCATCATATTGTGTCGGCACGGGGCCGACCGGGGGGAAGTTCAGGAAATAGGAAATCTTGCGTGGACAACAATGCCTTGCTGGCGAGCAAATCATTGCCGCATACGCCGTGGCAACTATCGACCGTTGATCGTCGCGGTCGCCGCCTCAAGTCGCGCCGCATAGGCCTGTACCACGCGCGCGGTCCGCCCGGCATAGACATTGGCATCGTCAAAGCGACGTTCCTCAATCGCTTCACGCACGCCCGGCAGGGTCTTGGCGCCATAGCCGGTGAAGCGCCCCGGTGCGTAAATCAGGTTCTTGTACCATGGCCGACCGGGCAGGCCGCGCTCATCGAGCAGCAATTGGTCAATATCGCGCAACTGTGCGTTCAGCGCCGCGCGTGCAGCGGGGGTGATCTTGCTGCCCTTGCTGGCATAGGCGCTGTCATAGGCCGCCGCCGCGACCTTCAGATGATCGACGGCATCCTCCAGTGCGGCGAGTTCGAAATGCGGTGTTCGCGGCTCGGCGGCGGGTGCCGCGACAGGTTTGAGCGGATCACTGGCGAGGCGGAACGCACCGTCTGTGGTAAGTTTTTCACGCATCGCATCCTCGGCGCGCCGGTCCTCCGCGAGCTTCTTCACCTCGCCGAGATAGGTCGCAACCGTGTCAGCAAAATCACCGAAGCGCATTGGCGGCGTGTCGGCATCGGCAATCCGCAACACCAGTCGCCCGACGGTCTTTGACAGCGCCGCACCATATCTCAGGCCCGGATCGTCAAAGGTCGTCATGTGGTGGAAGCTGTCATAGATCGAGTGATAGACCCCGCCGCTTTCATCCTCGCCACCAAAGCCGATGTTGAGGGCGGGCAGGCCGAGATGCTGGAGATAGGCGGAGTAATCCGACCCCGAGCCGAGCGGGCCAATTGGCATGTCGCCACCCTTTTCCGCAGCGGCAAGTGCAGCTGCGCCGGGGTGCCCGGTCTTGTCAAAGCTGCCGACCCGGGCCTGCGCGCGCAAGCGCTCGGCCACGCTGGTGCCGGTTTCCGGATCAACCACATCAGCCGCGACACTGTTGACGAGGTGTTGAAAATCATGGCTGCCCTCGGCACCCAGAAAGCCGCGACCATTGCCGTCCGTGTTGATATAGATCACGGCCTTGGCCTTCAGCTCTGCCGCATGTTCCTCAGCCCATTCGGTTGACCCGAGCAACATCGGTTCCTCGGCATCCCAGCCGGTATAGACAATCGTCCGCTTCGGTCGCCAGCCCTTCGCCCAGAGCGCGCCGAGCGCCTTGGCCTCGGACATCATCGCGACATTGCCGGACAGCGGATCGGACGCGCCAAACACCCATCCGTCATGATGGTTGCCGCGCAGCACCCACTCGTCGGGATGTTCGCTGCCCTTGAGCATGGCGATGACGTCATAGACCGGCTTGAGGCTCCATTCCGATTTGACCGCGAGATGAACCTTCACCGCGCCATCACCGCCCATATGGTAGGTGAGCGGCAGCGAGCCGTGCCATGGTGCCGGCGACACCGGGCCGCCGAGCCGCGCCAACAGCTTTGTTGCATCCCCATAGGACATTGGCAGCACGGGAATTTTGAGAATCGTCGGCGCCTCTTCGCGGGTCAGGCGCTTTGCCCCGGCGGTTGCGCCAATGCCGGGGGTCAGCGGATCGCCGGGATAGAGCGGCATGTCGGCGACCGAGCCGCGCTGGATGCCGTTGGCCGGGCGAGCACCACCCTTGGGATAGACGTCGCTGTCATTATAGCCATCATCAGCCGGATCGGAGTAAATGATGCAACCGATCGCGCCATGATCCTGCGCCAGCTTGGGCTTGAGGCCGCGCCAGCCGACGCCATAACGTGCGATGACAATCTTGCCCTTCACGTCGATGCCGCGCCGCGCGAGCGCCTTGTAGTCGTCAGGCATGCCGTAATTGACGTAAACCAGATCGGCGGTGACATCGCCGTCACCCTGAAAGGCGACATAGGGGGGCAGCGCGCCGGCCGTGTTCCCCGAGGTGTCATCGCCGGGCACCGCCGGTTCCTGCCCGCCGAGCGTGATCTTCTCCAGTGCGACCATTTCGACGGTGGTCGAGATCGGGGTTGGATAGAGCACCTGGAAGGTTTCGATATGTGCGTCCCAGCCCCATTCGCGGAATTTGGCGAGCATGAATTCGGCATTGGCCTTGTCATGCGGTGATCCGACATGGTTGGGGGCTGATGCCATGGTTTTCAGCCAATCGAGCTGATCCTGCGAACTGATCCCGGCATCGAACGCCGCCTCGACAGCGCGTTGGCCCTGCGGTGCCGCGCCGGTTGGGCTGCCGGATTGCGCAAGTGTCGCCTGGGCGAGCGCGACGATGCCCACACTGGTGAGGACCAATTTCAGCATTTTCATGTCGATAACCCCTGGGTGGCGTGATACCACAACATGCGACGGCGCCGCGATGTGCGCAATCTCTTCCTATTGCCCCGTTGCTCGGCCATAGATCGCCCATGGCCGAGATGTTGCCCGCAATCCCCGCTTCGACACTGGTGCTGTTCCGCGAACGCGAAGGCGGGCCCGAATTGTTGATGGTTGAACGGGCCAAGGCGATGGTTTTTGCCGGCGGCGCACTGGTATTCCCCGGCGGGCGGATCGACCCAGAAGATTATGAACTTGCGGCGTCGCTCGACGGCGATACCGAGGATCTCGCTGCGCGCATTGCCGCGATCCGTGAGACGATTGAAGAAGTTGGCCTGCCGGTCGGGCTGGCTGACATGCCCGATCATGCCATGCTCGACGCGGTTCGCCGGGCCTTGCATGGCGGCACCGGGCTGGGCGCCGCGCTCGATGCGGTCGGGCTGGCGCTTGATGCGGCGCAGTTGGTGCCCTTTGCACGCTGGCGTCCCAACCATGCCCATATGCGCATCTTCGACACGCACTTCTATCTTGCGCGCCTGCCCGAAAATTCGCCGGATCCGGTGGTCGATGACACCGAGAATGTCCGGGTGTTCTGGATGTCAGCGCAGGGTGTGCTTGATGAGGCGGATGCGGGGCGGGCGACAATTATCTTTCCCACGCGCCGCAATCTTGAGCGGCTCGCGATGTTCGACAGCTTTGATGCCGCAGCCGCTCATGCCGCGACAATTCCGGTGCGCATGGTGACACCGTGGATGGAGGAACGCGACGGGGAAATGCACCTCTGCATCCCCGATGACCTTGGCTATCCCGTGACGTCCGAGAGTGTCAGAAACGCCGAGCGCGGCTGAACGACTGGCTCAGTTTGGCAGGGCATTTGTTTCGACCTTCTCAACCCAGTGCGGGAAGAATGCCGGCTGACGATTTGACCAGCCAGAAGCGGTCGCGGCAGCTTCGCTGATCGACTGCAACAATTTGCGCCGCACATCGGGGTGGAGGTGCGGCAGCGCGGCGGCGGCGCAGAATGCAGCGGGCAGCCACGGTCGAACTTCGGCGCCGATCAGCCGTTCATAGAGAAAGCGATAGGCGGAAAAGCTCGTCAGCCGACCCTGGCCAAGGTCAAAGGCGCTGAGCGACGTCAGCGGCGCAATGAAGGATTCGATCGCGTCGAGTCCGGAGTCATCGGGGATCCTCTGCCTGAGATCGGGCAGTCGCACATAGAGCCGCGCCTGTGCGCGGATGCTTGCTGCCTCAACCACGTCGCGCGACCAGCGGGCCATCGCATCATCCCGGCCAAGCCCGATATCGAGCGAACGCCGGATATAGCGCTGTGTCGCCGCGCTGAAGCTGGCAAACTCTTTCATTTCAGCCAATGTCATTGGCCCGTTTGCAGGTCTTGTCCGTGACGCCATGATCGAACCCAGCCTCCGTGAAGGAACCGGATGAGACAATGCGCCCCGATGGTTTACTGCATGGTTAACGCGCGGTCGCCCGGCGTTAGAGCGGTTTCCGTTCATTCAGGTTCATAGCCGCATGATCTGAAGTAGTTTGCGCATTCGTTGGGCTGGAAGATGTCGACGAGCCTGCCGATCAAGTCCCACAATCCGCTGACGGTTCGTTCGCCCGCCTTACGGAGCATGGCCTTGAGCCGGGAGAATGCCTTCTCGATAGGGTTGAAGTCCGGGCTGTAGGGCGGGAGGAAGCGAAGGGTTGCGCCGGCCGCTTCGATCCTCTCCTTCACAGCCGCCCGTTTGTGGCTTGAGAGGTTGTCCATGATGACCACGTCGCCTGGCCGCAGCGCGGGCACCAGAACCTGCGCCACATAGGCTTCGAACCAGTCGCCGTTGATCGGCCCATCCAGCACCATCGGCGCGACCATGCCGGTCATACGCAGACCAGCGACCAGCGTGGTGGTTTTGCGATGGCCGTGCGGAAAGCCCATCCGCAGCCGTTCGCCTTTCCGACAGCGACCGTGACTGCGGGTCATATTGGTGGCGGTCCAGGTCTCATCGATGAAGACAAGGCGTTCGGGTTCAAGGTCGAGCTGGCCCTCGAACCAGTGCTGGCGTTGCCTCAGGACATCGGGACGGTCCTGCTCGATCGCGTGCCCGGTCTTTTTTTACGCGTGATCCCGTGCCGGGCAAAAAAACGATGCACCGTGCCGATCCCAACCACGGCGCCGCGCTCGATCAGCCGCGCCTGTATCTCGACCAGCGTCATGTCGCCCTGCTCGGCAATCAGCTCCCGAATGAAGCCGCCGTGCGCCTCGATCTTGCCTGAATGTCGGTCCCCTCCGCGCGGCTTGGCCAAAGCCTGACCATGCTTCAGGGCGAGTTGTCGCCAGCGGATCGCGCTCGACACGCTGACCCCAAAGCGGGCTGACGCCGCGCGGCAACTCAGGCCGCCATCAATCGCTGCGACAACCCTGTCCCGAAGATCCTGTGAAAGCGTTCGTGCCATCCATGCTGGCCTCCTGCCACCAGCAGGAAGTTTGAATCACACCCAAGCCGTAAAGGGAATCCCTATCGATTCCGTTCGTACGGAAACCGCTCTAAGCATCGCACTCTGGCATCAGGTGGCTACCTTTTCCCTTCTTGAGCAGCGCTTCCGCTTTGGCGTCATAGCCCGAAGATGACGGAGGCCGGTGGTGGTGGACGGGTTGCGTCGCAGCTGGCGGGTCGGAGGCGTCCATCGACTCGTCGAGTGCATTATCAAGCTGGGCCTCGACGCTGTCGGGGTGCTTCTCGAGTCGTTCTGCGATGGATTCGTCCTGGCCCGCTTCCTGGCGGGGGTGCTGGATATGCTCCGCTTCTTCTGGATCGCCGGGGGCGACATTATGGTGATCAATCGGGATTTTGTCAGTCACAGGATAATCTCCTCTCCCGACAAGACGAACGAGGCGCGTTGGGCGTTCCCTATAAACCGTCGATCCGCGATACCGTAACCTGTTGTTCGACCAGATGGGCCGTGCCGAAAACGGTCATGAACGCAATATCGGTTGCATCCCGACCGACAGCGACGCGCACGATGTCGCGCTGATCGGCCATGCCGGTGGCATCAATCAGGTGCCAGTCGCCATCCAGCCACAACTCGGCGACGGCGTGAAAGTCGGACGGGCTGACGGCGGGCGCGTAGGCCGACACACAACGCGCCGGAATACCTCCGGCGCGCGCCAGGGTAACAAGCAGATGGGCGTAGTCCCGGCACACGCCGCGTCGCGATGCAAAGGTTGCCAGCGCGGTGGTGCTGCCATTGCTCGCGCCGGGGGCATAGTCGATGTTGTCGTGAACCCATTCCCGAAGCGCGGCAGCGAGCGGACCGCCGGTCAATGACCCGAATTCGTGCTGGATAAAGCCTTCAAAATGCTCTGACTCGCAGTATCGACTCGGCATGAGATAGGGGACGGTCGCCGCCGGCACGTCGCGGGGCGCCGTTGCGCGCAGGGACGCGAGATCGCGCATGGTGCGGTTGATCTCCACCTCGGCATGATATTCCGCGCGAATATGGTCGCTCCCTCGCGCCCAACTGCGCTGACCCACCCCATCCAGGCCGGGTTGTGCCGTAATCGGGGTATCGCAATAGATGCGAAGATCCTGGGCGATGAGCCGCTGATCGGCCATTGCTGCCGCCTCAATCAGGAGCAGGACATCGGCTTTCCCTTCAATGGCGTAGGCAAGGGTAACGTCGATCGCGAGGCGCATGGCAATTCCGAAAGAGACGGCGAAAAGAAAAGGCCCGGCAGGTTCCCCCGCCGGGCCTCAAACCTGATTGATGGCAGGTCGCCCTAGTTCCGTGAGTTGCCGAAGATGCGCAGCAGGAACAGGAACATGTTGATGAAATCGAGATACAGGTTGGTTGCCGAGAGTATTGCCGTGCGTTCCTCGGCCTCGGTTCCCGCAACATGTGCGTACAGGCTCTTGGTGCGTTGCGTGTCATACGCCGTCAGACCCGCGAAGATCACCACACCGACAAGGCTGATCGCCAGTGCGAGCGCGCCAGAATGCAGGAACAGGTTCAGCAGGCTGGCGACGATCAGGCCGATCAGGCCCATCACCAGAAAGGTTCCTACAGCACTCAGATCGCGCTTGGTCGTATAGCCGTAAAGGCTAAGCCCCGCGAACGCCGCCGCCGTAGAGAAGAATGCCTGGGCAATCGAGTTGCCGGTATAGACCAGGAACACGCTCGACAGGGACAGGCCCATGGCAACGGCAAAGCCCCAGAAAACGGCCTGCAACATGGTGTCTGACATACGCGCCAGACCAAAATTCATCACCAGGATGAAAGCAAGCGGTGCGAACATGATGACGTAGCGCAGGAATCCGCCGCCAAGCAGGATATGTGCGGCAGGTGAATTGTCACCGCCCCAGGCGAAGAACATCGCCACCAGGCCCGTCAGCAACACGCCCGAGCTCATATAATTATAAACTGACAGCATGTAGCGGCGCAGACCGGCATCATAGGCTGCTGTGCGCGCATCCGCTTGCGAGAACGTGGTGACGTCCGGTTGCGGATCAGACCAGTTGGCCATTGCGATAAACTCCTTTTTCCGGCGATGTGCCGGATTGCGTGAATATCGTTGCTTCGTTGAAGCATTTCAAGCGATTCCGCAGATCGGTTCCACCCCGGCTGACAGTGCCGCAAATTGTGCCAGGATTGCTTCATGCACCGCTTGTTCGTCGCGCTCCGCCCGCCGCCTGCGATAAGGCGCGAACTAACCGCGCTGATGGGCGGGGTTGCCGGTGCGCGGTGGCAGGATGATGAGCAACTCCATCTCACCTTGCGCTTCATCGGTGAGGTTGACCGCCGGGTGGGGGACGACATCGCACTGTCGCTTGGACAGGTCCGCGCCGCGGCCATCACCGTTGCGTTGGCGGGGGTCGGTGCTTTCGACAAGGATGGTCGCGTCAATGCGCTATGGGCCGGGATCACGCCGCACGATGCGTTGGCGGCATTGCACCGCAAAATTGACCATGCGCTGGTTCGGGCGGGTCTTGCCCCTGAAGGTCGTGCGTTTCTGCCGCATATCACGGTTGCGCGATTGCCCCGCTCCATGGGGCAGGGTGTTGAGCTCGAACGATGGCGTGCCGATCATGGCGGGCTGACCAGTGAACCATTCACCCTTGGCCACCTGTACCTGTACGAGAGCAGCCTGGGCAGCGGTGGCCCGCGTTATGAAGCGATTGAGCGCTGGGCGCTGGATTGAATCGAAAGCACTTCCTTCAACATCACAGGCTCGCTAACCCTGACGCATAACAAGGGCAGGAGAGCAAGCGCATGGCCAGCAGATCGACGGGTGGACCCGAGCGCGCGCCCGCCTACGCATGGTATGTCCTTGCCATCCTGTTCCTGGTCTATGTGCTCAATTTTGTTGATCGCCAGATCATTTCGATCCTGGCCGAGGACATCAAACGTGACCTGCATCTGCGGGACGAGGATCTCGGCTTTCTTTACGGCACCGCGTTCGGCGTGTTCTATTCGCTGTTCGGCATTCCGCTCGGGCGGCTGGCGGACAATTGGCATCGCGTCCGGCTGATGACTACCGGCCTTGCCCTGTGGTCGACAATGACGGCGGTTTCCGGATTGTCGAGCAGCGGGACGATGCTGGCGGGCGCCCGTGTCGGGGTCGGGATTGGTGAGGCAACGGCAAGTCCGGGCGCCTATTCCTTGATCTCTGACTGGTTCCCGCGCCGCCTGCGTGCGACCGCGTTGGCGATCTACTCTGCCGGTCTCTATGTCGGCGGGGGGCTTTCGCTGGGCATTGGTGGCCTGATCGTGAAGCGCTGGAATGACGCCTATCCGCTTGGCGGACCGCTCGGGCTGCATGGCTGGCAGGCGGCGTTCCTGATCGTTGGCTTGCCGGGGTTGCTGGTTGCGGTGTGGATTTCCACGCTGCGCGAACCGATCCGGGGGGCGTCAGAGGGCCTGGAGCCGCCGCCGCCGCATCCCGCACCATTTCGCGATTTCTTTGCGGAATTGCTGACCATCTTGCCGCCGCTGACCTTGATTGGTGCGGCGCGAGGCGGGGCACGGGCGCTGACCGTGAATATCATCGGGCTGGTGCTGGTAATATCCTGCGTCGTGCTGCTGCACGCCTTTGGTGAGCCATGGTTGCAATGGTCCGCGATTGGTGTCGGTGTCTATGCCGTGTTCTCCTGGGCCTGTGCGCTCAAGCGACGCGATCCGCCGGCGTTCGCATTGATCGTCGGGACGCCAGCATTTCTCTGCACGGTGGTCGCTTACGGCCTGAACGCCTTCATGTCGTATTCGGTCAGCTTCTGGGCCTCGCCTTATGCCATTCGGGTATTGCATCTGGCCCCGCAAAAGGCTGGGGCGCTGATTGGCAGCACCGGGGCACTGGCCGGTTTTCTTGGCGTGACCATTGGCGGCATCGTGGCAGATCGACTGCGCAAGCGAAATCCGGCGGGCCGCCTCTGGGTGGTGATATTTGGTGCGATCGCGCCAATTCCTGCTGTGGCGATTGCCTTTACGACGCTTGATCCAGCCATATTCGTGATGGCGATTTTCGCCTCGTCGGTCCTCGCAAGCGGGGCACTGGGGGCAGCCGCCGCCACGACGCAGGATCTGGTGCTGCCGCGGATGCGCGGCACCGCGACGGCGACCTTCTTTATCGGCACGACCTTGCTCGGTCTGGCGATGGGGCCATATCTGGCCGGTCGTATTTCCAGCATTTCCGGCAGCTTGTCAGTCGGTGTGCTGGCCTTGTTTGCCGTTGCGCCAATTACCATTGCCGCAGGCATTGCTGCCTATCGGCTTGTACCGGGTGCAGAAGCTTCGCGGGAGGCGCGCGCGCGGGCAGCGGGAGAAGTGATGCAGTCGTGAACCTCGTGGCTTGACGGCGATATTATTTGGCAAGGCTGTTCTCGGAATCCTCCTAATCATGCCTTAACTTCTGCGCTGCTATGTGTGACGATGTAATGATGGGAGCACACTATGTTCGCCGCTGAGATCAGGCTGGTTCAGCCTAGCACTGCCGCAGGTGCGCCGAATGATGCACGCCGTGAAGACCGATCTTCGGTGGTTGTTCCCGGTCGCGTCAATGAACAGGGTGCGCGCAGCCTTTGCCGGGTCGCTGACCTGTCGATTTCCGGCGCGCGGCTTGAAACGCACAGTCCGCTGATTCAGGGCAGCTCGGTGATGGTGACGTTGCCGGGACAAAAGCCGCGCCCGGCGACGGTTGTCTGGGTGGAAGACAGTGTTTCCGGCTGCCAGTTTGCCCAGCCGCTGCAACAGGAACTTCTCGATCTTTTGGTCGCCATGTATCGGTTTACACCGGCAGACCCGGATGAGTTGCTCCGCGCAAACTAGGCGCTGATCCTCGGCAAGATTGATACCCAAGCCATTACGAAGCAGCAAAAACCCCGCAGGCTATGCGCGCGCCGCTGTTACCTGACGGGTCAGTCATCAGATCATCCCTGGCCGCGTGCACGATGATGGCTGCACCATCCTGATCGAGCAGCCCCGCCATTGTCGCCCCCGGAATTGTCGCGCCGATCGCGCCCCGTCCAGCGGTATCAATGACAAGGTTGGGCAGATCACCCTCATGCGGGCCAGCCGGATTCATCGCGCCATGTTTCATGCCACCAGGGTTCCAGTGGCCACCTGCGCTGGCGAAATCCGCACCGTCGCAACGACCGATCGCATGGATATGTACGCCGTGGCTGCCCGCCGGCAATCCATGCGTATCAATGGTGACCCGCAGACCGCCAGCAACTTCGGTCGCACTGGCACGCCCCACGTCGCGGCCGTCAGCGGTATGCAGCGTTGCAACGGCCGTCGCCCCGCCGGGCAGTGGCGCGCCAATTGCCGGACCATGGTCGTCGCATCCGCCAAGGCCAAGCAGCGCCATGGCGGGCATCAAGAGTGCAAAGCGGCGCATCATCATCTCCCTGAAATCAGTCTGATCGTGCTGTGCCGGAAACTGTTTCAACGCAAGCAGGTTTCGATCAAGCCCTGCGTCAAGTTACGGCGCGGGCCATCGTCGATGTCAGACGAAACCGAGATTCCACGTTGAAGCGTTGTAATTGCCGATATTGGGCAGCACGGTCGGCATGTCGCTGGCGCTGACGCCGAACCAGTTCGCCAGGGTGGAGGCATATTGATCGACCGCAATCGTCGGTAACAGACGGCCCTGGCCAACATCATCTGGCGTGTTGTTCCCGATTGCCGGGGGCGTGCCGTAAAATTTCTGCCCCTTGACCGCGCCGCCCATCACAAAGTGCATACTGCCCCAGCCATGATCGGAACCGTCATCATTGGATTGCAGGGTGCGGCCAAAATCAGAGCCGGTAAAGGTTGTCACCTTGTCAGCGATGCCGAGTGCTACGGTCGTGTCGTAAAATGCCCGCAATGCGTTGGCCACGAGGGCGGTCTGGGTCGGGTGTTGCGTCGCCAGCAGATCGTGCATGTCAAAGCCGCCGAGCGAGACGAAAAATACCTGCCGCTTTGCGCCGAGTTCCGATGATACGGAGATCAGCCGGGCAACGACCTTGAGTTGGTCAGCAAGGCTGTTGCCGCTCGGAAAGAGCGGGAAATTGGCTGCCGGGGCGCTGCCGAGTGCGGTGGTAACCTGGTTGTAGAGATCAAGTGAGCGCTTGCTGACCCGGGCATGTTCATTGGCCAGCAGATTGCTGCTCGCCCCCGCCATCAGGCCACGCAAGGTGCTCATTGCCGTGGTCGATCCAAAAACGCTGCTGCCATTGCTGAGCAACGGAATCGGCCCGCTCGTGCTGAGTGAATATTGGATCGCGGTCTTGCCGGTCAGGAAGACGGCGTTGCTGCTGGCATTGATACAGGTCAGGGTCGCGGTGCCATTGCCGCTCTGAAACAGATCACCGATGCGACCACCCCAGCCAGAGACCGCGCCCTCGGGGCTGGATGCCTGCCAATAGCTTTGCTGATCATTGTGGCTGAACAATTTCGGCGGCAGCTTGACCGAGTTGGCGGTATATTGCGCCTTGGTCGTCGGCATGACGAGCGTACCGACATTCAGAACGACGGCCATTTTTCCGGCAGTGAATATCGGCAGGATCGGTGCCATGGTCGGTGCCAGCGCATATTGCCGCCCGCCCGCCAGGGCCGTCGCTGGCGTCAGCACCGTCGCGTCGAGCGCAGTTCGATCAAGTGCCAGGTTGGAGCGTGCCGCCTTGTACAGGTCATAGCTGGGCTGATCATAGGGCGGCAGCGTATTGGCGTAGTCATTGCCGCCATAAAGGAAAACGCAAACCAGCGCCTTATAGTCGGTCGCCGTCGTCGCGGCGGCTTCACCGATTGCGGCGAGGCTGGTGACGAACGGCGTGGCGGTCCCGGCAAGGCCGAGCGCGGCACTGCGCTTGAGAAAGGCGCGGCGCGACTGGTCGTTATCCATCACCATTCCCCTACTTCAGTGTCAGATAATCAGGCGAAGCCATGGTCAGCAATATGGCCGTGCCGACCCTGTTGCCCGGCCCATTGGTGCCGGTGACCGAAATGCTGTCGATTGCAGCCTTTATCGCGGCAATGGTCGCGCTACTCAGTTGTCCTGCAGCGAGCAGCACATTGATCTGGTCGATCAGCGCCTGACTGTCTGCCGCGAGCGTTGCTATCGCTGTGTAATCGGCCTTGGTGTCACCTGCGCCGGTGGCGATCAGCGCCTGCAAGTAGTTGATATAGGCAACGACGCTCAGCTCGTTGGTAATCTGAAATTCGGGGGCGAGCAGCCCCGCCGTCGAGATCGCCGTGTTGGGTGGCGAATAACCGGGGCGGAAGAAGTTGAACACGCTGCTGCTGCGCCCGGGCGATTCCGCCAGCCTGGTGCTCGAACTGCTGGTATCGCCAATGGCCCAGGCGTTGGATGGGCTGTTGACGTTGAAGGCGCGGGCCCAGTTGGTCAGCCGGACGATCGGTTCGCGCAACTTGCCGGCGGTGTTGCTGGTAAGCGCGGTGTCACTGCGGGCTTCGCTGTCGAGCAGCACGGCGCGGATCACGGCCTTCATGTCGCCGCGCACGCCCGCACCATTGTCGGCAAAGATCGCTGACACGCGTGAGACATAGGCGGGCGACGGATTGCTGGTGACCAGTTTCTGGATCAGTTGCCGGGCGATAAAGGGCGGGACATTGGGGTGCGCAAAGATCGTATCGAGCGCGGTCTTGATTGCCGCCATGCCGCCGCCGCTGACCGAGGTGCCAAGAAAGCTTGCCGTACCGGTCTCATTCAACGACGCGCTCATGATCAGCGGCAGCCGGTAACGGTCCGGCGTGGTGCTGGTGCTGTTGGCCAGCGACAGCCCGGTAAAGACGCGGGCAAGCCCCGTTACATCCGCCTGGCCATAGGTTTCAATCGGGTTGCCGCCAGACAGCTTGTTCGTGCCGTCCATGTTGAGCTGGTACAGGCCGAGCGTAAATAACTGCATCAGTTCGCGGGCATAATTCTCATCGGGGACCGCGCCGGTGGCGGCATTGGCTTTGCGGTTGCCGAGGAACGTCAGGTACGACGCCATGGCGGCATTGGTCGTGATGCCGTCGAGCAGGGTGCGAAAATTGCCAAAGGCGTTGTCGAGCAGCACATCCATATAGGCAGCCGCAGCAAATTGTTTCCAGTTGAGGTTGATGCCGGCAATGCCGACCACCATGATTTCTGACAGGGCAAGGCCGACGCGCTGACGGAGCTGGTCGGGCTCGACGATCAGCTGCCGCCACATGGTCGGGTCGAAGCCGGTTTCATTATTGATATTGGCGCTGACCGCATATCCCTGTGTGACCAGCCAGTCCCAATGGGACGTGGCACGGGGCAGGGCGAATTGCGCGGTGAGCCAGCCGTCGAAACTCTTCGCCTGGACGTCGGCGATCATCGCATCGGTGGCACCCATGGTCGCCTGGGCGAGGAACCGGCTTGCCTGGACCTTGGTGATCGCCGCTGCGGTGGGTGTGGGCGTTGGTGTTGGTGAAGGCGTTGGCGTACTGCCGCCGCCGCCGGAGCAGGCAGCCAGTGCGACCGCAGGAAGAAGCGCTGCAGCGATCGCTATCGCGCTGGCGCTGCCTGTATCAGGCCTGGTCTCTACGGCGGTGGTGCTTTCCGCAGGTGTTTCGGTGGTCAAATCTTCCCGAAGCATGCGTCAATCTCCCGGACCACTGGCTGCATGGCGCGCTCAGCCAACATATCAGTCACGAAAGCCACAAACCAGCGCGCATTGCGGTTAGCCAAAGATGAAGAGCGATCGGCAGAAACATGCTTGGTTCGCGGTTTGAGGTGGTTTATGCCAGCAGGACAGTCGCAGATTTGCGCGCAGATATATTAGGAGGATTCGATGAAACATCGTTTGCTGACCGTGGCCCTGACCGGCTTGCTGGCGTCTTCCGCAATGGCGCAGACCGCGACGGACCAGCTGGCCAAACCGCCAGCCGATGCACGGCACTTCATTATCGAATCGACCGGCGGCAAGCATGGCGATTCGTGGAGCTGGATATTGCCAGACGGCACCCGCATGGCACGCGAGAGCATGAACCTGCGCGGGCAGGTGTGGGAGATCGATTTTCGCGGCGTGCCGGGCAGTGACGGGATGCCCGGCGAGATTGTCGTGCGCGGTGTGACGCCACAAGGTGATGCGAGCGAAACCTTTTCGATCAGCGGCGGCAAGGCACAGTGGAAAAGCCCGATCGATGCCGGCAGCGCCGCCTATACGGCGCCTGGATTCTACTCCGCCTTTGGCGGCCCGATGGACACCAATGCCTGGTTTCTGGAGCGGCTGTTGGCCAGTCCGACCAAGTCACTGCGGCTTCTCCCCGGTGGTGAAGCCCATGCCGAGAAACTCACATCGCTGGTCGTGGGGAAGGGCGCGACGCAGCAGACGGTGAATTTGTGGTCGGTCACCGGTGTTGGGACCAGTCCGTTCGGGATTTGGGCGGATGCCAAGGGCAAGTTTTTTGCCGCAACGGTTGGTATCGGGTGGCTGCCCGAAGCCTATGCAGATGAACTGCAACGCATGGAAGCGGCACAGGCAGCGGCGATGGCTGCACAGGCTCCGGTCATCGCACGAACGCTGGGCAATGTGCCAAAGGGGCCAGTCGCCTTCACCCATGTCCGACTGTTCGATGCAGAGGGGCTGCGCTTTCTTGATGATCAGAGCGTGGTGGTCAGCAAGGGCGTGATCACTGCGGTCGGCGCGGCGCGAAATGTTCGTGTCCCCAAAGGCGCGCGCATTGTTGATGGCAAGGGGATGACGCTCGTGCCCGGCCTGTGGGATTGCCACATGCATATCGGCGACGACTACACCGGGCCGCAGGAGCTTTCACTGGGTGCCACGTCTGTACGTGATCCGGGCAACAATGATGCGCTGACCATTGATCGTCGAACCCGCGCTGCCGCTGGCAAGCTGTTGTTCCCGCATGTCTATCCATCATCGTTGATTGATGGAAAAGGCCCCTACACAGCGCAGGTCGCCAATGTTGCGACGAGTCAGGATGAAGCCATCGCCTTGGTCCGCAAGGCCAAGGCGAATGGTTTTACCGGCGTCAAATTCTACGGCACGTTCAACCCGGCATGGCTGCCGGCGACCATTGCCGAGGCGCACAAGCTCGGCCTCCATGTGCACGGGCATATCCCGGCCGGCATCCGGACATCCGCCGCCATTGCCGATGGCTATGATGAAGTCACCCACATCAACTGGATCATGATGGAGGCGATGCCCGACAGCGTGTTGCCGGTCGACAATGGCATCATGCGGTTTGAAGGGCCGGGGCGCTACGCCAAGGACGTCGATCTCGACGGCCCGGCCCTGACCGGCCTGCTCGCGACGATGGCCCGGCGCCACACCTATTCGGACCCGACAATGGTAGCGTTCGAGGGCTTGTACGTGCCTGAAAATGGCGAATTGTCGCCCGCCTATGCGCCGTTCGTCGGCACCATGCCGCCGACCACCGAGCGCGGCTTTCGCGCCGGCGGGTTCGCTGTGCCGAAAGACCTGACACGCGCAGATTATCGGGCAAGCTGGGCCAAGATGGTTGGTTTGCTCGACAGGATGCGCAAGGCCGGTGTGCCAATTGTCGCCGGGACGGACGGGTCGGGGATCGAGCTGATCCGCGAACTGGAAATCTATCGTGAGGCGGGATTCTCGGCCGCAGAAGCGTTGGCGGCGGCGACAATCGTGCCGGCGCGTATGGTCGGGCAGGACCGTCACACCGGTTCGATCAAGGTGGGCAAGGCAGCTGATCTGGTGCTGGTGCAGGGTGACCCGTCCAAGCGGATTGGCGACCTGCGCCAGACGCGTCTGGTCATGCTGGACGGCAAGCTGCTTGATGCTGATGCGCTGCGTCGGGCAGCGGGATTTTCCGGGCGGCCAAAATAGCGCGGCGCTCTGACGCCGGATGCTCTTTCCCCTCTTGAATCGCCCTGCTAAGGCCGCTGCGACTCTAGTATTCGCCATCACCGGGCGCGCCCGCACGGCTTGATCGCCGTCTCCCCGCCGCGCCCGGCCCGAGGCCCCATTTGGGAAGGACCCATCGCATCATGACCGCCATTGGACAGGACACGCTCAAGGCTCGTGCAACGCTCACCGCTGGTGGCAAGTCTTACGACTATTTTGCGCTCGCCAAGGCGGCGGAAGCCTATGGCGACATCTCGCGCTTGCCCTTCTCGATGAAGGTCTTGCTCGAGAACATGCTGCGCTTTGAGGACGGTGTCACCGTCACGACCGATGACGTGAAGGCGATTATCGACTGGCAGCAGAATCCGACGGCACCGGATCGCGAGATCCAGTATCGCCCGGCCCGTGTGCTGATGCAGGATTTCACCGGCGTGCCGTGTGTCGTCGATCTTGCGGCGATGCGTGATGCCATCACCAAGCTCGGCGGCGACGCGGCCAAGATCAATCCGCTGGTGCCGGTCCACCTCGTTATCGATCACTCGGTGATGGTTGATGAATTCGGCACGCCCAAGGCGTTCGCCGACAATGTCGATCTTGAATATCAGCGTAACATGGAACGCTATGAGTTCCTCAAATGGGGTTCCAAGGCGCTCGATAATTTCTCGGTCGTGCCGCCGGGCACCGGCATCTGCCACCAGGTCAATCTCGAATATATCGGCCAGGCCGTGTGGTCGTCCAAGGGCATAGACGGGGCGATGATGGCCTATCCCGACACGCTCGTCGGCACCGACAGCCACACCACGATGGTCAACGGTCTCGGCGTGCTCGGCTGGGGCGTTGGCGGGATCGAGGCCGAGGCCGCGATGCTCGGCCAGCCGGTGTCGATGCTCATTCCCGAGGTCGTCGGTTTCAAGCTGACCGGCGCATTGAAGGAAGGCATCACCGCCACTGATCTGGTGCTGACCGTCACGCAGATGCTGCGCGCCAAGGGTGTGGTCGGCCGCTTCGTCGAATTCTACGGCCCCGGCCTCGCCGCGATGACGCTCGCCGATCGCGCGACGATCGCCAACATGGCGCCGGAATATGGCGCGACCTGCGGCTTCTTCCCGATCGACGAACGGACGATGGAATATATGCGGCTGACCGGTCGCCCTGACGAAACCGTCGCGCTGACCGAAGCCTATGCCAAGGCGCAGGGCTTCTGGCGTTACGCCGACAGCCCCGATCCCGTCTTCACTGACACGCTCGAACTCGACATGGGCAGTGTCGTTGCCAGCCTTGCCGGGCCGAAGCGCCCGCAGGACCGTGTCAGCCTCAACAAGGTTGATGACGTGTTCAATGGTGATCTGTCCAAGGTCTACAAGAAGGAAGCGCCGGTCCGCGCGGCGGTTGCCGGGCGCGACCATGATCTTGGCGATGGCGACGTGGTCATCGCGGCGATTACGAGCTGCACCAACACGTCGAACCCCTCGGTGCTGGTCGCCGCCGGCCTCGTCGCCCGCAAGGCCCGCGCGCTCGGGCTGACGCCCAAGCCGTGGGTCAAGACCAGCCTCGCGCCGGGCTCGCAGGTCGTCACGGACTATCTCGACAAGGCAGGTTTGACCGAAGACCTCAATGCAATGGGCTTCAACCTCGTCGGTTATGGCTGCACCACCTGCATCGGCAACAGCGGCCCGCTCGCGCCGGAACTTTCGGCGGCGATTGCCGACAATGATCTGGTCGCCGCCTCGGTGCTGTCGGGCAACCGCAACTTCGAGGGCCGCGTGTCGCCTGACGTGCGCGCCAATTTCCTCGCCTCGCCACCGCTCGTCGTCGCCTATGCGCTGAAGGGCACGGTGACCGAGGACATGGTAACGACGCCAATCGGGCAGGGCAGCGATGGGCAGGACGTCTATCTCAAGGACATCTGGCCAACCAACCTCGAAGTCGCCGAGACGATGGCGGCGAACATCGACGATACGATGTTCCGCAACCGCTATGGCAATGTCTATGCTGGCGACGCGAAGTGGCGCGGCATCGAGATTGAGGGATCGGACACCTATACCTGGCGCGCCGGTTCAACCTATGTCGCCAACCCGCCCTATTTTGAGGGTATGACGATGACCCCGGCGCCGGTAAACGATATTATCGAGGCGCGGCCGCTCGCGATCCTTGGCGATTCGATCACCACCGACCACATCAGCCCGGCGGGCAGCATCAAGGCGGATTCACCGGCAGGCACCTTCCTGCAGGAGCATCAGGTCAGCCGCGCCGACTTCAACTCCTATGGCGCGCGGCGCGGCAACCATGATGTGATGATGCGCGGCACCTTCGCCAATATCCGTATCAGGAACGAGATGGTTCCTGGCGTCGAAGGTGGCATGACGCATTATCATGGCGAGGTGATGCCGATCTACGACGCGGCGATGCGCTTCAAGGCCGACGGCGTGCCGCTCGTCATCGTTGCGGGCAAGGAATATGGCACCGGATCGTCGCGCGACTGGGCGGCAAAGGGCACCAATTTGCTTGGCGTTCGCGCGGTCATCACCGAGAGCTTTGAGCGTATCCACCGGTCGAACCTTGTCGGCATGGGCGTGTTGCCGCTCCAGTTCGCCGAAGGCGTCAGCCGCGAGACATTGAAGCTTGATGGTTCAGAAACCTTCACCATCCGCAATGTTGCAGCCATTCGCCCGCGTCAGGATGTCGAGGTTGAGCTGACCCGCGCTGACGGTTCGGGCGAAGTGTTCAAGACCCGCTGCCGGATCGATACCGTCAACGAGCTTGAATATTTCCTCAATGGCGGAATTCTCCAATATGTGCTGCGCAAGCTCGCGGCATAGTTTCGACGATCGGGGAGGGGAGCGGTCATCTTTTATGGCGCCCACGGCAGTTGCCGCTGCTCCTCACCGACACATCAGCATGTGAGATAAAAATGCCCGCCGGGATCGCTCCCGGCGGGCATTCCTTTCCTCCCCAGGAAACTTCAGGCGTTCAGTTCGCGACCCGACCCAGCCGGTGATACAGCGCGCTTATCCGGGACATCCGGCTGTCATCATCACTGACCTTGGCGATCAGCGTGGCAAGCGCCTCCTTCATCAGCGCAAAGTCCTCGGTCGAAAAGACCGCACGGGCACGATGTGGTTCAGTCATCACGCAACCTCCTTGCCGATTACCATGTCGCATCCTTTACATGACGATGCGTCATCTGCGCTCTGGTTCGGCGGTTTTCCGGTACAATGCTAGCGAAAATGCGCGAACTTCCGGGTATGTGTGTCGAGCGGACTGTCAAGGTTTGCGTAATGTTGTAATTAATTTACAGAGCGCCTGACAACAGCGTGTGGTCGCCGCGAAAGTGAGCAGGGGATGGCAGAAAACAAGATTTTGGCGGGACATTCGGTTCGCCGCCTTCGTCGCCAGGTCGGGTTGACCCAGGCGGCCATGGCTGAGCTGCTGGCGATCTCGCCAAGCTACCTCAACCTTGTCGAGCGCAACCAGCGGCCAGTATCGGCCACCTTGTTGATCCGTCTGGCCGAGCGCTTCGACTTCGACCCGCGCAGTCTTGCCGCAGGGGAGCCCGGCGGCGGCGCCGCGGCGATCAGGCGGCGGCTGGCTGACCCGCTGTTCGCTGACCTGGAGATTGATCGCAATGAGGTGGAGGAATGGCTCGCTGCCGCGCCCGGTGGTGCGGAGGCGTTTGCGCGGTTGTTTGATCGCGGGGGCGCCGGGGTGGCGGTCGATGAGGTCGCCGATCCGGTTGCCGTGGTGCGCCGGGAGATCGAACGCTGGCGCGGGCATTTCGCTGACCTGGATGCTGCCGCCGAAGCGCTGGCTGACGAGCTGCGGCTTGGCACGGGGGATCTCTATGGTGCGATTGCGGAGCGGCTTCGGGTCAAGCACAGTCTCGCCATCCGGGTCTTGCCGGTTGATGTAATGCCCGATGTCCTGCGACGGCTGGATCTCCATGCGCGACAGTTGCAGCTATCCGAAACGCTTGATCCGGCCTCGCGCACCTTTGCGGTGGCTACCCAGTTGGCGCAGATCGAGGCACGTAACGAAATTGAGGCGTTGGCGCGCGGCGCAGCTTTTGCTGACCGGGCCGCCGAACGGTTGTTCCGTCGCCATCTGGCAAGCTATTTTGCCGCCGCGCTGGTGATGCCCTATGCGCGATTTCTGCGCGCGTGTGAGAGCACCGGCTATGACATCGAACTGCTCCAGCGGCGCTTCGGTGCCGGGTTTGAACAGGTTGCACACCGGCTGACGACCTTGCAGCGGGTCGGAGCGCGCGGTCTGCCCTTCTTCATGGTGCGGGTTGATCGGGCAGGGCAGGCATCGAAGCGCTTCACTGGCGCAAGTGGCGCTCCGCTGGCTGACGCTGATGGCCGTTGCCCCTTGTGGAAATTGCATGAGGCATTTGATCGCCCGGGCAGCCTTGTCGTGCAGCTCGTCGAACTGGAAGACAATAGTCGCTGGCTGACCATGGCGCGCACGGTGACGCCGCAGGGGCGGCGCTATGGCGGTATACCTGCCGGTTTCGCGATTGGACTGGGCGTTGCGGCCGAACAGGCGAGCGCCCTGGCCGTGGCGCGCGGCGTCGATCTCGCCGGGGAAGCGATGCCGATCGGGCTGGGTTGCCGGGCATGTTTTCGCGGGGACTGCCCGCAGCGTTCAATCGCTCCGGCAGGCCGGGCTTTGACGATCAGTGATCGCGAACGGCGGCTCTCTGCCTTGACCTTTGCCGGGGATTGAGCGCGGGGTCTGCGGATGGTCACACGCAAGGGCAGGCGGGTCAGGCACCCGCCAGATCAAGCTTCTCCCGTTGCTCAAGGCTGAGACCAAGCGCCATTGCCGGCAGCAATTCCTCAATCTGCGCGGCACTGGTGGCGCTGGCAATTGGCGCTGTGATACCGGGCTGGGCGGCGAGCCACGCAAGCGCGATCTGCGCCAGCGTAGCGCCGGTTTCCGCAGCAACGGCGTCCATCGCCGCCAGTACAGATTTGCCCTTGCCGTCGAGAAACGCGGTCATCCTGCCGCCGCGAACACTTTTCCCCAGGTCGTCGGGGCCGCGATATTTGCCCGTCAAAAAGCCTGATGCGAGCCCGTAATAGGGTACCACGCCGATATTATGGGTGACGCAATAATCCTGCAGTTCACCCTCGAAGCGATGCCGGCTGACAAGATTATATTCAGGCTGCAACGCCTGATAATGCGGCAGACCCGCAGATCGGGCTGCATCATTGGCCGATTTCAGACGCGCCGCGCTGAAATTCGATGCCGCCAAGACCCTGACCTTGCCGCTTGATACCAGCCTGGCAAAAGCCTCAAGCGCGGCGTGCTGCGGCGTATCCTCATCATCCTGATGCGCGAAGTACAGGTCGATGCATTCGATGCCGAGCCGGGAGAGCGATGCCTCGCACGCTGCGATGATGCGTGCCGGGGCGAGCTTTTCGCCGCCCTCACCGGGCAACATGCCGACCTTTGTCGCGATCTGGACCTGGTTGCGCTTGCCCGACGCCCTGAGCCATTCGCCGATCACCGTCTCGGATTCACCGCCACGATGGCCCGGCGCCCATGCTGAATAGACATCGGCGGTATCGATCATTGTCCCGCCACCGGCGACAAAGGCATCAAGCACGGCAAAGCTTGCCGCCTTGTCGGCGGTCCAGCCAAAGACGTTGCCGCCCAGAACCAGCGGGGCGATGTGCAGGTCAGATGTGCCAAGTTGGCGGAGCGCGGTCATTGGTCTTTTCCGTTATCATCGTCCGCATCCACCTTGTTTGCGTCGATGGCGTTGACCTCCATGCTGTTGGCGTCCTGCATCGCGGCAGCCTCGTCGAGCTGGCGGTCTTCAGCGGCGCTCGTCGCGCCGGGTTGGCGGGTGCCATTGCACGCACTGAGCAGCGCGATCGGCATGGCCAGCAATGCAAGGGAGCGATGGCGCACCTTATTCCTCAATCTCATTGCCGAGATTTTTCGCGGCCTGTCCGGCCTTGCCAACGGCGGCGGTGCCGTTGTCGATCATTGCCTCGCCTGAACCAAAGGCGCGATCCGCTGCCGCTTCGGTATCACTCGCTGCTTCCACCATGGAAGCGTTGGCGTCGGCCGTAACGGTGTCGCTTGCCTCGGCGGTTTCATTTTTTGCCTTGGTGCCGCATCCGGCAAGCGCAACAAGGGCGAGGCAGGCGACCGGCAGGACAAACATCTTGCGCATCAGGGGTTCTCCGAAACTGGGATGGCGCGCAGCCACTGGTCGGCGACGCTATCGGACAGGGCAAACGCACGCAATGGATTTGGGTTCATATCATTCAGCCGGGATCGCGTCGTTGACCTCATATAAAGATTTCTTTATATCATAGTGCGAGATGACCATTGCACTCGATATCTTCCGCGCGTTGGCGGACGCGACGCGACTGCGCATCATGGCGTTGCTGCGTTCGATGGAATTGTCGGTGGGAGAGCTGGCCCAGGTTCTTGGGCAGAGCCAGCCGCGCGTCTCGCGACATGTCAAAATCCTGTGTGACGCAGGCCTTGCGGAGCGGCGCAAGGAGGGGAGCTGGGTGTTTGTCGCCCTTGGCCAGGCGGGTCGCGTCGAACCTGTGCTCGCCGCAATGGACAGCTGGGCTGCGCAGGAGCCGGATCACTGGCGGCTGGCCGATGCCGCGCGGCTGGCGGCTGTGCGCGCCGATCGCGCCGCGGCAGCGGCGGGATGGTTTGAGGCCAATGCCGGGCAATGGGATGCGATCCGTTCACTTCATGTGGCTGAAAGTGAAGTGGAACAGGCGATGGGCGCGGTGCTGGGTGACGAAACGGTCAAACAGCTGATCGATATTGGTACCGGCACCGGGCGGATGCTCGAGCTCTTTGCCGGGCGGGCCGAACGCGCACTGGGCATTGACCGCAGTTCAGAGATGCTGCGGCTGGCGCGGGCCAAGCTGAGTGAGCGCGGTTGGGCCAATGCTGACCTGCGCCAGGCCGACCTTTATGCCTTGCCGCTGGTGGATGGTGCCGCAGACGTCGCGATCATCCATCATGTCCTCCATTTTGCGCAACAACCCGGCGCTGCCATTGCTGAGGCTGCGCGCGTTCTGGCGCCCGGCGGGCGATTGCTGATTGCTGATTTCGCGCCGCATGAGCGTGAGGAGCTGCGCACACGCGATGCCCATGCCCGGCTTGGCTTTTCCGACGAACAGATTGTTGGCTGGTTCAACAATGCGGGCCTTGCGCCGGCACGGATCGAAACGCTTGAGGGCGGAGAATTGACAGTGAAATTGTGGCTCGGGCGCAAGCCTGGCGAGCCGGTTTATGAGGTGAAGGCGGCATGACTCTTTCTGTATCACAGCTTGAGGAGGCGCGTCGTGCGCTCGACGGGCCGCTTTATGCCGATGTTGGCGGCGATATCGCGCTGAGTTTCGAATTCTTTCCGCCCAAGACCGAGAAGATGGAAGAGCAATTGTGGGATGCGATCAGGGCCCTGACGCCGCTCGCACCGCGTTTTGTCTCCGTGACCTATGGTGCTGGCGGTTCGACCCGTGAGCGCACCCATGCGACGGTTGCCCGTATCGGTCGTGAGACGGGCCTGGCGGCAGCGGCCCATCTCACCTGCGTTGAGGCGACGCGGGACGAGATTGACGCCGTGGCGCAGGAATATTGGGCGGTGGGCGTTCGCCATATCGTGGCGCTGCGCGGTGATCCGCCGGTGGCAGGGGTGCGATATACGCCGCATCCGGGGGGCTATGAAAATGCCGCTGCCCTTGTCGCTGGCCTGCGCAAGTTGCATCCGTTCGAAATTTCCGTTGCTGCTTATCCTGAGGCGCATCCGGATGCAGCCTCAAAGGCTGCTGATCTCGACAATCTCAAGCGGAAGCTTGACGCCGGAGCAAGTCGAGCAATCACTCAATTTTTCTTCGAGCCGGAGACTTTTTTCCGTTTCCGTGACGATGTCGCTGCAGCCAGCATTACGGCGGAGATTGTCCCCGGTATCATGCCGGTGACCAATTTTGCGGCGATAAAACGCATGTCCGCCATGTGCGGCACCTCGGTGCCAAGCTGGCTGGGCCGATTGTTCGAGGGCCTTGATGATCACCCCGGCGCGCGCCAGCTCGTTGCTGCGACAATTGCCGCTGAACTATGCCGCAAACTCTACGCCGGTGGGGCGCGCCATTTCCATTTTTACACCCTCAATCGTGCTGAGTTGAGCTATGCGATCGCGCATCTGCTTGGTGCGCGTGCCCAGGGATTGGCCCATGAGGTGGTAGCATGACAGCAAGAGAGCGGCTGATCGCAGAAAGTGCGAAGCGTATCCTGATCACTGACGGCGCCTTTGGTACCGAAATCCAGAACTGGAAGCTGGGTGAGGCGGATTATGCCGGTAACCTTGGCCTGGCGCATGACCAAAAGGGCAACAACGACATTCTCGCGCTGACCAAGCCCGAGGTGCCGGAGACCATCACGCGCGAGTATCTCGATGCGGGATCAGACATTGTCTCCACCAACACCTTCTCGGCCAACATCATCAGCCAGGCCGATTATGGCGCCGAGGCACTGGTGCGCGATATCAATATCGCCTCGGCGCGGATCGCGCGCCGGCTGGCCGATGAATATGCGGCACGGGACGGGCGTCCGCGGTTTGTTGCCGGTGCGATCGGGCCGACCAACAAGACCTTGTCGCTCAGCCCTGACGTCAACGATCCCGGCTTTCGCGAAATCGACTTTGACTATCTGAAGGATGTGTATCGCGAGCAGATCGACGCGCTGGTTGAGGGTGGGGTGGACTTCATCCTGATCGAGACGGTGTTCGATACGCTCAACGCCAAGGCCGGGATCATGGCCGCCATTGAGGCGGGCGAGGCGCTGGGTCGTGATTTGCCGATCATGTTGTCGATGACGCTGACTGATCTGTCGGGTCGCAACCTGTCCGGCCATACGGTTGAGGCGTTCTGGCACGCTGTTCGTCATGCCCGGCCTGTTACCATCGGGCTGAATTGTTCTTTTGGTGCAGAGCAGTTGCGACCACATGTTCGGGCTCTTTCTCAAATCGCGGATACCCTGATCATGGTATATCCGAATGCCGGCCTGCCCAATGAGCTGGGCGCCTATGATGAGATGCCGGACACCACCGCCGCGCTGGTGCGTGATTGGGCTGATGCAGGTCAGGTCAATATCCTCGGCGGCTGTTGCGGCTCGACCCCGGCGCACATCAAGGCGATTGCCGATACGGTGAAGGGCGTGGCGCCGCGCCGTCCCGTAACGCCGGAGGTGCGGACGCGCCTTGCCGGTCTTGAGCCAATGACCATGGCGGCCTGAACTGAACCCTCCCCGGAAAGGGGAATGGGAGTCGAACGGTTTGAACTAGGAATTTTTGTGCCCAACACTGCCAACACGTCCTCTTTCGTCAACATTGGCGAACGCACCAACGTCACCGGATCGGCAGCCTTCAAGAAGCTGATCATGGCGGGCGATTATCCTCGCGCGGTTGAGGTCGCACGTCAGCAGGTCGAAAATGGCGCGCAGGTGCTTGACGTCAACATGGACGAGGGGCTGCTTGATTCACAGGAAGCGATGGTCACCTTCCTGAAATTGATCGCGGCAGAACCGGATATAGCACGTATCCCGTTCATGATTGACAGTTCGAAATGGTCAGTGATCGAGGCCGGATTGAAATGTGTTTCCGGTAAGCCAATTGTCAATTCAATCAGTATGAAAGAAGGGGAAGATCAGTTTCTTTCTCAGGCTCGCAAGTGCATGGCCTATGGCGCTGCGGTGGTCGTCATGGCGTTCGACGAGGTCGGTCAGGCGGACACAAAGGCGCGCAAGGTCGAGATCTGTGAGCGCGCCTATAAATTGCTCACGGGTATCGGCTTTCCGCCTGAGGACATCATCTTTGATCCCAATATCTTTGCGGTCGCGACGGGCATTGAAGAGCATAACAATTACGGTGTGGATTTCATCGAGGCCTGTAGCGAGATCAAGGCACGCTGCCCGCATGTCCATCTCTCCGGCGGCTTGTCGAACCTGAGCTTTTCCTTCCGTGGCAATGAGCCGGTACGGCGGGCGATGCATTCGGTGTTTCTGTACCATGCCATTCCTGCCGGTCTCGACATGGCGATCGTCAATGCTGGCCAGCTTGATGTTTACGACACGATCGACACGGAGCTGCGCACGGCGTGCGAGGATGTCGTGCTCAACCGCGACCCCGATGCTGGCGAGCGCCTCGTCACCCTGGCTGAACGGTATCGTGGAACAGACGCCGTGGCTGAAAAGGCCGTGCAGGAATGGCGCGGGTGGGAAGTCAACAAGCGGCTGGAATATGCACTGGTCCGGGGCATCGACGCGCATGTCGTCGAGGACACCGAGGAAGCGCGACTTGGCTTCAAACGCCCGATCGAGGTGATCGAGGGGCCGTTGATGGACGGCATGAACGTCGTTGGCGACCTGTTCGGCTCGGGCAAGATGTTTCTTCCCCAGGTTGTCAAAAGTGCCCGCGTCATGAAGAAGGCGGTCGCCCATTTGCTGCCGTTCATCGAGGCGGAAAAGCTGCCCGGCGCACGCGGCAAGGGCAAGATCGTCATGGCGACGGTCAAGGGTGATGTTCACGATATTGGCAAGAACATCGTTGGCGTGGTCCTGCAGTGCAACGGCTTTGACGTGGTTGATCTTGGCGTGATGGTGCCGTGGTCAAAGATCCTTGCTGCCGCCAACGAGAATGACGCTGACATGATCGGCCTGTCGGGCTTGATCACCCCGTCGCTTGACGAAATGGTGACTGTTGCGGAGGAGATGAAGCGGTCTGGCATGACCATGCCGCTGCTGATCGGCGGCGCGACCACGTCCAAGGTGCATACCGCGCTGCGCATTGCCCCGGCCTATGACGGCCCGGTCGTGCATGTCCTTGATGCCAGCCGTGCCGTTGGTGTCGCCTCGACCTTGGTCAGCGATACCCAGCGCGATGCCTTTGTGCTGAAGACAGCGGATGAATATGACGCTGTGCGCAAGGCGCGTGAGGGCAACAAGCCGAACGACCTGTTGCCGCTTGCCGAGGCGCGCGCCAATGGTCTCAAGGCGGACATGGCGTTGAAGGCTCCGGCGCCGCGCCAACCCGGCCTGCACCGCTTCGATGGCTGGGATATTGCTGACCTGCGTGACTATATCGACTGGACGCCGTTCTTCCGCGCGTGGGAACTGGCCGGCAATTACCCCGCGATCCTCGAGGATAAGGTCGTCGGCGAAAGCGCGCGCGGCCTGTTCGCCGACGCTCAGGCGATGCTGGATCGCATCATCGCTGAGGGCTGGTTGAAGGCGCGCGGCGTTGCGGCGCTATGGTCGTGCCGCCGCGATGGTGATGATGTCGTCCTCGACGGCGGCGTCCGCCTGCCGTTCCTTCGCCAGCAGATCGTCAAGCGCGAGGGTCGCCCGAATATGAGCCTTGTCGACTTTGTTGATCCGGCGGGCGACTGGATGGGCGGCTTTGCGGTGGGCATTCACGGCATTGACCCGCATATTGCGCGCTTCAAGGCCGACAATGACGACTATTCCGATATCCTGCTGAAAGCGCTGGCTGACCGGCTGGCCGAGGCATTTGCCGAGCGTTTGCACCTGCACGTTCGCACCGACCTGTGGGGCTATGCGCCCGACGAGCAACTCACCAACGAAGCGCTGGTCAAGGAACAATATCGCGGCATTCGGCCAGCACCGGGCTATCCCGCTTGTCCGGAGCACAGCCTCAAGAATGTCCTGTTCGAGCTGCTTGATGCGGGCGCGAATGCCGGGCTTGAACTGACCGAAAGCTTCGCGATGTTGCCGACCGCCGCCGTGTCGGGTTTTTACTTTGGCCATGCCGAGGCAAGCTATTTCGGCGTGGCGCGCATTGGTCGCGATCAGGTCGAAGACTATGCGGCGCGGCGTGGCGTCGACCTGCCGACGGCAGAACGCTGGTTGCGACCCAATCTCGACTAAGCTTCGCCCTGCGCGGCCCGATCTGCCCCTATCCGTCATGCCGGACTTGTTCCGGCATCCACCGCGCCTCGCGCATTATCGCCACTGTTTGCGCGCATCCCAGCTGCGAAGGCTGAGCCCTTCGTCGCCCCAGGCAGCCAGAGCCTCGGATCGGCGATCACAGCCTGATTCAACCCGACGGCGCGCGCGCCCAAAGTCGCCACCGCCGTGCCCCCGGTTGTTTCTCATTGTTGGACTATTGTTCGCTGCGCGCGCCCCTGTTCCGCGCCTGTTATCGCCGTGCATTCGCTTGTTGCCGGTCTTGTTACCGCACTTGTTATCTCCAACACGAACTTCTTGATAGTGTATTGAAATAAAAAGATTAATGGTCGCTGCCTCGATCGATTCCGCCGAAAAAAATATTTTGCAGGGAATAACAGGGCGTATCAGGGCCGATCGGTTGGAGCTTCCCGCGCGTCCGCAGCGTCGCTTTCAGGCGCTTCCCAACGCCAGATCGCCCGACACCGCAGCGTCGTCGACCGCGTCGGCAACCCGCGCCAGCGCGGTCAGTGCCGCGACATGGTCGCGGAAGGCCGTCCGTCCGGCGCGTGTCAGCGAGACCCAGGTGCGCTGGCGCCCGTCCAGCGCCGCCTTGCGCAGCCGGACATACCCCGCCTCGTTCAGCGCCGCGAGGTGCTTCGACAGCACCGAATCGCTGACGTCGGCGGTCGTGCGCAACATCGCAAACTCGGCGTCCTGCACCCCGGCGAGCACCGCCATGATCTGCAGCCGGGCAGGGGCGTGGATCACCGGATCGAAGATCAGTCGCGCTGTCACGCGGTCAGCCCCATCTCGCGGCTGAAAACGCGCTGCCACAGGATACTGGCATAATAGCCGATGATCGTAGCGACTGCGCCGGTCGCCAGTGGGCCCCACCACAGGCCGCGATTCCGCACCAGCGTCACGCCGCCGAAATAGAGCGCGAGAATGATCGCCAGCATCAGGAAGGTGAGGGGGCGTGTCCGTCCGGCGCGATAGCCGTTGATAAACATGCCCGTCCGCCGCCGATCCCAGCGCACCACGAGCGCAACGCCGATCAGCAACACGCCTTCCGCCAGCAAGGCATAGAAGGACGGCAGCGCCGGTGTCGCGACGAGCCCACCCATCAGCACGGCGAAGGCGAAATGGCGCTGCGGCGGGCAATCGGCGGCGAGTGCGAGCCGCGCTTGCGACGCGCGCATCGCGGCCAGCGCTTCGGCGGCTTCGGTGGAAGAGGGCTGCATGACGATTCTCCAGTTTCCAATATGGAAAGTTATGGCCGTCACTTTCCGAATCGTCAAGTGATGATTTTCCATTGTGGAAAATGAACGTCGGGCGGCCTGTTAAAGCGGCGCCCACGCGCACCGGATCGGGACAGGGTGCATACAGGCTAAGCTGTCTGTAGCGGCGCGTCGGCGATTAACCCTGTTCGGCCCTTTCCTTGCTGGCTCGCCCAAGTGCAGGCGGGAGCAAAGGAAATCCGCCATGCGCCGTATCATCCCACTCATCGTTCTTGCCCTTACCGTGCCAGCCGCTGCGCAACAGCAACGCGCGCCGTTCACCATTGCCGAGACCGGCGAGGCATTTGCGACGATCAACGATGCGGTGCAGTCAGTGCGCCTTGGCACCGCGACCATCCTGATCGCGCCGGGAGTCTATCATCAGTGCACGGTACAACAGGGCGGCGACATCACCTTCAAGGCGGTAGAACCGGGTACCGTTATCTTTGAGGGCACCGCCTGTGAGGGCAAGGCGGCGTTTGTGCTGCGCGGGCGGCGCGCGGTCGTCGATGGCATCATCTTTCGCGGTATCCAGGTCGGCGACGGCAATGGCGCGGGCGTGCGAACCGAGATGGGCGAGTTGATTGTCCGCAACGCCATGTTCCTCGACAGCCAGGAAGGAATCCTGGGCGGCGAACCGACCAACCAGCGGATCACGATTGACCATTCGACCTTTTCCGGGCTGGGCCAATGCGACCAGACGCCCGACTGTTCGCACTCGATCTACCTTGCCAATCAGGGTTCGGTGACGGTCACCAACTCCCGCTTTGAGCGCGGGACGGGCGGCCACTATGTCAAACTGCGTGCGCCGCATGTGATGATTGCCGACAACAGCTTCGACGATACGGCGGGTCACAAGACCAATTACATGATCGATCTGCCCGAGGGTGGCACCGGGCTGATCACGCGCAATACCTTCGTCCAGGGGCGAAACAAGGAGAACTGGACGGGCTTCATCGTGGTGGCGGCAGAGCGCAAGACCTATAGCGCCGCCGGGTTGCGCGTTGAAGGCAACATCGCCAGCCTGGCACCGGGGGAAACGCGAAGCCCGGCCTTTGTGGCCGATTACAGCCATGACCGGATTGCGCTGGGCACCAACCGGCTCGGTGCCGGTGTGCGCAGCTTCGAGACACGCTGAGCCAGCACCGCGTCGCCAATTAATTGACGACGGACAGTGCGGCAGATACCGCTCGGTGCAACTGCGGCAGACCGTGGTGTCCGGGGGGATCATTAGATGCTTAGGCTGCTTCATCAACTGCCTGATCTCGGCATTCTGGCCGTTGTGCTCGTTTCCACCATCATGATGGCCATTGCGGCGCCGCGGATCGGGGGATGGATCTTTCGCGGCGATGTTCCCAAGGAACGGGACGAGGCGGCGTTCGATGCGTTCAAGGCCATCATGTCAATGGCGGGGGTGGTGCTTGCCTTCTCGCTCGCGCAGGCGGACGGCAATCTGCGCTCCATCGAGACCATTGTTGGCAAGGAAGCCTCCGCGCTTTCCGCTGTTGATCGGATCCTGCTGCGGATGGACAACCCCGCCTTTGTGCAGTTGCGTCCTGCCGTTGCGGCTTATGGTGAGGCGATGGTCAATGATGAGTGGCCGATGTTGGCGCGAGACGAACGCAGCGACAAGACCGATGCAGCCTATACCGCCTTGTCAAAGGGGATCAGGGCACTCAGCCCGGCCGATGCGCGGCAGCAGTCAATGTTCAACGAACTGCTCAAGAATCTTGATGATTTGGCGGAATATCGGGAGGAAATACTGGAGGATGCTGATCAGTCCCTGCCGCAGTTTTTCTGGATTACAATCGGTGGGCTGATGCTGATCGGCTTTGGGTTGGCGACGTTGACAAACAACACGCTCAATCGCCGCGTCAGCCTTGCGGCCACAGCGGCAGCAGTTTCGCTGTTGCTGACCTTTGTGATCATCGTCGATGTTCCCTTTGAAGGGCAAACCAGCGTCCGCTCACATCCAATTGAACGCGCGCTGGTGGTAAATTCTCACCGCAAATAGGACTATTTGCAGGGCGCGCCTTGCAGGGCGCCGATATCGCGACACGTGCCGTCCAGCTTCGGGGTGACCAGCCCGATCTGTGCGGCAAGCGTCGGCGCGATGTCGATGGTCTCAATCGAGCCGGTATGCTCAAACCCGGCCATGCCCTTGCGCCAGAACAGGATCGGCACGCGCCGGTCATAGTTCCATGGGCTGCCATGGGTGGTGAGATAGCCTTGTGACGTGTCCGGCACGGCGTTGATGCGCTGTTTGAGAAAGACGATCATGTCGCCCGAGCGTTCCGGGTCGAAGGAAGCGCGGGCCTTTTGCAGGAGCGTCCAGCCCTCGGGCGGATCAGCGGGCGACGGTGCGGCGCGCAATTCGCTCGCGGTAAATACGGCGGCGACCTGGGGATGGGCCCGATAGGCGGCGACAGCGGCGGCAAGGACTGCCGGGCGCTGGGCGGGAGTCAGTCCGGCATCAAGCCAGATATCGCTGTTGGGGATGTCTCCGCGCAATGTTGCACCCGCTATCCCCAACTGTGTCGCAATGACCTTGCCCATATTTGCCGGGGCCAGTGCGACATCGACGCGCTGGGCATCTGCAATGCCGCTGACGATTTCGCGCTCGGGCAGGTCGTTACCGCCATGGTCGGCGGTCAGCACCACTTCATAATCGATGCCGGCACGATCAAGCACAGAGAAGAACCGGCCCAATGTCGTGTCGAGCTGCGCCACCTGAATGCACATCTCGGCGCCTTCTGTGCCAAAGCGGTGGCCGACATAGTCGGTCGCCGACGCGCCGATTGATATGATATCGGTGGCCTTGCCCTGGCCCAGCTTCATGTCCTGGACCAGCCCCGCCGCCAGTGCGAGGATGGCGGCATCAAATGCCGGCGAAATGCGGAATGCCTTGGCATCTCCGGCAGCCCGCTCAAAATGTCCGGTGCCGACCGTCTTGCCGCCGCCAATATCGATGGCCTTGTCGCGCGCCATGCACCAGTCGGGTGTGTCGAGTGCGGGCTGTGCCTGTTCAATAAGGGCGGTTGTCGCGGCATTGGCACGTGCGACTACGGGCGGTGCCGTGCGACCGGCATAGCTGGCAAAACCCTTGCCATCCCACCACCATATTTCATCGACCCGGTGGCCACCCATCATGACTGCCGCGCGATCCTTGCCAGCGACCGACACGACCCGCGTTTCCGGATTGGCGGCTTTCATCCGCTCGCCCAGTGTCGGTACGCGCAGATGCCGGTCGGATACGGTGTAGTGCTGGGTGCTCGAGCCGGGAACAGTTTCATCCTCGGCGCAATAGATTGATTTGTCTTCCCGGCTGACCCGTTGATCAATCCAGTTATTGGCAATGATGCCGGTATGTTCGGGGCGAAAGCCGGTCAGGATGGTTGAATGGCCCGGGCATGTTTCGGTAGCGGCATGGCTTTGATAGCCATTGGGAAAAACCGCCCCCTTGAGCAATCGTGCAAGGCCGCCTGTCACATGGTTGCGATAGGCATCAAGGAGGTCGGCCGAAAATTGATCGACCGAAATTGCCACAATCAGCCGTGGCGCCGGTGCTGCGGGTGGTGCCTCCTGCGCTCCAAGAGGTGCCGAACAGAGCGCGACAGCGAGCGCAGCGAGTGAAGCCAGGCGATTCATCAGATTTCCTCAGGTGATCGGGTGCATTGGCGGCGAGGGGCCGCTATGGGCAAGCCAATTATGCGGCGAGGATCAGCGATGCGCGCTTTGGGTTACGTGATCATGACGGTGCTTGGGCTATTCGCCTGGGGTGGGGGCGCATGGGCTGACGCGTCGGCGGCAAGCAGCACCGCGCCGCATCTCGCCATTCACCTTGTCGCGGAAAGTGATCGCCCGGCGCCTGGCAGTGAGGTTACGCTGGCACTCGATACCACGCCGCAACCGGGTTGGCATGGCTATTGGGAAAATCCCGGCGACGCTGGCTTTCCGGCCAAGCTTGATTGGACGTTGCCAGCGGGTGCGACGATTTCATCACCGCGCTACCCCATGCCCGGGACACTGCTCATTTCCGGGCTGATGAACTATGTGTTTGAAACACCCTATGCGCCACTCGTTACCCTGAAAATTCCTGCTGGTCTGACCGCAGGCACGGTGCTCCCGATCAAGCTTCACGCGCAGTATCTCGTATGTACCCGCGATGTCTGTGTGCCTGAAATAACTGACCTGGCACTATCGCTGACCGTCGGTGACGGTATGGTCAGCAGCGCGGCGCGCGCGCGTTTTGATGGCTGGCGCCGGGCATTGCCGCGCCCGCTCGGTGGCGCGGCGACCTTTGAGTCAAGCGGCGGCAGGGTTCGCATTGCCATTCCCTATCCCGCAGCGGCGCCACTGGATCAGGCCTATTTTTTCCCGGTCAGCGTTGGTGTGGTGGATTATGCCGCACCACAAACCGTGGTCCGGGACGGTGATCGCCTGGTGATTGAAACCAGGGCCGGCGGGGCGAGTGCGGTCGGCCCTTTGCTTGGCGTATTGCGGGTTGGCGCCGGGCAGCCGCTGGCCATTACCGCGACAGCGGGCGTCGTGACCGCAGCCGTGCCACAGCCGGCCAGTGGCGGCTTGTGGCGAGCGACGTTGCTGGCACTCGCCGGGGCGATGCTCGGCGGGCTGATTCTCAACATCATGCCGTGCGTCTTTCCGATCCTGAGCCTCAAGGCGTTGAGCCTCGCGCGCGGCCATCTGGGTGAACGTGAGGCGCGGCACGAGGCGCTTGCCTATACTGCCGGTGTCGTTGCGGTCTGCCTCGCGCTTGGCGGTGCAATCCTTGGCCTGCGCGCTGGCGGCAGTGCGGTCGGCTGGGCGTTCCAGTTGCAGGATGCGCGCGTCGTCATCGTGCTGCTGCTGCTGACGGTGGCGCTGTCGCTCAACCTTGGCGGCCTGTTCGAGATCCCGACCCCGGGCTTCGTCAACAGCAAGGGTGGGGCGGGCGGGGCGTTCGCCACTGGCGCGCTGGCCGCTTTCATCGCCACGCCATGCACCGGCCCGTTCATGGGCGCGGCGCTCGGCGCAGCGCTGGTCTTGCCCTGGCCAGCGGCACTGGCGGTGTTCGCCGGGCTCGGCATCGGGCTCGCGCTACCCTTCCTCGCGATCGGCTTTGTACCTGCGTTGCGCAAGCGCCTGCCGAAGCCCGGCGCCTGGATGGAGCATTTCCGTCGCTGGCTGTCGATCCCGATGTGGTTGACCGCGCTGGCGCTTGCGTGGGTGCTCGGCCGCCAGACCGGCGTTGACGGCATGACGCTCGGTCTCATCGCAGCCCTCGGGCTGGCGCTGGTGCTGTGGGCGGCGGGGCGGCGGCAGCGGCGCGGCCTCGGCTTCGGTACAGTCGCGTTGGTGTTACTTGCTGGTATCACGATCTGGGGTATCGCTATCATGTCGCGGACCCATCGTCCGGCTACAGCTGCAGCGCAGGTAGAGGGTGTCGAGCCGTTCACCGAAGCGCGCCTTGACGCGCTGCGCGCACAGGGGCGACCTGTCTTCGCCTATTTCACCGCCGACTGGTGTCTGACCTGCAAGGTCAATGAAAAGGTTGCGATTGAGACTGAGGCAACCCGTGAGGCATTCGCCCGGCACAAGGTCGCGGTGCTGGTTGGCGACTGGACCAATGGCGATGCAGCGCTCGGTCGCTTCATTGAGGCGCATAATCGTGCTGGCGTGCCGCTGTACCTCTATTATGCACCGGGCGCGGCAGAGCCGCAGGTTCTGCCACAGGTGCTGACACCGGGAATGCTCGAGGGTTTGGGAGGATAGTTGATCGCTTTCCCCTTGTGCGGCGCAGCAATTCGTCGCAGCATGTGTTTCAGCACAAGGAGCCGGGATGGCGAAACGACGAGCGTTTGACGAGATTATGGGGCAAGCGGATTCAACAATCCCGCGCCCGGAACTCGCTGCGCTTGGGCGTTGGATTGACGAAACACCGGATGGCGAGCTGCGCCGCCGCCAGCAATCTGCCGAGGCAACCTTTCGCCAGCTCGGCATTACCTTTGCCGTTTATGGCGACAGTGACGCGTCGGAACGGATCATCCCGTTTGACATCGTCCCGCGCGTTTTCCTCGCCAGCGAGTGGCAACGCCTCTCGGAAGGGTTGGTCCAGCGGGTCGAGGCGATCAATGCCTTTCTCGACGATATTTATGGCGCGCGCCGCATTCTCGACGAGGGCGTGCTGCCGCCGGATCTGATTTTCGGCAATGCCCAGTTCCGGCCTGAGATCGCCGGCATCAGGCCGCCGCATGGCATCTGGGCGCATATTTGCGGCATTGATCTGGTGCGCACCGGGCCGAATGACTTTTTCGTGCTGGAGGACAATGCCCGCACGCCCTCAGGCGTCAGCTATATGCTCGAAAATCGCGAGGCGATGTTAAGGCTGTGCCCCGAGCTGTTCCGCGAATTTCGTGTGGCGGCGGTCGATTCATATCCTGACCGGCTCCTCCAGACGATGCAGTCGGTTGCGCCGCCGGGCGTGACCGCCCCGGTGTGTGTTGTGCTTACCCCCGGCCACTATAATTCTGCATATTATGAGCACAGCTTTCTTGCAGACTCGATGGGGATCGAGCTGGTCGAGGCGGCTGATCTCTTCGTTGCTGACGATATTGTCTGGATGCGGACTATCTCTGGTCCGGTAAAGGTCGATGTCATCTATCGTCGCATCGATGACGACTATCTTGACCCGATGGTGTTCCGCGCGGACTCGATGCTCGGGGTGCCGGGGCTGATCGCCGCCTATGCTGCGGGTAACGTCGCGCTGATCAACGCGCCTGGCAACGGCATCGCCGATGACAAGGCGATCTACAGCTATATGCCGGAGATTGTTCGTTTCTATTCCGGCGGCGAGCCCAAATTGCCGAATGTGGAAACCTTCCGGTGCCGCGAGCCGCAGGCGCTCAAATATGTCCTCGAGCACCTGCCTGAACTGGTGGTCAAGCTGGTCGATGGCTCGGGTGGCTATGGCATGTTGGTTGGCCCAACCGCGAGCAAGAAGGAGATTGAGGCGTTCCGCGCTGCGCTGATCGCCGAGCCGCAGCGCTATATTGCCCAGCCGACTTTGGCGCTGTCCACCGTGCCGACGCTGGCGGACAAGGGACTGGCACCGCGCCATGTTGATTTCCGACCCTTTGTGCTGACCGGCGCCAAGGGCGTGCAGGTCGTACCCGGCGGGTTGACGCGCGTTGCGCTCAAGGCCGGATCACTGGTGGTGAATTCGTCGCAGGGCGGCGGTACCAAGGACAGCTTCGTGCTGATGGACGGCTGATGCTCTCGCGGACCGCTTCCTCGCTCTATTGGCTCGGTCGCTATGTCGAACGGGCTGATTTTGTCGCCCGTCTGGTTGAGGCGACCGTGCGCCTTGATGCGCTCTCACCGCGTCCGGCGGGGGAGATTGCCTGGTCAAGTGCGCTGACCGTGACCGAGACCGACAAGGACTTCGCGAAGACCGGCGAGACGATTACCCAGGCGCATGTTGCGCGCTTCCTGACGCTGGACGCGAGCAATGCCGGCTCAATCATTCGGTGCCTCGATCGGGCGCGTGACAATGCGCGGGCGGTCAGGACCGCGCTGACCCGCGACGCGTGGACCGGGATCAACCGTGCCTGGCTGCTGTTCCAAAGCAGGTCGAGTACCGGCGGGGCGACCGCAACACTCAATCTTCTGGAAGCAGTGAAGACGGAGACGCGCGGTTTTGAGGGCGCGATCCACAGGATGCTGCGTAACCAGACAACCTGGTTCATCCGGCTCGGCCAAGCGGTTGAGCGTGCCGACAACACGGCGCGCCTGCTTGATGTCAAATATCATATCCTGTTGCCCGAAGGCGAAAAGGTCGGCGGCGTGGTTGACCGCGATCAGTGGACGACGATCCTCCAGACCGTCTCGGCGGTAACCGCCTATCGCTGGCTCTACTCGGAAGGGCTGAAGCCGGCGAACGTCATCGACCTGCTGACCACGCGTTCCGAAATGCCCCGCAGCCTTGCGGCTTCAGCCGAGGAAACGGTCGACATCCTCGGGATGCTTGCCAAGCGTACCGGGCTGCACGGTGAGGCTGATCGCATGGCACGGGTGCGGCAGGCCCGGATGCTCAAGACGCGTTCGGGTGATGTGATTGCCAGTGGCCTGCATCAATATCTGCGCGACTTTATTGATGAAAATGCCGAGCTGCATTTTGCCATTGGCCGGCAGTTCAAGTTCGGCTGATGCGGCTGTCGGTAGAACATCGCACCCGTTATCGCTTTGGGCATATGCGCAGTCGCATTGTCCAGTTGCTGCGCGCCACGCCGGACGACAATGATGACCAGGCGGTGACGCACTGGGACGTCCATGTCGATTGTGATGCGCGGTTGCGCCCAGGCCGTGATGGCTTTGGCAACCGCACGATCATGCTTTATGTCGAGGGGCCGTGCGACACTATTGAACTGTCGGTAACGGGCGAGGTGCTGACCAACGCCGGTGGCGGCGTGATCCATGGTTCGGTCGAACCCTTGCCACCTTCACTCTATCTGCGCTCGACCGAACTCACCCCCGCTGAACCATTGATTGCCGCCTTCGCGCTTGGCGCCGCCAGCGCGACCGATGATGAGATCGCGCGATTGCATCGGCTCAATGGCGCGCTTCAGCAGCACTGCGCATGGCAGGAAAGCGCTGGCTTGCGCGGCGTGTCCGGGGCGTTTGGGCATGGGGCGGCTCCGGCCTCTGACCTGGCGCAGATGTTCATTGTTGCGGCGCGTTCGCTGGGCGTACCAGCGCGCTATGTCTCGGGCTATGCGGCCCTGTCGGGCGGGCCAGCGACGCCCCATGCCTGGGCGGAAGCTCATGTGGCCGGTCTGGGTTGGGTCAGTTTTGATCCTGCAAGAGGGCGGTCGGCGGACGAGGGTTATATCCGGATGGCCGTTGCGTTGGACGCTGCCGGCGCCGCGCCACTGGCGGGGTTGGGTTTTGGTGAGCCGCTGACGACAGAGTTCGAGCATGATCACGGCGCCGCGCAAGACTGACACTTGCTGACAAAATTCCCTCGTGCGCCGTAGAGGAGTTTTGTCAGGGGTAGTGCGACTTATGGCTGCGGCGCCATGCGGCCGGCAGGGTCAGGCGTCGACGGCCATCGCGGCATAGTTTTCGGCAGGCGGTTGATAGGTCGCGTCTTCATCGACCAGCAACGACCAGCCCGATGGACCCAGAACCTCAATCGGCTTGTAGCGGGTCTTGTAGGCCATCCGCTCGGATCCCTTCACCCAATAGCCAAGATAGACATAGGGCAGGGCGGCAGCGCGGGCGCGTATGATATGATCCATGATGATCAGACTGCCGAGACCCGGGCGTTGCGGATGATCGGGATCGAAAAAGCTGTAGATCAGCGACAGGCCATCGGCCTGCTGGTCCGTCAGGCAGGCGCCGATCAGCTTGCCCTGCTCCCCGTGCAGCGACGGTTCGCGATACTCGATAATGAAAGAGTTTACCGGCGAATGCTCGACCATGTCGGCATAGTCGGTTTCGTCCATGCCGGTCATCCCGCCACCCGGGTGGCGCGCCGCAAGGTAACGTCGCAGCAACTGGAATTGCTCATCGGTGGCCCAAGGGCGACAGGCAGTTACTTCGAGATCGGCATTGCGGCGCAATTGCTTGCGCTGCGTGGCGTTGGCGACAAAGTCGGACGCAACGACGCGGACCGAGACGCAGGCGGTGCATCCAGCGCAGCTTGGGCGATAGGCAACCGACTGGCTGCGGCGAAAACCAATCCGGCCCAGAGCGTCATTCAGCTCCGGCGCATGGGGGCCGCGCAGTTCCGTGAACACCTTCCGCTCCTGCCGGCCTGGCAGATAGGGGCAAGGGGCGGGGCTGGTGACAAAGAAACGTGGAAAGCGGAATGGCGCTGTCACGGCCCGGAAATTCCCTTTTGCGTCGGTACCGACCATCGGCACCGGCACACTATGAATAGCCGCGAGCATGATGAAAAGCGGCTTTACCATAATTGAGGGTTAACACGCTGTAGATATAGCGCGAATGACCGCGAACGGGCCGTCGCTTTTATCTTAGCGCATGATCAATCCGCCGCGAAGGCCGTGCGACTCGCTTCGTCGCACGCCGGATTCATTTCGTCACGCCAACTCGACCGGGCTTACTTCAAAGCCTGCGGAACGCAGGGCAGCCATCAAACGATCGAGATGCGGGCGATCACGGGTTTCGCATTCAATATCGGTGATCAGACCCTTGGCAGGCAGCGTGGTGAAAACGCGCTGGTGATAGATCTCGATGATATTGACCCGTTCCTGGTCGAAAATCCGCGCCACGTTGAACAACGCACCGGGTTGATCCTGCAGGCGAATGCGCAATCGCGCCAGTCGCCCTGAGCGCGCCAGATCCCGGAGCAGCACATTGGCGAGCAGGCGCGTATCGATGTTGCCGCCACATAGCGGCACACCGACAACCTTGCCCTTGAAGCGCTCGGGATAGGCGAGGAGCGCCGCAAGACCGGCGGCGCCAGCGCCTTCGACGACGGTCTTCTCGATCTGAAGAAGCAGGCTGACAGCCTTTTCCAGATGCCGTTCGCCGACGAGAAGGATGTCATCGACCAGGACGCGGACCATGTCCGCAGTGATGCGACCTGGCTCCTTGACGGCAATGCCCTCGGCCAGCGTATCGCCGGCGCAGGGCATGTCGAGGCTGTGGATGCGATTATACATCGACGGGAACAGTTCAGCCTCGACGCCGATGACCTCGATTGGCTTTTCAGATGCGCGGGCGACGGTTGCCATCCCGGAAATCAGCCCGCCACCACCGATGGGCGTGATGAAGGTGTCAATCTCCGGCACATCCTCCAGCATCTCAAGCGCAACGGTTCCCTGCCCGGCGATAACGCGGACATCATCGAACGGGTGGATGAAGGTCAGATTGCGCTCACCCTCAAGCTGGCGTGCATGGGCATAGGCGGCGTCGAACGTATCGCCTTCGAGGACCACCGTCGCGCCATGCCCCTCGGTCTGGGTCACTTTCACCGTTGGGGTGTTGGTCGGCATGACAATAGTCGCCGGAATGCCAAGCCGGTTTGCGTGATAGGCCAACCCCTGGGCGTGATTGCCAGCAGAGGCCGCGATGACACCCCTGGTGTCGGCGGGCAACTGGAGCAGCGTGTTGAGCGCGCCGCGTTCCTTGTAAGCTGCCGTGAACTGCAGGTTCTCGAATTTCAGGTAAATTGTCGCGCCGGTCAGCTCGGACAGGGTGCGGCTGATCAGTGTTGGCGTGCGGACGATGGATTCGCGAATACGCGCATGGGCAGCACGAACATCGTCGATGGAGACCGGCAGTGCAGCGGAGGCGGAGATATGATCGGTGGCCATGTGGGGCGCCTAGACCATCTGGCGCGGGGAAGAAACACACCTTATCGCTGTTCGCCATGAGCAACATCGCATTTATCGGTACCGGCGTCATGGGTGCACCCATGGCCGGGCACCTTGTCGAGGCCGGCCACTCGGTGACGGTTTTCAATCGCAGCCCTTCCAAGGCATCGGCCTGGGTAAATCGATATGGCGGACGGGCGGCGCCCAGTCCGCTTGATGCGGTGCAGGGTGCCGATGTGCTGATAACCTGCGTTGGCAATGATGCCGACCTTGATGCGTTGTTGCTGCACAGCGATGAGATGATCCGGGCCCTGCCAAACGGCGGCCTGATCATTGACCATACCACTGTGTCGGCACGCATCTCGCGCAAGATTGCTGAAGCGGCAGGCGCGTTTGACGTCGAGTTTGTTGATGCGCCGGTGTCCGGGGGGCAGGCCGGGGCGGAAAAGGGTGCGCTGTCGATCATGTGTGGCGCACGGTCAGCCGCCGCCTTTGCCCGTGCCGAGGAAATCGTGAAAGCCTATGCCGCGCGAACGGTTCATGTTGGCGGCCCTGGGTCTGGCCAACAGACCAAGATGGTCAATCAGATCGCCATTGCCGGGGTGTTGCAGGGGCTGAGCGAGGCGTTACGCTTCGCCCAGGCCAGCCAGCTTGACCTCGACAAGGTGTTCGAGGCGGTGTCGGGCGGTGCGGCGCAAAGCTGGCAAATGGTCAATCGCTGGCAATCGATGAGCGAGGATCGCTTTGATTTTGGGTTCGCCGTGGACTGGATGCGCAAGGATCTTGGCCTCGCGCTTGACGAGGCAAAGCAAAATGGCGCGCTGCTGCCGGTCGCCGCCCTGGTCGATCAATTCTATGCCGAGGTGCAAAAAATGGGCGGCGCGCGGCAGGATACGAGCGCGTTGGTACGGAGGCTGCCGAAATGAAGCGTTTGTTGCTCACCGCCGCCGCCGCCGTCTCGATGGTTTCTTCGCCAGCGTTCGCTGATGCGCTGGTCGACAATGTCAACGGCTTCACGCTCGACCAGGATGGTCACGTCGTCCATTTCACCGGGTTGTTGATGACGCTTGACGGGCATGTGACGCGATTGTTGAGCGCAGGTGACAAGCGGCCTGAACGGCTTGACTGGCGCGCGGACATGCATGGCAAGGTCATGTTGCCCGGCTTTGTCGATGCGCACGGCCATGTCATCGAACTGGGGTTTCGCGCGCTTGAGCTTGACCTGTCTGACACGCGTTCGCTTGATGAGGCCAAGGCAAGGATTGCCGCCTATGTCGCCGCCAATCCAGAACGCAAATGGATTGTCGGGGGTGGCTGGAATCAGGAGAAATGGGGCCTTGGCCGGTTCCCGACCGCAGCCGACCTCGACAGCGTCGTCAAGGATCGCCCGGTCTGGTTGAGCCGCGCCGATGGTCATGCAAGCTGGGGCAATAGCGCTGCCCTGGCGGCGGCAGGTATCAACGCAAAAACTGTGTCGCCCGCCGGGGGGCGGATCGAAAAAACCGGCATCGAGCCAAATGGTGTGTTTGTCGATTCCGCCCAGCAACTGGTCAACCGCGTCGTGCCGCAACCCCTGCCGAAGGAACGCGATGTCGCGTTCCTCAAGGCTCAGGCAATCCTGCTGTCTTTCGGCATTACCGCGACTTCTGACATGGGCACGTCACTTGACGACTGGATGAGCTACCGCCGGGCCGGCGATGCCGGGTCACTCCGGGTGCGGATCATGAGCTATGCGGCCGGCGTCGATACGGCGATCCAGATTGGCGGCGCTGGTCCGACACCATGGCTCTATGGTGACAAATTGCGCATGGGCGGCGTCAAGCTCTATGCCGACGGCGCGCTTGGCTCGCGCGGAGCCTGGCTCAAGGCACCTTATAGCGACGCGCCGGGTCAATCAGGCGCTGGCTTCCTGAGTGATACGGTACTGCAGAATCTGATGAGCCGTGCAGCGATGGATCACTACCAGGTCGCGGTTCATGCGATTGGTGACCGTGCCAATGCGGAAGTGCTCGGGGCGATTGATGAGCTGGCGCAGACTTATAAGGGTGACCGTCGCTGGCGGATCGAGCACGCGCAGATTGTTGATCCGGCTGACCTGCCACGTTTCGGGCAGAATGGCACGATTGCCTCAATGCAGCCGACCCACCAGACCAGCGACATGCATATGGCCGAAGCACGGCTGGGGCCAGCGCGGCTGGGTGGTGCCTATGCCTGGGCCTCAATGCTCAAGAACGGCAGCCGGCTGGCGTTCGGCACGGATTTTCCGGTCGAAAGCCCTGATCCCTTTGCCGGCTGGGCGGCGGGCTTCACCCGGCAGGACGCCAATGGGGAACCCTATGGCGGCTGGCGGCCAGAGGAGCGCATTACCCGCGAGCAGGCGTGGCGCGCCTACACGATCGATGCGGCCTATGCCGGCTTTGCCGAAGAAAAGTTCGGTCGCCTGGCACCAGGTCAACGTGCAGACTTTATCATTGTTGACCGCGACCCGACACTTGCCAGCCCGAGCGACCTGCGGGCGACCAAGGTTGAACAGACCTGGGTAGGCGGGGAGAAGGTGTGGGAGGCGAAGTGAGCGCTGCCCGGTGAGCGGGTAGTCTTACAAGCGTGCCGGAATTTGCGCGGCGGCAGACACAAAGGAGCCGTGGCGCCCCCCGGTGCCACGGCCCATCAGTTTACACAGAAATGAGAAAAGTCAGGCGACTTCTGTCACCATCACTTCGTCCGGCTCGCGCAGCACATAGCCACGGCCCCACACGGTTTCGATATAGTTTTCGCCATCGCACGCCATGCTGAGCTTCTTGCGCAGCTTGCAGATAAACACGTCGATGATCTTGAGTTCGGGTTCGTCCATGCCGCCGTAAAGGTGGTTGAGGAACATTTCCTTGGTCAGCGTGGTGCCCTTGCGCAGCGAAAGCAGCTCGAGCATCGCATATTCCTTGCCGGTCAGATGGACGCGGCTGCCATCGACTTCGACGGTCTTGGCATCAAGGTTGACCGCCAGCTTGCCGGTGCGGATGACCGACTGGCTGTGGCCCTTTGAACGGCGCACCACGGCGTGGATGCGCGCCGTCAGTTCTTCGCGATGGAAGGGCTTGGTAACATAGTCATCGGCGCCGAAGCCGAAGCTGCGCACCTTGGAATCCATTTCGTTGATGCCTGACAGGATCAGCACGGGTGTTTGCACACGCGCGACGCGGAGCCTTTTGAGCACGTCATAGCCGTGCATGTCTGGCAGGTTGAGGTCGAGCAGGATGATGTCGTAATCATACAGCTTGCCCAGATCGAGGCCTTCTTCGCCCAGATCAGTGGTATAGACGTTGAAGCCTTCCGTGGTCAGCATCAGTTCGATCGCCTTGGCGGTCGATGGTTCGTCCTCGATCAGCAGCACACGCATCTGGCAGTATCCCCTGTCGTTTTGCGGTGCCTGAATGCCCCCACGGCCTCAGCACCTAAACATGATCTATTAACCTGATGAGGGATGAACGCAAAAGGTTAATTCTTCGCTAACCGGCCTGACTCCGCGAGTCGCGGGGAATCGCCGTTGCCGAAATCGGCAAGCCTGGATCACGGATTCAACGCTGCGTGCCGCAAAGGTCGCGCAATTGGTGCGAAAGAAATGTGATCAGTGCCTCGACACGGGCAGGGCGCAGCCCGCCCGGGGGCGTCATCAGATGCAGGGCGCCGCCGGAAAGTGTCCAATCCGCCAGGATTGCGGTCATTGCTCCATTGGCCAGGTCCGTGCTGACAAGAAATTCCGGCAACACGGCAATGCCGAGACCAGCGCGCAGGGCTGGCAGCATCGCGTCTCCGCTGTTGGTTGAAAATGATCCGCGCGGCCGAATTGATACCTCAGTACCGTCCGGGCCAATGAACTGCCACGGGCCATTGCTATTGGTATAGACAAGGCAGCGATGTTGGCCGAGCTCTGCCGGGTGCGTTGGCAGACCATGGGCAGCGATATAACCGGGTGCGGCAACGACCCGCATCGGTATGTCGGCGAGCTTGCGCGCGCGGAGCGAACTGTCGGTCAGCGTGGCAATGCGCAGGGCGATGTCGAACCCTTCCGCAACAATATCAACGCGCGCGTCTGACAGGTGCAGGTCGATCTCAATGCCGGGATATTCGGCAAGGAAAGCGGTGATCGCGGGCGCAACGGCGAGCAGCCCGAGCGACATCGGGGCGGCAACGCGGATCATGCCAGCGGGAAGGCTGGCCGCATCGAGCGCCGCTTCCTCTGCTGCCTGTGCTTCCGCGAGAATACGCGCGGCGCGTTCGGCGAGGTGCTTGCCATTCTCGCTGAGGGTCAGTCGGCGCGAGGTGCGATGAAACAGCGACTGGCCAATATGCGCCTCAAGACGGGTGATGGCCTTTGACACCGTCGCCTTGGACAGGCCGATAGCGGTGGCGGCGCCGGAAAAGGAGCGGTGTTCGGCCACACTGGCGAAGATCGCCCAGGCCTCAAGATCGGGAAGACGTGTCATTATATGATCATATAATGTGAAACGATATGTTTCCACTGTTTCCATTTACGCGATCATAAAAGCGCTTATCCTTAAGGCAACAAAGGAGCTTTCGATGATTGAGAAGCGTAGTTTCGACAGTCTTGGTCATGCCGATCATGGCTGGCTCAATGCCCGGCACCATTTCAGCTTTGCTGATTATCATGATCCGGCACGCAACAGCTGGGGCAGCATTCGCGTCTGGAATGACGATGAGATTGCCCCGAACGCGGGATTCCCGCCGCATCCGCACCGCGACATGGAGATCATCACCTATGTCCGCACCGGCGCCATTACCCATGAGGATTCAATGGGCAATCGTGGTCGCACCGCTGCCGGTGATGTCCAGGTAATGAGCGCCGGCACGGGCGTGCGCCATTCCGAGTCCAATCTCGAAGCCGAGAAAACAACATTGTTCCAGATCTGGATCGAGCCTCGCCAGGGCGGCGGCGCGCCGAACTGGGGAATGCAGCCGTTCCCCAGGGAGGAGCGGTCGGGCCGGTTTGTGGTCCTTGCGTCGGGCTTTGCCGGAGATGCGGGCGCATTGCCGATCCGTGCTGATGCGCGCGTGCTTGGTGCCACCGTGAAGGCAGGAGACACCCTGCATCACCACATCGATGTTAACCGCCACGCCTATCTGGTGCCCGCCACCGGGGCGATCGAGATTGATGGCATCCGGTTTGATGCGCGTGACGGCGCCGCGCTGGGCGGTGGCCAGACCGTTGCCATCAAGGCGATTGAGGATGCGGAAATCGTTCTGGTCGATGCGGAATAGCGACGACCCACTTTCCTCCCATCTGACGCACAACCATCAACGCAAAGGAATTTTCCGTGACCAAGATCCTGGTGCTCTATTACTCATCCTACGGCCATATCGAGCAAATGGCTGAGGCAATTGCCGAGGGTGCCCGTGAAACGGGCGCCATGGTCGATATCCGCCGTGTACCCGAGACAGCGCCGCCAGCGGTTGTCGCTGCGGCGCATTTCAAGACCGACAGCGCGCATCCGGTGATCGATGGTCCGCAGGTTCTGGAACAATATGACGCGATCATCGTCGGTACGCCGACCCGCTTTGGCCGCATGGCCAGTCAGATGGCCGCATTCTGGGATACGGCTGGCGGCCTGTGGGCGCGGGGAGCGTTGCATGGGAAGGTGGGCGGTGCCTTTACCTCCACCGCTACGCAACATGGCGGTCAGGAGCTGACCCTGTTTTCGGTTATCACCAACCTGCTGCATTTTGGCCTGACAATTGTTGGCCTTGATTATGGCTATCAGGGCCAGATGAGTGCCGACGAGGTTGTTGGTGGTTCACCTTATGGCGCGACGACGATTGCCGGTGGCGACGGCAGCCGCCAGCCAAGTGCGATCGACCTTGGTGGTGCGCGTTATCAGGGCCGCAGGGTCGCGGAAGTTGCGGCCAGGCTAAGCGCCTGATTGCTTACGGGGTCGGCGGCAACGTGATGAAAGGCGGTGTCGCTGGCTGCACAGGCGGGTTTGTCGGGTATGGCGCGATGACGGTGCGCGGCGGCGTTAGCCAATAGTCCGACATGTCGGTTATGCCGGGGTTGGCCGGGAAATTGCCGCGTGCCCGCGCAAAGGTGAGACGCGCCCTGACGGCGCCGGGCGCGTTGACTGATGCCCCGACCCACCGCCAGTGCCACGGCTCCCAGGTGACACCCTGCAGGTTGCCGGCCGGGAACGACTGTTCAAAGCCAAATTCGCGCGCATGGGACAATAGCCATTGGCCAGCAAAACTTGTCGCGATGCACGGGTTCAGATCGGGGCAACGCGGCGATGGCCTGATACCGAAATCAATCGCATAGCCGGTAGCGTGCTCGCTAAACCCGGGCGGGCCAACGCTCCGCGCCCGATCGGCCGCGTTCTTGCAACGCATCCGGGGACCAATCTGGCTGCAAAATACGGAACGTTGATGGGCGATGCTCCGAAAGCATGAAATACCGCCCAATTGCGGTGTGACCCCGGCATTCCCGGCCGCCGCGAGCAGCCGGTAGAGATCGGGCAACATGTCGCGGTGTACCTGGCAAGGCTGGCCGATGGCGAAGCCGGGTGGCCCCGCGACAAGATCGCTGCCCGCCGCTTCCAAATAGGGGAAGTGACCGAGCGCGCGACCATCTGCGCCGGGAAGGACGCTCTGGCCGGCGCACAGCAAGACGGGGTCGGCGGCAAGCGCAAGCGCCGGCAGCAGGCCGCACAGTGCCATTGCGATCCGGATGATGCCCCTTGATCTCATTGTCATGTGTTGAAACTCTGGCATGGACGCTCGCCCGGTGGCAAGAGCATAGCCATGCTCTCAAATCATGTCCTGTTTATCGACGGCGAGGCGATCGTCCTCGACAAGCCCGCCGGCCTGCCGGTCGATCCGCCGCGCGATGGCTCGCTCAGCCTTGAAAACCATCTTGATAGCCTGACATTCGGGTTCAAGCGCTGGCCACAGGCAGTGCATAGGCTCGACCGTGACACATCCGGCTGCCTGTTGTTGTCGCGCAATCCAAAGGCCCATGCCCGGTTGCAACAGGCGTTTGAGCAAGGGCTGGTCGAGAAGCGTTATCTCGCGGTTCTGGAAGGTGTGCCCGCAGGCAGTGAAGGGATGATAGATCTTGCATTGGGCAAGGTCAGTAACCGCGAAGAGGGATGGCGGATGCGGGGCGACCCGAACGGCAAGTCAGCCCAGACCGGGTGGAGGCTGCTGACGGTGAAGGATGGACGTGCACTGGTTGAGTTCCGGCCAAAGACTGGTCGTACCCACCAGATTCGTGTCCATGCAGCTGAAGCATTGGGAATCCCGGTCGTTGGTGATCCGGTTTACGGTCAGGGCGGAACGCCCATGTTGCTGCACGCGGCGGCGTTGACGGTGCCGCGTACTGGCAAGGAACCGATCATCGCGGAGGCCCCGATCCCGGCGCATTTTGTTGCGGCAGGATTTGGCGATGGCTGAGCCCGTCGTTCCGGAAGAGTTGATCGAAGAACGCTTCCTGGCGGCATCGGGCCCTGGCGGCCAGAACGTCAACAAGGTCGCGACGGCGGTGCAATTGCGGGTCGATGTGTTTCAGCTTGGCCTGGAACCCTGGGCGTATCGCCAGTTAAAGGAACTGGCCGGCAGCCGGATGACGGCTGGCGGCAGCCTGATGATCACGGCGCGGCGCTATCGCACGCAGGAAGCCAACCGTGCCGATGCGCGCGCGCGGCTCACCGAGCTGCTCGCCAAGGCCCATGTCCGGCAAGCGCGGCGGGTCAAGACCAAGGTGAGCAAGGCAGCCAAGGCGCGGCGGGTTGAGACGAAAAAGGTGCGCGCGGTGGTAAAGGCCGGACGCGGCAAGGTGAGGGTGGATTGATGTATAGTTTTGATGTTTCGGCGGATTCAAAGGAAGAACTCTACCACGACCTGCACGCGGCGCTTGATGCCCTGACGGCTGACGAACCCGATGCGGTGGCCAATATGGCCAATGCTGCTGCCTTGTTGTGGCAATATCTGCCTGACCTCAACTGGGCCGGTTTCTACCGCCTTGTGGCGGGTGAGCTGGTCCTTGGGCCATTTCAGGGCAAGCCCGCCTGTATCCGGATTCCCCTGGGCAGTGGGGTATGTGGTGCAGCGGCGGCATCGAAGACGACCCAGCTTGTGACCGATGTTCACGCCTTTCCCGGCCACATTGCCTGTGACGCCGCCAGCCGGTCTGAACTGGTCGTGCCCATCATCCACAACGGGGAACTGATCGGGGTGCTCGATCTTGATAGCCCCAGCGTTGCGCGGTTTGACCAGACCGACGCAGCAGCGTGTGAAAAGCTGGCCGCCTTGCTGGCACCCAGGCTGGGCTGACCCGTTTCGGGACATTGCCTTCACTGGCCGCAAAGCCGCAGAAATGGTAAGGAATCCCTTAAGGATTTGGCTGTGCCGCATGGTGCATTCGGATTGATGGAGGAGTGTTTACCATGAAGACCCTTACAATTGCGGCCCTCGCGATGGTTACCGCCTTTGCCGCAATTCCTGCGCAAGCCCAGCGACTCGCACCGGCGCCGATGAACGGCGGGCAGATTGTCATGGGCGGTGGCCAGGCCATGGGTGGCGGTCAGGTCATGGGCGGCGGGCACATGATGGGCGGCGGCCAGATGATGGGCGGTGGGCAGACCATGCCGCAACCGCCAGCGCATATCGGGATGCCGCCACGTAACCCGGGCAGCAATTACCCGATGCCGCAAAATCCTCCCGCGATACCGCAGCAGCATTGGGGGAACCATGGGGGTGGCCAATGGTCTGGCCAAGCTGGCGGCGGACAATGGTCCAGCCACAGCGGCGGCGGTCAGTGGTCCGGCAATGGCGGCGGCCAATGGTCAACCAGTGGCGGGTCGCGCTGGGGCGGCGTCAGCGGCGGTGGCCACTGGTCAGGCGGCATGAACGCGCCGGGGGGATGGAACGCCTATCGCCGCCCGACCCGTGGCTGGACCTTGCCGCGCTATTGGATCGCGCCAACTTTCTACATCAGCGATTTCTCCAGCTATGGCCTCGCCGTACCGCCCGCCGGCTATGCATGGACCCGGTATTATGACGACGCGGTGATGATTGATGCACGCGGTCGTGTTTATGACTCGGTCGCGGGCCTCGATTGGGACGGCTATGGTTATGGCTATGCGCAGGGCGGCCAGAATGGTCAGGCCGGCTACGGCACCACTGACTATGGCTATGATGATTATCGCTATGCCCCCAATGATATGCGTGATGATCGCACCAGCTACGCACCGCCGCCGCCGCGTTATGCTCCTCCGCCGCCGCAGACGGTTTATCGCGATGCGAGTGGACAGCAGGGTGGCTACACGACCAGCAGCTATTCCAGCGGTGCCGGTTATAGCTGGGGCGGCTATTATTATCCGCCAGCGACCACGACAGTTGTAACAATCCAGTCAGCGCCGGTGGTCACGACGACAACAACGACCGAGTATTTCGAGACGAGCTATGCCGCGCGCCGCAAGGTTGTGCGCCCGGCGCATCGTCGCCCGGCGCCGGTACGGCGTAGCTGCACCTGCTCCTGCGGCTGCCGCTGACCCGTCAGGCCATTGAAAGACAGGAAGGGCGTCCCACCCGGTGTGGGGCGCCCTTTTTGCGTCAGGGTTGGCGCGGTTCCGGGCCGGCAAAGCTTGTCAGGCTCTCTGACCCATCGGCGGCAACGGCGGCCACGCCGAAGAAATAGTCATCGATCAGAACGTTCTTGAGTACGGTCATGTTGGCGGAGGCCGGGACATCGATGGATTTTTGCCATTCTTGCGCGTCGCTGCGGCGCCAATGCACGCGGTAGCGAGCCGCGCCGTCCACCGGTTGCCACTTGATGGTCGTGTCAAAGCTGAGCGCCCCGGAAATCGTTACCGCAGATGGCGCGGCGGGCGCCGCCGCGAGGCGTTGAATTGCAGCGATGTTGATCGCGGTCACCTTGGCCAGATAGGGGAAATCCATCTTGTCCACGGTATCGCCATAGGGAATGCCGTTTTCGACCCGCAGATCCTGATGCTGCTGGGTCCAGTTCTCAGCCGCGACGGAAAAGCGCACGGCGGGATAGCCGAGCTTGAGAAAGGGTTCATGGTCACCGCCGCGACCGAAGCGGTCGGGCCGGCGATCGACAAACACATCCAGCCCGCCCGGAATCTGCCGGGCAACCTCGTCGGCAAGCCTGGCCAGCGCGCGGGAAGGCCCGTCATCTTCACCGCCATTGCCACGCCGTGCAATTTGCTGCGCCAGATCTTCCGATCCACGAATGCCTTCTGAAAACACCCGCACATGATCAGCCGCGCGAATGCCGTTCTGCCCCATCGTATTGCCGACAATGTCGTTGTTCAGCATGGCGGATACCGTCCAGTTCTTCTGCTTTGCCGTTTCGGCAAGCAACTGTCCGCCAAACAATCCCTGCTCCTCACCGGAAAAGATCGCATAAACGATTGTCGCGCGAAACTTCTGCTTTGACAGGATGCGCGCAGCCTCAAGCACCAGCGCGACGCCGGAGCCATCGTCATTTGCCCCCGGTGCATCGGCGGTGGCGTTCATCACGTCCGAAACGCGGCTGTCGATATGGGCGCCGATGATGATGACGCGCTTCTTGTCGATACCTTCCTGGAAGCCGAGCACATCGACAATCTCGACACCGGCGGGTGCGCGTGGCCCGGTAAAGGTGCGGGCGATATTGGCGACGGTGATGCAGCCATTACAGCTATCGGCGAGACGGGTCAGCTCGCCGGCGACCCATCGCCGGGCGGCACCGATACCACGGACGGGATCATCCGGTGACGACAGGGTGTGGCGTGTACCAAAGCTGACGAGCTTTTCGACGGTCGCCTTGAGGCGGGCGGGATCGGGGGGCGCTGGGCGCGTCTCGGCGAACGTTGGCTGGGCGAGGGCGATGAGGGCGAGCGGGAGGATGGTGCGCATTCGCGGTATGTTGCCGGGGACAGAAGGCGCAGACAAGTCTTTGGTACAACTTTCAGCTTTGGCGGCCGGTGGGAGGGCGCGGCGGGCCATATCCTTGCCGCAATGCCGTTCGAGAGAGTGGCCAGCAGGGCAATGATTGGGAAAATGGATGATCGCGCGCAAATTTGTCCCGACGGCTGCTTTTGTGCTCGCCACGATTGGCGCAAGTGCCGTGGCGAAAGCCGATGAACTGCAAAATCAGGTACTGGCCGCTGCCCGCGCGGCGCGATCTGACACCCATAGTTTCCGCCGCAACCTGACCATCGAGCGAACGGGCGCCGCGCGAAAGGTTTTCAGCGAGCAATATGATCCCCGCCGCCCGGCTGCGCAGCAATGGGCATTGGTCAGTGTCGATGGTCGAGCGCCAACGGCGCAGGAAATTGAACAATCGCGCAAGGCCAAGCGCGGCCCCGTGCCCTCTTATGCGCAACTGGCGGACTGGTTTGGTGCGCCCGCAAGCCGGAGCGAGCACGGGCCAGGTTATGTGCTCTACCGTTTTGCACGACTGCCAGCGGGCGCGTTGAAAATCGGTTCGCATGATGCTTCCCCGGACACGCAGGCCGAGGCGTTGGTCAACACCAAAGGAAGCCAACCCTATGTTGAGCAGATCCGGTTTGTCTCAAACAAGGGATTCAGCATGATGCTGGTCGCGTCGATCAAGAGCATGGCGATTACCGGCCGCTACCGGATGTTACCCGATGGCCTTGTTGTGCCGGCTGATTCCTCCAGCGACATGGCCGGATCATTGCTCGGGAAATCGGGCCAGATGCGCACCAGTGCGACCTATTCGGACTTTCAAAAGGTTCGTTGACCTCGGATCAGTCCGTATTTCCCTAACTTAACCGGTCAATCACTTCCCGGTCGAGGCTGCCGGGAATGATCATCAACGGGATCGGCAATGCGCCCGCGTCAGCGCCGGCAAAATGGCTGACCAGAGGACCGGGCGGGCCGCTCGCGGCGGCGCCCAGGACCAGGGCGGCAATGTCCGGGTTTGCGGCAATCATCTCGCGGATTACCTTTGGGCCTTCGCCCTGGCGTACCGTGATGCTCGGATGAATTCCCGATTCTTCAAGCAGCGCGCCGGCAGCGCCCGCGACCAATGCCTCGGCATGAAGCCGCGCTTCCTCTTCGATGGTTGCCTGCACGCCGCCAAAGGCGACAAACTCGGCAGGGGGCACAAGCGCCAGGATCTTGACGCCGCCACCCGTCTTGACCGCTCGTCGCGCGGCAAAGCGGAGCGCAATTTGCGATTCCTGACTGTCATCGATTACGACCAGATAGATACGCATGGCGACCCCCGTTATGACTTCGCCCCCGACTTGAATACGAAGGTGGCGCGCTTGGGCGCGCGGCGCAAGGCTTGACCGACGCGATGTCGGGCGCGAAGGGAAGTTGCCGTTACGGACTCGTGCAAGAGACAAGGACGCCGTTGATGCCGATCGAGATCAAGATGCCTGCGCTTTCCCCAACCATGGAAGAGGGCACGCTGGCCAAATGGCTCGTGAAAGAAGGCGATGTGGTCAAATCCGGCGATTTGCTGGCCGAAATCGAGACCGACAAGGCGACGATGGAATTCGAGGCCGTCGATGAGGGTGTCATCACCGCTATCATGATCGCGGAAGGGACCGACAATGTGAAGGTCGGCACCGTCATCGCGACATTGACCGGCGACGGCGATACGGCGCCCGCGCCCAGGCCAGTCGCCCCGAAAGCGGAAGCCGCACCTGCGGCGGCTGCACCTGTGGCACCGGTCGCGGTTCCGGCCAAACCCGCGCCAGTTGCGGTCGCACCGACATTGGGGGAACGCGTCAAGGCAAGCCCGTTGGCTCGCCGCATCGCCGCCGAAAAGAGTATCGACCTTGCGACCGTGCAGGGATCAGGCCCCAATGGCCGGATTGTTCGCGCCGATGTTGAGGGCGCCCGCGCTGCTGCCGCGCCGTCTGCGGCGCCTGCGGCTGTGACGGGCAGTGTGCCCGCGCCGCGACCCGCAACCGTGCCGGATATTCCGCATGAAGCGACCAAGCTGTCCAATGTGCGCAAGACGATCGCGCGCCGCCTGACTGAGTCAAAGCAGCAGGTTCCGCATATTTATCTGACGGTTGATATTCGTCTTGACGCGCTGCTCAAGCTGCGCAGCGAATTGAACAAGGCGCTCGAGCCGCGCGGCGTGAAGCTTTCTGTCAACGATCTGATCATCAAGGCGCTTGGCACCAGCCTGATCCAGGTGCCGAAGTGCAATGTCATGTTCACACCCGACCAGCTGATCAGCTTCAGCCGCGCGGATATTTCGGTCGCGGTTTCGACTCCGAGCGGATTGATCACGCCGATCATCACCGATGCGGCGGGCAAGGGCATTGCGGCAATCTCGACCGAGATGAAGGATCTCGCCGGGCGCGCACGTGACAACAAGCTCAAGCCGGAGGAATATCAGGGTGGCACGGCGAGCCTGTCGAACATGGGCATGTACGGCATCAAGCAGTTTGAAGCGGTGATCAACCCGCCACAGGGCATGATCATGGCGATCGGTGCGGGCGAAAAGCGGCCTTATATCGTTGATGATGCGCTGGGCGTTGCCACGATCATGTCGGCCACGGGCAGTTTCGATCATCGCGCGATTGATGGCGCGGATGGTGCCGAGCTGATGCAGGCGTTCAAGGCGCTGATCGAAAGCCCGTTGGGCATGTTGGCCTGAGGCGCAGGTGAAGCGGACGACTATTGAAGCGCTGCACCTTCTGCTCGGTGTGGCAGGCGCGCTCGGGATCGGTGCCTTGTGTGCCTATGCAGTGCCGCAGGTCCGTGAGGAAATCTGGACTGTCACCGCAGGTGTGGTCGTGGCGGTGATTTTCATGGGAATTCGCCCGTTGCGGCTGGCGATGCGGGCGGATCGCGATGCGGTTAATTCGGACCGGTGAAGAGATGAGCCCTGATTTCGGGCAAAGGAAGGACGAATATTGTGGCTGACAGCTATGACCTGATTGTGCTCGGTTCTGGCCCCGGCGGTTATGTTGCCGCGATCCGGGCGGCGCAACTTGGTCTCAAGACGGCCATTGTCGAGCGAGAGAATCTTGGTGGCATCTGCCTCAACTGGGGCTGCATCCCGACCAAGGCGCTGCTGCGTTCGGCCGAGATTTTCCATTATATGCAACATGCCAGGGATTATGGGCTGGTTGCCGAGAAGATCAGCGCCGATCTGGAGGCGGTGGTGAAGCGTTCGCGCGGTGTGGCGAAGCAACTTAATCAGGGCGTGACGCACCTGATGAAGAAGAACAAGATCACCGTGGTCATGGGTGACGGCAAGCTGACTGGCAAGGGCCGGTTGTCGGTCACGTCCGCTGACGGCAAGACTGTCGAGTTGACGGCCAAAAACATCATTGTTGCGACCGGCGCCCGTGCGCGCGACCTGCCGTTTGCCAAGGCGGATGGCAAGCGCATCTGGACCTATCGCCACGCGATGACTCCACCCGAAATGCCGACCAGGTTGCTGGTGATCGGGTCGGGCGCGATCGGCATCGAGTTCGCCAGCTTCTACAACGACATGGGTGCAGAGGTGACGGTCGTCGAGATGCTCGACCGCGTCGTGCCGGTCGAGGATGCCGATGTCTCGGTGTTTCTTGAAAAGGCGCTCAAGAAGCAGGGCATGACGATCATGACCGGCGCCGGTGTCGACAAGCTCGACGTCACCGCGTCAGGCGTGAAGGCGGCGATCAAGGGCAAGGATGGCAAGGTTGACACGTCGGAGTTCAGCCACGTCATCGTCGCTATCGGTATCGTTCCGAACACGGAGAATATCGGGTTGGAAGCACTGGGTGTGAAGACCGAGCGTGGCCATATTGTCACCGATCCGACCTGCAAGACCAATGTTGAGGGGCTCTATGCCATTGGCGATGTCACTGCGCCGCCATGGCTGGCACATAAGGCGAGCCATGAAGGCGTGATTGCGGTTGAGGCGATTGCCGGGCGGCATCCGCACGCGATGGACGTACGCAACATTCCCGGATGCACCTATTGCCACCCGCAAATCGCCAGTGTTGGTTTGACCGAAGCCAAGGCGAAAGAGGCTGGCCATGAGGTCAAGGTCGGCAATTTCCCGTTCATCGGCAACGGCAAGGCCATAGCACTGGGTGAAGCAGAAGGCTTCATCAAGACGGTGTTCGATGCAAAAACCGGGGAACTGCTCGGCGCCCATATGATCGGGGCCGAGGTCACCGAATTGATCCAGGGCTATACGATCGGCAAGACGCTTGAGACGACCGAGGCCGAATTGATGGAAACGGTTTTCCCGCATCCGACGTTGAGCGAGATGATGCACGAAAGCGTGCTCGCGGCCTATGGGCGGACCCTGCACATGTGACGCGCGGGCGCGGCGCGGGCGAAATACCCGCGACCAGCGCCTGTCCTTGTTACAGGGGACTGATGCAATCCGGTGATCCGCGCGGGGCGGATCGGCGTTGCGTCAGGCCGCGGCTTCTGCGGTGTTGGTTGGGAAGAGCGTGACGCTGCTGTCCTGCCCGGCAATATGTGCTGCGCCGGGGGTGATATGCTTCAGCCTGCCGTCAATCGACGCACCATTTTCAATGGCGATCGTTTCATATTCGACGTCGCCGGTGATCCGCGCTGCGCGTTCAACAGTCAGCTGTCGCACAGCGACCGATCCATCGATGGTCCCGGCAAGGCGTGCCGTTTCGGCCCTGACGATCCCCTTGATAAGCGAGTCATTGCCCTGAACAAGGTTGCCGCAGCTGACATCGCCGTCAATACGACCATCAATGTGCAGATCGGCTGTCGCAACGACATTGCCAGTGATCACCACATCAGGGCCAATGACAGAAAACATGCCACGTTTCTGTCCGGCCATTGCCGATGAGAGTGGTGAGCTTGTCGTCGTCTCACGGCCGCGATTGCTGCCAAACATCCACCGAATCTCCGTTGAGGATTGAGCTTTTCGGGTGCCAGCATAACATGGGTGTCAACGCTGACCTATCGCGGATGCTTAATCAGGTGCGTGCCAACAGGGGATTGTCGTTGGCAAAGGGGTGGACAAGCGGCTGCGCTATTCGCACCGTAGCGGCGATCATCATGACAGCGCCGATTATGGCCAATATATCAGATTGGTAGTCATGGCCGGCCAGACCCAGCACTGATCCTGTCACGATCAGTGCGACGTTGTGCCAGCTTGATCGACGGCGATGCGAGAGCGCCATGACCAGTGCCAGCAGGTCCGGGAGCAGGAAATCATGCACGTGCATTCCCGGGAGCAGGCCGGAGAGAATCAGGGGGGCCAGCAATGCCGGTGCAAGCAGTGCCTGTCCGTGGTTCGTGCGGGTCGAAAGCGCGGCGATATAGGCTGCTCCGGCACCCGTCGCCGCTGCCAATGCGAGGCCAGCAAGCGGCAATGAGCCGAAGAGCGGTATCGCCTCAACAATCTGCCAGAGATTGGGGGCGTAGTGCGCCAGTGCCGGATCGATCCCGCCAACCCCGGGCGCAGCCGACATTTGACGGGCCAGCGATGCATCCGCTGCCCAGATCGACAGCCTGATCGCCGATGCCGCCACAGGCACGATCAACCAGTGGTGGAACGCCACGCGGCGATTGATCAACAGGGCGAGATAGAAGGGGGCCATAAGAATGGCATCGGTGCTGAATCCAAGCGCAATGCCGTACCAGAGGAGCATGGTGCCATGTTTGCGCACAACAGCGCTGGCCAACGCCATCAAGCAAGGGGCGGCCCACAGCGCGTCATCGGGGCTGGACAGGCTCGTGTTGAGCATCAACGTCGACAAGATCAGGGCCAGCGCAGCAGCGCGGTCGGGCTGCGGTGCGTGAAGCTGGATGAGCAGGAACCGCAGGGCCAATGCCAGCGCTGCGATCTGCGCCAATGACGCAAGGGCAGGCCGGGCAAACACCAGGATCGCGCAGAACAGCGCCAGTGACACCGCCACGGGAGGGAGCGACCTGAGGCCGGGCCGGGGGAGGGTGATGGTGATCATCGCGAGCTGTCCTTGGCCAGCATAGCGGTGGTGGCGTTGCGACGGCGTTAAGGGCGGTTGCGATGCGAGGTTGCACACAAGGCCAGCCTGTGTTGGAGTGTGCCCAGACTGCCAATGACGCAGCAAGAGGGGAGATGCTGATGGCGACCGTCCCGGCCGAGAAAGCGGTGATACCTTCCCCGCCAGGTTTGCCGGTTGTCGGTCATCTCCATCAAATTGCTCGTTCGGGTTTGATTTCTCACCTGTTGCGGGTGGCACGCGATTTTCCCGACGGTATCTTCAAGCTGCGATTCGGCAGTCGTGTTGGCCTGTTCGTTACCGGTGCCGATCTTGTCGCCGAGCTCAGCGATGAAACCCGTTTCCGCAAGATGCCCGGACCGGGTTTGCGCGTTGTGCGACGGTTTGCCGGGGACGGATTGTTTACCTCATATAGTGAAGAACCCAATTGGGGCAAAGCGCACCGCATTTTGTTGCCCGCGTTCAGCCAGCGCGCGATGCGCGGTTATTTCGACATGATCCTGGAGGTTTGCGATCAGTTGATTGCAAAATGGTCGCGCCTGTCAGGGACCGATGTGCTGGTCGCCGATGACATGACGCGGCTGACGCTAGATTCGATCGCGATTGCCGGTTTCGGCCATCGGTTCGACAGTTTCGAGAAGGACGAACTCGACAGCTTCCTCGAGGCACTTGGCCGCGCGCTGGGCGAGTCGCTCAACATGATCACGCGGTTGCCTTTCCAAAACCGGCTGGCCCGACGCGCGCAGCGCCAGTTTGATGCAGACATCGAAGAGATGAATGCGCTGGTCGATGGCATCATCGCAGACCGGCGTAGGAATCCGACTGATGGCAAGGATTTGCTCAACCTGATGATTTCGGCGATCGATCCGGAAACGGGCGAGCGACTCGACGACGTCAATATTCGCTACCAGGTACTGACATTTCTGATTGCCGGGCATGAAACGACGTCCGGAATGCTGACCTTCGCGTTTCATCACTTGCTGCGGACCCCGCATGTGCTGGCGCAGGCCTATGCCGAGGTTGACCGGGTGCTGCCCGGTGATACGCGTCCGGACTATTCCCATGTCGCGCAGCTTGAGGTGATTGAACGGATCCTCAAAGAGGCCTTGCGCCTGTGGCCGACCGCGCCGGCATTCAGTGTTGCGCCGTTCGAGGATACGTTGATCGGCGGCAAATGGGCGATGCGCAAGGATCGCCCGATCAACATCTTTTCTCCGGGCCTGCACCGCGACCCGCATGTCTGGGACCACCCCGAAGATTTCGACATTGATCGCTGGCTGCCGGAGGCTGAGGCCGCGCGGCACCCACACGCCTACAAACCGTTCGGCAACGGTGAGCGGGCATGTATCGGTCGTCAGTTTGCCATGGTCGAAGCCAAGATCGCGATGGCGATGATGTTACGTGCCTTCGCCGTATCGGACCCACATAATTACCGGCTGCGCATCAAGGAAACACTGTCGATCAAGCCCGACGATTTTCATATGCGCATTCGCCTGCGCAACCAGCACGAGCGGCTTAGTGTAATGCCGACCGCGCCCGTGGCGGTGGAGGCGCCCGTTGCAACCGTTTCGGGCACCGGACAGCGTTTTGCGGTCATTTATGGATCGAGCCTGGGGACGGCGCGCGACATTGCTGAAGAAATAGCCGAGCGTGCCAGCGTGGACGGTTTCGAAACCATCGTCCGCTCCATGGATGAGAGTTTCAAGGGCGGTGCGCTGCCCGAAGACAAGGTCATCGTTATCGTTACCGCGACCTATAATGGTCGCGCACCGGATAGCGCGCTTGAGGTTGAACGCGCGCTTGATGCCGGTCTGTTTGACGATGCGGATTGGGGCGGCGCGCGGTTTGCGGTCCTCGGCGTCGGAAATTCGCAATGGCCCAACTATCAGCTTTTCCCCAAACGCATCGACGCCGCGATCGAGAAGGCCGGCGCGACACGGTTGTTGCCGCGCGCCGAGGCTGATGGTCAGGGCGATTTTGATGGTGCGGTTGCCGGCTTCGTCCGTGACTTGTGGAAGGCGCTTGGCAGTGAGGTAAGCCCGAGCGAGGTCGCATCGACCTTGTCCCTGCGCCCGGTTGATGCCGATGCGGCGCGTGCGCTGGCTTTGCCGGAACATGCCCAACGGCTTGAGATTCTGACCAATGATGAACTGGTCAAGCCAGCGGATGGCCTGTGGGATTTCGCAATTGAGCCGCCGCGCCCGTCAACCCGGTTGATCCGGATTCGGTTGCCCGAAGGGCAACGATACCATGCCGGGGATCATATCGCGGTTTATGCGCGCAACCGCCCTGAGCTGGTTGACCGGGCGCTGGCGCGACTTGATCTTGATGGCACGGCGCAGCTGCGCGTCGACGGGCAGGGCGGACGTTTCAGGCATCTGCCGCTCGGCCAGACGGTGACGGTGCGGCAATTGCTGACCGACTTTGTCGAGCTGTCGGACGCATTGCCCCGAAGGGCGCTTGGCGTCATTGCGGCGCAAACGCGCTGCCCCCATACCAAGGCCGAGCTGCTGCGGCTGGGCGGCGAGGTGTTCGATCGCGAGGTTGGCGACAAACGCCTGTCGGTGCTTGATTTGCTTGAGCAGCATCCGGCAGCAGAATTGTCGCTCGACAGTCTGGTCGAGTTGTCGGCGGCGATCGCGCCGCGCTTCTATTCAATCGCATCCAGCCCGTTGGCCGAACCACAGGTCGCCGATCTCATCGTTGGCACCATGGCTGCGCCAGCCTGGTCGGGTCTGGGTGAACATCGCGGCTTTGCGTCTGGTTATATGCAGGGTGTTGCGGCCGGGGATCATGTCTTTGGCTATGTGCGTCGCCCCAATCCGCCGTTTGCACCGCCCGCCGACCCCACAGTGCCGATGATCCTGATTGGCCCGGGAACCGGCTTTGCCCCGCTGCGTGGGTTTATCCAGGAACGCGCGATGCAGGCCGCGTCAGGCCGGGATATTGCGCAAAGCCTGTTGTTTTTCGGCTGCCGTCATCCTGATCACGACTGGTTCTGTCGCAATGACATGGAAGAATGGACTGACCGGGGCGTCATCAAGCCGTTCCTGGCCTTTTCCGCGCCCGCCTCTCACCCCTGGAAATTCGTCCAGGATGCGCTGTGGGCCGAGCAGGAGGCGGTATGGGCCGCGATCCGGCAGGGCGCCCATATTTTCGTTTGCGGGGACGGAAAATTCATGGCCCCGGCGGTGCGTGACACACTGATCCGCATCCAGATGCAACAGGTCGGCGATGAATATGCCCAAGGGTCGGAGTGGCTGGAAATGATGATCGCGAAAGGCCGCTTCCATCAGGACGTGTTTGGGTTTGGGAAATAGCCCCGCATTGGCGGGGTGACAGGGAGACAGGAATGCTACAACTATCCGGGCAGGACGCGTCGTTCGTCTATCTCGAAACGCCACACACGCCGATGCATATCGGTTCGGTCGGGATATACGACCCCTCTACCGCTCCCGGTGGGTTTGTGCGGTTCAAGGATATTCTCAATTTCATCAGTTCGCGACTGGGCGCGGCGCGCAGTTTTCGCCAGCGTTTGGTGCGGGTTCCCTTTGATCTTGACCATCCTTACTGGATTGAAGACCCGGAATTCGACATTGAATTCCATGTGCGCCACATCGCCTTGCCCAAGCCCGGCGACTGGCGGCAGCTATGTATCCAGGTAGCTCGGCTCCATGCCCGACCGATGGATCTGTCCAAGCCGCTATGGGAGTTCACCGTTGTCGAGGGGCTGGACAACATTCCTGGCCTGCCGCCGGGCTGCTTCGCGCTCGTCTCCAAGGTTCACCATGCCGCAATTGACGGCATGTCGGGGGTTGAGATGTCTGCGGCGGTGCATGACCTTGATGCCTCAATGACACCGCCCAAGGTACAGGACGACTGGCGTCCCGAGCATATGCCGAATGTGGCAGACCTGTTGATGCGCAGCTATTTCAATTCCCTGGCGCAGCCGATGCGGATCATGGAAACCATTGGCCGGTCACTGCCGGGCATGGCCAAGCTGACAGCACAGGTTGGCAAGGGTGATGTGTCGATCCGCAACGCGCGCCCGGCGCCCAAAACCTGCTTTAACGGCAAGGTCTCTGCGCACCGGGTGTTCGACGCGGTTCCGCTGCCACTGGCCGAGGTGCGTGCGATCAAGGAGTCTGTCGAAGGCGCGACGGTCAATGACGTGATCCTGGCGATCGTTGGCGGTGGCCTGCGCAGCTACCTCAAGGGCAGAAATGACCTGCCAAAGGAAACACTGACCGCGATGGCGCCGATTTCGGTGCGCGGCGAGGGCGAGAAAGCTGCCCTCGGCAATCTGGTGTCGGCAATGGTTGTCGGGCTTGGGACGCAGATCGAGGATCCGCTCGAGCGATTGCGCTTTGTTCATGATGAAGCAGTCAATTCCAAGGCGCTGACCAATGCGGTCGGTGCGCGTACATTGACCGATTACAGCCAGTTGATCCCGTCGGGTCTGGCCGGGCTGGCCGCACGGCTCTATACCCGCGTCGGTGCCGCCAATGCCCATGCTCCGGCGTTCAATTGCGTCGTCACAAATGTGCCCGGCAGTCGCGTACCACTCTATTTTTGCGGCGCCCGGATGGTGGGCATGTATGGCACTGGTCCTGTCTTTGATGGCATGGGCCTGATCAACCCCATTTACAGCTATGGCGATACGATCGCGATTTCGTTCACGTCGGATCGCAACATGATGCCAGATCCGCAAAATTATGCGGCCGCGCTGCGCGCTTCCTTTGATGCACTGAAGGCGGCGACAATCGGCAAGGCGGCGCCCGCCGCCAAGGCACCGGCTGCCGCCGGGCCGGCGAAAGCGAAGGCACCTGCCGCAGCTTCGGCGGCAAAGGCAAAGGCGGTCGCCGCCAAGGCAAGGCCCGCTGCAAAGCCCAAAGCGAAACCCAAACCCGCGACCCGGAAATCCGCTCAGCAGAAGAAGGATGTGAAGTGATGGCCGACAAGAAGAGCCCCGCCGACAAGGCACGTGAGGCGATCAACGAGCGTATCATCGACCCGGCCAGGAAGGCGGGGGAGGCGATGCGGGCCGGCAGCAGCAAGGTGGCCGAAGGTGGTTCGGCGATTGGTGCCAAGATGATCGATCAGGCTGAAGCCAATGCCCGCGAGGCATTTGCCGCCATGCGTGCAGCGGCTCACGCCAAGGATCTTTCCGAGGTGATGAAAATCCAGGGTGATTTTCTGCGCGACCAGGGATCGCGCTCCATGGGACAGGCGCGCGAGATTGGTGAGCTGATCATGCAGTTCGGGCGGGATGCCGTTGCGCCACTACGCGGCGACAAGAAGTAGAAGTCGTTCCCCCTCCCGTGTGCGGGAGGGGGCAGGATTTCAGGCGTGCCCGGCGGACGGGTAGACGAGCGAGCGCAAGCCGCTGCGATCAAAGGGGTGCCAGTCGCCGTCACGCTGCGCGAGACGGTCGGCGATGGCGTAGAGTACCGCCGGGTTGACGCCGAGGCCACAATGGCTGCCATGGACCTGGATATTGTCAGTTTCCGGTCCTTGTGGTTCGATGCAGTTCTGCCACGCCACAACACCATCCTCGCGGCTGTAAATGGCTGTTGACGGCACCGGTGGCGGCAAGGCGCTTTCGGACAATTGGACGCGGGTATCGGGATCGTCGAGCCGCTGCCCCGTCAGGATCTGGTAGGTCCGCCAGACATTGGTTGCCTGGGGCCTGCCGGTAAAGGGTGAGCCGAGTGAGATCACCTGGCGAACGGCATCGGGCGCCCGGCGCGAAAGTTGACGCGCCATCACACCGCCCAGGCTCCAGCCGATCAGGCTGACCTTTTCGCCGGTCGTTTCATGGATTTCCCGAAGACGGGCGATCAGCTTCTCACCCTCGCGCCCAATTGCCTTCGGGCCAAGGTTGCGCCCGAGCAGCCAGGCGTGGGCGTCATATCCAAGATCACGCAGATAACGGCGCAGCGGCGCTGTTGAAATGTCGGTCGTGACGAAGCCGGGTAGTACCATCACCGGATGGCCATCACCGCGCGGCGCGGTGGCAAGAAGGGGCGCGGCAAGGCCGAGAGAACCAAACTCAACAAGCGCTCGCGGCAGTTCCGTGAGTGCCAGCAGCGCTGAGGGCGGCTTTATGCCTGTGTGATCGACAGCAGCATGGGCCAAGGCATTTCTCCTGCAACTCCGACATCAATGCGCCGGCTATGGTTAAGGTTCATTGTTGAACGCCAAATGCGCGATGCTGCGCATTAACCCGCGCCACATCCTGGCTGAGCACGGCGAGATCGAACGTGTTGCCCGAACGGTCGCGGACCTGGTTCTTCAGCAACGCTTCAGCCCTGAACCCCAGACTCTCGAACAGCATGACCGAGCCGATCTGGTCGGGCGTCATCTGCGCGGTCAGTTTGGACAGACCACGCTCCATGGCGATTGAATAGATGCCTTCCAGCAGATCGCGGCCCAACCCGGCGCCACGTTTGTCAGCAGCAACGAGCAGGCGGATCTCCCCGACATGGGCGCTCCAGCTCAGTGGATCACGCACAAGCGCGGCGGTCGCGACCAGCTTGTCCTTGTCGATGGCCACCAGACTGTCGATCCAGCCTTCCTCAATCGCACCCAGCCATGCCTCGATCACGCGTGGATGGCGCAAGTCACGGCCAAGGAACAACAGATCATGTTCAGGCAGGCTGTCGGCAAAGGCGAGCATGGCCTCCCGGTCGGTCGGCTCAAATCGCCGGATCTGATGGCTCATGTCGATCGCTCCCCCAGCCACTCGACCAATTTCGGCCATAGCCGCTTGATCGCATTGCCCCCTGCGACAAGGCTGACATGCCCGCCCTTCAATGTCACCTGTTCCTTGTCGGCCGAACCAATCATATCAATCAACGGTGCGGACGCCCCGCTTGGCACGATATGATCATGTTCTGCCGTAACATGAAGGAATGGCGCCTTTATCTTTCCGAGATCGACCTCTCGCCCGGCAACGTCCAGTGTGCCATTGAGGAGCTGATTGTCCCACATCAGCTTCTTGGTCGTTTCACGAAAATATTCGCCTGCCAGCGGCAGGATGTCGGCGGCCCAGCGGTCGAACATTCGGTAGGATTTGACGAATTCGTCGTTCCACATATTGTCGATCAGCCGGATATTGCCGGCAACCCGTGCGCCGGGGCGCAGCATGTCAAAGGCGGTGTAGAGATAGTCGCCGGGGCAATTGCCAAATGTGTCGATGAGCTTGTCCACGTCGAAAAAGCGCTTGTCGGACCAGGCCTGGAACATCTCCATCTTGCTGAAATCAATCGGCGTGGTGAAACAAACCAGGTTGCGCAGCGCCGTCTCTCCCTCAAGTGCGGCCCATAGCAGGGCGAGGACGCCGCCAAAGCAATAAGCCGTGACCGTGACATCGCTTTCACCGGTTTCCTGCTGGACCCGCTTGATTGCAGCGGGGAGGAAGTCGAGCACATAGTCCTTCAGGGCCAGACCGCGCTCGTCGGCCCGTGGCGGGTTCCAGTCGAGCATGAACACGTCAAACCCGGCCTTGAGCAGATATTCGACCAGGCTTTGCCCTGGCACCATGTCGAAAATATACCCGCGATTGGTCGTCGCCATGACCAGCAGGATGGGGACGCGATACACCTCGTCCGACATGGGCCGGTAATGATAGAGGCTCATCGTACCGCGCTGGATCAATACATCTTTTGGTGAGGCGCCAAGTACCGGACCGGACGTGGTGAAATATTCCAGCCCCTTGAGATTGCGCTGCAACACGCGGTCGAACTCGCGCCGGGCCGTGTCAAAAATGTCAGGCGCGCTCGCCTCGCTCAAGCCGCTTTACCCGGTGGTTTGCGCGTGCGCTTTGGTTTGGGTCGGTCAGCCGGGGTAATGCCCGCCTGGGACATTAACAGGCCCTCGATTCGCTGGATTGATTCCTCAATCCGCGCGAGGCGCCCGGAAATGTCCTCAACCTCGCTGCGGCTTGGCATGTTGGCAGCAGCGAGCGCACGATCCATCATCTGGTGTGTCGCCGCCTGCGCCTTCATCGCCGCAGCATTGGCGCCCTGAATGGCACGGCCAAACTCGCCGCTCTTCATCATTTCGCCGCCAAGATTATTGGCCATCGACTCCCATTGGCCGAGCATCTCGCGAAAGAACGCGCCTGGATCGGGAAGGGGTGGGGCCGCCATACCGCATCCTTGCCCGAGCACGCGCTGGCGTCAAGCATTGCTCGCATTGCACCATACCGGAAACAGCAAGGCGAACTTGCTCAGTCGCCGCCCCTTGCGGGATCGAGCCGCGAATCTCCCCCCAGCGTCCGATAGAGCGTGACGAGATTGGTTGCCTTGGTCAGCTCCGTGGCCACAAGGCCGCGTTGCGCCGCATAGAATGAGCGTTGCGCATCGAGACTTTGCAGAAAGGTCTCAATGCCACCGCGATAGCGGGCATCTGCCAAGGTGTAATTGTCGCGTGCCGCCTCGGCCAGTGCTCGCTGGGCGCGTTCCTGATCGGCGATCGTGCCGCGCCGCGCGAGTGCATCCGATACTTCGCGGAAGGCGGTCTGAATGGCCTTTTCATAACCGGCGAGCGCCGCATCGCGCTGTGCACGGGATTGGGCGAGATTTGCCTTTCCGGCGCCGGCACTGAAGATCGGAAGGGTCACGCTTGGCGTAACGGAATAGCTGAAGGTGCCGCCCGTAAACAGGTTGCTCAGCCCGTTGCTGGCAAAGCCGAGCAGTGTCGTGAGTGAGATATGCGGAAACAACTGCGCCCGTGCTGCGCCGATTTCGGCATTGGCGGCGCGCAAAACATGCTCGGCCTGCACAACATCGGGGCGCCGCAGCAGCACGCGCGAATCCAGACCGGCGGGCAACTCAGCAATTGTCGGTGCGGCCTCTTCGATGGACAGCGGCAGCAGTTCGGGGTTGATCGTCGTCCCAACCAGCAGTTCGAGCGCGTTGATGTCCTGCGCTGCTGCAGTCGTCTGTCGCGCTTCGTCGGACAAGGCGGTTTGCAAGATACTGCTGGCCTGATCGAGGTCGGAACGGGCTGCGATACCGCCATCCAGCCGAGCCTTGGTCAACGCGACGCTGTGCCGCGCACTGATGGCTGAATCCTGCGCAATCTTCAGCAGGCTGCGGTCGCTGGCGCAGGTAAGCCAGGCGGTGGCGATGTCACCGACAAGCGCAAGGCGCGTCGCGTGCGCCGCTGCCTCGGTGGCGAAATAGCGGTCCTGCGCGGCATTGCTGAGTGAACGCACGCGCCCGAAAAGATCAATTTCGAAAGCGGTTACACCCAAGGTGGCACTGGCGCTGTTTGCACCGCGCGCATCACGATAGCTGGCCGCAGCATCAACCCCGGGGACCAGTTCGGCACGCTGGATCTGAAGCCGTGCCCTTGCCGCCGCAATATTGGCTGCTGCGATACGAAGGTCACGATTGTTGGTCAGTGCGAGGGCGATAAGCTGTTGCAGGCGGAGATCGCGAAAAACGTCCCTGTGATTGACAGTCGGAAGTGGCGCTTCTGCCTGCTTTAGATAGGCGTCACCGGTCGGCCAGCTCGTCGCGACCGGAAGCGCGGGGCGCAGGTCATGCGGTTCCATGGAGCAGGCGGAAGTTCCGGCCGCAAGGATGAGCGCAATGAAGCGGCGGATCATGCGGCGCCTTCCGGGTTCGTCGGTGCGGCCACCTCGCGGTGCAGCCGCTTGAGTGCGTCCCGCGTTGTCCGGCGCACCAGGACAAAGAACAGCGGTATGTAAAAGATCGCAAGGAGTGTCGCGGTCAGCATCCCACCGATCACCGAGGTGCCAATGGCAATCCGGCTGTTGGCACCGGCACCTGCCGCGAGCGCAAGCGGCAATACCCCGAAGATGAACACGAAGCTGGTCATCAAAATGGGTCGCAGGCGGATGCGGGCGGCTTCCATCGCCGCTTCGATGACGCGTTTTCCTTGCTTTTCGGCGCGTTCGGCAAACTCGATCATCAGGATCGCATTCTTGGCGGCCAGCCCCATGGTCGTCAGCAAGCCGATTTGCAGATAGACGTCATTGTTCAACCCGCGCAGCGTCACCGCCAGGATCGCGCCGACCAGGCCAAGCGGGATGATCAGCAGGACGGCCAACGGGATCGTCCAGCTTTCATAGAGTGCAGCGAGGCAGAGGAATACGACCAGCAGGGACACAGCGTAGAGGTAAGGCGCTTGCCCGGATGACAGGCGCTCCTGAAATGATAGCCCGGCCCATGCCACCGAGGTGCCGGGGATGTCCGCTGCAAGTTTTTCAATCTCGTCCATCGCTGTACCTGAACTCTGTCCCGGTGCGGCCTGTCCCTGAAGTTCATAGGAGGATACCCCCGAGAAGCGGCTCAGCGATGTCGGAGCGGTGGCCCAGGAAATCGTCGCGAATGATGAGAAGGGCACCATTTGCCCGAGATTGCCACGGACAAACCATCGCGAAAGGTCATCCGGGTTGGCGCGATATGGCGCATCGCCCTGGATATAGACGCGTTTCACACGACCATGGTCGTTGAAATCATTGATGTAACGGCCACCCCACGCTGCTGTCAGCGTCGAATTGGCATCAGCCTGACTCAGGCCAAGCACGCTGAGCTTCAGCGGATCAAGCGCTACTTTCAGCGACGGTTGATCCGGGAGGTCGCTGCTGCGGACCGACGCGAGCAAGGGATCGGCGCGCGCCGCTGCGAGCAACTTGTCGCGCGCTGCCTTGAAATCGGCGCGACTGAGGTTGCCCGTGTTGCGTAGCTCCATCGTAAAGCCGTTTGACTGGCCAAGGCCGCGCACCAGCGCGGGTTGCAGGGCAAAGAACTCCACGTCGCGCAGGCCACCCAGTGCCTTGGTCGCGCGCTGGGTTATTGCCGGTGCGGCATTTTCGCTGCCCTTGCGTTCGGCCCAATCACGCAACGCCACAAATCCGCGTCCGGCATTCTGCCCCCCGCCGCCGCTGCCGCCGCCACCCGATACGCCACTGACCGTGAGCAAGGCAGCGACATTGTTGCTTTCCTGCGTCAGGAAATATTTCTCGATCTCGCGCTGCGCGGCGCGGGTCCGGTTGATCGTTGCGCCTGCCGGGAGGGTAAACTGGATTGACGCGATGCCCTGGTCTTCTGTCGGCAGGAATCCGGTCGGCAAGCGCACGAACAGTGTCGCGAGCAGGATGAGCACGACGCCATAGGCCCCAAGGAACAACCATTTCCGATCGACCACCCGTGTGACGGCACGTTCATAACGCCGAACACCTGCGGCAAAGCCGGTATTGAACCAGGCGCGTGCGCGCACCGTTTTGCGTTGCAGCCAGGTCTTTTCTTCGTCCTCCCGCCGTTTGAGCAGGGTGGCAGTCAGCGCAGGCGTCAACACCAGTGCCACGACCACCGAAAGGGTCATGGCGGAAATGATCGTGACCGAAAATTGCCGGTAAATGACGCCGGTTGATCCACCGAAAAAGGCCATTGGCAGGAACACAGCGGATAGCACCAGGGCAATAGCGACAAGGGCCGTCTGGATTTCTCCCATCGATTGTATTGTGGCGTCGCGCGGGCTCATGCCCGGGTTTTCGTCCATGACCCGTTCGACATTCTCCACCACGACAATGGCATCATCGACCAGAAGGCCAATGGCGAGAACAAGCCCGAACAGGGTCAGCGTGTTGATTGAAAAGCCGGCAAGCGCGAACACGCCAAACGTGCCCAACAACACCACCGGGACCGCAATCGCCGGGATCAGCGTGGCGCGCCAGCTTTGCAGGAACACGAACATCACGACCACAACCAACGCGATCGCCTCGATCAGCGTTATCACCACATCCCTGACCGAAAGCTTGATGAAGGCTGTTGAATCCTGAGGAAAAACATAACTGAAGCCCGCCGGGAAACTGTCAGACTGGCGACGTATTTCGGCCTTGACCAGATTGGCGGTCAACAGGGCATCCGCGCCGGGCGCCAGGCTGACAGCGAGGCCAGCGCCGGGGTGGCCATTGACCCGGCTGAAGATGCCGTAGGATTCCGCGCCAAGTTCGATCCGTGCCACATCGGCAAGCCGTACCGTGGATCCATCAGCCTGGGTCTTGACGACGATCTCGCGAAACTGTTCGGGCGTCGTCAGCCGCGACTGCGCCGTCACTGTCGCGTCCAGATATTGGTCATCGGCGTTGGGTACGCCGCCGATTTCACCGGCGGCAATTTCCGCATTCTGCGCGCTGACGGCGGTGGCAATGTCATTTGGTATCAGCTTGACCGCGGCAAGTTTGTCCGGGTTGAGCCAGATACGCATCGCATATTGCGCACCGAAAACATTGGTGTCCCCGACGCCCTTGATGCGACCGATCGTGTCTTGCAGGTGGGAGATCATATAGTCCGACACGTCGAGCGCCGTGCGTTGATCTGTCGTGTCGTAAAGTGCAGCAATCAAAAGAAAATCAGGGTTGGATTTGGTGACGGTCAATCCCTGTTGCTGCACCTGTTGCGGCAAGCGGCTCAGCGCCTGTTGCACCTTGTTCTGGACCTGGACCTGCGCAATGTCCGGGTTGGTGCCCTTGGCGAAGGTCGCGCTGATGGTAACGGTACCGCGAGAGGACGAATTGGTGCTGAAATAGAGCAGGCCATCAATCCCGGTCAGTTGCTGCTCAATGACCTGCGCAACACTTGTTTCCAGCGTTTCGGCCGATGCACCGGGATAGGTTGCGCGGATATTGATATTGGGCGGCGCGACATCCGGGAACTGCTCGACTGGCAAGGACAGGATACTGCCCATGCCGCACAGCATGATGATGATTGCGATGACCCAGGCAAAAATCGGTCTGTCGATAAAGATACGTGACATGCCGGGTCAGTTTCCCGCGCCGCTGCTGCGTCCCTTGCCGGGCGATCCGATGCGCTGGGGCGATCCAGCCGGGACAGGTTTGATCATGCTGTTCGGCTTCAGGCGACCCAGCCCTTCCGTAATGACCCTGTCGCCACGGTTTAGGCCGCTGGTAACGATCCAGTTGGTGCCCAGCACGCGCGTCGCGGTGATCGTCCGCGTAACGGCCTTGTTGTCTGGCCCGACAAGGAAAACCATGGCGGCGCCCTTGAGATCGCGGCTCACCGCCACTTGCGGGACGAGAAAGGCGTTTGTGCTGATGGACTGTGCGAAGCGGGCGCGGACAAACATGCCTGGCAGCAACAAGCCATCCGGGTTGGCAAAGCGCGCGCGCAGCGTAACGGTGCCCGTTGCCGGATCAACCACTGCTTCGGCGAACTCCACACTGCCGGTCAGGGTGTAATCGCTGCCATCCTCAAGTTTCAACCGAACAGCGGCGGCTGTCGGTGTCGTGCCGCCTGACGACAGGTTCCGTCGCAGCGCCAGCAGATCGGTGCTTGATTGCTGTATATCGACATAGATCGGGTCGAGCCGTTGAATGCTCGCGAGCGGGTCGGCCTGGTTGGCGGTTACCAGCGCGCCCTCGGTCACCAGCGAGCGACCGATACGACCGGTGATCGGCGCCGGGACGCGCGTGTAGTTGAGATTGATCCTGGCGGTCTGCAAGGCGGCGCGGGTTTGCGCGACGGCGGCTGCCGCTTGTCGTGCCTGCGCGGCGACATCCGTATATTCCTGCCGGGATACCGCCTCCATATCGGCCAGCGGCTTGTACCGCTCGGCCTTGACCCGGGTCGCTTCGGCATTGGCCTCGGCACTGGCAAGATTGGCTGCCGCCTGGCTTGTCGCAGCGCGATACAGGCCGGGATCGATTTCATACAGCGTCTGCCCCTGATGGACGAGAGCCCCCTCAACAAACAGCCGCCGCCGGATGATGCCGTTGACCTGTGGACGAACCTCCGATGTTTGATAGGCGCTCGTGCGGCCACTCAGCTCGGTGACGACCGGGACATCTGTCGGTTCAACCACGACATAGCCAACTTCGGTTGGGCCACGTCCGCTTTTTTCATCTCCACCGTGCTGGCCGCAAGCTGAGAGCGCTGCCAGCATGATCAGGGTCACCGCCAACATGGGGCCAGGCGGGGCAGTTTCTCGGCGGGGCATCATCGTCAATTCCATCGCTTTGCGAAATCTCTACTGGGCGATGAACCTACGGCGCGCAACCGTCACGATCTCCGTCGCCTTTGTGGCAGCTTCCCCGGAAAAGCACACATTCTGCAACCACTAACGGATATTCCTGCTTCGTCCGACGATACCAAGATTCGAATTGTCGCAATTCATGTCAGCTCGGGCAGCGCTGTGTGGAGTTCACCTTCGCGGCTGCCTGTGGCATGTGGCCTGGTCATGCGTGAAATCAACTTTGATGGCCTGATTGGCCCCACCCACAATTATGCCGGACTATCGTTTGGCAATCTCGCGGCGACGAACAATGCCGGCGCCGATGCGCGACCCCGCGCGGCGGCACTGCAAGGTCTGGGCAAGATGCGGCGGCTGATCGGCTTGGGGCTGACCCAGGGTTTTCTGCCGCCACAGAATCGACCGGCAACGGGCTTTCTGCGCGCTGTCGGGTTCACCGGTGATGACGATGCGGTGTGCGCGGCGGCGTTTCGTGAGGATCCGGTGTTGTTTGCCAATGCCTGTTCGGCTTCGGCGATGTGGACGGCAAATGCTGCAACGGTGTCACCGGCTGTGGACACCGGGGACGGGCGTTGCCACCTGTCCGTCGCCAACCTTTCAACCAATCTTCACCGCAGCATTGAGCAGGATGAAACCCTGCGGGTGTTGAAGCTGGCGTTTGGCAATACGGCCTGTTTCGCAGTTCATCCGGCGTTGCCAGCGCGACTCGGCGATGAAGGCGCGGCAAATCATATGCGGCTGGCGCCCCATCATGGCGAGCGTGGCGTTGAGGTTTTCGTCTATGGCGCCCCCCAGGCGGGTGGTTTTCCGGCGCGACAGTCACGTGCCGCAAGCGAGGCGATTGCGCGGCGCCACGGGCTTGATCCTGCGATGGCGCTGTTTGTGCAGCAAAGTGATGCGGCAATTCAGGCGGGTGCCTTTCACAATGACGTGGTCGCTGTCGCGAATGAAACCGTGCTGTTCACCCACGAACAGGCGTTCAGTGATGCGGCAGGCTTCTACGCCGCGCTGCGGGCGCGCGTGCCGGGCCTTTCGGTGGTCGAGGCGCCAGCCGACCGGGTCAGCCTTGTTGATGCTGTCAGTTCCTATCTGTTCAACTCGCAGCTCGTCACGTTGCCACAGGGCGGGATGGCGCTCATCACGCCGGGCGAGGTGCGTGACAACCCGCGGGTATGGTCTTGGTTGTCAGACCTTGTCGGAGGCAATGGCCCGATCAAGCAGGTTGAGGTGATAGACGTCCGCGAGTCGATGCGTAACGGTGGCGGTCCGGCATGTCTGAGGTTGCGCGTCGCGGTTGATGATGTCGCCTTTGCGGCGATTGATCCGCGTTTCCTGCTGGATGAGGCGCGTTGCGACCTGATCGAACGCATCGTGGAGACGCATTGGCCCGAACGTGTCGGCAACGCCGATCTGGGGTCGCCGGCCCTGTGGGCGCAATGCCGCCTGGCCCGGCGCAGCTTGCTGGAGGGATTGGGACTCGAGGAGTTGCTCGACTAACGCAGTTTGGCGATCACAAGGCCGTCGGACTTGGCGCGATCCTTGGTCGATTCCTCGCTACGTTTCAGCGCCTTGGCAATAGCCTTCAACGCCATGCCCTTCTTGGCGAGGGTATGAAGCTTCTGGATTTCGTCCGTGGTCCAGGGCTGACGGTGGCGCTCAAAACGATCAGTGCTCATGTTCAGTGTCTATACCGCGCGCATCAGCTTCACCAGCGCTGCATCAAGTGCTGAGAGAAAGCGCGATCGGTCGGTTTTGGCAAAGGGTGCCGGCCCGCCGACAATGTCTCCGCCTGCGCGCAAATCGGCCATGATCGCCCGGGTCGCGATGGCGGCGCCGATGGAACTGGTCGTGAATGGCTTGCCGTTCGGTGCGATCACCGTCGCGCCACTCTTCAGGCAACGATCGGCCAGCAAGATGTCACCGGTAATGACAATCGTGTGCGTGCTGGCCTCGGCGGCGATCCAGTCATCGGCTGCGTCAAAGGCATCACTGACAATTATCCGTGATACCAGCGGATGTGCGGGGATGCGGATGATGGCATTGCTGACAATTGTCGTTGCCACTTCGTGGCGAAAGGCGACCTTGTAAATCTCTTCCTTCACCGGGCAGGCATCAGCATCAACCAGGATGCGCAGAGGTGCTACGTCGCTCAGGCTGGTTCCTCCGGTATCGCAGAAACGGCGACAATCTCGATGGCATCATCATTGCCGTTGAACGCGACCACATCACCGGCAGCAGCCCCGATCATCGCGGCAGCCAACGGTGCAGTAAACGGAATGCGCCCTGTGGCCGGAGCCGCCTCGTCGCTGCCAACAAGGTCAACGCGGCGCGGCGTTCCGTTGAGCAGAAAATCCACCCGAGCCCCAAAGGCGACTTCGCCGGGAGGCGGTGCGGGCGCGACCGTCGCGGTGGCGCGCCGCGTGCTCCAGTAACGCAGCTCGCGTTGCACAGCCTTGCGCGCATCCTCATCAGGTGCTGCGGCCAGTCTTGCTTCGAGTTCGGTCGTCTGGCGCTCGATCAGGGCCAGACCACGTCGCGTGACCAGATTCGGCCCCGGTGGCAGCGGAAGTTCAAATTTCGGCTCGAGATGCTCTTCATCGCTTTCGCGGCGGAAGGCGACGCTCATCGTGCTTTCCTCTCTGCACCGGCAAAGCCTGGTGACCCCTACGGGAATCGAACCCGTGTTTCAGCCGTGAAAGGGCCGCGTCCTAGACCGCTAGACGAAGGGGCCATGCTGCGAAGCAGGCGTGGGGGAGGCGGTTAGGGAAATGGGACGCGGCGGTCAAGCCGCTGTGTTGTCTCTTTTGCTGTGACACACGGCCTGAAGCTTGTTGCCGTCCGGATCGCGGACATAGGCGCCATAATAATTGGCGTGATAATGTGGTCGCAATCCCGGTGCACCCTCGTCGCTGCCACCGTGCGCCAGGGCCGCAGCGTGGAAGCGATCAACCATGGCGTGGTCACTTGCAAGAAAGGCAGCGTGGGTACCATTGCCGTGACTGGCTGCTGCCCCGTCAAACGGGCTGACAATGAATAGCTTTGGCCCGATCATTGCGCCGAACACGATCGACCCAGGCAGCGCGAAGGGTTGTTCGATGCCAAGCGCTGCCATGACAGGTTCATAGAAACGGCGCGCGCGATCAATGTCGTTGGTGCCAAGGGTTATATGGCTGAACATCGCTACCTCCTCCCGATTGTGCGCCGTCGAATCATGGCTTCCGGCGCATTGGAGGGTCGCAGATTACTCAGCCCAGGCCGCGTCGTCGATATGCAGTTCGGCTGCCTTGCGCGGCCCCCAATCGTCGATTCGCGCGCGTCCCGCGAGCCACAGGCGCCGGTGGGGTGGGGCGCCGAGCAGGGCAGCGCCGAGAGCGGTGTCAGCCTGGCGGAAAGCCACCGCCTTCAGGCTGCGACCGTCATCTCCACCGGTGATCAACCGGACATGCCCGTTGCCGACAATATCGGCCTTGATGATGCGGACCGGCCCGACCGCGACACGCGGCTGTGGCCAGCCCATGCCATAGGGGCCGCCAAGGTCCATAGATTCGACCAATTGCGGCGAGACCCCGCCCGGCGCGAGCAGCGCGTCGACCAAAAGTGCCCGGTCGCCGATTGACCGGTTCACGGCCGCATCGAGTCGATCGGACAGAAAGGTCTCGAACGCGTCGACCCGATCTTCCTTGATCGTCAGCCCCGCCGCCATGGCGTGGCCACCGCCGACGACGAGCAGGTCATTGTCTTTCGCGGCAAGCACAGCCGCGCCCAGATCAACGCCCGCGATTGAGCGGCCTGAGCCTTTGCCAATGCCGTCGCTGTCGAGCGCAATGACGATCGCGGGGCGGCCATATTTTTCCTTCAGGCGACCGGCAACGATGCCGATCACCCCGGGGTGCCAGTTGTGTCCTGCGACCACGATTACGGCGCGGTTGCCCTTGTTTGCCGCCAGTGCCTCGGCCGCTTGCTGCACCTGCGCCTCGATCAGGCGGCGCTCTTCGTTCAGGCGGTCAAGCTCGGTGGCGATGCTCTCGGCTTCCGCCGGGTCGCGCGTCGTTAACAATCGCACGCCAAGGTCAGATTTGCCGACCCGGCCACCGGCATTGATCCGCGGGCCAAGCGCGAACCCCAGGTCAGTGGCTGTTGGTGCCCGGTTCAGGCGGGATGCGGTGATCAGCGCGTTGAGACCGATATTGCGGCGTTGCGCCATCACCTTGAGACCCTGTGAAACAAAGGCCCGGTTGAGACCGCGTAATTGTGCGACATCGGCAACGGTGCCAAGCGCGACAATATCGAGCAAATCGAGCAACCGGGGTTCCGCCCGGTCCGAAAAATGGCCGCGTGCGCGCAGGGTGCGAATCAGTGCTGCGCCCAGCAGAAAGGCAACGCCGACTGCCGCCAGATGGCCATGCGCCGCACCTTCCGTCTCATCAAGGCGGTTGGGGTTAACCAGCGCCCAGGCATGGGGAAGGGCTGCGGCGCATTTGTGGTGATCGACGACAATCACATCGACACCCGCGTCGCGCGCCATATCAAGCGCCTCGAATGCCTGGGCGCCGCAATCGACCGTGATGATCAGCTGCGCACCCTCATCCTTCAAACGCACCAGAGCCGCGCCTGACGGGCCATAACCTTCCATCAGCCGGTCAGGGATATAGGGACGTGCCTCGACGCCGAGATCACGCAGCAGCAGGATCAACAATGCGGCCGATGTCGCGCCATCGACATCATAGTCGCCAAACACGGCGATATGTTCCTTGGCGACAATGGCATCGGCCAGCCGCGTCGCTGCGCGGTCCATGTCGCGAAAGATTGATGGGTCGGGCATAAACCCGCGGATACTGGGGTTGCGATGCGCCTCCAGCTCTTCGCGCGGGCAGCCGCGGGACAGCAATAACTGTGTCACAAGGCCGTCCGGGGCGAAGCCGGGGTCGCGCGCGTCGGCGGCGAGGGCGCGCCATCGCCAGGGCTGGCCCAGGATCGAGGCTGTTACGTTCAGGACAGTGCCGGTCATGGCACCTGGCTTAGAAGAACAAGGCGGATTGTCGAGAGCACCCGGACACTGTTCCGCCGGGCTGGTCAGGAATAATTCGGCAGCCAGCGCCCTTCGCGAAACCATTTGGTGATGATGTATTTGGTGCCCCGCACGACCGGCGTTCCTTCATGCAGCGTGATGTCGTTGGGGCTGCCGTCCGGACTCATATTGTTCCACGCCAGCAGCAATCCGCGTTTAGGCGCAACCCGAATGCCCGCCTGCGGAAACCATGTCGCGCCGCCTTCCTCCACCTCGTTGAGAAAGATCATCGCCGTCCAGGTGCGCTGGCCACCGCAAGCGACCATCCTGGGCCAATAGGGCTCGTTCTCATGGAAATAATCATGATGCGGGCGGAACTGCTGGCCAACGGCATAACGTTGGCCTTGCATCGTCTCGCCATTGTCGGGTTCAATACCCAGCAAATAAGCGATTGCCTCGTCAATCGGTCGCACCTCTGGCGACCAGCGATCCATGTCGCAGCTCTCGCTGGTGCGGTAATTGGGTTCATAGGGATCGGCCAGCAGGGTGGAAGGCCGGCGGTTGGCGTCGATCATCGCGCACAGATCCGCACATTGCCGGGCATCGAGAAAATCCGGGTGGTAATAGATTTGCGCCGTATCGAGCGGCGCGCGTTTGACCCGTGGATTGGCTTCCAGCCGCTGGGAGACGGTCAGGCCGGCGAGTTGTCTAACAGGCGATGCGGCGCCCGATTTCTTGCGAAACAGCATGACACCTTCCTTGCCGTGCACAGGCCAAAAAACAAGAGGCCCGGTGTTGCCACCGGGCCTCCGTCGCGTGTCAGTCCGTCATCTTACCAGAAGATGTCATAGACTGTGTCGACCACCTCGCCGGTGTAGATGTCCACCAGCAACGCGTCGTTGTAGTAGCGCACCCAGCGATACGGACCGTAAGCGGGTGGCAGATCATAATAATAGGGATCATCGATCCAGTAATTTTGCCCAAACAGGATCGAGCTCAGGCGAAAGCCGATCGAGAAGCGGCGATATCCGTAATCCCAGCCATAAGGGGCATAATAGCGCGGCAGGTGGAAGTTCTCACGGTTGTAACGCCGCGACCGATTCCAGTCGTACCGCCCATCATTGCGCCAGTTGCGGTTCCATCCGCCGCCGCCGCGATGGTCGAAACGCTGCTGGGCATTATTGTTGCCGCGCCAATCGTTGCCGCGCCAATCACCATTGCGCCTATCGCCATCGCGGCGGTCGCCATCGCGCCAGCCTTGCTGACGCCATTCCTGCCTGCCGTCTGAGCGCTGCTCAAAGCCACCGTCGCGGCGTCCATCGCGCCAACCGGGTTGCTGTTGTGGTTGCTGCAAGATCACCGGTGACTGTTGTTGCCGGTCACGGCCTGCCCAGCCATCGCCACGACGGCCTTGCCAGTCACCGCGCGATTGCGGGGCGGGTTGCGGTTGCGCGATTGCCGGCACTTGTGGCTGGCCGCTCCAGCCGCCGCCGTTGCGGTTTTGCCAGTCGCCACGTCGTCCCTGCTCCGGCTGGGATTGCAGCTGGCCTGGCATTGCCTGACCGCGGTCAAAACGACGAAACTCGGGCTGGCCACCCTGCGCGTCGAAGCGCCGCATCTCTGGCTGTGGCTGTGGTTGCGGCTGCGGCTGTGGCTGCTGGAACTGGCGCAGCCCATCGGGGCGAGCACGGGATTCCGGCGGTGCACCGCCCTCGGCAGGAGCCTGCTGCCGCCAACGGCCATGCTCACGTTCCTCAGACTGCGCGAAGGTCGCCGCCGGCACCAGCGCCGAGGCTGCCATGAACGCGGCAAGCAAGATCTTACGCATTGAAGATTTCCTCCTCATCGCCGCGCAGATTTGCCCGGCTTGCTGCCCTATTGCCGCAGCGCGGCTGACGCGTTTCTGAACTTGTGTGTCAGCGTTCAGAAAGCTTTTGGTAACGCTGGTTCAGCGCTGCGATGGCGTGAGCGCGGGAACCAGGCGCGCTGCATCAGCCGGCGTAATGCCAGGTGATGGCCCCGTCGCGACTGTCTCGTCACCACGCATGATCCGCGCCGCCTTCATGATTGATTCGACAAGGCGCGGATAGATTCCGCAACGACAGATATTGGTTATTGCCGCCTTGATGTCGTCCTCGGTCGGGTTGTTGCTTCTTTTCAGCAGCACTGACGCCGCCATCACTACACCAGGGATGCAAAAGCCGCATTGCGAAACATTGTCGGCGATAAAGGCAAGCTGCACAGGGTGGCTTCGCTCGCGCGACAGGCCTTCGATGGTTGTGACGAAACTGCCTTCGATCGCGCCGATATTGGCCTGGCAGGCGCGAACCGCCTGTCCGTCAATATCGACGATGCAGGCGCCGCACTCACCATTGCCACAGCCATATTTGGTGCCGGTCAGGTTTGAGGCATCACGCAGCGCCCACAAAAGGGGCGTTTCCGGGTCCATGCGATATTGCACAGCCTGGTTGTTGACGGTGAAGCGGGTCATGCGCCCAGTCTTAGGGCAAGCGGACGCGATGCGAAACGGGTCGTTTCACAATGTGCTCTTGTCGCCCCGGTGCCGGGTCGCGACATGTATTTGCATGAAACAGCCCACACTCTTCATTCCGCATGGTGGTGGGCCATGCTTCTTCATGGATCCGCACGGTGGCCCGCCCGACCCGATGTGGCGCAAGATGCAGGCATATCTGGCCAGCTTGCTTGACGCGCTGCCGGAGCGACCGCGCGCAATCTTGCTCATTTCAGGGCATTGGGAGGAAGAAGTGTTCACCGCACATGTCGGTGACGGACAACCACTTCTCTATGATTACCATGGTTTCCCGGATCACACATATCATCTGCAATGGCCCGCGCCGGGCGCGCCGGAGGTTGCGCGACGTGCCGCCGAACTTTTGCGCAATGCAGGTTTGTCCAGCAATGAAGAGCTCCGGCGTGGCTGGGATCATGGCGTGTTTATTCCCATGATGGTTGCCGTGCCCGGTGCGGAAATTCCCCTGGCGCAACTCTCGTTGCGTCATGATCTCGATCCGGTCGCGCATATTGCGGCAGGGCGCGCGCTGGCGCCGCTGCGCGATGAGGGCGTGTTGATCATTGGTTCTGGCATGAGCTTCCACAATCTGGCTGCTCGCGGGCCATCGGTTACCGCGCCGGCTGCTGAATGGGATGTTGCGCTTGCTGCCGCAGTCACCGATCCGGACCCGGCGGCGCGCGCCCGGCGTGTGGCGCAATGGCGCACACTGCCCAACGCCGCGTTTGCGCATCCCCGTGAGGAGCATCTGTTACCGTTGATGGTAGCTCTCGGCGCCGGTGCCGACGATCCGGCCCTGTGCGATTATCGCGACACGGTGATGGGGTGGGTGGTTTCCGGCTATCGGTTCGGGTGAGCAGTCGCTTTGGTTGCGCTGGCGCGATTAGTCGCGCCAGCTTGGATCAATCTTGTCGACCTTGCGGACCATCGCGGCAAAATCAGCTGCACCAGGCCCTCCGGGGATCTGCACCAGGTGCAGATCGCGCTGATGAACCGCCACAACCTCATCAGAGATATCAATTGGCGTTCCCATTGAGGCGGTCGCAACCTGAATCTCGCAAGCACGCTGGAGCGACCAATGCTTGATGAACGCCTCGGGCAGGGTCTTTCCCATCACAAGAATACCGTGATTCTTGAGCAGCATCACGCGCTTGTTGCCAAGGTGCTCGAGCAGGCGCGCGCCTTCTTCGTCGCGCACGGTGACGCCTTCGAAGTCATGGTACGCAATTTGCCCGGCAAAATTGCAGGCATAGAAATTTGTCGCCCGTAACCCACCTTCCACCGAACTGACGGCCATGCCCGCTGTGGTGTGCGTGTGCATGATGCAATGCGCGTCGGGCAGGTGGCGGTGGAACAAGGCATGCTGGACAAACCCTGCACGATTGACCGGATAGGGGTTGTCGTCGAGCTTGTTGCCGTCAATGTCGATCTTGACCAGGTTTGATGCGGTCACTTCGCTGAAGTGCAGCCCAAAGGGGTTGATCAGAAAGGCGCCTTCTTCCTCAAGCTTTACCGTGATGTGGTTGTAGATCATCTCGGACCAGCCGAGCATGTCGAACACGCGATAACAGGAGGCAAGCTGCTGACGCGCTTCCCACTCCGATGCGCTCATCTGGCTGTTGCGAAGGATGGCGGTCGCCATGGTTACTCTCCAATTTCGAGCAATGGGTATGCCTGATGTTACCGGAAGGCGACGGTCTTGGCCAGTAGGTGAAGTTACAGGCCCAGTGCTGCGATGGCCTGTTCCTCAAATCCGGCTTCGGTCAGGATTGCGCGTCCCTCGTCGTCACCCGCCATACGTGGCGGCACGGTGCCGCTGCGCGAATAACGCGGCGCCGGTGCCGGCTGGATGACGCCGTTTTCGGTGACAAAACTCTGCCGTGCGACATTGTGCGGGTGGGCAACGGCTTCGTCAAAGCCCAGCACCGGGGCAACACAGGCTTCATGCCCGGCAAAGGCCGCGACCCATTCGTCGCGCGTTCGCCCGGCAAAGCGCCGTGCCAGTTCCGCCTTCAATCGTGGCCATTGTGCGGGTGCAAACTGCGCATCCCACTCACCATCAGTGAGCTCCATGACCCTGCGGAGTGCCGCGTAAAAGGCCGGCTCAATTGCGCCTATTGCCAACCACTTGCCGTCGGCTGTTTCATAGGTGTCGTAAAAATGTGCCCCGCCGTCGAGCAGGTTGGTTCCGCGCCGTTCGCTCCAACGGCCCATCGCGCGGAAACCCCACATCATGCTCATCAACACGGAAGATCCCTCGGTCATTGCGCAGTCAACGACCTGACCCTGGCCTGTTGCCTGCGCTTGCAGGATCGCTGCCAACATCCCGAAAGCGAGAAACATGCCGCCGCCGCCAAAATCGGCGGCAAGGTTGATCGGTGCTACTGGCCGACGACCGGCCTCACCAAGGGCGTGGAGCACGCCCGAAATCGCGATATAGTTGATGTCGTGTCCCGGTTCTGCCGCGAGTGGGCCGGTCTGGCCCCAACCGGTCATGCGACCGTAAACCAGACGCGGATTGTCCTCCAGCAACTCGTCCGGACCAAGTCCCAGCCGTTCCATTACCCCCGGTCGAAAGCCTTCGATCAAGCCGTCACAGGTGCCAGCGAGGCGGCGGACTGTGGCAACGGCAATCGGGTTTTTCAGATCGAGCGTAATCGACCTGCGCGACCGCAGCATCGGATCGCGTTCGCGCTGGGTCAGGCCGCCACTCCCAGGCCGCTCAACGCGAATGACATCGGCGCCGTGGTCCGCCAGCATCATCGCGCAAAACGGGCCGGGCCCAATCCCGGCGATCTCGAGGATGCGCAGACCAGCAAGTGGGGCGGGGGCTGCCATCAGAAAGCTGCGATGCCAGTGATGGCGCGGCCAAGGATCAGCGCGTGCACGTCATGGGCGCCTTCATAGGTGTTGACGGTCTCGAGGTTCATCAGGTGACGCATCACCTGATATTCTCCCGAAATGCCATTGCCGCCATGCATGTCCCGGCTCATCCTCGCAATGTCGAGAGCCTTGCCGACATTGTTGCGCTTGACGATCGAGATCATCTCAGGCGCGAATTTGCCTGCATCCATCAACCGCCCGACCCGCAGGCTTGCCTGTAGTCCGAGGGCAATCTCGGTCTGCATGTCGGCAAGTTTCTTCTGGTAAAGCTGGGTAGCGCCGAGGGGACGGCCAAATTGCGCGCGGTCGAGGCCATATTGGCGTGCGGCGTGGAAGCAGAATTCGGCTGCGCCCATTGCGCCCCAGGAAATGCCGTAGCGCGCGCGATTGAGGCATCCGAACGGGCCTTTCAGGCCCTGGACATCGGGCAACAGGGCATCCTCGCCGACCTCGACATCGTCCATCATCACCATGCCGGTGATCGAGGCACGCAAACTGAGCTTGCCTTCAATCTTTGGCGCGCTCAGCCCCTTCATGCCCTTTTCCAGCACAAAGCCGCGAATGCCGCCGCCATGGGCATCAGACTTGCACCAGATCACGAACACGTCAGCGATCGGCGCGTTGCTGATCCAGGTTTTTGAGCCCGAGATGCGGTAGCCGCTGTCAGTCTTCACGGCGCGGGTCTTCATGCCGCCCGGGTCTGATCCGGCATCAGGTTCTGTCAGGCCGAAACAGCCGATCCATTCGCCGCTTGCCAGCTTTGGCAGGTACTTTCGCTTCTGCGCCTCAGACCCGTAGGCGTAGATCGGGAACATCACGAGGCTCGACTGCACGCTCATCATCGACCGATAACCGCTATCGACCCGCTCAACCTCGCGCGCGACCAACCCATAGGCGACATAGCTCGCGCCGACGCCGCCATATTCCTCGGGAATGGTTGGCCCAAGCAAGCCGAGCGCGCCCATTTCGCGGAAAATGTCTGGATCGGTCGTTTCCTGCGCAAAGGCGTCGATGATGCGCGGAGCAAGTCTGTCCTGGGCATAGGCACGCGCGCTGTCGCGGATCATCCGTTCGTCATCTTCAAGCTGGTCATCGAGCAGAAAAGGATCAGCCCAATCAAATGCACCCATGGCGGCCATGTTTATCTCCTTTATGGCGCCGTCCGTGCCAGCAGGGCAGGGGCCTTGTCCACCCGGTCAACTGTTCAAAGTGACAATATCCGGTTGTCGAACAGTCCAAAAGCGAGCGTCGAGGCATAGAATGCCACGGCCCGCTCTCGCGGCATCGCCGATGCCCATTTGCGCATATCAAAGGCGGCGTTTTGCAACGCCATCAATGACTGGGCAGCGATCAGGGGATCGATCGCACGAATGGAGCCCTCGGCAATGCCGTCACTGATCGTCCCTGAATAGCGCCGCGCAATCCGGTTTGACCGGTCAATCATCGTGCGTTGTGCGCCCAGCGGCAGGCCGCTCAATGCGGTGGTCCGGAGCAAGGGTCCGCGTTCCGAGAACTGCACGTCGAGCAATGTCGCAATGGTGCTCGACAGGCGGTGCCAATGGCTGCCGCCGCGCAGGTCCGCATCATGCTGCGCGTCGGCAATCGTATCGAAACTGCGTTTATAGCAGGCCGTAACCAGGTCATCCTTGGCGTCGAGATGATGGTAGAAACTGCCCTTGGTGACGTTCAGCTCCGACGCAATCTTCTGTACTGACGCGCCGCGATAGCCCAGTTCATTGATCAGGCGCGTCGCGGCCAGCAGGAATGCCTCTCGACCGGGTTCATGTGTCGCATGGTCAAGGCTGATCAGCGCCGGAGTCCATTCCTGACCGTCGGCGGCGATGCCATGGTCGAAAACCTCCATCAGGCGCGCGCGTACCCGGTCATATTGGTCAAGGTCGTATCGTGCCAGCCAGGCGGGAATCCAGAAGGTGTTCTCCAGCAGCGCATGGGCACGCGCACCAAACAGGTCGGTTTCGACCCGATTGTCGGGCTGGCCCCAAAGGCTGCGCGCCAGACGAAATACGCGTTGCCATCCTGCCATCAGCCGACCGCGCGACGGCTCCTCCATTGCCCGCAGGTCTGAAAGGGTCGCGAACGCCTTTTCCTCGCGCCGTTCGATTCGCGCAAATCGCTCGAAATTTATCGCAAGGTAGCGCGCGACCCGGGCATTTGGCGTGGATTCGGTCGAGGCCTCCTCAAGCATCGCCTGCAATCGCTCAAGCGTATGCTCGAAACATGCCGCAGCCAGGTCTTCCTTGCGCTTGAAATAATAGGTGACGCTGGTCGTGTTGAGACCGACGCGCTGGGCAACATCGGCAAAGGTCATTCCCTTGGCGCTTTGCTCGTTTATCGCCTCTGCCGCAGCCGCAAGGATTGCGTCACGCTTCGCCTTGAAGCGCTTGGTCGAGGTTTCCTCCTCGGGGCGGGGTGCAATGGCGGCCTCCATACGCAATTTTGTAACAGCTTATTTTCGAAGAAACAGTCCCTTTTCTGAGATGCTCTGCCGCTACGATTTGCGTGTCGTTCGCGCTTTACCGAAAACGCGGTACGGTCTAAGCGGCCCCGTGACGCAGCAAATCGAGAGGCTATCATGGACTTCACCCTTAACGAGCGAGAGACGTTTTTCCGGGATCGTGTGAAGGCCTTTATTGACCAGAACATTCGCCCTCGGCAGGCCGACTATAACGAGCAATCCAAATCGGGTGAGCGCTGGAAAGTCATTCCGGTGATCGAGGAGATGAAGGAGAAGGCAAAGGCGCAGGGGCTGTGGAACTTCTTCATGCCACCGCAGTCAGGCCGGACCCATGTTGATGACAGTTTTGAATTTGAGGGTACGCAGCTCACCAACCTCGAATATGCGCTGTGCGCCGAGGAAATGGGCAAGGTCAGCTGGGCCAGCGAATGCTTCAATTGTTCCGCGCCCGACACCGGCAATATGGAGGTGCTTCATCGTTACGGTACGCGCGAACAGAAGGAACGCTGGCTTAAGCCGCTGATGAATGGCGAGATACGGTCGGCCTTTCTCATGACCGAACCCGCTGTTGCGTCATCAGACGCGACCAATATCCAGACCTCGATGCAACGGGACGGCGATCATTATGTCGTCAACGGCACCAAATGGTGGTCGTCAGGCGTTGGTGACCCACGCTGCAAGGTTGCGATCCTGATGGGCAAGACCAACCCGGATTCGTCGCGCCATTCACAACAGTCGATGATGATTCTCGACATGGATTCGCCCGGCGTGAAGATTGAACGCATGTTGTCGGTCTATGGCTACGACCATGCGCCCCATGGGCATGGCGAAGTGGTGCTGAAGGACGTGAAGGTGCCAGCAGAGAATATCCTGCTCGGCGAAGGGCGCGGCTTTGAAATTGCGCAGGGGCGCCTGGGGCCAGGCCGCATCCATCACTGTATGCGCACCATTGGCGTCGCTGAAAATGGCATTGAGGCGATGGCCAAGCGCCTGCTGACGCGAGTCGCCTTTGGCAAGCGCATCGCCGATCACTCGGTCTGGGAGCAGCGCATTGCCAAGGCGCGCATCGATATCGAGATGACACGCCTGCTGTGCCTCAAGGCCGCCGATATGATGGACAAGGCTGGCAACAAGGCTGCTCAGCTGGAAATCGCGATGATCAAGGTCGCCGCACCGAACATGGCGTTGCAGATTCTCGACGATGCGATTCAGGCACATGGCGGCGGTGGCGTCAGCCAGGATTTCCACCTGGCGCACGATTGGGCCGCGATGCGGACATTGCGTTTTGCTGACGGGCCGGATGAGGTGCACAACCGCGCCATCGCCCGGAACGAGTTCGGCAAATATGCCGACCTGCCGGAAGCTGTTGCGGCCAAGGAGGCCGTGCGGCGCTGAAGCCCTCCGTGATGCCGGACTCGTTCCGGCATCGACGGTGCAACATTGTCACTGCCCGCAGCGATTGCCGGGCGGTGGACCCCGGAAAAGGTCCGGGGTGACGAAGAAGGAAGAGTCGTGAAAGCTGCCGTTTTGTTCGAGGCGGGCAAGCCGCTTTCCATCGAAGATGTCATGGTCTCAAATCCGGGGCCGCATGAGGTGCTGATCCGCACGGCGGCGGTTGGCGTGTGTCGTTCGGACCTGCATTTTGTCGATGGCGCCTATCCTCATGCCATGCCGACCATCCCCGGGCATGAAGCGGCGGGCGTTGTTGAAGCAATTGGCAGCGAGGTTCGCACCGTCAAGGTTGGCGATCATGTCGTAACGTGCCTGTCGGCCTTTTGCGGTCACTGCGAATTTTGCGTCACTGGTCGGATGTCACTGTGTATTGCCGGCGATGTCCGTCGCGCCAAGGGTGAAGCGCCGCGGCTTACCTTCCCGGACGGGACGGTGGTCAACCAGATGCTGAACCTTTCGGCCTATGCCGAAATGATGCTGATTCATGAACATGCCTGTGTCGCGATCGACCGGGACATGCCGCTTGATCGTGCCGCCATTATCGGGTGCGCCGTCACAACCGGTGCCGGGGCTGTGTTTAACGCCGCTGATGTGGTCCCCGGAGAAACCGTGTGTGTTGTCGGCTGCGGTGGGGTTGGCCTCGCCGCGATCAACGCAGCAAGGATTGCCGGTGCTGGCCGGATCGTCGCGGTCGATCCGGTGGCTGACAAGCGCGCGCTGGCGGAAAAGCTCGGCGCGACCCATTCGGTCGATGCCCTTTCGGACACCTGCGCCGAACAGGTCATCGAGATCAGCCGGGGTGGCGTCCATCATGCCATTGAGGCCGTCGGCAGGCCGCAATCTGCGGCAACGGCGGTCAAGGTGCTGCGTCGCGGCGGCACGGCGACCATCCTCGGCATGATGCCGTTAAACGAGAAAGTCGGGCTGTCGGCAATGGATCTGCTGGGCGGCAAGCGCCTGCAGGGTGCCTTGATGGGGGCCAATCGTTTCCCGGTCGAAATCCCGCGGCTCGTTGATTTCTACATGCGTGGTTTGCTCGATCTCGATACGATCATCGCCGACCGTATGCCGCTGGAGCGCGTCAATGATGCGTTTGATGAGCTGCGCAAGGGGGACACCACAAGATCAGTGATCGTGTTCTGATGAGCGACGCGCAGAAAACCATGACAGGTACGCTGCCGGTCGGGGAGCGCGATCGTCTCGATCTTGACCGGCTTGCTGCCTGGATGGAGGCCCATGTTGATGGGTTTGCCGGGCCACTCAGCTATGCAAAATTTGCCGGTGGGCAATCCAATCCGACCTATCGGCTTGATACGCCGGGTACGTCCTATGTGTTGCGTCGCAAGCCCTTTGGGCCGCTCTTGCCCTCAGCGCACGCGGTTGACCGGGAATATCGCGTCATCGCCGGGCTTCACCCGACCGGTTTCCCGGTGCCGCGTCCCTATGGCCTGTGTGAGGATGATGCGGTCATCGGTTCGGCCTTCTACATCATGGAAATGGTTGAGGGGCGCACGATCTGGGATGGATCAATGCCGGATCTCGCACCAGCGGCGCGGCGCACGCACTATGATGCGATGGTCGATACACTCGCGGCACTCCACAATCTCGATCATGTCGCCGCCGGGCTGGAGAGCTATGGCAAGCCGGGCAATTATTTTGAGCGGCAGGTGGCGCGCTGGACCAAGCAATATCGCGCGTCAGAAACCGAGCATATGCCCGATGTCGAGCGCCTGATTGAATGGTTGCCGGCAACGCTGCCGGAACAGACCCGCACCTCGGTTGTTCACGGTGACTACCGGGTCGATAACATGATCTTCGCCCCGCATGAGCCGCGCGTTATTGCGGTGCTCGACTGGGAATTGTCGACGCTGGGCGATCCACTCGCTGATTTCTCCTATCTGCTGATGAACTGGGTTACAGAACCTGAGGGGCGTTCTGGCGTAAAGGGCCTTGCCGGTCCTGAAACCGGCATTCCGACCATTGCAGAAGTTACCGCGCGCTATTGTGCTGCGACGGGCCGCGATGGCGTGCCGCAGCTTGAATGGTATTTTGCCTATAACCTGTTCCGCCTGACCGGCATCGTACAGGGTATCAAAAAGCGGATTGTCGATGGCACCGCGTCCAGTGCCCAGGCCGAGAAGACTGCGGAACGCGTCTATGGCCTGGCCTCTGCGGCATGGGGCTTCGCGAAACAGGCGGGGGCAAAGGACTAGATATGGCCAATCTTTTTGATCTGACCGGCAAGGTCGCCATCATTACCGGCTCCTCTCGCGGCATTGGCAAGGCATCCGCAATCGAACTGGTTCGTCACGGCGCCCGGGTCGCGATTTCCAGCCGCAAGCAGGACATGTGCGATCAGGTTGTCGCCGAGATCGACGCCGAATTCGGCCCCGGCAAGGCCATCGCCGTCGCGGCCAACATCTCTGACAAGGCGGGCCTGCAGCATCTTGTCGATGCAACGCGCACGGCATTCGGCCCGATCGACATTCTGGTCTGCAATGCAGCGTCGAACCCCTATTATGGCCCGCAAGAGAGCATCGCCGACGATCAGTTTCGCAAGATCCTCGACAACAATATTATCTCAAACCACTGGCTTATCTCGATGGTCGCGCCGGAAATGCGGGAACGCAAGTCGGGATCGATCATCATCATCTCGTCAATTGGTGGCATTCGCGGGACGCCGGTGATTGGTGCCTATGCCATTTCCAAGGCGGCTGACATGCAGCTCGCGCGGAACCTGGCCCATGAATATGGCCCCTTCAATATCCGCGTGAACTGCATTGCGCCGGGGCTGATCAAGACCGATTTTGCGCGCGCACTGTGGGATGATGAGAAAGCAGCCGAGCGTCGCAACGCCGCCACGCCCTTGCGGCGTATCGGTCAACCTGAAGAGATTGCTGGCGCTGTGGTGTTCCTGGGCAGTGCAGCAAGCGCCTTCATGACCGGGCAGGCCATGGTCATTGATGGTGGGGTTACAATCTAGCGCCGCAGCAGCCGGAGGGGAAAGCCTTCGGGATGAACAGGGTTTTGGAATTCAGCCGCTGAGCGTCGTCGATCACCGACCCGATCAAGTCATGGCAAACGGAGATGCAGATGGCACGTTTTACCAACAAGTCGATCATCGTCACGGGTGGCGGTTCGGGCATTGGTCGCGCGGCGGCCAGATTGTTCGCCAGCGACGGCGGTCAGGTGATTGTGGCTGACAAGACGGCAGCCGCAGAAGAAACCGCCGCCGAAATTGTCGCGGCTGGCGGCATTGCGCAGGCGATCCTGATCGATGCCGGTAATGAGGAAGATGTGATCCGCGCGGTCGCACTCGCCGTGGAGCGTTTTGGTGGACTCGATGTGATGTTTGCCAATGCCGGCATTTCCGGGGGCATGGCCAACATCTTTGACACAGATGTCGCGTTGATCACCGAGGTGCTGCGGGTCAATCTGATCGGGCCTTACCTCGCCATCAAGCACGCCGCGCCGAAAATTGCCGAACGTGGCGGCGGCGCGATTGTGCTGACGGCCAGCGTTGCCGGCATTCGCTCCGGCGCGGGGTCACCCGCTTATTCGGCATCGAAGGCCGGGGTGATCAATCTCGCCAAGGTCTCGGCGCAACAGCTTTCGGGGTCGAATGTCCGCGTCAATGCGATTTGCCCCGGCCTGACCGAAACCGGCATGACCAAGCCGACATTTGATTATGCCCGCGAGGCAGGGAAGATGGAAAAGGTGGGTCGGCTCAATCCGTTGCGGCGTGGCGCCCAGCCGGAGGAACTGGCCAAGGTCGCGGCGTTTCTTGCCTCTGATGATGCCAGCTATGTGAATGGGCAGGCGATCGCCGTCGATGGGGGTCTCTCATCGAGCCATCCGGTCACGCGCCAGGAATATGGCAAGACAGCCGTGTGAAAGCCGGGGCGGCTGCGCGCCGCCCCGACCCGGTTATCTCTCGCAAACAACCACGCGCTGGTGCCAGCGCCATTCAATCCAGCAACGTTGACGGTGGCGGTCCCAGCCATAGTGGCGGTGACGATCCCAGCTGTAATAGCGACCACGATCCCAGCCATAGCGGCGGTCGTTATCCCATCCGCGATCCCGGCCACGATCAAATCGATCGTCCCGGTCATAGCCACGATCACGGTCACGGTCATGATGGTCGTAACGATAGCCGTCACGATAATCCTGTGCCTGGGCACCGGTTGCAATCGTGGCGGTCGACAAGAGCAAACCGGCCGCCGCGATGGTCTTGATGATCTTCATCGGACTTCCTTTCATCCCGGGGGTCGGGACAGGAAGAATATTACTTTCCGCAGATGGTCGCTTTGCTGAACCGGGTTGAAGGCTGGCGTTCAGGTATTGCGCGGCGGGTCAGGCGTGGAGAACCGCCTGGAAATAGGCAATGACTTCATCCGCAGCATCGCGTGTCGGCTGACCCGCAGCATCGATCAGGTCTCGCGTCAGCACGCTATGGGGAGGCTTGCCGTCACTGATCATGCCGGCAGGGTTACCCGCCGAATCGGGCAATTCCTTGCCAATAAAGGCGTCGCCAAAAGTCTGCTTCAGCGTCACGAACCTTTCGTGGCGGCACAGGGTGTCGCCCTTGAAGCGATAACCGCGCACCGTCATGCCCTCATCACAGACCCGTTGTTTGACGACGGCCAGATCCGCTGCGGAAATGTCGAGCGCGCCGGGCTTGCCGACCGGTATACTTGGCTGCGACAGCACCGGTGCCAGCACGACCGGATCGACGGCCATCGACAGCGCAAAGCCGCCGGTCAGACACATTCCGATGACGCCGACGCCGGGGCCGCCACATTCGGCGTGCGCTTGCCGGGCCAGCGGCTTGAGCCAGTCTGTCACGGGGCTGGAGCGTCCGGTTCGGAACAAGGTAAATTCACGACTGACGCACAGCCGCAATATGTCGATGGCACCAGCATGTTCGCGGTTGCTGGCATCTGGCTTGCCGATCAGGATCGGGGCATAAACCCGCATTCCGGCTGCGGCGACCCAGCGGCAAAACCGCGCCAGTGGCGGGGTAAAGCCAAACACTTCATGGATGACGATGACCGCCGGGCCTTTGTCTCCCAGGCAGAGAACGGACTTGGTTCTTCCGTCGAAACTGAATTCGCGTCGTGTGAAATCAGTGATGTCGGTGGAGAGCTCGCCGTTCATTCCCGTAGCCTCATCAGTCCTTCCTGCGCCACGCTGGCAACCAGCCGGCCGTCCTGGGTATAGATCTTGCCACGGTTGAAGCCGCGCGCGTGGCCGGCCCATGGGCTGTCACAGGAATAAAGCAGCCATTCGTCCGCGCGAAAATCTTCATGCAGCCACAGCGAATGGTCGAGGCTCGCGGTTTGCAGATTGTGTGTCATCCAATTGACGCCGTGCGCCAGCGTCGCCGTGCCAAGCAACGACATGTCAGACGCATAGGCCAGGATCGCCCGGTGCATGGCCGCATCGTCACCAATTGGGGCGACCAGCCTGAACCAGCTATCCTGCTTCGGATCGCGCTTGTCGGGCCGAAACCAGCTGCGCGGCTGTACCGGGCGGATCTCGATCGGGCGCCCGCGCAGCATGTGGCGACGAAATTTCTCGGGAATCTCGTCAATCATCTCGCCGCGCAATTCAACCTCAGACAACAATGCCTCCGGCCCCGGTACATCCGGCATCGCATCCTGATGGCGCAACCCTTCTTCCGGTGTCTGAAAGCTGGCGGCCATGTTGAGGATCGGCTCGCCGCGCTGGATCGCGATCACGCGACGGGTTGCGAAACTACGGCCCTCAAAATCGCGCACCACGCGAAAAATGATCGGATAGTCCTCGTTACCGGGGCGCATGAAATAGGCATGGAGCGAATGCGCCGTCTTTGGCGCCTCGGTGGAGCGTTGCGCGGCCTGCAACGCCTGGGCGATTACCTGACCGCCAAATACCCGCCCGACACCGCCGGGCTGGCGCTTGCCGCGATACAGGTCACGATCAATCTCCTCGACCTCAAGCAGGTCGACAAGGCCCTTGACGAGGGTTTCGGGCGGGGTGTCAGCGGGCGGGTCGATGTCCATCAATAACCTGCGGCTGTGGCTAGTTGGTCAGCATGAAAATTGGCGTCGCCAAACATTTCAGCCAGTACGCGCGCGCGCTTCATGTAGAAGCCGATGTCATACTCGTCGGTCATGCCAATGCCTCCATGCATCTGCACTCCTTCCTGCACGCTGAGCGTGGTGGCAAGTGCCGTCATTGCCTTGGCAACGGAAACGGCTGCATCGGCCTTGGGGTTACCGGCGTCGAGCAGTTGCTGTGCCTTGAGCACCGCCGCCCGCGCGACTTCCATCTCGGAATAGAGATGTGCAGCCCGATGCTGGAGCGCCTGAAAACTGCCAATGGCTACGCCGAACTGCTTGCGCTCCTTCAGATAGTTGACGGTCATGTCCATGGCGCCGCCGCCGACGCCCAGCAACTCCGCAGCGGCGCCCGTGCGCCCCGCGCGCAGCAGCCGGGCCAGCGGATCATGGCCAGCATCGACCTCGCCAATCACCGCATCGGCATCGACCTCGACCCCGTTGAACTCCAGACGTGCAGCAATGCTTGCATCGGCCAGTCGTTCCGCCTGCGCGCTCAAGCCAGCGGCGTCCTTGTCGACCGCGAACAGGGTAATACCATGCGGGTCATCCGGGCTGCCCGCCGTACGGGCTGCGACGATCAGCAGGTCAGCGATATGGCCATGGGTCACGAACTGTTTCGCGCCCGTCAGCTTGAAGCCATTGCCGGACCGTTCCGCCTTCATGCCAATCGCGCTGCGATGCTTGGCCGCTTCGTCAATGGCCAGGGCGGCAATGGTTTCACCGGCAATGATGCCGGGGAACCAGCGTGCTGCGTGCGGTGTACCTGACAATGCGGAGACGGCCGCGACGGCGGTGGAAAGAAAGGGGGAAGGCGACAGGTTGCGCCCAATTTCCTCCAGCACGATCCCGGCCTCAACATGGCCAAGGCCCAATCCGCCCTGATCCTCGCCGATCAGGATGCCGGTAAAGCCCATCTCGGCAAATTGCTTCCACAGGTCGCGGCTGAAGCCGGTCATATCCTCGCTATCGCGCAGTCCGCGCATGTGGCTGACCGGCGCATTATCGGCAATGAAGTCCTTCGCGGTGTCGCGCAGCATTGCCTGTTCGTCATTGAGGTAGAGCGGCATTTGAATCTCCCTCTCCCCTTCAGGGGAGAGGGCCGGGGAGAGGGGCAGTCTCTCGTCACCGGCCCATGTTATGAAACTGATCGGACTGCCCCTCTCCCAACCCTCTCCCCTGCAGGGGAGAGGGCTTTGAAGGCTCACGCCCCCGGCAATTCCAGGATGCGCTTGGCGATGATGTTGAGCTGCACCTCGCTTGTGCCACCTTCGATCGAATTGGCCTTGGTGCGCAGCCAGGCGCGCGGCGTCGCGCCGCCGTTCGAAGCATCGCTCTCCCATTCGAGCGCGTCTGATCCGCCCGCCGCCATCATCAGCTCGTATCGGCTCTTGTTCAGCTCGGTACCGTAATATTTCATCATGGATGGCTGGGCAGGGTGGGCACGTCCGGCCTTCAGCTCGTCGATAAAACGTTCGGACATCATCGTGAAGGCCCTGGCGCGCACCTCAAACAGCGCGATCTGGCCACGCAGCAATGGATCGGCCAGCTTGCCGTCATGGTCCAGCCCGATTGTCGCCAGCGCACCGCTGATCAGCGGATTGCCACCGGTCGAACCCAGGCCCATGCCGGAGATCATCTCGCGCTCATGGCCGAGCAGATATTTGGCGACATCCCAGCCCTTGTTCTCTTCATGAACGCGCTGGCTCTTGGGGACGACGACATTGTCAAAAAATGTCTCGCAGAATGGCGAATAGCCGGAGATCAGCAGGATCGGCTTGGTCGAGACGCCGGGTGACGTCATGTCAAACAACACAAAGCTGATGCCGCCTTGCTTGGTTGTCTTGTCGGTGCGTACCAGACAGAAAATCCAGTCCGCCTTGTCGGCATAGCTGGTCCAGACCTTCTGGCCATTGATCAGATAATGATCGCCCTTGTCCTCTGCTGAGGTGGCCAGACTGGCGAGATCGGATCCGGCATTCGGTTCCGAATAGCCCTGGCACCAGCGAATCTCGCCGCGTGCGATCTTGGGCAGATATTCCAGCTTCTGTTCTTCGGTGCCATATTTGAGCAGCGCCGGCCCGAGCATTGAGATGCCGAAGCTGTTGAGCGGATTGCGGCACTTCAGACGCGCCATCTCCTCACGCAGCGTCTTTGTTTCAGCCGCACTCAGCCCGCCGCCGCCATAAGCCTTGGGCCAATCGGGGACGGTCCAGCCGCGCGCACCCATGCGGTCCATCCAGCTCTTTTGCGCCGGGGTCAGCATTGACTGATCGCGCCCGCCCCACACGGCATCCTTTTCGCTGCGCACCGGTTCGCGCATTTCCGCTGGGCAATTCGCTTCCAGCCAGGTGCGCGTCTCTGCACGAAACGTTTCAAGATCTGTCATTTACTTGCTCCAGACAAGGTCGTGCGTTGTGTGCGCGACGGCAATGGCGGCGTGGTCGTGCCACATGTTGGTGATGACCTGTACCCCGATCGGCAGGCCGTCGGGATCAAGCCCGATCGGTACCGATGTCGCGGGCAACATCGGGAAAGTGGCAATGCCGGGAAAGGCAAATTGCACGCTGAATTTTGTGTCTTCGCCATCGATATTCAGTCGTCGGTCGCGCAACACGGTATCATCATGGGGAAAGGCGGTCATGCCAACGGTCGGCGCGATCACCGCATCATAATGTGCAAACAGCGTTGCCCAGGCCCGGCGGTTCAGGGCTTGCTCATCGCACAGCGTGAACCACTCAGCCAGTGTCGGGGCGTCGCGACCGGCTGGTGGCACCCCCCGTGACATCGCGATGTTGAGCATGTGCATATAGTGACGATGCTGCAGGGCCAGATCGGGCAGCAGGTCGCTCGCGCGGTCAACATGCGCGCCAGCCCGTTCCAGCGCGGCGCCAACCTGTTCCAGTGCTGCCACAATCGCCGCCTGGACGGGCGCCGCAGGATGGCTGGTCAGCAGCAGGATACGCCATGTGTCTGGCGACCTTGACGGCAATTTGGGCAGGGGGAAATCTGACAGGACATCCAGTGCGGCGGCCAGATCATCGGCATTGCGTGCCAACGGCCCGCAGACCCCAAGCGCAACGCGGGCACCATCCGTGCCGGGGAAGCTGTGTCCGTCCGATGACAGCGCATCATAGCTAGGCTTGTGCCCCCATACGCCATTGAAGGCGGCCGGGACGCGGATCGAACCACCAATGTCTGATCCGATCTCCAGCGGCACCATGCCAGCCGCCAGTGCCACTGCACCGCCGCCGGACGATCCGCCGGCACTGCGGCTCTGGTCTATGGCATTGTTGGTGCGGCCATAGATCGGGTTGTTTGATTGCAGGTCCGCCAACCCGACCGGCACATTGGTTTTACCAAGGATCACAGCGCCCGCGCGCTTCAGCCGCTTGACGAGTTCGGCGTCTTCACTGGCGATGAAGTCGCGATGCGCGGTAAAACCCCAACTCGTCGGCAACCCTGCGACATTGTAGGATTCCTTGACCGTCATCGGAACGCCGAGCAACGGTTTGTCGCTTGCGCCAGCATCGACCGCGCGCGCCTGTTCTCGCGCGCGGTCGAAATCACGAACAACAACGGCGTTCAATGTGCCGTCCCGCGCCTCAATCCGGGCGATCGCCGCCTCGCATTCCTGCAAGGCGGTCGTCTCGCCGCAGCGGATCGCCGCTGCTGTCTCCAGGGCGGATCTTTCGCTCAATTGAAACGACCGCCGGACTCTGCCTTGCTCTTCAGCAATTCGGCAACCTTGAAGCCGTGCTTCTCCAGGCCAGCGACGATCTTCTTCAGCCCTTCGGTGTCGGCCCAGAACATCGGGCCGCCACGATAGACCGGCCAGCCATAGCCATAGATCCACACGACATCGATGTCCGACGCGCGCTGGGCCATCTTCTCTTCAAGGATCAGCGCGCCCTCATTGACCATTGTGTAGAGGGTGCGCTCAACAATCTCCTCGTCGCTGATCTCGCGCTTGGCGAGGTTCGATCTGGAACGGAAATCCTCAATGATTTCAGCGACGCGTGCCGAAGGTGTCGGGTTCCGCTTCTCATCATAATCATAGAAACCCTTGCCGGTCTTCTGCCCCCATCGCCCCTCGGCAGCCAGTGCATCGCGGATATTCTCGATCCGGGTCGGGTCACGATGCCAGCCAATATCGACACCGGCCAGATCGCTCATCTGGAACGGCCCCATCGGCATACCGAACGCGACGTGGACGCGGTCGATCTGTTCGGGCGTGGCACCCTCCATCAACAGCTTGTTCGCTTCAACCTGGCGCGGCATCAACATGCGGTTGCCGATAAAGCCGTGGCACACGCCAGCGACCACCGCGACTTTCCTGATCGTCTTTGACAGCGCCATCACTGTCGCCAGCACGTCCGGCGCGGTCTTGGCGCCGCGCACAACTTCAAGCAATTTCATGACATTGGCCGGCGAGAAGAAGTGCATTCCCAGCACTTCCTCTGGCCGATTCGTGCTCGCCGCAATCTCGTCGATGTTGAGATATGAGGTGTTGGACGCAAGGATCGCACCGGGCTTGGCGATCTTGTCGAGCTTGCCGAAGATTTCCTTCTTTACGTCCATATTCTCATAGACGGCCTCGATGATCAGGTCACATTCGGCCAGTGCATCAAAGTCGAGCGTCGGGGTCAGTGCGCCCATCGCTGCTTCAACCTGTTCGGGCTTCAATCGGCCCTTTGCTGCCGAAGCTTCATAATTCTTGCGGATAACGCCGGTGCCGCGGTCAAGCGCTTCCTGCGCCATTTCAACGATTGTCACCGGAATGCCGACCGACAGGAAATTCATCGAAATCCCGCCGCCCATCGTGCCAGCGCCGATCACGCCAACGCGCTTGATCTCGCGCAACTTGATGTCAGCCGGGATACCGTCGATCTTGGCGGCCTGACGCTCGGCAAAGAAGATGTGCCGCTGTGCCGCAGATTGCACACCCATCATCAGCTTCATGAATTCCTGCCGTTCAAAGGCAATGCCTTCTTCATAGCTGGATCCATCCGTGGCCTTTTCCACGCAGGCGATGTTGGCAGCAGGTGCATCGAAACCACGAAAGCGCTTGCCATTTTCCTTCTTGAAGGCGGCGACAGCATCAGGGTCAGGTTTCGCGACCTTCTGGCTGGCACGGGGCAGCGGGCGGGCATCGGCCACCTCGCGCGCGAAGGCGATTGCGTCATCGACGAGGGTGGCTTCTCCGGCGATCCGGTCGATCAACCCTGCATCCAGCGCCTTCTTGGCGGAGATGGGATCGCCCTTGGCGGTCATCTCAAGTGCAAGCGCAACACCGGCGATACGCGGAATCCGCTGTGTGCCGCCTGCACCTGGCAACAGGCCAAGCTTTACTTCCGGTGTGCCGATCTTGGCCGAGGGTACAGCGATGCGATAGTGGCAACCCAGCGTCACTTCGCACCCACCGCCGAGCGCCGTGCCGTGGATCGCGGCGACGACCGGCTTGTCGGCTGCCTCGATCATGTCGACGACTGTTGGCAAACCTGGCTCCTGCATCGGCCTGCCAAATTCAGTGATATCAGCCCCGGCAAAGAAGGTTCGGCCATCACAGCGAATGACCATCGCCTTGATGCTGGCATCGCCCAGGCCCTGCTTGATGCCAGCCTCAAGGCCCTGGCGTACCGCAGCACCCAAGGCATTAACCGGTGGGTTGTTCGAAATGATGACAAGCACATCGTCATGGATTTCAGTGGTGATCGGTGAGGTCATTCTTCTTCTCCTTGTTCCCCCGGGGCACGCCCGGGGGCAAAGCCGCAATCGCGGCACGTGTGGTTTGCGGCCCCCGCGTTCACGGAGGCGTCGATGTCAGGTCATCGCAGCATAGATCATGGTCTTCAGTTCACGGCGGATCGGGTAGATATTGGACGGCGACATCTGGGTCATGAACACCATGTGCAGCCGCTCGACCGGATCGATGAAGAAGGCTGTCGAGAACATGCCACCCCAATAATATTCGCCGACCGAGCCGGGAATCATCGAACGTGCCACATCGATATTGACCGCAAAGCCAAGGCCAAAGCCGGTTCCGGCATTGGCGGCTTCGCTGAACAGCGACTTGGACATGGCAGCAAGGTCTGATTTGCCCGGCAGGTGGTTCTGCGTCACCAGGTCAAGTGTCTTGCGTCCGATGATCCGCGCGCCGTCGAGTTGACCACCGCCAAGGCACATGCGGCAGAAACGGTCATAGTCGAGCGCGGTGGACACCAGGCCGCCGCCGCCTGAAACCAGTTTCGGCATCCGGCTCCACGCGCTTTCACTGCCACGGTCATACATGACGCGCCCCTTGCCGGGCACGAAGGCGTAGCAGTCGGTCAGCCGGTCAACCTTGTTCTCGGGCACCATGAAGAAGCTGTCGTTCATGCCCAGCGGCTGAAAGATCCGCGTTGCGAAGAAATCGGGCAGCGTCATGCCGGAAACGCGCTCAACCACCGCACCGAGCACGTCGGTGGAAACGGAATAGTTCCAGGCCGTGCCCGGCGAGAATTCCAGCGGCAACTTGCCCAGCGCACCAACAAAGCCCTCAAGGTCGAGATTGCCGTGCCAGTTCTCGATCTTTCCCTCGCGATAGGCTGCATCAATGTTTGAGCGGTTTTGAAAGCCGTAGGTAAGCCCTGAGGTGTGGCGCAGGAGATCGACCATGCGCATCGGTTCGGTTGTTGGCCGGGTAACGAACGGAACCCCGCCACCACCTGCCTCATAAACACCGATTTCCTTGAACTCGGGCAGGACATGATGGACCGGTGTGTCCACTGCGACCAGACCCTGTTCGACCAGCATCATGAAAGCGATCGAGGTGATCGGCTTGGTCATCGAGGCGATGCGGAACAGAGATCCTTCGTCAATCGCCTTGCCGCCTTCGCGCGCCGCGCCAAGATTGGCGAAATGCACGATTTCACCATCCCGCGCGATCAGCAACTGCGCATTGGGCAACTTGCCTGATGCGACATAGCGCTCATTGAGCAGCGTATCGATTGCTGCCAACCGGCCGGGTTCAAAACCATGCTTGGCAGCGTCCGCGATTCGCATAATGCTTCCATACCCCAAATTCGAAACGATAGGCTCCTATTGCCTTGAGTGCGGCATGAATCAACACTAACCTTGCGGAAATTACCCGGGCAGCCGAACCCGGTTTTCAATTCGTAAGGAGAGACAGGGCTGTGCAGACCGAACCGTTGATTGCGCTTGATCCAGCCTGGCCAAAGGTTTCGCTGGCCGAGGCGCGCGCCGCACTTACTGCGCCGGGCGAACGATTCGAGATGGAGACGGTCGAGGTTCACGGTGTGCCGACACGTGTGTGGAAAAACGCGCCGCCGACGCTCGCCTGGCTGGTCGCTGCGGCACGGGCCTATGCTGATCGGCCGTTTGCGATCTACGAGGATGAGCGCGTCAGCTACGAGGCAAATTATCGCGCCATCGCCACCCTGGCCAACTGGTTGAGCGGCATCGGTATCGCCAAGGGTGATCGCGTTGCGCTGGCGATGCGCAACCTGCCGGAATGGCCCGTGATTTTCTTTGCCGCCGCCAGCATTGGCGCCATCGTGGTTCCGCTTAATGCCTGGTGGACCTCAGGAGAACTGGAATATGGCATTGACGATTCCGGTGCACGCATCCTGTTCCTTGACGACGAACGTTACCAGCGTCTGTCTGTCGATATGCCCGCCCTGCCGGCCGTTGAACGCATCGTTGTTTCACGCGCCTCCACCCCGCTCACCGGGCGCGCTTCTGGTCTTGAGAGCCTGATCGGAAAGCCAAATGGCTATATCGACTTGCCGGAAATGTCTCTTCCGGAGGTCGCGATCCTGCCGGATGACAATGCCACGATCTTCTACACCAGCGGTACAACGGGCAACCCCAAGGGGGCGCTCGGCACACATCGCAACCTGACAACCAACATCATGTCCGCGGGGTATGCGGGCGCGCGTGCAGCCATGCGTCGCGGCGAAGCCCCGCCTGAGCCCACGCCGCGTACCTTTCTCGCCTGCATCCCGCTGTTTCACGTCACCGCGTGCAGCGCGACGATGATGGGGGTCATCGCCAGTGGTTCGACGATGATCTTCATGCGCAAATGGGATGCCGTGCGCGCGATGGAGCTGATCGAGAACGAAAAGGTTCACATCACCGGCGGTGTGCCGACCATCGCCTGGCAACTGCTCGAGCACCCGGATCGCGCCAAATATGATCTCTCCTCGCTTGAGGCGATTTCCTATGGCGGTGCGCCCTCGGCACCGGAACTGGTCCGGCGCATCTATACGGAATTCGGCGCGCTTCCGGGCAATGGCTGGGGCATGACCGAGACCATGGCAACCGTCACCAGCCATACTGCCGAGGATTATCTCAATCGCCCGACCAGCGCTGGCCCGCCCGTCGCCGTGGCTGACCTCAAGATCGTCGATGAGGATGGGGTTACCGAACTGCCTTTGGGACAGGTCGGAGAGCTATGGGCGCGCGGCGCCATGATTGTTCGCGGTTACTGGAACAAGCCCGAGGCGACGGCATCGACCTTTGTCGATGGCTGGGTGCGCACCGGCGATCTGGCGCGTCTCGATGAGGAAGGTTTTGTCTATATTGTTGATCGCGCCAAGGACATGGTGATCCGGGGCGGCGAGAACATCTATTCGACCGAGGTCGAGAATGTTCTCTACGCCCATCCTGCTGTCACTGATTGCGCGCTGATCGGCATCCCGCACCGCACACTCGGAGAGGAGCCAGCGGCGGTGGTCCACCTCGCTCCCGGCATGACGGCCACCGAAGCAGAGCTTCAGGCGTGGGTGCGTGAACGGCTCGCCGTGTTCAAGACGCCGGTCGCGATCCGCTTTGTGCACGATACGCTGCCCCGCAATGCCAATGGCAAGATTTTGAAAAAAGACCTCAAGGTTCTGTTTGAAGATCGCGTCACGACCTAGCTTGGCAGCCGCTCCCGCCATCTTCTTGCTTATCCAGGCGCGTTCAAAAGCGTATGCTGCGCGCTCACGACTCGCTTGCAGCGCGGTTGAGGGTAGAGGGCAATGTCATGGCGGTCCGGAATTATCTCGCGGCCTTCCTGTTGTGCACCATCCGCGTGACGGCACCTGCCGCCGCTCAGGTTGATCCGCTGGCTGAGCTTGATGCGCTGTCAAAGGCGACGGTTGATCCTGCCTCGGGCCTGGCGCTGGCGCGTGATCAGGCGATGCGGGGTGATCTGGTCGGCGCAGTGGCGTCAACGGAACGGATCATCGCGCTCAACCCCGGCTTCGATAATGCGCTGCTGTTCCACATCAGCCTGTTGTGCCGGCTCGACGATCCCGACGGCGCGCGCGCCGAGGCCGCTGAGCTTCCTGCCGGGCCATTGTCAGGCGATTGGGCCCCTGCTGTGGCCGCCTGTGGCCCAGCTATCCGGAAAGGGCATTGAAGATGCGGCAACGCCCATATTTCAGGATGGTTGTGCTGGCGGCAATGCTGCTGCCGGGCGGTGCCGCGCTCGGTGCCGACAGTGCCAACACCATCGGCATCAATGCTGTGGTCTATAACAATGTCCGCCTGAAACGCGCCGGCACGCCACAGGCGCATGTCGCGGTGGTCCGCGAACGGGTTGGACTCGGCGACGAGGTGCAAACCGGCGGCCGCAGCCAGTTGCAGATATTGCTGCTGGACAAGACCATGTTCACCGTTGGCGCCGGTGCGCGGGTGACGATTGATCGCTTCGTTTACGATCCCGCGCGTGGAACCCGCTCGATGGGTGCGTCGGTGGTCAAGGGCGCCTTCCGCTTCATGTCCGGGCGCGCTGATCGGGCGGGCACTACCAGCATTCGCACGCCGATTGCGTCAATTGGTGTGCGCGGCACGATTGTTGAGGGCGTGGTCGGTCAGGCGGCGGTGGAAATCGCCGAAGGCGAAAGCGCCATCGGCCCCAGGGTAAACAGTGATCCGGCAACCGCCTCGCTGATCCTGCTGCGCGGCCCCGGCGCACGAACGCAGGGAAAACTCACGCCCGGCGTGATCGATGTCACGGCGGGCGGGCGCACGGTTACCGTGAATGCGCCGATGCGCGCCGTTTTTGTGCCCGCTGCGGGGCAGCCGCCGATCGGGCCATTTATCCTGTCACCGCGCGGCTATGGTCAGATGCGTGCGCTGCTCTTCCCCTTGCTCGCCCAGCGTCTCGGCATCGCCATACCGGGCGAGCGGCCCTTCGCGCCTTATGGGGCGGGGGATCGTGACCGGCGTTCACCGCTGCCGCGCGGCAGGTATCCCGGCTACCCTGCGGGGCAAACAGGGCCGAATATGCCGGCAAATCCCTATGGCCTCCCGGATGTACCCGGCACCGGACAGGGCATCCCCAATTTTCCCGGCAACGCCGGTCCGTCACCCCAGCCACAAGCGCAGGGACAGCCGCAACCGCAGCCTCAGGGGCAACCACAACCACAACCTCAGGGGCAACCCTCACCGGCAGCCGCCCCGGCTGCGCCGCCGCCTGCGCCGCCACCTTCACCCAATGATAATGGCCCGCCGCCACCACCGCCCGGAAAGCCCTGAGGGCGGGGCAACGGTCAGTCGATCCCGGGTACAGTGTTGCAAATGCGAGTGTGGCTATGGTGATCAGCGTCGCTCTGCGGCCATCGCTGTCTGTTCATCAATGCCAGGCCGGGGCCTATCGATCCGCGTCGCGGATCACGCTTTCAACCGCGCGTTGCCACCCCTTGAGTCGTGTTGACCGCAGGCCGGGTTCCATCGCGGGTGTAAACGCGGCGACTGCACCGCGCATCGCGCTCGCCGCATCAAGGTCGGCGAACAGGCTGCAGCCAACACCCGCAAGCATCGCGGCACCGAGCGCGGTGGTCTCGGCCATTGCCGGGCGTTCGACCGCCACGTCGAGCATGTCAGCCAGATCCTGCGCCATCCAGTCATTGGCGACCATGCCGCCGTCGATCCTGAGTGTTGTCCAGTCGACCCCATCGGCGGCGAAGGCCGTTTTCAGGTCATGTGCCTGATGGGCCATTGCCTCCAGCGCGGCACGAACAATGTGCGCGCGCGTGCTCGAAAAGCTCAGCCCTGAAATCGCGGCCCGCGCCTCGGCTTCCCACCACGGCGCACCCAGTCCGGACAGTGCGGGTACCAGAAACACACCGGCATTGTCCGCGACCGATCGTGCCAGCGACTCGGTTTCGGCAGCCGTGCCGATCAGCCCGACCGAGTCGCGCAGCCATTTGATCAGGCTGCCAGCGACAAACACTGATCCTTCCAGGGCGTAGGAGCGCCGCCCGCCCAATTGCCAGACAATGGTCGATAGCAGGCGGTTCCGCGAAACCGGCGGTGTGGCGCCGGCCTGTGTCAGGACGAACGCACCGGTGCCAAAGGTCGCCTTGGTCTCGCCGGGGGCAAGGCATGACTGGCCAATTGTCGCGGCTTGCTGATCCCCGGCGATCCCGCAGATCGGAATCGCGGCACCGAACAGGCGCGTTTCACCAAATTTCCCGGCGCAATCGATAATCTCCGGCAGCGCCGCGCGCGGGGCGCCGAACAGGTCGATCAGCCCATCATCCCAATGCCCGCTGCCAATCGCCATCAGCGCGGTGCGGCTGGCATTGGTCGCGTCGGTGACGTGAAGGCCACCGGTCAGCTTCCAGATCAGCCACGAATCGATCGTCCCGACCGCCAGCCTTTCCCCCGCTGCTGCCAGTTGCGGCCAGTGCTGCATCGCCCAGCCGATTTTTGATCCCGAGAAATAGGGGTCTAGCAGCAAGCCGGTCTTGGCCTGCACGCCCGGTTCTTCGCCAGCGTCCTTCAGCGTGCGGCACATCGCCGCCGTGCGCCGGTCCTGCCACACAATCGCGGGCGCCAGCGGTTCACCACTGGCCTTGTCCCAGAACACCACCGTCTCACGCTGGTTGGTAATGCCGATCGCGGCAATTTTTTCCGCCCCGCCAACCGATTCGATTGCGGCGCGGCAACAGGCGAGGGTGCGTTCCCAGATTTCGCCCGCGTCATGCTCGACCCGCCCGGCTTCGGGATAATGCTGGGTCAGCTCCAAGCCATGCGTGGCGCGCACGGTGCCATCGGCGGTGAAGACCATGGCACGGGTCGAGGTTGTGCCTTCATCGATGACCAGAATGAGTTCGCGCATCTCCCCGAAATAGCCGTGATTGCATGGCATGGGAATGCCGCTAGGAGTTCTTCATGGTCGACAGGGATGAAAAAGCGGGCGCGCTCGGATTGCCGAATGATGAGCAGGGGCTGGAAGGGGATCGCGTCACGGTCCGCCGTGACCGGTTGCTTGCTGCCTTTACGCTGATCGCCGGGCTCGGCCTGGCCCTGGCCATGCCATTCGCGCTGAAAGAGGGCGCCGAATTCTTTCTTCCCACCACCGCTGCGCTGGTTATCGCCATCGCGCTGGTACCGATTCTTGAATGGCTTGAACGGCGACGCATCCCGTCGCCGATCGCGGCGTTGCTGTGCGTCCTGGTCTTTGTTGCCGCCTCTGCCACCGCCATTGTGGCGATCGTCCTTCCGGCGACCGAATTTTTTCGCAAGCTGCCGGAACGGATTGACCGCATCCAGATGAACCTGGCACCGTTGATTGATCTTTACGCGTCGCTCGAAAAAAGTGTTAACCGCACGGTGCGGCACCTTGCCAATACCGGCCCGATCAAGCCTTCGCCAACGGCGCCGGTAACACCGCCCGGTTCAATCCTGGAGCTCGTTGCGACGACCGCGCCGGGCCTTTTCATCCAGATATTTTTCGGGATTCTGGTCGTCTATTTTTTCCTGTCGCACTGGACCAAGCTGCGACGCCAGACGATCAACAATCGCACCAGCTTTGGTGGCGCGATGGCCACCGCCCGGGTCATCCAGAATGTTGTCGATGATACGGCGGCCTATCTCGGCACCATCACGCTGATCAATATTGCGCTGGGGGCCATCATTGCCACGGCGCTGTGGCTGATCGGCATGCCCTATCCGGTGATGTGGGGCGGCATTACTGCGTTGCTCAACTATGTGCCCTATTTCGGCCCGATTGCGGCGGCGCTGCTGCTTGCGGTTGGCGGGTTGATGACCTTCAACGACATCTGGGTCGCCCTGCTCCCGCCGGCGATCATGGTCGGGTGCCACCTGCTTGAGGCCAATGCGATCACCCCGCTGATCGTCGGTCACCGGCTGACGATCAACCCCGTTCTCATCCTCATTTCGATCAGCTTCTGGAGCTGGGTATGGGGCACGCCCGGCGCGGTTCTTGCCGTGCCCTTGCTGATCATCCTGCAAACCGTGGCGGGCGCAGCAGGCAAACCTGACATCGCCGGTTTCCTGTTTGAACATGGTACACTGACGCAAGGGCGACGTGCGCGGTTCGGGCGCGGCAACAGCGAGGATGATACGAGCGGTTGACAGGGTTTGGCGGCTCGCCTAGTTGCGCCGCCTCACGCTTTCCAAGCGGGTGTAGCTCAGTTGGTTAGAGCGCCGGCCTGTCACGCCGGAGGTCGCGGGTTCGAGCCCCGTCACTCGCGCCATTCCTTGGCAGTTTCGTTCAAAAACGCTGCCATTTGCCGGTTTCCATCCATGACAGGATGCGCCGCATCGGCAATATCCAGATCCACGCAATGCCCGCAACAAGGTAAAAGCCGAGCTGGCCCAGTATCGGCCAGCTACCGACCATGCGCGACATGCTGACAATGCCGATCACCCAGATCGTGATCAGCAACAGGATCAACATCATCCCGACGGGTTTGCGCCAGCTCGGAGTCATGCCGTGATCCATTCCTGCTCGGTGACGATCGCGTGCAGCTTTACGTCCCATGATTCGACCGGCACTGCATCAACGCGCTGCGCCGACCAGGCGATACCGATTCGCCACGCGGTCGGAAAGGCGTCGAACACCCGGTCATAATAACCAGCACCCTGACCAAGCCGGTTCAGGCGCGAATCGAACGCCACCAGCGGCGTCAGGATGATGTCAGGAACCAGGGCAGGGGCATCATGGCGCGGCTGGCGCAACCCGAACGGGCCGGGGACGAGCGCGGCATCGCTGTCCACCGCCAGAAACCGCATTGGCGCATCGCGAGTCGTGATATGCGGCAGGGCAATGGCACAGCCTACGGCCGTTGCGGCCTGTTCAAGCAACGCCGGGTCGGCTTCTCCGGCCATCGGGACATAGCTGGCAACAACCACAGCCGGTGCCAGCCGGGCCAGAAATTCAGACGATGGTGCCGGTGTGCGGTCGCATTGCGCCGCAAAGGCGAGTCGCGCTGCCCGCATCCGCGCGCGCAGCGCTGCCTTTTCCTCGATCATGAAGTCATCCGTGAAGAAGCGGTGGCGGGACCGCCGTGGCCGTTTGCCGGGTTATCCTCTGACGCACGGTACGTCAGGTGGGGACCATGTGCTTCGGACCAGGATCCGGGCAGGGACAGCCCCCTTGGATGATGAATAGCCTCAGGGATAATAAAGGCTCGTACCGGGCAGTGCCCGCCGCGCCCTATCTAGGGATTCGCGGCGCTTTTCTCAAGGGTCGCGGCAAGTGCCTCAAGCTTCTCCGCAATCTGGCTGGCGAAGGTCGCGTCAGCTGCCCCGGCTGGGCGCTTTTCGGCCTCATTCAGCGCGTCGGCAAGCATCAGGGCGACGAACAGCATGGCGCGTTCTCCTCCCAGGCCGCCTGCCGCGCGCTGCGCCGTCGCCCAATGCTGGTCGAGCATCGCACCCAGCCGCCGCAACTGGTCTTCCTCGCCATCGCGACAGGCAACGGTGTGGCGGCGGTCGCCGATGGTCAGCGTTACATCTGCCATCAGCTGCCGGATCCCTGGTCGATCAATGCGTCGAGTGTCGCGATGACCTGGGTCACCCGGTCGCGCAGCGCCTCATGTCGGAGAGTCAGTGCGACGTCGGCACTGATCCGCGCCGCAATGCTGGCTTCGATCCGCGCAATCGCCCGATCAATCCGCTCCAGCGTTGATGTGCTGTCATTTCCCACATCTGCCGGGATAGCACGGCTTTAGCGGGGGGCAACATCGATTTGCCACCGCAAGGTTGACGTAAGCCGCCGCCCACCGCAAAGACCGCGCGCTTTACAGAATCGCCGACTTGTGTCGCGCCGTAACTTTTCGCGCGACCCTGTCGGCATCGCCACGACGAAGGGAATGGCCATGACAGTCAAGGTAGCGATCAACGGTTTCGGGCGCATTGGTCGCCTTGTTGCGCGCGCGGTGCTCGAGCGCGGCGACACCGGTCTCGAACTCGTGGCCATCAACGATCTCGCCGATGCTAAGGCCAACGCCTGGCTGTTCTCGCGTGACAGTGTCCATGGCAAATATCCGGGCAAGGTTTCTGCGGAGGGCAATGATCTCGTCATTGATGGCAAGCGCATCCGTGTCACGGCGGAACGCGACCCCGCCAATCTGCCGCATCGGGAACTGGGTGTTGACATCGTACTGGAATGCACCGGCTTCTTCACAGACCGTGCGAGCTGCCAGAAGCATCTCGATGCTGGCGCAAAGAAGGTGCTGATCTCGGCACCTGGCAAGGATGTCGATCTGACGGTCGTTTACGGCGTCAACAATGACAAGCTTGAGGCCGGGCACACCATCGTTTCCAACGCGTCGTGCACCACCAACTGCCTCGCGCCGGTTGCCAAGGTGCTCAATGACACGGTTGGCATTGAGCGTGGCCTGATGACCACGGTTCACGCCTATACCAATGACCAGAAGATCCTCGACCAGATCCACCCTGACCTCCGTCGCGCCCGAGCGGCTGGGATGTCGATGATCCCGACCACCACCGGTGCTGCCCGCGCCGTTGGCGAGGTTCTGCCGGAACTGAAGGGGAAGCTTGATGGCTCGGCAATCCGCGTGCCGACGCCTGACGTCAGCCTGATCGACCTGACCTTCACGCCAAAGCGCGACACGACCCGGGACGAGATCAACGCGATCCTCAAGGCTGCGTCTGAGAGCGGCCCGCTGGTTGGTATCCTCGATTACACGGACGAGCCGCTCGTCTCGATCGACCTGATGCACACCCCGGCCAGCTCGACCGTCGACAGCCTCGAAACCGCGGTTCTCGACGGAAAGCTTGTTCGCGTCGTCAGCTGGTACGACAATGAATGGGGCTTCTCGAACCGCATGGTCGACACCGCCGGTGCGATGGCAAAGTTCATCTGAACGTCGTCATCATCCCCTGGCAGCGTCGCAAGATTGCCGGGGGACCACGCGGCCTGTCTGGCTGCGATGTTGGGATCAGGACTGAGCGATCATGACCAAGGCGTTCAAGACACTTGACGATATCGGCGACGTTCACGGCAAATTTGTGCTGGTACGCGAAGATCTCAATGTGCCGATGCTTGATGGCCGGGTGAGTGATGACACGCGCCTGACCGCAACCTTGCCGACCGTGACCGAACTGGCAGACAAGGGGGCAATCGTCCTGATCCTGGCGCATTTTGGCCGCCCCAAGGGCGAACGAAATGCTGCCATGTCTTTGGCACAACTCGCGGCGCCGTACAGTGTTGTGCTGGGCCGCCCCGTTAAGTTCATCGACGATTGCCAGGGTGAAGACGCTGCCGCTGCTGTCGCGGCACTGCGCCCCGGTGAGGTTGCGATCCTCGAAAACACCCGCTTCCATGCCGGTGAGGAAAAGAATGATCCCGCCCTCGTCGCGGCGATGGCGGGGCTCGGTGATTTCTACGTCAATGACGCTTTCTCTGCGGCGCACCGTGCCCATGCTTCGACCGAAGGACTGGCTCATGCGCTGCCGGCTTTTGCCGGGCGCGCGATGGAAGCAGAGCTGACCGCGCTCGACAAGGCGTTGGGCAACCCGGAGCATCCGGTTGCAGCAGTGGTCGGCGGGGCCAAGGTTTCAACCAAACTTGATGTCCTCCAGCATCTCGTTACCCGCGTTGACCATCTCATCATTGGCGGTGGCATGGCCAACACCTTCCTTGCGGCACGCGGGGTCGATGTCGGCAAGTCGTTGTGCGAGCATGACCTGACCGCGACGGCGGACGCAATCTTTGACGCGGCGGAACGCGCGGGCTGCACCATCCACCTGCCTTATGACGTTGTCGTCGCAAAAGAATTTCGCGCCAATCCGCCGATCCGCACGGTCAATGTCCATGAGGTGGCAGCGGACGAGATGATCCTCGATATTGGCCCGGCGGCGACCGAGGCGCTCGCTGATGTGCTCAAGAATTGCCGGACCCTGGTCTGGAACGGGCCACTGGGCGCTTTTGAAACACCGCCGTTCGACACCGCGACGGTTGCGCTCGCCCGCACTGCGGCGGCGTTGACCCACGACGGCTCGCTTGTTTCGGTCGCGGGCGGGGGTGATACCGTTGCGGCGCTCAATCAGGCGGGTGTGGCCGATGATTTTACCTTCGTTTCGACCGCTGGCGGTGCCTTTCTGGAATGGATGGAGGGCAAGGAACTTCCCGGCGTGGCTGCGCTGACGCGAAGCTAGTGCACGATGGCGCGGCAGGGGACAATCAAGGGATGAATACCCCAAAGACCACGCCAAAAAACATCGACGGTGAGTCTGCATTATGTACCCGCTGTGGGCTGTGCTGTGACGGCACCTTGTTCAACGCAGTCAAGGTTGGGCCGAAGGAAATCGCGCCGCTTGAGCAACTCGGCATGGTGATCGACCAGAGCACCGCACCGCAATTTTCCCAGCCATGTGTTTACAATGTTGACCGATGCTGCGCCATTTATGCCAATCGCCCGGCGACATGCCGCAATTTCGCGTGCGCCTTGCTCAAAGGAGTGCGGGCGGGAACATTTTCACTGCCAGCGGCGGAGGCTGTGGTCGATTATGCCCTGGCCTTGCGCGCCAAGGCAATGGCGACGGCTTCCTCGCCGGGGAGTATTGCAAATTGGCTGGTCGCGGTGGCCGACACCGCCTGGCTCGAAATCGCCGATCCGGCTCAAAAGCGCGTCGCGGCGCAGCACCGGCTCGATCTTGTCGTGCTTGGAAAGTTTCTCGACCGTCATTTCCGACTGCCAACCGACAAGGGGCCCAAGGGCTGAAAGCGTTTCTCTCGCCGAAAACCTTCGAATAACGCGTGGTTCGCGTTACCCTTGGCCTCGCATATCCTGAGGACAGCCAATGCAACCGGACGATCGGGCAATGAAGGAAGCGGTAGCGCAGCCTGCAACCTACTTTGACATTGGCGGTTGGTGCTTTGATTCCGCAACCGGTGTGTTGACCCGCGACAATGAAATTCACCGGCTGGAATTTCGTACCGCAGGAACGTTGGCGCTGCTGTGCCGGCATCGTGGTGCGATTGTCGGGCACGATCAGATCCTGCGCGAGATCTGGGGCAATCGCAGCGTCAGCGCGAACAGTGTTGCCGTCGTGATTCGCGATATCCGCAAGGCATTGGGTGATGACGCCCGCAATCCGGTGTATCTCGAGACGGTCGCGAAGCGCGGCTATCGTCTCGCCGATCAACGGGGCGATGCGGCGCCGCTTACCATGCCCGAAGCGGCAGGGTCACCTTCTTCTCTCCGGCTGCGATGGGCTGCCGGTGCGATCATTACCATTGTCGCAGTCTGTGTCGTGGTGGCCGCCGTGATTGGCTGGCGTTCAACGCCGGTCACCGTGGTGATCGAGGCGGTGCATAATGAGACGGGTGATCCGCGCCTCGCGCCAACCGCGAGCGCGCTCACCGCCTTGGCGACACGGCAATTGTCGCGTGTCGACGAACTGGAGGTGGTTGATGCGGCGGCAGCGGGGGGTGAAAAGTCGCCGCGGTTCCATGTCCACTCCCGGCTTATCTTGTGGGACGGTCGGCCGACATGGTCGATTGAGTTGATTGACCAGCGCAGCGGCAAGGTTGGCTGGACCGGTATGGTTGAGGGGCCACCCTTTCATGAACCGGCTGTGCGCAAGCTCGATGCCCTGGCCAGCACGTTGATCGCTCACTGACCGGCGCAGGTTCATCGCTTTTTTACAACTTCCTTAGTCGCATCACACGCCGCGCCATGTCAGCGCTCGGCCTTGCTAGACATGGAGGTACTGATGCGTAACACAGCCAAAGCACTCACAATTTCGGTTCTCGCGGCGATGCTTGGCGCCGCCGCGCCTTCTCCCGTTGATCGTGCAACAGCCGCATTGGTGGCGCGCTCCCTTGCTGACCCGGCGCGTGCTGCCCAGCGCACGGTCGACGCGCGCCGCCATCCTGCGGAACTGGTTGCGCTTGCCCAGCTACGCCCGGGCCAGCGCGTCCTCGATCTCATTCCCGGCGATGGCTATTGGTCGCGCATTTTCAGCAAGATCGTCGGCGCTTCGGGGCGGGTTTATGCGGTCTGGCCCGAGCCGTACGCAAAACTTGCTGCGCGCAATGTTGAGCAATTGCGCGCGATGTCGGCGTCAAAAGACTATGCCAATGTCACGACACTGGTTCAGCCCGGCGCCACGTTGCACGCGCCTGAGGCGCTTGACGCAATCTGGACCGTGCAAAATTACCATGATTACAATGATCCGTTCATGGGCAGCCCCGGCTCATTGTCGTTCGCAAGGTCGGCTTACGCGCTGCTCAAGCCAGGCGGTATCTTCGTTGTTGTCGATCATGCCGCCGCAACCGGACATGGTCTCAGCGACACGGACAAGCTGCATCGTATTGAGCGCGAGGCCGTCATTCGTGAGGCGCGGACCGCAGGCTTTGCCCTGGTCGGCGAGAGCACCATCCTGCGCAACCCGCGTGATCCACTGTCTGTCGCAGTGTTCGATCCTTCCATCCGCGGGCACACCAGCCAGTTTGCGTTGAAGTTTCGCAAGCCACTTCGCTGAACCGCGCGGCAGCGCGGCTGGTCCCGATACCGGCCGCGCTGCCTGGCCTGCTATTTGCCGCCCAGCCGCTTGTCGAGCGACGCCACTATCGCCGGGTGATAGGTCGCGCGGGCAGTGGCATAGATGCGCCGGGCAATCGGCATTCCCCAATCGCCTTGCGCTTTCAGGCCATTGTAGAGCGGGTTGATCAGCAACCCACGGCCGATCCGGTGCAGGTAGCGATCAAGCGAAGGCACCGCCGGCTCGTACCGATTGGCAATTGCCAGGACATACCAAGCCGATTGCACATAGGCGTTGGGAGAGGTGGACAGGCCAAAGGCGCGGTCGAGTTCCGCCAGCCTTGCTGCGCTCTGGGTGCGAGGCAGCCCGTTGAGGAAGCGCAGCCACTCCTGCGTGCTCCAGCGCTGTGTGTTGATTGACGCCGCCGCCGCGCCGCCATTGAAGGCGCTCAGGTGCCGGTCGATAGCGGCCAGCGTGGCCGACGTCACATGGACAGCGTTTTCGGGCAATCCCCGTTCAAAGGCCCAACGGTCCAGCATCAGGTCATGTTCCAGCACCGCATCGCCCTGGATCAGGTGTGCGCGCAGATCGGCCAGAAAGCCTGCGGTCGTCTGTGGCTGAAAGGCGTGCCGATCAAAATAGCCTCTCAGATAGGCGTCCCACCGCGCGCGTCCGACCCGATATTCGATCGTGCGCAGGAAGGTCGCGCCCTTGTTATAGGCCAGTTCACCAAAAATGCCGTCGGGCTCACCATGCAGCCGGGTCGTTGCCGCATCTGTCGCGTCGCGCAGGTCGCGTTGCAGGTCATCCCAGCTCAAATCGGCCAGGGTCGCCGCGCGCTCCTTGCCATAGACCGCCTCGTCGATGCGGTTTTCGAAATAGGTCGTGAAGCCTTCATTCAACCACCCATCCGACCACGTCGCATTGGTCACCAGATTGCCTGACCAGCTATGCGCCAGCTCATGAGCGATCACATCGACATTTGACTTGTCGCCGGTCAGGATCGTTGGCGTGGCAAAGGTCAGGGTAGGGTTCTCCATCCCGCCAAACGGAAAGGATGGGGGCAGGACCAGAATGTCGTATCGGCCCCAGCGATACGGGCCGTACAGCGCCGCCGCCGCCTTCACCATCCTCTCGGTATCGGAAAATTCTGCCGCTGCGCGCACCAGTGTCGCCGGTTCGGCGTAAACGCCCGTGGTCGGCCCCAGCGCGCGAAACCGCAGATCGCCAACTGCCAGCGCGATCAGATAGGGCGGCACCGGGTGCGGCATGTCAAAACGGAATTGCTTCATGCCCTTGCCCATGGCGATGCCATCGGGCGTTTTGCGGTTTGCGCTCATCACTGCGGTCAGGGGTGCCGGTACCGTCAGTCTTGCTGACCAGCTTTGCCGGATGCCCGGGCTGTCCTGCGTTGGTATCCAGCTGCGATTGTTGATCGGCTGGCCCTGGCTGAACAGGAAGGGCTTGCGCTTGCCGGCGGTCAGTTCGGGGGGCAGCCATTGCAGCGCACTCGCGCCGGGTGCTGAACCATAGTGAATCACAATGCGCCGCGCCGCGCCCATGCGGATCGTCAACGGCGCGCCCTTGTCCGGCTCGGCCTTCCCAACGGTCCACCGCAACACATGCCCGGCGCCATCAGTGATTCGGCTGATCTCCAGCGCATCGTCATCAAGGATGATCTCGTCCTCACCGCGGGCAGCGACAATATCCAGCGTCGCGATGCCGCTCAGACGTTGCCGCACAAAATCAGCCGTCAGGTCAAGATCGACATGGGTAACGCGCGCCTTTTCGGGTTGCGCATAGGTCAACACATCGCGTGCTTCCGGCCCGGTAAGGATCGGTGCGATGCGTTGCGCCGAAACGGGGGCGGCGAGCAGGGCGATAAGGGTCAGCAGTTTGCGCATGGGGCCTCGGATTGGCGTTCGGGTTGGGGGCTGCCAGGCTCAGCTTGCCATGGCGGCTTGCTCGGCAGGTGCGGGCTCATTCAGCAAGGGAACGATTTCCCGATTGAGATCGTCAAGGTCGAAAGCACCAGCTTTTGCGTAACGAACATGGCCTGACCGGTCGATGATGTAGTTTGTCGGCAGGCCGGTCATCACCGGGTAGTTTCCCTTGATCCGTTTGACCGAGGACAAGCGTAACTGCGCGAACAGTTTCTTCAGCATATAGGGCGGCAGCGAATCCTCTGTCGCGATGGCGAAGACCTTCAGGCCATGGGCTTTTTGCAGATGGAAATAACCATCAAGCAGCGGCAGCTCTGTCTTGCATGGTCCACACCATGTCGCCCAGAAATTCAGCACCACGACCTGGCCGCGCAGTTGCTCCGACGTCACCTTTGATCCGTCGATCAGGGTCAGCTCGAAAGGCGGCGCCATGTCACCGACCTTTGGCGCTTTGCTGGCGCCAATTGTCAGCATCGCGCCAGCGCCCAATAACAGTATCATGGCCCAGCGCGGCAGGATTTGTGACATGCCCTATCCTCTTGTTTTGCCGCCATGATGGCCGGGGCGACGGTGTGGGGGCAAGCGACATCGAAAATGGATCGGATCACCAATGCCGGGGAGTCGGGGCCGGTTGGCAATGGGTGGGCATATCGGGCGGCGCTGCCGTACCGGGGGCGATTCAACATCCTGGCAACAATGGCTAAGCGCGCAAGGTGCCGCCATTCTGCCCAACGCTTATTGGCAAGCATCCACCCGCCCTTCTGTTATTGCCTGTTCCGGCTCTGATCTCGGGCAGTTTCGCTCTGTTAATTTCTCTGTTCCGCGATCTGTTGAATTTCAGAAAAAGCATTGTTTATCAAATCATAATGGTGAAAAAAGTGCCTGTTGAAGCCTCGAAAAACAAATTTCCTCTGTTATTCGCGTCGGAACAGAGAAAAAGCCGACCCGCAAGCGGGATCAGCACCAGCGCCGTTGCCCCTTTGGTACTAGCCCGCTAACAGCCGCCGCATTCGTATACACCACCCACATCACCGACAGGGGATCCCGATGACGCCGACGGTCAAAGCCATTCTCGCCAACTATGAATCCGACAATCCCGGCGTGAAGGCCAATCTCGCCCGTATCCTGACGCAGGGACGGCTTGGTGGAACGGGAAAGCTGATCATCCTGCCGGTCGACCAGGGCTTTGAACATGGCCCGGCACGCAGCTTTGCGATCAATCCGCCAGCCTATGATCCGCACTATCATTACCAGCTGGCGATTGACGCCGGCCTGTCGGCCTATGCCGCGCCACTTGGTATGCTTGAGGCAGGGGCAGATACCTTTGCCGGCCAGATCCCGACGATCCTCAAGGTCAACAGCTCGAACAGTTGGGCGACGTCAATTGATCAGGCCGTTACCGGCGGCGTCGATGATGCGCTGCGCCTTGGTTGCGCGGCAATTGGCTTCACCATCTATCCCGGCTCCGACAATGTCTTTGCGATGATGGAAGAGTTCCGCGAGCTTTCCGCAGAGGCCAAGTCGGTCGGCATTGCTTCGGTGCTGTGGTCCTATCCGCGCGGTGGTGACCTGTCGAAGGACGGCGAGTTGGCGCTCGACGTCGGCGCCTATGCGGCGCACATGGCTGCGTTGATGGGCGCACACATCATCAAGACCAAGCTGCCTACCGCGCATATCGAGCAGAAGGACGCCAAAAAGGCGTATGAGGGTGGCGATTGGTCGACCCAGGCCAAGCGCGTCGCCCATGTCGTCCAGTCGAGCTTTGCCGGTCGTCGTATCAATGTCTTCTCGGGCGGTGCGGCCAAGGGCGCGGATGCCGTCTATCAGGACGCGCGTGACATTCGCGACGGTGGCGGCAATGGCTCGATCATCGGTCGCAACACCTTCCAGCGCCCGCGCGACGAGGCACTGGCAATGCTCGACAAGCTCGTCCGCATCTACAAGGGCGAGGAATAAGCCGCGTGACACTCGTCTACCGAGCAGGGCCAGCCGATGAGTGATCCGCTCTGGACAGCGGTCGATACGTACATCGCCGACCATCTGCTCGGTGACGATCCTGCGCTTGCCGCCGCGCTGGCCGCCAACGCGGACGGGGGGCTGCCCGCCATCGACGTGTCGGCGACACAGGGGAAGATGCTGCATCTCCTCGCACGCATGGCCGGGGCGCGGCGCATCCTCGAGGTCGGTACGCTCGGCGGCTATTCGACGATCTGGCTCGCGCGCGCATTGCCTGCGGCGGGGAAGCTTGTGACCCTTGAGCTGGAGCAGCATCACGCCGACGTTGCCGCTGCCAACATCGCCCGCGCCGGGCTTGCTGACCGCGTCGAGATCCGCGTTGGTCTTGCCGTCGATTCGCTGCAGGCGATGATCACCGCCGGGGAAGCACCGTTCGACCTGGTGTTCATAGACGCTGACAAGCCCGGCAATGTCGCCTACCTCAACGCTGCGCTCGCCCTTTCGCGCCCCGGCACGACGATCATTGTCGATAATGTCGTGCGGGAAGGGGGTATCCTCGACACCTCGGGGCTAGATGAGAAGATCGAAGGCTCGCGCCGGTTGTTTGAGGCCGTCGCCGCTGAACCGCGCCTGTCCGCTACGGCGGTGCAGACGGTGGGCGCGAAGAAGTGGGATGGTTTCCTGTTGGCGGTGGTGCAGTGATTATTGACGACGATCCTCTCGGCCCGCTCGACCCGGATTTCGCGGCTGCCTTTACCCGCGACCAGCGCAGGCCGCCGTGCCAGCTTTACCTGATCTCGCCGCTTGATGTCGGCGGGGCATTCCCCGATCGGCTTGCGCGCGCGCTTGATGCCGGGCCGGTTGCGGCGTTTCAGTTCCGCGTGAAGGATATTGACCAGCACGCGGCGGCGGCGCTGGCGGAGCCTTTGCAGCGCATCTGCGCTGACCGGGAGGTGGCGTTTCTCGTCAATGACAGCATTGCGCTGGCCAAGCGGCTTGGCGCCGATGGCGTTCATCTCGGTCAGGGCGACGGCGATCCGCGTGAGGCGCGTGCGGTACTCGGCCCGGAGGCGCAGATTGGTGTGACCTGCCACGACAGCCGCCACCTGGCGATGGAAGCGGGCGAGGCCGGCGCCGACTATGTCGCTTTCGGTGCCTTCTACCCGACCACGACCAAGCCGGTCAGCCATCATCCTGAACCGGTTCTGCTCAGCTGGTGGTCGACCGTGTTTGAACTTCCCTGTGTTGCCATTGGCGGCATAACCCCGGCCAACGCACCGCCGCTGGTCAGGGCCGGCGCTGACTTCATCGCCGTATCTCACGCGATATGGGGTGGGGATGAGGCGGCGGCGGTAAAGGCGTTTGCCGGTGTGCTGGGCTGATGGTGTCTGCTTCTCCCCGCCGCGCGGCGGCAAACTTGCCCGATGCCACCCCCTTCGTTAAAGGCGCGCCTTCGCTCTTTCCAGCAGGTACATCATGAAGATCAACGCGGTCGAGATTCGTCCCGGCAACATTCTTGAATATGAAGGCGGCATCTGGCGCGCGGTCAAGATCCAGCACACGCAGCCCGGCAAGGGCGGTGCCTATATGCAGGTCGAGATGAAGAACCTCATCGACGGCCGCAAGAACAACGTCCGGTTCCGTTCGGCAGAGTCGGTTGAGAAGGTCCGGCTCGACACGACCGACTTTCAGTTCCTGTTTGCTGATGGCGATCAGCTGACCTTCATGGACAAGCAGACCTATGAGCAGATGACGCTGCCGCGCGACCTGCTCGGTGACGCTGCTGCATTCCTGCAGGACGGCATGGACGTCGTGATGGAGCTTTACGACGAGAAGCCGATCTCGGTGCAGTTGCCCGACACGATCGAAGCGCTGATCGTCGAGGCTGACGCCGTGGTGAAGGGGCAAACCGCCTCGTCGAGCTACAAACCCGCAATCCTCGAAAATGGCGTACGCGTCATGGTCCCGCCGCACATCGGCGCTGGCACGCGCATCGTCGTCGATGTGTATGAGCAGACCTATGTAAAGCGCGCGGACTAGGTCTGATGGCATCACATTCCGGCCTGATGACGATCATGGATCGTGCCGCGCGCAAGGCGGGGCCGCGCCTGCGTCGTGACTTTAACGAAGTCCAGCAGTTGCAGGTCAGCCGCAAGGGGCCAGCGGACTTCGTCACCATGGCTGATCAGCGTGCCGAGCAGACGCTGTTCGAGGAACTGAGCAAGTCCCGGCCCGGCTGGGGTTTCCTGATGGAGGAACGCGGCGAAGTCGCGGGCGACCCGTCAAAGCCGCGTTTCATCGTCGATCCGCTCGATGGCACCAGCAACTTCCTGCACGGTATCCCGCATTTCGCCATTTCGATCGCGGTTGAAGAGCCGCTCGCCAATGGCAAGCGTGAGGTAACGTCGGCATTGGTGTATCAACCGCTGACCGACGAAAGCTTCTGGGCGGAAAAGGGCAGGGGCGCCTGGGTGCAGGAGCAGCGGCTGCGCGTTTCGGCGCGGCGCGATCTGTCCGACGCGTTGATCGCGACCGGCATCCCGTTTCTCGGCCATGGCAATTTCGCGCAGTGGAGCCGTATCTTTGGTGCGATTGCCCCTGAGGTGGCCGGTATCCGTCGTCTGGGTTCGGCCGCGCTGGACCTGGCATGGGTCGCCGCAGGCCGGTTCGATGGTTTCTGGGAGGCGGATCTCCAGCCATGGGACGTTGCGGCAGGTCTGTTGCTGGTCAGGGAGGCCGGTGGTTTCGTCACTGATTTCCGTGGTGGTGACAAGATGATGGAACGCAGCGAGTTCCTTGCCGCCAATGATGGTCTGCAATCGCGGCTGCACAAGCTGCTGGCGGGCGCGCTTCGGTGATTGCGCTGGCGGCGTTGCTCGCGGTGGCTGCGACGCCAACGCCGCCCGCCGCCGTGACAATCCTGACCGTCCCCGCGTCGCACCGTCTGATTGAAGGCATTGCGACTGATGGCGAGACGATCTGGCTGTCCAGCGTTGTGGACCGCGAGATACTGGAATGGCGACCGCGCCACGGGCTGCGGGCACGTCACATGCCGCCCGATACCGCGCGGCCACTTGGCATTGCCTATGACGCCACGCGGCGCTGGTTGTGGGTGGCAACGGATTGTCCGGCCATCGCGGCTTCGGATGCTTGTTCAGGCGGCGGGTTGATCGCGCTTGATCGGCGCGGACGGCTTGTTGCACGTTTGGCCCCCGCCGAAGGGACAGCCCATTTCGGCGACGTGTCGGTTGCCGATGGTGTCGTCCATGTCAGCGACTCGTCAAACGGTGCGGTCTATCGCTGCCGTGCAGCCTGTACCGCGCTTGAGACCGTGATCCCGCCAGGTATCGGCCGCAGCGCGCAGGGCAGTGCGCTGTTCGATGGCGGAACCCAGGTGCTGGTCGCGGACTATAGCGTCGGGCTGGCCAGCGTTGACGCGGCAGGCAAGCGCACCCTGTTGCCGCGCGAGGATGGCAGGCCGCTGCGCGGGGTCGATGGACTGGCCCGGCACGGCGACTGGTTCATTGGCGCTCAGAATAGCCAGCCGCCTGGCGTCGTGTTCGCCTTCCACATCACGAAGGACCGCCAACATATTGCAGACCTGCAGATATTGAGCAGCGGAACCGTGCTTCCTGAGCCAACGCAGCTCACCGTTGGCGGCGGCAAGGTCTATGCGGTGGGCGACGCGCAATGGGCGGCCTATGACAAGGACCGCGCCGACCGCCCTGCGCAACACGCGACGCCGATCATCGTGATGCCGGCGCCGCGCTGATCCAGCCGCTTACTTGCCGATATGCTTCTCGAACGCGGTCATGGTCGCGACCCAGAACTGCAGATTGTCTTCAAACAGCCCGTAGCTCATCCCGCCGTCATCAAGATCGACGTCCATCTCGATTCGTGATGAGCCCTTGTCGCTGAGATAGGAGCGACCAAAACGATGCTCTGCATTCCAGCCGTTGATGACGCTGAGTGATGCGGGCTTGTCGGGATAGCCAGCAAAGAACTGGATTGTGCGGCAATCAGTGTGGTCGGTGCAGTTGTAAAAAAAGACCGTGAAATTCAAGCCGCTTGATGCCGATTCGACCATCGGGTCGCCACTGCTGTCCTTTGAGAGTTTGGCGACATAGCCAGCGCGCTGCCCGGCCAGCTTATGCTTCTTGCGCAGCAAATCTATAGGTAAAAATGGACAGTTTATTGCGAATCATTCTCACACCTCGGATGCCTTGCCCGACTCCGTCCATGGTCCTAAAGCCGCCCCATAACTTCGCAGTTGCGAGATAACCTTGGTCGATCTATCTCAATATCTCCCGATCCTGCTGTTCCTCGGCGTTGCGCTGGCGATTTCAGGCGTTTTCGTGTTTGCGCCGATGCTGGTCGCGCGCCTGACCGGGGCACACAAGCCGACGCCGGAGAAGCTTGCTGAATATGAGTGCGGCTTTCCCGCCTTTGAGGACAGTCGCAGCCAGTTCGACGTGCGATTCTATCTCGTCGCGATCCTGTTCATCGTGTTCGACCTTGAAGCGGCGTTTCTCTACCCCTGGGCGGTCACGGTGTTCAAACTTGGCTGGGTGGCGTGGATCGCGATGATGATCTTCATCGCCGAACTGGCGCTGGGCCTGATCTATGCATGGAAGAAGGGAGCGCTCGAGTGGGAGTAGAACTCACCGCGGCCCCCGGCGGCGCGATCATTCCGCCCGACCAGTCCTTTTTCGAAGGGCTGAACGGCGAGCTGGGCGACAAGGGCTTCCTCGTCACCTCGACCGAAGAGCTGTTCCAATGGGCGCGTACCGGCAGCCTGTGGTGGATGACCTTCGGCCTGGCGTGCTGCGCGGTCGAGATGATCCACGTCAACATGCCGCGTTATGACCTTGAGCGCTTCGGCGCGGCGCCGCGCGCGTCGCCGCGCCAGTCGGACGTGATGATCGTCGCGGGTACGCTGTGCAACAAGATGGCCCCGGCGCTGCGCCGCGTTTACGACCAGATGTCGGAGCCGAAATACGTCATCTCGATGGGCAGCTGCGCCAATGGCGGCGGCTATTATCATTACAGCTACAGCGTCGTGCGCGGATGCGACCGGATCGTGCCGGTCGACATCTATGTCCCCGGCTGCCCGCCGACTGCCGAGGCGCTGCTCTATGGCATCATGCAACTGCAGCGGAAGATTCGCCGCGTCGGGACGATTGAACGGTGAGGGCGCCTGCTCCGGCTTATGCCGCGAATGACGGCATCATCGACGCGGCCACCGCCGCGTTGGGTAGCAAATTGCTGTCCAGCATCGACGCGGTCGGCGAAGTCGCGCTGCACGTTGACCGTGAGTCACTCGTCGCGACGATGACCACGCTGCGCGATACGCCCGGCCTCGAATATCAGCAGTTGATGGAAATCGCCGGGGTTGATTATCCGGAGCGGGCCGACCGTTTCGAGGTGGTCTATTGCCTGCTCAGCCTGACGCGCAACCACCGTATCCGCGTCCATGTCGCGACCGACGAGGTCAAGCCGGTGCCGTCGGTCACGGGCATCTGGCCGGTCGCTGGTTGGCTCGAGCGCGAGGTGTACGACATGTACGGCGTGCTGTTCGCGGGCAATGCCGATCTGCGTCGAATCCTGACCGATTACGGTTTCCGCGGGCACCCGCAGCGCAAGGACTTCCCGCTGACCGGCTATGTCGAGCTGCGTTATTCCGAAGAGCAGAAGCGCGTCGTCTATGAGCCCGTCCAGCTGGCGCAGGATTTCCGCAGCTTTGACTTCATGAGCCCATGGGAAGGGGCGGAATATATCCTGCCGGGTGACGAAAAGGTCGCTCCGCCACCAGCGCCAGCGCCAGCGCCTGCACCTGCACCAGCACCTGCTCCTGTTTCAGCTCCGGCGGCGAAGCCGGAAGCGGCGGCGGCTGATGTCGTGAAGAAGGTGGCCAAGCCGCGTGCGCCGCGTAAGCCAAAGGGTGCGGCATGATGGGCGCCTTTCCATCCGGTCGCCCTGGGCTTATCGAAGGGCTGTTCTTTCTTTTCGACCGTAGTGGAGGGCAGGGCTTCGACAAGCTCAGCCCGAACGGAGTTTTTGGGGTGGCCCATGGCTGACACGCTCGACAAGATCGAAGGCCTGACCGACGCCGCCGACCCGACCACGGGCGACGTCGCGATCCAGAACTATACGATCAATTTCGGCCCGCAGCACCCTGCCGCGCATGGCGTGTTGCGGCTGGTGATGGAGCTTGACGGTGAGATCGTCGAGCGGGTCGATCCGCATGTCGGCCTGTTGCATCGTGGCACCGAAAAGCTGATCGAATACAAAACCTATACCCAGGCGCTGCCCTATTTTGACCGGCTCGATTACTGCTCGCCTTTGTGCATGGAGCATAGCTATGTGCTCGCGGTCGAGAAGCTGCTCGACCTCGAAGTGCCGCTCCGCGCGCAATATCTGCGGGTGTTCTTCGCCGAGCTGACGCGCATCTCGAACCACATGCTCAATCTCGGGTCGCACGTCATGGATGTCGGCGCGATGACGCCGAATCTGTGGCTGTTCGAAATCCGCGAGGATTGTCTGAACTTCTTCGAGCGCGTTTCCGGCGCGCGGATGCACAGCGCCTATTTCCGGCCAGGCGGGGTGCATCAGGATGCGCCGCTCAAGCTGCTGACCGACATTGCCGACTGGCTCGACACGCGCCTGACGCGCCTGTTCGAGGATGCGATCAGCCTCGTTGCCGACAATCGCATCTTCAAGCAGCGCAATGTCGATATTGCGGTGGTGAGCCGTGACGATGCCGTTCGCTGGGGTTTCTCCGGCCCGATGATCCGTGGTTCGGGCATCCCCTGGGATCTGCGCAAGTCGCAGCCCTATGACGTCTATGCGAAGATGGATTTCGACGTGCCGGTCGGCACGCGCGGCGATTGCTATGACCGGTTCATGGTGCGCGTCGAGGAAGTTCGCCAGTCAGCGCGGATCATGAAGCAGTGCCTCGCCGAAATGCCCGAAGGCCCGATCGCCAGCCTCGACCGCAAGGTCGTACCGCCGAGCCGGGGCGAGATGAAGCGCTCGATGGAAGCGCTGATCCACCACTTCAAGCTCTACACCGAGGGCTATCACGTGCCGGCTGGCGACGTCTATGTCGCGACCGAAAGCCCCAAGGGCGAGTTCGGCGTCTATCTCGTGTCGGACGGCAGCAACAAGCCGTACCGCTGCAAGATCCGCCCGACCGCGTTCAGTCACCTCCAGGCGATGGACTTCATGTCGCGCGGGCACATGCTGGCCGACACGACCGCCATCCTCGGCGCGCTCGACATCGTGTTCGGGGAGTGTGACCGGTGAGGGGCAGAATCATCGCCAGTGCGATGGCAGCCGCGATCGGTCTGTTTCCGATGGCAGCCTTGGGAGCTGAAGAGGGGATGCGACCTCCTGCCAGCAGTTTTTTTGATGCTTTAAGAGCGGCTAATATGGCGCGTATTGAAGTGACGCTTGCGTCGGAGGTGATCGTCGCTGCTGATGAGCCAACGGATGAGCCGACGTCAAATGCCAAGCCGCTGACCAAGAAGATTGCGGCACTGTTTTTGTCGTCGCTGCGAGCCTCTAGTCCGTTCGATTGGCAGTCGAGTTCATGTCGTTCTTCTGCCGCGGATCAGACCAGTTGCGACATCATTTTCCGGTTTCGACCAAATGGCAAGCTGTTACGTCAAACTTGGTCTGTTTTTTCGAAGGATGGACTGATCGCAAAGGTCACCTGTTCGAAGTACGAACTGGTGGAGCAGTAATGGCTAAAGTGCCCAACCCCCGCATCGACACCGCCCACCGCATGATCGCGCTCTATAATGCGCAGGATGCGGACGGTTATGTCGAACTGATGACCGACGCCGCCTGCGAGGCGACCTATCGCGGCGCCGTGCTGCGCGAGGGCAAGGAAGGCGTGCGTTCCGGCCTGAAGGCCATGTTCGCGCAGTTTCCGGAGAACCGCGCCGACATTCTCTCCTCCTATGTCCTTGGTGAGACGGTGATGCTGCACGAGAAGGTCTCGCGGGCGCCCGGTGGCGACCAGTTCGAGGTCATGTCCATCTATTCCTTCAGCGGCGACAAGGTCGATCGCGTGGAGTTCATTCGCTAATGGCCGACGCACCCCAAATTCCCGATGAGGCCGAGACCCGCGCGCGCTGGGGCGCGTTTGCGTGGTCGGTCGAGAACGCCGCCAAGGCGAAGGAAATCCTCGGCCGCTATCCGGCCGGGCGGTCGCAATCGGCGTCTTTGCCATTGCTCGATCTTGCCCAGCGCCAGGTTGGGGCTGAGACCAATACACAGGGCTGGTTGCCGGTGCCGGTAATCGAGTTCGTCGCGCGCGCGATCGGCGTGCCCTATATGCGCGTCTATGAGGTCGCGACCTTCTACACCATGTTCAACATGGCGCCGGTCGGACGCTATCATGTGCAGGTGTGTGGCACGACGCCGTGCATGTTGGCAGGCTCCGACGATGTGTTCGCGGCGTGCAAGAATCACGGGCTGATCAAGGGCAAGACCACGCCCGATGGGCTGTTCACGCTGACCGAGGTCGAGTGCCTGGGCGTGTGCGCCAATGCTCCGATGGTGCAGATCAACGATGACAATTACGAAGATCTTGATTTCGACCGCACCGCCAAGGTGCTTGAGGCGCTGGCGCGGGGTGAGACGCCGCCGCCCGGATCAACCACGGGCCGGCGCGCGAGCTGCCCCGAGGGCGGCCCGACGAGCCTGAAGGACATGGTATCCGAGAACCACGATTATCGGGGGGAATGGGCATGAGGGACGTGAATCCGATTATCGCCGTGCTGGCTGTTATCGGGGGGCTGGTCGTGCTGGGGTTCCTGTTGCGCGTGGCCTTTGGGCTGTTGCCGTTGCTCGTGTTGATCGCGATTGGCGTGGGGATCTATCTGTTCTTCCAGCAGCAGGCGGGGCGACGGTGAATCTATTCTCTGACCGTCACCCCGGACTTGTTCCGGGGGCCACCGTGCCGCCTGCGCCGCAGCCACTGGTCTTGCGGGACGGTGGATGCCGGAACGAGTCTGGCATGACGGAAATATTTGATTGTGAGGGATCGTCCAGTGCTGGCCGATAAGGACCGGATCTTCACCAACGTCTATGGTTTTCAGTCCTGGGGACTGAAGGCCGCGATGGCGCGTGGCGACTGGGACAATACGAAAAAGCTGATGGAAATCGGGCAAGACCCGATCATCGACACGATCAAGGCCTCGGGCCTGCGTGGGCGCGGCGGGGCAGGGTTCCCGACCGGCACCAAATGGTCGTTCATGCCCAAGGAACCCAAGCCTGACCGGCCGAACTTCCTGGTCATCAACGCCGATGAATCCGAGCCGGGCAGTTGCAAGGACCGCGAGATCATCCGCCACGATCCGCACAAGCTGATCGAGGGTGCGCTGATCGCCGGTTATGCGATGCGCGCGCGGGCGGCGTACATTTACATTCGCGGCGAATATATCCGCGAGGCCGAAGTGCTGTTCGCGGCGGTGGCCGAGGCCTATGCCGCCGGGCTGATCGGCAAGAACGCCTGCAAGTCGGGCTATGATTTCGACGTTTTCGTCCATCGCGGCGCCGGCGCGTACATTTGCGGCGAAGAGACCGCGATGCTGGAGAGCCTCGAGGGCAAGAAGGGCCAGCCGCGCCTCAAGCCGCCTTTCCCGGCAGGCGCCGGGCTTTATGGCTGCCCGACCACGGTCAACAATGTCGAATCGATCGCGGTTGGCCCGACGATCTTGCGGCGCGGCGCGGCGTGGTTCTCCAGTTTCGGCGCAGAGAATAATCGCGGCACCAAGCTGTTCCAGATCAGCGGCCATGTGAACAAGCCGTGCGTGGTCGAGGAAGCGATGAGCATCCCGTTCCGCCAGCTGATCGAGGAACATTGCGGCGGCATTCGCGGCGGGTGGGACAATCTGCTCGCGGTGATCCCAGGCGGATCGTCGGTGCCGCTGGTGCCGGCGGCGCAGATCATGGACTGCCCGATGGATTTCGACGGGCTGCGCGCGCTCGGCTCGGGGCTCGGCACCGCGGCGGTGATCGTGATGGACAAGTCGACCGACATCGTCCGCGCCATTTCGCGCCTGAGCTATTTCTACAAGCATGAGAGCTGCGGCCAGTGCACGCCGTGCCGCGAGGGCACCGGCTGGATGTGGCGCGTGATGGAGCGGCTGCGCACCGGCGACGCCGACATTTCCGAGATCGACACGCTGCAGCAGGTGACCAAGCAGGTCGAAGGCCACACGATCTGCGCGCTGGGCGATGCGGCGGCATGGCCGATCCAGGGCCTGATCCGGCATTTCCGCCCCGAGATCGAACGGCGGATCAACGAGCGTAACGGCGGTGCGGCGCCGATGATGGAAGCAGCCGAATAATGCCCAAACTCAAAGTCGATGGCGTCGAAGTCGAAGTCCCTGCTGGCGCCACTGTGCTCCAGGCGTGTGAGGCGGCTGGCAAGGAGATTCCGCGCTTTTGCTATCATGAGCGGCTGTCGATTGCCGGCAATTGTCGCATGTGTCTGGTCGAGGTGAAGCCCGGGCCGCCCAAACCGCAGGCGAGCTGTGCGTTGCCGGCGGCGGAGAATCAGGAGATTTTCACCAACACGCCGATGGTGAAGAACGCCCGTGAGGGTGTGATGGAATTCCTGCTGATCAACCACCCACTCGACTGCCCGATCTGTGATCAGGGCGGCGAGTGCGACCTGCAGGACCAGAGCCTGGCCTATGGCCGTGGCCATTCGCGTTTCACCGAGAACAAGCGCGCGGTGACCGAGAAATATATGGGGCCGATCGTCAAGACGGTGATGACGCGCTGCATCCAGTGCACGCGCTGCATCCGTTTTGCCGAGGAAGTTGCCGGGGTTGAGGAAATCGGCGCGGTGTATCGCGGCGAGGACATGCAGATCACGTCGTATCTTGAAGGTGCGGTGACGAGCGAGCTGTCGGGCAATGTCGTTGACCTGTGTCCGGTCGGTGCGCTGACCTCCAAGCCCTATGCCTTTGAGGCGCGGCCATGGGAGTTGAAGAAGACGCTGTCGATCGACGTGATGGACGCTGTTGGTACCAACATCCGGCTCGACAGCCGGGGGCGTCAGGTGCTGCGCGCGCTGCCGGTGATCAATGAAGACGTCAACGAGGAATGGGCATCTGACAAGACGCGCCATGCGGTTGACGGGCTGGTACGGCGGCGGCTTGACCGCCCGTTCGTGCGCAAGGACGGCAAGCTGGTCGAGGTGGACTGGGATGAGGCGTTCGCGGCGATTGCTGCCGTAAAGGCGGGCAGCAATGTTGCCGCCGTGCATGGCGATCTGATCGATTGCGAGACGCTGTATGCCGCCAAGGCGCTGCTCGCCGGCATGGGTTCGTCGCTGCTCGAAGGGCGGCAGACGGGCATGGATTATGACACATCGTCACTGGCGGCGGTCAATTTCAACACGACGATTGCCGGGGCTGAAAGGGCCGACGCGATCCTGCTGGTCGGCACCAATCTGCGCTGGGAAGCACCGCTGGTGAACACGCGGATTCGCAAGGCGATCAAGAAGGGTGCGAAGGTCTTTGCGATCGGCGCGGAAACTGACCTGACCTATAAGGTCGAATGGCTTGGCAATGACCTGTCGATCCTCGCCAAGCTGCCCAAGCCGGCGATGGACGCGTTCAAGGCGGCGGACCGCCCGATGGTGATTGTCGGCGGCGCGGCGTTGAAGGGTGGGCATGGTGCGGCGCTGAAGCTGGCCAAGACCTATAATGTCGTGCGTGAAGGCTGGAACGGTTTCAACGTGCTGCACATGGCGGCGAGCCGGATGGGTGGGCTGATGCTCGGCTGGGCGCAGCCGGGCGGCATTGCCGATATTGTCGCGGCCAAGCCCAAGCTGGTGTTTTTCCTTGGCGCGGACGAGGTGGAATTTTCCAAATTCGCCAAGAGTTTCAAGGTCTATATCGGCCATCATGGTGACAAGGGCGCGGCCGCGGCCGATGTCGTGTTGCCGGGCGCGAGCTATGCCGAGAAGTCAGGCACCTGGGTCAATCTTGAAGGGCGCGTGCAGCGCGGTGAGCGCGCGGTGTTCCCGCCGGGCGATGCGCGCGACGACTGGACCATCTTGCGTGCGCTGAGCGAGAAACTGGGTGCGGCGCTGCCGTTCGACACGATTGAGGAACTGCGCGCGGCGATGGCGGTGGATTGCCCCGAGCTCGCGACGCTTGGGCTGACGACGTTCGCGTGGAATGCCCCGGCGCTCGACGCCAAGGCGGAGGGCGCGGTGGGTTACCCGATCAAGGATTTCTACCTGACCAACGCGATCTGCCGGGCGAGCCCGACAATGCAGCGTTGCTCGGCGGAACTGGTCCATGGCCAGGCCTTTGCGGAGGCGGCGGAGTGATGATGGTTCGCTGCACAGCTTGCTCCCCGGCGCAGGCCGGGGTCCAGTCGGGAAGGCTTCGGCGCATTGACGCTGCACTCAACCAACTGATCGCTCCCAACTGGGCCCCGGCCTTCGCCGGGGAACGGGGAGTTATCGCATGACCGCCTTCTTTGTCTCGCACGGCATGTCCTATGGCTGGGCGTGGTTCGTCGCCACGATAGGTGGCATCCTGCTCATCGCTTTGCCGTTGATGCTGGCGGTGGCGATGATCATCTATGTCGATCGCAAGATCTGGGCGGCGATGGCATTGCGGCGCGGGCCGAATATCGTCGGGCCGTTCGGGTTGCTGCAGAGCTTTGCCGACGGGTTGAAGGTGTTCCTGCAGGAAACGATCATCCCGTCCGCCGCCAACAAGGGGCTGTTCCTGCTCGCCCCGATCATCACCTTTACGGTAGCGCTGATCGTGTGGGCGGTGGTGCCGTTTCAGGCCGGGGTCGTCCTGGCCAATATCAATGTCGGCTTGCTCTATGTGCTCGCGGCGTCGTCGCTGGGTGTTTACGGCATTGTCATTGCCGGCTGGGCGTCGAATTCGAAATATCCCTTTTACTCGGCGATCCGTGCTGCGGCGCAGATGGTCTCCTATGAGGTTGCGATCGGCTTTGTGCTGATCTCGGTGGTGATGTGGGCGGGCAGCTTCAACCTGACGACGATTGTTGAGGCGCAGCGCGGCTATGCCGGCGGCTGGGTCAACGGCAATTTCATCAACCCGCTGCTGTTCCCGATGGCGGTGGTGTTCTTCATCTCGTCACTGGCCGAGACGCAGCGCGCACCGTTCGATCTGACCGAGGCAGAGAGCGAGCTCGTCGCCGGTTACCAGACCGAATATTCGTCGATGAGCTTCGCGCTCTACTGGCTCGGCGAATATGCCAATGTTATCCTGATGTGCGTGCTCAATGCGACCTTGTTCTGGGGTGGCTATCTGCCGCCGCTGAATGTCGGCTGGATGTACGCCGTGCCGGGGATCATCTGGCTGCTGGTCAAGGCCTTCGTCTTTTTCTTCCTGTTCAGCTGGGTGAAGGCGACCGTCCCGCGCTATCGCTATGACCAGCTGATGCGGCTGGGCTGGAAAATCTTCCTGCCGCTGTCGCTGTTCTGGGTGTTCCTCGTTTCCGGCTTCCTGATGTGGCAGCGTGTGGGAGTTCCGGCATGAGCGTCGGTCAGATCATCAAGTCGTTCACGCTGTGGGAGTTCGTCAAGGCGCATGCCCTGACGCTGCGCTATTTCTTCCGCGCCAAGGCGACGATCAACTATCCGTTCGAGAAGAACCCGATCTCCCCGCGCTTTCGCGGTGAACATGCGCTGCGCCGTTATCCCAATGGCGAGGAGCGCTGTATTGCGTGCAAGCTGTGCGAGGCGGTGTGCCCGGCACAGGCGATCACGATCGAGGCCGAGCCGCGTGACGACGGCAGCCGACGCACGACGCGTTACGACATCGACATGACCAAGTGCATCTATTGTGGTTTGTGCCAGGAAGCGTGCCCGGTCGATGCGATTGTCGAGGGGCCGAACTTCGAATTCTCGACCGAGACGCGCGAGGAGCTGATCTACGACAAGGCAAAGCTGCTTGATAATGGTGATCGCTGGGAGAGCGCGATTGCCGCGAACCTTGCCGCCGATGCACCATATCGGTAGGCGGCGCGCTATGAACGATTCACGCAAAATCCTCCCCGGAACGGGGAGGGGGACCGGCGCAGCCGGTGGAGGGGCTTGGAGCGCGGCGCACGGGCATCTCGCTCCAAGCCCCTCCACCACCGACCTGCGGTCGGCGGTCCCCCTCCCCCTGCGGGGGAGGAACTGATGATCCAGGCAATCGCCTTTTACCTCTTCGCGAGCATCGTCATCGCCTCGGCGGCGCTGACGATCACGGCGCGCAACCCGGTGCATGCCGTGCTGTGGCTGATCCTCGCCTTTTTCAATGCCGCCGGGCTGATGGTGCTGGTGGGCGCCGAGTTCATCGCGATGCTGCTGGTGATCGTCTATGTCGGGGCGGTCGCGGTGCTGTTCCTGTTCGTCGTGATGATGCTCAATGTCGATTTCGCGGAGTTGCGCAGCGGTTTTGCGCGGTACCTGCCGCTTGGGCTGGTGCTGGCCGTCGCGCTTGCTGCCGAGGTGATTATCGCGGTGGGCGCCCATAGCGCCGGTGCGGTGGAACTGGGTCGTCGTGTTGCGGTGATCAAGGATGGCGTGCCCAATATCGAGGCAATCGGGAACCTGCTCTACACGCGCTATCTGTTCGTGTTCGAGGGCGCGGGCTTTGTGTTGCTGGTGGCGATGATCGGCGCGATTGTGCTGACGCATCGTGAGCGTTCGGGCGTACGGCCACAAAATGTGTCGCGCCAGGTATCGCGACGCCCGCAGGACGCGGTGCGCAAGACGCAACCCGGGGTCGGGCAGGGGGTCGAGCTGTGATTGGTTTTTCTACCCTTCGTCACCCCGGACTTGTTCCTGGGGCCACCGGGCCAGTTGGGGCAGCGGTCGCGATCAAATCCGTGGCGTTACGCCAGGCTGCGGGGTGGATGCCGGAACAAGTCCGGCATGACGAATTTGTGGGGACCGCCGCATGATCGGCCTCACCCATTATCTCGTCGTGGCGGCGATCCTCTTTGCGCTTGGCGTGCTGGGGATCGTGGTCAACCGCAAGAACCTGATCGTCATGCTGATGGCGATCGAGCTCATCCTGCTGGCGGTGAACCTCAACCTGGTCGCTTTTTCGGCCTATCTGCATGATCTGGTCGGACAGGTGTTTGCGATGTTCGTGCTGACGGTGGCCGCTGGCGAGGCGGCGATCGGCTTGGCCATCCTGGTGATCTATTTCCGTGGACGCGGGACGATTTCGGTCGACGACGTCAACCGGATGAAGGGGTAAACGCGTGATCCTCCTCATCGTCTTTCTGCCGCTGTTTGCCGCTGTCATTGCCGGGTTGAGCAACAAGGCGTTCGGCAGCACCTTGCCCAAGCTGGTGACGACGGGTGCGCTGTTCGCATCATGCGCGCTGAGCTGGCCGATCTTCATCCACTATCTCGGTGGCGCCGAAGCGACCGTCGCGCCGGTGTTCAGCTGGATGAAGTCGGGCGATCTCGACATTGCCTGGGCGCTGCGCGTCGATGCGCTGACGGCGGTGATGCTGGTCGTGATCACCTCGGTGTCGGCGCTCGTCCACCTTTATAGCTGGGGCTATATGGCGGAGGATCCGGATCAGCCGCGTTTCTTCGCCTATCTCTCGCTGTTCACCTTTGCGATGCTGATGCTCGTCACCGCGAACAATCTGGTGCAGATGTTCTTCGGCTGGGAGGGCGTTGGCCTCGCCTCCTACCTGCTGATCGGATTCTGGTTCCGCAAGCCCAGCGCCAATGCCGCCGCGATCAAGGCGTTTGTCGTCAACCGCGTCGGCGATCTCGGCTTCATGCTCGGCATTTTCGGCATCTATCTGGTGTTCGGTACGGTCTCGATCCCCGAGATTCTCGCCGCCGCGCCGCACATGGCCGGCTCGACCATTGGATTCCTCGGGCACCGCGTTGATACGCTGACGCTGCTGTGCCTGCTGTTGTTCGTCGGCGCGTGCGGCAAGTCGGCGCAGCTTGGCCTGCACACCTGGCTGCCCGATGCGATGGAAGGCCCGACCCCGGTGTCGGCGCTGATCCATGCCGCGACGATGGTCACCGCCGGTGTGTTCATGGTGTGCCGCATGTCGCCGCTGTTCGAGACGTCGGTCTTCGCCCAGCATGTCGTGATGACGGTGGGCGCCGCGACCTGTTTCTTCGCCGCGACGATCGGGCTGGTGCAGACCGACATCAAGCGCGTTATCGCCTATTCGACCTGTTCGCAGCTCGGCTACATGTTCTTCGCCGCCGGCGTCGGCGCGTACAATGTCGCGATGTTCCACCTGTTCACGCACGCCTTCTTCAAGGCGCTGCTGTTCCTGGGTGCCGGCTCGGTGATCCATGCCATGCACCATGAGCAGGACATGCGTTATTATGGCGGGCTGCGGAAGCACATCCCGATCACCTTCTGGGGGATGATGGCGGGGACACTGGCGATCACCGGGGTTGGCATTCCGGCGGTGTTTGGCAATCCGCTGGCGATTGGCTTTGCCGGTTTCCATTCGAAGGACGCGATCATCGAGGCAAGCTGGGCGGCGGGCCAGCAGGGTGCGTCGGTCGTCGGGATGCTCGTTGCGCTGCTGACCAGTTTCTATTCGTGGCGGCTGATGTTCCTCACCTTCTGGGGCAAGCCGCGCTGGACGCAGTCCGAGCATATCCAGCACGCGCTGCACGACGCGCACGGCCATGACGATCACGCGCATGATGCCCATGACGCGCATCATGGCCATGACCATCATGCCAGCGATGACGGGACCGGCGGCTATCATCCGCATGAAAGCCCGTTCCCGATCCTCGTGCCGCTGATCCTGTTGTCGGTCGGCGCGGTTGCGGCGGGTTTTGTGTTCCACGGTTATTTCATCGAGCCGGGATCGGGCGAGAGCTACTGGAAGAGTAGTATCGCCTTCCGCGAGCATCTGATGCACGCGATGCACGAGGTGCCGCTGGGCGTGAAGCTGTCGGCAACGATTGCGATGCTGCTTGGCCTGTTCACGGCGTGGCGGCTGTACATCAAGACACCGGAATTGCCGGGCAAGATCGCCGGGCATTTCCATGTGCTGTACGATTTCCTGCTGCACAAATGGTATGTCGATGAGCTTTACGACATCCTGTTCGTCCGTCCGGCCTTTGCCCTTGGGCGGCTGTTCTGGAAGAAGGGTGACGAAGGCACGATTGACCGTTTCGGGCCGAACGGCTCGGCCTGGCTGGTGTCGCAGGGCACCCGCGTCGCCGGACGTGTGCAATCGGGCTATGTTTACACCTATGCTTTCGTCATGCTGCTTGGCCTGACGGCGGCACTGACCTGGGCGATCCGCGCGTGACCGGCTTTCCGATCCTTTCCGTTATGCTGGCCGTGCCGGCAATCGCCGCCATTGCCTGCCTGTTCCTGAGCGCCGGTGGTGCGCGCTGGCTCGCGCTGGCGGCGACGCTGGTCAATCTCGCCCTTGGCATCATACTGTGGATTCAGTTCGATATTGGCGGCGCGCAGTGGCAGTTTGTCGAGAGCCATGACCATCTGTTTGGGCCGCTCGGCTGGGCGCTCGGCATAGACGGTTTTGCGCTGTTGCTGATCATGCTCAGCGTGTTCCTGATGCCGATCTGCATCGGCGCCAGCTGGGTCGCGATCGAGAAGCGCGTGCAGGAATATATGTGCGCCTTCCTCGTCACCGAAATGCTGATGATCGGCACCTTTGCCGCGCAGGATCTGTTCCTGTTCTACATCTTCTTCGAGGCGGGCCTGATCCCGATGTACCTGATCATCGGCATCTGGGGTGGCGCGAACCGCATCTACGCGAGCTACAAATTCTTCCTCTACACGCTGCTCGGTTCGGTCGTGATGTTCATTGCGATGCTGTGGATGGCGCAATTTGCCGGCACGACCAGCATCCCGCAGCTGCTCAACACCGATTTCCCGGCGCAGGTGCAGACTTGGCTATGGCTGGCCTTTTTCGCCTCGTTCGCGGTGAAGATGCCGATGTGGCCGTTCCACACCTGGCTGCCCGATGCGCACGTCCAGGCGCCGACCGCTGGTTCGGTGATCCTTGCCGGCGTGTTGTTGAAGCTCGGCGGTTACGGTTTCCTGCGCTTCTCGCTGCCGATGTTTCCGGAAGCCTCGGCGCAACTTGGCTGGATCATCTTCGGCTTGTCGGCGGTGGCGGTGATCTACACCTCGCTGGTCGCGCTGGTGCAGAGCGACATGAAGAAGCTGATCGCCTATTCCTCGGTTGCGCACATGGCGATCGTCACGGTCGGGCTGTTCGCCTTTAACCGTCAGGGCATTGAGGGCGCGATGATGGTCATGCTCGGCCACGGTCTCGTCTCGGGCGCCTTGTTCCTGTGCGTTGGCGTGATCTACGACCGGCTGCACACCCGCGAGATCGACCGCTATGGCGGGCTCGCGATCAATATGCCGCGCTATGCGCTGTTCTTCATGCTGTTCACCATGGCCTCGGTCGGGTTGCCGGGAACGAGCAATTTCGTCGGTGAGTTCCTCAGCCTTGCGGGGATCTATCAGGTGTCGACCTGGATTACCCTGCTGTGCACAACCGGGATCATCCTGGGTGCGGCCTATATGTTGTACCTTTATCGCCGTGTGGTGTTCGGTGACCTGACCAAGGACGATGTTCGCGCCATGCCTGATCTGTCGCTGCGCGAGATTGCCTTGCTCGCGCCCATCGCCGCCGCCGTGCTGTGGATGGGTGTGTATCCCGAGAGCTTCATCGCGCCGATGCGCGGTGATGTCGGGACGCTGGTCGACCGGATCGCGCGCGCGGCGCCCAAGGGTGATTCACAACCAACGGCTGGCCACGCACCTGTTGCCACAGTGGAGGCCGCGAAATGACCGCCGCTATGATGACATCCTCATTATTGATGACCCTGCCGGAGGAAATCCTCGGCGCGGCTGCTCTGTTGCTGATGCTGGCGGCGGCATGGGGCGGTTCGGGAGCAACCCGGCTGATTTCATGGGTGTCTGTCGTGGTGCTGGCAGGCGCAGGTGTGGCGTTGTTCGGCACAGCGTCAGGCGGCGGGGAGGCCTATGGCGGCCTGTATCATGCTGATGCCTTTGCTGCCTTTGCCAAGGTGCTGATCTATATCGCGGCGGGCGTTTCGATCCTGCTCGCGCCCAATTTCTTCCAGCGCACGGCAGGCGATGACCTGCGACCGGAATATCCGGTACTGATCCTGCTCTCGGCAACGGGCATGGGCATGATGGTGTCGGCGGGTGATCTGTTGACGCTCTATGTCGGGCTCGAACTACAGAGCCTCGCAGCCTATGTGCTGGCGAGCTTCATGCGGCGCGACACACGCTCGGCTGAGGCGGGCCTCAAATATTTTGTGCTCGGCGCGCTGGCCAGCGGCATCCTGCTTTACGGCATCTCGCTGATCTATGGCTTCAGCGGGACCACGCTGTTCTCGTCGATTGCCACTGCCTATGGCGCGGGTCATTCGATGGGCCTGACCTTCGGGCTGGTGTTTGTCTTTGTCGGGCTGGCCTTCAAGATCTCGGCGGTGCCGTTCCACATGTGGACCCCGGACGTGTATGAGGGCGCACCGACCCCGGTGACCGCGTTCTTTGCCTCCGCGCCCAAGGTCGCGGCAATGGCGATGGCGGTGCGCGTGGCGGTGGAGGCGATGGGCCCGGCGACCGACCAGTGGCGGCAGATTGTGATTTTCGCCAGCCTGGCCTCGATCATCTTCGGTGCGGTTGCCGCAATCGGCCAGACGAACATCAAGCGACTGTTGGCCTATAGCTCGATCAACAATGTCGGCTTCGCGCTGGTCGGCCTGGCGGCAGGGACGCAGCAGGGTGTGTCAGCGGTGCTGATGTATCTGACGATCTATGTCGCGATGACGCTGGGCAGCTTCCTGATCGTGCTGCAGATGCGCGACGCCGATGGCCAGCCGGTCGAGACGATTGCCAGCCTTGCAGGACTGTCAAAGACGCGGCCATGGCTGGCGCTGGCGATGCTGGTGTTCATGCTCAGCCTTGCCGGCATCCCGCCGCTGTTCGGATTCTACGCCAAGTTCGCGGTGTTCTGGGCGGCGGTGCAGGCCGGGTTGTACCCGTTCGCGGTGGTCGGCATCGTCGCTTCGGCAATCGGCGCCTATTACTATCTGCGCGTCGTCAAGACGATGTATTTTGATGATCCGGCACCGGCTTTTGGGCCGTCAGAGGGGCGGCTTGAAGGCGGAATGATCGCGGCTGCCGCGCTGTTCGTGTCGCCGCTTGGCTATCTCGCGATCCCGGTGCTCGGTGCATGGAGCATGGCGGCGGCGAAGGCGCTGTTCTGACGACGATCCGCACCGTCGCGACGACGGGATCGACCAACAGCGATCTGATCGCGCTGGCGCAGGGCGGAGCCGAGGAAGGGATGTGGCTGCGCGCCGAGCAGCAAAGCAGCGGTCGGGGGCGACAGGGACGCGACTGGGTATCTTCGCCCGGCAACCTCTATGCCAGCACCCTTGTCCGGTTGCGGTCAACGGATCCATCGGCTGCGACACTGGCGCTGGTCGCAGCGGTTGCGCTGGACGAGACGTTGCGGGTGTGGCTGCCTCTATCGACGCCGCTGGTAATCAAATGGCCCAACGACCTGTTGGTTGGCGGCGCGAAGCTCTCCGGTATCCTGCTGGAGCGGGCAGGCGATGCGGTGGTGATCGGGTTCGGCGTCAACCTGGCGCATCACCCTGAACTCGCTGACCGGCCGACGACCAGCGTTGCGGCGCAGGGCGTGACGGTCGCGGTCGGCAGCTTCATGGAAACATTGGCGGAGATTTTCGCGCGCTGGCTTGGTCGCTGGCGCGGCGAGGGACTCGCGGTGGTTCGCGCGCGCTGGATGGAGCGCGCGCACGCGCCGGGTACGGCGCTGACGGTGCGCTTGCCCGATGGCGGCGCGCTCGACGGATTGTTTGATCGTCTCGACAGCGATGGCGCACTGATCCTGCGCTTGGCGGATGGCACGACCCGTGTCATTCACGCTGCCGACGTGTTCCTGCTCTAGGAGGGTTCCCCCGATGCTGCTCGCCATCGATGCCGGCAACACCAATATCGTCTTTGCGCTGGTCGATGACACGCGCACGATCAAGGCGCGTTGGCGCATTGCGACCGATCCGCGCCGGACGGCGGATGAATATGCCGTCTGGCTCAGCCAGTTGCTGACGCTGGAGGGTTATGACCGCCATCAGGTGACTGGCGTGATCATCGCAACGGTGGTGCCGCGTGCGCTGCATAACCTGCAGGTGCTGGCGAGCAAATATTTCGGCACCACCGCACTGATCGCCGGTCAGCCACCGGTCGAGTGGGGTATGCAGCTGGATGTCGCTGAGCCGCACGCGGTCGGCGCCGATCGCGCCGTGACGATGATCGCGGCCCATGCGCTTTATCCGGGAGACCTGATCACGATCGACTTCGGAACCGCAACAACATTCGATTTCTCCGACTTCAACGGCGCCTATAAGGGCGGCATTATTGCGCCGGGCATCAACCTGTCGCTGGATGCTCTGGTGACGGCGGCGGCGAAACTGCCGCGCATTGCGATTGAGGCGCCAGCCTCAACCAGCGTGATTGGCCGGGATACCGTCAGCCAGATGCATATCGGCATCTATTGGGGCTATATCGCGATGATCGAGGGGTTGGTCGCGCGAATGAAGGCGGAAGTCGGCCGGCCAGTGACCGTGATCGCCACGGGCGGTCTTGCAACCTTGTTTGAGAAGCAGACCGATGTGTTTGATGTGGTCGAGGCTGATCTGACGATTCAGGGCCTCGCGATGCTGTGGGAACGCGCGAGGCAATAGTCCGTCAGTCGGGCGGCTGCTCGTTGGCATCCAGGGCTATGCCGGCAAGATAGAGCGAGCCGAGGATGAGTACGGTGATCGGCGCATCGGACCGCGATGCGAGCATTGCCAGTGCAGACGGTACATCATCCGCGTGCCCTGTCGTGGCAATGCCAAGCGCTGTCGCACCTGCTGACAATGCGGCGGGTGCGTGGTGATCATGGCCGGGCACCGGCACGGCCATCAGGCTTGCCACGAGCGGCGCGATTGGCGTGAGAAGCCCCTCGACATCCTTGTTGGACAGCATCCCCAGGATGACGTGCACCGGCCCGGTACCCACCGATACAAGGCTATGGGCAATCGCCGCACCCGCCGCCGGATTGTGTCCGCCATCAAGCCATAAGGTGCTGCCGGGAGGGAGGAGCCTGGTGAGTGGTCCCGGCGCCAATCGCTGCATCCGCGCGGGCCAGCGCGCGCTGCGGGCGGCTTCGGCAAAGGCTGCCGCCGGAACAGGCAGTTGCGACTGGTGACGCAGCATCGAAATGGCGAGGGCGAGGTTTTCGGGCTGATGCGCTCCGGCCAGGACCGGCAGCGGGGTTGTCACCGTACCCGCAGCATCCGTGTAGGTGAGATGGTCATTCTCGACCGCGAACAGCCAGTTGTCACCCAGCGCGGCCATGGGCGCACCAGCTTCCCGAGCCGCGAGCCTGACTCGCTTCTCGACGCTGTTCGGATAGCGCATTGTAACGAGCGGCACGCCGGGCTTGGCAATGCCCGCTTTCTCACCGGCAATCTCCTCAATCGTATTGCCGAGAAAAGACTGATGATCGACGCCAAGTTGCGCAATGCCGGTGACCAGCGGGCGGGGAATGACATTGGTTGCGTCGAGCCGACCGCCCAGACCTACTTCAATGATGCACGCATCGGCAGGCGTGTCAGCAAAGGCCAGAAACGCCACAGCGGTCGTAACCTCGAAGAAGCTCGCACCAATGCCTTCGGCATGGTCAAGGACATGCGCCAGCAAAGACGCGAGCTGTGCGTCCTCGATCAGCCGACCGGCAACGCGGATGCGTTCATTGAACCGCACGAGATGCGGGCTGGTATAGACATGGCAGACCAGCCCTGCCGCCTCGATCGCCGCGCGCAGAAAGGCGCAGGTTGATCCCTTGCCGTTGGTTCCGGCGACATGAAACACCGGCGGCAAGCGCTTCTCTGGATTGCCGAGCCTCCCGAGCAGCGCGGTAATGCGTTCCAGCCCGAGAATGTCGGCGCCGGGGGATAGCGCCCATAGCCGGTCGAGCTGCGCCTGGACGGCGGGGTGCGCGGATGAAGCGGAGTCGGCCATCTTCTAAAGCCCGCTCCCCTCTGGCGAGAGGGTTGGGAGAGGGGCGGTCGCGAGCGCAGCGTCAATGGTAATCAACACGCCTTCCAGGTTTTGCATAACTTCGGTGTTGCCGAACCTAATCACGCGGTACCCTTGTTGTTGCAGAAGAGATGTTCGCGTCGCATCTCGTTGGTGATCCGTATGGGTGTCGCCATCCAGTTCGATAATCAGCTTTCGTGATCGCGCGACAAGGTCAGTAATGAATGGACCAATCACGACCTGTCGTGAGAACCTTACTCCATCATGCCGCTTCCCACGGAGCGCCGTCCACAGCTCGCGCGCAGGCTGTGTCATTTCCGAGCGCATCGCTTTCGCGCGCTTCAGCAACGTCTCGTCCGTTCGCGGCACAGCCCCTCTCCCAAACCCTCTCCCCGGAGGGGAGAGGGCTTAAAGTCTCACGCCGCCCGCTTGACGCAAAGATAGTCGATCAGCTTCGCCAATGTCTCGCGCAGATCCCGACGATGCTTCACCATGTCGAGCATGCCGTGCTCAAGCAGATATTCAGAGCGTTGAAAGCCCTCTGGCAGCTTCTCGCGGATCGTCTGTTCGATCACGCGCTGGCCGGCAAAGCCGATCAATGCGCCGGGCTCGCCAATCTGCACGTCGCCGAGCATTGCATAGCTGGCGGTCACACCGCCGGTGGTCGGGTCGGTCAGCACGACGATGTAGGGCAGGCCGGCATCGTGGAGCATCTGGATCGCTACGGTCGCGCGCGGCATCTGCATCAGGGACAGAATGCCCTCCTGCATCCGCGCGCCGCCGGCGGCGGTGAAGATGATATAGGGGCATTTGTCGCTGATCGCGCTTTCCACGCCGCGAATAAAGGCTTCTCCGACGGCCATGCCCATTGATCCGCCCATGAATGCGAAATCCTGCACGCCAACAATGGCGCGCCGGCCGTCAATGGAGCCGCGCGCTGTAATCAGTGCGTCGCCTTCGGATGTCGCTGCCCGTGCTGCCTTGATCCGGTCGGTATAGCGTTTGGCATCGCGGAACTTGAGCGGATCGTCGGGCACCCTGGGGAGCGGGATGATGGTGTAGCCGGGGTCAAAAATCTGCTGAAACCGGGTCAGTGGCCCGATGCGCTCATGATGGTCGCAGTGCGGGCAGACCTGGAGGTTGTCCTCCAGCTCCTTGACGAACACCATCTGCCCACAGCCCCGGCACTTGTGCCAGAGATTGTCAGGTGTTTCTTTCTTGGCGACGAACGCCAGCGCGTTACGGACGTTGGTGAGCCAGCTCATGCGATTTCCTTGCGGCTTTCGCGGATCGCGACCGCGAGTGTTTCGATATAGGCACGTACCGGCTCGGGGGCATTTTCGCCATACTGGCCGATCAGTTCGACAATGGCCGACCCTACCACCACGCCATCGGCCACGCGCGCGATCTGCGCGGCCTGTTGCGGCGTGCGGATACCGAAGCCAACCGCCACCGGCAGGTCGGTTGCCGCCTTCAGCGCTGCCACGGCACTGTCGATTGATCCTTGCGCTGCCTGTTGCAGCCCGGTGATCCCGGCGACCGAGACATAGTAGAGGAAGCCGCTCGCGCCATTAAGGACGGTGGGCAGGCGTCCGGCATCGGTTGTGGGGGTGGCGAGGCGGATCAGGTCGATCCCGGCGGCGCGCAGCTCAGGGCCGAGCGCATCATCTTCCTCGGGCGGGATATCGACACAGATCACGCCATCGACCCCGGCCTTCGCGGCATGTTCGGCAAACCAGGCGGGGCCGCGCCGCGTCATCGGGTTGGCATAGCCCATCAGCACCAGCGGTGTGTCGGGATGCCGCGCGCGGAACGCCGTGGCGATGGCGAGAATGTCGGCGGTGGTCGTGCCGGCGGCGAGGCTGCGCAGATTCGCCGCCTGGATCGCCGGTCCGTCGGCCATCGGGTCGGTGAACGGCATGCCGAGTTCGATCACATCGGCGCCACCCGCGACGATCGCATCGAGGATCGCGCCGGTCGCGCCGGGGTGCGGGTCACCTGCCGTAACGAAGGCGACGAGCGCGGGGTGCCCCTTGGCGAAGGCGGCGGAGAGGCGCATCATTCTGCCCATCCGGCTTTTGGTGCGGGCCATAGTCGAGCAAACAACTTGCTACTCGACATCAGCGCGAGTGCGCCAAGGCCGCCGCCTAGCCCGTCAAGCCAGGTTCCGCGAAGCCACGTGTGGGAGATAGCAATACCAGCTGCAATGGCGGTCACAAAGAGCGCGCCTGTGAACGCCACGAAACCCAGTTTTCGCTTCATATCTTGGTCCCCAACGCCTCGGCCACGGTGAAGATGTCCTTGTCGCCGCGGCCACACAGATTGGCGAGGATCACCTGGTCGCGGTCCATCGTCCGCGCGACCTTGGCGACGGCGGCAATGGCGTGGCTTGGTTCTAGTGCAGGGATGATCCCCTCGGTGCGGCACAGCAGCTGGAAGGCGTCGAGCGCCTCTATATCGGTCGCGCTGGTATAATCGACGCGGCCGATCTCGCGCAGCCATGCGTGCTCGGGGCCGATGCCGGGATAGTCGAGCCCGGCCGAGATCGAATGCGCCTCGGTGATCTGGCCGTCCTCGTCCTGCAGCAGGAAGGTCTTGTTGCCGTGAAGGATGCCGGGTGCGCCGCCGGCGAGGCTCGCGGCATGTTCCTTGTCGAGCCCGTGCCCGGCCGCCTCGACGCCGAGCATCCTGACGCTCGCGTCGTCGAGGAACGGGTGGAACAGGCCGATCGCGTTCGATCCGCCGCCGATCGCGGCGACGAGCAGGTCGGGCAGCTTGCCGGTGCGCTTGAGCATCTGCTCGCGCGCCTCGCGGCCGATCACGCTCTGAAAGTCGCGCACCAGTTCGGGGTACGGGTGCGGGCCGGCCGCAGTACCGATGATGTAGAAGGTGTCGTGAACATTGGCGACCCAGTCGCGCAGCGCCTCATTCATCGCGTCCTTGAGCGTGTTGGCGCCCGAGGTGACCGGGACAACCTCTGCCCCGAGCAACTTCATGCGGAATACGTTTGGCTGCTGCCGTTCAACGTCCTTGGCGCCCATATAGATGACACAGGGCAGGCCGAAGCGTGCGCACACCGTTGCTGTGGCAACGCCGTGCTGGCCGGCGCCGGTCTCGGCGATGATCCGCGTCTTGCCCATGCGCATCGCGAGCAGGATCTGGCCGACGCAATTGTTGATCTTGTGCGCGCCGGTATGGTTGAGTTCGTCGCGCTTGAACCACACCTCCGCACCCTTGCCGGCGGGCGCGCCGCCGCGCAGCGCCTCGGTCAGCCGCTCGGCATAATAGAGCGGCGAGGGGCGGCCGACATAATGTTCGAGCAAATCGTCGAACTGGGTGTGGAACGCCGGGTCCACCTTGGCGGCACGATAGGCCGTCTCCAGTTCAAGGATCAGCGGCATCAGCGTCTCGGCGACATAGCGACCGCCGAAATCACCGAAATGCCCGCGATCGTCAGGCTGGGCGCGATATGAGTTTGGGGTGTTCATGACGCGGGTGCTTTAGCAGGTGAACGCCGTGCGCCAACCCTGTTCGATCATCGTGCCGCTATCGCGCGATCAGCCAGCGACCACCGCCTCGAGAAATGACGTGATTTTCGCACCATCCTTGATCCCGGGACCGCTTTCGACGCCGGAAGACACATCGACCAAGGGGGCGCTGGTCTGGCGTATGGCGTCGGTGACATTTTGTGGGTCAAGGCCGCCTGACAATGCCCAGGGGAGGGGGTGACGAAAGCCCTGTAGCAAGGTCCAGTCGAACCGCAGACCCATGCCACCGGGAAGAGCCGCACCGGGCGGGGTCTTGGCATCGTAAAGGATGCGATCAGCCGCGCCGTGAAACCCCTGTGCCGCGTCGAGGTCCAGCCGTGCCTTGACCGCAACGGCGGCCCAGATCTCCAGTCCGGTCCGGGCCTTGATCGCCGCAGCGCGGGCAGGACTGACCTTGTGAAGCTGTAATATTTCAAGCTGACCGGCAGCAATGGTCGCCTCAATCAACGCGTCGTCGGGATCGACGAACACGCCGACACGTTGCACGTGCCAGGGGACTCGTGCGGCGAGCTGGGCCGCGCGGTCACGACTGAGATGGCGCGGTGAGGCGGGGAAGAAAACAAAGCCGACATGGCTGGCGCCATCACGGATTGCGATGTCGAGCGTATCGGGGGTCGAGAGGCCGCAGATTTTGGCGCTTGTCATAGGCTGCCAATAGGACGGTGACCGGGGTGGTCAACACCGATGCCAATTTCTGCCTTTTGCACATCGCGCGATTGCCCGGTGGCGAGCGCTGCTACAGGGTGGCTTCGATTTCCCGAGCTGCATGATCAGGATCCGCCGCCTGGGTGATGGGTCGACCGATAACGAGGATAGAGGCACCGGCATCGAGGGCCGCGCGCGGCGTCACGACACGTTTCTGGTCGCCGATGGCACCATTGGCCGGGCGCACGCCGGGGACGACGAAGAACCCTTTGGGCCACAGCTTGCGCGCGGCTCCAACCTCTTCCCCCGAGCATACGATACCATCGACACCCGATTCCATGGCCAGCTCGGTCAGCCGGACGACCTGATCATGCGCGGTGCCGCGTACCCCGGTGGTGACGAGATCGGTATCGTCGAGGCTGGTCAGCATTGTCACTGCGACAACCTTGGTCCCCACAGGTGCCGCAGCCTTGGCGTCTTCCATCATCGCACGCCCACCGGCGGCGTGAACGGTCAGAATCGCAGGTTCAAGCGACCTGAGTGCCTGGACCGCCTTGGCGACAGTATTCGGAATATCGTGGAGCTTGAGGTCCAGAAAGACTGGCAGGCCGAGTTCGGCCATTTCGTGGACGCCATTGCGGCCATTGGCCATGAAGAATTCGAGGCCAAGCTTGATGCCGCCGACATGGTGACGGACCCGGGTGGCCAGTGCCCGTGCTTTCTCGAGATCCGGCGTGTCGAGCGCGACAAAGATGCGGTTACTCATCAGAGCAACGTCCCTGGCGGCGGCGATGGTTTGGTAACCGGCTCAGCCATTGCTTCGGGTTCTGCATCCGGCGCAGAGCCTGGCGCGGGCGAAGCCAGCGCACCGCGCAGATCATTGATTGCCCGTTCCGTGGTCGTCAGGCGGCTGCGAAGGCGCCAGCGGATGGTGCTGTAATAGATCATTGTTGGCAGCATCCCTGCCATGAAGGTCACCAGCAACAGCAGCGGCAGGTTTACCTCCGCAATCAGACCACCCCAGAGCCGGATCGGCACATTGGTCCAGTTGCCGATGGTGAAAATTGCCGCGACGAACGCGAGCAGGCACCAGAAAAGGATCTTGAGGAACTGCATGGCGCAACGCTAACCCGGTTACGATTGATATGCCAGCCTCAGCCAATCTCTCGTCTGATTGATTCGATCAACTCCGGGACAGCGGTCAGCTTTTCGGCCTCTTCATCAAGAATGGCATGGAATGCCGCGCGCTTGATTGTCGCGACGCGGGCGGGCGGTACCGTGACCGCCGGGTCGAGGGTCGAGACGGTAATGTCAATCATCCGCTCAGCGCCGTGCAAACGCCCCCAAAGATAGTCATTTTCGCGATAGGCGCGGCTGAAAAAGGCGCCGAAGGAATTGAACTGGATTCCCTTCAGGGTCGCGGCCGCACCACCGGCGCGGATCGCACAGGCATCATCCGGCGCAATGCGATCAACCTTGATGGGATCAAATTCATCCAGCCCTTCCCCTTGCAACAGTGGCAGGGTCGCCACATCGAAATAGGGAAATCCGAGATAGGTCAGCAAAATCGGCCGCTTTACCTCGCGCGACAGACCTTCGAGTGCGGTGGCGAAACGTTGCTCGGTCGCGGTGTCGAGGCCCTTGAGATTGAGCGACAGCTCGAGCTTGTCGATGACGGGGCCGGCGTCGCCGCGCAGCTTTCGGACATCCTTGCGGAGATGGCTGTGACGTTCGGTCCGCTTGCATTCCAGATAATCGGCCAGTGAGAGATAGATCGCCTCACGGATTGGTTCGAGGTCGGGACTTTCATGTTCTGCTTCCAGTTCCGACAGGCGTCGTGCGAGCATCCGCAGTCGCCGAATTCGAAAGCCGAGATCATAAGAACGCAGAAAATCAACGGTTTCCTTTGTGACGCCGCCGGAGAAGCTTGATGTCATTTCATCAAAGCCGCGTTCGCTGATGGTCGATACCACCGCGCTGCGCACCTGTTGCCAGCGCTCCGGGCCGGGTTCCTCGCCGGCGTGATAAAGCAGTTGGGCAATGCCATCGACCACACCGGCCAGTTTCAGCCGGCCATAAGCGGCATAGCTGTAACCGGCGGCCTTTGCGGCGGCGTTCTGCGCCCGGGCGCGCCAGTTGGCGAGCCGCGCCGTGGTTGGCGAATCGAGGAACAGCGTATAGCCGAACAGCGCCTCAACCGCGGTTTCGACCTCACCGCGAATCCCGGCGATGATCGCACGCATACTTTCGATGCGGCGAGAACGCTCGGCAATGGCATCGAGATTGTCGCGAATCGGCTGTTGGCGCGGCAGTTCCGAGATTGCCCCGATGATCGTCTGGAAAAAACCGGGGGAGGCAACATTGGTGCCGCCGAAATGGATTTTCACACCCGGCTGTGGATCGACATAGACGAACCGGCGGTCAATCTCGCGCCGAGCGGGTCGCTCGCGCAGGGCATCGATGGCCGGGCGGAACGGCGCGTTGGCGAGAACGGAACCGTCGATCAGGACCGCTGATTCGGCGGCATGGGCAGCGCTGTGGCGTGGCAGGACACGTTCCAGAAAGGCGGCCCGGCCCGGCCAGTTTACCTCTCGCTTGCGCAATACCGCATCGAGCTCGGCCACGGTGAAGGGCGGGAAGGCGCCCGGAAAACTGGACGTGGCGCGGGCGGCGTAAACCAGCTCAGCCGGATGGGCGAGCGTGTCACGGGGATTGCCATGATCACCATAGGAAGCAATCAGGCGATGTTCGGTCTCAATCACCTCGGGCGGTGAATTGAGCCGCAGCGTTTCCGGATGGCCCCGGAAATCGGTCATCGTGACAAACAAATCGAGCGGTTGCCCCGGCGGCAGCAGGCGGGGGCCGCGTTCGCTCGCGGCCATCGCGTCCAGGGCATCAAGCAACAGGCCGGTAAACAGTTCACCGCCAAAAGGTGGCTCGAACCAGCGCGAGCGAATGAAATGGGAAAGCTTGGCCTGCACTTCTGCGCGAGTGGCCGGCTCAACCATCGCGTCGACACTGGTCCCGCTACGCCGCGCTGCCACCCAAGTGAGCGGCATGGCCCACATTTTTGAAAAGCGCGTTTTGGGGGCCTGGTTGGGATCGATCAACGCCTCGACATCCGCAGAATCGAGCCATAATTGCGTGAGTGGTTCGAGCGACTGGCCCGTCGAGATGGCCTGGCTAAGGAAAACGCCGTTAATCCCGCCGGCACTGGCACCGGCGATGATGTCGATAAGGACGCGCAGGCGCAGCCCGCTATGTTGTTCAATTTCTTCCAGCAGCGCGTGGTAGACTGCCTGACTGCCCGACAGCGGCGTTTCGCCGGCATGATAGGCCTGGCTGGCACGGGCCAGCCGCCAGATCTCCTTGGTGATGCCGTGCATATACACGGCAAGGCTGATCCCGCCGTAGCAGATCAACGCGAGGCGCAGCTCCTTTTCGCGCATCAATGCCTCTCCAGTTCTGCCCAGACGGGCAGGTGATCGGACGCGCGGCGGGCAAGCTGACTGGCATGAACGCCGCACGCCACCACGCGCAAATCAGGCGTATACATGATCCGGTCGAGCGCCGCGATGGGACGGCGCACGTGGAAGCTTGGCCCGGTTGGCGCAAAGCGGAAGTGATGCGCAAAATCGCGCAAGCATCCGCCATGGGCGCTCCATTCGTTCAGATCCCCCATCATTACGGTTGCCACTGGTGTGGGCTGGTCAAGGACATGGGCCATGATCGAATGTGCCTGCCGCCGCCGTCTTAGACCGGACAGATCGAGATGCATCCCGACCACGCGGATTGTCCGCCCTTCATGGTCAACCCTGGCCGACACCGCGCCGCGCGGTTCAAGCGTTGGCAGGTGAATGATGTCACTGTCGAGGATGCACGCGCCCTTGCGGACCAGCAAGGCATTGCCGTGCCAGCCCATGCTTTGTGGGCGATGGCCGACCTCGACGGCTTTCCAGACGCTATGTTCTTCAAGCAGATGCGGGTCGATCACGCAGAGTCGTGTGCCAAAGCGTCGATCCGCTTCCTGCAAGGCAACAATGTCGGCATCAATTTCGCGAAGCACATCAAGGATACGGCGTGGATCGCGCCTGCGATCAAGACCGATTCCCTTGTGAATATTGTAGCTTGCGACCTTGATCATCGATGCTGTCAGAATCCTGGTCGAGCCTTGGCCTTCCTATCGGTCCAATTCCGCGCTTAGGCAATCGCGCGGAGCGAATTGTGAATTCGCGCAAGCGCGGTAGAGCACTGCCGGCGTGGGAGAAGCATCAGTGTCGTTATCGATTCCCGATCATATTTCGTGGCAGAATGTGCCCGGTGAACTTGCCTTGTTCGATGTACGCGACGGGCGATACCATGCGTTGAACGGGACGGCGGCGGACATCTGGCGCGGGATTGCGGCAGGGCGCAGCGCGCCCGAGATCGTTGCCGATTTGCAGGCACGGCATGATGTCCCGGGCGATGAGATTGCACAGGCAGTTGAAGAGTTTATCTGCGCGGCGCAGGGCAAGGGGCTGCTGGCCTGACACGCTAAAGCGGGGATGCCAGCAGTTCCATGACACCGGGAAGTGACGCGTAGCCACTTGGATAGGACAGCTTTACCAAGGGCACCTGCGACATCGCGCGCACCAGCAGTGTCGCCGCCGCTGTGCGCGGGGCCGTCGGGTCGAACGCAATGAGCTGTTGCGTCGCCCGCCGGACGGCATCGCGAATCTGCATTGCTGCAAGCTCGGGCGCGGCGACCTCACCTCGCTCAAGATAGACAATCGCGCGGAGCGGCGCCGGATTGGCGGGCGGCGCGTCTTCGGGTTCAAAGCGCAGCTTGTCGTCATAACCCGGCATGGTGCGGCAGCGCGCCGGATCAAGGTTGAGGGACTCGCGCGTATCGCGCCACAGGCACACGCCGGTAGAGCCCGGGTGGACCATCGGGCCGCTACCGTCCGAGCGGATCATGGTCATATCATCGCTGGCGATTGACCATCCCGCCAGGGCAAGGGCGGCGGTAAGGGTAGATTTGCCGGCGCCAGACCGACCCAGCAGCAGAATGGCGCCACCGTCGCGGATCAGGGCCGCGCCATGGATGGTCAAGGCGCCGGTTTCGATGGCCAGCCGGGGCAACACGCGCCGGGTCAGTACGTCCATTAACCCGGCATCCGGGGTGTCGCCGGGGCCATAGATCTCCAGCCGGGAAATCGCCGCGTCGGTGATGATGCTGCCATCAAAAACTGAACTGAAATGCCAGCCATCGCCATGTCGGCCGAGCTTCAGCGCATAACGACCAGTCCAGGAATAGACATCGTGATCTGCAGGCGGTGCAAGGCCCTGATGAAAATCCAGCGTCACACGGTGGCCGGGGCAATCGGCGCCAACGCGGCGCGCGCCGTCCAGCGTGATGGCGGAATCAATCGCCAGCCCGCCGAACAGATAATGTTGGCTCAGGCGAGGCACGCAATCTCGGTGAAGTCGCTCTCGACCGGGTAGCCTGTTACCTCAACGCCCGCCGTATCGAGCCAGGCATGGGCGGCAAGAGACAATGCCTCACCGCGCCGGGTGCCGAAATGCATGACGCTGGCAATGCCACGCCGCGCCAGCATTGCCTTGGCGGCCATCGCCTGGGGCAGGCAGACAGCGCCAAAGGGGACATGCCGCGCCGCACGGGTAACTGCCCAGCCGACCTTTTCGGCGACCCGTTGCTGCTCTGCACTGACCGACCATGATTCGGCCGTCGCGCGCGCCTGTGCCGGGGCCATGAAGCCCCCGAGCCGCCGGGCAATGCGCGGAAACGGCATGGTGGCAAGTTGGACACGTGCGCGGGCGAGCGACCATATCGCCTCTGCGAGGAGCAGGCGGTCATGATTGTCGATCTGGCGGGTACGGTTGATGCGGTGACGCACCATCTTCCAGCGGCGGCGAAGCCAGGGTTTCATCGGGCTTTTCCCGGTTGCGCGCCCGCCATCAAACCCAGCCGACGCCCCAGCCACAGGGGAAGGCGAAGCAGGGGGTAAAGGAAGTAGAGCGACGGTGGCGCCTTGCTGCTGTACAGATCGGTCTGGATGAACAAGGCCCAGCGTATTGTTTGCAGATGATAGCTGAGCCCGCCTGCAATCAGAAGCTGCACAAACAACAGCAAGCGTTGGCCACCGCGCCAGTCGGCCAGCTCACTGCCACCATCGGCGGGGATCATCAGGCGAAGGCAGAGCCTTTCCAGCCAGCGCACCCGACGCGACCGCCGCAGCTCGGCAGCGAAGCCAGGGTCGAGGGGCAGCGCAAGAAGGTTTGCACACAACAACAATGTCACCGCTGAACATCTTCCGACGCCAAGCCGTTGAGCATGGGAGTGCAGCGCCATGATCGTTTCCGCATCCATCGGTGCGAGCAACGCGTTGACATCGGCGAGCCATTTCAGCCGCGACCAGCCATCACCAGTGCCGTGGGTGACGAGATAGGCATAGAGATCGGGCTGGGTGAGCGTATCGACCATGACATTGCCCGAAAGCGCAACAGGCTGGGACGGCGAGAGCGCGGTGATGCTCGGCAACAGTGCGCGATTGCCGAACATGCGCCAGTGCAGTTCAAGCTGCGGATACGGGCCAGGCCGCCGCATTGCGACATCCTTGCCATAGCGCGTCAACATCGCGCGCTGCGCCGGTGAGAGCTCGGCTGCCGGGAAGGTGATCGAATAGCCGTCACCCTCTAGCAACGCGATAACGGCCTCGGCATGTTCGGGCAGGACCAGCAGATCAATGTCCTTGGCGTGCTTTAGCGCGATGGAGCCATAGGCCTGTGCGGCCAGGGCCGCCCCCTTGACCGTCAGCACCGGGAAGCCAGCGGCGGCGATCAACCGCATCAATCGCGCGGTCTCGGCAGCGTTCGCCATGCCCTGGCGAATAATGCCCGCCGCCGCATGGGCAATGGCTGGCCCTGCCGGTGGCGGCACATCAACTGCCGCTGCCTTTAGCGCCGCATGGACCAGACCGGCGACACGTTGCCGCTGCACGACCCGTTGCAGGCGCGCGCCATCAGCTAGACGCGCTGCGGCATCCCGAACTGCTGTGTCGCGCGCAGGTGAGGGGGGCCAGCGACAGGCCGCAGCGACAAGGTCAAAGTCAGGATCGGCGGCTGTCGGCAAACGGGTTTCCGTGGTTGATCCTGGTGCCGGTTGCAGGAATCGAACCCGCGACCTTCGGTTTACAAAACCGCTGCTCTACCATCTGAGCTAAACCGGCACGTGGCGCCCAAATGCGTCAGCTTACGCCGAACGTCCAGCCCTCGCTGCGCGCAATTGCATAATTTAGCGCTGCCGGATGCCAGAGATCGGGACGATTTGCATTGCTCCTGAGCCATGCGGCGGTGAGAATCGCGTCGGTGGCGTGATCCGTATAGCGGTCGAGTGGTCGGTGCGGTCGCGATCCAAAGACTGCAAGGGCGGCGTCGAGCGAATCGGCATCGCGCAACTTGCTGCGGCCCTTGCGTATGCCCGCGGATCGTGCGGCGATGGCGGTGTAGATCTCGACAATGAGCGCGCCATGCGCAGGCACGGGGTCGAACGGCCACATCGCGATGTCATGGCCGAGATGGTGCAGCAGACGCATCCCGGCAAAGCTCGCCTTGGCGACCTGTGCGGCGCCGATCGCGTCATAGACGGTCGATGGTTTGCCGCCGCCTTGTGCGTTGTACAGCGCCTCGCAGCGCCGGAAATGCATGAAGCGCGCCTTGGGACCGTCAGCGGCACCAAGATAGAAATGCGCGCCGCGCCGCGATTCGAGGAACGAGGCAGCGCCGAGATCAGCGTCCGCGCACTGTGCATCGACATAGGCCCAGAAGGCGCGTGCGGTGTTTGGCGTGTCCTCGCCGGGCAGATAGGCGCCGCGCTCGATCAGCGGCGGCGCGAAGCTGAAGTCGAACCCGACGAGCAACGCAGCATCGCGTTGATCCCTGATCCAGTGCAGCACCTGCTGGCGTGACCAGGCGCCATGTGGTGGTGCAACCAGCGTGGGCGCCGCGTCACCGTGCTCGCAAATCGCGACCGCGATTCCGGGGTGTCGCACACCTTTCGCACCCGACCAATCGATTGCAGCAAAGCGCGCGAAGCGGCTCACTTTTTCTTGCGCGGCTTTACCGGCTTCTTCGCCGCGGCCCAGTCGCGCGAACGCTCGATCATGCTGCGGACCCGCGCCGGGTCGGGGCTGTCATAGCGGATCAATACCGCTGGCCAGCCCTCATAATGCGGCGTCTGCCAGAAGGTGTCGGGATCGGTTTCCTTGAGCATCTCGACCGTGTCGAGGTCGATGGCGATGCCGAACGAGCTCTGATCCTCATGGCCGGTATAGAGAAATGCGCGGCCGTTCGAGACGATCTTGACCGCTGGCTTGCCATAGCTGGTTGAGAGTTCGGTATCAGGCAGCGACAGTGCAAAGGCGACAGCCCGTTCCCAGTCGATCGTCATCCCCCACGCTCCTTGAGCTCGGCCCACCATGCCATGCGCTCGGCGATGCGCTTCTCCACGCCGCGATCGGTCGGCTGGTAGAAGGTCTGCGGGCTCATTTCCTCCGGCCAATAGTTCGACCCCGAATAGCCCTCAGCCGTATCATGGTCATAGGCATATCCCTTGCCATAACCGATGTCCTTCATCAGCCGGGTCGGCGCATTGAGGATGTTCTTGGGCGGCATACGGGATCCGGTTTCCCGCGCGCTCTGCCATGCAGCCTTCGCTGCCTTGTAGGCGGCATTCGATTTCGGCGCGACAGCGCAATAGAGGCACGCCTGGACGATCGCCAATTCACCTTCAGGTGACCCGAGAAACTCATAGGCATCCTTGGCGGCGAGGCATTGGAGCAGCGCTTGCGGGTCTGCCAGGCCAATATCCTCGCTTGCGAACCGGGTTATGCGGCGCAGGACGTAGAGTGGTTCTTCGCCAGCCGTCAGCATACGGGCAAGATAGTAAAGTGATGCCTGGGGATCAGACCCGCGCATTGCCTTGTGGAGCGCGGAAATCAGGTTGTAATGCCCCTCGCGATCCTTGTCATAGACCGCGACGCGGCGTTGCAGGAACGCCGACAGCTCGGTCGGGCCAAGCGGTTCTGGCAGATCAACCGAGTATAATGTCTCGACCTGGTTGAGCAGAAAGCGACCATCGCCATCGGCGCTGGCCAGCATTGCGTCGCGCGCCTCCGCGGTGAGGGGCAGGGCGCGACCTTCGATCTCTTCGGCGCGGGTCACAAGTTTTTCGAGCGCGGCGTGATCGAGCCGGTGCAGGATCAGCACCTGCGCACGACTGAGCAGGGCGGCATTGAGTTCGAAGGATGGATTCTCGGTCGTCGCGCCAACCAGTGTGACCGTGCCGTCCTCCACATAGGGCAGGAATCCGTCCTGCTGGGCGCGATTGAAGCGATGAATCTCGTCAACGAACAACAAGGTGCGCTTGCCGATCCGGGCATGGTCCCGCGCTTCCGCGAAGGCCTTTTTCAGGTCCGCAACGCCCGAAAACACCGCTGAGATGGCCAGAAAACGCAGCCCGACAGCATCGGCAAGGAGCCGCGCAATTGTTGTCTTGCCCGTGCCAGGCGGCCCCCACAGCACCATTGATGACAGTCGTCCGGCAGCGACCATTCGGCCGATCGCACCCTCCGGGCCGGTCAGATGTTCCTGGCCGACAACCTCAGCCAATGTTGCCGGGCGCAGCCGCTCTGCCAGCGGCGCATCGGCGGCGGGTGCCGCCTGGGCAGGAGAATCGTCAGCGGCAAACAGATCGGCCATCGGTCCATGATAGTCCGTCGGCAAGTTTTTTGCAGCGGGGCTTGCAAAGATTATCTCAAGATATATCTTAGAGCCATCATGATATGCGAAAGGAGTAATATGTTTCATGGATTTCGTGGTGGCCATGGCCGCCATTGTGGCCCGCGCGGTGGTTCCCGGCATTGGGGGCCGTTCGAGGTGCGGTGGGGTTTTGATCCGGAGACGGTGCGCGCGGGACGCGGCGGGCGGCGACGGATGTTTGATGGCGGCGAGTTGCGGCTGGTGCTGCTCAAGCTGATCGCCGATGAACCACGGCACGGCTATGATCTGATCCGCCAGATCGAGGAAATTACGGGCGGTGCCTATGCGCCCAGTCCCGGCATTGTTTATCCGACACTGACCCTGCTCGATGAAATGGGCCTGATCGGTGAGCGTCAGGCAGAAGGCTCAAAGAAGCTGTTCGCGGCAACCGAAGCCGGGCTGACGCATCTCGAGGAAAACAAGGATCTGGTCGCGACCTTGATGGCGCGCCTTGCTGAGGTCGGAGCTGAACGCGCGCGCGGAGACAATAGTTCGGTGCGTCGGGCGATGATGAACCTCCGGGTCGTGTTGCAAAACCGGTTTGCCGGTGCCGATGCTGATGCTGAAACACTGCACGAGGCGGTGGCGCTGATCGATGAGGCGGCGCGAAAGATCGAGCGGCTATGAGCGTTTCGATTGCCCGCGTGCCGACGATGTCGGCCAGTCGCTATCTCCAGCAGCTAGCCAAGCACTGGAGCCACAAGATGTCGGTCGTGTTCTCCCCTGAGGAGGGCACGATCGATTTCCCCAACGGCAGCCGCCTGAGGATGCGCGCGGAAAGTGCGGCGCTTGATGTTGCGCTATCCGTGCCGGAAAGCGAGGATGCTGAGCGTATGCGGCAGGTGGTCGCCAGCCATATTGATCGTTTCGCCTATAGTGAGGCGCCACTGCCGTTTGACTGGACGACCGAACAGCCGGTTCAGGACTCGCGCTAACCGCCGGCTTTTCGCGCCATCAGGTCGAGATAGGCGTCCAACACCGCCTGATTCACCCTCGGCCATTCATAGGCCGCCGCCTTGGCATTGCCCGCCAGACCCAGCGCGTTGCGCAAACCCGGTTCGGTGACGATGCGGGCAATCGCACCGGCATAGTCATCAACCTTTGTCGGATCGACGAGGAAACCGGTTTGCCCTTCATCGATCAGGTCGATTGCGCCGGTGGCGCGGGCGGCGACGACAGGCACGCCCGACGCCATCGCTTCCAGCGTCACATTGCCGAAAGTCTCGGTAATCGAAGGATTGAAGAAAACATCCATTGAGGCAACGGCGCGCCCGAGATTGTCACCTGACTGAAACCCGGCGAACACCGCATCAGGGACGCGCTCGGCAAACCATTCGCGCGCCGGCCCTTCGCCGACCACCAGCACCTTGTGGCGTATGCCGCGTTGTTCAAGTGCCGCGATAACCTCGGCAAATACATCCAGCCCCTTTTCCAGCACCAGACGGCCAAGAAAACCGACGGCAATCTCGTCATCGGCAATGCCGAGCATCCGGCGCCAGCCCAGATCGCGACGCGCGGGGTTGAAGCGCGCATGGTTTACGCCACGCGACCATGTGCTGATCGGCGTTGTTACCCCCCAGGCGCGCAGCATGTCAGCAGTGCTGCCGCCGGGAGTGAGAACCGTGTCGGCGCGGTTGTAGAAGCGCGTCAGGATGGCAACCATCAACGGTTCAAGGAAACCCGCGCCATAATATCGCGCATAGGTTTCAAACCGCGTGTGAAGCGATGAAATCACGGGAATTCCGCGCCGTCGGCCATAAGTGGTGGCGGCGTGGCCGAGGAATTCGGGTGATGAAACATGGATCAAATTGGGCGCAAAGGCAGCAATGTCGCGACGGACCTTTCCCGGAAGGCCGCGCGCCAGCTTATACTCGCCACGCCCGCCGGGCACGGGAAAGGCCGGAACGCTGACCAGATCGCCCGTTGGCGGGAACGCCGGGTGCGCGATGGTCGGCGAGTAAACCCGCACGCTCACGCCCTGCGACAGGAGGTGGCCGACAAGCAGGTTCAACGCCTGATTGGCGCCGTCACGAACATAATTATAGTTGCCACTGAACAGGGCGACGCGAAGGTCGGTCGGAAGCATGATGTGCTGCCCATAGCGATGTGATTGCGGCGTTACTATGTCAGTGGCCTTATCGCGGAGTAGAGCCATGGCCGACCTGACATCCTTCCCGATCACGCAGCGTTGGCCTGCGCGACATCCTGATCTGCTTCAGCTCTATTCGTTGCCGACACCCAATGGCGTGAAAGCGTCGATCATGCTTGAAGAAATCGGCCTGCCTTATGAGCCGCACCTGGTCGATTTTGCCCGCGACGATCAAAAGTCTCCGGAATTTGAAAGCCTGAACCCGAACGGCAAAATCCCGGCGATCATCGACCCGGATGGGCCGGGCGGCAAGCCGATCGGCCTGTTCGAATCCGGCGCGATCCTGCTGTATCTCGCCGACAAGACCGGCAAATTCATCCCTGCCGATCCGACCGGGCATTGGCACGCGATCCAGTGGCTGATGTTCCAGATGGGCGGTGTCGGGCCGATGTTCGGGCAACTCGGCTTTTTCAACAAATTTGCCGGCAAGGATTGGGAGGACAAGCGCCCGCGCGACCGGTATCTGGCGGAAACCAGGCGACTGCTCGGCGTTATGGACAGGCAACTCGAAGGGCGCGACTGGTTCCTCGGCGCTGATTATTCGATAGCCGACATCTCGATGCTCGGCTGGGTGCGCAATCTCATCGGTTTCTACGAGGCGCACGAACTGATCGGGTTCGACGTGTACGCAAATGTCGCGGCATGGCTGCAGCGCGGCCTCGCCAGGCCGGCGGTGCAACGCGGGTTGAGCATTCCGGCGCGACCCTGACCCTCGCCGTTCAATGGCTTGACTCGTTGACCCCATTTTCCCAGCGTCTCCCGGTCGAGGGGACGGTGGGGACGCAATGCACAAGATAAGGTTGGTAGTCGCAATCGCGATGGCGTTCGCCATGACGCCGGAGCCGTCGCGTGCGCGCGAGCCGATTCTTGACGTTCATCTTCACGCCGTCGCCGCCGATGATCAGGGTCCGCCGCCGCTGGCCATGTGTACGCCAATGTCGCCAATGCCGCGCTGGGATCAGGACAAGCCCTATCCGGTGGCGCTGATTGATTACTTCAAGCATCCGGTTTGCAAGGATCCGGTCTGGTCGCCCAAGACCGATGATGAAATCATGACCCGGACGCTGGCCATCATGGCGAAGCACAACATCATCGGTGTTGTCAGCGGCGAGTATCGGCGGGTGATGGCGTGGCGCAAGCAGGCGCCCGAGCGAGTTCTGCCCGGCCTGATTCCCGATGATGCCACAATGGCCAATGCGGCGGCGATGACGAAGGAATTCAGCGCGGCGAAAAAGGCCGGCGAGGTCTCGGTGATCGGCGAGATCGGCGCCCAATATATGGGCATAGCGCCGAACGATCCCCGGCTTGAGGGACTGTGGGCGACGGCCGAGGCGCTGGACTTGCCGGTCGCGCTGCATGTCGGGCCTGGCCCCCCAGGCGCGGCCTATCTCCCCGGTCTGGGGTATCGCGCGCGGATGAGCAGTCCGCTGCTGCTGGAGGAGGTGCTGGTGAAACATCCCAAGCTGCGCCTCGACGTGATGCACGCCGGTTTCCCGATGCTCGATGACACGCTCGCGCTGCTCTATGCCCACCCGCAGGTCTATGTTGACCTCGGCGTGATTGCCTACACCCAGCCGCGCCCGGCCTTTTATCGCTACCTCCAGGCGCTGGTCGATGCCGGCTTTGGTGACCGCATCATGTTCGGGTCCGATCAGATGGTGTGGCCGGAGACGATCGAGCGCGCAATCGACGCCATCGAACAGGCACCGTTTCTCAGCAAGGCGCAGAAACGCGACATCTTCTACAACAATGCCGCGCGCTTCCTGCACCTCGATGCCGAGACGGTTGCGCGGCACCACGCAATGTAGCTGGCGCTTGCCTGTTCCCTAATCGTTCCGTTTTCGCTAAGCTCACGCACATGGCCAAGATCCAGAAGCGTTATGTCTGCCAATCCTGCGGTTCGGTGTCGCACCGCTGGGCGGGGCAATGTGCCGATTGTGCTGAATGGAATACACTGGTCGAAGAGGCGGGCGGTAACGTCACACCGTTTCAGGCCAAGCACAATCTCCAGTCGGGTGGGCGCGCCGTTACGCTGGTTGGGCTTGATGCCGAGATTGCGCTGCCGGAGCGCATGGCCAGCGGTATTGCCGAGCTTGATCGCGCTCTGGGCGGTGGCTTTGTTGAAGGATCAGCGACACTGATTGGTGGCGATCCGGGGATCGGAAAATCGACCTTGCTATTGCAGGCGGCGGCAAAAATGGCGTTGGCCGGGCTTTCAGTTGCCTATGTTTCTGGTGAGGAAGCGGCCGATCAGGTGCGCCTGCGCGCACGACGGCTGGGGTTGGGCAATGCGCCGGTGCAGCTCGCCGCGGCAACCTCGGTCCGAGATATTCTGACGACATTGGGGCAGGCGCGTCCTCCTGCGTTGCTGGTCATCGATTCGATCCAGACGATGCACAGCGACCTGATCGAAGGGGCCCCCGGCACGGTAAGTCAGGTACGCGCCTCGGCGCAGGAACTGATCCGCTTTGCCAAGGAGCGCGGCACCGCCGTGGTGCTGGTCGGGCATGTTACCAAGGACGGCAGCATCGCTGGTCCGCGCGTTCTCGAACATATGGTCGATACGGTGTTGAGCTTTGAGGGCGAGCGCAGCCATCAATATCGTATCCTGCGTGCGATCAAGAATCGTTTCGGCGGTACTGACGAGATCGGTGTATTTTCAATGCAGACCGAGGGGTTGGCCGAGGTGTCAAACCCCAGCGCCTTGTTCCTGACGCAGCGTGAGGAAGGCGTGACCGGGACAACCGTATTCCCGGCTCTTGAGGGGACGCGTCCGGTGCTGGTTGAAATCCAGGCGCTTGTCGTGCGGCTTGCCTCGGGGGCGACACCGCGCCGTGCCGTGGTTGGCTGGGATTCAGGGCGGTTGGCGATGGTGCTTGCTGTGCTGGAGGCGCGCTGCGGCCTGAGTTTTTCGTCGTGCGAGGTCTATCTCAACATCGCCGGTGGTTATCGCGTTCAGGATCCGGCTGCTGATCTTGCTGTCGCGGCCGCCTTGGTATCGGCACTGAGCGAACGACCGGTCCCGGCGGATGCGGTGGCTTTCGGCGAAATCGCACTTTCAGGAGAAATCCGTCCCGTCGCGCACGGGCCATTGCGGCTGAAGGAATCGAGCAAGCTTGGCTTTGAACGCGCGCTTGTGCCGTCCGCCATGACCGGTGACAAAAGCGGCCTGAACCTTGCCGGTTTCCGCACTCTTGGCGGCTTTGTTGATCATATGCTTGGTCGCGGGTAGCGCGCGCCACCATCCCGGCCTATCTCTTCGTCTTGCACGACACGAACGGTAGATTGATTGGCGCGATGGGACTGACTGCACTCGACATTCTTGTGCTGCTCGCAATTGGCGGTGCGGCGGTGCTGGGCTTTATGCGTGGTTTTGTCACCGAGTTGCTCTCGTTGTTCGCCTGGGTGGCGATTATCTTCATGCTCAAGATATTTCACACCCCGCTGACTCACGCGATGTCGGGTCTGGTCGGCACGGTGACGGGCGCGGCGGTGCTGGCTTTCTCGGTTATCAGTGGCGGCACCTATTTTGGTGGGCGGATGATCGCCGGCGCGCTGGGCGCGCGTACCCGGGATTCGGTCCTTGGTCCGGTCGACCGTGCGATGGGATTCGCCTTTGGATCGGTAAAGGGGTTGATCCTTGCGAGCCTGGGCTTCCTGCTGGTCGTGCTGGTTACCGATACCATGCGTGGTGGCCCTGCCCACCGCCCGGAATGGCTGACGGATTCGCGCACCTATCCGATGCTCAACGCGACCAGCGCCAGCATCGCGGATTTTGTTGATCGCCGCCGCAAGGGGCAGCCGGTCTTTGGTGAAGGCGGCAATGTTTCCGCACCACATGATGTGCCGGTGGAAGACCGCGAATGAACGCGCCGCTCTACAATGCCGATGTGTTGCGGCTGGCAACCGGAAACCCGTGCGACAAGCGATTGGCCAATCCGACTGGATCGGCTGACCGTCGGTCACCCTTGTGTGGCAGTCGCATCATCGTCGACCTGACATTGGATGACGCGGGACGGGTAGAGGCAATAGGAATGCAGGTGAGCGCTTGTGCCTTTGGCCAGGCGTCGGCGACCTTGCTTGCGCAACATGTCTCAGGCCGGTCCCAGGCCGAGTTGGTGGCGGTCCGCGATGCATTGGTGACATGGCTGGCGGGTGGTGCTCCCATGCCTGACTGGCCCGGCCTTGACCTCCTCTCGGGGGTTCTTCCGCATAGTGCACGGCACGGCGCGGTGCGCCTGCCATTCGAGGCGGCAGCAGATGCTATGGCGGCGGCTGTGGCGGCGGACACCCAATGAGCGAATCGCTGTTGCTGGACGGGGTTATCCTGCTTGGATCAGGATTGTTGTTTGTCTTGCTGTTCCGCAAGCTCGGGCTTGGCGCCACCCTGGGATTCCTCGTCGCCGGTGCGCTTGTTGGACCACAGGCACTGGGGCTGGTCGGTGGTGCCGAGGCGAAGATCGGTGTCGCTGAACTTGGGATCACGCTGTTGTTGTTCATCGTCGGGCTGGAGTTGAACCCGACGCGGCTGTGGCGTTTGAAGCAGGAGATTTTCGGTCTTGGCCTGATGCAGGTTGTTGCGTGCGGCGTCGCCGTATCAGGCGTTGTTGCCTTGTCGGCGAACTTTTCATTCGAGGCGGCGTTGGCGCTTGGCCTCCCGCTCGCCTTGTCCTCAACGGCACAGGTCTTGCCAATGTTACAGTCGGCAGGACGCTTGCGGACACCATTTGGCGAACGGGCCTTTTCGATCCTGTTGTTCCAGGATCTGTCAATCGTTCCGCTGATCACCATTGTTGCCGTGATGTCCCGTAACCCGGCGGCGCAGGCCGGGCCGCCCGGATGGCTGCTGGGCATATACACCGTCATTGCGATTGTCGGGTTGATCCTTGCCGGCCGCTTTGTCCTGCGTCCGCTGTTCCGCATTATCGGCAATCTCGGCGAGCGCGAGATGTTCGTGTTTGCCGGTCTGTTCACGGTGATTGCCGCATCGGCGACGATGCAGGCCCTGGGCTTGTCGACGGCACTTGGCGCCTTTGTTGCGGGTGTGATGCTGGCTGACAGCCCCTATCGGCATGAACTTGAAGCTGATGTCGAGCCGTTCCGTTCGATCCTGCTCGGCCTGTTCTTCCTCGCCGTCGGCATGATGCTGGACCTTCATGCCATTGCTGAAAGGCCATTTTTCGTGATCGGCATGGCCGCCGCATTGATCGCCACGAAGACGGCGATCATCACCGGGATCGGCCTGTTGTTCAAAATGCGCTGGCGCGCCGCGCTCGCGCTTGGTTTGCTGCTCAGCCAGGGCGGAGAATTTGGTTTCGTGTTGTTTGCGCAGGCGCAAAACGCGATGCTGATTGAACCCCAGGCGGCAAGCCTGTTTGGCGCCATCGTGACCCTGTCGATGGCGACCACGCCATTTCTGATGACGGCAACCGCGCGCTTTCGTACCGAACCTGATCGCAAGGATACTCGCGAAGGGCCGGTCGCTGACGGTGCCAACGCCTTGATCGTTGGCTATGGCCGGTTTGGCCAGACCGTTGGCCAGATGTTGAGCGGTGCGGGCATTCCGGTCACGCTGATTGATACCGATATCGAGATGATTGACGTTGCCGGCAGCTTTGGATCGAAGGTTTATTTCGGTGATGGAACACGGCTTGACCTGTTGCGTCAGGCAGGCGCTGCCGAGGCAGAGCTGATCCTGTTCTGTATCGATGGTGATCAGCTTGATGCTGAGTTGATCGAGAGCGTGCATGAGGCATTTCCCAACGCCGCGATTTTTGCGCGCACCTTTGACCGGCGCGCCTTGCTCAAGCTCAAGGGCACTCCGATTGCCGGCGCCGTACGTGAAGTGCTTGATTCAGCGGTACGGATGGCGCGAATGGCGCTCGACAATGTTGGCGTTTCGGAAGAGCAGATCGACCGGACCGAGGATCTGTATCGCAAACGCGACAATGAACGATTGCGCGCCCAGTTTGAGACCGGGGACATGCGGGCCGGAATCGACCGGATCATTACCGATGATGAGAGTGGTGTGGCCCTGTCGGTCGAATCGCCCAATGTCAGGGAAAGCGATTGCGGATGAAGATTGTCGCCGTTCTGGCCGCTTTGTCTGGTGCAATGGCCGTCGCTGCGGGCGCCTTTGGCGCACATGGCGCAAGCGGACAAGCCGCCGAATGGTTGAAAACGGGTGGGCAGTATCAGCTGATTCACGCCGTTGCCGCGCTGGTTGCCTGGCGAATTGAAGCGCGTGGGGCGGTCTGGTGTTTTGTTGCCGGTGGTGCGATTTTTGCTGGATCTCTGTATCTGACGGCACTTGGCCTGCCGCACTGACTTGGCGCGATTACCCCGATTGGTGGTGCCGCAATGATCGGCGGATGGCTGTGGCTGAGCGGGGTGTTGGCAAGGCGATGATCTCAGGCGGCAACTGGCTTGTTCGCTTGATCGCGGAATAGCCTTCAGTGCTGTGAAACAAGTGTCGTCGTTCAGGGTCGGCGATCAAGATATTGCGCGACCGCATCAAGCGACACGCCCTTGTCGAGATAGGTCGCGCCGATTCCCCGTGCGAGCAGGAAGGGCAAGGTACCACCGTCCATCTTCTTGTCGTGCAGCATATGGGCGACAAGGGTGGCGCCATCGGCGATGACGCCAGCAGGAACTGCACCGTCCGGCAGGCCAACATGGTGTAGATGCGCGGCGACGCGTGATGCATCAGCCGCAGGTGCAAAGCCTTGCTCTACCGAGAAGCCAAATGCCATGGCCATGCCGGCCGCCACCGCTTCGCCGTGCAAAAGCTTGTTTGAAAAGCCTGTCTCAGCCTCCAGTGCATGGCCGAAGGTGTGGCCGAGATTTAGCAACGCTCGCTTGCCGGTCGTCTCGCGCTCGTCCTCGGCGACGATCCGCGCCTTGGCAGCAACCGCGTGCGCGATGGCATGGCGGCGCGCGTCGCCATCGCCTGCGAGCAAGGCGGCGCCATGTGCCTCGCACCAGGCGAAGAAATCAGCATCGTCGATCAGGCCATATTTGACGACCTCGGCATAACCGGCGCGCAACTCGCGGATCGGCAAAGTGTCAAGCACGTCCGGATCGATCAGCACCAGCGCGGGTTGATGGAACGCACCGACGAGGTTCTTCCCCGCGCGCGTGTTGATGGCGGTCTTCCCGCCGACCGAGGAATCAACCTGTGCAAGCAGCGTTGTCGGGATCTGGACGAAGCGACAGCCGCGCTTGAGGATGCTGCACGCAAAGCCGACCAGATCGCCAATCACACCGCCGCCCAGCGCAACAACATGATCACCACGCTCGATTCCAAGATCGAGCAACTGGTCCGTCAGTTGTTCCAGCATTGCCCAGCTTTTTGTGCTTTCCCCGGGCGGCAGGATGATCGCGTCGCTGGCCACACCTGCGGTGGTCAGCGACGTCTGCAGGGTCGCCAAATGGTCAGTGACATTGCCATCTGTAACGATTGCCAGGCGGCGACCGCGTGAAAGTGGCGCGAGATGATCCCCGGCCTGATGCAGCAATCCTGCCTCGATCAGTACGTCATAGCTGCGGTCGCCCAGTACCACTGGAATTCGGGTCATGAACGAAGCGCTTTCAGAATCGCGTTGACGGTTGTTTCGTGCGGGGCCTGGTTGCTGAATATGTGCAGCGGGGCGAGCGCATAGACAGGGTCGCGTACCTTCGCCAGATCGTTCAGCACCAACAACGGGTCGCGGCCCCGCAGCAACGGCCGGCTGTCACGGCGCTTGACGCGCTCCGCCAGCACTTCGGGTGCCGCACGCAGCCACACAGCGAGCGCCTGATCAAGGATGAGTGCGCGCGTTTCGTCATTGATAAATGCGCCGCCGCCCGTGGCGATGACTTTGCGGCGGCCATCAAACAGCCGCGCGATGACGCGACGTTCTCCGTCACGAAAATAGGCTTCGCCGAATCGCTCGAAAATGTCGGTGATGGACATGCCTGCTGCCGCCTCGATCTCGTGATCGGCATCAACAAAGGGCAATTTGAGCCGCGCGGCGAGCCGACGACCGACGGTTGACTTGCCAACACCCATCAACCCGACCAGCACAATCGGCTGGCCGGTCCAGAGCGGGGCAGGGGCGGGGCTTTGCAACATGAAGCAGGGGCTATACAGCGCGCTTGCGTCTCGGGCAAAAAAGCTTGTCCGGGCGCGCGTCCCGGTTTTTCGCAAGGGTTTTCGCATGTCCCGCTCGCTGCTTGTAATGATTGTTGTTGCGATCGTGGTGGTCGGTGGCCTGTTTCTGCTGGCTGGACGGTCAGGTGAGAAGCCCCTGACACATGTTGAGAAAGTGGTGCCGCTTGCCAACCTCTCGAGCTAAATCCGCATGGCGCAGGCTGGCCGCCGTGCGCGCTGACCAGAAGGGCGCGCTGCGCCTGTCTCCTGTCCGCGTCGGTGCGTTGCTTGGCGGAGCAGCGATTCTCGGCTTGCTCGGCGCGGGGGTCGCGCTTGGCCAGGACAACAGAAATCGTGATCGCCCCGAATCAATCCTTCCGCCTGGATTTGATGACCCGGTTACGCCCGCACCGCGACCGACGACGGCTCCTCCCGGGTCTGTGCCGCGCCCCCAGGGAGGTGGCACGGTCATCACCCAGGTGCCCGCGGCCCCCACAGCCGGCGATGCGAGTCTCGTCCCCGAAGCGCTTCCAACGCCGATTGCGACACCGGCGGCGATCAATGACGCTGATCTGGCGCGTTACGAAGTGCCGCCCTATGCGCGGCGACCGATCACCCTGCTTGGTGCGGCTGGCCCGGCCGATGGAGCACTTGACCGCACTGCCTTTGGTCACGCTGACGGGCGCTTTCTCGAAACATTGATGCGGCGACTTGATACGCCGATCGCGTCTCGCTGGGTGGCGATCGGGCTGCGTCGCGCGCTTGTATCGCGCGTTTTTTCGCCTCCCCACGTCAATGGTGCTGATTTTGCCGCAGAACGGGCATGGCTGTTGCTGCGCATGGGCGAATCCGTTGCAGCGCGCGATGTCGTCCAGTCAGTCGATACAATTGATTATACGCCAAAGCTCTACCAGATGGCGATGCAGGCGTCGCTCGCAACGGGTGATCCGGCCGGGCTTTGCGCGCTGGCGGACAATGGCTTTGACAAGACGCACGAGCCGGGCTGGATTTTGGCACGCGGGATTTGTGCTGGTCTTGCCGGACAACCCGCACGGGCGAATCAACTGCTCAAATCGGCAGGCAGCGATGGCGTTGCCGGCGGAATCGACCTGCTGCTGGCGCAAAAGATCGCCGGAAGCGGCGCTGGCGGGCGCCAGTCGGTAACGATCGAGTGGGATGGTGTCAGTCGGGTGACGCCGTGGCGCTATGGTCTGGCGCTGGCGGGCAATGTTGACATGCCGGAATCACTGCTTGCCGGGGTCAAGCCGGAAATGCGCCTGTGGCGCGCCCTGGCACCGGGACTGCCCAGTGCGACACGGGTGCGGTTTGCTGATGCTGCGGCTGTGCGCGGCGTCTTGTCGAGCGCCGCGCTGGTCGATCTTTATGGATCGTTGTTCGGCGACGATGACCAGTCGTCGGCAGAAGTCGGTGTGGCGCGTGATCTCGCCACCGCTTTCAACGGCGGGGATACTGGCGCAAGACTTGGCGCGATGAAGCAGCTATGGGACGAACCCGGCACTGCCGATAGCAGATATGCCCGGCTTATCCTGACTGCCCGCGCGGCGGCGCGGATTTCGCCTGATGCTGCGGGCGCTGATGCGGATCGTCTTGTGGCATCAATGTTGACTGCCGGGCTCGATGTTCAGGCGCTGCGATGGCGTTCTGTGGTGTCGCGCGGTAGCGATGGCTGGGCATTGCTCTCGCTCGCTGACCCGGAACGGCGACAATATAGCTATGCTGACATCAGCGCCTATTCCGGCAAGGATCCCACCGGCCAGAAGCGCCGGATGATGTTTGCAGGTCTTGCCGGTCTGGGGCGCTTGCCGGTCAGCGAAATCGAGAAGGGCGCTCGCTCGCTTGATATCAAGATTGGTGACCAAAATGCCTGGACTCGCGCGATTTCGCGCGCAGCGCTTGCCCGGCAACCTGGCACTGTTTTGCTGCTTGCCGGTGTCGGGATGCAGACCCCGCTGTGGCGGGGCGTCTCACCCGAGGCGTTGTTCCACATTGTCGTTTCATTGCGCGCGGCTGGCCTTGAAGGTGAGGCCCGGATGATCGCCATTGAGGCGATGACACGGCTTTGACATCATCGGGCACCGATGCCGCGCTGATTGAGCGATTTCTCGAAATGATGGCGGCAGAGGCCGGGGCCGCGACCAATACGCTGGCTGCGTATCGCACTGATCTGCTGCTGGCGTCCCGGTTGCTGGATGGGCGCTTGTCGGATGCCGGGGCGGCGGACATCACGCGGCTGGCTGAAAGCTGGCGTGACCATGCGCGTTCCACGGTTGCCCGAAAGGCAGCGGCGTTGCGACGCTTCTTTGGGTTCCTCGCCGACGAGGGGCATCGTACTGATGATCCGGGGAGCATTCTTCCGCGTCCCGGCACGCAGCGCGGTTTGCCGAAAATTCTCAGCCATGACGATGTCGGTCGGCTGTTTTCAGCCATTGCGGCACGGACAGGACGTGAGCCGCTCAATCCAACTGACCTTCGCCTCTCTGCGCTGGTTGAATTGCTCTATGGTTCGGGCTTGCGCGCGACAGAGCTTGTGTCGTTGCCGCGCAATGCGATCGCGCCGGACCGACCTTATCTGATCCTGCGTGGCAAGGGCGGGCGGGAACGCCTGGTGCCGATCTCGGACCGCGCCCGTGCGGCCGTGGCAGTGTGGCGTGACCATGTCGCTGCAGATCGCCCGTGGCTGTTCCCTTCGGGGCGGACCCATTTGTCGCGCGTGCGCCTCTATCAGCTTTTGAAGGCCCTAGCGGCGGAGTCCGGTATCCCGCCGGATCGGGTCAGCCCGCATGTCCTGCGCCATGCCTTTGCGACCCATTTGCTTGCGGGTGGTGCCGATTTGCGCGCGCTGCAATCGATGCTGGGTCATGCCGATATAGCGACGACCGAAATCTATACCCATGTCGATGCCAGCCGGTTGGTTGAGCTGGTAAATGCGCGCCACCCGCTCAACGATGCTACGCGGCGCGTTGACGCGACGGCCCACTCGGCCTAACCGCCAGCCCGGTATGGCAAGCTTCCTCGATTTTGAAAAACCGATCGCCGAATTGCAGGGGCGGATCGACGAATTGCGCGAAACCGCCGAAGGCGGCACGGTCGATATTGATGCTGAGGTCGGGCGGCTCCAGGCCAAGTCCGACAAGCTCTTGCGCGATACCTATACCCGATTGACACCGTGGCAGAAGACACAGGTAGCGCGCCACGGCGAGCGGCCGCACTTCAAGGATTATGTCGCCGGTCTGTTCGATGAATTCATGCCGTTGGCCGGTGATCGGGCTTTCGGCGACGATCAGGCGATTCTCGGCGGCTTTGCGAGCTTTCGTGGGCGGCGGGTGATGGTGATCGGCCATGAAAAGGGCGATGATACCGCAAGTCGGCTGCGTCACAATTTCGGGATGGGCAAGCCGGAGGGGTATCGCAAGGCGATTCGCCTGATGCAGCTCGCTGACCGTTTTGGCCTCCCTGTCGTAACGCTGGTCGATACATCGGGTGCCTTTCCCGGCCTTCAGGCCGAGGAGCGGGGGCAGGCAGAGGCGATCGCGCGGTCGACGGAGGCGTGTCTGGCACTGGGTGTGCCGATGGTCGCGGCTGTCGTTGGCGAGGGCGGTTCAGGCGGCGCGATTGCGCTCGCTGCCGGCAATACCGTGCTGATGTTCGAACATGCCGTCTATTCGGTCATCACGCCAGAGGGTTGCGCATCGATCTTGTGGCGCACCGCAGATCGCGCTGCCGATGCGGCGGAGGCGATGAAGGTGACTGCGCAGGATTTGAAGGCGCTCGGGGTGATTGATGAGATTGTGCCGGAGCCGCTTGGTGGTGCCCATCGTGATCCGGCAACAGCGATTGCGTCGCTGGGCAACGCGATTGAAGGCGCTCTGACACCCCTTATGCGGCTGGGCAGCGACAGGTTACGTCAGGGCCGCCGTGACAAATTCCTGGCCATCGGACGGATCTGAGATCGCTTCAGGTGGCCAGGAATTCGTTAGCTGGCCTTCATGTTGCTCGAGACGTTCGAGAAGGTCGTTTTCATCTTGTTGCCAAGACCCTGCATCGACGCAATCGCCGCAACTGCAATGAGCGCGGCGATCAAGCCGTATTCAATCGCCGTGGCGCCGCGGGCATTCCGCAGGACGTGAAACAATAGCTTAAGCATGTTTTGGTCCCGGTAAGAAAAAGGGCGACGAACACGGGGTCCGCCGCCCTTTCTCTTTAGCTAGATGAAAGCTTACGAAGCCTTCATGTTCGACGACACGTTGCTGAACGTGGTCTTCAGCTGGTTGCCGAGGCCCTGCATAGCGGCGATGGCGGCGACGGCGATGAGAGCGGCGATCAGGCCGTACTCGATTGCGGTGGCGCCCTTGCTGTTCTTGATGAACTTGCGGATGGTCTGCATGATTCTGTCTCCGTGGTTTCTAAAGCTTCAGTTACCCGGCCGCTCCGGATCGCCGGATCGACAAACCCGGATTATCGGGTTGAGGTTGACAAAGTTTTAAAGCGCACAGGGCGAAATGTGCTTGACGGGTGTTAACCACCGCGCGCGACCAGCATCTTGTTGTTGACGTTGCCCCACATCGTTGTGGTCGAGTTGGCAACCTGGATGAAAGCGACCACCATGGTGATGACGATCAGCGAAATAATCAGGCCATATTCAATCGCAGTGCCGCCTCGGCGATCGTGCAACAGGGCCTTGAGCTTTTTCAACATGGTGTTTCCGCTCCCAACGGTAACATCGTGACAGACCGGTATAAGGCGGCCAAAGTTAACGAATGACTGAAGCAGCGGATGAAATTGCAGGCGGGCAGGTGATGGTCGTCGTTGCCGCCGCGTTGACCGACAGGTCCGGTCGAGTGTTGGTGCAATGCAGGCCGAGCGGCAAGGCATTGGCTGGGCTATGGGAATTCCCGGGTGGCAAGGTCGAAGCGGGCGAAACACCAGACGGGGCTTTGGCGCGAGAACTGGCCGAGGAGCTGGGGATTGCCGTCGAACCACGTGACCTCACCCCGCTGACATTCACCAGCCATCCCCTGGCGGGCCGAACGCTGTTGCTGCTGCTTTATCGCTGCACAAGCTGGTCGGGTGATCCACAGCCGTTCGACGCCGATGGCCTTCAATGGTGCGTTCCCGATGAGCTGGTTGCGCTGGCCATGCCGCCGGCCGACATCCCCCTGGTTGCGTTTCTGAGGGCGGAAGCGCCGTTCAACCGCTGACCGGCGTAAAACGTCTTGTCCCGCCTGCCAAAGCAACGCACCCTCCTGTCCGGCAGGGTCAATGCGGGGCACTCGACGTGGCGATAGCACAGTGGCGGCAAATCTGGCGCAAGCGACGGGGCGCCGTGCTGCCCGGCCTGGCCGCGCTGCTCGTGGTTCTGCTGTTGCATTGGATTGGCGTTGCCGCGATCGATCGCGCCTCGGCACTGTTGTTCGACAGTTATCAGCGCGCCAAGCCACGCACCTATCAGGACGCCGGTGTTCGGGTCATCGACATAGACGACGAAACGCTGCGCCAGCTTGGCCAATGGCCGTGGCCACGCACCGATATTGCCGACCTCAATACCCGGCTCGCCAATGCCGGCGCCGCTGCGGTCGGCTATGATATTGTCTTTTCCGAGCCGGACCGGACCTCCCCCGCCAGACTGGCTGATCGGCTGCGTCGGCAGGGCGGCAGCGCTGATATGTTGGCCAAGCTCGATACGCTGCCCGACAATGATGCTGTGCTTGCCCGGTCATTTGGAGCCACCAACACAATATTGGCATTCTTTCTGTCGCAGGACGGCAAGGGGGGGCAGGTCGAGCCGAAAATGGGGTTCGCCTATGCCGGCACCCAGCCGGGGACAGGTCGGGCAACCTATAATGGCGCCATCCAGCCATTGCCCGAGCTGCGTGCTACGGCAAAGGGCCTGGGCTTTGTCAGCTTGCCTGCGGACAGTGACGGCATCGTGCGCAAGGCGCCAATGATCTCAACCCAGAATGGCCAGTTGTTGCCGGCACTGTCGCTGGAGGCGCTGCGTGTCGCCTATCAGACCCAGTCAGTGATCGTGAAATCCAGTGACGCCAGCGGTGAACATGGCGGTGATGGTGCCAATGTCGTTTCGCTCAGGGTCGGCGATTCGGAGGTTCCGACCACAGCGGATGGGCGGTTGTTGATGTATTTCACCGCACCGCAACCATCACGGATCGTTCCGGCGTGGAAGGTGCTGACCGGTCAGCTTTCGCCCGAGGAAATGGAACGCAACTTCGCCGGGCAGATCATATTGGTCGGCACCAGTGCGCAAGGGCTGTACGATCAGAAATCGACGCCACTCGCTGACCGGGAACTTGGCGTGGTCATCCACGCTCAGGCGCTTGAGCAGATCATCACCAGGACGTTTCTCAACCAGCCTGACTGGGCCAATGGCGCAGAGCGTGCCGCGCTCCTAGTGCTTGGGCTTGTGCTTGCCCTGTTACTGCCCTGGCTGGGTGCGACGCGCGGTGCAATCCTTGGCGCTGTCATGGTCGGGGGGCTCGGCTTTGGCAGCTGGGAGGCGTTCAGCCACTATCGAATGCTGCTCGACCCCACATGGCCGGTGATCGGCCTCGTGCTCGTCTACATCGTGGAGACAGGCATCACCTATTATCGCGAGGAACGGCAACGCGCCTATATCCACAACGCCTTTGATCGTTATCTTTCGCCTACGCTGGTCAAGCGCATCGTTGACGATCCCGGCCAGCTGGAACTGGGTGGCGAAGAGCGTGAGATGACCGTGTTGTTTACGGACATCCGCAGTTTTTCACGCATTTCGGAAAAACTCACTCCGCATCAGATTATCCGCTTTCTCATCGCGTTCCTGACGCCGATGTGTGACGTGCTGCTCGGGCGCAAGGCGACGGTGGACAAGTTTATCGGCGATGCGATCCTGGCCTTCTGGAACGCCCCGCTCGATGATCGGGAGCAACATGCCAATGCTGCCCGCGCTGCGCTCGAAATGCTCCAGCGGCTGGAAGAGCTGAATCGCACCATGCCCGCAGGGAGCGAGCCGTGGCCCGGCGAGGTAAAGATCGGCATCGGGTTGAATGCCGGGCCTTGCTGCGTTGGCAACATGGGGTCTGCCCAACGTCTGTCTTATACGCTGATCGGTGACACTGTGAATCTCGCTTCGCGGCTTGAGGGGCTTACCAAATATTATGGTGTCCGCATCCTGATTGGCAGCGCGCTTGAGAGTCAGCTTTCTGGTTTTGCGATCCTGCCGGTTGACCGTGTGCGGGTCGTTGGCCGCGACGCGATTGAGACCGTCTATACCTTGTTGGGGGATGAGGCGCTTGTCGCTGACGCCGATTGGCAAGAGCTCGCCACGGACCATCTCGCCATGTTCGCGGCCTATCAGGGGCAGCGATGGGGGGAGGCGACCGCGTTGATGGAAAAATCTGCTGCTGCGGCGCAACGCCATGGTCTCGACAAGCTTCATCAGTTGATTGCCGGGCGAATTGCCGCTTTTCGCTCCACACCGCCCGGCGCCGACTGGGATGGGGTGTTCGAAGCGACCGAGAAATGACGGTCTACGGGGCCGCGATTCCCAATGTGGCCGCCTCTGTACGCAGTCGTTGTGCTGCGCCGGGATTGGCATCGAGGGCCGCGCGCAAGGCCGTGCGCGCCTTGTCCGGCTCGCGCAACTCCACCCGGCTGCGCATCAGCATGATCCAGCCTTCGACATTTGCCGGGTCCGAGGCAAGGCGCGCTTCGAGTTTTCCCACCATCCCCGCAATCATTGCCTGTTGCTGTGCCGGCGTCAGCGATTGGGCGGCGCGCAACTGCTCCGCTGTCGGGCCGGGGATTGCGCCCTTGCCGTCTGAACCGATCGCTGGATGCGCATCCAGCCGGGGCAGCGCCGCCAGACGTTTGGCTACATCGACCTTGTTGATTTGCGCGACCTGTTCGATGGTGCGCCGCACATCGGCTGCCCAGGGTGCGCCGGGCGGTGAATCATCAAGGATCGCGAACCATGCGTCGATGGCCCCCTTGTGGTCGCCATCAAGATCGCGCCTGACGCCAAGAAAGTACCGTGCTCGCGGATCTTTCGGGTCGAGCGCGGCAGCCTTTTTGAACGCGTCGAGCGCGGCGACAGGGAAGGGGTCTCGAGGGTCGGCCTTGACCATCGCTTCGCCCAGCGCTGACCACGCCTCTGCACGCTTTGGCGCAAGCTCAGCGGCGCGTCGGAAACTTGGTGTTGCACCGGCGAAGTCGTTGGCAGCGGCTTGCGCTTCCCCCAGTGCCAGCCAGGCGTCGGCGCTCTGCGGGTTCTGGCGCACGGCGGCCTGCAAGTCAGCGACTGGATCAGCACCGGCGATTGCTGTCGCCGGGGGTGCCGCAGCCTGGTCAGCACGCGAACTGAGCTTCCACCCGATTGTGCCGGCCAACAGCACACCGGCACCGGCCAGAGCAGCAATTCCCCACCGTGATGTCGCTGACATCCTATCCTCCGTTGCGCGCGCCATGCGATGGCTGGTTTCAGTCAGTATCCATGCTAGTTGTGTTGGGCGGCGGCAAGGGCAGGCAACTGTTTTGACAGCAGGGGAGTGGGGCGGTTGAGTGACCGCGTCCGTATTGCGATTATCGGCTCAGGCCCGGCGGGGCTGAGTGCCGCGGCACGCGCTGCGGCGCTGGGCCTCAGTCATGTCTTGCTCGAAAAGACCGATCATCTTTCGGACACGATTTTCAAATACCAGAAGGGCAAGCACGTCATGGCGACGCCCAGCCAACTGGTATTGCGCGCGGACTTGCCGTTCGTTGCCGGGAAGCGCGAGGCGATTCTTGATGCCTGGAACAAGGGTGCCAGCGGCATCGCCGTTCGTTTCCACAGCGAGGTAACGGCGATTGTCGGGGAAAAGGGTGATTTCACGCTGACCCTTAGGGATGGGTCGACGGTCGCCGCCGAGACGGTCGTGATGGCAATCGGCACGCAGGGAAACCCGAACCTGATGCGGTGTGAGGGAGCTGATCTACCGCACGTCCAGTACCAGCTTGATGACCCAGGCGCCTATGTTGACGAGCACATTACCGTGATCGGATCAGGGGACGCAGGCATTGAGAATGCGCTGGGCCTTGCAGCCGATCAGGCGCAGGGCAATGTGGTCACGATCCTCAACCGATCGGCGGATTTTGCCCGTGCGAAGGCAGCCAATGTCAAGCTGCTCAACGAGGCTGCATCGGCAGGACGGGTGATCATCCGGACGGAGACAACACCAGTGGCGGTGCGCCCGGGCGAACTGGTGCTCGATACACGTGACGGGCAGCAGACCATTCGTTGCAACCGCGTGATCGCACGAATGGGGTCAACCGCGCCGCGCACCTTTATCGAGGCTTGCGGCATTGAGTTCACCAGCGCGGATCGCGAGGCATTTCCCAAACTTTCGTCCATGTTCGAGACCACGCGCCCCGGTGCCTATGTGATCGGCGCGCTGGCGGGTTATCCGCTGATCAAGCATTGCATGAATCAAGGGCATGACGTTGTTGAATTTATCAACGGCAACACCACGCTGAAGCCTGCTGACGAGCCTGTTCTGGAGGCGAAGTTTGCCGCTTTTCGTGCCGGGCGTTCGGTTGATGGCTGGCTCGCCTTGCTCAAGGAGCGCGTCACGATCCTTGCAGATCTCTCGCCACTTCAATTGCGCGAGTTCATGCTGGATTCGGAAATGCGCCGCTTCGATGCGGGAGAGGTGATTTTTCGACGCAATGACCCCGGGTCATCCTTGTTCGCCATCGTTCATGGCGAGGTGCTGGTAGAGGTGGATCGTAACAACCCGGCGATCACCGTCCCGATTGCCCAGGGTTCGATCGTTGGAGAAGTCGGACTGATTTCGGGGCGGCGGCGCGGCGCGACGGTGCGTGCAGCAGGTGATGTGATCGCGGTGGAAGTGTCGCGCACCGCGACGCTGAAATTGATGGCATCCGTCCCGGCGGCGGCGCGCGCGGTCACGCGCATCTCGGTAGAGCGGCAGTTGCTGCAAATGTTTGGTTCTGGCCTTACAGCGACGGATATTACCGAGATCCTCGATACTTCGGAAATAAGGACAATCCGCGCTGGCGAAGCAATCCTGACCGAAGGGGATGAAGGCGACGACATCTATGTCATCCGCCTTGGCTCGATGATCGTCGAGAAAAATGTCGGAGGGAAACCGGTCTTCCTGTCCTATCTGCCAGCGGGTTCATATGTCGGCGAAATGGCGCTGATTGCTGGCGGCAAGCGCAGCGCAACCGTCAAGGCGGCGATCAAGTCCGAGGTCATCCGGCTTGATGGCAAGGCGTTTCGCCGTTTGCTCGACAATCGGCCAAGGCTGCTGGAAAAGGCGCGCGCTGACATGGCCGCGCGGCAGGATCTCAATGCCTTTGTCGAAAGCCGCAAGGGCAGCTTTTCCGGCGTGGTCGATATGTATTCGCAAACCGCCAAGTTCCTGGTCGATAACGGGCTGGGTGAAGCAACGGACGTCCTGTTGATCGACGAAAATCTGTGCGTGGGCTGCGACAATTGCGAGAAGGCATGTGCAGACAGCCATGAGGGCTTGTCCCGGCTCGATCGGGAAACCGGGCGCACCTATGCGCATCTCCACGTGCCAACCAGTTGCCGCCATTGTGAAAATCCGTCGTGCATGGCCGATTGCCCACCCAATGCGATCCATCGTGGTCCCGACGGAGAGGTCGTGATCGACGATAGCTGCATCGGCTGCGGCAATTGTCAGCGCAATTGTCCCTATGGCGTCATCCGAATGGACAGCGTGCCTCCCAAAAAACCCGGGTTACTCGGCTGGTTGCTGTTCGGGCGCGGGCCGGGGCCGGGCGAGCCATCGAAACTATGGCGCCATGCCCATGAGGATATGTCGGTCGAGCACCCCAAAAAGGCGATCAAATGCGACATGTGTTCGGGCATTGATGGTGGCCCTGCCTGTGTCCGGGCCTGCCCGACGGGTGCGGCAATCCGGGTTGCGCCAGAGGAGTTTCTCACCGTTTCGCGGCTCGAAACCGAGACAGGGTCATAGCGGTGCGCGCGCCTTCATCCCACAGGGTGCGCAGCAGCGTATCCAGCCATGACGGCTTCCTGCGCCACGCCGGCTTCCGCTGGCTCAAGGTCGCGCTCGTGCTTAGCGGTGTGGCGATCCTGGCTTATGCCCTGATTGATGTACAGCCACGGCACAATGGCGGCAGCTGGTATGGATACACATTGGGGACGGTCGCAACACTGTTGATCCTTTGGCTGACCGTGCTCGGCATTAGGAAGCGCGCGATGACATCGGGGCGCTGGTCGCTCAAGGCGTGGACCAGTGCCCATGTCTATCTTGGTCTGAGCCTGATCATTATCGCGACGTTGCACAGCGGCTTTCAGTTTGGCTGGAACGTCCATACGCTTGCGTACGCGTTGATGATGCTTGTCATTGCATCGGGCATTTGGGGTGTCGTCGCCTATGCGTTCATTCCGCGCATGTTGAGCGACAACCGCGAAGAACTGACGCAGCCATTGATGCTTGAGGGGCTGCGAACGATTGACCAGCAACTTCATGATGCAGCCCAGCCATTGGGACCGGCAGACGCGGCGATTGTTGCGGCATCTCTGACGCAAAATCCCTTTGGCGGCGGCCTGTGGCGGCGCCTTTCCGGGCATGATCCGTGCTGCGCAACCGCTGCAGCGCAGGACGCGATCCGCCAGCGTATCGGGACGCGGCCAGACATCGCAGCTGACCCGCTTGATCGGGTGGATGCGCTGCTTGAACGCAAGTCGGGAATGCTTGTTCGATTGCGCAGGCACATGCGCCTGAAGGCGTTTCTGGAGGTGTGGCTCCATGTCCATGTGCCGGTCACCTTTGCACTGATCGCTGCGCTGGCGGCGCATATTGTCAGCGTGTTCTTCTACTGGTGAGCGCCGGATGACCTTCCTTCTTCGCCAGCTAAGTCGCACCGCCGATGGACGCGAGATCGTTCGTGCGACGCGCATCGATCGTGAAAGCGTGACGATCGGGCGCGCCACGAGCAGTGATATTGTCGTCTCTGATCTCGCGGTCGCGCCGCAACATGCCGTGGTTACCCGCAAGGATGGCCGCCGGATCGACGTCGCGGTCGCTGAGGGTTTCAGCATTGGCATCGATGGTCGCCGCGTGTCGTCCGCAGCGCTGGACTATGTTCGCGGTGCTGCACTTGTCGTTGGTGACGCACGGATCACGGTCGCCAGCGACGCTGACGGCACCACCGTCCTGACAGTGACGCGGACCGCGAGCAGCGACGCGCCGACAGACGAGCAACAGTTTTCACTTGCCAATGTTCTGCCCGGCAAACGGCGGCTGGCATGGGTACTGGCTTCAGCGGTACTGGCGATATTCCTGATCTGGCCGATCTGGCATTTCACCCATCGTGAAACAAATATGCAGGGTGCCGGGATACAGGCTGATCGCAGCTGGACTCCCGGTCCGCTGAGCACGGCCCATCACGCGCTGGAGAAGAACTGCAAGGCGTGTCACACCCAGGCATTCGCTGCTGTTCGTGACACGGCCTGCACCACTTGTCACACCAAGGTTCATGATCACGCCGCGCCGTCGCGACTTGCGTCGGCGCGCGCGCCGCTCGGGCTGGGCGGGAAGTTCCTCGCCGGATGGGCAAAGGCGTTCAACAAGCCGGACCGTGGCGCCTGTGTCGATTGTCACCGGGAGCATGAAGGTGCCGGCGCGATGCCGCCGACGCCGCAGCAATTTTGCGCTGATTGCCACACGACACTGAAAGACCGTCTTGTCGATGCGAAAATCGGCAATGCTGGCGATTTTGGTACCAGCCACCCCCAGTTTCGGCCGCTGGTTGCAACGGCGCCGGGTACGGCCCCGGTATTTGCGCGCGGGTTGGCGGAGGCGACCTTGCATGAGGCGAACGGATTGAAATTCCCACATAATGTACATCTTGATGGACGCGGCGGGGTGGCGCAAATGGCGCGCAGGTTGAAGGGGCAATATGGCTTTGGCAACGCATTGGCCTGTGCCGATTGTCATACGCCAACTGCTGATGGCACGCGCTTCCTGCCGGTTGATATGGAGCGCAATTGCCAGATGTGCCACAGCCTTGCCTTTGACCGGATCGGCGGCGCGGTGCGGACGCTGCGCCACGGGGACATCGGCCAGATGATGGCTGACCTGCGCGCGATGTATCGCGCCACCACACCTGACCGGCCACTTGAGCTTGGTGGCATGGCGCGCCGGCGGCCCGGCCTGTATGCGCAGGGCGAAGTCTATCATGCGTGGTTTGGTGCCACGACATCACGCGCCGGCAATGGTGAGGCAGCGATCCGGCAGGTCTTTTCTAAAGGCGGCGCATGTTATGACTGCCATGTCGTGACGCCGCCTGGCACCAATGGCTCGACCAACTGGAATGTGGTCCCGGTTCATCAGGCCAATCGCTATCTGGTGCACGGCTGGTTCGACCATGCGGCTCACACAACCCAGACCTGCGTATCTTGCCACGCAGCAGTAAAGTCGCGCGATGCGGCCGATGTCCTGGTGCCGGGGATTGAAACCTGCCGTTCCTGCCATGGCGGTGAAGCGTCCGCCGCCAAGGTTCCCTCATCCTGTGCAATGTGTCACAGTTACCATCAGAAACAGGATGCGCCGTGGCGAAGCCGGCGTCGGTTATCCCCGGCTGCCATGCCCGCAATACGCGCGACAGAGTGGGGGTGGCCGTCGTGATTGAGCCGGGCAGACGATGCTGATCGCGCAGATCACCGACCTGCATCTGGGTTTCGACGGGGCCAATCCGGCGGAGTTCAATCGCCAGCGGCTCGACGCGGTCCTGAAAGTGCTGATTGAGGGGCCGAACCGTCCCGACCTGTTGCTGGTTACCGGCGATCTGGCGGATCGTGGCGATGATGAGAGCTATCGACGCTGCGCCAGGCTGCTCGCTGCCTGTCCGTTCCCGGTCTATCCGTGCCTTGGCAATCACGACCTGCGCGATTCCTTTGCGCGGCATTTCCCGCAGGTGCCGGTGGCCGATGGCTTTGTGCAATATAGCCTGCGGCATGAAGGATTGCGGCTGATTGTTCTCGATACGCTGGAAACAGACCGGCATGGTGGTGGTTTTTGCGAGCAGCGCGCCGCCTGGTTGTCGGCACGGCTGGCTGAAGATCGTGAAGTGCCAACGGTGATCGTCATGCACCATCCGCCGCTTGATGTCGGGATTGAATGGATGGCGACCCATGCCGACGAGCCGTGGGTCGCGCGATTTGCTGACGCGATCGATGGTCATGGTCAGGTCAAGGCCATTCTCTGTGGGCATCTCCACCGGGCAATTGTTGCGCCGTGGCGCGGCACCATGGTGACGATCTGCCCGTCAACCGCGCCACAGGTGGCGCTCGATCTCAACCCGATCGATCCTGAGACACCCGATCATCGCGAGATGATCGTTGCCGAACCGCCGGGATATGCGTTGCATCGCTGGACCGGGGCAGACCTTGTCACCTTGTTCGATACGGTTGAGGATCATGCCGTATTGGCGCGGTTCGATGACAAGCTGCAGCCATTGGTACGCGGCCTCCGGGCAGAGTGGCCAGCCAGCCCCTGAACCGGACCGCTTTATTGCTCGGGTAGTTTGAGCGGTGGCCGCCAGTCGCGCATGTCGCCGGTATCACGAACTTTCCACGGGATGCCGTTGCGGTTGAGGAACAGCCGTTCCATCTCGCCTCGGTTGAAGGGGCGTGACCCCAGACGACCGAACACGGCAATCTGTCCGCCGGTTTCATCGACCGCACGGTCGCGGTCGAGCCCCTTGGAGAGGGCGAGCGCAGGAGTCGGGGTCGCGGCCCAGGCGATCAATTCCGGCTTGGGCGCGGGGGAGAAGCCGTAGAAATTCGGCTGGCTGTCCGGGGAGGTCAGCTGCAACACTTTCAGCCCGTTGCGCCCATCGGCGACATAAGCGAACAGCGAGGCGTTGGTGACCCCAACGACAACATCCTGCGCGTCGCTGAGCTTCCCGCCGAAGGTCACATTCTGGTAGCGCGCTGGTCGGCTCGGATTGGTGACATCGATAATTGCCAACCCCTCGGCCCCTGCCGCGACATAGGCATAGGTCCGCGCGACATAAAGCCTGCGGGCATCAGCCATCGCAATATGGCCTGACGGTATTTCGACCGGATCGCGCAACCGCGTGACATCGAACAATGTGACCCCGCTCGCCTCGGTCACCCACAGGTAGCGAAACTGGATCGCACTCGCTCGTGCGTCGCGCAGTTTTCGCACTGCTGCGAGTTGCGGGTGAAGCGGATCGCCGAGATCGACGACGACAAGCCCGACATCAGCGGTGATATAGGCGACTTCCCCGGCAAGGATAACGTGCCGAGCGCCATTCAGTACTCCATCGGGGTTCCAGGTTACGGCGCGTTTCAGGAAGTTGTTGGTGAAATTTCCGTCGGCCATGGTGTCGATGTTGACCAGTATCAGCCCCTCCCGCGCATCAGTCACGGCGGCGTAGCTGTAGATCGGCAGGAACGGTTGCTCCTGGTTCATCTCGCGCATCTGTTGCGTGTTGCGCAGCGGGTTGATCGGCTGGTTGGTTGGCAACGCGACACAGGTTGCGTTGGCACTGGCAATATGGGTGTCGTGCCCGAACTTTGAGAAAGGTGCCGAGATGATCGGCTGTGACACGCCCTTGTTGGCGATGGAGGCCACGTCATAGATGCGAAAACCGCCACGGCCTTCGGCGACATACATATATTCGCCGCGTTGTTGCAGGCAGCCAACGCGATCCGTGGTGGCTTTCACAACATTGCGGAAGGTTTCGATCGGATGTGTTTCGCCGGAGCCACGGCGGTCAAAGCTGGCGCCCCGCGTCCAGGTCTTCAGTTCGCGACCATTTTTCTCGACATGCATTTTCCAGTAATCGGGATACGCATAGCGCTGGAGGTATGAGCCGATCACGGCCTGTGGCTCGTCCCACTCGGTCACACGCACCGCTTCAAATCCGCCTGCCAGGCCGGTCCAGGCGTTCAGTCCGACAAAGTTGGCGTAGTTTGTGCCGAGCAGCAGCAGTTGCGCCATGATCGCATTATTGTCGTCATCAGCCGAGAGGTGGCAATCGCTGCATGTCTTGGTTTCCGTAGTGCGGACCGTGTGCGGGAAATGCGGTGCAAAGGCCTGGCTCGAAAAGCCGATCGCGCTGACCGGCGGTTGCTGGGTGTAGATTCGCTCACGGCTGGCATTGGTCGACGACAGGAGCAACGCCGAACTACTTCGCACCGGCGCGATTTCGTTGCCCTTGGTGGTTTGGTGGATGCCGAGCTGGAACATGTCATCGCGCGCCGCCTGCGGATTGTAGGTGGCAAAATTGCGTGTCTGTTCGCCGTTGAAGTGATGGGTGCTGGTCTTCCAGTTGGCCTCGATCGGCAGGTGGCAACCTGAGCAGCTCGTGGTCCAGGACAGGTGGCAGGTAAAACATGCCATCTTGTCGTCGCCATGTGCGCGGTCTTTGGTGGCAACACCCGGCCCAAAGGCAAAACTGCCATCATCGGCACCCGAGCGGCTCATCAGCTTGGCGCGGGCCGCCTTGAGGTTGAAATAGGGGCTGGCCGGATCGACGCTGTCGCGGACGAGGTGGACCCGCCATTCCAGACCCGGATCAACGATGGAGCGTTGCACGAGATGGCGTCGCCCGGCGCCATCATCAACCCATTCAAACCGTCGGCGCCCGTCGGGGTTGCGCAATAGTTCAAGGTTATTGCCCTGCGGGCGCGCGGCGGGACCAGAGGTGCGCAGCGTCGGGTAATTGTCGGCGGTACCGTGGCAATCCTTGCAGCCAATCTCGACCGCGTTGGCGACCTCGCCATAGATCAGGCCATTGCCATGGCTGTCCTGCGCAAAATGGCAATCAGCGCATTGCAGGCCCTTTTCCGCGTGAATATCCATCAAATGGACAGTCTTGCCGGGGTTGGTGCCCGGCGGCACGAACTGGCCTTCGCCCGGCTTGCGCCATTTTGCCGGGTCATCGGGTGCGACAATATGGCCATCAGCGTCAAGCAGGTTGCCTTGCCGGTCACGCTTGAACACACCACGGAAATTCCAGCCATGGCCGTGATAATCAGCGAACTGGGTGTCCTTCAGCCCGGGGTTGAGGTCGTTCACACCGCGCAGGAAATCGACATCGCTCCAGTTGCCGCGCACTGCCGCTCCTTCCGGATTGCGATCATTGGCGGCACGGGTCTCGGCGGCGGTCGGGTATTTTTGCGCTTTGGGCCACATCGCCGGGGCGTCGGATTCATAATCCCACATCGTGTAGCCAAGGTATGAATTCACGAACACATTGGGCTGGTGCATGTGGCAACTCATGCACTGCGCCGTGGGGATGGCGCGTGAAAAACTGTGGCGCAGCGGGTGGCCGCTCTCCGGGACGACCAGGCCGCCATGGTTGCTTGTCTTGGCGGCGATGGTTGGATCAACCGTCACGCTTTGCCCGTCACGGCCATATTGCGCGTAGATCAGCGAGTGGCGCGGTTCGCGGTCATTGGCATAGATGACGTGGCAACCGGTACAGCCAGATCCGCGATAATCACCGGGCTGGTCATTGGTGCCCATGAACCACATCAAGGGGTCGTTGAGCCGGGTCTTGTGAATGTTGAGCACCGGAATTGCGACACGTAGCCCCGTGCCGGGCCCGCGATTGCTCTGTTTGAGATCCGGGCGGCCCGGTTCCTCCAGCCGTTGGATTGACCCGCTTGGGTTGGGCAAGCCCACTTCGGCAAAGCCAGTGCCATTGTTGCGTCCACCGCCCTCGAACACACGGAAAACATCGGCCGGCGGGATGACCTGCCAGGTCGGCAACGGATAGAGCGCCGCGAGCGCACCTCGTTTCGCCTGATGTTCAGTGACAATGCCAGGCGGCACGCCGGGAGACACGATCTTCGCCGGTTCGCCCCTCGCCGTATATGCCTCACCAAAGATGTAGTTCTTGAAGGGGGCAATGCCGTTATTATAGGCTGCGCCGCCCCACAGCATGGCGCCAGAGGCCATGATTGACCGTTCCGCGGCCTCAATCACTTCAAGATGACACGCCCCGCAACTTTGCCGGACAATACGATAGTCACCGGGGTTGACGAAGCGGATGAACTCGGGCGCCTCGCGATTGAGCAGAGTGTAGCTGCGTTTCGGGTTGGCACTGTCGGGATAGTTCCAGTCGTGCGGATAGCGCGGCAGGATATGGGCGCGGTCGCGCGCCGCGACATAAGCGGCGTCGCCAGAGCCGCGCGATGGATCCCCGCGTACTGTTGCGTCGCCGCCATGGCAATCAGTGCAACCCAGCACGACTGCCGAGGAGGCGTGCATTGACGGCTCATCGGCCCGGGTGTGACAGGAATAGCATCCGTCGGATTTGGTCGCGGCCTGTGCGGCTGTCTGGCTCATCGGCGCGGCGGGCGCGGTGACGTAGTGGCGCTCAACCGGCTTTTCGCCCTCGCTGGCATAGAGCATCGCCGCCGGGAGCATCAGCAGTGCAATCAGAAAGGCGGCAAGGCGGCGCATCAGTAGCTCAGGATCATGTTGGCGAGGATTGAGTAATAGCGTTTGCTGTGGTCGGTCGAAGCCACCAGATCACGCAACCCGCTTCCGGCGAACAAGACCGCACCGGACAGGCGGAAAACGATATTCTGCGTCGCCTTGGGCCGCCAGATCGCCGCGCCCGATACATCCCAGCCAATTGCACGGGGAATGCTGCCCTCATTGCGCAGCGTTTGCAGTATGGCGGTATTGGCGAACCATAGATGGTTGGCATTTGCCGACAGCCTGATCCTGGGTGTCAGGTCAAAATCGGCACCGACCCCGGCGAGGATGGTGCCGGGATTGTTGAAATTCGATTGCCCTTCATCTTTCGATGATCGCAACGCGTTGAGCACGCCGTTGCGGCCGCTGATTGATATCGCCCGCCCGCCGCCGGCAAAGGGGATTGCCTGCCGGATCCAGTAACTGGTGTCGGCACCGGCAAAGACCGGGTTTTCCAGGATTGCGTCGAACCCGGTTTCCTTGTCGTCATAGGGATTGCTGTCGCCGCTGGCATATAGGCCGGACAGGCGGAATCGTGCCCAGTCGCGGTCATAGCTCAACTCGGCAGCGGCGAATTGCGCGTTGATGCGTGCCTTGCGGCTGGTGAAGAAGCTGTTTCTGTCGCTGCCCAGCGCCTGATAGGCTGACAGCGTTACGTTCAGCCGCCCGATATGACCATCAGCATTATAGCCGAGATAAACCACGTCATAGTTTCGGCCACGCAAATCGCCGAGCAGGGCGGGGCGCACCGGAAAGCCATTATCATCGATCTGAACGCGGCTCGCCTCACGGTTGCGGTTGTACACTGCCGTGATCTGGCTGGTGAAGCCCGGGATGAGGAAATCCTGACGATACAGGTTGGCAATGAACACCCAGTCGTCACGCGGGCGCTGCGTGACATCATTCAGGCCGGAATTGGTGTCCTTTTCCAGCCGCCAGAAAGCCGCAAGATTATATTGCAGGCGGTTGCCGTCGCGATTGCCGAACAGCCGGACGCCAAGGTTCTGGTCGTTGAACAGGAATCCGCGAAAATCGCTTTGAAAGGGCTGGATGCCGACGCGAATTGAATCGAAATCATAGCGATCCGACACGTTGCGCAAATGATAATCGACAAAGGCTTCCTGCACCCCGATGAAACCGTCGGTGCGGTGTGTTGGCTTGCTCGGTTCGACGAAGAGCACCCGCCGTTCGGGAACGCGCGCATAATTGAGGTTGAACGCCAGTGCGACACGATATTCAATCTCGGGCGGCTTGAAGGCGGTCGATCCCTTTACCAGCGATGCCCCGACGATGAAGGTCTGCGACGCCACGACGCTTGATTGTTGACCGAACACATCCAGGCTCTGTGGCCGGCTTGTCGTCTGCACACCGACCGGGATGGGGAAGGTGCGGGGTTCGAACACCGTGTCACTCACCGCGCTCAGCGTGAAAAACCAGTCATCCTCATGGATCGGCAGCCATTTTACCTTGGCCCGGTTGATCGGGCGATCGCCCTTCAAGGTATTTTGATGATAGGGGTCGAACCAGCGTTCCTTGACCACACCGAGCGTCTCGATCAGCCGCCAGCGATCAGGCAATGGAATCTGGTCGACGGGGAACGCTTCAGGCGGCGGCGGGCGAACAGCGCCAGCGTTGGATTGCCGTACCTCGGGAGGCAGCGGCTTTTCATAGCCCGGACGGCGGCGCCCGGGAATCGAATCGACCGGCGGCTGGTCATTCACTGGCTTGTCATCCGGCGTCACCTGGGGCGCAGATGGTGCGTCCGGTGCCGGCGTGACCTGGCCAGCAAGCAGGGCGAGGGGGAGCAACATCAGGGCCATCGTCAGAACCCGTTGCAGACATTTTGCGCACTCGTGTCGACGAACGGCGCGAAGGGGCAACTGACATAACGCAACCGCACACGGGAATCGCCAAGATCGACCTCAACCTGATCGGCACGGATTGCCGCAGGTGCATTGGCAATGCCACCGAGGCGTGACCCGGCATTGGCAAGGCCGAGAAAGCTGATCATGTCATCCTGGTCGATGCCATCGCCTGAAACACCAATCGCGCCAACAAGAGTGGCGCCGCGATAGATCGGCACCGATCCGGGAAAGATCTGCAGGCCGTTTTGCAAGCGGTTCTGGCCTGCCGTGACATCGGGCAAAAAGGTGCAGCGCGCGGGCGTGTCTGTTCCACTGGCGCCGGTGACAAACCCGAGATGCTGCGCAACATTGGTCAGCACCAGCGCCGATTGCAGCCCTGTGGAAAAGGGATTGAACTGGGCAATCGGGCGCGACAGCGGCCCATTGGGGCGGGCGATCTCACCGTCCGGAAAATGCGGTCGCGCCAGCAAACCGACCGATCGGTCACCAAAGGCGGTCGCCCCGGTCAACGCAGTTGAATCTTTCAGGAAGCTACGGGTCGCCGCCACAAAATGCTGCACATCGCTGCTGGGGTCGGCCAGCAATTGCTGCGCCGCAAATTTGTGCGACATAAAGGCCGCTGTGCGGGCTTTTTGCAGCGAGACGTCGGTGCCAAACATCGGTGCGTCGGGTGACCTGACAATCCCCAATACTGCACCGCGCGTGTCAACCAGCGAGATTGTTACCTGCGCCCGGCTGTCGAGCGGCTGGCGAATCTGCGCGCGCGCGCGGGTCATCACTGCAAAGGCATCTTCCAGAACGGCCCGTGCTTCGGCGCTCGACAGTGGCGCGGGAACGTCGCCACCATCGGTGCCAGCCCTGATCGGGAAACGGCCTGTACCCGCACCGTCGGTCAGGACGAAGGCGTCGCGGTTCGAAAACTCTCCGACGCTCGCGGCCCGCACCCCGGACGCTTCGCTGCCATAAACAGCGCCCGCAATAATCGTGGCCGCAGCATAACCACGAACCACGACAAGCGAGCCCAACGCCGGGTCAGTCGCGGCATAGCTTGCTGCGCCGGTGGCAATCAGGCCGGAATAGGCGCTGTCTGTGTAGCGTAATTGCGTGCCATCAACGTAGATATGGTCAGCACGCACGCTTTCAGGCGCCTCAAATCCGACGGTGCCGGCAAGGGCAATCGCCTCTTCCGGATCACTGTCGATGTCGATTGAATTGGCATCGAAACCATAGACGCCGTCGGCCATCACCCCGATGCCACCGACGACCACACCGTTTTTGTAGAGCGGAAAGCCTCCCGGGTCTGCCGACAGGCCGAGCGGGGAGCGTTTTGGGCCAATCAACGCGGCGCTTCCGCCGGTGCCGAACCGCGTCACCAGATCGGAACAGGGCAATTGGCTGAACTGCACACCGAACAGCGGGCCACTCTCCAGGCCCAGGGTGGACGATCCGGGCGGGAAATTTGGCTGGACGATCTGGCTTGCCGTGCGGGTCGAAAAGGCGTTCCCGCTGCTTGACAGGTAAGCGCCGGTTACCGCCTTGGCGATAGCACCGGCTTCCGCCGGAATCGTCAGGTTTTGCGCGTCGATATTGGCGCCATTGGGCGCCGCGCTGGTCACCGCGTTGGCCGGCGCACCGATCATCCGGAAGACCGCGAGGACATTGCCCACCCGGTCTGTCACGGCGATGACAGCGGGAAGACGGCGTGCGCCAGCCTCGGCGGCGGCACGCGCAATAACTGATTGCACATCGGCCACGCTCAACGCCTCGGCGGCAGGAACGGCGTAAAGATTGCCGGGTGCTGGCGTTACGGCAGGGGTCGGGGTCGGTGTAACCGTCCCCGACCCGCCGCCGGAACAGCCGGACAGGATCAACGCTGCGCTCGCCAATATGGCAGGGAAGGCGCGGCTCATCTCAGTGCCCGGATCGCGCGGACGGCCTCGCCCAGGGCGGCGCGGAACTCACCCGGTCGATAGCCATTGGGGTCTTTCACCGCTGCATAGGCACGATTGATGTTGCCGCGAATGCTCGCCGCAGCGCCAACCGTCACCCGGCCTTGCTTGACCAGCGCATTGAGCAAGGTGTCAATTGCCATCACACCTTGCGCTGAACCCTCATAGTCGGTGAATCGGGGCGACAATACCGGACTGGCAATCGCATCCACCATGGCAAAGCCGCTGTCCGGCCTCATCGGCGCGCTGGCGAGCGCCGCCGCAAGTGTATTGGCCGTGGTCCCGAGCCGGCTGGCGGCGGCGCCAGCTGCAGCGCGATCGCGGGCAATGGCGGCATGGAAGGCGCGACTGTCAGTGTCGAGCCGCGCTGCCAGACCGGGCGCAGCAACCCGCGCGGCGGCGCTCAACAGGATCATGTTTTCGTCATTGAACGGTGGCATTCCGGCGGGAATCGGGCGACCGGGGTTGCTCTCCCATGTCTTCACGCGATCCGCCTGATCGAAGATGCGGCGGTGGCAGCTATGGCAATCGAAGAAATAGAATTCCGGAAAGGCTCCTTCGCTATTGCGCGCCGGGTTGGCAAACAACGCCATTTGGCGGCCCAACGCCATTGCCTGCCCAATTGCCCAGCTTTTCATGCTGTCGCTGCGGCCCTTGCGCGCAACATAGTCTGCATCCTCATTGTGGTGCAGTTGCAGGGTTGAAAACAGATCAAGCTCAAAGGCGATGCGCGGATGACCTGCGGCCATCATGCGGTGGGTAACAAACTGGCCGGTGCGGGCGCTGCCAAAATGGCAGTCGAGGCAAATCGCCGCTCGGGTTGCCGGGCGTTCCAGGGCAGTCATGCCTCGCGCGACATTGGCGGCATGGCTCGCACCAACCGCATAATGTGAAGCGATCCAGTTGCCCGCTGCACCGTGACAGGCTTCGCACCCGACACCGTCGTTGATCAGAAACCGGCTGTCACCGGCGCCGCCACCCGGCGTCGCGTGGCAGCCAAGGCAGGCGGGCGCACTGGTCGGATCGCCCAGGCCCAGGGTCGCCGTGATCTGCCTTGCCCGGGTGCCGGAAAGGACAGCGAAAGCACGACTATGCGCGCCGCCCGGTGTCGATGGCTCCTGCCACAGTTTCAATTCGTCTTGCCGGACGACGGCACCATCCGCCTCCAGTCGGCCATGGCATGTCGTGCCGCTGCAGCTTGCCACGCCCTGCAAGGCGGGCGTGGCGCGGTCGGCTGCCCCGGCGCCACTTGGCGTTGAAGCGAAAATCGAGAGAAACAATGCAAGCAGGGCCAGCGCCGCGCACAGCACTGGCGCACCTTGCCGAAATTCGATGCCCGGGCGACCAGGACCCATGCAAGGTTCACTCCTCTACGCGGACACCGGCGACTGATCGCGCCGGGGCGCCGCCCCGGTGTACTTTCTGCCTCAATCGATGCGCGCGGAACAGCAAAACATTGCGTTCGGAAGTCTCCTTTCTGGCCTCAGGGAATTTGCTGGCCCGGATTACCTTCGCGGGTTTCGAAGAACTGGTCGATCAGCGGATTTTGCACGAGGGGGTTGGTAAATCGGCCGTTGTTTCGTCCGCGCCGACCGAGCAAAAGGGCGAATTGTTCGGATGCCTCGGTGGAGAGCGTGAAGGGCCCGATCAGCGCCTGGTTAGGGCCTGCGACGAAAAATGCTTGACCCGATCCAGCGATGGATCCGGTGGTGCCTGCCGCAGTCACGTCAATCGCACCCTGTTGCTCGCCGCCCTGCGCATTTGCGCCGGGGCCACGCAGAAAAACCAGCGTCGCGGTTTCCGGGTCGGCGGTGAATTGCGGCAGACCGGGCTGATAGCGGAGTACCGCCAGGGCGTCAGCGCCGACCGCCAGTTCGACAATCGTACCCCGAATACCGATCGACGCGACCGGCGTGTTTATCTGTGACTGGCCCGGGTTGGCGTGAAGCGGTTTGCCCGACATGAAACGGAATGCGCCCTTGGTTACCGAAAGGCCGACTGCGCTGGCGCTTTTGGCCGGATCATAGACGAAGCGGTCTACTTTCAGCCGGGCGTTCGCGCCGACAGTGAAGTTGGTGTGGTCAAGCAGCAGGATCTGAAGGCGGCTTGCTGGGCCGGTGGCGATGTCATTGCCAAGGGCAACCCGTTCCTTGACGGCGGCACGGTGTACGCTTGGGTTGGCCTCGGTTTTCATCCGGACGTCATTGATGACGGCGGCGTTGACTCCGACGGTCTGTGCCATCGCAGGAAGGGCAGTGGCCGATGTAAGGGCGGCCGTGACAAGCAATGTTATGCGATAGTTCATGGCATATGCCCCTTAGCGACCAAAGTTCATGACGAGGCGGAGTTCGACACCAAAGCTGCCATAGTCAGCCAGCAGGCTGGCGGCGTTGTAGTCGCGCCGCGTGTAGCTGATCGCGCCTTCCACATCGATCGGGCCTGACCTCAGGGGCGTGCCGATGGCAGCTCGAGCAAACCAGCGGGTTTCTACCCGGTCTACGATCGGTGCCACGTCGCGATAATCAACGTGACGGACGGTCGCCGACAGGGCGGTGTAGGTGCCGGACTGATTCAGCGGTAGCCGAGCAGCAGCATAAAGACGCCAGCCCTGGTACCCCAGGTTGCGTGTTAGCGCTGTCTTGTCTTCAAAAGCGGCGCCAATCACCCAGCCATGGTCACGCGATGCGCCGGAGCGATATTCAAGGGCGAGGTCGAAGCGCGTGCCATCGCGGTCGAACAGCGCGGTGGAGCCGACATAATCCTGATGTGCAATCTCGCCGCGCAGCGCCACGCGGGCAGTGCTGCCCGCTGCGGTGCTCAGCTCCGCCTGTCCGGCATATTCCGTGTAAAAGGGCCGGCCAAACAGGCGCCCATGACGCAGTTGCCCGCCGAGCTCAAAGCCGATCGCGTCGCCCTGCATTCCAAAGCCACCACGCAACGTGCCGATCTGATAGTCGATGCTCGGCCCGCCAATCGAATTCTTGGTCATGCCTGACAGGCCGCCATAGGCATAGCCAGCGCCGACCGGCGTGCGCGCATCGACCTGGGCCGACGCAACGATTGAAAGCCCATCGTTGCTGGGAATGACGATGCCCGGCAGGGCAAAAGCCGGGATCAGCGCCGTGCTGTTGTTGGAGTCATAGGCGATGCCAAGCGCAACATTGCCCGAGACGCCGCGATTCGATGCAGCCTCGTTTCCAGCGGGCAGTTCAAGCGACCCGCACGCCGCACGTGCTTCGGTAATTGCCGCTGGTGATGCACTGGTTGCGTCCACCTGTGAGGCCTCAGCGCGCGCTCGACCATGATCATCGAGGCGACACAGGACCGTTACATAATAAAGGCGCACATCACTGCCATGCGGGTTCGGATTGTTGAGCAGCGTGCGTTCCAGCGTCGCAGCCGCGCCGGTGAGGTCGCCCTGATCGACCTGTGATCGTGCGAGTTTCAGCGCGCCTTCAGGCGAACTCGTCGCGTCAATCATTGCGTCAATATCGCTGCCGGCATCCTGCGCAAGGGCAGGGACGGCGCACAGTGTCAGCACGGCGCAGGCTGCGCTCGTGGCCAATGCTCGCTTCATCCGTATTCTGCTCATGCCTACCCCTGTTTCGCAATGCATCGACAGGTTTGCCGAGCGTTGGCGCGAACATGCGCAGATTTCTGGCGGGGAGGATTGGACAAATGAGACCAGTTCTGGTGCCGCAACCTGCGGCACTCCGTCATGTCGGCTTGATCATGCCATCAAGCAGTTCGATCCGGCGCGAGCATTGTGCAGCGACATGTTCGTCATGCGTTGAAATGAGGAAGCTGGTGGCCATTGACTGATTGATGGAGCGGATCAGTTCCATCACATGGTCGGCGGATTGCCGGTCAAGGTTGCCCGTCGGTTCGTCGGCCAGAACCAGGGCCGGCTCGTTGATCAGTGCGCGGGCGACCGCGACACGCTGACGTTGCCCGCCGGACATCGCCGCGGGGCGATAATCCCGATGATCGGAGAGGCCCACTGCCTCAAGCAAGACCATCGCCTTTTCCATCATCGCTTTTGTTTCCCGCCCGGCGGCTGCGGCAGCTGGCATCATGACGTTTTCGACTGCAGAGAGATCAGGCAAGAGGTGGTGGAACTGGAAGACAAAGCCCAGGTGTTTGCTCCGAAACTCTGTCCGCTGCGCCTCGCTGGCCTGCATGAGATCGACGCCCAGCATTTCGTGAGATCCGCTGCTCGCGCGCATCAGCGTACCCAGAATGGTCAGCAAGGTGCTTTTGCCCGAACCGGACGGCCCGAGTAGCGCTGCCATTTCACCAGCTGACATTAAAAGGTCGATGCCTTTCAAGACCAGCACTTTGGCTTCGCCCTCGCCAAAGCTCTTTGTAAGCCCGCTCACGCTAAGGATTGGGTCAGTGTTCATGTGCCGATCGCTTCTACCGGGTCAATGCGGGCAGCATGACGCGCGGGCAGGATCGACGCGGCCATTGCCGCCAGGGTCGTCAGCGCAATTGCCATCAAGAAATCACCTTGCTGCCGGTCGATTGGCAACCCGCCACTGGTCACTTCACTGACGGGCGGCAAGGGAAGCAGAACGAGCCATGCAGCAATTGCTCCCACCACAGCGCCGAAAAGGCCGATCAGCGTACCTTCCAGAACATAGATTGAAATCACCAGTCCCTTGCGTGCGCCCATCGCACGCATGATCCCGATCTCCGATTGCCGCCTGACAATAGAAAGCAGCATGGCGCTGGCAATCCCGACAATTATCGTGACCAGCGAAAAGGCCTTGATGATGGTGCCGGTTCGGGCCTGAGCATCCAGCCCTTCGAACAATTGCCGGTTGTCTTCGGTCCATGCGGTAGCCTTCAGCCCGGTGGAACGCTGCAACCGCGCGGCGATCAAGGGTGCGTCAGTCGCGGGTTCGACCTTGATCTCGATGCGGGAGATTCCGGTTGAAAGATCAAACAGGGCGCGGGCGGTGGTGAAATTCATATAGACTGACTGCCGATCCGCGACCGCGATACCCAGTGTAAAGATGCCACCAATCCTGAAACTGCATGCCCGCCCACGGTCGGAACTTAGTCGTACAACTTGCCCGACCCTGAGGCCCAGGTCGCGTGCGAGCCGACTGCCGATCAGGATTCCATCGGCAGGCAAATCGCTTTTGCCATCGACAATCGCCGCCTCAATATTGGCAATCGCTGACAGCTTTCCCGGCATGATGCCGATCACGCCGATGGGTGCCACGGCCTGGCCTCGTTCCACAAAGGCAGAACCGCGAATCTGTGGCGATTGGGCGGTTACCCCCTGGGTCGCTTCAATGATCGGGATTGCCGGCTGCCAGATGGTAATCTGCTCGCGCCGGCTCAGGTCTTTTTGCAGTACAACTTGCTCATGCCCGTTACGCGACAGCGTGGCAGGATCACGGTCAGGCATCTCCAGCACAATATGGGGAATGCTCCCCACTGTTCGCAGCGTAAGCAGGGTGGCCAGGCCGCCGATCAGCGCGCTCATGAAAATGAACACGCCAACGCCCAGCGCTACGCCCGACATCAGCAGCGCGGTTTGACCCGGCTGGGACAGCAAATGCCGAACGGCAAGCTTGACGGCGTAACGCGTCATTCCTTGCTGCTGACCTTCTCGCCTGGCTTCGCGGCATTCGGGTCGGCAAGGATCCGCTCGCCTTGCTGGAGGCCGCTGGTGATAATGACCTTCTCCGCAGGCCAGTCGACAAACCCGATCCGACGATCGGCCACGACATTATCCCCGCCGATAACACGCACCCTTGCCTCGCCGCCGGAGAGCAAAATGGCGCTGCGCGGAATGCTGATGGCGCGAGCAAGCTGCTCGATCATCAGATTGACCGTGACTGTCAGGCCAGATGGTGCGTCAATCGCCGCGTCGTTAAGGGCCAGGCGCACGTTGCGCGCGCCCGTTTCCGGGTCAACGCGCGGTTCGACATGCACCACCGTTGCGCCAAACAAGCGCTTTTGCCCAGGCAGACTGACGGCTGCCAACATGCCCGCACGAACTTCGGCTGCATAGATTTCGTCTACCTCGACAGCGACTTCGGGGCTGGTGAGATCGGCGAGGCGGTAGATGATGGTTTCAAGACCGACCGTCTGGCCCGGGTCGACGGGACGTTCCAGAATGATCCCGGAAAAGGGCGCGCGCAGCACACGCCGGTCGCGTAACTCGCGGGCTTGCGTCACGCTGGCACGACGTCGACCAAGCTCCCGCGTTCCTTCCATCACCGCCAGCCGCCGCTGTTCGACCTCGCGTTTGGTGGCGAATTGTCCCAGTGCCTCGAAACGGTTGAGTTCGCGCCGCGCCTGGGCAAGCGTTGCCTGCTGCGTTTGTACCGAGGCCTCGGCTTCTGCAATCGCTGCTGCTTCCGGCGCGTCATCAATGCGCGCGAGGATCTGGCCCTGCGTTACCCGATCCCCGACGTCAAACGGCAGGGCGATCAATTCTCCCCCAAGTGCTGGACGGACATCAATTTGAAGCTTTGGCCTGATTCGCCCGTTGATTGCCAGGACGCGTTCTGCCGGCGCTGCCGCAATTGTCAGGGTCGCGACCGCTTTTTTCCGGGGCGGCAGGAACCAGTAACTCGCGCACAAGAGTGCGGCGATTGCAAGGGTTGCGATGAAAAACCGCCGTGCTTTCATCTCAATTCGTTCCCCTGGGCATCAACGATACAGATGAGCCGATAACGGCTGTCGTCACTTTATGGGCCCACCATGTGGTGTCCGGAAAGTGTTACCTGTGGGGCAGGGGGCATTGATGGCGTTGATATGGCGTGACGGCAATCGCTTCCGATCGCTATCCTTGCCGGTGGAAGGCGTTCGCTCTTCAACACGCTCGTGGATTTTTTGAAAATCAGCGTGGCATTGCGCGGTACAATGCACTGCCGGGAATATCTGGAGGCCCGACCGGGAATCGAACCCGGGTGCAAGGATTTGCAGTCCTCTGCGTCACCACTCCGCCATCGGGCCAAGGCGGGCGCAGATGCGGCGGCAGGGCGCTCATGTCAACCTCCGTGCGTGCTTGATCAACAAAATGCCGTTGCTCGCTTGGCGTTGGGCGGCGCGCGAGATACATGTCCGCTGCGTGCATAAGTGTATTGCACGACTAAGACAGTTGTGCGACAGGGTGATTCATGAATTCGACCGCGACACAGACCGACCAGTTCCACGCAATGCGCCATGCCATGGTGGCTAGCCAGCTTCGTACCAATGCGGTCAGCGATTCGCGCGTGGTGGCGGCCATGGCCGAAGTGCCGCGTGAAGCTTTTGTTCCCGCCAGCGTTGCGGCGCTGGCCTATCGTGACACAGCGGTTTCGCTGGGCAATGGCCGTGCGCAGAATTTGCCGATCGCGACCGGCAAACTGCTGACGGCAGTAGCGCTGGCAGCCTCTGATCGTGTTCTGCTTATCGGCGCTGCCGGTGGTTATACCGCTGCCGTTCTTGCTGCACTGGTCGCTGAAGTGGTTGCGGTCGAGGTTGATCCAGCGCTCGCGACCATGGCTCGTGCGTCGCTCGCGGCGTTTCCCACCGTTACGTTGATCGAAGGCGCGCTCGAGGCCGGCCATGCGGCGGGTGCACCCTATGACGCGATTGTGGTGGACGGTGCGGTGGAACATCTGCCCGACGCACTGCTTGCGCAGGTCAAGATCGGCGGTCGTGTCGTTGCGGGCCTGATTGACCGTGGAATTTCCCGGCTGGCCTATGGTCGTCGCAGCGAGGGTGGGTTCGCGCTGCTGCCCTTCGCTGATATTGATTGCGTTGTTTTGCCGGGCTTTGGCCTGCCTAGGAGTTTCACCTTCTGATGACCGACCGCATCTCGCCCCTGCGCCGCCTGTTGCTGGGCACAGTCGCCGTTGCCTTGATCGCTCCCCCCGTGGCGGCGGAATCGCTGCGTGAGGCTCTGGTCAAGGCGTACAACACTAATCCGACGATCAATGCACAGCGCGACGCGCAACGCGCCAATGACGAAAATGTGCCAATCGCCCGGTCAAGCGGCTTGCCCTCTGTGAATGCGACGGGAACCTATACGGAAAATGTCGTAAAATCGTCGAACAGCTTTGTGTCGCCTGATCGACAATTCTCGAGTTCCGCGCAGCTTTCGATACCGGTGTATTCGGGTGGCGCGGTGCGCAACGCGGTCGCGGCAGCCCAGACCCGTGTTGAGGCCGGGCGGGATACGCTGCGCGGCACCGAAAGCGATTTGTTCACGGCGGTCGTCGCGGCGTACATGAATGTGATTCGCGATGAGGCGATTGTCAGCCTCAACCAGCAGAATGTGCGTGTGCTCGACGTCAATCTGCAGGCATCAAAGGACCGTTTTCAGGTCGGCGACCTCACCCGTACCGACGTTGCCCAGTCAGATGCACGTCTCGCGCTGGCGCGCAGCCAGTTGCAATCAGCGCAGGCCCGGCTGATTTCCAGCCGCGAAAGTTATATCCGTCTCGTCGGTTCGCCGCCCGAAAATCTCGAGACACCGCCCGCTCTGCCCAACCTGCCAGCGTCACCTGATAGCGCGGTCGATGTTGCGCTGAAAAGTAACCCGGCGCTGCTCGCGGCGCAAAAGTCGCGCGACGCTACCCGCTTTGACATTGACGCTGCCAAGGCTGCGCGGCTGCCGAAGCTCAGCGTCACCGTTGGCGGCAACTATTATAACTATCTCGGTTCACTCGGCGCCGGGACCGGAGCGGCCATCAGCCAATCTGGCAAATCGGCCAACGCGGGCCTCAATCTGACCGTCCCCTTGTTTCAGGGTGGACGTCCGGCAGCGCAGGTGCGGCAGGCACAGGCGTTGCGCGGGCAGGCGATTGAGCGGGCGATTGACTCCGAGCGCGCCGTGATTGCTGAGACTCGCTCGGCTTATGCCGTGTGGCGATCCTCTTTGGAGGTAATCGAATCATCCCAGACAGCGGTTCGTGCCAACAAATTGTCGCTTGAAGGCGTCCGTGCCGAGAACAGCGTCGGAAATCGCACGATTCTGGACATCCTCAACGCCGAGCAGGAACTGCTCAACTCACAGGTCACCCTCGTGACGGCGCAACGTGACGCTTATGTCGCGGGGTTTGCGCTACTTTCGGCCATGGGGCAGGCGGAAGCGCGCGACCTTGGGCTTGATGGTGGCCCGCTTTATGATCCGCTGGCCAATTACAACAAGGTCCGGCACAGCATTTCAGACTGGAATGATGGCCAACCGGCGCAGGCGGTGGGGACCAGCACAGCTGGAACCCCGGCGCAGAACGCCCAGGTGACCTCAAAACTCGATCCTTTGCTCACGGCGCCGGTTGACAGGGATACCCCAAATCCCGCACTTGGCCCAAAGTAGGTCAGTTTCGACCGCCGACTTTGGTTTTCGCAAGGGTTTGCCGATGGGGGACATCAGCGCCGAGCCGTCGATGGAAGAGATTCTTTCATCGATCAAACGCATCATCGCCGAAGAGGGTGATGGTGCGATGGCTGCCGCTCGTGCGCGTCGCCAGCCACGCCCGACCCCGACACCGCAGTCGACACAAAGCGACTATGACGACAATGAGGTGCTCGAATTGAGCGAGCCGGTTGTCGCTGAACGACCACGGATGCCCCAGCCTGACCCGGCCCCCCGCGCGGCGCCGGTTGAAGCGGTGGCGCCGGCCTCGGCGCTTCTGTCACCCCGCACCGCTGAGGCGACTCGCGGGCCGCTTGATGCGCTGTCGCGCATGGTGGTGAAGCCCGAGGTAGCGGGCAGCGATACGCTCGAGGCGCTGGTGCGCGAATTGCTGCGGCCGATGCTGCGTGATTGGCTGGACAGCAACCTGCCATCGATGGTCGAATCGATGGTTTCACGCGAAATCTCCCGGATTACCGGCCAGCCGCGCTGAACATTTCCTGAGATTGCCGTCGCGCGCGCCATCTGCTTTATCAGTGCGCATGAAATATCTGCCATTTGCGAGCCTTCTCGCCATCGCCGTTGCAACACCGGTTGCTGCCCGCCAACTCACCATCGAGGATGTGACGATGCTGTCGCGCGTCGGTGCGCCAGATACATCGGCCGATGGGCACTGGCTGGTCTGGCAACAGCGCGAGACTGACCTAGCGGCGGACAAGGGGCGCTATGACCTGTGGCGTCTCGACCTGACCAAAAAGGGCGCTGCGCCAGAGAAACTGGTTGCGGAGGGGGATGTCAACGAGACGGCGCCGCAATTCTCGGCCGACGGCAAGACCGTCTATTTTCAATCCGACAAGGGCGGCGATGACGCTGTCTGGGCAGTGCCGGTCACTGGCGGTGCCGCGAAAAAGCTGACCAGCTTTCAGGGGGGCTTTGGTGGCTTCAAGGTCGCACCGACGGGCGACAAGATCCTGATCTGGGCTGATCGCCTCCCCGGGGCGCCCAGTCTTGAACCGGCCATGGTAAAGCGAGCGGCGGATGCTGGCGGCGGGCGGACCTATGACCAGATGTTCGTGCGGCATTGGGACAGTTGGGCTGACGGCACGCGCTCACAGCTGTTTGTATTGCCCCTGACGAGGGACGGCGCCCCCGGCAATGGCGTGGCGATCGAACATGGCCTGGTTGGTGATACGCCGTCCAAGCCATCCGGCGGTGGCGAAGAGGTTTCATGGTCACCGGATGGCAAGACCGTCTATTTCGCGTTGCGCGAGGCGGGGCGAATCGAACCTCTGTCGACCAATCTCGACATTTTTGCCGCACCTGCCGACGGGTCTGCCGCGCCGACCAATCTCACCGCGACCAATCACGGTATGGACAATTTGCCAGCGGCATCGCCCGACGGGCGCAGCCTGGCATGGTTTGCGATGGCGCGTGCAGGCTATGAAGCTGACCGGCAGGTGCTGATGCTGCGCGACCTGCCAACCGGCAAGGTACGCGCGCTGACGGCCAATTGGGACCGTTCGGTCGGCTCCATCGCCTGGTCACCTGATTCGAAGCGCATTCTAGTGACCGCCGAGGACACACAGGAAAACCCGATCTGGTCGGTCGATCCCGCAAATGGCAAGGTTACCCGACTGACTGTCGAAGGGAATGTCACCGCGCTGTTGCCGACGGCAAAAGGCGCGATCTTCTCGATGAACAGCCTGCTCGGCCCTGATGATTTTTATCAACTCACGGGCACGAAGATCACAAGGCTGACGTCCATCAATGCAGAAAAGCTGGCCGGCATCGACCTGCCAACAGTGACACGCTTCAGCTTCACCGGTGCCAATAATGACACCGTTTGGGGCTATGCCGTGAAGCCCTATGGCGCGACCGGCAAGGTGCCGATTGCTTTCATGGTGCATGGGGGGCCGCAGGGCAGCAGCAACAATAGCTGGTCCTATCGTTGGAACCCGGCGCTGTTCGCCGGTGCTGGTTATGGCCTGGTGGCAATCGATTTTCACGGGTCAACCGGCTATGGTCAGGCGTTCACCGATGCGATCCGCAACAATTGGGGCGGCTGGCCGCTGGAGGATCTGCAAAAGGGTCTGAAGGCCGCGACCGACAAATTCGACTGGCTTGATGCCGGCAATGCTTGCGCGCTTGGCGCGTCCTATGGCGGCTATATGATGAACTGGATCGCGGGCCAGTGGCCCGATCGCTTCAAGTGCATCGTCCAGCATGACGGCGTGTTTGATGCGCGCGCCATGGCCTATGAGACCGAGGAACTGTGGTTCGACGAATGGGAACATGGCGGCAAGGCCTATTATGAAGACCCCGCCGCGTTCGAGAAATGGAACCCGGTCAATTACGTTCAGAACTGGAAGACGCCGATGCTGGTGATCACTGGCGAGAAGGACTTCCGCATTCCCTATACCCAGGGCCTGGCCAGCTTCACCGCGCTGCAACGGCGCGGCATTCCGTCGCGCCTGCTGGTCAATCCGAACGAGAACCACTGGGTTCTGAAACCGAAGAACAGCCGGCAATGGTATCATGAGGTGCTGGGCTGGATGGACAGGTGGACGGGGAAGGGCGGGCAATAAGCCCACCCGTCATGCCGGACTTGTTCCGGCATCCACCGTGCCACGTACCCGGCAACGTGTTATTTCGCGGCACCGTGGACCCCGGAACAAGTCCGGGGTGACGGAACGGGGGGTTCTGTCTAAAGGCGGGGCGCTATGACCGAACTTCCCAAAACCTTCGACCCTGCCGCCATTGAATCCCGCTGGTATCAGCATTGGGAGAGCGAGGGGCTGTTCCGCCCCGACCGCCCCGGTGCCGAGCCATGGACCATCGTCAACCCGCCACCCAATGTCACTGGTTCGCTGCATATTGGGCATGCGCTTGACAACACGCTGCAGGATATCCTGACGCGTCACGCGCGGCTGAAGGGCAAGGATGCCTTGTGGGTGGTCGGCACCGACCATGCTGGCATCGCGACGCAGATGGTGGTCGAGCGCCAGATGGCGACCCACCAGCAGAAGCGCACCGATTTCACCCGCGACGACTTCATCGCCAAGGTGTGGGAATGGAAGGAAGAGAGCGGCGGCGAGATCACGCAGCAGCTCCGCCGCCTCGGCTGCTCGATGGACTGGGCGAACGAGCGCTTCACGATGGACCCTGGCTTCAGCCGCGCCGTGCTGAAGGTGTTCGTCGATCTCTATGATCAGGGCCTGATCTACCGCGACAAGCGCCTCGTGAACTGGGATCCGGGTCTTGGCACCGCGATCAGCGATCTCGAGGTGGAAACCAGGGAGGTCAAGGGCAGCTTCTGGCAGATCCGCTATCCGCTGGCCGATGGCTCGGGCTCGATCATTGTCGCGACCACGCGGCCTGAGACGATGCTCGCCGACATGGCAGTCGCCGTGCATCCCGAGGATGAGCGCTACAAGGCGATGATCGGCAAGCAGATCAGGCTGCCGATCACCGGTCGCCTGATTCCCATCATCGCTGATGAACATGCTGATCCGGCGCTCGGCACTGGTGCGGTGAAGATCACGCCGGGCCACGATTTCAACGATTTTGAGGTCGGCAAGCGCGCCGGATTCAAGGCCGGCGATATGCTCAACATGCTCGACGCCAAGGCGCAGGTCACACAAACCGCCGACGGGCTGATCCCCGACGACCTGCTCGGCGTTGATCGCTTCTGGGCGCGCAAGCAGGTGGTCGAGCGGCTGAAGCAGGACGGCTTCCTTGTGCCGCATGTCGACAAGGAAGGCGTCGAGCATGACGCCGAGCCGCGCACCATCCAGACGCCTTATGGCGACCGCTCAGGCGAGGTGATCGAGCCGTGGCTGACCGACCAATGGTATGTCGATGCCGCGACGCTGGCCAAGGGGCCGATCGAGGCGGTGCAGTCGGGCGCGATCAAGATCGTGCCGAAAAGCTGGGAGAAGACCTTCTTCAACTGGATGGAGAATATCCAGCCCTGGTGCGTGTCGCGCCAGCTCTGGTGGGGGCATCGCATTCCGGCATGGTTCGCCGAGGATGGCCGCATCTTCGTCGCGCTGACCGAGGAGGAGGCGCAGGCCCAGGCCGGAACCGATGTCGCGCTGACGCAGGATAGCGACGTCCTCGACACCTGGTTCTCCTCTGCACTGTGGCCCTTTGCCACGATGGGTTGGCCCGAGGATACTGACCCCAAGCTTCATGGCCGTTACCCCAATGACGTGCTGATCTCCGGCTTCGACATCCTGTTCTTCTGGGATGCGCGGATGATGATGCAGGGCATGCACTTCATGAAGGACGTGCCGTTCCGTACGCTCTACCTGCACGGCCTGGTGCGTGCCGCCGACGGGCAGAAAATGTCCAAGTCGAAGGGCAATGTCGTCAATCCGCTCGGGTTGATCGACCAATATGGCGCCGATGCGCTGCGCTTCTTCATGGCGGCGATGGAAAGCCAGGGCCGCGACATCAAGATGGATGAGAAGCGCGTCGAGGGTTATCGCAACTTCGCCACCAAACTGTGGAACGCGGCACGTTTCTGCCAGTCGAACGGCATCGGCGCGAGCAGCCAGCTGGAGGCGCCCGATGCGACGCTCGCCGTCAATAAATGGATCATCGCCGAGACCATCGCGACGGTGCAGGCGGTTGACCTCGCGCTCGCCGATTACCGCTTCGACGGTGCCGCCAACGCGATCTACCAATTTGCGTGGAGCCGTTTCTGCGACTGGTATCTCGAACTGATCAAGCCGGTGTTCAGCGGCGAAGAGCGCGGGTCGATTGATGACGAGAGCAAGGCCGTCGCTGGCTGGGTGCTCGATCAGATCCTCGTGCTGCTCCACCCCTTCATGCCATTCATCACCGAAGAGTTATGGCATGCGATGGGGTCGCGCGAGAACGACCTGATCATCGCGAAATGGCCAATGGCCGACGCCCGCGCAATTGATCCAGCTGCGAGCAAGGAGATCGACTGGCTGATCTCCGTGATTGGCGAGGTTCGTGCGCAGCGTGTTGAATTGGGCATCGCTCCGGGAGCGCAACTGCCTGCAATCGTGCGCTCCGGGTCTGAAGACTCACGCTCACTATTTGTGCGAAACTTGGACACGCTGAAAAGGTTGGCGCGCCTGACCGGCCTCGAAGAGGTGCAAGCGTCGATAGACGGCAATAGCCACATTGAAGTGATTGCTGGGGACTCGACGATCTACCTCCGTACCGAAGGATATTTCGACCGTGACGCACGGATTGCGGGACTGAAGAAGGAGATCGCGGCGGCGGAGAAGGAACGCGACGGCCTTGCCGGACGCCTCAACAATCCGAGCTTCGTCGAGCGCGCCAAGCCGGAGGCTGTCGAGAAGGCGCGCGCCGACTATGCCGAAAAGGTGACAGACGCGGAACGACTGTTGGCGGCATTGGCGCGCCTGGAGTGAGTTTGCTCCTCGGGCTCGCTTCTTATCAGCCTTAAACGTCATGCCGGACTTGTTCCGGCATCCACCGCTCCGCGAAGGCGTCGATCCTGGTTCTCGCGGGCCGGTGGCCCCCGGAACAGGCCCGGAGTGGCGCGGGGGAGCACGCGTCGAATTCTGCTCGTTCCGGGGCTAGGCGAAACCGCCCGGCTTCCCTATCGACACGCACGAGCCGTTTCCGCGCGGCGCCGGTTCGCTCGGCCATGAAAGGAAGTTTTGATGGCCCAGCCACCCAAAGGCCGCAGGGATCTGACTGTCGGGCCAATCGGCAAGACCCTGTTGACCTTCGCGCTGCCAACGCTGGCGTCCAACATCCTCCAGTCGCTCAACGGCTCGATCAACTCGATCTGGGTCGGGCGCTTTCTGGGGGAGGGCGCGCTGGCAGCTACCTCCAACGCCAACATCATCATGTTCCTGATGTTCAGCGCGGTGTTCGGTTTCGGCATGGCGGCGACCATCCTGATCGGCCAGTCGGTTGGCCGCGGCGATATTGAGGCCGCGCGTCGCGCCTTTGGCTCAACCGTCGGCATGGTCGTGGGTGGGGCGGCGGTGATTGCCCTGCTCGGCTGGGTCTTCGCGCCAGATATCCTGCGGTTGCTCGCCACGCCCGGCGATGCCCAGCCGCTCGCACTGGCCTATCTGCGGGTGATTTTCCTTGGCCTGCCGCTGTCGATGCTCGGCGTGCTGATCCAGATGGGGCTGCGCGGCACGGGAGATTCAATCACGCCGATGCTCTTCATGGTGCTCAGCGTGATCGTTGACAGTGTGATGAATCCGCTGCTCATCGAGGGCATTGGCCCATTTCCCCGCATGGGCATTGCCGGCTCGGCAACGGCCACCTTGCTCGCGGCGGTCGTCTCGACGCTGGGGCTGATCATCTATGTCTATGCGCGCGACCTGCCAATCCGGTTACGGGGGCGTGAATTGCAATGGCTGGTTCCTGAAGCGGCGCTGGTGCGGACCATTGTCGGCAAGGGGTTGCCGATGGGCGCCCAGATGCTCGTCATGTCGACTGCCGGGTTGACCATGGTTGGCCTGGTCAATCGCCTCGGCGTCGATACGGCGGCGGCCTATGCCGTATCGCAACAACTCTGGACCTATATCCAGATGCCGGCGATGGCGATTGGCGTCGCAGTCAGTTCAATGGCGGCGCAGAATATTGGTGCCGGCCTGTGGGACCGTGTCGATGCGACGACGCGGGTCGGCATTCTCTACACCACGATCATCACGCTGGTGGTGATCGGCGCCATCATCCTGTTTGATCGGCCAATGATGGCGCTGTTCGTGGGCAGTGACAGCCCGGCAATTCCCATTGCCCGGCACATTCAGCTGATCTCAAGCTGGACCTTCGTCATGTTTGGCGCAACGATGGTGTTGTTTTCAACCGTTCGCGCCAATGGTTCAACGCTGGCGCCGCTCATCATCCTGGTCATCGCGCTCTATCCCGTCCGGTTGAGCGTCGCCCTTGTCGGGCAGCGATGGGTCGGCACTGATGCCCTGTGGTGGGCCTTTCCGATCGGTTCCTGCGTGTCGATGGCGCTGGCCATCTGGTTCTATCGCCGGGGCAGCTGGCGCGAGCAGACACTTGTGGTCCCGCCGGAACATGCTGACGGTCACGAACACGCTCATGCCAGCACAGAACCCGCCGGGCGCTTGCAGCCGGGCGGCTAAACGAGCATTGAACGCGGCATGAGTCACTATCCCGCGCTGCGCCTGCGTCGCACCCGTGCCACCGCCTGGAGCCGCCGTCTCCATGCCGAAACCGTGCTTACGGCTGCCGATCTGATCTGGCCGCTGTTCATCGCCGAAGGGCAGGGAGTGGAAGAACCGATCACCAGCCTGCCGGGCGTGTCGCGCTGGTCGGTTGACGGCATTGTCGCCCGTGCGAGGGAAGCGCGTGACGCGGGCATTACCTGTATCGCATTGTTCCCGAATACACCTGTGGCGCTGCGCAGTGACCGTGGCGAGGAAGCGCTCAACCCCGATAACCTGATGTGTCGCGCGATCCGCGCGCTGAAGGATGCGGTGCCTGAGGTTGGTGTGCTGACCGACGTCGCGCTCGATCCCTATACCGCGCATGGCCATGACGGGCTGGTCGATGCAGGCGGCTATGTGCTCAATGATGCCACGGCAGAGGTGCTGGTCGCGCAGGCACTCAATCAGGCCAATGCCGGTGCGGACATTATTGCACCCTCTGACATGATGGACGGGCGCGTGGGGTTGATCCGCGCGGCGCTGGAGGATGCTGGCCATGCCAATGTCCAGATCATGTCCTATGCCGCCAAATATGCCAGCGCCTTTTACGGCCCGTTCCGTGACGCGGTCGGCTCGCGCGGTCTGCTGAAGGGCGACAAGAAAACCTATCAGATGGATTCGGCCAATGCCGAGGAGGCATTGCGCGAGGTCGCGCTCGACCTGGCTGAGGGTGCCGACAGTGTCATGGTCAAGCCGGGGCTGCCCTATCTCGACATCATCCTGCGGGTGAAGAGCGAGTTTCAGGTGCCGGTGTTCGCCTATCAGGTGTCGGGCGAATATGCGATGATCGAGGCGGCGGTTGCGGCTGGCGCTGCGGAACGGGACGCGATGGTGCTTGAGACACTGATCGCGTTCAAACGCGCGGGCTGTTCTGGCGTACTGACCTATCACGCACTCCATGCCGCCAGGCTGTTGGCCAGATGATTGAGACCGAACGGCTGATCCTGCGCCGCGATACACTGGCCGACCGTCCTGCGCTCTACGCCATGTGGGCTGACCCGCGTGTGATGGCGGATCTTGGCCCGGTAAAGTCAGTGGCAGACAGTGATGCGGCCCTCGCCCGCCACGCATCCTATAATGCGCAGGGGCTTGGCTTCTGGGTGGTTGAACGGCGCAGCGACGGTGCCGTGATCGGCTTTTGCGGGCTGAAGCCGGGCGCGCCCGACACGCCGATCACCGGTGCGCTGGAAGTGGGCTGGATGCTCGCCGTGCCCTATTGGAAACAGGGTTTCGCCAATGAGGCCGCCGCCGCGAGCATTGCCTGGGCCTGGGCGAACCGTGACGATGCCGCCATTGTCGCAATTACGGCGCGACAAAATGACAAGAGCCGTGGCCTGATGTCGCGACTTGGCATGGCCCATGTCCCTGAACTTGATTTTGCGCACCCGAATTTCGCGGAAGGTGATCCGCTGCGTGACACCGTCACCTACCGGATCATGCGACCGTGATTCAAACACCGCGCCTTGTCCTGCGCGGTTGGTGCGACAGCGATATTGACCCGTTCACCGAGATCTGCCGCGATCCGGAGGTGATGCGCTTCCTCGGCCCGCTGCAAAGCCGGGATGAGATTGCCGCTGTAGTCGACCGTCAAAATGAAATTCTGGACCGGGTCGGCTATTGCTTCTGGGCACTGGAACGCCGCGATGATGGTGCCTTGCTTGGCTTTTGCGGGTTAAAGCCGGGGCCAGCAGACACGCCGATTGCCGATGATGTGGAAATTGGCTGGCGACTGGGACGTGCCTATTGGCAGCAGGGATATGCGCGTGAGGCGGCGGAAGCGTCGCTGACCTGGGGTTGGGACAATCTCGATGCCCCGTTTATCTCGGCGATCACCGTTCAGGGCAACACCGCCAGCTGGGGCTTGATGGAGCGACTGGGCATGACGCGCATTGTCGATGGCGATTTTGTGCATCCCGCTGCGCCCCCGGCGCTCAACCCGCACATTCTCTACCGTATTGAGCGACCGGCATGACCGCGACGCGCGCGGCGCGGCCGCTTTATGTCGGTGCCGTCCTGGCCAGCTCGTTCCTGCTGTTTCTGGTTCAGCCCATGATCGCGCGAATGGCGCTGCCACGGTTGGGCGGGGCGCCGGCGGTGTGGAATTCGGCGATGCTGGTCTATCAGGCATTGTTGCTGGCCGGCTATGGCTATGCGCATTGGCTGGGGCGGTTCACGCCGCGCATTCAGGCCGGCACACATCTGGCGATTCTGGTCATTGCCGCTTTGTGGCTGCCAATTGGCCTGATTGCCGCCGCGCCACCGGCGAATGCGGAACCGGCGCTATGGGTGCCGTGGCTGCTCGGTCTCTCGATCGGGCCATTGTTCTTTGCCATTTCCGCGCAGGCGCCACTGCTCCAGCGCTGGTTCAGCTTCGCCGCACCGCAAGATGATCCCTATCCGCTTTACGCCGCGTCCAACATTGGCAGCTTTGCCGGGCTGATTGCCTATCCGTTGCTGGTTGAGCCGGGGTTGGCGGTCAATGGACAGCGCTGGATGTGGAGCCTGGGCTATGCCGGGGTCGCGTTGCTCGTCGCGGGCTGCGCATGGCGCTTGCCGCGCGGTTCGGCGCAACCTGACCAGATCGTGCAAGCAAGCCCGCGCCCGTCGGGCGCACGGGTCGCCCACTGGGTTGGGCTGGCGCTGGTCCCATCGGGGCTGATGCTGGCAACCTCGACCTATATTACGACCGACATCGTCGCGATGCCGCTGCTCTGGGTTTTGCCGCTTGGCCTCTACCTGCTCAGCTTCTCGATTGCCTTTGCCGCGCGCCGCCGCGCTGCCGATCTGATCACGCGAATCACCCCGCTCGCCTTGTTGTTGATCGGCGGGTTGCTGGTCGGCAGCGGGCCGGGCTGGCCCTATTTTGATGCGTTGCTCGCACTCGGCTTGCTGTTCTTCGTGTCGGTCGCATTGCATGGTGAGATGTACCGGTTGCGTCCAGCGGTGGACCGCCTGACCGGCTTCTACCTCGCCATGTCGATGGGTGGTGTCCTTGGCGGTGCCTTTGCCGGGCTGATCGCGCCGGTGCTGTTCAACTGGACCTGGGAATATCCAATCCTCCTCCTCGCCGCCGGGGTGATGTTGCCGGGCAGCTTCCTGCTGCCGTGGAGTCGTCAGCTATGGACGCGCTTTGCTGACCGGAAGCTCGCGCTAACGCTTGCCACTGCACTGGTCGTGACATTGCTGGTCATAATCGTGATGAGCTTGCCGGGGGCAGGCGCAGAGCGGCCGGGTGCGGTGCAATTGCTCGTGCTCGCCGTGATGGTGCCCTTGGGGCTGGCGACCATCGGCTCGCGTCCGGCCTTTACGATTGCACTGATTGGCGCACTTGTGTCCTTTGGCGGCTATCGCTCGGCGGTCTTGTCGCTGAAGCCGGGGACGCGAACACGCAGCTATTTCGGTGTGTACACCGTCCTTGGTGACGCCAGAATCCATCAACTGGCCCATGGCACCACCGCGCATGGCACCGAATTGTTCGGCACGCCTGAGCGCGAGCGCGAGCCGACGGTCTATTATGTGCGCGGTGCCGGAATCGGTCAGGCGATGCAGGCGCTGCCTGCGCTTTACGGGCCAAAGGCGCGTGTCGCTGTGGTTGGGCTGGGGGCGGGTACATTGGCCTGTTACGCGCAGCCGGGCCAGCAATGGCGTTTTTATGAGATTGACCCGGCGATTGTGCGGATCGCCCGGGATACCGGCCAGTTCCGCTTTTTGCGCAACTGCCTGCCCGATGCCCGGATTGTTCTCGGTGATGCCCGAATCAGCCTCGCCGCTGAATCAGCAGGGCAATTTGACATGCTGACGCTTGATGCCTTTTCCTCGGACGCCGTGCCGATGCACCTCATGACGCGTGAGGCATTTGCCGGTTATGGGCGGGTGCTCGCGCCAGATGGCCTGTTGCTCGTCCACATCTCCAACCGCTTTCTTGATCTGGAGCCGGTCGTGGCAACGGCTGCGACGCAGGGTGGCTGGCACGCGGCGGTGCTGTTGTACCAGCCCCGGCCGGGTGAGGGGGCTGCGGCAACGCGGTCGCAATGGGTGGCCCTGTCGCGAGATGCCGGCAAGATTGCCGCGCTGCGCTCCCGCAATGCGGCCTGGCAGCCATTGCAGCGCTATCCCGGTTTTACCCCATGGACAGACGATTATTCGTCGATCCTGCCGCTCATCAAGGCACTGCACTAGGCTTGCGCGGCTGACTCAGGCCGCAGGCAGTGATGCCTGGATGTCCCTGATTTTTGCCGTCTCGGCATCCAGCGCTGCCTGTACCGATTCGCGAAGCGGCGCGACACCGGGGTAATCCGGTTCCGAATTGGCCGCCCGACTGATCGCCAGTTCGTCAATATCGGTCAGCGCCGCAGACAGGGTGGCGCGGTATCCGTCCAGTTCCGCCAGCGCGGTCTGGGCAGCGATCCAGCGTTCGCCGCCAACCGCATCGCCCTGCGCTGTCCGTGCCGCTGTGGTCGCGCGGTCTGCGGCAGCGGTGAACGCCTTGTTTGTCTCGCTCAAACTATTCGACAGCGAAGCGAGCCGTGCGTCCAGCGCGGGATCAGCCTTGGCCACTGCTGGAGGCGGTGGCACCGGTTCACGATTGTCGCGCGATTCGATCGGGCGCGGCAGCAATGAGGGGTAACGCGGCGCGTCAGCGGGCAGACAGCCACTGATCAACAGGGTGAGAGCGGCGAGGGTGAGGGCATGTTTCATCAAGGAACCGTCTATTGTGCGCAGAAGATACAAGCAACGCACTTGCGCCCGCCGAATGTCGCCTCTATGGACCCACTTCCCGCGCGCCCGTAGCTCAGCTGGATAGAGCATCAGACTACGAATCTGAGGGTCGGACGTTCGAATCGTTCCGGGCGCGCCAATTTTTCAATTGGTTAGGGAAATGGCCGGGCCTTCGGGTCCGGCCTTTTGCGTTCCAGCAAGCACATAGTAAGCACCGAATCCGTTTTCACGGTTCAGCATTGCCCCAGCCCATGATCGCCCGATGCCTCACGGGGCATCCAGATTTACTTCGTAAGTGACTGACTTAGGCCGAATTGTGCCGGTGAAGCGGGAATGGTCCCCACATTCGTCCCCCCGCTAGGTTGATAGAGCGGACGTTTCGATTGCTTGGCCTGTCTCTAATCGACGCGAACACGAAACGCCGATCGCCTACAGCCTGATACCTCTTTCTCTCGCTTCGAGCACCATCTGCCACGCCTTCGCATCCTCATCACCATCGGCTAAATCGGCGCAGCCTCTCTGCGGGTTTTCCAAGAATTTGCGATAGTCCGCCTCTTCGACTTGACGGCCATGGGCTCGCGCTCGCTCCCGCTGCGCCGATGTGAGCTTGTCTCCAAGCTCTGTGATCAACGGTTGCTTCATGGATCGATCCCCGTTCTCCTGCGCTCTCTGGAGCCAGTTGAGCGTATTAAGCCCGCAGGCGACGCGTTCTCGATCCCAGGCGTTGCTGTGACCGTAGGCATCCCACGTCGTCACGTAATCATCGTACGCAGTCGATATACGAAGAGCTGGATCTATCGCGTGTTTAGCCGCTGGGCGGGCGACGGGCGGTGGCACTGCCGTAACTGGCTCTGGCGCCGGCTTAGCGCGCGCGGGCGGGTCATTCCAATGGCTCGCGACGCCGATAACCCCGCACGCCACAATAGCTCCAGCCCAAGCCAGCCAGGTCTTCCCCACAGTGCCGCCTTCGCGTTCTCCCGGCGAGCCGGGTGGTTGAACACGTGCGTACACGAGGAAGCACGCCTCACGTATTTCCCGCGAGCGTGTTTTATTCCGTGAGCCGCCCGACAAGAGCGAGCTCGTGTTCAGCACGTGATGTGCATCGCTAAGGCTGTTCAGACCCGAGCGACCAGCAACCTCTATGGTGCATCGATAGCTTTCGCAACGCCGGCGCGCTCGCACCCACCGGGAGCACCTTCCCGGATAGAGCGGGTTGGCCAATCGTGTGCCGCAAGTTTCGCGCGAGCGCGCACGAGCCCTTCCCGGCCATTTCGCGCTATCGGGACTGTCGCGCACGCGCACGTGCGCATGGCGACAGAAATTGCGGCTTCTGCGCGCTCGTCGCGCGCGCGCGCGGGCGGGCGTAATGGTTTCAAAACGACGGTGCGCCCGCCTCCTACCTTACGCGCGCGCGCTTGGTGCAAAAAGTGCGGGATGCCAGCTGTCGCGCGCTGTGGAGTCTGCGGGCTTTGCTAGACAGAGGCTTGACGAATACGCGGCGGTTCCTCGCGCGCACGCGCGATGGCAAGGGCTTGGTTCCGATCCGTCCTGTTCGGGCGGCGCTCAAAAGCCGCTAATCCGGCCAGCGCTCGCGTGCGATTTGAGCGCACCGCTCGATTAGCGTCGGGTCGCGTTCGATCGCCACCAGCATCACCTTGAACGCCCGCGACGGCGAGGCGCGGCTTTGTTCTTGATCCTTTATCATTCCGAAGGTGAGGCCGAAGCGCTCGGCAAACGATTTTTGGTCAATTTTGAGCGTCCGAAACCGCAACCGAAACAGGTCGCGAGCGAAACCGACTTTTCCAAAATCAGGGTCAAATGTCATGCTGTCGTTTCTCCATTGCGAGCTTTGGCGCCGATATTTTGAGAGGTGCCGCACCGCTTGCCGATGCATCGCCCGCCCGGCTCCAGCCGCTCCAGTTCGAACGCCTTCGCGGCGGGGGCGCTGGCGCCCTTCAGGACGTACGCCAGCGCATTGTCGCGATTGAGCGCCAGCAGGGCAGGGTTGCCCGTCTCCAGCCCCAAGCGCCCGCCGATTGGGTCGCTATGGATCACCCGCCGCTTGTACGGCTGGCCAGTGATGCGCCGCAGCCAGCCGCGTTGTAGGCGCGTGATGACCGGCACGAGCGCCGCCGGGACATGGGCAAGGATGTGGCAATGCCCGCCCTTGCCTTGGCCAGCCTCGTGCACCCAGAGCCATGCGGTGCCGCTGCCATGCCGCGCGAGCGCCTTCGCCAGCAGATCGAGGAAGCGCCCGGTTGCCTTCACCATGTCCGCGACCGCCACGCCCGCCGATTGCCAGTGCACTGTGATCATGCGGGTGAAGGGCAGGGCGATGGCGTCCGCGTGATGTGCGGCGGCGATCAGGTTGCCGACCTGTGCGACGGTCAAACCATGGCTTTCGCGTGTCGCAAGATTGCGCGCACCGCCTCGCCGTGATGGCGTGCAAGCGGAAAGGGCAGGCACACCTAGAGATAGGTAACTAATTGCAACGGGCGTGCCACCTCCCGGAATTGGCGGTAATCCGGCCTTTTCGGCGCGAGCGAGCACGTTTGAAACTTCACCGAAATTCGCAACCGATGAAGTTTCAAAGCGTCGCCACGCAAGGTACTTTTGGTCGGCTGTGAGATTCGCGGATTGCATCATTTCTGGCCTGCCGCTGGGGCGGTGGCATCGGTGACGGCGACCCACACAATTGCCGCCTTTCCCGTTGCGTTGAGCCTCCGCCGTCCGCTGTCACGGATCATGCCCTTGCGACACAGTTCGCTGGTGCGGGGCTGGATCGAGCGCGGGTCAATGCTGAGCGCAATGGCGATTTCGTCCGACGTGCGACCAGTTTCGCCAGCCTCGCGGATGCTCCATAGGGTGAGCCATTGGAGGCGACCGAGCCGGGGCGCCACATCGTTGGCCGCCGCGATCGAGGTATCGACGCCACGATGGCCGGGAGCGTCGGGATAGCGCGTCATGCCGCGCCTCCCGCGATCAACGGGGGGAGGGCTTCGCGCGCCAACAGCTTGCCGAGCCACGCGTTCTGATTTTCGGTCAACGCTGGCGCCACGCAAACGTGACCGAGAAAGCCAGCCTCCTTGCGTGAAAGGGTGGGACGTTGCGCCAGCAGCGCCAGCGCCGCCGGGCGGTGGTGTGCGTAAGGGTGCCCGATCATCGCAACCCGCCGAACACGAGCGTTGCCACGATAGCGGCGGCTTCTAACGGCAGGCCGTAGAGCAAAGCGAGGCGTTGAACGCGAAGGGTGGAAAGGGTAAGGCTCGCGGGCGTGATGCTGGGGAGCGGACCGCGCGAAACCTCGCCGCTGGCGGGGTTTTGCTTTTTCATAGCTAGGCCGCCTGCTCACTCGTGCTTCGGATCAGCTTTGAAGCTAGCCAGGCGTCCAGATCGGAACGACGATAGCGTACAGCACCGCGAGGGCGGGGGCTCAATTTAGCGAACACGGGACCGGCTCCGGTGAGCCTGAACCTCTCCAAAGTCGGGGTGGACAGTCCAAGGTATTCAGCGGCGCCAGCGGTATCGAGGATTTCGGGTGTCATTTAACGGCTCCATCAGATGAGGAGCCGATACAGGTACTCACATTTTCAACTTGCGCAGCAACTAACCCGTGCGGAATATCGTGCGATTAGCGCAGCATTTTACTCTTTTTCTAAGAGTCTGATCCGAAATTAAGTTGGGTGGTATCAGCGGGTTAGCTTGACGGCTGCGCCAGTTGTTGATTCAGGGGTTTTGCGAAAACAACCATGGATCAACGATGTGGACTGATACCACCCGCGCGCTTCATGCGCGAACGGGGCTGGCCTTGCCAAGCGATTTGACGGATGACGAATGGGCGGTTCTGGAGCCGTATTTCCCGCGGCCATCGCATGTGGGTCGTCCGCGCAAATGGACGATGCGCCGGATCGTCGAGGCGATCCTGTATCTGCTGCGCGGGGGCCTGCCGTGGCGGATGCTACCGCCCTGTTTTCCGCCGGTATCGACGGTGCGGCGCTGGTTCTACCTTTGGCGGGACAACGGGCTGTGGTTGTCATTGAACCATAGCCTGCTCTTGATCGGGCGCGAAGCGGCAGGTCGTGAAGCCTCGCCCGGCGCCGGGGTGATCGACAGCCAGAGCGTAAAAACCACGGAAAGCGGCGGGCCACGGGGCTACGACGCAGGCAAGAAGACCAAGGGGCGCAAGCGCCATATCCTGACGGATACCGACGGCAATCTCGTCCATGCCGTAGTCCACACCGCCGACATCCAGGACCGTGATGGCGCGCCGCTGGTGCTGGCCGAGATCGTCAGGCGCTTCCCGTGGCTGCGGCATGTTTTCGCCGATGGCGGCTATGCCGGTGACAAGCTCAAGCACGCGCTGCGCCGGATCGGAAAATGGACCATCGAAATCATCAAGCGATCCGATGCCGCAAAAGGCTTCGTGGTTCTCCCGCGCCGCTGGGTTGTCGAGCGAACCCTCGCTTGGCTGAACCGAAATCGCCGCCTCGCCAAAGACTTCGAACAGACCATCGCCTCGGCCACTGCATGGCTGTTCATCGCGTCGATCCAGCTCTTCACACGCCGAATCGCAAGAACATGAAATAAAAAGAGATAATTATGAATCAGACTCTAAGCGGTGCCGTTCTCCGATCGCGCCCCTCATCGCTCACGTTGGCTCTATTTTGTGACCTTGATCGACCCTTTGATGGCCGATCTTGCGTAGTGCTGAGCATTGGCATTGAAATCTAGCGCGACGAAAAGTTCGCCCAAAGTGACAACGAAATCGTTATCGAGATTGGAGCCAGGCTCCGAGCCCTTAAGGATCGGGTAGAAAACAGCGAATTGCGCCGCCAACTGTCGTGCCCACAGCTTTTCGGGCCGTGCTCGCTTTGGAGCGTGAGGGCGGGAGAAAATGTCCGCTGTCGCCGCTCGGATGATCGCCAAAATCATTTCGGACGAGATGCCTGAAAGCGCTTGGTTTGCACCTTGGTGTCTAACAAGATTTTCGGCGAGGTCTTTGAATTTTCGCACCGCCGACACTATTTTTTTGTCGATCGGATTGGCAGGGGCATCCCATATCATAGCCAATTCCCGGGCCATTGAAGGGATGGCCATTTTGACCGGGATTGCGTCGGGCGGGGTTGGGTTTTTAGCGCACAGCCGGTCAAGCACGATTGAAACCCGCGAAACCCGCGTGTCAAAATCGGCGCGCGGCGGGGCCTGTAGCGTTGGGCTGGCCAGCTTATGCACTTTGCTTTGCCGTGCCGATCCGCACCACGTTATCGTCGCTGGCTGGTTCGATGATCGCGGCGACATGCCGCGCCCATGTTTCCAAGGCGCTGCGCTTTTCCTCTCGCCAATCATGCCGCTGATAGATGCCCGCCACGCCCCCCCCTAGCCCCGCTCACGTGGTTCAGGGTGGCCTCCGTCACTTCGAAACGCACGCCAAGGCGCTGAAAGCCGGTGGCCATGCTGCGGCGAAGGTCATGCACCCGCCACGGGTCCATCGCGTCGGCACCCGCGCGGGCTTTCGCGATAGCAGCGTCCAACAGTCGCTTGGCTTGAGAAAAGCCGCTGAGCGCGACGTCGCCGCGAAAGGACATGACCGGACCAGCCTTTGGCCATCGCTTGGTGTCCGGTGTTTCGTCATCCGCCTTGGCTTGTCGCGACACTGAGAGCTGGTCCAATTCTTCCACCATTGCCGCCGCGAGCGGTACAATATGGGCGGTTCCGTTTTTCGCGCGGTCGGCAGGAATTGTCCAAGTCGCGCTGGCGCGGTCTAGCTCGGCCCAGTCCATGCTGGCGACTTCCTCCCGACGCTGGCCGGTCAATAGCAACACTCGGTAGAATGACCCCAAAGGCGCGCGTAGCGTCAGAGTGGCCTGCCAGATCGTCACCAGATCATCGTCGGACAGCACCCGGTCGCGCGCCTTTGGAGCTTTCGGCTTGGCCATGGTCGTAAGGGGGTTTTCGGCAATCTCACCGCGTTGGGTCGCCCAGCCCCAGAAAATCGAAGCATAGGCATAGACGGTGCGCCGGGTGGCCTGTTGCCGCGCGGGTATGCCGTCGAGAATGGCTTGCAGATCGGCGCGGGTGATCGCGGGCAGGGGCTTGCCACGAAGGGAAGGCAAAAGGTGCTTCTGGATCACCAGCTTGGCCTGCCCAAAGCTGCGCGGGCGGCGGCCAAGTTCATACTCTGCTAGCCAACGCCCGGCGACGTTCTCAAAAGCAAGTTCGGTATCGAGGCGCGCTTTTTCCTTCGCCTTCCGTTGTGTCTCAACCTTGGCGGCAACCGCGTCCAGTGCGGATTGGCGAGGATCGGTCCCTTGGGTCACTTGCGCAGCGAAGCGCTTTGCTTCCCTGCGTGCTTGATCCGGTGTCAGCTCGCCATGCTTTCCCAGTGTGAGGCGGCGCGTCGGCATCGCCTTGGCGTTTCCCGGTTGCTGCATCCGATATTGATAAACGTAAATACGCCCGCCGGCCGGGGTCACCTTCAATCCAAAGCCCGGCACCTCGTCATCCCAGAGGAAATAATCGGCGATCCCGGTCTTGGCGGCATCAACCGTGCGTTTCGTGAGGGGAGCGGCGGGCATCGGGCGGCCTTCCATGGGTGACTAGTAAGCACATGGTAAGCACCAGTAAGCAAACTTGCAACGGCATCGGATGGCGTGAGATTACAAAACGCTAGGAAAGCTGCAGTTTTCTGGGAACGCGAGCAGCCGTTAGCTCTTAGGTTCTTCTAACTACGAATCTGAGGGTAGGACGTTCGAATCGTTCCGGGCGCGCCAACATCCCCCGCCAAGGTCATCGACCTGGCGGGGGTTTGTTTTTGTGGCGTTGTTCAGCTCGCTGTTGCCGCCAGTGCCTCATCCGAATCATTCTCCGAACGAGAACGCCGCGCCACGCCAACCGTCACCGCAACGTCCATGGTGACATTACCAACGGTGCGGAACAGGTCGGGGATCGTCTCGACCGCGATCAGCAGGCCAAGCGCCTCGAGCGGCACGTGCATCGCCAGCGCGACCGGTGCGACTGACGCGATATAGCTGATGGTGCCGGGCAGGCTGATCGATCCCATGGTGGTGATCGCGGCGGTGACGACACCGGCGGCGAGGGCGCCGGGGCCAATCGGCACGCCAAGCCAATGGGCGACATACAGTGCCACGGCGAGGTTCATTGCCGGACTGGTCGCCCTGAAGATCGCAACCGCAATTGGCAGCACAATCCCTGCTGTCGTCGGTGCTGCACCGAGTTCCTTTGAGGCATTGAGCATCGCGGGCAGTGAGGCGAGCGAGGATTGCGTGCTGATTGCCACTGCCTGGGCGGGCGCGACGGCACGGGCAAAGCGCAAGGGCGAAACCCGACCGTAAAGCATCGCCACCGGATAACCGGCCAGCAGCACGATGAAGCCAATCGACGAGACAAGGACGATATAATGGACCAGCGCGCCAAAGGCTGCCGCGCCGGTGCGGGCGCCAACGCCATAGGCGAGGGCGAAGACGCCGAGCGGCGCCAGCTTCAACACCCAGCCGATGATGACCAGCATGGCGTCCGTGAAAGCCTGAAACAGATCGGTCAGTTGCTTCCGCGCCACCGGCTCGAGCTGGGTGATGGCAAAGGCAAGGGCGAGGCTGAAAATCGTCAGCGGCAGGAACGAATCGCTGACGGCGGCGGAAATGGCGTTTGACGGGACGATTGTCTCAAAGAAATTACTCAGCGTCGGCACCGCGCCGACCGGTGTCGCGCTGGGCAATGCGAGGCGCAGCGCCTGCGACCATTCTTCCGGCATCGGCCACAGGTCGAGCAGGACCGGCATCACCACGGCGGCCATGATGGTCGTTGACCACAGGATGACGACAAAGCTGATGACGGATCGCAGCGCGATGCGGCCCGCGCGTGCCGCATTGGCAGCGGCACCGACACCTGTAACCAACAGGCCGATGATCAGCGGCACGATCACCATCTGGAGTCCGTGGAGCCACGCCAGGCCGATGGGTTGTGTCACGGCCGTTGCCGCAACGGCCCTGGTCGGATCATATGCTGCAATGGCAATGCCGATCAAAAGCCCGGCAACCAGCGCCAGCAAAATCTTGGCCGCCTGTGATAGGCGATTCCAGAACCAGATAACCGGCGTCAATACCGCCAGAATAGCTGCCCGTAATGGCTTCAGCAGCCAAACCATCAATGCTGTCCAGACTAAGTTTGGCTCTGACATGTGCCCTCCCGCGTTGTCTCGCCCAAGCCACCGCTTTCATTCGCACTTGGCAAGTAGATTCTGCGCACAAGGGTAGAGCCGATAGGCATTGTACCGCACGCCCCGGTGGCGCTACGCTGTAACCATGCTGCTTCCTGCCCTTGCTCTGGCCGTTGTCGCACAGCCCGTTGCGACCGTGCGCGTAACCTTTGATCGTCGCGGTGAACATTCGGTGCGCGCCACCGGCTGGGCCGATCTGGCCCGGCAAAAGCGTGTTACCGGTGATGATCCGGTCCGCATTGCGTCGATCTCCAAGTTGGTCGTGGCGATTGCCGTGATGCGGCTGGTGGAACAGCATCAGCTTGATCTCGATGCTGACGTATCGACCTTGCTCGGATGGTCGCTGCGCAACCCCGCATTTCCTGATCAGCCAATCAGCCTGCGCCTGTTGTTGTCGCACCAGTCGAGCCTGACCGATGGCATTGATTATGTCCTGCCACTTGATGCCGAGATGCGCAGCGTGCTCGCTGATCCAAAGGCTTGGGATGCCCGGCACAAGCCCGGCACATGGTTTCAGTACACCAACCTCAATTTTCCGGTCATCGCGGCGGTGATGGAGCGTGCGACAGGAGAGCGTTTCGACCTGTTGATGAAGCGGCTCGTGCTTGATCCGCTGAAACTCGATGCCTGTTATAACTGGGCGAGCTGCAAACCGGCGACGGCGGTGCGCGGCGTTGTGCTGTACCGTGACAATGTGCCGGTCCGTGATGACAACAAGGGCGTGATGCCAGCCTGCACGGTGACGCCGGCAAGCGATGGCACCTGCGACCTGACGCGTTGGCGTGCCGGGGCCAATGGCGCGCTGTTCTCACCACAGGGCGGCTTGCGCATTTCGATGCGCGGGCTGGCAAAGATCGGTCGGCTGCTGCTTGGCAATGGCCGGGTCGATGGCGTGCGGTTACTGACCCCGCAATCGGTCGCGCTGCTGGAAACGCCCTTGTGGACGTTCAACGGCAAGGCGGGCGATGCGGCCAATGGTCAGACCGATGATGGATTTACCTGTAGTTATGGGTTGGCGGTGACCTTTCTCGCGACGCCTGCCGAAACCTGTCGTGATGATCCCTTTGGCGATGGTCGCCGCCGCATCGGTCATGCCGGGGAAGCCTATGGCCTGAGGTCGGGGTTGTGGATTGATCGCGTGCGGGGAACCGGCGTTGCCTATTTCGCGACCGATGTCCCGGCGACGCCTCATGCGGCCAATTCCGCCTATACCCCGGCAGAGGAAATGCTCGCGCGGGGTACGCAATGAATCTCCGCCACATCGAAATATTCCACTCTGTCTATGTCAACGGCTCGGTCAGTGGTGCGGCGCGGTCATTGAATATCTCGCAACCCTCGGTTTCCAAGACGCTGCGTCACGCCGAATCGCTGCTGGGCTTTCCCTTGTTCCAGCGCACCGGCGGGCGGCTCGTCCCGACCGAGGATGCGCATATCCTGTTCACCGAGGTGCGTGAGATTCAGGACCGGGTCTATGCCCTGCGCGAGGCGGGGCGGAACCTGCGGCGCGGCACCGGGGGGACATTGCGCGTGTCGGCATTGCCTTCGCTGGCCCTCGATGCGCTGCCCACGGCGGTGTCGCGTTTCCTGCGGGCGCACCAGAATGTGAAGTTTGACCTTCAGACGGTCCATCATGACGATCTGCTGCGCAAGCTTTACGAGCGCGAGACAGATGTTGCGATTGCCTATGAGGTGCCACCTGCGGCGCCTCTCGGCCACCGCTGGCTCGGCGAAGGTGAGCTGGTCATGCTGTACCGCGAGCAGGACATGCCCGATGCCCCGCCGCGCGTGGAACTGGAGTGTCTGCGGGGGCAGCGCTTCATCACCGTTGCTGCGAGCGGCCCGATTGGGCAGCTCTTTACGCATGAAATGGATCGCCTCGACCTCGCGCTTGATGAAGTCGTGTCGGCGCGGACCTTTCATATTGCTGCCAGCCTGGTCCGGCAGGGTGTCGGGATGACCGTGGTCGACAGCTTCACCGCCCAGGCATCACTTGCCCCGGGAATGGCGATGCGACCGCTCAAGCCGCAGATCACCTTTGATGTCCATGCGATGTTCCTGCTCAACCGCCCGCCCACCGCATTGGCGACGGATTTTCTCAAAACCCTCTCTGCGGTGATCGAAACACCATAAATCGAAGCTATAGCTGGGTCCGTACTCACTATGCGCCGACTTTCATGCAAGGCTCTAGGCTCAAGGTCATGATCCCAGCGCCCTATCTCCTGTATCTTGGCAGCAGCAGCGATTTCGTCGGCATCAAGACGTCACGCGGGCTGGCAACATTTCGACCACATGATTGCGTCGGTGAATTTCGCCACGATGACTGCCCGCTGACATTGGGCCTGTCGCGGCTGACCATTGCCGAGGCCGCTGCGGCTGGTGCGCGAACATTGGTGCTGGGCATTGCCAATTCCGGCGGCACCATGAGTGATACGCTGATCAATGATGCTGCGGCGGCGCTTGAGGCCGGAATGAATGTTGCGGCCGGGCTCCATCAGCGTCTGCGCGATGTGCCACGCCTTGCGGCGCTGGCTGAGGAGCGCGGGCTGCAGCTTTTTGATGTGCGTGATCCGCCCGCCGATCTGGTTGTCGGTAATGGTTATGCCCGTGCTGGCCATCGCTTGCTGACCGTTGGCACCGACTGTTCTGTCGGCAAGATGTATGCGTCGCTGGCGTTGGTTGAGGGGCTTCGCGGTCGGGGTGTGGCTGCTGATTTTCGCGCCACGGGGCAGACGGGGATCCTGATCGCGGGTGGTGGTGTGCCGGTTGATGCGGTTGTTGCGGATTTCATTTCCGGGGCAATTGAACAACTCGCACCCGCCAGGGATGATGATGGCTGGGATGTGATTGAAGGGCAGGGCTCGCTGTTCCATCCGTCCTTCGCCGGCGTATCGGCGGGCCTGTTGCACGGCGCCCAGGCTGAGGTGCTGGTGATGTGCCATGACCCGGCGCGGGAGCATATGCGCGGCATTCCGGGCCGTGCCTTGCCGGGCTTGGCGGAATGTATTGCGTTCAACCTGCAGGTCGCGCGCTTGACCAGCCCGGCGGTGCGTATGGCCGGGGTCTGCCTCAATACATCCAGCATGGAGCCGCTGGCGGCACGTCGGTTGTGCGCGCAGATTGAGCGGCAAACCGGGCTGCCATGCACCGATCCGATTGCCTTTGGCGTCGATGCAATCATTGACGAGTTGCTATGTCTCGTACCCTCAGCGTCCGGCACGATCGCTTCGCGCTGACTCGCCCGTTCCGGATTGCACGGGGCGAGAAAATCGCCGCTGATGTAATCACGGTGACGCTGGACGAGCAGGGGGTGCAGGGACGTGGTGAAGGCGTTCCTTATCAACGCTATGGCGAGAGTATTGAAAGCGCGCTCGCAGATGTAGGGTCGGTGCGGGTCGCGCTGGAGGCCGGGGCAGATCGCGCCGCGCTGGCGGCCCTGCTGCCGCCGGGGGCTGCGCGCAACGCACTTGACTGCGCGCTGTGGGATCTGGAAGCCCGTCTGGCCGGTCAGGATGTCGCCACGCTGATCGGCGCGCCGTCGCCAACCCGGCTGGCAAGCGCCTTGACGGTTGTGATCGACAGCCCCGAAGCAATGGCCGCTGCTGCCGCTGAGATAGCCGGTGCGCCGGTGATCAAGATCAAGGTCGGTGCCGAAAATGCCGGTGAGCGCATTCGCGCTGTGCGTGCGGCTGCGCCGGACGCCGCGCTGATTGTCGATCCCAATGAGAGCTGGGACGAGGCACTGGTCGTCGCGATGCAGGATTTGCTGGTTGAGCAACAGGTTGCGATGCTCGAGCAACCGGTGCCGGCCGATGCCGATGCCTGGCTTGAGGGCTTTACCCCACGGGTGCCGATCTGTGCCGATGAATCGGTCCATGTCGCAGCCGATCTGGCGCAGGTTGCCCGCCGCTATCAGATGGTCAACGTCAAGCTCGACAAGTCCGGTGGTCTGACGGCGGCACTTGAGCTGGCCCATGCGGCGCGCGCGCGCGGCCTGGGCTTGATGACCGGCTGCATGGTCAGCTCCTCATTGTCGATTGCGCCAGCCTTGCACATCGCGCGGATGAGCGATTTCGTCGACCTTGATGGCCCGGTCTGGCTGCGGGAGGATTATCCCGGCGGTGTAACCGATGAATGCGGCTATATGTCTCCGCCATCACGGGGATTTTGGGGAACGCCATGAGGGTGATCGCGCGAATACTGGCCGCTGTGGCGGTTGCTGGCCTGACATTGGGGGCCAATGCCGCGCCAGAGCCCGTCGATCTGCTGATCAAGGGCGGGACGATCTATACCGGTTCTGATGCCCCGTTTACGGGCGACGTTGCCATTGTCAGTGACCGGATTGTCGCCGTTGGGCCTGATCTGGCGCTTGCAGCGCGACGCACGATAGACGCCCATGGCATGGTGGTTTCCCCCGGTTTTATCGACCCGCACACGCATATGGGGGATGCGTTGCTCTCGCCCGATCCGCAACGGCGCCTGATCCCGATGTTCCTGATGCAGGGCGTGACAACCGCCTTTATCGGCAATGATGGCGGCGGTGCGGTTGATGTGGCCAAGGTGCTGGACAGCGCCAAGACCCGGCCGGTCGGGATCAATTACGCGACCTATACCGGATTTGGCTCGATCCGTTCGGCGGTCGTCGGTGCTGCGCGGCGTGATCCGACGCCGGCTGAACTGGTGCGGATGAAATCACTGGTCGCGCGGGCGATGTGCCAGGGTGCGCTGGGGCTTTCGACGGGTCTGTTCTACGCGCCGCAGAGCTTTTCCCGGACGGATGAGGTGGTCGCTCTCGCGGCGGAAGCGGCGAAGTATCGCGGTTATTATGACAGCCATATCCGCGACGAATCCAGCTACACCGTTGGCTTGCTGCCGGCGATTGATGAGGCGATCCAGATTGCCCGTGACGCGCATATCCCGGTGCATATCTCTCACATCAAGGCGCTTGGCGTGGATGTGCAGGGCAAGGCGCCTGAGGTCATTGCGCGGATTGTGGCCGCGCGTCGCGCTGGCCTAGATATCAGCGCCAGCCAATATCCCTGGTCAGCAAGCGGTACCAGCATGGTCGCATCGCTGGTCCCGCTTTGGGCGCAGGACGGCGGGCGCGCGGCGTTGCTGCGGCGGTTCGATGATCCTGCCCTGGCGCCAAGGATGCGCGCTGACATCACTGAGAACATGCGCAAGCGGGGCGGTGCAGACAAGTTACTGATTGTCGATGGGAAATATCGCAATCGCAAACTGAGTGACGTTGCGAAGACGCTGAACATGGATACCGTTGCGGCGGCCATCGCGGTTATTCGCCTCGGTGATCCCGGCGTGGTCTCGTTCAACCAGAGTGAAGCCGACATCGCTGAATTCATGCGCCAGCCCTGGGTGATGACCGACTCCGACGCCTCGCCCGGACATCCGCGCGTCTATGGGAGCTTCGCGCGCAAATATGCCAAATATGTCGTGGCAGATCATGTGTTGACGCTGCGCGAGTTTATTGAACGCAGCTCATCGGTGACCGCTGACTGGTTTCATCTGACGGGCAGGGGGCATCTCAAGGCCGGTGCCTTTGCCGATATCGTTGTGTTCGATCCGGCAAGCTATGCTGCGCGTGCAACCTATGAGCAGCCGACGCTTTATGCTGCCGGGGTCCGCGCCGTGCTGGTCAATGGGGTGCTGGCGGTGGATGGCGGCAAGGTGACAGCGCGCGCCGCTGGCCGCGCCCTGCCGCACCTGTTGTCTTCGGGGAGCTGCCAATCATGATCCTGCGCCACTGGTTCGCCATTGCTCTTTGGAAGCGCGTTCTTGCGGCACTGGCGCTCGGCCTGCTCTTTGCCTTGCTCTGGCCATCCGCGACGCCAGCAGTCGCCTTTATGGGCGACCTGTTTGTTCGTGCGATCCGGATGCTGGTTGCGCCGATCGTATTGGTAACGATTGCCTCGGGCATCACATCGCTGGGCGATCCCAAGCGACTCGGCGGGCTTGGTGGGCGCACGATCGGCCTGTTCGCGCTGACGACGGCCATTGCCGTGTCTGTCGGGATGATCGTTGCCGCACCGTTGCATCCGGGCATTGGCGCACCGCTCGGCACGGCGGCACCGCATGATCTGGGTGCCCCCGTGACACCCTACCAACAGTTGATTGGCATTGTGCCGCTGAACATTGTCGAGGCGCTGGCCAAGGGTGACATGCTGGCCCTGATTTTCGTCGCGATCATGCTGGGCGTGGCGACGGTTCTGGCGGGCGAAGCAGGCAAGCCCTTTGCCTCGCTGTTGCAGGCAACGTCGTCGGTACTGTTGAAGCTGGTAACAATCATCATGGAGGCGACGCCCTTTGGCGTGTTCGCCCTTATTGCCAATGCTGTTGCAACCAATGGCGCCGCCGTCTTCGTTCATGTCGGCTGGCTGGCACTGGCCGTCGTCATCGGGTCATTGATCCAGATTGGCATCGTTCACAGCTTGCTGCTGCGCCTTGTCGCGCGATTGCCGGTGCTGCCCTTTTTTCGCGGCGTTGTTGATGCGCTCGTGGTGGGCTTCTCGACTGCGTCAAGTTCGGCGACCCTGCCGGTAGCCATGGGCGTCGCGGGCGAGAATCTTGGGGTTGCCCGACCGGTTTATTCGACGGTGCTGCCGCTCGGCGCCAGCATCGGGAAAGACGGGACGGCAATGTATGTCGGGCTGTTGTCGGTCTTCGCCTTGCAGGCTTTTGGCGTTCCGTTGACGTTCCAGGTCTATGCAACAGTGTTGTTGACTGGCGCGCTGGCCGCGTTTGGCACGGCGCCGGTGCCGTCGGCGTCACTGTTCATGCTCGCCGCGGTATTGTCGGCGGTGGGTGTCGCGCCGGAACAGACAGCGCTGGTGGTCGGGTTCGTGCTGCCATTCGACCGGTTGCTCGACATGACCCGTACCGTGCCGAGCGTCAGCGCCAACCTTGCCGTCGCGACAACGGTGGCGCGGCTTGAGGGTGAGCTGGACACCGCAGTCTATGGTTCGAGCCAAGATGCCTGATATGACTGCTGACGACATCATCGGCCATTATCGCGACCAAGGCTATGCGGTGATCCGCCGTTTCTTCGCGCTGGAAGAAGTGGCCGCCATCGGCGCCGCCATCGACCAGGTCCATGCCGAAGGCGTCGCGCATGGCCGGAGTTTTCGACACGGCAATCTGTTTTACAATGTGGCGCCTGATGCCGGCGGTGTTCCGCAGGTGCGGATGGCGCAGTGGCCGGCCTATCATCAAGTGGTGCTCAACAGCGTGCGGCTCGACCAGCGCTTTGCCGATTTGCTTGAGCCGTTGCTCGGTCGCGACCTGAAGCAGATCATCAACCAGCTTCACTGGAAGACTCCGGGAAGCAGGGGCGATTTCGCCTGGCATCAGGATTCGCGATTTCGCCGTCCGACCGAAGCCTATCGTCATCTCGGCAGTTCCTATGTCCAGACCGGCCTGGCCATTGACCCGCACAACAGCGGATCCGGCGGAATGCGCTTCATTCCGCGCAGCCATTTGCGGGGTGATCTGAAGCTCGACACCTCGCAGGAGGTGCTGGGCACGGCGATGAACGATGCGGTGATTGAAGCCGCCGGTTTTTCGGCTGACGATGCGATCGAGCTCGATCTGGCACCGGGCGATCTCGCGCTGTGGAGCCCCTATCTGGTTCATGGGTCAGGCACCAACCAGTCAGACCATCTCCGCCGGCTTTATATCAATGGCTATGTCCGGGCCGAGGATTGCGACCGGGGGGAGTGGGCCTTCCGCGACGGACAGCCCGTTCCCTTTGGCAGCGAACAGGCGCTGGTACATTATGAAGCGCTGCGTGAGCGGGGTGAGCCGCACTATACCGACTGACAAAACTCCCGATCACAATATCGCAATTCCCCTCCGCTGCCGGTGTCAGAGGTTGGATAGTTTTGTCATGTGTCGTGGCGCGGCAACGCCGCTGACGTCAGGGCGGCTTTCAATCGTGGCGCGGTGAAATCAAGGAACGCGCGCAGCTTCTGCGGGAGCAGCGATTGGCCGGCATAGACAAAATGCACAGGCAGCGGCGGCGGTTCAAAGTCGCGCAGGATCAGTTGAAGCTTCCCGGCGGCAATCGCGTCAGCCACCTGATAGGACAACAATCGTGACACCCCGGCGCCGTTGATCGCGGCAGCGATGGCTGCATCCGCCGTGTTGATGGCGAAACGGGGTTTGATCGGTACGGCAACGGCCCTCCCGGCCTCGGTAAAGGTCCAGATGTTGGTGGAATAGAGACCCTCAAACATCACACAATCATGCCCTGCCAGTGCGGCGGGAGTATCAGGGACGCCGCGCCGGGCGAGATAGGCCGGGCTGGCGCAGGTGACCCAATGGACGGCGCCAAGTCGCGATGCGACCATCATGCTGTCGGGAAGCGCACCGATGCGCAGGGCGACATCGACATGATCATCGACAAGATTGACGACATGGTCGGCAAGGACGAGCCGGGCGGTGATGTCGGGATAGGCATCGAGAAACGCCAGCAACACGGGCGCGACATGCAGCTTGCCGAACATGATCGGCGCGGTGATCGTCAAATGGCCACGCGGCGCGCGATATTCACCGGAGGCAGCGCGTTCGGCCCCCTCCACCTCATCAAGGATCCGGCGGGCTGCGGCAATATAGGCGTGCCCGGCTTCGGTCAGCAGCAACCTGCGGCTGGTGCGGATAACAAGCTGGGTTCGCAGATGCGCTTCCAGCTCGGAGACCTTGCGGCTGACCGTTGCCAGCGGCATCCCCAATGATCGTGAAGCGGCTGACAGGCTGCCACCATCTACGGCCGCGATCAGTGTCGCCATGGCATCGAAGCGGTCCATTTGATTTCCAAAAAATGGAAGGGTGATTACAAAAATCAGCGGATACCGCGAAAAACTGGAAGTTACTAGATCATCGTCACCGGGCCGAAGCGGCTCTCAACCGATGAAGAGGAACTCCCCCAATGTCACGTATCCCGACCCCCGCCACGATCGCTGACGCTCCTGAAAAGGCCCAGCCATTGCTCGAAGCCGTCAACAAGCAGCTCGGCACGGTGCCCAACATGTTTCGCCTGATCGCCACCAGCCCGCAAACCCTTGAAGCCTATCTCGGCGTGTCGGGCGCGCTGGGCAAGGGTGCGCTGCCTGCGGCGACCCGTGAACGGATCGCGCTTGCTGTTGCCGAGGTGAATGGCTGCAATTACTGCCTGTCGGCGCACAGCTATCTCGGCAAGAACCTCGCCAAGCTCGATGACGCTGAGATCACCGCCAACCGCAGCGGCGCCTCAAACGACCCCAAGGCTGATGCGGCTGTCCGCTTTGCCGCGAAGGTTGCCCGTGGGCGTGGTCAGGTGGCCGATGCCGATCTCTCCGCTGTCAAGCTGGCCGGGTACAGCGACGCGCAGTTGCTTGAGATCATCATGCACGTCGCGATCAACACCTTCACCAACTACACCAATGAAGTGTTTGGTACGGATATCGATTTCCCTGTCGTCGAAGCCCGCAAGGCCGCCTGATCCCCCCTCAGGCCAGACGATGAGGAACGGGCGCCGCTCTTACCCCCGGAGCGGCGCCCACTACCCCCGGACATATCGCAAGGACATAAAGATGACTCGCAGAACACGACTTCTCGCCGCCGTCTTCAGCGCAACGGTAGCTGCCAGCAACCTGTTTGCCGCCACATCGGCCATTGCCGCGCCACAGCAAGCGCTGACCGCGCCGGTTCCGGCAACCCAGGTGCGGTACGGTACCGTCAAGATCGACGGCCTCAACATTGCCTATCGCGAAGCGGGCGATCCGAAGAGCCCCAAGCTGGTGCTGCTCCACGGCTGGCCATCCTCGTCACACCAGTATCGCGATCTTATCGTTGCGCTGGCGCCGCGTTTCCACGTCATTGCCCCGGACTATCAGGGCTTTGGCAACAGCGATGCGCCTGACCCGGCGACCTATCACTATTCGTTTGAGGCCATCTCGGTGACGATCGAGAAATTCCTTGCTGCCAAGGGCTTTGATCACTTTGGCGTGTTCATGCAGGACTATGGCGGCCCTGTCGGGTTCAGGATCGTGGGCCGCAACCCCAAGGCACTGGATTGGGTGATCATCCAGAACACCAATGCCTATGAAGAAGGCTTTAGCGGCGCCTGGGATGGCTTTCGCAAGGCCTTGTGGGTCAACCGCAACGCCGAAACCGAGAAGCCGCTGGCCGCGTTCAATACCCCGGACGGGATCAAGGGGGTCTACCTTACAGGGGCGGGCCATCCCGAGTTGATCGCACCGGAAAGCTATCAGAGTGATGCTGCCTTTATCGGGCGCCCCAACAATGTTCGGATCCAGCTCGACCTGTTCTATGATTATCGACACAATCCGGAACTCTACCCCGTATGGCAGAAGTATCTGCGGGATCATCAGCCCAAGGCATTGATATTTTGGGGTGAGAATGACCCGTTCTTCACGCCTGCCGGTGGTGAGGCGTATCTGAGGGACTTGCCCAAGGCCGAGATTCACCGGCTCAACGCGGGCCATTTTGCGACTGAGGACAATCTGCCCTTCATCGCGAGCCACATCATCAGTTTCTACGACAAGCAGGTAAAACCAAAGAAGTAACCAGTGAGAACCGCCGTTCAAAGGAGGCGAAAATGCAAACACCATCGAGCGACATTGCCTTCACGCCGGCGGTCAAGGCCGTACAGACCCGCCGCCAGTCGCGCGAGCTTTATGCCCGCATGGAGGCTCGCGGCGGGTTTCGTACCGCGATTGACAATGACCTGATCAGCTTTCTCGGCGAGATCGAAACGGCCTATCTGGCAACGGCCAGCGCCGATGGCCAACCCTATGCGCAGCATCGCGGTGGCCCCAAGGGGTTTATCCGCCAGGTTGATGAGCGCACGATTGGCTTTGTCGACTATGTTGGCAACCGCCAATATGTCTCGACCGGCAATCTGGTCGAGAATGACAAGGCATTCCTGTTCCTGATGGATTATGCCCATCGCCGCCGCTTCAAGCTGTGGGGACGTGCCCGTGTGGTTGAGAATGACCCGGTGCTGATCGAACGGCTGATGCCCGAAGGGTATCGCGCGCGACCGGAGCAGGTCATCCTGTTCGAGGTAGACGCGTGGGACATGAACTGTCCGCAGCATATCCCGCAACTGATCGGCGCCGCTGATGTCGGTGCGGCGATCACCCGTTACGAAACCCGTATTGCCGCGCTTGAAGCGGAAAATGCTGCCCTCAGGCAGCGTGTTGAAAGGATGTCATCATGAGCCGCCCGCCTTTGCCGCCCTTTACCGATGCCACCGCCGCCGAGAAGGCCCGCCTTGCGGAAGATGCGTGGAACAGTCGCGATCCGGCGCGTGTGGCGCTGGCCTATACCCCTGACAGCCAATGGCGAAACCGTGCCGAGTTTGTCACCGGGCGCCCGGCGATTGAGCAGTTTCTGACGCGCAAATGGGCGCGGGAACTTGAGTATCGCCTGATCAAGGAAGTGTGGACCCATGCCGGCAATCGCATCGCGGTGCGATTTGCCTATGAATATCGCGACGACAGCGGCACCTGGTACCGGGCCTATGGCAACGAGAATTGGCAGTTTGATGCTGACGGCCTGATGGAGCGGCGTATTGCCAGCATCAACGAGCATCCAATTGCCGAGGGTGATCGCAAGTTCCACTGGCCGCTTGGCCGACGGCCTGATGATCACCCCGGCCTGAGCGCTTTGGGAATGTGATCAGTAGAACCGCATGTTGCGCAGTTCCAGCCAGGCCTTGCCGCCGGGATCTCCCTGCAACCGCACGATCAGCGCGCGAAGTCTGGTGAGGTCAAGTTGTCCTGTATCACCGGGCGCGCGGAACGCGCTGAAGGGGATGCGGATTTCTTGCGCCGACGCACCTGCGCTGAAGCTGGCACGAAACCAGGCGTCGTTGTCGATGCCATAGCTGTCAAACAGCAGCGCATAGTCACCGCTGCCGCGTGCCTGAAACGCGACCCCGGCAAAGCCGCGTGCATCAGCCAGCTCAATCGCCCCGCGCGTCAGCGGCAGGATCAACTGCGCGAAGGGCCGGGGGCGAGCGCCGAGATGCGCGACCATGAACAGCCGTCGATCAGTCCCCTCATCGGGACGGACGAAATCGAGATGGCTGTGGTCAACGCCAGCCTCGGTGCTTTCGACCGGCAGGGTGTTGAGATCAGTGCGGCCATCGGCGCGAGCGCCGGTGTCAATCGGGCCAGGCATTTTGCGGACCGGCAACGGCGTTGGTGCAGGGTCGTTCAAATGCTGGCGCAGCGCTGGCAAGGCGACCTCACGCCCGGCGAGAAAAACCCGCTTTACGGTCCACAGGTCGGCAAGCTGCTGGTCGGGCCGACCGGTGTACAGCACCATATCTGCGCGCTGTCCGGGTGCAATCTGGCCATGGTCCTTGTCCTGCCCGATGATGCTGGCGCTGCTGCGTGTCGCTGCGACCAGTGCCTCACTCGCCGTGAAGCCCAACTGCCCGAGCAAGGTGATTTCGCGCAATGTGCCGGGGCCGTGGTAGACTCCTTCGATTCCGGCATCAGTGCCAATGCCGATGCGGATACCGGCCGCCTTCAGCCGGCGGATATTCTCCTGCATGATGGTCCAGCGCTTCGCTTCATAGGCCGGGACCGGCGCAACCGGCCTGGCCTGGCGCGCCGTCTCGCGCGCGCGTTCAGGCGGGCTGAAACTGGCCCATTCGCCGGGGGCGAAGCGACGGTCTTGCTGTGGTTCATAGACCACAAGCGTCGCGACATAGGCTGTATGGTGTTGTCGCATCAGGCCGATCAGTTCGTCGTCGATCAGCGCATCGCCGACGCCGTGACCTACGGCATCAACCCCGGCTGCGGCTGCGACCTTGGCGCCTTCCAGCGTCACCGTATGGGTGATGACCGGGATGCCTGCCTTGTGCGCATCCTCAACGATGGCGGTCAGTGTCGGCTCATTCATGCTGTTGAGATCGGCATCGCGCCCATAGCGCCAGCCGTCGGCAAACACCTTGATCACGTCTGGATGGTAGGGCAGCGCCTGCGCCATTGCGACATGCGCGGCACGCGGCGTTGCCACCTGCAACGTGAAGAAGTTGCCCCAGCCGAATTCCGTCCCATGGCCACCCGGCACGCCGAGCCGGATGGCAAGCTGGAGATGCGGGGCGGGGATGCCGCCCGGTGCCGTCATCGCGCGGATCGGTTGCAGCATCTCGCCCTGCACTGAATAGTCGTTCACGCTGGTCACGCCATTGACGAGATAGCCGGCCCAGCTCTTCGCCATATCGTCCGGCGCGTCATAGGCCGGCGATCGCAAATGGGTGTGAAGGTCATGCAATCCTGGCGTCAGTGTCAGCCCGCGTGCGTCAATGACATGGGCGCCGCGCGGTGCGCGCAGCCTGGGGCCGACCGCGACGATGCGCTCGCCACGGATCAGGACATTTTCCTCCACCGCCACCGCGCCCGTGCCGTCAAATACCCGCGCGCCGCGGATCAGGGTCGGGCGTTCGGACGCGGCATGGGACGCCGACCCGCCGAGCAGGATTACCGCCGCGAGCATGGTACGCAGGCCGATCATGGCAATGGCTGCTTCTTCATCAGTGTGCGGTCGAGAAAGGCATCAGCAGCGCGATAGCTTGCCAGCCAGTCGGCATAGCGGAAAAAGTCGTGGCGTTCGCCGGGAAAGACCAGTTCCTGAAACGGCACGCGCCGCGCGGTCAGTGCGCGGGCAAGCAGCAGCGACTGGCCGAAGTCGACATTGCGGTCATCATCGCCATGGATGAGCAGCACCGGTGAGCGCCAATGGTCGATTGAGCCCATGGGTGAGGATTGCCATTGCAGTTCGTGCGCCCGGGCTTCCGCCTCGGGCGACAAGGTTTTTTCTACCGGGCGGACCATCGTGTGGACACCGTGGAAATCGACGCCCGCCGCAAACAGGTCGCTGTTGCGCGCCAGCGCCAGTGCGGTGAGATAGCCACCCCAACTGCCGCCCCAGATGCCGATGCGCGTCGGATCGACATCACTTCGCGCCGCCAGCCAGCGACCGGCGGCAAGCACGTCGCGATATTCCGCTGCCCCGGCGCGGGCGATTTCCGGCGCCGCGCGGAACGCATGGCCATAGCCTGTGCCGCTGCGATAATTGACCGACAGCACATCATAACCCTGCGCCGCGAAATGCTGGTTCAGGATATAGCCGTTGGAATAATAATAGGATGGGTGAAAGCCGGGCAGCATCTGCCGCCGGGGGCCACCATGAACATAGACCAGCGCCGGGTGCTTGCCGGTGCCGCGTGCGTGGAACAACTGGCCGTGGACCGTCACGCCATCGGCGGCGGTGAAGGTCACTGCTTCGGGTGCCGGGAATGCAGTGATGGCAGGGGCCGGGCCGAGCGGCAGCAGGGTTCGTGAGACGAGCACGGGATGGGCAAGATGCTGCGCGTCGGTGGCGATGGCAGCGAGGGTATTGCCGGCGACAACGGGTGCGGATTCAAAGCCGTCACCGCTGCTGAGCGGGACCGGCTCCCGGTCCGATGGGCTGCGCCGCCACAGGTGGCGACGATCAAGATTGCCCGCATTGGCGGCGTAGATCAGCGTGCGGCGGTCAGTACCAAGCGTAAAGCTTTCCACCTCGAAATTGCCCGGTGTCAGCTCATATGGCTCGCCGCCGGTATCGGGGAGCGCATAGGGATGAACCCAGCCGCTGCGTTCCCATGGGAAGACAAGCGTGCCGTCGGCGGTCCAGAACAGGTTGCGGCCCCGGGTGCCGTAGAACTCCCCGCCCGGACCCGGCGGTGCGCGCCACAAGGTGCGGGCATTGCCGGACGCTACATCGGCGACCTGCACCGACCAATATCCGGCAGCATCCGGCGCCGCGTCAGCCGGTGGCGTGACAAATCTTATGAAGGCAAGTTGGCGACCATCCGGTGAGAAAGCCGGATCAGCGACATAGCCAAGGCCAGGCTGGATATATCTCTGCCTGCCTGTCTTGACGTCGAGCAGCGTGACAAGGCTGTGATCGTCACGATCGGTGATGAACAGCAAAGAATTGCCGTCAGGCGACCAGCCAGGTTGGGCAACGTCGCCGCTGACAATGGCAATCCTGCGCGCGCCGCCGGTCCGGTCCCACAACCAGATTTCACCCTTGTGGCCAAAGGCGATACGGTCACCGGCTGGCGAGAAGACGGGCGAATGACCTTCGCCGAGCCGGGTTGGCGGGCCGCCCGTGGTCGAAAGGACAAATAATTCCTGCCGGGGCGTTTCGGGAAATTGTCCCGGGTTGGGCAGGGCGGCGTCGGGGTACTCGCCATCACCGCCCCGGACAAACGCGATCAATGTACCGTCGTTGCTGAGCGCGAGGTCGGACAGTTCGATACCGTCGTCCCCGATATAGCTGGTGAGCGCGTGACCTGGCAGTCCCGGACCGCCAATCCAGATATTGCGCGCGCCAGCGGTGTTTTCGATCCACGCAAACACAGCGGCATCCCGCGCGCCGCTCAATCCGCTGGCGATGGGCAGGGCGAGGTGGGTTGCCAGATCATCGGGCCTGGTCTGTGCGCCAAGCGCGACGCCGGAGATCAGCGCCGAGGCACCCAGCGCAAATCTGAAAGCATTTTGCCAATTCATCCCGCAATGCTAGGGACATGGATGGACGGAGCAAGCGCCGAACGCACGGCCATGCGCCGCAGTTATGCCAGCGCCAACACTCTGAATGTCCTGATCGCGATTGCTCCGCCGCGTTTTCGGTTTACCGTTGCCGCCATGGCATCATCCCGCACCGCCCGCCGCCTGTTGACACTGCTCCTGTTGGCGGGCGTGGCCGCGCCATCAGGCGCGCAGCAGTCACCGTCCCTGAACGACAAGGTTGCTGCTGTGCTGTCATCAGCGCCATCGGGCACGCGTTTTGGCGTGCTCGTTACGGCCGAGGATGGCAGTGAGATTGTTGCGATCAATGCCGATCAACGGTTTATCCCGGCATCCAATACCAAGATGTTCACCACCGCAGCGGCCTTTGCCACGCTGAACGGGCTCGACCGCACAGATCTGGCGGGCGGGACCGGTGTGCGGCTGGAATGGCGTGGCAGCATCCCCGATGTGGTGTTGGAGGGGCGGGGTGATGCGCGTCTGTCCAGCGCGGCGGATTGCAAGGTTGATTGCCTGGCGGAGCTGGCCGATGCGGTAGCGGCGAAAACCCGGCATGTCCGCGATGTTGTGGGTGATGACAGCTGGTTTCCCGATGAGCGCTGGAGCCCGGGGATGAGCTGGAACAACATTCCGACCCGTTCCGGCACCGGCATTTCGGCGCTGACGCTGGATGACAATGAGCTGGCGGCACTTGTTACACCGACGATGATCGGGATGCCGCCGAAAATCGAGCTGTCGGGTTATTACACGGTTGAGAACCGTGCGGTGACGGTGACGCGCGGTGAGACGAGCCTTGGCTTTGATCGTGACCCCAATGGCTTTTCCGTCCGGCTGACCGGGGTGATTGCGCTGAATGCCAAGCCGGAGCGGCTGCGCTTCGGGATTGACGATCCCGCGCGCTATGCCGCGTGGCGGCTTCGCGAGATGCTGGTGGCGCGCGGCGTGAAGGTCGGTGGCGCAATAAGCGTGCGGCATCGTGCGCTGGTCCCCGCTGATGATCCTGCCGTGAGAAAGGGCGCCCCGGCGGCCCGGCCTCCGGCGCCGGAAGCGCTGGCGCGATTGACCCCGCCGCCGCTGGGAGAAGACCTGACCATCATCAACAAGGTCAGCCAGAATCTCCATGCCGAACTGATGCTGCGGCGCTTGTCTCGCGTTGCCGGCAGCGGCTCCATCGCCGATGGGCAAGTGGTGATCCGTGCGATGCTGGCGCAGGCAGGCGTTGCGCGCACGGCGTTCGATTTTGCCGATGGATCGGGCATGTCGAGCTATAATCGCACCGCACCGCGTGGGACCGTGACAATGTTGCGCTGGATCGCAGCCCAGCCCTGGGGCGCGACGTGGCGCGAAACCTTGCCGGTGGGCGGTGACACCGGGTTGCGCCGCTTTGCCGGGACGCTGCTCGACCACAAGGTTTTCGCCAAGACCGGGACGCTCAACGCCACCAATGCGCTGTCGGGTTATCTGGTCGCGCGGAGTGGCCGCACGCTGACCTTCTCGATCCTCGCCAATGACGTGCCGGATGGCACCAGCGCGCTTGAGGCGATGGACAAGGCGTTGTTGCTGGTGGCGGCGGAAAACTAGGGTTTGTTTGGGAATGCGCCGGTAGGCGCATTGCGGTACCGCCACCGAAATGCGCACTATGCGCATTTCCGAAAAGACGCTCAGGCGGCGTCGAACGCCGCAATCACCGCTTCGCCTGTCTCGGGTCGCAACGCGAAAATGCCGCTGTCGAAATGTCGCGTCGGGTGGACGCGATTGGTGAGCAGGGTCCAGGCGAGGCCGCGCTCGAAATCGACCCACAGGCCGGTGCCGGTGAAGCCGGTATGGCCGATTGTTTCCGGTGAACATGCCTGACCGCCCGACCAGCCGGCAAAGCGCCGTTCCCAGCCACAGGTGCGGTGTTCGTAGAAGGGCGTGCGGATGGCCCATAGCATCGCCTCTGACGCGCCGGAGCCGTCGAGCAGGCCCTGGGCAAAATCAAGCACGCCGTGGACGGTGCCAAACAGCCCGGCATGGCCGGTCTCCCCGCCCATGGCCGACGCATTTTCATCATGCACTTCACCGCGCAGCACGCGGTCGCGCCACATGCAATGCTCGGTCGCAACAGCGGGGCCGGGGGGTGGGCCATAACTCAGGCCGGTGCCCAGCGGCCATGCTGACAAGGGCGCACCGGTAATGCGCTCAATCGCGATGCCAAGCAGGATGAAGTTGATGTCGGAATAAACCGGCGGGCCATGTTTCCATTCGCGTTGCAGCACAAAGGCGCGCAGCCGCTGCGGGTCATCGCCATAGGTGTAAATCGGCTCGACCGCCGGGAAGAAGCTGCGGTGCGCCAGGCAGTCCCGGAAGGTCAGGGTACGTTCCGGCGCATTGGCGACATCATATTGGCGCAGATCGGGAATGGCATCGGTCAGCGGGCGGTCAAGATCGATCCGGCCCTGATCGGCCAGTTTGAGGATCATCGTCGTCGTTGCGATGACCTTTGAGACCGAGGCGAGATCGAACCAATGGTCTTCGGTGAGCAATTCGGCATCGGGTTTCAGCGCGGCATGACCGGCGAGCCTGACCGCGCGTTGGCCTTTCGCGGTGACGATGCCGAGCGTCGCGCCGGGTATGCGACCGGCGGCTACCGCAGTACCGGCGGGAGCAAAAGCGGATTCAATATCAATCATGCGTCGTCCGGGCGGGGTTTCGCTCCCGCGATGAAGGGCAGGAAGACGATGGCCGCCAGACTCAGGGTTCCGGACAGCCAGAAGAAGCCGTCATAGTCGATTGCCTTGACGATGCTGCCGCCAGCGCCCTGCAACAGGCGCGGCAGCAGAAAGGCAAAGCCCGACAGAAAGGCATATTGCGCGGCGGGATATTTCGGGTTCACCAGCAGCGACAGATAGACCACGAAGATTGCGCCCTCCAGCCCGTGAGCGAACTGATCGAGCGCGGTGGCCGTGTAGATCGCGATGTCACTTGGCGGCGCGTACCACAGCCAGACAAAGATCCAGTTGCCAAACGCCGAACCGACCGCGCCAATGGCCAGTGCCCAGGGCATCCGCAGCCGGACGGCGAGGACCGCGCCCAATGCGACACCGGCCATGCTTGATGGCGTGGTGATGAAGCCATCAGCGATGCCCATGGTGGTCAGGTCATATTTCGCGGCGATCTCAAGCGGTTTGACGCCCCACAAGGTCAGTACATCGCCCATCCTGTAAAAGGTGACGAAGCCGAGCAGCGGCAAGACGCGATAACGATAGCGCCAGAAAATATCGATATATGGCCCCAGCCAGCTCGATCGACGCGCCCAGTGGGTGGCGGGGAGCGCCACGATCCATGGCAAGGCCACCGCCATGATGACAAACGGCAGCAGGCACAGGACAAGCACCGCGCTTTTCACATCGGTTTTCTCGTTGATGCCGATGGCGCTGGCAGCGGACAGGATCTGCCAGCCGACAAGCAGGGCGAGAAGCAAAGAGCCGGCAAGCACGATGGCGCTGGCCGCCAGACCGGTGGCGAGTGCGGCGACGCGACCGCCGCCATGGCCCTCGTCCGTTGAATCGACCCGGCGCATACTCGCCAGGATCGGGATCGGCAAAAACGCGCCCACCGCGACCGCGAGATAGCCCCAGACCCAACCGGCATGGTCGGCCACGGCCAGCGCGGCCAGCGAGGACAGTGCCATTGCTGTGCGATAGCCCCAAAGGTTGGCAGCGGTCAGCGGGCCTTGTTCCTCGGCGGTGGGTGCCAGCTCGATGCGCCACGCATCGGCCGACACTTCGAGTGTTGTTGTCCAGAAGGCGAGCAGCACGGCAAACAGTGCCACCAGGGGCAAATTGGTGTCCGCCGAGGTGAACGCCATGGCCACCATCGACAGGAAGATGCCGAGCTGGGAGAGCATGATCCAGCCGAGCCGCTTGCCGTAGAAGCGGGCGAAGCCCGGCACGGGGAAGCGATCAAGCAACGGTGCCCACAAGAACTTGAAAGTCGGCAACAGTGAGACCCAGCCGAAAAAGCCGATCAGGACGATGTCGATGCCGTGTTTGGTCAGCCGCGCCGACAGCACGGTCGAGAACATGTAGAAGGGCAATCCGGCGGAAAAACCCAGCAGCAGATAGAGCAGCAGGCGCGATCTGGGCGCGCGTGGTGCGCTTGCTGCACCATCGACCATTGCGTCAGAATCACTGATTGCCGCAGCCGTCATTTACCCACCCCTTGACCACCAACGGACACGCTCGGCTGCCCGGCGGCGCGGGTCAATGGCGTTCATTCATCCCGGTGTTGCGCGTGGGCCACGATTTTGGGGGAATCGGGCGAGAGAATGCCATTTGGTTATGGATCGACTAACAGAAACTATGGCGCCTGGTGACAGTCTTGTTACTTAATGCAAGCTTCGCAGTGGGGCTGCAACACAGGGGGTTTTCAAATGCGCGGCACGTCGTCTTTCAAGTTTTTGCTCACCACCGGGACCGCGTCTGATGGTTCCAGTTACCGCTTCGGCGCAGACGAGCCTGTCAGGGAATGCCCCGGCGGCCGCGCCAGCGGGAGATGCCGGTGGGCGGGAAGTTGTCGTGACCGGGTCGCGGATCAAGCAGGATCCGACCAAGAGCGCGTTGCCATTGTCAATCATTTCGCCGCGCGATCTGACCCGCGAAGGGATCAACAGCCCCGAACAGTTGATCTCGTTCCTGTCGACCAACGGCAATGGTGCTGACAATCTCGCATCCAACTCCGACGTTGTAACCGGCGCAGCGCGCGGGACGAACGGCCTTTCCGCTGCCAATCTGCGCGGCCAGGGCAGTGCATCAACACTGGTGTTGCTGAATGGACGTCGCGTTGCGGCGCACGGCCTGCAGGGTTCCGCCGTCGACGTGAACCAGATTCCGTTTGCCGCGATCCAGCGTGTCGAAATCCTGAAGGACGGTGCATCGGCCATTTATGGCACCGATGCGATTGGCGGCGTGATCAACTTCATCACCAAGACCAATTTCACCGGTCTTGATGTCACGGGCTTCAGCGACATCACCCAGGAAGGCAACAGCCCGATCTATCGCCTTTCAGCCACAGCCGGTTGGGGCAAGCTGGACGAGCAGGGCTTCAACGTGATGGCCGCCGTCAGCAAGAGCTGGAGCGGCGCGCTTTTTGGCAGTGACCGCGACTTCGTCAACGGCAACCAGCCCAATCGCGGCCTGTCGATCGACACACGCGGCACGCCGATTGCGACGGCGTTCCCGATCAATCCGACCGCTGCCGGTGTTGGTATTACACAGGGCGGCACGCTGCTTGGCGGCACCAGCCAGTGCATCACGGGCACGGCGCCAAACTGTACGACGTTTAATCCTGCCTATCTCGGCAACGCGCCGGGGTTCTTTCTTCCGGGAACGACGATCGCCGCGATTGGCGGGGTCAATCCCCTCCGGGTGCCGGGTGGCGCGGGTTGTGATTCGGTCGATGGCGGGATGAATTACGATTCTGTCTTGTGGGCGAACGCAACGACGGCGCTTGCCTGTGCGTGGGATACGGGGCGGGCGGCAACCTTGCAGCAACCGCTGAAGACCCTGACCTATTATGGTCGTGCGACGGCGCGCATCGCCGGGCGCCATGAAATCTATCTTGAACTGACCGGGTCAGACGCGGACTCAAACAAGATTTTCTCGAATAACCAGTACAGTGCAAACAACACTACATTGCCCATCGCCTATCCGCTCAATGCGTTGACGGCATCAACCTATAATACCGTTTACAACAGTCTCGTGGCCGTCTTGCCTGGTATTGCTGTCAACTACGGCAAGCCGATCACCTTCCGTTGGCGCTGCACTGCCTGTGGCCCGCGCGAGTATCAAACCAACACCAAGACGTTTCGTGCCGCGCTTGGCATTGAAGGGCCGTTGTTTACAGGCTGGGATTATCGTGCAGGCGCGTCCTATGCCAGCAGCACTGCCAGTTCTGTGCTCGGCTCTGGCTATAGCTATCGCGGCACGTTCGCCAGTGCCGCCTCAGCCGCCGCTTCGGGCATTGCGGGAGCGGTGAGCGGCGGTGCCGATCCGCGCGCACCGACGGCGCCCGGGGCAACTGCGCCGGGCATTGTTGGCCTTTTCAACTCCGGTATCATCAACCCGTTCTCGCTCACACAATCTGCGCAGGCGATTGCCGGCCTTGAAGCAATCTCTGCACGCGGCGTGAGGCTCTATGGTGGCAAATATGAGGTGAAGCAGTTCGATGCGTCGGTCTCGGGAAGCCTGTTCGACCTGCCCGGCGGATCGGTAAAGGTCGCGATCGGTGTCGATTACCGGCAGGAGAGCTACAAGTTTGACGGCTCCACCGCTGGGGCAACCTCGTCACCGGACATTTTCAACGTGGCGTTCGACAACGTCAACGCGCTGACCAAGGTGACGCGTGATGTGAAGGCAGCCTATGCCGAGGTTCTGATCCCGGTATTCGAGCAGTTCGAGATCTCTGCTGCGGGTCGTGTTGACGATTACACCGGCTTCGGCTCGACCTTCAATCCGAAGATCACGGCCAAGTTCCGTCCGATCAACTGGCTGATGTTCCGTGGTTCGTACAACACGGGCTTCCGGGTGCCGAGCTTTAACCAGATCAACAATGGTGTCACACGGTCGCCGAATCCGGGCAACACGCTGGTCGATCCCACCACGTGCCCGACCGGTACCGTCAGCACGACAATTCCAGGCTGCACGGCGATCACGCCTGAGTCGCTCAGCGGCGGCAATCTGAATCTCGGGCCGGAAACGTCGAAGCAGTTCAGCGTTGGTGCCGTGTTCCAGCCCTCGCGGCACTTCAGCGTGTCGGTCGATTTCTGGTCGATCGCGGTGGACAACGTGATCGGCTCAATCACCATCCCGCAGTTACTTGCCAATATTGGAGCTTTCCCCGAACGCATCGAACGCACCAACGGTATCATCACGCTGGTGGATTTGCGGACCGGCAATTTTGGTTCGCGGCGGACACAGGGGGTCGAGTTCTCGGTGCGGGGTGACATCAACGCGCTTGGTGGTGTGATCGCCGCCGGGTTTGATGGCACGCTCCTCACCGACAAGCGCGAAAAGCTGTTGCCAAACCTTGCCTATAGCAATTTGCTTGGCGTGTTCAGCTTTGCGGGTGATCTGGGCCTGAAATGGAAGCACAACGCTTTCATCAGCTATAGCCATAACGGCTTTGGGATGACCTTCTCGCAAATCTATCGTGCGGGCTATGCCAACCAGGCACTGCCGGGCAGTGCGGGGCGGCCTGACTATAACCCGCGCGTGAAGCCTTACATGTTGTTCAATGCGTCTGTGTCGCAACGGTTCGGGGAACGCTTCACCATCACGGCGGGCATCAAGAACATCTTCAACACCGACCCGCCCTTTGCCATCACCTATGACTCGAACACCGGGGCAGGCAGCTCGTGGGAACCGCGCATTGCCGATCCGCGTGGGCGCTCCTTCACGATGCAGGCAGCCGTGAAGTTCTGAGGCGAGTCTGACCTGAGACATTACACTTGTTGTTGTGAAAGCGGTGCGCAACCACCCGGGATGCGCGCCGTTTTCAGTTCTCGGGCCATAAAACCAATGGCGCCGCTCCCGGGCAAGATACCGGTTGTCCGCGCCTTTCGTTCAGGCGTCTTCGGGCGCCCATGCCTTGATTGCTGCCAGGACGAGCGGCGCATAATCCTGACGGCAAATCAGCAGGTCAGGTAGCAGCGGATCGCGGCAATTATAGACCAGCGAGGCTCCGTCGATGCGCGAGGTGAGCAGCCCGGCCGCAGCAGCGACCGCCACGGGCGCGCAATTGTCCCATTCATGCAGGTAGATCTCTGCGTCGCCAGCAACGACGGCCATTGCCTTGGCCCTGTCGGAACCCGTCGGGACGAGATCGGCGCCAATTGCACAGGCAACGGCGCTGACCAGCGGGTGCGCGCGGCGCGACCAACGATTCCCGTCAACCGCCCAAGCGCTGATCAGGCGTGATGGCTTCGCTCGACCGAATCGAGAATGCGCGCGCCGGCCATGAACACTGCAATCGGACACACCGCAAACAACATCCACCCACCATAACCTGGATATTGCTGAAGATAGTGCACCCCGCGCTCCACCGCGCCGGTGGCAAGGCCGTAGATAACCGCAAACGCCTCGAACTTGGTCTTGATGACGAACAGCCGGGCGATCCTGGTCCACATGGCTTTCTGGTTAAGCAATGAGCGGGCCAAGCGCTGATTTGCGCCATTTCGCCTTAACGGAAATGGTTAGCTGTAAGTTAATTCGACACCTGGGTGGTTACAAACGGGCAACATGGCTGATCCTGTCGCCCACGGTGATACCAAGTGCCAACGCGCAGGAGCGATCAATCGCAACGCCGCTGCTGCATTCCCGAACCCGGCCATAGGCGGATCGGAATTCGGTCAGCCGCCCTGATGCGACCAACGCTTCCTCACCGCCATCATCGTCGATGGCGATGACCTCATCTGTCCGGGCCTCTCGGATTGTGCGGACATTGTCGGTCCGTGCGGTCATGGTCGGGCCGCCGTCAAAAATGTCGACATATTGTTCGTGCGCGAACCCTTCATTCTCAAGCATCCGCATTGCGGCGCGCCCGGACGGGTGGGGCAGGCCGATGGAGGCCCGCGCGGTCTCCGACAACATCGCGATATAGATCGGGTGCTTGGGGAACAGGTCGGCAATGAACTGGTGGCCGTGGATCGCGTTGAACTGATCGGCATCCTGAAAATTCATGCCGAAGAAGCGACCGGCAAGACCATCCCAAAAGGGCGAGCCGCCCGCTTCATCAATGATGCCGCGCAACTCTGCCAGGATGCGATCGGCAAAGCGGGCGCGGTGGGCGGCGATAAACAGGTAACGGCTGCGCGCGAGCAACATCCCCAGACCACCGGCCCGTTCGCCGGGATGGAGGAAGAGGCCGCCGACCTCGCTTGACCCTTCAAGATCGGTCGTGAGGCTGAGCATGTCGGCACGGAAGGTCCGCCCAAGCTCACGGCTGTGCTGGGTCAGGGTGCTGATGCGGTAGCTGTAAAAGGGATATTGTTGCCCGACACGGGTGAAAATCTGGCACGTACCGCGCACCTCACCCGTGGCGGCATTTTCCAGCACCAGCACGAACAGGTCGTCACTGAGAACATCATCGGCGCGCGCAAAGGCCTTGCGGCTGAGGTTGAGCTTTGCCTGCAAAGCCTTGCGGTCGGCGGGGAGGTTGGTGAACCCGCCCCCGGTCAGCTTGGCCATTTCGTAGAGGGCCTGAAGGTCAGCATCATTTGCTGCGCGGATACGGAAAGTCACAGGCCACCTCGTTCGGCTATGCGCAGGATCGTGACGGCTGACAGTGCGGCGCGCTCCGCCAGGCTGTCCACGATCAGAAATTCATCAGGGGAGTGGATCGCGCCGCCCCGGGCGCCCATGGTGTCAACGACCGGTACGCCACAGGCCGCGATGTTGTTGCCATCGCACACCCCGCCGGTCGCGCGCCATGCGATCGACAGGCCGAGATCGGCACCGGCAGCCTTTACCAGATCGAAAAGCCTCGCGGCACCGGGATCAATTGGCTTGGGCGGACGGTTGAAGCTGCCATGCACGTCAATGCGCACCTCGTGCTCGGCGGCGACAGCAGCTGTGACGCTGTCGATCACCGCCTGCGCGCGCTCGATTTCGGCCAGGGTTGCCGGGCGAAAATTCACGCGCAGCAGCGCGAAGTCAGGCACAACATTGTTGGGGCCGCCGCCCTCGATCCGCGCCGGGTTGACCGCGAGCGACGCACTGCGCGCGCGGCTGAGGCGCAATGCCAGATCGGCTGCCGCGACGATGGCGTTGCGGCCATCATCCGGGTTGCGGCCAGCATGGGCACTGCGGCCATGGACCATGATGGAGAAGTTTCCGGTACCGCCCCGTGCGCCGGCCAGCGTGCCATCGGGCAGGGCGGGCTCATAGGTCAGCGCCGCAATCTTCCCCCGTGCAGCGCGCGCAAGCAGGCTTGCTGACGAGAAGGAGCCGGTTTCCTCATCAGAGTTGATGACAACCTCATAACCGATCCGGTCGGCTAGCGGGCTGGACTCAACCGCCTTGAGGGCGGCAAGCATCACCGCCAGCCCCCCCTTCATATCGGCGACGCCAGGCCCATGCAGGGAGCCATCGTCGCGCATCTTCAGTTGCTGAAACGGGTGATCAACCGGGTACACCGTGTCCATGTGACCGGTCAGCAACATCCTGACGGGCGCATCGGGGCGAACATTGAGGTGAAAATGCCGCCCATGGGCAAGCTGCGAGATGCTGCCGTCGGCCGCGACACTTTCTACCGCAGCCGGTTCGACCAGATCTATCTCACCCGGCAGCGATGCAAAGGCATCGCGCAATTCAGATGCCATGGCCTCGAGCCCGGCCAGGTTTCGCGTGCCGCTGTTGATCGCGGCCCATCGCTCGACCTGCGCCAGCATGGGCCGGGTGTCGATGGTCTCGATCGCACGGGATTCAATTTGCGATAACAGGGTCATGGGCGCCTGTTAGACGGATGCGCTGCACTTGGGAACCTGAGCGATGGCACCGGCCGCACAGATATGGATGACCCAAAACATGTGACCGATCACAGGTGCGGGGAGAATGCCGCGAGAACCTGCTCGTAAAGCGCGCGTTTGAACGGCACGATCACTTCCGGTAGTTCAGCGGACGGCAGCCAGCGCCACGCGCGAAACTCCTGGTGGGCGGTTACGATATTGATGTCGCTGTCATCACCGAGGAAGCGATAGAGGAACCAGCGTTGCGTCTGGCCACGATACCGACCTTTCCAGACCTTGCCGATGAGCTCATCGGGCAGGTCATAGACAAACTCCCCCGGTGCCGCCGCGATCAGGACAACCTTGTCCGGGGCAACGCCGGCTTCCTCCCCCAGCTCGCGCAGTGCAGCCGCTTCGGCGTCTTCACCCTCATCAATGCCGCCCTGTGGCATCTGCCACGCCTCTACACTGCTATCGATGCGCTGGCCGACAAACACCTCGCGCCGGGCGTTGATCAGCATCACGCCGGCGCACAGCCGGTAAGGGAGCAGGGCCTTGTCCGTCATCCGGCAACCACCGCGCGGGCATTTTCCGCGAGCACGCCCTTCAGGGCAGCCAGTGCTCCCGCCGTGTCAGCGACCGAGGACGGGATTGCTTTCCGCAGGTTGATGAAGCCATGGACATTGCCGACGGCCTCGCGAAAAATCACCGGCACGCCAGCGTTCGCGAGTGCCGCGGCATAGGCGCGGCCCTGGTCACGGATCGGGTCGAGGCTGGCCGTAACGACGACCGCTGGCGGCATCCCGGCCATATCACCCAGCAGCGGGGAGGCGCGGACATGGCCTGGTTCGGGTGCGTAACAGCCCTCGAACCAGTTCATCGTGTCACGGGTCAGCAAAAAGCCCTCGGCAAACTCAACATAGGACGGGTATTCGACCGAAGAGTCGGTCGCCGGGTAAAATGGCAACTGGGCAATCACCGGCACCCTGGCGGGTGCGTCGCGCAGCGCCATCGCGGTGACAATCGTCAGATTGCCGCCAGCGCTGTCACCGCAAAGCACCAACGCCGTCACCTTGCGTCCGAGTGCATCCGGGCTTTCCGCAACCCAGCGGGCAGCCGCTTCACAATCATCAGGCGCGGCAGGCCATGGCGACTCCGGCGCAAGGCGATAATCGACCGAAATGACGGGAATATCGAGCGTGCGGGCTATCTCCGCGCAGATGCTGGCATGGGTTGCGACGTTGCCGATCACATACCCGCCGCCATGATAGAAAATCATCGCCGGGCCAGCCTCCCGCTCCGCGCGCGGATCAAACAATGTTGCCGGGATGGGGCCGGCAGGGCCGGGGATTGCCAGGTCACGGCGTGTGCAGAGTTCCCCGACCGGTAGATCAGCCACGTCGCCCATTGCGTTATAGACCTGCCGCGCGGCCTGGGCTTCCATCTCGTGCATCTTGGCGCCGGGCATCATGTTGAGGAAATCGAGAAAGGCGCGCGCATCGGGGCGGACATAGGGTTCGGTCATGACAATTCCTCTCATTCTGGCCCGTGGCCCGGGACGCGATCACTGCCTCGGTAAAGCGGGTGACCTTAATCGTCCATCGCGCAGGACGCGGTGAGAGTGTTCATGGCGATGTTCGCTGATGGCCGGTGTGCATCGCGCGGAAGAAACCAGTCAGGCGGGCAAGCCCGGCAACGGTTGGATGAGAAAAGGCGCGACAAAAATTACCATCATCGCACCGAAAATGCGCCCGTTGACGCCGCTCATGAAACTGAGTCCCGAATCGGGACGGGAGGGGTTTTGGCATTGCTTGTGCCACAATGGCACGACCTGTGCAGGGCGGCTGACCTTCGTTGGCAAAATCGACCCGATACGCCGTTAACTCTTTCAAATATTGATCGAATTGCCGTCGTATCGGGTCAATCGACACGCTTACCAGGGACGGATGTTGTCGCCGTAGATGAGCGCGAGAATGAAACGAAGCATTCGCTTTCTCCCTTGTTGCACCCACGTGAGTGCTGGCATTTATTAATTGAAAGTTAAGGATAAAGCAACGGTATTTGCAGGGCTTTGGAGGTCGGGACCGGGACGAGCTTAAGGGTTCCTTCAGCGTCGGCTGCTACCAACCGGCGGTGATGGGCCAGGTTGCGAAAAAAATCCGGATGGCGGTGTCGGCAAGCAGGCTTTCGGGCCGCTGGCTGGCGTCGACCACATTGGTCGCCGCACCCGGCGCGTGGCGGCGCGAGAGCGCCGAGTTGCCCGTGGCCATTTTCACCGGAAGCAACTTGCCGCGCGTGATTGAATCCGTCGCGCAGGACGAACATGTCGCGCTGCCCCCGGTTGCCAAATCCTGGCAGTTGCTCGGGCTGATCGAGATTTCCAATTTTGTTGCCCTGCGCCGCCATGTTGGTGTGGCACGCGCCGACATGATCGTTGTCGATGTCAGTGACCGGATCATTGCACGCTGCCCGGCGCTCAGGCTTGTCGAGGTCGGGCGAACCCAGGTCGAGCTTTCTGCCGATGGTGACAGTTTTGCGGAACTGGAAACACTGACCGCAGAGGTAATGGCGCTGTTTGAGGAACCCGTCGATCTTGACGGAGAATTCCACCGCGTTGAAATCATCGTTGCCGGGGCGGCGGCTCCCTTGGGCAATGCCGAGGAAGTCCGCCTGATCGAGGAAGCCGAAAGCGCGCTCGACCTTGCCCGGGCAGAACGCCATGCGGTTGTCCGTGATCTTTCGGTCGGTGCGCCAACATTCAATCGCCGCACGCTGACCCGCGAATTGAACAATGCGATTTCGCAGGGGCAAATGTTCCTGCAATACCAACCCAAGGTGCATGTCCGTCGACAGGAGATTTCCAGCGCGGAAGCGCTGGTGCGCTGGCAGCACCCGGAGCGAGGGCTGATCCTGCCCGGCGACTTCATCACCATTGCCGAGGAAGCGCGTGAAATACGCGCGCTGACCCTGTGGACGCTGGACCAGGTTATCCATGACCAGAAGCTGCTCGCCGGTGATGGGCATGACCTGACCGTGTTCATCAACATTTCCGGTCAGTTGCTGGGCGATGCCCGGTTCGTTGATGAAGCCTGTACCAAGGTGCGCGACAGCGGCGTAAAGATTGGCTTTGAAATCACCGAAACGGCGGTCATCCGTGATCCGCAAAGCGCTATCGCCAACCTCAACACCTTTGCCGATGTCGGCATTACCATTGCCATTGATGACTATGGCGCTGGCCTTTCATCGCTGGCCTATCTCAAGCAATTGCCAGCACGCGAGCTGAAGATCGACAAGATGTTCGTGCTGCAATTGACCAGCAGCAACCGCGACCCGCTGATTGTTCGCTCGACCATTGACCTTGCCCATGCGCTTGAGATGGAAGTGACCGCTGAGGGCGTGGAAACACAGGCGGCGATGGCGTTGCTGACTGTCATGGGCTGCGACATGGTGCAGGGCTATTTGTTGAGCCGGCCCTTGTCGCTTGATGCGTTTCGCCATTTCCTGACCGCCGACAAGGCGGCAACGCCGGAGGAACAGGCAAAGTCGATGTTCGCCCGGCCAGCGAGTTTCTGGAAAAGCGCCTGATCCTTCCCTGTTTAGTGCGGAATTAACCCCTTTAAGCCCATGTCTGTCGGCGATGGGCCAGATCACTCTAGGGCGATTGATCGCTTTGCTGTTTGCGACGCTGGCGTTTGCCGTGTCGCAACCGGCTAGCGCGGCTACATCTCAGGTGAATGAAGCGACCGGCCGATTTGAAACGATGGTCGCCGATGCCAAGACTGCAATGTTGGTTGATCCGCATCAAACTATCGCGAAGGCCCAGGCGGCGCAGGCATTTGCCGCGCAATTGCCGGTCGAAAGACGCAAGGCGGCAGTTGCCACGACGATGTGGCTTGAGGCCGAGGCCTATCTACGTCTCGATGACACGGCGCACGCCGGACCATTGATCAAGCAGGCGCTTGCGGCGATTTCGAACCTGAGGCCGGTAACCAAGTTACACGGCGACTTGATTCTCTCGTTGGGCGCCTATCACACGCAAACGGCAGATGTTGCTGCCGCGCTCGAAGATTTTCAGCGTGCACACAACATTTTCCGCGATATTGGTGAAGTGCGAAACAGGGCTCTTGCGCTGTTGAGTATTGCATGGCTATATCAGGAAGCGGATGACTATTCAAACGCGTTAAAATATTTCGATCAGGCGCGTGATGTGTACCATGGCGACCCGCAATTATTGCAGCAGATTTACAACAATCGGGGCAGCGCTCTGAAAGAGCTTGGTCGTTACGCGGAGGCCGAGGCACAGTTTCGCGAGGCCCTGTCTTTAGCGCGCACGATGAACAATCCGGCGCTTGTTGCGCGTGTCTTGAGCAATATCGCGCGAAGCCAGATCAAGTCCAAACACCTCGACGCGGCCGAACAAACGATCGCTCAAGGTTTCGCCCTTGCTCGCGGTGGTGGTGAGACCGCTGCCGCGACCGAACAATTTTGGGGCATCGCTGCCCAGGCCGCACTTGAGCGCGGCGAACTTTCCAAGGCGCGGGCGCTCATTGAGCGCAGCTTTGCGCATATCGATGATGACAAGACCCTTGCCGCGCGCGAAGGCCATGACACGGCGTACAAGATCTATCGCAAGCTGGGCGATGAAAAGAACGCGCTGATCCATCTCGAGGCGATCAAGCGGTTTGATGACAAGACGTCAAAGCTGGCCGCCTCGGCCAACACCGCGCTCGCCGCCGCGCGCTTCGATTCCGCCAATCAGGAACTGAAAATTTCCAAGTTGCAGCGTGACGAGGCGAATCGCACGGCTGAGTTTGAACGCAGCCGGGCGCAGACCCAGTTGCTGATCTTCGTTGGCCTGGGCGTGGTCAGCGTGGTGATTGTTGGCATGTTGGGCGTCGGCCTTGTCACGATCAGGCGCAGCCGCAATGAGGTTCGCGCTGCCAACGTTGACCTTGCCGAAACGAACAGTGCGCTTGGCAAGGCGCTGGCGGCCAAGACCGAGTTTCTTGCCACGACCAGCCACGAGATTCGCACCCCGCTGAACGGCATTCTTGGCATGACCCAGGTGATGCTGGCTGACCGGAGCCTGGGTGAGGCGATGCGGGACCGTATCGGGGTCGTCCATGGCGCCGGTGTCACCATGCGCGCGTTGGTTGATGACATCCTTGATGTCGCCAAGATGGAGACTGGAAACCTGACGATCGAGCAGGCGCCGCTCGACCTGCGCACCACGCTGACCGATTTGTCGCGGATGTGGCAGGAGCAGGCGCGGGGCAAGGGGCTGGCCTTTACGCTGGACCTTGCTGATTGCCCTGACTGGATCATGGGGGACGCGGCGCGGCTCCGCCAGGTTGCGTTCAACCTGTTGTCGAACGCGCTGAAGTTTACCGAATCCGGCACGGTGACGCTGCGTGCGGCAACGCTTGCCGGGCCAGATGGCGCGCGGTTCTCGATTTCCGTGCACGACACCGGGATCGGCATTCCCGCCGACAAGCATGAACTGATCTTCGAATCATTCCGCCAGGCCGATGGTGGCACGACGCGCAAATTTGGCGGGACCGGGCTTGGCCTGTCGATCTGCCGCAACCTTGCGCGGGCCATGCACGGTGACGTGACGGTCGAAAGCGCCGCAGGCGAGGGGGCGACCTTTACGCTGGACCTGCCGCTTGTCCGCGCTGCCGCGCCGGTGATGGCGGTGGTCGAGCAGCGTGAGGCAACGGACGCCCTGCTGATCGTTGATCGCAACCCGATTACCCGGGCGATGCTGCGCACCATCCTGGAGCCGCGCGCCGGCGCTGTGCTGTTCGCCGGGTCGATTGAGGAAGCCGTGGAGAGCATCGCTGCGGGGGGCATCGCGCTCGCCCTGGTCGATGACGGGGTGGTAAAGGCCCTGACCGACATTGATGCGGCACTGACCGATTTTGCGCAGCGTGCCGTAGCGGCAGGGACGCAGACGGCGTTGCTTTGGGCGGGACTGGATGATTCCCAGCGCGCGCGCCTCGCCGAAACGGGGGTTGGAACCATCCTGGCCAAGCCGATTGCTGGCCCGGCCCTTGCCGCCGCGCTCTATCCCGCTAAGACGGGGGACGAATTAGCACCGATCCAACTTGCCACGAAGGCGGCTTGAGCAGATGATACGTCATCGCGAACAGAGGAATGATCTTCATGCCGCCCGTCACAAGGTGCCACGGTCGTGAATATCCTTTTCATTGAGGATGATCCGATGAATCGGCGTGTCGTCGGCGACATGCTTGATGTTGCCGGCGCGGTGATGACGGGCGCGGAGAGCGCGGAACTTGGTCTCCAGCTGCTTGATCAGCAGGATTTCAATATTGTCCTGCTGGACCTGCGGATGCCCGGCATGGACGGATTTGAGGCGCTGCGGCGGATTCGCGCACGTGGCGACGCCAAGGCCAATGTGCCGGTCATTATCCTGACCGCCGATACCGCCGTGGACCTGCGCGAACGCTGCCTTGCCGACGGCGCGGATGAAGTCATGTTCAAGCCCGTGGCAATGGACTCACTGTTCGACGCCATTGGCCGGATGCTGGCAAAACCCGGCGCGGGCATGATCAATTAGCGCATTACGCGCGTGCCCCATCGTTTCGCAGGTGTTGAACCTGACCCGCTTGGTGCCTTTTCGTCTCACGAAGCCAGTAATTGCATCCGATTCGGATCAATCCTCTTTCGCTCGGAGCAGTGCGTTACCATAAAGCAGTAATTGCTGCGTGGAGCGTAACTTGGCGGATAAAGTCCTCGACCGGTTGTTGGCGACGATGGATGTTGCCGTCGACGCGTTCGCAATTTGTGAGGTGCGACGCGGTCTGCGTTTGATTGGTGGCGCGAGTGCCTCGGTTGAGGTGCATTATGTCCTCTCTGGCGTGCTGCATCTGACGGTCGACGATCAGCCCGAGATTCGCTGTGGGGCCGGTAGCATCGTTGTCGTCCCGCCGGGCTTGCAGCAGGTAATGTCAGCGGATGGCGCGCAGGGTGTGGACGTGCGCGCTGCCGAAAATTGCGCGCCAACCCGCAGCGGCATGTTGCTGTTTGATGCGGCGGAAGGTGGCATTGGCGATGTTCGCGTGGTTTGCGGATTGATCGAGGCAAATATCTCCGGATCATTCGGACTGCTTGACGCGGTACAGCAGCCGATAGTTGAGGATCTGAGCAGCCTGGCGATTGTCCGGCAAAGCTATGCGACGATGCTGGATGAGATAACCGGCGACGGCCTGGGCGCGCGTGCGATGACCGGTGCGCTGATGAAAGTATGCCTGCTGGCATTGCTGCGCCGCCATTTTGACCGTGCCGGTCAAGGATCAAGCATCCTGAGCAGCCTGCGCGATCCCCGGCTTGGCAAGGCGGTGGCCGCCGTGCTGGATCGCCCGGCTGCGCCCCACAGTGTCGCCAGCCTTGCGCGGATCGCGGGGATGAGTCGCTCTGCCTTTGCGCGTGAATTTTCCGGGCATCTGGCGATGAGCCCGATGGCGTTTGTGGCGCGGACGCGCCTGCACCATGCCGCTGATTTGCTGGTCGCAACGCGGCTGCCGGTAAAGGTGATCGCCGCCAGTGTTGGCTTTGCCAGCCGCAGCCATTTCAGTCGAGCGTTCAGCGCCGCCTATGGCGCTGATCCCAGTGCCTTTCGAAAAAGCGCCGATCCTCCACCCGGCAGGGTGCAGGACGTAACAGGAGCAGCCCTGCCATGAACCCGAATTTTCGCTTCGCCATGTTGGCAGGATTGCTTGTTGCTGTCGGGGCGGGCGGGATTGCGCTTGGATCGCATTCCGCGCCATCAGCCCTTGCTGGCTTGGCCGCGCCAGCCATGGCGGTTCCGGCGACACCGGCCGATGCGTCGCACCCGACCGTGGTGGAACTCTATGAGAGCCAGGGCTGTTCGAGCTGCCCGCCGGCCAATGCCAATGTCAACGCCATCGCGGACCGGCCCGGCATCCTCGCGCTGAATTTCGCGGTGACCTATTGGGATTATCTTGGCTGGAAGGATATTTTCGCCAAACCGTCCTTTACTGCGCGCCAATGGGACTATGCCAATGCAGCTGGGCGCGGACAGGTTTCAACGCCGCAGGTGATTATCAATGGGCGTGCCGCCGTGGTGGGCAGCAACGCAGGGGCGCTGGCAACAGCGATTCGCGCCAATGCCCGCGCGGTGCCAGGGCCGTCCATCACCGTCACCAACGGACAGGTTACCATTGGCGCGACCGAAGATTCAGCCCCGGCGACCGTCTGGCTGGTCCGTTATGACCCCCGCAACATCGCGGTACCAATCCGGGCCGGGGAGAATGGCGGGCGCACGCTGGATCACCGCAATATTGTCCGCTCGCTCGATGCGCTTGGTGATTGGCGCGGGCGCGCAGTGAATTTCGCCGTGCCTGCGGCTGATCCACAATATCGCAGCGCGATCCTGGTCCAGCAGGGCAAGGGCGGGCCGATCATTGCGGCTGCCCGGATCTAGTCGTCGTGCATTATGGCTGTTTTAACGCAGCGGCCAGTGAAGCCGTTGCACTACCCCGTCGAGCAGGCTGTGGCTGGCCCGGCGCCGGTGCCCATCCGGTCAGGTAGATAATCTCGAACCGCTCGGCGGTGCGGCCATCATCGTCAGCACGATCGGCAAATGCCTGCGCTGCCCGGGCCAGGGTATCGCGGCGGAGCGGGCTGCGGTCGCGCAGGACATTGCTTGCCGCCATGCCGCGCAGGTCACCAAGCAGGCGACCGAATTCACGATAGCGCACGGTCAGGGTTTCGACATCGGCGACGGGCAATGCAAATCCCGCCCGTACCAGCAGGTCACCGGCGGAGCGCACGTCAATTTGCGGGTGGATCCGGGCGGCGGGGCGATCCCCTTCTGCTTCCCGCAATACCGCACGCAGTGTTGCAAGACTCCCCGCGCCGGTGAAGGCCGCGAGAAACAATCCGTCAGGCCGCAAGGTGCGGCGGATCAGGGCCAGCGCGCCGGGCAGGTCGTTGACACTGTCGAGAACCCCGGCTGACACGACCAGGTCGAACGAGCCGTCGGCAAAAACCGGCTGATCCTCATCGGCATGGATCCCGCCAACCGCTGCGGCGAAGGCGGCACCGGCGTCGGTTCGCGTAATCACGCTGCTGGGCGGCGCGATGAAGCTGCCGTCATGCGTGCCAAGGTCCAGCACATGCTCGAACGATCGTTTCACGACGGACAATCGGTCTGCGATGCCTTCAAGCATCGCGCGACGCAGGAAATCATGCCCGGCGAAACGTGGTGCCGCACGATCACGGCGTAACCGGCGGGCGGTGCGGTCGAATATCTCTGAAGTGTTCACAACATGGCTTGTGCCGTTCGTGGCGCCGCGCGACAAGTTCTTGTGCATCGCCTTCTTGCTCCCCTGCGCCTGGCCGCTGACCTGGTCCTGCCGCCCCGGTGCCCGGGGTGCGGGGCGGTCACGCTGGCGGACCATCATTTCTGCGCCACCTGTTGGGGTGGGATGCGATTCATCACGCCGCCATGGTGCGCAAGCTGCCAGACGCCGTTCGACTATGATCGTGGCCCTGACGCTCGGTGTGCTGCATGTGAGCAGCAACCGCCACAACATGCCGGCGTTCGCGCCGCTGTTGCCTATGGCGATGTCGCCCGGACAGTGGCACTGAGGCTAAAATATGCCGGGCGCACCGCCTTTGCCGAAACGGTTGCGCTGCAAATGGCGCGACTTTTGCCCGCCGATGCCGATCTGCTGGTGCCGGTGCCGCTGCATCGCTGGCGACTCTGGTCGCGCGGGTTCAACCAGGCCGCGCTGATGGCGGCGACATTGGGTCGAATAACCGCAGTGCCACATGATCCTTTTATCCTGGGTCGGGGCAGGGCAACCGTGCCGCTGCGTGGTCTTGGTGCGCGGGCGCGCAGCCGGGCTGTCGCGGGGGCGTTTGTCGTCACGCCTGAGGCCCGCGCGCGGTTGCACGGGCGGCACATCGTGCTGGTAGATGACATCTACACCAGCGGGGCAACCAGCGATGCCTGTACCCGCCTGTTGCTTCGTGCCGGTGCCACAAAGGTCACCATCTTGTGCTGGGCACGCGTGCTGCGGGGTGACACTGATGATTGACAAGCGGGCTGGTTATCCACACCTGTAGCACCATGGCAAAGGTAGAAATCTACACCAAGGCATTCTGTCCCTATTGCGCGCGCGCGATGAACCTGCTTGCTGGCAAGGGCGTCGCTGTCGAGGAATTCGACATCACCATGGGTGGGCCGAAGCGCGGCGAGATGCTCGAGCGCGCCAATGGCCGTACGACCGTGCCGCAGATCTTTATTGACGGGCAGCATATTGGCGGCTCGGACGATCTTGCCATGCTTGAGCGGGATGGAAAGCTGGATCCGCTGCTGAACGCATGAAGCTTGCCCTGCTCCAGATGACGACCGGAATTGATCCGGTTGCGAACGCACGCACGCTGGTCGGCGGCATTGCCGAGGCGGCGTCGGCGGGGGCGGCAATGCTCTTTACTCCGGAAATGTCGGGCCTGCTCGATCGTGATCGGTCTCGGGCCGCAGACTCGCTCTATGACGAAGCTGATGATCCCGTGCTCAGTGCGGTGCGCGCGGCGGCGGCAATACATCGCATCTGGGTTCATCTCGGCTCGTTGGCGGTGCGCAGTGGTGAGGGGCGACTAGCCAATCGTGGTTTCGTGATCGACGATTCCGGCCAGATTCGCGCGCGCTACGACAAATTGCACTTGTTCGATGTCGATTTGCCGACGGGGGAGAGCTGGCGCGAATCATCGGCCTATGCGGCGGGGCAGGGGGCTGTGGTGGTTGACACGCCGATCGGCACCCTGGGCCTGTCGATCTGCTATGACCTGCGCTTCGCCGCGCTCTATGGCGCGCTGAGCGATGCCGGCGCGACCGTTATTGCGATTCCCGCTGCCTTCACACGACCGACCGGGGCCGCACATTGGCATGTGTTGATGCGTGCGCGTGCCATTGAATCCGCCGCCTGGGTCATTGCGGCGGCGCAAACCGGCGTACATGAGGATGGGCGAGCAACCTTTGGTCACTCTTTGCTCGTCGATCCGTGGGGAGAAATTGTGCTCGATATGGGCGATGCAGCGGGGCTGGCCTTTGCGGAGATTGATCCGGCGCGTGTCGCTGACGTCCGCAGCCGCATTCCCGTCCTGGCGCATCGCCGCGACATTCCACCTGTGACGCGACTGTCATGATCGTGTTCGACCTGCGGTGCAGCGGTGCCCATGTCTTCGAGGCATGGTTTGCATCGAGCGCAGCCTTTGATGAGCAGCGCGCGCGCGGATTGCTGATGTGTCCCGTGTGCGGCGACACGGATGTCGCGAAGGCGCTGATGGCGCCCAATGTCGCGGCAAAGGGCAACAGCCGCTCGGCACCGGTCGCGGTGACGGCGCCTGAAGCGCCGTCGCCTGAAGCGCCGTCGCCTGAAGCGGTCAAGGCCGCGATACAGGCCATCGCCACGATGCAGGCGAAAATGCTGGAGAAATCGCAATGGGTCGGCAGCGCCTTCGCCGACCGCGCCCGTGCCATGCACAATGGTGAGGCCGATCAGGCGCCAATCCACGGACGGGCGACGCGTGCAGAAGCAGAAGCCCTGGTGGAAGAGGGGGTGCCGGTCGCCCCGTTGCTCGTGCCGATCGTGCCGCCTGAGGCGCTCAACTGATCTGTGTGTGATTGACCGGCGGGCGGTGGGGCGATACCGCTCGCTGCGTTGCCCCCGTAGCTCAGCCGGATAGAGCGACGGTTTCCTAAACCGTAGGCCGCGTGTTCGAATCTCGCCGGGGGCACCAGCTTTTACAAGCTTTCACGACCTTGCCCGGTCGACTCGACGCAGAAGCGCGGATTGTCGCGCTGGCGGCGGGCTTCGGCGAAGGATCGACCGAAGCCCGCGCGCGCTGAGCTGTTACGCCTTGACGTGTGCAGCGATGTACTTGTTCATTTCGAACATCGTCACCGAGTCCTTGCCGAACACCTTCTTCAGCTTTTCATCGGCGAGAATCTCACGCTTGTTGGCGGGATTCTGCAGGTTGTTGGACTTGATATATTCCCACACCTTGCTGATCACCTGGCTGCGCGGCAGCTTGTCGTTGCCGACGATCGCGCCGAGTTCGGCAGAGGGCTGAACCGGTGCATGGATGCCGCCGGTCTTCGCGGGGGTAGTAGCCATAAGTCGTCCTTCCTGTTGTATCGTTCTGGCCGTTACGGCCTTACGCCTCGTGAAGCGTGGACTGCTTGTGCTCCGCCTTTTCGCCATTGTCACGCCTAACAATGCGGGTTTTCGATGCTTTTGTTGCGGGAACACTGGTTGGAATGATGTTCTCGGCGCGCTTTGCGGATTCCCTGTCAGATTGAATGTGTTCGCGGAGGTGCAAACGAAAACGGCCCCCGTTCCACTTGGAACGGGGGCCGCTGTCTGAGCCGGTCTGATCAAGGATCAGACTGCCGGATATTAGGTCCGTGCCCGTATTAGAACCGGTAGCGCGCCGTTCCGCCGTAGGTCGACGGTGGGCTGGGATAGCCAGACAGGGTCCCTGACTGAGCAACACCCGGGAAGATGACAGGGTTGTACTTCGGCGCGGTAATGTTGCGGCCCCAGAAGCTGAGCTCGAACTTTCTGGCCATGGCGAAAACGATCGATGCGTTGAGCGACTCAGGCGATGCCTTGTAGGGCAGGCCCTGGGCGATCTGATACGCGCTATTGTGATCAAAATCGACATGGAAGATCAGCGAGTTGCTGTCCATGAGCGGCACAGTGTAGGTCGTGCCAACGGCGATCGAGTATTTTGAGATACCCGACGGACGCAGGCCCGTCAGATTGGCCGGTCCAACGTTGTTCGTCGCCGGATTGAAGGCCGAGCCGCCGGTAAACAGGTCATATGTCGGATCAAGGTAGGTCATTGACGCCGTGAAGTTCAAATTCTTGGTAGGCGAGAGCGACATATCCAATTCGACACCCTTGGTCGATTGCTTCTCGGCGTTGCCCAGAACAAAGCCCGTGCCCTGGAACACGTTGCTCTGGAACCCCGTCAATATCTGTTTGAAGATGGCGAGATTGAAGCTGAAACCGGGGAAATTGCCCTTGAGGCCGATTTCGTAAACGGTTGCATTCTCAGGGCCGGCATAGCGTGTACCGGTGGTGAGATTGGTGACCGCCAGACCCGCCGTACGGATTGGCGAAGCTGCCGGTGCCGGGCTCTGCGCGGGCGAACCCGGAATAAAGTCGGCGGCGAACGGCCGGCTGTCCGAGGACAGATTCCACGATGATGCCTTGAAGCCCGTCGCGTAGGTCAGATACGCGCTGATATGTCGATCGAACTTGTACGAGAGCCGGGCGGTGTAAGACACGTGGCTGTCGCTGGTCTTGCCGGACTCTACGGCGTTCGGGAAGTTGAGGAACGGGGGTATGAACTGGAGCGCCCGGAGGCCAAGGAACGGATTGGCGGACGTGTTCGCCACACTTGCCGGCACGCCAGCACGCACTCCGGCCAGAACCAGATCCAGACTTGAGAATACATCAGTCATTACATTGTTGGTTGCAACCTGCTTCCGGTCACTGGTGTAGTTGATACCACCGGTGAAGGTCAGACCGCGAACCGGTTCAAAGTCGACCTGGCCAAACAGCGAATAGGACTGGTTGGCATAGTCATAATGTTCGAACCGGCCTTGACCCTGCGAGCCGAACGCCCCGGCTGGCGTGCCCGGCAGCAGTGCCCGCAACGTCGGCTCCAGACCGCTATAATTCCCCCCGCTCAACGCGTTGGCGTAGCCTTTGAAATCCTTGCCAAAGGTCAACGACGAGTCAGACTTGATCTTTTCGTTGAAATAGAAGCCACCGACCAGGAAATTGAACATTCCGTCAAAGTTCGAGGCGAGCCGCAATTCCTGCGTGAACGTCTTTATCTTTGTGTTGCTGGCGTTTACCCCGATAATATCGGCACTGGTAAAATCCGAATCGGCGTTGGTGATGATATTCACGCCGCGATAGGATGAGATGCTGGTCAGGTTCAGCTGGTTGGTGATGCTGTAATCCGCCTGTGCCGATACGCCATAATTCTCGATCTTGTTGGTCGAGGGGAAGTTGGCATAGCTGTCATAGGAGAAGGGCTGGTTGACATTGATCTGCCCACCCAGCGACTGGACCGCGGCGGTGGTCGGGCCCGCGAACACGTTGGCGACAGTACAGCAAACCTCGTCGATCTTGTCGTAATCAGCGATAATCCGCAGCTTGAAATCTGAATTCGGCTGGAACAGCACCTGACCGCGTACGCCGTAGCGATTACGATCATTGCCGCGCTGGTTCAGGTTGACATAGCGGGCGTAACCATCGCGCTTGTTATAATTGCCAGCGAGGCTGACCGCGATCGTGTCAGAAATGGGGCCGGTGATGCTGCCTTTGACGACAATGGCGTTGTAGCTGCCATAGCTCGCCTCAAGATTGCCACCAAAAGTAAAGCTGGGTGCTTCCGTTACGATGCTGATAATACCGGCAGAAGCGTTCTTGCCGAACAGCGTCGATTGCGGGCCGCGCAGCACTTCCACGCGCTGGATGTTCGGAAGGTCGCCAATCTGGGCGGCCGAGCGCGAACGATAAACGCCGTCAATGAACACACCGACCGACGGCTCAATCCCGATATTGTTGGCGCCGTTGCCGAACCCGCGAATGATGAAGTTGGTATTGGCCGAGCTTTGCAGCTGCCCGACCTTCAGCGAGGGGACCAGGGTCTGCAGGTCAATCAGGTCGCGCACTTCCGAACGCTGGATTGACAGCGCCGTGGTTACTGCGACCGAGATAGGAATATCCTGCAGCGTCGACTCGCGCTTGCTGGCGGTCACGATGATGTCGTTGCTGGTGTCTTCTGCTGCGGCTGGCGCTGGTGTTGGCGCGGGTGTTGCCGCCGGCGCAGTTTGCGCCATTGCCGGCATAGCGGTGAGCAGGGCAATTGCCGATGCGGCGAGCAGTTCAAATTTCTTCATAGTGACATCCCCTTCTGCCTCGCCTCCAGTCTTCCGCTGGTTCAGCGCGTTCGTAAAATTGGTACGCTTTTTTTAGCCTGTTGGGGAATCTATCGTCAATGCGTATTCGGCAGAAATCAGCGGGGTTGCGCAGATGTTGCCTAAATGAGACAGTTTCAAAATTGAACTTGAATTTGGCTGGTGCGTTGCACCACGGCCAAGCCCGGATGCCGTAACGTCATCCGGCTCCGCGACTAAAGGACACCAAGATGGAACATCGTGCCGCCGGACCGGAAAATGGCGACCTGGTTGGCGAATTGCCCAAGATCCCTGTGCCAGAAAATGTCACCGAGGCGATCCGCACGCTGATTCGTTGGGCCGGGGATGACCCGACGCGCGAAGGGCTTGTCGATACGCCCCGGCGTGTCGCGCGCGCATGGAAGGAATATTGCGCGGGATATGATGACGATCCCGCGCACCATCTGTCACGCATCTTTGAGGAAGTGGGCGGCTATGACGAGATTGTCGTTCTCAAGGACATCCCGTTCCAGTCGCATTGTGAGCATCACATGGCGCCGATCATTGGCAAGGCGCATATCGCCTATCTGCCGTCCAACTGGGTCGTCGGCATCTCGAAACTCGCGCGTGTGCTCCATGCTTATGCCCGACGCCTGCAGGTGCAGGAACGTCTGACCGCCGAGGTTGCCAATTGCATCTGGGACAATCTCAAGCCGCTCGGTGTTGCGGTGGTGATCGAGGCAAGCCACGCCTGCATGACTGCCCGCGGGGTGCGTACGCCCGGTGTGGCCATGACGACCAGCCGGATGATGGGGGTGTTTCGCGATGACGAGCGCAGCCGCAAGGAAGTTCTGGCGCTGATGGGCTGCTGACGGGTGCCGAATGCCAAAACTGTACTGATAACCGGTGCCGCGCGGCGCATTGGCGCGGCGATTGCCGCTCACCTCGCGGGGCAGGGCTGGCGCGTCGCGCTTCATTATCATGAACATGCCGATGAAGCGCTGGCGTTGGCGGCGCGGTTGCCCGGTGCGGTCGCGCTCGAGGGAGACCTGGCCGAGCCCGAAACGCCTGCGGAACTGATCGCGGCAGCGCGCGCGGTTTTTGGTGTGCCAATCAGGGGCCTGGTCAACAACGCGTCCTTGTTTCGGTATGATGTGCCGCCGCAGATCGACCCGGCGCTTCTGGAAGAGCATCATGCGGTCAACCTGGCCGCACCAGCGCTGCTTGTCGCAGCCTTGGCGGCGCAGGATGATCTGGATGCCGGGGCCGTGGTCAATTTGCTCGACCAGAAGCTGGCTAATCCCAATCCCGACTTCTTCTCCTATAGCTGCGCAAAATTTGCCCTTGGCGGCGCGACAACCATGCTCGCCCAGGCACTGGGGCCAAGGGTCCGCATCAATGCGGTATCGCCCGGCATTTCACTACCAAGTGGCGGGCAAAGCGAAGCGGAGTTCCAGGCTGTCGCGAACAGGAACCTGTTGCGCCGACCCGTTGCCATTGACGATATTGCCGATGCCGTCGCCTGGCTGCTTGAGGCGCGAGGAATAACCGGCCAGAATATCTTTGTTGATTGTGGTCAGCGGTTTATCGCGCGAAGCCGCGATGTCATGTTTGAAAATGCCCATGGCTGACGCGCGTTACACCCTGGTTCTTGACGGGCTGTCGCTGACCATGGGGTTGGGCATTCACGATCACGAGCAGACGCCGCAGCGCGTTCTGGTGGATGTCCGCGTTGAATGCCTTTACCCGGACGCCCCGGCCGAAGACCGGATTGACGAAGCTCTTGATTATGACGTGCTCTATCACGGCATCCGTGCCCTCGCGGCATCACGCCACTTCAGCTTGCAGGAAACACTGTGCGAGGAAATCGCAGCGCTTTGCCTCGCTGACCCGCGGGCAGAGCGCGTTACGGTGCGAACCTGCAAGCCGGACATCTTTCCTGATGCGCGCGTCGGGTGCGAGGTCGTGCGCGCACGCTAGGGTCTGTTGAGATTCAGGATTCCCCCCGGTTGCATTTTCTGATTCAAGCTTTGGATGGACAGACTTGTTTTGACGGACGCCCAATGGGCGAAGATGGAACCGCACTGTCTGGGCAAGCCGAGCGATCCCGGGCGTAGCGGCGGTGACAATCGCCTGTTTATAGAGGCGATCTTGTGGATTGTGCGAACGGGCAGTCCGTGGCGCGACCTACCCACGACGTTCGGCAAGTGGAACACGGTGTTCGTTCGGTATCGGGATTGGGTAAAAGCGGATGTATTCAAGCGGTTGTTCGATGCCGCTTCGGAGGAGCCAGACATGGAATTTGCCATGGTCGATGCGACGATCGTCAAGGTTCACCGTCACGGACAGGGCGCAAAAGGGGGACTCAAAGCCAGGCCATAGGTCGCTCCAAGGGCGGTATGACGACTAAGATTCTCGCGCTGACGGATGCGCTGGGTAATCTCGTTCGCTTCGAGCTCTTGCCGGGACAGCGGTTCGACACCGTTGGCGTCGCACCACTCATTGACGGGATCGAGTTTGGCGCGTTGCTCGGTGACAAGGCATTCGACAGCAATGCTATTATCGCCGACCTGAACCAGCGCGGCGCCAAGGCCGTCATCTCGCAGCACCCGCGCCGAGCCATACCCCTTCAGATTGATGCCGAGATGTACAAATGGCGCCACCTGATCGAGAACTTCTTCTGCAAACTGAAAGAGTTCAAGCGCATCGCCATGCGCGCCGACAAAACCGATCAGAGCTTCAAAGCCCTCATCTATCTCGCCGCCGCCGTCATCAATTCACGATGAATCTCAACAGACCCTAGAGCGCGCTGCGAATAGGTGGAATCGAATGTGGATTCCCAAGGGTGCCTGGATGTGATTCAAGCTTTGGGCTGGGTTTGGAGGCCAGCCCTTATGCCACGAGCCTATTCTCAGGATTTGCGTGACCGGGTGATCGATGCGGTGGTCCGGGGTGGCGAGAGCCGCCGCTCTGCGTCGCGACGATTTGGCGTGAGCGAGGCATCGGCGATCAAGTGGGTTCAGCGCTATGAGCGCGCCGGCGACCGGCGCTGTGCGGGTACCGGCGGCCACCGGCCATCAAAGGTGAAGCCGGAGCGCGACTGGTTACTGGCGGTGATCGCTGCTGAGCCCGACATCACGCTGGCGGCGTTGTCGGCACGGTTGCTCGCCGAACGCGGCGTGCGGGCCGATACCGGCATGTTATCGCGCTTCTTCGTCGGTGAGGGCATCAGCTTCAAAAAAAAGCGTGCTGCCCTCAGAACAGGATCGGCGCGACGTGGCCCGACGGCGGGCGAGCTGGAAGCGCTATCAGGGCCGGCTTGATCCGCGGCGCCTCGTCTTCATCGACGAAACCTGGGCGAAGACCAACATGACGCGCACCCATGGCCGCTGTCGCCGGGGCGAGCGGCTGCGCGCCAAGGTACCGCATGGCCACTGGAAGACGCTGACCTTCCTCGCCGCACTCCGCTGTGACCGGATCGACGCGCCGGCCGTGATCGACGGCCCGATCAACGGGCAAAGCTTCCTCGCCTATGTCGAGCAGTTCCTGATCCCGACGCTCAAGCCGGGTGACATCGTCATCCTCGACAATCTCGGCAGCCACAAGGGTGAGGCGGTGCGCAACGCCGTTCGGGCGGCTGGCGCAAGGATCCTGTTCCTCCCGCCCTACAGCCCCGACCTGAACCCCATCGAACAGGTCTTCGCCAAGCTCAAAACGCTCCTGCGTAAAGCCCAGGAGCGATCCGTCGAGGCAACCTGGCGGCGCATCGGATCGCTCCTCGATGCCTTCTCACCTCAGGAATGCGCCAACTATCTCAGAAACTCAGGCTATGCGTCAATCTAATCACAAAATGCTCTAGCCTCCGCCAGCGTGGCGCTGCAACCATAAGCAGACTTCCAGGGGAAATCTCTAACCCCGGTTCGCCGCGCTGAGCACCGCGCGGACTGAGGCCGTTGCGATGTCGGTGTCGATCCCGACGCCGAAGATCGTCCGTCCTTCGCTGGTGCGACATTCAACATAGGCAGCGGCGCGCGCGTCGGCGCCGTGCCCGATGGCATGTTCACTGTAATCGACCACCTCAAGCGAGGGCCCGGTGTTCTCGCTAAGCGCGGCAATCACTCCGGAGATCAGGCCATTGCCCCGTCCGGAGATTGACTGTTCGCCACCTTCGATTGCCACCCGGCCAACAAACAGCCGGTCGCCGGCGGTGCCGCTCTCATGATAGTCAAGCAACACGAACCGATCGGCGGCGTTCGGCAGATAGGTTGCCTCAAACAGTTCCCAAATGTCGGCGGCATTGAGTTCCCGGCTGGTTTCATCGGCCAGCTGCTGGACATGGCGGCTGAATTCGGCCTGCAGTCTTTTGGGCAGCTTGAGACCCTTGTCCTGCTCAATCACCCAGGCAACGCCGCCCTTGCCGGATTGCGAATTGACCCTGATCACTGCCTCATAGGAACGCCCGAGATCGGCCGGGTCGATCGGGAGATAGGGGACTTCCCAAAATTGGTCGTTGCGTTCTTCCTGCGCGGCAAAGCCCTTTTTGATTGCGTCCTGGTGGCTGCCCGAAAAGGCCGTAAACACCAGATCACCGGCATAGGGCGTGCGTGGATGCACTGGCAGGTTGGTGCAATAATTCACCGTATTCACAATTTCATCGATGTCCGAGAAATCGAGCTTTGGATCAATGCCCTGTGTGTACATATTGAGGGCAACTGTCACCAGATCGCAATTGCCGGTGCGTTCGCCATTACCGAGCAGGCACCCCTCAACCCGGTCCGCGCCCGCCATCATGCCCAGTTCGGCAGCGGCGACCCCGGTGCCACGGTCATTATGGGTGTGCAGTGAAATGACCACGCTATCGCGGTTGGGAATGTTGCGCCCGAACCACTCAATCTGGTCGGCATAGATATTGGGTGTCGCGCACTCGACCGTCGCCGGCAGGTTGAAGATGATCGGACGCTCAGGCGTGGGCTTCAACACATCCATGACGGCCGCACAGACCTCGACCGAGAAATCGAGTTCCGCGGTCGAGAAGGTCTCCGGGCTATATTCGAAATGCCAGTCGGTATCAGGTTGGGCCGCCGCCTGGTCACGCAGGATCATCGCGCCCTCAATGGCAATGGCTTTCACCTGTTCGCGGCTCATGCCGAAAACGATACGTCGCCATGCCGGTGATACCGCATTGTAGAGGTGGACGATCGCCCGCTTCGCCCCCTTCAATGACGCGAAGCTGGTTTCGATCAGGTCGCGCCGCGACTGGGTCAGCACCTGCACCGTCACATCATCGGGAATGCGCCCCCCGGTGATCAGCCCGGCGATGAAATCAAACTCCGTCGCGCCAGCGCTTGGAAAGCCGACCTCGATTTCCTTCAGGCCAATCTTGACCAGCAGGTCAAAGAAGCGCGCCTTTTTCTCGGCATCCATCGGGTCGATCAACGCCTGGTTGCCGTCGCGCAGGTCGGTGGAAAGCCAGCGCGGTGGCTGCGTAATGGTCCGCGATGGCCATTGCCGGTCGGGCAGGGCGATGGGGGGGAAGGGGCGGTATTTGACGGAAGGATCACGCAACATGGCTCGGGTCTCGCGGCTCGCGGGAATTTCGGGTCGATAATGGCCCTTAGGCGGGTCGCGCGCGCGCATGGCACGCGGCGGGGTTCGCGCCTAAGGGCGCGTAAGTCGAAGCAGCGAGAGGCAAAGCGCCGTGATCATGGATTGGCTCTAGCGTGATGCGATTGGCGATGTCCAGTGGATTGATTTTGACATTTGCAGCCCTCTATCCCAGCCGCGCGAACAGCTGGTCGATCCGGCTACGCGGAAAGAACCACAGGACCGCGACGATCACGGCACAACTGATGCCAAGCCATGGGGAGGCAAGCGACAGTGGGAAGCCAGCAGCATAAATGAGGTTCGCCGCCATGCCCTTGCGCGCGCTCGCGGCATAATATTCCTGTGCAACAGGGCTTTGCTTGCCCGTCGCCTTGATCACTGATTGCAGCCAGGTATAGGCCAGCGCCGGCAACAGCATCGTCGCGAGATAGACCCAGACGGCCTCACGGCTGAAATGCTGCTCGCCAAGGTAGGACGTGGAAAACGGGACCAGCGACAGCGCAAACAGCAACAGCATGTTCGACCAGAGCAGCCCGTTGCTGACCTGTGCCGCATGGCTGAACAACCGGTGATGGTTGACCCAATAGATCGCAACATAGGCATAGCTCAGGACATAGGCGAGAAACACCGGCCACAGGGTCAATAACGGCACGATGCCCTTTGCCGCGGGCGGGTGCAGCTCCAGCACCATGATTGTCACGATGATGGCGATCACGCCGTCAGAAAAGGCCTCGATCCTTCCGACACCCGCAGCGCCTTCCGGTTCTTCCCCTGTTTCATCCACCATGGTTATCCGCCCCAGCCGTGATTGCCTGGGCCGGGTTGGCCGCATCGGTCGCCTGTGAACCAGCCCAGTCACGCTCGCGCAGATTGGCGTTGCTCATCCCGCGGGCGGCGAAACGCTTGGCGAGGAAGTCGTAAAAGAACCAGTCTTTCAGCGCATAAGGTGTAGCGTGATACATGATCCGCTCAAACAGCGTCCAGCGCACATGCGCGCTGCTCCCGCGTCGCGGTGAGGGCATACACCAGAAATCAGCATGATAGCGCGACCGTCCAAAGCGGAAAATGCGCTGCATGATTTCGTGATCGTCAAGCACCCATGGCCAGTTGTCCGAACGCGGGCCACCTGCCGCGCGCAATATGTCGGTGCGAAAACACTGGCCAAAGGTGCCGGTATGGGCCTGGCGCGACAACAACCAGGCGATGTTGCGCTTGTGTACGCGGGTCAGCCAGCCCCGCCAGCTATCCGCCGGGGCATAGATATCGACCGCCATTGCCGCGACCACACCGGGTTGCTGTATCAGGCGATCAGCGCGCGTGAGATATTCGGGCGGATACCAGGTGTCGGCGTTCCACAGGGCCACAAAGGGCGTATCGACATGCGCCACGCCAGCTTCCAGCGCGCGGCTCGGGCCGGGTTTTGTCTCATAGACATAAGTGACCGGAATGTGCGGGTGGTTGGCCATCACCCCACGGCAAAGTTCTTCGCTGCGATCGTTCGAAGCATTGTTGACAAGGATAAGCCGAAACGCGGGGCCGGTAAGGGCAATGGCGCAGTTCAGCGTGTGTTCGATAAACTGCTCTTCGTTGTAATAGGGGATGACGATCGACCAGCGGGGCGGGTCAAGTGGCTCGTTCATATGGATTCCTGCGACCGGCATTTATTCCGGGTACCGCAGGCGAGCGATGATGTCGCGGTATTTTGGCGAGGATCAGCGCATTCGCTGGCCCTCGCCAAACTCGCGATCAGTTGCGATCCTTGTCGACCAGCTTGTTGGCGCCGATCCACGGCATCATTGCGCGCAGCTCTGCCCCGACCTTTTCGATCGGATGGGCGGCGGCGGCCTTGCGAGCCGCCTTCAGCTCCGGCTGCCCGGCGCGGTTGTCGAGCACGAAGTTCTTCACGAAACGCCCGCCCTGGATGTCGGCGAGTACGCGCTTCATCTCGGCCTTGGTCTCGGCGGTGATGATCCGCGGGCCGGTGGTGATGTCGCCATATTCAGCGGTGTTGGAGATCGAATAGCGCATGTTGGCGATGCCGCCCTCATAGAGCAGGTCGACGATCAGCTTGGTCTCGTGCAGACATTCGAAATAGGCCATTTCCGGCGCGTAACCGGCCTCGACCAGCGTTTCGAAGCCGGCCTGGATCAAGTGGGTGATGCCGCCGCACAGCACGGCCTGCTCGCCGAACAGGTCGGTCTCGCACTCTTCCTTGAAATTGGTCTCGATGATGCCTGAACGGCCGCCACCGACGCCCGAGGCATAGGCAAGCGCGACGTCATGGGCATTGCCGCTGGCGTCCTGATGGATCGCGATCAGGCACGGCACGCCGCCGCCTTTGACATATTCGCTGCGTACGGTGTGGCCGGGGCCCTTTGGCGCGATCATGATCACGTCGATGTCTGCCGGTGGTTCGATCAGCCCGAAATGGACGTTGAGGCCGTGCGCGAAGGCAATGGCCGTACCGGGCTTCAGGTGATCCTTGAGGTCGGTGTCCCAGATCGCGGCCTGATGCTCGTCGGGTGCCAGCATCATGATGATGTCGGCCCAGGCCGCGGCTTCGCTGTTGGTCAGTACCTTGAAGCCGGCGCCTTCCGCCTTCTTCGCGGTTGCCGAACCGGGGCGCAACGCAATCGCGATGTCCTTGACGCCTGAATCGCGCAAATTCTGCGCATGGGCATGGCCCTGCGAGCCGTAGCCGATGATGGCAATCTTCTTGCCCGTGATGAGGTTCAGATCGGCGTCGCGATCATAATAGACACGCATAAGAAACTCCCTTTTTCTATCTACTCTTCCGTCATGCCGGACTCGTTCCGGCATCCACCCATCCGCGAGCATGTTCGCTCGTTGAGCGGTGGCCCCCGGAACAGGTCCGGGGTGGCGGCTCCGTTTGAATTGAGCGTTAAACCGTCCCGTTTCCCCGGGCGATGGCGACGATGCCGGTGCGCGCGACCTCAATCAGGCCGACCTCGCGCATCAGCGTGACGAAGGTATCGATCTTCTCGCGTCCGCCGGTCACCTCGAACACGAAGCTCGACGTCGTCGCATCGACCACGCGCGCGCGGTACACATCGGCAAGCCGCAGCGCCTCGATGCGGTGGTCGCCGGTGCCGGCGACCTTGACCAGCGCCAGCTCGCGCTCGACGTGCGCGCCGAGCGCGGTCAGGTCGGTCACCGAATGCACCGGCACCAGCCGGTCGAGCTGCGACAGGATCTGCTCCATCACATGCGCCGAGGCGGAGGTGACGATGGTAATCCGGCTGACGGCATGGTCGGCGGTGACGTCTGACACCGTCAGGCTCTCGATATTGTAACCGCGCGCGGTGAACAGGCCAGCGATCCGGGCGAGGATGCCCGGCTCGTTATCGACCATCACCGACAGCGTGTGCCGCTCGCGTGCTTCTTCCTTGATATGCATCACACCAGCGCCTTGGCTTCGTCGTCCATTTCACCGGTAACTTCGGTGCTCTGGAGCATCATGTCGGTATGTGCCGCGCCCGACGGGATCATCGGGAAGCAATTGGCGAGCTTTGCCACCCGGCAATCAACGATGACCGGGCCATCATGATCAAGCATCGCGGCGATGCCGTCGTCCAGCGCATCCAGCTTGTCGATGCGGATGCCCTTCCAGCCATAGGCTTCGGCCAGTTTGACGAAGTCGGGCAGGGCGTCCGAATAGCTTTCGGCGTAGCGCCCGGCATAGGTCAATTCCTGCCACTGCCGGACCATGCCCATATATTCATTGTTGAGAATGAAGATCTTGACCGGCAGGCGATATTGCGTCGCGGTGGCCAGCTCCTGGATATTCATCTGGATCGACGCCTCACCGGCAATGTCAATGACCAGCGCCTTGGGGTTGCCCAGTTGCGCACCAATCGCGGCCGGCAGGCCATAGCCCATTGTGCCAAGCCCGCCTGAGGTCAGCCATTTATTGGGCGCCTCAAAATCGAAATGCTGCGCCGCCCACATCTGGTGCTGGCCGACCTCGGTGGTGATGATCGGGCTGCGCTTGTGCGTCGCCTCCCACAGCGCCTTGATGGCGCGCTGTGGCATGATTTCCTCATTGCCTTCCGGAAAATCCAGGCAGCGCGTTGCGCGCCAGCCCGCGATCCGGCCCCACCATTCGGCAAGGTCGGGTTTGGGATGGCGGCGGCTTTTCCATACCCGCACCATGTCTTCCAGCGCATGGCCGACATCGGCGATGATTGGCAGGTCAACCCGCACCGTCTTGTTGATCGACGAACGATCAATATCGACATGGATCTTGCGGCTGTTCGGGCTGAACGCGTCAAGCCGCCCAGTCACGCGGTCGTCAAACCGCGCGCCCAGGCACACGACCAGATCAGCCTTGTTCATCGCATAATTTGCTTCGTAGGTGCCGTGCATCCCCAGCATCCCGAGCCATTGCGGTGAGGATGCCGGATAGGCGCCAAGACCCATCAGGGTCGACGTCACCGGCGCCCCGGTGATCCGCGCCAGTTCGTGCAGCAACATGCTTGCCGCCGGACCGGAATTGATGATGCCGCCACCGGTGTAAAGGATCGGCCGCTCCGCCGCTGCGAGCATGTCAACCGCCGCCTCGATTGCGCTTTGGTCGGCCTTGATCTGCGGGCGATAGGTCTTGTGCTTGATTGGCCCCGGCTTGTTGTACCGCGCGGTGGCAACCTGCACATCTTTCGGGATATCGACCACCACCGGGCCGGGCCGACCCGATGTAGCGATATAAAAGGCTTCATGGATGACCGGCCCCAGCGATGCCGGGTCTTTCACCAGATAGTTATGCTTGGAGCAGTGGCGGGTGATGCCCACCGTATCGGCTTCCTGAAAGGCATCGCTGCCGATCAGATGGGTCGCAACCTGCCCGGTCAGCACGACCATCGGGATCGAATCCATCAGCGCGTCAGTGATGCCGGTAACGGCATTGGTCGCGCCTGGGCCAGACGTGACCAGCACCACACCGGGCTTGCCGGTTGATCGCGCATAGCCCTCGGCGGCATGGGTCGCGGCCTGTTCGTGCCGCACGAGGATGTGGCGAATGCGGCCTGACCGGAACATCGCGTCGTAAATCGGCAACACCGCGCCGCCCGGATAGCCGAACACAATCTCCACGCCGAGATCGCACAGCGCCTCGACCAGGATATCGGCTCCGCTCTTTTCGGCCATCACGTCTCTTCCCCGGGGAAATTTGCCGCGCTGCAATAGCGCTTAAGGAAGCGCGCTGCTAGCGGTATGAAAAATACTCGTCAACCGTTAATTGTGTAATAATCTTTCAATTTGCTTGGCTATTTCGTGTTTTTCGGACGTGTGCAGACGGCGCCAGTGTGGCGGTGGCTGATTGCGGAACCAGGTGAATTGTCGTTTGGCATATTGACGGGTCGCCAGTTTCGCTGCCGCCAGTGCCGCGCCTTGGTCAATCGCGCCTGACAACATCGCGGCAATCTCGCGAACACCGATCGCCCGGCGGATCGGTGCGGCGGCGGGAATGTCGCTGCGGGCCAGCAACCGCGCGACCTCTTCCACTGCCCCGGCCGCAAACATCGCTTCCAGCCGCGCGTCGCACCGGCCCAGCAACCAGTCGCGATCAGGCAGCAAGATCGCTGCGGCAAGCGATACGGCCCCGGCAATTCCGCCGGAGCGTGCTTCCTGCCATGCTGCGAGTGTCCGCCCGGTTGATTGCACCACCTCCAGGGCGCGGGCGACCCGTGTGGTGTCTGCTGGCGCAAGCCGGGCGGCGGCTGCGGGGTCCAGCTTTTGCAACGCGTGGTGGGCCTCGGTCACGGGCAGGGCACGCACGGCAGCGCGGATCGCCGGACTAATATCCGGCACCGGCGCGATGCCATCGATCAGCGTGCGCAGATACAGGCCCGTTCCCCCGACCAGGATGGGCAATTTTCCGACGGCATGGGCCGCCGCGATTTCGCCACGGGCATCGGCAGCCCAACGTGCTGCCGAACAGCTATCCGCACCGTCAATATAGCCGAACAGCCGATGCGGTACGCGCGCCGCATCGGCGGCACAGGGGCGCGCTGACAGCAGGTGCAGGTCGGCATAGACCTGCGCCGAGTCCGCATTGATCACCACGCCATTATGCTGTTCAGCAATGTCGATCGCCACAGCTGACTTGCCGCTGGCAGTTGGCCCTGCAATGAGCACGAGCTGGGGCAAGGGAGTCGTCATGTTCATCGCCACGCTGATAGCACCGGACAATCTTGCCGTCGGCGATATTTCGACGGCGCGGGATCGGCTGGCGATGGCGGGCTGTGGGCCGGTGTCGCATGGCTGGATTGATGAGGGCTATGCCGCTGACATCAGTTTCGGCACGGCGCCTGATGCGGCCCGCAGCGCGCTAGATGGTGCGTTCCATGGCGTGGACATTGTCGTCCAGCCGGCGGAGGGGAGGGTAAAGCGCCTGCTCGTGGCTGACATGGATTCAACCATGATCACCGTTGAATGCATTGATGAACTGGCTGATTATGCCGGTATCAAACCTCAGATTGCTGCGGTGACCGAGGCCGCTATGCGTGGTGAGCTTGATTTCGAATCCGCGCTTGATGCCCGTGTCGCGTTGCTCAAAGGGCTTGATGAAAGCGCCATCGCAAGCTGCCTGGCCGAGCGGGTCCATATCATGCCCGGTGCGGTTGAACTGATCCGCACAATGCGCGGGCAGGGCGCGCGCACCATCCTGGTTTCCGGTGGTTTTACGCGTTTTGCCGAACCAGTTGCCGCACGCATCGGCTTTGACCGCGCCATCGCGAACATATTGGAAATGGCACAGGGGCGGCTTACCGGCACCGTGGCAAGGCCGATCGTCGGCGCCGACACCAAGGAACGCACGCTGACCGAGGCGGCCGATGCGCTCTACCTGCCCTTGTCGGCGACGATGGCGGTAGGTGATGGCGCCAATGACCTGGCGATGATCCGCCGCGCGGGCCTGGGGGTCGCCTATCACGCCAAACCCATTGTCGCGGCCGCCGCTGCCGCGCGGATTGATCACAATGATTTGACAGCCCTGCTCTACGCCCAGGGCATCGCTCGCGCTGATTGGCGGACGGACTGACGCGTTCCCTCATGTCACCTTGATCCTCGGCGCAGGCCGGGATCCAGTTGGAACGGCAGCTGTATCGAGGCGCTGCGATCCTTTCCGCGACTTCCGCCGGGGAACATCACCGCTCGCAAATCGCCTTTGCTTCATGATATGCGCAAGCCTGGGGGACGACATGAACGCTGATCTGATCGACCGCATCTATGAATGCTCGTTCGTGCCGGAACTCTGGCCAGAAATCATGGATGAGCTTGCCCGCATTACCGATGCGCGTGGCGGTCAGCTTTTCTCCGTGCGCGGCAAATCGGTGAAATGGGCCGGCAGTGACAATCTCAACACCGTGTTTCACGAATATGTCCATGACGGCTGGTTCGCGACCTGCAATCGCGGCGTTTGTGTCATGGGGGCGATTGAGCCGCGCTTCTTCCGTGAATTTGATTTCTGGACCGAACAGCAGCTTGACGATGTGCCGATCTACCGTGACTTTTTCCGGCCCAGGGGGCTGGGTTGGTCGGCCAGCACCGGGCTGCGAATGCCGACCGGTGACAATATTGTCCTGACGATCGAGCGCGAATTTGGTCGCGGTCCGCTGGAGAAAGGGCCGGTCGAACAGCTCAATGAGCTTCGCCCCCATCTCGCCCGCGCGGCCTTTGTCTCGGCCCGGCTTGGCCTGCAGCGCGCCAAGGGTGCCCATGACACGCTGGCCTCACTCGGCCTGCCCGCCTTGTTGCTGGATCAGGAGGGCACGGTGGTTGAGGCCAATGCCCTGATTGAGGATTTGCCGGGCGAGATCCAGTGGCGCGCCGGCAACCTGGTCGCCCTTCGCGACAAAAGCGCCAATGGCCAGTTGTTTGCCGCGCTGGCCACACTCGATAGCGCCGGTGGGGGAGCGCCGCATTCCTTTGCGCTGCGTGACGCTGACCACCGCGCGACCATGGTCGCTCACGTCGTACCGATCCGCCGGTCGGCGCATGATCTGTTCGCACGTAGCTATGCGCTGCTCGTGCTGACTCCGGTTGAGCCACAAAAAGCGCCTTCGGCTGACCTGATGCGCTCGCTGTTTGATCTTACCGCCGCCGAGGCGCGCGTCGCGCGCGGCCTCGTCAAGGGCGACACGCTCGACGAGATCGCCGCCGCCGGCGACGTCGCCATCTCGACCGTCCGCTCGCAACTGCGCCAGGTCCTCGACAAGACCGGCTGCGCCCGCCAGGCCGAGGTCGTCGCGCTGCTCGCCAACGTCACGATCGATCGCGGGGCGGGGAAGGGGTGAGCGCCGGGAGGGCGGAGGCTCGGGTGTAGCACCCGGTCAGGCAACTCTATCCGCCGGAGCCGGTTGGTCGGCTATCAGGTCGGGGCCTCGTTGTTCATGCTTTCGAACGGCAAAAAATCGTGGATTGCAGAAAGGCTGCTTTCAACGACCGGGCGCTCCAGTTCGGATTTTGCCGTATACCGTAACGAGAACACCGAGTTGAACCAGACCAGCGAGATTTTCCAAGCGGCAATATGCAAGTTTTGCTCAGGTGAAATTCGACAAAAATTTACGCCTTTGCTTTAAGCACTGGGAAGCGAGGGAAATGATGAGAAAAGCGTTCGACGAGCAGCAAGTCAATTGCCTTGAGATTGGGCAGGATAACCCTCGCCAATCACTGAAAGCCGCCCATCAGCGCCTTCTTGAAGCTATAATGCATTTGGAGGTTTGCACGGACGCCGACGTGCCGTCATTGGGGCCGGTGCTCACGGCGCGAATGCGCCTCATCCAAGCCGAAGGCCATCGAAGGACTACCGTTCAGTTGATAATCAGAGATCTCGCGGCAAGCGGGTCAGCGCCGGTCGGGGCGGCGTTGTCCGATCATCAGCAGATGCGAACCGAGCTGGACAGATTCCGAACCTCTTATGTACGGTCTTGGACACCTGAAACCATGCAAGCAGACTGGAAAGGCTATCGTGCGGCCCGGACAGAGAAATGCCGGAAACTTCGGGAAAGTATCGAGCAAGAGCAACTTTTGTTCCGGCGCCTATTATAGGGCCGGTTAGCGGCCTTCGACCGACGATTGGAATTATCAGTGAGGCTGGACACCCCATCGTTCAAATGACCGTAATTGAGGCGCTTGCCGACAGATAGCTGACCCAACACAGGCTCGTTCGACCACAACCTCCTATCGCTCCGCACCTGAGCTCCCGCGAATGAACGCCGCGACATTGTCGTGCAGCGCATGCAGCACGGGAAGGTGCGCATAAACCATGTGTCCGGACTGATAATAGTGATAGGAGATATTGCCCCGCAGCGCCGCCGGCACGGGCAAATGCCGCAGCTCGAACATGCCGGCAAAATACGGCGTCGAGACGTCGAAATAGCCGCCATTGACCATCACCTTCATCGCCGGGTTCTGCTTCATCGCCACGGCGAGGTCAGGCAGGACGTTGGGCAGCGCGATCAGCGGCTTGTCGGCGCCGGGCGGCTTGTGGCGGTAATCCCAGTCGCGATAGATATCGATTCCCGGCCTGAATGCGCGCTCGGCACCATAATGCAGCGTGTCGCGGACATAATGGTTGAAGGTCGCGACATAGGCGCCGCCCAGCGCCGAGCTTTGCGGATCGTAATCCGCCACCTTGCTCAGCGCGTCGAGCGTCGCGCCGGTATAGCGCGTGTCGAGCGTGCCGGTGGTCAGCCCTTGATCGGCGAGCAGTTCCTTCTGGAACGCGCCATATTCGACCCGCAAATTGGTCTTGAGCAGATAGGCCACCGGCAGCCCGGTAAATGCCGCCAGCTGCGTCGCGATCCGCTGGCGCTCGGCCTCGGGCAGCGCGCTGCCCTGCATCAGCGCCTGGGCATAGTCACCGGTCGCGAAGGCCTCGACCCGCGTCAGCAGCGCGGCGAGGTCGTCGGGCCGGTCAGCGAGCTTGTGATGGTACCAGGCGGTCGCGGCATAGGTCGGCAGCGCGACGATGTAGGGCAGGTCGACCGACGGATTGGTCTGCGGATCGTCGGGCATCAGGTCCCAGCTCAGGATGTCCGACAACAGGATCACGCCGTTGAGATCGACCGACTCCTTTTTCAGCGCGAGCGTCATCCCGGCGGCGCGCATCGTCCCATAGCTCTCCCCGAAGAGATATTTGGGTGAGTTCCAGCGATCATATTTGCTCAGGAACTGGGTGATGAACTGCGCAAAGGCGCGGATGTCCTGGTCGACGCCGTAAAACGCCTTGTCCTTGTCCGGCCCGGCAATGCGGCTGAAGCCCGTGCCAGGCGCGTCGATGAACACCAGGTCGCTCGCGTCGAGCAGGCTCGCGTCGTTGTTGACCGTCGCATAGGGCGCTGGCACGCCGCGCGTGGCGTCGGCTGCCACCACCCGCACCGGGCCGAACGCGCCCATGTGCAGCCACACGCTCGACGATCCCGGCCCGCCATTGAAGACGAAGGTGATCGGACGATCGGCCGAGGGCACACCGCTGCGGAAATAGGCGACGTAGAACATCGCTGCCTCGGCCCTTGCCTGGTCTTTCGGTTTGTCCTTGTCGTCGCTGCCCTTGGTCTCGAGCGCGTCGGTATCCTCCCAGCCCTTGCCATGCACCACCAGCGTACCAGCCACCGCGTGATAGGCGATCCGCGCGCCGCCCACCGTGACTGTGCCGCTCGACGCGACCTCGTCGGGCTTGAACAGCGGTGTCGCTGGCCCGGGTGTGTCGGGCTTGGCCGGAACATTGGCGGCTTGGGCTGCGCCGGCGAGCAGGCAGGAGAGCACGACGGCAAGGGGAAGCTTCATAAACCGGCCTCGATAAACAGTTTCCCTGGGAGATTGCATGAGGTCGTCGGCGCGCGCCACCATAAACGAAAGCACGATCCCGGCGCGGGCATCGTTTGGCTATTCTACTCACCGGGCAAGCCGGGAAGCGAAGGCGGCGAGCCTGCGGCTCAGATGTCACGCAACCCGGTCCAATTCACGTCCCATCATCCATATGGAGGATGACGCCTTCCCCGGTCTGGTCGATTCCCCGTCTCGCGAAATGGTTCGCGTCGGCACCGGGGAACATCATGACATCGGTTCAACATGCGGCATCAGGCGGTCACGGCCGCGCCATAGCCGGAACGCTTGCCACCAGGGCCTTGTCGGGTGCGCCGATGCGGCTTGTGCCAAGCGGGTGGGGCGGCGGTGCCCCGGCTTGCCGCGATGAAAGCTGGTTCCTGAAACTGCTCGGGGTGAAAACGATCTTCGCTGCCACGGATCGGGTCGCCCGGTTGCAGCGCTTGCTGCGCGATGCGGACGTCACGACCGCCGCACAGTTGGGGGAGGCACTCGGCCTGAGCCCGGTCCAGCTTAAACGCCTGTGCCAGCGGCTCTATGGCGTCACACCAAAATCACTGCTGATCCGCCACCGGCTCGCCCGTATGCTCGTCGCGCTTGAGCACCGCCCGTATGGCGAACTGCGCCAGTTCCTCGATCTCGGCTATTGCGATCAGAGCCACTTCATCCGCGACTTCAAGGCATTCTTTGGGATGCCGCCGACGCGATACTTCGCGGCGGCCTGATTCAACCTGCCGGTTAATTATGCGGAATCCCGTGCTGGCGCGAATCAGCACAGGACAGGCGGCATGGCCGACACACCGGCAAAGTCAGGCAGCGGCAGTCAACTCAAGATGCCGCGCGCGCCAAGCGGGGAGGAGCGTTTTGACCCGACATTATGGGCCATGGCGCATACCCAGGAGCCGGAGGAGCTGCGCGAGTTGCGGCGGCGCCTGCTGAACCAGCGCGACATTGCCAGCCGGATGCTGAGCCGCAACGAGGGCGCTCATCCTGATCTGGTGGCGTTGCACGACATGTTGCTGAGCGTGTCGAGCGCGCATTGCTTTCGCCGCGCACCGACCGAAACATTGCACCTGGCGCGGCGCTATGGCCTTGCCCTGTTGCGCGCGGCGGCTGAGCTGACCGCGCTGGAAGACGCCTGTCGGTCGCCCGAATCGAGCCCGGCAGAGGCACAGGTTGATTCAACCACAAGCTGATTCGTGCGCAAAGCCTGATCCTCACTGATCAGGAGAAACACCATGACAGGTTACCCTGTTCGCCTGCCTTGCAGCGCGGATGATGGCGGGGATGGCTTCACCGATGCCGGGCGCGCGGTGCTGCGCGTTGCGCTGCGGCTGGCGGTGCCGCACTGCCAGTCGCTGATGCGCTCGGCGGAGGGCGGGGAACAGCGCGGCTTGCACACCGGCCTGGCCGGGGTGCGTGACCTGCTCGACCAGTTGGGAGGGCAGTGATGGCCGCCACCAAACGCAACGCCCTGTTCGCCTGGGAGGGGCCGGGCAACGCGGGCAATCGGGCAAATGACGATGACCGTCCCGACCTGCTCGACCTCGGTTAGGGGCGAGGCGGGGGAATTGCCCGATTGCCCGCATTGCCTGGGGGGTAGCCTTTATTTGCGGCGCTGAGATTGCGTACAAACCAAGAACATTGTTGCTTGTGCGGTTGTACTGCTGCACAAGGGGGAATGATGAAACTGCCACACGCTATACCCTATCAGGGAAGCAAGCGATCGCTCGCACCGGTGATCGCACGCTACTATCCTGCTGACATAAACGTGCACTACGACCCGTTCGCGGGGTCGGCGGCAATGACGATTTACGCTGCGCATCATCAAATCGCTAAGCGTTATATTGTAGCTGACAGTCTGATGCCCATGGTTGCTCTCCACCGCGCTATAGTCGAAACGCCCGCTGACGTGGCTTCCTCTTACAAGTCTATTTGGGAAAAGCAGAAAGCTAACGACCCGACGTATTTTAATACGGTACGAGAGCGTTACAACAGGGAGGGTGACCCGGTTGATTTGCTCTACTTGATTTGCCGTTGTGTAAAGAACGCGATCCGATTCAATCGCCATGGTCGCTTCACACAATCCGTCGATAAGCGTCGTCTCGGGATGAGGCCGGAGAAGATGGCGAGCGCGGTTGAAGGGATCTCGTATCTTCTTAAAGGTAAGGTTGAATATCGTTCAGGCGATTGGCTTGTCACAACAGCAGACGCGAGGTCAGAGGATTTTGTTTATATGGACCCGCCGTATCTAGGTACAAGTATTGGTAAGGACAAACGATACCATCAGCAACTTCTTTCGGAAGATTTAGTTGCGGGTTTAGAAATTCTGCTCGACAGAAATATTCGTTTCGCTTTGTCATATGACGGGATGACGGGTGAGAAGATCTATGGTCCAGCGTTGCCCGTCCACCTAGGGCTTACGCGTTTGTTGTTGCACGCCGGGTTGTCGAGCCAATCAACATTGTCAGGCAAGAAAGAAACTACGGTTGAGAGCCTCTATATGTCACCTGGCCTGGCCAAGCCGGTAGCAGGTATAGTTAGGCGCGATGTACCTATGCAGGCTGCTTTCGCTTTATGACAAATGCTTGGCAATGGCTTCCTTAGCGAGGTCAGTGACTGTAATATTCTGAGCGGTGGCTCTTGCTTTTAGCTTGTCGAAGGTTTCAGTTTCCTCACCTTGCCAAGCGATATCAATTCGCCTCATTTGTTTCATAGCGACATGCGTATGATTCTCCGGATGCGCCCAGAAACAATCGTTGCAGATTTTCGGATCGCGGATTTTTTGCCAATTATCGCAATGCTCACACGACCACGACTTGGCGCGTTGGCTTGATGCGTCAAGCAGCATGAAATCTTCGGTATCCAATTCCGTTGCGGGATCCCCCGAAACTTCATACGGGATGCGGTGATCAATCTGCAGATAGCGCTCTTCAAGCTTCTCGCCTGTGATTGTGTCAGCTTCGCCGTAACGCGCGATCAGGTCCGCTTTGAACCGTTTTGAAAACGAGCGGCGACCATCAATTCGCCCAGCTTTAATGTCGTCTGGATTGCCGAATGTGTAGGATCCCATGCGCCGACCCGTTTTCGCGCTGATCGCCGATCCGGTGATAATTGGGATGCCAAGTTCGCGAACATCCCGCACTGCACGGGGTGGGTGAGTGTAGCCCATATCGGAAAGATCGTCATTCGTGACAAATCCGTGCGCAAGTATGTGATCGATGACAGCCCTTGCACGCTTGGCCTTCACGAGACCGCACATCGCCAAAATTCTCGAATCAATACGCGACTTTACCATAGGGTATCTTACCGTAGAGACGTGATTGCGTCGCATACGAAATAAGTCGCAACTTTCTTGGTACGCTCGGCTCGCGCTGTAACCACTGTACTGGCGGTTATGCTGACTTTTATCATTGAATATTAACAATATTTTGTAGCAGGGCTTAAACGGCCAGGCTCTGATATGGGTGAACGGTCACCTGCCAAGCCCTTTCAACCGGATCGACTGAAATTCGGAGACACGGTCAGCGGCACGCGCGGCCTGACCGGCGCGGCAGACACCGTACTGGTGCTGCGCCGCGACTTCGCCAACAAGCGCGCCAAGATCTACGGGCGCGGCCGCGACATTGCCGAGATTGAGATGGCGATGGGGTTCGACGGGCAAACCGGGTTGTGGCGGCAACTCGACGCGCTTGAGGCAGCGGCGGTCACGCCGGAACGCGAGGCGATTGTCAGGGTGCTGGTCGAGGCCGGTGAACCCCTGTCCGCCAAAACCATCGCCGAACGCGGCGGGCTGGATTACTCGACAAGCCGCAAGATCCTGGGCCGCATGGCCGACAACGGCGTCATCGCCAAGGAAGGCCGCGGCCTGTTCGCCTGGGAGGGGTCGGGCAACGCGGGCAATCGGGCAAATGACGACGAACGATCCGACCTGCTCGACCTCGGTTAGGGGCGAGGCGGGGGAATTGCCCGATTGCCCGCATTGCCCGGGGGGGGGGGGGGGGGGGCTGATTTGCGTTAGACTCTCAAAGCCTCAGACAGCTGTGCGTCCCAGCTTGTTATCTTTTGAGTCCTCGGTGAGGAGCAACCCCTCCGACTTCAGTCGGATACTGGCTTCAGCCATCGACTCGGGGGATAGCCTGTAACCTCGGAAAAAAGAGACTCAACGCCCTTCGGGCTGTCTCTTTTTTCCGAGGTTACAGGCTATGGGATATTCGACCGGTTGTCACACGACATTCCATCATCGCTACCATCTCGTCTGGGCGCCGAAGTACCGGTTCAAGGTGCTGCGCGGCGAGGTGCGCCTGCGGGTGCGCGAGATCATTCGCCAGGTCTGCGCCGAGATGAATGTGACCATCATCAACGGCGTCCTGTCGAGCGATCACGTCCATATGTTCGTCGAAATCCCGCCACACGTCTCCGTCAGCGACTTCGTGCGTCGCGCCAAAGGACGGTCGTCGCGCAAGATCCAGCAGGAGTTCGAGCATATCCGCAAGCGCTACTGGGGACCGCGATTCTGGCAAAGAGGATACTTCTCAACGACATCCGGCAACATCACCGATGACATCATCATGCGTTAGCTCGACAAGCACATCCACAAAACCAATGAAGGCTTCAGCCCTCTCCAATGATCCTACCGGCGTCAGCCGGTCTGTCATTCAGCAAGCGAGTTTCGGTGATGCCGGTGACGCAACAACGGCTTTCGTAGTTTGCCAGCACGGCCCGGCGGAAGAAGTCCTGCCCTTTGCGTTGTACGACCATCTCCATGGGGGTGCTTGGTCCTGTGAAGTGACCGAAGGTGTCCGGGGTGGCAGCCTCCTTCAGCCTGCTGCCGTTATTTGGGCTCTTCGCCCTGCTTTCTGTCCAGAGCTGGTTGACTTGACTAAGTGAAAATGGAACAAAGTAGAAACGAATAATCCGAGGCTGGCGCAGTGTGAGTCAGATGGAACTGAGACGCTTTTTGTCTACATCACTGACAATCGTTGGGCTGTGATCGTGATCGGAGCAGGGCGTGCGTTTGGGGTTGTACGGAGATGATGCAACATGCACCACCGGTTCGATCTTCGGTGCGAGATTCTTTAGACGTTGGATCAAATCACTGGGGCGCGCGGATGGGGGTAAAGAACGTGTTTTGCAATCACGCTTTTGTGCGCGGGATGCAGCAACGGGCGTCGTCGAAATGCAATGAGCAAGGTTGCCGATAATGAGTAATTTCGTTTCACTCTTCTCGGGGGCGGGTGGGCTCGACCTCGGCCTCGAACTGGCCGGGTGGGATTGCCTATTTGCTACCGACCATGAGCAAGCTGCGATCAAGACGCTGGAAGCGAACAGTGGTTATCAACTCGGGCAAGGCCGTAAGGCCTTCGAGCATGCCGAAATTGCCCAGGCTGACGTACGCGACTTGACGGGACGTTATATCCTAGGACGAGTGGATAAGTGCAAAGGCGAAATCCCTCTGCTTGCCGGCGGTCCACCCTGTCAGTCGTGGAGTAGTGGCGGTCTTCAGAAAGGTTATGATGATCCGCGCGGTCGTCTGGTTGATGATTATCTGCGGATCGCTGAGGAGCTAGATACCCGTTGGCTCCTGTTCGAAAATGTGCGCGGCCTTCTTACTGCGCGCGGCAGCGACGGTGTGCCCGGCAGCGCGCTTGCGCGGTTGCGGCAGGCATTGTTTGCGCGTGGTTGGCAGTCGAGTGTCGAATTGGTCAACGCGGCAGACCATGGCATTGCGCAACGACGGGTGCGATTGATTCTGATCGGCTATCGGGCGGGGGATACCGCGGCGTTTCCAGCGGCAACGCACGCGGCACTTGCTACGGGGATGCTTCCGGCGTGGATTACGCTGGGAGAATGCCTGGCAACGATCGATGCGCCGCGCGAAGACGAGATACAGCGACCAACCGGGAAAATGGCAGCGGACCTCGCAGGGCTGCCGCCAGGTACGGGTGCGAAGAGCCCGGGAAAGCGCGAATCGACGCGCCCGGGGGGGCATTGGGGGTACAAGCAAGGTGCTTTCATTGCCGATCTTCAACTTCCCGCCCGGACGGTAACGGCGAGTTCGCAGCAGGACTGGATACACGATCCCGTGCTCGGGCTGCGTCGGCTGTGCCCGCGCGAATGTGCTGCGGTTCAGTCCTTCCCACGTGATTGGAAATTCGTCGGTAACCGCGCGACCCAATATCGGCTAATCGGCAATGCCGTTCCCCCGATGCTTGGCAAGGCGCTGGGAACCACGCTCCTTCAGCGCCTCGGTCGGGGCGATGTCCATATTCGCGTTGGTGCATCTGAGCTGTTACCCCTTCCGGCCAAGCTTCAGTCAGCGATTGCGTATACCGTTCGCGAGGAAAATCGTAACGGCGCTTCGCGCCGCGCTGTCGGGAAACGTGTCCTTATTGGCGTGTCGGCTAGAGCCGCATCTTGACCGATCCCGGCGAGGTTTCGGCCTATCATCAGGCCGCATGCAAGAAGGCGCTTGCGCTTTACGTGGAGGAAATGACGACGCCGCGTGCCGCCGAAGACTGGTATGCCGCCCAGCTCTTAGCGCGAAAGAAAGTTGCTGCGACGTTGCGTGCCACTCGATTTTTGGCCGATGTCGAGGCGGGGTTGCTGCAAAGCGGTGAGCACGTGACCGTGATCCGCCATTTGCTCGCGCCGCCGATGAGCCAGGATCAGTTTGCGTTGTTGTGTCCGCTTTATCCGAAGCGGTCGGAAAAGAGCGGATCGCCACTATCCGGTCAGGCCGCTGCCGCGGTGGTAAGCGCCTTCAATGACGGCAGGGACCGTAAACTCACGCGCTGGCTTGATACGGCGCATGCACCGAGTCACGCGCAGGTTCGTAACCTGCTGCGATCGGTGGTGCCGATGCTCAGTCAGCAACTCGCCGCGACGTTGCGGCGGACGCGAATGTCCGCTGCGCAAGAGGGCGCTGTGATCGAGATGCTGCAAAACAAGGGTTGGACACGGCAGTCGAGCGCGCTGATCGACACTCTCTCCGACGTCCCTGTTGGGCATTTCATGCACAAGACGCGCTTCGCTACCAAAACGCGTCCGCAGGAAGTCGATATCGCCTGTGGTCTCGGCAAGACTGTCGTCCTTGCAATGGAGTGCAAGGTCACGAATGACGAGACGAATTCGGTCAAGCGTATCAATGACGTGCTCAAAAAGGCGAAGGGGTGGCAAGACCATTGGGGGTCGTTTGTCCGCACCGCAGCGCTGCTGCAAGGCGTGATCGCGTTCAAGGAGGTCGAGCGGCTCCTGGAGGCAAATGTCATCGTTTTTTGGTCGCACGACCTCGCCGCCTTCGACTCGTGGCTGACCGCGAACGCGGCTCAGGATATTCCCATCCCCCGCAAACCCGACTAACCGCACCCTATGGCAACCGACAGCACTGACCTTCCTGACAACCCGCCCATCGGCATTCTCGACGCGCCGTTCGACAGTGCGCTGAGCGAGCGGTATCTCGTCTATGCGCTGTCGACGATTACTGCGCGGTCGCTGCCTGATGTTCGCGACGGGTTGAAGCCGGTGCATCGCCGGCTGCTCTGGGCGATGCGGTTGCTCAAGCTTGATCCGGCGATGGGGTACAAGAAATGCGCCCGTGTCGTTGGTGACGTGATCGGCAAGTACCATCCGCATGGCGACCAGTCGGTCTATGACGCGATGGTGCGGCTCGCGCAGGATTTCGCGCTGCGTTATCCGTTGGTCGATGGGCAGGGCAATTTCGGCAATATCGATGGCGATAATGCCGCCGCCTATCGTTACACCGAGGCACGGCTGACGCAGGTCGCGATCGACCTGATGGATGGGCTTGACGAGGATGCCGTCGCCTATCGTCCGACCTATAATGGCGAAGAGCAGGAGCCTGAGCTGTTCCCCGGTGCCTTCCCCAACCTGCTCGCCAATGGCGCGGCGGGGATTGCGGTCGGCATGGCGACGAGCATCCCGCCGCACAACGCCGCCGAGCTGTTCGGCGCGGCAATCCTGCTGGTCGATCAGCCCGACGCGTCTGACGCGCAGGTGCTCGAGCATGTCACTGGCCCCGACTTCCCGACTGGCGGGCTGGTGGTGGACAGTGCGGCGTCGATCGCCGAGGCCTATGCCACCGGGCGTGGCGGCTTTCGCGTCCGCGCGCGCTGGCATGTCGAGGATCAGGGGCGCGGCACGTGGAATGCGATTGTCACCGAAATCCCGTACGGCGTGCAGAAGGGCAAGCTGATCGAGCAGATCGCCGGCATCATCAACGACAAGAAGCTGCCGATCCTCGCCGACATCCGCGACGAATCCGACAGCGAGATTCGCATCGTCATCGAGCCGCGCGCGCGCACCGTTGATGCGACCATGCTGATGGAGAGCCTGTTCAAGATGAGCGACCTGGAGAACCGGGTCAGCCTTAACCTCAACGTGCTCGACGCGCGCCGCACGCCGCGTGTGATGAGCCTGAAAGAGGCGCTTGGCGCCTGGGTCGAGCATCAGTTTATCGTGCTGCAACGCCGCACGTCGCACCGCCTCGCCAAGATCGCCGACCGGCTCGAGCTGCTGACCGGCTATATCATCGCCTATCTCAACCTTGACCGCGTGATCGAGATCATCCGCACCGAGGATGAGCCCAAGCCGGTGATGATGGCCGAGTTCGCGCTCAATGATCGCCAGGCCGAGGCGATCCTCAACATGCGGCTGCGGTCCTTGCGCAAGCTGGAAGAGATGGAGCTGCGCAAGGAGCGCGACAAGCTCGAGGAGGAGCGTAGCGGCCTGGAGGCGCTGCTCGGCAGCGACGCGCGGCAGCGCACGCGGCTGAAGAAGGATTTCGCCAAGCTGCGCGAGCGCTACGGCGCCGAGACGAAGCTCGGCAAGCGCCGCACCACGATTGAGGAAGCCGCGCCCACCCGCGACATCCCGATTGACCTGATGATCGAGCGCGAGCCGATCACCGTCATCCTGTCGCAACGCGGCTGGATCCGCGCGATGAAGGGGCATCTCGACGCGGCGCAGACCGCCGAGTTGAAGTTCAAGGATGGCGATGCCGCCTTCCTCGCCTTCCCGGCGCAGACCACCGACAAGATCCTGCTCGCGGCGGAGAATGGCCGTTTCTATACGCTCGGCGCCGACAAGCTGCCCGGCGGGCGCGGCTTTGGCGAGCCGGTGCGGCTGATGATCGACCTTGATGGCGATGTCGGCATTGTCGCGTTGATGCCGGCGAACCGCGCGGAGAAACTGCTGCTCGCGGCCAGTGACGGGCGCGGCTTCATCGTGCGCAGCGCGGATACCATTGCCGAGACCCGCAAGGGCAAGACGGTGATGACGCCGCGCATCGGGGCCAAGCTCAAGCTGGTGCGCCCGATCGTGCCCGAGGCGGATTACCTCGCGGTGATTGGCGACAACCGCCGACTGCTGGTGTTCCCGCTGGGCGAGGTGGCCGAGCTGGCGCGCGGGCAGGGCGTACAGCTGCAGCGTTACCGCGACGGCGGCCTGTCCGACGCGGTCAGCTTTGTCTTTGCTGACGGGTTGAGCTGGGCGATGGGCGGGGAAAGCGGCCGGACCCGCACCGAAACTGACCTGACACAGTGGCGTGCGGCGCGCGGTGCGGCAGGGCGGATGCCGCCCAATGGCTTCCCGCGCGACAACCGGTTTACATAAGTGAACGTCGCTTAACCATATTCAATCTGCTCGCGGATTTGGCGCAGTCTTTCAGACGACCTTAACGAAATCCGGCTAGGCCGGGGATCGAATGGCGCCAGCAAAGCTCCGCGCGTTAATCGCACCACGCGCCCCGGCCCCGCCGGGCGAAGCGGGTGCGCGCCTTTCGTTGACGGACGCTGCTTCTACCGCAATCGATCTGCTGCCGATCCCGGCATTGCTCGTGACATGGTTAGAAAACCGCTTTGATTTCATCGCGATGAACGCGCCATTCCGCGTTGCCGGCCTCGGTAATTCGCCTGGTCAATCGGTGCTGATCGCTGAGCTTGGCCCGCGGATCGCCGCCTTTATTGAAGGCGAGGCGCTGCGCGAGGATTTTATCTGGCAGGTCGGCGATGCGGTTGACCGGCGCCATTACCGGGTAACCTTCGCGCGTGTCGCCCGGAACGCCGATGGCCGCTGTTTCATCACGCTGGTTGATGAAACAGGCGAGCGCCGCACCGAGCGCAACCTGCGCCGTGAGATGATGACGGACAGCCTTAGCGGCCTGCCCAATCGCGCCGGCTTCAGCGAGCAGCTCGAAGGGCTGCTGGAAGACCCGGATGCGCGCGAAAGCTATGCCGTGCTGGTGCTGGATCTCGACCGGTTCAGCCGCGTCAATGCCTGCCTCGGCTCCATGGCCGGCGATGAGTTGCTGATTACCGTGGCACGGCGGATCAAGGGGGCGTTGCGCCTTGGTGATGTTCTGGCCCGCACCGGCGGCGATGAGTTTGGTATCCTCGTCAAGCTTGAGGAAGGTCCGGCTGACGCCGAACATGTTGCCAAACGCATCCAGGGTGCGCTGGCCACACCGTTCAGCCTGTCGGGTTTCGAAATTCGCGTTGCCTGCGCCATCGGCATCGCCTTTGGCTCCAGCGATGTCGATGATGCCGAAGAGCTGATCCGCCACGCGCAATTCGCGGTGAAGCGTTCGAAAAGCAGTGGCCGGCCCGAGGCGTACCAGACCCAGGCCTTTGATCTGGCGCGCGAGCAATTCGGCATGGAAACCGCGCTGCGCCGTGCGATTGAGCGCGGCCAGCTGCGTCTGACCTATCAACCGATCTGCGACCTTGCGACGGGTGAGCTGGTCGCTTTCGAATCACTGGCGCGCTGGCGGGACGAAAATGGTTATGAGTTCCTGCCCAATGATTTCATCCCCGTGGCGGAGGATTCGGGCCTGATCGTCCCGCTCGGTCGCTGGGCGATTGACGAGGCGGCACGGACGCTTGCCAGTTGGGATGCGCGGATGGGCGGCGAGAGCGTGCCCAAGGTGGCGGTCAACCTGTCGGCCATCCAGTTGCAACGTGACAGCATTTCACCGCTGCTTGAGCGTGCCATGGCGGATACCGGCTTGCGCGGTTCACGCTTCACGCTGGAACTGACCGAAAGCGCGCTGGTCACCGATCCTGACCGCATCGCCGGCATCATGCAGTCACTGAAAGACCTTGGCGCGACCATCGCGATGGATGATTTCGGCACCGGCTATTCCAACCTTGCCTATCTGCAACGCCTGCCCATCGACGTGTTGAAGATTGACCGCAGCTTCGTCACCGGAATGCTGGCGGACCGCGACAAGATCGCCATTGTCCGCGCCATTCTCAGCCTGGCCCAGGCATTGGGCATGAAGACCACCGCTGAAGGCATCGAGACCTATGAGCTGGGCCAGACGCTGGCCGCGCTTGGCTGCACCTATGGGCAGGGTTTCGTCTATGCCCGGCCGCTTGAGGCAGAGGATGCGTTTCAGTTCTTCTGCGCCAATCGCCAGGCGTCGAGCCTTTCCAACGCGATCTGATCGACCCGGCGCGCATCGGGGAAATCTTCCTCGATCCATTGTTCCTCAATGCTGCGCAGCAGACGCGCCACGTCCGGCCCCTTGTGCACCCCCATCTCGACCAGCGCGCCGCCGGTGAGGGGGAGGGTGGGGGCATTCCACGCCTGAATATCGCGCGCACCGAATACTGCATCCATCGGTTCGGTAATGCACAGCAACCAGCGATCGGTCGCCATCTCGCGGCCCAGGCGGTACGCGCCGGCATGGGGCGGGCCGCGCCAGTCTTCCAGCGCCGACACCAGTCGGCGGCGCTGCTGGTTCGACAATTTGAGCCGTGCGCCGACCGCTTCGCCAATGGCTGGGTCGCGCGGCAATAGCGCGGCCAGTCGGCGGATCGGGTCTGGCGGCAGGTCGGCGCCGATCTCGAAATCGGCGACCCGGGCGAAGCGCGCGCATCCTTCTTCGTCGATCTCGGGCAATACCGGTGCAAAGATTCCCTCGGCGAGCATCACCCACGCGACGCCGACCGCATGGCGGGTAACCAGCAGCCGCAGCAACTCGGCGGCAATGCGCTCGCGTGACAGCGCCATCAGGTCATTGGCGCGCGCGGCACAGGCCTGCAGCCCGGCGGCATCGATTACATCGCCAAACCGCGCGTGGAAGCGGAAAAAGCGCAGGATGCGCAGATGGTCCTCGGCGATGCGCGCCAACGGATCACCGATGAAGCGCACCACGCCCGCCGCCAGATCGTCCAGGCCGCCGAAATAGTCGAAGATTTCACCGCTCAGCGGGTCGGCATAAAGCGCGTTCATGGTGAAATCGCGCCGCGCGGCATCTTCCCGCCAGTCGCCGGTAAAGGCGACGATGGCATGGCGCCCATCGGTTTCGAGGTCACGGCGCAAGGTCGTGACCTCAACCGGGCCTTCGGGCAGGACGGCGGTGATCGTGCCATGCGCCAGGCCGGTTGGCACGGCGCGGATGGCGTTGTCCTTGAGCAGCGCCATCACTTGCTCAGGCGAATGGATCGTGGCCAGGTCAATATCCGCCACATCAATGCCCAGCAGGGCATCGCGCACCGCGCCGCCGACAAAGCGCACCTGCCCATCGTGCGCGCCAAGCACGTCGCACAGCCGGTCAAGCCCGCTGCGATGGCGCCACGGCGCGTCGGGCAGCATCATGTCGCCCATCGCAATCGCCGTGAGAGATTGACGATCATCGCCGCCGTCGCGCCCCAGATGCGATAGCCGTTCCAGCCGATCTCATAATAATGCCGGTTATGGCCTTGAAACTCGACCGTCGCCTCAACATGGTTGGCGCTGTCGAGCACAAAGCCCAGCGGCACCTCGAACACCTCGGCCACTTCCCCGGCAGAGGGTGTGAAAACCAGATCGGGCGGGACGACCGCGATCACCGGTGTCACTTCAAAGCCGGTGACGGTGCGATACCGATCAGCCATGCCGATAATCGTCACCACGCTGCGCGGCAGGGCAATCTCCTCCTCGGCCTCGCGCAGCGCGGCAGCGATCGCGCCATCATCCTCCGGGTCAATGCGCCCGCCGGGAAAGGCCACCTGCCCGGCATGACGCGACAGCGTGTCGGTGCGGCGGGTCAGGATAACGCCCGGTTCGGCGCGGTCGGTCACCGCGACCAGGACGGCGGCGCCAACCATTGTCGGATCGGGTTGTGGATCGACCTCCCGATGGTCACCGGTCAGCAGGACAACATCATCCCCCTGGCCGTTGTGCAACGCCTCATGCAATCGGCTGCGCAGCGTCATGCCGATTTTTCCAGTGCGAAAAACGTCCCGTTGCTCCACACGCCGGGTGGCATGTCGTCACCGGCCAGCGCGATCTGCGCCAGCTCATAATAGACGGGCCGTGCCACCAGCGCCTCCAGCCCGGCACCAACGGTGCCGCGGACATGGAGATAGGGGCGGGGGCCATCGGCGGTCTGTACAAAGCGCAGGGGGTGCGCGCTATCTGCCGTTACCAGCTCACCGGTGTTGAGCCGGAAGGCGAGACTTGTCGCGCGGCCTTCGCCTTCCGCCTTCATCTCAACGGCAAGGAACGGCGCGTCATCCACCGCGATGTCGAGCTTTTCAACCGGCGTGACCAGGACATAGCCGCCATCGGCCTCTCGCCGCAGGATCGTGGCAAACAGCCGCACCATCTCGATCCGGCCAATCGGGGATCCCTGATGGAACCACGTCCCGTCGCGCGCGATCCGCATGTCGCTGTTGCCGCAATGCGTCGGGTTCCAGCGCTCGACCGGCGGCAGCTTTTGCTCCGCCACCAGCCGCGCCACCTCGGCAAGGGACATTTGGGCGAGGTCCGGGGGCGGGGTCATTGGCATGATCAAGCGGTTAGGGCAGGTGAGGGGCGGGGTAAAGCCGCGCCGCACCTGCTAACCTGACGGCGCGCGATCAGGCGAGTGCGGTGACGCGCGGACCGATGCTGCCAACGCCATCAGGAACGGCATCCCCGCGTGCCAGCAAGCGGTGGCGCTCAACCGGGCCGGATACCTGCCAGCCAGCTGTATGGTCGGCGGTGAAGCCGAAAAAGCGGCCATAATATTCCGGATCGCCAATCAGCATCAGTGCGTTCGCCTCGCCGGTCGCCTGTGCTGCGACAAGCGCCTGTTCCATCAGCGACCTGCCAATGCCGTCGCGTTGCCGGGCCGGCTCAACGGCGACCGGGCCGACCATCACCAGCGGTACGTCGCGCCCGTCAGTCCCGGCGAAGCGCACCGGCCAGCACTGGATCGTGGCGATCAGCGCGCCATCTTCCACCGCGGCAAAGCTCAGCCGGTCGATCGCCCGCATCCCGTCGCGGATGCGGTAGGCGGTTCGGCCGTGCCGGTCGGCGCCGAACGCGCGGTCGAGCAACTGCTCGATCGCGGGCGGGTCGATGGTGGCGAGCGGCACGAAACTGATCAATCCGGCATCCTTTATGTGTCAGTCGGGCATGGACGCCCGGGGCCGCGCGCTTTAGCGTCACCGGCACTGAACGCAAGCGGAACGGGAGTTGTGTGATGAAGCTCTATGATGCCGTGTGGGCGCCGAGTCCGCGCCGGGTACGGGTCTACCTTGCCGAGAAGGGCATCGAGATCGAGCGCGTGATGATCGACCTGCGCACCAATGAGCAGCTTTCTCCCTCCTATCTGGCGATCAACCCACGCGGTGCCGTGCCGGCGCTTGAACTCGACAGCGGCGAGGTGATCGACGAATCAGCCGCGATCTGCCGCTATTTTGAGGCATCACAGCCTGCGCCGGCACTATTTGGTGATAACCCGCTCGACTCCGCCCGCATCGAATCCTGGACCCGGCGGATCGAAAGCGACGGTTACACCGCCGCCGTCTATGTGCTGCGTAATGCCCGCGATGCCTTCAAGGATCGCGGTGCACCCGGCAAATGGCCGATCATCCCGCAGATCCCCGAGCTTGCCACGCGCGGCCTGATCATGTGGCAGGCCTTTGTCGAGGCGCTGGAGGCGCGCCTTGCGACACGCGAATGGATCGCAACGGATGAGTTCAGCTTTGCCGACATTACCGCGCTGGTGACAATTGATTTCGCCAAGGCGGCCAAGCTGGAGGTGCCCGCGTCCTGCCACGCCATTGCCCGCTGGTATGAGCGCGTGTCCGCCCGGCCAAGCGCGGCGGCCTGAACGGGCACCGGGCAGGCGCATTCCTGACAAGCCTGTTCCGCGCGCGCGCTTCTGCTATGGGGCCGCGACCGCGTGAAAGGGCATGGCTTGGACGACTCACTGCAACTGGAAGTGCACGATCTCGAAGTGCCGGTGCTGACCGGCATCTATTCCGAGGAAACGCACCTGCCACAGCCGCTGCGCATTTCGCTGACGGTTGATCTTGATTGCCCGGCGCATTTCGTCCCCGATACGCCGCTCGGGGCCTCGAAAAACTATCTCGACCTCAAACGGGCCGCGACCAGTGCCTTGCCCGAGGGCGTCCATTTCACGCTGATCGAAGGCGTCGCCGATCATATCGCCGAGACATTGCTGTTGCAGGACAAGCGGGTCAGGCGCGTCATGGTCAAGATCATCAAGCTGGCCATTGCCGAGGATGGCGAATCGATCGGCATTACGCTGGTGCGTCACCGCCGGTGATGCCGGTGTTGTCGGCGGCCAGTCTGGGGGAGGGGGCCAGCCTTGTCACTGCGGCTGCCGATGGGCCTGTCGATCTGGCCTTGGAGGCAATGGGTCTCGCCGTGGCGGATGGGGCCGAATCAGTCCTGCTGCTGATCGAAGGTGACGTCGCCGCGCTGCCGCGCGCGATGTTGTGTGCCGCGATCGGCCCGCTCGCGATTGCCCATGCCCCCGGCCATCGCATCAACGCGCTGGATGTCGCGCCGGGCGCCGATCAACAGGCTGTGCTGGCAGCGGCCATGTTTCTGGTCAGCGCGCGCTCAACCACCGGTCAGGTGATCAGGGTCGGCAGCTGATCCGCGCGCTAAGTGTTCGTTTGAAAATGCACGAGAGTGCGCATTTTGGTGGCGGCATCAGTCCGCTGCCCCACCCGACCTCCAATGGAATAGGCTATTTGGGAGGTCGGGTGGGGGAGCGGGCTGGTGCCGCAATGCGCCAATAGGCGCATTCCCCAACAGGAACTAAAGCCGGTTGCTCCGGTCGCACGGTCCCAGCGCGCGGCGGACAGAGTCATAATCGGCACGGGCAATCGCCATGTCTGCCGCCTCGGCACCATCAAGGCTGGCATCCGGCAACGTCGCGGGCAGCGAACAGGCCAGGCGATACCATAGCAACGTATCACGCGGCGGCGGCTCACCGCCGGCATCGACAATGTCGCTCAGGCTCACCCTCCAGCGCCGCGTGCCATCGGCGGCACGGTTGATGGTGAGGGAAACGGGGCGGCCATTGTCGGTTGCGAGGAATATCTGCGTTTCACCTTCGCCCGGCAGCGCACCGGCAGTGTGGAAGGCATGTCCCACCCCGGTCACGCGGGGCGGCGCATCATTGGCCAGCACCTCACGCGTGATGCGGCGGGCCAGCGCATCGCCGCCCGGTGTCCAGTTGCGCAGCGCATCCGGTCGCACCAGCTGGATCGTCCCCGGCCCGGCAGGCCGGGCGAACATCAGCACGCGCAGCTTCTTCAGATTGGCGATGCGGCCCTTGGGATCGACTGGCAGGTCAAGCACGAACCCGATTCGCGGTGGCAGCGGATCAGTGCCGCGAATCACTGCCGTAACGTCTGCCTCGATATAGAGGCGCGCCATGCCGGGGGCGAGGCCCGGCGCCTCGGCCGGTTTCAGCCGGCTGGTGCTGCGAATCACCGAATCGATGACCAGCGGTGCCGCAAGCACCAGATCGGCATAGCTGGCATAGGACGGGACGGGCGCCGGTGCCGCCGATTCGGTCGCAATCGCGGGGTGTTGCGGGGCGTTGAGCGCCGCAACATTCCCGAGAGAAACAAGGGCGATCAGCGTTTTGGCACCGGTAAACATCTCGTTGAGATAGGCGATCATCCCGTTTTTATACAGAAATAATTCCGTCAAGTGCCGACGCTATCATCATCGTGCGAGACAAAGCGTTTGCCTCGCGGTTTTTACGGCGATAGAGAATTCTCCTGACCAGGATACATTAACCCATGGCAGGCCGGTCGCGCTTACCAAAAACGGTCGGGGCGACTGGTTCAGGAGAGCCATGAGGGAAAGAGGAGTTTCATACCTGAATGGCGTATGCTGATCGCGATGTAGCTGGCAGCCGGGTGGTAGCGACAGTGGTCGTTTCCATCCTGGTGTTCTTGCTGACATGGGCCTTTGTTACCGGGCTCACGTCGAAGTTCACCAAGGCGGTGCAAGAAAAGCTCAACACCTTCGACGTGGCGCCCCCGCCACCTCCCCCTCCACCTGACAAGCCGCCGCCACCGCCGCCTGACCAGCCGATGAAGGCGCCACCTGTGGTGTCACCGCCGGTCAACGTGCCGGTGCAGTCGCCCATGCCGCCGATCGTGTCGGTGCCGACGGCGCCGCCTATGCCGGCGCCTGTGCCGCCGCATCCGCCTGCACCTCCGGCTCCGCCGCAGATTTCGCAGCGTGCAGCGGTGAAGGGCAATCCTGGCCAGTTCTTTGGCCCTGATGCCTATCCGCCCGCTGCTATCCGCGCTGAAGCACAGGGACGCGTCGTCGCTGCCCTGACGGTTGGACCGGATGGTCGTGTGTCGGGCTGCACTGTTACCTCGTCGAGCGGCAACAGCGATCTTGACGACGCTACGTGCCGGATCGCGCGGAGCAAGGTTCGCTTCACGCCTGCCAAGGACGATGCCGGCAATCCGACGTCGAGCAGCTTCACCTTGCCTGTGCGTTGGGTGTTGCCGTCTGAATGAATTGACGCGGGGGTGGGCCGCAAGGCTCGCTCCCGCCACTTTTGACATTTGAATCTAGAGGGAAGCAAAACTCATGTTCACCACTATCCTGGCCGCAGGCAGCGCGAACGCCGCCGATCAGTACGGCTTCATGAACGCGCTCAACCAGGGCGGTTTCATCTCCTGGGGCACCGCCGTCACGCTTGGCGGTTTCCTGTTCTTCACGCTCTTCATCCTGTTCACCAAGCTGTTCGAGCAGCAGAAGATCATCAACCAGTCGAAGCGCGTCCGCGCGACCTTCTGGGCGGCGAACAGCCTGCGCGAGGGCGCAGCCAAGCTCGAGAAGAACTCGGCCTACAAGCAGATCGTCGACGACGGCATCCAGGCCCAGGACCAGCATTCGCGCCTGACCGATCCGGTTGAAGCGCATGACTGGCTCCATGGCTCGCTGGCCCGCTCGGAAGCTTCGATCAACTCGGCGCTTGGTGGCGGTCTCGCTTTCCTCGCCACGGTTGGCGCGACCGCACCGTTCATCGGTCTGTTCGGTACCGTGCTCGGCATCTATCGCGCGCTGATCAAGATCGGCCAGGCTGGCCAGGCATCGATCGACAAGGTCGCTGGTCCGGTTGGTGAAGCGCTGATCATGACCGCACTCGGCCTCGTCGTCGCCGTTCCGGCCGTGCTCGCCTACAACTTCCTGCAGCGCCGCAACAAGGCGATCGCAGAAGCGCTCAGCGCTTTCTCGAACGACGTGCTCGGCTACCTCGCTTCGAACGGTGCCGTTCGCCCGGCAGCGCCGGCACGCAAGCCTGCTGCTCCGGCAGCCAAGCCTGCTGCTGCGGCCTGATAACTTACCCATCGGGGCTGTGGCTCGCCACAGCCCCGGGTTTCGCCTCTTCGGACAATCCGGGCAGGCGCACGATACGGATAGGGATGCCTCTACATGGCAATGAGCGTAGGCGGAGATTCCGCCGAGACCCCGATGTCGGAAATCAACACGACGCCGTTGGTGGACGTCATGTTGGTGCTTCTGATCATCTTTCTGATCACCATCCCGGTGGTGATCCAGAATGTTAAACTGAAGTTGCCGGACGTTGTCTATGATCCGACGACGACCAAGCCAGAGAATGTCTCCCTGTCGGTGACGCTGGATGATACGGGCCGTTGTGCCGTTTACTGGAATATGTCCCGGGTAACGCACAAGGAACTGTATGACCGGGCGCTCGCCAAGATGCAGGCCGACATCCGGCGGCTTGGCTCGGCGATCACGGCTGATGACCTGCCAGAGGCGCATATTCGCGGCGACGTCGCGGTGCCTTACCAGTGCATCGGCGGCACGATCTACACGATGCAGAGTGCGGGCTTCATCAAGGTCGGCTTCATTTCGCAGCCACCGGCGCGCGAAATACCCGGCGAGTGATGATGTTGGCGCGGGGCCATGTTGATGGTGTCGCGCTGACGTCCGTGCCTTTGAACGACTATTTGCTGATCATCGCGTGTCAGTCACGCAAGGAGTATAAGATATGGCAATGAGCGGGGGCCGCGACGACGGCTCACCCATGATGGATATGAACACGACGCCGTTGATCGACGTCATGCTCGTGCTCCTGATCATGTTCATCATCACCATCCCGCCGCAGACCCATGCGGTGAAGGTCGATTTGCCGATCAATGATCCCAACGCGGTAAAGCCGCCGATCGACCCGGAAAAGAACACCGTGTTTATCGACCCGACGGGTTCGGTGACCTGGAACGGTATCCCGGTCGATATGGTCACGTTGCGCCAGTATCTTGACCAGACCAAGACCAAGACGCCTGAGCCGGAGCTGCACTTCCAGCCGCATCCGCAGGCGCGCTTCGACAAGGTCGATCAGGTGCTCGCGGTGATCAAGCGGTCGGGCATCTCCAAGCTCGGCTTTGTCGGTAACGAGCAATACGCCAACGATTTCTGAGTTTTCCCTCGGAGCGTCAAGATCAGGGCGGTCCCGTCGGGGCCGCCCTTTTTTGTTTCGTTGAGAGCGATATGCGTGCGCGTAGCTGGTCGTGCAGCGCTTACAGCTTCGGCAGCGTCACGCCGAGCTGGCCCATATATTTACCGGCACGGTCGGCATAGCTGGTCTCGCAGGGTTCATTGCCCTTGAGGAACAGGAACTGGCACGCGCCCTCATTGGCGTAGATTTTCGCCGGAAGCGGGGTGGTGTTGGAGAATTCCAGCGTGACATGGCCTTCCCAACCCGGTTCAAGCGGGGTCACGTTGACGATGATGCCACAGCGCGCATAGGTCGACTTGCCAAGGCAAATCACCAGCACGTCGCGTGGCACGCGAAAATATTCCACCGTCCGCGCCAGCGCGAAGCTGTTTGGCGGAATGATGCAGCAATCGGTCTTGCGATCGACAAAACTGTTCGCGGCAAAGTCCTTGGGATCGACAATCGCCGAATCGACATTGGTGAAAATCTTGAATTCATCGGCAACGCGCGCGTCATAGCCATAGGATGACAGGCCATAGCTGATGCAGCCGTCGCGGCGCTGGCTCTCGACAAAGGGTTCGATCATGCCCTGGGTCTGGGCGGCCTCGCGGATCCAGCGGTCAGACAAGATGGACATGGCGGGTACCTTCAAAAAATCGCGTCGTGTGTACTCCCCGGATGCGTGGCAGGTGGCGGGTGAGTCAAGGGCGCGCGACGTCCCAATCGACCGGTCCCGCAATGCCGGGGAGGCGGCGGAAGCTCGAGGCCTGCCACAAGGACCAGCGGCGGGCGCCAAAGCGCGGTTCACGCATGATGCTGCGCAGCCATAACGGGCGATCAAATGTCGTACTGACCTGATAGCTGCGGTCGAAATCAGCCGTCAGATACAGCAGCGTCTGTTTGCCATAATGGCGTTCAACCAGCTTGATAAAAATGCCCAGCTCGCGCTGAAAAGCCGCGACCGAGATGGGCTTGTCGCAATTGCCAAGAAATTCGAGGTCCACCGCAGGCGCCAGCGCCATCTGGTCACGTGGGACGGTGGCGATGAAATTGGCTGCCTGATCGGCGCCGGAGCGACAGCGGTTGAAGAAATGATAGCCGCCCCGCTCAATGCCCACGGCATTGGCGCCCGCCCAGTTGAACGGGAAATTGGGGTCGCGATAATCGCTTCCCTCGGTTGCCTTGATATAGGCAAACTCGACCCCGGCATCGGGGAGCCGCGACCAGCGGACACGACCCTGATAATGGGAAATGTCGATCCCCTGACGCGGGTAAAGCAAGGTGGATGGGTGCCAGTCACCGGCGCGTGTCCGGCCCAGCCACCAAAGCGCCGCACCGATCAATGCCATGACGGCCAGCCAAAATGGCCAATGGCGCCTGCTGCGGCGCGTCACAGGGCGGCGCATCAGATGCCCAGATCGGCAGGCCCAAAGGCAAAGGGCAGCAGCTCCGACAACAAGTGCCGGTCAACGGCCTCACCCTCGGCGGCGGCGCACCAGATGATGATGTCGCGCTTGCCGATCTGCGCTGCTTCGTTGATCACCTGACGGCAGCGGCCACATGGCCCGACCGGCGATGTTCCCGTTACACGGCCATCGGCAGCAATATGTCCGCCGATCACCGCAATTGCCAGCACATCGGCGAGTCGCCCGGCGGCATTGGCGGTCGCCAGCGCAACGGTCTCGGCGCACAGCGACAGGCCGTAACTGGCATTCTCGAAATTGCAGCCGGTGATGGTGCTGCCATCGGACAGCAGCAGGGCTGCGCCAACCCCAAAATGCGAATAGGGCGCGTGAGCGTTTTTCGCCGCCTGCCGCGCCGCCGCAATCAACCGGTCACGGGTAAAGTCGTCGATGCTCATGGCGCTACTACATCCCAGTTGACCGGACCTGATACGCCCTCGATCCGGCGCATGTCATTTGCTTGCCACATGCGCCAGGGTCGCGCTGCATAGTCCGGCGGAAAGAAATCCTGCACCGCCCATACCGGACGCGGGATCGCCGCGCTGATCTGATAGGTGGCGTCGAAGCGGCGTGATAGCTTCATGAGTACCGGCTTGCCGGTATGTTCCTCGACCATGGTCATGAACCGTCGCAGCTCGTCGATGACGATGCGTTGTTCGGGGCGCGAATCGCACCCTTCGGTAAAGTCGAGCACGACCGCCGCCGGCAGGGCGTCGCGGTCGCGCGGAACGGTGGTGTTGAAATTATTGGCCTGGTCTGCCGCTAGGTTGCAGATCGAATAGACGTGCAACGCACCGCGTCGCATCCCGGTGGCATAGACATCGCTCCAATTGGCGGCAAAGCGCGTGTCGCGGCCAGTGCTGCCCATTGTCGCGCGGACATAGGCAAAATCGGCGCCGTCTGCGCGCACCGTCCACCAGTCAATCGGCCCGCGCGTCTCATCAACGTCCAGCCCCTGGAAGGGATAGTTGGTGGCGGACGGGCGCCAGCTCAACGCGAAACTCCACCCGATGACCAGTGCCAGCCCGGCAATGAGCACCAGTGGCCAGATCCGCCCGGTGCGGCGCACCCATCGTCGCAGCGCCATGGTCCGGGTCAGCCCTTGATGTGCAAGACGCAGATCAGCGTGAACAGGCGCCGGGCGGTATCAAAGTCGATCTCGATCTTGCCCTCCAGCCGTTCCCTGAGCATCTCGGCAGCATCATTGTGGATGCCGCGACGTGCCATGTCCACGGTCTCGATCTGGGCGGGGGTCGCGTTGCGGATCGCCTGATAATAACTGTCACAGATCGCGAAATAGTCCCTGATCTGCCGGCGGAACCGCCCCATCGCCAGGACATAGGTTTCCAGCAGCGTGTCGTCCTCACGCTTGATTGCTAGCGCCAACCGACCCTCCTCGACGCTCAGATCAATACGGTAGGGGCCAGCATAGCCATCGGGATATTCGCGCTGCGGGGCGAAATGATTGCCCTCGATCAGGTCGAAAATCGCAATGCGCCGTTCCTGCTCAATATCCGCCGAACGCCACAATATGGTGCGTTCGTCGAGCGTGACATGGATGATGCGTGGATCGGCCATGACATGGCCCTATCGGGGAAGCGCCGCCGTCACAATGTTTCGTATCAATTGTGACAGTGCGACTTGCGTCATGTGTTGCCAATCGGCATCGCTGCGGGATGGAAAGCCACCCTCACGCCCGGACGCTTGCGCCATTGTTGTTTGTCAGCGCGCTGCTCGCCGGGGCAAGCTTCTGGCCGATGTCCCATCTGCTCGCACCGTCCGCTGGTCTGGTGGTGTGGAAGGGCAGCGGCGTTGCGCTGCTCGCCTTGTGGGCGCTGGTTGTTGCGCGCGATGGTGCCGGGCGCCTGCTGGCGCTGGTTCTGGCACTCGGCGCATCGGGCGATGTATTGCTTGAGACGTCCGGCCTGTCGGTTGGCGCGTCGGCATTCCTCGCCGGGCATGTCCTCGCCGTGATCCTGTACGGCGCCCGCCGCCGTGCGGGCGCGGGCTTGATCGGGTTGCTGATCGCCTTGGTTGTGCCGCCAGCGGCATGGCTATTGACGCACAGCGCCGCCGTGCTGCTCTATGCTACAGGGTTGGGCGCGATGGCCGGGGCCGCCTGGGCGAGCCGATTCCCGCGACATCTGGTGGCGCTCGGCGCAATGATGTTCGTTGTTTCTGACTTGCTGATTTTCGCCCGCTTGGGGGTGCTGCGTGATTCGATCATCCCGGCGCTGCTGGTCTGGCCGCTTTATTTTGGCGGGCAAGCGTTGATCGCCTGGGGCGCGGGACGAATGCTGGCGGCCGATAGCGACTGATCGCCGCCTGAAAATACGCTCGACGGGCAGGGTGTGCTGCGGCAAGCTGCCGGAAGTGGTGGATCCAGCGCAACCGGGGTGAGCAAGATCATGATCTTATGGGGTTTGCTGGTTGGGGCGATGCTCGGCTGGTTCATGGCCGAATTCGGATCCGGGGGTTTCGTCCTGGGGGCGATGTTTGGTGCCGCCGCTGGCTGGGGCTTGTCCCGCGCCGTCCGTGCGCAGATTGCCGAGGCGACTGCCGCCCTCCGCGCTGAGATTGCCGAGCTGCTGGCCGCGCGCGCCGTTTCAGATGACGTGCCCGCCGACGCACCGGCGGTGGAGCGGGTGGAGCAGGCTGCCACAGCACCGCGCCCGATGGTTGCCAGCCCGGGACAGCCGCACCCCGATGCACTGGCGGCGGCGCAGGCGGCGCGCGTGGCGCGGCAACAGCAGCTCCCCCGGGAGGAAATGGCCGAGCCTGTCCCCAATGTCATCGAACAGGCGATTGCCTATGCCCGGAACTGGCTGTTCGGGGGCAACATGATTGTCCGGGTCGGCCTGGTGATCCTGTTCATTGGGCTGGCTTTTCTCGCCAATTACGTCGCCGCTGCCGGTTTGTTTCCGGTCGAGTTGCGGCTGGTGGCGGTGGCGGCGATCGGTCTGGCCCTGCTGGTCATCGGCTTCCGCACACGCCTCAGGCGCCCGGCCTTTGGGCTCGCGCTGCAAGGGGCCGGGGTGGCAACCATCTATCTGACGATCTTTGCCGCCGCGCGCGTGTTCACCGTCATGCCGACCGGGCCGGCCTATGCGCTGATGATCCTGGTTGCCGCACTCGGCTGTGTGCTGGCGTTGCTGCAAAATGGTCAGAGCCTCGCAATGATTTCCTTTGCGGGTGGCTTTGCCGTGCCGCTGTTGCTGGCCAGTAGTGGCGGCAGCGCGCTGGTGCTGTTCAGCTACTATTCGGTGCTCAACCTGGCGATATTGTTCATTGCGTCGCGGCGGGCCTGGCGGGCGCTCAGCCTGTTTGGGTTTGCTGCCACCTTTGGCATTGCCACCCTGTGGGGCGTGACCAGCTACCAGTTGCAGGATTATGCGGTCGCGCAGTTCTTCCTGGTCCTGTCGGTGCTGATCTATGTCGTGGCGGGCATGTTCTATGCCCGCGCAACGCGGTCTGATCGCGGCAATATCGTTGACACAACCTTGTTATTCGGCCCGGCAATGGCCGGGTTCGGCCTGCAGGTCGGGCTGGTCCATGATCGGCCCTTTGGCAGCGCGTTTGCCGCGATTGGCTTTGCTGCCCTCTACCTGACCCTCGCAACGGTCGCAGCGCGGCGTCGCGATGCCAGGATGCGGATCTTGCAGGAAGCCATGCTGGCGGTCGGCGTTGGCTTCGTCACGCTGGCGGTGCCGCTGGCGCTTGATGCGCGCTGGACCTCCTCGGCCTGGGCGCTTGAAGGCGCGGGGGCTTTCTGGGTCGGTATGCGACAGGCGCGCTGGATGCCGCGCTTGTTTGGCATGGTCTTGCAGGGACTGGCGGCCATTATACTGCTCGGCAGCCTTGGCCCTGATATTGCCAACCTCCCGTTCGCCAACCCTGCCTTTATCGGTATCGCGCTGATTGCCCTGCCGGCACTTGCCACTGCCTGGTGGCTGCGCCGGGATCTGCCGCACAGCGGATCGTCGCTGGCGACCGGCTATGCCAGCATTGAGGCAGGGGCGGCGCGACCGATGTTCCTGTGGGGATTCGCGTTCTGGTGCGGGGCCTGGGGGGCAGAGGCACTGCGCGCGGTGCCGGGGCCGGTGGCAGGCGCCATGCCGATGGCGGTGTTTGCCCCGGCGGTGCAGGGGCTGCTCGTGATGCTGGCCTTTGTCGCCAGCGCCTGGGGCTGGGCAATAGTCGGTCGGCGGCGCGACTGGGATGTCGCGACATGGCCGGGCAGGGTGACAATTGTTGCGCTATGGGTCGCCATGCTCGACGCAAGCGGGCTGGGGCAGCATGTCCTGATGATGCCGGGCTGCCTTGTGTGGCTGCTGGCCATCGCGCTGCACCTGCATCTCCTCCACAGCAATGATCGTGATGCAATGGCGGGTGGGCGCGACATGTTAGCGGCTATCGCGCATGTCGGCACCGCCTGGCTGGCGGCGGCGATCATCGCAGACAGCCTGTGGCTGGGGGTAGAGCGCGCCGGTTTGTGGAATACGTCCTGGGCGGGCATTGTTTTCCTGATCAGTGCGATCATGCTGCTCGTCGGCCTGTCGGCAACGACGCGACCGGCGGCACGGCAACGCTGGCCATTCCAGATGCGGGCTGTCGGCTATTACTGGTTTGCCGCGCTGCCGGTTGCTGCACTGGTCTTTGGCGGGGCGCTGGTTACCGCCGTGCTGGCCGAGGGCGTGACCGATCCCTTGCCCTACCTCCCCTTGTTCAACCCGGTTGACCTGTCGCTTGGGCTGGCCATGGCGGCCATGATGGGCTGGCGACGGATGATTGCACAGGTTGCGCCACCGCCACCGGGCAGCACAGCGGTTACCGGTCGCGCGATGTTGGTGGCGCTGGCTGCGCTCGGCTTCATCATGCTCAACAGCGTCTGGCTCCGCCTTGCGCACCATTGGCTCGGCGTCGGGTGGAATCCCGAGGCATTGTTGGCCAGTTTCGTCGTCCAGACCGGGTTGGCGATCCTGTGGACGTTGCTCGCACTGGCGATGACGATCACGGCGCACCGGCGCGGGCTGCGCGTGCTGTGGATGGCGGGCGGGGCATTGCTCGGCCTCGTTGTCGTCAAGCTGATCCTGGTCGATCTGACCAATGCCGGCGGCGCGGCGCGGATCGTTGCTTTCCTCGTGGTCGGCGCGCTGATGCTCGTGGTTGGTTATGTCGCGCCCTTGCCGCCGCGTGAGGCGGCCGGGGAGGAAACGGCATGAGATGGCCCGCAACAGTGGCAATCGCGCTGCTGGTCGTCGCGGGCGCAGCGCGTGCCGGCGATGACCGTGCCGAGCGCTTTGCGGTCGAGGCAAAGGTCACGCCGGTTACTGGTGCGCCGGTCCAGCGCGTGAAACTCCCGGTTGCCATTCTGGCTGGCTCACGCTCCGTCGGACTATCCGATGTCCGCTTGCTCGATACCCGTGGCCAGGCGCTGTCGGTCGCGCGGGTACCGCCGGTCGCCGAAACGGTCCGCAACGACACGCCACTGCGGGCCCTGCCGGTCCTTGGTGACCGCGATACGAAGACGATTGCCGGCGTGTCTTTGCGATTTGATCACGGTGGTCAGGTGCGATTGGCGCCCCTTGGCGGTGAAGCGGGCAATAGTGGCGCTGCAACCGTAGCTGTCCTGTTCGATGCCCGGCGAATCACGGCGCCGGGGGACAGCCTGACGCTCGACGCTGATTGGCCCGCGTCGCAACCTGTCAGCTTTGTCGCCGAGGCCAGCGACGATCTGCTGCACTGGCGCACCATCGGGCAGCAGGTGGTGTTTCGCGCAAGTGGCGCGCGCGGGGAAATGCCCTCCATCGCCTTGCATGATGCCACACCGGGCTGGATTCGCGTCAGTTGGCAATCGGATCAACGGCTGATGTCGCCGGTTTTGGTGCGCGCTGGTACCATCACCATCGCCAGCAGGCGTGACATGGTGGCGCAAACGCTTGATGCCACAGCACCGACGCTCGCTGAACCGCATCTGGTCGAATTTGTTTCCCCGTTCGTCGCGCCGCTATCGGCTGTGCAGATAATACCGGCGGCGGCTGGCGGGATATTGCCGCTGCGCATTCTCGCGCGCGACAATGCCGAACAGCCCTGGCAAGTGATCGGCTCCGGCACGGCATATCGGGTCGCGGCCCGGGGCGGAGAGCGGGTGGGCGATGCGATCCTGCTCGACAACGCCCGCTTCCGTTTCTGGCGCATCGAGGTCGATAAACGTGGGCCGGGCTTCGCCACGCCGCCGCTGATCCGGTTTACCTTCGTACCGGCAGAAATCGCCTTTGTCGCATCAGGTCAGCCGCCCTTGCGCCTTGTCGCTGGCCGGGCCGGGCAGGCGGACAACTATCTGCCCCTCACCGATGTGATGGCTGCCAGCGGGGTTGCTGATGCCAGCGCCTTGCCGGTTGCCGGGGTTGCAGCCGCCGCGCCCGCTCGCGTGCAGCTTGCCGGGCCGGATCAGGACGAAGGTCTTGCGCGCAAACTGGTCCTTTGGGGGTTGTTGCTGGCCGCAACGACGGCGCTTGGTTTCATGGCGTGGCGCCTGTCGCGCCGCCCTGCGCTGGCTTAGGGTCTGTTGAGATTCATCGTGAATTGATGACGGCGGCGGCGAGATAGATGAGGGCTTTGAAGCTCTGATCGGTTTTGTCGGCGCGCATGGCGATGCGCTTGAACTCTTTCAGTTTGCAGAAGAAGTTCTCGATCAGGTGGCGCCATTTGTACATCTCGGCATCAATCTGAAGGGGTATGGCTCGGCGCGGGTGCTGCGAGATGACGGCCTTGGCGCCGCGCTGGTTCAGGTCGGCGATAATAGCATTGCTGTCGAATGCCTTGTCACCGAGCAACGCGCCAAACTCGATCCCGTCAATGAGTGGTGCGACGCCAACGGTGTCGAACCGCTGTCCCGGCAAGAGCTCGAAGCGAACGAGATTACCCAGCGCATCCGTCAGCGCGAGAATCTTAGTCGTCATACCGCCCTTGGAGCGACCTATGGCCTGGCTTTGAGTCCCCCTTTTGCGCCCTGTCCGTGACGGTGAACCTTGACGATCGTCGCATCGACCATGGCAAATTCCATGTCTGGCTCCTCCGAAGCGGCATCGAACAACCGCTTGAATACATCCGCTTTTACCCAATCCCGATACCGAACGAACACCGTGTTCCACTTGCCGAACGTCGTGGGTAGGTCGCGCCACGGACTGCCCGTTCGCACAATCCACAAGATCGCCTCTATAAACAGGCGATTGTCACCGCCGCTACGCCCGGGATCGCTCGGCTTGCCCAGACAGTGCGGTTCCATCTTCGCCCATTGGGCGTCCGTCAAAACAAGTCTGTCCATCCAAAGCTTGAATCAGAAAATGCAACCGGGGGGAATCCTGAATCTCAACAGACCCTAGTCGCCCGGCTGCTACCGATCCCGTCTTGATGCGTCGAGCAAGGCGTTGCGCCTGGCAGTCGCTTCGGCGTCGGCACGCTTTTCAGCCTTGCTGCGCCCGAATTTCGCGCGATTCGCGTCAGCTTCTGCCACCGCGTCGGAGCGTTTGCGCGCCTTGCGGGCCATGCGCAGGTTGATGACCTCCGCCATATTGTCGTCAGCCGCTGACAGGCAGCTTGACCGTGCCATCTGCTTCCCGTTCCAGCGGGCCATAGGCGATCACGGTTTCCAGCGATAACGGCCCGCCATAGATATGCGGGAACAGCGCGCCCCCGCGCGAGACTTCCCACGTCACCGCGTCGCCCAGTGCCGCAAGATCAACGGCGGCAACATGCAGATCCGTCTGTCCCGCAAAATGCCTGTCGACCGTCTCGGTCAACTGATCGGCGGTCGACAGGTGGATATAGCCATCGGCAAGGTCAACCGGTGCGCCGGCAAAGCTGGCGTCACGTTCCAGCACCGCCATCTGTTCGCCGGTGAGCACCTTGTACGCGGTTTTAGGCCGCTCGCTCACACCTCGCTCGCGGGTGCGTCGGGGGAGATGGTGGCTGGCGTGGCGGCACCATCCACCTCGCCGCTGGCCTCGGTCTCGCTATCCTCTTCGGCCTCGATCCGCGCGGCGGAGACGACATGCTCGTTGTCAGCGACGTCAAACAGCTTCACACCCGCTGAACCGCGCCCGATAACGCGCAGTGACGTCAACGGCATACGGATCATCTTGGCCTGGTCGGTAACCAGCATCAACTGATGTACCTTGGTCGCCGGGAAGCTGGCGACCACCGGGCCATTGCGCTTGATATTGTCGATATTGGTGATGCCCTGACCACCGCGACCGATACGGCGATACTCATATGCGCTCGACATCTTGCCATAGCCATTGGCGCAGATCGTCAGGATGAACTGCTCACGCGCTTCCAGTTCGGCGAAGCGCTCGTCGCTCATCTGGCGTTCGCGCTCATCGCCTTCCTTCTCGCCCTTCCACGGCGCGAAGCGCAGATAGTCCTCGCGCTCCTCCTGAGTTGTGCCGACACGATGCAGGATCGACAGCGAGATAACCTCGTCATCGCCCTTCAGCGTCATGCCGCGCACGCCGGTTGAGTTGCGGCTCTGGAACTCGCGCACATCATCACCGGCGAAGCGGATTGCCTTGCCCTCGCGCGTGGCGAGCAGCACATCGTCCTTCTCATCAAGCAGCGCGACGCCGATCAGCCGGTCGCCCTCGTCCTCGCCCTCGAACTTCATCGCGATCTTGCCATTCGATGGCACGTTGGTGAACGCGTCCATCGAGTTGCGGCGCACGCTGCCCCGCGCGGTGGCAAACATCACATGGAGCTTGCCCCACTCATTCTCGTCCTCGGGCAAGGGCAAGACGGTGGAGATTTTCTCGCCGTCGGCCAGCGGCAACAGGTTGATCATTGGCCGTCCACGCGTTGCCGCGCCACCCTCGGGCAGGCGCCACACCTTCATGCGGTAGACCTTGCCATGGGTGGAGAAGAACAACACCGGCGTGTGCGTGCTGGTCACGAACAGCTCGGTGACGGCATCCTCGTCCTTCGTCGCCATGCCGGCGCGGCCCTTGCCGCCGCGCGCCTGTGCGCGGAACGTGTCGAGCGTGGTGCGCTTGATATAGCCCTGCACGGTGACGGTAACGACCATCTCCTCGCGCTCGATCAGGTCTTCGTCCTCAATGCCATCGGCGGCGGCGGCGATTTCGGTCTTGCGCGGCGTGGCGAATTCGAGCCGCACGGCAGCAAGTTCGTCCTTCATCACCTCATACAGCTTCGCGCGATCCTCAAGGATGGCGAGCAATTCGGCGATTGATTCGGCCAGCGTCTTCAGCTCATCGCCAATCTCGTCGCGGCCAAGCGCCGTCAGCCGGTGTAGCCGCAGGTCGAGAATTGCGCGCACCTGGATGTCCGACAGGCGATAGGTGTCGCCACTGATCTCTGTCTCGATCGCCTCGACCAGCCGGATATAGGGCGCAATCTCGGCAATTGGCCATTCGCGCGCAGCCAGTGCCGCGCGTGCCACAACCGGGCTGGACGAACCACGGATGATCCGCACCATCTCGTCAAGATTGCCGACCGCGACAACCAGACCGAGCAAGATATGCGCGCGCTCACGTGCCTTGGCGAGCTCGAACTTGGAACGCCGCGTGATCACCTCTTCGCGGAACTTGACGAACGCCTCGATGATGTCGCGCAGCGTCAGCGTCTCGGGGCGGCCACCGCGGATCGCCAGCATGTTGGCCGGGAAGCTCGACTGCGCCGGGGTGTGGCGCCACAGTTGGTTGAGCACCACCTCGGGGGTGGCGTCGCGCTTCAGGTCGATGACGATACGCACGCCGTGGCGACTCGATTCGTCGCGAATGTCGCTGATGCCTTCGACCCGCTTGTCCTTGGCGGCCTCGGCAATCTTCTCGACCAGTGCGTTCTTGCCGGTCTGATAGGGGATTTCGGTCAGCACGATCGAGCGCCGGTCGCCGCGCCCTTCCTCGATGATATAGCGTGATCGGACAATGATCGAACCGCGCCCGCTCTCATAGGCGTTGCGGCAGCCGGTCCGACCAAGGATGATCGCGCCGGTCGGGAAATCCGGCCCCGGCACGATTTCCATCAGTTCTTCGGTGGTGATGCCACCATTCTCGATATAGGCAAGGCACGCATCGACCACTTCGCCGAGATTGTGCGGCGGAATGTTGGTCGCCATGCCGACGGCGATGCCGCCTGCGCCGTTGACCAGCAGATTGGGGAAACGCGCCGGCAGGACCGTGGGCTCTTCGCGTGAGCCATCATAGTTAGGCGCGAAATCAACCGTGTCCTTGTCGATGTCGGCGAGCAGCGCCATCGCCGCCTTGGTAAGCCGCGCTTCGGTATAGCGCATCGACGCTGGCATGTCGGGGTCCATCGACCCGAAATTGCCCTGGCCGTCCATCAGCATCACACGCATCGCCCAATCCTGGGCGAGGCGGGCGAGCGCCATGTAGATCGAGCTGTCGCCATGCGGATGGTAATTGCCCATCACGTCGCCGACGATCTTGGCGCATTTGCGATACGGCCTGCCGGGGACGAATCCGCCCTCCTGGCTGGCATAGAGAATGCGACGATGCACCGGCTTCAACCCGTCGCGCACATCGGGCAGCGCACGGGATACGATCACGCTCATCGCGTAATCGAGATAGCTGGTCTTCATCTCCTCAACGATGGAGATGGGGGAGATATCGGAGGGGTCGGCGAGTACAATCTCGTCGGTCAAAACGGGCGCTTTCAGCTATGTTACGGGATGAAGACAGTCCTAGCCGAAGCGACGCGCCATGACCACCCCTCGCGCGCGGATATACGCGCGCGGCAACCGATAAAAACACACTGTCAGGGCAGGATTTCCACCCCCTCATAATCAAGCAACTTCCCGCTGTCCGGTGGTCGCAAGCCGTCGATCACGTCGAGCAATTGCAGCGCGGCACGGTCAGGCGTTAACAACGTGCCGGGGCGGACATTGCCCTGGAAAGGACGCGACAACCCGGTATCGACCGTGCCGGGGTGCAGCGCGACGATGACGGCGCGGTCGTTGCGGCGGCGTTCCTCAATGGCAAGCGTGCGCACGAGCATGTTGAGCGCTGCCTTTGATGCCCGGTACCCGTACCAGCCACCAAGCTTGTTGTCCGAAATGCTGCCGACCCGCGCGGACAATATCGCCAATACACTGCGGCCCTTGCGCGGCATCAGTGGCAGGAAGTGCTTTGCCACCAGTGCCGGGCCAATGGCATTGATCGCAAAATTGTGAGCAAGCCAGGCAGGGTCGAGTTCGTTCAGGGCCTTTTCCGGTCCCCTGGCGCCGTGATGTAACAGGCCCGTTGCGACGATCACCAGCGCTGGCACCGGGCCAGCGGCGACACGCGCCGCCGCCGCTGCGATGCTCGCCTCATCCTCGACATCGATGATATCATCGCCGCCACCCGAACGTGAAAGGCGATGGACCTGGGCAAAGCTGGCTTCTTCGCTCAGCGCATCAGCCAGCGCCGCGCCGATTCCGCCTGACGCGCCAATGATGACGGCGGCCTGTTTTGCCTGATCTTCCATGCCCGTCGGCTAGCGATTGCCAGGCTGCCCGTCAAAGAAGCGGCGCTGTGTCGCGAGACCCAGCGCCGCTCCCATCCTCACCCAGGGGTGGTGATGGGCCTATTTGCAGGCCGCCTTGTTGGCGTTGCCCGCCTTTGAACAGTTATAGGTGATCGGTTTTCCGGTCTTGGTGGTGGTTGAAACCATTCGGCCAGCGGGTGTGGTGGCCGAGGTTCGGGCCGCCGGTCGAGGCCGGGGGGCGGGCTTCGGCGCAGGTGCCGCTGCTGCGGGCTTTGCGGCAGGGGATGGCTTGGCCGCAGGTGCCGGTTTGGCGCTGGGTGCCGGCGCTGCAGGGGGGGCAGGCTTTGCCGCCGGCGAGGCTTTGGGTTTTGGCATCGCCCTGGTCACCGCCGGAGTCGGCTTTGGCTTGGGGTCAGCGGCAAATGACGGTGCGGCAACCAGCGCAGCGGCAAAGATCAATGCAGCAAATGGTCGTGACATCATGGCTTCCTTTCAGAACTCCCGGGTTTCCTCGGAGCAAGCCACGGTGCGCTGTCTTGCGTGTCCGTGAGGTGGCGCGAACATGACAAATTCGTCATTTTGAGCATCCGGGTATCTGAAGCTCTTGCCTAACCCGCCCGCGCTCGTTCAATCACGGTTCAGCGCTACAGGGGCAATCGGCTTCCTGGCAGCCGCCACGTCGCTTGAACCACGCGTTGTGCATGGTTAGAGCGGCATGGAACGTTGGCGCCCGGCGCCTGATAAGGAGAGTTCCGCCATGAAAAAGGTTTCGTCGGTCGCGGTCGCTGCGGCGTTGATGGTTGGCTTCGGGGGCCTGACAGTCACCGCCCCGGCCTTTGCAAAAAAGGAAGAAGCGCCCAAGCCGATGGTGCTTTCTGCTCCTGTCCGTGCAGCAGCGCTGGCCGCACAGACCGAACTTGGCTTGCCGACACCTGATCTTGCCAAGGCGGAGGCAAGTCTTGCAACCGCTGACGCTGCGGCGAAAACGGATGATGACCGGTTGATCATCGCCCAGCTCCGGCTGCAGCTCGCTGGCAAGCAGATCAAGGCCCTGCCGGCGGCGCAACAGAGTGACTCCCTGCTGGCCAAGCCGCTTGATGATTTGATTGCCAATCCGCGCACGCCGAAGGACAAGGTGCCACTGTACGCGAACTATCGTGCTCAAGTTGCTTATAATTCAAAGCAATATGCTGTTGCCGTGGCGATGTGGACCAAGGCGCGTGACCTTGGTTACACCGATGCCGACCTGCTGCTCAACATCGCGCGCGCCAAGGTTGAGGGTGGTGATGTAACCGGTGGCATGGTGTCGCTGCAGGACGCTGTAAAGGCTGAAGAAACAGCTGGCCGAAAGGCACCGGAATCCTGGTATCGTTATGCCATTTCGCGCCTGTTCAAGGTCGGCGATATGGTCGGAACTGACAACTGGACCCGCGCGTGGCTCTCTGCCTATGGCACCAAGGAGAACTGGCGCAACGCGATCTACACCTTCGGTTTCAACGGTGCTGGCGCCAAGCGGCTTACTGATCGGCAGCGCGTCGATCTTTATCGCCTGATGAAGGCATCAGGCAGCCTGGCCGGTGCGCGCGAGTGGATGGACTATGCGATCTATGTGAAGCGCATTGGCCTGCCCAATGAGTCACAGGCGGTGATTGTCGATGGGCGCGCCGCCAAGATCATCGCCCCGGTTGATGCCGAGGCCGATCAGATCCTGCGGGATTCCAAGCTGGCGATTGCTGCCGACAAGCCACTCGCAGTGCAGGAAAAGGCGGCACTTGCTGCGCCCAAGGGTGATCTCGCCTCACAGGCTGGCGATGCCTATTTCGGTGCCGGCAACTATGCCAAGGCGATCGAGATGTACAAGCTGGCGATCAGCAAGGGCGCGATCGATCTCGATCCGGTCAATGTCCATCTCGGGATTGCCTACACGCTGAGCGGCAACAAGCCTGATGCCCAAGCCGCATTCGGTGCGGTGAAGACAGCGCCCAACAGCGATATTGCCAAGCTGTGGCTGACCTTCCTGGCGTCGCCACCTGCTGCCTGAGCGGATACCGCTTCAGTTAATGAAAAGGGCGACCGCGCGGTCGCCCTTTTTTATGTCAGGCGACGGAAACCGGGACGCCGGGCAGTGCCTTGGCGGTGCGAATCGTCAGCGATGTCTTGACGCTGGCGACATTCGGCGCGGGCGTAAGGTGCGTCATCAGGATTTCCTGAAAGCTTTTCAGATCGCTGGCGACAATCTTGAGGATGAAATCGATTTCACCGTTGAGCATGTGGCATTCACGGATTTCCGGAATCGTGGCGACATGTTCCTCGAATGAAGCAAGGTCATGTTCCGCCTGGCTGCGCAGGCTGACCATCGCAAATACCGTGATGGGATAACCCATCGTCGCCGCATCAAGCTCTGCATGATAGCCACGAATGGCGCCGCGATCTTCCAGCGCGCGGACACGCCGCAAGCACGGTGGCGCCGTCAGCCCGACGCGCTCGGCCAGCTCGACATTGGTCATCCGGCCATCGCTTTGCAGCAGTTCGAGAATTCGACGATCGATCATGTCGAAACTCATTGCGTCACGCTCCCCTGCGCCGTGCTTGTTTCGGTTGAGCAGCGCGCATTTAGCATAAGATAATTGCGAGCGAACGCAATTGTCCCACATTGCTACGTGCCAAAAAGATATGTTCCGGGGCGCGCGGGAAGCGGTTAAGAAATCGTTACGACGCGGGTTTGCCGCCGTCGTGTCGAGGAAGTCTCAGCGGTGCGTTTCGATGACAGCCTGGAAACGGTACTCGCGGCGGACATGTCCTCCCCGTTTGGGGCGCAATCGGCCTGGCGGCAACTGGTTGATCTGGTAGGCCGCAGGCGCGTTCTGGCGACCAACTCCACCATCGCAAGGCTGCGGGCGCTTCGCCACAAGGTTCCGCCACCAGTCCGCGCGGCCAGTGCGCGGGGCATCGCCGATGCAAATCTGCCGGTCGCCCTTGTGCGGCTGTTTGCGGATGATGAAATCGTGGTTGCGGCGCCGATTCTGCGAGCCGCGATCCTGCCTCCGCGCGAATGGATTGCCATGCTTCCGGCAATGTCGCCAGCGACCCGCTCGATCCTGCGGCACCGGCGCGATATGGCACCTGAGGTAATGCGCGCGCTGGAAAGCTTTGGCAGCGTTGATTTTGTCCTCTCGCCGCCAACCAGCGATATTGTGGCAATCAATCATGATGCGGCGCCGATTTTCGACGCACCGGAACCTGCACCACTGGTCGGTTTGCCCGACAACGACGACCTGTCACCCGAGGCAGCACCGACCCCGGCAGCGTTGCTTGTTTCTGACGGGGACGACGCGAGCTCTGGCGTGGCACCGGATGTTGCCGCTGATCTCGCGCCGGTCACCACAGATGCCGGGTCCGAAGCGGCGGTGAACGGGTCAATGCTGGATCACATTCCGGCCGATTCGCCCATGACGACAAGTTTCGTCTCCTTTGCCACCATCGCGCAGGGCCTTCCCGTCGTTGCTGAGGCAATGCGGCAGAGTAACAGCGTGACAACGGATGAACCGCAGGTCGAGGCCGATAGTGCTGAGCCTGATTCGGAGATCATCGGCGATAGCGATGTGGTGAACGGGCCTGCAGCAGCAGGGCCGGACTCAGCCAGCATTGCCGCCGCAAGCGAATCGCTGCCCGTCGCGCCTGATGAAGCCCTTTCGCTGTCAGGGCGCGCGCAAACACCACCGCCCGTTCCGCAGCCGGAAAGCGGTGCCGGTACTTTCCAGATCGCCGAGCTGGTCGCGCGGATTGATGCGTTCCAGCGCCAGCGCGAAGATAGCCCGGCGTTGCCGCTGCGCAGCATCGGCCCCGAGGTGCAGCCTGAGCTTTTCGCGCTTGATCATGTGCCCGCCGAACGTTTCCGCTTTGAAACCGATGCCGCCGGCGTGGTGCGATGGATTGAGGGGGCTTCGCGGGCACCGTTGATTGGCCTGTCACTTGACCTAACGACCTTGCCGGTCAGTTCGCGTGTCGATGGCGTCGCTGCCGGTGCCTTCCGCCGCCGTGCCAGCTTCACCAATGCCCGGCTGGTGGTTGAAGGTCAGTCTGACGCCGCAGGGCAATGGCGCATTTCAGGCATTCCGGCATTTGATAACGCGACCGGGCGTTTCACCGGCTATCGCGGCAGCGCACGGCGGCCCCGCGCCGATGAAATGGCCGAGCCGCCACGTGAGGGGCGCAATCCGGCCTCAGATGCGCTTCGGCAACTGGTTCATGAGCTGCGCACGCCGGCCAATGCCATTGCCGGCTTTGCGGAGATGATCGAATCCCAGTTGCTCGGCCCTGTGCCGCAGCCATACCGCACCCATGCATCAGCGATTCGCAGCCAGACGCATGATCTGCTCGGTGCGATAGATGATATTGATATGGCCGCCCGAATTGAGTCGGACGCGCTCGATCTGCGTACCAGCGATGTACCGGTCGCGCCGATGCTGTCGCGCATTGCCCAGGATCTGGCCTCGCTCGCGACACTGCGCGGTGTTTCGCTGGTGATTGATCCCGGCGCGGATGGCATCGCAATTGCCGGTGATGATCGCGCGGTGGAGCGTCTGGTCGCACGGCTGATGGCAACCCTGGTGTCGTCGGGCAGCCGTGACGAGCGGATCGCTGTGACGGCGGGCGGGGAGGGTGATCGCACGGTCGTCCTGACGATTGACCGCCCCCGTGCACTCGGCGCCTATGCCGAGGAAAAATTGCTGACCATCGATGCCGAGGTCGAGGCGGAGCGCGAGGGAGCGCCGTTGCTCGGCACCGGCTTTGCCCTGCGCCTTGCCCGCAATCTCGCCGTTGAACTTGGCGGTACGCTGACAATTGGCGAGGATTGCTTGACTTTGCGGCTCCCCGCCGCCTTTCTGCCGCATGTGGAGCAGGTTTCGCTAAACTGATCGTGGCAGGGTTGACCACGCCTGAGCCGGGGTACGTCGTACCGCCGCCCGATCCCGCTGATCTTGTCATCTGGCCGGAGGATTTCGGGACGCGCTTTGCCGTCTTCGTTGATACCGAAGAAGAATTTGACTGGAATGCCCCGCTGGCGCGCGATTGCCATGGCACGGCTGCCATGACGGCCATGCCGCTGGCACATCGCCGCTTTGCTGATCAAGGCGTGCCGCTCACCTTCATGATCGATTACCCGATCGTCAGTGATCCGCGTGCCACCGACATTCTGCGTGAAGCGCTGGATGATGGCGTCTCGGCAGTGGGTGCCCAGCTTCATGCCTGGGTAAACCCGCCATTTGACGAATCGCTCACGCCGTCGAACAGCTATGCGGGCAACCTGTCCCCCGCGCTGGAGGCGGCCAAGCTTGATGCGCTTACCAGTGCCATCACCACGGCTTTTGGCATCGCACCGCTTGCCTATCGCGCCGGCCGCTATGGTATTGGCCCGGCAACGGCGGCCCTGCTCTGCGAACGGGGCTATCGGATCGATAGCTCGATGCGGGCGCGTTACAGCTATGCCGGTGATGGCGGCCCTGATTTCCGCGCGATCGGCAATCACGCCTTTCGTATTGGAGATCTGGTCGAGCTGCCGCTGACGACCCTTTTTACCGGCCTTGCTCGCCGGGGCGGGGCCGGCTTGCATGACATGCTTGGTGCGCTCCCCAAGGGGCGCGGGCTGTTTGCGCGCGCTGGCTTGTTGTCGCGCATTGCGCTGACGCCGGAGGACATGCCGCTGAACGACGTGCTGGAGGCAATTGCCGTTGCGGTGGGTGAGGGGCTGCGCCTGCTCAATTTTTCCTTTCACTCGCCGTCGCTGGCGCCGGGCTACACACCCTATGTCCGCGATGCCGCTGACCTCGCCGCCTTTCATCACTGGTGGGACAGGGTGATCGCCGATCTCGGCCGTCGCGGGGTCCGCGCCGCATCACTTGATCAGCTGATTGCTGCAAGCGGAGCCTTGCCACCTGGGCCGGGCATCCGCTAACGCGCTGTCAGCGTGCGGAGGGGCCTGTAGCTCAACTGGTTAGAGCTGGCCGCTCATAACGGCTAGGTTGCGGGTTCAAGTCCTGCCGGGCCCACCGCACGCCAGGGCATTGCCCGAGCTGCCGAGTGCCTCGCCGGCAGGCAAGCGCGCCGGATGCGCGCCGCCACAATCGCTTTGGTGAAAATGGTCGGGGAGACAGGATTCGAACCTGCGACCCTCTGGTCCCAAACCAGATGCGCTACCAGGCTGCGCCACTCCCCGAGGCTGACGCGGTTAGGGCGGTCAGCCGCACAACGCAAGCCCGTTGCGCTGCACAATGAGCGAAGGCACAAAAAAAAGGGCGCCCCATGGGAGCGCCCTTTTCTATGCAAATCGCGCGGGCCTTGCGGCCCGGCGGCAATTACATTGCGTTGGCAGGAGCCGCTGCATTGTCCATCGCGTTCGCAACGGTTTCGTTGCTGGTCGCGTCGGCTGCATTTTCCATGCCCATCGCGCTGTTGTCCATCGCCATCATGTCGGCGGTGTTGTTCGTCGCGGTTTCAGCAGGCTTGTTGCAGGCGGCCAGAGACATCAGGCCGGCGGCAGCAGCGATAAGAACGATCTTCTTCATCAGGAGCTCCCAAACAGGATTATCGCGGCCGACCCGAGTGCCGTCGCGAGAGGCCGCCCATAACGTCCCTGTTGCCGCCGTCAATGATGAAATTGACGCGCGGCCTTCAGTACCGGCGACCGGTTTTCAAGGTTTCGCTGTGACCGGCCCGATTTCTTCCGGTGCATCGGCCACAATTGCGACCATGGTTGCCCATGCCGCAACATTCTGTGCCAGTTGCGCGGGGTCGACCCTGTCGAGGGTATCTTCCGGCGTGTGATGCCAGTCAAAATAGCGCAATCCTGATTGATTCAGGTCAATTGCAGCGACACCCGTCGCCAATGTTGGCTCGACATCGGTGCCGCCACCGGCGGTGGTTGTGCCGCGAATAACGCCGATTGGTGCCAGCGCTGCGGTAAGGCGATCTCCGATCGCCTTGGCCGATTCGGGCAATTTGACGTTGAAGCGCCAGACCCGGTCCGCTCCGAAATCTGATTCGCCTGCCAGCGCGTGGCGCTCCCCGCCATGTGCCTTGGCATAGGCTGCACCTCCGAATCCGCCGGTTTCCTCGTCGCCAAACCACACCACGCGAATCGTCCGGCGGCGCTTCCCTTCCAGATTGACGAGTCTCGCTGCGGCTGCAGTGATGGCGATGCCGGCACCATCATCAATCGCCCCCGTACCCAGATCCCAGCTGTCGAGATGGCCGCCGATCAACACAATGCCAGCCGCCGGGTCAGTGCCTGGCAGCTCGCCGACGACATTGCCCGATTCGCGCTGGCCGATCTGCCTGGGGGTCAATGTCAGGTGCAGCGTAACCGGCTTGCCGAGCTTGACCATCCGCTCGAGATTTTCCGCATCTGCCACTGACAATGCAGCGGAGGGGATCGGTGTCACGCCCGGCGCAAAATTTGTGTTGCCGGTATGCGGTCCACGGCCATGGTCCGTGCCGATCGAGCGAATGACAATTGCCGCGGCGCCCTTGGTTGCCGCGACATTAGGGCCAGCAAAGCGCGCCATGCCCTGATTGCCATAGCTCGAGCCGTCCTGGGTGGGCTGCATTGTGTTGGATACAAAGGCGATCTTGCCGGCAAGGCTGCCCGCTGGCGCGAGCAGCAGGTCGTTGAAGCTGGCGAAATAGGCGACGGGCAGCGTGATTCCCTCTGCCGGGGTCGCACCGGAATTGCCCAATGCCGTCAGGCGCAGCGGCTGCGGAAAGGGTGAGACGACCTCGGCCGTTTCAACCCCGCGTTGCCATACAGGCAGGGTGAACGGCTCGATTCGGACATTCTGGAACCCCAGTGCCTTCATCTTGGCCACGGCCCAGGTCCGCGCCCGGCCCTCTGCCTCTGACCCGTCCGGGCGTGGGCCGACTTCCGTCGTCAGGCTTTCCACCACGGCATAGGCCGTATTGTCGGCCAGAGCCTTGTCGCGCAGCGCCTCAAGGCGCTGATCGGGCGCGACAGGCACCGGCATGGTGCGCTGGGCGAAGCCGGGGGAGGAAAGGGCGAAGAGGGCGACAGCCGCCAGCAGATGATGTTTGCTCATGGCGTGTGCCTAGGGTGCTGCGACCCGTTTGCCAATCGGCCTCGCGCGGACTACATGCGCGCCCGAAACATCCCGACATTCCAAGACCCCGGAGCGCTACTACAATGGCCGTTCAATATAGCTACGTGATGAAGGGCCTGACCAAGACCTTCCCCGGTGCGCCCAAGCCGGTGCTCAACAACATCCACCTGCAGTTCCTGCCTGACGCCAAGATCGCGATCATCGGCCCGAACGGTTCGGGCAAGTCGACCCTGATGAAAATCATGGGTGGCATTGACCCCGATTTCACGGGCGAGGCCTGGGCTGCCGAGGGGATCAAGGTCGGCTATCTGCCGCAGGAGCCACAGCTCGACCCCGACAAGACGGTGATGGAAAACGTCAAGATGGGCGCCGGCCCGGTCGCCCTGATGGTCGAGCGCTTCAACGCGATCACCGCCGAGATGGGTGATCCCAAGGATGATACCGATTTCGACGCGCTGATGTCGGAAATGGGCGAATTGCAGGAAAAGATCGACGCGGCTGATGGCTGGGCGCTCGACAGCCAGCTCGAACAGGCGATGGAGGCACTGCGCTGCCCGCCCGGTGACAGCCCGGTTACCAACCTGTCGGGTGGTGAAAAGCGCCGCGTCGCCTTGTGCAAGCTGCTGCTCGAAAAGCCCGACATCCTGCTGCTCGACGAACCGACCAACCATCTTGATGCCGAGAGCGTCCAGTGGCTCGAAAATTACCTCAAGGAATATACCGGCAACGTCATCCTCGTGACGCACGATCGCTACTTCCTCGATAACGTCGTCAACTGGGTGCTCGAGCTCGATCGCGGCCGCTACTATACCTATGAGAGCAACTATTCGGGTTATCTCGAAAAGAAGGTCAAGCGGCTCGAGCAGGAAGAGCGCGAGGAGCAGGGCAAGGCCAAGGCGATCGCCGACGAACTCGCCTGGATGCGCCAGACCCCCAAGGCCCGCCAGACCAAGTCCAAGGCGCGTATCCGCGCGTTCGACGAGCTGATGGAAAAGCAGGAGAATCGCTCGGTCGGCAAGGCGCAGATCCTCATCCAGCTGCCCGAACGGCTCGGCGGCAAGGTGATCGAGGCCAAGGGCCTGACCAAGGCCTATGGCGACAAGCTGCTGTTCGAGAATCTCGACTTCGTGCTGCCGCCGGGTGGCATTGTCGGCGTGATCGGTCCGAACGGCGCCGGCAAGTCAACGCTGTTCAAGCTCATCACCGGCCAGGAACAGCCCGACAGCGGCACGATCGAGGTCGGCACCACCGTCAAGCTCGGTTATGTCGATCAGAGCCGCGACGACCTTAACCCAAACAACAATGTCTGGGAGGAAATATCCGACAAGCTCGAGGTGTTCCGCTTCGGCAAGCAGGAGCTCGGCACGCGCGCCTATGTCGGCGCGTTCAACTTCCGCGGCCAGGACCAGCAGAAGAAGGTCGGCCAGCTCTCAGGCGGTGAGCGCAACCGCGTCCACCTCGCCAAGATGCTTAAGGAGGGCGGCAACGTCCTGCTGCTCGACGAACCGACCAACGATCTCGACGTCGAGACGCTGCGCGCGCTGGAAGAAGCACTGGAAAGCTTCGCCGGCTGTGCGGTGGTGATCAGCCACGATCGCTTCTTCCTCGATCGCCTCGCCACCCACATCCTCGCCTTTGAGGGCGACAGCCATGTCGAGTGGTTCGAGGGCAATTTCGAGAGCTACGAAGCGGACAAGCGCCGTCGCCTGGGTGACGCGGCAGATCGTCCGACACGCCTCGCGTACAAGAAGCTGACACGCTGAGGGCTGCCAGTGCCTGGCTCGACTGTTCAGTCGGGCCGGTACGGCGTTGGCCTACTCGTTTCGGGGGTCAACGGTGAAGCGCTTGGTAAAGCCTTTCACCGCTTTTTCCTCTTCTGCCGAGACGGTTTCGACATGTTCGACTGTGGCGAGGCGCGGCCCGACCCGCAACGCGTCGAGCAACTTGCCAAGCGCAACCTCATCACCTTCGGCGAGTACTTCGACCCTGCCATCGTTGAGATTGCGCACCCATCCGGTCAAACCGAGCGCTCTGGCGTTGCGGATCGTCCAGTCGCGATAGCCGACGTGATGGACGCGCCCGCTGACCAGCAATCGCTGCATCATGCCCATTCCATACTCCCAGTTTACACGAAGCCACGCCATGGCTCCGAGGCCAGCCTAGCGAGGCATTCGGTTGTGGCGAGGCGTCAGGGTGCAGCCCGTCGCAGAGGTGCGCGTATCTGGCGAGACTTGTGGGAAATTCCCGACGACGTGATCGTGTCCGTCAGGGTGTTTGCGGATAGGTGATCGCGAGCACCTCATATTCGCGCTCACCGGCGGGAAGTACGACGCGCCGCACATCACCAATAGCGGCGCCGCGCAAGGCACGGGCGAGGGGCGCGCTCCAGCCGATGCGGCCAAGCCCGGCATCGGTCTCATCATCGCCGGTCAATGTCAGGACGCGCTGGTTATCGCCGTCGTCAGCTATGGTGACGGTTGCGCCGAACCAGACCCGGTCCTTGTCGGGTTGGGTTGCCGGGTCAATCACCTGGGCAGCCTTCATCCGCTTGGCCAGCCAGCCGAGCCGACGGTCGATCTCCCGCAGTTTCTTGCGACCATAGATATAGTCGCCATTTTCCGAACGGTCGCCATTGCCTGCCGCCCAGGAGATCACCTCCACCAGCTTGGGGCGCTCGTCGCCAAGCAATGCTGCATATTCAGCGCTGAGGGCGGCATAGCCGGCGGGGGTAATGTAGTTGGGGCGCGTGTCCATCAACGCCTTCTATCGCGAAGCGGGGCCACAATCGACGACCCCTGACAAAATCAGGCCGGTAGCGACCGGGCGCACGAAGGAAAAGACGGCGCTGCCGTTGGACAATTTTGTCAGTAGCCCCGGTTCAACCGGGGCGGCCCTTGCCAAGATACCAGCTCAGCCGGGCATTGCCGGTTGAGCGCGAGCGCTGCGGGTTCATAAGATCATAAACCACAGCGTTCTCAAGGACACGCTGAACATAGTTGCGGGTTTCCTGGATCGGGATTGCCTCAATCCATTCGATGATGTCGGTCGTGCCCTGTCGCGGATCACCATTGGCAGCGAGCCATTTGTTCACATTGCCGGGGCCGGCATTATAGGCGGCAACGGCCAGCGGATAGCTGCCGAACTGGTTGTAAATACGTTGGAAATAGGTCGATCCGAGGGTGATGTTATAGTCAGTGTCATTGGTCAGCGCCGACATGTCATAGCTCAGGCCGAGCTTGGTAGCGGTGTCACGGGCTGTGCCCGGCATCAACTGCATCAGGCCGCGCGCACCGGCGTGGCTGATCGCTGCGCGATCAAACTGGCTTTCCTGGCGGGCAATGGCGTGAACGATTGTCCAGCTATCATCGGCCGCTGCCGGGATTCGGACGCTGGGGAAACCGAGTGTCGAATATTCGCTCAGGCCATTTTGCAGCGCGCTGCGCCCGACCATGACGCCGAGATCAGGCCGGCCAAGGGAACGCGACAGCTCATCGGCAAGGATATGGTCAGTGTCAGATTTCGCATCGGCGGCAATCTGCCGCACAAAGACGGTCTGTTCCTGCCAGTTCGACACGGTGCCGAGATATTGCGCCGTGCGAACGACCTCACGACCGTAAAAGGCGGTTCGCACCGCTGGATCGACCGGGCGTGTGACAGGGTCGCCGGGCGGCGTCAGCGGTGAGCCGAGCCGTTCGCTCGCCAACTGGCCGTAGAATAGCCCCCGGAAGGCGGCAGCGCGCGCATAATAGCCATTGGCCTGATCACGCTGTCCGGCAAGTTCAGCCGCGCGGCCCGCCCAGTACATTCCCTTGGACTGGACCGTTGGTGACCTTGATGCGGTGGCGTAACGCTGGAACATTGCCGCCGCGTCAGCCGGTCGGCCAAGCTGCTTGAGCGCGACTTGCCCGGCCAGCCACACCAGATTTGTGTAATCGTCTCGCTCGCCATAGGGGCGGGTGCCGATGTCCGTGCCAGCGGGATAGGCTTTCTCAACCTGCCGCGCGATGTCCAGGGCGGTGGCATATTGTGCATCGGCAAGCGCACCGCGCGCATTGGTCCACAAGATCTGGATCCACGCACCCGAATCTGCGGGAGGCGCGGTAAAATTATGTGGTCGCGCCAGCCATGCGCGGACAGCCGGTGCGTTGCCACTGTTGCGCAACTGCACGGCGCGATCTGCAACATAGCCTGCGTCATTGACGCCTTCGGCCTGGGTCGCGGCAAAGCGGTCATTGGCGTCGGGGGCATTGGTGCGGAATGCGAGCCGTGCCTCAAACAACGCCCGACGTGATGCACTGGTGAGCGCGATCTGGCGCTGCGCCGCCGCTGTCGCTCCCTGCGACAGCAGCATGTCCATCCGGGCGTCATGATCAGCCTGGCCAATGGTCGTCATGAAGCTGACAAGCAGTGCGCTTTCCTCGGCTGGTGGCAGCGCGCCGGAGACCCAGGCGACATGCGCAGCCAATGCCGCTTCATCGCGGGCGCCGGTTGCCGCCAATGCAATCGCAAAACGCGCCTTCGCCGTGTTGGTTATTGGCGGAAAACGGCGGAAATAGCTGACGGCAGTGGTCGGCGACCAGCCGCCAGCGTCCAATGCCTTTTCGGCAGCGCGGCGGAGCGCGAGTTCTCCCGGCCATCCCGGGTGGGCGATCAGGAACCGCGCATAGCTTTCAAAAGGCAGGCCGGTCGCGCCTTGCAGCGACTTCCATTCCGCGATGGTCGCCGACAAGGCAGCATTGCTTGCCGCGTCACCGCTCAAAGCCTGTGTCGCGCGACCCCAGCCGAGCTGTTCCTGCCCAACTCCTGAACCGACCGCGAGCCCCGACACCCCCGCGAGCAGCATCCCCGTCTTGATCAAGGACGTCATCATGTGGACAGGATAGGCCAATGCCACCTATCTGTCGCGTCGGAATATCGTAAATTTCGCCGGGTTCGGCGTCCCGCAGGAGCATATTCACCATGTTTTCCGGATCGATCCCGGCACTTGTTACGCCGTTCGACGCCGACGGCTCCTTTGTTGAAGCCGCATATCGTGACCTTGTTGAGTGGCAAATCGCCGAAGGATCGTCAGCACTGGTACCGTGCGGCACGACCGGCGAGGCCGCAACGCTGAGCGCCGAAGAGCATTTTTTCGTGGTGCGCGTCTGCGTTGATCAGGCGCGCGGGCGCGTGCCGGTGATTGCCGGCGCTGGTTCGAATGATACCCGCGTCGCCATTGCCAATATCAGGGCGGCAAAGGAATCGGGTGCCGATGCCGCGCTGATGGTGCCGCCTTATTATAATCGCCCCAATCAGGAAGGCATCTTCCGCCATTTTGAGGCGGTGGTCGCCGCGTGCGACCTGCCGATCATTTTGTACAATGTCCCCGGTCGCACTGTTACCGATATGGCGGTGGAGACAATTGGTCGGCTGGCACGGGCATTCCCGTCGATTGTCGGCATCAAGGACGCAACCGGTGCCATCGCGCGCGTGTCAGCGCAGCGCGCAGCGGCGGGGGCTGGCTTCATCCAGCTCTCCGGCAATGACGACATGGCACTGGCATTCAATGCGATGGGTGGCACGGGCTGTATCTCGGTAACCGCCAATGTCGCACCCAGGTTGTGCGCGGATTTCCAGGCGGCGTGCGCGGCGGGTGACTATGCCGCCGCACTGCTGCTTCAGGACCGGTTGTTTGCGCTGCACACCGCCTTGTTCACCGACGCCTCGCCGGGGCCGATCAAATATGCACTCAGCCGGGTGAGGCGGGACTTCCCCAAGGGCCTGCGCCTGCCGATGACCTGGCCGGGCGACGCGAGCCGGACCGCGGTCGATGATGGGCTGAAACAGGCCGGGTTGATCGCCTGATGGCGATTCGTGTTATCGGTCTGAACGGTGAAGAGTATGCCTTTCCGCCTAGTCATCCGTTCACCTTGGGCGAGGCCCTGAAGCTCTTGGAGGGCCAGCATAGCGTCTGCCTAACTCCCTATGATGGGAGTTGGGATTCCACGCCGTTCGAGAGCGCAGACGAGCGAAAGTACTTCATTTTCAATGATGGTGGACGTTTTGGCGATACCTTGGTCGATATTCACGTCGAGCGCGCAGGCGAAGAAATATGTCCGAAACAAGACCTGAATTTCCCGCTGATCGATGGTGATCTCATAATTTTCGGCGTTCTTGTCTGTTGAACACAGCAGAAAGTTCGAAGCGCCAAATGTGTGATCGCAATTCGTGGTAATTGGGATCGAGCCGCTTCCCTTCCGTCCCGCGCGCGCCTACATCGCCACCGCCATGGCACGTCCCAAACCCGCAACATTTGAAAAGACCAAGATCGTCGCCGAGAACCGGCGTGCCAAGTTCGATTACTTCATCGAGACCGTCTATGAGGCGGGGATTGCGCTGACCGGTACCGAGGTAAAGAGCCTGCGGTTCGGCCAGGGGTCGATTGCCGAAAGCTATGCTGAGGTGAAGGATGGCCAGGTTTGGCTGATCAATTCAAACCTGCCCGAATTCAGTCACGGCAATCGTTACAATCACGAGCCAAAGCGTGCACGCAAACTGCTTCTTCATGAGCGCGAGATAAACAAGATGCACGGCGCGGTGAACCGCGAGGGCATGACGCTGGTGCCGCTGTCGATCTATTTCAATGCCCGGGGCAGGGCAAAGGTGGAACTCGCCCTGGCCAAGGGCAAGAAGGAACATGACAAGCGTGACACCATCAAGGCGCGCGATTGGAAGCGTGAGCAGGGAAGGTTGATGCGCGATCGTGGTTGATTCAAGCAAGATGGCCGGTCCGGGAAACCGGGTGATGAACTGGGCGAGACACCACATTCCGACGCGCGAATCGATTGAGGCAAACCGCTTCCTTCGCCCGGTTGCGCACCGCATTCTTGTCCCGTCGCTGTGGCGGTTCAACCGGCGCTCCGTGCCGCGCGGCGTGGCGCTGGGCGTGCTGGCAGGCATCCTGTTTCCGTTCGCCCATATGGCGCTGGCCGCCGTGCTTGCGTTGCCATTCCGGGCCAATGTGCCGACAGCGGTCGGAACGACGCTGATCAACAATCCGGTGACCTTTGTCCCGTTGCTGGCGGCAGGTTTGAAGGTTGGCAATTGGGTGCTGCAGGTTGACCGGCAACTGCCCGGTGCGCCGATTGCGACCAATGTTCACGCCAATGTCGGATGGCTGCACTGGCTCGCCCAAGGCTCGGCTGCGACCATTGTCGGCCTGACGATCATTGCGATTACCCTGTCGATCACGAGCTATTTCGCGACCGGGCTGGTCTGGCGTCTGAAGATCGCGCGCAAGTGGCGCCGGCGTCACATCAAAACGGGAATTTGACGAAGCGTATTGTCGCTATAAAACGCATGGTTTCTCCCGTCAGAAGGAAAACCAATGCGCCGTACGATTCTCACTGCCTCGTTGCTCGCCGCCACCGCCTTTGGCGGACTGACCTATGCCAAAACCCATCACGCGACCGCTGCCTCGGCAAAGCCTGAGATTGGCAGCTTTGGCTTTGATGAGACGGGCATCGACAAGGCCGTTCAGCCTGGTGATGATTTCGCGAAATATGCCGGTGGCGCATGGGAGGCGCGGACCGAAATTCCCGCTGACAAGGCCACGTACAGCATGTTCAATGTGCTGGCCGACCGCTCACTGGAGCAGACACGTACCATTCTGGAAGCAGCGGCACGGACCCCGGGCAACAAGATTGGCGATTTCTATACAAGCTTCATGGATGAGGCAGCGGTCAATGCGAAAGGCATTGCCCCGGTAAAGCCGTGGATTGATGCGATCAGCGCGATCAATGACAAGGACATGCTGGCTGGCAAGATGGCGTCACTGCAGCGCCACGGCATTGGCGGCTTGTTTCGCATGGGGGTTGGCCAGGACGACAAGGCGCCCGATCATTATATCGTTGGGCTCATCCAGTCGGGCATCGGCCTGCCCGACCGCGATTATTATCTGAAGGATGATCCCAAGCTTGCCGATACGCGAGCAAAATATCTGGCCTATCAGGCGCAGATGCTCGGTCTTGCCGGGCTCGACAATGCCGAAGCCCGCGCGGCAGCCGTGTTCGCCTTTGAAAAGAGCCTGGCCGAGGCGCATTGGGACCGGATCGCGTCGCGCGATGCCGACAAGACCTACAACAAATGGACTGCCGCCGATTTCGAGGCCAAGGCGCCGGGCTTCCCGTGGAAGACCTTCATGACAGCGGGCGGCACGGCGGGCCAGACAAGCTATCTTGTTGGCATGCCGACCGCGCTGACCGGTGAGGCCAAGGCGTTTGCGGACGCTCCGATCAGTGTCCTCAAGGATTACATGATCCTGAAGATCTTGCGCTCCTATGCCAGTTATCTGTCAAAACCGATCAATGACGCCAACTTCGCCTTTTATGGCACAGTGTTGAGCGGTGCGCCGCAGCAACCGGTGCGTTGGAAGCGCGCCGTCAGCACGGTCACTGGTGCGATGGGCGAAGCGGTCGGCCAGCAATATGTCGCGAAATATTTCCCACCTGAATCCAAGGCCGCGGCCGATCAGTTGGTCAAGAACATCATTGCGGCGATGGGTGCGCGGATCGACAAGCTGACCTGGATGGCGCCGGAGACGAAGGTCAAGGCGCACGCCAAGCTGGCGGCGTTCATGCCCAAGATCGGCTATCCGTCGAAATGGCGCGACTATAGCGTGCTGACCGTGTCGCGCGATGATCTGGTCGCCAATGTCGCGCGCGCCAATGCGTTCGAATATCAGCGCGACCTCGACAAGCTCGGCAAGCCGATTGACCGCACCGAATGGGGCATGACGCCGATGACGGTCAATGCCTATGCCAACCCGACGATGAACGAGATCGTGTTTCCGGCGGCAATCCTCCAGCCGCCATTTTTTGACGCCAAGGCTGATCCGGCGATCAACTATGGCGGCATCGGCGTGGTGATTGGCCATGAACTGAGCCATCATTTCGACGATCAGGGGCGCAAATATGACCCCAGCGGCAAGCTCGCCGAATGGTGGACGCCGCAGGATGTCGAGCGCTTCACCGCGATGACCGACAAGCTGGTCAAGCAATATGACGCCTATGAGCCGCTGCCGGGCCTGCACATCAAGGGTGGGCTGACCTTGGGCGAGAATATGGCCGATCTTGCTGGCCTCGCCGTGTCGCGCGATGCCTATCTGCGATCGTTGCGCGGGAAGCCCGCCCCGGTGATCCATGGCTGGACCGGCGACCAGCGTTTCTACCTTGGTTATTCCCAGGTCTGGCGGATCAAGTTCCGTGAACCGGCGTTGCGTTCACAGGTTATTTCCAACGAGCATTCACCGGGTCCGTTCCGTACTGCAGAAGTACGTAATATTGACGCCTGGTATGCCGCATTCGGGATCAAGCCTGGCGACAAGATGTACCTTGCGCCGGCTGATCGCGTCCGCGTCTGGTAGTGGATTTCGGGAAAGGGGCCGGGCGTGATGCGCTTTCTGTCCCTTTCCCGCTTGACCCCAACGCCAAGCCAGCCATGACAAGCCAATGGCGAGCGCTCCTCTTTCACGTTCATCGCTGACACCGGCACGCACCGCTGCTTTCATCGCGGGCAGCAGCGGGCTGGCGGCGGCGCTGGTGATCTTTTGGGTGCTGCGCAATCCGGTTATCGCGGCTGGCTTTCTCGCCACAGGCATTCTCATTGGCGGCGCGCTGGTCACGGCGCGACTCCTGTTTGCGCAGGGCGACGCTGCTGCGCTTGAGCCAGACTGGAGTGTGGCCCGCACCCTTACCGAAGGCAGCGGTGACGCGTTGGCGGTTACTGACCGTGCCGGTCGACTGGTGTGCGCCAATGACCGCTATGAGGCGCTGTTTGCCGGTTTTCCTACCCCGCCGGCCCTGCCGATTGGCGACGGCGACGCCTCGATCCTTGGCGCGGCCGGGCGTGCTGCGTGGCGTGATGGCCACGCGAGCGTTGCCCGGCTGGTGTCACGCGGGACGCCGCTATCAGTGCATGTCGCGCGGACCGGTGAGGCCGAGGACATGCTGGTCTGGCGGTTCGGCGGCACACAGGGGCTTGATCTGGCCAGTGACGTCGAGGGGATGATTGGCGGCGCGGTCGGCGACCGGCTCGCCTCGGCCGGGATCATGACCGCCCTGATCGCCCCGGATGGCCGCATCCGCGCGGCAAACCGCGTGTTGCGCGCGCGCGCCATGGGGCATGAGGAAGGCGCGGTTGCCGGGCGTGACTTTGCCCGCTTCCTGATTACCGACAGCCACGGCCAGGTCCGCTTTGAGCGCGAAGGGTTGACCGGCACGACCTTGCGCGTGCTGCAGATTCCATTTCTCGAAGGCGACGATGTGCCGATGCTGGTCGCGCTGCTTGATGAGGAAGAAAATGCGGTGCCCGCGATCGGCGCGAGCATCACGGCGCATGTCCGCAGTCTGGTCTCGCTGATGCCGTTCGGCATGGCGCTGGTCGGCGATGATGGCCGTTTCCTGCAAATGAACGACGCTTTCGTCCGGGCGGCCCAGGTCGATACTGCCTCCCCACCACTCTATCCCGGCGATCTGGTCGTGCGCGAAGACAAGGCGGTGGTGGCGGATGCGATCCGGCGCTTCGCCGGTGGCGCGACGCATACGACCGATCTTGCGGTGCGGCTGAAGGATCATCCCGACGAGCCGGTTGCCCTGTCGATTGCCGGCGCGCGCGGACTGGGCGAGGCCTCGGTACTGCTCAGCCTGAAGGACAATAGCGAGGAAAGCCGGCTGAAGCGTGAAGTGGCGCAGGCGACCAAGATGCAGGCTGTCGGGCAACTTGCCGGGGGTGTGGCGCACGATTTCAACAATATCCTGACCGCGATCATTGGCCATTGTGACCTGATGTTGATGCGCCATTCGCCGGGTGACAGCGATTATGACGACATCCAGCAGGTAAAGGCCAACTCCAACCGTGCCGCCAGCCTGACGCGGCAGTTGCTCGCCTTTTCGCGGCAGCAGACCTTGCGGCCACAAGTCCTGCAACTGCCCGACGTGATTTCGGAAGTGTCAAACCTGCTCAAGCGCTTGCTCGGCGAGACGGTGACGCTGACGGTAAAACATGGCCGCAATCTTGGCCCCGTGCGCGCCGACCCTGGGCAACTTGAACAGGTGGTGGTCAATCTCGCCGTCAATGCGCGTGACGCGATCATTGCCAAAGACCCCCGTGGCGGTGGCAAATTGTCGATCAACACCTTTGCGGTTTCGGCTGATGATGTCCGCAAGATGGGATCAGACATTCTGCCGATCGCTGACTATATTGCCCTTGAAGTCGCTGATACAGGCGGTGGTATTCCGCCCGATATTCTCCCCAAGATCTTCGAGCCGTTTTTTACCACCAAGGAGGTCGGCAAGGGGACGGGGCTGGGCCTTTCGACCGTCTATGGCATCGTCAAACAGTCCGGCGGGTATATCTTTGCCGATTCCAAGCCGGGCAAGGGGACGACGTTCAGCATCTATCTGCCGGTCCATACCGCAACAACCCCGTCACCGACGAAGGTCGTTATGCCGTTGAAACGGGACGAAAAGCCGGTTGATCTGTGGGGCACGGGAACGATCGTGCTGGTCGAGGATGAGGATATGGTCCGCGCGGTCGCCGAGCGGGCGCTGACGCGACAGGGTTATACCGTGATGACAGCGGAAAATGGTGAGGCGGCGCTTGAGCTGCTGGCGCGCTGTGACAAGCCCGATCTGCTGATTTCTGATGTGGTGATGCCATTGATGGATGGCCCGACAATGGTGCGCCATGCGCGCGCGCGTTACCCGGACCTGCCGATCCTGTTCATGTCGGGCTATGCCGAGGAACAATTGCGCAAGTCGATTGACCTCGACAATGTCGCCTTCCTCGCCAAGCCTTTCTCTGTGCAGGATCTGGCCGAGGCGACACGCCGGGTGTTATCCGACAAATGAGCGGGCCACAGCATATCCTTGTCGTCGAGGACGAACCCCTGATCGCCATGATGCTGGAGGATTTCCTCGAGGTGCTGGGCAAGTCACTGGCCGGGTCGGCGGATAATGTTGCCACGGCGCTTGATCTGGTCGCCGGGGGCGGGATTGATGCTGCAATCCTGGACGTGAACCTGCGCGGTGGTCAGCAAAGCTGGCCGGTCGCCGACGCCCTGGCGGAGAAAGGAATTCCTTTCGTCTTTGCGACCGGTGGTTCGCAGGATGGCCTGATCGAACGCCATCGCGCCCGCCCGACGCTGGTCAAGCCGTTCACCATGGATGGTGTGACACAGGCACTTGCCGCGCTCGGCTGACTACCCCGCCTAGCTGCCCGCCAGTTCGTGCAATGCGGTGATCAGGCGATCAACTTCCTCCGCGACATGATAATGGCAGAGGCCAACGCGCAACAGCCCGCCTGTTTCATCGAGGTTGAGTCGCGCAATGGGCTCAACGGCATAGAAATGGCCGGCCCAAGCATTGATCGCGAGGCTGGCCAGATGCGCCGCAATCGCTTCGGGATCGTGGTTCGCCAGGGTGAAGGCGAATGTCGGAACACGCCCTTCCATGGTCGGCGGGCCGTAGAGCCTGAGGCCGGGAACCGTCGCCAAACCGGCCAGCAGCCGCTCGCCAAGCTGGTGTTCATAGGCGAGGCACGCGTGCATGGCCGCCAGCAGCGCACTGCGTCGGTCATTCACGCCCGGCGCGACCTGTCGGCCAAGCCACTCAAGATAGTCAATCGTGCCAAGAACGCCGGCTTGCCCTTCAAAAGAAGGCGTGCCGGTTTCGAAGCGCACTGCCGGTGGCTCGCTTGCCGCTGGCCGCACCTTGTAAGCGCCAAGCCGGGCGAGCAGATCGGCGCGTCCCCACAGCACACCCTGATGCGGCCCGAAGAATTTGTACGGCGAGCACACCAGGAAATCACAGCCCAACGCCATGACGTCAGTTGCCAGATGCGGCACGGATTGCACGGCATCGACAAACACCAGCGCGTCACAGTGCGCGCGGACGGTGTCGATAATCGTGCGCAGATCGTTGACCGTGCCCAGTGCGTTGCTTGCGGCGCCAATCGCAACGAGTCGCGTCAACGGCCCCAACAATGCGGGCAGGTCATCAAGGATGAGTGTGCCGCTGTCCGGATCAAGATCGATCCAGCGCACCGTGACATTGCGGTCACGCGCGGCGAGCAACCACGGGCTGACATTGGCATCATGATCAAGCCGGCTCAGCACGATTTCATCGCCCGCCTGCCATTGCTGGGCGAGCGCGCGTGAAACCGCGAGGGTCAGCGAGGTCATGTTCGGGCCGAAGGCAATTTCGCCCGGCTTGCCGCCAAGCAGGTCAGCCATGGCGGCATGGGCCGCATCGCTGACCGCGTCAGTATCGACCGAACTGGCAAAACTCCCGCCGGAGTTGGCGGTGCCCGAGCGGAGGTGCGCGACCATCTGGTCGATCGCGTCACTGCAAATCTGGGTGCCGCCCGGTGCATCGAAATACACGCGCTGCCGGCCATGATCGCTTGCTGACAGGGCAGGGAAGCGGTCGCGGACGGCATCGATCGGGAAATGCCCTGCAGGCTGATCCATCTCAGACGACTCCATGGCTCTTGAAGTGCGCGAGCATCCTTGCCCAGCCGTCCCTGGCGTCAGCTTCATTGTAGCTGGAGCGATAGTCAGCGTGGAAGCCATGCTCAGCATCGTCATAGAGGTGAATGGACGAGTCGGTTTTTCCCGCAGCGGCGAGTGCTGCCGTCATCGCGTCGCGGGTTGCCTTTGGAATGCCGGCATCAAGCCCGCCATAAAGCCCGAGCACCGGTGCCTTGAGCTCGGCAGCGCGCGCCACAAGCGTCTTGAGCTGGCCGTACCACGCCACGCCGGCCCGAATATCCGGGTTGACTATGGCGCTGCGCCAGACGACCGCACCGCCCCAGCAAAAGCCGGTAATGCCGATACGCTTTACCTGGGCGAAGGGCCGGGTCTTGATCCAGTCGGTTGTGGCACGGACATCGCTATCGACCTGCTCGACCGATGCCTGCTGGACCACCGCGATGATTTGCTTCAGGTCGTTCAGCGCGGGCAGGTTTACGCCCGATCGATAGAAGAAATCAGGGGCGACAGCGACATAGCCCAGCCTGGCGAGGCGGCGGCAGATGTCCTTGATATAATCATGGATTCCGAAAATCTCGTTGACGACGATGATGGTGGCATGGCGACCCTTGCCCTTGGGGCGGGCGACATAGGCTGGCAGCGGCTTGGCCGCGCCATTGGGGATCAGCGCCTCCTCGATCAGCAGATCATCAGCCGGGGTGGTGATCGGCGCCGCATCAGCCGCCACTGCCGCCAGGGCATAACCGACAAAAAACATGCTCGCAGCGGTGCGCCGGGAGATGTTGAAATCCTCAGGCAATGATCCTTCGGGGCGAGTCAGCGAGACCATGGTCGGCTATCCTTGTTGTGGCGGTGTACGTCGGATTCAGGCAATGCGCTCCGGCATTGCGGCGGCATCATCTTCAAGGGCGGCGGTTGGCGCGACCGATTCCCACGGGAAGACGAACCAGTCCTTGTTGATCGACCGGTCGATGGTGCGGGCGGCATAGTCAACGCGCTGGCTGGAGCGGATATTGTCGAGCAGGGTGGCAAAGCGCACCCCATCCGGCGTCGCGCCCCCATCTTTCAGAATTGCGCGCATCTTGCCGATCGTCGCGCCACTGTCATTGATATCGTCAAGAAACAGCAGCCGTTCGCCGTTGCGGGTGCGTGCAGCCAGCCGGGCAAGCGGCGCATCGGCAAAATCGGTGACCTGGCTGGAATAGTCGACCGACAGCATCGGCATACCCGTAGCATGGCTGAGGTAGACCGCAGGGGCCAATCCGCCGCGTCCGATGCCGATGATGAACGATGGTACCCAATTGGCGGCGGGGTCGAGCTGCGCGGCGAGCGCCATGACATCAGCGACGAACTGGTCATGCGAGATGGGGGCGAAGTTGGGCATCTCAGCGCGCCGCCACATAGGCGTCAAGCGCGGCGAGATGCGTGGCGATGGTTTCATCCGGCAGGAATGAGCCGAGGAAGCTGTTGCGCGCCAGGGTGACAAGATCATCGCGGCTGAGGCCACGGCCATCGGCGGCAGCGCGGTAATTGTCAGCGATATAGCCGCCAAAATAGGCCGGATCGTCGGAGTTGATCGTGGCGCGCAGGCCAAGCCGCAGCATCTTGTCGATCGGGTGATGGCGCATGTCATCGACCACGCAAAGCTTGAGGTTCGACAGCGGGCAAACGGTGAGCGTCATCGCTTCGCGCGCCAGCCGCGTGGTGAGAACGGCATCTTCCAGGCTGCGATTGCCATGATCGAGCCGGTCAATTGCGAGAATGTCGAGCGCCTGGTGAACATAGTCAGGTGGACCTTCTTCGCCGGCATGAGCCACGAGTTTCAGCCCCTTGGCGCGGGCAGCAGCGAAGACACGGGCGAATTTTTCCGGCGGATGGCCAAGTTCTGACGAATCGAGGCCGACCCCCGCGATGCGGTCCAGCCATGGCTCGGCTTCGGCCAGTGTGGCGAAGGCAGCGTCCTCGTCGAGATGGCGCAGGAAACACAGGATCAGCTTTGATGTCAGGCCGTGGCGTGCTTCCGCCGCCGCCATCCCGGCGAGCAAGCCCTCGATTACCGTCGCGAAGGCAATGCCGCGATCTGTATGGGTTTGTGGATCAAAAAATATCTCGGCATGGACGACCCCGTCGGCAGCAGCCCGATCAAAATAGGCCGTGGCGAGGTCGCGAAAGTCCTCAACCGTGCGCAGCACATTGGCGCCCGCATAATAGATGTCGAGAAAATCCTGGAGGTTCGAGAAGCTGTACGCGGCGCGCACTTCCTCCACACTGGCGAACGGAATGGCGACATTGTTGCGCCGGGCGAGGGCGAACATCAGTTCCGGCTCAAGGCTGCCCTCAATATGGAGATGGAGTTCTGCCTTGGGCAGGCCGGTGATGAAGTGTGAAAGGTCGGTCATTCCCCGGTCATCGCGCGCAGCGGTGAAGAGGGCAAGCGCCAGTCACGACCCGTTCCAACAAAAATTTTTGTTCCGCTCTTGTTCTTTCGGAACAAATCAAATACGAAGCCTCCAACACGCATTGAATGCACGTGGCATTCAGGCTAGCGGCGGAGGCAGTAATGGCGGCATCACTGAAGGTCATCGGTAACGACATGGCAGTTTCCAACGATAAGGCGGCGAGCGAACGCCAAAAGGCACTCGACGCGGCACTGGCGCAGATTGATCGCGCGTTCGGCAAGGGGTCCGCCATGCGGCTCGGCTCAAAGGAGACGATGCAGGTTGAGACCATCTCGACCGGTTCGCTCGGGCTCGACATTGCGCTTGGCGTCGGTGGTTTGCCACGTGGCCGGGTGATCGAGATTTATGGTCCGGAAAGCTCGGGCAAGACGACGCTGGCACTGCATGTCATCGCCGAGGCGCAAAAGGGTGGCGGGACGGCAGCATTTGTTGATGCTGAACATGCGCTTGACCCGGTTTATGCCAAGAAGCTGGGCGTCAATATCGATGAGTTGATCGTGTCTCAGCCCGACACCGGCGAACAGGCCCTTGAGATTGTCGATACGCTGGTGCGTTCCAATGCGATTGACGTGCTGGTGGTCGATTCGGTCGCGGCGCTGGTGCCGCGCGCCGAGATCGAGGGTGAGATGGGCGACAGCCATGTCGGCCTGCAGGCACGGTTGATGTCACAGAGCCTGCGCAAGCTGACCGGCTCGATCAGCCGTTCGCGCTGCATGGTGATCTTCATCAACCAGTTGCGCATGAAAATTGGCGTGATGTACGGTAACCCGGAAACCACGACCGGTGGCAATGCGCTGAAATTCTATGCCTCGGTCCGGCTCGATATCCGTCGCACCGGCCAGATCAAGGATCGCGAGGAAATTGTTGGCAACACGACCCGGGTCAAGGTCGTCAAGAACAAGGTCGCGCCGCCATTCAAGCAGGTCGAATTCGACATCATGTATGGTCAGGGTGTGTCGAAGATTGGCGAGATTCTTGATCTGGGCGTCAAGGCCGGGCTGGTTGAGAAGTCGGGTGCATGGTTCTCCTATGACAGCGTGCGCATTGGCCAGGGTCGCGAGAACGCCAAGAGTTTCCTCAAGGAAAATCCGGAAATGGCTGACCGGCTTGAAGCGTCGATCCGCCGGCACACTGACCGTGTGGCCGAAGAGATGATGGCTGGCCCGGAACCCGACGACGATCTTTGATCTGCGGATCCGCTCGCGCGAGGTGGGTGGGAACCAAAAGGCGGCTCAGGCATTTGTGAGTCGATGATTTCAACTGGCGGTGTCGTATCCGTCGCAAAGCCCGGAAAGGCCCGCCTGCGTTGGCGGGCCTTTCATTTTGCATTGGAAGCGGCCCGATCCGTGATAGCTTCACTCCCTGGCGCGTTGCCCTGCTAATGTTGCCAGGGGGGAGATCGGACATGGCAGGCGGCGATGATACTGAAAGCCGCATTGCCAGCTTCATCGATCGCTTCACCCCGGAAATTGCCGCCCGCGCCCATGCCTGTCGTGCGGCGATACGGGAACGAATGCCGACGGCGTTTGAGCTGGTATATGACAATTATCAGGCGCTGGCGCTTGGCTATGCCTCAAGCGAGCGGCAAAAGGATATTGTCGTCTCGATTGCCGTCTATGCCAGGGTCGTCCGGCTGTTTTTCTATTATGGCGTCATGCTGCCAGATCCGATGGGTCGATTGTCAGGTGAAGGAAATCAGGTCCGCCACCTGTTGCTTGAAGGGCCTGAAACACTGGGTGAGCCTGCGGTCGAGGCATTGCTTGTCGCCGCATTATCGCAAGGAGAATGCCCGATGCCGGAAACTGGCGTGGGAGCGAGTGTCATCAAATCGGTTTCAGCGCGGCAAAGGTCGCGTCGGCCGGTGGCACAATGACCGGCACTCTCGACTGGCGCGGACCTGTCGGTGATGTGTGGGCAGCGGAATGGCAGCGTACTGATCGCGGTTTTGCCGCAATGTCGCAGCATCTTGACGCCGCCATTGCCGCCGCCGCGCCGGAACATGGCTGCGCCATTGATGTCGGGTGCGGGGCAGGGGCGACAAGTATCGCACTGGCGCAGGCGCGCCGCGAACTGCACGTTACCGGTATCGACCTCTCAGCGGCCCTGGTCGAGATCGCGCGAGGCCGGGCTGCGAACTGTACCAATGTCTCGTTTCGGGTTGCGGACATGTTGGCGACACATGATCTCGACGGCACTGCAGATGTGATCTTCTCGCGCCACGGCGTAATGTTCTTCGATGATCCGGTCGCTGGCATGGCGGCATTGCGTCGCGCTGCGCGGCCAGGTGCTGCGCTGGTCTTTTCCTGTTTCGACAGCATCACGCGAAATCGCTTTGCGGCTGACCCGATTGCGGCTTTAACCGGGCAGGAGCCGTCACCGGCTGCGCACTATGCGCCCGGGCCGTTTGGCTTTGCTGATCCCGTGTTTGTTGCGCAAACCCTGGCGGCAGCTGGCTGGGGCAGGTTGCGGCACGAAGCCGTTCCTTTCAATTATCGTGTCGGTGCCGGTGACGATCCGGTTGGCGATGCAGTTGATTTTTTCAAACGCATCGGTCCGGCGGCGCCGATACTGCGCGCAGCTGGCGCCGACGAGCGCCCCGCGATGCTCGGGCGGTTGACGGATCTTGTGTCACGCCGGCTTCAAGCAGGTGTCGTGGATTTTGCGGCTGTGGCATGGCTATGGTCGGCGCAGGCTATTTAGGGAGACGGGTCGTGACCATTATCGTGCATCATCTGGAGAACAGCCGGTCGCAGCGCATCCTGTGGCTGCTTGAGGAACTTGGCCTGCCCTATGAAATCAAGCGCTATGAGCGCGACAGGAAGACCATGCTGGCGCCGCCAGAACTGAAGCGTGTCCACCCGCTCGGCAAGTCACCGGTGATTGAGGATAGCGATGACGGTGGACGGATTGTCGCCGAGACGGGGGCGATTGTCGAATATCTGGTCGAAAAGGCTGATGGCCGGTTTGGCGCACCCGCCCATCGTGATGCTGAGCTGCGTTATCGTTTCTGGCTGCACTATGCCGAAGGATCGATGATGCCACCGCTGCTCCTCAAACTCGTGCTGGCGCGGGTGCCGATCATGGGGAAGGCGGCGCAGAAGCGTATCCAGCCGATGATCGACCTGCATCTCGATCATGTCGAGAGTGAACTGGCGCAGCGCCCATGGTTCGCCGGCGACGAGCTGACCGCCGCTGACGTGATGATGAGCTTCCCGCTGGAGGCGGCGCGCAGCCGCGCCGGCCTCGGGGAATCGCGTCCGGCAACCATTGCCTGGCTCGACAAGATCCATGCGCGGCCTGCCTATCAGACCGCGCTCAGCAAGGGCGGTGCCTACGCTTATGCGTGACCGCTGAGGCCGTGGGTCGGTGCGTGCGGCGGTTCGATTTCGGGGGGGAGTGGCGTTTCAAACCCACCCTCCCATTTCGCTACCACAGTCGCCGCAATGGCATTGCCGAGGACGTTGGTTGCTGAACGGCCCATGTCGAGGAAGTTATCAACCGCAAGGACGAGCAGCAGGCCCGCTTCGGGAATGCCGAAATGCGATAGATTCGCGGCAATCACGACGAGGCTGGCGCGCGGGACACCGGCGATACCCTTGGAAGTGAGCATCAGCATCAGCAACATGCCGATCTGGGTTCCGATCGGCAGGTGAATCCCATAGGCCTGGGCGATGAACAGTGACGCAAAGGTCATGTACATCATCGAGCCGTCGAGATTGAAGGAATAGCCGAGCGGGAGCACGAAGCTGGAGATGCGCGGTGGCACCCCGAACCGGTCCAGCGCCTCCAATGTGCGCGGAAAGGCGGCCTCTGAAGAGGCGGTGGAAAAGGCAAGCAGTGCCGGTTCCCTGATATAGCGAATAAGCTGGATGACGCGTGGTCCGATGACCAGGACCGCCAGACCAATCAGCAGCGCCCACAAGGTCGCCAACCCAAGATACACGCTGCCCATGAAATAGGCGAGCTTGAGGATGACGTGCGGGCCATGTTCGATCAGCGTCGCGCCGACGGCAGAAAACACCGCAATAGGGGCGAGCCGCATCACATAGTTTGTGATTTGCAGCATGATGGCCACGAGCGCTTCAAGCGCACGGACAATCGGTTTCGCAACATCACCAACTGCTGTGATCGCTACGCCGAAAAACAGCGAGAAGATGACGATTGGCAGGATTTCGTTGGTCGCCATCACATCGACAATCGAAGACGGGACGACGTGTTTGACGAACTTGATAAGGTCAAACGCCTTTGCGTCGATCCCGGTATCCGCCGTCACCTGGGGTACAGGCAGGTTAAGGCCAACGCCGGGCTGGAGGATGTTGACCAGGATCAGCCCGAGGGTCAGCGACATGAGGCTGGCAAACAGGAACCAGGCGAGCGACTTTATGCCGACCCGGCCAAGTGCGCCCGTATCACCCATATGCGCCACCCCGACGACCAGGGTGGAGAAAACCAGCGGGGCGATGATCATCTTGATCAATTGCAGAAAGGCTGTCGTGACCGCCGAAAAATAGGTCGCAATGCCCTTTAGCTGTGCCATCGCCGCAGGCGTGCCGTCATCAAAATGCGTGTTGATGCCCCAACCGACAGCAATGCCCAGCACCAATGCGATCAGAATGAAGAGTGTCAGCCGCCTGGCCATGAAAGTCTCCCTGCGTTCGTTACCGCGCAGCCAAGGGGATTGCGGCTGATCGGTCAAGCGTCTTATGTCGCGCACAGGATTGCGGCAGGGGAAATATGATGTTGATTGCGCGACGTACCGCGTTGGCCGGGCTTGCCATCGCACCGTTGCTGGGGCGTTCCGCCATCGCGCGCGCAGCCGCGTCTGACCTTTCCGGGCTGGCTGACATGACGGCTGGACTCGCGCCAATCAGCGCGGACGAAAGGGCGGCGCGGATCACGCGGGCGCAGGCGCTGATGAAAGCGCATGGCATTGGCGCGGTGCTGATCGAATCCGGTTCTTCGCTGATCTATTTTACCGGCGTGAACTGGCACCGCAGTGAGCGGCTGACAGCCGCTGTGCTGCCGGTTGAGGGCAAGCCGCTGATCATTACGCCATTTTTCGAAGAGCCGTCGGTAAGGCAGACGCTCGGTGTGCCGGCTGATGTCAGGGTGTGGCAAGAGGATGAGAATCCGCTCGCGTTGATCGCCGGCTTTCTGAAAGAACGCAAATTGGCGGCCCGCCCGATCGGCATTGAGGAAACGGTGCGCTATTTTGCGGTCAATCGCCTGTCGCGCGCCCTGCCGGGTGCGCGGATTGTGTCGGCTGATGCGGTGGTTCGCGGTTGCCGGATGATCAAGGCCGCCCCCGAAATTGCCTTGATGCAAGCCGCGAGTGACGTAACCACTGCCGCATTCCGCTGGACATGGCCCCGGATCGAGAAGGGCATGTCTCCCGCAGACATCTCAGCGCTGATGGATGCAGCGACAGCCCGTCTGGGCGGGAAACCGGAATTCTCGCTCGTCCTGATTGGCGCGGCAGCGGCGTTGCCGCATGGCAGCCGCGAACCGCAGCGCGTTGCCGATGGGCAGGTCGTGCTGATGGATTGCGGTTGTAGCGTACAGGGGTATCAGTCCGACATTTCGCGGACCTTTGTTTACGGAACAGCATCGGCGGAACAGCGCAGGGTGTGGGACCATGTCGCGCGCGGCCAGCAGATTGCCATGGCTGCTGCCAGGATCGGGGCCGCCGCAGGCAGTGTCGACGACGCTGTGCGGCGCTACTATGTGTCGCAGGGCTATGGCCCTGGGTACAAGCTGCCGGGATTATCGCATCGTACCGGGCATGGCATCGGCATGGATGGCCATGAGCCGGTCAATCTGGTCCATGGCGAGACAATGGCCCTGGCGCCGGGCATGTGCTTTTCAAATGAGCCGGGGATCTATCTGCCCGGAAAGTTCGGTGTGCGGCTGGAAGATTGTTTCCACATGACCGAAGCCGGACCGCGCTGGTTCTCGGTCCCTCCACCATCACTTGATAACCCTTTCGGATAACAGGGCGCGGGTCACTGGCGCTACCCGAAGTGAGCAATTACTCATTGAATATTGCGCGGCTGACGTCATTCTGACGTCATGAAATCAACACTGCGTAAACACCCGATTCAGCAGCGCGCCCGCATGACGGTTGAGCAAATCGTGGAGGCTGCGGCGCAGTTGATCGAAGAGCGTGGTCTTGGAGGTTACAACACCAATGGCATTGCGGCACGCGCCGGGATCAGCATTGGATCGCTGTATCAATATTTCCCGGACAAGGACGCGATCATGGTGGCGCTGGCGCGGCGGGAGACCGCTGCCCTTCGCGGGGACATTGCGGCTGCGCGGCTCGACCCGGGCAGTCGGGAGGCGCTGATCAGACTGATCGACGCGACGGTACGGCATCAGATACGGCGCCCGGCTTTGGCGCGGGTCATTGATCTTGAGGAGGAGCGACTGTCAAGAGACGGTGATGATACCGTTGCTGGTGCGCTTCGGGATGCGGTGGAAAGTGCGCTGCGGCGACCGGGAATGCGTCGCCTGGCGAATACCGTCCAGGCGGTACATGATCTTATCGCAATCATCACCGGCATGGTTGATGCTGCGGCGATGCGCGGAGAGCGCGATGCACCAGCCCTGGCGCGGCGGGTACGGGCGGCAGCCTTTGGTTATCTTGATCGAACCTTGATGACTTGAGCCGGATGGCGCCGTCGCCTAAGCGACAATGATGACCTCGACCAACGACATCCGCCGCGCGTTCCTCGACTATTTTGAAGGGGAAGGACATGCGCGCATCGCATCGGCCCCGCTGGTGCCGCAAAACGACCCGACCTTGATGTTCGTCAACGCGGGCATGGTGCCGTTCAAGAACGTTTTCACTGGCCTTGAATCGCGACCGTATCTCACGGCTACGTCGAGCCAGAAATGTGTCCGCGCCGGCGGCAAGCACAATGACCTCGATAATGTCGGCTATACGGCACGGCACCATACGTTCTTCGAAATGCTGGGTAATTTTTCGTTCGGTGACTATTTCAAGGAACAGGCCATCATTCATGCCTGGACGTTGCTGACGCGTGATTTCGGCCTTGACCCGAACCGGTTGACGGCGACGGTGTATCACACCGATGATGAGGCATTTGCGCTGTGGCGCAAGATCGCCGGGCTGCCGGAAGAGCGCATTATCCGCATCCCTACCAAGGACAATTTCTGGGCGATGGGCGATAACGGTCCGTGCGGGCCGTGTTCCGAGATTTTCTATGATCATGGCGATCATATCGCGGGCGGCCCACCGGGTTCACCCGATGAGGACGGTGACCGCTTTGTCGAAATCTGGAACCTGGTGTTCATGCAATATGAGCAAGAGGCCAATGAGATTGTCGGCGAATTGCCCAAGAAATCAATCGACACGGGGATGGGCCTGGAACGCATCGCTGCCGTGATGCAGGGCGTTCATGACAATTACGATACTGATACCTTCAAGGCGCTGATCGCGGCATCGGGTGCATTTACCCACACCGCCACCGATGGACCCAACACCGCCAGCCATCGCGTGATTGCTGACCATTTGCGTACCTCTGGCTTCCTTGTCGCTGATGGCGTGCTGCCGGCGAATGAGGGAAGAGGCTATGTGCTGCGGCGGATCATGCGGCGTGCGATGCGCCATGCCCATATCCTGGGTGCCAAGGAGCCGTTGATGCACCGGCTGGTCCCAGCGCTGGTTGCGGAAATGGGTGCCGCCTATCCTGAGCTTTTGCGCGCCCAGTCGCTGATCGAGGCTACGCTCCAGCAGGAAGAAACCCGTTTTCGTCAAACGTTGGACAAGGGTCTTAAGCTTTTGGATGAGGCGACATCGGGGATGCAATCCGGTGATACGCTGGCCGGGGAAACCGCGTTCAAGCTTTATGACACCTTTGGCTTTCCCTATGACCTGACCGAAGACGCATTGCGGACCCAGGGGCTGTCGGTCGATCGGGCCGGTTTTGACAGCGCGATGGCAGAGCAGAAGCGTGCCGCGCGGGCCGCATGGAAGGGATCGGGCCAAAAGGCATCGGACGATCTGTGGTACGATATTGCCGAAGAGCAGGGCGGCACTGAATTCATTGGCTATGCTGCCGAAGAAGGCGAGGGCGAAGTGATCGCGCTCGTGCGTGACGGCCAGCGCGTTGCGCGGGCTGGAGCCGGTGAAACTGTCGAGCTGGTGGTCAACCAGACGCCCTGTTACGGCGAAAGCGGCGGGCAGGTCGGCGACGCGGGCGTTATTTCCAACGACAAGGGCTTGCGTGCCGCAGTTGATGATACGCAAAAATATATCGGGCGTATCTGGGCGCACCATATGCGGATTGAAGCTGGCGAAATTGCGGTTGGTGATGCGGTGCATCTGCGGGTCGATGGTGCCCGCCGCAATGCAATCCGTGCCAACCATTCCGCGACGCATTTGCTGCATAGCGCGCTGCGTGACCGGCTTGGCGATCATGTTGCGCAAAAGGGGAGTCTGGTTGCCGCAGAACGACTTCGCTTTGACTTTTCACAGCCGACGGCAATTGAATCCGACGCGCTTGCGGCGGTCGAAGCCGATGTCAACGCGCTGATCCGTCAGAATTCCCCGGTGCTGACCCGATTGATGACGCCGGAAGAGGCAATCAACGAAGGTGCGATGGCGCTGTTCGGCGAGAAATATGGTGACGAGGTGCGCGTCGTGTCGATGGGCAGGGCGGGTGAAGAGATTTATTCGCTTGAGCTTTGCGGCGGCACCCATGTCAGCGCGACGGGCGACATTGGACTGTTCAAGTTCATCGGCGAATCCGCCGTATCCTCGGGTGTTCGCCGGGTCGAGGCGCTGACGGGAGAGGCGGCACGTGCATGGCTGTCCGCCCGCGATGAAAAACTGCGCGAGGCCGCCGCTTTGCTGAAATCCTCGCCCGATGAGGTGCCGGCGCGTGTTGCGGCACTGGTTGAGGATCGGCGCCGGCTTGAGCGCGAGCTGGCTGAGGCGAAAAAGGCGTTGGCGCTTGGCGGTGGTGGCACCGGTGATGCTGCAGGTCCGGAGCAGGTGGCGGGGATCGCCTTTCTGGCACAGGTCGTTGACGGCCTCGATCCCAAGGCATTGCGTGGTGCCGTTGATGATATGAAGCAACGGCTGGGTTCGGGCATTGCCATGGTTGTCGCCACCAATGACGGTCGCGCCTCGGTCGCGGTTGGCGTGACCGATGATCTGACGGCGTCGCGTAGCGCGGTTGACCTGTTGCGCGTCGCGGTTGCCATTTTGGGTGGCCAGGGCGGCGGTGGACGCCCGGATATGGCCCAGGGTGGTGGGCCGGATGGCGCCAAGGCGGCCGCGGCAGTAGAGGCGGTCAGGGGTGCGTTGGCCGCCTGAGGTGCGCGAACGCGCTTAGCTGCGCGTCAGGACGGTGAATGTGATTTCCTGTCGCACGCGAAAACCGAGCCTTTCATAGAGCGCGAGTGCGCCATGATTATCGGCATAGCTGTGCAAGAACGGCGTTTCGCCACGCGCGACGATGCGTGCCGCGACGATGGGCATCAGGGCACCGGCCATCCCGCGCCCACGGAAATCAGGGTGGGTGCACACCCCGCTGACTTCGCTCCAGGCACCGATGCGCAGCCGTTCACCGGCCATGGCGGCGAGTTGGCCGTCAATACGCACCCCGACAAAGCGGCCCAACTGGTGGGTTCGCCGGAAAAATGGCCCAGGCTGTGTCAGACTGGCGAGAGCAAGCATCTCGGCGGCATCATCATCGCCCAGGTCGATTATTTCGAACGGGGTGGGTTCCGGCGAGAGCGGATTTTCCGCGATCATTTGAAGGCACGACGCCCGGCGCTCGAGCGTGAGTAATGGCGGTATGGGCCAGTCCGCCGCCTCGACCATCCCGATGACGCCCCCAACGGGGCAGAGCGTGGAAATGGCAGCAAGCGAATCGGCGGAATCATCAAGCGCGGCGGCAAACAGGCCCACGTCCGGATCGAAGCGGAGGGCGCGATCATTGCCATGTGAGAACTGGCGTTGCGCACCGGTCAAGGCGTGCCAAACGGGGCGGTCAAGCGGATGTGCGTTCATTGTGTGCGTATTCGCCGAATTCTTGGTTCGCGATCAAGCGCGGCGTCCTGCATGATCTCCTTGCGCAATTCGTCGCGCTTTTCGTGGATCGAGGCAATCACCGGCCCCATCGCGACACCGAGATCAACCAAGACGGCTTCCGACAATTGCAAGGAGCTCTCGAGCGTTTCCGGCACGGCATCTGTCGCGCCGGCGCGGTAGAGTTGCGCCGCATGAGTGGTGTCGCGTGCGCGGGCGATGATGGTGAGGCCGGGCACCCAACCGCGCACCCGTCGCGTCAGTTGGACCCCGAGCACCGGGTCATCCATCGTCAACACCAGCGCGTCTGCATGGCCAAGCCGCAGTCGATCAATAAGCGCGGGTCGTGCGACATCGCCGAACAACACGGGATAACCCTCGGCGCGGCCCGCTTTGACCGCGTCAATATCTGCCTCGACCACGAGATAGCGACGGCCATGCACCGCTAGCAGGTCTGCCACCATTCGCCCGACGCGACCAAAACCAATCACCACGGTGCCTGGCCCCTCTGGCGGGACGTCTCCATCCGAAAGGCCATCGGTACGCCGCTCAAGGCGCCGCGCCGCGAATCTCCCGAGCATCGCCAATAGCGGTGTGATAGTGAGACCAATGGCGGTAACGCTTTGCCAGAAGCTAGCGGTTTCGCCGCTGATCAATTGCACCTGTGCCGCTGTTCCAAGTACGATCAGTGTCGTTTCCGAGGGACTTCCCATCAGCAAACCGGTTTCCGCCGATGCGCCCGAGCGCACGCCCGCCAGCTTGAGCAAAGCGAAAGTCACCGTCGCCTTGACCGCGACGACGCCGATGATGGCGAGGACCAGGCTGGACCAGTTGGCGAGAATCATCGCCAGATCGAGCCGGAGACCGATGGTAATCAGGAATACACCCAGTGCGAGACCGCGGAACGGCGCCGTCATTACCTCAACTTCGCTGCGATAATCAGTTTCGGCGATCAGTAACCCGGCAAGCAAGGCACCCATGATCGGCGACAGTCCGGCTGCTGCTGTTGCCAGGCTGGCGATGATTACCACCAGCAGCGATGCGGCGAGGAAGAGCTCAGGGCTTTTGGTGCGCGCAGCCTGGGCAAAGAGCCGGGGGAGGACGAACCGGCCCCCCAGGAACAGCGCCGCGACGACGAGCGTGCCGCGCGTCAACACGCTGAAGATCGAGCCAAGGCCGTCAGCCGCGCCCGGCGCGAGTGCCGCGAGGCCAAAGATTATCGGTACCAGCGCAAGGTCTTCAAAGAGCAGCATGGCAAAGGCTGATCGGCCAACCGATCCTGTCGTTCCGGCAATGGGCAGGACCAGTGCCGTCGAGGATAGCGAAAGCGCCAGACCGAGCCCCATTGAACCAAGCCAGCTCAACCCGGTGAGGTGCAGTGCGACCCCGAGCACGACGCCGGCGACCACCAGCTGCGCCGCGCCTGTGCCAAATACCAATGTGCGCAGTGACCAGATACGCTTGAACGAAAGTTCAAGGCCGATCGAGAAGAGCAACAGGATGATGCCAAATTCGGCGACGGGCTCGATGGCGTGGGGATCGGAGATGGTGAAATTATGAAGCCAGGGGTAGCGCTGCACCCACCCACCGAGCATCGAAGGCCCGACCAGAAAGCCGACGAGAATGAAGCCGATCACCGGGCTGATCTTGAAGCGGGCAAAGGCCGGGATCACGAGCCCCGCAGCGCCGAGAATTACCAGCGCATCGCTGAATCCGTGATTTTCCAGCCCGGTTGCCATCACACCACTCTGGCGACTGAATATGCTTTTGTCAGCCAATGTCTGCTCAGGAGAGCAGCGAGGTGAGCAAAGACTGTTGACCGGGGCGGCGGTTTGGTCGGCTGCCTGTCTGCAAAGGACCGCCAGCCAACTTGGTCAGGGGCCGTAATATCGCGCGGTATGGGTAGAATGTGAAACGGCGTCCGGTCGCATATTTGTGCGCCGGACGCCGGGTGTTGTCATCAGGCGATCAGACCACTCGCGGTCATCTTGCTCTCAAGATTGGCGCGAACTGCCTCGAAGAATTGTTCGGTGGTCATCCACGGCTGATCGGGGCCGATCAGGATCGCAAGATCCTTGGTCATGGCGCCATTCTCGACCGTTTCGATGCACACGCGCTCCAGCGTTTCGGCAAAGGCCGTAACCTCGGGTGTGCCATCAAATTTGCCGCGATATTTCAGCCCGCCGGTCCAGGCGAAAATCGACGCGATCGGGTTGGTCGAGGTTGCCTTGCCCTGTTCGTGCATACGGAAATGGCGCGTGACCGTGCCGTGTGCAGCTTCAGCCTCTACGGTCTTGCCGTCCGGAGTGAGCAGCACCGATGTCATCAGGCCAAGTGAGCCAAAGCCCTGCGCGACCTGATCCGACTGGACATCGCCATCATAGTTTTTGCAGGCCCAGACGAATTCGCCGTGCCACTTGAGCGCGCTTGCGACCATGTCGTCGATCAGGCGATGCTCATAGACAATGCCAGCTTCCTTGAATTTGTCCTTGAATTCCGAATCGAAAACCTCGGCGAAAAGATCCTTGAAGCGACCATCATAGGCCTTGAGGATGGTGTTCTTCGTCGACAGATAGACCGGCCATCCAAGATTGAGGCCATAGTGCATCGAGGCGCGGGCAAAATCCCGGATTGAATCGTCGAGATTGTACATCGCCATCGCCACGCCCGACGAGGGAAACTGGAACACCTCCTCATCGATGACGGTGCCGTCGTCACCCTCAAACACAAGGCGCAGCTTGCCCGGGCCAGGGACGCGATAATCTGTCGCGCGATACTGGTCACCAAAGGCGTGGCGACCAACCACAATGGGATGGGTCCAACCCGGAATGAGGCGTGGGACGTTCTTGATCACAATCGGCTCGCGGAACACGACGCCGCCAAGGATGTTGCGGATCGTGCCGTTAGGCGATTTCCACATCTTCTTGAGCTTGAATTCCTCGACGCGCGCCTCATCAGGCGTGATCGTGGCGCATTTGACGCCAACGCCGTATTTCTGGATCGCCCGCGCGCTGTCGACGGTCACCTTGTCGTCGGTTGCGTCGCGGTGCTCGACCGCCAGGTCGTAATAATCGAGGTCAATATCGAGATAGGGGAGTATCAGGCGTTCGCGAATCCACTGCCAGATGATCCGTGTCATCTCATCGCCATCGATCTCAACGACGGGCGTCTTTACCTTGATCTTCGCCATCCAAACCTTCTGTTTCCGTGAGGGAGGTTGCCCATGCGTCTAGGGGGAAGGTTGGCTGTGATCAACTGCCGCGACAGCGGCGTATCAGAACGATAACACAGCGGAGGTGATTGTATGGGGCGCCCGTCGAAGCTAGAGGAGCGACATGGCGACCCCTGAGAATTCTGACCTCGCATCCAGTGCAATCAAATGGCGTATTCCCGAACTCCACCCGGAGGGTCGCAAATATGTCCTGATCTCTGCCGCCCTGACATTGCTCATCTGGTGTTTTGTTCCGATCCTGACCTGGCCGTTTGTTGGACTGACCTTGTGGGTAGCGTTGTTTTTTCGCGATCCGCTGCGCGTGACGCCGCAGGGCGAGGGGTTGATCATCTCCCCGGCCGATGGGTTGGTCACCATGATCCAGCGAGTTCCGGTACCGCGCGAGATGGCTGGACCTGACGGCCTGGGGGATGCTTCGCTGGTGCGGGTCTCGATTTTCATGTCGGTGTTCGATGTTCACATCAATCGCACGCCAATTGCCGGCACCATCCGACAGGTGATCTATATCGCGGGAAAATTTCTCAACGCTGATCTCGACAAGGCGAGCGAGGAGAATGAGCGCCAGCATATTGTTGTCGAGGGGCGTGATGGCGTGCGCGTCGGCTTTACCCAGATTGCCGGTTTGATTGCGCGGCGTATCGTGCCGTTCGTCAAGCCCGGCGACATGGTGGCGAGCGGCCAGCGCGTTGGCCTGATCCGGTTCGGCAGCCGGGTCGATGTTTACCTGCCGCAAGGCTTTAACTGTCAGGTTGTCGCAGGCCAGCGCAGTGTCGCTGGCGAAACCATACTTGGTCGCCCTGACACGTCCACGCCCGGCGGTATTACCCAGTGATGCAATGGCTGTAAGAACGCCTCGCACGGGCAGGGCGCCGCGCGGGTTGCCCTTGCGTGCTGTCGCGCCGAACGCGGTGACGGCGCTTGCGCTGTGTGCCGGTTTAACCGGTATCCGGTTTGCAATTGCCAATGAATGGCGCCTGGCCGTTGCCATGGTGATGGTCGCAGGTGTGCTTGATGGCCTTGATGGGCGCATTGCGCGGATGCTGCACGGAGAGAGTCGCTTTGGCGCGGAACTCGATTCGCTCAGTGATGCAATTTCCTTTGGGGTCTCGCCAGCGCTGATTCTCTATCTCTGGTCATTGTCGGCGCTGCCGCGATTTGGCTGGCCATGTGCGCTGCTGCTTGCCGTGTTCTGTGCCCTGCGACTGGCGCGTTTCAACGCGAATATCGACGTTGCTGAGCAACCGCACAAATCAGCAGGTTTCCTGACCGGTGTTCCGGCCCCGGCGGGTGCCGGATTGGCAATGCTGCCGATCTATCTGTGGTTCATCACTGAATCGCCGATCTTTCGATCACCATGGCTGGTTGCGCCGTGGGTTGCGCTGGTCGCCACATTGATGGTTTCCAGCATCGCCACGTTCAGCTGGTCATCACTCAAATTGCGTCGGCGTATCCGCTTTGAGGCGCTCGCCGTGGTCGTACTGCTCGGCGCATTGCTGGTGTCGGCAACCTGGGAAACGCTGACTGCTATCACCATTGCCTATATCGCCACATTCCCGTTCAGCATCCGTGCCTATGCGCGGGTCAGGCGGCTGCGCGCAGCGGCACCTGTACCGGTCGTGATGGTGCCAGACGCGCCCGCGACCGGATCCTTACCTCTCTGAGGACCAGCGACGGCTGTCGGGCAGAGGCAGGATCAGTTTTTCCGGCAAGCAGTGCAGCGATGCGGGGAATCGCAGGAACCAGGGTGAAGGCAAACACCCAGAGTGAGGCCGCGAGTGCCATCGCGAATACAAGAGACCCGGTGATCATCAACATTGCGCAACTCCCTCCATTATGGGCGACGCCAAAACCCCGAAAACGCTGAAGGCACGAAAGGTTCCGGAATCTTGCTTCAGTCGCTTTATGTTCCGTTATTGTTCTGCCTGTCAAGCGGTGAATTCGATCTTGCACCCAAAGACAGGTTCCGCTATCGGCCCCGCCTCAACCCCGCATGGGAAGCACATATAGCCGGTGTCCGGAGCAATTCGGGTTACTCGCTTCCCAGAGGAATAACCGGAAAGGAACCATCCTATGGCGGCACCTGTCGTCTCCATGCAGCAATTGCTCGAAACGGGCGCGCACTTCGGCCACCAGACCCATCGCTGGAACCCGAAGATGAAGCCTTACATCTTTGGCGACCGCAACGGCGTCCATATTCTCGACCTGTCGCAGACCGTGCCGCTGTTCGCGCGCGCACTCGAATTCGTCAGCGATCGGGTTGCCTCGGGCGGCAAGGTGCTGTTCGTCGGCACCAAGCGCCAGGCGCAGGAGCCGGTAGCCGACGCAGCGCGTCGCTCTGGCCAGCATTTCGTCAACCATCGCTGGCTGGGCGGTATGCTCACCAACTGGAAGACCATCTCCAATTCGATCAAGCGCCTCAAGACGCTTGAGGAGCAGCTTTCGGGCGACACGCACGGCCTGACCAAGAAGGAAGTGCTGCAGTTGACCCGTGAAAAGGACAAGCTTGAGCTGTCGCTCGGCGGCATCCGCGACATGGGCGGCATTCCGGACGTGATGTTCGTCATCGACGCCAACAAGGAAGAGCTGGCAATCAAGGAAGCCAACACGCTTGGTATCCCGGTTGTTGCAATCCTCGATTCCAACGTCAGCCCGGATGGCATCGCCTTCCCGGTGCCGGCGAACGACGACGCCAGCCGCGCCATTCGCCTGTATTGCGAGGCAATTGCCATCGCCGCAACGCGTGGCGGGCATGAGCAGCAGGCACGTCGCGGCGCAGACATTGGCGCGATGGACGCGCCGCCGGTCGAGGAAGCCCTGGCTGTTGAAGCCGAAGCGGCCCCGGTCGCTGCGCCAGCAGTTGAGGCTGCGGTTGAATTGGCTGCGGAGGAAGAGCGTCAGCTCGACGCCTGAAGCGTCTCCGAACCGTCATGCGGGCGGGGTAGGGCGCTGGCCTTACCTCGCCCGCATCCACATTCTGACCATTTTGTTTGTCGCATCGATCTGAAAACCGGTTCCCACTTTTCAGCACGATGCTTAGCTAAGGAAGACTGACATGGCCGAGATTACGGCAGCAGCGGTAAAGGATCTGCGCGAAAAGAGCGGCGCAGGCATGATGGATTGCAAGAAGGCGCTGACCGAAGCGAATGGTGACATCACCGCCGCGCTTGACTGGTTGCGTACCAAGGGCCTTGCGGCCGCAGCCAAGAAGTCGAGCCGCACCGCGGCTGAGGGTCTGGTTGGCGTTGCCGTCAATGGCACGGTTGGCGCAGCAATCGAGGTCAACTCCGAGACCGACTTCGTCGCCAAGAATGACCAGTTCCAGGGCTTTGTCCGCGACGTGACCTTCGTCGCGCTCGAGCTGGGCGATGATCTTGACGTGATCAAGGGCGCGGCGCTTGGCGGCAAGACCGTTGAAGAGACGTTGACCAACAACATCGCGACGATTGGTGAAAATCAGTCGCTGCGCCGTGCCAAGCGCCTCAGCGTATCGACTGGTGCTGTGGTTCCCTATGTCCACAACCAGGCGTCGCCTGGCCTCGGCAAGATCGGCGTGCTGGTGGCGCTTGAGAGCGAGGCCGATGATGCCGCGCTGCAGGCGCTGGGCAAGCAGCTCGCAATGCACATTGCGGCAGCCTTTCCGCTGGCGCTGAACGAGGATGGCCTTGATCCGGCAATCATCGAACGCGAGCGTGCCATTGCCACCGAAAAGGCATCGGAAAGCGGCAAGCCTGCCGATATCGTCGCCAAGATGGTGGATGGCGCCATTGCCAAATACCGCAAGGAAAATGCGCTGGTCAGCCAGCTGCTGGTGATGGACGGCAAGACCAAGATCTCGGACGTTGTCGCCAACGCTGCCAAGGCAGCCGGAAAGCCGATCACGTTGACCGATTATGTCCGCTTCCAGCTCGGTGAAGGTATCGAGAAGGAAGCCAGCGACTTTGCCGCTGAAGTAGCTGCTGCATCGGGCGTACCCCAGGCCGCGGCTTGAACTTGTTGCCTCCGCTGGCCGGGCGCGTGCGCGTGGCCCAGCCAGCGGAGAGCATTTGCGGAGGTTGTGCGACAATCTTCCCGCGCCTAAGGTCCGCACCGCGCTTTTTAACCGTCGAGACCTGATGACAGCCCCTAAATACAAACGCATCCTCCTGAAGCTTTCGGGTGAGGTATTGATGGGCGATGGCGGGTTAGCCATCGACCCCGCCGTTACAGCCCGTGTCGCGGGCGAAATCGCTGACGCCAAGGAGCAAGGCTATGAGCTTTGCGTCGTTGTTGGTGGTGGCAACATCTTTCGCGGCATGGCCGGTGCCGCACGCGGCATGGACCGCGCGACCGGCGACTATATGGGTATGTTGGCGACGGTGATGAATGCGCTGGCGGTGCAGAACGCGCTGGAGCAGATCAATGTCGAGACGCGCGTCCAGTCGGCAATCCCGATGGCCAGTGTTTGCGAACCCTTTATTCGTCGACGGGCCATGCGGCACCTTGAAAAGGGCCGCGTGGTAATCTTCGCAGCCGGTGTAGGCAGCCCGTTTTTCACCACCGACAGTGGTGCGGCGTTGCGGGCCGCCGAGATGAAATGCGATGCGCTGTTCAAGGGCACATCGGTTGACGGCGTTTATGATGCAGATCCCAAGGTTATTCCGACTGCAACGCGATATGCGACGGTCAGCTATGACACGGTGCTTGCAGATAATCTCAAGGTGATGGATGCCAGCGCGATCGCGCTGTGCCGTGACAACAATATTCCGATCGTGGTGTTCAACATCCGCGAGCCAGGCAATCTTGCCGCTGTGCTGCGTGGTGAGGGTGTCTCGACGGTCGTGCAAAAGGAAGGATGAGCAATGGCAGCCTATGACAAGGCAGATCTGGAGCGCCGCATGGCCGGCGCCGTTGAGGCGTTGAAACAGGATCTGGTCGGGTTGCGGACGGGGCGCGCCTCGACCTCGTTGCTCGATCCGGTGACGGTGACGGTTTATGGCGCGCAGATGCCGCTCAACCAGGTCGCGACGGTGTCGGTACCGGAGCCCCGGCTGTTATCAGTGCAGGTGTGGGACAAGGCGAATGTTGGCCCGGTCGACAAGGCAATCCGTTCTGCGGGTCTTGGGCTTAACCCGATTGTTGACGGCACCACGCTGCGCCTGCCGATCCCCGACCTGACCGAGGAGCGCCGCAAGGAGCTTGCCAAGCTTGCTGGCCAATATGCTGAAAAGGCCCGCATCGCGGCGCGCAATGTGCGTCGCGATGGCAATGACAATCTGAAGACCGACGAGAAAAAGGGTGTGTTCGGTGAAGATGAGCGCAAGCGCCACGAAACCGAGGTGCAGAAGCTGACCGACGCGACAATTGCCGACATCGATGCCGCAGCGGCGTCGAAGGAAAAGGAAATCCTCGGAAAGTGAATGCGCTTGCCGCCCCAACGCCTGATTCGGCGACGGGCTCGGCTGGCCAGCCCCGGCACGTCGCCATCATCATGGATGGCAATGGCCGCTGGGCCAAGAAGCGGCATTTGCCGCGTCTTGAGGGCCATCGCCGGGGCGTGGAGGCGGTGCGCCGGGTGAGTCGCGCTGCACGCGCCATGGGGCTGGAAGCGCTGACGCTATACGCTTTTTCCTCAGAAAACTGGCGACGACCGCAGGAAGAAGTGGGCGACCTGATGGGGTTGCTGCGCCTGTTCATTCGCACCGATCTTGATGAACTGGTGCGGGAGAATGTTCGGTTGCGGGTGATCGGCGATTATCGTCGATTTTCGCCGGACCTCGTCGCGCAAGTAGATGAGGCATTGGCCCGCACAGCCTCCAACGACGGTCCGATTCTGGTGATCGCGCTTAATTATGGTGCGCAGGGTGAAATTGCCGCCGCCGCGCGGCGGCTCGCTGAGAAGGCCGTTGCCGGGACGATCGACGCCGCAGCAATTGATGCAGATTCGCTCGCAGCCGAGCTCGATACCGCTGACCTTCCGCCACTTGATCTGTTGATTCGCACTTCCGGTGAGGTTCGCCTGTCCAATTTTCTGTTGTGGCAGGCCGCTTATGCCGAATTGCTGTTCGTCGATACGCTGTGGCCCGACTTCAATGGCGATACGCTTGCCGAAGCGCTGGCAGTGTTTGGTCAACGTCAGCGGCGGTTTGGCGGTTTGTGAGCGAGTCCAGCGCGCCAGCACAGCGATCAGAGCTTCAGTTGCGGGTCGTCGTTGGCCTGGCATTGATTGGCATTGCAAGCGGTGCCTTGGCACTTGGGGGCATCGCCTTTTGGTTGTTGTGCGTTGTGCTCGCCCTGTTGATGATGGGGGAATGGGCCAATCTTGCCGGTGTTCCGGCTTGGGCACGGCGCCTTGGACAAGGGGCGTTGTCGGTTCCCTTGGCGATCATGGCGCCGATTCCCGGCGCGGGGCCGGGGTTCTTGGCGCTCGGACCGATCGGCGCAGCGGCGCTTTTGACTGTTATCGTAACCCGGCATCAGAGGCTGGCGCTCGGGATATTTTATGCCGGATTGCCGGTGCTGGGCCTGTTGTTGCTGCGCCGTCAGGGCGATGGCGTGATATTCACCTTATGGGCAATGGCGCTGGTCTGGATGTGCGATATCGGTGCCTATTTTGCCGGCCGGGCGATTGGCGGGCCGAAACTGGCGCCCAAGATCAGCCCCAACAAGACCTGGGCCGGTCTGGCCGGTGGTGTGCTGGCGGCAAGCCTGTTCGGCGCAGCGATGCATTGGTATTTTGGTTTGCCGTGGCGCTTGACGCTGGCGACGCCAATGCTTGCGATTTTGGCACAGGGGGGGGATTTGTATGAGAGCTGGCTCAAACGGTGTGCGGGCGTGAAGGATAGTGGCAATATCCTGCCAGGTCATGGTGGCGTGCTCGATCGCCTCGACGGTTTGGTGCCGGTGGCGCCTGTGGCGGCGTTCCTCGCCGTGGCGCTCCCAAAACTCTATCATTTGATACCATAATGAAGACCGTCTCGATTCTTGGCGCCACCGGTTCGGTTGGCAGCTCAACCCTCGACCTTGTTGAACGTGAACCTGACCGGTTTCAGGTGCTGGCGCTGACCGCAAATGCCGATGTGGAAAAGCTTGCCGCTGCGGCGATTCGCACCAACGCGAAGCTCGCGGTGGTGGCGGACGAGAGTCGCCTGGCGGCCTTGCGCGCATTGCTGGCAGGAACCGGCATTGCAGCAGCAGGTGGAAATGCCGCCTTGCTTGAAGCTGCGGCGATGGGTGCTGACTGGACGATGGCCGCAATCGTTGGTTGTGCGGGGCTTGAACCAGTTATGGCAGCGGTCGCCAAAGGTGGGACCGTGGTGCTCGCCAACAAGGAGCCGCTGGTTTCCGCTGGCGACGTCATCCTGGCTGCGGCGGCTGCCAGTGGCGCGACGCTGTTGCCGGCTGATTCGGAACACAATGCGATCTTCCAGTGTTTTGATCCAACGCGGCCTGAACGGGTGCGCCGAATCATCCTCACTGCCAGTGGCGGGCCGTTTCTCGACCGCACGCTCGCCGAGATGCAGACAGTCACGCCGGAGCAGGCTGTTGCTCACCCCAACTGGTCAATGGGTGCCAAGATTTCGGTCGATTCGGCGACGATGATGAACAAGGGCCTTGAGTTGATCGAGGCCGCGCGATTGTTTCCCGTGTCAACCGATTGTATTGAAATTGTCATTCATCGGCAGTCGGTTATCCATTCGCTGGTCGATTATGTTGATGGTTCGGTGCTCGCGCAGCTTGGCCCGCCCGATATGCGGACGCCGATCGCCCATTGCCTGGCATGGCCCGACCGGATGGCAACGCCGATGGCGCCGCTTGACCTGGTTGCCATTGGCCGACTCGATTTCGAAGCGCCTGATCCGGTGCGGTTTCCGGCGTTGAGGCTGACCCGCGAGGCGGTGGAGGCGGGCGGCGCACGTCCGGCGATTCTCAATGCTGCGAATGAAGTGGCCGTCGCTGCTTTTCTTGATCGTCGCATCGGCTTCCTCGAAATTGCCGCAATCGTCGCCGATACGCTGTCGCGTTACGACCCACCTGCACCAACGACGCTGGAAGCCGTGCTTGCGGTCGATGGCGAGGCACGCAGGATCGCGGGCGAACGTGTAGAGGATTGCGTCGCTTGATCCACAACCCCGGTTTCCTGGTCACTATTTTCGCCTTTTTGCTCGTTATTGGGCCGCTGATCTTCGTTCATGAGATGGGGCATTATCTTGCCGGGCGCTTGTTCGGCACGAAGATCGACGCTTTCTCGATTGGCTTTGGGGGCGAGATTGCGGGCTGGACCGATCGACGCGGCACGCGCTGGAAACTAAGCGCCTTTCCGCTGGGCGGTTATGTTAAATTTGCCGGCGATCTGAACGCGGCAAGCGAGCCTGACCCGGCATGGCTGGAACTGCCGCCGGCAGAGCGTGCGCAGACCCTGCCCGCCAAACCCGTGTGGCAGCGTGCGATAATTGTTGCGGCAGGTCCGGTTGTGAACCTTCTGCTCGCGGTTCTGATCCTCGCCGGGTTCGCCTATGCCTATGGCGAGAATGTCACGCCATCCGTGATCGGCGCAGTTCAACCCGGCAGCGCGGCCGCCACAGCGGGATTGCAGGCCGGAGACAGGGTCATTGGGATCAATGGCCGTACAGTTGAAACATATGTTGAAATAAAGAGTTATGTCGTCCTGCGGCCTGCTGAAAGGGTCAAACTGGATTTTGTCCGGGCAGGCCGGACTGGCCATGTTGATCTGGTCATCGGGACTGAAGTGCAGAAGGACAGATTCGGCAATGTCAGCCGCACCGGGTTGCTCGGTATCGCGGCCGCAGCGCCGGTATCGCGTCCGGTCAACCTGATTGAGGCACCGTTTGTCGGGTTGCGCGCTGTCCGCGATATTCTTCATGGGCAGATCGACGCGATTGGCCAGATTATCTCGGGTCTGCGACCGTTGGACGAGCTGGGCGGACCACTCAAGATTGCACAATATTCCGGTCAACAGCTGACTTTGGGGCTGCAACCGCTGATCTGGTTCATCGCGATGGTGTCGATTAATCTGGGATTCATCAACCTGTTGCCAATCCCTATGCTTGATGGTGGCCACCTGCTCTTTTATGCGCTTGAAGCGGTGCGGCGGCGACCTGTCGATGCCAATGTCCAGGAATGGGCGTTTCGTGGTGGTCTTGCCGCGATTCTGGCGTTGATGTTGTTTGTGACGTTCAATGATCTCGGTTCTTTCGGCCTGTGGAAAAATCTCGCCGGGTTGATCGGTTGACGCGGTTGAGGCAGGGCTGTCGCGCCCGCGAATTTTCTCCGATTGGGGTGGCATAGTGACGATCAAGGTTTCCACATTCGGCGCCCGCGCCTCCGCCCTGTTGCTGGGGGGAACGATGCTGGCCGGTTTGCCGGCTTCTGCCTGGGCCCAGACAGCGCCCGCTGCGTCGCCCGCCGTTGCGCCGGCACCTGTCGCGGCGGCACTGCCGGCGCCGCCCGTCGCGCGCATCATCAAGTCACTGCGGGTCGAGGGATCGCAGCGTATCGAACCGGAGACAGTGCTCTCCTACACGCGGCTGCGTGTCGGTCAGTCCTATTCCAACGAGGTGCTCGATCAGGCGATCAAGGATCTCTACGCCAGTGACCTGTTCGCCGACGTTTCGATCAGTGGCGCAGAGAGCGGCGAGATCGTGCTGCGGATCCGGGAAAACCCGATCATTAACCGCATTGTGTTTGAAGGAAACAAGCGGCTCAAGGAAGAGAAGATCCGCAAGGAGATCAAGCTCGCGCCGCGACAGATCTTCACACGTACCGCTGTCCGTCAGGACGTCGCGCGGATCATTGAGCTGTATCGTCGCCAGGGTCGCTTTGCTGCTGCCATCGAACCAAAGATGGTCGCACTCGACCAGAATCGCGTCGATATCATCTTTGAGGTGAATGAGGGGCCGAAATCCAAGGTTCGCCAGATCAACATTCTTGGCAACGAAGTGTTTTCGGATAGCAAGATCCGCGAGCAGATGGCGACAAAGGAAGCTCGCCTCAGCCGCATCCTCAGTTCGAACACCAGCTATGATCAGGACCGTATGGCCTATGATCAGCAAAAGCTGCGCCAGTTTTACCTGACACAGGGCTATGCTGATTTCCGCGTGACCTCGGCCGTGGCCGAGCTGACACCGGACAAGAAGGACTTCATCATCACCTATGTGGTGGAGGAAGGTAAGCGCTACAAATTCGGCGATATCACCGTCGACAGTGACATCCGCGATTTTGACAACAAGAAGCTCGCGGGAAGTCTCGGTATCGTCAAGGGCAGCTGGTACAACGCCAAGCGCGTCGAGGATTCGGTCGATGCGTTGAACCAGTCGGCTGGCTTGTTTGGTTACGCGTTCACCGAAACCAACCCTGAATTCCAGCGCGATGCCGAAACGCTGACGATGTCGATCAACTTCCACATCGCCCAGGCGCAGCGCACCTATGTTGAGCGTATCAACATCAACGGCAACACGCAGACCCAGGACAAGGTGATCCGGCGCGAGATCCGCATTGCCGAAGGCGACGCGTTCAACAGTTTCCAGGTGAAGCGTTCGCAGGACCGCATCAACTCGCTCGGCTTCTTCCAGGACAAGTTTGAGATCAAGCAGGTGCCCGGCTCAGCGCCTGACCGCGTGGTGCTTGAGGCGAATGTTGAAGAAAAATCGACCGGCGAATTGTCATTGTCGGCAGGTTTTTCGAGCCTTGAGAAGTTCATCATCCAGGCTTCGGTCACGCAACATAATTTCCGTGGCAAGGGTCAGGAGCTGCGCGCAAGCGTCAACTATTCGACTTATTCCAAGTCGATCGAGCTGGGTTTCACTGATCCCTATCTGTTTGACCGCAATATCGCGATTGGCGGAGATATTTTCCGGCGCGATTACAACGCATTCAACTATGTCGGGGATCAGCGTCAGACGACCTACACACAGGTCTCGACGGGTTTCCAGATTCGTGCGGGCATTCCGCTGACCGAATATTGGTCGCTGTCGGCGCGTTATGGCCTGACCTATGATCAGGTCGGCCTCGACCGGAACAGCTACTTTACCAATGGTGCGTGCGACCCGCTCAAGGCCGGTCGCTATCTCTGCGAGGCGATCGGCAATCGCTGGACGTCGTCGATTGGTTATTCGTTGATTTTCGATAGCCTCAACAGCCGCCTGCGACCGACAGCAGGGCAACGATTCGTGTTCAGCCAGGATATTGCCGGACTGGGTGGTGATGTGCGCTATATCCGGACGCGTTTTGAAGGATCGAAATTCTTCAACGCCGGGCACGGTTTTATTTTCTCGGCCAATCTCGAGGGCGGTTATATCGCCTCGTTCGAGAAGAGCCGGGGTGCGGGCATCGACAAGGTGCGAATCACCGACCGCTTCTATCTTGGCGAACCGGATTTCCACGGCTTCGATATTCGCGGTGTGGGCCCACGGATCAGGCGGGCAAACTATATTACCAATGCTTCAGGCGCACAGGTTCTGCAGACCGACAAGACGCAGATTGCTGATGATGCGCTTGGTGGTCGCGCCTATTATCTCGGCCGGATTGAGCTGCAGATTCCGTTGGGTTCGGGCGCGCAGGAACTCGGCTTGCGTCCGTCGATCTACATCCAGGCGGGCGCCTTGTTCGGGATCACCAAGCCGTTGCCTACCGCAACGTTCCCGACATTTATTGACCCGGTCACCGGTGCAACGAAGGTGTTGCCGTTGGATCTGCCGGTGCTTGATAGTTCCGGTCGGCAGTTGTTCATTGTCCCCAATACGGATGGGACTAACCCCGGTTTGGCAACATGGTGCACAGTCGGTTACTCGGCGGTAAGCGGCGGACCTTGCGTGGGAACCTCCATCAACACCGCATATCCGAATTCCCAAGCACCTTTTGTCGAAAGTTTTGTTGGTGATTCGTCCAAGCCGCGCCTCTCGATTGGTGCTGGTGTGAACTGGAACTCACCCTTTGGGCCGTTGCGGATCGATGTTGCATATGCCCTGCTGCATAACCCGGGCGACAATACAAAACTGATTACTTTCAACGTAGGGACACAATTCTGATGAAGATTCTGGAAAATTTGACACTGGCCATGGCATTGGCGTTGCCTGCGGTCACTATCGCGACGTCTGCAACCGGCCAAGTGGCTACTGTTGCAACTGCCGATCCTGATGGAGCGATCAGTGATAGTGCGGCTTGGAAGGCAGCTGCGGCTCAACTACAAACAACTTACAAGGGGATTCTGGATCAAGCCGAAGCGCGGCGTACGCAAATCACGAACGAACTTCAGCCGCTCGTCACTGCTTATCAGGCTGCAGCTAGCGCCCCAGGGGCAAATGAAGCTACGCTGCGGCAGCAGGCGACCTCAATCCAGAGTAAACAGCAAGCTGGCCAAGCCGAGTTAGAACGACTGACTGCGCCATTTGCTCGCGCACGTGCCTATGCGATTGAACAACTTCAAGGGCAACTCAAGGCAGCAATCGATGCCGCCGCGGCGCGCAAGCACGCGGGATTGGTTGTTGCGCCGAGCGCGGTCTTTCATGTCGATCCTGCAGGAGATATTACGGCTGACGTGACGACTGAACTCAACCGGCTAATCCCTTCGGTAAGCATCACTCCACCGGCCAACTGGCAGCCAGGCCAACAGCAGGCCGGTGCTCAAACTCCAAGCACGCCCGCTGCGCCGGCAACTGGCCGCCGTCCGCAGGGCCGGTGAGCGATACTGAATCGGTAACCTCGCTTGGCCCGCTCGATATCGGGCGGGTCATGGCGGCGTTGCCGCATCGCTATCCGATGTTACTGGTCGACCGCGTCGAGGAACTGATCCTTGACCGGTCGATCACGGCCATCAAGGCGGTGACGATCAACGAGAGCTTTTTCCAAGGGCATTTCCCCGGGCGTCCGATCATGCCCGGCGTGCTGATTGTTGAGGCGCTGGCGCAGGCCGCGGGCGTTCTTGCGGTTGAATCGCTGGGCCTGGCGGGTTCGGGCAAGCTCGTCTATTTCATGGCGATTGACGGCGCCAAGTTTCGCAAGCCGGTCGAACCGGGCGTGTTGTTGCGGCTTGAAGTCGAATTCGTCCAGAAAAGGTCGAGTGTGTGCAAATTTGCCGGTCGGGCAACGATAGATGGTCAGCTGGCTGCAGAGGCCAATTTTACCGCGATGATCGCCGATCCGCCCAAAGCCTGAGAACAGGACATTGCTAGCCAGGCGCGGCTCTGCTAGGGGCCGCGCCTTCGCTGCTGGTCGGAAACCAGCGGCATTTCCAAGGAATGTGACGTGAAGAAAGATATTCACCCCGATTACCACATGATCAAGGTGCAGATGACCGACGGCACCGTGTTTGAGACTCGCTCGACATGGGGCAAGGAAGGCGATCTGATGACGCTGGACATTGATCCGCTGGCACACCCGGCATGGACTGGTGGCCGTGGCTCGATGCTTGATTCGGGTGGCCAGGTGGCACGCTTCAACAAGCGTTTTGGCGGTCTCACGCTCAAGAAGTGAGGATTGGGGCAGGGCGCCGTCGTTAACGGCGCCTTAGCCATCCTGGCCTAGGCTGTCGGCATGGAAGCTCGGCAGACAAATATTTCATCAGAATATGAACCGGCGGTGGTTAATCGCCGGCAGGCGCCGCGCGCGCCGGTTTCGCTCGATGCAAAGCTCGGGCGCGGCGGTCTTGACCGCACCCTTTGCCGAATCGTCGATCTGTCGCTGCAGGGTGCGCGTGTCCGCAGCTACTCTGCCCTGCGCAAGGATCAGGTCATCTGGCTGACGTTGCCGGGCATTGGTCAAGTCGCTGCCACGGTAAAATGGGCAGACGATTATGAGGCTGGCTGCCTGTTCCGCGAGCCAATTGCCGAGCATGTTTTGGAGATGCTGCTTGAAGTCGGTGGCAGCCGCGCCTGATTCGCGGGAACAGTGGCGGAGAGGGTGGGATTCGAACCCACGGTGAGCTTCCACCCACGGCGGTTTTCAAGACCGCTGCCTTAAACCACTCGGCCACCTCTCCGCGCGGGAGCCGCATAGGGGCCAGATGGGGTTTTACGCAAGAGGCATAACCATAAGGGGTTCATGTCGCGTGTGTGCTGTGGCACAGTTGCGTCATGCTGAGTGTTACCGACAGGATGAAGCGCTTTGGTGGCGGATTGCTCGCGCTCTCCCTGCTGTGCGGTATCGGCAGTTCGGCCGTGGCGCAGGATGAAAGCGGATTTCAGGCCTACCTCACTATCTTGCGGGTGAAGGCGCAGGCCGCCGGCGTTAGCCGGGCGACGATCGACAATGTCTTTCCAAACCTGACCCTCAATTCGCGAGTCGTGCAGCTTGACCGGGCTCAGCCAGGTGCTGACCCCAATGCGCCCGTGCCGGATTTTGCACCCTACCGCATCGCACATATTGATGCAGCCCGCATCAGCCGTGGGCGCCAAGCCTATCTGGCGCAGCGTGCGCGCTTGCAGAAAATCGAGCAGCAAACCGGTGTCCCCGAATCGATCATGGTCGCGATCTGGGGCAATGAAACCAACTATGGCACCTTTATGGGGAATTTCGACATTCCCCGCGCGCTGGCGTCATTGGCTTATGATGGTCGTCGTCGCGATTTGTTCGCCAGTGAATTTGTTGATTCGCTCAGGATGATTGATCGCGGGGTGCCAGCCGAACGATTGAAAGGTAGTTGGGCCGGGGCGATGGGCGGGCCGCAATTTCTGCCGTCAGCCTATCTCCGCCTGGCGCGGGATGGCGATGGTGATGGTCGGGTGGATATCTGGACCAGTGAGGCGGATACGCTCGCCTCGATTGCGAGTTACTTCGCCAGTGCTGGTTGGCGACCAGGGCAACCCTGGGGGATTGCCGTCAGCGTGCCGGCGGGATTTGATCGCAGCCAGACAAGCAATCGATTGCTCTCGCCACGATGCAGCAAAGTCTTTGCGCGGCATAGTGGCTGGAAAACCATGGCAGAGTGGCGGGCGTTGGGAATGGCACCACTTACGCGTGGCTGGCCGCGCGACTCCGTGCTGGCAACGTTGATTGAGCCCGATGGTCCGGGCAAGACGGCATATCTGTTGACCGGGAATTATCGTGTGATCCTAGATTATAACTGCTCGAACTTTTATGCATTGGCGGTTGGCCTGTTATCAGACGCGGTCGAGCAATAGCCATGAGCGTGGCAATCATCATGCTCGCGGCGCTCGCCGGGCAAACCCATGGCGCGCGCCCCTCACCGGGTGTGTCCGAATCACCCGTTGCGCAGATGCCAGTGTCATCACTGGATGGTACGCCCCCGGCCGATTTGCCAGCGGGTGCTGGCCCACGCGGCACCTCGGGTGAACGGCGCTATGATGCGACAGGCTACGCCTATGTCGGATCGGTTGCAGGAAATCCGGACGCAATTACCGCCACCAGCGACAGTGTCGCTGCGGGCAGTTTTGTCGAGATAACCGCACTCGACAGCGGCAAGACAATCGTCGCACTGGTGAACGGCGGTGGCACGGGCGGTGGAATCATCGGATTGTCACCAGGGGCAGCGCGATTATTGGGGATTGTCGGTGGATCGGCTGGCGTCCGCGTGCGCAATGTCACTCCAATACCGCAAGACCAGGTTGCGCTGCGCAACGGACTCGCAGCCTCGTCGCGCATTGACGCGCCGGCTGCCTTGCTGGTTGCGTTACGCAAACGGCTGCCCGCTGGCCCTCCATCACGCCCGCCAGTCCGACGGCCCTTGCCGCGTGTAAGTCCCACACCGCAAACCGGAACATCTTATCACGCTCCGGGCAATTTGCCTTTGCCGGAGGCCGCGCAGCCCTTGCCGGACACAGCGCCAGCACCTTCATCGCGGCCAGGGGCTTCATATGTGCCACCGCATCGGGGATCGGCACCGGCAGCGTCGGGCTGGTATGTCCAGGTCGCGGCCTTGTCCTCACTGGACCGGGCGCAGGCGATGGTCGCCAGCCTTGGCGGTGGACGCGTAGTTTCGAATGGTGGGGTGCACCGTGTACAGGTTGGGCCCTATGCGAACGAAGCCACCGCGAGCCAGGCGCGTGACGATGCGGCTCGGCGTGGCTATGCGGGTGCCCGCGTCGTGCATGACTAGCGCGAATCGCGACCATTCAGACAAGCCCCCAGCGTAAAGACGGACCCTCATGAAGAAACTGCTCGCCATACCTGCCCTGTCTCTGGCTTTGGCCTGTCCCGGCATGGCGGCCGCACCAACTTTTGAGACGCCAGCGCCGGTTGCCTTCATGATCGACACATCGTCGGGGGCAATTCTTTCCGCGAAGGATGCTGATCGGCGGATGCCACCTGCGTCCATGGCCAAGATGATGACGGTCTATGTCGCGTTTGATCTCATCCGGCAGGGCAAGTTGGCGCTGAACCAGAAGATTGAGGTTCAGCCGGAAACCTGGCGGAAATGGCACTCACAGGGATCAACCATGTTTCTTGGCGTTGGTGAGAAGCCGACCGTAGCCGACCTGTTGAAAGGCATCGTTACGCTTTCCGGCAACGATGCCTGTGTTGTTCTGGCTGAAGGTGTTGCGGGAACCGAGCCGGCATTCGTCTCGTTGATGAACGAGAAAGCGGCGGCGATTGGTTTGCGTAACAGCCATTTCGGCACGTCAAACGGTTGGCCTGACAATGGTGTGACCTATGTCACCGCGCGTGATCTGGCCAAGCTGGCGGCAGCAACAATCAACGACTTTCCCGACATGTACCGGCAATTCTATTCGCTGCGGAACTTCACCTGGGGGAAGACCATGGGGGCGGGCAACCCGATCAGCCAGGACAACCGCGACCCGCTGCTTGGCAAGGTGGCTGGCGCCGATGGCCTCAAGACTGGCCATACTGAGGAAGCTGGATATGGATTTACCGGCTCTGCCAAGCAGGGTGATCGCCGGTTGGTGATGGTGCTGGCCGGGCTGGGAAGCTCAGGGCAACGCATCGAGGAGTCGGTCAAGTTCATGAACTGGGGCTTCCGCGCATGGCAGGCCAAGCGGATCGTCGCCAAGGGCAAGCTGGTTGATACCGCGCCGGTCCAGCTGGGTAGCGTCAATCATATTGGCCTGGTTGCACCGGAAAACCTCAACGTGACGCTGCCGGGTGGGGCGACCCCGGACATGCAGGGGCGCGTGGTATATGATGGCCCGATCAAGGCGCCGATCAAGGCGGGGCAACACATCGCAGATCTGGTTATCACCACGCCGGACATGGAGCCGCAACGTGTGCCGCTGGTCGCCGCTGAGGACGTGCCGCTTGCGGGCTTTTTCGGTCGTGCCTGGGCGGGCCTGATGGGCCTGTTCGGCGCTTGATGACCGGGCGCTTCATCTCGCTCGAAGGCGGCGAGGGGGCGGGCAAATCTACCCAGGCGAAGCGGTTGGCGGGGGCGTTGGCCGGGCGAGGCATCACCTCGCTCGTCACACGGGAACCGGGCGGCAGTGACGGTGCCGAGGCGATCCGCAACCTGTTGATGCAGGGTGAGGTGACGCGCTGGAGTTCTCGGACCGAGGCATTGCTGTTTGCGGCGGCGCGCGCTGACCATGTCGAGAAGTACATTAGGCCAGCGATCGCTGCCGGTCGCTGGGTGATCTGTGATCGCTACGTCGATTCGTCGCGGGCGTACCAGGGCGTGGCGGGTGGCATCGATGATGGTGATGTCCTTGCCTTGCACGAATTTGGCTCGTGCGGTTTGCTCCCAGATCGAACCTTTGTGCTGGAACTGTCACCTGCGGAAGGGCGCGCCCGGGCGGACCGGCGTGACGGCGCTGGCGCTGACCGGTTTGCGGCGCGCGGTGAGCAGTTTCATGCTGATGTTGCTGCGGCTTTTCGGCGTTTTGCGGCGGCGGAACCGGGCCGGTTCAGGTTGATTGATGCGAATGGGAGTATCGAGGGTGTCGCTGAAGCGCTGCTCGCCGGCCTTGCGGACCTGCTGCCATGACACTGCCGTCAGGAAACCGGGCAGCGCATGATGCTTTCGCTGCGGCAATGGGGAGCGGCGCCTTGCACCACGCCTGGCTGTTTGCTGGCCCGGTCGGAATAGGCAAGGCGAGCTTCGCCCGAGCGGCGGGTCTGCGCCTCCTCGCAGACGGTGCTGCACCCGGCAGCTTGCCGCCGGGCTTCGCGGTGCCGGAACAGGACCGGACCCGTTCGCTCGTCAATGCTGGCTCACACCCCGACTATCGAGAGTTGGTGCGGCTACCGAAAGATGCCGACAAGCCCGATCAGGATCTCGCGCGCAGCATAACCATTGCTCAGGTCCGGTCGCTGCAGCCCCTGTTCGCAACGACGCCGTCAATGTCGTCACGACGTGTCGTACTGATTGACGCGATTGATGACCTTGAGCGCGGCGGCGCCAATGCGCTGCTCAAGAATCTTGAAGAACCGCCGCAGGGCACAATCTTCCTGTTGATAAGCCATGCGCCGGGACGACTGCTGCCGACAATTCGTTCGCGTTGCCGCCTTTTGCGCTTTGAGGCGCTTGATGACGCCGCCATGACGTCAATCTTGCGGGAAAGGCTGCCACAGGCCGAACCGGAGGAAATTGCCGCGCTGGTGCGGGCGGGGCAGGGCTCACCGGGCCGTGCGCTTGGCTATGCTGGTCTGGAGCTAGGGGCGCTGGACGAGGCGTTGACCGCGATCGCGCGCGATGGCGATCAGGGAAACAAGCGGCGAGGTGCCTTGGCAAAGGCGCTCGCGCTCAAGGCTGCCCAACCGCGTTACGAAGCCTTTCTTGACCGCACACCGGCATTCATCGCCAGTGTGGCCCGAACGCGGCAAGGAACAGCCCTGCGGACGGCGCTCGACAGCTATGATGCGGCACGCAATCTCGCCGCCAGCGCGCGCGGCCTTTCGCTTGACGCGCAGGGCACCGTCTTTGAAATGGCAGGACTGGTCGCACGGCTCGCTGATCAGCACTGAGCAGCGGGACGCCGCCTGTTCAACCGGCGGTCTCGCACGGAAACCGGGCAGCGGTGCATCACAACCGTTGCCGTCAGGGCGTTTCGATCTTACCAGCCTGACATGGCTGAACCTTATTACATAACCACCGCGATCAGTTACCCCAATGGCCGGCCACATATCGGCCATGCCTATGAGGCGATCGCGGCCGATGCGATCGCGCGCTTTCATCGCCAAGCGGGGCGTGATGTCCGTTTCCAGACGGGCACGGACGAACATGGCCTGAAAATGGTGCAGGCTGCCCGCGACCGTGGCGTTGAGACGCGCGCGTTGGCGGATGAAATGTCATCTTATTTCAAATCAATGGATGATCATCTGAATATTTCATATGATCGGTTTATCCGCACGGTTGAACCCGATCATCATGCCGCCAGCGTGGCGATATGGGAGGCGATGGCTGCCGCCGGAGACCTGTATCTTGACCGCTATGAGGGGTGGTATTCGGTTCGCGATGAGGCGTTTTATGACGAGAAGGAGCTGGTCGCCGGGGAGGGCGGGGTAAAGCTCTCACCCCAGGGAACGCCGGTCGAATGGACATCGGAGGAGACATGGTTCTTCCGCCTGTCAAAATATCAGCAGCCGCTGCTCGATCTGTATGAGGCACAGCCTGATTTTATCCGCCCCGAGGCGCGTCGCAATGAGGTGATGCGCTTTGTTGAGGGTGGCCTGTCGGATCTGTCGGTATCACGTACCAGCTTCGATTGGGGCGTGAAGGTGCCGGGCAGCCCTGGACATGTCATGTATGTTTGGGTTGATGCGCTGACCAGTTATTTGACGGGCGTTGGCTACCCTGACGATACAGGGTTGATGGAGCGTTACTGGCCAGCCAATGTGCATGTAATCGGCAAGGATATTGTTCGTTTTCATACCGTTTATTGGCCGGCCTTCCTCATGTCTGCGAACTTGCCGTTGCCCCGGCAGGTGTTCGGTCACGGCTTCCTGCTCAACCGTGGCGAGAAGATGTCGAAATCTCTCGGCAATGTTACTGATCCAATTGCGTTGATTGAGCATTTTGGCGTTGATGCGGTGCGCTATTTCCTGCTGCGTGAGGTCAGTTTCGGGCAGGATGGCAGCTATTCCGCTGAAGCGATTGTCACACGGTGCAATGCCGATCTGGCAAATAATTTTGGTAATCTTGCCCAGCGTTGCCTGTCGATCATCGCCAAGAATTGCGAGGGCCGGGTGCCGGTCGCTGGTGAAAGGACAGTGGCAGAGCAGGCGTTGCTGGACAGTGTTGCCGCTGCCGAGGCCGCAATGCACGCCGCAATGGCCGATCTGGCGCTTCACAATGCACTTGATGCGATCTGGAGCGCGGCGCGGGACGCCAACCAGTATTTTACTGAGCAGGCGCCGTGGAGCGTGCGCAAAACAGATCCGGCACGGGCAGATACAATCCTCTATTACACCGTTGAGGTCATCCGCCGCCTTGCCATCATGGCGCGTTGGGCGATTCCGGCCAGTGCGGACCAGATGCTCGACCTGTTGGGCCAGGACGCCGCTGAACGCGACTTCGCCAACCTGGCGATTCCTGTGGTCGTGGGTACGGCCTTGCCAGCGCCAAGCGGTGTCTTTCCCCGGCTCGAGCTGCCGGCTGAGGTTGTTGGGTGATGCTGGCGGACAGTCACTGCCACCTCAATTACAAGGGGTTGGTCGAGCGTCGCGACGAGGTGCTGGCAAATGCTCGCGTACGCGGCGTGACCGCGATGCTTAATATCGCGACGCGCGAGAGCGAGTGGGACGATGTTGTTGCCATCGCAGAGCGCGAATCAGATGTTTGGGCAACCGTTGGCATCCACCCGCATGAGGCCGACAAGCACCCCGAGGTTGATACCGCCAAACTGGTCGCACGCGCGGCCCATCCCCGCATCGTCGGCATCGGCGAAAGTGGTCTGGATTACTATTACGACCATAGTGATCGCGACCGACAAAAAGAGAGTTTTCGCTCACATATTGTCGCGGCACGTGAAACCGGTTTGCCGATTGTCGTCCACACGCGTGACGCGGAGGAAGACACAGCGCTGATTTTGCAGGAGGAAATGGGGCGGGGTGCGTATCCCGGCGTCATTCACTGCTTTACCGCGAGCGATGGTTTTGCCGACATCGCCCTCGACCTTGGATTTTACATCTCGATCTCGGGGATCGTGACCTTCAAAAATGCCCGTGACTTGCAGGCAACGGCGGCGCGATTGCCGATCGAACGCTTGCTGATTGAAACCGATGCGCCGTTTCTTGCGCCGGTACCGCATCGCGGACGGCCAGGAGAACCTGCGTTCGTGGCAGATACCGCGGCGTTCCTCGCCAGGCTGCGGAACGAGCCGGTAGAAGAATTGTCACGGCGGACCGCCGAAAACTTCCACACATTGTTTTCCAAGACCCGCGCATGAGGGCGCGCATCCTTGGTTCGGGGACATCATCAGGGGTTCCACGAATTGGGAATGACTGGGGAGCATGTGATCCAGCCGAACCACGCAACCGGCGAACCCGCGCGTCAATCTTGATAGAGTCCGCGACCACGCGCATTCTTGTCGACACCAGCCCGGATATGCGGTCGCAACTGCTCGACGCCCAGGTTGACTGTGTCGACGCCGTGATCTGGACGCATGATCACGCAGATCACTGTCACGGCATTGATGATTTGCGGCAGCTTTTCCATGCCATGGGCAAGCCGATCCGTGGTCTGGCGCGGGCGCCGACCCGTGCCGCGCTGGAATTACGCTTTGGCTATGTGTTTCACGGTCGTGATGGCTACCCCCCCAACGGTCGCCATCGGCGATTTTCCTGACGCGCTGACCATTGGTGACATCACCATCAGGGTTGCCGATCAACCGCATGGGAGTATCGAATCTGCCGGATTGCGTTTCGAGGGAGAGGGGTGCGCGATCGGTTATGCCACGGACCTTCATGCCATGACCGAGCCGATGCGGGCGCTTTATAGAGGTCTGGATGTCTGGATTGTTGATGCCTTGCGGCGGCGGCCGCATCCGTCACACCCTGATCTGCCAACCGCGTTGAGCTGGATTGCTGACCTGGCGCCCAGACGGGCTGTGCTCGTTCATATGGACCAGTCGATGGATTATGCCACGCTGCGCGCGGAACTGCCGAGAGGCGTTGAGCCAGGCTATGATGGTCTGGAACTCGCCGCGTGAACGACGAACTGCCTCGCGCCATCTATCTCGGATTGTGGCTGATGCTGGTGGTGTCATCCTTTGCTGTCCGGCGCTTGCCGATAAAGGCCACGATCAAGATGGCCCTGGCATGGGTCGGCATTTTTGCCGTGGTCCTGCTGATCGCCAGCGGTCGCAGCCAATATGCGGAATGGTGGTCAAGCGCGCGGCAACTGATTGATGGCCCAGACCAGACGGTGACCGGTGGCGCTTTGACTGTGCCAATGGATGATAGCGGCAGCTTCTACATCAACGCGACAATAAACGGCGTTCCGCGACGTATGCTCGTCGACAGCGGTGCTTCGGGTACGACAATCAGTGCCGAAACGGCGCGAGCGGCAAAGATCAATATCGAGGAAAGTCCGTTTCCGGTCATTCTTGATACTGCCGGCGGACCGATCACCGCGCGGGTCGCAACGATCCACAAGCTCGACATTGGACCGATACAGGTTGCCGACCTCACAACCTACGTCACGGCGACGATTGGAGATACGGATGTGGTTGGCATGAATTTTCTGTCACGGCTGAAGAGTTGGCGTGTGGAAGGGCGGACCCTGGTCCTCGAGCCGAAACCATGAATGTATTTTACATAATGTATATTATCGAACTTATCGATAGGGTGGGCCGGGGGACTCCCCCGCTATGATCGCCCGTCTCGTTGAGATCATGGCGCGCTTGCGCGATCCTGTCAGCGGATGCGAATGGGACGTCGCGCAGGATTTCGCGACGATCGCGCCATACACCATCGAGGAAGCCTATGAGGTCGCCGACGCGATCCAGCGTGGCGACATGGCCGACCTCAAGGATGAACTCGGCGACCTGCTGCTCCAGGTCGTGTTCCACGCCCGCATGGCGGAAGAAGCAGGTCTGTTCGCATTGCCTGACGTCGTGGCGTCAATCAGTGACAAGATGGAACGCCGCCACCCGCATATCTTCGGTGATTTGCCCCATGGCGGCCATTATCTATGGGAACAAATCAAGGCTGAAGAACGTGCCGCCAAGGGCAAGGATGTTGCTGATGTCGGGGCGCTTGATGGTGTCGCCCTCGGCCTGCCTGCCCTGCTCCGTGCGGAGAAGCTTCAGAAGCGCGCCGCACGGACCGGCTTTGATTGGCCTGATCCAGCGGGTGCGCGCGCCAAGATTGATGAGGAGCTGGCCGAGGTTGAAGCGGCCAGCAATGCCGTTGACCGTGAGGAAGAGATTGGCGATCTGCTCTTCGCGATGGTCAACTGGTCACGCAAGCTCGGCGTCGATCCGGAAGCTGCCCTGCGTCGGGCCAATCAGAAATTTGAGAGACGATTCAAGGCTATGGAGACAATAGCCGAAGGCAGGTTTTCTGAACTCGACCTCGAAGGCATGGAAAGATTGTGGCAACAGGTCAAGACGGCCGAGGCGTGAAGCCGTGCGCGTTGTCTTGAAGGTGCGACTTAACAAATATTGTCGCAATTAAGCAATAAGATATTATAATTACGTATAAATAATATTACGCGCGCTGAATAAATCGCTCATAATCGCGCTCGGCCATGCGAACATCATAGATGATTTCGCCCTCACCGGATTCCTGACCCAGCACTTCGCCGTGCTGGTGCAGCCAGGCGGCACTCGCTCCATCGGACTGCGCCACGGCGATGTGATACCGGCGATGCGCCCCGGTCAATAATCGGGACATCGCTTCTACCAGGCGATCCACGCCCTCCCCACCCATCGCTGAAATCGTGACGACATCTTCACGACCCCTGGCATGTGCCAGCACATCCTCACGTTCCTCGCCATGGAGCAGGTCAAGCTTGTTCCAGGCCTCGATGCGGGGCGTCGTTTCAGCCACGCCAATCTCGCCGAGCACTTTCTCGACATCGGCACGCTGCGCCGCGCTGTCGGGATGGGCAATGTCGCGGACATGGATCAGCAGATCTGCCGAAACCACTTCTTCCAGTGTCGCCTTGAACGCCGCAACAAGCTGTGTCGGCAATTCAGATACAAATCCAACCGTGTCGGAAAGGATCGCCTTGTCGATTCCCGGGAGCGCGATTTGCCGCAGCGTCGGGTCCAATGTCGCAAACAACAGGTTTTCCGCCATGACGTCAGCGCCGGTCAAGCGGTTGAACAATGTTGATTTTCCGGCATTGGTATAGCCAACCAGCGCGATTACCGGCCAGGGTGCCCGCTGGCGTCGTTCCCGGTGCAGCCCCCGTGTGCGGCTGACCTGATCCAGCTCCTTGCGCAAACGCGCCATGCGATCACGGATCAACCGGCGATCGGCCTCAATCTGCGTTTCACCGGGGCCGCCGAGGAAGCCAAAGCCGCCGCGCTGGCGTTCGAGGTGGGTCCAGCTCCGTACCAGCCGCCCCGCCTGATAATCGAGATGCGCGAGTTCGACCTGCAACCGCCCTTCAGCGGTCGCAGCGCGTTCGCCAAATATCTCCAGGATCAATCCTGTGCGGTCGATCACCTTGGCGCCAAGTGCGGTTTCGAGGTTGCGTTGCTGCACCGGGGTCAGCGACGCGTCGAACACGACCAGATCGGCTTCTTCCATCCGAACAGTCGCGGCCAGAGCTTCAGTCTGGCCGCTGCCGATCAACGTTGCCGGTTTGGGCGTGCGAACGCGGATCGCGACCTTCTCGGCAACGGCTATGCCAATCGCCTGGGCCAAACCCGCCGTCTCGGCCAGACGCGCGTCAGCGTCGCGCGCCGCATCACCCTGATCTGGCAGGACAATGACGGCACGCGCGCCGCGCGCAAATTCCCCGCGATCGCGTTCAAATCCTGTGCTCAATCGCGTGACTCAGTCGTCATCCGGATCGGCACTTTCTTCCGCCAGGTTGAGCGGATGCGCAGGCTGGATCGTTGAAACGGCATGTTTGTAGACCAGTTGCGACATGCCTTCCCGCTGCAGCAACATGCAGAACAGGTCAAACGCTGCAATATGCCCCTGCAGCATGACGCCATTGACCAGAAACATCGTCACATTGTCTTCGGATTTGCGCACTGCGTTGAGGAAAATTTCCTGGAGCAGTGGTTGCTTCTTCTGTGCTTCGCCAACGGCGGCGACAATGCTGCCAACATCGACGGCTCCTGCGGGCATGATCGTCGAGATGGCGTGCTTGTAGATCAATTGCGATTGGCCGTCGCGGCGCAGCAGCACGGAAAAATTGTCAAACCAGGTAACGATACCCTGCAGCTTGACGCCCTTGACGAGAAACATCGTCACCGGCGTTTTTGAACGGCGCAGGGCGTTGAGGAACAGGTCTTGTAGCGAGGTCGGCTTGTCGGCCATCGGTCGATCCTTTGTTCTTGGCGGCACATAGCCGCAAGCTGCGCCGTTTCCCGGCGTCGGGGTGCATCGCGTGATGCACCTTTGCAATCTAGGTACGCTGCGCCCTCTCGTCCACTAGTCCTCGCGTGTTTCAGTAATGCCGAGCAGCTTTAACTTTCTGTGGAGGGCGGAACGTTCCATCCCGATAAAGGTGGCCGTGCGAGAAATATTCCCTGAAAAGCGGCGGATCTGCACCCGGAGATACTCGCGCTCGAAGGATTCACGTGCCTCGCGCAAGGGTGATCCCATGATGGCGTTGCCACCGCCCGCTATTTCGCCAGGGTCACCCAACACCTCCGCCGGCAGCATATCGAGGTCAATACGGCCGATCCTGTCACCGGGAGCGAGAATGATGGTGCGCTCGACCACGTTGCGCAGCTGCCGGACATTGCCGGGCCATTCATAGCTTTGCAATGCGACCATCGCATCAGGCGCGATCTCTGGCGTCGGCACGCGGCGTTCATTGGCGTAGTGCGCCATGAAATGCGTTACGAGCGCGGGAATGTCCTCGCGTCGGTCTGTCAGGCACGGGATCGTCACCGGCACGACGTTCAGCCGGTAATAGAGATCCTCTCGAAAGCGACCCTCGGCAATTTCCAGCATCAGGTCGCGCGCGGTGGCTGACACGACACGCACATCTACCTTGACGACACGCTGGCCTCCGACCCTGCTGAAGCTTTGATCGGTAAGCACGCGCAATATCTTTGCCTGCGTCGCGACCGGCATGTCAGCGATCTCGTCGAGGAACAGGGTGCCACCATGAGCCTGTTCGAGAAGGCCCGGCCGAACAAGGTCCCCGCCCTCCTCCACGCCAAACAGTTCTTCCTCAACGCGTTCCGGCGCCATGCGCGCTGCACTGACGATCACAAAGGGGGCATCAACCCTTTGGCTCCAGCCGTGCAACAGCCGTGCAGCGACTTCCTTGCCGACGCCGGCAGCGCCCATCACCAGCACCCGGCTGCCGGTTGAGGCGACCCGTTTCAACGTGGCGCGCACTGCGTTGATCGCTGTTGAACTGCCGGTCAGATCGGTGTCGCGCCCGGCAGAGGCACGCAGGCTGGCAACCTCTCGCTTCAGCCGCTCGGTCTCGGTGGCGCGGCCTACCATCAGGAGCAGGCGCTCGGCCTGGAATGGCTTTTCGATAAAATCAGCGGCGCCGCGACGGATCGCCGCTACTGCTGTGTCGAGATTGCCATGGCCGGAGATCATCAGCACCGGAATGGTCGGGTCACGGCGCTTTATCTCGTCGAGCAGTTCCAGCCCGTCGAGCCGTGAACCCTGCAACCACACATCAAGCAAGACCAGTGAAGGACGGCGCTCAGCAATCGCTTCCAGGGCAGAGTCGCTATCGCCAGCGGTGCGCGTTCCATATCCCTCGTCTTCGAGCACCCCCGCTACCAGATCGCGAATATCGCGTTCGTCATCGACAATGAGAATATCGAGCGCCATGGATCAGGTCCGGTTGGAAGCGAGTTCACGCGGCATCTCGTCCGCGTCATCGGTGGTTTCAGCTGCACCCAGTGCAGCCGCATCAAAACTCATCGTCACACAGGTGCCACCCCCCACGCGATCCGTGAAGGTGATGGTGCCAAAATGTTCCTCAACGATCTTTTTTACGATTGCGAGGCCGAGGCCCGTGCCTCGCACCCGGGTGGTTACATAGGGTTCGACGATGCGGTCGCGGGCGGCAGGAAGGCCGATGCCATTGTCACTGACTTCAATCCACACCATCCCCCCGTCGTTGCGCAGTCGCATTGTGACAAGGCCAGCTTCGCCTTCACCACGCGCATCAACCGCCTCCACAGCGTTCTTCACGATGTTCGTGAACGCCTGACCGAGTTGGCGGCGGTCGCAAGTCATCAATGCTTCGTCGAGCAGGTTTTCCACCGTGAAGCTGATCGATGGATGGGCAACCTCATGTAGAAACATGGTTTGCTTGGCGATGTCGACGATGTTCTCAGGCCGAAAGATCGGCTTGGGCATCCGCGCGAAGGAAGAGAATTCATCGACCATACGGCGCAAATCGCCCACCTGACGGACAATTGTCTCAGTCAGTTTGGCGAAGGTGCCATCATCGCCCGTAACTTGTTTGCCATAGCGGCGTTGCAATCGCTCGGCGGCAAGTTGAATTGGCGTGAGCGGGTTCTTGATTTCATGGGCAATGCGACGCGCCACGTCGGACCATGCGGCACGACGCTGATCCAGCAATTGCCCCGTTATGTCGTCAAAGGTGAGGATCGTGCCTTCCTCGGTTCGGGTTGTCTTGACGGCAAGCGTTCGCGCCTCTGGCCCTGCCCCAATCTCGACAATCGCCTCGCGCGCACCGCTATCGATGAAGGTGGCAAGTTCGAGCGAAATGGCCGCCAGGGGCTTCCCGACCGGGCTTTCTTCGCCCATTTCAAGCAATGCTTCAGCCGACGGGTTGATCAGCCTGATCTCACCATCGCTGGTAATCGAGATAACCCCCGCCGTAACCCCTGACATCACGGCCTCGATCAGGGCGCGACGGCTTTCCAATGCCCCGGTTTGCGCCTGGAGCCGGCCAGTCATGGTGTTGAATGCCTTGCCCAGGGTGCCAATTTCGTCGTCGCTTGCAGGGTCCGGAACGCGCGCCGTCAGGTCACCTGTGGCGACGCGGTGTGCTGCGACAACCAGTTCACCGACAGGCCGGACCAGTCGATCAGCGACCTCGAGCGCGATCCAGACCGCGATGGCAATGATCAGCAAGGAAATGGCAAGCAGGGCTGCATTGAACTTGAGCTGCAACGATTGCGATCTGGCGAGCAGATCGCGATAGCTTGAAAGCACCGCAATACTGCGCTTTGACTGCTCCTCCATCAACTGCACGTCGGAAATGGCAACGGTCAGCAAAAAGACGTTAATCGTCCCCGGTACCATCGTCAGTGTCTTGATGCGACCGCCAGCTACTCTGGTGATGCTCCTGGTCCCGCTACGTACCTTCTCGAGATCCGATGGCGGCACTTCCCGGGTGACATCGAGCTTGTCGGGGTTGACCTGAATGATCTCCTGTATGTTGTTCTTGTCAGATGAGATGAACAGGAAACCATCCGAAAGGCTTCGAAAATAAAGCTGTTTGCCAAAATAATCCGGAAATTCACGTGATTGCAGCTTGAGTCGCAAATTGTCCGAAATGTCGGCTGCCATCGTAACCGTCTGGTCCTGCCAGCGATGCAGCATCTGCTCATATGACGTTCTGGCAACCGCAGTCGCATTCTCGATCATGTTGCGGGCCTGATCGGAATACCAGAACTGAACCCCGTATTGGAAAAGCAGTGAGGCAAACACGACCACAAACAATGTCGGAACTGCCGCGATGACGGAAAAAAGCGCGACGAGCCTGACATGCAATTGCCCTCGCCCACCCATCGGCAATCGTGCGGCGCGGCGCATTGCAATCCGCCGGCCGACCAGCACCAGCAACGCGACGCCGGGCACAAGATTGGCAATAAGGAGGAGCGCCACCACTGGCGGGCTGAGGAGTGAGTGCGAGCCAGCATTGCCGGCGATGACGAAATAGCTGCCCAGTGCGATGGCGGCAGATGCTGCGATAACCAGCAATTCGACAGCAGGGGTGATACCCGATCGCCAAAAGCGCGCGGAAACACGTGTTCGAGCTGCCGTCTCGGCTATCATAGTGCTTTTCATACAACGCAACCGTTGCAAGGAAAACACACTTTTGATCGGTTGGTCGCAATGGGCAACCGTCCGAACGCCCTTAGCTGGGTTCGATGCCCAGGGAATCGAGCCTTTTGCGCAATGTGTTTCGATTGATGCCAAGGGCCTTTGCAGCACGGAGCTGGTTCTGGCCGTGGCGCGCAAGCAACGCGAGAATAAGCGGGCGCTCCACCTCGCCGATGACCCGGTCATAAAGTGTGCCGTTGGTCAGCGTTTCGGGCTCCTCAATCAGAAGTCGATCGAGCATTGCCAGGACCGCGATATCGAGCCCGTTGTCGCCGTCTTGTACGGGCAGTGAAGCGCGCCCGCCCAACATCGCAAGAATGTCGGCTTCGCCAATCCGGTCATCGCGACTGAGGACGGCAACACGGCGCATCATGTTTTCCAGTTCACGCACGTTGCCCGGCCAATCATGGCGTTCAAGTGCTGCAACGGCTGCCGGCTCGAGAGATTTCCTCGGTAACCCGCTTTCAGCGGCGAGATCGAGAAAGTGACGCGCAAGAAGCGCGATGTCCTGCCGCCGGGCGCGCAGCGCCGGCAAGGTGACGGGCACGACGTTCAGGCGGTAGAACAGATCTTCGCGAAATTGCCCGCCAGCGACCAGTTGCGTCAGATCCTTGTTGGTCGCCGCGACGATGCGAACATCAGCGCGAATGGTCCGCGCGCCGCCCACCGTGGTGAACTCACCGGATTGCAACACGCGCAGCAAGCGCGTCTGTGCTTCCATCGGCATATCGCCAATTTCATCCAGAAACAGTGTCCCGCCAGCCGCTTGTTCAAACCTGCCAGCGTTGCGGGACTGTGCCCCGGTAAACGCGCCTCTTTCATGCCCGAACAGTTCCGCCTCGATCAGTTCGCGCGGAATTGCCGCCATGTTGATCGCGACAAAGGGTGCCGCACGACGTGGACCCAGGTCATGCACCGCACGCGCGACAAGTTCCTTGCCGGTTCCCGACTCGCCCGAGATCAATACCGTGAGATCATTCGACACAACGCGCGCGATAATCCGATAAACATCCTGCATTGCGGGCGAACGTCCGATCAGCGGCAAAGCGCGGTCTTCCTCGCCAATCGGTTCGCCCGTGGTATTGCCGTCACGGCGCATCAGCGCACCGCTGACCGCGCGGCCAAGCACATCAAGATCGAACGGTTTGGGGAGATAGTCGTAAGCGCCCGCTTCGGTCGATCGCACCGCCGTCGTCAGCGTATTTTGTGCCGAGAGCACGATGACCGGCAAACCGGGGTGCTCGCGGGTCAGAGTTTCCAGCCGGTCGAGGCCATTCCCATCGGGCAGGACAACATCGGTGATCAGCACATCGGGTAAATCCGCTGCGAGATGAACCTCCATTTCTGCAAGGGTCGCTGCCGTCGTGACGTGATGGCCCTGTCGGCGTAACGCCTGGGCGACGACGGTACGAATTGCCGCGTCATCATCAACCACCAGGACCCGGCCGTGCAGCGTCATGACGTTCCTCGCGGCAACAGGATGCGGAACACGGTCAAAGGGGGAGACCCTTCCCGCGCATATTGAACAATGCCACCCATATCGCGCACCAGCTTGTCGACCAGCGACAGGCCAAGCCCCTGCCCTTCACGCTTCGTGCCGACGAACGGATCAAACAGATGGTCGGCGATCTCGGCTGGCGCGCCGGGGCCATTGTCCATCACACACAGTTCGATTGGCAGGGCTTGTCGTGGGCGGCCCGGCGCCGGACTCACCGCCATGCCGTGGCGGTAAGCGGTCGCCAGTATCACCCGCGCCTCGGGCAGGCCGGCGGTTGCTTCACTGGCGTTCTTGATCAGGTTGATCACCACCTGAAGCAGTGCGTCGCGGTCCACCATCACATCCGGCAATGACGGATCAAACTGCTCATCGATTTTCACGTCACGCGCAAAGCCTGCCTGCGCAACCCGTCGGGCATGATCCAGCAAGGGGTAGATATTTGCCGCAGCCAGCATGGGCGGACGGGTATCGGTAAACCCCTGCATACTGTCGATCAGTGCGGCAATCCGGTCGACTTCGGTGGTGATAAGCGTCGTAAGCTCATCATTTCCTTCGTCGCTGCCAGCCAATAACTGGGCTGCGCCTCGAATACCGGACAACGGATTCTTTATCTCATGGGCCAGCATGGCCGCCGCCCCTACTGCGGCACGGGCCGCCGAGGCGCGATCGGCGCTATGGCCAAGGCGCCGTGTTGCTGCGTCATGATGAAGAGCAATGATTCGCCATCCCGGATAATCAGCAACCGGTGACTCGCGATAATCGACTCTCAGCGTGCCACCCCGTGCCAGCGCGATATCAGTATCGAACGCCGTAAAGTTGTTTTCAGCATGAAGATTGTGCTCGCCAGGCGGCGTGAACACGGCGTCGAGCTGCTGCCCGAGCATGGCCCGCTCAGACAGGTTTAACAGGGTTTCGCAATCAGCATTGGCGTGGACGATGCGATGGTGTGGGTCGATGACTAGCAGCGCAACCGGGATCGCGCCAAACAGATCGGCAAATTCGGGGTTTGCCGTTGCTGTCATCGCATCATGCCGCAGCGCGGCTCAGCCATGGCGCATAAAACTCGGCAAGCATTGCCTGCACAGTGCGAGGATCAGGTTCCTGATTGACGCGATTGCGGAATTCGGCGGACCCGTGGAGACCCCTTGTATACCAGCCGAGATGCTTGCGCGCCATGTTAACGCCGGTTTCGATGCCGTAATGCGCAAGCATCGCGTCATAATGCTCGGCGATCATCCGGTATTGTTCTTCGATGCTTGGGTCGGCGATGCGCCTTCCCGTCGCAAACCATTCCATCACCTGGCCGAGCAACCATGGGCGGCCATAGGCCCCGCGCCCGATCATCACGCCATCGGCACCTGACTGATCCAGGGCGGCCTCGGCATCCTCAATCGAGCAAATGTCGCCATTGGCGATGACTGGCAGTGATACAGCTTCCTTGACCTTGCGGATAAAGGCCCAGTCCGCTTCACCCTTGTACATCTGGTTGCGGGTGCGACCGTGCACGGTGATCAACTTTACACCCAGATCTTCGGCAATGCGCGCCAGTTCCGGCGCATTCAGGCTGTTATGGTCCCAACCCATCCGCATCTTGAGCGTGACCGGTACGCTGACCGCCTTGACCGTCGCATCAATGATCGATGCCGCCAATGTGAGGTCACGCATCAGCGCGGAACCGGCATCGCCATTGACGATCTTTTTCACGGGACAACCCATGTTGATGTCAATGATCGCGGCGCCACGATCCGCATTGAGCCTGGCTGCCTCGCCCATCTCCCTTGGAGAGCAACCGGCAAGCTGCATCGACACGGGTTCTTCGACCGGATGCCAGGCAGCTTTTTGCAGCGATTGGCGTGTTTCACGGATCATCGCCTGGCTGGCGATCATCTCGGTTACGTTGAGCCCCGAACCATAACGCCGCACCAGCGTTCGAAACGGCATGTCGGTGACGCCCGTCATGGGCGCCAGCACAACCGGCCGTTCGATCCGGACGGGACCAATCTGGATGGGAGCGAGCGTTCGCATGGGCTGCCTAAAAAACAGGCAGCCTATAGGAGAGCATGAACGGATCGGCAAGGCTGGCGGCGCGCTTCTCCTTGGGCTAAGCGAACGGCATGACATCGCCTCGCATTGCCGCGCTGATTGTTGCCGCCGGACAGGGCGTCAGGAGTGGTTCCGCCATCCCCAAACAGTTCGCGCCCGTTGCCGGCAAGGCAATGGTCGCACACAGCCATGCCACACTGACTCGGCACCCGGGAATTGAGCGGGTGTTGGTTGCAATTGGTGATGGGCAGCAACTGATGTTGGCCGAGGCGGTCGGCGCGGTATCGCATGTTCAGGGCGGCGCAACGCGGCGATTGTCGGTGTTGAACGGGCTTGAGGCACTGACGAGTGATGCCCCTGACCTGGTGCTGATCCATGATGCTGCCCGTCCCTTCATTCCCGCAAAGGTAATCGATCGTCTGGTTATGGCGCTGGCCGACAACCCCGGTGCCGTTCCGGTGCTGCCTGTTGCTGACACAATCGTGCGCGGCGGAGACGTGCTTGGCGATGTTGTCCCGCGTGACGGGTTACAGCGGGTTCAGACGCCACAGGCGTTCCATTTCGCCGATATCCTTGCTGCGCATCGAAACTGGCAGGGCGATGAGCCAACCGACGATGCCCAGATGCTCCGCGCAGCCGGCGGCGCGGTGGCACTGGTTGAGGGAGACATGATGCTCGAAAAGATCACCCATCCCGCTGACTTTGCCGCCGCTGAGGCGCGTCACGGCACAAACCTGATCTCGCGTAGCGCGAGCGGATATGATGTTCATCGGCTGGAAGCCGGGGAACAGCTTTGGCTCGGCGGTGTATTGATCCCCCATGACAAGGGGTTGTCCGGCCACAGCGATGCCGATGTGGCGCTCCACGCGATCACCGACGCGTTGCTCGGTACCATCGCGGCGGGCGACATTGGCACGCATTTTCCCCCCAGCGATCTGCAATGGCGCGGCGCCGAATCGGGTCAATTCCTCCGTCATGCCGCCACGCTGGTTGAGCAAGTCGGCGGCATCATCGACTTCATCGACCTGACATTGATTTGCGAAGCGCCAAAGATCGGGCCGCATCGTGAGGCGATGCGGGCACGGATCGCGGAACTGTTGCGGCTGCCGACAAGCCGGATTAGCGTCAAGGCGACAACCACCGAACGGCTTGGTTTTACCGGGCGTGGTGAAGGTATCGCGGCGCAGGCGGTCGCGACTGTCCGTGTGCCGGTGAGTTAGAAAGAATCCTCTGATGACAAGCAAAGCCGCCAAGGCTGACACTATCCTGCCACCTGCCCTGGTTGCGGCGGCACAGCGCGTTGTCGACGCCAACCGGGCGATCGGTCGGCGTATCGCCCTGGCGGAAAGCTGCACGGGCGGGCTGGTCGCTGCTGCCATTACCGAAATTCCCGGGTCATCCGAGATTCTGGATGTCGCACTTGTTACCTACGCGAACAGCACAAAGATGGATTTGCTCCGCGTCAGCAGTGATGTTCTCGATACATTCGGATCGGTGTCAGTGGCGACGGCGTGGGCGATGGCACAAGGCGCCCTCGAAGTGAGCGGCGCTGATGTTGCAGTCGCGATTACCGGTATCGCCGGCCCGGATGGTGGCACGGAAAAGAAACCGGTCGGGACGGTGGTGTTTGCCAGGGCTGAGAAGAATGCCGATCCGGGAAACGTCGTCGCGGATCGTCGCCAATTCGGGAATATTGGCCGTGGCGGCGTGCGGCTTCAGGCTGCGCTGTGTGCGCTTGAGCTGCTGATGCCGGATGCTCCGGCGCCGTAAAGCGCGAAGGCCCGTTCTTCAAAGGCTCCGATCATCTTGCGCAGGGCAGAGCCGAACATCTGCCCGGCAAGCATCTCGAACATCCTGTTCTTGAACTCGAAGTCGACGCTGAAATCGACCTGGCAACCGGTGCCATCTGGTCGAAAGCTCCATTCGTTGCGCAGAAACCGCAACGGTCCGTCGATATATTCGACATGGATATGTGACGGTCGGGCCTTTTGAACCTTGGACGTGAAAGTCTCACGCAATCCCTTGAAGCCCACAATCATATCAGCGACCATTTCCGTTTGGCTGTCAGACCGAATCCGGATTGCCGTTACCCAGGGCAAAAACTCGGCGTAACGCCCGACATCTGCCACCATGTCGAACATCTGTTCGGCAGAGTAAGGCAGCCGGCGAGTTTCGCTGTGCCTTGGCATCAGGCGGTGCCGAGCTTCGCCTCGCGCGCGGCGCGCATCCGCGCGAAGTCGTCGCCCGCATGGTAGCTTGAGCGCGTCAGTGGTGAGCTTGCCACAAGCAGAAAGCCCTTGGCGCGCGCGATTGCTGCATAGGCATCAAATGCCTGTGGCGTAACGAAATCAATTACCGGGGCATGGCGCGGCGTCGGCTGGAGATATTGCCCAAGCGTCAGGAAATCGACATCTGCCGATCGCATGTCGTCCATCACCTGGTGAACCTCCATCCGAGCCTCGCTCAAACCCATCATCATCCCGGATTTGGTGAAGATCGCCGGATCGTGGCGCTTGACTGATTCAAGCAGGCGTAGCGAAGCATAGTAGCGCGCGCCCGGCCTGATCGTCGGATACAGGCGAGGTATGGTTTCAAGGTTGTGATTGTATACGTCCGGTCCCGCCTCGACGATGGCCTCGACCGCAGCCTGCGACTTGTTGCGAAAATCAGGGGTCAGAATTTCGATTGTCGTCTGCGGGGTGGTGCGGCGAAGTGCCTGGATAACCTTCACGAATTGCGACGCACCGCCATCGGGCAGATCGTCGCGATCTACCGAGGTAATCACGATATGCTCAAGGCCAAGCTCGGCGGCGGCATCCGCAGTATGTTGCGGCTCAAGCGAATCCACGGCGCGCGGCATTCCGGTCTTGACGTTGCAGAAGGCGCAGGCGCGGGTGCAGGTGTCACCCAGAATCATGACCGTGGCATGTTTTTTGGTCCAGCATTCGCCGATATTTGGGCAGGCCGCCTCTTCACATACCGTTGCCAGATTCAGGCGCCGCATCAGCGCCTTGGTCTCGGCGAACCCAACCGATGTTGGCGCCTTGACGCGAATCCAATCGGGCTTGCGTTGGCGTGGAGCGGTTGGGGCTGTCTCTGTCATGGTGGCAGGCAGATAGCGACTGCCGCGCGCCCTTGCCAGCCCTGCCAAGGGTTGGCAGAGCTAAACCTATGGCCGACTTCAACGAACTCCTCTCCGGGTACCAACGTTTTCGCCGCGATGACTGGCCGCGCGAGCGGAGCCGGTGGCAAGAACTGGCCGAGGGGCAAAGCCCCAAAGTGATGGTGATCGCCTGTTCCGACAGCCGGGTGGACCCCGCACAGATTTTCGACACCTCGCCAGGTGAGATTTTTGTCGTGCGTAACGTGGCCAATCTGGTGCCGCCGTTCGAACTCGACGGGAGCCGGCACGGGGTGTCCGCCGCGCTGGAGTTTGCCGTCACCCAGCTTGAAGTCGGCGAGATTGTGGTGATGGGCCACGGCTCGTGCAGCGGTGTCGCAGCGGCGATGACGCAACGTTTCCGCGGCGCAAAGCCCGGTGCGGGCGGCTTTATCGATCATTGGATCGATTTGCTTGATGACGCGCGTGAGAGAATCGCGGTCGAATTTGGCGACGGTGAGGCTGGGATGCGCGAACTCGAACTCGAGACTGTGCGTGTGTCGATCGCCAACTTGCGCACTTTCCCGTGCATCCCGGAGCGTGAGGCTGCGGGAACCTTGCGGTTGCGCGGCGCCTATTTCGCTATTGCCGATGGTGTGCTGCATCTGATGGACGAAAACGGAAACTTCGGTCCCGCGCCTCAGTGACGCCAAACCCGCTTGTCCCGTCGCGGTTCGCGACCTAGGCAATGCACATGAAAGCTCAGACCCTCCGCGCGCTTCGCCAATACCACCATTATATTGGCGTGTTTCTGGCCCCTGCCATCCTGCTTTTCGCCGTCAGTGGTGCCTTGCAGACGTTCCGTCTGAACGAAGAAAAGGGATATGGCGGCACACCTCCCGCCTGGATGGTGTGGATTGCGGCCGTCCACAAGGATCAGGGTCCACCCCGCGAAAAACGCGTAGCAGCGAAACCCGCCATGGCAGTAACTGCTGCGCCTGCGGCGGTTGACCATGACCATGATGCCGCGGCGCGCGTGCGGGAGCCCGCGCCTGCCAAGCGCCCTTCCCCGCTCCCCCTCAAGATATTTGTCGTGCTTATGTCGATCGGGCTGATCATCTCAACGCTGCTCGGCGTAACCATCGCGCTGAACAATCGCACGACGAGACGCGTGTCGATCATGATGCTGATCGCTGGAACGGTCCTGCCTTGCGTCCTGCTTTGGGTGTGAATTTGGCCGGCTAGTCCGGGGCGTCGGGTGCGAAGGCTGTCGTCTCAGTCGTGCAGCCCAAGCGCCTTGCGCGCAATCTTCTCGACAGCCGGGTCGAGCGGCGGTGGGTCCATTGATACATTGGCCTCGAGCCGATCCGCGATTGCCGTCAGCACGGCGACTCGCGCCGCTTCCTTGTCATTGCCATCGATGACCGTCCACGGCGCCCAGCGGGTGTCGGTGCGTTCGAACATCTCAGCCATCGCAGCAAGATAGTCCGCGCGTTTTGCCCGGTTACGGTAATCGTCGGCGCCGGTCTTCCAGCGCTTCCACGGGTGTTCCAACCGATCCTTCAGGCGTTTATCTTGCTCGGCCTGGGTGATGTGCAGGAAAATCTTGACGATTGTCGTCCCCGAGTCTGCCTGCTGGGCTTCGAATTCGTTGATTTCATCATAGCCGCGTTTCCATTCGGCCTCGCTGGCAAATCCCTCAACACGTTCGACCAGGACACGACCATACCAGCTGCGGTCGAAGACATTGATTTCACCGTTCATCGGCAAGCGGGTCCAGAAGCGCCACAGGAAATGCCGTGCCTTCTCCTCAACCGTTGGCGCACTGATTGGCCAGACGCCATAATAGCGCGGATCCCATTCGGAGGTGAGGCGCTGGATCGCCCCACCCTTCCCGGCGGCATCCCAGCCCTCGAACATCACCACAGCGCGACGCTTGTTGACGATATGCGCGACCTGAATATGCGCCAACCGCTTCTGCAGCTTGGCAATGTCAGTCGCATAGTTGCCGGAATAAGGCGCGCCAGCTTCGAAGTTGGAGAGGTCGATTGTCATATTCCCTGCCCCTATGCCGGACTTGTTCCCGCAACCACAGTCTCCGCAAACAGCGCGGTGCCCTATTGTGCGGCACGGTGGACCCCGGAACAAGTCCGGGGTGACGAGAAAGGTCAGCCTGCCTTGGCTGCGCCCGGCACGTCAGTCACCCGGATGTTGAGTTCGCGCAGCTGCTTCGCCGTGGCGAAATTGGGGGCGCCCATCATCAGGTCTTCGGCCTTCTGCGTCATCGGGAAGACGATCACCTCGCGGATATTGGGTTCGTCGGCGAGCAGCATGACGATGCGATCAATGCCCGGTGCCGATCCGCCGTGTGGCGGCGCGCCGAACTTGAAAGCGTTGATCATGCCCGCGAAGTTGGTGTCGACATCGGCCTGGCTATAGCCGGCGATTTCAAACGCCTTGTACATGATTTCCGGGCGATGGTTGCGGATCGCACCCGATGACAGCTCAACACCGTTGCAGACGATGTCATATTGATAGGCAAGAATATCGAGCGGGTTCATTGTTTCCAGCGCTTCCATCTCGCCTTGGGGCATCGAGAAGGGGTTGTGGCTGAAATCGACCTTCTTGGTTTCCTCGTCATATTCGAACATCGGAAAATCGACGATCCAGCAGAATTCGAAGCGGCTCTGGTCGATCAGCGAAAGCTGTTCGGCCACGCGCGTGCGCGCCAACCCGGCCAGTTTGGCTGCCTGTGCTTCCTTGCCCGCCGCAAAGAATACGCCATCATCGGGGCCAAGGCCCAGCGCCTCAGCAATCTTCGCCATGCCCTCTTCGCCATGGTTGTTGGCGATGGGCCCGCCGAACACACCGCCCTTGCGCGTGGCATAGCCGAGGCCGGCAAAGCCTTCGCTCTGCGCCCAGCTGTTCATCTCGTCGAAGAATTTGCGGCTCTTCTCCGCCGTTCCCGGTGCGGGGATCGCGCGGACCACGTCGCCACCCTCGACGATGGCGGCGAAACGCCCGAAGCCCGAGCCCTTGAACAGGTCGGACACATCAGTGATCAGCAGCGGGTTGCGCAGATCGGGCTTGTCCGACCCATATTTCAGCATCGATTCGCGGTACGGGATGCGCTGGAAGGGCAGCGCCGAGACGGTGCGGCCCTTGCCCTGCCAGTCGGCGAATTCCTCGAACACGCCGTGCAGCACCGGCTCGATCGCCGCAAATACGTCATCCTGCGTGACATAGCTCATCTCGAAATCGAGCTGGTAGAACTCGCCCGGCGAGCGATCGGCGCGCGCGTCCTCGTCGCGGAAGCACGGTGCGATCTGGAAATAACGGTCGAAGCCCGCCACCATCAGCAGCTGCTTGAACATCTGTGGCGCCTGCGGCAGCGCATAGAACTTGCCCGGGTGGACCCGGCTGGGCACGAGATAGTCGCGCGCGCCCTCGGGTGAGGAGGCGGTCAGGATCGGCGTCTGGAACTCGGTAAAGCCCTGGCCGATCATGCGCTGACGGATCGAGCTGATCACGCTGGACCGCAACATGATGTTGGCGTGCAGCCGCTCACGGCGCAGATCGAGGAAGCGGTACTTCAAGCGCACGTCTTCGGGATATTCCGCGTCGCCGAACACCGGCAATGGCAGCCGCTCAGCCGAGGACTGCACGACAATCGCGCTCGGGAAGATCTCGATCTCGCCGGTCGGCAATTTGGGGTTCTTGGTCTCAGGCGAACGCGCGGAAACTTTGCCGGTGACGGTCAGCACCGACTCGGGGCCCGCAGCGTCCACGATGGGAAACAGCTCAGAGCTCGTCTCAACGACGATTTGCGTAATACCATAGTGATCACGCAAATCGATAAAGAGCACATTGGCATGTTCACGTGTGCGATTCACCCACCCTGACAGGCGAACTTCCTGTCCGACATCGGCAGCGGTCAAGGCAGCGCAATTATGGGTACGATAGGCGTGCATGGCATGTTCTCTTCAAGCGCCGCCCCAGCGAAGGCTGGAGTCTTGCGCAGCATGGGTGATGGCCTCCCCCGAATAGTACCAGTCTGCACTGGTATCACGTTGGAGGCGAATGGCGCTGCGCTTCCCTCTCACACGGTACTTTGTCAAGGCGGGCGACTGTCGCTATGGCATGAAGATGCATATCCATCCGCTGATCAGCGACACTGCCACTCTCGCCAATCTCTGCACCCGGCTCGCCGATGCTGACTTTGTTTGCGTCGATACCGAATTCATGCGGGAGAGCACGTTTTTCCCGGAGTTGTGTCTCATCCAGATCGCAGACGGCGAGGAAGCCGCCGCGATTGATCCCATGGCACCCAGGCTTGACCTCGCGCCGCTACTCGAATTGCTGGTAGCCAACGACAATGTTCTCAAGGTGTTTCATGCCGGTGGGCAGGACCTCGAGATAATCTACAACCTGACGGGCAAGACGCCCTTTCCGCTTTTCGACACCCAGATTGCGGCGATGGCGTTGGGTCAAGGTGAGCAGGTTGGCTACTCCAACCTCGTGGATTCCTTTCTCGGCATCCAGATCGACAAGGGCGCGCGCTTTACTGACTGGAGCCGCCGTCCGCTGGATGCGCGACAGATTGAATACGCCATTGGTGATGTCACCCACCTCGCGAAAATTTTCCCGAAAATGCTGGATCGCTTGCGCAAGACCGGGCGCGGGGCGTGGCTGGACATGGAAATGGAACGGCTGGGTGATCCGCGCAACTATGCCAATGACCCTGATGAAGCCTGGAAGCGCGTGCGGATCGCCGGGCGCAAGCCGGAAGTGCTCGGGCGGTTAAAGGCTTTGGCGCGGTGGCGCGAGCTTGAGGCACGCGGAAAGGACTTGCCGCGGGGACGAATCGTCAAGGATGAGACCTTGGCTGATATTGCGGGTCATCCACCGAAGAAACAGGCTGATCTGGCCCGCGTACGTGGCCTGTCGGCGACCTGGGCGCAAAATGACATCGGCGCGCGGCTGATGGCATCACTCGAAGATGCCAAACCCATGGGGCCAGATGAGCTTCCGCCGCGGGACGATCGCAAACCGGGTCTGGGCAAGGACGGCGTATTGGTTGCCGACTTGTTGAAACTGCTGCTCAAGATTCGTTCGCGCGATATTGATGTTGCCGCACGGTTGCTGGCGCGCAGCGATGAACTTGAAGCACTTGCTGCCGGACAGCGCGACGGCTTGGCGATCCTCAGCGGATGGCGATTTGACCAATTTGGCCGCGACGCGCTTGATCTCGTCGAGGGCCGTTTGGGCTTCACGGTGATTGGCGGCAAGCTCAAGATGACACGGACCGCAGACCTCGCGGAATAGGCGAGATCAAACGACCAGTACGGCCTTCCGGTACATTCTTGTCGCCAACGCGCTGTGCCGCCGCTCCACCGCGTCGCCATACAGGGTGCGGTCGCTGTCTGAGAGATGGAGGGCCAGTGATTTTCCGTCGTCACTGATGCGCGATCGTTGCAGCGGCCCAGCCAGGCCGCCGCTCATCCGCTGACCGAGCCTCATCGCCAGACCCCAGTCAACGGCCCGCGCAAGTTCGTCATGCGGGGCCAGCGCACCCAGCGGCGCGGGACTGTCAGTGCCGCCGCCCAGGCTGGTGAACAATGCCTGGGCAACCAACGCACGACCGCGCGCATCAATTGCCACCCAATTGCCATGCAGGGCGATTTCCAGCCCACGTTCCGCGCGAAACTCCGGGTTTGCGCGCCAACCGACATCCGCAAGAAGGCAGGCAGTGTGGCGCAATCGCGCGGCCTCGGGCGTATCGTCACCGAATAACGGCGCAATCCAGTGCTCAAGAACGTCGCCATGTTCGGCAAAACGTCCGGCACGGCTCCCCTCGTCCCGTGCCGCCACAATCAGCGGATCTTCGTGCCGGGTCGCTACCGTCAAATCACCATAGAGCAGGCCTTCGCGCAGCCCGAATGCGGAGACAATCGTGGTGTCACTTCGCAGGTGTTTCATCAAGGCCGCCAGCAGCGAAGCCGCATCACCCAGGGTGCTCGCCCGCCCCGAAGACAGGCCGGGCACCTCGCGCAGTGCACTTTTGGGGACATGGCTGATCGTCCGTCCGAGACGTGCAATTTCCTGACGGGTCAACGCATATTGGTGGATCACCGGAAGTGGGTAGCCGTTGAGATGCATGTCAAGCCGCGCCAGGGCACGCCACGAGCCTCCGACAAGATAGAGTGGCAGACCTTCCCCGCGGCCAAGCCATCCGGCGGTCTTGAGCGATTTGGCCACCTGCCGTTCCAGGGCGCCCTGTCCCTTCGCGCGCAATGCTCCAAGCCGGAGCACCCCCAAAGGAAATGACACGCGGTCCTGCACCTGTCCGTGCCACACCCGGATCAATTCAAGGCTGCCACCGCCAAGATCACCAACGATACCATCCGCATCGGGGATGCCTGACAAAACCCCATAGCCAGCGGCAAGCGCTTCCTGCTCGCCTGAAAGCAATTCGACATCAAGGCCATGGCGCCGGGCGATGGTAATCAACGCCGCGCCATTGGCGGCATCGCGTACTGCTGCGGTCGCTACCGTTCTCAGGCGGGTCAGCTCCATCTCGCGAGCGACAGCGGCGAACCGCCCCAGCGCGGCATCGGCATGGGCCAGCGCTTCCGCTCCGATCGCGCCCGTGACGGCCAGTTCCCGCCCCAGTCCGGCCATGACCTTTTCGTTGAACAGGACCGATGGCAGCCGCGCCGGGCCCTGATAGACGACCAGCCGGATTGAGTTGGACCCGATGTCGATAATGCCCGTGCGGGGATCAACTGCAACATCGTTGCGTGGCTTGCGGAACAGCAAGGTTGCCATGTGCTGCTAGCGCTTCCGTCTCAGTGACAGTTTGGGCACCGACTTGCTGGCCGTGAGCGCGGCGCCGCGCCCCGAAAGGGACGGGTTGGTCATGAAATAGCGATGGAGATTGAACGGCTTCTCGCCGGGGTTGACCCGAACATAGCTGCCGTCGGCCTGCAATTCCCAGCTCTGCTCATTGTCAATCAGATTGGCCACCATCACCTGGTCAAGGATCTGATCGTGGACCGTCCGGTTTTCGATCGGCAACATATATTCGATCCTGCGATCAAAATTGCGCGGCATCCAGTCGGCAGACGAAATGAACAGCTTTGCGCCATTATTGGGCAGGGCATTGCCATTGCCGAACACCCAGATGCGACTGTGTTCGAGAAATCTGCCGATCACCGATTTGACGCGGATATGTTCTGACATGCCGGGAACCCCCGGCTTCAGGCAGCAAATGCCCCGAATAACCAGGTCAATTTCTACACCGGCATTGCTCGCCTCATAGAGTTTTTCGATAACGGCGGGGTCAACGACCGAGTTCATCTTCGCCCAGATCGAACCGGCTTTCCCTGCCTTGGCAAAGGCGATCTCGGCGTCAATCAGCGACATCAGACGCGGTCGCATGTCACGCGGGCTGAGGCTCATCAGCGCCATGTCTTCCGGTTCGACGTAACCGGTGATGTAATTGAACATTTGCGCGGCATCGCGACCAATGCGAGGATCGGCGGTAAAGAAGCTGAGGTCAGTGTAAATCCGGGCGGTAATCGGGTGATAATTGCCGGTGCCGAAGTGACAATATGTGCGATACTGCCCCCCTTCCCGCCGGACCACCATCGATACTTTTGCGTGGGTTTTCCAGTCGATAAACCCGTACACCACCTGTACGCCGGCACGCTCAAGCGCTGAAGCCCAAAGCAGATTCTGTTCTTCGTCGAAGCGTGCTTTCAGTTCGACAACGGCGGTCACCGATTTGCCGGCCTCGGCCGCCGCGATCAATGCGTTTATAACGGCGGGTTGCTTGCCTGCGCGGTAAAGCGTCTGCTTGATCGCAACGACATCCGGGTCAGCCGCCGCCTGGCGCAAAAAGGCCAGCACCACCTCAAAGGTTTCATAGGGATGGTGGACGACAATGTCCTTGGCCTTGATCGCCGCGAAACAATCGCCGCCAAATTCGCGGATTCGTTCCGGGAAGCGCGGCGTGTAGGGAGTGAATTTCAGATCGGGCCGATCTTCCTCAACGATCGATTCGAGGTCGCCAACGCCCAGGAAAGCACCGCTTTCGGTCACAAATGCGTCGGCACCGCCCAGCTCATCACGCAGTGCCTTGCCAAGGGCATCCGGCATTCCCGCCTCAAGCTCGAGCCGTATCACCCGGCCGCGGCGGCGCCTTTTGATCGCGTTGGCGAAGTAGCGGACAAGATCCTCCGCCTCTTCTTCAATCTCGATGTCGCTGTCGCGCAACACGCGAAATTCAGCCGCGCCGTTGACCGCGTATCCGGGAAAAACGAGCGACGAAAAGCGCTTTACCAGCGACTCAACGGCGACGTAGCGGGCTGGAGCGTTGGGCAATCGCACGAAGCGCGGCATTGCCGACGGGAGCATGACCAGTTCGCGGATCGGCTCGTCGTCGGAAAGCCGAAGCAGATCGAACATTACCGCCAGGCCCTTGTTGGGCATGAACGGAAACGGGTGCGCAGGATCAAGCGCCTGGGGCGTGAGGATCGGGAATATCTGCTCGCGAAAATGCTTTTCCAACCATGCCGGCTCATCGCCGCGCAACGCCTGATCAATGGTACGCGAACCAAGAACGTGGATGTCTGCGGCATTGAGCTGGCGCCGCAAATCGCGCCATACGCCCCGCTGGCTTTGCACCAGGGCGTCAGCTTCCGCGACAATCGCCGTCAATTGCTGGGTTGACGTCAAGCCGTCAACCGACCGGCGATCAACATCTTGCGATAGCTGACCCTTCAAACCGGCAACACGCACCATGAAAAATTCGTCGAGATTCGATCCCGAAATTGACAGGAAACGGACGCGTTCAAGCAAGGGGTGCGCGGGGTTACAAGCTTCCTCCAGAACGCGCCGATTGAAGGCAAGCCAGGATAGCTCGCGATTGAAGTAACGCTCTCCTGCGGCGCCATCAGCAAAGGGATCATCGTCTTGATCGAGACGCGACAAATGGGCGGGGCGTGTCATGATGCCTCTGGGTCGGGTTCAGTTGATCGCGGCGCAACCAATCCTGCTTCAGCCAGTGTGGCCCGTGCGAGGGGAATGGACAAGCGCTTGTGACGTTGAAGCACCGCCTGATCGAGCAGATCAATGGCGCGCAGCAAGGCGATATGGCTGCGTTCGATGCGGAGAACCAACCATTGGACGAGCTCTGGCCGCGCGTCGAGTCCCCGGCGCAGGAACAGACGTTCACAAAGTGCCCGCATCAGATCTTCATCTGGCGGATCAATGCGTGCAACTGGTGTTGCGGTGAGTCGAGATCGCAGGTCAGGGAGCTTGATCTTCCATTCCGGTGGCGGTGCATCGGCGACGACAACCAATGGTCGGCGTACTTCCTGAGCGTGGTTCCACGCATGAAAGATCGTCGTTTCCGGCTGGCGTTCCGCATCGTCAATTATCTGTCCACCGCTCTTCGCAGCGAATATCCGCGCTAGGAGACTTCGGCCTGACTTGCGTGGGCCGACCAGAAGTACAGCCATGACCGGCCAGGTACTCCAATGCTCAAGCTGGTGGACGGCCCTGGCATTGGATTCGCTGATCAGAAACTCGTCATCGCGGGGATCCGCCGGCCAATCGAGCGGCAGTGCAAACTGGCTCATCCTCCGGTCACATTGTCCGCGGGCGACACATTTGGTGGTGGTAGCGGGCGCCGGATGCGCAGGGTCGTGCCGCTGCCGACGACGATCCACCCGCGGGTCTCGAGCTCAGCGCGCAGCACTGACGGGTCGGCATCAAAAGCGACTCGCATGATCGAGATTCCGCCGAGCGCCAGACTCGTGGTCACGGCTGATCTTACGCCGGGTGTGTTACGGAGCGCAGCCTCGGCGCCGTTAACCGCACCGACGCTGGGTGAATCATACTGAAGCGTAATCGTGGTCGCCGCCGTCGCCGTTTGATCGATAACGGTCGCCGCAAGATCATCAGTCGCCGTAGCGGTGGGGGTTGGCACGGGGGCCATCGGCCTCCCAGCCATCAGGGCGCGGTCGGGGTGCAATTGACCATTCTGCAGCGCAGACTGAAAAATACCATCCAGACGCTTCACACCTTCATCCAGCAGGCGCGGCAATGAATCCTCACTGGCGACGCGCAGGCTGAATTGCGTGATCAACAAATTGTCAGGCCCATGTCTGGCCTGAAACACGCCAATCGCAGGTCCACCGGGCCATTGCCGGTACAGTTTGACCACCGGCATCAGCACATCGGACGCGCCATATTGATCAAGGATTGTGCGCCACCAACCACGACCACGGCGGGTTTGTTGGCCACTGTTGATCAGCAAGGCATCAGGGCCAGTGCCAGCGGGGCGAACATAATCGACTGCACTGTTCGACGTGCGGTAACGATTCCACGCCTCTTGCCATTCAGTCTTTTGCTCAAAGGTAATGCGTGCGCCACCAGACCATTCAATCGGCATCAGCAACATCGGCGCGGAGCGCGATGTATCTGATGATACGCCCAACATTGCTCCTGCGCGAGCCCGGCTGAACAGCACGCCGAGTCGCGCAATATAGCGATTCGGCCCGATCTTCTCATCCTCGACAACGATGCTGGAAACCAGTGAATCGAGCGCGCTGTCCGACAAACCTCCGTTACCGGCACCCATCCTTTGCGAGAGCAATTGCCAACCCTTGCGCTGCGCCAAGCGCCAGCCGGCATAACGGGCAGCATCGGCGTTCTTGCCGGTGACATCGACCTGGATGCCGTTGACCTCATAGGTTCCGGAGCTGTCGAACGGTGAGTTCTTCTCAACGCCATCATCGGCCTGTGCGAGCACAATCCCCCCGCTAGTGGCGAGAAGCATGGCGATGGCGAGGCCGAGGGGACCGGAAAGGCGACGAATGAACATGAGCGGCCCTTTTGGCGAAGCAGGCGTGGAAATCCAAGCAGGATATGTCTAACCGGCTCATATGAGCGATACTGATCGGGATAATGTCCCCTACACCTACGCCCAGGCTGGCGTTTCGATTGCCGCTGGTAACGCGCTGGTCCGCGCCATCGCACCGCTTGCCAAGGCGACGCGACGCCCCGGCGCCGATGCCGATCTCGGCGGATTTGGCGGCTTCTTTGACCTGAAAGCTGCAGGGTTTGTTGACCCGTTGCTGGTCGCCGCAAATGATGGCGTCGGCACCAAGCTGAAACTCGCCATCGACAGCGGCCATCATGATGGCGTGGGGATAGATCTTGTCGCGATGTGCGCCAATGATCTTGTCGTCCAGGGAGCCGAACCCCTGTTCTTCCTCGATTATTACGCAACAGGAAAACTCGATCCGGTCATTGCGGAGCGGGTGGTGGCTTCCATTGCCGAGGGCTGCAAACAGGCTGGCTGCGCCCTGATCGGTGGCGAGACGGCGGAAATGCCGGGCATGTATGCCGCCGATGACTATGACCTTGCCGGTTTCTGTGTCGGTGCGGTTGAACGTGATCGGGTTTTGACCGGGCAGGACATTGCTCCAGGTGATGTGGTGCTTGGTCTGGCCTCAACCGGGGTGCATTCCAACGGCTTCTCGCTGGTACGGCGCCTTGCGGCGGATCGTGGCTGGAAGCTCGATCGGCCGGCATTGTTTGACCAAGGCGTGCTGCTGATTGATGCCCTGATGGCGCCGACACGAATCTATGTCCGCAGCCTGCTGCCACTGGTCCGAGAGAAGCGTCTCAAGGGCCTTGCCCATATCACGGGCGGCGGCCTGCTCGAAAATATCCCACGCGTCCTGCCAAAAGGCGCACATGCCGTTATTGATGCCGGCGCCTGGGCGCAGCCGCGCCTGATGGCATTCCTGCAGGCGCAAGGGGCGATTGAACCGGCGGAGATGGCGCGAACCTTCAACTGCGGCATCGGCATGGTTGCAATCGTCGCGGCGGATCAGGTCGCAGCGACTGTGTCAGACTTGCAGGAAGCCGGGGAAACCGTCTTCAAAATTGGCGCCGTGACCGCGGGGGAACGTGGTTGCACAGTCAGTGGCGGCGATGAGGTCTGGAGCGCTCGCGGCAACTGGTCAGCTACCCATCATGGCTAGAGCAAGGGTTGGCGTCCTTATTTCGGGTCGCGGATCAAATATGATGGCGCTGGTTGAAGCGGCGACGAAGCCCGCAACACCTTTTGCCATCGTCATGGTCGCCTCTGACAAGCCCGGCGCGGCGGGCCTTGGTTGGGCAAATGAGCACGGGATTCCAACTTTCGCGCTATCACCCAGGGGGATGCCCAAGGCCGATTATGAAACCGCGATTGAGCGCAGCCTAAGAGAGGCCGGTGTCGAGGTGCTCGCATTGGCGGGGTATATGCGGCTCCTGTCAGATGAATTTGTCGCGCGCTGGCGCGGACGCATCCTGAACATTCACCCATCACTGCTGCCCAAATACAAGGGGCTCGATACCCATGCGCGGGCCTTGGCTGCGGGTGATTCGGTCGCGGGTTGTTCCGTTCATCTGGTTACCGAGGAACTTGATGGCGGCGACGTGCTCGGGCAGGCCGAGGTACCTGTCATGCCCGGCGATACAGCGGCGCTGTTGTCTGACCGCGTTCTTGCTGCCGAGCATCGCCTTTACCCGCAGGTTCTGGCAAACTTCGTTTCAAGATGAACCCCGATCCTGCCTTGCCGCTCGCAAAGGTTCGCGCCTTGTCGCTTGCCTTGCCCGGGGCGGTGGAGCGGTTGTCGCACGGATCACCGGGGTTTTTGATCGAGAACGGCAGGTTCTTCGCCTATTTCTGGCACAACCATCATGGCGACGGGGAAACCATCGCCATCGTCAAGACCAGCGCGCGCGAAGAACAGGCAATGCTGATCGACATGGATCCCGATTGCTATTTTAGCCCGCCCTATCTCGGCCCGTCCGGCTGGGTTGCGATGCGACTGGACCGTGACAATGTCGACTGGGAGCGCGTTGGAGCGCGGATTGCGGCAAGTTGGCGCCTCGTGGCGCCGCGCCGCCTGCTTGAGATGGAGCGGCCATGAACAATGATCCTGTCAGCGATACGCCGCAGGGTGAGCCCGTGGTGACGCTGGCCGCCGCGCAGGCAGCTGAGCGAGCAGAGGCTGCTGCAACGCGACGTCGCTGGATTTCACTTGCTGAGCTGGTCGGCGTTGCCGGATTGATCATCGCGGCCCTCAGCCTGTGGATGAGCTGGTCAGATCGCCGCGCGGACCTTGCCGAGAAACAGGCAGAACAGGTAAGCCGCAACAAGGTGCAAACACTGGTAACAATTGCGGGCAGTGTGTCAGACGATGGCGCGAGCATCACGCTCAGCGACCCGGCGCATCCGCTGCACGATGTCGAGGTGACTTTCCCCGCCGAGCTTGGGGTCAGGCCGCAAACGGGGCTTTTGGGACCGAAGATCGAAGCCGACTGGTTTGCCGAACCCCTTCTTGGGTTAAGCGAGCATGTTAATCAGGGGCGCCTGCCGGTCATTCTTGCCGCGACCTATTGGGATGGTGATACCAAGCGCACTGATCGCGCACTTTATGACGTTATCTGGGTCGCCAGTTCGCGTTTGATCGGCGGAAGGAAACTGAGAATCCGTGGCCTGATGTTAAGCGATCGCGAAGCATCGCGTAGCCGGCTTGAGGCCGCATGGGCGCGCCTCAAACCGGCCAGCAAGTCGTAAATCAGCCGACAATCTCTTCCGGCTTGAAGAAGTAAGCGATTTCAATCGCAGCATTTTCATCCGAATCCGAACCATGAACGCTGTTGGCTTCGATCGATTCGGCGATTTCCTTGCGGATCGTGCCGGGTTCGGCATTGGCCGGGTTGGTTGCGCCCATGATGTCGCGATTGCGCTGCACGGCATTCTCGCCTTCGAGTACCTGTACCACGACCGGGCCGGAAATCATGAACTGGACGAGGTCGTTGAAGAACGGGCGCTCGCGGTGGACGGCATAGAAGCCGCCTGCCTGCTCCTCGGTCATGTGGATGCGCTTGGAGGCAACGACGCGCAGGCCGGCGTCCTCCAGCATCTTGGTAACGGCGCCGGTCAGGTTGCGGCGGGTGGCATCGGGCTTGATGATCGAAAACGTACGATTGGCGGCCATGGCGGTCGCTCGCTCCTTGCGATGAGATGTGGCGGAAATGCGCGCGCTACCTAGTCGCGCGCGCCGGACGATGCAAGCTCAGGCCGCTTGCTCCCAGCGCCCGTTATCATTCTGTTTCCAATATCGACATTCCACCAGGTCGCGACCTGCCAGCGATTTCCATGCCTGCCGCGCCTCGGCGATACGGTCGCTATCAAAGAAATGGAACACACGGTCGAAATTCAGGGCTTCGTCGCGCCACACCCCATCCGTCAGTGCGATATTGCGCGCGTCATTTGCCGCCACCGTTTCTGCGGCGATCAGGACGGGTTGATCGGCATCATCCGTGCCGCCTGCACAGCCATGGGGCAGGAAACTCTCGGCGCTATAGGTCCATAACAGCCTGTCCAACGCCAGGCGCTGGGTTTCGCTTTCTGCGACCAACAGCAACCGTCCCCCGCTTTCCAGCACCTTTTCCGCGATACGCGGCAAGGCCCGGTCAAGCGGGGTGACGGTCAGATGATAGAAATCGACTTGCATCAAGCCTCAAAATTGTCGGCAACAAACCGGTCGAGCAAGCGCACACCATAGCCGGTCGCGCCCTTGTCCCATGTTGCGCCCGGCTTGTCGGCCCAGACCATGCCGGCAATATCGAGGTGCGCCCAACGCACGCCATCGTCGATGTAACGCTTGAGGAACTGGGCGGCGGTGATTGAACCGGCGCCGCGTGGGCCAACGTTTTTCATGTCGGCAATCGGCGAGTCGATCAGCTTGTTATAGGCATCGCCAAGCGGCATCCGCCACAGCAGGTCGCCCGTGCATTTTCCGGCCGCAAGCAACTGGTCCGCCAGCGAGTCATCATTGGCAAACAGCCCGCCATGTTCATTCCCGAGGCTGATGATCATGGCCCCCGTCAGGGTTGCGAGATCGATAATAGTTTTTGGCCGATGCGTCTTTTGCACCCAGGTGAGCGCATCGCACAGCACCAGCCGCCCTTCCGCATCGGTATTGAGGATCTCGATCGTCTGGCCCGACATCGACGTCACGATATCGCCGGGTCGCTGCGCGTTGCCGTCAGGCATGTTTTCAACCAGGCCACAAACGCCAATCACATTCGCCTTGGCCTTGCGCAGCGCTATCGCTTTCATTGCCCCGGCAACGGCCCCGGCACCGCCCATGTCCCACTTCATATCTTCCATGCCGGGACCAGGCTTCAGCGAGATGCCCCCGGTATCGAACGTCACGCCCTTGCCAACCAGGGCCAGCGCAGGATCACCCGCCCCCGCCCCGTTCCATTTCAGCGCGAGCAGCTTGCCCTCCCGGATCGAGCCCTGGCTGACGCCAAGCAGCGCGCCCATGCCAAGCGCAGCCATTTCAGCCTCGCCCAGAACGGTGACCTCGATGCCGAGTTCGTCGATTTCCGCGAGCACTTTTGCGACAAAGGTCTCCGGATAAAGCAGGTTCGGCGGTTCCGAGACCAGGGTGCGGGTCAGGGCGATGCCATCGGTGACCGCCTTGTGCGAAACCCATGCGGCTTCTGCGCCATCAACGACGCCGAACAGTGTCACCTCTTGCAGCGTGGGCTTGGCCTTTTCCGCAAGCTTGGTGCGATAGGTGTCGATTCGCCATGCCCGTTGCGCTGCGGCGGCGGCAAAGCGCGCGGTTGCAGCAGCGGTAGCATCGACACCGCCGAAATCGACGGCCACTGATTTGACACCCGACGTCAGCAGGCGGGCCGTCAAGGCACCGCCAGCGCGCTCATAATCCGGCTCCGCACCGGCGCCGACGCCCAGCAGCAAGACACGAACGACGCTGCCTTCGCGATTGATGAAATTCTCCAGCACGCCTCCGGCTTCGCCCTCGAATCGGCTGGCCCGTGCCGCTGCGACAATGGTGGTCAGTGCGGCGCTGTCGACCTGTCCTGTGGCAAGCCGTTCAAGCCCGTCTTTCTCAACAAAAACGGCAAGTGCTTCGATTGTCGTCGGGGCTGTCGCGGAAAAGCTGATTTTCATGAAAGTTGATCTCGGTTTGAGCGCAGGAACAATCCTCGCCTCTAGGACAATGAAGGGCGGGTGGCAAAGTGCCGCTGCGATTGCAGCGCGGCGCTGGCGATGCGATAGGGCAAAAACCGTTTGCCGCGTTGCGGGCTTGTCAGGCGGAGTCGTTTAGGATGTGTTTTCCGCCGTGAAGCGTGCCGATCTTCTTGCAACCTGTGCCCTCCCCTTCGTCCTGGCTTTTGCTGGCGCGGCCAGTGCCCAGGATTCAGCGCGACCTGCCGAGATGCCGGTCACCGCGACTGAAAGCGTAACAGACGAGGAAGGCAAGGTAAATTTCAGCGCCGGGTCGCTTGAATATGATATCAACACCGAGGTCATTACTGCGGCTGGCGATGTCAGGATGGTGCGTGGCGGAGACAAGTTGCGCGCCGACAGCGTCACCTGGGACCGCAAGACCGGCAAGGTAACTGCGCGCGGCAACATTGTCGCCACCAATCCCGGCGGCGATATTGCTTATGGCGATTCGATAGAGCTGACTGACGCGCTCAAGGATGGCGTCGTCGACAATATGTTGCTTGTCCTGGAAAAGGGCGGGCGGCTCGCGGCGCATCGCGGGACGCGGGCGCTCGACGAGACGGTGACGCTCGAGGACGCCGCCTATACCCCATGCTCGGTGAACACCTCGGACAATTGCCCGAAACAGCCCTCGTGGAAGATCACCGCCGTCAAGGTAGTCTATCGTCCCGACCGCAACCGGATTTATTATCAGGGCGCTCGCATCAACCTGTTCGGCCTGCCGTCATTCCCGCTTCCGTCATTTTCGCATCCGGCGGCGCTTTCCAACCAGAGTGGTCTGCTGACCCCTGACTTGCGCTATGATCGCGTCAACGGTTTTGAGTTCGCCCAGCCCTATTATTTCGCGCTTGGGCCGAACCGTGGCCTGGTCGTGACCCCGCGAATTTTTTCCGCTGTCCTGCCAATGCTTCAGCTCAACTATCAGGCGCTGACATCGAAGGGCGCCTACAAGATTGGCGGCTACGCAACTGTCAGCCGGCGAAGCGCGGACCTGACTTCCACGACAACCGTGTCCCCTCAATCGTTCAGGGGCTATATTGATGGCGTCGCCCATTTTCAGCTGAACCCCGAATGGAGTTTGAGCGGGTCTTTGCGCGTTGCAACGGACCGTACCTTCCTGCGCCGCTATGACATTTCGCAGGATGACCGGCTGCGCAGCACGGTCAGTTTGCAGCATATTGACCGTGACAGCTATTTTGCGGTGACCGGATGGGCGGTGCAAACGCTGAGGCTGGGAGACAGGCAGGGTTTGCAACCGGTGGCGTTGCCCGAAGTCGACTATCGCCGCAGGATGACCGAGGGATTGCTGGGCGGAACAGTGCAGTTCCAGTTGAACACCCTGGCGCTGACCCGGACTGCAGGCCAGGATACCCAGCGCGCCTTTGTCAGTGCTGAGTGGGATTTGCGGAAACTGACCCGCCTGGGCCAGCAAATCACCTTTACCGCCTTTGCGCGCGGTGATCTCTATAATGCCAACGACACGCTCGCGACGACGGTTGCGAGCTATCGCGGGGACACCGGGTTTCATGCTCGGGCAATCGGCGCCCTTGCTGTGGATGTGCAGTGGCCGTTCGTCGGCAGTTTTTTGGGGGGGACGCAGCGGCTGACCCCGCGCTTTCAGATTGTCGCGGCACCGCACACCGCCAACCTCCTCGTGCCGAACGAGGATGCCCGGGCGGTCGATCTGGAAGATTCAAACCTGTTCGCGCTCAATCGATTCGCCGGTTATGACCGGTTTGAGGATTCAAGCCGGATTACGATCGGGCTCGACTGGAAGGTCTCGCTCCCTGATTTGACGATCAATGCAAATATTGGTCAGAGCTATCGGCTTGATACACGCCCGGTACTGTTTCCTGACGGCACCGGCCTGAGCGATCGGACATCCGACATCGTTGGTCGCACCGAGGTGCGCTACAAGGATTTCATATCGATCACGCACCGCTATCGCGTCGACAAGGATAGCCTGGCGGTGCGTCGCAACGAGCTGGACGCAACCATCGGTTCACGCAGCAACTATATCCTGCTTGGCTATCTCCGGCTAAACCGCAACATCGCTCCGACACTGGAAGATCTTCGTGACCGTGAGGAAGCGCGGATTGGCGCGCGCGTGCAAATAACCCGCTTCTGGTCGCTATTTGGTTCGACCGTGATCGACCTGACCGATCGCAATGAGGATCCGACGTCAATGGCCAGCGGTTTTGATCCGGTCAGGCACCGTCTCGGCGTTGCCTATGAGGATGATTGTCTCCGGCTGGGCTTGACCTGGAAGCGGACATATCAGGATACCGGAGACGCAAAGGCCGGTAACAGTTTTCTGTTGACGCTGGCTTTCAAGAATCTGGGTCGCTAAGCCCTTATTCAGGCACAATCGACACATAAACGGTTTCTGGCGCATTCTTGCGCGGGATGGGATGACGAAAAAGTGATGAACTGGTTGAGCAAGGCCAAGGCCGGGTTGGTTGGTAGTGTGATGACCGCGGCGATAGCGGCTGGTGCCGTTACGTCCGCGCAAACGGTGCCGGATGGCGCTCCACCGCAAGTCGGGCTCAACATCCCGAGCAATGTGCAGGTATATGGGCGGGTCGATCCCAATGTCCGCAAGCCCACCGCTATCGTGAACGGGGTCGTCATCACGGGCACGGACGTTGATCAACGTGCTGCCCTGATCGTTATCGCCAACCAGCTCACCAATCTCAGCGCGGAAGATACAAACCGCCTGAAGTTGCAGGTGTTGCGGTCCATGATGGACGAGACGCTGCAGATCCAGCATGCCAAGGCCAATGAGATAACAATCACGGCCGATGAGATTAACCAGAGCATTGTCCGGGTGGCGGCCAATTTCGGCAAGGCTCCGGGCGAATTCAGCAGCTATTTGCGGTCAGTCGGATCATCTGATCGCTCTTTGCGGCGTCAGATCGAAGGTGAACTGGCCTGGCGCCGTTACCTGCAACGGCGTGTCGAACCCTTTATCAATGTCAGCGACGAAGAGGTTCAGGCGATCCTTGACCGGCTGCAAAAGTCTAAGGGCAGTGAGGAATTTCACCTCAAGGAAATTTACCTCTCGGCTGGCCCGGAACGCGCTCAACAGGTCTTCGCGCAAGAACGGCAAATGATTCAGGACATTCAAAAGGGCGACAAGCCTTTTGATTATTATGCGCAATTTACGGAATCGAGCACGCGGGCAAAACTCGGTGACCTTGATTGGCTGAATGAAGAGCAATTGTCGCAACTGCCTGAAAGCCTGGCAGCGCAGGCCCGCCTCATGAAGGTTGGGGAAATCGCTGGCCCGATCGAGGTGCCGGGCGGGTTCTCGATCCTGTATCTGGTCGACAAGCGCCGGGTGCTTGAAGCCGACCCGCGCGACTCACAGCTTACGCTCAAGCAGCTCAGCGTGAAATTTCCCGCTGGCCTGTCGGAAGCGGATTCGAAGGCAAGGTTGCAGAATTTCGCCAATGTCACGGGCACCATTCGTGGTTGCGGCGATGTTGCAAAGGTCGCTGCGGCGCTTGGTGCCGAGGTTGTTGACAACGCATCAGTCCGGGTTCGCGAGCTCCCGGTACCGTTGCAGCGGATCTTGCTGGAAATGCAGGTCGGCCAATCCACGCCACCTTTTGGGTCGGTTCAGGATGGCATCCGTACCCTTGTATTGTGTGGCCGGGATGATGCCCCGGCAGGAAATTTGCCGACGCCACAGCAAATCCAGAGCCGGCGGGAGGAGCAACGCGTCAATCGACGTGCCGAACAGTTGCTGCGGGATCTCCGGCGCGACGCGATTATCGAATATCGCTAGGGTATCCAGATGATCACCCCACTCGTCGTGTCGATGGGTGATCCGGCCGGCATCGGCCCGGAGATCATCGCCAAAGCCTGGGCGCGCCGCTCAATCGAGGGATTGTCGCCCTTCTTCGCCGTTGGGGACGCGCGCGCCATTGCCGCCGTGTGGGATGGCCCGACGGCAGAGATCGGTGCGCCTGAAGAGGCGGTGACAGCTTTTGACACTGCCTTGCCGATATTCAGCGTGATGGATGGCGGCACCATCACCCCGGGCAAGCCGGATGTCGATGGCGCCCGATGCGCGCTGCACGCGCTGGAAATGGCGGTCGGGCTGGCCCGGTCGTCCACGGTGGGAGCACTGGTCACCGGGCCGGTATCCAAGGCCCAGCTTTATGGCATCGGGTTTACCCATCCCGGCCAGACGGAGTTCGTCGCGGAACGTTGCGGTATCGCGGCCGAAAATGCCGTGATGATGCTTGCCGGACCGAGCCTGCGCGTCGTGCCCGCAACCACGCATGTCCCGCTGGCCCAGGTTGCCGGGATGCTTTCTGTTGAGCTTCTGGCGGCGAAGGCGCGTGCCACAGCGCGTGGTCTGACGCGCAATTTCGGGATCATCAATCCGCGTATCGCCTTTGCCGGGTTCAACCCCCATGCCGGGGAAAGCGGTGCAATTGGCCGGGAAGAGATCGAGATTATCATTCCGGCAGTCGAGAGTTTACGCAGTGAGGGCATCGACGCGACCGGCCCCTATGCCGCTGACACGATGTTCCATGAGCGTGCCCGTGCAACATATGATGCGGCAATCTGCTGTTATCACGACCAGGCGCTGATCCCGATCAAGACGCTGTATTTCGATCAGGGGGTCAACATCACGCTCGGCCTGCCCATTGTCCGCACCTCGCCCGACCATGGCACGGCCTTTGGCATCGCTGGAAAGGACCAGGCGGAGCCTGGCGCGATGATTGCTGCCATCCGCATGGCTGCCGAGGCCGCGGCTCAGCGCAACCTGAATTGCGGGTGACGCCGGAACTGCCACCGCTGCGCGACGTAATCGCGCGGCATGGCCTTGCTGCCAGCAAGGCACTTGGCCAGAACTTCCTGCTTGATGCCCAGTTGCTCGCGCGGATCGCCCGCATTCCCGGCGACTTGAAGGACAGCGAAGTCCTTGAAATTGGTCCCGGCCCCGGCGGCCTGACACGGGCATTGCTTGCTGCGGGCGCGAAGGTGACGGCGATAGAGCGTGACCGGCGCTGTATTCCGGCGCTGGTTGAACTTGGCGAGGCCTATCCTGACCGGTTGCGGGTTATTGAAGATGATGCACTCACCTTTGATCCGCGCCCTCTTTTCTCCGGTCGACCACATATTGCGTCAAACCTGCCTTATAACATCGGTACCGCGCTGCTCGTCCGCTGGCTGTCCTGTGACTGGCAACCCTGGTGGCAAAGCCTGACATTGATGTTCCAGCGCGAGGTAGCCGATCGGATCGTGGCACAGGCAAATGACGATGCTTATGGCCGCCTTGCTGTGCTTGCACAGTGGCGGTCCGTCGCCCGGCTCGCCATGCCCGTGCACCGTTCCGCATTTACGCCGCCGCCCAAGATCATGTCAGCGGTTGTGCATATCCTGCCCAGGGACGCCCCGCAGGACGTGGCCTTCGCCACGCTCGAAAGACTGACGGCGGCGGCTTTTGGTCAACGCCGCAAGATGTTGCGACAGAGCCTGAAATCAGTGAGTGGCGCGCTTGATGCGCTGGAGCAGGCAGGCATCGATTCCGCACGTCGCGCTGAAACGGTTTCGATTGACGAATTCGTCAACCTCGCCCGCCTGTTGGGCTGATCAATCTGCCGGGGGCCTCGGCGTTGTCTCGGCTGATGCTGTGGCGATCGGTGGTCCTTTGGCGATCACGGCTGCAAGCACATTGCCCTCGCTGCATGGCGATTTGCCGCACAGCGTCTTGATCCGGGCAAGGTTGTCACGCGCGCGCTGGATTGCGCCCTTGGCAACATAGGCTTCCCCCTGCCCGCGCAACGCGGTGACGTCATTGGGGTTGAGCAGCAGCGCTTCACGATACAGGCGAATCGCCTTGCCGGGCAGGTTGCGCGCACGTGCGACATCGCCAAGGACAACAAATGCGTCGCGATTATGCGGGTCAACGGCGAGCGCGGTTTCCAGCAGATCGGTTGCGGTATCAAGATTGCCTGCTGCCTGGGCTGCACGTCCCTTTGCCAGCAACGCCATCGAGCGTGGATCGACGGGCGCTTCTGATTTCTGACCATGCAACGAAGCCGATACCGTCAACAGCGTCAGCGCAGCGGCGGCCGCGACGGTCGAATAACGCATGATGAGCTCCAGTTTTGGCACGGTTGTTCAGGTTAGCATGGTCGCCGAAGGCGCGCGACAAAAAAGCCGTCAGTCGCGTCATGCGCCGGGGTCAGCCGTATACCTGGTCCATGGATGCGTCCCGCTGGCAGGCTCGGCGTCTCAGCCTTCCAGTCAGGGTGCGAGGCAAGGAAGGCAGCGATCTGGCCGGCCCCTTCTTCATCCAGCAGCGAGCACACGACATAGACCAGCGCCCCGCCAGGCTTGACGAGCTTTGCACCGACCGAAAGGACATGGCGTTGGGTCGTGGCCAGTCGCGTCAAGCGATCGGGCGTCAATCTCCAGCGAGCCTCTGGGTTGCGGCGCCACGTCCCGGTTCCCGAACAAGGTGCATCAATCATGACCGCGTCGGCACTGTTTTGCCAATCACCAAGGGCGTCGGCCTCGCGTGATGGATCAAGCAATCGCGGTTCGACAATCGTTACCTGCGCACGCGCTGCGCGCGGCGCCAGACGTGACAGGCGCGCCCGATCCGTGTCGGTCGCAAGAATTGCGCCTTGGTTGTGCATCGTCGCGGCGAGCGCGAGTGTCTTCCCTCCCGCACCGGCGCACAGATCCACGATCCGCTCCCCTGGCAGAGCATTGACCGCAAGCGTGACAATCTGGCTGCCCGCATCCTGCACTTCAAAAGCGCCATCATGATAGGCAGGATGCTGATCGAGGTTGGTGCCCGCAGGCAGGCGACGGGCCGCCGGCAGACCCGCAATTGACTCACCGATCTCAACATCGCCCGATAGATCAGTCAGGCGAATATCAAGCGGTGCTCGCGCAATCAGTGCGGCCTGTTCTGCGGCATTGATGCCGGATGTGGTCAGCCGTTTGATCAACCAGGTCGGTGCCACGCCGACTTGCGCGCCAACCTCATCCGCCGCGATAGCCTCGGGCGCATGGGCGCTCCCGTCGAAACGTGCGGCGAGTTCCGCGTCGCGCCTGGCGAGAGCGACCACTGCCGCGCGTCCCGTCGCAGGACGCGGCCCGGCAAGCCGTATAGCGTCATAGACAAGTTCGCGCACGGCTCGGCGATCCTTGCTGCCGGCATAACGGCGCGTCGCGAAATAACGGGCGATCAGTGTGTCCGCAGCGGCCCCCTGGTCGCGGGCCGCAATGATGATGGAATCGAGCAGCTCGATGGCTGCCTGGACCCGTGCCTGTGGTGTCACCGTGTGGGGTAATTCGGGGCTTCACGGGTGATCGTCACATCATGGACGTGACTTTCGGACAATCCCGCACCGGTAATCTGCACAAACTGCGCGCGTTGCTGGAGATCCCGGATCGTTGCTGATCCGGTATAACCCATCGCCGCGCGTACCCCGCCGACCAATTGGTGAATGACCTCACGCGCCGGTCCCTTGAAGGCGACCTGTCCCTCAATTCCTTCCGGTACCAGCTTCATCTGGTCCTTGATGTCGCCCTGGAAGTAACGATCGGCCGATCCGCGCCCCATCGCGCCGACCGATCCCATGCCGCGATATGATTTATATGCACGCCCCTGGTACAGGAAGGTTTCGCCCGGCGCTTCCTCCGTTCCGGCAAGCAGCGATCCGATCATCACAGATGAAGCACCCGCAGCAAGCGCCTTGGCAATATCGCCCGAGGTGCGAATCCCGCCATCGGCAATCACCGGTACACCGGCCTTGGCCCCGGCCTCTGCGCAATCCATGACGGCGGTCAATTGCGGTACGCCAACCCCGGCAACAACGCGTGTGGTACAGATTGATCCCGGCCCGATGCCAACCTTGATCCCGTCTGCACCTGCGTCGATCAGCGCGCGCGTCGCATCCGCCGTCGCCACATTGCCCGCAATGACCTGGACCGCATTTGACAGCTTCTTCACCCGCTCAACCGCCTTGGCGACGTCACGGTTATGGCCGTGCGCGGTATCAATCACCACCAGGTCCAGTTCGGCATCGACCAGCGCCTCAGTCCGCTCAAAGCCCTTGTCGCCAACCGTGGTCGCTGCGGCAACGCGTAGGCGGCCAGCACCGTCCTTGGTTGCGTGCGGGTAATTAACTGCCTTTTCAATATCTTTTACGGTGATCAGCCCGATGCAGCGATAATCATCGTCAACCACAAGCAATTTTTCGATCCGCCGCTGGTGCAGCATCCGCCGCGCCTCATCTTTCCCCACCCCGGGTGAGACCGTCGCGAGATTCTCATGAGTCATCAGTTCGGAAACCGGCTGATGCGGGTTCCCGGCAAAGCGGACATCGCGGTTGGTCACGATGCCGACCAGACGCCCGCCGGCCTCGACAACGGGAATGCCGCTGATCCTGTTACGCGCCATGAGTGCCTGCGCTTCAGCGAGCGTTGCATCCGGGTGGATCGTTATCGGGTTGACCACCATACCGGATTCATAGCGCTTCACCGCCCGGACGGCGGCCACCTGTGCCTCAATGTCGAGATTGCGATGTAACACGCCGATCCCACCGAGCTGGGCCATGACAATCGCCATGTCGGCCTCGGTCACCGTATCCATCGCCGCCGACAAGACGGGGATCGAAAGGCTGATGCCTCGGGTCAGCATCGTCGAGGTGTCCGCCTGGCTGGGCACGAGCGACGATTCTGCGGGTAACAGCAGAACGTCGTCAAAAGTGAGGCCGAGGCGAATGTCCATGGGATGCCAGTTCCTGCGAGGGGCGAGTCGTGGCGGTTCATGTAACCAAAGGATGTGGCGCTTGCTAGGCCGACACACATCAGTGTCGCATTTCGCTATAACGACGCGCGCGATCTGCTAATCTGATACCGCGCCGGGATGACGCGGCGGCAACCTGTCACGGGGATTTATCATGGGTTTTACCATCGCCGCCCTGCTGCTGTTTATCGTGCTCATCTACATCATGACGAGCATCAAGGTCGTTCGGCAAGGCTATCAATATACGATTGAGCGGTTCGGCAAATTCACCGCCGTGGCGCATCCGGGCCTGACGTTGATCGTGCCATTCTTTGATCGCATCGGTCGCCGCGTGAACATGATGGAGCAGGTGCTCGACATTCCCGGTCAGGAGATCATCACCAAGGACAACGCGATGGTCGCGGTCGATGGCGTTGTTTTCTTTCAGGTTCTTGACGCTGCCAAGGCCGCCTATGAAGTAAGCGACCTCTACCTCGCCATCATGCAGCTCGCGACAACCAACTTGCGCACGGTCATGGGGTCAATGGACCTTGATGAGTTGCTGTCGAAGCGTGATGAGATCAATGCCCGCCTCCTCGCTGTTGTCGATCACGCGACCGAGGCATGGGGCGTGAAGATTACGCGCGTTGAGTTGAAAGACATTCGCCCGCCGGCTGACATCGTCAACGCGATGACCCGGCAAATGAAGGCCGAGCGCGAAAAGCGTGCGACGATCCTCGAATCAGAGGCGGCGCGCCAGAATGAAATCAACCGCGCCGAGGGTCTGAAACAGGCGCAGATTCTTGAAGCCGAAGGCCGCAAGGAAGCGGCATTTCGGGACGCGGAAGCGCGCGAACGTTCGGCACAGGCAGAAGCGACGGCAACCAAGATGGTATCGGATGCCATCGAAGGCGGCAGCACACAGGCGATCAACTATTTCGTTGCCCAGAAATATGTTGAGGCGATCAGCCAATTCGCCACCTCCCCCAATGCAAAGACAATCCTCTTCCCGGTCGAGGCCACGCAACTCATTGGTACATTGGGCGGCATTGGAGAGCTCGTCCGCGATGCGGTTGGTGCAAATCAGGCGTCATCGACGCCCAAGCCTGCACCACGCCGTCCCGGCCCGATTGAAGGGAGTTCTACATGAACTGGTCACTGCTAAGCTGGGGCGCCGGGCCATTATGGCTCGCCGGAGCACTTGTGCTCGCGATTGCCGAGCTGATCGCGCCGGGCTTCTTCCTTATGTTTATCGCCGCCGGCGCTGCTGTGACCGGCTTTGCCTTGCTCGCCATGCCCGGTTTGCATGTCATCGCGCAGGTCGCGCTGTTTGCCGTGTTCAGCGCGGCAGCGGTGACCGTAGGGCGTGACTGGTATCATCGGATCAGGGGTGAGACGACGAAGCCTGACCTCAACAACCGCACTGCTCAGCTCATTGGCAAAACGGTGGAAGTCTGTGACGCCATTGCTGCCGGAGAAGGTCGGGTCCGTGTCGGAGACGGTGCATGGAGCGCCCGTGGCGCTGACGCGGCCGTTGGCACCAGAGTTCGGATTGTTGGCGCTGAAGGAAATGTGCTTCTTGTCGAGGCGCTTTGATCACGGGGAAACGGCACGCCTGACCCGACCGGGTTTGGCGTGCCGCCCAATTGTCAGCTCTTGTTGCCGCCCATCAGCCCACCGAGCATCCCGGTAAGCGTGCCGGCAAGGCCGCCTGCGTCCGCTCCGGCCCCGGCACCTTGCTGTTGGCCGGTCATCGCGCCCACCAGAGAACCCAGCCCGCCTTCGCCACCAAGGTGACCGACAATCTGTGAAAGCGTATCGGCGGAAATGCCGCTCTGCGCCGCGGCTGCCTGAACCGTGTCACCCGGTTGCGGGTGCGCCTGGGTCAGGGCCGTAATCGCAGATTGCGCCATTGCGGGGTCAATACCCAGCTTCGTGGCGATGGCGGAAGCGACTTGCTGTTCGACCATCTGGCCAACGCCACCACCCATCTGGCCCATAATCGTGTCGAGAATGCTCACGGCGTAATTCCTTTCCTGTCCACCGACCACAGTTCTAGTGAGATCGGGACGGAAGAACAGGGCGGATCGGCCCTTCTCTCCCGTTGCTCACCCGATTGACGGCAAGGGCGCAATGTCAGGTGGCACAAAGCCGCGGCGCGCTGCCACGGAAAACAGCCGTTCACGACTATAGAACCGTAACGGCCAGTCACGTTGGCCCGCCGGTGACGCGAGCAAGGCATTGACCGAGACAGTCAGGGGCTCCGGGTTTTGACGCCCCGCAAGGTGCGCGCGAATGCCGGCGACAAAGGCGCGCGTGGTGCTGTCATGATATCCTTGTGTATCGTCATTCACCCCGCCAACGCTTTCATTGTACCGGCTTATGATCAGGGCGATCTCCCGATCCACGTCGATGTCGGGACGCTCACGCAGCAACCATAAGGTTGCTGCGAGATGTGCTTCATGGGTCCACTCGGATCGTGGCAAGGTTCGGGAAAGCAACCCCTCACCGACGTGGCAAATGGTCGCGTCGTCGGTGAAGGGTCTGAAAGGCAGTTCGGTCATTGCATCGGGCTTTCTCAATTGCCCGATACAAATCCGGGCGTTCAGGCAGTGGCGGCGTTTCTCGGGGCGGCTTGTCGCACCCCTTCATCCACATGCTCGGCAAATTGGGCGAAATTCTCGACGAACAGGTCAACCAGCCTGGCGGCCGTGGCGTCATAATCCGCCTTGTTCGCCCAGGTCTCACGTGGATCGAGAATCGCACTGTCGACGCCTGGCACCGCCACCGGAACCTTGAAACCGAAATTGGGATCGGTGCGGAACTCGGCATTGTTCAGGCTGCCGTCGAGCGCGGCATTGAGCAGCGCGCGGGTTGCCTTGATCGGCATCCGACTGCCCGTCCCATATTTGCCGCCGGTCCAGCCGGTGTTAACCAACCAGCAATCGACGCCGCCCCGCGCAATGCGCTCCTTGAGCAGGTTCCCGTAGATTGACGGGTGACGCGGCATGAAGGGTGCGCCGAAACAGGTCGAGAAGGTTGCGTCTGGCTCGGTGACCCCCATTTCCGTCCCCGCAACACGCGCCGTGTAGCCGGAGAGGAAGTGATACATCGCCTGATCGGGCGTCAGCTTCGAGATCGGAGGCAACACACCATAGGCGTCAGCCGTGAGCATGACGATGTTGCGCGGCACCGGCCCCATATTTTCGGTTGAGGCATTGGGGATGAAGTCAATCGGATAGGCACCACGACTATTTTCGGCGAGGCTGGAGTCGTCGAGATCGAGCTGCCGCGTGACCTGGTCCATCACGACATTTTCAAGAACGGTACCGAACCGCTTGGTTGTCGCAAAAATTTCCGGTTCAGCATCAGCCGAGAGCCGGATCATCTTGGCGTAACAGCCACCCTCGAAGTTGAACACTGCCGTGTCTGACCAGCCATGTTCGTCGTCGCCGATCAGTGTCCGGCTGGCGTCAGCGCTAAGCGTGGTCTTGCCGGTACCCGACAGGCCAAAAAACACCGCCGTGTCACCATTGGGTCCGATATTGGCTGAGCAATGCATCGGCATGACGCCATCGACCGGCAACAGATAATTGAGCAAGCCAAACACCGACTTCTTCATTTCACCTGCATATTTGGTGCCGCCGATCAGAATCAGCTTCTCGGTAAAATTGACCGCAATAACGGTTTCGCCCCGCGTGCCATGGCGGCCGGGCTCAGCCTGGAAACTCGGCAGATCGATAATGGTGTAATCGGCAACGAAGTTGCGCAATTCCGACACGTCGGGACGGACCAGCATCGTGCGGATGAACAGGTTGTGCCACGCCAGCTCATTGATCACACGGACGCGGACGCGGTGGTCCGGCTGGGAACCGCCGAACAGGTCCTGAATAAACAGGTTTTCCTTGTCCTTCAGCGCCGCCATGAAATCGGCCTTGAGCACCGCGAAATGCTCTGGCGACATCCCCTTGTTGGTCTTTCCCCACCATACGACCGATTCTGTCTCGGCATCGCGGACAATGAACTTGTCCTGGGCGGATCGGCCTGTGTGTTTTCCGGTCTCAACGACCAACGGACCATCGGCTGACAGCTTGCCCTCGCTGCGCGCAACGGCAGCCTCGACAAGACGCGCCGTCACGAGATTCCAGTGTAACGTCGCCCTGGTCTCGATGCCCTGAGCTTCCAGCCCAGCGTCCGGAATGCGTTCGCTCACCTTGTTACGTCTCCTGTCGACTCATGCATTCCCGCACTCACATACGTATGCAGTCACAATCGGGCAGCGCATATCGCCGGTGCCGCAAACGGTCAAATAGGGGAAACCGTTGCGTCACGCCATGCGCGGTTGAGCGGCGCGCCAGTTTCGACTAACCCGTTGCCCGGATGGAAAAGGCCCCGCTCGCATGACTGCTTCCATTGCGCTCGTCGATGACGACCGCAACATCCTGACTTCCGTGTCGATCGCACTGCAGGCGGAGGGATTTCTGACGCGGGTCTATTCCGATGGTGAGACAGCGCTCAAGGCACTGATTGAAAATCCGCCGGATCTTGCGATCTTTGATATCAAGATGCCGCGTATGGATGGGCTGGAGCTGCTCCGCCGCCTGCGTGAGAAAAGCGTCATTCCGGTGATTTTCCTGACCAGCAAGGACGATGAGCTCGATGAGGCGCTCGGACTGGCAATGGGCGCCGATGACTATATTGCAAAGCCCTTCTCCCAGCGTCTGCTGATCGCGCGCATTCGGGCGATCCTGCGCCGCACCGAGCTGACACAAGCGGGTAACGCCAATGAGGGTGAGGCCAGCGAAGTTGAGCTTGTCCGTGGCAGGCTGGCAATGGACACTGCACGTCACCGCGTTACATGGAATGAAACGACCGTCACTTTGACCGTGACGGAGTTCCTGATCCTCGAAACGCTCGCACAGCGCCCGGGCATCGTCAAAACCCGCAACCAGCTGATGGACGCGGCGTATCACGACGATATTTATGTCGATGACCGAACGATCGACAGTCACATCAAGCGGGTCCGCCGCAAATTCCGGCAGATCGATCCCGAGTTCGATGCCATAGAAACATTATATGGCGCCGGATACCGATTCTCCGAGGAGTGACGAGCGCGAACTGCGCTTCGGTTTTTCGACGCGCGTCTCGCTCACGCCGCGCATCCTCTTCGTCAACATTTTCGCCCTGGCATTGCTTGCCTTTGGGTTCTTCTATCTTGATTCCTACCGCAGCCGGATTGTTGACAGCCGCGTCGCCCAGGCTGGCCGTGAGGTCCGGTTGATAGCGGGTGCCTTGTCTGCGGCTCCCCGGGATCAACGGGACGCGCTTGCGATACGCCTTGCCCGCGATAGTGGAACGCGACTTCGGCTTTTTGATTCCGGGGGTGTCCAGCGCGTCGATACGCGCGCGCTGGGCCTCAGAAATTTCGTGCTGGTCGATCCAGACAAGGAGGATGTTGGCCAGCGCATTGCGCGTTTTCTTGATGCGGTCATCGACACGGTCGTCAACGCAGAGCGCGCGCCTCTCTATCGCGAACGAAAAACGGGAGTGGACTGGCCGGACGTTCGCATGGTGCGCGGCCACGATACGACGCCAGCGACGGTTTGGCGCGCGCCTGATCGGACACCGGTAATCACCGCCGCAGCGTCCCTGCCCGACGGGGATGTCGTGATGACGACGGTCAATGCGCGGGACATCACCAAGACCGTGCGGGTGGAGCGCTACCGCGTTGGCGTGGTCCTGCTGATTACGGCGTTGTCGTCCATCCTGCTCTCGCTCTTCCTCGCGCGCACCATCGTTCGGCCGATGCGCCAGCTTGCGCGCGCGGCGGTACGCGTCCGCCTTGGTCGAGCACGCGAGGTTGTTGTGCCGCGCTTGCCGGAACGGCGAGATGAAATCGGCCTGCTCGCCCGGGCGCTTTCTGACATGAGCCTCGCTCTCCGCGCCCGGATCGATGCCATCGAAGCCTTTGCCGCTGACGTCACCCATGAAATGAAAAACCCCCTCGCCTCGCTCCGGTCGGCCGTTGAGGGGTTGGCGACGGTGAAGCAACCCGACCTGCAGGAGAAGCTGCTGTCAATTGTGCGGGATGACGTGCACCGACTCGACCGGCTGATCACGGATATTGCCGAAGCATCACGCCTCGATGCCCAGCTCAGCCGGGCCAAGTTTGAACCGGTCGATATTGACGCCATGCTGGCAGGATTGATTACGACCCGCGAAGCGCGCGGAGTCGAGCGCGCGATTCATTTTCGCTATGACCGCCCGACCGATCTGCGCATGGTCGTGCTGGGCGAGGGCGCGCGGCTTGAACGCGTGTTTGAAAATCTGATTGAAAATGCACTGTCCTTTTCGCCCGATGACGGGCTGATCGCGATTTCTGCATCGCGTATCGGCAATATGCTGGAAATCAGGGTCGAGGATGATGGGCCGGGCGTGCCTGAAGAGGCGCGTGAGCAGGTGTTCACCCGCTTTCAGTCACTGCGACCTGAGGGGGAAGCTTTCGGGCAGCACAGCGGGCTGGGTCTCGCCATCGCCAAGACAATCGTCGAGGGACATCAGGGGCATATTTCTGTTGAGGCGAGGCAAGACAGAAGGCGCGGCGCCCGCTTTGTCGTCCAGTTGCCATTGCCACGCCCATGACCGCGATCAAGCTTCACGCCACAACCATTGCCATCGGGCGGCGTGGCGTCATGCTGCTCGGGCCATCGGGTTCCGGAAAGTCCGACCTTGCGCTCCGGTTGATCGACCGCGGTGCGCTGCTGGTCAGTGACGACTATACGGAATGCCATGTGCTGGAGGGTCGGCTTGTTGCCACTCCACCGTCCACCATTGCCGGAAAGATCGAGGTGCGCGGTATCGGAATTGTCGAGACGCCGTTTGACAGTGATGTGGTGGTTGACCTTGTCGTTCGCCTCACCGGACCCGTTGACCGGATGCCCGATCCGCTCTTGCACGATGTCGCGGGCGTGGCGGTACCAGCGGTGGTTCTCGAGCCTTTTGAGGCATCCGCGCCGATCAAGGTAGAAATTGCCCTGTCCCGGCTGGTACAAGGCTGAACGATGACAAGCCACCCAAAGGAAATCCTGCTCGTAACGGGCATGTCAGGTGCGGGAAAATCAACCGTGCTGCGGACCCTTGAGGATCTCGGATGGGAAGTCGTCGATAACCTGCCGCTGATCCTGCTTGACCGTTTGCTCAGCGCACCGCTGGCCGGGGGTGCCGACGGCCCGGATCGCCCGCTCGCGCTGGGTATCGGCGCGGCAACCCGCGATTTTGATCCCGGCCGGATTATCCACCGCGTCAATGCGCTGCGTGATCGTCACGACATCGGCACCCTGTTCCTCGATTGCGCGGGTGGCGAGCTTGAGCGTCGCTATTCCGAAACACGTCGTCGTCATCCTCTGGCGCTTGACCGGCCCGCCTCGGATGGCATCGCCCGCGAGCGGGAATTGCTTGCGCCGTTGCGTATCTGGGCCAATCGCCTGATCGACAGTACCGATCTGAGTGCCAACGAACTTACCCAACAGATTCGCGCAAACTTTGCAGGCGAGCGGTCGGGTGAACCAACCTTGCTGGTAACCTCGTTCGGATTTGCCAGAGGGCTGCCGCGCGGCGCGGATCTGGTGTTTGACATGCGCTTCCTGCGCAATCCGCACTGGGTCGAGACGCTCCGGCCAGGCACCGGCCTTGATGCCGATGTCAGCGCCTATGTCGCCGGTGATCCCGCCTATGAGGAAGCGGTCGCCAGTATCGAATCGCTCTTGTTGCTGCTGCTTCCGCGCTACCGCGCGGAAGGGAAATCCTATGTTACGATTGCCTTTGGCTGTACCGGCGGGAGACATCGCTCGGTCCATGTTACCCAGCGTGTTGCGGCACGGTTGCGCGCCGAAGGATTTTCGCCCACGGTTGCTCACCGCGATCTGGCGGCTGCTCCCCAGGACTCCCTGGAGGGGGCGCCGCAGGGCCAGTTTGAGGACGTGACGGCGTTGAAAATGAAAGAATCCGGGCAATGATTGGCCTTGTCCTGGTAACCCATGGTCGGCTGGCGGATGAGTTCGTCACCGCGATGGAGCATGTCGTCGGCAAGCAGGAGCGCATTGCCACCATTGCCATTGGTCCGGATGACGACATGGAAGGTCGCCGCAAGGATATTGCGGAGGCGATTGCTGCCGTGGACGCCGGTCGGGGCGTGATCGTGCTGACAGACCTTTTTGGCGGAACGCCGTCGAACCTTGCCATTTCGCTCATGGAACGCGGTCGGGTTGAGGTCATTGCCGGCATCAATCTGCCGATGTTGATCCGTCTTGAGTCGGCGCGAAAATCGATGAAGGTCGTCGATGCTGTGGCTGCGGCGCGTGAAGCCGGTCGGAAGTATATCTCGGTTGCTTCCGAAGTGCTTGGCGAGGCAGCCGCCTGATGCCGGTCAGTCGTCGGGTTCTCATCGCGAACAAGCGCGGCCTCCATGCCCGTGCCAGCGCCAAGTTTGTCACCCTCGCGGCGACCCAGCCGTGCGAGGTCGCCGTAGAGAAGGACGGCGCCGGGTCCGTCACCGGAACGTCAATCATGGGCCTGATGATGCTTGGTGCGGCAATGGGAGACTCGATCGTCATCTCCGCCGATGGCGATGGTGACGAAGTTTCGGTCGCAGCACTGTGCGAGCTGGTCGAGGCCAAGTTCGGCGAGGATTGACGCCTTGCCCCGTGAAATTACCGCCTATTCAAACCCGCTGATAAAGCGCGTCCGTGGCCTGCGTGAGAAACGCCACCGCCGCGAAGAGGGCCTGTTCCTCGCAGAAGGGTTGCGCATCCTCACGGAAGCGCGGGAGGCTGGCCGCCTGCCCGAGTATCTGTTCTATGCGCGGGACAGCGCGGCGCATCCGCTGGTGCGCGCACTGGTTGCCGATGTCGAGCATACGGGCGGTGAGGCGATTGAGACGGTGCCCGACATCCTCTCCAAATTGTCGGGTAAGGATAACCCACAAGCGGTAGTCGGGGTGTTTGCCGAATTCTCGGTCTCGCTGACCCAGCTGGACCGCACCAGCGCGCCAATCTGGCTGGTGGCCGAACGGCTACGCGATCCCGGCAATCTCGGCACCATCCTGCGCACCGGCGACGCGGTCGGTGCCGGTGGGCTGATCCTGATTGGCGAATGTGTCGATCCGTTTTCCGTCGAAGCGGTGCGGGCAAGCATGGGCGCATTGTTCACCGTGCCGGTGGTGCAATCCGGCTGGGATGACTTCCTGCACTGGCTCAGGTCCGGGCCCGGGCAACTTGTCGGCCTGAGCCTCGACACCCAGCACGATTACCGTGCGGCACGCTATGCAGCACCGACCTTCCTGCTGACGGGCAATGAGGCGCAGGGAATGCCAGCGGACTATGCCAGCGCCTGTGACCTGCTGGTCAAGATCCCGATGCTCGGCAAGGCAGACAGCCTGAATGCAGCGGTCGCAACGGCAGTAATGGCCTATGAGGTACTTGCCCAAAACCGAGGCTGACCAGCCAGCCCTGTGGCTCCAACGGGAGTCATCGGCGGTTCAGCATGATCCCGATAGCGACTTGATCGGGAGATTGACCATGAAGCTTTCCTTTGCCGCCATCGCCCCTGCCCTGCTCATTGCGGGGGCTGCCCCTGCTCAAACAGCTCAGCAAACCTATCATGCCTCGGGGACCGTGCCAGGTTGGACCTTGTTGATTGATCACGGGGTTATCAGCTTTCTCGCCGATCGCGGTCGTACCCGTGTCATCGCTCCCGCCCCCGTGGCACGCCCCAGCTTCAATGGCCTGCGTTACGTGACACCGCGGATCACCGTCGATGTGACCTACGCCCGTTGTATCGACGGTCGGACGCCCGTTGTATCGACGGTCGGACCGGCGCGGCATTCCATGATCGTGTGACGGTAATGGTCGGTCGGCGCAGCTTCAGCGGGTGTGGCGGTGAGAAGTTGACCCCGGCATTGGCGCTGGCTGGAACGCGCTGGACCATTGCCAGCATCGACGGCCAGCCGGTCCATACGGCGCGCATGACCGACATCCGCTTCAGCGAGACACAGATCGCGGGCAATGCTGGCTGCAACAACTTTGGCGGCCGTTACGATCAGGACCGCAACATGCTCGTCACGCGCGCGCTGATTTCGACCAAAATGGCGTCCCGGTGCCGGTATGGCAACGGAAAACGCCTTCTTTCGCGTGATCGGCGGGCCGACGACGATCAGCGAGCGCGACGGTAACGCGGTGGTATTGAGCGGTCAGGACGGGAGCATCACGTTGCGCCGCGTGGACTAGCCGTCATTGGTGGTGTGCCGCGGATCGACTGGCGGAGCGCCGCCGTTGAATCCAACCGCCGCCTTCTGTTCCGCCCTGTTTTCTTCTGATCTTTGTGCTTTTTGGGGTCGTTTCAGTCGCGTGTTCAATATTTGTACTTTTATATCAAATTGTTGCTACTAGCATTCTGATGGAGATATCAGAGATGAGAACAGGAGCGCTATCAGGGCCGCAGCACCCATAACAGAGCCGGAACAGAGGCTCGCGCGGCAGCTATTCTTTCCAACGATGAGAAACAGCCGGCGCGATTGGCGCAGCTTGAGGCGTCTGCCCGCAGGCGACCAAGAAGTGAATCATGCGATCGGGGCACGCGCAACACGGATCAGGCCAGGTCGATTTCCGGCACGCCGTCGGTGGCTGATGCGCCGCGACCATCGACCCGCAGCACCGGCTTCATCACGCGAGGTTCACTCCGCCGCCTCGCCAAGGTCTTCGATCAGTTTTGGCGTGTCGCCGTAGCGCGCGAGCGCCTCGACTGGTGCGACCTCCTCAATGTCGCGCGCGCCGGGTTCGATGTTGAGATCGCGCAGCTTGCGCGCGGTCACCAGCGTACGTGACTCAAAACTGGCAACGAAACTGTTGTAATTATTGACTGCGCTGGTCAGGCCGCCGCCAACCTTGCGCAGGTCACCGGCCGCCTTGGCGAGGCGATCATAGAGCTCCTTGCCCAGTTCGCCGATCTGCCGTGCTTCCTTGGCCAGACGCTCTTGCCGCCAGACCGCCGAAACCGTCCGGGCGATGGCGATGAGGTTGGTCGGGGTGGCGAGCAGCACGCGCTTCTCAAACGCAAAATCCCACAGGGTCGGGTCATGTTCGAGCGCCGCCGAGAGGAAATGCTCACCCGGCACGAACATGATGACATAGTCAGGCGCATCGGCAAACTGGCTCCAATACGCCTTGTTGCCGAGCGCGTTGACATGGGCGCGCATCGACGTCGCATGTGCGGCGAGCCCGACCAGACGCTCCGCCTCGTCCACCGCGCCGAACGCATCCTGATAGGCATTGAGCGACACCTTGGCGTCAATCACCAGTGCCCTGCCGCCGGGCACGCGGATAATGGCGTCGGGCCGCAGTCGCCCACCCTCGTCATCGCTGACGCTTACCTCGGTCGAGAAATCGGCATGTTCAGACAGGCCACAGGTTTCCAGCACATTCTTCAATTGCTGCTCGCCCCAGCGTCCGCGCGATTTGGGCGCATTGCGCAGCGAGTTGACCAGCTTGGCCGCCTCGCTGCTGACCTTTTCCTGACCGACGCGCATCGCCTCAATCTGGCCCTTCAGCTCGCTGAAGGCACCCTTGCGCTCAGCCTCAACCTTGCCGACCGCTTCCTCGTAGCGCAGCAGCCGGTCACTGACCGGCTGGAGCATCGATTTCAGATTCTGCCCCGCCGTCTCCTCGGATTGGCGGAAGCGCTCATCCGCACGCTTGAGGAACGCATCCTGGGCCTGTCCCAATGCCTTGGCTGACAGCTCGGCGAACTGGCTGGCCATCGCCTCCTTGGCTTCAAGCAGCTCCTTCTGTCGCGCCTCAAAGGCTGAGGCGAGTGTTTTGAGCTCGATATTTTCCAGGCGTGCTATGTCGCGCTCATCACGCAGAAACGCCGCCTCTTCGCGAATCTGGTCGGCAGCACGCGCCCGCTCCTCTGCGGAAGCCAGATCGACAATTGCGTGTTTGAACTCTTCAGTACGTTGATCGCGCTCGGCACGGAGCGTCGCTGTGGTGCGATTGCCGAACAGCCAGCCGATCAGCAAGCCCGCAACAAGCACAGCCACCATTGCCAGTGCTGTCATCATTCCACTCATCAACCCCTCGCACAGAACATTCTGCGAACTTTCTAGACCGCGCGGCGTCATTGGCAAAGCGGCTTGCGATAGGCTGTGGTGATGATACCTCTATCGTCCATGCAGACCGACATCGAAATCTCGCGTGCAGCGACACTTAAGCCCATAACCGCCATTGCCGAGGGCGTGCCAATCCCCCTGGAAGCCGTCGAACCTCATGGCCGTTACAAGGCCAAGATCGACCTGTCGCAACTGGGTATCAGCGATGCGCAAGGGAAGCTGATCCTGGTCACGGCCATCAACCCGACGCCTGCGGGTGAAGGGAAGTCGACGACATCAGTCGGGTTGGCCGATGCGTTGAACCTGATTGGCCACAAGGCCATGCTTGCCTTGCGTGAGCCGTCACTCGGACCATGTTTCGGTACAAAGGGCGGCGCGACGGGCGGTGGGTACGCCCAGGTCGTACCGATGGAAGACATCAACCTTCATTTCACGGGTGATTTTCACGCCATCACCTCGGCGCATAACCTGCTTGCGGCGATGATCGACAACCATATCTATTGGGGTAATGCGCTCGACATAGATGTTCGGCGGATCATGTGGCGCCGCGTGCTCGATATGAATGATCGCGCGCTTCGCTCTGTTACACAGTCACTTGGCGGACCAGCCAACGGGTTTCCGCGCGAGTCCGGTTTTGACATTACCGTCGCTTCGGAGGTGATGGCGATATTGTGCCTGGCGCGCGACCTTGAGGATCTCGAGGCCCGGCTCGGGCGGATTATCATTGGTTATTCGCGTGATCGTCAGCCGATCACGGCACGCGATCTCAAGGCTGATGGTGCCATGACGGTGCTGCTGTCCCAGGCGATCAAACCCAATCTGGTTCAGACCCTTGAGGGTAACCCGGCGCTTATTCATGGCGGGCCTTTCGCCAATATCGCCCATGGCTGCAATTCCGTGATCGCGACGCGAACCGCGCTCGGACTTGCCGATTTTGTCGTGACCGAGGCCGGCTTTGGCGCTGACCTTGGTGCGGAGAAGTTCTTTGATATCAAATGCCGTCAGTCGGGCCTTGCACCATCGGCTGTGGTGCTGGTCGCGACGGTAAGGGCGCTCAAGATGAACGGCGGCGTTGCCAAGGCTGACCTGGCACGCCCTGATGCCGAAGCGGTGCGCCGTGGTGGCGTCAACCTGTCGCGCCACATTGAGAATATCCGCCAGTTCGGTGTGCCTGTCGTGGTTGCCGTCAACCGATTTGACGGTGACACGCCGGAGGAGTTTCAGGTGATTTGTGAGATCGCCGCAAGCCAGGGCGTGGAAGCAATATTATGCAGTCATTGGGCGGATGGCGGCGCTGGCGCGGAAACACTCGCCGGGCGCGTCGTCGAGCTGTGCCGGCGAGACGACACGCGGTTCACGCCGCTCTACGATGATCGCCTGTCACTGCTGGAAAAGATCAACACGATCGCGACACGGATTTATCGGGCGCAGGAAGCGGTGGCTGCGCCAGCGATACGGCGACAACTCGAGCAATGGGAGAAAGCGGGCTACGGCCACCTGCCAATCTGCATGGCCAAGACCCAATACAGCTTTTCGACTGACCCCACAAAACTGGGCGCCCCGACCGGCCATATTGTCGATGTGCGCGAGGTCCGCCTGTCGGCTGGTGCCGGCTTCGTCGTCGCAATTTGCGGGGAAATCATGACCATGCCCGGCTTGCCGCGCGTGCCGGCCGCCGAGACAATCCATTTCGACGGCAATGGCCAGATCGAAGGCCTGTTCTAGCCCGTTCAGGCGGCCTTGCGGATCTTTGCCAGCTTCTTGAGCACCATGTCGCGCTTGAGGCGCGAAATATGGTCGATGAACAATACGCCGTTCAGATGATCAATCTCATGCTGGATGCAGGTGGACAGCAAGCCATCCATTTCCTGTTCCTGTTCCTTGCCGTCAGCATCAAGCCACTTCACCCGACACCGGGCCGGGCGTTCAACCTCGGCATATTGCTCAGGAATGGACAGGCACCCCTCGGCATAGCTGGTCATTTCGTCGCTCAGCCACACCAGCTCGGGATTGACGAAGGCAATCGGCTGACGGCCTGGCTTTGCCTCGTCGCCCTCACCCACCGGCTCTTGCAGGTCGATCACGACAATACGCCGCTCAATGCCGACCTGCGTTGCCGCAAGGCCGATACCGCGCGCATCATACATGGTATCAAACATGTCGGCGATCGTGTCACGCACCTGCTGGTCGACAGCATCGACAGGTTTGGCAACCGCGCGCAGGCCGGGGTGCGGCACTTCAAGGATTTCAAGCAAGCTCATAATCGCGAGCTAGGAAAGCGCGAGCGCCTCGTCAAGCGACAGGACGCCGTGCGCGCAGTGCTTGTGCCAAAGTTCCCTCATCAAGATAGTCGAGTTCACCGCCAACCGGCAGGCCATGCGCAAGCTGTGTCACCCGCACCGGAAAGCGATCGATCCTGTCCGCGATGTAATGCGCGGTCGTTTGCCCCTCCAGCGTGGCATTCATCGCCAGGACCACTTCGTCGATACCCCCGGCCTCAATCCGCCTGACCAGCGAATCGATCGTCAGATCTTCCGGGCGGACGCCTTCCAGCGCGGACAGTCGCCCGCCAAGGACATGGAAGCGACCGGGGAACAGCCGCGAGCGATCAAGCGCCCAAAGATCGGCAACTTCCTCGACCACGCACAATGCGCGCGAGTCACGGCGCGGATCGACGCAAATCTCGCACGGGTCGGTTGTATCGACATTGCCGCACGTCGCGCAGGTCGCGAGTCGCAGGTCGACAGCGGTCAGCGCCGCCAGCAATGGACCCAGCACGGCTTCGCGCTTCTTGAGCAGATGCAGGACGGCACGCCGCGCCGAGCGCGGGCCAAGGCCGGGGAGCCGGGCCAGCGCCTTGGTGAGCGCGTCAATCTCGGGAGAAGCCATGAAGGCACAGATAGGGGGTTGCGCACCCCTCTGCCAAGCGGCGAGAGAGGCCAGATGCGGATAGTCTTTATGGGAACCCCCGATTTTGCCGTCCCGATCCTTCGGGCGCTGGTCGATCACGGTCATGACGTCGTGGCGGCCTATTGCCAGCCCGCCCGCCGTGCCGGGCGCGGCAAGGCGCTGTCACCGTCACCGGTGGAGCTTTGTGCCCAGGCGCTGCACATCCCCGTACGAACGCCGGTTTCGCTGCGCGATGCAGCGGTGCAGGCGGAATTTGCTGCCCTGAAAGCCGATGTCGGGGTGGTTGCGGCCTATGGCCTGATCCTGCCACGGGCCGTTCTTGACCTGCCCCGCCATGGCTGCCTGAATGTCCACGGCTCCCTCCTGCCCCGCTGGCGCGGCGCAGCACCGGTCCAGCGCGCGATCCTGGCCGGCGATGCCGAAACCGGCGTTGACATCATGCAGATGGAATCCGGGCTCGATACCGGGCCGATCCTGCTGGAAGAGCGTACAAGCGTTGCCGGGAAAGCAGCGGGTGACCTTACGGCGGAGTTGAGCATGATCGGCGCCCGGCTGATGCTCACCGTCCTTGTGGACCTTGCGGGTTTTCCGCCGGCGAAGCAGGCCGAGGACGGGGTCAGCTATGCCAGCAAGATCGACAAGGCCGAGGCCCAGCTTGACTTCACCCTGGCCGCATCGGCGGTTGAACGGCAGGTCCGGGCGTTCAACCCGGCGCCCGGCGCCTTTTTCGTTTTCGGCGGAGAAAGGATCCGCGTCCTGTCTGTGCAGGTTGAGGGCGGCGCCGGATCGCCCGGCACGGTGATCGACGACAGGCTTGGCATCGCCACGGGAGAAGGTGTCATTCGCCCGGTTACCCTGCAACGCGCCGGACGTGGCGTCATGACGTCAGCGGAATTGTTGCGCGGCTTTGCTATTCCTGCGGGCAGCCAGCTCACATGACGCGCTTTGCGCTGACGATTGAATATGACGGGCGGTCTTTCATGGGCTGGCAACGTCAATCCCATGGCCCGAGCGTGCAGGAGGCAATCGAAACGGCAGTCCATGCCGTCACCGGTGAACGAACCAATGTCTATGCCGCAGGACGGACCGACGCCGGGGTTCATGCCACGGCGATGCGCGCGCACCTCGACATCAACAGGACAATCGCGCCATTTCGTCTTGGCGAGGCACTTAATGCCCTGTTGCGGCCAGCGCCGGTCGCTATTCTCTCCTGTGAGATTGTACCAGACGACTGGCACGCGCGCTTCTCCTGTCTGGGGCGGCGATACGAGTATCGCATCATCACACGACGGGCACCGCTTACCTTTGAGGCGGGTCTGGCGTGGCGGGTGCCTACGCCGCTTGACGGGGTGGCCATGGCGCAAGGCGCCCGGCATCTGACAGGGCGGCATGACTTTACGACCTTCCGTTCGGCGCATTGCCAGGCTGACAGCCCGCTTCGCACCCTGGACCGGTTCGAAGCAAAGCAGGACGGTGAGCGGATTACCGTTTTCGCCGAAGCGCGTTCATTTCTGCACCATCAGGTGCGTTCGATGGTGGGATGCCTGGTGCTGGTTGGTCAGGGCAAATGGACACCGGATGACATGGCCACCGCCCTGGCCGCGCGTGACCGCGCCGCGCTTGGTCTTAATGCGCCGCCCGACGGGCTTTACTTTGTCGGTGCAGACTATCCGGCCCTCAACGGCTGAACCGGGCAGCCAGCTCAACATGCGTTGACCAGCGGAACTGCCCGACCGGCTGGATCCAGTCGAGTTTGAAACCACTTTCACACAAAATCTCGGCATCACGCGCGAAGGTTCCGGGATTACACGAAACATAGGCGATAACGGGTGTCGTCGCGGTGGCGAGTTGCAAGACTTGTTCGCGCGCGCCAGCCCGTGGCGGGTCAAGGACAATCGCCGCGAAGCGATTGCTTTCCTCGGTCGTCAGCGGTCGCCTGAACAGATCGCGATGGTCAGCAAAAACCCGTCGTCCGGCCAGTGCCGCAGCCGATTTCAGCGCATTGATCGGGTCACGCGCGCCCTCGGCAGCATAGACCCGACCCTGAAGTGCCAGGGCAAATGTCCCCAGTCCGGCAAACAGGTCCGCGACAATATCGGCTTCCCCTATGGCGCTGTGAACCGCCGCGATCAACGCAGCCTCTCCCTCGCGCGTCGCCTGGAGGAAGGCCGCATAGGGTAGCGGCACTGCCGCACCACCCAAGGTGATAGTGACGGGCTCGGGTTCCCAGCGGCTCTCTGGCCCATGGCCATTATCAATTGCAAACCGCGCGACGCCATGGCGCTGGGCAAATGCAGTAATGGCCTCAGCCGCAGCGAGTCCCTCGGCGGCGATTCCCTCGATCAGCAGGTCTGGACCCTGATCGGCCTCGACCAGATGAAGCCTGACGCGCCGTTTCGGCTTCATCATCTTGCCCAGCAATAAGCGCAGCGGCGCAATCAGCGCAAAAAGAGCAGGTGTGAGAACCCAACATTCCTCAAGGTCGATCAGCGCGTGGCTCGCGCTTTCGCTGAACCCGATCCGCACGCGCCCGCCGCTCATTTCGGCCTGTAGCGCTGCCCGCCGCCGTGTTCGGGCAGGCGACAAATGCGGCGTCCTGATTTCGGTGCTCAAGCCGTGCGCTGCCAATGCTCCGCTGATCCGGTCGATGATGAAGGCGCTGTAACTTGCGTCATCAAGGTGCTGGAGCTGGCATCCACCACAGCTTTTGTAATGCCGGCACGGTGCCGCTGCGTGATGCGGGCCGGGGATGACAATACCGTCTGCTGTCAGCGTGTCGCCCGGTGCCGACCATGCAGCGTGGCGGCCATCAGCCGTGACGCCTTCCCCGCGTCCTGCAATCCGGATGATCGTATCGCTCACAAAATATCCCTTGCCCGTGACAGGCTTGCCGCCAGATCGTCAGCGATGAAGGCGCTGCCCAACCGTCGTGCCGCTTCGGCGTGAAGCCAGACCCCGGCGCCGATCTGCTCCATCACATCTCCTTCGCTACCCGCAACCATGGCGCTGATCGCGCCGGCCAGTACATCCCCGGTTCCAGCTGTGGACAGCCAACTGCTGGCGCGCCCGGCGAAGCAAAGGCGCCCGTCTGGCGCTGCGATCACCGTGTCGGCGCCCTTGAAAACGACATAGGCCCCCGATTGCTGCGCGGCGCATTGCGCGGCCACAGCCTTGCTTCCGCCTGTCTTGCCAAACAAGGCAGTAAATTCACCTGCGTGCGGGGTCAGGATCGTCGGCGCGGAACGCCGCGCCACGCGGGAAAGACGGCCCGTGTCGAGCAGGTGAAGTGCATCGCCATCAATGACCAGCGCACGATCAATATGGATTGCCGCGTCGAGCCTGCGTGCCGCCTCACCGTCACGCCCCAGCCCGGGACCGATCAGGATGACGTTGATTCTGGGGTCGGCCAGCGCATCTGCTCGCCATGGTGCGCGCACAATTGCGTGCGGCGCGTTATGGTCGCCTTCCCCCAGCAACAAGGCATAGCCCGCCCCCGCCCGCAATGCTGCCTCAGCCGCAAGTTCCGAAGCGCCAGGCATCGTACCGGCGACAATCGCCACCATCCCTCTTGTATATTTGTGCGCGCCGGTTGGGGGTGGCGACATTGCGGGGCGCCTTAGCACCTGTGCCTTGCTCGCAACGGCAATGCCGATGTCCAGAATGCGAACAAGCCCGCAATATTGTGCCGATGGTTGCAGGACATGGGCGGGCTTTGCAGCGCCAAGCGCAAGCGTAAGATCAAAGGGTGATGTCAGCCCGAGCAGCGCACCGTCATCTGTTCCGACCCCACTTGGCACATCGACGGCGATCGACAGGCCCGCAGCACGGGTCAGCTGAGCCAGCGCGTCACTCACGTCTCCTGCAAGGGGGCGCGACAGACCGGTTCCGAACAAGGCATCAACCAGCACCGGCGCCGGCGTGGCAGCACGAAGCGCCTCTACCGGCCCCTGCCACCCCCGTCGTGCCTCACAGGCAGCGTCAGTCATTGGCTCGGCACTGGCGGTAACCCTTGTCGCAATTCCGTGTCGGGCCAGCGCTGTGGCAACGACATAGCCGTCCCCACCATTATTCCCCGGCCCGCAAAGCACCAGAACCGGTGCGCCATTGCCCAGCCGCCGCACCGCCTCGGCAACGGTGTGGCCGGCGCGCTCCATCAGCGCGTAGGCGCTCGTTCCCGCATCTATCACCGTCGCTTCCGCCGCCCGCATTGCCGCTGCGGTAACGACGGGCATCCCGGCAAGTGGCGTCATGAACCGCGCGCCGCCAAACCCTTGACCGTTGCGGGCAACCGATAACGATCACCGCCCAACGCCACCTCGATACCACCCTCGCCAAGCACGGTAACGACGGCCTTCTCGGCACCGTCTGCTGCAACCACACCGCGACCATCACGGGTGACCAGAAACCGGCGAAACGCACCGTCAGGGTGGCTGATGGTCAGCACCAGCCCATTGGCTGTTGCGGTGCGTTCCACGGTGCAGACACGCGCAAAATCGCCTTGTCCGCGCTGCGCGCACATGATCCGGCCACTATCCTCGGCATCGCTGCGCTGCTTTGCCTCGACCTGAGCCAGGACATTGTGATCGACTGTCTTCTCGCCACAACCGGCGAGCAAGATCGCCAGCAACAGGCCGCTAGATATCCGCATAGACATGGGTTTCGGCACTGGCTCCGGGATGGGTTACCGCCCCCTTATACGCTGGACCAACATTGGCCGCATAGCGCCACAATGCGCCAGACTGATAATCATTGCGGCGCGGCTGCCATGCCGCGCGGCGTTCGGCCATGATTTCCGGCGAAACATTCAGGTCTATCGTGCCTGCCTCTGCGTCGATCCGGATGGTGTCGCCGTCAACCACGAGCGCAATTGGCCCGCCTTCGGCGGCTTCCGGACCGACATGGCCGATGCAGAATCCCCGCGTTGCGCCCGAAAACCGACCATCGGTGATCAGGGCGATCTTCTCACCCATGCCCAGGCCGTAGAGCGCCGCCGTGGTCGACAGCATCTCGCGCATCCCCGGGCCGCCCCTTGGGCCTTCATAGCGGATGACAACGACCTCGCCCTCCTGGATCTCGCGCCGTTCAACCGCCGCAAAGGCGTCTTCCTCGCACTCAAACACCCGTGCGGGGCCTTCAAACTGGAGCCGATGCATCCCGGCGACCTTCACGATCGCACCGTCGGGCGCCAGGCTGCCACGCAGTCCAACCACACCGCCGGTGGGCGATAGTGGCGCCTTGACGTCATAGATCACTTTCTGATCGGGATTCCACGTTACCTGCTCGATATTCTCCCCCAGCGTCTTGCCGGTGACGGTCAGGCAATTGCCGTCGAGCAGGTCATTGGAAAGCAACGTCTTCATCAACATGTACACGCCGCCTGCGTCATACATATCCTTGGCAACAAATTTGCCACCGGGTTTCAGGTCGGCGATATAAGGTGTTGTTTTAAAGACCTCGGCGACGTCAAACAGGTCGAAGGCGATCCCCGCCTCATGCGCCATTGCCGGCAGGTGCAGTGCGCCGTTGGTCGACCCGCCTGTCGCGGCAACCACGCGCGCCGCGTTGACAAAGGCTGCGCGGGTGCAAATGTCGCGCGGGCGGATATTGTCCGCCAGCAATTCCATCACTTGCGCGCCCGCCGCGACGGCAATCTGCTCCCGCGTCGAATAGGGGGCTGGCACCATGTTGGAATTGGGCAGTGACAGGCCAATCGCCTCCCCGACACAGGCCATGGTGTTGGCGGTATATTGCCCGCCGCACGCGCCATGGCCGGGACACGCGACCTTTTCCAGCTCATGTACTTCCGACAATGGACAGCCGCCCGCCGCATAGCGACCCACGACCTCGAAGACATCGACGACGGTGACGTCACGATCATGAAAGCGGCCGGGCAGGATCGATCCGCCATAAACAAAGATCGACGGAATGTTCAGCCGCAACATCGCCATCATCATGCCAGGCAGGGATTTGTCGCACCCGGCAAAGCCGACCAGCGCGTCATAGCAATGTCCGCGCACGCTGAGTTCCACCGAATCCGCAATTACCTCACGGCTGACCAGCGAGGACTTCATACCCTGATGGCCCATGGCGATGCCATCCGTCACCGTGATGGTGTTGAAACGGCGCGGCATACCGCCGCCCTGGATCACCCCGGCTCGCGCCGCGTCCGCCTGGACGTCGAGCGTGGTATTGCACGGCGCACTGTCATTGCCGGCACTGGCCAGGGCAACAAAGGGCTTGGCGATATCCTCCTCGGCGATGCCCATCGCGTAATAATAGCTGCGATGCGGGGCGCGTTCCGGGCCAACCGAAACGTGACGGCTGGGCAAGCGGGATTTGTCGAATGAGCGTGTCATGCGCGCGCCTATGTCGCGAGACGGGTATCTCGCGCAAGACTATTGCGTATTCTTTCCAGAAATGACGCCAGAATGTCGGCCCAACGCTCAACACCGGCAGGGTGATCGATCAGATCATTGCGCACTTCGATCGCCACGCTTGGCGTACCCGTCGCCTCCCCGTGACGGTTCAGCGTCGCGTTGAGCAGCCGCCCGGAATAGGGCTCGTTGTCGCCGGTCGGAATGCCGGCCTCGCGCAGCAGGGTGATCGCAAGGTCAGCCGCCCGGCGGTCCCGGTTTGACAGGATGCCGATTTGCCATGGCCGCAGTGTACCATCCTGCTCAAGTTGTGGCGTAAAGCTGTGAATTGACGCCAATAATTTCGGGCTCGTCGATTGGATCATCCCGGCAAGCGCGCCGTGATACGGGCGATGGAAACGCGCGATACGCGCCGCGCGGTGGTCGCCGACATTACCGGCGATGACGTGGCCATCGCTGACAGCCGGGATCAGCGTTGGATGGTCCGGCGGTCGGTGCAGGTCAATGACGAGCCGTGAAACAGTGGCGAGGATGGCAGGGACGTTCAGCCGCGCAGCCATCGCCTCGGTCAGCGGGCCGGCGCCAATATCGATCGCGATGTGCTTGTCCAGCAACGCCGGGTCGATTCCCAGGTCGATATCGTGCGGCACATGGTTCGACGCATGGTCGCAAATCAGCAGGATCCCGCCAGGCTGACCCGGAATTTTGCGCGGATTGCTCATGCGGAACGCAAAAGGGCGGCAGAGCCATGCCTGCCGCCCTCCTGGGGGGATGGCGCGCGGCGAGGCCGAGGACCACCGGCAGGCGCGACGTGCGTAACGGCGGACCTGTTCGGAGACAGCTCAGCAAGACTGATGCCATTCACGCAGTGCCTTCTGTCAGGCACTGCATCGATGCTCGCCTGTCCCGAATCGACACGCGGGACTGTCACACGAGCACCGATTCGAGACACCACCAACGTGGATGCGCGACCCGGATAGCCGCAGCCGCTGACGCCAGCGCCTCCTGCGATGGGTAAAGTGCAAAGCAGGTCGCACCGGATCCTGACATGCGCGCCAGTTGGGCGTTGGTATCGGAAAGCGCCGCGATCACGTCGTCAATTGCTGGCGCCAGCGCTCGCGCCGGTGCTTCCAGGTCGTTTCGTCCGGCAATCGCACGTGCCATGGTGGCACCGTCTGCCATTGGTCCACGATCCAACCCGTCCCAACCCGCAAATACCCGAGCAGTCGAAACCGCAATGCCGGGATTGACCAGCAATACCGGTGTCCCGCTGATCCCCTCGAGCGGTTCCAGAACCTCACCCCTGCCCCCGCCCATCGCGGTCACGCCGAGAAGACAGGCTGGCACATCGGAACCAAGCGCGGCGGCACAGTCAAACAACCATCCATCATCAAGCGGGACACCATCGCGTCGCGCCAATGCACGCAGTGCGGCCGCCGCATCGGCCGATCCACCGCCAATGCCGGAAGCAATCGGCAAGCGCTTGTCGAGTAAGAAGTTTCCGCTGGCGGGGCGCTGAAATGCCACCGCATATTGATACGCCGCGCGAAGCACGAGATTGTCGTCATCGACCGTCAGGTCGCCGGCGAACGGCCCCCTTATCGCCAGCGACAACGCACCAGGTGCCAGCGTCAGCACATCACCGTCGCGCAGAAAAGCGAACAGCGTCTCAATCTCGTGATAACCGTCCGGGCGCCTCGCGCGGACATGCAGTGCGAGATTGATCTTCGCCGGGGCAGCTTCAACAATCATGGCGGTTACATATTCGGGTAATTGGGACCCCCACCACCCTCAGGCACAACCCAGTTGATGTTCTGGGTAGGATCCTTGATGTCGCAGGTCTTGCAGTGGACGCAATTCTGCGCGTTGATCACGAACTTCGGGTCACCCTCTTCCTGCCCAACAATTTCATAAACCCCCGCCGGGCAATATCGCTGCGCGGGCTCGTCATACATCGGCAAATCATACTTCACCGGAATGTCAGGATCTTTCAGCGTGAGGTGAACAGGCTGATCTTCCTCATGGTTCGTGTTCGAGATGAACACCGACGAGAGCCGGTCGAAAGTCAGCACACCATCGGCTTTCGGATAGGCAATCGGCTGGACCTGGTCCTTGCGCCACAAGCTCTTGTGGTCGGGGTGATGCTTCATGGTGAAGGGCAGTTTGATGCCAATATATTCAAGCCACATCGACATTCCGGCCAGCACCGTGCCGAGGGATTCGCCAAACTTCTCGACCAACGGCAACACGTTGCGGACGATCGACAATTCCTTGCGGACCCAGCTCGTTTCAAATGCCTCGGGATAGGCATTCAACTCATCACCGGCGCGGCCAGCCTGCAATGCCGCAAAGGCCGCCTCGGCTGCCATCATTGCTGACTTCATCGCTGTATGCGTACCCTTGATCCGTGGCACGTTGAGGAAGCCCGCGCTGTCACCAACCAGTGCCCCGCCCGGGAACACGAGCTTCGGTATCGATTGCAGCCCGCCGTCACTGATGGCGCGCGCGCCATAGGACACGCGCTTTGCACCCTTCAGTATCTCAGCAATGGCCGGGTGCGTTTTCCAGCGCTGCATCTCCTGAAACGGGGAGAGATACGGGTTGGAATAATTGAGCCACGTAACAAAGCCGAGCGCGACCTGCCCATTGGCCTGATGGTAAAGGAACCCGCCCCCGTCAGATCCGCTCTCCGACAATGGCCAGCCCTGTGTGTGGATCACCCGGCCCGGTGCATGGAGCTCAGGGTCAATATCCCACAATTCCTTGATGCCAAGCCCATAAACCTGTGGCTGGCTGTCTTTCGCCAGATCAAAAATGCGGATCATCTGCTTGGTCAGGTGACCACGGCACCCTTCCGCAAAGAAGGTATATTTGGCGTGCAGTTCGAGCCCCGGCTGATAATCCGGCTTGTGCGTTCCGTCGCGGGCAACGCCCATATCGCCGGTTGCGACGCCCTTTACCGATCCATCATCGTTGAACAGGATTTCCGCCGCAGCAAAGCCGGGGAAAATCTCAACGCCCAGTTCTTCTGCCTGCCCTGCCAGCCAGCGGCACAGGTTTCCCAGGCTGCCTGTATAGGTGCCCTTGTTATGCATGAACGGCGGCGTGATGATGTGCGGCATCCCGAAGCGCTTGCGCTTGGTCAAAATCCAATGCTGGTTGTCGTTGACCGGTACCTCGGCCAGCGGGCAGCCCCGTTCCTTCCAGTCGGGAATCAGCTCGTCGAGCGCCCTGGGATCGATCACCGCACCCGAAAGGATGTGCGCGCCAATTTCCGACCCTTTTTCAAGCACGCACACCGACAATTCGGCGCCCACCTCATTGGCCAGTTGTTTCAGCCGGATCGCAGCCGACAGGCCGGAAGGCCCGCCACCAACGACAACGACATCATACGGCATTGACTCGCGTTCGCTCATCTTCGTCTCCCCATGGGACGCTCGCGAACCTGTCGTCGCGTCCCAGCCACGGCTTGTCCATCTGCGAGTGCCAGCGAATTGACGGTCGCGTCAACATGCTAGTCAATGCAATCGCGATGGGTGCGGATCAAAATCATTCCTGGAACGCTGTTGCAGCGAGCGCGATTGACTGGTGGATCGACGCCGGGGTCGATGCGTTGCTCGATGAGCAGCCCCGCAACTGGCTGATCACTGTCCCGCCCCCGAACCAGCCGTCTGAACGACCGGCAGCCCGTGCTGTGGCAGATGCGCCGCAAGTCGAACCGCTGCCCGCCACACTCGACAGCTTTCTGATATGGCGCGAGGGGCCAGCGGCACCAGAGACGGCATGGCCCGGCGCCTTTGTTGCGAACCAGGGGCCGCTGAATGCGCCGATCATGATCCTGGTTGATGTTCCCGAACGCGAGGATGTCGATGCCGGCATGTTGCTCAGTGGCGCGACCGGGCGGCTGTTTGACCATATGTTGGCGGCAATCGGCAGGGATCGTGGCTCAGTTCACATCGTTGCGATGTGCGCCAAACGTCCAACGACAGGCCGGATCACCCCTGAAATGGAAGAGCGGCTGGTTGAAGTGACACGCCATTATGTTGCCCTTGCCGGGCCGAAACGGGTCTTGTTGCTCGGCAATGCGCCAAGCCGTGCGCTGCTTGGGGCAGATGTTGCCCCGGCCAGGGGAAATATACACAGCGTTAACCTTAACGACGGAAACAAGTCGGTGACGGTAGAGGCAGTGGCGAGCTTTCATCCTCGCTTCCTGCTCGACCGACCGGCGCAAAAGGCTGACGCATGGCGCGACTTGAAAATGTTGATCGGGGGTCTTGGGACGTGACTGCAAAGTTCATCATCGCCTGTTCGGTCGTGTTGACACCCTTTGCCGCACACGCCGCGCCGGCGGACTATGCGCCGGCGGCCATGTCGCCGTCCGTTCCCAGTCAGCTTGATGCAGGGCAACGTGCTGGCTATCGCGCTGTTTTTCAGAGCATTCGTGACCGACGTTGGCAGGACGCACAGCTCCAGCTTGATGCGATGAAGCCCGGGCCTTTGCACGCCATTGCCCGGGCAGAATTGCTGACCGCCAAGGGGTCTCCAAAGGCTGACCTTGACCCATTGCTGAAGCTGCTCGCCGAGGCACCGGAGTTGCCACAGGCACAGCAGGTTGCCACCCTGGCCGCATCGCGTGGCGCGGTCGGCCTGCCAGCCTTGCCGGAAGCTCGTGCGCTAACCTGGATCAATGGTGCCCCAGCCCGCACTCGTGCCCGGGCAATCAAGAGCGATCTGGTCGGGGCCGAACTGGCGTTGCGGATGCAACCCTTTGTGAAGGCCGATGATGGCGCCTCGGCGCAGGCATTGCTGGAGAGCACGGCCAATCTGTCGCCCGAAGCGTTGACGGAATGGCAGCAGAAAGTTTCCTGGATGTATTTCCTTGCCGGTGACGACGGCAATGCGCGCGCCATGGCAACCAAGGCAGCATCAGGGGTTGGTGAATGGTCGGTGCAAGGCAATTGGGTGGCCGGGCTAGCCGCGTGGCGCCAGCGTGACTGTGTCGCTGCCGGGGTAAATTTTGACGCTGTCGCAGCGCGGGCGAGTGATGTCGATCTGCGCGCAGCAGGGCTTTACTGGACGTCACGCGCCGATATGGCCTGCAACCACCCCGACCGCATTGAAGCGCGCCTGAAGAGCGCCGCACAATATCGCGAGACCTTTTATGGCCTGCTCGCGCGACAGGCGCTGGGCATGAAGGACGCCCCCCGCCCCTCCGCCGAATCTTTCATCGCAAGTGATTGGCAGTCACTGGCGCGTCGTCCCAATATTCGCGTCGCCGCGGCGCTGACTGAAATTGGCGAAGTCACGCTGGCGGATGCGGTGATCCGGCAGCAAGCCAGGATTGGCGACCCGGCTGAATTTCCGTCGCTCGTGCGCTTCACCGAGGCACTGAGCCTGCCAGGTACGTTGGTATGGCTCTCACATAATGGCCCGGTCGGTGCCAATCCGCCGGTCGAAGCTCGCTTTCCGGCGCCCAACTGGACGCCGGACGGTGGCTGGCGGGTTGATCGCGCCCTGGTATTTGCCCATGCCCTGCAGGAATCGCGTTTTCGTACCGATGTTATCAGCTCGGCCGGTGCCTATGGGCTGATGCAGATCCGTCCGGGTGCGGCGTCGGATATTGCACGGAAACAAGGCCGCGCCTTTGATCGTTCAGCGCTTAGCCGCCCCGGCACCAATTTCGAGGTAGGGCAGAGTTATCTCGAGCAGCTTCGCGATCAGCCCGGCACGGGCGGGCTGTTGCCGAAGGTCATCGCTGCCTACAATGCAGGCCCCGTGCCGGTCGAACAATGGAATGCCCAGTCCCGCGATGGCGGCGATCCGCTGTTGTACATCGAGTCGATTCCGTTTTGGGAAACGCGCGGCTATGTCGCCACGGTATTGCGAAACTACTGGATGTATGAGGCGCAAATCGGCCGCACTGAGTCTCCCAGCCGAACCGCATTGTCTCAGGGATTGTGGCCCCGCTTCCCGGGAATGCCCGGTGCAGCAGCAGTCCGTATGAGTGCAGCAAAGGTGCCATCCACGGTGACCAGTGCCGATTGACGAAAGCGCGGCGTTTCTGCCGGTTCGCATTGCCGTCCTGACGGTTTCTGACACGCGCAGCCTGGCTGATGATCGTTCGGGCGACACGTTGGTCGACCGGCTGACACAGGCCGGGCATGTGCTCGCTGATCGAAAGCTGCTGCCTGACGACGCAGACACGATAGTCGCTGCGCTCCACGCCTGGGTCGATGATCCCGGAATTGATTGCGTTATCTCGACCGGTGGGACTGGCGTCACAGGTCGCGATGTCACGCCCGAAGCGATTGAACGTGTCCAGGAAAAAGCGATCCCCGGTTTCGGCGAATTGTTTCGCTGGCTCAGTTACAGCAGCATTGGCACATCTACGGTGCAATCACGCGCCTGTGCCTGTGTCACACGCGGCACCTATATCTTTGCCTTGCCCGGTTCGACCGGTGCCGTGAAAGACGGCTGGGACGGCATATTGCGCGACCAGCTCGACAGTCGCCACCGCCCCTGCAATTTCGTCGAACTGATGCCGCGGCTGCGCGAGCGCTGAGTTATTTCTTCACCGCCTCACGTTTGTCAGCGATGAACTTGGCAAGCGCACCATCCATCGATTTATACCAGTCGATCAAATCGGCAAAGTTCGCCTGGGTCAGCTTCCCCACGGTTGATACATCAAGATATTCGCGCAACCTGCCTTTGCTATCGACGCCAATGCGCAGAAAACGCTTCTCCGCATTCCATTCGTTGGTGAGTGCGGCGGTCCACATCGGGTCTTCCTTGTAAAAGCTGGAAAACGCGATCGATGAGCAATGCTTGTCCTTGCAGTCATAAAAATCGATCGTGAACTCTTCGCCATTGGCCGAGCTGATAATATAGGGGTCGCCGTCATCTCCCGTTTTGATCACGGCCTTATAACCCGCTTCTTGCAGCGCTGCGGCGACACCCCCGCCGTCGTTGAAGCATTGATAAGCTAATCCTCGGCAAAAACCGGAGCCGCGAAGCCGAGAAGCGCAACTACCAAAGCCTACCTGATCAGTTTCATCTTTACCCTGCGTTGTCGACAACAACTTAACTTCGTCAGTCACGGCGTCAACGCGTTTAAATATCACGCTATTCAACTGTGGTATCGGTCTGCATCGCGGCCAGTTCATGCCCCGCTGGATCGCGGAAGTGGAACCGCCTGCCGCCGGGAAAGCCAAAGATCGGCAGTGTGACGACACCTCCGGCGGCGGTGACCCGCGCCAAGGCTGACTCGAGATCATTTACCTCGATCACCGGCAAAAGCTGTGCGGTCCATTGCGCTGAATCACCGTTCAAGCCGAGGTCGGTGTCACCCGTCATCGTCGCGGCATAATCTGGTCCGAAGTCTGCAAATGCCCAATCGAATGCCGCAGCGTAAAAGGTCTTTGCCGTCGCAACATCACGCACCGGCAGTTCGACATAGCTGATTCGTCCCATGCGCCCTCCAATGTTCTTGCTATGTTCTATAGTCAGTGTTAGCGCCATGCAATGGGCAAAATTCGTGCGGTCCGAGGCGCGACCATCAATACAGCAAGTGTCAGATTCAATCTGCCCATTCGCGAAGCGGATGGCGACTGGCTGGACGAACGCGCGCTCATGGACGAGGTGCCGACACCACTGAAGACCAGCGTGACGGTCGAACATCCACGCACAATCATCACCCGCAACGCATCGCCCGACATCCCGTTTGACCGCTCGATCAATCCGTATCGTGGATGCGAACATGGCTGCATCTATTGTTTTGCGCGCCCGTCACACGCCTTCCATGATCTTTCGCCGGGCCTTGATTTCGAAACCAGGCTGTTCGCGAAACCGAACGCCCCCGCCCTGTTGCGTGCCGAGCTTGCCAGGAAGGGTTATGAAGTGGCGCCAATCGCGTTTGGCACCAACACTGATCCCTATCAGCCGATCGAGGATCAATGGCGCATCACGCGCGGCTGTATTGAGGTATTGGCAGAGCATGATCACCCGCTGACCATCACCACCAAATCCGACCGCGTTACCCGCGACATTGATCTGCTCGCGCCAATGGCTGCGAAGGGCCTTGTACTCGTCGTGCTCTCGATCACCTCATTGCAGCCCAAGGTCGCCGTGACGGTTGAGCCGCGGGCGCCGACGCCCTTGCGTCGCCTTGCCGCCGTACGGAAGCTCAATGACGCTGGCATCCCGACCTATGTCTCCATTTCGCCGGTCATTCCGGGAATTACCGACATGGAGATCGAGCAGTTGCTCGCTGCCGCCGCTGATGCCGGCGCGCGCGCCGCCTTCTTCCTGCCGGTACGCCTTCCCTGGGAGGTCGCGCCCTTGTTCCGTGCATGGCTCGACACGCACTTCCCTGATCGGGCCAGCAAGGTGATGGCGACGATCAATTCGCTGCGCGGCGGTCGCGACAACGATCCCGATTTCTTCTCGCGAATGCGCGGCAGCGGGCCATGGGCAGACTTGCTTAGAACCCGATTCCGTATCGCCTGCCGCAAGTACGGGCTCAATGGTGAACGGGTAGAACTGCGAAGCGATTTGTTCCACGCCCCTCGTGGACCGCAGGGAGAGCTGTTTGATTAGGCCGCTGTTATCCCGGCCCGACACTTCATCAACGGCTGGATACGTGTTCCAAAATTCTCCACACCTTCAATAAAGTCATCAAAGGTCAGCAGCACACCGCCGGTATTGGGCACCTCGGCCATCTCGTCGAGCATCCGCGCGACGTTTTTATAGCTGCCGACCAGCGTGCCCATGTTGATGTTGACTGCGCCCTCGGGCGCAGCAAGCTGGCGGACGTTGGTGGTGGCATTGTGCTTGTCGGCCGCGCCCTGGTCCGCGAGCCAGGCGATCGCATCGATATCGACGCCGTCATTGTAGGATTTCCACTTGGCCATCGCGGCCTCGTCGGTTTCATCGGCGATGATCATCACCAGAACGAACACCGACACGTCGCGGCCGGTCCTGGCAGTGGCGGCGGCAAGGCGTTCATTGTTGAAGGCAAAGGCCTTGGGCGTGTTGACGCCCTTGCCGAGACAGAAGGCATAGTCCGCCCATTTGGCCGAGAAGGCGAGCCCGTCATCTGACGAGCCGGCACAGATGATCTTCATGTCGCCGGTCGGGGTCGGACGGACGCGGCAATCGTCCATCTGGTAGTATGTGCCTTTGAAGTCGCTCTCACCCGTCTCCCACAATTCGCGCAGGATATGGGCATATTCGTCGAGCACCTGGTAACGATTGCGGAAATGCTCGTCGCCCGGCCACATCCCCATCTGGCTATATTCGGGGCGTTGCCAGCCGGTAATCAGGTTGAGCCCAAAGCGGCCATGGCTGATCGAATCGATTGTGTTGCACATCCGCGCCGCAAAGGCCGGTGGGATGATCAGCGTCGGGCAGGTGGCGTAGATCTTGATCTTCTCGGTGACGGCGGCGAGGCCGGCCATCAGCGTGAAGCTCTCCAGGCCATATTCCCAGAACTCGGTCTTGCCGCCAAAGCCGCGCAGCTTGATCATCGACAGCAGGAAGTCGAGCCCGTGCCTTTCGGCGCTCTGCGCGATCTGCTTGTTCATATCGAATGATGGCTTGTACTGCGGCGCGTTCTCCGAGATCAGCCAGCCATTGTTGTTGATGGGCACAAAAACGCCAACTTGCATGAGCTTAGCTCCTCAGGAAATCGAGAACGAGTTTGTTGAACTGCCCCGGCTCGGTGACATTGCAGGCGTGCCCGCCCCACGCCATGGTCGCCAACGTCGCACCGGGGATCCCTTCCGCAAGGCGGTGCGAACAGGTTACCGGCACCAGCATATCGTCGGAAGAACCGATCACGAGCGTTGGCACAGTAACGCTGTTTAACCGGGCATCGACATCGAACGCGCGCAGCGCGGCAATCCGCTTTTCATAGGCTTCGGCCCCGGCGAAATGCGCGAGGTGCACCTCTGCTTCCTCGTCGAGCAGGTCGGCATTGGTTGAACTCCAGGTCGCGGGGTACAGGAAAATTGGCTGGGCCTGGATATAGGCACGTGGCCCGCTGTCGCGCAGCAACGCCAACCGCGCGTCGAAACACCGCCCAAAATGGGGGTCACCGCGCGACCAGGCGTTGACAAGAACCATCCGCGCAATCCGTTCCGGCGCCTTGAGGGCCAGCGCCAGGGCCGCCACGCCGCCCGCTGCATGGCCAACGACATGCGCGCTCGGCACGTCGAGCGCATCGATCAGCGCCAGCAAATCCTCGCCCAGTTGCGCCACCGTGACATGGGCGGGCAGCGTCCTGTCACTGCGCCCGGTACCGCGATGGTCATAGAGGATGACACGGTGGTAGCGCGCCAGTGCATCAAGGTTGGGCGACCAATAGCTGCCAGAACCACCTAATCCGGCCGACAGGATCAGCGGGATGCCGTCCGCCCGGCCATGTTCTTCGTAATAGAGCCCGGCTGCTTCGGACATCAGGCGATGTGGGCGACAGATGCGATTTCAACGAGGCAATCTGGCTTCACAAGGTCACACCTGATGCAATAGCGTGCCGGCTTGGCGCCCGGAAAATACTCGGCATAGACGCCGTTGAACGCTGCATAATCAGCCAGATCCTTGAGGAAGATGTGGTTCATCGCCACATCGGCCATTGTCGCGCCCGCTGCCTCCAATGTGGTCTTGATCACCTCAAGCACATGCCGCGTTTGTGCTGCCGCGTCGCCCACATGAAGGACGGCGCCACCCTCACCCAAGGCGAGCACGCCGGAGACATAAACCGTGTTGCCAGCCTTCGCGCCCGCAGAATAGGGCGCAATCGGGGTCGGGAATTGGGGCGGATTGATTGGTTCGAACGGCATAAAACTACTCCCTCGGCGACTGGCCAAAACTGCCGCAGAAATCGGCAACCGTCGACACCCAGCCGAAAAACTTTTCGACATTATAAACCGTTGCCTGCTGCATCAGCTCGGGACCGAGATGGTGCGTGGCATCCTCCAGCATCACGCCGAAATATTCGAGATGGAAGCCGTCGCGCAGCGTACTCTCGACGCAAACATTGGTCGCGATACCCACAAAGACGATGTTGCGGATGCCACGCGCGCGCAGCGTCGAATCAAGCTGTGAGTTGAAGAACGCTGAATAACGCGTCTTGTGCAGGCTGATGTCGCCGGGTTGCGGCGTCAGCGCATCGACCAAAGCATAATCCCACCCGCCCCGCGCGAGCAACTGGCCAGACAATTCGGGTCGCTGCCGCATCGTTTTGAGCGCGTTCGACTTGTGCCAGTTGGGCGAACCCGGTCCACCCGCCTCAACATAGCCGGGATCCCAGCCATTTTGCAGATAGATCACCTGTACGCCGGCTGCCCGCGCGGTCTGCAACACCGTCGCGATCTTGCCGATCACACCCGCTGCGCCGGCAATGTCAAAGCCAGCCAGATCAACATAGCCGCCTTCGGAGGCATAGGCGTTCTGCATGTCGATCACGACCACGGCGGTCTGTTCGGGCGCAAGGCACAGCGCCTCGGGACGTGCCGGCAACGTGACAGCGGCGGCGCTTGATGCGCCCGGCGTCATGATCGGATTGGCTTCAGCCATGCACCCTCGCTTCAATCAGCATTAAATCTGACGCCATAATGACGCGGTGCGCAAGCGAAAGCTCAGGCCGCACCCTCCAGTCGAAAGTCCTTATATTGCTCACGCAGTGCCGTCTTGAGCAACTTGCCGGTCGCCGTGTGCGGCAGCGAGTCGACGAACAGGATCTCATCGGGCAGCCACCATTTCGCGACATGATGGGCAAGATGGGCAGTGATCTCTTCTCCTGTCACCGCACTGCCCGGCTTGCGAACCACCAGCAAGATCGGTCGCTCGTCCCACTTCGGGTGATAAATCCCGATCGCGGCGGCTTCCCCGACGCCGGGACAGCCGACGGCGGCATTCTCCAGCTCCACCGAGCTGATCCATTCACCGCCCGACTTGATCACATCCTTCGCGCGGTCAGTGATCTGCATCGTGCCATCAGGATGCAGTACCGAGACGTCACCCGTGTCAAACCACTGGTCAGCATCGACTGCGTCGGCCTCGGCCTTGAAGTAACGCTTGATCACCCATGGTCCGCGCACCTGCAATCGCCCGGAGCTGACCCCGTCGCGCGGCTGTTCCTTGCCTTCATCGTCAATGATGCGCAGTTCGACCCCGAACGGGACCGCGCCCTGCTTGGCGACCAGGTCAAGCTTTTCCTCCATTGTCATGTCATGCCAATGCGGCGGCTCCATGCCCGCCGTGCCGATGGGCGAGGTTTCGGTCATCCCCCACAGATGCTTCACCGTTACACCCATCTTCATGATCCGTTCGATCATCGCGCGCGGTGCGGCAGATCCACCGATCGTTACCTGTTGCAGATATTGCGGTGCTTCTCCCGTAGCGTCGATATGCTGGAACATTGCCAGCCACACCGTCGGCACACCGGCTGAATGCGTCACCTTTTCCTGGTTCATCAACCGGCACAGCACCGCCGGATCATTCACCGCCGCATAGACAAACTTTGCGCCCGCCAGCGCAGCCGCAAAGGGCAATCCCCAAGAGGCCGCATGAAACATCGGCACAATCGGCAAGATCACGGCGCTCGACGAGATATTGAACACCGCCGGCGCCACCTCGGCCATCGCATGGATCATCGTGGAGCGATGTTCGTAGAGCACGCCCTTGGGGTTCCCGGTCGTCCCGCTGGTGTAACAGAGCATACAGGGTTCGCGCTCGTCGCCCTCGACCCAGGTATAATCGCCGCTTTCGCCGGCAATCAGCGCCTCGAACCCGTCCGGGCCATCACTGTCGAACACCACATAATGCTCGATACTCGTCCATAACGGCTTCAGACGATCAACAATGGGTTGAAACTGCTTGTCATAGAACAGCACCCGGTCTTCGGCATGGTTGGCGATATAGACCAGTTGCTCGTCGAACAGCCGGGGGTTGATCGTGTGGATCACGCCGCCGAAGCCGATGGCGCCATACCAGGCAGCAAGATGGCGGCCGTGATTCATCGCCAGGGTGCCGACCCGATCGCCCTTTTTACACCCCAGCCGTGTCAGCGCCTGTGCAAGCCTTTTTGCGTCATGCGCTATGCCGGCCCAACTGGTGCGGCTCTCGCTGCCATCACTCCAGCTTGTGACGATTTCGCGCGCGCCATGTTCCCGTGCGGCATGATCGAGCAGCCGCGGCACGCGAAGTGCGAAATCCTGCATGGCACCCAGCATCGTCATTTCCCTCTCCATGCACGGTGGCGCCATTTTCTGGCCCCTTGATCCGCGCCGCTATTGTTATCGGCGCACTGCGCCCGGCACATCAGCTGACCAACGCAAGCCTCGTCTCAGAGGCTTTCAGTTCGACATTGCGCACATCCTGCAAGGCTTCAATGCGTCCGACAAGCTCTCCGTCGATCAGAAAGTCGCGACCGAGCAGCATTCGGGCTGATCCTCCGTCCGGCAGTGCCGCATTGACCCATAGCTGCCCGCGCGCGCCACGCGCCTCGGCGACAAGGCTGGCCAGCGCCGCAATGCCCTCCGGGGAAACAATATCGGCCTCCAGGACGAAACGGGCATTGCTGGCCAGTGCCTCAAAGGGCTGGAAGCGTTTGATCGAAACCCTGGGACTTTCCTCGCCCGGTCGCCGGTCAAGTTCGACGGTAATGATCCCGCAGGCGCCCGTCCGGGCGGCTTCCTCAAGGTCAGCCGCAACGGCATCATCAAAACAGGTTGCGACAAACTGCCCCGACGGATCAGACAGGGTCGCCATCAGATAGCGACGACCGCGTGCCGATGTCCGCCAACGTGCATCCTCGATCAGCGCTGCCATGGTCGCACCGGCGCGCGTCCCATCATCGGGGATGTCCAGTTCACCCAGCGCGGCATAGCTGCGCGCGCCATGCATCCGTGCCAGATGGCCATGCCGGTCAACCGGGTGCGCGGAAAAGTAAAAGCCGAACGCCTCCTTTTCCTGCTCCATTCGTTGCGCCAGCGTCCAGCGTGCCGATGTTGGCAGCCGGATCGCCGGTTCAGCCGCGTCCTCGCCGCCAAACAGGCCATGCTGCCCGCTGATTTTCTGGTCATGCACCCGCGCCGCCGTGGCCAGAATCGTTTCGGCACAGGCAAAAATGCCGGCGCGATTGGCGTCAAAGCTGTCAAACGCCCCCGCCGCCGCCAGTGTTTCAAGCTGGCGCTTGTTCAACATCCGTGGGTCAACGCGGTGCGCCATGTCATCGATCCCGGCATAGGGGCCCTGGGCATCGCGCTCGGCAACCAGCCGCTCCATTGCCCCTTCACCAACGCTCTTCAGCGCAGCAAGGGCATAACGGACAGCAAAGCCATCGGCGGTTTCCTCGACCGAAAAATCGGCAACACTGGCGTTGATATCGGGTGGCAGGCAACTGACACCCATGCGCCGCATATCGTCGGTGAATACGCCGAGCTTGTCGGTCAGGCTCATGTCGTAACACATGGATGCGGCATAGAATTCGTGCGGGTAATGCGCCTTTAGCCACGCAGTATGATAGGCCAGCAGGGCATAGGCTGCCGCGTGGCTCTTGTTGAAGCCATAGCCCGCGAACTTGTCGATCAAGTCGAACAGCTCATTGGCCTTGCCTGCCTCGATACCGTTGACCGACTTGCAGCCCTCGACAAAGCCGGCGCGCTGCGCGTCCATCTCGGCCTTGATCTTCTTGCCCATCGCGCGGCGCAACAGATCGGCCTGTCCCAGATTGTATCCGGCGAGCACCTGGGCAGCCTGCATCACCTGTTCCTGATAGACGAAGATGCCGTAAGTCTCTGACAGGATACCTTCGAGCAGCGGGTGCGGATATTCGATCGGCTCGCGCCCGTTCTTGCGCGCACCGAACATCGGAATATTGTCCATCGGCCCCGGGCGATAGAGCGAGACCAGCGCGATGATGTCACCGAAGTTCGACGGCCGCACCGCTGCCAGTGTCCGGCGCATCCCTTCGGATTCGAGCTGGAAAACGCCGACCGTGTCGCCCTTCTGAAGCAATTTATAGACTGCCTCATCATCCCATTCGAGCGTGTCGAGATCGACAATCACGCCACGGTCAGCGAGTATTTCCAGGGCTTTTTTCAGAACCGACAGGGTCTTGAGGCCAAGAAAGTCGAACTTCACCAGACCGGCGCTTTCGACATATTTCATGTCGAACTGGGTCACCGGCATGTCAGAACGCGGGTCGCGGTACAACGGCACCAGCTGCGCCAGTGGCCGGTCGCCGATCACCACACCCGCCGCATGGGTCGAGCTGTGGCGGGGCAGGCCCTCAAGCTTCATCGCCAGGTCAATCAGGTGGCGGACACCGTCATCGTTGCGATATTCCTGTGCCAGTTCGCTGACCCCGTTCAGTGCGCGTTCCAGCGTCCACGGGTCAGTCGGATGATTGGGGATCAGCTTGGCGATGCGATCCACCTGGCCATAGCTCATCTGCAAGACGCGGCCGGTATCCTTGAGCACGGCGCGGGCCTTCAGTTTTCCGAAGGTGATGATCTGTGCGACCTGGTCGCGACCATATTTCTCCTGGACGTAGCGGATCACCTCGCCACGCCGCGTTTCGCAAAAGTCGATGTCGAAATCGGGCATCGACACGCGCTCGGGGTTGAGGAAGCGTTCGAACAGCAGCCCCAGTTTCATCGGGTCAAGGTCAGTGATGGTCAGCGCCCAGGCGACCACCGACCCCGCGCCAGAGCCACGCCCCGGCCCGACCGGAATGTCATGATCCTTCGCCCATTTGATAAAGTCGGCGACGATCAGGAAATAGCCGGGGAAACCCATCGAGATAATCACGTCGAGCTCGAAATCGAGCCGCGCAACATAACGCTGGCGCGCCTCATCGTCGGCGATTCCGGCCCGCTCCAGCCGCTTTGTCAGTCCGGCATGGGCATCGACCCGCAACGCGACCGCTTCAGCATCACGGTCTCCGGCAAGACTCGGCAGGATCGGCTTTCGGCCGGGTGCGGACACGGCGCAACGCTGCGCGACGACCAGGGTGTTGGCAATCGCCTCAGGCAGGTCCGCGAAGAGCAGCCTCATGTCCTTTGCCGGCTTCATCCATGCGTCGGGCGAGCTGCGCGGACGATCATCACTGGCCAGATAGCTTGAACTGGCGATGCACAGCAGCGCGTCATGCGCCTCGCCAAAGGCTTCATCAGCAAAGCAACACGGGTTGGTCGCGACCAACGGCAGGTCACGATCATAGGCCAGGTCGAGCAATGGCCCCTCTGCCCGTCCCTCAATTTCATCCAGCCGCCGCGTCAACTCGATATAGAGCCGATCAGGGAACAAGCGCTGCAGCCGGTCAGCATAGGCTGCGGCGCGGTCGGGCTGATCCTCGGCAAACAGCCGTGTCAGCCCACCCTCGCGGCCTGCGGTCAGCGCAATCAATCCATCGGTGCGCCCCTCAAGGGCGGCAAAATCAACATGCGGGGCGAGTTCCAGCGGGCGATCAAGATGCGCCTGCGACACCAGACCACAGAGGTTCTGATAGCCGAGCTCGTCCTGGGCATAGAGTGCCAGCCAGTCGATAATCGGCTCAACCGAGTCAGGCATATCGGGCCGCGCCAGCCCAAGCATCGCCCCGATAACCGGCTGGACGCCCGCGCCCTTGCACGCATCGGAAAAGGCCATTGCGGCATAGAGGCCGTTGCGATCAGTCAGCGCCACTGCCGGGAAGCCCAGCTCCTGCGCGCGCTTGGCAATCGCCTTGGGCTCAATCGCCCCGTCGAGCATGGTGTAGGACGAAAAGACGCGGAGGGGCACGAAGCCGGAATGAGGCATCGCGCGACTATGCCCGGCTCAGGTGATTCGCGAAACCGTCATCCTGCCGGATGGTGGCGAATTCGGTCGCAAAGCTTCCCGTCTTCATGCCAACGCAGGAGTCCAAGCTTGCCCAGCGGCAAAGCCATGACGCTACAGCAGTGCCTCAATATCCGCCTTGATCTCTTCCGGCTTGGTCGTCGGCGCATAGCGCTTGATCGTCTTGCCATTGCGATCGACCAGGAATTTGGTGAAATTCCATTTGATCGACCGGGAACCCATCAGGCCCGGCGCTTCTTCCTTCAGCTTTTCAAACACCGGCTCGGCATTGCTGCCATTGACGTCGACCTTGGCGAACATCGGGAAGGTCACGTCATAGGTGAGCGAGCAGAAATTGGCGATTTCAGCGGCGTCGCCCGGCTCTTGCGCACCAAACTGGTTGCACGGAAAACCCAACACCTCAAAGCCGCGACCGGCCAGTTCGCGATGCAGTGCCTCAAGTCCGGCATATTGCGGTGTGAAGCCGCATTTTGACGCCGTGTTGACCACCAGCAACACCTTGCCGGCATAGGCCGAAAGATCGGCCGTCGAGCCGTCAGCGGCCTTGACGCTCATCTCTGTGATCGCGGTCATGCTTTGCTCCCCTTGTGGCGTGCCAGCAGGAATTGCAGGTTTTGCCGTACACCGGCCCACTCATCGGAGATGATTGAGTAAACGACAAGGTCACGCACCCGTCCGTCCGGCATGATGCTGTGATTGCGTAACATTCCATCGCGCTTTGCACCAAGTCGCTCGATGGCCGTTTGCGATCGTTTATTGAACCAGTCAGTGCGAATCTGCACGACATTACATCCCATCACGTCAAAGGCATAACCGAGCAGCAAAAGCTTGGCTTCGGTGTTGACGCCGGTGCGCTGCACGGATCGCGCGTAGAAAGTGCCTCCAATCTCCACCCGCTTGCTCGCCGGGTTCATCCGCATGAAGCGCGTCAGCCCGACCACACGCCCGTCTGGCGTTTCGACGGCAAAGGGCATCGCCCGCCCAAAATCACGTTCCCTGAGCAGCGCCGCCATTGCAGCATCGGGATCAACAAAGGTTGCGACGTTGGTGAAGAACAACGCCGTCAGGTCGCCATCGTCCGCTGCTGCGACAATCGCGTCGCGATCTTCGACGCATAACGGGCGCAACGTGACATGTTCACCACGCAGCGTCGGCGCATCGCGCCAGATATTCATGCCAACCGCCCTTCAGCCAGCCTCACAACCCGATCCATCTTGTGCGCCAGCCGCTCATTGTGCGTCGCGACCAGTGCGGCTGATCCTTCGCCACGCACCAGCCTGAGAAACTCTGCCAGCACGACATCGGCCGTTGCCTCGTCAAGGTTGCCGGTCGGTTCGTCCGCCAGCACCAGCGCCGGCTTGTTGGCAAGCGCCCGCGCGACCGCAACGCGCTGCTGCTCGCCGCCCGAAAGCTGGCTCGGGCGATGCGTCAGCCGGTGACCCAGGCCAAGCGCCGTCAGCAGCGCGGTTGCGCGCGCATCCGCCTCGGCGCGGGTCCGGTCACGGATCAGCTGCGGCAGAACGACATTCTCGGTCGCGTTGAAATCCGGCAGCAGGTGGTGAAACTGATAGACGAAGCCAAGGTAATCGCGCCGCAACAGCGTTCTCGCATGCGCATCAGCGCGCGACGCCTCTTCGCCTGCGATACGGATTGATCCCTGAAAACCACCCTCAAGCAACCCTACCGCCTGCAGCAAGGTTGATTTGCCCGATCCGGACGGGCCGAGCAGTGCAACAATTTCGCCCTGGCCGACGGTCAGGTCGACACCACGCAAGACCTCGATGGTTTCGCCGCCCTGGCTGAAACTGCGGGTAAGCCCGGTAACTTCCAAGATCGGGCTATTCATAGCGCAGCACCTGGACCGGGTCAGTACTCGCTGCTTTCCACGCCGGGTAAAGCGTGGCGAGGAAGCTGAACACCAGCGCCATCAAGGCGATCCCGACAATCTCGCCCGGGTTGCTCTTCGAGGGCAGCTCATCGAGAAACCGGATCGTCGGATCCCACAAATTCTGCCCGGTCAGTTTCTGCACGATGTTCACAATGCCCTGGCGGTATTGCAGGAACAGAAATCCGAGGCACAGCCCTGCCACGACGCCCAGCGCACCAATAGTCGTGCCAACCGTGATGAAGATTTTCATCAGCCCCCGGCGCGTCGCTCCCATCGTCCGCAGGATCGCAATATCGCGCGTCTTGGCCCGGACCAGCATGATCAGCGACGACAGGATGTTGAATACCGCCACGAGGATGATGATCGACAGCACGGTAAACATCGCCACACGCTCAACGCCCAGCGCCTCAAATAATTGCGCGTTCATTTGCCGCCAGTCGATGACCACGGCCTGTCCGGCCACCCTGGCGCTCAGCGGCTGGAGGATCGCCTGGACACGGTCAGGATCAACCGTGTTGACCTCGATCATCCCGACCGAATCGCCCATCAGCAACAAGGTTTGGGCATCCTCCATCGGCATCAGGATGTAGGATTTGTCATAGTCATAGACGCCAATCTCGAAAATCGCGCCGACCTTGTACGACACGATCCGTGGCATTGTTCCGAACGGCGTCGTCTGACCCTGTGGACTGATCAGTGAAATGTCGCTGCCAATCGTCGCACCAAGATTTTCGGCCAGGCGTGATCCGATCGCGATATTGTTGCTGCCAGCGGTTACCTTGGCGAGTGACCCGAGCACGATCTTGTCGCCGATACTGGCGTTGCGGCGCAGATCCTCAACCCGCATTCCCCGCAGCAGGACGGCTTCCACGCGACCATTGTAACTGGTCATCAATGGCTGTTCGATCATTGGGGTCGCGCTGGTCACGCCGGGTGTGGCATTGGCCACGTCGATCACGTGACGCCAGTTGGGCATCTGGCCGCCGATGCCCTGCACCACGGCATGGCCGTTCAGTCCGACAATCTTGTCGAACAGCTCGGCGCGAAAGCCGTTCATGACGCTCATCACGATCACAAGGGCCGCGACGCCCAGCATCACCGCGAACCAGCTGATCATCGCGACGAGAAATATAAAGGCCTCGCCCTTGCCCGGCAGCAAATAACGCCGCGCAATCATGGCTTCATAGCGGGACAAGATCATGCGGGCGCCGGCACCAAGGCTGGAGGATGTCGCTGCCTCTAGGCGCTGGCTTCGCCGGTGGCAACAGAAACGGCCTGTTGCGCAATCGCCACAGCTTCGCCGCAATCGCTTCAGTTTGGACATATTCCCGGTGACAAATCCAACAGCCCTGCCTAGCAATCAACGCGCTGAGACACAGGCAATGGCCGTGGTTCGGGGAAGGATTGAAGCCCCGCCTTGCAAAAGGTGCGCGGGCAACATCCGAAGGGGGCTGACGAGTGATCGTCACGCAGGCGCCCGGACTGGAAACGGTCCGGGCGTTTTCCGTTTATGGTCGGTTGCCCGACGCACAATGTTGCGAACAGGCGCACGGCGCGGAAGACGGCCTTTGACCGCTCCCGCGCCGTCGTTCGTCAGAACCGCTTTGAGATTGTAGCGCCAAAGGTGCGCGGGTCGCCGGGTTGGCCGACGATCAGGCCCGTGCTGCCCGATTGCGCAGTCAATATCTCGAAATAGTTATGGTTGAAGGCGTTGCGCACCCAGCCATAGATATTGAAGCCATCATGGCGGTATCCGAGCCGAAAGTTCGACAGTGAATAGCCGGCGATGTCCATATAGGCCGAACGCGACGGGTTCGACGAAAATTTGGAACGGTAACTGCCGTCGTAGCCGAGATAGACCTCACCGTTCGCGACCGGCACGTTATACTCGGCGCCAAAGGAGAAAGCCCATTTCGAGATACCGGGGAGCAATTGCCCCGAGATGTCGCAGGTCAGCGGGCTGAGCCCCGGCGTGCCGGCGGGCGCTGGCGTTGCACCGTTCAGGGCAGGATTGCCGCCAGACAGTTCCGGTGGGCATGGCGCGTTGGTGAAGCGCACATATTTGGCGTCAGTGAACGCGCCATTGACATAGACACTGAAGCGCTGATTCGGACGGAACGAAGAATCAAATTCCACGCCACGCACGCGCACCTTGCCGGCATTGGCCAGATAACCCCGGATTACCGTGGTCTGGCCGTTGTTCACCGTCGCCTGATAGTCAGCGATCTCGGTCCAGAACCCCGCGAGATTGAGTGTCACGCGCCGGTCGAGAAACTGGGTCTTGAGGCCAAGCTCGAAGTGGTTGACCTTTTCCGGCTTCACCGTCTGCGTTGTGAGATCGACGGCGGTATTGGTCGCATTGAGCGGCAGGCCGGAGAGATTGATGCCGCCGGATTTGAAGCTGCGCGCATAGGTTGCATAGCCATGAATGTCGGTGCTGAAGTCGTAGGACAAGGTCAGGTCGCCAGACACATTCCATGCGCTGAAGCGTGGCGCATAGGATTGCGGCGCAAGCGTGTTGAGCTGGTCCGCATTGAGTACATTGCTGCCCGTGCCGGTCGTGACCACCGACACATAGGAACCACTTTTGCGATCATAATTGACGCGCAAACCGGGCTGGATGTGAAAGCGATCAAGAACCTCCCAGTTCAGCTTGCCGAACACCGCGAAGCTGGTGTTGTCGAAATCGATCGTGTTGCGGCTGGTCAGGCCGTCAAGGATTGCGGGGTTGCAGGCATTCGCCGTTACCGGCGCACAGGCGCTTGAACCTACCGCAACCGCCCCGCCAGGGTTGAGCAGCCAGCGACTGGCCGCCGGTCCCTGGACCTGCAGGCCGTCGGTGTGGATCGTCTGGTTGAAGAAGAAGGCGCCGAGCGTGTATTGCAATCGCGATTTGCCGTTCGATGCCAGGCGCAGTTCCTGTGAATATTGCGTCTGATGGGACGGATTGGCCGATACCGTGGTGATCGGCAGGCCGGTAAAGTCGCGGTCATTGGCGGGTTTCCAGTCCCAGTTGCGCCATGCGCTTACCGAGGTGATCGTCGCCAGACCAATATCCCAGTTACCGACCAGCGAAACACCGGCCATGGTCTGCTTCGAGTTCAGCTTGGCATCGACATCGGTGATGCGATCGAACGGGTTGGTGCTTGGTGGCGTATAGTTGAAAGCTGCGGCTAGCGCGGCATATTGCCGGTTCAGCGGGCGCTGCGTCGCCCCGACACGCGCATAATATTGCACGCAACAGGTGGGATTCTGGATATTATAGTCACCTGCCAGGGTAAAATCGAGACCCGGCGCCGGTTTCCACAATAGCTGTCCGCGTGCGCTGAAATTGTCCTGCCGGTGGATGTCCTCGCCGGTCTTGACGTTAAAGATCGTTCCCTTGCGGCCGGTGCGCGAAACGGAAAGGCGCACCGCCAGCGCGTCGGCGATAATGGGTGCTGATGCGGAAGCCTTGATTTGCAGATAGCCATAGTTGCCGGTGCTGGCTTCGAACCGTGCCTCGGGAGTGAAGCTTGGCGCGCGGGTCGTCACGTTGATTGCCCCGGCAGTGGTGTTCTTGCCGTACAATGTGCCTTGTGGACCGCGCAGCACCTCGACCCGTTCGACATCAACAAAATCGAACGTCGCCGCACCCGCGCGCCCGACATAGACACCATCAAGATAGAAACCGACGCCCTGTTCGATACCGTCATTGGTCAGGCCAAATGGCGCACCCAGGCCGCGAATATTGATCGCCGAATTGCGCGGGTTGCTTGAATAGAATTGCAACGATGGCTGGAGCTGTTGCAGCCGGCTAACGTTAAAGGCGCCTGTCTTGGCAAGTTCGCCACCGGTGATCACCGACAGGGCAATCGGCACATCCTGCGCCCTTTCCTGGCGACGCTGCGCGGTCACGACGATGTCGACCGGCGCGGCAGCCTCCTGCGTCACACTGGAGTCGGTATCTGGCGGCGGCGCTGATGTGATGGGCGCTGCGGATGCGAGAAGCACGGCAAAGGTCGAAAACATGAAGCGTCCCCCGTTTGAGTCGGCTTTAATTCCCCCTAATTTGGTGGGAGTTTAATCCCAGCGCTTCTTTTTCGGTTGCAAGCGGAACTTTAGCCCCACGCTTTTCCGCCATTTTGCCTCTTGAACCGGCGACGAGACGCACCAGATTTGCGATGTTCGGCGCCTGACGGGCCGAACAGACAACGGTGTCGCACCCCGGTGGACACCCCTTTTGACGACCAACTCGCTTCAATGGAGGATTTGACATGCGTCAGTTTGATTTGACCCCCTTCCGCCGTTCCGCAATTGGCTTTGACCGCCTGTTCGACATGCTCGAAACCAGCGCGCGTCAGTCCGCCGTGGACAACTACCCTCCCTTCAATCTCGAGCGTCTCGCCGAAGACCGCTACCGCACCACCATCGCGGTTGCCGGCTTCAGCCGCGACGAGATTGAAATCACCGCACAACAGAACCTGCTGCAGGTGCGCGGCAAGAAGGCTGACCAGACAGGTGACAACGGCGCCTTCCTGCATCTCGGCATCGCGACGCGCAGCTTCGAGCGCCGGTTTGAACTGGCTGATTTTGTGCGGGTTGATGACGCGCGGCTCAATGACGGCCTGTTGACCGTCGAGCTTGTCCGCGAGGTGCCGGAGGCGATGAAGCCGAAGACCATCGCGATCAAGACCGGCGCACCGCTGATCGCTGTCGATGATGCGGACAAGGCAGAGGCGGCCTGAGCTGCGGCTTTACGGCTGAATGAGTTGGGGCGTCCGGAGCAATCCGGGCGCCCTTTTTCTTCTTCTTTAATTCCTCCCCGTTCCGGGGAGGAATTTTCGCCGCGATTCAATCAATCGCAATGCAGTGCATGGTTCGCCGCATGAACGCGACCACCCTGCCCGCCCAAAACCGGCGATCAAGCTGGCACCGCAATCCCTGCCACACGAGCAAAAAACATTCGAAATTCCCTGCCAAATTCCCTGCCGAACCCAATCGACAGGGAATTCTCACAGGCGCCCCGGTCGCTTCAGACCAGCCGGCTCTGCCGTACCGCCGCCGCAATGAAGCTCGCGAACAGCGGGTGCGGCTCAAAGGGCTTGGACTTGAGCTCCGGGTGGAACTGCACGCCGACAAACCATGGATGATCAGGGCGCTCGACGATTTCCGGCAACATCCCGTCGGGCGACATGCCGGAGAAAACAAGCCCGCCCTTCTCCAACGCTTCCTGATAGGCGGTGTTGACCTCGTAACGATGGCGGTGCCGCTCGGAGATGTGGGTGCCGCCATAGATCGACGAGACGACGCTGTTGCCGTCGAGCGTCGCGTCATAGGCGCCGAGGCGCATCGTGCCGCCCAGGTCACCACCGGCCTCGCGCGTCTGGATACCATCGGCACTCATCCATTCGGTGATCATGCCCACCACCGGTTCGCTGGTCGGGCCAAACTCGGTCGAGCTGGCATTGGTGACCCCGGCCAGATCGCGCGCGCCCTCGACGCACGCCATCTGCATCCCGAAACAGATACCGAAATAGGGAATTTCGCGCTCACGGGCAAAGCGCACACTGGCAATCTTGCCCTCGGCGCCACGCTCGCCGAATGCACCGGGCACAAGGATCGCATGACACGGCTCAAGCCGCGCGGCGATCTGCGCGTCGTCGTCGCTTTCGAACAGTTCCGCGTCGATCCAGTCGATATTGACCTTCACGCGATTGGCGATACCGCCATGGACCAGCGCCTCGTTGAGCGACTTGTAGGCGTCTTGCAGCCCGACATATTTGCCGACCACGCCGACCGTAACCTCGCCTTCGGGGTTGGTCAGCCGGTCGACAATCTCGACCCAGCGCGACAGGTCCGGCGCGAGGCCCGGCAGGATGCCGAACGCCTTCAGCACCTCGGCGTCAAGGCCCTCGCCATGATATTGCAGCGGCACAGCATAGATGCTCTTGGCATCGAGCGCGGGGATCACCGCTTCCTTCGGCACATTGCAGAACAAGGCGATCTTGGCGCGCTCGCCATCCGGCAAGGGTTGTTCACAACGGCAGACCAGCACGTCCGGTTGCACACCAAGCGCAGCAAGCTCACGCACCGAATGCTGGGTCGGCTTGGTCTTCAGTTCGCCTGCCGCAGAGATATAGGGCACCAGCGTAACGTGGATGCTGATCGAGTTTCCACGGCCAAGGTCATTCTTGAGCTGGCGGATCGCCTCGATAAAGGGCAGCGATTCGATATCGCCAACAGTCCCGCCGATCTCGCACAGCACAAAATCGAGATCCTCGGTCTCGGCCTGGGCGAATTCCTTGATCGCGTCAGTGACGTGCGGGATGACCTGCACCGTCGCGCCGAGATAGTCGCCGCGCCGCTCGCGCTGGATGATCTGCTGATAGATACGACCAGAGGTGATGTTGTCCGACTGACGCGATGCCACGCCGGTAAACCGCTCATAATGGCCGAGATCGAGATCGGTTTCCGCCCCGTCATCAGTCACATAGACTTCACCGTGCTGATACGGGGACATCGTTCCCGGATCGACGTTCAGATAGGGATCGAACTTCCGGATACGCACGCGATAGCCACGCGCCTGCAACAGGGCCGCGAGGCTCGCTGCCATGAGACCTTTGCCGAGCGAGGAGACCACGCCGCCGGTAATGAAGATAAACCGCGCCATGGGAGGAAACGCCTAACGTGTCTTGGCGCCATGCGGCAAGCGCACGACTCCAATAAATTTGTGGGTAACGTGAAATTGGTGCCGTGCGGCGACCGTCCCGGTCTATTTCTGGACCGGCAGGGTGCTGTTGCTGGCAGGCATCGTGGCGTTCGCCGCACCGGCTGCCAGGCCGCCGCTGTCCGGCGACAGAGGCTGCCCTGCGGTCGGCGCACTGCCAGCGACCGGCTTGAGCGCAAGCGTCGGGTCAATTTTCGTGCTGCCACCACGCGCCGCATAGACCGCCAGACCAATGCTCAGCAGCACGAACAGGGTCGCCAGGATGGTGGTCGCCCGGGTCAGGAAATCAGCCGCGCCGCGCGCCGACATCAGCCCGGACGGGCTTCCGCCCATGCCAAGGCCGCCCCCTTCAGAGCGCTGAAGCAGAATCACGACCACGAGGCCGAAGGCGACAATCCCGTGAACAACGAGCAGAAACTGGAACATGGAAAATTGGTAATCCCGAACGGCGAAGGCGGGCACATAGGCGAGCTGCCGCTTTCGATCAACCGCGCTCGTCAAACTGCGCTGTTGGTTCGCCATCGCGAACGGCCAGGGACTGGTGATCTGTTGCCGCTGATCGGTCAGGTCTGCCAGGGCAAACCGGACCGGGCCAGATCGACAGATGGCGCGGCTTTGGCCGGCATATTGCAGCATCACCCCTTGCCGGGTCCACGGATTGGCCAATGTTCTCAACACCTCAGGGCCGGTCGCGACGCGCGCCTTGAACAGACTTGCCTCGCTGGGCTATCTGCGCCGCCAGCGAGACGAAACGGGCGACGATGGCGTTTTCGTGATACGTGCGACGGAAGGGGCAGATTTTCTTGCAGAATTCGGACAATTCACCAGTGGCACCAGGCAACAAGCTGTCCGGCGTGTTGCCACGTAGCAGCTTTTCGCTGCTCGGACGCTCTGTGACTCTCGATCCCCGCACCCATGCCGTCCGCCGTGACCTCGCCGATGTACGGCTCGCTGATTGCGTATTCGCGCCGCATTACGCGGCGCCACGGCTGATGACAGTAACATGCAGCACCATGCTGCGCGCTGGCCCCGAGGCTGAAACCGAAGTTGTCGCCACGCTTGAAAAGGGCGATTCATTTGAAGTGCTCGAGCTGGCGGGTGGCAATGCCTGGGGCAAGGCACCGCGCCTTGACCTGGTCGGCTACCTCGACGCCGCCGCGCTGGAGCTGGCATGACGGTATCGGTCTTCATTGACGGCGGCGCTGGCACGACCGGCCTGGAGATCCGTGACCGGCTCACCGGCCACGCCGATGTTGCGCTGATTGAATTGCCAGAGGCGAAGCGCAAGAACGAGGGCGCGCGCGCTGAGGCGCTGAATGGTGCCGACATTGTTGTCCTGTGCCTGCCAGATGACGCCGCTCGCGAAGCAGTCGCCTTGATTGACAATGATCACACGCGCGTGATCGACGCCTCGACCGCACATCGCACTGCCGATGGCTGGGCCTATGGCTTCGCCGAACTGGAACCCGGACAGCAGGCCGCTATTGCCGAGGCGAAGCGCGTGTCGAATCCGGGCTGTTACCCAACTGGCTTTCTTGCGCTTGTCAGGCCGCTGATCCGTGCTGGCCTTGTCCCCGTCGACTGGACATTTTCGATCAATGCCATTTCGGGCTATTCCGGCGGCGGCAAGAATATGATCGCCGAGTTTGAGGCGGCAGCGGCCGCGCCTGCTGCAAGAACCTATGCACTTGGCCTGGCGCACAAGCATGTCCCCGAGATGCAGAAGCACGCCCGGCTCGAGCATCCGCCGATTTTCATGCCGTCGGTGGCCAATACCTATCGCGGGATGATCGTCGAAGTACCGTTGCCGTTGCAGCACTTTGTCCGCCGGCCGACATTGGCTGCCTGCGAGGCGGCGCTGCGCGATGCCTATAAGGATTCGCCAATCGTGCGGGTGGTTGAAGCCGAAAGCGATACCGTGGCAATCGAGAGTGATGCCATGACTGATCGCCTGACGTTGCGGGTTTGCGGCAATGCCGACACCGGCCAGGCAAGGCTGATCGCCACGCTCGACAATCTCGGCAAAGGCGCTGCAGGGGCAGCAGTACAAAATCTCAATATCATGGCAGGGTTTGATCCTGTGGCGGGATTGACCCTTTAGCGGCCAGCCTGACGACGTATTCACATGGCAGCACATTGCAGCCACTGTTAGGTGCCTGACGGCAATCACGATTGGGGTGGTTTGAACAATGCGCAATCCGGTAGGCAAGCTGCTGCTGTTCGGCGCGACCGGCGACCTTGCGCAGCGCATGTTGCTTCCGTCGCTATACGGCCTCCATGCCGACGGATTGCTGCCGCCCGGGCTGACGATCACCGGAACCGCGCGCTCTGCCAACACGGACGAGGCCTATCGCGCCTTTGCCCGAAAGGCGTTTGATCAGTTCCTTCCCGAAGATCGCAAGGACGCGCAGGCGGTCGAGACATTTCTGGCGCGAGTGCAATATCAGGCACTCGATGCAACCGACCTTGCCCATTATGATGCGTTGGCCGAGAAGGTTGGCGATGTCGCCGGAGGGCTGGCGATCTTCCTGTCCACGGCGCCATCACTGTTCGAGCCGGTAATCCGTGGCCTTGCATCAGCCGGGTTGGCAGGGCCGACCGTTCGCATCGGCCTTGAGAAGCCCCTGGGTTATGACCTCGCTTCGAGCCGCGAGATCAATGATACGGTCGCAACCGCCTTCCCCGAGGACCGCACGTTCCGCATCGACCATTATCTCGGCAAGGAGACCGTTCAAAACATCCTTGCGCTGCGCTTTGGCAACTCGTTCTTCGAACCGGTGTGGAACGCGCAGGGCATCGACAATGTCCAGATCACCATTGCCGAGACGGTCGGCCTGGAAGAACGCGCAGGCTATTACGATACTGCGGGCGCGCTGCGTGACATGGTGGCTAATCACATGCTCCAGTTGCTGGCCCTTGTCGCCATGGAGCCCCCTGCCCGTTTTGACGGTACGGCGATCCGTGATGAAAAGGCCAAGGTGTTCCGTTCCTTGCGGCACATCGCCCCCTCCGATGCGCCAAATGTCACGGTTACGGGGCAATATGCTGCCGGCGCCTCGCGCGGTGAAATCGTCAATTCCTATGTCGATGAACTGGGCAAGCCATCAAACACTGAAACCTTTGTCGCCGTAAAGGCACATGTTGATAACTGGCGCTGGCAGGGCGTGCCTTTCTATCTGCGGACCGGCAAGCGCATGACGACCCGGCGCAGCGAGATCGCCATCCAGTTCAAGGCCGTCCCGCACTCAATGTTTGCCAATCGCGGTGGCCTGCTTCAGCCCAACATGCTGATTATCCGGCTGCAACCGGAGGAGTATATCCAGTTGCTGGTAATGGCCAAGGAACCCGGCCTTGATCGTGACGGCGTGCGCCTGCGCGAAGTGCCGCTCAACCTGAGCCTCGATTCCGAGTTCGCCGGTACGCGTCGCCGCATCGCCTATGAGCGCTTGTTGCTGGATCTGATCGAGGGTGATCAGACCCTGTTCGTTCGTCGCGACGAGGTTGAGGCACAATGGGAGTGGGTCGACGCGATCCGTGCTGGCTGGACGGCCAACGACATGAAGCCGAAAAGCTATGCCTCCGGCACCTGGGGACCATCGGCAGCCATTGCGCTGACTGAACGCGATGGTGTGACCTGGCAGGACGACTGAGATTGCCCATGTCCGCGCGCGGGCAAGGCTCACGAAAAAAAGCGAGAAGATGAATGAACGAAGAAATCGAATGGTGGGACTATGATGACGCCGAGGAGATGGCCGAGGCCGTCGCGGGCGACATCGCCTTTATCATCGAAAGCGCGATTGATGCGCGTGGTGGCTGTGTCATCGCCCTGTCGGGTGGCAGGACGCCGGTCCCGATCTATGCCAAGCTGGCGCAGGCCAAGCTCGACTGGAAGCGCGTCACCATTGTGCCGACCGATGAACGGATTGTGCCGCTTGGCGATCCGCTGAGCAACGTCACGATGATCGCGAAGACTTTCCTGCCAAAAGGCGCGCGGGTCATGCCGATCGTCCCGACGGCAACAGCGGACTATAAGGCGGCAGGGCGCTCGGCTGATGCGTTGATGCAAGACCTGCATTGGCCACTGGACCTGTGTCTGCTCGGCGTTGGTGCCGATGGTCACACAGCCTCAATCTTTCCTGGCCCCGACTTTGACGAGGCACTGAGCGGACCGAACGAACGGCGCGCGCTTGGTGTCATGCCAGAGCCGATGCCGAATGACGCGCCGGTAGCGCGCGTGTCACTGTCGCGTGCAGCAATCGTCTCGGCACGCGCCTTGCTGATCGCAGTGACCGGTGACGCCAAGAAAAAGGTCATCGAGGCGGCGATCAAGCAAGGACCGTCCTCAGCCTATCCGATCGGTCGCGTCCTTGCCGATGCCGAACTGCCCGTCGATATTCACTGGGCACCGTAGGGATGTCGAACACACTCCTGCCCGTTCGTGCTGAGCCTGCCGAGGCATTGTTCTTTCTTCGTTTTGGCGAAAGGAAGAGCAGCCCTTCGACAAACTCAGGGCGAGCGGTTGTGGAGAAAGGCACATGAGTCTCCACCCCGACATCGCGGCAGTCACTGATCGGGTGATCGAGCGCTCACGGCCGACGCGCGAGGCATATCTGGCATTGATCCGGCGCGAGCGCGACCAGCATGTCGCACGTCCGGCGCTGGGCTGCGCCAACCTCGCCCATGGCTATGCCGGGACCGAGGAAGATCGCGACACGATGAAGACCGGCAAGGCGATGAACATCGGCATCGTCAGCGCCTATAACGACATGCTATCGGCGCACGCCGTCTATTATCGCTACCCGGAACAGATGAAGGTCTGGGCACGCGAAGTGCGCGCAACAGCACAGGTCGCCGGGGGCGTACCCGCGATGTGCGACGGCGTGACGCAGGGTTATGCCGGCATGGAGCTGTCGCTGTTCAGCCGCGACACCATCGCCCTTTCAACCGCCGTGGCGCTGAGCCATGGCATGTTTGAGGGCGCGGCATTGCTCGGCATCTGCGACAAGATTGTACCGGGCCTGTTGATGGGCGCCTTGCGCTTTGGACATTTGCCGATGGTGCTCGTGCCGGGTGGTCCCATGCGGACCGGCACGCCCAACAAGGAAAAGGCCGCAGTCCGCGAAGCCTTTGCCGAGGGCAAGGTTGGACGCGACGCCCTGCTCGACGCCGAGATCGGCGCCTATCATTCCAAGGGCACCTGCACTTTTTTCGGCACGGCCAACTCCAATCAGATGATGATGGAGGTCATGGGGCTGCATATGCCCGGCGCCGCATTTGCCAATCCGGGGACAAAGCTGCGCCAGGAGCTGAGCCGGGCCGCCGTCCATCAGCTTGCCAGGATCGGGTGGGACGGCGAAGACTATCGCCCGATCGGCCTGTGCGTGGATGAGAAGGCAATCGTCAACGCGGCGATCGGCTTGCTGGCAACCGGCGGCTCAACCAACCATCTCATCCATCTGCCGGCAATTGCTGCCGCTGCCGGCATCCTGATCGACTGGGATGATGTGGACCGGCTGTCACGCGCGGTTCCCCTTGTTGCGCGGGTCTATCCGAACGGCGCCGCAGATGTGAACGGCTTCGAGGATGCAGGCGGAATGCCCTATGTTATCCGCGAACTGCTTGGCGCCGGGTTGCTTCACCGCGACCTGCTGACGGTCGGCGGCGGTGACCTGACAGACTATGGCAAGCGTCCGATCATCATCGATGACGCGCTTTCCTGGGAAGATCCGGGCGAAAGCGGGGATGACTCGATCCTGCGTCCGGCGGCCACGCCTTTCGCACCTGAGGGTGGTTTTCGAATCCTGGCTGGTAATCTTGGCCGAAGTTGTATCAAGGTGTCTGCCGTAGATACTGACCGCTGGGTCATCGAGGCACCGGCGCGGGTCTTCCATGACCAGCTTGACGTGCAGGCCGCATTCAAAGCCGGGGAACTCGACCGGGACGTCATTGTCGTGGTTCGCTTCCAAGGGCCGCGCGCCAACGGGATGCCGGAACTGCACAAGCTTACTCCGCCGCTGGGCGTTCTTCAGAACCGGGGATTCCGCGTTGCACTGGTCACCGACGGGCGCATGTCGGGCGCGAGCGGCAAGGTGCCTTGCGCGATCCACGCCAGCCCCGAAGCCTTGGGCGGCGGACCTTTGGGCAGGGTCCGCGATGGTGACCTGATCCGGCTAGATGCCGTAACCGGCACGCTGGATGCGCTGGTCGATCCGGAGGAATGGGCTGCGCGCGCGCCGGTAACCGCACCACCTGCGGCGACGGGCATGGGGCGGGAATTGTTTGCGCTGTTTCGCGGCGCCGCAAGTGAAGCGGAAAAGGGTGGTTCGCCCCTTCTCGCGGCGATGGGATGGTGACCATGGAACTCGTGGCTGTTGATATTGGAGGAACCCACGCCCGTTTCGCCATTGCCGAGGTTGCGCATGGCAACGTCATTTCACTGGGCGAGGCGGTTACGCTGAAGACCGCCGAACACGCATCGCTGCAAACCGCCTGGCAGGCATTTGGCGAACAACTCGGCCGCCCGACACCCCGCGCCGCCGCAATCGCCGTTGCCTCGCCCATTGGTGGCGACGTGATCAAGCTGACCAACAACCCGTGGATCATTCGCCCCGCGCTCGTAAAGGAGCGCCTCGCCGTGGACGATTTTGTCCTGATCAACGACTTTGGCGCGATTGGTCATGCGGTAGCGCAGATGCCGGATGATGCGTTCCTGCATCTGTGCGGCCCCGACGTCCCCTTTGCGGCTGAAGGGGTGCTGACCGTTTGCGGCCCCGGCACTGGCCTTGGTGTGGCGCAGGTCTTGCGCACCGGGCACGGCTATCACGTGCTGGAAACCGAAGGCGGCCATGTCGATTTTGCGCCGCTCGACACACTTGAAGATGCGATGCTCAAACGCCTGCGCATGACCTTTAATCGCGTTTCTGCAGAGCGGATCGTTGCTGGTCCCGGGATCGTCGCGATCTATGAGACATTGGCTGAGATAGAAGGCCGCGCCGTTCAACGACTGGATGACAAGGCAATCTGGTCACGGGCCTTTGACGGTGAGGACAGCCTGGCACTCGCGGCGCTTGACCGCTTCTGCCTGTGTCTTGGGGCCGTTGCAGGTGATCTGGCGCTCGTCCACGGTGCCAAGGGTGTGGTGATTGCCGGTGGCCTCGGCCTGCGGCTCAAGGACCATTTTGCCCGCTCCGGCTTTGGGGAGCGTTTTAACGCCAAGGGTCGTTTCCAGTCGTTGATGGCAGGATTGCCCGTCAAGCTCATTACCCACCCCCAGCCGGGCCTCTACGGCGCAGCCGCCGCCTTCGCCCAGGAATTCAGCCAATGACCGATATTGTCGACATCATGCGTACCAGTGCCGTCATACCCGTGCTGGTGATTGACGACGCAGCGACGGCACGCCCCTTGGCCGAGGCACTTGTTGCTGGCGGCCTGCGCGTTCTTGAAGTGACGATGCGCACTGCGGCTGCGCTCGACGCGATCCGCGAGATGAAGGAGGTTCCCGGCGCCATTGTCGGTGCCGGAACAGTGGTCAACAGCAATCAGTTCCAGGATGTCATGGATGCCGGCGCCGAGTTCATTGTCTCTCCCGGTCTGACCGAAAGGCTTGCCGACCCCATCATCGCCAGTGGCGTTCCCTTTTTGCCCGGGATCGCCAACGCCGGAGACATCATGCGTGGCCTTGATCTCGGCCTCACCCATTTCAAATTCTTCCCGGCAGAAGCCAATGGCGGACTGAAGGCCTTGAAGGCACTCGCCGCCCCCTTCTACCAATGCAATTTCTGCCCCACCGGCGGCATCACCGAAGCGAGCGCACCGGAGTGGCTGGCGTTTGCGCCAGTGCTGTGTGTTGGTGGCAGCTGGGTGACCGGCGGCCCAATGGCGGAGGTTGAAGCGAAGGCGCGTGCGGCGGCGGCGCTGCGTGGTTAGCAACGCCATCAACATCGAAGCCCTCTGATACATTTCCTTGCGCGGCGCTTTCGCTTGCCTAAAGAGAGGGAATTGCATCAGTTACAGGCGGGGGCTTGAATGCGACATCATCATTTCGGCGGCGGACTGTTGCCTGCATTGGCATTTCTCGCCTCCAGTGCTGCCGCGCAGACCGCTGCGCCACCGGAAAAGTCTGTGTCTCCCTTTATTCTGTGTGATGGCCACACCGGGCATGTCGGGCTGGCCGCGTCACTCGGCCGACTCGTGTTGCTGACTGCTACCGCCGGTCTATCCGAAACCGCTACTGCCACCGACGATGAAATGCGCCGCCTCAAGGGTGCGGCGGCAGCCGATGCGTGCGACACGGCGTTGACACAGGAACATGACAATCTGCGCCGGGCTCAGCTTGCGACCGCCAAGGCCATCCATTTGATGGAGGCGGGCCGCATCGACGATTCTCTCGTCGCCGTTCATGCGGTACCGGCAGCAGCGGGGCCGCTCGCCCAGGAATGGGGCTACAAGCACACCTTCGCACCGCGACTACTCCTGCTCGAGGCGGCGATCCAGGCACGGCGCAAGGATGCCGAAGCAGCCCAGGCCGCCGCAGTGCGGGCGGTGACCCTGTCGCCCTATGATCTAGCGCTGGCACACCGCGCACTGCGCTACATGGTTCTGACCTCACGTCTAGACCCCGACCGGGACCGTGCACTGATCCAGCTCGGCAAGGTGATGTCGGAACATATTCCGGCACGCGCAGGGGCGCTTACCATGACCGGGCGCTTCGCAGAGGCGTACGATACGCTGACCGCGGCCGAAGAAATCTACATACCATTTTACGACGACTTCCATCCACAGGAGTTTAGGGCCCATCGCGCTTTGCTGCTTGCCCTAGCCGGCCGCGACGTGGAATCGGATGCGCTCGCAAAGAAGGTGCAAGATGACATCTCGTCACTCACCGGGACCGGCTTCATGGTGCAGCAAGCCGCGATCGTCGCAAGCGCTTCAGAATATCTCGGCTTGCGTGGCGTCCTTCGCGACCTCGCCAACGGACGTGGCAAGGAAGCGCGCGCAACGTTTCGTGCGCACGGTCCGTGGCTTCTTGCCTCGGCCGAGGTCGTTCCGGCAGTCGTTGATCGGTTACGGACAGGCGCGCCAGCAGAGGAACTGACCGGAACGCTCGCGGAGCCGGGCGAGGTCTTGCGCGCGCGCCACCAAGCTGAGCAACTTGCCGCGCTTGCGGACCCGAAACTGGTCCCATCCGAGTATCAGCAACCTTTCCTGTACGCATCGACCAGCGACTTTGCCCGCATCGCGGGAGCGACTTGGAAAGTCGGCGACAAGCCGCGATTCCTGCTGAAACACGAGAAGGAACAGTTGCCATCGACCGACGTGCTCGACGGCGAGGCTTATGCCACCGGCCTCGCGGCGGGAGAGGCCATATTGCTTCAGGCGGCACTAATCGCCAAGAAGCGCGGACTGAACGGTTTCGTCCTAAAACCCGTCCGCAGATACGCCTATCTCACCGGGTTACGCTTCGGCAATATCGGCGACCCCGGCATCCCTTCATTGTTCGCATATGATGCCAATGCCGTGATCGCGGACATCGCGCCTCATATCCCGGAACCGGCGCCTATACGGTGACGACCGCGACGGAACGAAATGATCTGCCAATGCCCGCTACAGATAAACCCACGAGGCATTGGGCCTATTGCATATCGCCGCGTGCGCGCCTGATCGCGCGCCATTTCTCGACATTGGCGTTGTGCTGCTCGAGCGTGTCGGCAAAGGCATGGCCGCCGGTGCCGTCAGCGACGAAGTAGAGCGCGTTGGACTGCGCCGGGTTGAGCACCGCATCGATCGACGCGCGCCCCGGGTTGCAGATCGGTCCCGCCGGTAGGCCCGTCATGGCATAGGTGTTATAGTCGTTCTTCGCGTCGATCTCGGAACGCAGAATACGGCGACCCAGCGGGCGGCCTTGGGTGATCGGGTAGATGATCGTCGGATCGGCCTGGAGCATCATGCCGCGTTTCAGGCGGTTCGAATAGACGGCGGCAACCAGCCGGCGTTCCTCCGATTTTCCGGTTTCCTTCTCGATAATCGAGGCAAGGATCAGCGCCTCGCGCGGCGTCGATACGGCGATGCCGGGCTGGCGCTTGTCCCAGGCCGCAGCGAGATAGGCGACCATCGCGTGCTGCATGCGCTTGAGGATGAAATCGCGCGTGTCGCCGCGCTGGAAGGCGTAGCTGTCGGGCAGCACCGTGCCCTCGATCGGCACCGCCACGGTACCGCTGAGCCCCGACTCCTTCATCAGCGCGTCCTTGACCATCACCGAGGGCCAGCCCTCGGGAATGTTGACCAAACGCTGCACGGTCCGAGTGCCTTGCAGCCTTTTGAGGATGTCAGCCTGACTGAGATGGGCCGGGATACGATACTCACCCGCCTTGATCGCCGCGCTGCTGCCGAGGAACTTGGCAAAGAGCCGGAACCGGTTGGCGGACGGAATCGCACCAGCCTTCTCGAGCTGCTCTGACACGGTCGCAAGGCTGCTGCCCGGCGCTACGGTAATCGTGATGTTACGCGCCAGCGGGCCGCGACCACCCCACATGTGCAGCACGCCGAAGCCGGCGGCGACGGCGAGCAGAATCGCGATCAGGCCGAAGCAACCGAGCCGACGCATGTGCCGCTAGACCGCCTTCATCACGAGGCTGGCATTGGTGCCGCCAAAGCCAAAGCTGTTGTTGAGCACCGCTTTGACCGACCGCTTCTTGGCGACATGCGGCACGAGATCGACGCCAGCGCAATTCTCGCTCGGATTGTCGAGGTTCAGCGTCGGCGGCACGATCTGGTCACGCAGGGCAAGAATGCAGAAAATGCTCTCAACCGCACCCGCGCCACCGAGCAAATGCCCGATGGCCGACTTGGTCGAGCTCATCGACAAGGTGTCGATGTTGTTGCCGAACAATCGACGCACAGCGTTTAGTTCAAGCTCGTCACCGAGCGGCGTCGAGGTACCGTGTGCGTTGATGTAATCGATATCCGACAACGCCAGACCGGATTTGCGCATGGCCATTTCCATCGAACGGAACGCGCCTGAACCTTCAGGATGCGGTGCCGTGACATGATAGGCATCGCCTGACAGGCCGTAGCCAATCACCTCGGCGTAAATTTTTGCGCCGCGTGCTTTGGCATGCTCATATTCCTCAAGACACACAACGCCCGCGCCCTCGCCCATCACGAAGCCGTCACGATCGACATCATAAGGGCGGCTACCGCGTTCCGGTGTGGCATTGAAATTGGTCGACAAAGCCCGCGCCTGGGCAAATCCAGCGATACCCAGCGGGCAGATCGCGCCTTCTGCGCCACCGGCCAGCATGACGTCAGCATCGTCCATTGCAATCATCCGCGCGGCATCGCCAATCGAATGTGCGCCGGTCGAACAGGCTGTAACGACCGCATGGTTCGGACCCATCAGGCCATATTTGATCTGCACTTGTCCGGTGATAAGGTTGATCAGGCGACCATGCACGAAATGCGGTGAAACGCGACGCGGCCCCTTTTCGTGGAGTATGATCGACTCACTGGCGATGCCCGGGAGCCCCCCGATACCGGCACCGATCGAACAACCAGCGCGAAAACGCTGTGCTTCGGTCATCTCGGTAAGACCGGCATCCTCAAGCGCCTGACCGGCCGCATCAATGCCAAAGATGATGAACGGATCGACCTGCCGCTGAACCTTGTGATCAACCCGTTTGCCCGGATCAAATCCATAAGGATGATCGGCCGGCTTGACCTCACACGCGATGGTGCAGGCATAATCAGTCGCATCGAACCGGGTGATTGTTCCAGCACCCGACTTTGCGGCGAGGATATTGGCCCAGGCAGTTTCGACATCCGCACCCAGCGGCGTCACCAGTCCGAGGCCGGTTACCACGACACGACGCATGGCATTCTCCACTCTCTCAAACGGAAATCGGCTCCCCGCCCCGTGCTATGCCCTGGGACGGGGAGCCGATCCTGATCATTCAACCCTGTTCAGGGCACGGGTCCGCAACATGGCGTTCCCGCAGGCACTCAGGCCTTGTGTTCGTCGATAAAGGTAATCGCATCCTTCACGGTGCCGATCTTTTCAGCAGCATCGTCAGGGATCTCGACCCCGAATTCTTCCTCAAACGCCATCACCAGCTCAACGATGTCGAGGCTGTCGGCGCCCAGGTCATCGATGAAGCTCGCATCTTCGGTTACCTTGTCAGCATCGACACCGAGATGCTCGACAACGATCTTCTTTACGCGATCCGCAGTCTCGCTCATGTTAATTCCCTCTCTGCTTGGGGGTCTATGTGTTGCCCCATGCACCTAGAGCGCGCGTGTGACTGACGCAAGGGGGGCTTTGTCACGACCGTGCCGCATAGTTGGCCTCAGCCTCTTGCTGGACAATGATTCCGGTCACGCCTTGTCCCAGGAGCTCACCCAATCGCGTCATGTCCTCCGGTGCAAGCGCATCAACCCCCATCCCAGCGCCCTTAAGATAGACAACCGCCGCGCGGTTAAGTTCGGGCGTTGGTTGCCCTGCTACATAGGCAGCACGGCCAGCCGCATCGAGCGTTGCAACCAGCCCGGCCAGCATCTCGTCGGTCAGCCCGAATTTTTTGCCGTGGAAGCTCGCGTCCTCAAGTAGCACCCGTGCGCTCATGTAGCGCACCGCGATTCCCTGGCGCTTTTCCGACCAGCCATTTTGCACGCGACACGCTGCGACAGCATCGCCGAGCGACATCATTGCTTCTTTCTCTTCACTGCCAGTGGGCGTGAACCCGCTGCGCACCAGCGCGACAAGCTGGTTACGCTTGATCCGGCTCGCCTTGGTATAAACACAGGCCACAGGCCGATCGTCACGCGCCATTGCCCGGGTCTCGGCAAGCCCAGCGATCATGACGGCTGCCGCCACGGAAAATGCTGTCAGTTTATGCATTCATTGCCCCCTGCACTGGTAATTTGGCGTTCAGATCATCGCCATGCCGCCATTCACATGCAGGGTCTGGCCGGTCACATAGCCAGCTTCCCTGCTCGCCAGATAAACTACCGCCGCGCCAATATCCTCGCCTGTGCCAAGGTCGCCCGCTGGGATCCTGGTCAGCAAGGCTGTCTTTTGCGCTTCAGGAAGAACGTCTGTCATCGCCGAACGAATGAAGCCCGGTGCGACGCAATTGACCGTAATGTTGCGGCTCGCCAGTTCCTGCGCCAGTGCCTTGGACATGCCAACAAGCCCGGCCTTGGAGGCGGCGTAATTGGCCTGGCCGGGATTGCCGGTTGCGCCAACGACCGAGGTGATTGAGATGACGCGGCCGAAGCGGGCCTTCATCATCGGCTTGGCCGCTGCCCGAATCAGGCGAAAGGCCGCCTCCAGATTGACGCGGAGGACGGAATCCCATTCCTCATCCTTCATCCGCATCGCGAGATTGTCTCGGGTGACCCCGGCATTGTTGACGAGGATGTCGAGCTTGCCGAGTGCCTCGACCGCGCGCGGCACCAACCCGTCAACTGCCGCACCGTCGGACAGGTCACACGGCAGCGCAACATGGTCGCCACCAAGCGCGGCGAGAAACGCCTCAAGCTTTTCGGCGTTTGACCCTGATATGGCAAGCCGCGCGCCCTGCGCGGCCAGCGCCTGGGCAATCGCCGAACCAATCCCGCCAGAAGCACCGGTGACGAGCGCGGTCATGCCTGAAAGGTCGAACATCTTATTCACTCCTGAAACCTGCGCCGGTGAAATGGCGAAAAGTGGTTGGTCGGGTTTATGTTTGCGAAGCGCTCAGAGGTTTTTTGCCAGCGCTTCGATGTCGTCCATTGTGACAACGCTGAGCGCGTCAACATCTGGCGCGATGCGTTTTACCATCGGTGCAAGTACCTTGCCGCCGAATTCGATGAAACGCTCTACGCCGGTCTCAGCCATAACCAGCACCGATTCGCGCCAGCGGACCATGCCGGTCACCTGTTCAACCAGTAGCCGGCGAATCGTATCGATATCGCTTACTGGCTGTGCGGTAACATTGGAAAAGACCGGAACAAGTGGCGTGTCGATACGCGCATCGGCCAATGCCTTCGCCATGGCATCGGCGGCCGGCTGCATCAGTGGACAATGGAACGGGGCGGACACCGGAAGTGCAATGGCGCGCTTTGCACCGTGGTCCTTGGCAATGGCGATCACCCGGTCAATCGCGCCCTTGGCGCCGGAAATGACCACCTGAGACGGGTCATTGTCATTGGCGACAGTGCAAACCTCACCTTCAGCCGCAGCGTCTGCAATCTTCTGTGCCATGGCAATATCGGCGCCGAGCAAGGCGGCCATGCCGCCCATCCCCACCGGCACCGCCGCCTGCATCGCGAGGCCACGGTGTTTGAGCAGCAGCGCAGTTGTCGCGAGATCGAGGGCACCGGCTGCACACAGCGCGCTATACTCACCCAGTGAGTGACCCGCGACGTAGTCGGCCTTGTCTGCGAGGCGGATACCGCCCTCTTTTTCAAGGACGCGCAATGTGGCGATTGCATTCGCCATGATGGCGGGTTGCGCATTTTCCGTCAGGACGAGTTCTTCCCCCGGCCCCTCGAACATGAGACGGGAGAGGTGCTGGCCAAGGGCGTCATCAACTTCCTGAAACACGGCGCGCGCCGTAGCGCTGGCCTCCGCAAGGGCTTTGCCCATACCAACCGCCTGGCTGCCCTGGCCGGGAAAAATGAACGCGCGCATCATCGTCTCCACTGCAAACTGGCATCGGCCTAGAAAGCCCGACCGGGTAAGGCAAGACGCACCGCGCAATGCGCCACCGCGCCGGAGATGTACGGTGATCGTCAACCGCACGGCAGCGCGCGCCGGCTTCGTAACGGGTGCAAGGGGTAGCGGCTCGATTTGTGACGCGCCGACCGACGCGCTGGGCAACCTCGTGCGCTTCATCCTGCTGCCGGGAAACCGCTATGACACGATCGGCGTCGCCCCACTGATCGACGGCATCGAATTCGACGCCCTCCTCGGCGACAAGGCCTTTGACGCCAACTGGATCGTCGAAGAGATGTGCAAATGGCGGCATCTGACCGAAACCTTCTTGCGCAAACGCAAAGAGTTAAAGAGGATCGCCATGCGCGCTTGTAAAACCGGCCAGAACTTTGAAGCGATGATCTACCTCACCGCTGCCGTCCTCAATTCGCGATGAATTCCCGCAAACCCTAAACCAAAATATACGAAGTTGCCGTACACAAGCCGTGAGTGGTGCGTTGCGCGCGCGCTTTTGTTCGGTCTAACGACGACCAACCATATGGCGAGCGAGTCGGGGACGGAGACGGCGATGAAAATGACAAAACGAGCCTGGGTGTTGGCTGGCGCCCTCTCCATCGCGGTCCCGGCATTGTTGTTCGGGCAGCAACAACGCGCCGGGTATCTTCCGTCGGGTACAATTGACATCACGCAGATATTGCCGCCAGCGCCGCAAAAAGGCGACGCCCGGTATGCCGCCGACCGGTCAATTTTCAAGGCAACCCGACACTGGCTTGGTACTCCGCGCGGTGATCTTGCGACACGGGATGTCGATTTCAGCGTGCCCTATATGTTGCATGCCTATAGCTGCTCGATCGGCGTCGCCCTGACCCCCCAAAACGCCCCTGCCACCGTCAAGCTCATTGGCAAGGCCGGTGTGGATACCGCGACGCAGTCGGCAATCGGGAAGAATTTTTTCAAGCGTGAGCGACCGTTCCTGATCGACAAGGGAGCAACCTGCCAAAAGCCTGCTGAACTGGCCGGAAGTTTCGATTATCCGTCAGGCCACGCAATGTGGGGCTGGACATGGGCTACATTGCTTGCCGAACTGGCACCGGATCGCTCAACCGCGATCATGGCGCGAGGCATTGCCTATAGCGAAAGCCGCGTGGTTTGCGGCGTCCACAATATGACAGCCATCGAAAGCGGCAGGAACGCGGCGTCTGCCACGCTTGCTGCGGTGCACGGGCAGGCGGCATTCCAGGCCGATATGGCAGCCGCGCGTGCTGAGATTACGGCATTGCGGTCTGACGCGACAACACCAAGACCCGAAAATTGTGCTGCCGAAACGGCTCTGGTGCACCAGCCAATCCTGTGAGGAAGCATTCAGCTGGCGCTCTGATGAGTGAACGTGACGGGTAAGCGGATCGGCAAGGCTTGCCTTTCGCCGTGTTTGCGCTAAGGGACCGCGCTCCGGGGTGAATGGCCTTGCGCTTTTCGCCCCTGATTTATTGAGACGACAGCCGGAGGGGCGTCCGCATTGGGCGGCGTCAGCGATCGGCCAAGAGAAGGTAAGACAACATGGCTCTTTATGAGCACGTGTTCCTTGCGCGCCAGGATCTGGCACAGGCGCAAGTGGACGCGATGGCGGAAGCCGCCACCCAGATCATCAAGGATCACAATGGCACGGTCGTAAAGACCGAAAATTGGGGCCTGCGCAGCCTGGCCTACAAGATCGCCAAGAATCGCAAGGCGCATTATGTCATGCTCGAAATCGACGCGCCGGCCGGCGTGGTCGCCGAGCTGGAGCGCCAGACGCAGATCAACGAAGACGTGATCCGCTACATGACCGTCAAGGTTGATGGCCATGAAGAAGGCCCTTCGGTGATGATGCGCAAGCAAGAGCGCGACCGCGAGCGTCGCGGTGACCGCGAAGGTCGTGGCGATCGTGGCGACCGCCCGCGTCGCGATTTCGACGGCGAATAAGGAGCGATAGACCATGGCACGCCCATTTTTCCGCCGCCGCAAGAGCTGCCCCTTTTCCGCCAAGGATGCTCCCCGGATTGATTACAAGGACGTCCGTCTGCTGCAGGGCTTTGTGTCCGAGCGTGGCAAGATTGTCCCCTCGCGCATCACCTCGGTGAGCGCGAAGAAGCAGCGCGAACTCGCCCAGGCGATCAAGCGCGCCCGTCATCTGGGCCTGCTGCCCTACATCGTTAAGTAAGGAGAGGCAGACATGGACATCATTCTGCTCGAGCGCGTCGAGAAGCTCGGCGCCATTGGCGATGTCGTCACGGTCAAGGACGGCTATGCGCGCAACTATCTGCTGCCGAACAAGAAGGCGCTGCGCGCCAACGAAGCCAACCGCAAGGTCTTCGAGGCCAACCGCGAACGCATCGTTGCCGACAACGCATCGCGCCGCACGGTAGCCGAAGCTGAAGCCAAGACAATTGACGGCACATCGGTGACGCTGATCCGCCAGGCATCGAACACCGGCCAGCTCTACGGCTCGGTCGCAGTACGCGATCTGGTCGAGGCACTTGAGGCCGCTGGCCACAAGGTCGGCAAGTCGGCGATTGTCCTCAACAAGCCGATCAAGTCGATCGGCGTCTATGAGGTCAAGGCCGCGCTGCACCCTGAAGTGTCAGTGACGATCAAGGTCAATGTTGCACGCTCGCCTGAAGAAGCCGAGATGCAGGCCAAGGGCGTCGACGTCATGGCCGCCATGTTCGAAAAGGACGAGGCAGGCTTCGTTGAGGCTTATGACCCCAATGCCGAGCCGGGCGCTACCGCCGAGGTTCAAGCCGAGGAAGCAACTGAAGCCAGCGAAGGCTGATCGGTTGCACCCAAAAGATCAGGGTCGTCCGGAGCAATCCGGGCGGCCCTTTCCTTTTGCGAGAATGGCGTGCTTTCAGAACGCAAGAACATCGCGACTGGCCGTGGCCTTCATTCGAACCTGGTCCCGGCCTGCGCCGGAGAACCCGGCCGGCCTTACCCACTGATGCTAGTCTCAGCGCCGTCGCTGTCAAGGAAGCGCGCGACGTTCCGACCGTGAACATTGCGCGGCGGATCGGTGAAGATAATCCCGGTAGTATCGCGCCCGGCATAAAGGGCCGGGAGATCGTCGCTGGAGAAGCCGAGTTGGACACTCCCCGCCGGGTGAGTTTCCGAGGCGCCATGCAGTGCCAGCGTTGTACTTCCGGTGAAAAACTCGCTCCAGACAGGTGACTGACATTTGAGTTTCAGGCCGAGCACGTCGCGGTGAAACGCCACCGCCTTCTCCATGTCGCCGACATATTTGATCGCATAAGCCAGTTCCATCAGCGGCTCCCCCTCACCGTCTCCCGAAAAGCTTTTCAATGTCGCCATGCGCGAGCTTGATCCAGGTTGGGCGACCATGATTGCATTGCCCGCTGTGCGGTGTGACTTCCATTTCGCGCAGCAGGGCATTCATCTCCGCGACCGAGAGCACACGCCCGGCGCGGACCGAGCCGTGACACGCCATGGTTGCGGCAACATGGTCGAGCCGTTCCTTGAGGCTCAGCGCCTCGTCATAAGCGGCGAGTTCGTCGGCGAGGTCGGCAAGCAGCCCGCGCACATCGCTTTGTCCGAGCATCGCCGGGACGCTGCGCACCAGCATTGCCTGTGGGCCGAAGCGTTCAAGTTCGAGCCCGAAGTCGGACAGTTCGCCAGCTCGCGCCTCCAGCCGGTCACAGGCGGGTTCATCGAGTTCAACAACTTCCGGCAACAGCAATGACTGGGCCGCGACCCCGCCCTGTGCCATCGCCTTGCGCATTCGCTCAAGCACGAGGCGTTCATGGGCGGCATGTTGGTCGACGATGACCAGGCCGTCTTCGGCTTCGGCAACGATATAGGTGCGCGCGACCTGCCCGCGCGCAACGCCAAGCGGGAACTGTGTTGTATCCGGCGTCGGCGCATAGGCAGGTTCGGCTCTTGCCTGGGGCGGTGGCGCCGCGAAGTACGTTGGGCGCGACTCCCGGACATAGTGCTGCGCGAGCGCAGATTGTCCTTCTCCACGGTCTGCTGCCCAGAATTGGGGTGATGCCGAAGACGTGGACCCTCCTGGCTCACTTTGCCACTGTGCCATCGCGTCAGCTGCGGGGCGCTGAACGCTGCGGTGCCCTGCCTCATCGAGCGCCCGGCGCAATCCGCTGACGATCATGCCGCGCACCAGGCTCGGTTCGCGAAAACGAACTTCGGTTTTCGCAGGATGAACATTGACGTCCACTGCGTCAGCCGGGACGTCGAGGAACAGCGCCACGACAGCGTGACGATCCCGTGCCAGCAGTTCAGCATAGGCGCCGCGCACCGCACCGATCAGCAGGCGGTCCTTGACCGGCCGGCCGTTGACGAAGAGATATTGATGATCTGCCACGCCCCGGTTGAAGGTCGGCAAGCCGGCAACCCCACCCAGTCGAAACCCTTCACGCTCAAGATCGACCGCAATGCCATTGTCGATCAACCCGCGGTCCGTCAGCGCGGCAACGCGATCCGGCAGCGCCTCACCCGGCGGGACAGACAAGGTGCGACGGCCATCATGCTCGAGTGAAAAAGCGATGTCGGGTCGTGCCATGGCGAGACGTTTCACCACATCGAGCGCGGCGGCATATTCGGCACGCGGCGAACGCAGGAACTTGCGGCGGGCGGGCACCCGCGCGAACAGCTGTTCGACACGAACCCTTGTCCCGGGGGGAATCGCCGCGGGGCCCTCCGCTGCCAGCGCGCCATTATCAACGACGCGGCTCCAGCCCTCCGCTCCCCTTACCCGGCTTTCCAGTGTCAGCCGCGCAACACTGGCGATCGAGGGCAGCGCTTCGCCGCGAAATCCGAGCGTTACAACGCTTTCAATTGCCTCATCGGGGAGCTTCGATGTCGCGTGACGCTCGAGCGCAAGCGCCATTTCAGGCGGCGCCATCCCGCACCCGTCATCAGTGACCTCAATCAGATCAACGCCGCCACCCGCAAGGCGAATGTCGATGCGGTGCGCACCGGCATCAATGGCATTTTCGACCAGCTCCTTGAGCGCACTCGCGGGGCGTTCAACCACCTCACCGGCGGCGATGCGATTGATCAAATGTTCGGGCAGGCGCCGTATTGACATGAATGTTGCTCTAGCCCAAGCGAACGCATCCCGCGACCCGCATATACAGGTAACCAGAGCGTGGCATTCCAGGCTTTCGGGTGGCGGAATATGGCGATGTGCGACGGGCCGGATTTTCGGCCAGGAACGGAAACGAATAAATGGCCTTCTTCTCGCGATTCTTCAAATTCATGTCCCACGACATGGCGATTGATCTGGGTACGGCAAACACCGTGGTTTACCTGCGCGGACGCGGCATCGTCCTCAACGAGCCCTCCGTTGTTGCGGTAGAAACGATCAACGGGGTGAAGCGCGTAAAGGCGGTCGGCGACGACGCCAAGCTGATGATGGGCAAGACGCCGGACAGCATCCAGGCGATCCGCCCGCTGCGTGACGGCGTGATTGCCGACATCGACGTCGCCGAACAGATGATAAAGCACTTCATCACCAAGGTGCATGGCGGGCAACGGCGCTTCATGCGCTGGCCACAGATCGTGATTTGCGTTCCCTCAGGTTCGACATCGGTAGAGCGCCGCGCGATTCGCGATGCGGCGTCAAATGCCGGGGCGAGCCAGGTGTGGCTGATCGAGGAGCCGATGGCAGCGGCGATTGGTGCGGACATGCCGGTCACCGAGCCGATCGGATCAATGGTGGTTGATATTGGCGGCGGCACGACCGAGGTCGCGGTGCTGTCGCTGCGCGGTCTCGCCTACACCACATCGGTACGCGTAGGCGGCGACAAGATGGATGAAGCAATCGTCTCCTATGTCCGCCGCAACCACAATCTGCTGATTGGTGATGCAACAGCGGAACGGATCAAGCAGGAAGTCGGCGTAGCCAAGCCGCCGGCCGATGGCATTGGCCTGACGATCCACATCAAGGGTCGCGATCTGGTCAATGGCGTGCCGAAGGAAATCCAGATCAACCAGGGACAGATTGCCGAGGCATTGTCGGAGCCGGTGGGAACCATCGTCGAGGGCGTGCGTATCGCCCTGGAAAACACGGCGCCGGAACTCGCCGCGGATATTGTCGATCAGGGTATTGTTCTGACCGGCGGCGGCGCCCTGTTGCAGGGTATCGATGAGGTGTTGCGCGATGAAACCGGATTGCCGGTGACGGTGGCGGAAGACCCGTTGATCTGTGTCGCGCTGGGCACTGGGCGGGCCCTGGAAGATCCGGTTTTCCGTGGCGTGCTGCACAGCGCCTGATCGATTTCGCGCCGCTGTCATAGGGACAAGGCGCCGGGGATGAAGGGAAGAGATGGCGCCGCCACGTAACCGGCGCCCGGGTTTTTCGCGTCGGGCGCAATATACCTATTTTATCGGTTATGTGATCGCCGTCGCCGGCTTGCTGGTCGGCGCGATCATGCTCGCGCTCGCCACCCTGGATCCCCCGGCCTTTGCCGCATTGCGGGCAACGCTGGCCGAGGTAACGACGCCGGTTTCGACGGGCATCGCCGGTGCCGGGCGCGGCATGGCGGCCATTCCGCAGGCAATTTCAGACTATACCGCTGTGCATGACCAGAATGTCGCGCTGCGCAAGCAGCTTGACGACGCAAGGGGCTTGCTGATGCGCGCGCGGGCAATTTCCTATGACAATCGCCGGTTGAAGGCGATGCTTGGGTTGCGCGAGCGGATCAGTGACCCGGTGGTGACGGCCCGACTGGTAAGCAGCACGGCATCCAGTACTCGACGCTATGCCGTGCTCAATGCGGGAAGCTGGCAAGGCGTGAAAAAGGGCCAGCCAGTGCGCGGGCCGGAAGGGCTGATCGGTCAGGTTGTCGAAACCGGCCCGAACACCGCCCGGATCCTGTTGTTGACCGATCCGGAGAGTCAAATTCCGGTACGCCGCACGCGTGATGGCATGTCAGCACTGGCAATCGGTCGGGGGGACGGATTGCTCGACATCAAATCGGCGGCATCAGCGACAGCGGATTTTCTGCCGGGCGACGTGTTCGTAACCACCGGCACCGGTGGCATCTATGCCCCCAATATTCCCGTAGCTCAGATATTGAAGCGATTCCGGGGTGATACGGGCCTCGGGCGCAGCTTCGCACAGCCCGACACGCTCGATTTTGCGCTGGTGCAACAGGCATTCATGCCAATGGCTCCGGCCTCGCCAACGGCAAAAGCCCCGTGAACACCCCGTTAAAGGGCGCCTTTGACGACGAGCCGAACACGGGCTGGCGCAAGTTGGTGCCTGCGGCATCGATCATGCTTGGCTCGCTAATAACAATCTGGCCCCTGATCGCTTCGGTTCCCTTTCTTCCGCCACTTGGCCTGTTGATGCTGCTTGGCTGGCGCATGGCGCGGCCTGGCGTACTGGCGATCTGGGCACCGCTGCCACTTGGCTTTTTCGACGACCTGCTCAGCGGACAGCCGCTCGGCAGCGCCATCCTGCTATGGCAGGTTTGCTTTATCGTCATTGATTTGATCGACCAGCGCCTGGTGTTTCGCGACCTGTGGCAGGACTGGCTGATTGCAGGTGGCTCGCTTGCCTTTTGTCTTATCGCCGGCCGTCTGGTTGCTACGCCGCTCAGCGCCCATGTTGACACCCCGCTGGTCTTGCAGATTGCGGTTTCGGTCTTGCTGTTCCCGCTGGCGGCTCGCATCGCAATGTGGCTGGATCGAAGGCGCGCGGTCACATGAACAGCCCTCGGCCGAAAGTCACCGAGGCTGCACAAAGTTACAGCTTTTCCCGGCGCGCGATCTTGCTTGGTACGGTCCAGGGCGCGGTCGGGCTTGTCCTTGCCGGCCGCATGGCGTGGATCGCGGTTGCGGAAAATCAGCGGTACAGCCTGTTGAGCGAGAGCAACCGCGTCAACATGACCCTGGTACCACCCCGGCGTGGCTGGATCATCGACCGCAAGGGCGTGGCAATTGCCAATAATCGCACTGATTTTCGCGTCGACATCATCCCTGACCGGATGGAAAAGGACTCGCAGGAACGCGTTCTTGGATTGCTTCAGCAGATTCTGGGCCTGCCGCCTGAACAAGTTGACCGGATCCGCACCGACCTCAAACATGCCGCCGGATTTCAACCCGTGCAGGTCGCAGAGAACCTTGACTGGGAACGCTTTGCTGCGGTCAGCGTGCGCATGCCCGATCTGCCCGGCGTGGCGCCAACACGCGGCTTTTCACGCAGCTATCCGGCGGGCGCCGCAGTCGCCCATCTGACAGGCTATGTCGGTGCAGCCAACGCCGAACAGTTTCAGAAGAGCCATGACCAGCTTCTGGTGACGCCCGGCTTCAAACTGGGCAAGGATGGCCTGGAAAAGGCCCTGGAGGGTCAGCTGCGCGGCAAACCCGGTGCCAAGCGCGTCGAGGTAACCGCTCGGGGCAAGCTGGTGAAGGAACTCGACACCCATGCCGACACACCCGGCACCAATGCGAGGCTGACGATTGACGCCGGGTTGCAGGAATATGCCGCGCGGCGGCTTGGCACCAATTCCGGATCAGCCGTGGTATTCGACTGTCTGACCGGCGAGATGCTGGCGATGGTCTCGATGCCGGCATATGACCCAAACCAGTTTTCCGACGGAATCAGTCATCTTGAGTGGAAAATGCTCAGCGACGACGATCATGTTCCGTTGATGAACAAGGTGTTGCAGGGGCTTTATCCGCCGGGATCGACGGTAAAGCCAATGAACGGGCTGGCATTGCTTGAGGCGGGCGTCGATCCCGGCGCGCGGGTCAATTGCACCGGGGCGCTGCGCGTCGGGAGCGGCGTGTTCCATTGTCACAAGAAGAGCGGGCACGGTGCGCTCGATCTCAAGAATGCGATCATGCAGAGCTGCGACATCTTCTTCTACCAGATGGTGCGCGAGGTCGGGTATGATGCGATCGCGCCGATCGCGCGGATGCTCGGACTGGGGCAGAAATTCGACCTGCCGTTCACGACACAGCGTTATGGCACCGTGCCTGACCCGGCCTGGAAGCTGCGGCGCTATCACCAGCCATGGACGGTGGCGGATTCGCTCAATGCCTCGATCGGACAGGGCTATGTGCTGGCCAATCCGTTGCAACTGGCCGTGATGGCCTCACGTATCGGCTCGGGACGGTTGATCCAGCCGACCTTGCTAATGGGACAAAGCAAGCCCGCCCCAGCCATGCCGCTGAAGCCGGAGTATCTCACGATGATCCGCGAGGCGATGTTCGGCGTCGTCAATGGCGGCGGTACGGGCGGCGCGGCGCGGATGGCGGTGCCGGGCGTCAGCCTCGCCGCCAAGACAGGTACCGCCCAGGTGCGACGGATAACGATGAACGAGCGCGCGGGCGGCGTGCTCAAGAATGCCGCGCTGCCGTTCAAATTGCGCGATCACGCGCTGTTCGTATGCTTCGCGCCCGCCGACAATCCGCGCTATGCTGCGGCGATCGTGCTTGAACATGGCGGACATACGGTGCGCAATCTCGACACCCCGGGAATCGGCCGGGACATCATGACCTATCTTTTCGATCGTGACCGCGCATTGGCCAGCCTTGCCGAAGTTGAGCCAAGTTGGGGCGGCGACATCAGGACGCGCATGGCGGCGCAAACGGCGGCTTATCGTACCGCGGCAGGCGCGCCGACCGCCGTCGCCGCAGCGCAGACCCAGGCTGATGCGGACGCCGCCACCAATGCACCAGCAGTGGCCGCAGCAACCAACGCTGCCGATGCCAGTGCCGAGGCGCAGGCAAATGCCACGGCAACGGGTGGTGGCGTGGCGACACAGGGATCGCCGGATCCGACGACACCATGAGCGGCCTTGATTTTGTTCCCGCACCGCTCGCGCAGCTCCCGTGGAAGATCATCACGGTGGTGCTGATCATCGCCTGCTTTGACCTGCTCGTGCTCTATTCTGCCGCAGGGGGCAGCATGCGCCCATGGGCACTGTCACAGGGCGTTCGCTTCCTCGTCTTCCTCGCCGGTGCCATTGTGCTGTCACGGGTGAAGGAAGATGTCTGGAATTTCGGTGCGCTGCCGGTTTACGGCGTCTTGATGGTCATGCTGATCCTGGTCGAGCTGATCGGCGCGGTGCGCGGTGGTGGCCAGCGATGGCTCGATCTCGGGTTTATCAGGCTACAGCCATCCGAATTGATGAAACCCTGCATCGTGCTGGCCTGTGCCAAATTCTACGACATGCTGCCGGGCGGCGAGACGCGCAAATTTGGCGGCGTATGGCCAGCCGCGGTGCTGATCCTGCTGCCGGCAGCGATCATCATGAAGCAACCTGATCTCGGCACGGCCCTGATGGTGGTGATTGGTGGGGTGACCGTCATGTTCCTGGCTGGTGTACCGATCAGGTTGTTTGTGGGCGGCGCGCTGGCGCTGGGTGCGGCGATACCGCTGGCGATCAACTTTCTGCTGCATGGCTATCAGAAGAACCGCATTCTCGTCTTTCTTGACCCGGAGAGTGATCCGCTCGGCATTGGCTATCATATCAGCCAGTCAAAGATCGCCATTGGGTCGGGCGGCATTTTCGGCAAGGGCTTCCTCAATGGGACACAAAGCCATCTCGACTATCTCCCTGAAGGTCAGACTGACTTCGCGCTGGCGACAATGATGGAAGAATGGGGTTTGGTCGGCGGGGTCGGGCTGATCCTGCTGTTCGGGGTGATCGTGCAATGGGGCATCGGCGTCGCGCTGCGCGCGCAATCACGCTTTGCCAAGCTGACGGCGGCAGGACTGGCCGCGACAATCTTCTATTATGTCTCGATCAACATGGCGATGGTGATGGGATTGGCACCCGTGGTCGGCGTGCCCTTGCCGCTGATTAGCTTCGGGGGTTCCGCCCAGATGACAGTGATGATCTGCATCGGCATCCTGATGTCGATTGATCGCCAGAACCGGAATGTGGTGCGCTGGTAGCGTGCGATTGACGCGCTGCGGCAAAAAAGGGTTTGCATGTCGGCCCGGTTTTGCTAACCGGCGCGCTCCCGACGCGGTCGCGCTTTTCCAAGGCGCCTTCGACATGCCGGTCATGGACGCATAGCTCAGTTGGTAGAGCAGCTGACTCTTAATCAGCGGGTCCTTGGTTCGAGCCCAAGTGCGTCCACCACTTTCTGTATATAGCGCAGTATATTGTACTCCCTCAATATCTCGCCTGCCGACTGTGCAAAGTGGCCAGATAGTTCTTTAGGTAGCTGGAAATGGACATCTCATCCGATCCCGCCTCTTCCGGAAGCAACAGGCAGCCAATACACGATGGCTCCACGGCGTTAGGTTATCTCGAGAAACGGTGCCCCGTTCGTGCTGCAATCGACGTGATCGGTGGGCGATGGAAGCCGTCAATTCTGGAGTTGATCCACAAAGGCCCGCGTCGGCACGGAGAACTGAAGAACGCAATCGATGGCATCTCTTCTCAGGCTCTTTCGTTGCAACTGCGTCAGTTAACCGCCGATGGCGTGGTTGAGAAAGCAGGAAGCGTCTCACCCACTTATCACCTTACGACACGGGGTGAACAGCTGGCCAATGTAATGGAAGAGTTAGCCATATGGGGCAGTGATTATCTCCAATGGCGCGCGCACAACCCCGCATGAATATGTCAGTCACAATATTTTTCCTATCGCCTGCTGCCTAAGGCTGCTGAACTTTCCGCATGGAAGCTTGCGGAGATGGTGATGAAGAATGTTCTAGAGCGCGCTGCGAATAGGTGGAATCGAATGTGGATTCCCAAGGGTGCCTGGATGTGATTCAAGCTTTGGGCTGGGTTTGGAGGCCAGCCCTTATGCCACGAGCCTATTCTCAGGATTTGCGTGACCGGGTGATCGATGCGGTGGTCCGGGGTGGCGAGAGCCGCCGCTCTGCGTCGCGACGATTTGGCGTGAGCGAGGCATCGGCGATCAAGTGGGTTCAGCGCTATGAGCGCGCCGGCGACCGGTGCTGTGCGGGTACCGGCGGCCACCGGCCATCAAAGGTGAAGCCGGAGCGCGACTGGTTACTGGCGGTGATCGCTGCTGAGCCCGACATCACGCTGGCGGCGTTGTCGGCACGGTTGCTCGCCGAACGCGGCGTGCGGGCCGATACCGGCATGTTATCGCGCTTCTTCGTCGGTGAGGGCATCAGCTTCAAAAAAAAGCGTGCTGCCCTCAGAACAGGATCGGCGCGACGTGGCCCGACGGCGGGCGAGCTGGAAGCGCTATCAGGGCCGGCTTGATCCGCGGCGCCTCGTCTTCATCGACGAAACCTGGGCGAAGACCAACATGACGCGCACCCATGGCCGCTGTCGCCGGGGCGAGCGGCTGCGCGCCAAGGTACCGCATGGCCACTGGAAGACGCTGACCTTCCTCGCCGCACTCCGCTGTGACCGGATCGACGCGCCGGCCGTGATCGACGGCCCGATCAACGGGCAAAGCTTCCTCGCCTATGTCGAGCAGTTCCTGATCCCGACGCTCAAGCCGGGTGACATCGTCATCCTCGACAATCTCGGCAGCCACAAGGGTGAGGCGGTGCGCAACGCCGTTCGGGCGGCTGGCGCAAGGATCCTGTTCCTCCCGCCCTACAGCCCCGACCTGAACCCCATCGAACAGGTCTTCGCCAAGCTCAAAACGCTCCTGCGTAAAGCCCAGGAGCGATCCGTCGAGGCAACCTGGCGGCGCATCGGATCGCTCCTCGATGCCTTCTCACCTCAGGAATGCGCCAACTATCTCAGAAACTCAGGCTATGCGTCAATCTAATCACAAAATGCTCTAATAGTGACGGCCAGCGCGCGTAGCTACACCGGCGTATCCCATGCGCTTGCTTCGGCTTTCAGCGATAGTTCGGTCGTAAATGGCAACAACGTGGTGCACACCGATCTTGCATTGAATCCACCACCAGCGCTCAATGCATTGTTCGTTGAAGCCGCATTCACATCACCCATGCAACGCACGCCGGCGCAAGTGGCATCCCTGGCGTATAGCGACGAAGAGATCAGCCGATTGCGCACTGCCGATGTTTTGCTGATCGCGACACCTATGTACAATTTCGGGGTGCCTGGTTTGCTCAAATCCTGGTTTGACCAGATCATCCGCCCGGGCGAGACGTTCCGATCAACCGGTGATCTGGCCAACCCTTATGAGGGATTATTGGAACTACAACAGTGCATCGTGGCGACCGTTCGTGGCAGCGGAGCATTTGCACCAAACGGACCAGCTGCCGAATGGAATTTCCTGGACCGTCATCTGACCGCGATGCTGGGATTGATCGGCGTCGCCGACCCCACATTCATCGACCTGTCCGGTGTCGATGAAAATCCTGCCCTGACAGAGGTCCGTAAGAATGAGATCATGGCGCGCCTTCGGGGTCTGGCGTAACCTGATCCGCCTGATTCACCTGGTCTCTGTATCATGTGGAGTGGACGATGCTGTCCAATGCTCCACTCGCACCCTTAGCGGTTCGCAATGTTCAGGCAGCAAGTGCCTCACGCGGCAGCACCGCTGCGGCATAGGCACTCTCGGCGAGCCCGATCAGCTTGCGGTCGTCATGGTTCCACGGATGAAAGCCGGGCAGGAAATAGGCCAGCCATGCACCCATTATCTTGCGCGCCATGCCGGGGCGGCCAAGCGTGTACCACAGGATACCGCGATGCGCGCGCCAACCGGTGATGCCGTCCTGTCGCAACAATTCAACCATGCCCTTGTAGCGCCCGGAAAAAAAGCGTTGCGTCACGGTGAGCATGACCAGCGACTTGACCATCCAGCGCTTGCGCCGTGACCAGTCGCGGGTTGCATGTAGCCAGGTGTCATAGGCAACACCCTTGTGTTCGATTTCCTCTGCCGCGTGCCAGCGCCACAGCGCGACTGCCTGCTCATCACCACCAGCAAGATGGCGTGGATTGGCGATCAGTTGATGCGCCAGCATCGCGGTGAAATGCTCAAGCCCCATCGTCGCCGCAAGGCTGCCAATGGGTGGCTTGCCCTTGGTCAGCGCCAGCGCCTCGTCGATATGGCGCTCCAGCAAGGTGATGTCATAGCCCTGGTCGGTAACATGGCGATTGAAGGCGACATGTTCGCGCGTGTGGATGACTTCCTGCTTGATGAACGCCTGAATCTCGTCGCGCAAACGCGGCGGCGTCCCTTCACGGAAATTGCGCACACTGTCAATGAAATAGCCTTCTCCCTTGGGGAAGGTCACCGAAAGCGCGTTGTAGAATGCCGTAGCGAACGGATCATTGTTCAGCCACCAGCGCCGCATCAACGCCCCGCGCCCAAAGCGCAGGTCGCGCGGAGTGATGGTCAGATCTGGCGGGGTGGCGGTCTTGGTCACGATTGAATTCTCCGAGGCCCGATACGGGTTGGTGCGTCATCGCATCGCTAGATAATATTACTGACATCAATGTCAATAAGTGATGACCGCAGCCGAAACGCGCCGTTTGCCGCGACCCAATCTGCCAATCGCCCGGCACTCCTCACCAAAGACCTTGCCCGAAGCCCCTGTTACAAACTCCGAACTCCCACCGCCGCGCCGGGCAAAAATACGCCTGTGTCCCGTTTGGCAAATGCCCTTAGATCGCCACATAATGCCTCCAACGGGAAAATAACCTTTTCCAGATCGGCAAGCGCTTCTGAGGACGGACATGGCATTAAGGTCGATACGAAAACTGACCCTGGCGGGAAGTGCCGCGCTTTCATTGCTCATTGCGGCGGCGGCTCCGGCGAAGACAATCCTGTTTATCGGCAACAGCTTTACCCAGGGCGCACACTCCGCGGTGCGTGCCTATCGGCCTGATCTGGTTACCGATCTCAATGGCACACGGATTGGTGGCGTGCCGGCATTGTTCAAGACCTTTGCCGACGAGGCAGGGCTGAACTTTACCGTCAGTCTTGAAACCGATGGCGGAAAGGGGCTGGAGTTCCACTATGCCACAAAGCGGCAGGTGATCGATCGCGCCTGGGATGTTGTCGTGTTGCAAGGCTTCAGCACCCTCGACCGCAAAAACCCCGGCGACCCGACGATCCATGTTGAAAATGCTGCGCTGCTGGCCGCAATGTTCAAGCGCGCCAACCCGGCAGCAGAGATCAACCTTGTATCGACCTGGTCACGCGCCGACCTGACCTATCTCTCCACCGGGCACTGGTACGGTCGGCCGATCACCGCCATGGCCGATGACCTGTCGGCCGCGACGCGGCTCGCGCTTCGGACATCCGCCAATATCAAACAGGCGGTTCCGGTTGGCGCGGCATGGAACAGGGCCTTTGCTGAAAAGGTCGCTGATCCGAACCCCTATGATGGAACCAGCTTTGGCCAGGTCGATCTGTGGACCTATGATCAATATCACGCGAGTGCCGCAGGCTATTATCTTGAGGCGCTGGTGTTGTTTGGCAGGATTACCGGTGTTGACCCGGTCATGCTTGGCAAGCAGGAAAAGGCCGCCGACGCGCTGGGGCTTTCACCAACACTGGCCGCAGACCTGCAACGGATAGCGCGCGACACGCTGGCGGCGGAACGCTAGATTTCGTCATCATCCTCGATCATGATGCCATCGCGGCGACAGGTTGCGTGACACCCCCCTTGGCAATCATGCCGGTCGCGTTGGCCGGGGTGACCGGGTATCTCGATCAGGACGTGATGACCGAGACAGCTTTGCACGACCAGCCAATCGCTGGTCATTGGCAGGGCTTGCACCCCACCGGCAAAGGCGAACCCGATGCCGCCCAGCGCCCCGGCGATGATGTTGCGGGACGACCTAGCCAACATGTTCATTGTCATCGTCGATCAGGATGCGGATCGCCGCCCCGTCAAGATCATCAAACTGCGCGGACCGTACCGCCCAGAAAAATGCCGCGAGGCCTGCTAACCCCAGGGCAAGTGCAATCGGGATAAGAAAGGCAACGCCAGTCATCGCGCCGCGCTCCGCAACCGCAGGGCGTTGGCGACAACCAGCAGGGAAGAACCCGACATCGCCAATGCCGCAATCAGCGGTGTCACCATGCCAGCCATCGCAAGCGGCACGGCAAGGAAGTTATAGACAATCGCCAGCGCGAAATTCTGCCGCACCACCCGCATGGTCCGCCGCGCCGCAACGACGGTCAGCGGCACTGGCATCAACGCGTCACCAAGGAACACGGCGTCTGCCGCCATCTGCCCGACATCGCTGGCCGATGCCGGCGCCATCGCAACCGAGGCGCGGCGCAATGCCGGTCCATCGTTAAGGCCATCACCGACCATCAGCACATGATGCCCGGCCTGCTCCAGCGCAGCGACCGCCTCATGCTTTTCCGCCGGTGACATGCGGGCGGATCCGGGAATGCCAAGGTCGGTTGCGAGTTGGTCGACCACCGCAATGCTGTCGCCCGAGACAAAACGCGGCGACAACCCGAGCGCTGACAACTGTTTGATCGCCGCGTGCGCATCCGGTCGCACGGTGTCACTGAATTCGACGCGAAAGACCGGCCCCGTGCCAATGCGAAAGACCGCTTCGGTCGATTCCGCATGGTCCGGCTCCGTGACTCGATTGACCCAGTCGGCGCGGCCAAGCCTGATCTGATTGCGACCAAACATTGCCTCGATCCCAAGACCTGGCCGCTCATTCACGCTGCTCACCGCCACCGGGACGACCGAGCCATCCAGCGCCCTTGCGATCGCGCGGCTCAACGGATGCCGGCTCACCCGGGCAAGGGAAAGCAACAGGCCGCGTGCGGTAGCATCACTTGGTAATCCACGGGTCGGGTGGAGCTGGCCGAGCGTCACGGTGCCGGTCTTGTCGAGCAGTACCCGGTCAACCACAGCAAGCCGTTCCAGGGCCGCGCCGTCCTTGATCAATACGCCGACACGCATCAGCGCTCCTGTGGCCACAACCTGCGCGATCGGGACGGCAAGCCCCAGCGCGCAGGGGCAGGTTATGATCAACACCGCCACCGCCGTCATCAGCGCAGCATGAAGCCCCGCCCCGGCCATCAACCAGCCAACCAGGGTCAGCGCCGCCAGTGTATGGACCGCCGGCGCGTAAAGCCGCGCAGCGCGGTCGGCGATCCGGACATAGCGCGACTTGCCCTGCCCCGCGCTCTCCATCAGCCGGGCAATATCGGCAATCGCGGTGGAAAGCCCGGTAGCCGTTGCCCGCACGACCAATGGCGCGGCCAGATTCACTGTGCCCGCAAGAACAGCAGAGCCCGTCGCAACGCTCTCGGGCAAACTCTCGCCTGTCACCAGCGCCCGATCGACGCTGCTGTCACCCTGTTCAACAATGCCATCAACGCCAATGCGCTCACCAGCCGCGATCAACACACGCATCCCCGGTGCCAGTTCTTCGGCAAGGCGCCGCTGCGTGGTACCATCTGGCAACAAGACCAGCGCATCACGCGGAACGCGCCGCAACAGCGCGGCAACACCATCTCGCGCTTTTGCCCGCATCACACTGTCAAGGGCACGTCCGGCAAGCAGGAAAAACAACAACATTACGGCGCCGTCGAAATAGGCATGGGCGCCGCCCGTCACGGTCTCATACAGGCTCATTGAAACGGTCAGCACCACGCCGATTGAAATTGGCACATCCATGTTGGTGGTACCGTGTCGAAGCGCGCGCCACGCACTCCGGAAAAACGGCTGACCGGCATAGGCAACTGTCGGCAGGGCGATGAGCGCAGAGAGCCAGTGGAACAATGCGCGCGTGCTGCCTTCGGCGCCCGACCAGATCGATACCGACAACAGCATGATGTTCATTGCGGCGAACCCGGCCACTGCCAACGCCAGCAACAACCCGCGACTTTCAGCATCCGCTGCGCCATCCGCTTCACCTGCGAAAACATGCGCGCGAAACCCCAACCCATCAATTGCGGCGCGAAGTGCCTCTTCATCGGGCACGTCGAGATGTTCGATCACAATGCGGCCAGCGCCGAAATTTACCCGCGCCGCAATCACGCCGGGCAAGGCGACCAGTGCGCCTTCCAGCTTCGCGATACAGCCAGCGCAACGCATCCCCTCAACAACAAAGGTTGAGCGTATCGCCGCCACCCCCGGGCCGATCGCGCCGAGTGACGTCATGAATGCACTTCGTCGGCAAAGCGCGCATGGTCAGCGCCAGAAACTATGTCGATGTTGAGCAACCACCGCCCTGCCGGCAGCGCCTGCACGCTGGCATATTGGCCGTTACCGCTGTCCTGCAAGATCAACACGCGTGCGGGCACCCGGCCGAGCGGATGGCTTGCCTCGATCGTCACATACGCGCCAGAAACCGGGCGACCCACACGCGCCAGGGAGAGTGTCACCGTACCACCCGGGCCATTCCCCGGCTGGGCACTCCAGCCTTGATGCTTCTGCGCGCGTGCCTGTGCCAACCAGCCATTATATTGCTGGCTAGCGACATAGCTGTTGTCGACCACCGTGCCGCCAAAAGTACGGATCGCGTCCGTTGCCATCAGCACATTCACGGCAATTACCACGCCAAAAAAAGCGCACATGATGGCTGTCATGTGCCAGCCAGTGAAGCGGCGCGTCATTGGTGATCCTCCTCAGGCCGTTCAAAATAACTGGCATCACTCGCCGAGCCACCTTCAGCGTCGAGTGCGCGCGCGGTAAAACGCATTGGCACGCGCTCCTCCCCAACCCCGCTTGCCACGACGAACAGCTGGACCCGCGCCACCTGATCGGTCCCAACAGACACGTGAATGGTGCTCCCGGCATGATCGCGCCGATCATTTTCCTCCCACATCACACCATCGACGCCAGACAGGGCGAGCTCAACCTCGCGGGGCCGCTCCTCCATGTTACGGATCTTCACGACATAGCCGTTACGGATGCTGCCATCTGACAGGCGAACCCATTGCGGATTGCGCGCCTGCGTCACGCTCAGGTCGATCCGCGTGCGATTGCCGAGCGCAAACAACATCGCCAGTCCGATGCTGGCCCAGACGGAGAAGTAGATGATGGTGCGCGGGCGCAACAGGCGGCGCAGCGGCGACAGCGGCAACTCGCCGCGGATCGCCCGGCGCGCATCCAGGTCTGTCGTATAGCCGATCAACCGCGCAGGACGACCAACCTTCGCCATAATGTCATCACAGGCATCGATGCACAGCGCGCAGGTAATACACCCGATCTGCGGCCCCTCCCGAATATCGATGCCTGTCGGACACACCGCAACACAGGCGTTGCAATCGATGCAATCACCAACCCTGGCCGGATCGTCGGCGCCCGCAGCCATCGCCGCCAGATCAACCGAACCGCTCTTCGCGCCGGTTTCGGCCCGCTTCAGACCATGGGTGCGGGGTTCGCCACGCCAATATTTGTAGGTTACGTTCAGCGATTGCTCGTCGAGCATCGCGCTCTGGATCCGCGGCCAAGGGCACATATAGACGCACACCTGCTCACGCATCAGCCCGCCAAGGGTGAATGTCGTGAAGGTCAGTACGGCAACAGTTGCATAGGCGACGTAGGGCGCTGTGCCTTCGACGAAAGCGCGCGCCAGGGTTGGTGCATCGGCAAAATAGAAAATCCATGCACCGCCGGTCAGTACCGCAATAAGCAGCCAGATCGCAAACTTCACGCCGCGCCGGGCGACCTTTCCGGCACTCCACGGTGCTGCCAGCAACCGCATTTGCGCATTGCGGTCCCCGTCGATCAGCCGTTCCACATGGACGAAAAGATCGGTCCACACTGTCTGCGGGCAGGCATAGCCGCACCACGCCCGCCCGAAAGCCGAGGTAACGAGGAACAAGCCGATCGCCGCCATAATCAACAGACCGGCAACATAATAGAATTCGTGCGGCCAGATCTCGATGGCGAACATGTAGAAGCGGCGATGTGCCAAATCGACCAGCACAGCCTGGTTGGGCGCATAAGGGCCACGATCCCACCGAAGCCAGGGCGTGATGTAATAGATCGCCAAGGTGACCGCCATGATCGCCCATTTCAAGCGACGAAACGACCCCTTCACGCTCTTCGGAAATATTTTTCGTCGGGCCTCAAAAAAATGTTCCGGCTCTGTCAGGTCGATGGGATGGGTCATGTGGCGTCAAGGTCTCGCAACGGGTGTCGCCGGTGTCACCAGCGCGCTTTCAGCGACTTTCGTCGGGGAAGCCTCACCACCCCCGCGCGAGTGAACATAGACCGCGAGCATCTTGATCGTGATCGGATCAAGCCGTCGCCCCCAGGCCGGCATGATACCATAACGCGCATTGGTGATGGTCTGGGTCAACGTCTCCCGATTGCCACCATAAAGCCAGATCTGGTCGGTCAGGTTCGGGGCACCAAGCGAGCGGTTACCGCGCGCATTGTCACCATGACACACCGCGCAATTGGCGGTGAACAGTGCCGCGCCGCGCCTTGCCGATGCGTTGGCCGCATCCTGACGGGAAACAAAACGAACATAAGATACAAGGTCACTGATCTCAGCGGGCTTCAGGATACCGTCGCGACCAAATGCCGGCATTTGCGACATGCGCGTCGCGTCATCACCCGGCTGACGCACACCGTGCAGCAAGGTCTGCTGGATCGTGGCAATATCCCCGCCCCACAACCAGTCATCATCGTTGAGATTGGGGTAGCCCTTGCCTCCAGCGGCGCCCGATCCATGGCATTGCACACAATGAAGGCTGAAAGCGGAATGACCGCCCTCCTCCGCCGCGCGCTGCAAGGCCGGATTCTTCGAGATCGCCTCAATCGGCGTCTGCGCCAGCGCCTGCATTATCGGTGCCTTGCGCTGTCGATCAGCGGCCAGCTCCTTTTCAAGCTGTCCATGGCTCGTCCAGCCCAATGTCCCTGGCGTCGCCGAATTCAACCCGGGCAACGCCGGATAGAGCACACAATAGACGATGGCGAATATGATCGTCGCATAAAGAATATACAGCCACCAGCGCGGCATCGGCGTATCGAGTTCCTCGATCCCGTCCCATTCATGCCCGACGGTTTTTGTGCCGGTCGGCTGGTCGATCCGAACGCCATCAGCCATCGATCTGCTCCTCTTCGAAGATGCTGGTCGCAGCACGTTGATGGTCGTGCGGCGCCTGGGGCCGGAAGGTCCAGCCTATGAATGTGAGGAACGAGACCCCCATCAGGACCAGGCCCCAGCTATCGGCAAAGGTGCGCAATGATTCGTAGATCATTTGCTGCGCTCGCGCGGCGCCGCCGCCTTGAAATCGACCTCAGTGCCAAGCACCTGCAGATAGGCGACCAAGGCATCCATCTCGGTCAGCCGGGACGGGTTACCATCATAGTCGCGTGAAGCGGCCTTGGGATAACGTCGTGCCAGATCTGCCGCATTGCCATCACCGCCAGCCTGCCCCGCCAGATCTGCAGACGCCTTGCTGATGTCCTCGTCGCTGTAGGGAACACCGACGTGGCGCAGCGCTTTCAGATGATCACCGATATTGGCGACATCAAGATCGCGTTCCGCCAGAAAGGCATAGCGCGGCATGATCGATTCAGGCACCACCGCGCGCGGATCGAGCAAATGCTGGACGTGCCATTCATCGGAATAGCGCCCACCCACCCGCGCCAGATCTGGCCCGGTGCGCTCGGAACCCCATTGGAACGGGTGGTCGTACATGCTTTCGGCGGCGAGGCTGTAATGGCCGTAACGCTCCACCTCGTCGCGGAACGGGCGGATCATCTGGCTGTGACAGCCATAACATCCCTCGCGGATGTAGATGTTGCGGCCAGCCAGCTCGAGCGGCGTGTAGGGCCGCACGCCATCGACCTTGGTCACGGTCGAGTCGATCCAGAACAGCGGTGCAATCTCGACAATCCCGCCAATGGCGACGACCAGTAAAGCGAGGACAGCGAGCAATGTGACGTTGCGTTCAATTGCCTTGTGGCGGTGCAGGAAGGAAGCCATTGCGCGCTCCTCAGTTGGTGGTCGCGGCGGCGAGCGGCATCACGGGCCGGTCGTGCTCGGGATCATAGATGGTCGTGGCGAGCGGTGCTTCGGCGCGCAGCTTGCCGGCAATGGTCATGGCGACGTTCCAGACCATGAACAGGGCGCCGACGAAGTAGAGCAGTCCCCCGCCGATGCGCATCACATAGTATGGATGCAGCGCGGCCACGACCTCGGCGAACGAATAGACCAGGTAACCGTCCGACCCATATTCGCGCCACATCAGGCCCTGGGTAATCCCCGCCACCCACATCGAGGAAGCGTAGAGCACGATGCCGAGCGTAGCGCACCAGAAATGCCAGTTGATCATGCGCAGCGAATAGAGGCGTTCACGGCCCCACAGACGCGGCGTCATGAAGTAGATCGCGCCGAAGGTGATCATGCCGTTCCAGCCGAGCGCGCCCGAGTGAACATGGCCAATCGTCCAGTTGGTATAGTGGCTGAGCGAGTTGACGCTCTTGATCGACATCATTGGGCCTTCGAAGGTCGACATGCCGTAAAAGGCGAGCGCGAAAACCATCATGCGGATGATCGGATCAGTCCGAATCTTGTCCCAGGCGCCGTTGAGCGTCATCAGGCCGTTGATCATGCCACCCCAGCTCGGCATCCACAGCATCACCGAGAAGACCTCGCCCAGCGTCTGCGCCCAGTCGGGCAGCGCGGTATAATGGAGGTGATGCGGACCCGCCCAGATATAGAGGAAGATCAGCGACCAGAAATGGATGATGGACAAGCGGTAGCTGTAGATTGGTCGCTCAGCCTGCTTCGGCACGAAATAATACATCATGCCGAGGAAGCCCGCAGTCAGGAAAAATCCGACGGCGTTGTGGCCGTACCACCACTGGGTCAGGGCATCCTGTACTCCGGCAAAGGCAGAATAGGATTTCGAACCGAGCCAGGACACCGGCAACGAAATATTGTTGACCAGATGCAGCATCGCAACGGTGATGATGAAGGCGAGGTAAAACCAGTTGGCAACATAGATATGCGGTTCCGAACGCTTCACGATCGTCCCGACAAACACTGCCAGGTAACTGACCCAGACAATTGTCAGCCAGATGTCGACATACCATTCCGGCTCGGCATATTCCTTGCCCTCGGTGACGCCCATCAGATAACCGGTGGCGGCCAGGACGATGAACAACTGATACCCCCAGAACACGAAGCGAGCCAGCGCCGGTGCAAACAGGCGCGCGCGACAGGTGCGCTGGACGATATAGAAACTGGTACAGATCAGCGCGTTGCCACCAAAAGCAAAAATCACGGCTGAGGTGTGCAACGGCCGCAAGCGACCAAAGGTTGTGAAATCATAGTTGAGATTGAGCAGCGGGAAGGCCAACTGCGAGGCGATGACGATGCCGACCAGGAAGCCAACCACGCCCCAGAAAACCGTGGCGATCACGCCCCACCGAATGACATCGTCATAATAACGGCTCTGTACCGCCGCCCTGCCGGCAAGCGCGGCCGCCGGCTTTCCGAATTGTCGCGCGGTTACAAGACCGGCCAGCAGCGCCGCACTGGCGCAGATGGCCATATGAACGGCAAAGGCATGATCGACGGCCAGTGCCGCTGCAATCGTGCAAGCGAGGAAAAGGGCGAACCAAAGTCCACCGCGCAGTGCAATATCGTCGTCCAACCGGCCCTCCCGCCATTCCCGTAGCGTGGAGGTGCTATCTTATTGGCGGCGGACCGAGCCTATGCGTATTTACCCTTAGTTGCGCTGCATTCCCCGGCACGCATCAGCCGCGCAACCGGGTGACATAGGCCATCACAACAGCGCGCGCCTGTTCAAAGCTCAATTGCTGTTCGCCCCGCAGTCTCTGCCAGGCAGCAAAACTCGTCACAAGATCAAGCAATTCAAAGACTGTTGAATTTTCCGACAAAGTTTCCGGAACAAGCGAAACCAGCCGCGCCCGCATCAGGGCGAGCATTCGATTATTCTCTTCCTGGATTGCCGGTGAGATATGGCGATGCGCATCACCGGCGCGGCGGAACGGCAACAGCCGCTCATAGGTTGCGATACGCCGCTCAACCGCCTCGATCAGTTGGCCATTCCAGTCCTGTGCGGCAAAGGGTGCCAACCAATCCTCATACTGCCGCGCCAGCACAAGGGTCATCGCGGCATAGAGCGATTCCATATCCTTGAAATGGCGAAAGACCGTTCGCAAACCAACCTGCGCCCGGGCGGCAACCTGTTCGGCGCTCGGGGTGATGGCCCCTTCCTCGACCAGTGAGAGCATCGCCGCAACGATGCTGTCACGACTGGTCCGCGAACGCTTGCGCCGGCCATCCTCCGGCGCCTTGGCTGACGTCATGACATTTCGACCCTAATTCGCCCAGTAAATATAGGTTTCACCCGGGCGTGGTTTCGTGCCCAGCGGTCGGTCGATAGCGATGGGCGAACGAATTAGCGATGGCCATGCTGGCTTAACGCTGTCTTTGTCATGCTGCGCGAGCAAACCGGTCAGCCGGGCAACAACATCGGGATGCTGGGCCGCAACATCACGATGCTCGGCAGGATCGGCTTTCAGGTCATACAGCAACGACACATTCGGCAATCCGAGCACCTGCAACTTCCAGTCGCCATCGCGCACCACGCGATAGGCACCGTCACGCCAGAACAATGTCTGGTGCGGCAACCCGGCACCGCGCCCTTCCGCCCAGGGGATCAGGTCGACACCATCAATCGTCCGGTCCTTCGGCAGCGACGCTCCGGCAACGCTGCTCGCCGTGGCAAAGACATCGAAATGACTCACCGGCCCGGTTATGGTCGTGCCCGGTTTGATCTGCGCTGGCCAGCGCATGAACATCGGCACCTTTACGCCACCTTCAAAGAAGGTTGCTTTCCACCCGCGATACGGCTTGTTGATGTCGGGCAGGCCAATATAGTGCGCACCACCGTTGTCGCTGGTGAAGATCACCAACGTGTTCTGATCCAACCCTTCCGCGTTCAGTGACGCCATCACTTGACCAACGCCACGATCCAGCGCGCGGATCATCGCCGCATAAACACGCGTACGATGGTCCTTGATCTGTGGCAGCGCGTCGTAATCAGCCTTTGACGCCTGCAACGGTGTGTGTGGGGCATTATAGGCGAGGTACATGAAGAACGGTCGATTGCGATTGGCATGGATTGCGCTGACGGCCTGCGTCGTCAGATAGTCAGTCATGTAGCGATCCGGGTGAAACCGCTCGCCACCATTATACTGCACACTGAAGGGCAGATTGGCCCACAGGAAACGGTCAATCGGGTCAAAATCTTGCTTGGAATTGACCACATCGGGGCTGCCCTCAGGCATATACATCTGGCCACCGATCATGAAGCCCAGGCTTTCATCAAAGCCATGTTTCTCAGGCCGCATCCCCGGGCCTTCGCCAAGGTGCCACTTGCCCAGATGGACGGTGTGATACCCCTTGCCTTGAAGGAGTTGCGCCACCGTTACCTCGTTGGCGGGAACACCCTTTTCAGCCGTGGTTGCAGGCTGGCGCGCCGCCTCTTCATCAAAGATCGACTTATGTTCCCACTCGGTCGGGAAACTGGCAATATTGCGCGCAAAGCGGACCTCCGGCCGTATCAGGCTGGAGGGGAACCATGCCGGCGGATGGGTCTCGGCCGGCGTATATTCATAGCCAAAGCGGGTCGGATAGCGGCCAGTCATCAAGGCAGCGCGGCTTGGAGCGCACGTGGCATTGCCGGCATAACCATCGGCAAAATTCACCCCCTCACGTCCGATGGCATCGATATTGGGCGTCTTGAGCAAACCCCCGGCCACGCCGCCGCCGTTAAAGCTGATGTCGTTATAGCCCAGATCGTCACCCACGATCAGAATGATGTTTGGCGGACGTTGCCCGGCTGGCAATGACGCCGTGGCCGGGCCTTGTTGCCAGGTTACGGGGTGATTGGCACCAACGCTTGGCCCCAGCCAGCCTGGCAAGTGTAACAGCACATAGTCTTTCGACAGGAACACACCGGCAGCAAGCGTGGCGATGGTCCCGAGCGTGACTTTCGCCCAGTGTTTCATGATCGCACCCCTGCATCAAAGCTGCGCCAGCCAAGTGCGAGCAGGGCAATCATCACCGCCTCAACCGCCATGGGCGGATACGCCGTGGCAGCGGCGCCATCCAGCACCAATGACAGCGCGCGGACACAGATTGTGATCGACAGCAAAACAATCGGCACCAGCAACGGCGTGCGCCAACCGCGCCACGCGCCGACCAACGCAAAAACCGCCCCGGTCATGAAGAAGGCGGTGAAATCCGCGCGCATCGTTGCCAGGCCCTGCGACCCGATCGGGCTCAGAAAGAACCGCTCGGCGCCCTTCACCGGATCAAGGAGAAAGCTCAGCGCCAACCCGACATTGAACAGGCCGACCAGCGCAATCACGCCACGCATCACATTTCTCATCATTTCCCCTCCTGCTTTCCCCGGAGCGCATCTACCTCGCCCACGAGCACGATATTGCCAAAGCACCTATGTTATTGGATCAACTTGTAAAACTTTTACGTGATCGACGCCGTGTGTTCTAGCGCCCCCTGTCTTATTGCGCTGCGCGCGGCTTCAGGCCCTTTTGTTCCATTCTCCAGACGAGCTGATCGAAGCGATCCTGCCCGAAAAAGGGTTCATTCTCGAACACCATCAGGGGCACACCATAATGGCCCCCGGCGCGTTGCGCGGTCTGGTTATCGGCCACCACATCACGAAGGCGCGCTTCGTCCTGGACAATGGCGGCATCAAGCTCGGCAAGGTCGAGTCCGGCACGCGCCGCAGCCTGCGCCAGATGGTCGCCAAGATGCCAGTCCGTCACCGTCCCGCCCCAGATCATCCTGCTGACTTCATCAAGAAACGCCAACCCACGCCCGCGTTCCGCCGCTGCAACGCCAAGATGTGTCAGCCGATATATATAGGGTTGCTCGGCGGGATAGGTCCGGGTGGCAAAGTCCATCACCACAGGGTCTGGCGAGGGCCAGCGTAACGGCAGGCCGACAAATTCCGCAGTGCGGCCGATGTCGCGCATCAAATAGCTCAGCCACAAGGGATCACTGCTGGTGAAGAATTCGGGCTGGCGCACGGCGATCGGGTAAACCGGCCGCACATTGACCGTCACATCGTGCGATTGCTCAAGAGCAACCAGTCGCGGCGTCACCAGATAGGAATAGGGTGAACGAAACGACCAGAAAAGATCATAGGTCAATGTCATGCCGTGCGTACTCTTGTTCGGATATTAAGCTGCCCCGCCAATCCGGCGATCCGGTGCTTTTTGATTGCCTGATATGCCGGCGACTGCATCATCTGCTTCATTGCCGCTCGTGACGGATATTGCACAAGCGCAACCATGTCCCACAATTCATCGACCTCGCCGATCATCAACTCGGTCACGGCGCCAGCGAAAACGGACTTGCCGCCGACGGATTCAATGCAGGCCTGAACCGCCGCACCATAGCGCCCATAGGCTTCACGCCCGGAAAGGTCTGGCTCACTCCCGTCGGGATAGGTCGCCTTTTCCTTGAACTTGAGCAAGTTGACCATAACAAACGGGCCATCATCCGGGCCGCCGAAAAATGCCGCCATTTGTTCAGGGCCTGGGAACACCGCGTTGGTGACATTCACTTTCTCTCTCCCGTTTGCCGAAACAGGCTGGCTCCGCTGTAAAGAGTCATCACCTGGCGACGCCATCGGTGCCCATAAATATATTGGCACAATAAGTGCCATAACGTGTCAGCGACGTCAATGTCGCCGCGACACCGGCCGATCGCTGACGAGACGCAAACCGATATGGTCCGTTCCCAGGCTCATTTCCTCAAACTGTCGCGCCGCCGGGCGATACCGCGCGCAATAGTTGCCGGCGCACAGATAGGATCCCCCCTTGATCACGTGACTAGCGCTACCCGAAGCGGCAGGCTGGCTGGTCCACTCCCAGACATTGCCGATCATGTCATAGAGACCGAAGCGGTTGGGTTTAAAACATCCCACCGGCGCGCGTCCTCGAAAACCATCCAGCCCGATATCGCGCTCCGGGAACACACCCTGATAATAGTTTGCCTGCGGCACGCCATGTTCATCGATCGGCTCTGGCACCGATTTCTGCCCCGCGAGTGCGGCAAATTCCCACTCCGCCTCGGTTGGCAATCTTTTGCCCGCCCAACGCGCATAGGCTTCGGCATCCTCATAGGCGATTTGCACCACCGGCTCCTGGTCACGCCCGGCAATGCTTTCATGTGGGCCAGACGGGTGGCGCCATTGCGCGCCGATTTTCCAGCGCCACCAACGGCGATCTTCCTGGCCGGGGACGGCGAATATTGCCGATCCGGGCACACGCATTTCCGGCGGTGTTTCCGGCGTGACGGGCGGCATGCGCTCTGCAATGGTGCGATAGCCGGTTGCGGCAACGAAGCGGGCAAACTCGTCGTTGGTCACCTCATGGGCGTCGATCCAGAACGGCTTGACGGCCACAGCGTGCGGCGGGCCTTCTTCGGGGTAGTGCGGGTCATCGCCCATCACAAATGTCCCGCCGTTGAGATGGACCATCGGTGCATCGACAAGTGACGCGCATTTCCGCACCACGGGCGATGCCGGTGGCGAGGAGCATCCTGCCAGGCCGATCGCGCACGCCAGCATCAGGAGGCATCGCGTGATCATTGGCCTTCCCCCCTTTCGCTACTGCTCAGCGAGTTGCCCCGACATGCTTGTTTTCACGCCGCCGCCCAACCATCAGGCCACGCTCGAGGCGAGCGCACAGCGCCGCATAATAGTCCGACAGAAACTCGTAATCATAGCCATCGTCGGGCAGACCTGCCTTGTTGCGGATCGACCAGGCGACGGTCGCGACCGCATCCTCGCGTCCCCCGCGCAACACATCCTCGAGCGTCTGCAGTTCATAAACTCCGTACAAATCCAGCGCAGCGTCCGGAAAGACCCGTCGTTGCCGCTCGACCGGCGCGACAAGATCTGCGCCCAGTTTACTGACGCCACTGCGCACGACCCACGTACCGGCAATCATGTCACCAATGCGGAGCCGGTCGCGATTGAATAGCGGGAAGAACAGGAAGATACCGCTCCACGAGAGCGCGAAAATTACCAGAAAAGCGTCCGCCAACCCTTCCGCCGTTTGCGCCAGCAGGAATGACAAGGGCAGGAATATCTCGATCTCGCGCATTGCATTGCGCGCGATCACCGCGCCGCCCGTCAACCGGGCGCCCTCGCGGGCGACCACGCGAAGCCCCATTGCCCGCTTGCCTGGCGTCGCACCGCGCCCGCCCATTTCAAACAGCGTAAACCATCCGTTGCGCAGCACGAAAAAACCGACCAGCCAAAGAACGCCGAGCACTTCAGCTTTCGCCGCAACAATCAGGATCGCAATAATAATTGTCGCGACGACAAGGATAGCGATGATCAACATTGCATCAATCATGAAGGCTGCCGCTCGCGTGCCGGCGCTGCCAAGTTCAAGCTGAAGGTCAACACCTTCCGGCGTGACGAACTCGCGCCGAAGCGATGCCGGCGCCTTGGGCTTGTCGCGATTGCGTCTAAACCAGGCCATCGCGCTTCCTGGGAAGATAGAAATACACCAGCCAACCGGTCAGCATGGTCAGCCCGATCGCATAGCGCGTTACGGTATCATCAACGATTTGTCGGCCTATGCCCTCAAGCATTCCGGCAATCATCAACATCACGACCGCGCCCCCCATAACCGTTGCAGCCTGGCGACCGGCGCGGACCGCTGAGTCAGCGCGCGTCTCGCGACCGGGAAAGGCGATAGCGGTACCGATCCTCATTCCGGCAGCACCAGACAGGATGATCGAGAAAATCTCGGTCGTACCATGGATCGTCAGCCAGCCGATAAACTCCCCACCAATACCCTTGGCATCGAATACGGCGATCATCGCCCCCATCATCAAGCCGTTATAGGTGATCAACAACGCAGTCGGCACCGCAAAGGCAAACCCGAGCGCAAAGGAAAAAATCGCTATCTGGGCATTGTGCGTGAACAGAAAGGTGGCGAATACTGCCAACCCATCCTCTTTTTGCTTCCCGTGCAGTGTCCCGCGCAGCATCTCGACCGTGGCGGACGGATCGCGCCCCTGCGCGGAATCGCCCGGCATCAGGATATAATAGCTGCTCGGATCATGCCGCACCATCAGATAGGCGGCTGCAGCAGCGGCAAAGGTCAGCAAGAAGGCAACAATCGTTTCCTTCCACAGCGACTGCACCGCCAGCGGCCAACCCCGCGCGAAAAAGCCGGCGATCTGCCGCCATGCCGAGGTCTGCACCCCATAGATCTGGAAATAGGCACGCGTACAAAGCTGCTCGAGATAGCCGATCAGTGCGCGGTCGAGCGACGTCTGCCGTGCAACCGACAGTGACGACAATGTCGTGCGATATAGCAAGGGCAGCGCGAGCAGATCATCGTCGCCCAATGCACCGATCGACCGCTTTTCCATCCGGGTAATCAACCGGTCGAGCCGCTTCCATTCATCCTCATGCGCCGCGCGAAAGCGGCTGGCATTGACGAGAACAGGCTGCGGATCGACCAGCGATATCGCTGCAGCGTTCACAACAGGTTCCTCCGCTTGAGGTTGACATAACCGGCCACAAGGCTCTCGCCGACCTTGTCATATTCACTCTCGATAATGTGAACCCCCAGATGCTGCAGCCGTGTCAGCACCAGACGACGATCCTTCAGCAACGCCGCCGCAGTCACGGCGCGGGTTACATCTTCCGGTGTTTCGGGCATCCTGTCGGCAATCGCCTCAACTTCCTCATCACGGAGCACGACGACCAGCAGCAAGTGCTTTTCGACGATTCGAGCGGCTGCGCGGACCATGAAGTCAGCAGATGTCAGATCAGCAAATTCCGTGAACAGCACAATCATTGAACGCCGCGTCAACCGGGTGGCGAGCGTGGTCAGTGCGAAGGTGTAGTTGGTCTCCTCGGTTGAATAATCGATCGCCGCCGCCAGCCGCTGCAACTCGGCAAAGGCGGGAACGCCAGATATCAACCCCGAGGCGATACGTGGGCGTGAATCGAACGCGTTGAGTGCGACCCGGTCACCCAGTTTCAGTGCGACCCAGGCGGTGAGCAGCATCGCCGAGACCGCACGGTCGACGCGCGGTATCCCACCAACCGGCTCCGACATCTGCCGTCCTGAATCGACCGCGAACACAATCTGGTTGTTCCGCTCGCTGCGATATTCCTTGGCATGGAGTTTGAAATGTCGTGCGGACTGTTTCCAGTCGATCGCGCGCCGGTCCATGCCTGATCGAAACTCGACCAGCGCATCAAAGTCGGCGCCATCCCCGCGATCAACCTGAGCGATCAGGCCATTGACGGCATGGCGCTGAAAGATCTGCGCACCACGCTCTCGCACCGGGCGAATATCCGGCAGGATCGGAAAACTGCTGTCCAGGGCCATCCGACGCTGTTTCCACACCAGCCCGAGTGGTCCACGCCAGCGCAGCCACACGGCATCAAGCCGCGCCAGCCCGCGCCGCAGGGTTGCCATCGGCAACAATGCTGCGCCCTGCCCGCCCTCAAGCGCAACCCGGAGTCGCCCGTCCTCGGCCAGATCGAGCAAGGCGTTTCCTGACAACGCCAGTTCCACCGTGCGCGGCAGGTTGACACCGCGGATTCGCACTGTGAATTTTGCGTCGAGCGTTGCCCCGACGCTCGCACTCGCAATCGGCGTCATTTGCGCCTCGCCCTTGCCCGCCCCGCTCAACGCGTCGACGACGGTCAGCAAAAGCACGGCGACCGGCCAGGCCAGTCCAGCATACCACCACGCCGGCAGCATCACGCCAACCAGCAAGGCTACGGGTGCCCCCGCTGCCGCCGCCAATACTGCCGAGCGGGTCGGATAAATCAACGCGGCGCCTCGATCGTCTCGATGATCGCCGCAACCACGTCTTCAATAACGCGCCCGTCAATTTCCGCTGCGGGCGACAGGATCAGGCGATGCCGCAGCAAGGCCGGTGCCAGCGTCTTTACATCATCGGGAATGACGAAGTTCCGCCCGTCCAGCGCAGCCCGGGCCCGCGCGGCCCCTGCCAGCATCGCCCCGGCACGTGGCGAGGCACCGCTTTCCAGGTCAGCCACATCACGCGTCGCACGGATCAAGGCAGAGATATAATCGATGACCTCATCAACCAGCGCCACTGTCGCGACCGCCACCACTGCCTCGCTGATTGATCCGGCATCGGCACGTTTCGCGACGCCCCATTCATTTGGGGCCATTGCTGCCTGCCGCGCGCCATGGGTCGCGATGATCTTCCGCTCTTCCTCGGCTGAGGGATAATCAACAATGTGCTTGAACAGGAAGCGGTCGAGTTGCGCCTCCGGCAACGGATAGACCCCTTGCTGTTCAATCGGATTCTGCGTTGCGACGACCATGAAACGATCACCCAGCGGCAGGCTTTCACCATCAATCGTGACGGTCCGTTCCTGCATGGCTTCAAGCAACGCAGCCTGGGTTTTTGGCGGGGTGCGGTTGATTTCGTCGGCGAGCAGCAGATCAGTGAAGATCGGCCCGCGCGTCAGCGAGAAGGTCGAGGTCTGAAAATTGAACAGATTGGCGCCGATAATGTCCCCCGGCATCAGGTCAGGCGTGAACTGGATACGCCCGAACTTCAAACCGACCGCATTGGCAAAACTATGCGCGATCAGTGTCTTCGCGGTGCCCGGCGGGCCTTCAAGCAGAATATGGCCGCCAGCAAACAGCGCAACGAGCATCATCTCGACCGTCGTTTCCTGCCCGACTACTGCCTTGCCCACCTCGTCGCGGATGGCATCCGCCAGTGCCTTGACCTCTTCGACCGTCACGCATTCTTCTCCCTTTGCCACCGATGCAACGCCTGCGCTGCTTCGAGTACTTCCTGCCGGTCGCCCGCCAATCGCGCTGCTGCGGCCAATTCACTGAATTTCGTCCCGCGCCCGAGCCGGTCGAGATAGGCATCCACCGCCGCGTCACGCAGCCTGGCCGGGACGCCAAATACAATCGCGGCACGTTCGCGCACAACATCGGCATAGCGCCCGCCCAGTGTCTTCTCGCGCCTGGCGCGCCGCACAAGCGCTGCGGCATTGTCGATCAAGGCGGCTTTGCCGAAGGCAATGGCACGCACTCGCCGACGCGGCGCACCGAATTGGCCAAAGGCTTGCCACCCGGCGAGCAGCATTGCTGCGACGATCGTCAATGTCATGGGCAAGAACGGCGGCTGGAACATCAGCTTGAGCGGGTTCGGCGCGCGGCCAAGGCCGTTCAGCGTGACGTCGAACGCGATCTCGCCGCCGCCCGAGTTCATATAATCGAGCAGTTTCAACGCAGCCTCTGCCTGCCCGGCATCGGCGATGCCCATATTGGAGAGCAGGTCGGGGTCCGACAGGACCCATAACTTGTCGCCAATCCGACCCAGTACCACGCCACCCTGACCGTCGGTGATGATCGGCAGCAACTCCGGCCCCGCCATGGTTTGCAGCGGGCGTGGCGCATGAAAGCCAAAGGACGGGGTCCATTCACCAGCGGAAACAAGCGGCTTACCACCGCTGGGGCTGAGCTTGACGCTGAGTTTATTTCCCGGCGCTAGCACAGCTGCCGCCTCAGCCGGACCTTTGGGACCAAGATAGCGTACCCAGCCTGGATGCGTCGGATCGGCCATGGTCAGCCACTTGGGAAATATCACAAGCGTCGGCTTGCCCTTGCGCACGCGCATGACGTCAGTCATCGGCGTGGCGCCATATTCCGGCGTCAGCACGACCAGCGAATCCCCGTCCAGTTGCTTGTCATCGCGGATCACGCCAGCTTCTCGGCCGGTGCCCTGGGCGAGTTTTACAATGCCGCTAAAGCCAATCGCGGCATTGGACAGCGCGTGGCCGCCACCATTGTTGCCCGATCGCATGTCCGGCGCATAGGCACCGAGCACAAGCGTCGCGGCAAAGCCGAGAATGCCGACTGCGAGCATGATCGCGACGGTTCGCGCGCGAAATGCCGCTGTTCCGCCCGGCGAATGACCCATAGCAACGTCGCTCACGCGCGCCACACTCCGGGCAGCGCGAAATCAGCATAGGCCGCCCGCGCATCGTGCCAGTCTTCGGCGACGACAGGGCGGCCACCGAACAGGCTTCGCTCCACAAGTCGGGCGATACGCGCAAACAAGTCCCGCGCCGGGGCCGGCACTGCCTCGGCAGCGGCCAGTTCGCGGCTGGTCAGCGCCGGCCGCACGAGTCGGGGCCGCCGCCGCGCAATATCTTCGATTGAGCGAAACAGAAGATGATGCACCGCCTCGGCAAACCGCCCTTCCGCCGCCAGCGAATCAGCTTCCCTCAACCACGCCCTGACCGGTGCTGCGTCGGGTACCCATGCCTCGTCCTCTGGCTCGGCCTGAACCGCGACGGGTCTGCGGCGATAGGGCCACCGCCAGCGACCCTCACGGAGGCGAACGAAAATGGTCCAGAGGAGCGCGACTGCGAGAACCGCCAACAACAACCATAACAGCCCGCGCGCAACCGGCGCGTCGGGCATTATCGACCCCAGCCAACGGAAGAACCTCCCAATGGGCCCTTCCGCAAGCCAGCGAAAGAACTTCAACAGCCAGGCCGGTGGCGGCGCCGGCCGTTGCATCGGGTGCATGGAGAATTGAATCGTCGGGTCGCCACGCAGCGCGCGATGCGCCGCAGCAAATCGATCAGCAGCGGCAGCCGCCTGTTGCCCTGTGTCCCCGCTCACTCTTACCCCCGGCGACGCAAGCTGTCCCGTTCGCAACGGTTTAGAGTAACCTGCTGTCTGCGCAACGGCAATTGACAGCAAAATGACGGTTTAACAGAGTCGCACGGGACATATCCGCTCGAACTGTCGGGGCAACCCTATTGCCGGCAAGCCACGATCATGGGAGTGAATTGCCCTCCGTGGCCGGAAACGGCTCGTCACCTGTATGTCACTCAAGGTTCTCAACCGATGCCGCTATACGCCCTTGAAGGAAAACAACCCACCCTGGCCGATGGTGCATGGGCTGCGCCAAGCGCTGATCTGATCGGTGACGTACAACTCGCCGAAGATGCCAGTGTCTGGTTTGGCGCGGTGATCCGCGGTGACAACACACCGATTATCGTCGGCCCGCGCAGCAATATTCAGGAGGGGGCGATGGGTCACAGTGACGTTGGCACGCCGCTGACCATTGGCGCTGACTGCACGATAGGCCACCATGCCGTTCTGCACGGTTGCACCATCGAGGATCGCGTCCTGGTCGGCATGGGCGCAATCATTCTCAACCGCGCCGTGATTGGTGCCGGCTCCATCGTTGGCGCCGGCGCGCTGATAACGGAGGGCAAGACATTCCCGCCCAACAGCCTGATCGTCGGCAGCCCTGCCCGCGTCGTACGCACCCTGGATGACAATAGTGCGGTGATGTTGCTGGCCTCAGCCGCGCACTATGTCGAAAAGGCCCAGAGCTGCGCGACCGGCCTCGTCCGGGTCGGCTAGCCCTGCACCGGGCCAACTGACCAAGGCACTTGTCCAGGCTGCAGCTGCCTTTCTCCAGCGCTCGGCCGATTGCCGCCGCGCCTCATCCCGCCGCGCGAGCCAGCAGACAGCTTCTTCTCCGCGAATGCGCTGATTTTTGCTGGCATCGCGAGATCGTATGAACCGACGGCCAAAACGCAACGCGTGACCAAGGCGAATCGTCCGTGCAGCTCCCGGCTGGACAGGTAATTCAGTTGCGCTATGAAACGGGCATGAGCATTCCAGCCCTGTTTGATCGCCTGCGCTTGCCCGTCATCGGGTCACCGCTTTTCATCATCTCTGGCCCAGAACTGGTCATTGCCCAATGCAAGGCGGGCATTGTCGGGTCTTTTCCCGCGCTCAATGCGCGCCCGCAGGCAATGCTTGATGAGTGGCTGCATCGCATCACCGAAGAGCTGGCCGCCCATAATCGTGACAATCCTGATCGCCCGGCAGCGCCGTTTGCCGTCAACCAGATTGTCCACAAGTCCAACGACCGCCTCGAAGCTGATCTTGCGACCTGTGCGAAATGGCAGGTTCCCATCGTCATCACCTCGCTGGGCGCCCGTGAGGAACTTAACACCGCTGTCCACGCCTGGGGCGGCGTCACCTTGCACGACATCATTGATGACCGTTTTGCCCGCAAGGCGATTGAGAAAGGGGCCGATGGCCTCATCGCGGTCGCGGCAGGCGCAGGCGGCCATGCCGGACGACTTTCGCCGTTCGCGCTGGTGCAGGAGATCCGCCAATGGTTTGATGGTCCGCTCGCCCTGTCGGGGTCGATCGCAACCGGTGATGCCGTGCTCGCCGCACAGGCAATGGGCGCTGACTTCGGCTATATCGGCTCACCGTTCATCGCCACAGAAGAGGCAAATGCCCCGGCGGGCTACAAGGACGGGATCGTCGCCGGCAAGGCAGCCGATATTGTTTATTCCAACCTCTTCACCGGGGTACATGGCAATTATCTCCGCCAGTCAATTGAGGCGTCTGGTCTCGACCCTGACAACCTCCCTGAAGGCGACCTCAAGACCATGAATTTCGGGGACGGTAACAGTGCCAAGCCCAAGGCGTGGAAGGACATTTGGGGTTCAGGTCAGGGGATTGGTGTGATCGACAAGATCGAATCAGTCGCTGTCCGTGTGGATCGGCTGGAACGGGAATATAAGGCTGCCCGCGCACGCCTCGCGCTTTGACAAGGCAAGGCGGCGAGCCGGGAATACCCGCTCGCCGCCGTCTCCCCTCAAGGAATCTAAATCTAGAAAGCCATTGCCAGCCGGTCGAGCATTGAACGGGCTGGGCTCGGCGCTGCCATTTCGGTGGCTTGCGCCTCATCGAGCCGCGCGACCCGGCGGTACAGTTCAACACTTGCCTCAACCAGCGCGAGGGCCTGATCCGGCAAGGCCAGCACCGCCTGCGCATCGCTGACGGGCGCCGGCCCCAGCCGACGGGAAGGATCAAGCGCCTCGCGCGGCGCCATTTCCCCGGCGTCGACAGCGCGCTGCGTCAAAAGCCAGGCAATGATGTGCATCAGGCGCGTCGTCACTTTGAGCGACTCGCAGGAAAAGCCAACCCGCGCCATCGGATCAAGCGCCTCGCGGTCCGCCCGTCCACCCTCGTCGAAATAGGCGCGCGCCTCATCGGCGAGCACCATCGCATCGACGTACAGCGTGTCGATCAGGCGACGTTGCAGTCGCGATTCGGAAATGGTCCCCTTCATCGCAGGACGAAATGACATAAGCGCGACGTTAACGACATGGGCTAGAAGCAACATTTCGCCGACAATGGCGTCCCAATCCGGATCAACCGCCTGATTCTGTCGGTTAGCCGCTCATGCCATTGTTCAGGCTATGATGTCGGGGATGAGCTGGTCCTCCAGCAACGCAATCTCGTCCCGAAGGCGCAATTTGCGCTTCTTCAGACGCGCCAGCTGAAGTTGATCAGTCGAACCGGCTTCAAACAGTGCTCCAATCGCCGAATCGAGATCCCGGTGCTCAATCCGCAACATTTCCAGACGTTTGGCGATCTGCGTTTCGTCCATCGGGTCCCCGTGCGATGCGCCCTTGATCAGCCCTGATTGGCCGCCCCGCAGCACAAACACAAGCCGTCGCAGTCTTCATCACAATCTGGCGCATTGCCGGTCGAATCGGGAAGACAATTAACCCCGTTCATGATTTACTCGCTCTCCCGACCAGCAATGCAGGAGAACACATCCATGCAGACCGCGCACTACTCGGCCCTCGAAGCCAAGCATGCAGTCCTGGACCGTCAGATCGCCGACGAATCGCATCGGCCGATGCCTGACCCCGCAGCGCTTGCTGCCCTGAAAAAACAGAAGCTTCGCATCAAGGAAGAAATGGCGGCTCTTTAGGCCGGATTAGATGGTCTCGGCGCCAGCTTTGCGCGGCGCCGGGATCAACGACGCGGCATGATCGGTTTGACGTAAACCGGCGTCTTTGCGCCCATGCCAACCGGCTTGCGGGCCAGCATCGGGTCGATTTGGCGATCAAACGCCACCCCGATCCGCCCCGCAGCGCACCATGCGACATGGCCGGTAACCCAGCCGATGCCACGCACCTCAAACTCGATCAATGATCCCTGTTCAAGGTTGTCGGAGAAATCCGCCATCAACCCGCCCGGCGATAGATTTCGTACCCGAATCGGCAACACTTCCTTGGTGCCGGGAACGCGCATGTCCGCCATCAGAAACAGGCTGTCGCGCAGTTCCTGACGATTGCTTGCGGCATCATCACTCTGGACGCCGTTAAAAATGTCACTGTGAAACTGATCCATGGCCAACTCTGAAACGACCTCCGTGGACCAACAACTAGCCCGGAAATCGTATCGGATTGCTTAAGGACGGCCCCGACAGGCGGCCTAACTCACAATGAATCAGTCTTCGCGGGAGACTTTCTCGTTCCGTTCATGGCGCTCCTGCGCTTCCACCGTCATCGTCGCAATCGGTCGCGCTTCAAGCCTGGCAAGCGAAATCGGCTCTCCCGTCACCTCGCAAAAGCCATATTCCCCTTCTTCAAGGCGTCGCAATGCAGCGTCTATCTTTGAGATAAGCTTACGCTGCCGATCACGTGTGCGCAGTTCGATCGACCAGTCGGTTTCGCTCGACGCCCGATCCGTCAGATCTGCTTCGCGTAACGAATCAACCTGTAGCTGCGACAAGGTTCCCTGCGCCTCTCGCAAGATCGCTTCTTTCCACGTCAACAGCTTGTCGCGGAAATATGCTTGCTGGCGAATGTTCATAAATGGCTCATCGGCGCTGGGCCGATAGCCGTCGTCAGCCGCCACTGGCGGCATCAAACCTGCGGATTCGTCGAAGTGCTTCAAAGCCGTCGCCATCCCCACTCTCCATCGATCGACGCAGTTCCTTATGGAATTTTTGCGTACGACCCCATGGGCCGGCCCTATAGCCATGCGGCTCGGGCACCACAAGCAAGCGCGCAACCATTTGGCGCATCTCCTCTTTGCCAGTGGCTCTGACGATCGGCATCCGGGCGCGGTGGCATCATCGAAGTGATCAAAGCAGTATCACGAAGTCTGCGGCAAGATATTAACCATGAATCCGTATCATTACGAAACATTAACTATTAATAGGACTGAATTTTATCGCAATCTTGGACAATTCGACAGTCAAGCTTGGTTAACGCGCTTGCACTTAACGGTTTATTGGGCAGTTTGGATTGATAGCGGCCTCACGGCGGCTTCGGTTTCATCACCGGCCTGATTTTAAAGCCGGCAGCGAAAGAGTGACGTCATGTCAGTGCGGATGGCCATTGCAAAACTTTGCGCGTGTGCCTGCGGCGGTGCCCTGGTGGGCGGCGGCGCTGTGCATGTCGCAGAAGGAACCGGAACACGACACCATAGTGGTTACGCTGTGAAGCGAGTCGTGCGCCATTCCACCACAACCACGGTGGCTCGCGCCGGCGGCACACGCGTTCGTCGAGTCGTTACGCAAACGCGCGCGGCTTGCCCGCCTGCGGTCGTGACGCTCACCAGCCAGGGTGCTCCGATTCCCCTGCCACCATCCTATGCCGAACGCGGCGCGCCGTTCATCGGCGGCGGCGGTGGCGGCGGTGCCGCAGTCGTTGGTGGATCAGGTGGATTCAGCGGCGGTGGCTTCTTCGCCGGCGGGTTCTTCGGTGGTGGTTCGAGCGGCGGCAGCGGCGGCATTATCATTTCATCGACGTCCAGCAGCACCGGATCGAGCAGCTCCGGTTCGAGCAGCTCGGGCTCCAGCGGCACCGTGATCAATATCTCGTCGACATCCAGCAGCGGTGGTTCGGGCGGTTCCTCGTCTTCGACCAGCACGGGTGGTTCCTCAACCAGCACCGGCGGGTCATCGACATCAACCAGCACGGGCGGCTCATCCACCGGCGGATCATCGACGTCTTCAAGCACCGGTGGCTTCTCGTCGGGCAGCACATCGTCGTCCTCAAGCGGCAACGTCTCTTCGGCGAGCGGCGGCAGCTCGGGTAACGTTTCGTCTTCGTCGAGCGGGAACGTATCCTCCTCCTCATCATCCTCTTCGAGTGGCAACGTCTCGTCGTCGTCCTCATCAAGCGGAAACGTATCCTCGTCCTCGTCTTCGAGCGGCAACGTATCGTCCTCAACGTCAAGTTCGTCGAACGGCTCTTCCAGCAGCAACAGCTCGGCAAGCTCGTCGAACGGATCGTCAAGCAGCAACAGCTCAGCCAGTTCCTCGAACGGCTCGAGCAGCTATGGCTCAAGCAGCTATGGCTCAAGCAGCTATGGCTCGAGCAGCTACGGTTCCTCCAGCCATGGCTGGAGCAGCAACGGTGGCTGGAGCTCCAATGGCGGTTCGAACGGTGGCAGCAACGGCTCCAGCGGCTCCAGCGGGAGCACCGGCTCCAGCGGCGGTCCGCCGGCACCGGTCCCCGCGCCGCCGATGGTCCTGCTGTTCGGTGCAGCAGCGGCAGCCCTTGTCGCGCGCAAGCGCTTCGCAAGGAAGACGCTGATCGCCGCCTGAACTGGCATCAAATGCAGGAACGCCGCTCCCGGCAACGGGGGCGGCGTTTTGCTGTCCGGCTTGCACCGTCGCGGTCTCGACGTCATAGCCGCGACCATGCACGACATTCGCTTTATCCGTGAAAACCCCACCGCATTTGATCAGGGCCTCGCGCGTCGCGGGCTGCCCCCTGCGGCGGCATCCCTGCTCGCACTCGACGAGAAACGTCGCTCGCTGATTTCTCGAGCGCAAACCGGGCAGGCCCGACGCAACGAAGCATCGAAGGCCATCGGCGCAGCCAAGGCGGCAAAGGATGAAGCCACTGCGGCCAGCTTGATGGCCGAAGTCGCCGAACTCAAGCTGACCATGCCTGCGATTGAGGCCGAGGAGGCTGCGCTCGGCGAGGAGCTGAACGGCCTGCTTGTCGCGATTCCCAACCTGCCCCTTGCCGATGTACCGGAGGGCCGCGACGAGGAGCACAATGCGCTCGTCCATGAAAGTGGCACGCTCCCGCACTTCACCTTCGCACCGCGCGAACATGACGCCATTGGCCCGGCGCTCGGGCTTGATTTCGAAACAGGTGCGATGCTCGCCGGCACACGTTTCACCTTGCTGCGCGGCCCCGTTGCCCGGCTTTATCGCGCGCTCGGCCAGTTCATGCTCACCGTGCTCGCGTGTGATTATGGCTATGAACAGGTTGTTCCACCGCTGATGGTGCGTGACGAGATCATGTTCGGCACCGGCCAGTTGCCCAAATTTGCGGAAGATTCGTTTCGCACCACCGATGGCCGCTGGTTGATCCCGACCGCCGAGGTCAGCCTGACCAACATGGTGCGCGAACAGATCTTGCCCGAGGGTGAGCTGCCGCTGCGGCTGACCGCGCTCACCCCATGCTTCCGGTCGGAAGCTGGCTCTGCCGGGCGCGACACGCGGGGCTTCATCCGTCAGCATCAGTTCGACAAATGCGAAATGGTGTCGATCGTCACACCCGATCAATCCGAGGCCGAGCACGAACGGATGACCGGCGCTGCCGAAGACCTGCTTACCCGGCTCGGCCTGCCGTTCCGGCGGATGAAGCTGTGCAGCGGCGACATGGGATTTTCCGCCGCGCGCACCTATGACCTTGAGGTGTGGTTGCCCGGCCAGGGCCGCTATCGCGAAATCTCGAGCTGCTCGACCTGCACCGACTTCCAGGCGCGTCGCATGAATGCGCGCTATCGCCCTGACGGGGAAAAGAATACCCGCTTCGTCCATACGCTCAATGGATCGGGGCTGGCGGTTGGGCGCACGCTCGTGGCGATGATCGAGAATTATCAGAATGAGGACGGCTCGATCACGCTGCCGGAAGCCTTTGCGCCCTTCATGCATGGTCTGACCCGCCTTGAGCCGACCCGCTGATGCGCATCCTGCTGACCAATGACGATGGCTATCATGCCCCCGGCCTGAAAATTCTCGAGGAAATTGCTGCGACGCTGTCGGATGATGTCTGGGTCGTGGCGCCATCCGATGAGCAATCCGGTGCCGGCCACTCGCTGACGCTCAGCCGCCCCGTGCGGGTACGTCGCCATGGCGACAAGCGCTTTGCCGTCGCGGGCACGCCCACGGACGCCGTGATGATGGCGCTGGCACGTCTGATGAAGGATTCGCCGCCCGACCTGATCCTGTCCGGCGTCAATCGCGGCGCCAACCTTGCCGAGGATGTCACCTATTCGGGCACTGTCTCGGCCGCCATGGAGGGTGCGTTGGCTGGCGTGCGTTCAATCGCACTCAGCCAGGTTTATGCACGTGAGGGGATGGGAGACGCCGTGCCCTTCGCCGCCGCCCGCGCTTGGGGAGCGCGCGTGTTGCGCCCCATCCTCGCCACACCTTATCAGCGCGGCACCTTGATCAACGTCAACTTCCCTGCCGTGCATGAAGATGCCGTCAAGGGCATCCGGGTGGTTGGTCAGGGAATGCGCGACTATGGCCGCCTCGAGATCGTCACCAACCGTGATCCACGCGGCTATGAATATCACTGGTTCGCGCTTGGCCCGATGGTCCACACCCCGGCCCACGCCACCGATCTTGAAGCTGTCGCAGACGGCTATGTCGCGGTCACGCCGTTGCATCTCGACCTGACACATCATGACTCGCTTGCTATGCTGGGCGCCGCCTATCGCAAGGAGGATTAGAAAGATGCGGCGGGTATTCCTTCGGCCTGGCGCCGCACTGATTGTCCTGTTGCTTGCCAATGGCTGCATCCCGCAGGATTCGCGGCCTGAACCCTATATTCCCGTCGACTATCCCCCACAGGAGCGCGCGCCAGACCGGTACGAACCGCGCCGCATCGATGACGATGTGCGAACCGTTCCCGCCCCTGCCCCCGCATGGCAATCGCGCGCCGTAACACCTGATGCACGCACCATCGCCAGTTCAACCTATGTTGTTCAGCCCGGTGACACGCTGCGGCACGTGGCAGACATTACCGGGTCGGGCTCCGAGGCGATTGCGCGCACCAACAACCTTGTCGCGCCCTTCACGATCCGCGCTGGCCAGCAGCTCGCCATTCCCGGTGGTCGCTACCATCTCGTCCGCGCGGGGGAGACTGGCATCGCCATCGCGCGGGCCTATGGCGTCGGCTGGGCCAGTGTCATCGCTGCCAATGAACTGAGCGAACCCTATGTCCTGCGCGTCGGGATGCGGATCCTGATTCCCGGCGGCGCGGCACCGGTGGGTGAAAGCACGGCAGCCGAACGCGCCGCTGCCTTTCGCCTCAACATTGATGATATCGTCACCGGCAGCCAACCGGCGATTGCCGAGCATCAGCGCCCGGTCCGGCCCGCGCAGACGGCCAGCCAGCCTTTGTCAGCCTTCACCCCGGTTCAGGAGCCGACCGCCTTGCGCGGTGGCTTTGCCTGGCCAGCGCGCGGCCGGATCGTCGCCCGCTTTGGCCCCGGCGCATCCGGCGAACGCTTCAATGGCATCAAGATCGCGCTGCCAACCGGCACTCCGGTTACCGCAGCGGCAGACGGTGTGGTGGCCTATGCTGGCAGCGAGATTTCCAATCTCGGCGGCCTTGTGATCATCAAGCATGGCGGCGGCTGGACCAGCGTCTATGGCCATGCCAGCCAGTTGCTCGTTCAGCGCGGCCAGGCGGTAAAGCGTGGCCAGCAGATCGCCCTGTCAGGCGATTCGGGCTTTGCCGATCGCCCCGAACTTCACTTCGAGCTTCGCAAGGGCCGGCTGCCGGTCGATCCTCTGGCCGAGTTGCCGCGCTGAGATGGGTTCATCTCTCAGGCGCACCATAATGCCGCGTTGACAAGATGCGGGTTGCCACAATGTTTTTCGGGTAACGGCAACGGCTTGCCCGGTCGCCAGAGCCCCAGCCGACGCTGGATATTCGGCATCTCCGAATCAATCACGGCGAGCGGGTTGCCATCGCCATAGTGCGTTGCGCTGCGATAGCGCAGCACCTGTCGAAACAGGTAAGCCTTGCTCAGTCGATTTACCGTAACCCAATAGCTGAACGGCGCATTCTCCGTCGGCTCTACCGATATGACGCTCCCGGCCAGACGACCGGTCGTGATCAGGCGAACTTCCTGATTTTGATTGTGCCCGATAACCTTCTGATAGATTGGAACGAAACGATTTGGGGTCGATCGGTAGGCAACCAGGGCGGTAAACTCGGCATAGTCACCGTCAAAGCTTGCCAGACTTGCGGTGCGCAGCAACAGCAACGGCGGCATTGACCTTCCAAAGGGATGGACGATTGTCGCAGCCTTCAGAAAGTGCGGCGCCCAGTCCGCACCGCTGGGCCATGGCGGCATCGCCACGATGTCGCGCACGCACTGGCCCGCCGCGAGCATCCGAACACAGACCTGCACCTCGCCGGGCGCTGTTTCATTGTCCAGATAAGGGTGCGGCACTCGCACGCCCTGTGTCGCGACAAAACGCCATCCTGCTCGCGCGGCAAAGGGTTTCGACAGGTCAATATCGGCAATGTTGCTTGTCGGTCCGCCTTGGGTCAACGCTGGCCCTGCCATAACCATCGACATAAAGCCGAACATTGCGCAACGCGCGAGATGACGGCCTGAAGAACCACCGGGCAAGGCTGGCATCTGATACCTCCGGGATGACTAACGGGCCGATCATATCGCGCTTGATCGAATTCACCACGGGCGAACTGGCATCCGGCACGCCGCCCGTGCTAAGCGCCCGCGCGTCATGACCGAATATCGCTCCGAACTCCTCCGCCTGCTGGAAACGCGTGGCTATATCCATCAGCTTACCGATGCGGCTGGCCTTGATGCCCTCGCCGGTAAGCAGGTGATTCCCGGCTATATCGGCTTTGATCCGACCGCGCCGTCGCTGCATGTCGGCAGTCTCGTCCAGATCATGCTGCTGCGCCGGCTGCAACAGGCTGGCCACAAGCCGATCGTGCTGATGGGCGGCGGGACCGGCAAGATCGGCGATCCCAGCTTCAAGGACGAAGCACGCAAGCTGCTCGATCATGACGGCTTGAACAGCAATGTCGCGTCGATCCGCCGCATCTTCGAGCGCTTCCTCACCTTCGGCGATGGCCCGAGCGATGCGATCATGCTCGACAACGCCGAATGGCTCGACAAGCTCGAATATATCCCCTTCCTGCGCGAGGTGGGGCAGCATTTTTCGGTCAACCGTATGCTCAGCTTCGATTCGGTCAAGCTGCGGCTCGACCGGGAACAGTCGCTCAGCTTCCTCGAATTCAACTATATGATCCTCCAGGCATACGACTTTCTGGAGCTGTCGCGCCGTGCCGGGTGCCGCTTGCAAATGGGCGGGTCGGACCAATGGGGCAACATCGTCAACGGCATCGAGCTGTCACGGCGGATGGATGCGACGGAGGTCTATGGCATCACCACCCCGCTGATCACCACGGCCGATGGTGGCAAGATGGGCAAGACCATGGCCGGCGCGGTGTGGCTGCACGAGGATCAGTTGCCGCACTTCGATTACTGGCAATTCTGGCGCAACACCGACGACCGCGATGTCGGGCGTTTCCTGCGGCTGTTCACCGATCTGCCGCTTGACGAAATCGCCCGCCTCGAAAAGCTCGAAGGCGCCGAGATCAACGAGGCAAAGAAAATCCTCGCCAACGCCGCAACCGCCATGTGTCGCGGGGAAGCCGCCGCCGCAGAGGCAGCGGAAACCGCGCGCCGTACCTTTGAGGAAGGCAGCGCTGGCGGCAGCCTGCCGACGCTTGCGGTCAGCGGCAGTATCACCATCGTTGATGCCCTGGTCGGCCTTGGGCTCGTCGCGTCAAAGGGCGAAGCGCGCCGTCTGATCAAGGGCGGTGGCGCGCGCATCGGTGCGGAGAAGGTCAGTGATGAGGCACTGGTTATCACGGTTGGCGACGAACCGGTCAGCATTGCCGCCGGCAAGAAGCATCACGGATTGCTCACTCGCGCCTGAACCCGCCCCTTGCTGTACCTGAATCATATAGCAAACAACGGTTAAGCAGCTTTGTTTCGATCCGCTTCATATCCCTGAGCTAGCGTCAGTCGTGCCGGAAGGGGGCATGACACAGATGGGGTTGGCACAGGCCACAATCACCGAAAACCGCGCGCTGCCGCGCGACGAGGTCCATTACCGTGCGCGCGCCTCAGGCCCCGATATGCGCCCGGTTACCCTGTTGATTGTGAACATGTCTGCCCTCGGCCTGATGGCGCGCTGTGAGGTTGAATTTGCCCCGGGCGATCGCATCCGGGTGGTATTACCAGTCGTGGGCACGCTCTTTGCCGAGGTGCGCTGGTGGCTCGGAGGTCGCGTCGGCTGCGAACTGGAGCGACCGATACCACTGGCCGTTTATTATGAAGTACTGGCGGCGCTCTTCAAGGCGCGTTGACGTCAACGCGAAACCAGGTTCGCGCGCGCTATCCTGACCGCAGCAACGCCACACCCGCATCACGCTCGAAAAGATACAGCGCCGTTCGCGCCGCCTGACCACGCGGCCCGTGCAATCCGCCATCGCGGTCAATCAGCAAGCGCGCATCATCGGTCGCGATCGGGAGCAGTTCCCCCAGCATTTCGGGTGTCGCGAGCCGGAACCCCGCCTCGCCTGATTGGCGCGTACCGAGCAATTCCCCTGCCCCTCGCAGGCGCAAATCCTCCTCGGCAATGCGGAAACCGTCATTGGTTTCTCGCATCAATGCCAGCCGCGCGCGCGATGTCTCACCCAGTGCCGCGCCGCGTACCAACAGGCAGTTCGATTTGCCGCTGCCCCGCCCGACCCGTCCGCGTAACTGATGCAACTGGGCCAACCCGAAACGATCCGCATGTTCGATCACGATCAGCGTGGCATTCGGCACATCGACCCCGACCTCGATCACGGTTGTCGCCACCAAAACACCGGTGCGACCGGCGGCAAAGGCCGTCATCACCGCATCCTTTTCCGGGCCTTTCATACGGCCATGGATCAAGGCAACACGGTCCCCAAATCGCGTCTGCAAGGCGGCAGCGCGCGCCTCTGCGGCGGCAAGATCGCTTTTCTCGCTTTCCTCGACCAGCGGGCACACCCAATAGGCTTGCCCGCCATCCGACATATGCCGCACCAGCGCGTCAACCACTGCGTCGAGCCGATCCTCGGAGATCACCCGTGTCTCGATTGGCTGACGCCCCGGCGGCATCTCGTCGAGCCGACTGACATCCATCTCGCCATAATGCGCCAGCGTCAGCGTGCGCGGGATCGGCGTGGCGGTCATCGCCAGCAAATGCGGTGGGCGTTCCGCCTTGGCCTGCAACATCATGCGCTGCGCCACGCCAAAACGGTGTTGCTCATCGACCACGACGAGGCCGAGATTTTTGTACGACACGGCATCCTGAAAAATCGCGTGGGTGCCGATCAGAATATCAATCGCGCCAGACGCAAGCCCCATCAACGTCGCCTCGCGCACCTTGCCCTTGTCGCGCCCGGTCAACACCGCGATTTCGACAGGCAGGCCAGAAAGCTGACGACGCAAGGTGTCATAATGCTGGCGGGCAAGGATTTCGGTCGGGGCGAGCAGTGCGCCCTGCGCGCCAGCCTCAACGGCAATCAACAGCGCCATCGCCGCGACCATCGTCTTGCCCGAACCGACATCGCCCTGCAAAAGCCGCAGCATCGGCTGGGCCTGCGCCAGGTCACCCTCAATCTCACGCACCGTCCGCGCCTGCGCGCCCGTCAAGGCATAGGGCAATTGCAACTGGTCGCGCAGCCGCCCCGTCCCGGCCAGCGGCGTGCCCCTGCGACGGCGATTGTCCTGTCTGACCAGCATCAACGCCAACTGATTGGCGAAAATCTCATCATAGGCCAAACGATGCCGCGCGTTCATGTCCGATGGGTCAGCATGGAACCGCGCCAGCGCCGCCCGCCAGGCCGGCCACCCGTTCCTGGTGAGCAAACCCGGCTCAATCCATTCGGCCAGTTCCGGCGCACGCTCAACCGCCTGCGCCACCAACTGCCCCATCCGCCGTGACGTGATGCCATCGGACAAGGGGTAGATCGCCTCGCGCTCGGGCGACGTATCAAGCTGGTCCAGTGGCAGGACATGATCGGGATGGACGATCTGCAATTCCTGCCCGTACAGTTCCAGCTTGCCCGACACGCGGCGTGGCTCGCCCAGCGGCAGCAATTTCATCGCCCAGCCGGGATGCCCGCCAAAATAGACCAGGCTGACATGATTGCCCGCCACATCGACCGCCTTGACCCTGCTCGGCCCTCGTCCATTGCCCGAACGGTGTTCGATCGCGGTCAGTGTTATCGCGATTGTCCGCCCGGCATCGGCCAGGTCCAGCACCTCGCGCGGCACGCGGTCAATCCACCCGGTCGGCAGGTGAAAGGCGACATCAACCACGCGGTTCAGCCCCAGCCGGTCAAGCGGCTTGGCAAGTGCCGGCCCGATCCCCTTCAGGGCCGTGACCTCGGCGAACAATGGATTGAGGATATCGGGCCGCATGACTATTGCCCTCTCTAGTCCCAGCTCGCCGTTGCTCCAAGCACGGCGGGCCAATTGCAGTTGGAAGATATATGGATCGCGAGACCCGATTGAAGCGACTTCGCTTTCGCGCCTGGCATCGCGGCACCAGAGAAGCGGATTTGCTGATCGGCGGCTTCTTCGACGCCCACGCCGCCAGCTGGAATGATGATGAAATGGCGTTGTTCCAGGATCTGCTTGAGGAACAGGACGTCGACATCATGGCCTGGGCGATTGGCACGGCGGAAGTCCCTGACCGTTGGCAAGGAACCATCATGGCCGCGCTCCACACGCTGAACTACATCCCAATCGCAACCTGATCTCCCTCTCCCCGCTTGTGGGGTGGAAATCGGGGAGAGGGACAATCAACAACGCCGTCGCCCGAAACGCCCCCTCTCCCAACCCGCTCCCCGCAGCGGAGCGGGCTTATTCTGGAACACCATGCCTGACCTGAAACGCATCCTCTCCGCTCAAACGCCGCTCACCCTCGCGGGTGTTCCGACCGGGTTTGAACCCTGGCTGCTTGCCGATCTGTCTCGCGCGGCACCGACCCGCGCGGTGTTCATCGCCCCGGATGAAGCAGCAATGCGGGCGGTTGCCGCCACGGCAACAATGTTCGCCCCTGAGCTTGAGGTGCTTGCTTTTCCGGCATGGGATTGCCTGCCCTATGACCGCGCCTCGCCGACCCTGCAGGTCATGGCAGAGCGTATGGCCACGCTTTACCAGCTTCAGCAGCCCACCCGGGGTCCACAGCTGCTGGTCACTACCGCCAACGCGGCAATGCAGCGCACCCTGACACCGTTTCGTATCCGGCAACTCGTCGCCCGCCTCGCGCCGGGTGAACGAATCGGTCGTGACCGGCTCGCCGAGCAACTCCAGGCCAATGGTTATATGCGCACCGAAACCGTCGCCGATGCCGGTGAGTTCGCGGTCCGTGGCGGTCTGGTTGACCTGTTTCCCAGCGGCGAGAGTCAGGCACTGAGACTCGATTTCTTTGGCGACGAGATTGAGAGCGTTCGCACCTTTGATCCTGCCGATCAGCGCACGACCGGGCGGGTTGATGGTTTCACCTTGCTGCCCGCCTCTGAAATGCTGCTGGATGAGGAAAGCATCAAGCGCTTCCGCAGCCGCTATCGCGAGCGTTTCGGCGCCACCGCCACCGGTGATCCGCTCTATCAGGCGATCTCAGACGGTCGCCGCCTGGCCGGCATGGAACATTGGCTGCCCCTGCTCGAAGACAAGCTGTCCACCTTGTTCGAGCATCTCGGCGACGGCGCGGTCGTTGTGCGCGATGCGGGTGTCGTCGCGGCAGCCGAACAACGCTTTGAGGCGATTACCGATTATCACGCCAACCGCGTGCGCGCGCAGTCAAGCGATCCGGGCAGCTATCGACCGTTGCCAGCGGATTCGCTCTATCTCACGGCGAGCGATCTTGCCGCCCGGCTCGAAGCGGCCCCGGCACACCGCACCACGCCCTTTCATGAGCCTGAAAGTACCGCAGTGCTCGATTTTCAGGTCGATGGCCCGCGCGATTTCGCACCGGAACGTGCCAGCGGCGTCAACATCTATGAAGCGGTTGTAGAACATCTCGACAAGTTGCGGCGCGGTGGGCGCAAGGCTGTGCTCGCCAGCTATTCGACCGGCGCGCGTGAACGCCTGACCGGGCTGCTCAACGATCACGGCCTGTCCGGCGCACGCCATGCCGACAACTGGCAAGAGGCGCTGGGCGCCGCTGCTTCCTCGGTCGCATTGATTGTCCTGCCGCTCGACCATGGCTTTACGACCCCTGATGTCGCCTTGCTCACCGAGCAGGATATGCTCGGTGACCGGCTTGTCCGCCGTCAGAAGCGGCGCAAATCTGCCGATGCATTCCTTGCCGAGCTTGCCGCGCTGACCCCGGGCGATCTTGTCGTCCATGTCGACCATGGCATCGGGCGCTATGAGGGGCTGACCCAGATCCCGGTGCAAAAGGCACCGCATGACTGCGTCGCGCTCAGCTATGCTGGTGGCGACAAGCTCTACGTGCCGGTCGAAAACCTCGAAGTCCTTTCACGCTACGGCTCCGACTCCGAAGGTGCGAGCCTCGACAAGCTTGGAGGTGAAGCATGGCAGCGCCGCAAATCGCGGATGAAGGAACGCATCCGCGAGATAGCTGGTGAACTCATTGCCACGGCGGCCGAGCGTGCGTTGCGCCCCGCTGATGTGATGGAGCGCGATAGCAACGGCTATCCCAGCTTCGTTGATCGCTTCCCCTATGAAGAGACCGACGATCAGGATCGCGCGATCAACGAGACCCTGGACGACCTGTCTGCGGGCAAGCCGATGGATCGCCTGATCGTTGGCGATGTCGGGTTCGGCAAGACCGAGATCGCCTTGCGCGCCGCCTTTGTCGCCGCCATGGCCGGGCACCAGGTCGCAGTCGTCTGCCCGACCACGCTTCTTGCCCGACAACATTTCCAGAACTTCGTTGCGCGCTTTGAAGGCTTTCCGCTCAATATTGGCCGGCTGTCACGACTGGTCACAGTCGCGGAAGCCAAGACGACAAAGGAAGGGCTCGCGGCAGGAACAATCGACATCGTCATCGGTACACACGCCATCCTGTCAAAGGGCATTGAATTCAAACGCCTCGGCCTCGTCGTGGTCGATGAGGAACAGCGCTTCGGGGTCACGCACAAGGAGCGCCTGAAGGCACTCAAGTCTGACGTCCATGTCCTGACGCTGACCGCCACACCGATCCCGCGCACCTTGCAGATGGCCATGTCGGGTCTGCGGGAACTGTCCGTTATCCAGACCCCGCCAGTCGATCGCCTTGCGGTGCGCACCTATGTCATGCCGTGGGATCCGGTGGTGCTGCGCGAGGCGTTGCTGCGCGAACATTATCGCGGCGGGCAGAGCTTTTTTGTCACGCCGCGCGTCAAGGATCTGCCCGACATCGAGGAGTTCCTTCGCGAACATGTCCCCGAAGTGCGTTATGTCGTCGCGCATGGCCAGATGGCGGCGGGCCAGGTCGAGGAACGCATGTCGGCCTTTTACGACAAGAAGTTCGAGGTTCTGGTCTCGACCACCATTGTTGAGAGCGGGCTCGACATCCCCAGTGCCAATACGATGATCATTCACCGCGCCGACCGGTTCGGGCTCGCCCAGCTCTATCAGTTGCGCGGACGAGTCGGTCGCTCAAAGACGCGCGCCTATGCCTATCTCACCACAGCGGCCGATCGCATCCTGACCGAGACCGCCGAGAAGCGGCTCAAGGTATTGAGTGACCTCGATACGCTCGGCGCGGGCTTCCAGCTGGCAAGCCACGACCTGGACCAGCGCGGCGCGGGCAACCTGCTCGGTGACGAGCAGTCGGGCCACATCAAGGAAGTCGGCTACGAACTCTACCAGTCGATGCTGGAAGAGGCGATCCTCGATGCGCGGGCCAGCGGTGCTGCAATACGGCCGCGCGATTTCTCGCCGCAGATCACGGTCGATGCGCCGATCCTGATTCCAGAGGAATATGTCCCTGACCTCGACCTGCGGATGGGCCTCTATCGTCGACTCAATGATATTGATGACAAGGAAGGGCTGGAAAGCTTCGCCGCCGAAATGATTGACCGCTTCGGCCCGCTGCCAGATGCCACCGACAACCTCGTGCGGGTGATCGAGATCAAGCTGGATGCGAAAAAGGCCTGTGTGTCGAAGATCGACGTCGGCCCACGCGGCGCGGTGGTGTCCTTCCACGACGACAATCCGCCCAACGTCCCCGGCCTGCTCGCCTGGATCGAACGGCTCGGCGGCGTCGCCAAGCTTCGGCCGGACAACAAGCTGGTCGTATCGCGCGCCTGGAATGATCCCAAGGCACGGCTCAACGGGGCGCTGCAACTGGCGAAAGGATTGGCGCGGGCGGCGGGGTGATGCCCCTGGTGGACGATCAGCTGCTATGGTCAGCGATAATGCGCCAGCCCCCACGCTCCCAAGCAAAGATCAGGGTGGTGGGGCCACTGGCCGTTTTGCCATCGGGATAGGTCAATAGATAGCGTCCGATATACAGCGCATGGGTCGGGTCGAGCTGACGAAAATCGAGCGTGGTGAAGGTCAGCGTTCCCCGCTTTGCCGGACTGGAGAAGTCATAACGCTCGCGATAACGCGCGATCATTGCGGCCTTGCCACGGATCAGTCCGTCCTTGACGACGAAGCTTGTCTCGGGGGCAGTGGAATAGATGGCCATGAAGCGCTCGACGTTACCGGCGTTCCAGCCCGCCGCGCTCGCGGCCATCGCCTGTTCAACGGCATGGCGGGCATCAACATGGCGCGCGTGCCGCGCATTTGCCGGCACCCCGAACAGCGCCACGAGCATCAGCAAGATAAATCCGCGCATCATTCTGCTCTCCCATCGCAATCACCGCATCCGCCCTATTCGGCCAGCCGACGACTAGTGACAAAATTCCCGCCCGAAAACAGGGGTAATCGTCTTCGTAGCGCATGACATCAGCCTGGGCTATTTTGTCAGTAAGCCCTGCACCTACGTCAAGGTGCAACTAGGTCCACCAGCGCGGCACTTGTGACCGCGCCGGAACACAGGAAACCCTGATAAATCTGGCACCCCTCCTTGGCGAGGAGATCGAGCTGCTCGGTCGTCTCGACACCCTCGGCGATGACCGTCAGGCCCAGCGATCGCGCCATTTCGATCACCCCGCGCACCACCACGCGGTCGCGGGTCGTGCCGGTAATATCCTGCGCCAGCTTCTTGTCGATCTTGAGATAATCGAGCGGCAGCGCCTTGAGATAGGCGAGGCTGGAATAGCCGGTGCCGAAGTCATCAATTGCCACCCGGCACCCTGCACTGCGCAAGGTCGCGAGTAAGGATGCTGCATTACCCAGGTCATCGATCAACCCGCTCTCGGTTATTTCCAATGTCAGCCGGTTGCGCGGGAAGCCGCTGGCGTCAACACGATCAAGGAACAGGTCAGCGAAGCCCGGTCGCGCGATGTCTGCTGCGGTCAGATTTACCGCCAGCCGTAACCCCGACAGTGCCGCCGGCCACAATACCGCCCGGGCCAGTGCGAGGCGTTGGATATGGTCCGACAGCCCAATTTCGAGGTCGGCACGGGCGGCTGCGGCAAACAGCGTATCTGCGCCAATGGTGCCGTGTTCGGCATGTTCCCAGCGCGCCAGTGCCTCCACGCCGATGATGACACCTGTCGAAACCGACACCTGAGGCTGGAACAATATGTCGATGTCACCGCGATCAATGGCGTGATGAAGCTCGACCGAGAGCCGATCGACCGCGGCCTCGCCATCTCCCTGCTCGGCAACCCGCATCGTCGCGCTGTCAGACTCACGCGCATCCGCAAGGGCTTCGCTGGCCCGACGCAACAGGACAGCAGCATCATCGCCAGCAGACGCTTCGGCCAGGCCGATCCGGCACCCCAGCACAGCAATGGATTCGCCAACGACAAACGGTCGCGCCAACTCGCCCGCGACACGTTCAGCGGCCATGTCGATCCGTCGACGTTCGGCAACGGCGGCGACCAGAAAGGATGAACCACCAAACCGCGCAACGCGCACCTGTTTGCCGAGCAGGTCAGAGGCAACATCACCAATACGCCCCATGGCGGCGCGCAACAGCCGGTCCCCGGCGGCGCGACCATAAGCCGTGTTGACCACTTCAAAGCGATTGAGTGCGATCATCATCGCAAACAAGGGAGCGTCGCCCGGTTCTTCAATCCGACGACTGATCCAGCGCCTGGCTGCAGCGCCATCACGCCCGTCACCCAAAACCTCATTCAGTTGATGTTGCGGCAACGGTACGGCGCCCAGCAGTTCGACCACAGCGTCTATCCGACCTGATTCAGGGTCTAGCTGGAGGTGTTGCACGACACGCCCATAGGGTGGCACATCATGGGCAAAGGCTGTTGCTGGCCGCTCGGCAGTCAAGCGCCGCAACGCCGCGATCACCAGACCGCGTTCAGCCTTATCGATTCGTGCCAGCAGTTTTCGGACCCCGGCAACCTCATCTTCATCGAGCAGTTCCGCCAATGAAGGGGTCAGCGTCACCATCCACGTGACATGATCGTAGCGCCAGCCAAGCTCACGCGCCGGCGGCACTGGCCGCCATTCACCGGCGAGTCGTTCCGCATGGCGGGCGGCAAAGCGCAGCATCTGGACAAACTCGGCCTCGCTGGCCGGGCTGGCCAGGAAATGCGTTGCACCTGCCTCATGAAAATCAGCCAACGCCGCGCTGTCGCCGCGTGAAACCAATATCAGCAAGGCACCACCATTGGCCTCCACCGTGTCGCCCAGCGCACGGGCCGCTACCAGCCCCTCAGCCAGTGCGCCACGGGCATCAACCACTGCAACGGCGGCACCACTTGAAAGGAAACGGCGTTCTGCACCTTCGGCGCGACGTGCCGCAACCACCTGCCAACCAGCATGGGCCGCCTGCGCGGCGAGTTCATCGCGCTGGCGAAAGGACAGGATGAAGAGCGAAGTCGGGGCAGTCACCTGCACATTCCTACACCGTTACGGTTACCAAGCCATGCTCACCAATGCCGCAATCCCCTTGTTAGCACCGGCGCGAACGCCTAGCTCGTAAAAATGGCTTCTGCCCCTGCCCTGATTGATCGTCACGGCCGCACGATCAGCTATTTGCGGATCTCGGTGACGGATCGCTGCGACCTGCGCTGTCGTTACTGCATGGCAGAGGAAATGGTCTTCCTGCCGCGTGCCAAGCTGCTCAGCCTCGAAGAGATCGCGATTATCGCCGAACACTTCATTGCACGGGGCACGCGCAAGATCCGCCTGACCGGCGGCGAGCCGTTGGTGCGGCGTGATGTCAGCCTGTTGGCAACGCGGCTCGGGCGACATGTCGGCGCCGGGCTGGATGAATTGACGATGACGACCAACGCGACCCGGCTTGCCGACCATGCCGAAGCATTGGCCGATGCCGGGATGCGACGCATCAATGTCAGTCTCGACAGCCGCGATCCTGACCGGTTCCGCCATATCACCCGACATGGTGATGTTACGCAGGTTCTGGCCGGGATTGATGCCGGCGCAAGAGCCGGATTGGCGATCAAGATCAACATGGTGGCGCTAAAGGGCCTCAATGAGGACGAGATTGCGCCGATGCTGGCATGGTGCGTCGAGCGTGGTTTTGACCTCACCCTGATTGAGACCATGCCACTTGGTGCAATCGACGAAGACCGTATCGACCGTTTCCTGCCACTGACGGCGGTGATGGACGATCTGCAACAGCGCTTCACCCTGACCCGCGACGCGCACCGCACTGGCGGCCCGGCGCGCTATTGGCGGGTCGAGGGTACGTCAACACGACTCGGCTTGATCTCACCATTGACCGCCAATTTCTGTGACACCTGCAATCGGGTCCGTCTGACGACCGAGGGCGTTCTGTTCACCTGCCTTGGCCATGACGACAAGGTCGATCTGCGCGCAGCATTGCGCGATGGCGGCGTCGCTGCGCTGGATGCCGCGCTGGATGCCGCGATGTTGAGCAAGCCGGCCCGCCATGAGTTCGACATCGCCGCACCTCAACCGGCGGTTGCCCGCCATATGAGCGTGACCGGCGGATGACGGCGCAGCGTTGGGCGCTGGTCGCCTCGCCCACCCCTCCGGCGCAGGCCGCTGCACGCGAGCTGCATGATACCTATGACTGGGTGGATCCGGCCGAGGCGGACCTGATCGTCGCACTTGGCGGCGACGGCTTCATGCTCCAGACGCTCCACGCCATGCTGGAACGGCGTCAGCCGCTTGTGCCGGTGTTCGGCATGAACCTTGGCACCGTTGGCTTTCTGATGAACGAATGGCAGCGCCATGGCCTTGTCGAGCGCCTCGCGCGCACCAAGCCGTTCCGGGTGACGCCGCTTGGCATGGTCGCCCAGACCATTGATGGTGAAACCTTCGCGCTGCCCGCGATCAACGAAGTCTCGTTGCTGCGCGAAACACGCCAGACGGCCAAATTCGAGGTAACGGTCAATGACCGGGTCGTCCTGCCGGAACTGGTCTGTGACGGCATTCTGGTCGCGACACCGGCGGGATCAACGGCGTATAATTTCTCGGCCCAGGGGCCAATCCTGCCCCTTGGCTCTGCCATGCTGGCCCTGACCCCGATCAGCCCGTTCCGGCCGCGACGCTGGCGCGGGGCGATTCTGCCCGACAAGACCCGAATCGGCCTTCGCGTGCTGGAAGCAGCAAAACGACCGGTCAGCGCGGTTGCCGACCAGCGCGAAGTGCGCGACGTGGCGCGCGTTGACATCATGATTGACCGCGCGCGCGAGCTTACCCTGCTTTTCGACCCTGACCATGCGTTGGATGACCGCATTACAATGGAGCAATTCCTCGCCTGAAGCGGAGGGTTGCATCTCGAAATCATGGAGCTATAGAGCGCCTCTGCCTAGCGCATTCCCTGATAGCTCAGCGGTAGAGCTCTCGACTGTTAATCGAGCGGCCGTTGGTTCGAATCCAACTCAGGGAGCCAGGCATTTCCATCACGAAGCGGCGGCGAGGATGGCCGGGTGGCAACCACCCGGCAGGTGCATCACCGTCGGCGGATGACGAGGTTTCTGATCTCGGTCATATCTTCCATGGCAAAGCGAACCCCTTCGCGACCCAACCCTGAGTCCTTCACCCCGCCATAGGGCATGTTATCGACGCGGTAGCTTGGCACATCGTTGATCACGATACCCCCGACATCAAGCCGGTCCCAGGCATCGAACATCTTGAAAAGGTCGCGCGTAAAAATTCCGGCCTGCAGCCCAAATTTGCTGTCATTCACCTCATCAAGGGCGTCCTCAAACCGATCAAAACGGGACAGGATCGCCAGGGGACCAAAGGCTTCCTCACGATAGGCCGCAGCGGTGCGATCGACATTTTCAAGCAGCGTCGCCTCCAGCATCGCCCCATCGCGTTTGCCACCGCACAGCAACCGGGCACCCCCGGCGACGGCTTCCTGGATCCAGCCATCAAGGCGCCGCGCCTCCCCTTCTGAAATCATCGGGCCGATAAAGGTCGCCCGGTCCTTGGGATCGCCCGCAACCAGCGTCGCCACGCGCGCCACCAGCATGTCGCGGAAGCGGTCATAGCAACTGGCATGGATGATGATTCGCTGCACCCCGATGCAGCTTTGGCCCGATTGATAAAATGCCCCGAAAATGACGCGCTCAAGCGCATCATCAAGATCGGCGTCGGCATCAATGATCACCGCAGCATTGCCGCCAAGCTCAAGCACGATCTTCTTCTTGCCCGCGCGCGCCTTCAAATCCCAACCAACACCGGGTGATCCGGTAAAGCTGAGCAGTTTCAGGCGATCATCCGTAGTGAAAAGATCGGCACCCTCGCGGTGCGCCGGCAGGATCGAGAACGCCCCTTCCGGCAAATTGGTTTCCGCCAGCACCTCACCCATCAAGATGGCACCCAGCGGGGTGCGACTGGCGGGCTTCATGACAAAGGGGCAGCCTACGGCAAGTGCTGGCGCGATCTTGTGCGCGGCCAGGTTCAACGGGAAATTGAACGGTGAAATGAAACTGCATGGCCCAATCGGCACACGCTTCCAGATGCCCTGATAACCCTTGGCACGCGGCGAAATGTCGAGGGTCTGCACCTCACCCGTCATCCGAACACTTTCTTCCGCTGCGATGCGGAAGGTGTCGATCAGGCGGGATACCTCGCCCTCCGAGTCCTTGATCGGCTTGCCCGCCTCAACACACAAGGCATAGGCCAGCTCATCGAATCGCTGTTTGAACCGATCGACGCAGTGCTGCAGCACCGCCTGGCGCTCATAGGATGCCATCCGCGCCATTGGCTCGGCGGCACGCACCGCCCCGGCAATGCCGGCATCAATCGTCGCAGCATCAGCCTGGGCCACCCGGAATGCCACTTCCCCGGTAAATTTGTCGGTCACCGCAAGGTCGCTGTTGGGCTGCACGGCCTTGTTGTTGAGGTAGAGCGGATAGTGGTGCTGCAACTGAACCATGTGTTCGGCTTCTCGACTGAAATAAGAGATAAACTAAAGCTTCGCGCTCAACTCTTTGATTTCGTGATTCAGAATGCGGTCATTTTCGCTGTAATCAACCGGACAATCGATCAGATGCACACCCGGCGTGTCGAGCGTGGTGCGCAGCAGGCTGGCAAGGTGCCCGGCGCTTTCGACGCGGTGGCCATGCGCGCCATAAGCCTCGGCATATTTTACGAAATCCGGGTTGCCATAAGTCAGGCCAAAATCCTTGAAGCCCATATTGGCCTGTTTCCAGCGGATCATGCCATAGCTGCCGTCATTGAGAATCAGCACCGTGATGTTCAGGCCGAGGCGAACCGCGGTTTCCATTTCCTGGCTGTTCATCATGAAGCCGCCATCGCCGCAAATGGCGAGCACCTTGCGATCCGGATAAACCATTGCCGAGGCCATGGCCGAAGGGAGCCCCGCCCCCATCGTCGCCAGCGCATTGTCGAGCAACACGGTGTTCTGCTGACGCGCGAGATAGTTGCGCGCAAACCAGATCTTGTACACGCCATTGTCGAGCGCAATGATGCCATTGGCCGGCATCGCCTCACGCACAGCGCGAACGAGATAGGGTGGCGCAATCGGGAAACGCTGATCACCGTCAAGCGAGGCCGTGTGCTCAACCTCAGCCGCCCGTGCCCGGATCATGGCGTCAAACGACCATGTACCGGACGGGACGATGTCCTCCTTCATCTGCCAGATCGCGTTGGCAATATCGCCGATCACCTCGATCTGCGGGAAATAGACCGGATCGACCTCAGCCGACCGATTGGACACATGAATTACGTCCGCCGATCCCGGCTTCATGAAAAAGGGCGGCTTTTCGATAACATCATGACCGATGTTAACGATGACGTCGGCACTTTCGATCGCACGGTGGACAAAATCGCCCGCCGAAAGTGCGGCACAGCCAATGAATTTGGGATGGGTCTCGTCGATCACCCCCTTGCCCAATTGGGTTGTCGCAAAAGGTATGCCGGTCTTTTCAACAAATTGAAGCAGCATCCGCCCGGTCAGCTTGCGGTTTGCGCCCGCCCCAAGCACCAGTACCGGAGACCGCGCGGTCTCAAGTCGCTTGACCGCAGCGCGCACCGCCTTGACGTCAGCGGATGGTCGCCGTGCCCGGCTTGGCACAAAGGGCAAGCTGTCGGTCGTTTCGTCGGCGACGTCTTCGGGAAATTCCAGATGGGTGGCGCCGGGTTTCTCTTCTTCGGCCAGGCGAAAGGATTCGCGCACCCGACTTGGGATATTGTCGGCACTGGCCAGTTGGTGCGTATATTTGGTGATCGGCCCCATCATCGCGACGACATCGAGAATCTGAAAGCGGCCCTGTTTTGATTTCTTGATCGGTTTCTGGCCCGTGATCATCAGGATCGGCATACCGCCGAGCGTGGCATAGGCTGCCGCTGTCACCAGATTTGTCGCCCCCGGCCCCAGCGTCGCCAGACAGACACCGGTCTTGCCAGTATGGCGGCCGTAGGTTGCCGCCATAAAGCCTGCGCCCTGTTCGTGGCGCGTCAGGATCAGTCTGATCTTCGAGCGCGAAAGGCTGTCGAGAAAATCGAGATTTTCTTCCCCGGGAACACCAAAGACATATTCAACGCCCTCGGCTTCCAGGCATTGAACGAACAAGTCTGATGCTTTCACCGCTCACCCCCTGCAATAACAGATACTTGACGGCGCCCGTTTCCCTCGGCCCGGGCTTTCCAACAGACGAGCATAAAGCCGCGACTTAATATAGCCCCGTGTTCCGGAAAATTGCCCCGGTCAGCACGGATGATTCCCGACGATCCTTACGGCGAACGCATTTTCGTTCATCGTGCGTTCCGTTAACCCATGTGATACTGTCATCCCTAAACGCTCGGATCGCACGGAGGCTTGAAGAAAATGCCCAGAATCCCCCATCGCTTCCTGTCACTCGGCACCCTGGCTGCAGGCGCACTGCTTGTCTCCGGCTGTGTTATGGAAGCAACCTATCGCCCCGCAACAGGCACCGGTTTTTCGCGCGTCGGCTATAGCGACCATCAGATTGAGCCTAACCGGTTCGAAATCACTTTCAGCGGCAACAGCTACACATCACGCGATACGGTGGAGAAATATCTGCTGTACCGCGCTGCCGAGCTGACATTGCAGCAACATGGTGATTATTTCATCATGGCGGACCGGAACACCGATCACCGTTCACGTACCTACACCACGCCGAGCTTTGGCGCCGGTTCCTATGGCGGCTGGGGCGGCTATTGGGGACCAAGCTGGCGCTATTTCGGGCGCGGCTATGGCTGGCGCAGCTGGGATCCGTTCTTTGGCGACCCTTTCTGGGACCGCGACGTCGATGTTCAGACCGTCGATAAATATGAGGCCAGCGCTGAGATTATCATCGGAGAAGGCCCGAAGCCGCGTGACAATGTCCGCGCCTTTGATGCCCGCGCGGTGGTCGATCATCTCGGCCCATCGATCGTGATGCCCAAATAGTCGCCGCTGACCTATGCTCCCCCGCCCGAAAGCGGGGGAGCAAATCAGGTTCAGATCGCGCCGTGGCAGTGCTTGTATTTCTGCCCCGACCCGCATGGGCACGGCGCATTGCGGCTGACCTTGCCTTCCCATTCTTCCGGGTTTGACCCGAAATTCGAGCCATCAGGCTGCGGGATCGACAGCGGTGGAAGCCGCGTTGTCACGAGCCCGAGCGAACCAGCATCGACATCATGGGAATCATCATCCCCGGTGAAGGGGTCGAAATGCTGGGTGATGAAAGCAGGCAGATCAGGCAGCGACGGCGGTGGCTCAAGCTGGAAGCGGGCATGGGCGATGGTGCGGGTAACATCGACGCGGATTGCCTCGAGCATCCGCTGGAACAGCGCAAACGCCTCCTGCTTATATTCGTTGATCGGCGTCTTCTGCGCATAGGCGCGCAGGTGAACAACCTGGCGCAGCGCATCGAGTGTCGCGAGATGCTCTTTCCAGTGATGATCGAAATTCTGCAACAGGATCGACTTTTCGACCTGGATCCAGGTGTCAGGCTCCAACTGCGCAGCTTTCTCGGCAATCGCCGTATCCGCCAGTGCGCGAACGCGCGTCTCGACCAGTTCGGGGTCAATCGCCTCTTCGCCGAGCCAGTCCTCAATCGGCGCCTCGATATTGAGCGTTTCCAGCAGCGCCGCCTTCATCCCCTCAACATTCCATTGCTCGGGGTAGGAATTGGGCGGGCAGGCATCGCCGACTATCGCGTTGACGGTCTCGGCGCGCATATCCTCAACCACCTCGCCGACCGTGTCGGCGTCCATGATGTCGGAGCGCTGTTCGTACACAACCTTGCGCTGGTCATTCATCACATCGTCATATTCGACGACCTGTTTGCGGATGTCGTAGTTGCGCGCCTCAACCTTCTTCTGCGCGGTCTCGATGGCCTTGGAGAGCCATTTCGAACCGATCGCCTCGCCGTCGCCGATATTTGACCGCATCATCTTGGCGAACATCGTGTCCGGGCCAAAGATGCGCAGCAGGTCATCATCGAGGCAGAGGTAGAAGCGGCTGAGGCCAGGATCACCCTGGCGGCCCGAACGACCACGCAACTGGTTGTCGATGCGCCGGCTCTCATGGCGTTCGGTCCCGAGCACGAACAGACCACCAGCGGCGAGCACTTCCTGCCGCTCAACCTCTACCTCGGCCTTGATACGGGCAATGGCCGCATCGCGTTCAGCACCTTCCGGCAGATCGGAAAGCTCATCATTGACGCGGAACTCGACATTGCCGCCAAGTTGAATATCGGTACCACGGCCCGCCATGTTGGTGGCAATCGTCACCACGCCCTTGCGCCCGGCCTGCGCGACGATATGCGCTTCGCGTTCATGCTGGCGCGCGTTGAGCACTTCGTGCGCGACCTTTTCCTGCGTCAGAAACTCGCTGAGCAGCTCCGACTTCTCAATCGACACGGTGCCGACCAGCACGGGCTGACCCTGCTCGGCATGGACCTTGATCTTCTTGGCGATCGCCTGGAACTTGTCCTGGGTCGATTTGTAGAATTCGTCTTCCTCATCGACGCGCTTGACCGGCACGTTGGTCGGAATGGTGACGACGTTCATCTTGTAGATGTCATAGAATTCCGCCGCCTCGGTTGCGGCGGTTCCGGTCATGCCCGACAGCTTGGGGTACATGCGGAAATAATTCTGGAAGGTGATCGAGGCCATGGTCTGGTTCTCGGGCTCGATCTCGACGCCTTCCTTGGCCTCCACCGCCTGATGCAGCCCGTCCGACCAGCGGCGGCCATCCATCATGCGACCGGTAAACTCGTCAATGATGATCACCTTGCCATCCTTGACGATGTAATCAGTGTCCCGCTTGAACATGACATTGGCGCGCAACGCCTGATTCAGGTGGTGAACCACCTGCGTGTTCTCAAAATCATAGAGGTTGTCGCCCTGCAACAAGCCGGCAGCCTCGAGCATCCGCTCGACCTTTTCGGTGCCGTCCTCGGTCAGCACAATCGACTTCTGCTTCTCGTCCTTGTCATAATCCTCCGGCGCCAGTTCCCGGACGACAAGGTTGACGCTGCGATACAGGTCAGACTTGTCATCGGTCGGGCCGGAGATGATCAGCGGTGTGCGCGCCTCGTCGATCAGGATGGAATCGACCTCATCGACAATGGCGAAATTGAACGGACGCTGCACCATCGAGCTGCGTTCATATTTCATGTTGTCGCGCAGATAGTCGAACCCGAACTCATTGTTCGTGCCGTAGGTAATGTCCGAATGATAGGCGTCGCGGCGCTGCTGGTCGGACAGGTTCGGAACGATCACGCCAACGGTCATGCCGAGGAACTTGTACACCTGCCCCATCCAGCCGGCGTCGCGTGCGGCAAGATAGTCATTGACGGTGACGACATGCACCCCGGTCCCTGGCAGCGCATTGAGATAGGTGGCCAGTGTTGCCACCAGCGTCTTTCCTTCACCGGTCCGCATCTCGGCAATTTCACCACGATGCAGCACGATGCCGCCGATCAACTGCACGTCATAATGGCGTTGGCCAAGGGTGCGCTTGGCTGCCTCACGTACCGTGGCAAACGCCTCTGGCAACAGATCATCAAGGTCGGCGCCGTTCGCCAGCCGCTCACGAAAAACTGCCGTCTGGTTCGACAGTTCGGCATCGCTCATCGCGGCGATGTTTGTTTCAAAGCCATTGATCTTGCTGACCAGGCCGCCAAGCGACTTGACGTAACGATCATTGGACGAACCAAAAAGGGTCTTGGCAAGGCTGCCGAGCATGGAAAATTCCTGTGTGATATGGGTTCAGCGCCCCGGTGACGGGTGGCGCATGGATACATCGAAACGACGGCGGCCTTTGCCGCCCGGCTGCTAGACGCGCAGCCTGCTCACATAGAGCGGCACAGCCGCGACAATGGCAAAGGCCATTGCTGCACCTGCACGGACATGGTTCCGCAACGCAAGATCCGCCGCAGCGGGGCGCACTGTGGTCCGGGCCACGATGGCGGGGGCAACGACCTGAGTCGCGCTGCTCGCAACGACAACCACCTGACTTGCACGCAGGTCAGCACTGCGCGTGCCGGTGATGGCGCCCGTCAATGCGCTGAAAAACGCCGTAAGGAGGAGGATCAATTCCATTGCTGCGCGCGATGTAGTGCGTCGGATGCGGCGCGTCCAGACGCGCTATTCACCAAGTGGCAAAAGGAAATCCGGACGATCAGGTATCGTCATGCTGATCGACTGCGTCATGCTGCCCCCCTGCGCCAGCACCACGCCCAGCAGCGCGCGGCATTTTTGCGGGACGATGTGACGGGCGACCCGATCAACCATGACAGAACAGACCGGCGCATCCGCTGTGCCCGAAAAAGTCACCACGGACGCGCTGACCGGATCGGGACCACTCGGCAATACCCAACGAACAGGAAGGACATAGGTTGCGGTAATCGGCCGCCCCCGTGAGTCGCGCGGGGGGGTAAAGTGCAGCTTGGCCATCGCAATCTCGCACGTCCTCGCATCAAGCGATGGCGCACCACTGGAGACTGAGACATCACAGCCTGTGGCGGCGCCCGTGGCGTCAACCGTCACCCTGGCAACGACCCTGCCCTGCTGCTCGGCGCGGATTGCCTCGGGCGGGTAGGCGTCGGGACCAAAAAAACTGCCCGGATTGCCCTCAAGATGAAGCGGTACCGACTTGTCTTTCGCAAGCGCACCGGTCGGCAAGATTGCCAGCGCCACCATCAACCCATATTGCCCGCGAAAACCCATTGCGATCATCCCTGAAGTAATGGGCAATCCTATCACGGGCATCACCAATGTCATCAACCACTTCGCCTCTCGCCCTACCGTTTCCCGACGCACCTCTGGTCGCCGGCGTCACACCGCGTGTGGCGCGGGCGCATTACAAGACCTGGGATCGCTGCGACCTCACCTTTGTTACGCTGGATCCCGGTACGGCGGTCGCGGGTGTGCTCACGCAGAGCAAATGTCCGTCGCCCGAGGTGGAATGGTGCCGTGAGGCATTGGCGCGCGGTCAGGCGCGCGCGCTGGTCGTCAATGCCGGCAATTCCAACGCCTTTACCGGCAATCGCGGTCGCGCGGCAGTCGAGGCGATTGCGGCCCGGACTGCGGCACACCTCGGCTGCCAGCCATCTGAGGTGTTCGTCGCCTCAACCGGCGTGATCGGCGTTCCCCTGCCGATCGACAAGGCGGAGGCCGGCCTCGACGCAGCCTTCACTGCCACGCCCTGTCGCTGGGAGGATGCGGCAACAACGATCTGCACCACTGATACCAATGCCAAGGGCGCAGTCACCACAGCGGTTGTTGATGGCCGGACAGTCACCCTTGTGGGTATCATCAAGGGGTCGGGCATGATCATGCCTGACATGGCGACGATGCTCGGCTTCATCTTTACCGATGCTGCCGTCGTGCCCGATTACCTGCAACGAGCGCTGTCTGCTGCGAACGTAAAGAGTTTCTCCTGCATCACGGTCGACAGTGACACCTCAACCAGTGACACGGTGCTGGCCTTCGCGACGGGCAAGGCTGGCAATGCACCGCTGACCGGGGACGACAGTGCTGGCGCCGACGCCTTTCGGGCTGCCCTCGCCGACCTGTGTCACCAACTCGCCATGCTCGTCGTTCGCGATGGCGAAGGAGCGCAGAAGCTGATCGAAATCCAGGTCAGCGGCGCGGAAAGTGACGCCAGCGCGCACCGTATCGCCATGTCGATCGCCAATTCACCGCTGGTGAAAACCGCCATTGCGGGTGAAGATGCCAATTGGGGCCGTGTCGTCATGGCGGTTGGCAAGGCAGGAGAACCAGCAGAACGCGACCGGCTGGCCATCCGTTTCGGCAATACGCAGGTCGCCAAGGCCGGCCTGGCGGTAGCGGGTTATGACGAGACTCCGGTTGCCGCCCATCTCATGGGGCAAGAAATCGAAATCGGCGTTGATCTTGGTCTTGGTACAGGCCGCGCGACCGTTTGGACGTGTGACCTGACGCATGGCTATATCTCAATCAACGCCGACTATCGCAGCTGAGCGTTGACCCTGCAGGGCACACTGCCTATCCACCACCCGTCGCGACAATGCGGCGGGTAAAGACAGGAGGCCGTGATGCCACGCATCGACCAATTCGCCGACCTGCCCTGCTTTCGAGCCAAGCTCAAAGCGGCGTAAGGGTTATCCATCAGAAACGCAGGTGAAGCGCGGTTTGCGCTTCGTCCATGGTGATATCGAGCTTATTGAAAAACTTGGCCGCAACGATCCGTGTCCGTGCGGTTCAGGGCGCAGGTTTCAAGACGTGCTGCCTTGCCTCGGGCCGGTTTCGATGGCGCAGAACGCCATGACTATTATCGCTAGATGAAAGACGGGCTCGCAGCGCATAGCCGCGAGCCCGTGATTTTCAGGCCAGTTCGCCCTCAAGCCATGCCTTGAGCCTGCTCTTCGGCTCAGCGCCAATCTTCGTGGCGAACGGCGCGCCGTCCTTGAACAGGATCATGGTCGGGATGCCGCGCACACCATAACGGCCCGGCGCATCGGGATTCTCGTCAATGTTGAGCTTGGCGATCGTCACCTGCTCGCCCAGTTCCTCAGAAATCTCTTCAAGGCTGGGGCCGATCTGCTTGCACGGGCCACACCATTCGGCCCAGAAATCAACCAGCACTGGTTTGCCCGCGCTGATGACATCGGCGTGGAAGCTGGCGTCGGTAATCTGCTTGGTGGCCATATCGTATCTCCTGTGTCGCGATCTTATCTAGGGGTGCGCCTCGCCCGGCTCAAGCGGGCAGGTCGAAGCTTTGCTGTTCAGCCACAAAGCCGGGCTTGTGCGCCTCGAGCAATGGTGACGGTACCGCAAACAAGCGCGGCCCGCTGGTGTAGAGCAATGACGCCTCAATCCGCCGCCCGGGAAAGATCACCGCCAGCGCCTCACAATAGGCTGCCATTTGGCGCAGGTGGTAAAAGGGCACATCATCAAGCGTTTCCGGCACTGCCCGGCCGGTCTTGAAATCGATTACGGCGACATGGTCCGGCGCGACGAGCAATCGGTCGACCGTCCCGGACACAACCACGCCATCGCGGACAACCGCGGCAATCGGCGCTTCCGCCAGTGCGTCCGGACCGAACAATGCCGCAAAGCGCGGATCATCAAGCACCGCCGTCACCGTTGCGGCAATTTCGGCGCGGGCTGATGGATCACCCACTCCGCCAGCCCGCGCCAGCCAGCGGTCCGCAACTGCCAGACGTTCTGGCGCCGGAACATCGGGCAATCGCTCAAACAGGGCATGGATCAGGCGCCCGCGCAGGGCCGCATCGCGCATCGCCGGGGTCGGCGGTGGATCAGCGACCGCATCGTCCCCGAGAGAGGACGGCGCCAGGGGCCGCGGCGGCCGCGCCTCAACCGGTGCCGGCGCACGCGACCATGCAGGCAGTAATGGCGGCGGCACCCCTGCGGTGGCATTTCGCCGCCCGATTGCAAGCGGGGCGGCTGGCCGATGCCCGCGAAAGGATTTTTCCACCGCACCGTCTGCCTCCGCGCCCAGTCCAATCATCGCGCGATCCGCCACGGCGTACCAGCTATCCGGCGGTGCTTCGCCCTGCGCCATCGGGCCAAGCGCCCCGGCGATGATCAGCCGTTCCTCAGCCCGGGTGGCCGCGACATAGAATAGCCGCCAATGCTCCTCCAGCTCACGCGCGGCGGTCTCGGCGACCAGTGTCTCAAGCGCAGCACCGCGCTCAGCAGCGCGTGGCGCAAATATCGGTACCTTGCGGTCGAAACCGTCCGGCTGCCAGCTCAGGGTTGAGCGGGGCGAACGGGTCGGATCAATCGCGGCGTCGGCCAGGATAACAAGCGGCGCCTGCAGCCCCTTGGCGCCATGCGCGGTCATCACGCGCACGGCATCGAGCGGCGCCGACGGATCGCGCTTGATCTCGACATCGCCGCGATCGAACCAGTCGAGGAAGCGTTGCAGTGACGGCGTCCCCAGCAGTTCAAACTGCAAGGCTGCGCCAAGCAGTTCCTCGATCGGATCGCGCGCTTCCTGGCCGAGCCGGTGGAGCAACTTGCGGCGCCCATCGAGCTGCCCCGACAGCAGTTCCTCAAGAAACTGATAGGGCGTGGTCAGATCGGCGCGGGCCAGCATCGCCCGCAGCGGCGACAGGGCAAGATCATCCTGGCTCCCCAGCAGATGTTGCCACAGGCTGACCGAACCGCGCGCTGCGGCCTGCAACAGCGCTTCCTGGCTCCAGCCAAGCAACGGGGATACCAGCAGTGCTGCCAGTGACAGGTCATCGTCAGGCTGAAGCACGAAGCGGATTGCTGCGAGCAAATCCTGTACCGCCAGCGGCGCATTGAGCCGCAACCGGTCAACCCCTGCGACGGGCACGCCTTCAGCATAAAGCCGGGCCACGATCAGCGAGGCCAGATCGCCGCGTCGCTTGACGAGGATCATTACATCCTCCGGACGCAAGGGGCGCCCCTTGCTTTCCAGCATCAACCCATGATCAAGCCAGCCGCGAATGGTACGCGCAATCCTTGTCGCCAATGCGCGCGTTGCATCAGGAACCCAGCCTTCCGGATCTTCCGCGCTGCCGCCTTCCACCACCAGCGGCCACAGGCTGACATGGCCCGGTCCCTTGACCTCGCTGGCATGTTGCTCCCGCATCGCCATCAGCCCGAGGCCCGGTTCGGGCAACAAGGCAAGTGCCGCATCGACAAATTCAAGCACCGGCAAGGTCGAGCGGAATGAATGGGTCAGCGACAGGCGGCTGAAACCCGGCCCTTCCACCAACGCCCGGGCAAGGCCGCCGAAATGCGCCTCTGCGGCTGCGAAGAATTCCGGTGCGGTGCCCTGAAAGCCGAAAATGGCCTGCTTGAAATCGCCCACGGCAAACAAGGTCCGTGGCAGGTCACCATGCGCGCCGGCGCCAGCGAAAAACTCATCAGCAATTGAACGGATGATGGCCCATTGCGCCGGGTTGGTATCCTGCGCTTCGTCAATCAGGACATGCTCGGTGCTCTGGTCCAGCTTGTAGCGGACCCAATCACCCATGCCGGGCTGCGCCAGCAGGTCAATTGTCGCGCGGATCAGGTCATCGAAATCGACCGCACCCAGCCGACGCTTCGCGCGTTGATAGCTGGCGGCATAATCGCGCCCGACATCCAGCGCGGCGGCGAGCAAGTCCGCATAGGCCGCGTGCGCGCGCATCGCGATAAGATCGGCGCAATAGTCATAGAGCGCGGTCGCCATTTCCTGATAATCGTCATGTTGCGGCGCCTGTCCCTTGCCGAAGGAACGCATGTTGCCATCGGCCTTGGCCCAGACCCGGTGCAGCTCGTGCAAGGTCGCAGCGCGGCCTGCCGCGTCACGATCCAGCCAGCCCGATATGATCGCCGAACGTTCCTGCCCGCCCTTGGTCCCCCAATCGGCGTTCATCCCGCCAATCGCGTCGAGCGCCTCATGGTCGAAAGCGGCATCGCTGCATGCCGCAACAATGGCCTCTTCAATGTGGCCCGTCGGCAAGCCGAGTGCCCGGCGGACAAAGGGCTGGATCCCGTCGCCGCGCGGCAATGACGTCATGGCTTCGGGCGCCCGTGCGCAGGCGAGCAGGAAGTTTTCCGCCCCCTGTTCGCCAAGCCGCACGCTCAATGCGCCAATTGCCTCAACCGGCCGCGCACGCCCTTCCCGGTCGGCATCAAGCAACAGGTCAGACAGCGCCTCACGCGCCATCACCGCTTCCTCGCGCGCCTCGATCGGGCGAAACCCCGGGACCAGCCCGGCCTCAACCGGAAAGGCTGACAACAGGCTCTGGCAAAAACCGTGGATGGTCTGGATGCGGATGCCACCACCCGGCGCATCAAGAACCTTGGCAAACAAGGTGCGCGCCCGTGCAACCAGCGCATCATCAGGCTGTTCCCCCAATGCCGCGAGATCGGCAAACAGCGCTGGCTCGGGCATTCTGACCCATGCCGCGAGCCGCTGGCTTATCCGTGCCGACATCTCGGCAGCGCCGGCCTTGGTAAAGGTCAGGCACAGGATCGCACCGGGGTCGACGCCGCCCAGTAACAGGCGGAACACCCGCGCCGCGAGCACCTGGGTCTTGCCGGTCCCGGCGGATGCCGACAGCCAGACATGGCCATCCGGCGCGCTGGCCAATCCCTGCTGCCCGGTCAGGCGCGGAAGGGCGCCGCTGTCACTGCTCACGGCCATACCATTCATCACGCCGCATTAACTGATCATAATCGGCGTAAGGGGCAAATTCAGGGTGCAGCTTCGCGGTGAACGGCTCGCTTCCCGTCAGCCAGCGACCGATTGCCTCGACCAGATGCTCCGCCGCGCGCGCGGTAAACAGCTCGGGCAAATCCTTGCCCCCCTTCCCCGCCGGATCAACCGGCGACGTGACATAGCCAAAGCGGTCGTCACGCTTGCCCAGCGACCAATATTCAAAGGCACGCGCCGCACCGGCAATGCCTTCATAGCCGCCACGCTCGGCGATCAGCCCCAACAGCCCAAGCTGCAGGCTGAAACCGGCGCGCACCGCCGCTGTGCTCGGCGGCATCCCGGTCTTGTAGTCGATGATCGCCAGGCTGCCATCGGCCAGCCGGTCGATCCGGTCGAATTTCCCCGTCAGCGTTATGCCGGCAATCTCGATACGCCCCTCACACTCAACCGCGAGCACCGTGCGGCCTTCCGCTGCCTGTTCGGTGATCCGCGAGGCGATCCAGTCAATCGCCTCGATCAGACGGGGCTGCCACAGCGCGCGCATCATCGGGTGGGTGCGCTCATCCTGCAACATCGCCAGCGCACCGGGGCGCAATGCCTCGGGCGCGCAGGCATCGGCGCGCGCCCATTCTTCCAGAATGGTATGAACTGCGGTTCCACGCCAGGCCGCACTGGGATCAGCATCGACAGGATCAAGTGGCACCAGCTTGAGGATACGGCGCGCATAAAAGGCATAGGGATCGGCCTTGAGCCGATCGACATCCGTTACGGCGATGCGTTTCGGGCGCAGTTCCGCCAATGGCATCGGGGCGGGTTTGCTGGCCGGTTGCGGCGCGCCGGGATCATCAAGGATGCGCGTCCAGTGTTCCAGTGCAGCCGCGCGTTCAAAACGTTCGCCCGCCAGTGCCTGCAACCGCAACCAGAAACGCGAGGCAATAGCCGGTTGGGTGGCATCCCGCCGCGCCCGCGTGATCAGCGCGCGCGGCGCGCCCAGCGCGCTGGCCAGATCATGGGCGGCAATGCCAACGCGATGCTCCAGCCCCGGCAAGCCAAGTTCGCTGCGGATACGCGGCGCAAGCCAGGGGTCTGGTGCAGCTTGCCCCGGCCATACACCCTCATTGAGGCCACCGAGAATCATCAGGTCAGCGGTCTGGAGGCGCGCCTCGATCAAGCCATAAATGGCAAGCCGCGGATGCCCCCCCTGCGGCGGGCGCACCGCCTGTTCGTCCATCAAGGTGCGTAACAGGCCCGGAATGCTGGCTGGCACGACCTGGGCCGGGCCGCAGGGGGCATTCTCTTCCAGCCCCGATAACAGGCTTGCCGCCGCCCGACCTGCCGGACCACCCCATAACGAATCGCCGCACAAGAGCTGCGCCGTTTCACGCAAGGCACCGACAAGCGCACTGAGATCCTGTGCGCCACGATCAAACACCACCTCAATCGGCGCCAGCAACGCACGCACATCCTGCCACCACAGCGCAGCCCGACCACGAAGCGCACGCTCCCGCTCAGGCGGGTTGGCGAGATGGGCGTCAATGCCCGCCAACCCCGCCGCCGGGCGCGGCCCGCGCAAGGCCCGGTCAAGTAACCTGACACCATCAAGCCATGCGAGGCGATCTGGCCCGAAACGTACCAGCGGGTGCTTGAGCAAGGTCAGCAGGGCAAGCGGGGCAAAGCGCTGGACGGCAGCCTCACTCAGCGCTGTCAGCAGTGTGCCTGATGGCAACAAGGACAGCGGGCGCCCGGCGGAATCATCAATCTCCACCCCCCAGCGGCGGCAATGCGCCGCAACGCGCCGCGCCAGGGCGCGATCCGGCGTTACCAGCGCGGCTGTTCGCCCCTCCGTCTCCAATGCCTCGCGCAGCGCAAGTGCAATCGCCTGGGCTTCCTCGGCAGGCGTCGCCAGTTCGGCAGCGCTGATCCCGCTGAGCCGGCGCTGATCGGCATCAAGCCGGGTCCATTTGCCGGTAAATTCGGCCGGGGCAAAGGCATTGGCAATGGCCCTGCCGCGCGCAATGGTCGCGTCATGGCCGCCACCCTCGCGCCACAGTTGAAATTCACCGCGATTCACCCCCATCCGCTCAAGCAACAGCTTGAGATGAAATTGGGGATGCGTTTCAATCGCGCGGCGGCGGCGGCCTGTCACCGGGTCGGGCGCGTGTCGCCCCAGTGCCTGCCACTCCGGTTCATCCATGTCGGTGGCAAGGCCCGCCAGCACAACCATACCCTGCGGCAGCTCGGCCACGCTACGCAACAGTCGCGCCACGCCGGGCGCGGCATCGGTAATCCCCGCCGCACAGACAAAGCCGCCCGGTGGCCGGGCGCGCCAGCGCTTCACCGCGCGGTCAAGCAACATGCCACGCCGCGCCGAAGCATCGACCATGCCGAGCCGCGCAAGTTCCACTGGCCAGCGGTCCAGCACGGCATTGAACAATTCGAGCGAACGCAACCAGTGCGTCGACAGATTTTCCGACAGTTCGATGGTCGCCAGACGGCCCGGCGCAATGTCTTCAACCATCAACTGATCAAAAGTCCGCGCGAGATCGCCTGCCAGTCGCACGGCCTCTGCTGCATCAACCTCCTGGCCGGCGCGTTGTCGTTCCTCACTGACCAGCCGCGCAAGGATCAAGCGGCGGTGCAGCGGGTCAATGGCGGGCGGGGTCGGATCAGTATCGTCCGCCGGATCAAGCATCGCCCCCGCTGCCTCGTCAAAGGCAGGGTCACCAATCGCAACGAGCCGTGGCAGCAACAACCCGCCCGCACTCGCCCGAACAAAGGCATCGGTTATGGCACGCTTGGCACGATTGTTCGGCAGCAACACCAGCCCACGGGCAAGCTGGAGCGGATCGCCGCCAAAACGCCGGGTCAGCCCCGCGACCAGCGCGTCGGCAAAGGCCCGATGAACCGGGATGGTGAAGAGCGCGGGCCGGGTCCGGCCTTGCCCGCGCTCATCCATCAGCGATCATGGCCTCGGTTGCTGAGATGGCCTGCGGGGTACCAACGTCAAACCACAGGCCCTGATGAACCAGGCCATAGGCACGCCCGGCGGCAATCGCCCGTTCCCAGAACAGCATCGTCGAGAACGGCCCCTCAGGCCAATCGGCGATGAGACGCGGTGAGAGAATCTGGACCCCGGTATAAACAAAGGGCGCGACCCGGCCCGGCTTGCGCCGCCCGGTGATCCGTCCGTCCGCCGCAAGGTGAAAATCACCCTGCCCGCCATGATTGTGCGCCCGCGCCAGCGGCACCATCAGCAACAGCGCGTCCATGGTTGCGTCGTCCCACTCCGCCGCCAGCATCCGGATCGCATCACTCGGCCCGTCGATCCACAGATTGTCACTGTTGACCACCAGGAACGGCAGGTCACCGATCAGGGCGCGGGCCTGAACGATCCCGCCACCGGTCTCCATCAATTGGTCACGCTCATCGGAGACGACAACATCAATCCCCTCCACGCGATTGCGCAGATGCGCCTCAAGCGCGTCAGCGAGGTAGTGGACATTGACCACGGCCCGCTTCACCCCCGCCGCCCGCAACCGGCCAAAAACATGGTCCAGCAAGGTCCGGCCCGCCACTTCTACCAATGGCTTTGGGCGTGTCGCGGTTAGCGGGCGCATCCGCTTCCCAAGCCCGGCCGCCATCACCATGGCGGTTTGCGGCACCAGGCCGCCAGGATCGGGCCTGATCGACAGGGTGCGCTTTGCCGTCATGCCTTTGCAACCACCAGTGGATCACCGCGCTTTGCGGCCGGGATGGTTGCATCAAACCATGCGGCCACGGGCGCCAGCGCGGGGTGCGCAAGGTCATGGTTGAGATAGCGCCAGACGCGTGGGCACAGCGTAGGATAGCGCGGCTTGCCATCACGCTGCCAAAGCCGGGTGAATATCCCGATGATCTTGGCATTTCGCTGCGCGCCGAGCACATGATAGGCGCTGTCAAATCCGGGGTCTTCACCAGCGCGCGCGCGGTAATATTCAAGCATCGCCGCCTCCAATGCCGGCGACACATCGCGGCGCGCATCCTGCAACAGTGACACCAGATCATAGGCCGTATGACCAGCCAGTGCGTCCTGAAAATCGAGCAGGCCCAACCCCTTGTCAGTCAGCATCAGGTTTTCGGCATGATAGTCGCGCAGCACCGTTACAGGCCGGGTTGGCAGGGCGAGGTCGAACACCTTGTCCCATGCGGCATGATAGCTGGCCAGGTCAGCTTCAACGCCAATCGCCGGGCAATACCATTCAACCAGCAGCTCTGCTTCGCGGTGCAGGACGGCGCGGTCATATGGTGCCGCAGGTAACGCGTCTTCGCGATGCAGGGCGATCAGGATGTCGATGGCGGCCTCGTACAAGGCATTTTCGCGGCCCGGATCAGCATCCGCCGTCTCGCGCATCCGCACATCACCAAAGTCTTCCAGCAGCACCAGCCCTTCATCAAGATCGGCGCCAAGGATATCAGGCGCGGTAAAACCGCGCGCACCCAGCCATTGGGCAATCTCAATGAACGGTCGCGGGTCTTCGTGCGGCGGCGGCGCGTCCATCAGCACCGCGCACCGCGCGCCATCGACCACACGAAAATAGCGACGAAATGAAGCGTCACCCGCCAGCGGCAGGATAGTTGCCGATCCCCACCCAATGCGGCCGAGAAAATCGGCCGCACCGGCCGGTGGAATCATATCTGGTGCCATCGCGCTTCCCAAGCCGCCGGCACCTGCGCTGTCAAGCCACGTGCGCCATCCGCAAGCGGCACCAGCGTCAACGCCAGCGCCTCGGGCCAGCGACCCGGCGCCTGTTCAGGCCATTCGATCAGGGTCACGGACTCACCCTGGGCCTCATCAAGGCCAAGCTCCTCAATCTCTGCAGGATCATCAATTCGATAGAGATCGACGTGCAACACCGGCAGGCGCACCTCCGGCGGGAAATAGGGCTGTACGATAGCGAAGCTCGGGCTTGGCGCCTCACCGACCAGCCCAAGCGCTGCCAGCAACCCGCGTGCGATACTCGTCTTCCCGGCACCCAACGGGCCCGACAGTGTAATGACGTCCCCCGGCAAGACACAGCCCGCCAGTGCCGCGCCAAGGGCTTCGCTCGCGGCAGGATCGGCAAGTCGGCGCATCAATAACCCGTCAGCAGCATATCGAGCGCGTTCATGATCGCCGCGTGTTCATGCGCCAATGATGTGACATACCGAGCAAGGGCATGGACCGGGACTGTCGCCGCAGATTGCGTTACCATGACAACACGCTCTCCCTCGACCGTCATAACCGGATTAGAGCATGATGACACGAGTTTGACCCACCGTGATTGCCGTGAGCCGTTCGTCGGCGAGGAGCGGCGCGCAGCTCGGGCTGGTAGGCCGTGCAAGTGCTGCGACGATGTCCGGCGGGCGGCTCACGGCAACCGCGAAGCGGCGGGCGCCTTTTGGCGTGTGGCCGCGTCGCTCGTCGGTCACGGGAGCAGAGCCCCGATCCCTCCTCGCTCCTACCCACACGCCAAAATCCGCTCCGTCACGGCGGGCCAAACTCATGTCATCACGCTCTAAGCCGCGCAAACGGGTTCGCCACAAAGCCCGCCGGAAGCAATGGCACGACGAAGCGACTGTCAAGTTGTGACAGCAAGTCGGCCTGGCAATCGAGCAGTAACGCACCACCGGTTGCCGGCCGATAGACATCAAACCGCGCCATCAGAACACCCGATAGCGTTCCAGGGGCAACCCGTGTTCAGCTATATAGGCATTCCAGTCTGCGATGGCCGATTTGTTCTCCTCCAGCCAACGCCCACCCCTTTCCGTGCGGATTTGCGTACGCAGAGCCTCCTCGCAGACACGAGAGACGTTGATCCCCAACTCCCGGGCTTCGTCAATCAGCGTTGCCTCAATCGACAGGTTGATGGCGCGCCTGAGCGGAGCACCTGTTTCACGAACGCGCGAACGAGACATGCCATTCCTCCGATGCGCATATAATATGCGCATTGTTCCTGCGGCACAATCTACCGCCGCGGCAAGATCACCGTCACCAACGTACCCTCGCCGGGTTCGGAAACCAGCTCGATTGTGCCGCCATGGGCTTCGGCAAATTGTCGCGCGAGCGGCAATCCCAGGCCAAGCGCACGCTCGCCGTCTCTGGTGATGCCGGGTTCGGCAAAGCGGTCAAAGGCGCGGTCAACTGCATCCGCGCTCATCCCGGCCCCGTCATCAGAAACGACAATCCGCGCCGCCGCTGCTGTACCGTCAGCGTGCAGCAACACGCGCCCACCCTCTGCCGTGCCACTGATGGCATGGCGCCACAGGTGCTCGATCATCTGGCGCAGCCGCTTTGCGTCACCCCGCACCGTCCCGACCGACGGTAACAACTCAATGGCGAAATCAATCTTCTTGCGCTTTGCCGAAGCCATGAGCCCGTCAGTGGCGCTCCGCGCGACGACCTCAAGGTCAACGTCCAGCGATTCCATCGCTGGCGTTTTCCCGTCATGCTGGGTGAGATCAAGCACCTCATCAACAAGGATACCCAGCCGCTCGACTGAATCGAGGATCGCGGTGACATAGGCGTCGCCATCCTTGCTCAGCTTGCCAGCATAGCCTTCGCTCAGCATCTCGGCGAAACCGCTGATCGACGTGAGCGGCGTACGCAGCTCATAGCTCATATTGGCGACAAACGCGGTCTTTACCTGATCGGCCGCTTCCAGCGCCTCGTTGCGATCGCGCAAGGCATGTTCGATGCGGCGGCTGTCCGACACGTCGAGCATGGTGAACAGGCCATTGCCATCAGGCAGCGGTACCGCGCCAAGGTCAAAATGCCGGCCATCGGCAAAGACCACGCTGCCACCACGCCCCTGCCGTTCAACCGTCGCCGCCCGCACCAGATCACTGATCAGGTTGGCGCGCGCTGGCTTGGCCAGTCGCGGAGACACTGCGGTGACCAGTGCATCAACGCGAGGATGGTCGGCGAGAAATGCCTCTTCAAGACCCCATACCGTGCGAAATTTGTTGTTCCACAATTGCAACCGGCCATCGGCAGCAAACACACCAATCGCCTCGGCCAGGTTTTCCAGCGTCGCGGTACGGACACGAAGCAGCGTATCGCGCGCACTGGCAAGCTGCACCTGCTCAGTGCGATCCTCGAAAATCAGCAGCAATCCGCCATCCGGCAAGGGTTGCGCGACGACGCGCAAATGCACGCCGCCGGGCAGGTGCCAATTTTCCTCCAGCGCCCCACCGGTGGCGAGGAACCAGTCGCGCCGCTCCGCCTTCCACCCCGGAAAGTCGCGCACCTCTGGCAGGCGGTTGGTCTCGCGCATCCGCTCGAGAACCCGGTCAAACTCGGGGCGATCGGCAAGCCATTCCGTCTTGATCGCAAACAGGCGCTGAAACGGCTGATTGCAGAATATCAGTGAGCGGTCAGGAGCGAACTGCACAACACCCGCCGAGAGCCGGTCGAGCATGGCGCGCTGCGCATCGCCGAAGCGCTTGATCCATGCCCGCGCCTGCTCGAGATCCTCAATATCGACCGCGAACCCGGCAATGCCGCCGGTTGGCATCGGCACGTCGAACACGCGCAACATGCGTCGCTCACCCTTGATCGTGGCGGGCATGGACTGCATTTGCATCTTGCCGGTGTCCCGCGCGAGAACGGCGCTGGCCAGCGGCCCGCCAATCCCCGACCCCTCAACCAGCTCAAGGCCGCGCCGGATCACATCTTCCGCATCGGCGCCATCAACGGCGTCAACATAGCGGCTGTTGACCATCGCCAGCCGCATGTCATCGCCGCGATACCACATCGGCAGCGGCGTCGCCTCAATCAGGCCACTCAACACATCAAAGGCATGATGAGCCTCATCAATGCGCGTATTGAGTCGCGCGATTTCCGCCTCGCTTTCGCTGGCGTCGAACCACCACAACACGACCCCGCCGGGCGCATTCACCTCACGCGGCGCGCGTTGCCCCTTGATCATGAGCGCCCGGGCTGAACCCTGCACACGGACGGCACGGGAAAAGGCACGGCCCGATTTCTGCGCGGCGACCACCTCTTCCGACAGCGCAATGAAATCGGCCTTTGTCAGGCCCGTCGAGTCGCTGGCAAGGTCGTCGAAATAATGCGAGGCTGTGCTCTGCCCAAGCCAATCGGCTAGGCGATCTGCCATTTCTATCTGGCCATCCGACCGAACCACCATTGCCAGCGCAGGCGCTCCAGACAACAACGCCTCGAGCCGCAAATGAGCCGATATGCTGGCCGTTGCCTGTCGTTTCGCACGTAGCCCAACGAACAAGAGGCAACACGAACCTATCAAAAACAGGGCCAGAACGCCCCCCGCAACGACGACGCTAGACACGGAAAGCTGGATCAACAACGCACCCTGTAACTGCTCCCGACCCGTGGCACGGTTCGCTCGTGAAGCAGTCTAGGGCAAGGGCGCTCGAATATCAAAGCCGCCGGATAGCGGCTTCATGCCGGACCGAATCGGCTTCAAATGTGACATTTTCGAAACAGTCCCCAAGCCCATTTCTGAACAAGGCCTATACAGCTTGAATGCGCGGAACTTTTTCATCACACTGAAGCACGGTCAAGATCGACACAGGGGCTTTTATGCGCAAGAATTCACTTCTCGGGTCTAGCATGTTGTGCTCGGCGGCTTCGCTATCGCTTTTCATGATGACATCGCCAGCAGTGGCGCAAAGCACCCCTGGCGCCTCACCTGCGGAATCATCTGCCCAGCCTGCCAGCGCGGCGGATGACGTCGTCGTCACCGGCTCGCGTATCAGGCGCCCCAGCCTCGACTCGCCGGTACCGGTGACGACTCTCCAGGGTGAAGAGTTCTTCCATACCGCCTCAACTTCCGTTGGCGATGTTTTGAACGATCTGCCAGCATTAACGAGCACCTTCAGCCAGTCCAACTCCACGCGGTTTCTCGGCACTTCTGGCCTGAGCTTGCTAGACCTTCGGGGACTTGGAACACAGCGCACGCTGGTTCTCGTCAATGGACGTCGTCACGTAGCTGGAGATATCCTCAGCGAGGCAGTTTCGCCCGACGTAAACACGATCCCTGCTGACCTGATCGAACGGGTTGATGTCGTAACAGGCGGCGATTCCGCCGTATATGGTTCAGACGCGATCGCAGGCGTGGTCAACTTCGTCCTGAAGGATCACTTCAATGGTTTGCAAGTGCGGGCACAAAGCGGAATTAGTCAATATGGCGACGCGCCGTCGTCGTTTGTGAGCGTATTGGCAGGCAAGAATTTCGCCGGCGGTCGAGGCAATGTGGCGATCAACTTCGAGTACGCTCATCAGGGCGATTTTTACGCGGACGACCGTGATTCATATCGTGTCTCGGACGGTTTTGTGACCGTCAGCACGGTGAAAAACGATGGCAAGCCTAATCGGGTGTTCATGCACGACATCCGCAGTGCGTCATACAGCAATGGGGGCGTTTTTCTCGGCAACAGTTGCGGCGGATATTATTGCTCCTATCGCTTTGCTCCGGACGGGACGCTGTCACAAACCACCGGAACACGAGTTGGCACCGGGCAATATGGCAGCTTCATCGGCGGCAATGGTGATAATTTTCGCGACGGCAAGCAACTCGGGCTTCTCCCGATGCAAAATCGCTACAGCGCAAATCTGATCGGTCATTTCGAAGTATCGCAAGCATTTGAGCCATTCATCGAAGCAAAATACGTCCGCAGCGATGTGCTTGGAAGTGCAAGCGGTCCATTTTTCTTCAATGGCGGCGTTACAGGTTCCCCTCGCGAAACATTCTACACGGACAATCCATATCTTAGTTCTCAGGCTCGGGCTTTCCTTACCAATTACTATGGTGTCGGACCAAATGCGCATCAGAATTTTTACTTTCAGGAAAACGCGACAAGCCTGACGGTCCGCCAAGAACGCATTAAACGCGAAACATACCGCCTCGTCGGCGGGGTGCGCGGTACGTTTAATGATGACTGGTCGTACGAACTATCGGCAAACTACGGTGAATTTAACGAAAAGAACGAAATTCTTGGTAACGTTAACCTGCAACGCTTCCTGCTCGCGATCGACGCGGTAGATCAAGGCAAGTTCACGACAGGCGTAGCCAACGGGAATATCGTCTGCCGGGCTACTGTTGATCCCAGTGCACGGATTGCGCTTGAGGCGCAAAGCGTCAACGCAGCTTTCGCCGCCGCCCACTTGGCCGCAGATGTCTCCGCATGCAAACCAGTCAACCTGTTCGGCGTTGGTAATGTTAGCAATGACGCAAGGGCATATATACTTCAAAATTCCGTTGCCTCTGGGAAAATTCAGCAGTTCGTGCTGAACGCGTTCCTTAGCGGCGATACGAGCAAGTTTCTTAACCTGCCCGGCGGGCCAGTTGGCTTCGCAGTGGGCGCCGAATATCGGCGCGAGACGGCATCATACCATCAGGATGATTTTACCAGATCGGGGATCACCTTCTATAACGCCATCCCCGACCTGACCGCCCCTGCATTCGAAGTTAAGGAGGCATTCGGAGAGCTGCGCCTGCCCATAGTGAAAAATATTCCATTTTTCCGTGAGTTAACAGTAAGTACAGCCGGTCGCTACGCCAGCTACGCTGGTAGCACCGGCTCGGTTTTTGCATATAACGGCAATATCGAATGGTCGCCGGTCCGCGACATTCGAATACGCGCCAATTATTCACGGGCCGTAAGAGCGCCAACGGTAGTGGATCTGTATGCCGGATTGGGACAAAATTACGAGTTCGTAACTGATCCTTGCGACAATTACGCCGCCAATCCTACAACGCAGGTATCCAAAAACTGCGCAGCCGCTGGAGTTCCCGCAGGATTCACATACACTTATCAAGCGACCCTTGCATTTGCATCTGGCGGAAATGCCAAGTTGAAGCCAGAGACGTCGGACTCCTATACTTTAGGCTTGGTCCTACAGCCACACTGGGTTCCCGGCTTGTCTTTGACTGTCGATTGGTTCGATATCGGCGTGAAGAACTCAATTGCATCTCTCACCGCACAGTCGGTTATCGATTCGTGTTACAATCAAGCATCGATAAACAATCAGTTCTGCGCACAGTTCAAGCGGAAGACCGGTCCCGGTCTTGGCCCAAGCGGGGAAATTCCAGGGCGGATCCTCGAGGGTAGTTTGACTGTGGTACCATTCAACTACGCGAAATTGCGAGTTCGCGGCATCGATGTTGAACTAAATTATCAACATAAATTAGGAAGCAATGCCAACTTGGCGACGCGAGTAATCTATACACATAATTTCCGTAACGACACCTTTCTAGACGCTACCGACCCGGACTTCCGGACACAACAGCTCGGCACACTGGGCTTTCCCTTCGATGAGTTGAGTTGGAATGTCGACCTCGCCAAGGGCCCATTCACAATTAACTATAAAATGCGTTTCATTGGTCGACAGACTGTCGCCCCATGGGAAGCTTTGCACAGCGTCAACGGGCTGGCGCCTCAGGAACCGGACTATTCCGATATTCCCTATTACCCGGCCCAGTTCCTGCATAACGTCAGGCTGCAAATCGATGCCAGCAAGAAGTATAATTTTTACGTCGGCGTTGACAACCTCTTCAATACGGCACCCCCATTGGGCCGGACCGGCACGGGCTTTGGTAGCGCAATCTACGACAATGTTGGCCGTCGATTCTATGCGGGCTTCGTCGCTAAATTCTAAAGTGTCCGCTTCGACAAACCTTGGGGGCCGGTATCGTCCCGGCCCCCTTTTTCGTTTTAGGGGTGCTGTTTTTGTTGGCACCTGCGTGATCGATGCGTGAAGTGCCCAGTGGCTCGCTGCGCGCAGCGCTGACCAATGGCGAGCTGCTGCTTGCTCGCAATCCTAATGCGGCAGCCGAGCAAGCGGCGGCGATCCTTGAGGTAACACCAGGTCAACCCGACGCTTTGCGCCTGCTGGGTCGCGCCCTTCGTCGGCTTGGTGAGCCCGACGCAGCCGCAAAGGCTGATCGCGCAGCGATCGAGAGTTCGCTCCGATCTTCAGAAATTCAAGAGGCTGGCACCGCGATGAGCAGTGGCGACCTTGCAGGCGCTGAACGCACCCTTCGCGGGATCCTCCGCAAGTCGCCCGACGACGTGGTCGCCAACATAATGCTCGCCGATCTGGCGTCGACATTAGGGATCCGCAATGAAGCGGAGCGATTACTGCGACACGCTGTGTCTGTCGCGCCGGATTACCTGGATGCCCAGGTCAATCTGGCTCTTGTCCTGTCATCCACCGGTCATCTCACTGAATCAATCGCAATACTTGACGCGGTAACGGCGCAAGACCCTGCACATATCGGTGCGGCAGCTTCAAAAGCCGACATTCTCGCACAGACCGGCAGTTACGATACGGCGCTGAAGACCTACGAGGCGTTGATTGCCACGGTTGGTGACAACGCCGATGTTTGGCTGTGGTACGGGCACCTATTGAAAACGATCGGTCGCCAGGCAGATTCGGTTGAAGCCTACCGACGCGCCACAATCATTACGCCCAATCTCGCCGAAGCCTGGTGGTCGCTGGCCGAACTCAAAGCGAACAAGGTGGAAACGAGCGACATCGCCGCCATGCAGCGAGCACTTGAACAACCTCCGCCACCGGCCAAGCGGTTGTTCCTGCATTTCGCCCTCGGAAAAGCGTTCGAGGACCGCGAGGAATGGGCAGCATCATTTGAGCATTATGCGGCGGGCAACCGTATCCGGTTGCACCTTGAACCGCATGACCGGGCTGCTGTGTCGAGCGAAGTCGATCGATCAATCGCGCTTTTCGACCGACCCTTCTTCGACGTCCGCGCCAATATGGGTTGCCAGACGCCCGATCCGATTTTCATTATAGGCATGCCGCGCGCCGGTTCGACGCTGGTGGAACAAATCCTGGCAAGTCATTCACAGATAGAGGGTACTTCCGAGTTGCCCGACATGCCCTTGCTTGTTCAATCGCTCGTAGCCGAGCGCTGGCAGGACCAACAGGCTTCATATCCACAAATAGTGCGTGACCTCGAGGGCGCGCGGCTGCGCGATCTAGGCGAACGCTATTTGGCAAATGCCAGTAGAACCCGCAAAACATCTGCGCCCTATTTCATCGACAAGTTGCCAAACAACTGGCGCTATATCGGCCTGATTCACCTAATACTCCCGAACGCGAAAATCATCGATGCTCGCCGTGACGCGATGGAATGCTGCTTCTCCAATTTCAAACAGCACTTCTCGCAGGGGCAAACCTTCGCTTATTCATTAGAGGACATTGCCAGCTATTATCACGATTACGTTCGCGCTATGGATCACATCGATGCGACGCTACCGTCCCTCGTGCATCGCGTTCAACATGAGATGTTACTTGACGACCCTGAGCGCGAGATTCGTCGATTGCTCACCTATCTCCAATTGCCGCTGGAAACATCCTGCCTAAGCCCACACGAAAACACCCGCCCCGTCCGCACGGCGAGTTCAGAGCAGGTTCGACAGCCCATCAATAGTGCAGCGGTTGGCCGGTGGCACCACTATGAACCCTGGCTTGGTGAGCTGAAGCAGGCGCTCGGCCCGCTTGCACCCCAATAACAAAAGGGGCCACGGTTTCCCGCAGCCCCCGGTTCGTTACGGAAATCCGTTTCAATCAATAGCGATAATGATCCGGCTTGAACGGCCCTTCAACCGGCACGCCGATATAGCCCGCCTGCTTCGGGGTCAGTTGTGACAGCTTAACGCCAAGCTTTTCCAGATGCAGCGCGGCAACCTTCTCGTCGAGGTGCTTGGGCAGCACATAGACCTGGTTCTGGTACTGCTCACCCTTGGTCCACAGCTCGATCTGCGCCAGCGTCTGGTTGGTGAAGCTGGCCGACATCACGAACGACGGATGGCCGGTCGCGCAGCCAAGGTTGACCAGCCGGCCCTTGGCGAGGACGATGATCTGCTTGCCATCCGGGAACTCGACCAGGTCGGTGCCCGGCTTCACTTCGGTCCATTTGTAGTTGGACAGCGCCGCGATCTGGATCTCGCTGTCGAAATGGCCGATGTTGCAGACGATCGACATCGGGCGCATCGCCTTCATGTGGTCGGCGGTGATCACGTCGGCATTGCCGGTCGCGGTCACGAAGATGTCGGCGCGGGTCACCGCTTCCTCCATCGTCACCACCTCAAAACCTTCCATCGCCGCCTGCAGCGCACAGATCGGATCGACCTCGGTGACCATCACGCGCGCACCGCCATTGCGCAGGCTCTGTGCGGAGCCCTTGCCGACATCGCCGAAGCCAGCGACGCAGGCGACCTTGCCGGCGAGCATCACGTCGGTCGCGCGACGGATCGCATCGACCAGCGATTCCTTGCAGCCATAAAGATTGTCGAACTTCGACTTGGTCACGCTGTCATTCACGTTGATCGCCGGAAACGGCAGCTCGCCCTTGCGGGCAATCTCATACAGCCGGTGGACGCCGGTGGTGGTCTCTTCCGACACGCCCTTCAGATTCTTGACCGTCTCGGTCAGGTAACCCGGCTTCTTGGCGATGAACGCCTTCAGCGCGCGCTGGAACTCGACTTCCTCTTCATTCTCCGGCTCGCCCAGCGTGTGGCCGGCCTCAAGCTTGGCGCCCCACAGCGCGAACATCGTCGCATCGCCGCCATCGTCGAGGATGATATTGGCGGTCTGACCCTCCACTTCGCTGTCCCAGGTGAAGATGTCGCCGACATAGTCCCAATAGTCCGCCAGGCTCTCACCCTTGATCGCGAACACCGGCACGCCGCTCGCGGCAATCGCCGCAGCCGCATGGTCCTGGGTCGAGAAGATGTTGCACGTCGCCCAGCGCACATCGGCACCAAGCGCGGTCAGCGTCTCGATCAGCACGGCGGTCTGGATCGTCATGTGCAGCGACCCGGTAATGCGCGCGCCCTTCAGCGGCTGTGATGCGCCAAACTCGCTGCGCAGCGCCATCAGGCCCGGCATTTCGGTTTCGGCGATGTTGATTTCGGCGCGGCCAAAGTCGGCGAGGCCAATATCGGCAATGACATAGTCGGTCGGACGGTCGAGAACGCTGGCCACGGGAATCTCCGGAAATGCTGCTGAATTGCCGCGCACATAGGGCCTCGCAGCGCCCAAATCAAATATAAAGATATCTTTATATGCTCCACGACGCGGCGCGGTGGCATTGACCAGCAGTGGCACCGCTGGCAATTCCCACGCAACGAGGACCGGGGGATCATATCATGTTTTCGAAGCGTCTTGACGTGGCATCAATCACAGCTGCCCTCGCCCTTGGTGTGGCCGCCGCACCACTCCTTGCGCAGACAGCTCCCGCACCGACGTCGCCACCGGTAGAAAAACCAGGCTCGCTCCACCTGCAATGCGACGGAGAGCCACCCAATGTCACAACCGGCGAATCCGCCGCACGGTTGCTTGGCGCGGTCACGCTGCTCGGGCTTTTTGCACCACCGCCAGAGGCACCGGATGCCGCCAAGCGCAAGTTCGGCGCTGCGGGCGTTGATGTTTGCTCATTGCTGATCAGTGGCCCGAAACAGGAATCCAACATCCCCCGCCGGCTGCACCTCATCCTCGCTCGTGCCATCCATCAGATCGAAGCAAAGAATTACGACGCCGCGATCGCGGATGCGGCACTCGCGCGCCAGGAATCAGCGGCTGCCGGTTTGACCGCTGACCCATATTTCGCCCGCTCATTCGGTCGGGCGCCAGATTTGATCGAAGCCGCGGCACGTTATCGCAAGGGTCAGCTGGAACAGGCCCGCGACCTGGCAGTGAAAAGTGTTACGCCCCTCCCGCACAGCCTGTTCGGGTTACTTTCCCCACCCGGTTATATGCTGTCGGCGCGTGTCGGTTCCGACGACGAACAGCGCCTTTATTCGTGGCGGAGCCACAGCGCGGCGACAGTCGCAGTGGGTGAAGCGGGGCGCCTGGAGGAAATCGGGCGCTTCGCAGATGCCGCGCACGTGCGTGATGCCATTGTAGAGTTTGACCGCGTCAGCACACCGGCGTCGGTCAGTTCGATCTGGCTGGCTCAGGCGGCTGTCAGCCATGCGCTCGTTGGCAACAAGGCAGTCGCCGCCGACCGCGCGCGCGCCGCCCAGGCCAATTTCGATCAGCGCAAGGCCGACGGCAAAGCAGAGGCGAACGTCGCCGAATTCATCGAGCTGATGGACCTGTACAACATCATAACCAGCGCCAGCGCCGGGGACGTAAAGACAGCGCGGCGACTGTTCGCCGCCCGCTCACAATGGGTCGCGGCTTCGTTCGGCAGCGTCGTCGAGGTTACACGTCGCCTGCGTTCCGGCGCGACTGACGATGAGTTGATTGGTGGCCTGTCGCACACGCCCGAGCAATTATGGGCCGACCGTGAAGCAACGCTGCGCGCCGCAACATTCGGCAAGGACAGTGACAACAAGACCCTGTTCTGGCTTATCCCACGCCAGCATTCAGCGGGCGAATATGAAGCGATCGCCAAAAGGGTCTGGCGCACAGAAAAATCGAACATCCTGCTCGCGCCGAGTAAACCACGAACCGATGGCAGCAAGCTCGAGACGTTGTTCATCTACGGCATCAACGCGGAAGTCGCGATGGAAGCCTATACCCTCCATGCCGCGCTCCTCGCCCGTGCGCGCGGTCAGCAGGGATTTGTCATCCTGCCGATCATCACAGACGATGTTGTCGCAGCCGCCTTCATGTCGGGCAACAAGGGCGACCCAGGCCTGCCTGATGTGTTGTTTAACGATTCTGCGACAGTCATTGCTGACCTGTCACCGATTATCCCAGATCCAGAAACCCTAAAGGCACGGCGCGCGCGGCACTGATCACGGGGCAAATGGCGCGATCACGTTGCTACCACGCCGCCGCGACAATTTCCTCGTACAGCGCCCCACACCGTGCGCGCAGCTCGGCCTCTTCCTCGGCTGAGACGCGACCACGCCAGGAATCTGCCATCGCTGCGGTATTGCGCACCAGTGCGTGCACCGTGCCGCCGTCCGGCTCCACAATCACACCATGTGTCGCCATCGCCACGGCGCGCTGCATCGCCGCGCTGTAATCAATGTACAATGCTGCCGTCAGCCGCGCCATTTCATCATCCGGCGCACGACAGAAACGTTCATGCGACCAGAAGGTCGATGCACCGGGGAACCGCCGATGTGTCTCCAGTGCGTGGCCGTTGACAATCGCCCAGAACAGGCCGGCGCGCGCCGCTGCTGTCGTCGCCGCGTCGCGCGTTGCCGCATCGATAACGCCCTGCGCAACCATGTCATCAAGCGGCAGCGATTCATGCCACCCGACCCGCTTCAGCGACGCGAAAAAGGCTGCCGGATGCTTGACCGTGAAAACGACCTGGATGCCGTGGCGATCAATCAGATAATTGCTGGACAGCGTCATGAACGGGCATTTGAAGACCAGCCAGCGCGGTCGCAACAGGCGCGCCGCGACATAGTCGCGCAATGCCTTTGTCCCCTTCAAGCGTCGGCTGATTCCGGGCTGTTCCATCGGCGGGGGGCGAAAGCGCACGTCATCCGCCGCCAGGAAGCGGTCGATCACCTCATGCCATTGGCTGCCGGGCATATCGCCCGCGACAAAACTGTGGGTCACCCCGTCAATGCCAAATACCGGGTTGAACGGTTCAAAAATCTGGCGACTGCGCGGGTCTGCCGTCAAGAAATCGCCCAGCAGGGTGGTCCCGCTGCGGTGTGTGCCGCACACCGCAATGCGCCGATCCGCGCCCAGCCCGCGCACATCGCCAAAGCGCGCGATCAGGCGGTCAATGGGCCGGGACTGGAGAAGCACATTTCATTCCTAGGTTGCGGCACCCACCCTATCACGGGGCGCCTGCGGATCGACCAAAACTTTGTAAGAAAGTGTAACAAATCATTTTGACGTGGCGCGCTTTCTCCGCGTTGTCATGCCGCTTTGCCCTGTGTTTACAATGACGTTCCGGGATTTCGCGTCGCCCCGATCTTCAGGGCAAGCAGCTCATGCCCGCCCTGCGCCACTTGCCAGCAGCGCTGGATCAATGCCGGCTGATCGAAACCCCCGGCTCCATCGGCCATCGACCGGCGTGTCATAGATCAGCGCTGTGTCACCGCGCACGTTGAACCAGCCATGCCGCGTCATTTCTTCATCAAGCTGTCCTGCATCCCATCCGGCATAGCCCAGCGCGACCAGCCACCGCTCCGGCCCCGTCCCGGCGGCCAGCGCCTCCAGGACGTCAATCGTTCCTGACAAGGCCCAGCGGCCTTCAACAATGATCGTGTCCTGCCCGCTCCACTCGGTCGAATGCAGCACGAAGCCGCGCCGCGTATCAACCGGGCCGCCAAAATAGACCGGGGCGTTGGGCGCATCACCCGGTGCAATGTCAAATTGCGCCTGCAATTCATGCAACCCCAGGCCGGTAATCGTCGCGCCAATGCCAATGCCGATCGCACCTTTGGTATCATGCGCACAGATCGCAATCACCGCCCGGTCAAAACGCGGGTCACCAATTCCCGGCATGGCGAGCAGGAATTGACCAATCAGGGAAGGTGCAGACTCCATCGCCGCACAACATAATCACTCTGGCACGAACTGCCATGCTTGAAATCCGGCGTCAGTCTTGCGACCTAGGCGGTGAACAGCCGCGCTGGCGCGGCCTCAATGGAGGAATACCCATGACACTCGGCGTCGGCGATCGCGTGCCCAGCCTTACCCTCACCAAGGTCGGCGAAAGCGGCCCTGAGCATGTCAGCTCGGACGATTATTTCAAGGGCCGCAAGGTTGCACTTTTCTCGGTGCCCGGCGCGTTCACACCGACCTGCTCGGCGCGCCACCTGCCTGGCTATGTCGACAAGGCCGATGAGCTGAAGGCCAAGGGTGTTGATGAAATTGCCTGCACCGCCGTCAACGATCCGTTCGTCATGGGCGCATGGAGCAAGAGCGCCGGGGCCGGCAGCGCCGTCACCATGCTTGCTGATGGCAATGGTGACTTCGCCGAAGCGGTTGGCCTGACGATGGACGGTTCGAAATTCGGCCTTGGCAAGCGCGGCCAGCGCTATTCGATGCTGGTCAATGACGGCGTGATCGAACAGCTCAATGTCGAGGCACCAGGTGAGTTCAATGTCAGCTCAGCCGAGTATCTGATCGGCGAACTATAGGGTTTCTCCATCGCTCCGCCGATGCGGTCATGCTATGACCGTGTCGGCGTGGGCGGCAATTTTTGGAGAACGATGATGATCGACGACAAAAGCACCGGCAATAGCGGGCCAGACCAGGACAAGTCGTTTCTTGAGCGCGCCCAGGACATGCTGGAAGCGGCAGTTGAAACAACCATGGATGCCGTCAAGGAACACCCCCTCGCGGCGGGCGCAATTGCCGCCGGGGCTGCGGCGGCTGTTGCCGGAGTCGCATTCGGGGCCAGCAAGTTGTTCGACAAGGACGCCGCAGAATCTGATCCGGCGACCGACGCCTGAGAGGCTGTCTGGAAATGCGCCTGCGGGCATATTCCCGATCAGGCTCTGAAGCCTGGCCGCCGTGCGATGGCGGCACCTTCGGTTCGCTTGCTCTTGCCAGCGCGCCGATACGGCATTAGCCGTCGAAGATGACAACTGCATCTGACATCGTCGCCGAACTTGATCGGCTCTATCGCGCGTCGGTCGCCCGCCTGCAGGCCGCGCTGACCGCCTATATCACCGATGGCACCACCCCTGATCCCGCGATGCGTCGCGACGGCAGCTTTGCCTATCCGGAGATTCATCTGAAATACCGGGGCGGTGACAGCCGGCCCGCGCCAATGCGTTCATTTGGTCGCCTTGTTACCGAGGGCGATTATCGCATCAGCGTCACCAAACCGGCGGTGTTTGCCGATTATCTGAAGGAACAGCTGACCTACCTGATCGAGGATTATGATGTCGAGGTTGCCGCCGTTCCGGGGCGGCAGGAAATCCCCTTCCCCTATGTCATTGATCCCGGCCATGCGCTCAGCCTTGATGAGGTGTCAGCGGTTGATCTCGCCCGGCATTTCCCGGCCGCCGAACTCGCTCATATCGGTGATGAAATTGCTGATGGGTTGTACGAGGTAAAGGACGAGATTTACCCGCTCGCCCTGTTCGACGGGCTGCGCACCGACTTCTCGCTCGCGCGGCTGCGTCACTATACCGGCACCCCGCCGGAACATGTCCAGCGCTATGTCCTGTTCACCAACTATCACCGCTATGTCGATGAATTCGTCCGCTGGGCGTCAAGCCAGCTTGGCGAGGGCAGCCGCTTCACCGGGGTATCCGGCGCTGGCGGCGTGATGATCCGCGCGGGTGATGATGTTGAGGCGGCGCTGGCCGACAGCAGCGCATGGCGACGCCATCAAATGCCCGCCTATCACCTGATGGCGGATGACGGCACGGGAATCACGCTGGTCAATATCGGCGTCGGCCCGTCCAACGCCAAGACAATCTGTGATCACCTTGCGGTGATGCGTCCCGAGGCGTGGATCATGATCGGGCATTGCGGCGGCCTTCGCCCGAGCCAGCGCATCGGCGACTATGTGCTCGCCCATGCCTATCTGCGCGACGATCACATTCTCGATGACGTGCTGCCCCCGGAAATTCCAGTGCCGGCCATTGCAGAGGTCCAGCAGGCACTGGCGCGGGCTGCGGCCACCATCTCCGGGCAGACCGGAGAGGATCTCAAGCGCCGCCTGCGCACCGGAACGATTGTCACCACCGACGACCGTAACTGGGAACTGCGCTATTCCAAATCCGCGCTGCGCTTCTCGCTCAGCCGCGCCGCCGGCATCGACATGGAATCCGCCACCATCGCGGCCCAGGGTTATCGCTTCCGCGTACCCTATGGCACCTTGCTGTGCGTTTCGGACAAGCCGCTCCATGGCGAACTGAAACTGCCCGGCCAGGCCAACCGCTTTTACGAACGCGCGATCAACGAGCATATGCGCATCGGCATTGAAACCTGTGAGGAACTCCGCCGCGAAGGTGCCAAGCTGCACAGCCGCAAGCTGCGCGCCTTTAACGAGCCACCGTTCCGCTAAGGCCGGGCTGGCAAGGTTACGCCGCCAATGCGCCCTGTGGCGCGATATAGCGTGACTGCGGCCTGATCAGCCGCCCGGTCAGGGCCTGCTCGCGCGCATGGGCAATCCACCCGGCGGTGCGGCCCATGGCAAACACGCCGGTAAAGGTTGCGGGGGCAAAGCCAACCGCCTCCAGCAGCAATGCCGTATAGAACTCAACATTGGTCTCCAGCACGCGGTCCTGCTTGTGGACGCGCAACACGTCGAGCGCGATCGCTTCCACGCCTTCGGCAAAAACCAGCCGCGCATCGTCCCTGTCCAATGTACGCAGTGCTGCTTTCAATGCGTCAGCGCGCGGGTCGCGCGTGCGATAGATGCGGTGGCCAAAGCCCATCAACCGCTTTCCTTCGGCAACTGCCCGTGACAACCATTCCCGTGGTTCACCCGCCGCCGCGATGGCATCGAGCATCTCGATCACCGGGCCGGGCGCCCCACCATGCAGCGGCCCTTTGAGCGCCCCCATCCCGGCAAGCACGGCGGACATCAACCCGGCCTGGGTAGAGGCCACGACCCGTGCGGCAAAGGTCGATGCGTTCAGCCCATGATCGCAGACGGTGACCAGATAGGTGTCGAGCGCCGCCGCCCCGGTTACGCGACCCAGCATATGAACAATATCCTCGGCATGGGGTCGCGCCGCATCCGGCGGGATCGGCGCCTCTCCCGCCGCCTGGCGGCTCAACGCAGGAACCAGCACCGCTGGCGCCGCAATCAACCGGAGTGCATCTTCCAGCGTGGCACCATCGGGCATCATCGCGGTCGCGGCGCGCATCCCGTCATAGATCGGCAGTCCGCGATAGTGCGCCAGCAACGGCGCCGCGATGGCAAATGCCTCAACGCGCGCCCTGCCAAGCAACACCGCCAGCCGGTCTGGCGAAGGCAGGTCGTCAAAAAATTCCTCGAACAACAGATGCACGACATCTTCAAAGCAGCGCTTGCCCGCCAGCGCATCCAGCGGGAAGCCCCGGATAATCAGGCGCCCGCCAACCCCGTCGACATCCGACAGCACCGTTTCTGCCGCCACGACATCATCCAGTCCATTATGCATCGCGCCATTCCCTTGTTGACCCAGGCCGTCGGAAATGCTCGCTTGGGCAACATTCATCAATCTTGATCAAGTGAATCAACTATGCAGCAATGGCTGAGCCGCGAAGAAGCCCTGGCATTGCTCGGTGTCCAGCCACAGACGCTCTATGCCTATGTCAGTCGCGGTCTGATTGCGCGGCAAGGCGATGCGGATGACCCGCGCCGCAGCCGTTATCGCAGCGATGATATTCTGGCGCTGACCAGCCGCCGCGCGCGCGGGCGTCGCCCGACCATGATTGCCGCCAGCGCCATCGCCTGGGGTGAACCGGTCATCAAGACAACCATCTCGACCGTTCGGCACGGACAGTTGATCTTTCGTGGCCATGATGCGGTTACTTTGGCCGAAACGGAGAACCTGGAGCAGCTTGCCGCGCTGCTCTGGCAACAAGACAAACCACTGATCTTTCCTGAATCACAGGCAGATACTGATCCCTTTATCGCCCTTGCCAAACTGGTTCACGGCGCACGACCAACGCCGGGGCGTCCGCTTGCCAAACTGGCTGGTGATGCCGTGATCGCTGTCGCTGCGCTGACCACGGCGCTTGGCGGCAGCGGCGATGGCCCGATTCACGAGCGGCTCGCGCGGGGCTGGTCGGTTGGCGGGGCTGAGGCAGATTTGATCCGACGTGCGCTGGTGCTGCTCGCCGATCATGAGCTTAACCCGTCAACCTTTGCCGCACGCGTCGCTGCCGCGACCGGTGCTTCGTTACCAGCCAGCCTGCTCGCGGGCCTCGCCGCCTTGTCCGGGCCGCGTCACGGCGGCGCTGGCGCTGCGGTGGCGGCGCTGGTGTCGGAGGCGGAGCGCGTTGGCGCCAATGCCGCCATCGCACGCTGGCTTGCGGCGGGCCACCGATTGCCGGGTTTCGGTCATCCACTCTACCCGCATGGAGATCCGCGCGCCGCCGCCCTTCTCGGCCGGATCACGCTGGACCCGCCCCTCAGCCACTTGCGCGATGTCGTTTTCGACACGGTTGATGCCGCACCCAATATCGACTTCGCGCTCATCGCCCTTACGCGCGCGGCCCAGCTACCGCCCGACGCCAGCTTCCGCCTGTTCGCCGTTGCGCGATCAGTTGGCTGGGTGGCCCATGCCATGGAACAGGCAGCGAGCGGCGACGTCATCCGGCCCCGCGCCACCTATGTCGGGCCATAGCGATTGGCCGCGTAGTGAAAGAACATCCGCCCGCCTGCCATTGCGCACCGGCAACAGTGCTGCCCCCGGCTTGCAGAGCAAAGGCACAGCAGCCAGAGTGCGCGCTGTAACCAACCCGCTGCCCCGAACATCGGAAACCCCTGTTGCCTGCTACCGCCCAACCGGACGCCCGGCCTGACATCGCGGTATCACCCGCAACCCATCGTCACGCACTGCTGGCGCTGACCAGCACCTATGTTGCGCTGGCGGTCTGCTTTGCGATTACCAATTTCACCAATGACATAATCCTTGACCTGTTGCGCAGCGCTCTGGGTAATTCTGCGGAATGGCCATTGGCATCCGCCCGGCGGATGATCTTCGCCACAGGCGATTATTATGATCAATATCTTCTCGCCTCGATCAAGGACACCGGTTTCGCGCTTTGCCTGCTGTTGCTTGGCTATCTGCTCCGCCACGCGGTGATCGCGCTTGCGCCGACAACCCCCACGCGCAAGCGCTGGCTCGACATATTGATTGGTCTGGCCATCGCATCGGTCTTCCTGTGGCAAATCACACCAACCGGCATGGGCCGTGTCTATGGTTATGTTTCGGTCGAACCCTTTCTGCAGCAACAGGGATTCTACCACCGCCGCATCCTGCTGTCGGTCCTGGCGCATGACCTGCACCTTAGTGGCGTATTTTACCCGTTGTTCAGCTGGCTGCTCGCCATCGGGGTCTTCGCGCTGGCCGACATCTATCTGCGCGGCAAGGGGCTGCTCCTGTCCCGGATCGAGCTCGCGTCCCTATGGACCCTCGGGATCTTCTCCGCGATGCTCGCCCTGCCCGGCTATGTCGAATTCGGCGTGTTGGGCCTGACGCTCCTCGCCCTGATTACGTTCGAGCGCGACGGACAGAGCAGCATTGTCCAGCCGGTCTGTTTCGGGCTTGCGCTGCTCACCCATGAAAGCGCCGCCGTGCTGGCTTTCGGGGCGTTGGCGCTCTGCCTGTTTGATCGGCGCTTCATGCTGCATTTCTGCATGATTTTGGCGTTGTACCTTTTCATCTGGCTCGCCAGCTATGGCTTCGATCCCGGTCGCGGCACGGCGAGGCAATTGACCGGCGGGTCCATCAACGCGGTGCGGTTTCTCCCGACGCTGCCGCTTGTCGTGATTGCCCTGCTCTCCACCTACAAGCTGACGCTTGGCGCACTGGCGGCGGCTGTCGTCAGGCTGGTCAAGCAACGCGACCTGCGCCACGTCGCACTCATCCTGGTCGCGCTCGTCGGCGGTGTCGCGCTGACAGCAATCGCCACTGACTATACCCGTATGATCTCCTTTGGCACCTTTGCCCTGGTCATTGCCCTGCCCACGGCCCTGCTATCCTTGCCAGCGCGGCACCGTTCGCTGTGGGCGCTGGCCAATTTGCTCGTGCCGACGGTCTATGTTGCCGCCCGTGCCGGCGTTGTCGCCTATCCCGGTCTCTATGGGCTGGTGCTGACTCATGGCTTCGGGATACGCGGCTGATCTTCCTTGCCCGCAGCCCAGGCAACGGGCGCGACAAGCGCTGGCCCCAATTGTTTTGAGCCGAACACCGTCAGGTGGCTGGCATTGCGATAGAGCAGCTTGCCCTCAACTGCGATGGGGCAGACACGCGCCGGACACAGGGCGACATGGGATGACCACACCCGCATGTCATGATTGCTGGCGATGCGTTCCAGTGTTTCTCCCTCGCTGCGGCGCGTTGCCGCAAGCTGCGCCGTTGAGAGAATTGATCGCGTCCCCGCGACTGCCAACGCTGACCGGAGGAAACCCTCGGGTTGTGCCGGCGTATCCCGCGCGATCACCACCCGCAACCCGGCCCGGCGCATCGCCCCGGTGGCCGTCATCAGCCGTTCACCCCATCCCTCGTCTGCGGCTCCCCAGGTTCCGGCAACAATAACGCCAACCACAGCCTCATCACGGTGCAGCGCAGGCAATCCGGCAATCGTCTGCGCATTGAAATCGCGACAGGCATCGCGCACCGCGCGGGTCGCCGGTTGCAGGCTGTCGAACCCTGTCGGCGCGCATGACGCCATGGTTCGCGCAACAATTCGCACCCCGACCGCACGAGCTGCGGCGTCGAGACCGTATGACAATTGCGCGGCGTGTGAATCGCCATAGAGCAGCAGCGAACGCCGCGCGCTGCGGTCACCAAAAACACAGGCCGTGCGCGCGGTCCCGTCGTGACAAAAGGGAAAGTCCTTTTGCTGCGTGAATTTGGCCGAGCGATATTGCGCAATGATTGATCCGGGTTGCAGCGCCCGCACTGACCATGCCCCCAATATCACCGCTGGCAGGGCGCAGGTCACCAGGGCGCCAGCGGCGACCGCCAACCTGGCACTTTTTGTCAGGCGCGCCGCACCGCGCCCTGCAATGACTGGCTCCTCGATCCAGCGCCAACTCGCGATCGCCAAAGCGAAAGCCGCCGCCATGAGCAACAATGTCAGGCCAGCGCTGACCTGCCCCGGCCACCAGATCCGCGCAAACACCAGCAGCGGCCAGTGCCACAGGTAGAGGCCATAGGAGCGACGACCCAGATACACCATCGGCCCCGATGACAACCAGCGCACCACTGGCTGGTCTGGCACCGACATGGCGCCAAGGATCACCATTGCGGCGGCTGTGACAGGTAACAGGGCGAGGTAAGACGGGTAAAACGGCACACCGCGAAACTGGACCATGGCGATGATCAACCCGACCATCGCCAGTGGCGGCATCAGCCTCGCCCAGCGCTCGGGCAGCCGTGGCGCGCAACACAACAAGCCCCCCACGGCCAGTTCCCATCCCCGCGTGTGCAGCAGGTAAAAACTGCCAACCGGATCACGCGGCGTCAGTACAATGCCCAGCATCAGCGACACGAGCGTGATGATCGTCAGTGCAGCGACCGTCAGATCCGCGCGAGCGGGATGCTTTGCGCCCAAATCTCTTTTCAGCACGATGATGATCAGCGGCCAGATCAGGTAGAACTGCGCCTCAACCCCCAATGTCCACAAATGCTGCAGGGGTGACAGGGCGCTGCGCGGCGCGAAATAGTCCTGCGCCATCGCAACGAACTGGATATTGGTCGCAAAGGCCAGCGACGACAGGCTTGTCTGGGCAAGGAACCATTGCTCATCAGGCAGCAGCAGCAACCAGCCGGCAGCCAGCACGGCAAGTATCATCACGACAAGCGCTGGCACCAGCCGCCGCGCACGCCGTGCAAGGAACGCGACAAGGTCAATCCGCCCGTTCTGCCCCTGCTCCCGCAACAACAGTCGCGTGATCAGGAACCCGGAAAGGACATAAAAGACATCGACGCCAACAAACCCGCCACCCGCACCGCGTATCCCGCAATGCGCGGCCACCACCATGGCGATGGCAATCGCACGCAAGCCATCAAGGTGACGATCCCGGCCTGCACCAGCCGCATCATGCCAGCCCGAACGTGGCAGCGCTGCCGCCAGTTGCGCCGCTGCCCGTCCTCCCGATCGTGCTTGCACGGCGCCCTCCGCTAGACACTCCAGCGATAGCGCGCAGAAAGCGGATAGGCGAACAACATATCCTCCTCCTGCGTGCCCGATCCGATATTGTGGATGACGCGCCAGCCGTTCGGGCCACGCCGGTCAGAAACAATGCCGATATGCGGTATCCAGCCCTGGATCAGGCAGGTGAAAATGTCGCCCGGGCGCCAGCCCGCCCGGTCACCCGGCAATGGCGGTTGCGCACCATGGCGTTTGAACCAGGTTTGCAGATTGGGCACGCGGCGGTGGTCGATATTGCGGTCCGGCCCGTGCAGTCCCCACCGCTGGGGATAGGCGGAAAAGGCTTTCTGCATGTCCTGGTTGACCAGCACTTGCAGGTCCAGCCCCAGCGCATCACGATAGGCGCGGACCAGAACATCGGTACACACACCGCGACCACGCGGCACATCGCCGCCGGGAAACGCCAGCTTGTTGTACCCCGAATCATAGGTCAGCGTAACGCCCACCTGCCGCCGCGCGGCGGCGATAAGCCGGGTCGCGGCATTGGCCTGCGCCACCGCGCAACCGGGCAGCAAACAACACGCACCAAACCCGGTCAGTAGCGCGCGGCGATTGATCACCGCCGCGCGCCCGGCTTCACCACCCGCTGACATGTCCCTTGTTCTGCTTGTCGAGCCACGCTTTCAGCGGAGCGAAATAGTCCACCAATGCCTGGCCCGAAATCTCCCGGCTGCCCGTGAAGACCTGCAGCGCGTCGGGCCATGGCTTTGACTGGCCCATCGCCAGCATCGCGTTCAGTTTCGCGCCGACTTCCTTGTTGCCATAGAAGGAACAGCGGTGCAGCGGCACGGTCACCCCTGCCTGCTTGCACGCCGCCTGATAGAATTGGAACTGCAGCAGACGCGCGAGGAAATAGCGCGTGTACGGTACGCTCGCCGGTACGTGATATTTTGCGCCGGGGTCAAAGCGCGTCTCATCACGCGCCACCGGTGGAACGATACCCTGATATTTCAGCCGCAGGTCGTTCCAGCCCTTTTCATAACCGCTTGCCGGGATCGCGCCCGAGAAGACACCCCAGCGCCATTTGTCGATCAGCAGGCCAAAGGGCAGGAACGCGACCTTGTCCATTGCCTGTCGCAGCAACAGGCCAATGTCCTTGTCCGGCGCCGGCACCTTGGCCGGGGCGAGCAGGCCGATCTGGACAAGATAATTCGGCGTGATCGACAGCGCGACAAAATCCCCGATCGCCTCGTGGAAGCCATCATTGGCGCCGTTCTGGTACAGGAAGGGCTGCGCCTTGTAGGCGCGCTGATAATAGTTGTGACCAAGCTCATGATGGATCGTCACAAAGTCATCCGCGTTGACCTTGATACACATCTTCACGCGGAGATCGTCCTTGCTGTCGATATCCCATGCTGATGCGTGGCAAACCACTTCGCGGTCGCGTGGCTTGGTAAACTGCGAGCGCTCCCAGAATGTTGCAGGCAGTTGCGGGAAGCCGAGCGACGAGTAGAATCCCTCACCGGCCTTGACCATCTTCAGCGGATCATAGCCCTTGGACTCGAGCAGGGCGCCGGTATCAAAGCCCAGGTCGCCCGCACCCGCCGGTGCGACCAGATCATAGATATTGCCCCATTCCTGCGCCCACATATTGCCGAGCAGGTCGGCGCGGATCGGGCCGGTCTTGGGCTGGACCTTGTCGCCATATTTCTCATTCAGCTTCCAGCGCACATAGGTGTGGAGGGCGAGATACAATGGCTCTACCTGCTTCCACAGCTTGTCGGTCATCGCCGCAAACTGGTCAGGGTTCATGTCATAGCCTGCACGCCACAAGGCACCGACATCCTTGTAACCAAGCTCCGTCGCGCCTTGATTGGCAATGGTTACCTGGCGTTCATAGTCACCGCGCATCTGCGCACCGACATTGTCGTGCCAGCTCGTCCACATCTCCTGCAGCTTTGCCGGGTCACGCACCGACCCCATCGCCGCTTCGATGTCGCTGCCATTGATCGGCTTGCCGTCCAGCGTGCCCCGGCCCTTGCCATATTGTGACGACATACGGGTAACGATCGTCGACAGTTCATCAGCCGCGCCGGGCCGGGTTGGTGCCGGCAGGGTCAAGCCGCTGCGCAACAAGTCGATCTTGCGAGCAGTGTCGAAGGATAGCCCGGCAATCGTGGCGTACCGCGCCGCCTCGGTCGCAAGTTTGACGGCCAGTTCAGTCTGACGCGCACCAGCTTGCGCTGCCAGCGCGTCGGTATCGTCAGTAATATAGGTGGCGTTGACCCAGGCGATGCGGTTTGCATCCGTGGACAGCGCCCCGATCTGCGCCTCGGCCGACGCAACAAAGGCATCAGCATCGGCGGGCGTCAGCGCCTTGGTTGCGGCGGCGGGCGCACTCTGGGCAACGGCGGGTGCAGCAACAAGGGCGATCGCCAGCGCGGCGAGCGACGTGGTGAGACGGATCATGGTAAGTACCTGCGGTTTATCGTTATCGATGCGCCAGACTGTGCCGCCAAGGCGCGAGCGTCAAGCGGCAAGAAACGCCGCAATCGCCGCGCCAAGTTCGGGCTTGGTCACCGCACTCATGTGATTGCCCGGTATCTCGCAATAGGTGGCGTGCGGCAGCGCGTCAGTCAGGGCGGCGGCAGAGCCATTGTCATCGTCCTGATCGCCCGACACCACCAGTGTCGGCGCCTGCATGGCTGCCAGGGCAGCGCACGGCGTGTCGACGAAAGTATCCAGGATATGCAGCAGAGCAACCGGATCACCCCTTGTTGTCTTGAGGAATGCTTCGGTCATCCATTCCGACGTTCCCCGTTCAAAGCTGCCAAGGTTGGTCAGGACATGGTGGAAATATTCGCCGCGCCCGGTTGTTTCAACCACGCCCGCCAGCCCCATGCCTGACAGGATGACCCGGCGGGGAGTCGCGCCATTGGCCAGCATCCGCACCGTGGTCCGCGCGCCGAGCGAATAGCCGCCAAGATCATAGTCCGTCAGGCCGAGATGGGCGATCAACGCCAGCCCGTCGCGCATCAGCGCGTCCCGCGGATAGGCAGCAGGGTCATGCGGGCGGGCGCTGTCACCATGGCCGCGAAGGTCAGGCATGATGACCCGGAACCCCTGCGCCGCAATGGCCTGTGCATGACCGTAACGGAGCCAGTTGACCTCGGCAGTCGAGAAGTATCCGTGGATCAGGACGACCGGCCTGCCCGTGCCCAGTTCGCGCCACGCGATCTGCTGGCCGTCAAAGCTCTCGAAAAACTGCGGTTCTGTAGGCGAATCTGGCACTGGCAACATCCTGTAGGCGGGCAATCACTTATGCTCACTGGCGGACATGCCCGGCAAGCCCAATGCGGATCGCGCTCCAAGTCGCGCGCGCTGATCCGGTCAACGCAAGCGAGATTGCACCCTTCGCACGCCAATGAGTCTGGTAATATATAAGCACGCTTATTATATGCGCGATTATGAGTGATTCACTTGCTTTTCTGATCAGCGATGTGTCGCGATTGATGCGGCGACGTTTCGACGAACGAACCCGGCAGATCGGGGTGACGCGGCCGCAGTGGCGGACGCTGACCATGTTGTCGCGCCATGAGGGCCTTAACCAGGGGGCGCTGGCCGACCTGCTTGAGGTTGAACCGATCACACTGTGCCGCATGATTGATCGGCTTGAAGAGGCCGGACTGGTCGAGCGCCGCCGCGATCCGGGTGACCGTCGCGCATGGCTGATCTTCCTCACCGAGAAGGCACGGCCCGTCATCACGCAACTCCGCGCGCTGGCCGACGACATGATCGACCATGCGCTGGGTGGCGTTGGCGAGGCGGAACAGGCTCAGATGTCCGCGACGCTGGCGCACATCCGAAACAATCTGAACGACAAACCGGAAAGCAAGGAGGCCAGTCATGGCTGATGTGGACCCCAAGCTGTCCATCGCGAAGGGCAATGCCGCCATGGACCCCACAGAAAAGGCAATGCACGTACCGCCGCAAAAACGTCGCGGATGGGGTCGCATCGTCCTGATGCTGAGCGTCCCGGTGCTGATCGCCCTGGGTGGCGGTTATCTCTGGCTGACGTCCGGTCGCTATATCTCGACCGACAACGCCTATGTTCGGCAGGACATGATCTCGATCAGTCCGGATGTCTCGGGGCGCATCGTTTCGGTCAATGTGGCAGAGAACCAGCATGTCCGGGCTGGCGACATCCTCTTCCAGATTGACCCCGAACCCTATCGCATCGCGCTGGCCCAGGCCGACGCCGCGCTGGCCAATGCCCGCGTCCAGGTCGATACGATGGAAACCGACACCGGCAAGGCCGCCGCTGACATTGCCGGTGCGCAGGCAGATATGTCGCTGGCCCGGGCCACCTATGACCGGCAGGCCGAACTGATGAAGCGCGGCTTTACGACCCGCGCGAGCCTGGATGCTGCGGCGCACGGCGTCGCTGCGGCGCGCGCGCGCCTTGCCACCGCCGAGGCCGCCGCCGCGCGGGCACGCAGCCAGGTGGGCAGTGGCAGTGGCACGTCGGGCGTTCCCGCCGCGATGCGCGCCGCCATGGCCTTGCGCGAACGGGCGGCGCTTGAACTGGCGCGGACGGTGGTTCGCGCGCCAAAGGATGGCACCATCAGCCAGACCAGTCGCCTGCAGGTCGGCACCGTGATGCCAAGCGGCGTCCCGACACTCAGCTTGGTCGTCAGCCAGGCGGCCTGGGTCGAGGCGAATTACAAGGAAACCGACCTCAATCACATGGCGGTCGGCCAGCCGGTCGAGATCCAGCTCGACGCCTATCCCGGGCTGAAGGTCAGCGGTCATGTTGCCAGTATCGGTGCTGGCACCGGCTCGGAGTTTTCCGTGCTGCCAGCGCAGAACGCCAATGGTAACTGGGTGAAGGTGACACAGCGCATTCCGGTGCGCATCGTGATCGACGGCACACCAGCCCGCCCGATGATCGCTGGCCTGAGTGCCGATGTGACGATCGACACCAAGCCTCATGGCTGAACGGGCCGCCGGACAGGCGGCGCTGGAGGTCCGGCATCGCGGGCTGCTGACCCTGGGCGTGATGGGTGCCATGGTCATGCAGATCCTCGACACGACCATCGCCAATGTCGCGCTGCCGAAAATGCAGACCAGCCTCGCCGCGACGCGTGACACGGTAACCTGGGTGCTGACCAGCTACATCATCGCCACCGCCATCGCGCTGCCGGCCACCGGCTGGCTGAGCGACTGGCTTGGCTCGCGCAACCTGTTCCTGCTTGCGGTCGGCGGCTTCATCATCGCGTCGATGCTGTGCGGCACCGCCGTCAGCCTTGAAGAGATGGTGCTGTTCCGCGTCTTCCAGGGCGTGTTCGCCGCTTTCATGAGCCCCTTGTCGCAAACCGCGATGCTCGACATCAACCCACCCGAACGCGCCGCCAAGGCGATGGCAATCTGGGGCATGGGTGTGATGGTCGGGCCAATCCTTGGCCCGGTAATCGGCGGCTGGCTGACCGAGAGTTATAACTGGCGCTGGTGCTTCTATATCAACGTGCCGGTTGGCGCTGCGACCTTTGCGATCATGTGGTTCCTGCTGCCATCGCGGCCAAAGGTGAAGCGCAGCTTTGACGCAACAGGCTTCGCGCTGGTCGGTATCGCTGTCGCCGCATTCCAGCTGATGCTCGACCGTGGTGGGGAAAAGGACTGGTTCAGCAGCTGGGAAATCCGCATTGAGGCCATGGTCGCAATCGCGGCACTGTGGATGGCCTTCGTCCACTTTGCGACCGTCGCAAAGCCGCTGTTCGATCGCCACCTGTTCCGGGATCGCAATCTGGCGATGGGCATGTTCTTCATGATCGTAATCGGCATCTCGACCATGGCGCCAATGGCCCTGCTCCCGCCGATGCTGCAGCAACTGTTCGGTTACCCCGTGATCGATACTGGACTGATGATGGCCCCGCGCGGCGTGGGGGTGCTGTTCACCATGTGGCTGTGCGGGCAGATCATCAGCAAGGTCGATGCGCGCTATCTGGTGATGGTCGGGCTGCTGATCTTCGGTTTCTCGCTCAGGCAGATGGCGCACTGGTCGCTGGAAATGGATTTCTGGCCGGTGATCACCAGCGGTTTCATCCAGGGGCTGGGTATGGGGCTGGTTTTCATGCCGCTGAACAGCCTGGCCTTTGCCACGATTGGCAACCAGTACCGCACCGACGGCGCCAGCCTACTCAACCTGATGCGCAACATCGGCCAGTCGGCGGGCATCTCGATGGTGACAGTCCTGCTCGGCCGCAACATCCAGGTCAGCCATGTCGACCTTGCTGCGCATATCACGGACAAGTCGATCCCCGCCCTCGACATCGGTTCGCTGGATCGGCTCGGTAGCCTGTCGGACACGGCCTTTGCCTATGCCAATGCGATGATCAACCGTCAGGCCGCGATGATCGCCTATATTGACGATTTCTACCTGATGGCCTGGATATCGGTTATCGTGATACCGCTGGTCATGCTGCTCAAAAGACAGGGCGGCAAGGCCGAGATCATCCATAGCGAATAGCCGTTAGAGCGACGGACGCCACCGTGCCGCCGCCGCCAGTAGAGCACCCGTAATGGCTATTGCCATGTCCTTCTGTGCGTCCCAGGGATCACCCTGCTGACCATTATAGTCGGCGGCCATCTCGGGCGCGACGATGATGGTCAGCAGCCACTCGAATACTTCATAAGCAGCGCTCACCATTCCTACGAAAAGGACGGCATTCCAAAGCGCCATCCGACGGCTGTTACCAAGGAAGCGCTCGCTCACCTCAGTGTAGGCTGGCACGGCCAACACACCAAACATCAGGTGAACGAGGCGATCAAACTGATTCCGGTGCAGGTCAAATACCGCGCTGATCGTATGACCCGTCAGAAATTGGCTCCACGAATCATATGGCACGTTCGAATAAGTATAACGTCCTGCGAGCGTGTGAATCAGGCAAAAGCCGAAAACGGCGCCAACCGCCCCGTCGGACAGCGGCCAACGCCGCAACAGCGATGGCGCACCGACCAGCAGCAACACCGTCGGGATGTGCTGCAGCGGCGCGATCTCAGGGTAAGGCTGTGCGACATTGGCAAGCAGGACTGCGACTGCCAGCAGCGCCAGCATGACGCGCTGGCGCACCGGGAGTGCGCGCCAGGAAGCCAACAGCCTCAGGCAGCCTTTTTCAGGTGGCGGCGGCCGAGGAGTTCGGCGATCTGGACGGCGTTGAGGGCGGCGCCCTTGCGGAGGTTGTCGGAGACGCACCACAGGGACAGGCCGTTATCGACCGTCGAGTCCTCCCGCACGCGGCTGACGAATGTGGCATAGTCACCGACGCATTCGACCGGCGTGACGTATCCGCCGTCCTCGCGCTTATCGACGAGCATCACGCCGGGTGCCTCGCGCAGGATCTTCTGCGCCTGGGCGGCGGTGATCTCATTTTCGAACTCGATATTGATCGCCTCGGAATGGCCGACGAACACCGGCACGCGCACACAGGTCGCGGTAACCTTGATCTTCGGATCGAGGATCTTCTTGGTCTCGACGACCATCTTCCATTCTTCCTTGGTCGAGCCGTCCTCGAGGAAGGAGTCGATGTGCGGGATGACGTTGAAGGCGATCTGCTTGGTGAACTTCTTCGCTTCGGCCGTGTCACCGACGAAGATGTTGCGGCTCTGTTCAAACAGCTCGTCCATGCCCGCCTTGCCCGCGCCGGACACCGATTGATAGGTCGCGACGACGACGCGCTTGATCGTGGCGAAGTCGTGCAACGGCTTGAGCGCGACGACCATCTGCGCCGTCGAGCAATTGGGGTTGGCGATGATGTTCTTGCGCGTGTAGCCGGCGATCGCTTCGGGGTTAACCTCCGGCACGATCAACGGCACGTCCGGGTCCATGCGGTACAGCGAGGAATTGTCGATCACCGTGCAGCCAGCGGCGGCGAAGCGCGGGGCATGGATCTTGGTCGCGTCGGAGCCGATGGCGAACAGCGCCATGTCCCATCCGGTCGGATCAAAATGGTCGATATTCTGGACCTTGAGGGTTTTGCCGGAGTCCCCGAAATCAATCACCTCGCCCTGGCTGCGCGACGAGGCGACAGCGGCGATTTCTGCGACGGGGAACTGACGCTCTGCGAGGATGTTGAGCATCTCGCGCCCGACATTGCCCGTCGCCCCAGCGACTACGATCCGGTAACCCATTTCAAACTCCATTTACCTCAAGGCGCCGCCCATAGCCGCGCCCTGCCCTGCTGACCAGAAAGCTTTACTTGGCCGGCTTATTCTTCACCTCGCGGTCGAGGAACGCGAGGATCGTTGTCCAGAGATGCTCGCTGATCCCCGGCCCGGCCACGCGGTGGGTGTAACCGGGATAGAACATCATTTCGAAGGGGCGCGTGCGCTTCTGCATTTCGGCGGCGAAGGCGGTCGAGTTTTCAAACACGACATTGTCATCGGCCATGCCGTGGATGAGCAGCAGCGGATCAGTGATCTTCACCGCATCGCCCAGTGCGTTGGAGGTGGCATAGGCCGCCGCGTCAGCAACCGGGCTGCCCATATAGCGTTCGGTATAATGGGTGTCGTACAATTCCCATTTGGTAACCGGCGCACCGGAGACGCCGGCGGCGTACAGCCCCTGATCGGCCTGCAACATCTTGAGCGTCATATAGCCGCCATAGGACCAGCCATAGATCGCGATCTTGCCCGGATCGACAAAGGGCTGCGCCTTGATCCAGGCAGCGCCGGCACGCTGGTCTGCAACCTCTACCCCGCCCATTGCGCGGTAAATCTGGTCCTCAAACGCCTTGCCGCGATTATAGGAACCGCGATTGTCGATCTGGAAATAGACCCAGCCCTGCGACACGAGATATTGCGCCAGCGGATTATGCCAGCCGCGCGTGACCTGTTGCGCATGGGGGCCGCCATAATGTTCAAAGAAAACGGGATATTTCTTGCCCGCGACGAGCGGCGGCGTGATCATCTGATAATGCAGTTCTGTGCCGTCCGCCGCCTTGAAGGTGCCAAAGGTCATTGGCTGGTGCGCGGCGAGATACGGGTAATAGGGATGGCCGGGCACGACGGGGTTTTCATTCACCCAGGACAGGCGCTTGCCGGTCACATCGGCGAGATAGGTTTGCGGCGGCTGGCTGGTGCTGGAACGGGTGACGATGACCCGGCTGGCGGCCTGATCCATGGTGGCGCTGTTCCACCAGCCGGGTTCGGTCAGACGGGTGATGGTGCCGGGATGGGCAATGTCGACGGCATATAGCTGTTGCGCCAGCGCATCATCCTTGTTGCCAAGGAAATAGACCCGGCCCGCCTTCTGATCGATGCCGACGATGCCGGTGACGACCCATGGCCCCTTGGTCAGTTGCGTCCATTTGCCGCGCGCGAAACACCAGACATGGCCATAGCCGTCGCGTTCCGACCGCCAGATCAGGCTGCCGTCCTTTTGCGGGAAAACATCGGTGAGGTTCAGCCAGCTGCGTTCGCCTGATTTCTCGGTGAACAGAATCGTCGCCTTGCCGGTGGCGGGATCTACCGCGAGCATATCCAGCGTCTTCTGGTCGCGGCTCTGGCGCTGGACGAGCAATGTCTTGCCGTCTGGCGTCCAGTCAACCCGGGCGAGGTAGATGTCGGGATTGGCGCCAAGATCAACCTTGACCTGGCCGGTGCCATCCGCGTTCATCACATAGAGTTCGACCAGCACATTGGGGGTGCCGGCGGCGGGGTAACGCTGGGCGAAGACCCTGGTCCCCTCCGCACCGATTGCCGCGCGGTTGACGATGCCGACGGGCGCCTCATCAAAACGCTCAACCGCGATGCGCTTGTCATCGGGCGACCACCAATAGCCGGTGCTGCGGCCCATTTCTTCCTGCGAGACGAACTCCGCCTCGCCCCAATGGATCGTCCCCGCCCCGCCGCTGGTGACGGCGCGCGCCGTGCCACCGGGAGCGAGCGGCTGAACGAACAGGTTCTGCCCGCGCACAAAGCTGACAAAGCCGCCGCGCGGCGACACGGCGGGGTTGAGCTGACCGCCGGGCTGACTGGTCAGCCGCGTGACCTGGCCGTCAAGCGTGGCGAGATAAAGATCTCCATCCAGCGGCACGAGCAGCGACTTGCCGTCCGGCGCCCAATCATAGGCGACAATCCCCTTTGACCCGCCGATGCGCGCGCGTTCGCGCTGCATCTTTTCCGCCTCGGACAGTTCCGCCCCGGTGCCGACCTGTCGCGAATCAACCAGCATCCATTCGCGCCCGGTGCGGGTATCAAGCGCCCAGAGATCAAAACGCTCTTTCTCATCAGCGCGCGGACGCAGCGAGGTGAGCAAGGCGCCATCAGGCGAGAGGCGCAGCGCGCGCGGTTGCGGGCCGGCAAGATCGGGGCTAGCGAAGACGCGTTTGAGCGTGAGCGGTTGCGACACGGCATCTGCCGCCGTGGCCGCGACCGGTGCGACAGGTTCAGCGGCCATGGCGGCACCCCCGAGCGTGGCCAGCATCACGCCCGCCAACAGCCAGCTTTTCGACATGTATCATCTCCGGTTCCGTTGTCTTTGCACCCGCAGGAAGCGGGCGTGAGATAGTGGCGCTTATTGCGGCGGGCGGGCGCGACGTAAAGGGCGACGGTGACAGGCCGCTCCCTGTTATGCTCGCTGCTACGCTCCCTGATCTTCCCTGTTTCTCGCTGTTATCCCGCAAAATGATGTTTTGCGCCCGGCAAACGCCACCTGCCGCACCTTTACCCTGCAAAGACAGGTTGATGCGCCGATCCCTGTTCCGCCGAACAGCGAGCGTGATGCGGCATAACAGGGAGCGGGTGGCCGCAGGTTGATTCAACCGTGGCGCGCGCTGTGGTTCAGGGGCGTGGTTCATGATTCGGAGGGAATAATGCGCCAGCGTGGAAGTGGAATCACGGCGAAGCACCCGGCACGGCAAGCCCTGTTGCGGGAAGTGCAGGCCGAGGCCGGCCCGACAGACAAGGCAGCAATGGTGGATGACAATGTGGCGACACCCGACGCGGCGGCATGGCACACCGGCCATTGCCACCCGCCCATGGCGCATCGGTTCAAGCCCGGACAATCTGGCAACCCGGCGGGGAGGCCACGGCGTGTGGCGAGCGGCGCGCCGGGCGACCGCCTGCCCGGCGCGCATGAACCGACCAAGGCGATGATCCTGGAAGAGGCTTACCGCGTGGTGACGGTGCGGCTGGGCGATGAGGAGCAGGAACTGGCAATGAACCGCGCCGTGTTCCGCGCGCTGGGCGAGGCAGCGATTGCCGGCAACCGCGTTGCGCAGCGGCAATGGGTGCGGATTGTGCGCGAGGCCGAAGCCGAACAGCGCCGCGACCAGATTGCCGTGCACAATGCGGTGGTGTGGCCCGTGGGCGATTCATGGGACCGCACCGGCCGGGCAAGCACGGCGGATTATACGGACGAGATTATCGTTGATCGAAGGTCAAAGGTGACGGTGGTGAAGGCCGTGGTGGGGGAGCGGGAGGAGGATGGGTGAAGGTGGGAGGGGAATTTGGGTGATTGTCCGGCCCGCTTGATACCAGCGATCGAGGCCTTGCCGTCAATTTCGTATTCGGACCGGAAAGGCGATTCCGAGCCAAACACCGGACGCTTCTGGTGAGGTGCTCGCAGAAGCGGATATTAAGCCGATACCGAAACGTGCGCCCTCACACGACGCGTGACGAGTTCAATTCCCATGAGGCTGACTGCGATCCAATGACTCTAGTCGCTATCAAGGCAAAATCGCCGCGCTTCGCAGACGCTCAAGTGCTTCTGCCCATTCCGGTTTGGCATTGGCGACGGTGTCCAGAACTCGGGCGATCTTCGGTCGTTCCGCCGTCGGCAAACCGCCGAATACTATACGTCCCAGCCGCTGGGCGAGCGCCTCGCGCTGCTTCGCCGGCTCGGCGTGGGCTAATGCGGCGGCAATGGTGATTTCGGAAAGCGCGATAGTCGCGAAGCCCGCGCGTTGGGTATCATTCCAGATCGCCTCCATAATTCTGTCGGCCAGCACCGGCAGCCGCCAGCGCGTGGCGACCGAGAGGCCCAACCGGGCTATCCCCGCCCGACCTGGGGCGGGAGCACGAACCATGAGACTATGGACACGCTCGGCGAGTAGGCCCGCGTCGTCTGGAGCGGAGTAGGACCAGAGCATTCCAAACAACAATTCTTCCGCTTCGGTCCCATCGGCAGTCCCGAGCGCTTCGATCACCGACGCCGGGTCGTCGAGCGACTGGAGGAAGGTCGTCCCGAACTCGTCCAGCGGCCCGTGCAACTGAAGCGCGACGCCAAGCCCCGCTTCCTTGTAGCGCTGGATCGCCATTTGAAACTTCTCGACCCATTCCGCTTTGCCGTGCCCGGCGGGCATCTCGGTCAGTGCCTCGGCAATTCGGCGCAGAGCATAGCCTTTGACCACGCGCGGCTGCAGCCATTCGCGCGCCCACACCGGCCCATCGCTCCGATCGAGGATGGCGTTGATCGAGGCTGTGGGCGCCGCCCAGCTTTGGATGGCTTCGAACAGCCCGTCCCGGTTCACCTCGAAAGCCTGAAGTGCGCGGGCGGCATGCCCGGCATGCGCGAGGACCGCGCAACGGCGAAGCGCCAGCGGCCAATGCGCGAGGGTGTTATGCTTGTCGGTGAGCGTCAAACCAATAAGCGCAACCGTGCTGAAGTCATGTGCCAGATTGTCGAGCAGCGTATCCTCGTCGAGCAGGCGCGCTACGAATTGGTCGATGGCCGCAGCACAGTCAGGGGACTGCGCGCGCGGGCAGGCAAGCTCCAAGCCGGCAATCACGCCGAATAGATCGCCCAGATCGAGCAGGCGCAACGAAAGCGCCGCAACCGTGTCGGCGCTCAGCGCCTCGGCCAATTGCCCGAGCGGGAGGTCGGGCGAAACGCGCAAAGGCGCGAGCGCCTCGATCGCACCTGTCAGATCGGGATCGGTCATGTAGGAATTGGCGAGCGCCGCCAGCGTGCCAGGCAAGGTGCCGTCGCCCCGCTCGGGATCGAGGATATTCTCATAGTGGCGCGTCTCGAGCACCGCGAGGCTAGAGAAGGTCAGCTTATCGGATGACAGATCAACAATTTGCTCGACAAATGCCTGGGGTGTCGCGCGGATGGCTTCGGTAAGGACCGTGAACAGGTTCGGGGGCATCGGCCCGAATGCCGCGACCGCACGCCAGCGATCGGCAGCGGAAGGCGCCAGGCGGCGGTTCCCCAGCATCCTCTCGATGGTAGCGGCACGGACCGATGCGTCCTCGGCGAATAACCCCGCCTCGTGTACGCGCAGGCGTTCGTCACCGACTAAAATCGATACCGACCCATCGGCATTGGTTTCACCGCTCGCGGCTATCACCGAGCCATCTGCCCCGGGAAGCGATATAACTTCGCCGGCGAGCGCATGCCGCAGGAAATCCGCGAAATCGCCGATCCTGACATCATACCCCGCTATATCTATACAATCCGGGCAAAGGCCAAGCGCCGCACGAATATCGCCGTTGTCGGTAACCGGGATTCGATGCCGGTCCGGAAGCAGGCTGACCATCAGCCGCCTGATATCAACCGCCGGGATGGTATCTCCGTCATCCTCCTCGGGGACGACGTCTTCCTGCAACAGCAGCACCATCCGGATCCGCTCATCGACGGCCGGCACCAACAGCCGGTCACGCCCGTCGAGCCGTGCGCCCGGCACTTGCACATACCACTCCCGATATTCGGGCAAACGCTCGCGAGGAATATCCAGCGGCATGGCCAGTAAGGCGTAGGAGGCGGTCAGGACGTTTTGCGCCCATAAGGGGCCATCGGCGTCTTGATCGGCCGAAGCGTGCGACGCCAAAGCGGGAATCAGCGCGAACAGATAGTCCGAGGCGGGCTTCGCGATTTCCGGCGCGAGCTTGCGCCAGCATCCCCTGATCGAGACGGTGAGCGCGACGGTCACGCTCTCCAGCCAGTGCCGGTCGACTGGCAATTGCACGGCTTTGCGCAGCAAGGGCAGATGCAACGACGCCGCGATCGCGCGGAGCGATCTCCCTGCGCCGATTGCCCAGTTGCTCTCGGCCACCGCACTCATGATTTCGTCGGCGCTCGCCGGGATCATTGCGACGCCAGCTTCGCGCAGCTTGCGCCGAGCTGCTGTCCGCTTTGCCGCGTCGATACGCCCGGCACGTTCGAGCTGGTCGATCACATCGAGCGGAGTAACCACCGGTTTTGAAATCTTCGTCTCATCGGTGACGTGTCCGTGCTGGTTCACCACGCGGTCGGCAGACACGAGAGCCTCGAAGGCGGAGGCATCCTGAAGCAAGGAGATCATCGGCGTCAGATCGGTGTCACGCTCCAGCTCCTCCTCCACGTTCCCGCCCTTGCGCCGGCCCATGCGATGGAACGGCGAAACACGCGCCTTCCCGGTCAAAAGGGCCGTGCGGATGGATGTCCTGACTGCCTCGATCGCCCGCTCGAGCTCTACGCTGCGGCGTTGTCCTTCGATCTCGCGCTCCGCATGTTCCAGCGTCGATCGCGGCGTGTGGAGCTGTGCCCCGCTTCCAACCAACGCATCGAGAACACCGGCATCATCGAGGGTGTGAAGAACGGTCGAGTCAAGAACGAGCGGTTTGTCGAGGTCGACCGAAGGCGCATTCGGCCATTCGCCGCCCAGCCCCCGCATCTTGGCGCCGGCCCGCGTCAGTTCCTCGCCAGTGATCTCTCCCGATGCTGCCAACGCAGCGACGATGGCGTGGCCGCCGACAAGCCGCTCGGTGAAGGGGGAAGGGTCGCGGATCTGTTCGTTGAACGAGCCTGGTTCAAAGAGGGGCATGCTGTGGGAAACCAAGCCGTCCAGCTGCTCGGCCCGCTCGAACAAGGGCAGAAAATCGTCTTCGGTCTCCCCTTCTTCAAAAGTCGCGACGCTACCTTGGTCGATCAGCGCCTTGATGCGCGCCGCCTGCATTACCCGCGATGGTTGCGTACGCCGTGCGCGTTCGAGATCGTTGAACAGCAGAGGGAGCGTTCCCGGCGCGATGACGATTTGGCCAAAGGCCTCAAGTGTCGCCGGAAGCAAGCCGCATAGCTGCAGAAGCAGCAGCGCTCCGGGATCGAATGCCACCTTTTCGGCGCCGGTCAGGTCAACGGCAAGGCGGTTGCCCGCGATCATCGGCAGGCACATGCGCGCCAACGCGTCGCGCAGACCGACATTGCCAGCAAGCCGGCCAAGGACGAGTTCGCTGAGCGTCGTCCCCAGCGGCCGCGTCGCCATTCCCAGAGGAATTTGGCCGGTCATGATCATCCGATCGAGGTCAGCCGAGCGGCGACGGTCCTCATCGCGCATGCGAACGAGGTCGCGCAGTTTGCCCGGGCGAAGCGGACCCGAATCTCCCGAGAGCGCGATTGCGCGATTCAGCCAATCGCTCGCTTCACTTTCCCAGTCACGGCCCCGCCTGACCGCAAGTTGATAGGCGTGGAGCAAAATCTCGGGATTTTCGGGCGCCTTGGCAACCGCCGCCCGTGCGAGTTCGTCAGCGAGATCGTCATTGGCAGCATGTGCGAGATTTGCCGACTGGATCAGCTGCTGCGCGTCGCGCTGGTCGTGCCGCTCAAGGTCCTGCCGGATCAGCGGTCCCAGGCGGTTCCAGTCGCCGGCTTCGAGCGCGAGGTTGACCTCGAGCTGTCGGAGATTTGCGCGATCCGGGTCGGCAAGGCGCAGCGGCTCGAGAATGCGCAGCGCCTCGTCGAGCGCTCCGGCCCGGTAACGTGACCAGGCGATATGCTCGCGCAGGCGCGGCGCCGTATCGACCAGCGGCCCGAGTTCGGAAAGAAACGCATCGAGTTCGCGGTCCTGCCCCGCATCGAAATAGGCGTTGCAGGCGAGTGTCGCGTCGGCGGTGCGATGCCGCAGCCGCCACAAATCGGCGGCATAGTCGCCGGTCCGCGAGTCGCGTGCCTCCGCCAGCGCCAGAACCAGGAAGTTCAGGTCCGCCTCCGAACCTGACTGCTCGAACGCGGCGAGCCGGAGGGTGACGGGATTGCCGCCCTCCTGTTCGGCGATGATCGCGCGGAGCCGCGCGACGATCTTGTCGCCAAGACGGGCTTCGGCGGCGGCAAGCCGGGCACTCGCCTCCTCGACCCTGCCCTTTCGCGCGAGCACCTCCACTTCGAGACCAAAAGCGAGTTCGACCGGGGCGATCTCGCCCAGACGGTTGCGATGCTCGGCAATGAAGGCGAGCAGTAAATCCTCATCCTTCCGACGCATGGTGAGGTCGAAAGCCGAAGTCAGTTGAGCATCCGTCCAGCCGGTGAGCAGCCGGATTTTCTCAAGATGATCGTGCAGAGGGCGATCGTCGAATGCGACATCAAATGCGGAGGCGAGCCAAAGATAGCGCGTCGCGCTTTCCGGATTGCCCAATCGCTTGAGCAGGATCTCGGTGGCTTTATTCGCCACGGCCGGATCGGCCGATCCCAATTCCAGATAGAGCCGGTTGCCCTCGACGGTTTCGGCGAAGTTCGGCTCTTCGAGGGCGGTAAGCACCTGCTCCAAGCGCGTCAGGTCGCGCAGCGCGGCGGTGCGCAGCCGCGCGCCCTCGTCATCGTCGCGCAGGACGCTCGGATGCGCAAAGCCGACGGGGTCGTCGAGCATGCCGTCCCGATGCGCGGGAGGGGTGAGCAGTGCAATTCCCAGGCGTGCGCGGACGAACAGGAGAATGGGGTTCGCCTCGATCTGCGCATCGCTCGCCTGCGCGAAGATCGCTTCGGCGTGTATCCAGTCCCCTTCTTCGGCCGTCCAGGCGCCCACGGCGCTGAGCATGAAACCTGTGAGGTTTTCGACCCCGACAAATTGGGCTCTGAACTTGAGCGCGGCGGCGCGTCCGTCGCGCTGTTCGATGGCTTCGACGGTCAGGCTCTGCGACAAGGCGTCGTTGCGTCCGGCCAGGAGCGCGATTGCGGCATCTTCCTCACCGCGGCGGATTGCTAGACGTGCACGATCGGTAACCAGATCGCCCGGACCGGCATCGACAGCCGCCTGGAGCCAAGCCTCGGCTTCGTCCGTACGGCCTTCGCGCCCAAGGATTAGCGCCGCCATCCGGAACGTGGCGATACGCGCGTCGGTCGGGGCACGGCGCAACCAGCCATCTTTCGCCTTTTGCGCCAATTTCTCGACGCGGCCGGGCCGATCGGAATCAACGACCGCGCGCAGCCGCAGTTCGCGCTCCACCGCGCGCGTCAGATAGTCGTTCGCAACTTCCGGCGGCAATTCATCGCTATCCGCACTGCCCTGCGGTTCGAGCCGACCGAGCGTGTCGCGAACATCCATAATGAGATCGCGAAGTTCGTCGCCTCGGGCATTGACGACCTGGAGGACGACGCGGCCTTCCGTGGAAAGCTGGGCATCGATCGTCAGGGCCAGGAACGCGACCGCGATGTCGAACAGCGCACCGCCGAAGCCAGCGTCGTCTCCGCTTGATTGCGCATAGGATTGCCCGGCGTCGCTTCGATGCTGCTCGATCGGGCGGCCCATGATCACATCGACTGCCGCTACCTTGATCAGGGTGCGAGCGGCATCGATGCGCAGCCATGCGCGGACTTCGTCATTGTCGAAGAGATCCGAGCGATCGCTCAACCGGCTCTTGAGAACCTGCACGAACCATCCGCTGAGCCTCGCGACATCCCCAGTCAGGGTATTCAGGGCTTCCTCAAACTCCCGCTCCACGGTCGCGGGATCGAGATCCGCGCCCGCAGACGCCCCCCGCCGCCGCCACTGCGCGCGCGCTGCGCTGAGCGAAGGCTTAGCGGCGGCGAGTAAGGCCTTTCCGGTAGATACGGGGTCAATGGGCAATCGCGAGATCCCAGCTTCTCAGATCATTCCATATAGTCACAATCGCTCAAACCGATAGCTTTGCGGTCTTGGACAGGGGTAGTCACTTCCGATCGCGTGCAACCGCGCAGTTCGGTATCCCGCCGCCTCTCGCCGTGTCGATAGGCCCGCTGCGGCCGGGGATTATCGAACGGCGCCTCTCGGGGTTCGCGCTGATCTAGCTGAACAGCACTTATCGCAGTTGCCACAGAGCACTGTCACAACAATCTGATGAATACGACATGGTGCATTTGATCCACTCCGGATCGTTTTCCACCCATTCGTGCCGCCTGATAGTGGCATGATGGCGCGGCACGGCCCTCGCACCTTGTGGAACCAAGCACATCGGTGGCGTGGCGCGACAGCGGCATAAAGGCGTCTTGATCCGCCGCGCCGATAGCGTGAAAAGGAGCGGCATGGTTTATGTCACCGCCCCGCTCGTTCGTCGCCTGGCCCACTGGCTCGGCGCCTTGCTGATCCTGCTGCCCGGCGCGGCACTGGCGAGACAGGGCCAGGTCGCGCTGACCTTCGACGATCTGCCGGCGCTGACGATCCTGAACGACCAGCCCTATGTCGATTATCTCACCGCGACGCTCCTGCGGAAATTGCGGCGCCACCACATGCCGGCGACGGGTTTTGTCAACGAAGGCAAGGTCGACGATCTGGTGCGCGCGCGGCAGATCGCCAATCTGGCGGCGTGGCTCGATGCGGGCATGGACCTGGGCAATCACAGCTATTCGCACGAATCGCCCAACACCTTGGGGGCAGCGGCCTATATCGCCGATATCGCGCGCGGCGAGCCGATCATCCGCGAGCTGCTCGCGCGGCATGGGCGACGCATCACGTGGTACCGCCACCCCTATCTCGAAACCGGATCGCCCGCGCCGGTGAAGCGCGAGATTGACGACTGGCTGGCGGCGCATGGCTATCGTGTTGCGCCGGTGACGATCGATGCCGAGGACTGGGAGTTCGCCGAGCCCTATGACGACGCGATCGCGCGGCGCGACGTGGCGGCGCAGCGGCACATCAGGGAATCCTACCTCGCCTATACCGCGACGCGGATCGCCTGGGCGCAGCGCAGCGCGCGGCTGCTGTTCGGGCGCGACATCGCGCATGTCATGCTGCTGCATGGCACGCGGCTCAACGCCGATACGCTCGACGATCTCGCGGTGTTGCTGAAGCGCGCGGGGCTGCGCCCGGTCAGTCTGGAGACGGCGATGCGCGACCCGGTCTATAGCCAGCCCGATCGTTACACCGGCAAGGACGGGATCGACTGGCTTGAACGCTGGGCGATCACGCGGCATCGCGACCTGCCCGACAATGGCGACGAAGACCCGCCGGCCGACATCAAGGCGGCGTATGACCGGGTCGACAATGATCGACCGTGACGGGCGGGGTAAAATCCGCCGCGCCGGTAAACAGGCCGGGTCGTGGGGCATAGAAAGCCCGCGTTGCTGATTGAGGAAATATCGTGCGCTTGTTGTTGCTTACCCTGATCGCGCTGGTGCTCGGCGGCGCCGCCCCCGCCCCGCCGCGCGAGCCCGCTATCGTGCGGGTGCGGCTGGAGACGACCGCCGGGGCAATCACGCTGGCGATTGACATGGGCCATGCGCCAAAGACCGGGGCAAATTTCCTGGCCTATGTTGATGACGAGCGGCTTGACGGGACGCGCTTCTACCGAGCGTCGCGGCGCGACGGGCAGCCGGGCAAGGGCTTTATCCAGGGAGGGATCGACACCGATGCGCGGCGACGGCTGGAACCGGTGGTACTGGAGCCGACCGGCAAGACCGGGCTGCGCCATGTCGTCGGGGCGATTTCCATGGCACGGTATGACAGCCCGAATTCCGGCACGGGCAATTTCTCGCTGTTTACCGACCCACGGCCCGATATGGACGCGCGGCCCGGCCATCCGGGTTATGCCGTGTTCGGCCGCGTGGTCGGCGGGATGGACGTTGTGAAGCGCATCCTGGCCATGCCGACCAGCCCCGGCGGCGCCGGTGCCTTCAAGGGCGAGCTGCTGATGCGCCCGGTGACGATTACGCGCGCCGTACGGCTGGATGGCACGGCGCGGCCCACCGGGCAGATCAAGGTGTGGAAGCTGCTCAAGGGGGTTTGAGTGGGGTGTCTTTGCAATGGCGCAGGTCGCGAACGTAGCGCTCACGGTGAGGCCCCACCCCAACCCCTCCCCTGAAGGGGAGGGGCTTTTAGAGGGCGGCGGCACCACGCAAACGCAAACGGGGCGCGGTGGTTGCTGCCACCGCGCCCCGTCAATAACAGGCCGAAGCCGCTGCGCTTACTCGGCGGCAGTGCCCTTGGCCGGACGCGTGTCGCGGCGCTCGGCGATGCGCGCCGACTTGCCGGTACGGCCACGCAGATAATAGAGCTTGGCGCGACGCACGGCGCCCTTGCGGACGACCTCGATCGATTCAACGTTGGGCGAATAGAGCGGGAAAACGCGCTCGACGCCTTCGCCGAAGCTGATCTTGCGGACGGTGAAGTTGGAACCCATGCCCTTGTTCGAGCGCGCAATGCACACGCCCTCATAATTCTGGACGCGGGTGCGCTCGCCTTCGACGACCTTCACGCCGACCTTCAGCGTGTCGCCGGGGCGGAATTCCGGAATCTTCTTGGTTTCATTGAACTTGGCGATCTGCTCGGCTTCGAGCGTCTGAAGCAGGTTCATTCTTCGTCCTCTGACGTTGTTCGCTGCGCACCAGAGGGCGACCCGACCCGAGCGCCCTCATGACGCTCCCAAAGGTCCGGCCGCCTTAGCCGTGTATCGGTCTCGGCCATTGACTTGCGCCAGGCCGCGATCCGCGCATGATCCCCCGATCGCAGCACTTCGGGGATCGTGCGCCCTTCCCACTCAGGTGGTCGGGTATAATGCGGATATTCAAGAAGGCCGCTTTCGAAGCTTTCCTCATCCCCGCTGGACGGGGCGCCCATTACGCCGGGAAGCAGCCGAATGCAAGCGTCGAGCAACACCAGCGCGCCCATCTCGCCGCCGGAGAGGACATAGTCGCCGATCGACACCTCCTCGACATTGCGCCCGGCGAAGATGCGTTCGTCGAAACCCTCGAACCGGCCGCACAGGATGATCGCGCCGGGGCCGGTGGCAAGCGTACGGATACGGGCCTGGGTGAGTGGGGCACCGCGCGGGGTCATGGCAAGGATCGGGCGGTCGTCCGCAACGCTGTCGATGGCAGCGGCAAGGACATCAACGCGCAGCACCATCCCTGCCCCGCCACCCGCCGGCGTGTCATCGACAGTGCGGTGCCTGTCGACAGCAAAGTCACGGATATTGACCGCGTCGAGCGACCATTTGCCCTCACCCAGCGCCCGGCCCGCCAGCGATGTGCCGAGTGGGCCGGGAAACATGTCCGGGTAGAGGGTGAGGATGGTGGCAGCGAAGGTCATACCGTCCAGTTCTCGACCTTGAGGCCGGGAATGTCGGCAAAGTCGCGCTCGTTATTGGTGATCAGGACCAGATTGAGCGATATGGCATGGGCGGCGATCAGCCGGTCCGCCGCGCCGCGCCGATAAGGCAATGCGCCGAAACACTCGGCAGCAGCATGTTCGAACGGCAGCGGGGGTATCTGGCGATAGAGTCGCGCCACCATCTCACGAACAATCGGCTCCGCATCACGCAGGCCAACCGCCACCTCCGCCGCGCACACTGCGGACGTTACCGCCTCGCCGGGCTGCAACGCCTCGACGCGCGTACGCAACAGCGCCGAGGCACCACCGATCAAATAGATCAGAATATTCGTGTCGAGGAGAAAGCGTGGTTTAATCACGCTTCAGGAGCTTCCCATCCCTATCGAGCGCGCGCGGCTGGAATTCCAGTCGATCGGCCAGCTTCAAACCCGGCACGGAGCCGTAGATTCCCGAGAGATCAATCTTGCGCGGTTCGGGCGTAACCGGCTCGACAATATAATGTCCATGTTCCTCGCGTACCGTCATCTCAACGCCTGCGGCAATGCCGAGCGACTTGGGCAATCGCAACGCAACGGAATTGCCCGATTTGAAGGTGCGTGATTTGCGCGGCACGTTCATCGCCATGCTCCTGTATATACGAAATGTATATACTAAACGACAAACGCCGGGTCAACAAACATGCGCTCGGCATTCCACTCCGGCACGGCGTCGGCGTTCATCGGGATCATGAACCGTTTGCCGTCGGGGCGTTCGATTTCGATGACGTCGCCGGCACCATAATTGTCGATCGCAACAACATAACCCAACGGGTCACCATCCGTGGAGACGGCGGGTAGCCCAAGCAGGTCAGCGTGGTAATATTCGCCATCCGCGAGCGGCGGAAGGTCGGCGCGGGGGACGGTGATCTGCGTGCCGCGCATCGCCTCGGCAGCGTTGCGGTCGGCAATTTCGGCGAAGCGCGCGATTGCGCCGTTGCTGCCGTGACGCAGCGACTTGAGCGTCAGCGCGCCATCGTTGAAGCGCTGATAAGCCCTGAGGTCGTCAGCAAAGACCTTGAGGCGCACTTCCCCCGCGACGCCATGCGCGCCGATGATCGCGGCAACGACAATCGGCTTTTCACCGCCCTTGTCGGGGGCAGCCGCTGGGCTTGATGGTCCGGCCATATTATCTGGGTCACGCCTCCCCGCGCCAGCGTCGGGCGATCAGCGGCCAGCGCTGTTCACCCGACGCTCGCAAGCGGAAGAAGGACGGCGCCTCAGCCTTCGGCTGGTGCCTGGGCGCTCTCACCCTCGGCGGCAGCGGCATCATCGCCGGCATCGCTGTTCGGCGTTACCTCATTGGCGGCGGCAGGCGCTTCCTCGGCAGCCGGCGCAGCTTCCTCAGCCGCAGGCGCTTCCTCTGCTGCGGGCGCTTCGTCAGCGACGGCAACTTCTTCAACGACCGGTGCTTCTTCCGCGACCGGCTCAGGTGCCGGTGCAGCAGCGGCCTCTGCGGCGGCTTCCTCAGCGGCCTTCAGCTTCTCGGCACGCTCTTCGGCGCGCTCGACAGCCTTTTCACCGGGCTTGCCCTTGTTGGGGTTGCTGCGGGCGGTACGCTCACGCACGCCAGCGGCATCAAGGAAACGGGCAACGCGGTCGGTCGGCTGTGCGCCAACGCTCAACCAATGCTTGGCACGGTCGGCGTCGAGCACGATGCGCTTGGCGTCATCCTTGGCGAGCAGCGGGTTATAGGTGCCGAGTTTTTCGATGAAACGGCCATCGCGGGGCGAACGCGCATCGGCAACGACGATACGGTAATAAGGACGCTTCTTGGAGCCGCCGCGCGACAGGCGAATGGAAATTGCCATTTGTATTCTTCCTTCTTTCTAAACCGGTTATTTCTTTTTATTGATGAAATTCTGAAATCCGGGCGGCAGATTGGGCATTCCCGGACCATTAAGGCCCGGCAGATTGCCGGTGAACTTGCCCATTGTTTCACCCAGCTCGGGGCCGCCCATGGCATTGCCGAGACCACCAAGCCCGCCCTTGCCGAGCATCGCCATCATCCCCTTCAATCCACCCATCTTCTTGATGCGTTTCATGGCGGTGGACATTTCGAGATGCATCTTCATCAGCTTGTTGACGTCCTGCACGGTCGTGCCGGAGCCCTTGGCGATGCGGATCTTGCGCTTGGCGTTGAGCAGTTCTGGCCGGGCACGTTCTTTCGGCGTCATCGAGCCGATCATCGCGTCCATGCGGAGCAGGATCTTCTCGTCAACCGCACCCGAGGCCATCGCCGCCTGCGCCTTTTTCATGCCCGGAATCATGCCCGCAAGCGCGCCCAGCCCACCCATGTTGCGCATCTGTTGCAACTGGCCGCGCAGGTCGTTCATGTCGAACTGGCCCTTGGCGAGGCGCGCCGCCATTTTCTCGGCGTCTTCCTGCTGGATCGACTCCGCCGCGCGTTCCACCAGGCTGACGACATCGCCCATGCCAAGGATGCGACCGGCAACGCGGCTGGGATGGAACGGCTCAAGCGCGTCCATCTTTTCACCGGTACCGGCAAATTTGATCGGCTTGCCGGTAACGGCACGCATCGACAGCGCCGCGCCACCACGCGCATCACCATCCATGCGGGTCAGCACAACGCCGGTCAGCGGCACCTGCGCGGAGAAGCTCTGCGCGACATTGACCGCGTCCTGACCGGTCAGCGAGTCAACCACGAGAAGGATCTCGGCAGGCGTCGCGACATCGGCGACGGCGCGCATCTCGTCCATCAACGCCTGATCGACATGAAGGCGACCAGCGGTATCGAGCATCAGGACATCATAGCCCTGCAGCTTCGCCGCCGTCAGCGCACGCCGGGCAATATCAACTGGTTGCTGCCCGGCGACGATCGGCAATGTCGCAACATCAATCTGCGTACCGAGCGTGGCGAGCTGTTCCTGCGCGTTCGGACGATTGACGTCGAGCGACGCCATCAGCACCTTCTTGCGATCACGTCCCGCAAGGCGCTTGGCGATCTTGGCCGTGGTCGTGGTCTTGCCCGACCCCTGCAGACCGACCATCATGATGACGGCGGGCGGGGCAACATCAAGCTCTAGTTCCGACGCATCGGCGCCGAGCATCTCGACCAGTGCGTCGTTGACGATCTTGACGACCTGCTGGCCGGGCGTGATCGACCGCAAGACATTCTGACCGACAGCAAGCTCGGTAGCGCGGTCAACGAAATCACGGGCAACAGGCAAGGCGACGTCGGCTTCGAGCAGCGCAACGCGCACCTCGCGCATCGCTGCGCGGACATCAGCTTCGGTCAGCGCACCCCGACCGCGCAGGCGATCGAAGACACCACCAAGCCGGTCGCTCAGACTGTCGAACATCAAATCACTCCGTTCCCAACCGACACGCCAGAGAAAAACGCAAAACACGCCGGCGGACGAAACCTCGTCGGCCGGCGTCGCCCTTGGGCGGCAGTTTCACGTGTCCTGTCGGATACGATCGCGGCGGCCCCTAGCCCAGATGGCGGGCGATGGCAACCCGCGCGCACTTCCCGGGCGGTGCGCGACACGAGCAGTCTCCCGGCAATTTAACTTCTTCTATACCCCGACTGTGCGAAAACCTTTGGCTTCAAGACCGGTCGATGGGGCATTTGCCGTAATGGCGCACAACATCAGCGACGACATGACCCGGCGGACGGCATCCGCCCGCCGCGACCTGGTCAGCGGCGCCATTACCGTGGCCGCCATCCTGATGTTTGTCGGCACCGGCAGCTCTGTTCTTGCCTCGACAATCCAGCATTATTTCAGGGACGGCAAGGCTGCGGACCAACCATTGGTCATTGCCCTGCTGCTCAACGTCGCGTTGATCCTGTTCGGCTGGCGACGCCACCGTGAGCTGGCAGAAGAAGTAACAATCCGCACGGCAGCCGAGGAACGCGCACAACTGCTCGCAGCAAAGGATCCGTTGACCGGATTCCTCAATCGCCGCAGTCTGGCCGAAGAAGGTGCTGCGATGTTTGTGAGCGCCGAACGGCGCGGCAAGGCAATGGCATTGCTGATGCTTGACCTTGACCATTTCAAGACGGTCAATGACATGCACGGCCACGCCGCCGGCGACGCACTGCTGCGCGAGGTGGCCATCAAGATTGCCGAGGCGATGCCATCGGTCGCGTTGACCGCGCGCTTTGGTGGCGATGAATTCGCCTGTGCCTTCCTGTTTGATGCCGAACATCCCGATACCGTCGAGCGGATCGCAGAAAAGCTGATCAGTCGCATGGCGCAGCCGATCGATTGTGACGGGCTGCAAATCCATATCAGCGCATCAATCGGCATTGCCCGGTCCGATTTTGACTGCGGCAGCATCGACGCACTGATGCGCGCTGCGGACATTGCGATGTACGCAGCGAAAAACGCGGGTCGTAATCGGCTCACCTGGTTTGACCGGTCCATGGAACGTGAGCTGCAGGCACGCACCGAGCTTGAATTCGGCCTGCGAAACGCCATTCCGCGCACCGAGATCGTCCCCTATTTTGAGCAGCAAATCGACCTGACAACCGGGCGACTTAACGGATTCGAGATGCTGGCGCGGTGGGAACATCCGCAACGCGGCCTGATCGAACCGGCTCATTTCATTTCGATTGCCGAAGAAACCGGCCTTATCTCTGACCTGTCACTGTCCATCATGCGGCAGGCATTCCTTGCGGCCAAGGATTGGGATCCGGGTCTGTCGCTGTCGGTCAATATATCGCCGTGGCAGCTCAAGGACATGTGGCTGGCACAGAAGATCATCAAGGTCGCGACGGAAACCGGCTTTGCCGCGACCCGGCTTGAGATCGAACTGACTGAAGCGGCAATGCTCGACAACCTTGCCCTGGTGCAATCAATTGTCGGCAGTCTGAAAAATCAGGGAATCCGTGTCGCGCTGGATGATTTCGGGACCGGCTATTCAAGCCTCGCCCATTTGCGCGCCCTGCCGTTCGACCGGATCAAGATCGACAAGAGTTTCGTCATGTCGATCAACCACAACAGCGAAAGTGCGGCAATCGTTACCGCAATCACGCGGTTGGGAGAGAGCCTGAATTTGCCGATCACCGCCGAGGGAATCGAGGATCAGGCCATTGAGGAACGCCTGCGCGCGCTCGGCTGTGCGCAGGGCCAGGGCTATCTCTACGGACGTCCGACCAGCATCACCGCAACGCGCCGGCTGCTGGCCGAGCGGCGCCTGCTGCGCCATGCCCCTGCCCCGTCAGCGGCGCCCGAGACCGAAACCAGCAAGCGTCTGACCGGCTGAAACACCGGGCGGCATGGTCCGCAACACGCTATCGCCATGGCAAACCGGACCATTGCGGCGGACACGTGACCGCGCGGGCGTGGACTTCGCGCCTTACCATCCCTAGATCACGCGACATGCCTTTTCCTCCCGGTCAGCGATATGGCTGATCCCGACATCATCAGCCTGGGTTGTCGCCTGAACATCGCGGAAAGCGAGACGATCCGCGCGCTGGTCAAAGGGCGTGACCTCATTGTCGTAAACAGCTGTGCCGTGACCAATGAGGCAGTCCGCGAGACGCGGCGTGCAATCCGGCGGGCCCGCCGGGCGCGACCGGATGCCGAGATTGTCGTCACCGGCTGCGCCGCACAGATCGACCCGGCCAGCTTTGCCGCGATGCCCGAGGTAAATCGTGTCATCGGCAATGCCGAAAAGCTCTTGCCGTCGGCCTGGCTGTCATCCGCGCCAGTGGTTGTTGGCGACATCATGAACGTGCGGGAAACGGCGCCGCATCTCGCCAATGCCTTTGCGGCGCACGCTCGCGCCTTTGTTGAGGTACAGAATGGCTGTGATCATCGCTGTACCTTTTGCACCATCCCGTTCGGACGCGGCAACAGCCGGTCAGTGCCCGCCGGCGCCGTGATCGAGCGCGTCACGGCGCTGGTTGAAGCGGGGCATCGCGAGATTGTACTGACCGGCGTCGATCTGACCAGCTATGGTCCGGACCTGCCGGGGCAGCCAAGTCTGGGGTTGTTGGTTGAGCGAATATTGTCGCGGGTACCGATGCTGGAACGGTTGCGACTGTCATCCCTCGATTCAATCGAGATTGATGGCCATTTGTTTGCGCAAATCACCGGGGAGCCCCGCATCATGCCGCATGTCCATCTTTCGTTGCAGGCCGGCGACGACATGATCCTGAAGCGCATGAAGCGGAGGCATTCGCGTGCCGAGGCGGTAGCCATTGTCAATCGGCTCAAGGCAGCACGGCCTGACATTGCGATCGGCGCGGACCTGATCGCCGGCTTTCCCACCGAAAATGAGGCAATGTTTGCCAACAGCCGGGCGCTGATCGACGATTGCGACATTGTTCACGCACATATCTTTCCCTATTCGCCGCGCGCCGGAACGCCAGCAGCACGGATGCCACAGATTGAGCCCGAGGTAAGAAAGGCGCGCGCAGCCGCGTTGAGGGAAGCGTCGGAAACACGGCGGGCACAATGGTTGCGCGGCCTGGTCGGCAGCACGCAATCGGTCCTGGTCGAACGTCCCGGCACGCGCGGCCATAGCGGCAACTTCGCGACACTTTCCTTTCCTGAAGCACCCGTCGGATCGATCGCGCGAATCGCGGTCACCGGCGTGAACAATGATCATCTGATTGGTAAACTGGCATAATGGCATCCTGGCACGAAAAACTCCTCGGTGGATTGAAGCGGACCTCTGACAAGTTGGTCGGCAACCTTGCCGGACTTGGCACCGCGCGGCTCAACAATGAAACGCTTGATGAGATTGAGGAGGCGCTGATCGCGTCAGACCTTGGGCCGCAGACCGCTGCGCGAATTCGCGCGCGGCTCGCCGAGGGCAGCTTCGAGCGCGACATGGAAGAGCTGGGTATCCGCTTGATCGTTGCCGAGGAGATTGAGAAAGTTCTGGCGCCTGTGGCGCGGCCGCTCGAAATCTCGGCATTCCCACGCCCACATGTAATGCTGGTGATCGGCGTCAATGGATCGGGCAAGACAACCACCATCGCGAAGCTGGCACACTGGCTGAAAGAGCAGGATTATGGCGTGATGCTCGCCGCTGGCGACACGTTTCGCGCTGCCGCCATCGGCCAGCTTGCCACCTGGGCCGAGCGGGCGGGCGTGCCATTGGTCAGTGGCAAGGAAGGCGGTGACGCCGCCGGTATCGTCTATGAAGCGGTCAAGCAGGCCACTGCGCAGGGAATCGACGTGCTGATCGTCGATACCGCCGGGCGATTGCAGAACAAGCGCGAGCTGATGGACGAACTCGCCAAGATCCGTCGGGTACTGGGCCGGATCAATCCCGAGTCACCGCATGACGTGGTGCTGGTGCTTGATGCAACAACTGGCCAGAATGCGCTGAGCCAGATCGAGGTGTTTCGCGACATGGCGGGAGTGACCGGACTGGTCATGACGAAGCTGGACGGCACGGCGCGCGGTGGTGTGTTGGTGGCCGCAGCAGAGAAATTCGGCCTGCCAATCCATGCCATCGGCATTGGCGAGGGCATGAGCGATCTGCGGCCGTTCGATGCAAACGAGGTTGCACGGATCATCGCAGGTGTGGAAAGGCCGGTTTGATGGCAAGCAAATCCGACGCTCAATCCGGCCAGGCCAGCCCTGGCCTGCGCATGGCAGTGGACTATGCGCCCCTGCTCACCTTCTTCGCCGTCAATTTTTTCGCCCCCGGCGTTCAGCTCGAGCGTTTGCTGGCGGCAACCGCAGCCTTCATGGTCGCAAGCGCGATCGCCATGATTGTCTCGCGCTGGAAGACCGGGCATATTTCACCAATGTTGTGGATCAGCGGCGTGCTGGTGCTCGTATTTGGTGGTCTTACCCTTTATTTCCACGACCTGCGCTTCATCAAGATGAAGCCTACCTTCGTCTATTCGATCTTCGCGCTGACGCTGATTTTCGGCCTGGCCACGGGTCGACCATTGCTGCGGCAGTTGCTTGAGGCGAGCTATCCCGGCCTTTCTGACAAGGGTTGGCGCCAACTGACGATCAACTGGGCGCTGTTCTTCACCGGCATGGCAGGCCTTAACGAACTGGTCTGGCGCCATTTCAGTGATGGTGTCTGGGTCAATTTCAAGGTGTTCGGCGCCATCCCGCTGACCGTGTTATTCGCATTGGCCAATATTCCGATGCTGATGAAGCATGGCCTGGCCGTCGAGACGCCGGTCGATGTGCCGCCGGAGGGCTGAGGTCGTTTTGTGTGACAAACGCTGGCTCAGCTTTTAAGGGTCAGCCAGGGCTGCAAGGCAAACATGGGGAGCGAATAAGATGGACAAGTTTTTCGGCAATCTGAACGCGGTGCTGGGGGTGGGCTTTCTGCTCGCCGTCGGATTGATGTTCGCGCCATATTTTGAACGCGACGTTGCGCTGTCAGCCGCGCAATGGGCGCATGTGTTTTTTGGGATCCTGTGGATCGGCCTGCTTTACTATTTCAACTTCGTGCAGATCCCGACGATGCCGTCGTTCCCGGCGGACCTCAAGCCGGGCGTGACCAAATATATCGCCCCCAAGGCGTTGTTCTATTTCCGCTGGGGCGCGTTGTTCACGGTGCTGAGCGGCCTTGTGCTGGCCTATATGTACGGCGAACTTCATGAAGCCATGACGCTGACGTCGGGCGCGCAGTTGATCGGCGTGGGCATGTACCTCGCGCTGGTCATGGCGTTCAACGTCTGGTTCATAATCTGGCCGAACCAGAAAAAGGCACTTGGCATTGTCGAGGCTGATGCTGACACCAAGGCGAAATCAGCGAAGACCGCGATGATCTTCTCGCGCATCAATACGTTGCTGTCGCTGCCAATGCTGCTCTGCATGGTGAGCATGCGTTGATTGAATTATTGCCGGGCTGGCGCCGAGAGTCAGCCCGGCATCAAGTCATGTTTGCGCAGTGCATGGCGCAACTGGTCGTAACTCAGACCCAGTGCCTTGGCCGCTGCCCGCTGGTTGAAACGCGCCTCGGCCAGGGCTTTTTCCAGCAATTCCCGCTCGAATTTGGCTATCGCGGTTTTAAAATCGCTCGGGCTTTCCGGCTCGTCTTCTGTTGCGGCCGGATCCTCTTGCTCGACCGGCGCTGACGGCATCGCTGCCGGTGCTGTCGCACTGGCCGGACGGTGCGGCGACTGAAACGGATCAAATTCGATCACATCAATCGGCCCAGACATTTCCCAGCGATATACTGCCCGCTCAACAACGTTGCGCAATTCGCGGACATTGCCTGGCCATTCATAGTCAACCAGCAACTGTGTCGCGGCGCGACTGAAACCCTCCCAGTCATCACGCCCCATTTCAGAGGCCATGCGCCGCCCGAAATGATCGGCGAGCACCAGCACGTCACCGGGACGCGCCCGAAGTGGCGGCAGGGTAACGACTTCAAAGCTCAGTCGATCGAGCAAATCCGCGCGAAACTGGTGGCGCGCTACCTTGTCGGGAAGATGTTCATTGGTCGCCGCGACAATGCGCACATCCACGCGCAACGGGCGCGACGAGCCGATGCGGGTTATTTCGCCATATTCGACCGCACGCAGCAACCGATCCTGCGCCGCCATTGAGAGCGTGCCGAGTTCATCCAGAAACAAGGTTCCGCCATGCGCCTCCTCAAAGCGCCCGGCCCGTGCCTTGGTCGCACCGGTAAAGGCGCCCGCCTCATGTCCAAACAGTTCCGCCTCAATCAACGTCTCCGGCAGCGCCGCACAGTTCATGATCACCAGCGGCTGATCCCAGCGCGGAGAAAGACGGTGGAGTCGTTCGGCGACCAACTCCTTGCCCGTGCCGCGCTCGCCGATCACCAGCACCGGGCGGTCCAGCGCAGCGGCGCGGCTGGCGCGTTCCAGTGCATCGAGGAAGGGGCCGGACTGGCCGATAACCTGAGAAGCGCGTTGCATTCCCAATTATTGGCGCAAATCACCAAGGCTTGGCAAGCGCGAATCTGAGGGTTCGATGAGCGATTTGCGAAATTCGGCAGAAATCCGCCGTTTTTTGCAATTGGCACGGTCCATGCTGAACACCAGACAACGCCGACAGGGCGCGACACTAACGACAAGATTGACGGAGCTACACAATGATCTCGACCACCACCTTCTTCACCCGGACCTTCGCCGCCGCTGCTGCGATGGTGATGAGCGCCGCCCTTGTTGTGGTGGCCGTCGGTCCGATCGCTCCGGCGAACCAGGCCCCCCTCACGCAAGTTGCGTGAGGCCAATGCCGGGGCGGACAGCCCCTCGCTCCGCCCCGGCACCCCTAAACATCAACCCCGAATTACTCAGTTTCCTTCAGGAGTATCCACCATGGGCATTTTTTCCCGAACCCGCGACATCATTGCCGCCAACTTCACCGACCTGCTCGACAAGGCGGAAGACCCCGCCAAGATGATCCGCATGATCATCCTCGAGATGGAGGAAACGCTGGTTGAGGTACGCGCCTCCGCCGCGCGCACGATCGCTGACCAGAAGGAAATGCGCCGCCACATCACCAAGCTCGGCGCGCTGCAGGAAAGCTGGACTGAAAAGGCCGAGCTGGCACTGTCGAAGGATCGTGAAGATCTGGCCAAGGCCGCACTGGTAGAGCGTCAGAAGGCCGCTGACATGGCGGAGCAACTGACGAGCGAAATCACCGTGCTCGACGAGGCCCTGAAGGCGGCGGAAGAAGATATTGCCAAGCTGCAGAACAAGCTGCGCGAGGCCCGTACCCGCCAGAACTCGATCGTCACCCGTCTTGAGAGCGCCCATAACCGGGTCAAGCTGCGCGAGATGTATGCCGGCCCGAAGATGGCCGATGCCTTCAGCCGCTTCGAGATCATGGAGCGTCGTGTCGACCTTGCCGAGGGTCGTGCTGATGCCTTGGGTCTGGGAATGCCCGCCAAGAGCCTCGAAGAGGAAATCGCCGAGCTTCGCTCAAGCGAGAAGATCGACGCCGAGCTGGCCGCGCTGAAGGCGCGTGTCGGCGGCAAGCAGGATTGATCCGATGGAGGAAGTTTTCCTTCCCGTGATGATCTGCAGCATACTGTTCATCGGCATGCCTTGGATCATCCTGCACTATGTCACCAAGTGGCGGCAGTCGCCGAAGATCACCAACGAGGACGAGAAGTTGCTCGACGAGCTCTACTCTCTCGCCCGTCGCCTGGAGGATCGCCTGGGAACCGTCGAGCGGATCATCGCCGCTGACAATCCCGACTGGCGCACCAGCCTGCCACTTGCCGAACCAACCGATTACGACCTTACCCGGAGGAGCTGAAATGTCCGCCAGCCGTACCAAATTCTACCTCGACAAGAAGAACGCCAAGTTGATGGGCGTCTGCGCGGGGATCGCCGATTACACCGGTGTAGACGTCACCTGGGTTCGCGTTGGCACCGTGTTGCTGACATGTGCCACCGGATGGGTCTTGCTCGCCTACCTGATCATCGGCTGGGTCGCCACGGCGCAACCGCTCGGCCTGTATGGCGACGCGGATGATGCCAAGTTCTGGCAGGGCGTGCGGACCAACACCAAGCGCTCAACCGCCGAAGTCCGCTCTGCGTTTCGCGATATCGACCGCCGCCTGGCCGACATTGAGATGATGTACACCAGCCGCAACAGCCGCCTGGCTGACGAAATCGACAGCCTGCGCTGAGACGCGGGCTGCAACAGGGAAGAATATGATGCACCACCTGAATGATCTGGGGTTTATCATCCCCGTCGCCGCGATCACGATCGGGCCGCTCACCTGGGCCTTCACCACCTGGGTTCGCGCACGCCACGGTTACCCGCTGAGCGACGAAAAGGGCAAGACGCTGGTAGATCGCAATGGCGAGCTGAGCGTTAACCGCCAGACCGAGTTGCTCAAGACCGAGAATGATCGCCTGCATGGCCAGGTTTCACGCTTGGAAGAGCGCATTGCGGTTCTTGAACGCATCGCCACCGATCCCGCCGAGCGTACCGCGCGCGAGATCGAAGCACTCCGCACCCGGGATTGAGGAACAGGCCATGGGACCGAGTATCGTCTTTTTGATCCCAATTCTGGGGATCTCCGTCGGCCTGGTCGCAGTGATCGGCGGGACCATCATCCGCCCGCTGCTCGCCCATCGCATGCGCCGGATGGAGATTGAGGCAGACAAGGTCGCGGAAAAGGCGGCGCAATATGCCGCCCAGACCGAACGCCTCGAACAACGGATGCGCGTACTCGAGCGCATCGTCACCGACCGCGGCATCGACGTCGCGGATGAAATCGAGAAGCTGCGCGACCAACCGTCGCCACTCAACTGAAGGACTAGTTGAAATGATCGTCGTCTTCGCCGTGCTGGCCGTCATTGCCGCCATCGGCACCTATCTGACCGAACGGGTTGACCGGCCGCGCCGCCGCCTTGAGCGGTTGTCGCAACAGCCAGCCGAATAACCCTCCCCTTTTTATCGACAACGGAGAAGTTCAGATGAACCCGTTTGAAATGGTCGTTGCTATCGTCATTGTCGTCACTGTCGGCCGGGTGCTCAGCGCGCGTTACGGTGTTGGCAAGGACTGGCGCGGCAACGACGTCCGACTCAAGAATGACGTTGACACGGCAGAGAACGCCCGGATGCGCGAGGAACTGAAAGCCCTCAAGGAGCGGCTCGCTGTCCTGGAACGCCTTGCCACCGACTCCAACACAAGCAGCGCCCAACTTGATCGCGAGATCGAGAAGCTGCGTGACCGTAGCTAAACGAAAGGACTGGGACCATGACTGACCCGACCTTCTATCTCACCATGGCCAGTGCAGGGCTGGCCGGCCTCGGAATGCTGGTGTTTGCCGGCCTGGCCGGCTGGCGCGGCTGGCTCTCGCTGAAAGAGCAGGAATTGCATGTCGCTGGTGAAATGAGCACCGGCCCATCACTCCCGAATGCCAGCGCCCGGATTGAAATTGCCGACCTGAAAGAACGCATCCGCAAGCTGGAAGCGATTGCTGCCGGGGTGGACCTCTAACGGCCACCCCGCTAGCGGGGCTGGGATGACCAGCCTCACAAACCTGCAGGAAGAATATCACTTTCTCGATCCGGATGACCGTTACCGCCTGTTGATCGATCTGGGCCGTGACCTTGAACCGATGCCGGATGCACTCAAGACCGACGCGACAATGGTCAGGGGTTGTTCGGCTTCAGTATGGGTTTACCCCATGGTCCAGGACGACGGCACCTTCCATTTCCTCGCCGATTCCAATGCTGCGATTACCAAGGGGATCATCGCGCTGGTGCTGCTGACGGTGCAGGACAAGTCGCCAGCCGCAATCCTGGCGAGCGACATTGACGCGGCGCTGGCGCCGTTCAACCTGAAGCAACAACTCAGTTCAAACCGCACCCAGGGCATCCCCAACATGATCGCACTTATTTGCGAGACCGCCGCGCGCTATGCAGCCTGTGGCTGATCCAGCGCTCGTCGAAATATGGGTGCAAGGATAGGCAAGGATGCGGAGGGTGGCTTGTTGCGGGTGATCCTGGGACGGGCTACACCTCATGCCCGCCATTCAGCGTTCATTTCGCCGGCTTGACGCCCCGCAATTCGAGCGACGATGCCACATCGGCGATTGTTGTGCCGGCTCGGACGAGCACCCAATCACGTGGTGCCGCACCGTCGATGACCGTAACGGCACCCTGCGGGCACACTCCAAGGCACCGGGTCTCAACGATGCCGATTGGTGCCTTGCGGCCGCGTTTGATCCCGAGAAACTTGCGCAGCGCCTTGGCGAGCGGCGTGCAGCGCTTTTCGCCGAAGCCGCCATTTAACCGCTTGGTACATTTACCACAGATCAGGATGGTGCGTTCCCACCCTGCCCCGACCTTCGGCATCACGCCGTCGGCTTCCAGCTCCGCGCTTCCTCGGCTGACCTGAGCACATCATAGGCCGCCTGGATTGCCTGAAACCGCTTCGCCGCCTCGGCATCGCCCGGGCGCAGATCGGGGTGATTCTCCTTCGCCAGTCGCCGCCAGGCAACGCGAACGGCGTCAAAATCGGCATCACTGTCCAGTTCGAGCATCTCGAGCGCGCGCATCTCGTCGCGGGAGCGTGTCCCATCGCCCGGCCCGCCCCAGCTATAATGCTTGGCTTCGGCAAAACCATTGGCGGCGCGCGTCTCATCAGCCTCCCGCGCCGCCGCCTCCTCGGCGGTCAAACCTTCGAAATAGTTCCAGCCGCGATTATATTCCGCAGCATGTTCCTGACAAAAATACCAGCGTTCCGGGCTGTTGGGGGATTTTGGCGCAGGACAATTACCCGCCTGGTCACAGCCATGCCGATCACACATCCGCACCTGCGTCGCCTCGCGCGAGCTGCCATAGCCACGCCAGCGCGGGAATCCCCAGTCAGCAGATCGAGTTGAACGTGTCATTGCTCGCCCTGTAAGCGGGCAAAGCAACGATTGCCATGCCGCATTTTGAAGAGAAAATACCAGAGGGCCTGTAAGCCGGGTTCTGTACCACCCTTGCGGGCGATGGCGACCATTCCTCTAGGCTGGCATTTGCATGCCAGCTCAAGCAACCAACCCGGGCGACGAGCTGAAACGAAGCCCCTGTGCCGCCCCTATTCGGTCTTGCTCCCGGTGGGGTTTGCCATGCCGCTTCCGTTGCCGGTCGCGCGGTGCGCTCTTGCCGCACCCTTTCACCCTTGCCGCGTCCCGAGGGACGTTGGCGGTCTGCTCTCTGTGGCACTTTCCCTGGGGTCACCCCCGCCGGGCGTTACCCGGCACCGTCGTTTCGCGGAGCCCGGACTTTCCTCGCGGTGCTTGCACACCCCGCGGCCGCCCGACCCTCTGGTATGGCCCGCTTACTCGTCCCCCTGGGGTTTTGGCAACAGCAACGCGAGCAGGATCGAGCGACATTCACCGTCAATCGTGCCGTCAATCAGTTCAGGACGGTAACGGCGCTGAAAAGCGACGACGGCGGCAAGCTTGTCCGTGACGTCATAACCGAAACGCTCCAGCGCGACGAGAAAGCCAGCGTCGCTCCAGCCCGGATCCATCAGGTTCCGCGTCGGTCGTGGCAGCGCCAGGCGCAAACGCGCCAGCCTGTTCCAGGGAAATAGCTCGCCGGGATCCTGTTTGCGCATGGGCGCAATATCCGAATGGCCGACGACATTCCCGCGCGTGATGCCGTGACTTTCCTTGATCCGCGCGACCAGCGGGATCAGCGCGTCGATCTGCTCTTCCGCAAAGGGACGGTACCCGAATTCATGGCCCGGATTGACGATCTCGATGCCAATGCTCGCCGAGTTTATGTCCTCAATACCGCGCCAGCGTGACTTACCTGCGTGCCAGGCGCGCTTTTCCTCGGCAACGAGACGGTGGATCGTGCCATCCTCATCGACAAGATAATGTGCCGACACCTCAGCATCCGCGTCACACAACCGGGCAAGTGCGGACGCAGCACAGGTCATGCCGGTATAGTGCAGCACGATCATCGTGATCGGCAATTTGCGATCGTTGAAATTGGGTGATGGCGTATCGATGATCGTCATGGCGCCCTTTTCCGTGCCCCGGGCGCAATAATGGGCGGCTACCGGGAGAAACACAACGTCTGCGATCAGGCGCAGCGCGGATCAGGCTGCGGCGCTGTCCTGCAAGGCACCGGTGGGCTCATAAAGGCCGCGATAGGCCTGGCTCGGGCGGAACATCTCTGTCTGCCCGATCACCGTTTCACCAGCGCCCAGAACCAGCAAGCCGCCTGGCCGCAAGACCTGTGCAAGGCGTGCCAGTACCTTGCGCCGCATCGCAGGCGCGAAATAGAGCAGCACGTTGCGGCACAGGATGACGTCAAAGCGCCCGATCGGCAGTGGATCTGCGACAAGGTTGAGCTGGCGGAACTGGATGCGGCGGACTAGCTCCGGCTTGGCGACCCATTCCTCGCCCGCAGGTTCGAACCATTGGACCATGCGACGAACCGGTAACCCGCGCTGAATCTCGAATTGCGAATATCGACCGGCGCGCCCGCGCAGGACAGAAGCATCGGACACGTCAGTGGCGATGATCTCGGGCGCCGCATCGTCGGCACCAAAGCTTTCCGCAAACAGCATCGCGAGTGACAGGGGCTCCTGCCCAGAGGAGCAACCAGCAGACCAGATACGGACGCGCCGCTTCAACCCGGCATTGTGGAGATCCTCCACTGCGCGCGCCACCATGTCGAACGCGGCAACATCACGGAAAAATGATGTTTCCTGGTTGAGCAGTGCATCAACAACCTGATCCGCCACGCCACTGTCCTGCGCTGAAAGCAATGCGCCAGCGAGTTGATCGAGTGTCTCGAAATTTCGTTCGCGCAACAAGGGTTTCAACGCCGTCTCAATGCGCCATTCGCGATTCGCATCAAGCTGTTGGCCAGCGCGCGATTCGAGCAAGGCGGCAAAAACGCTGGTGGCCCCGCTGGGCCGATGCCGTGGTGTCGGGCTCAGCATCCCGGTCGCCGACGCGCAGCGATCAGCTTGCCAATATCAACGGGTGTCAAAATCGCATTGGCCGACCCATTTGCCGCCACCGCGCCGGGCATCCCCCAGACGACCGAGCTCCCCTGATCCTGCACCACGACGCTCGCACCATGGCTTGCCATGCGCTGCGCCCCTTCCGAGCCATCACGCCCCATCCCGCTCAACACAACGCCAAGCGCGCGTGCGCCGTAGAGCTCTGCGAGACTTTCAAACATCGGGTCCACTGAGGGCAGACACCCGCTCCGCGCCGGTTCGGTGGACAGGCGGATTGATGCCCCGTCGCCACTGGCAACAACGCGCATATGTGCATCGCCAGGCGCAATTATCACCCGGCCAGGACGAACCCGCAGATGATCAACGGCAACCTCGCACGGGCGCGCTGCCAGCACGGAGACCTGCGCAGCAAAATAGGGCATGAAGCTGGCGGGCAGATGCTGTGTGATAAGGATCGGTAGCTGGAAGCCAGCAGGAATCTCCCGCAACAACAGGCTCAGTGCGTGGATGCCGCCGGTTGAAGCGCCAATTGCAACAATATCAAAGCCTGTGGCGGTGGCAGCACTCGCCGCGGGCAAAACCGCAACCCCGGTCGGTGCCAACTCAAACAGGCGGGACAGCTTCTCACCGATTGCGCGCGAAAATCCGCCCGTGAAGCCACCAGCCTCAGGTTTTACCAGCGTATCGGCGGCGCCAAGCGCCAATGCCTCGATGGTCGCAGCAGCTCCTTCGCCGCAGGAGGAGGAGACAATCAGAACCTTGGCGCCCGCTCCGGCTTCAATAACATCGGGCAGCGCAGCAAGACCGCTGACGCCCGGCATTTCAATATCGAGGATGATCGCATCGACGCGGTTCTGGCGAAGAAAACCAAGCGCCGCGTCAGCATTCGCCACGGCACCGGCGACGACAAACCGCCCGCTGGCTTCAATTGCCCGCGCGATAACCGCCCGCGCCACCACCGAATCATCAACGATCAGGGTGCGTGGCAGGTCAGGCCGTGGGGCCGCCGTCGTTTGTTCCTTGAGACGAGAAATAGCCATGGGGACGAAACCCGATCAGGCCATGCCAACAATCTGAAGTTTGCTCTCCAGCGTCTCGCGGTCGAACGGCTTCATGACATATTCGTCAGCCCCCGCTTCAATCGCTGCGCGGATATGCGCCATGCCATTTTCGGTGGTGCAGAAAACAACCTTGGGACGGCTGGCAATCGCGCTGTCACGCAGCGCGCGGAGGAAATCCATGCCACTCATTACCGGCATGTTCCAATCGAGCAGGATCACGTCCGGCGCCGATGTCAGGCAAGAGTCGAGCGCTTCCCGACCATCACCTGCTTCACTTACCTCAAAGTTGAGCGTCTCAAGTATGTGACGCGCCACCTTGCGGATCACTTTTGAATCGTCGACGACAAGACACGTCTTCATCACTTGAGATCCTGTTTCCCGGCCTATTGGGCGGGTGTGCCCGAAATCCGTAATATTCTCGTTAATGGCGATTTTACGCAGCAAGCGCGGCAGTGCCGGGGATCAGTGCGTGAAGATCAATCACCAGCAATGGCTCACCGTCGCGCTCGACAATGCCACGACCAGCCCCGCGCCAGCCCGAATCGAGCACCAGTCCCGATGACAGTGGCGACAGGTCAAATGGCGCTACGTCTTCAAGCGCATCGACCAGAATGGCGTAGTTGTGCCCCTCATGTTGGGTAATCACCGCCCGGGATGCGGGCACTGATGTCGGCTCAAGCCCAAGCGCGATCCGCGTATCAACCACAGTGACAACCCGGCTGCGCAAAGCGGCCAGACCGTGGATCTGGCGCCCCGCCCCCGGAACCGGAACAATCGTGCCAATATCAACAACCGATTCAACCTGGGTTGAATCAATCGCGACGGCCGACCCGGCAATCTGGGCAATCAGGAACAATTGCGACATTAGCGGCCCCCTGCCGATTGCGCCAAAGCAGCCAACAGCCCCGGTCGATCATAGCGGTAGATGCTGTCATCATTGGCCAGCGCATTGGCATCCCGACGGAGCCGGATGACGGGCGCCTGGGCTGCCGGATGTGAGGGCTCCTGATCCATCGTCAGTACGACAGCAGCGCTTTCATTCTTCCGCAATTTGGCGGCAACCCGGTAGCCTGCCCCTTCCAGAACAGGTTTGAGGAAGGTCATCATCCAGGCGCTATCCGCCCCGTCGATCAGGCACAGGGGCGCGACCGTCGCGGTCTGCGCTGCACCATGCTGGGCAAACAGCCAATGCAGGTCGAGCAGTTCAACCTGCTCTCCTTCAAGGGCGACAACACCGGCAACCAGGCCAGGCTCCACCGCCGGAACCAGCGAGAGCGGCAGATCAAGAATGTCGACGGCATCGTCGATCACATAACCGATCTCGCAATCCCCATCGCGCAGCCGCAGCACGGCGACAGCGCCCTTATCCTGCCAACTTCCCATTGCAACAAGCGGCACAATGCCGTTTTCGGTGGTCAAGCGCAGGCGGCCAGCGGAAAAGCGGATGGCGTCGGTCGAGACGCGCTCAATCCTGTCAATGATCGCGAGCGGCACCAGACGGCGCACACCGTCAAGATCATCGAACAACAAGGTCGAAGATGTGTCTGCCAGATCCTCGGCCAACACCTCGTCAAGCGCAGCTTCACGGGTGAACTGCAACCCGGCTGTCGCCGCAATGCCGGCACAATCAAGCAACAGCATTGGCAAGCCGCTGTCTGGCAAGGTCTGGCCCGCATAGACCCCGGCAGCCATTACCGCCGGTGCCGCCGGCTTGACGACCAGTTCCTCGGTATCGAGGACATGATCGACAGCCAGGGCGTAACTGCCGCCGGACACCCCGACAATCGCCAGCATTGGCGCTGAACCGGTATCGCGGGCAAAGCCAAGCACGCGCCCGAGATCGACCAGCGGCAACCGCCGATCACGCACCATCGCAACAGGCGTATCCCCGAGCATGTCGATCCGGATCGCATCACCGCCGACGCGGACAATTTCCTCCGTTGACTGGCGTGGCAGTGCAAAGCGCTGCCCCTCGACCCCAACGCAGATTGTCGAGATAATCGACAGGGTCAGCGGGACATGGATGGCAATGCACAGGCCCTTGCCCGGCGTATTGTGAAGATCGATCCGGCCACCAATCTGTTCGACATTGGCCCGCACGACATCCATGCCAACCCCGCGACCCGAGATCGCCGTCACCTCGTCCTTGGTGGACAGGCCTGGCTCAAACACCAGGTCAAGCTTGGCCTTCTCGCTCAGCGCGTTCAGCTCTGCTTCGCTGCGGATGCCCTGCGCCGCAATTTTCTTGACCAGCCGGTCGGTGGCGATGCCCCGTCCGTCATCGCTGATTTCAACGATGATCTGGTTGCCAGACTGGCGGGCGGCAATCGACAGCCGGCCATTTTCACGCTTGCCCGCCGCGCGCCGTTCAGCCGGTGCCTCAATGCCGTGGTCAATCGAGTTCCGGACAATATGGACCAGCGGGTCACGCATCATCTCGATCATCTCGCGATCGAGTTCGACGTCCGACCCTTCAATATGCAACATGACCGACTTGCCAACCTCGGCAGCGGTATCACGCACCATGCGCGGCAATGCCGAGAAAAGGGCGTCAATCTTTTGCATCCGGGTGCGCGTTACCGTCTCGCGCATGTCGGCGACGGTCAGGGAAAGCCGTTCAAGCGCGGCCTCGACCCCCGGATCAACATCATCATCGCGCAGGCGCCGGGCGAGTTCGTTTCGTGCGAGCACCATGTCGGACATGCCGCTCATCATCCGGTCAAGCAGCTCGACATTCAGCCGAACGCTGCGGCTGCTGTTGCGCGATCCGACCATCTGGGTCGGTGTCGCGACCGCCGCCGCCGGAGCCTCCGATTGCTCATCAAGCGCGGCGATCAGCAAATTCTCACCCGAATCATCAAGCGCCACACCGACATCGATTGCCTCGACAATCTCGCCAATGCGATCAACGATCGACAGGACGGCATTGACCAGTGCGGTGTCCGGGATGCGTTTGCCATCGCGAACCGCAGCCAGCACATCTTCAGCCGCGTGGCTGAGGCGGGCAAGACGCGGCAGATCAAGAAAGCCGCAGCTTCCCTTGACGGTGTGGACGAAGCGAAAGATTGCGTCGAGCCGGTCACGGTCCTGTGGCGCGCATTCCCACGCGACAATCTCACCCGAAAGCGCTTCGAGCGTCTCGCGTGTCTCGGCGATGAATTCCTGTAACAGATCGTCCATGGGGCCCCGCTTGTGCGCGGCGCAAACTATGGACAACAAGACGTTAAGGTGACGTTTATGCGCGGAGCGTCACCCCGAACAACAATACCGGGTCGGCTGGTGAGGATACCTGCACCGTACCACCGCCTTCGGCCACCAGCGCATGGACCAGATAGGCCGCAGCAGCACGCGGCGTCACGACAGTATCACCCGTCTCACCCAGCAGGGCCTGGCGAAGTTCCGCATCAAGGATGATGCGCGGTCCGTCCGCACGGACAACGATTTCGACGACGCCATCCTTATACTCGGCGCCGACATCAAGCTGCCCACCACGAATCAAGGCATCCCCGGCCAGGAGCGCAAGGTTGAGCAAGACCTTGATCCCTCCCTTGGGCAAGGTCGGATCCTCGATCAGCCAGCCGAGATTGACCCGGTGCCCGGGACCAAAAAGCCCCTCGATCGCCGCACGCGCCTCACGCGTATCAATCGTTTCACCGAAACCGCCAGCCGCACCGAAAGCGAGGCGGAAAAACTTCAGCTTGTTCGCTGATGCCTTGGCACTCTCCGCCAGCAACTCGAGGCAGCGCTGACGCATTTCCGGATCATGCTCATCGGCGAGCAGTTCAAGCCCGTTATTCAGCGCGCCGACCGGGCTCAAAAGATCATGGCACAGGCGCGAGCACAACAGGCTGGCAAAATCGACCGGACTGATAGTCATGGAATGAAACGGCTCCGGAACGGTGGTAAGGCTAATGTGACGATGCTGAACGCTACACGCAAGCTTCTCTCCAAAGCCATGGCGTTATAAGGCGATGAGCGCAACCGGCGTGAACCGCCCTTCACACGCCCCGCTTTCGTCGGACCGCCACGCTGATGCGGCTTTGCCGGCAAGGATCAGCCAGATCGACCCATCCGGTGCGGCAGCGGCGGCATCGCGCGGAGACGGACTTGCCGCTCCTTTCGGGTGAGAATGATAGCAACCAATGATGGTCGGGCCACCCGCACGTTCTGCCTTGTGCGCGGCGATCAATTCAGCCGGATCGAGCTCAAACGCGATTTCAGGATATGACGCGACGTTGTTGCAAGGCAGCGCTTCATGAACCTCGTCGGGCGTCCCCAAAAGCAGCCCACAGACTTCATTCGATGATGCCTGTGCCTCGGCAAGCAATCGCTGCAACAGGGTGCTTGAAATCCGCAACGTCATGCCCACATCGCTAGCCCATGGATCGGGGGGTTTCCATCATCGAAGCGCGGATTGCGGACGGAGCCAGTGGCTGGCGTCTCGACCGGGCATTGGCAGATGCGGTTCCGGCCATGTCACGGGAACGGCTGAAAGTGCTGATTTCCTCTGGCGCGGTCAGCGATCCCGCCGGAAATCTGGCACGCGATCCTGCGCGAAAGACCGATGGCGGCGCGCTGTTCCGCATCGCCGTGCCTGACCCCATCCCGGCGCACAACCTTGCCCAGGACATCACGCTCAATGTGGTGTTTGAGGATGAATATCTGATCGTGATCGACAAGCAGGCCGGGCTGGTCGTTCACCCGGCTGCGGGCAATTTCGATGGCACATTGGTCAATGCCCTGCTCCACCACTGCGCCGGCAATCTGTCAGGGATCGGTGGCGTGGCACGGCCCGGCATCGTCCATCGCATCGACAAGGACACCTCGGGGCTGATGGTCGCAGCCAAGACAGACCGCGCGCATGAAGGATTGGCTAAGCAGTTTGCGGCACATTCGATTGATCGCCGCTACAAGGCGATTGTTTCCGGAAAGCCCGTGCCGGCGAGTGGCAGCGTCGATGCGCCGCTCGCGCGGAGCCCGCAAAACCGCAAGAAAATTGCCATTGTTGCTGGCGGGAAACGCGCCGTGACGCATTATTCAACCATCACCCGGCTGAACGATGCGGCGCTGGTCGAGTGCCGCCTGGAAACCGGCCGCACCCATCAGGTGCGCGTCCATATGGCATCGCTGGGCCACCCCTTGATCGGAGACCCGGTTTATGGTAGAACAAAACCAGTCCACAAGCCGATTCTCGAAACACTGTGTTTCCGTCGGCAGGCCTTGCACGCCGCACGACTGGGTTTCATTCATCCGGTGAATAGTAACGCTTTGACGTTTGATAGCGAAATGCCTGCTGACATGCAGGAACTGTTCAGCCGATTATACGTATAGTGAGTGTGTGCGCCGCCTCACAGCAGGGACGCACACGAAACGAAGGGAGAAACGATCATGGCAAACCGCAGCAACGTCCCGGCGACGATACCTGCACTCGGCGGTGAGGCGAGCCTCAACCGCTATCTGGCCGAGATCAAGAAGTTTCCGATTCTCGCGCCAGAGCAGGAATATATGCTCGCCAAGCGCTTTGAGGAACATGGCGACACTGACGCTGCGGCGCAGCTGGTGACGTCACATCTCCGTCTCGTGGCGAAGATCGCCATGGGCTATCGCGGCTATGGCCTGCCCGTGTCTGAACTGATTTCGGAGGGCAATATCGGCCTGATGCAGGGCGTAAAGAAGTTTGAGGCCGATCGCGGCTTCCGCCTTGCGACCTATGCGATGTGGTGGATCCGCGCCTCGATCCAGGAATTCATCCTGCGCTCGTGGAGCCTGGTCAAGATGGGCACCACCGCTGCCCAGAAAAAGCTGTTCTTCAACCTGCGGCGCATGAAGTCGAAGCTCGACGCCTTCGAGGACGGTGACCTGTCACCAGAGCACCTCGCCAAGATCGCGACTGATCTGGGTGTGACCGAGGAAGAGGTCACCAGCATGAACCGCCGCATGGCGATGGGTGGCGACACGTCACTCAATGTCCCGATGCGCGAGGATGGCGAGGGTCAGTGGCAGGATTGGCTGGCGGATGACGCACCGTTGCAGGACAGCGTCGTTGCCGAGGCGCAGGAAGCTGATGTTCGCCACGAGATGCTGATCTCCGCGATGGACGATCTCAACGAGCGCGAGAAGCACATCCTGACCGAACGCCGCCTGACCGATGATCCCAAGACGCTTGAAGAGCTGAGCCAGGTCTATGGTGTCAGCCGCGAGCGTGTTCGCCAGATCGAGGTCCGTGCCTTCGAAAAGCTGCAAAAGGCGATGATGCGCCTTGCCGGTGATCGCCGGATGCTCGCCGTCGCATAATGACTGTCGCCGCGCCGCCCACAAACGGGGCGGCGCAGCCAGCCAGACGGACCGTTCGACAGTGGACAGGTGGCAGTACGCCGCGATACGCTCTCCCAACCTTCGCGGGATGGGAGAGTTTCTGATGCATCGCTGGACTGGCTTTCGGGTTGGCAAACAGGTTCGTCCACGTTGACCAACGCCGCAACCATGTCGGCCGCATCGCCACGGCGATCAATCGTCACCCGGGTTATCCGGGGATTTTTGCTGGCGACCCTGTGGTTCGTTATCGGCTCCATTCTGCTGGTCGTCGCCTATCGCTTCGTGCCGCCACCGATCACGCTGACCATGGTTGGCGATGCGATTACGGGAAATGGCGTGGCCAAAAGCTGGATGCCACTGTCACGCATCGACCCCGACATGGCCCGCGCCGCGATTGCCGGAGAGGATGCGCGCTTTTGCCTGCACCATGGTTTTGATTTTGAGGCCATCCAGAAGGCATTTGAACGCAATGCGCGCGGCGGAAAAATCCGCGGCGGCTCCACCATCAGCCAGCAGACTGCCAAGAATGTTTTCCTCATCCAGGGCGGTGGCTATCCGCGCAAGGCGCTGGAAGCGTGGTTTACCGTCCTGATTGAGACGATCTGGGGGAAACGCCGGATCATGGAGGTCTATCTCAATGTCGCAGAAACCGGCATTGGCACCTATGGCGCCAATGCCGGCGCGATGCGATATTTCGGGCACGACGCCTCAACGCTGTCCCCGGCTGAGGCGGGTCGTATCGCTGCCGTCCTCCCGCTGCCCAAGAAGCGTGACGCGGTTGATCCGCGCGGCTTCACCCGCCGTCACGGCAACGCCATTACCCGCTGGGTCGGTGTGATCCGCAATGACGGGCAGGATAGTTGCCTGCGCTAGGGCCGCAGATCAAAAGGGCAGCTTGAACCCGGGCGGCAGCGGCAGGCCGCTGGTCATCTTCGCCATCTCGGCATTGGACGCGCTGTCTGCCTTTGCCCGCGCATCATTGAAGGCGGCAACGACAAGATCCTCAAGCATCTGCTTCTCACCCGGCACGAGCAGCGAATCGTCAATCGCAATGCCGATGATCCGCCCCTTGGCCGAGGCAGTGACCTTGACCAATCCGCCACCAGCGGCGCCCTCAACCTCGATCGTGTCGAGTCCAGCCTGGGCCTTTTGCAGCTCGTTCTGCACGTTCTGCGCCATGGCCATGATGTCTTCGAGGCCCTTCATGATGCTTTGCTCCTCAGCGAGACCAGGCGGTCCCATTCTTCCTTGGGTATCTCGGCGTCAGGAAACGCCTCAAATGCCGCGCGAACAACCGGCGTTGCCAATATCTCTTGCTTGATGGCTTCCGCTCCGGCCTCGCGCATCTCGCGGATCGTCGGGTCGCCTGCGACCTGTTCGGTCGTGATCCGCCACACGCGCTCGGTCAGGCGCTTGAGCGTTGAGCCCAGTTCCGCCACAAAATCCGCCGGCAGCGGGCGCATCGCGCTCAATACCAGTTCTGCGCCGGACAGCCGCACGATGCTGGCATGATATTCCAGCCGCGACGCCAGCGCCTGCTCCGCCGACACCTCGAGCAGTTTGGCAATCTCATGAATTGACGAGGGCAAGGGTGCCTCTGCTGGCTTGACCACTGCGGGTGCGACCGGCGCCGCCGCCGCAACCGGCGCACCATTGGAAATCATCCGCGCCAGCTCACCCGGATCGGGCAGGGTTGCAGCGTGAACAATGCGCAGCAACACCATCTCACACGCCTCGATCGGCAGCGCCGCCCGCGCAACCTCGTCATGCCCCTTGAGCAATAGCTGCCACAGCCGGTGCAGCGCCGCGAAAGACAGCGTGCCTGCCCAGCCCGTCAGCGCCTCACGCTCTTCCGCCGCATGGCCGGGGTCTGGCGCGGCACCCAGCTTGATCAATGTCGTGGCGTGGATCGCCTCGAGCAGCGCGCGCAACACGCTAAGCGGATCGACGCCGAGATCATATTGCCGACGCAGCCCGTCAAGCGCGCCCGGCCCGTCGCCCGCCAGCAATCGCCCAAGCAGGTCGCGCATCGCCCCGCGATCGGACAGGCCCAGCATCTCGCGCACTGCGCTTGCCGTAACCCCCCCGCCCTCAATCCCGGCATGGGCAATCGCCTGGTCAAGGATCGACAACCCGTCACGCGCCGACCCTTCCGCCGCACGGGCAATCAGCGCCAGCGCCTCGGGTTCGGCCTCAACCTGTTCGGCCTCGGAAACGCGCGCAAAATGCTCGGCAAGCTTGTCAGCAGAGATACGGCGCAGGTCAAAACGCTGGCAACGCGACAACACCGTTACCGGCACCTTGTTGACCTCGGTCGTCGCAAACAGGAATTTCACATGCGCCGGTGGTTCTTCCAACGTCTTCAACAGCGCGTTGAAGGCGTTTTTGGAAAGCATATGAACTTCGTCGATGATGTAGATCTTGAAGCGCGCCGAGACCGCCGCATAGCGCGATGCATCGATTATCTCGCGGACATCATCAACACCGGTATGGCTGGCGGCATCCATCTCGATGACGTCAATGTGCCGCCCTTCGGTAATCGCGCGGCACGGCTCGCACACGCCGCATGGGTCAATCGTCGCTCCGCCCTGCCCGTCCGGGCCAACGCAGTTCAACGCCTTGGCGATCAGCCGCGCGGTTGATGTCTTGCCTACCCCACGCACACCGGTGAGCAGAAAGGCATGGGCCAACCGCCCACGCTTGATCGCGTTGCCCAGCGTGGTGACCATCGCGTCCTGGCCGATCAGCTCGCCAAAACTTTGCGGGCGATACTTGCGCGCCAGCACACGATAGGCATCGGCACGCGGTGGCTGGGGCGGTTCGCCAAGATCAAAGGAGTCGGACATTGCCCCCTGTCTAGGGCGTCACGCGCGGCGATGGTAGGAAAAGGTTGCGCCGGATTGCCGGGAATCTCACCACACCAGCATCATGTGACCGATGGCGCGGCCAATGCCGCGTGCCAACGGGCAGCGCGGTGGGAGCCGGGACGACCCGCGGCGAAATCGTTGCGGCTGCTTCCTTCCGGATCTGACCGGGTTGGCGACGACCACGTCCGCCCGACTCCCGTGCGCCATATGGCGGCGTCGGGCGGCGCGATCAAGGGGGCGTTACCAGTGTACCCGCTTGTTGCGGCACCATGTGCCCTTGTGGCCGTGATAATAACGGGTCTTGCAGACCTTTTTCCAATGCCAACCATGACCCTTGTGGTGGCGACCCGCCGCAACTGCGGGCGGCACAGCGAGCATCGCCACGCCCATCACGGCAGCGACCGCAAAAGTGAACAGTTTCATGATCATCCTCCCTCTCACGACATTAAGCCACGCCGCTGCTCGATCAACGCCCCTGCATGTTGCGCACGTCGCCCGGCACCCGCACGGTCAGCCCGTCAAGCGCCGCGTCGAGCCATATCTGGCAGGCAAGGCGGCTGGTGCGCGTTGCGCCGCTGGCCAGGTCGAGCATGTCCTCTTCCATCTCTGTCGCCGGGGTCAGGCGGTCAAAATCCTCCGCCGCGACGATGACGTGACAGGTCGAACAGGCCATTTGCCCCTCACAGGTGCCCTCCAGCGGCTGACCGTCGGCCTGCGCAACATCGAGTAACCGGTCGCCCGCCAGCGCGGTCACCTCGCGCGTCGATCCATCCGGCGCGATGAAACAAACCCGTATCATGCCGCCAGCCTCTGCGCTTCTGCCGCCGCCATGATCCGGTCAATCGCGCCGACAAGTTCATCCTCACGGGTGTATCGCCCGAACCCAAGCCGCAGGCTCGACCGCGCCTCGGCATCGCTGAGGCCAATGGCCCGCAGCACATGGCTTGGCCGACCCGAGCCGCTGGCGCAGGCCGAACCGGCGGAAAAGGCAAGGTCGCGCAGGTCAGACATCAGCCGCGCAACATCCAGCCCGGCAAGGCGCAGGTTAAGGTTGCCCCGATAACGCTGCGTCGTCGCGCCATTGATGACCCAGCCCGCGCCGAGCCGCGACACGGCCAACGCCCATAAATGTGCGACGTGCGCGTCATCCTGATCACGGCGCTCAACCATCAGCGCTGCCGCCGCGCCAAAGCCGGCACAGAGCGCCGGTGACAGCGTACCGGATCGCCCCGCGGCCTCCTGCCCGCCGCCATGCAACAGTGGCGTCGGCGTCACGCCGTCGCGCAGCCACAGCGCGCCGACACCCTTTGGCCCGTAAAGCTTGTGCGCCGACAGCGCGACCATATCGCATTCCACCGGCAAAGCCACGCGACCCGCGCCCTGCACCGCATCGCACAGCATCAGCGCCCCGGCGGCATGGGCGAGGTCAGCCAGCGCCGCGATCGGCTGGATCACGCCAATCTCATTATTGACCAGCATCGCCGCAACCAGCCCGGTACCGGGCGTGATCGCCGCCCGCGCCTGTGCCAGATCGACCAGACCATCACCACCAACCGGCAGGATCGTCACCGCCCGCCCGCTCCGCCGCACCGCCTCTGCCGTGTCGAGCACAGCGGCATGTTCAGTGGCGAGCGTGACAATCGGCCCGGTCGTGCCCTTGATCGCCCAGTTGAGCGCCTCGGTCGCGCCGCTGGTAAAGCTGACCGATCCGCCCGGCGGCATTAATGCGGCGATGCGGTCCCGCGCATGTTCAACGGCAGCGCGCGCGGCGCGGCCTTCGCGGTGCGCCGAATGCGGGTTGGCATGTTGCCGTTCCAGCCAGGGCAGCATCGCGGCAAGCGCTTCCGGGGCCAGCGGCGTGGTCGCCTGATAATCGAGATAGGTCATGCCGCGTCGCGCCGCGCTTCGCGAGCCACCGCCCGCCAGGCGGTGATGAAGGCATCAACCTCGGCATCGGTGGTCGCCACACCAAAACTGACCCGCACCACCTCGCGCAGCGCCGGTTCGGCCCAGCCCATCGCGGCCAGGACATGGCTTGGCTTCATGCTGCCCGAAGAACAGGCACTGCCCGCCGAGACCGCGATGCCAGCCAGATCAAGCCTGATCAGTTGCACCGTCGCCGCGACGCCCGGCATCCGATAGGAACCGATCGCCGGGTGGCGCGACACACCCGCGCCGACAACAATACCCCCGGACCGGGTGATGGCGTCATCCAGCCGCGCGCGCATCGCCGCCCAATGCGCGACATCGGGCACTTCACCCAGCGCCGCGGCATAGCCAACGACCCCGGGGACATTCTCCGTCCCGGCGCGATAGCCGCGTTCCTGTCCGCCGCTCGGCTCCAGCGTGGCCAGATCACGCACCAGCAGCGCTCCAACCCCCGCCGGGCCGCCGCGCTTGTGCGATGACAGGGTGACGAAATCGGCATGTTCGGCAACCAGCGGGTCGGCGCCCGGCGGCATCTGCGCCGCATCCACCAGCAACAGCCCACCGGCGGCATGAACCACCCCGGCCAGCTCCGCAATCGGCTGGCGCACCCCGGTCTCGCTATTGGCCCATTGCACGGCAACCAGCGTCGCTGGCTGGTCCCGCAGCAGGGCCGCGAGCTGCTCAAGCTCGATCACGCCCGATTCGTCCACCGGCACCATCGCCGCCGCCGGGGCCGCGCGGATAACGGCATCATGTTCGGTTGCGCCAATCAGGCGGCGCGGCACGATCGACCGGCCAAGCGCCAGTGACAGTGCCTCACTGGCGCCGCTGGTCAGCACTATCTCCCCGCCCCAGCCATAGGCTGCCGCAATGCTGGCACGCGCCTGTTCCAGCGCCGCGCGCGCCGCGCGCCCCTCGCGATGCGGGGATGACGGGTTGGCCCAATGCCGCATCGCATCACCAACGGCGGTGATGGCAACGGGCAACATTGGCGTGGTCGCCGCATGGTCAAGATAGATACGTGTCGCCAATGCTGGTCACTGTCCCGGCAGAATGATTGCGCCCGCGCGCTTCATGACTATATAGCGCGCAATTCAGCGCCATGCGCGCACCTATTCCATTTTTTCGTCAGCAGGTCCGATGCCAGAAGTTATTTTCCCCGGCCCCGACGGTCGTCTCGAAGGCCGTTTTGCTCCTGCGCCGCGCCCGCGCGCGCCGGTCGCGATGATTCTCCACCCACATCCGTCATCGGGCGGCACCATGAACAACCGCATGGTGCAGGAACTCTACAAGACGTTCCAGCGCCGCGGCTTTGCCACGCTGCGCTTCAATTTTCGTGGCGTCGGCAAGAGCCAGGGCATTTTCGACAATGGCGTGGGTGAGCTGAGCGATGCGGCCAGCGCTCTCGACTGGGTACAGAGCTTCCACCCGGAGGCCTCGACCACCTGGATTGCCGGTGTCAGCTTCGGCGCGTGGATCGGCATGCAGCTGCTGATGCGCCGCCCGGAGATTCGCGGCTTCATCTCGATCGCGCCGCCGGCAAACATGTACGACTTCACCTTCCTCGCGCCCTGCCCGGCCTCAGGCATCATCATCCAGGGCGAGGCCGATGAGGTGGTGACGCCCGGCGCAACGCAAAAGCTGGTCGATAAGCTGCGCACGCAAAAGCACATCACCATCCATCACGACACCATCCCCAAGGCCAACCATTTCTTCGAGCATGAAATGCCCGAGCTGATGGGCAGCGTAGACAAATATCTCGATATGCGGCTCGACCCGAACTCACCGATCCGGTGAGCCGCGCCGCGCCGCGCAAGATTTGGGGCAGCTAAATCAAGCAACCTGCTGCGCGGCCGGCCGTAATACGGTAATACGGGGACGTGGCGTAATTGAGGTAGCCATCCTCCTGCATGATACGGAGTCGCCTGGCAGGTGCCCCAAGGCAGGAGGATGACCGATGACGATTTACGCTGGATTGGATGTGAGTGACAAGACGACGCATATCTGCGTGGTCGATGGCGATGGGACGGTCAGGTGGCGCGGGGTATGCGCGACCGATCCCGCCGAGCTGGCAAAGACGCTTGATCGACATGCGCGCGGGGTTGCGCGGGTGGTGCTGGAGACGGGGCCGTTGTCGGCGTTTCTCTACCACGGCCTGATGGAGCGCGATTTTCCCGTGACGTGCATCTGCGCGCGGCATGCCAAGGGCGTGTTATCGACCCGTGTCAACAAGAGCGACCCGCACGATGCCGAGGGGCTGGCGCAACTGGCGCGTACGGGCTGGTACAAGGCGGTGCGGATCAAGCAGGAGGCGACGCATATCGACCGCGCGCGCCTGAAGATCCACGAGCATCTGATCCAGGCGCGTCAGGCGATGGCGAACCAGTTGCGCGGCCTGCTCAAGCTGTTCGGGCTGCGCATGGGCACCGTCACGACGCCGGCCAGGCGAGCCGAACGGCTCGTCGCACTGTTCGCACAAAGGCCCGAACTCGAGGCGGTGATGCGCCCGCTGGTCGAAAGCATCGACGCGCTCGATCTCCAGATCAAGATATCCTCGAAGCTGCTCGCCACCAGTGCTGCGGCCGATCCCGTGGTGACCCGGATGATGACCGTGCCGGGCGTCGGCCCGATCGTCGCCCTCACCTACAAGAGCAGCATCGAGGACCCCGCCCGCTTTGCCCGGGGCGAGGATGCCGGCGCGTTCGCCGGGCTCACGCCCAGACGCAACCAGTCGGGCGAGCGCGACTATAAGGGGCGTATCTCCAAGGCTGGCGATCCGATGCTCAGGTCGGCGCTCTACGAAGCAGCCAACAGCCTGCTCGTCCGGGTCAAGCGCCCGTGCGCGCTGCAGACATGGGGCAGGGCGCTTGCCGAGGCCAAGGGCGCCAAGCGCGCCCGCGTCGCCGTCGCGCGCAAGCTCGCCATCCTGCTCCACCGCCTTTGGCAGTCGGAAACCGAGTTCTGCTGGAACTGATCCGGCAGCAACCACGACCGAAGGCCAAATCGGACGATCCCGTTTATTGTGTCGCGGCCCAGACCGCGTCGGGGACCTCAGGGACGTCCACCCATCCTCGCCTGACCGCGATCATGCGGCATGGACATCACAGCGCCAACGCTCGTCCATGACCACGAAGACAACCATCGACCAAGGTCAGAATTACCAAGGAAACTCAAATGTATGCAAAATCAATTAGACAACACAATTGAAGTGCACCCTTCGACTGAGACACGCTAAAGGGTGACAGCCCTAGTTGGCCGCGATCATGGCGGGGGTTAACCCCCGCCATGATCGCGGCATGCTTTCTTCATATTCTTCCGGGCTCAGATAATCGAGCGCGGAGTGCAGGCGCTGCCTGTTGTAGACCGTCTCGATGAAGGCGCCGATGCTGGCGCGGGCGTCCTCGACATCGCGATAGGCCCTGCCATCGACCTCCTCTTCCTTCAACGTCCGCATGAACCGCTCGGCCTTGGCGTTGTCGTACGGATTGCCGACCCGGCTCATACTTGGTTCGATGTCATAGGCCTTCAGCCGGGCGGCGTAGTCGCCGCACGCATATTGCACACCGCGATCACTGTGATGGATCAGGCTCCCCGGCGCCGGCCGGCGTGTTGCGATCGCCATGTCGAGCGCCTCGATCGCCAGCTCGGCACGCAGATGTGTCGCCAGCGCCCAGCCGATCACCTTGCGGCTGAACGCGTCGAGGATCACCGCCAGATAGACGAACGCCTCGGCGAGATGGATATAGGTGATGTCCGCCACCCACAACTGATCGAGCCCCGTGAGCATCATCCCGCGCGCCAGGTTGGGTACAACCCGCCAACCATGCCGGCTGTCGGTCGTCACCGGCACGAACGGCTTGCGGCCCAGGCACAACAGGTTGTCCTCGCGCATCAGTCGCAGCACGCGCTTGTGGTTGGCCTGCCACCCCTCGCGTCCGAGCAAGGCCGCGATCCGCCGATAGCCGTAGCGCCGATGGGCCAGAGCGAGACGCTGGATCGCATCACGCAACCCCGTCTCCTCACGGCGCGGTGCCGATGCCTGCCAGCGTCGGTAATAGCCCGCTCGGCTCACCTCGCCGAGCCGGCACCAGCGTTCGATCGTCGATCCACTCCCTTCGCCTTGCAGCACGTACGCGGTCATCGCTTCGATGACCGCGTAGACGCCGTCCCGCCAGGCGCGTCGCTCTGCTGCTGCGCCTCCACGACGTACCGCAAGGCTCTTTGAAAAAAATCGAGATCGAGCTCCTGCTGCCCGATCTTGCGTTCCAGTTCCGCGATCCGCGCGCGCGCCCGTTTCAACTCATCCGGCGGCGCGCGTGGCGGCGCTGATCCCGCCTGCGGCAGCACCGCGCTCTCGCCGCGTACCGCCGCGGCCTCCGCCTTCGTCATCCGACCACGACTACGCAGCGCCATCGCGCCACCGATCCGATACCGATCACGCCATTGGTACAGGCACTTGCGCGCTATCCCCAACTCGCGCGACAGCGTGCTCACCGGCTCGCCTGACGCCATCCGCTCGATCACCGCGAGCTTATACTCCCGGCTGAAGCGCCGCTGATCGACTCCGTTCGCCATAACGTCCTCCTTACTGGAGAACTGTCACCCTTTTCTCTGTCTCATTTCAGGGGTGCACTACAATTATGTCCCCGGAATTTATGTCCCCGGAATTTCCCAGCCAGAGCGTAAAAACCACGGAAAGCGGCGGGCCACGGGGCTACGACGCAGGCAAGAAGACCAAGGGGCGCAAGCGCCATATCCTGACGGATACCGACGGCAATCTCGTCCATGCCGTAGTCCACACCGCCGACATCCAGGACCGTGATGGCGCGCCGCTGGTGCTGGCCGAGATCGTCAGGCGCTTCCCGTGGCTGCGGCATGTTTTCGCCGATGGCGGCTATGCCGGTGACAAGCTCAAGCACGCGCTGCGCCGGATCGGAAAATGGACCATCGAAATCATCAAGCGATCCGATGCCGCAAAAGGCTTCGTGGTTCTCCCGCGCCGCTGGGTTGTCGAGCGAACCCTCGCTTGGCTGAACCGAAATCGCCGCCTCGCCAAAGACTTCGAACAGACCATCGCCTCGGCCACTGCATGGCTGTTCATCGCGTCGATCCAGCTCTTCACACGCCGAATCGCAAGAACATGAAATAAAAAGAGATAATTATGAATCAGACTCTTATGTCTCTGGAATTTCCTGGAATTCTAAATTGAATACATTTTCACCGAAGCCTATTTAGGCACCGTAAAAATGGAAAAAACTAAGACAGCTATAATAAATATGAATGTATATAAAGCAATAATGATCTTTTCACTTCGTGGAATACTATTATATTCGCGTTCGAACTTCACTCCGACCTTACGGGTTATCAAAATATAATAATTTATGAACATTTCTAGAAATACAATAGTCAATATTAATCCAAAACTTGGATGCCATGCGTATGACATTTTTTTACACGTGAAATCAATACACGAAAAAGTTAAAACAACCGATATTAAAGATATAAAACCGACTGCTTTATTATTATCAAAATCGAACGATCCCGGCCACGATCCTTTATTAATTCTATATATTATTGTATATATAAATGGATAGATATCCAATATTCTCTTAAAGATTAATGTTTGTCGACTTTTCATAATGAATACACTTTGCTATTTTGATCTCTATATCATAAGCAAAATCAAGAAATATTGATTATCTATTTAAATGGATCAGGAGAACTAACAGTTAAATCGACAATGAAATAAGTGGTTGACGCCGCAGCGCCGATCGGCCCTAAAAATCCGATTCCGGTAAAAACAGTATTTAGTAAAAACTTTCCGCCGCTAAGTTGTCCACTTTGATAACTTCTATAGTCGTTAATTGTCCCAGCCACTGCTAATCCAATACCAAGAAAGCCCAATCCTCTACCTAAGCTGGCGGTTTTTACTATCCCTGATCCACGCCAACCGCTAGAATATACTTTCAGGTTAGTTCCGATAGTCGAAAGGCCAACCGTGTTATCTGTTAACGTAGTTGCAAATCCAGCCGAACCTACGGCAGCAGAAATGGTTTCAGAATATCTATCAATTATGCTTCGCTCAAACATGGAAGCAGGTCCAAAATTTGGGTAAGGGATAAAAGTGTAGTGAGGACGATGAACTACTATATCTCCGTTATCGGCTATTTCTCTCTTGTTGCAATTGTCGCAAACAAGATATCCACCGCCAACGCCATTTCCTGCCCCCCCACCGTTTCCAGCAGCCCCCCCTCCTGAACCGCTACCATCGGCGGACCCATAGCCGTTAGGCAAACATCTAGGAATATGAGACCCAGTAATCGTTCCCATATGCTCATTGCTATTGCACAGCCCACTCGGATCCGTCCCATTCACCGGATCCCCACCAACATAATTATACCAGTTCATCCCATCGCCATAGCCGATCGGATCGGTCTGCATGAACCGCCCAAGCTTGGCAGAATATAACCGCGCCTTGTAGTTATACACGCCCAGCGATGGCAGCCATGTTTGCCCCGTGTACTGGAACCGCCCGACATTGCCGCTCGCCGGCACGCCATATTCATCATAGCTGTTGATTGCTGTCTTGGTGCCGCTGTCATTGCTCTGCGCGATGATCGAGCCGCGTTCGTCGGCATGGAGCCACACGCGGGTATAGCTGCCGCCGCTCTTGTCATATTCAACCAGCGGTGCATCGCTGCCGGGGCCGAACACATACCGCTTGTTGATCACCCCGCTCGGGTTGTCGACCTCGGCTGACATATGGTCGCCATCATAAATGAACCGCGTCGACACGCTGTCATCATATTCAACCAACCGACCAAAACTATCATAATAGAGCGACACACCGCCGTTCGTCGCGCTCAACCGGTTTTCGCTGGTATAGGTAAAGGTGGTCGCGCCTGTGCTCGATATGTTGCCCTTGGCATCATATCCAAGGCTGCCCGCGCCGACCGTCGTCACCTGGTTCAGGCCATTGACTGAAGACGCATCATTGCGGTTCACCGCGCCACCCCAGGCATAGCCATTGTTAGATCGCGTCGTCGCCGCAATCTGGCTGGCGGGTGAATAAGCAAAGCCAAGGCTCAGGTCATTGCCCGTGCCCAACCCGTCCAGATCAAGCCCGAGCGAGGTCAGTCGCGAAACATTGTCATAGCCAAAACTGCTGCTCGTCCCGTTGCCGCGCGTAATGCCGGTGCGGCGGCCAAGGTCATCATAGGCATAGCTCGCCAACACCCCGATGCCGGAGGTGGCGCCATTCTCCCGCACAGCGCTCACCTCACCGGTGACGAGATAATCATAGCTGACGTAGAAGCCGTCACCCCAGGTCGTCCGTGTCCGCCGACCGGCAAGGTCATATTGCCACGCCATCGAGCCAAACGCCTGCCCGTCACTCATCATCCGGCCCAGCGCATCCCAGGCGAACGTATCGGTCACACCATCCGAACGATATGATTGTGTCACACGCCCCATCAGATCATGGCTGTACGTCACATCATATTCACCGGCCGGCAAATCCTTGTAGGTCAACCGCCCGAGATGGTCATAGGCATAGCCAATCGTATTGCCGTCGCGGAGGCGGCGCGCCGTCACCTCGCTGCCGGCGTCATAGGTCAGTTGTCCGTAGTCGCTGGACGAACTCGTCCCGGCGCCGGCCGTGGCCACCGGATAGAAGGTCTGGAACAGGCGATCGAAGCCATCATAGACATAGCTGGTCTTGTTGCCCTCGGCATCGGTCAAGCTCGCCACGGTACCGTTGCTGTTATAAGCGCCGCTCGCCTCATCGGCCTGAGCGCTGGTGCCATAGGCGGTCTGGACCTTGGTCATCTGTCCGGCCGCGTCATAGGTCGCCTTGCTGATCCGGTCCGGCCCGAAGCTGCCGGTCGTGGCGAGCGAGCAGGCTGAGGAGGGCAGCGACCCCCATGTCGCGCTGTTCATGCGCAGCGCGGCGCATTCGAGCCGCCCGGCGGCATCATAGCTGTATTGCGTCAGGTTGTAGGTAGTGCCGCCCGCGATCAATGCGTCGGTCAGCTTGTAGCCGTAGGCGCTGAACGTCGCCTGGCTGGTCTGCAAGACGACGAAGGTAGCCCAGGCGCTGGCATCCGTTCCCGTGACCGTGCCGACGTCGGTTTGTGTGACGTTATCACCCTGATAGGTATAGCGCACCGCGCGGCGCTTGAGCGCGCCGGCGCCATCGGGATCGGGCGAGATGATCCCGGTCAGCCGGCCTTCCCCATCCCAGAAATAATAGGTCGTGTCGGCTGTCCCGGCCAACGGCCCATCCACTGCGGACAAATTGTCGAACGCGTCATAGCTATAGGTCGTCGTCGCGATGAGCGAATTGTTGCCTGCCGCAACAGTGACCTGGGTTGGCAGCAGGTTGAGACCGCCATTGCCGGTGCCATAGGTGATGGTCTGTACGGTCTCGTTGGCCGTGCCGGCGCAGCTTGCGGCAACGGCACAGCGCGTGACGCTGGTTAGTTTCCAGACCGGCGTGTCGGCATTGACCAGATTGCCGGACGCATCGCGGATTTTGGCGTAGAGCTGGGTATAGCCGTAATCGATCTGCGGGCGCGGTTGGCCCGATGCCGGGGCGGGGAGCTGTACCCGCGTGACCATGCCGTGGTCGCTGCTGTAGCTATAGTCAGTACGATTACCCAACGCATCCTGCGTCCATAGCGGGCTCATGCAATATTTGAGCGCATCGGTGGTGCAGTTGGTAACATAACCGGCGGTGGTGACGATGTCGGCCAGGGAAGAGCCCGGCTTCGCTTTCAGGCGTGTTTCAACGATGCGGCCGACCGGATCATAGGAGACGATCTGCTGATTACCCTCGGGCAGCGTCGTCTTGGTCAGCCGGTTGCTGGTATCATATTCGTAACTTGTGGTGCGATTAAGGGCATCGGTAGTAGAATCGAACCGTGCAACGTCGAGTTTGACATGATAGGTATCACTCATGTTGTTCGGCCCGGTGCGCGTCACCGTCAGGTCATTGCCGGATTGGGCATAGGTATAGGTTGTGGTGACGCCCTTTGACGTAACGGTATAGACCTTGCCATCGGTATAGCGCGTGACGATCAGATCGGAATTGCCGACGCTGTCGGCATTGACATCGGTTGCGCCGTCAATGCCCAGACGGACCCGGAACTCGGTGTTCGGGCCGGTGAAAACCCGGTTGACCAACCCGGTATTATCGGTGGTTTCGGAAATGGCGAGCGTGGGCCAAGCCTGGGTCAACGTGCCGCAACTGTCAGCCATCTTGTCGCAGTAATCGGTGCTGAGGTCGATCGCCTTGACGCTGACAAGCTTGTTATAATCCGCGCCCGGCGTTTGCGAGGCATAGCTTGCCTTGAGCATATGGCCGGTGTTGGTGGTGATCGACTGCGCGCGCTCATAGGTCGTCGTGGTGCAGCCCGGCGGGATCATGCCAAAGCGATTGGGAGTGCAGCCGCTCTGCACCTGGACGATGCGATAATTCCATGTCCGTGTCTCGCCATTTGGCGAGGTAATCTTGGTCAGATGTGCCCAGGCTCCATAGCTCGTCTGCGCCTGTAATGTGCCGACCGTTCCTGATGCCGAGGCGACAAAATCATAGCGTGAGCCATCAGGCGCCGTGTAAACATAACCCCCATTGGCATCGGGCGTGAGCGTCGCGCCATTGGCCAGCTCGGGCTGCCAGACCTCATTTGCATCCTGCGCAAAAACGAGCGATTTTCCGCCAACGAAAACAACAGTGTAAAGGCCATTGGAAAAGACCAGATTGGTAAAGGTGGTTGAATCGACATTGCCGGCCCAGACATCACTGAACCTTAGGCTGCCCATCCCGATTGTCTTGGATGAAGCCATCAGCTTACCCGTCGCAAGATCAACGCCGTTGCTGTCAAGCAGTGGACGAGAAGGCGTTGGCGAACTCTGCGCCAGTGCCGGGCTGGCAAGCCCCACCGCGAGTACCGTGGTCGTCAGCAAGGTAAGGCGATTGCACATGCGCCGCAGGCGCGCACCGGGGATCACGGCAACGCTCATGATGAACTCCATCAAAATCAGGGGGGGGAATTAGGAGGAAAAGATGCCGGGTTGGCGCCGCGCCGCCTATGGCGCGCCGGTCACCTTGATGTTCTTGCGGTTGTCAGCATGGTCCAGCGTGTAATTGGCGACCACGCCATTGTTTACCGTGCCACTATGCTCGACCAGGATCAGCCGGCCCTTGGCATCATAGGTATAGGTGATCGTCTCCGATGCGCCGGCGGTGCCGGCCAGTGCGGCAATGCCCGCCACCGTGGCGGCAGTGCCGGCCGCAATCGTCAATATGGTTTTCAGGCGTGCCACTCGCTCATCTCCCATTGCGCCCGACGCATCGAATCAGTGTCAGAACAAATATAGAACACGCGATTTTCCAACACCGCAAGCCGGGCCGCGCAGGCCGACCGGCGGTTCTTCACGAACCGTCACTGCAAATATGAAAACGCCCACTCCCGGGCGGCAAGGCGATTGGCCGAAGCGACTCGCAAACCCGATATGCGCATCAGGCACAATCTTCAGATCAGACGCAAGCAGAATCTGTCACTAATCGATTATAAATCAACAAATTAAATCCATTTCGGATGTAGTTTTACCATCGACCACCCCGCCGCCGCCTCGTGCACAAGGCCAGCCGCGGTGGCGGGCATCCACGCACCAAACTCATCACGATTCAACGCCCGACAAATCCCGCCAATACCCTCGCCGCTCTTTCACATCGTTGGCCACCCGAATTTGTTTGCGCGCGGCGCTGTCAGCTGGGGCAGCGCGCGCCGGCGGCTTTCTGTTCCGCCTCTGATCCGGCCTTCTGTTTTCTCGCACTTTTCCTTGTTAATGCGCCGGTTGTTCCTCTGATAATTTCTCTGTTATCGCCATCAAACACGGCACGCAAATATCTATAAAACAAATGAATCACCATAAACAACACGATCCAAAAAACAACAAGAGCGAAGAAAACAGAGAGGAACAGGGCAAATCCCGCCCCTCGTGCCGGGTTTCGACCGGTGCGATCTCGCCCAAACGGTGGAGCGTCTCAGGTCACACTGGCGCCGCCACACCAACACCCGCGGGCGCGGGCTACACCGTCCAGATCAGCACATTACCCACCAGCACCGCCGCCATCACCAGCATCAGCACACCCTTGCGCCGATCATGGCGGCGGATCGTCACCACGCCGCCAATGGCGCAGGCAAAGGCCGCCAGCATGGTGATGGTCAGAATGGCCGGGTCCAGCGCGCTCATGCGGCGGCCTCGGCGCGGGCCATCAGCGCGCTGTCGGCGGCGGGTGCATCGGCCAGCACCCGCGCATAGGCTGCACGGTCAACATTGCCGCCGGACAGGATGCACAATGTCCCCGGCGTCACCGGCGCCTTGCCCGCCAGCAGCACCGCCAGCGCCACCGCGCCGCCCGGCTCAACCACCAGCCGCAGCCGCTCAGCGGCCCAGCGCTGCGCTATGGCAATCTCCGCCTCGCTGACAGCAACGCCCGTTGCGTCGCGACGTGACAGCACGTCAAAGGTCAATGGGGAGACGCGCGGGGTTTGCAGCGCGTCACAGGCGGTCGGTGGCGGGTTGTCGCCCACCGGCTCAATCCATGACGCCTCAAGGCTGCGGCGCATGTCATCCCACCCCTCCGGCTCCACCACGGTGATCGCCGCGTCGGGCAGCGCCAGCGCAATGCCCGCCGCCAGACCACCGCCACCGCACGGGATGATGACGTGCGCCGGCGCCGCCATCCCCATCGCCGCCATCTGCGTGGCGGCCTCGATCCCGGCACCGCCCTGCCCCTCAATCACCCAGGGATCATCAAAGCTCGGCACCAGAATGGCGCCGCGCGCCTCGGCCAGGGCAGCGGCGATCTTCTCGCGGCTCTCGGTCGCGCGGTCATAACTGACCACCTCGGCACCCAGCGCGAGTGTGCCGTCGCGCTTCGCCGCCGGCGCATCGGCGGGCATGACGATCAGCGCGGGCATGGCGAGGCGCCGCGCCGCCCAGGCAACGCCCTGGGCATGGTTGCCTGAGGAAAAGGCAACCACCCCCCGGCCGCGCATTTCCGGGTCAATCGCGGTCAACCGGTGCCATGCGCCGCGCAATTTGAACGCTCCGATTGGCTGCAAGGACTCTGCCTTGAACGCCACCGGCACACCATTGATTTCGCTGATGAATAAAGGAGATGGCGGCAGGATCGCGGCGATCTTTGCGGCGGCATCACGCACCCCGGCGCGGGTCGGTTGTCGTAAAATCGTCACAGATCACCTCCGAACATCGATATTCGCTTTACATGCGGGAATGTCGATCCTATTTCGCCCGTCCGCTGCCCCATGGGACTTCCAACCGCAAGGCAGCTTTTTTCACCGTAGGCGCAAGCCACTTGGAGGTCCCTTGAGTTGCACAAGCATCATAACGCGCTGGGGCTAGCTACCGCCCCCACGAACGCATCTGGCGGCGTAGAGATCGCCAGGCAGGGGCCGGTTCAGCCGGTCACGCTGGTTCGCCCGCACGCCGCACGGCGCGCGGCCCGCTTCTTCGTGGAGAAGTTTCCGGGCCGCTCAATGTATGCGGTAAAGGCCAATCCCTCGCCTGACCTGCTCCACATCCTGTGGGACAGCGGGATCACGCATTACGACGTCGCCTCCATTGCCGAGGTGCGGCTTGTCGCGCGGACCATTCCCGAAGCGACCCTGTGCTTCATGCACCCGGTCAAGGCCGAGGAAGCGATCAGCGAGGCGTATTTCACCCACGGTGTCCGCACCTTCAGCCTCGATTCGATCGAGGAGCTGGAGAAGATTGTCCGTGCCACGCATGGCGCGAGCGACCTGACGCTGTGCGTGCGGCTGCGCGTGTCGTCTGAACATAGCAAGCTGAGCCTCGCGTCGAAATTCGGCGCGGCGCCGGGCGAGACCAAGGAACTGCTGTTCCGCACGCGGCAGGCAGCCGATGCGCTGGGCATCTGTTTCCATGTCGGCAGCCAGGCGATGACGCCCGAAGCCTATGCCCAGGCGATGGAGCGCGTGCGCACCGCGATTGTCGAGGCAGCGGTCACGGTCGATGTCGTCGATGTCGGCGGCGGCTTTCCGTCCAGCTATCCCGGCATGGAGCCGCCCCCGCTCGAACATTATTTCGAGACGATCCACCGCGCCTTTGAAAGCCTGCCGGTCAGCTATTCGTCGGAACTGTGGTGTGAGCCCGGCCGGGCGCTGTGCGCGGAATATTCCTCGCTCATCGTCCGCGTCGAGCGGCGTCGCGGGACTGAGCTGTACATCAATGATGGCGCCTATGGTGCATTGTTCGATGCCGCGCATATTGGCTGGCGCTTTCCCGTCACGCTGCTGCGCGAGCCCGACAGCCGCGCGCGGGATGTTGATTTCAGCTTCTATGGCCCGACCTGTGACGACATGGATCACATGGCCGGCCCGTTCGCCCTGCCGGCGGACGTGCAGGCCGGCGACTATATCGAGATCGGGATGCTCGGCGCCTATGGCTGCGCGATGCGCACCGCCTTCAACGGCTTTGGCTCCGACCAGACCGTGATCGTCGATGATGAACCGATGGTCTCGCTCTATGTCGGCGACGAGCGCGAGGTCGCATCAAACGTCGTCACGCTGTAACTAACGACCATTACCGCCGTCTTCCTCCCCTCCCGCGTGCGGGAGGGGACCGAGGGGTGGGCTCGCGCTCACCACTGGCGGATCGCTCGCCGCAAGCGGGCGCCCACCCCCTGGCCCCCTCCCGCCCGCGGAAGGGGGAATTTGGAGTTTGATTATGACCGAAGCCATCAACGACACCCGCAAGGCCGAGCTGCTCTCAACCACCGTCGAGCATATCGACATCACCAGCTTCGACGCGCGCCCGATCGTCGACGCGATGAAGAAGATGAGCTTCACCAGCCGCGACCTTGGCCGTGCGACCGACATCTACAACCAGATGCTCGCCGACCCCGATTGCTCGATCTTCCTGGTCATCGCCGGTTCAACCTCGGCGGGCGGCTGCATGGATCTCTATGCCGAGCTGCTGCGCAACAACATGATCGACGGCGTCGTCGCGACCGGTGCCTCGATTGTCGACATGGATTTCTTTGAGGGGCTCGGCCACAAGCATTATCAAGCGCTTGAGGTGCCCGATGACGATACGCTGCGCTCGCTGCTCATCGACCGGATCTACGACACCTATATCGACGAAGAACAGCTGCAGGACTGCGACCATACGATCTACGAGATCGCCAATGGCCTGGAACCGCGCCCTTATTCGAGCCGCGAGTTCATCCGTGCGATGGGCAAGTATCTCGTCGAGCATGGCAAGAAGGACAACAGCCTGGTCAAGCTCGCCTATGAGCATGACGTGCCGATCTTCTGCCCGGCCTTCGTGGACAGCTCGGCCGGCTTCGGCCTGGTCAAGCACCAGGTCGATCGCGCCAAGGAGGGCAAGCCCTACATGGTGCTCGACGCGATTGCAGATTTCCGCGAGCTGACCGACATCAAGATCAAGGCCGGCACCACCGGCCTGCTGATGATCGGCGGCGGCGTGCCGAAGAACTTCATCCAGGACACCGTGGTCTGCGCCGAGATTCTCGGCCATGACGATGTCCAGGTGCACAAATATGCCGTGCAGATCACCGTCGCCGATGTGCGTGACGGCGCTTGCTCTTCCTCGACGCTGCAGGAAGCGGCGAGCTGGGGCAAGGTCAACACCGGTATCGAACAGATGGTGTTCGCTGAGGCCGGCTCGGTGATGCCGCTGCTCGCCAGCGACGCCTATCATCGCGGCCTGTGGAAGAACCGCACCAAGCGCCGCTGGGGCGCCAGCTTCGACGCATGAACCCGTGCCTGCCGGTTGCGACCCGACCGGCAGGCACCCGTGACCATGGGTTCTGTTGCGCCGCCCATGGCCGCGCGTTATAGCCCGCTAGATTCCGTCGCAACCTGGCGGTAACCAGAATAAATCGGGGGCCAATGCCGTCTTTGCTGTTGCCTTTGGGCGTGCTGCTGACAACCTTCTGGGTTAGTCGCGGCTTTCTCGCGATCCTTGGCCGAACAAATTTGAACTTCCTGCAACGGCTGTTGCTCGCCCATGCGGCGTCAATCGTGTTGCTCTCGGCGTTTCTGATCTACGTCAAGGTCAACGCCATCTTCTCGCCCTTCCCGTATATTCCGGCGCAGATCGCCTGGCTTTGTTTCGACTGGCTGCGCGAGAAATATGCCGCAGCGCAGCCTGTGACACGTAGCCGCCGCCGCAACTCGAAGAAGCTGCCGACAATCGTCATCCCCGAATGGCTTGTCCTGGGCGCGATGGGTGCTGTGACCATCGCCCATGTCACGCTGGGCTGGCTGACCTATCGCTATGATGTTGTCACCTATGACAATATCATGATCGGCGATCCGCCGCAGAATGTCATCTATGCCGTCGGCAATCCAGAAATGGCGCGCGACAGCGATACCGCGCAATGGGTCCATGCCCAGGGCGCACCGCGCAGCGCGCAGTGGCTCTATACCAGCCCGTTCATGGTCATCAGCTTCACGCCGGAGCAGACCACCAAGAACATCGTCTGCACCAACCAGGACAAGCTTTCCCGCGGCCCGTGCATCCCGACGCTCAAGGTGAATATCGGGGACTCACAAACGGCAGTGTTCAACAAGCTTGGCTTCCCCACGACCTATCTGACCACCGACAATGGCAAGCGTATCTACAGCTATCCTGAGATTGGTCATGATTATGTGCTCGAACAGTTCGCGGTGAAAACCATCCGCGTTTACCCGACCAACGGCAATGAGATCGGCTGGTGGTGGCGATTCTTCCTGTGGCTGCTGCCCTGAGCTGAGAGGCTGCGGGGCCGCCACATCATTCTGACGGGTGAGCTTTGTCGGTATCGACGCCTGTGACGGCGTCGGTCCGGCCCTGGTCCACATATCGGCTTGGTGTTGCCAATCGGGCGTGAATGGGTCAGCCTGTCCCTCCAACTAGACAATGGGGGATAGCCAATCATGATCAACAGTCCGATTTTACAGCCCGTCGTGGTGCTCATCGCCTGGTCGCTGGTGATGCTGACCTGGATGGTCGTCGTGCGCCTGCCTGCCATGAAAAAGGTCGGCATCGACCTTGGCACGCTGGTCGGTGGCAGGCCCGGTGGGCTTGACGGGGTCGTCGAGGAAAAGGCGCAATGGCCGGCGCATAACTATAACCACCTGATGGAACAGCCGACGCTGTTCTACGCCATTGCGCTGACCCTGGCGGTAATGGGCATGGGCGGCGGCCTGAATGCCACCATCGCCTGGGGCTATGTCGGCTTGCGGATCGTCCATAGCTTGGTCCAGGCGACGTTTAACAAGGTGAGCGTCCGTTTCCTTGTCTTCGCGCTATCGACGCTCTGCCTGATCGCACTGACCCTGCACGCCGCCATCGCGGTGTTCGGCGCCCATAGTTAGGGGAAAAGGCGCGCAACCGCGCGATCAAGCATGACGAGTTGCCATAGCGTCCGGCCGTGCTCTGCGCGGCCGGCGCGGTGGTCCTCGGCCAGGGCTGCAATCGCGGCGGGGTCGAACCAGCCCGTATCCCCCAGTGTCCGCGACTTTGCGAGGCCCGCCGCTTCATCAGCCAGCGGACCGCGAAACCAGGCGCTGACCGGGGTAACAAAGCCCATCTTGGGGCGATAGAGGATGTCACGCGGCAAATAGCGTTCCATCGTCTTCTTCATCAGCCATTTACCCTGCCCCCGCCGCAGCCGGAATTCCTCGGGCAGTGAGGCGGCAAATTCCACCAAGCGGTGATCAAGCAACGGCTCGCGCGCCTCAAGGCTGACGGCCATGCTGGTGCGATCCGACTTGGTCAGAATGTCACCCGGCAACCAATGCTGGAAATCGGCATATTGCGCGCGATCAAGCGGGTCGCGCGCCGGTGCATCGCGCATCGAACGAACATAGCGATCTTCGGCCCGGTGGCCACTGATCAACCGTTTTGCCGCATCGCTGAACAGCGCCGCGCGCAATGCCGGCGTCGTGACGCCGACGGACCGGGCATAGGCTTCGGCGCCATCTTCAGCGAGTGCCAGCAGCGTGGTCTTGGCGCGCAGCGGTCGTGGCGCCCAGTCAGCCTTGGGGTACCAGTGACCCAGCGCCCCGAACACCCGGCTGCGCATATCGGCAGGCAGCAATCCGCGCACGCGTTCTTCCGCCGCCTGGAACTTGTAGCGGCGATAGCCGGCGAACGCCTCATCGGCCCCGTCCCCTGACAGCGCCACCGTAACCTGCTCGCGTGCCAGTTCACTGACCCGATAGGTCGCCAGCGCTGACGCATCGGCGAACGGCTCGTCAAATGCGGAAACCAGCGTGTCGATCAGCGCGAAGTCATCCGATGCCACGACGCGCTCACGGTGCTCGGTCGCAAAGCGCCGGGCAATGGCATCAGCATAGGCACGTTCATCATGACCCGCCTCAGCAAAGCCAATCGTGCAAGTCTTTACCGCCCGCTTCGAGGCTTCTGCCATCAGTGCCACGACAGCCGAACTGTCGACACCGCCCGACAGGAACGCGCCCAGCGGAACATCAGACACCATACGCGAGGTTACTGCATCGCGCAGCAGCGCCAGCAACTGCTCTTCCAATGCCCTGGCTGAGCCGGTCGCCCGGCGTGAAAAATCAATATCCCACCAACGTGACGGCGCCGGAACAGGCTTGCCACGCTCAACCAGCAGCGCATGGCCGGCAGGAAGCTTTTTGACACCCGCGACGAGACACGTGTCATCAGGGACATAGCCATAAGCGAGATAATCCTCGACGGCGCGAAGATCAGGCTCGCGGCGTAACAAGGGATGCGCCAGCAAGCCCTTGAGCTCCGACGAGAATGCAAGGCCGCCATCGGAAAGTTCGACATAGTGGATCGGCTTGGTGCCCATCCGGTCCCGCGCCATAAACACACACTGGCTCTGCGCGTCATACAGCGCGAAGGCGAACATGCCGTTGAGACGGTCGAGCATTGCCGGCCCCCAGGCCGCCCAACCATGAAGCAGCACCTCGGTATCACCGCCGGTGACGAAGCGAGCACCCAGTGCGCTCAGCTCTGTGCGAAGCGCGAGATAATTGTAGATCTCGCCATTATAGACGACCGTCAGCGCGCCATCGGCGGTCGACATTGGCTGTGGCGAACCGGTGACATCGATAATCGACAACCGTCGATGTCCAAGTCCGATGCCCGGCGCCGTCCATACACCCGATCCATCAGGGCCACGGTGCGCCTGCACATCGGTCATCGCCGTGATACGCGCCGGATCGATCGGCTTCGGGATCGCGGGATAAAATATCCCGGCTATGCCGCACATCAGAAGCGTCCGGAGGCTGTGTCAGCGATTTTGGCGACAGGCCCCGCCGAGGCAAGGAATCGCTCGATCGCGGCACGGGGATCACGCCCGCTGACCGTCTCGGCAGACAGGTGAACCGCCACGGCGCGCTGGTCACCGCCGAACAATTTTGCCTTGAGCGTTGCCAGTTTCACCAGGGGGGCGTTGCGAGTCACCATATCGCCGATGCGGTACCATGTTGCGATCTGCCGCTCCACCCGGCCCGGCTGGGTGACGCGCATGACATCGCCTCCGGCAAGAACCGGCAAGTTCTCAACCCGGACCCAGCGATCATCCTGCCGCAACGCGCCAACCCCAAATGAGATCAATTCCTTGCCTTCATGCTGACTGCCAAACACGGCAATGGCCAGATCGACGGCATCGCCCTGCCCGTCCGCATAGCGCCCGATCAGAAAATGGTCCGCACCGGGGTAATTGGGTGACCAGGGTGCCCGCTCGCTCATGGCAATGCGGTGCCAACCCGGCACCTCGGGCAGGTTGATATGATCGGGCAGGTTCGCCGCCCGACCGGCAATCGCGCCTGACCATGCCGGGAACAGCGCCGCCACGGTCAATACCATGGCCGCAACAATCAGCGCGTCGCCCCCAAAGGCCGGGGCACGTTGCAGACCTTTTACATCAACCGTCGGTGCGTCAGGCGCACGGTCAAACCAACGCCAGCCAATTGCGAGGACCGCCGCCATCACCAGGCCGAAGAAGATCCAGCCATAGACGATGTGGTCCATCCCGGTCGCACGCTCAACCGAGGTGAGATAGGCGGCATAGATCGTCCCAAAGGCCCGCAGGCCATTGGCGACAATCGGCACGGCGACAGCAGCGACCATGAACAGCGCGCGGCGGCGCCAGGAGACAAAACAGACATGGGCGACCAGCGTGCCATAGGCGACCATGGCAATGACGAACTTGGCCCCCGAACAGGCTTCTGCGACCTCGAAATAGCCGTTGGGAATGGTGATCAACACACCATCCACCTGGGCAGGCACACCGAACAGGTGGAGCAGCGGCATGGTCATCGCGACCGTCACATTTTGCAGCGGCCCTTCCAGCCACTCACCGAACGGCACAAGAAACAGCGCATAGGCAAGCGGGAACAACAGCGCGCGTGCGACATTGGGACCAAGAATTGCCGCAACGGCCCCTTGCAGCATCATCACAAGCCCGAGGTGTCGGGCGAGAGCGACGCCGCCAGCATCACCCAGCAGCCAGCCAAACCCACCAGCAGCGACGAGCAACAGGCCGGGCCACCACCCAACCGGCGTGACGCACGCAACCTCGGCACGGCGCATCCAGACGAGCCATGCGATGACGGGCGCGATGAACAGGCAATGCCCAAAGGTCGTGCTGGTCCACCAGATCTTCGCCAGCGCGGCGGCGTCCTGTCGAAACAGCGCGACGATGAGCGAAGCGACCACCGCCAGAATAATCGCGTGGCGACGCCAGCGGGTAGCAGACCCACCGGCTTCAGTCCCCGCTGCGAAATCGCTCGCCGGGACAACCATCGTCATGCCGCAGAGCGCCGTGGCGGCACCTTGACGCTGATCCCGAGCAAGGCATCGAGCGGCGCCAGACAAGCCTCCCAGCTATAGCGCGCCTGAACCCGTGCGCGCGCCTGGTGGCCGAGTGCAGCGGCACTGTCCGGGCGCTCAAGCAGGCTGACGACCTCTTCCGACATCTCGCCCACGGTCACACCCACCCGGATTGTACCATCATGGTCAATCCCTTCAGCCGCCGCGCGCGATGCCACGACCGGGCGAGCCATCGCCATCGCCTCAAGTACCTTGTTCTGGATACCGCGCGCGAGCTTGAGCGGGGCAACGACAACCGATGCGGCAGCCAGCCATCCGCGCACATCGGCAACCTCACCGGTCACGATGACGCCCGGTTGTTTTGCCAGAGCCTTGACCGCGTCGGTCGGGTTGCGCCCGACAATCGCGAAACGGGCATCAGGAAAGCGCAGCCGGATATGCGGCAAGATCGTCTCAACGAACCATGTAACGCCCTCAATATTGGGACGATAGTCCATCTGGCCGGTAAACACGATCAACCGCCCCGTCGCGTCGATCCGCTTGAAGGTGGCAGCAGGATCGAAAAATTCGGTATCAATGCCATTTTCAATCGCGTGAATCCGGTCCGCCGCAGATCGCTCGCGAAAAAGATCGGCCTCAGCCTCACTGACAAACAGGCTGGCATCGGCACGCTGGGCAACGGCCCGTTCATAGGCGAACAGCAATTTCGCCTCACGCTTCATGAACCAGCGCATGGGCCAACGCGAACTCTTGGCGTAATCAGCAAATTTCGCCGAATCCATATCGACAAAATCCATGATGACCCGCTGACGCAGCCGCGCCGGGACATATTGCGCCATCTGGCTTGAAAACACATAGATCGTATCGATCGAGTGGCGCCCCAGAACGCTCTCGACCGACTCGCGCAGCGACCCGTTATCGAACGCGGTGAGTGATACGGGCTTTCGCTTCAACAGCGCCTGGACGGCAGCCACCGCCCGCGACTTTGACCGCCAGATGATCGAGCGATTGCCGGTAAACTTCGCCAGCCCCGCTTTTTGATTCATGTCGCGCGAATCATCGGCAAAGGCGACGAGGTGAACGCGGCGGCGCGAGGACAGGAATTTGAGGATGTTAAAGCCGCGGATCTTGTCGCCGCGATCAGGTGGATAGGGAATTCGGTGGGCCAGGAACAGAATATCGCCCATCAACCCAGCCCCCTGGAAATCATCGGCCCAACCCGATTGGCGACCCAGAGCGGGAGCCGCTTCCACGCCGCAATCTTAAGTCGATAGCGCGGATTCAACGGATTGATGTCGCGCGGCGCATCCCCTTCTGCCGCCCGGCGATGATACACCAGAACCGACGGTTCGAAACCCCAGTTCTTCTTGAACGCGGCGGCCCCGGTCCCGGCCTTTGAGCGACCAAAGTCAAAGTTTTTGCACCCGCGCTGCCGGGCATGAGCCATCAGCGCAAAATACATCCGGTCATTGGCACGCAGCCCACGGGCCGCATGTGTTCCCCCGCCCCAATAAGGGAAAACGGTATCCCTGAAATACAGGCTCAGCACGCTCGCCACGGGAACACCGCCCGAAGAAACGGTGAGAATGTCGGCGTCGTCACCAAAGGCTGCGAGCACCTCAGTGAACAAGGATGCCGGGAACACCGGTGTCCCGAGATTGCGAACGGATTCAGCATAGACCCGGTAATGCGCGCGCGCGTGTGGCCGGTCATTGCCAACAGTTATGGTCAGGTCACCCGCCAATGCCTTGCGCACCTCGGCACGCTGCTTGCGCGGGATCGCGAGCAGTTCGGCCTCGTCATCGCTTGCCAGTGGCCGCATGAAGCCAAGATAGGTCGTATCATCAACCCTCCAGCCAGCACCATCGACTGGCCCGCCCCTCAAATCTAGTGTCGGGCATTGCAACCCTTCTGCCAGGGTCCAGGCCGCCGTACCCAGCGCACCAATCGCAGCAGAATCTTCTGCCAGGATGCCCCCGCCAACGCCAAATCCTGCGGAAACCAGCGCTCGACCAAACAAGGGTGATCGTGTTTCGGTCAGCGGCAAAACACCAGCCAAGCTGCCATCGGCACGTTCTGCGAGCAGCATATGCGCCCGCTGCCCGCAGCCGCGCTCAACCGCGATGCTCCAGGCCGTGAGATGAAAGGGCGTCGCATCCGGGTGCGCCCGGACAAAGGCGTCGATGCGCGCCCGTTCCTGCGCGTCAGCGAGATTGGCTGAACGCAGGGCCAGCGGTGTCGCAACAAGCGGCATCATCGCGCCAATGCCGCGCGTTCGACAGCAACAACGGCGTCCATCCGCCCCCAGTCATGCCGGTTGATCAAGGTGCGCAGCTTCCCGGCCATCGCGCCGAGGCGGCTGTAATGGCGCAACCTGGAGCGCGCCGGGGCGTTCGCCACGCGGGGCTGGTCCGGGTCAATTTCCCAGGGATGAAAATAGAAGACCGCCGCATGTCCCGCACCGCTGACCTGCCGGATCGCAAAATTGGTCAGCGCGGCAGGCAACAGGCGAAAAAAGCCACCGCCCGTCGCCAGCTTGCGCCCGCCAACATCAGCAATGGTGACTGGCACCTCGATCAGATCGGCATCGACCAGTGGGCGAAAGGCGAAGCGTGGTGCCTCTGGCCAACCATAATGGTCGTGCCGCAGCGGCGCGACACTTGATGAATAGGCATAGCCCTGCTCAGCCAGCACCTGATGCGCCCAGGGGGTACGCTTGTCGATCGAGAAACTTGGTGCCCGGTAGCCGATAACGGCCGTGCCGCCGGCATCCTCAAGCGTCTTGCGCGTTCGCGACAAATCGGCACCGAAGGAGGCGGCATCCATGGTGAACACACGTTGGTGATCCCACCCGTGACTGGCGAGTTCATGCCCCTGATCAACGATGCGTCGAATCAGTTTCGGATAACGCTGCGCGACCCAGCCAAGCGTGAAGAATGTTGCCTTCACCCCGCTCTCGGCAAACAGCGCGAGTACATTGTCGGTATTGCGTTCCACCCGCGAGGTGAGTGAATCCCAATCGTCCCGGTCGATGACCTTTTCAAAAGCACCGACCTGGAACCAGTCCTCTACGTCAACGGATAGCGCGTGGCGCATGTGCCGTGCTCAGCCCGTTACGCTGCCAAGCGCAGCAGCGTCAGGGCGCTGACCGCCATCTACCCAGTCCACCATCAAGGTCAGAACGCGGCGCAACGCAGCATCCTGCTCATCAACGCGCGATTCCAGCGCGGCAAGTCGCGCCGCGAGGTCTTGCTCGACCACCAATTCTTCAACCGGTTCCGGCACCGCAACCTCTGCCACAGGTTCATCAAGGTCCGGCGCAGGATCTGCTGCAAGCTCCGACCGGTCAGGAACGAACGACAAGACATCTGGACGGGGCGCATCGACCGCAGGGACGCTGCGCGACATTGGCTCGATTGGCGCCATCATGCCGACGGCATCGACCGGTTCAGCGTCAATGCCGCGAATAGGAACCGGCGATGCAGGCTCCACGGCGATCGCCGGCGCTGCAATCGGAAGCGGCGGCACTTCCGCCACCAGTGGCGTTTCGGCAACAGGCAGTGGCGGCGCGACAACCGGCGGCGCTGCAACAGCGGGTGCTGCAGCCACGGGGGTTGCATCCACGGGAGCTTCCGGCGGCATTTCCTCCGCACGGTCAGCGATGACCGCGTCCACCACATGTGCATCGATTGTATCGAGTTGTTCAATGGCACCGTGCAGCATCACCCGGCCCGCAAGCTGGTTGAGCCGGCGCGGCACGCCTTCTGAACCCCGATAGAGCGCGGCAAAGGCATCAGCCGTGAAGCGCGGGCGCCCGTTCCATCCGACGAGTGACAGGCGGTGGAACATATAAGGCTCCACTTCCTCGGGATTCATCGGCTCAAGGTGGTGCATCGCGATGACGCGTTGACGCAATTGTTCCAGGCGATCCACGCCCTGCAACCGTTCGCGAAACTCGGGCTGACCGAGCAGGAAAATCTGCAGCAACGCATGGCTGCCAACCTGCAGGTTCGACAACATGCGCAATTCTTCCAGCGCACCGATATTGAGCGCCTGCGCCTCATCAACGATCAGCAGCGTACGACGCCCTGCACGGGCCGTTGCATGAAGCCCGCGCTCAATCGCGGCGAGCAGCTGCGATTTGGTCATCCCGTCTGGGTCGAGCGACAAGCCGCTCGCGACCATGCGCAACAGATCATCAGGCTCGATCTGGGTTGAGGCGATGTGGATGGCAAGGAGACGTTCACGATCAATCGTCGCCATCAGATGGCCGACGAGAGTCGTCTTGCCCGCGCCAATCTCCCCGGTGATAACGATGAAACCTTCGCCCTGGGCAAGGCCATAGCCAAGATAGGCCATCGCCTTTTTGTGCGTCACCGTATCGAACCAGAATCGCGGATCTGGCGTCAACTGGAACGGCCGCCCGCTCAATCCGTAATGTTCGTCGTACATTCTATCGCCCTCAGCGCCGTATCAGGATTAGGCCGCAGTTATTTTAGAATTGATAGCGCATTCCGACCTGCGCCTGCCCGGAAACCTGATCGCTCAGACCATCCTGGCTGAACGAGTACACGCCAAGCGATGCACTGGTGCCCAGACGGCCAAAGTTCAGATAATAGAGCCCCGTCGCGCCGACGCTGGTGACCGATTTGGCACCTGCGACGCCGCTGTCATAATAATTGCCGAAGACGTTGGCGCTGATGCCCGAACGCCGCGTGAGGGCAGCATTCATGAAGCCATCGACGTAAAAGCTCTGGTCCTTGGTGCCGTTGACCGTGAAGCCAGCGCTTGCCGGTGCATAGAAGCGCCGCTGGGCATAGCCCGCGCCGACACCAAAGCTGAGTGGCCCGCGATTGGCAGAAATGACCGCATCGACACCGCGCGCCCGATAGGCCGAGGTCGAGATCGACTGGAACACACCATTCAGACAGCCGCCCGGCGCACTGCTGGACGCGCCATAGGTGCACCCGCTGAATTGCTGGCCAAAGGCATCACGCTGTTCGATGAAGCTGGTCGGCAACCGTGATATGCCGTTCTCCAGCTGATGGCCAAAGGTCTCGACGCTGTCATAGACACCGACCTGCATCCCGATGGAACGGCCAACCGCATAGCTGAGCGAACCGGTATAGGTCATGCCGCCATAGCGCCGCCCGACCCGTGCCTCGAGCGTCGTGCGGGGGCTGGGCCGCCAGATGACGCCGGCATCATAGATCAGCCCGTCAGTCTGATAGGCGATACGGCGCGGAGAGGCCGGATCAGTGACGAAGCGACCGCGCGCATCGGTGACAGGATTGCCCGCCAGATCACGCTTGGCGTCACGCTGGCTGACCTCGATCTTTTCATAGCCAACCCCGGCGGTGAGCGCGAGCGTCGGCAATACCGGCAACACAACGTCGCCACGGGCGAATTTCCCGTCATAACGCTGATCAAGCTGGCTGGCATCGTCGCGTTCCCACGCCGCGCTGACCGTCACGCCAACCGGAAGCACAGTCCCCGCCTTCACGCCAACGGTCGCCTGCGCCACCTGGCTGTGCGAATTGTCAAAGCGATCCAGTGCGGGAGCGCCGACCGCAACGCCGGTTGCCTTTGGCGCCTCAACCTTGGTGTAGCCGAAACGATAGCTCGCGCCGACGCTTACCGGACCGACATGGGTTGACAGTGTCGGGCCGACATAGGCCGAATAGACCTGACTGATATTATCGACGTTACCGGCAAGGACGCCTGGCGCCGCCCCGCGAATGTCGGAACGGGCGCGCGTGGCCAGGGCGCCGCCCTCAACGCTGAACCCCGGCGCAAGCTTGACCGCAGCACGTGCCAGGCCGCTGTGAATGTCGTCATCGCCAATCTTCTTCGTCAGCGAAAAGCGCCGTTCGTAGCGATAGCTGACCTGGACCTGCGCCTGACGGTTCTGGATCGTTGCATCGACACCAGCAGCGACCGTCGAATAGGTCAGCACGTCGCTGTTGTTGAAATCGAACGTGGCGACCTGCCCGATCTCGATATAGGGCGAGATCGATTTGTGGCGGTCTTCGGCGAGTGCCGGCCCCGCAAAGAGTGTCGCAGCAATGCCACCGGTAAGTATCAGTGTACGCGTCATTTCGCGTCCTCCTGGCCATAATAGCTGCCAAACCGACGCCGTCCCGGCGCGTATGAGACAGCGTTCAATACAAGTTGGATATGTTCGCAGCCGTCGAGCATCGCGACGGCTTCGCGCAGCTCGCTTTCACTGGTGCGATCTGCCCGGACCACCAGCATCACCTGCCCGACATGGTTGGCGAGCACCGATGCCGGCGATGCGGCAAGCGCAGGCGGGGAATCGAAGATCACCAATCGGCGCGGATCGGCTGCAAGCAGCGCTTCGATCAACTCGCCCGTCCGGCGACTGGCCAGCAGTTCGGTATCACCGGTCATCTTGCTGCCAGCAGGCAGCAGGCTAAGGTGCGGGATATCGGTCGGGATAACGCAGCGTTCAATATCGACCGCAGGATCAGCCAAGGCATCCAGCAAGCCCGGCCCCGCAGGTACATTGAGCTGAGCCAGAATGTCGGGCTTGGCAAAGTCAGCATCGACCAGCAGCACCTCGGTATCGCGCTCGGCGGCGATCGAGATGGCCAGGTTAATGGTGCAATAGGTCTTGCCGTCATTGGGCTGCGCTGAACAGACGAGAATCGTCCGCGCCTTGCCCGGTGCCTGTTGCTCAACGACATGTGCGGTGTTGATCAGGTGGCGCTTGATCAGGCGAAACTCTTCCGCAAGCGGCCCGACAGGAGCACCTGGTACCAGCAAGCCGTTTTCTGCAAGTTTGGCACGGTCGATGGCCACTGCGCCCATCCGCACCGGTTCCGGCACGGCTGGCGCCGCATAGCTTGTCGCCCGATTCGGTTCGGCGAAGGGCAGGTTTCCGAGCGACCCAACAGGGGTGGCTGTTGCCACGGGAGCAGGATCTACCACGACGGCAGCCGGATGATCCGGCAAGCGCATGAACTGGTTCAGATCGTAAACCTCAGCGGCACGTTCGACCAACGAACCCTTGAGTTTGCGAGGGGTCAAATCGTTCATGCTGCCAGCCCCCGCTGCACCATTTCGATACCGAGAAGCGCGATCCAGGCAACCAAGAGTCCACCCGCGCCACCACCGAAATACATCAACTTGCGACGCCGCATCACAATCTGCGCGTGCGTCACCGCCTCACCGATCGAGCCGATCACCGGCATTCCGGTCGCCCGCTCAAGCCGCGCGGCTGTCGGGAAAGTTGTCTTCAACTGCCCCATGGCAAAGGCCACACCAACGCCAACCGCCAGCGCCGCGATGAGCACACCGCTCAGCAGCAAGGGCCGATTGGGTGCCGTCGGGACGCGCGGTGCGGTTGGCGGATCAATGACGCTGAACTTGACGGCATCGGTCTGGCTTTCTGCCTGGCCGCGCAGCTTGATGTCCTCGCGGTCAGTCAGCAGCTTGGCATAGCCGTCCTTCAGCACCTGATAGTCGTTTTCGATCTGCGACTGTTCCGCCGCAACTGCGGGATTTCCGGCAAGTTTGGCGTTAAGCTGATCGAGATCCGACTGAAGCTGGTTCTTGCGCATCGTCAGCGACGCGACCTGTGCCTGCTTTTCAGCCTGCATCGACTTGAGCGACAGGTAGAGCGGATTCGCCGACCCACCACCGCCAGCCATCAGCGGCTCATTGCGTGCCGCCGCCTGGGCAGCAGCCAATTGCCCGCGCAGGGCGACAATATCAGGATGCCGGTCCGTATAACCCTTTGCCTGTGCTTCCGCGAGCTGGCCCTGGATAGCAAAAAGGCGGGCGCGAGCCGGCCCGGCACTGCCGGCGCCGCCCGCGACATTGGGCGACGTGCCAGCCATTTGACCCGAGACCGCCGCAAGGCTCGATTGCGCGGCGGCGAGATCACTCTCGACCTGCGACATCTGGCTGCGAGCAGCGCTCATCCGATCAGTCAGCGAGCCAGTACCCGGCAAGCTGCCGAGATAGCGGTTCTGGAAATCGGCGCGCTTCGCCTCGGCGTCCGCAAGCTGCTTCTGGCGTTCGGTCAACTGGGCATCGAGGAAACGCAGCGATGAGCTGGTTTCATCGCGATTGCCGGCAAGATTCTGCTCGACGAAGATGTCGATCAGCTTCTGCACAACTGCGCGCGCCGTTTTGGGGCTGGCCCCGGTTACCGAGATTTCGAAAAGATTGTCCTGCTGCGCGGTAATCTTGATCGCCTTTTGCAGCCCGGCAACGCGATCAGCGACATCACGATCACTGGATACCGTGCTGGCCAGATCAGTGCCGCGCACCACCTTCTCAAGGTTGACGGCGGACGTCAGGGTCTGGCGCACCGTGTCGAGCGCCCTCGCCTGATCAGCCGGCGTGATACCCACCTTGCCCGGCAGGATCGTCTGCGTCTGGACAAACACGCGCGCACGCGATTCATAGGTGTTGGGAATCTGCGACACGAGCAGCCAGCCGAGCACGGCCACCACCCACGCCGCCGCAAGCGCGATCCAGCGCCGCGTCCAGATCGCATGGAGCGCGACCTTGATTTCGTCGTAAAGACCGTTCATCCGCCGATCCTGCTCAGAACATGCTCTCGGGGATGATGATCACATCACCCGGCTCCAGACGGACATTGGCGCTGGAATCACCATTTTTGAGCAAGCTCGACAGCTTGAGCTGATATTCAACCTGACGCCCGGTGTTGCGATCATAGCGCACCAGCTTGGCGCGGTTGCCCGCCGCATATTGGCTGAGCCCGCCGACCGAGATCATCGCGTCAAGCAAGGTCATGTTGGCGCGGTACGGGATTGATGCCGGCTTTTCAGTGGCGCCAACGATGCGCACCTGCTGGCTGAAAGTACCCGAAAAATTCTCGACGATGACGGAGACGATCGGATCCTTGATATACTCACCAAGCGCGAGCTTCATGTCGTCAGCCAGCATGGCCGGTGTCTTGCCGACCGCGGGCATATCGCTGATCAGCGGCGTGGTGATGCGGCCATCGGGCCGTACCTGCACCTTTGCCGACAGTTCGGGGTTACGCCAGACGAAGATGTTGAGCTGATCGAGCGGGCCGATGACATATTCCTCACCGGGCTGTTCCTGGGTCGCGACATAGCTTGCCGGCGGCAGCTCAGGCCGACCACCGCCAAGGCACCCGCTGAGCGTCAGCGCAATGGCGCTGCTCGCTACAACACCGCGAAAACCCTTGAGAACACGCATGACACACCTCCGCACGGCGCCAACGCGGCACGGGACGTCTCCCGTACTCGGCACACCGACCGGGTCAGGCTATGCTAGGAAGAGGTGAATATAGCGTTAGGATTGCTCGTTCAGACCTGCGAGCAGCTCATGGGCAGGTGGGTGGCCGAGAAACGCGGCGGGGCTTGCCGATGCACCATAGGCGCCAGCCATGAAGATTGCGATGACGTCTCCGCGACCAGCCACCGGCAGGGTTACCTTGTCGGCCAGCAGGTCAAGCGGCGTACACAGGCAGCCAACCACCGATACGGTTTCGGTTGCCCGATCAGCGCCTGACGAGGCGACGGCAACGGGGTAGTTCCGCCGCACAACCGTGCCGAAATTGCCTGATGCCGCAAGCTGATGGTGCAACCCGCCATCGACCACGAGGAAGGTTTCACCCCGGCTGACCTTGCGATCAACAACGCGCGTCAGATAGACACCGCATTCGCCGACCAGCCAGCGCCCCAGCTCGATGGCAAGACGCGAGTCACGCAGGATCGCCGGACGGGCCACCGCTGACAGCGCGGCGCCAACAGCCTCGACATCAAGCGGGTGGTCAGCCGGGAAATAGGGGATGCCAAAGCCACCACCAAGGTTAACCAGCGGCGGCGCGGCGCCTGCCTGTTCCGCCAACCGGGCGGCGAGATCAAGTGTCGCTGCCTGGGCATCGGCAATTGCCCGGGCGTCGAGTGCCTGGGAGCCGGCGAAGATGTGGAAGCCGCGCCAATCGACGCCGCAGCCGACCAGCCGCTTGACCAAAGCCGCTGCGCGTTCGGCATCGACGCCAAAGGGCGAGGCTCGTCCGCCCATGCGCAGGCCCGACCCGCGCAGCTCGACATCAGGGTTTACCCGCACCGCAAGGCGCGGGGTGACGCCAAGGCGCCCGGCGATGGTCAGCGCACGGTCAGCCTCACCTTCCGATTCCAGATTGACCGTTACTCCGGCGCGAAGTGCTTGTTCCAGCTCAGCATCGCGCTTGCCCGGCCCGGCAAAGCTGATGGCGGTTGCCGGTTTGCCACCTGACGCCATGACCAGATCGAGTTCACCCCGGGAGGCGACGTCAAACCCATCAACCCACTGCCCCATCGCGGTGACCAACGGTGCAAAAGGGTTGGCCTTTACGGCATAATGCAGGTCGACCCCGTCGGGCATGGCGGCACGAAACCGCGCGATACGCGCCCGGATGACGCCCGCATCATAAACGAACAGCGGCGTGTCGCCCGCGTGTTCGATCCACGATTCAGCGCTTCGGCCCGCAATGTGCAGTGGTGCCGCGCTGGCGAAATCGGCAGGTATTGCGCCCATGGGCTTCATGACGTCATCTCCGCGCGCAGCCGCGCCCGATCAAATTTGCCATTGGCGTTTCGCGGCAGGCGATCACGCCACAGATAGCGCATCGGCTGCATGAAGGCGGGCAATTCACGGCGCAAGCGTTCGCGCAGTGCCGGTTCGTTTCCCGGATCGCCCGCAGCGACCACCAGGATCGCTTGCCCGAGGCGCGCGTCCGCGACACCCAGGGCAACGGCTTCGCTTGCCTCCCCACCGGCCAGGACTGCCTCCTCAACTTCTGTCGGGCTGATCCGGTTACCGGCAGATTTGATCATCTCATCGGCGCGCGCGACAAAGCGCAACAACCCGTCTGTGCCGACCAGGGCGATGTCACCCGAATAGACTGCCGTACCGCCCAGCACCGAAAAGGCCGGGGCAGGACGATAGCGTTCCGCCATGCGGTCAGCACCCTGCCAATAGCCCTGCGACACCAGTGGCCCGGCATGGACCAGCTCACCCGGCTCGCCCGGCGCCGCGCGCGAACCGTCAGGGCGCACAATCATCACCTCGGCGAACGGAATGGCACTGCCGATCGCATCGGGGTGCAGATCGATCAGCGCGGGATCAAGATAGGTGGATCGAAAGGCTTCGGTGATTCCGTACATGGCGTAAAGCTCGGCAGCGGCAAAGCGCGACCGGAGCCCGCGCACCATGGCTGGCGTCAAAGCGCCACCAGAATTGGTCAAGCGCTTCAGCCGGGCAGCCGTTTCATCTGGCCATTCCGCCTCGAGCAACTGGATCCACAAGGGCGGCACACCGGCGAGCGTTGTCGCGGCAAAGCGTTCCACCCCCTTGATGACATCGCGCGGCACAAGATAGTCGAGCGGCGCCACACTCGCCCCGGCTGCCCAGCTCGAAAACAACTGGCTTTGCCCATAGTCGAAACTCAGCGGGAGTACCGCAAGAACCCGATCAGACGGCTCCAGCTTCAGATAATGGCCGACCGAGATTGCGCCGAGCCACAGATTGGCATGGCTCAGCATCACCCCTTTCGGGCGCCCGGTTGATCCGGATGTATAGAGAATTGCCGCCAGATCATCTGGCGATGCCGCCGATGGTGGCATGACGTCACCAGCAACAGGTACGGCCCCTTCCGCCACGATGCGGCAATTAACGGGCACATCGTCGGGCTGCAGGCTATCCGCCCGCGCCTCCTGCGTCATCAGCAGGGTCGCCGCGCTGTCGCGCAACATATGCGCCACCTGCGCGCGCTTCAGAACCGGATTGACCGGGACATGGACCAGACCGGCACGCGCCGCCGCCAGCGGCATGACACAGGCCAGGCGCGTCTTGGGCAGCCATGTGGCAACGCGCGCGCCAGCGCCGAGCCCCTGCCCGGCCAGCCATGCCGCAACCGCCCCGACCATTGCCTCCAGCCCGGCGAAGTCAAGCGTGCCAGCGCGGTCAATCAACGCGACGTCCGTCGGCTTGCCGCACCCGGGCAGGGTATCAATTGGCCGGGGAATGGGATCGAGTGCGATCATACCCCTTGATAGCCACCTCAACCGCGCTGCCAAGGGCTGCTCTTGGCATCCCCCTGTATAACCACTATTGCGCCGCAACATGAACCGCGCACTTTCGGGGACCACTGTGCAAGTCGATGACAATGATCAGATCGATGCCACCGTACGCGCCGTTCTGCGTGACGTGCTGGGCATCGATGCTGCGCGGGTCGCCACTTTTCGCAGTGATACGGCCCTTTTCGGCTCACTTCCCGAACTGGATTCCATGGCAGTTGCCGGCCTGTTGACCGAACTGGAGGACCGTCTGGGTATCCTGATCGACGATGACGAGGTCGACGGTGAAATGCTTGAGACCTTCGGTTCGCTGGTCCGCTTCATGATGGCGAAGGCGCTGACATGAAGGACATGGGTTGATCGATCATTACGACTGGCCCGGCGGGCGCGAGGCCATGCTGCGCTTTGGCCCGGCACATGGGCCAGTGGTGATCGCAGCATTGCCGTTGTTTGAGGAAGCCAATCGCACCCGCGCCTTTGTCGTGACGATCCTGCGCCGCCTCGCGACACGCGGCATCGCCAGTGCGCTGCCCGACCTGCCAGCCAGCGGTGAAAGCAGCATTGCGACCGAACAGGCGGAATTTCAGCATTGGGCGCAGGCCCTTGCCGCCGCGACCTCTGCCCTTCGCGCCACCCATGATTCAGCCCATATTGTTGCGCTGCGCGGTGGAGCGTTGCTGGATCACCTGGCCGAGGTTGAGAGTCGCTGGCATCTGGCTCCACAGGGCGGTGACGATGTGGTCCGCGAACTTGCGCGTGTTGCAACAGCCGGCGCCAAAGAGGCCGGGGGCACTTTTACCCCGGCCGCCCTCACCCGGCCCGGCCCGCCAGTCGAGATTGCCGGCAATAGCATCTCTCCGGCGCTGCTCTCCGCGCTGGCCGTGGCGCAGCCCAGTGCGACAGGCGCCGTGCGCACCGTTCGGCTGGAGAGCGATCCGCGAGCCGCTGACCGCCACGTCCCCGGTTCACCCTTGTGGCGGCGCAGCGAACCCGACAATGACCTTGCGCTTGCCGCAGTGCTCGCCGACGACATCGCCGCCTGGATTGCCTCATGCGCCGGTTGATCAGCTTCCCCTGCGCCGGCGACATACTGGTCGGCACGCTTGATCCCGCTGCAGGAACCACCGGATTATTGATCGTATCGGGCGGTAACGAAATTCGCGCGGGCGCGCATCGCGGCATGGCATCGCTCGCCGCACAACTGGCTGCTGCCGGGACACCCGTATTCCGGTTTGACCGGCGCGGCGTCGGTGATTCGAGCGGAGAAAACCGTGGCTTTGCCGAATCAGCCGCTGACATCGCCGCAGCAGCGGCCACTTTTTGCGCGGAGGCTGGTATCACGCGACTGGTCGGCTTTGGCAATTGTGACGCGGCAACCGCACTGGCGCTGTTTCACAAAGCTGCCGGCATCAACGCGCTGATTCTTGCCAACCCCTGGCTGGCCGATGAAAGCGACTCGCTACCCCCGGCGGAGGCGATCAGGGCGCGCTATGCCGCGCGGCTGCGCGATCCACGAGAATGGCTGCGCCTGCTTCGCGGCGGTGTGAATATCAGAAATGTTGTCCGTGGATTACGGAAGATTCGCAACACCGCTCCTCAACAACAAGATGAACTGGCCGCGCGGGTCTTCGCCGGTCTCGCGGTTGATCCAGCCCCGATCACCATCCTGCTTGCCGATCGCGACAATACCGCGATTGCCTTTCGCGCCGCATGGGATGCCGCAGGCATCAGCCCGGAAAGCCACCATATCCGCTTCGAGCATTGTGACAGCGCCAGCCACAGCTTTGCCAGTGCCGCTGACAAGGTCTGGCTGTTCGATCAGGTCAGCGCCGCGCTTTCACAGGCGGGACGCTGATCGACGTTACTCGGCCGCAACGGCGGCGTGAGCGCTCTCAAAATCAACCTCTGCGAGAAAGCGCTCGGCGTCGAGCGCCGCCATGCAGCCCGTGCCCGCAGCAGTGACGGCCTGACGATAGAGTTTGTCCATCACGTCTCCGCAAGCGAACACGCCAGCTACACTCGTCCGGGTCGTACCCGCCTCAACCTTGATATACTGGTCATTGTCGAGCTCGAGATGGCCACGGAACAACTCGGTCGCGGGATGGTGGCCAATCGCGACAAAGCCGCCATCGACATCAAGCCGCGAATGCTGACCCGTTACCGTGTCTTCAAGGTCAAGCGCCACCAGCCCTGCCGTGCCACCGCCATCGACAAAGCCACGAACGCCCTTGTTCCACAGCACCGTGATCCGCTCATTGGCGAACAGGCGTTCCTGCAAGATCTTCTCGGCGCGCAGGGAATCACGACGGTGGATCAGCGTGACGTCGGGTGAGTGGTTGGTAAGATACAGCGCCTCCTCCACCGCAGTATTGCCGCCACCAATCACCGCGACCTTCTTGCCGCGATAGAAAAAGCCGTCACAGGTCGCGCAAGCACTGACGCCCTTGCCCTTCAACGCTTCCTCACTGTCGAGTCCGAGCCACTTGGCCTGTGCCCCGGTGGCGATGATCAACACCTCGCCTTCATAAACATCCCCGCTGTCACCGATCAGGCGGAACGGGCGCTGGGTCAGATCGACCTCGACAATGGTGTCATACATCAACCGCGTGCCGACATGCTCGGCCTGCTTCTGCATCTGCTCCATCAGCCACGGGCCCTGGATAACGTCCGCAAAGCCGGGATAATTCTCGACATCGGTCGTGGTCATCAACTGGCCACCGGGCTGGATGCCCTGGACAAGTACCGGTTTCATACCAGCGCGCGCGCCATAGATGGCGGCGGACAGGCCGGCCGGGCCGGAACCGAGAATGAGCATACGCGTGGTGTGGGTGGTCATTGAGGTTTCCGTATCAGCAAGCACCGCCATCTAGGGTGTGCTTGCCTGACCTGCAACGGCTCACACCTTCAATCGCGCGGCGTGCCAGGCGATATGGTCGGCCATGAAGGTGGAGATGAAATAGTAGCTGTGATCATAGCCCGGCTGCATCCGCATGGTCAGTGCGATTCCGGCATCAGCACAGGCAGATTCCAGCAGTGCCGGTTTGAGTTGTTCTGTCAGAAACTGGTCAGCATCACCTTGATCAACCAGCATTTCAGCAACCCGCGCACCATCGGCAATGAGCGCGCAAGCGTCATAGGCACGCCAGGCTGACTGGTCCGTACCGAGATACCCCCCCAGCGCCTTTTCGCCCCATGGACACTGCAATGGCGAGACGATTGGCGCAAAGGCTGAGACACTGCGGAAGCGGTCAGGATTACGCAGCGCAATGGTCAATGCGCCATGCCCGCCCATGGAATGTCCGAAAATCGCCTGCCGCGCCAGGTCGGCGTTCGGGAATTGTGCCGCAATCAGCGCGGGCAGTTCGTCCTCAATATAGGATTTCATGCGGAAACTGGTCGACCACGGCGTTTCGGTCGCATCGACATAAAAGCCGGCACCCTGCCCGAAATCATAGCCATCGGCATCAGGCACACCCTCACCGCGCGGGCTGGTGTCAGGGGCGATGAAGATGACGCCATGTTCCGCACAGGCCGCGCGAAACTCGCCCTTGTCCGTGACATTGGCATGGGTGCAGGTCAGGCCCGACAGATACCACAGCACCGGCAGCCGCGCTCCCTCCGGTGCGTCGGGGACAAACACCGAGAAAGTCATCGGCGTACCGGTCGCCGTCGAATCATGGCGATAGACACCCTGTATCCCGTCATGGGAACGATTGGTGCTGAGCGTCTCCATCAAAAAACCACGACGCTGCGGATGCTCTCACCAGCGTGCATCAGGTCGAAACCCTTGTTGATCTCATCCAGGCTGAGGATGTGGGTAATCATCGGGTCGATCTGAATCTTGCCGTCCATATACCAGTCAACAATCTTCGGCACATCGGTGCGTCCGCGCGCGCCGCCAAAGGCAGTACCGCGCCAGTTGCGCCCGGTGACGAGCTGGAAGGGACGCGTGCTGATCTCCTTGCCTGCCTCGGCCACACCGATGATGATCGAGGTGCCCCAGCCGCGATGGCACGCCTCAAGCGCCTGGCGCATCACCGTGGTATTGCCGGTGCAGTCAAAGGTGTAATCTGCCCCGCCATCCGTCAACGCGACAAGATGTGCGACAATATCGGCAACATCCTTTGGGTTCACAAAGTGCGTCATGCCGAATTTGCGACCCCATTCCTCGCGGTCAGGGTTGATATCGACGCCGACAATCATGTTCGCACCGGCCATCTTTGCACCTTGCAGCACGTTGAGACCGATCCCGCCAAGGCCGAAGACAATGACATTGTCGCCCGGTCGCACCTTGGCGGTGTTGACCACCGCGCCGACCCCGGTCGTCACGCCACATCCGATGTAACAGCTGGTCTTGAACGGCGCATCGTCGCGAATCTTCGCCACCGCGATTTCGGGCAGCACCGTGAAGTTGGAGAAGGTCGAGCAGCCCATATAGTGGAAGACCGTCTGGCCCTTGTAGCTGAACCGGCTGGTGCCGTCCGGCATCAGCCCCTTGCCCTGCGTCGCGCGGATCGCGGTGCACAAATTGGTCTTGCCGCTAAGGCATGATTTACACTGGCGACATTCCGGGGTGTAGAGCGGGATGACATGATCGCCCGGTTTGACCGAGGTCACCCCCGGCCCAACCTCACGCACGATGCCCGCGCCCTCATGCCCCAGAATCGAGGGGAAGATGCCCTCACTGTCGAGCCCGTCGAGCGTATAGGCGTCGGTGTGGCAGATACCCGTTGCCATGATCTCGACGAGCACTTCCCCGGCCTTCGGGCCTTCGAGGTCGAGCTCAACAATTTCCAATGGCATCTTGGCTTCAAACGCAACAGCAGCGCGGGTCTTCATGGCAGGAACTCTCCGACAGGTTTGCCCTACCCTCGCCGGAAAATTGATGGGCGCCAAGTGCAGAAATGCGGTGGCGCAATGCCAATAAGGTATCAGCCCGAGGAGTCGGGCAATGACACGCCGTGGTAACACCAGTCCCGGGTAACGACGTTACCCTGCCGGACACCAAGAAAATCCCGCCAAATCAGCGTTGAAATCTGTGCCGGGCTGTTCACACCCAGCGATCCAGGCGCTGCGCCATCAAGCTGGAGCGGCGAACCCTGTAGAACCCGCAACCACCAGCCTGACAACCTTGATCCTAACCGCCTGCGGGAACGCAGTTGTTGAACCAGGCAACGTGGCGAAACTCGTCAAACTTGTAGAAACTGCCGGTAAGCTTGATCGATTTGCCCGGCTTTAGCTGAATCGCAAAAACCGATTGCCCCTTGGCCATCAGACAGCTCAGATCAGTCTTGAACTTGGCCGCATTGGGGAGTTGGAACGCCTCATTCCAGGGATCAGGAATCTTGAAGGCTACGCGGAAAAACTCGCCATCACGGATCACATAGTCAACGATTCCCGAGAGGGTGAACCTCCGCCCCGTGTAGCGCGGGACAATCGCAGTGGAATTGCGCTCCGTATCCTTTGAAATCTGGTGGGAGAATTCGAGCGCGCTGATCGACACCGGTGCAGCGGTCGTGGGCGCAGCAACCGGTGCCGCCGCCGCAAGGCGCCCTGCCTTGCCCCCTTTCAGATTGCCCAACATCAAACAAAGCTCAGCTTTCACCGCATCTGCAGGTGAGAGCATTGCTGCTGGAAGTTTGGCCTCAATCGTGACCAGACCGACCCCACCGGCTTGCACCGCATGAATCTCCAGCGGGAAGGCCCGCGCCTTGCCGCTCAATGGTTGCTCGATCAGCAACGCGCCCGCTTCAGGTTCGGAGGCAATCACCGTATAGTCACGCCCGGCTGCGATTACCGCCATCTGCTTGATGGCAACATCGCCAGGCAGATCGGCAATGCTCGTCGATGCCTTGAAGCGAAGGCCAGTGATGGGATTGCCGCTGCGCTGAAAACTATCTTCACAAGCCCCGGCATGGGCGGCGGCAGGGTACAGCAGCAGAGCCGAAAATGACCCCGCTATAATTCGGGAACGCGCAGTTAACGACATGAACACGCCACACTTTATAGAGGTTTGAATTCACCGAATATCGGCTTTGGAATGCAAGCTCCAGCCAATTTGCGTTGTCTGCCAACAAATATCCTTCAGCTTGTGTCTGATCGAGTGCAACAAACCCGGTACAAAGCGCCGACCGAAGCGGGAGCTCGACAGAGCACGGGCAGTGACATCAAAGGCCGACCATCACCGCAGCATTTGGCGCAGATTGAGGGCTGGCTGCACATGGCACCCGCCATTCCTTTCGCTCGCGACAACCGCACCGGTGCGTCGGTCGCGCATGATCCGCTATCTACCCCTTGACCACATCGCGATCCGCCGCCATAGGCCCGCTTCCACGGCGGTGTAGCTCAGCTGGTTAGAGCGCAGCACTCATAATGCTGAGGTCGCTGGTTCAAGTCCAGCCACCGCTACCAACACCTGGCCAGCAATGTTCAGGTTCTCCGGCGATGCTTTCGGCCGATGTCGTTACCATTAGAAGCGACAAGAAAATCCCAGTCCTGCTTTCGTCGCAAGACGCGCACGCCGATACTGGTCAGGCGAACATGTGCCGTGACAGCGGTTCCCATGGACCACCGCGATACCACCATGCTGCCAGACCGGCGACCGCGAGCCGTCGCGGCGTGAAATCCACCTCCAGCGTACGCAGCAGCGCTCGCGCCACATCGGGCCGTACCTTGTTTTGCACCGTCACATGCGGTCGCCATCCGGCCTGATCCTGCGGCGTCAGCATTCCGGTGAAATGGTCGGCCAGCCGATCCCGGATCGCAACGAGACCATCGCTTTCGATGCGGTAGGCGACGCCCTGCCCCAGCGAGACAACGCCCGCGACGCGCGCTGTCGGCGGTATGACGCCACGAGTCTCCATCGCCAGCTGGCCCTTGAGCTCTGCCGCCAGCGACGGCGGGAGATGATGAAACATCGTCAGATGCGCGAAGAGCTGGTTGCGCTCAGGCGGGTAATGCTGGCGACGCTGCTGGTCGAACCACGCAGCATCAGTCGCGCCGAACAATGCCGTGACGATAATCGGCGCTGCATCAGGCGCAACGTTCTGGCTCAAATCTCGACCTGGCTGCCCAGTTCGACCACACGATTGGTGGGCAGGCGGAAAAACTCCATCGCGCTTTCCGCGTTGCGCAGCATCCACGCGAACAGCTTCTCGCGCCAGATCATCATACCCGGCTTGTCAGAGGCCAACAGCGTCTGGCGCGCGAGGAAGAAGCTGGTGTCCATCATGCGGAACGCCGCACCACAACGATCAACATTGGCAAGCGCTGCCGGGACATTGGCCTCTTCCATGAACCCGAACTTCAGGATCAGCCGGTGGAAACCGTCACCGAGATCCTCAAGATGGCAGCGCTCGTCCTCAGGCCAATATGGCTGATCCATGATCTTCACCGTCAGCAGGATCACCCGCTCATGCAGCACCTTGTTGTGCTTGAGGTTGTGGAGCAGCGCATGGGGCACACCATCGGCCGACGATGTCATGAACACAGCGGTGCCAGAGACGCGCGTCGCTGAACTTGCCGCTGACTGGATGAACACTTTCATCGGCATCGCGCCTTCGCGCATCCGCTCGATCATCAAGGCGCGGCCCTTTGACCATGTTGTCAGCACCGTGAACACGATCAAGCCGATCAACAGCGGGAACCAGCCGCCTGACGGAATCTTGGTAAGGTTGGCCGTCAGATAGAGGCCATCAACGAAGAACAGCACTGCCAGCAGCGGGATCGAATAATATTTCGGCCAATGCCACAGCCGCGACAGCACCACGCCCAGCAGGCAGGTATCGATTGCCATCGCACCGGTAACGGCGATGCCATAGGCTGACGTAAGGTTCGACGAGCTGCGGAAAAACACGATCAGGAGCAGCACCATGCCCAGCAACAGCCAGTTGATCAACGGTATGTAGATCTGTCCCGCCGTCGCCGCGCTGGTGTGTTCGATGCGAAGTCGTGGGATGAAGCCGAGCTGGATTGCCTGCTGGGTCACCGAGAACGCACCGGAGATCACCGCCTGGCTGGCAATAACCGCAGCAGCCGTCGCCAACAGCACCAATGGGAATCGCAACACTTCAGGCGCGAGCAGATAGAAGGGGCTTTCGAGTGCAGGTGTACCAACCCGCGCCAGCAACGCGGCCTGCCCCAGATAGTTCATCATCAGTGCCGGCAGCACGAAGTACAACCAGGACACGCGGATCGGGTTGCGCCCAAAATGGCCCATATCGGCATAAAGCGCCTCTGCGCCGGTCACCGCGAGCACAACCGAGCCAAGCGCCAGAAAGGCGCGCAGTGGATCAAGCAGGAAAAACTCAACGGCATAATGTGGGGAGAGCGACCACAAAACGAACGGCGTCTGAACGATGCTCATCACGCCAAGTGTTGCGATAGCCGCGAAATAGACCAGCATCACCGGCCCAAATAACAGGCCAATCCGCGCCGTTCCGTTGCGTTGAATCATGAACAGGCCAATGATGATGACGGCGGAAATCGGAATGACCAGCGACACCAGCCCCGGCTCGGCCACAGCGAGACCTTCAACCGCACCGAGCACCGTCACTGCAGGCGTAATCATGCTGTCGCCATAAAAGAGCGATGTGGCGAACACCCCGAGCAGGATGATGCCGTTGGACCAGCGCCGCGTCCGCGTGCGGCCCGACACAAGCGCCAGCAACGCCAGGCTGCCGCCCTCACCCTTGTTGTCGGCACGCATGATGATCGCGACATATTTCAGACTGACGACCACCATCATCGACCAGAACATCAGGCTGGTAACGCCCATGATATGCGCCTGATCGAGCGCCAGCTTGTGATGCCCGGCAAAGGTTTCCCGGAACGCATAAAGCGGGCTGGTACCGATATCGCCAAACACGACGCCGATGGCGCCGACCGCAAGCTTGATCAGCCCGTCCTGGGCATGACCATGGTGCGCAGCAGACGAATCACCGCTGGCGCCAGTTTCGGAAACCGAATCGCTCACAGCGCGTAATTTCGACGGAATCGCGGCATCATGTGCAAATCAACCAACTGCGCTCAAAGCCCCCGTAGCGAGCGGTGCGGCGCACTATCACGCGCCCATCGCCCCTGCAACAGCACCGCCGAACAACGCCTCCGCCTCACCACGGGTCGGCACGGCACGGAGCACAAAACTGCTGCTGATCGTGTTGACACCGGGCAGGCGCCCCAGATGCTCCCGGTGCATCCGCTCATAATCATCCAGATCGCGGCATACGATTTTCAGCCGATAATCCTGCGCCCCTGACACCAGCGCACACTCGACAATCCCGTCGATCTCGGCAACGGCACGTTCGAACTGGGCGAGGTCTTCTTCCACCTGTGTTCCCAGCGTGATGTCAACCAGCGCGGTAACGTGAAACCCCAGCCGGCGATGCCCGAGCCGCGCACCATAGCCGGTAATATGCCCGGAAGACTCCAGCCCCTGAAGACGTCGCGTACAGGCCGATTGTGACAGCCCAACCCGGTTGGCAATCTGGCTGACCGAGGCCCGCGCGTCGAGCGCAACCAGTTTCAGGATCGCCGTATCAATTCGGTCGAGTTGCATCATTTACCTGTCAAGCCGCCACAACAAACGCAATCTATGCGTGTCCACGGCCATTCACAACGATCTTTGCACGGATTTTCCGCCATCGCCTTGCTAAGATGCACATAACATCCAGCAAGATGACGGAGAGAGCCATGCGCGTCGGTGTACCCAAGGAAATCAAGAACCACGAATACCGTGTCGGCCTCACCCCGCCCTCTGTCGCCGAGCTGACCGCCGCAGGCCATGAGGTTATCGTCCAGACCGGTGCTGGCCTGGGTATTGATTTTGAAGACAGCGACTATGTTGAGGCTGGCGCGCGCATCGTTGCCGACGCGGCATCGGTGTTCGCCGGCAGCGACATGATTGTGAAGGTCAAGGAGCCGCAGCCGCAGGAAGTTGCGATGCTCGAATCGCGCCACCTGCTGTTCACCTACCTCCACCTCGCCGCCGACAAGCCGCAGGCCGAGGGGCTGATCAAATCGGGCGCGACCTGCATCGCTTACGAAACGGTAACCGCCAATGATCGTTCGCTGCCACTGCTGAAGCCGATGAGCGAAGTTGCCGGTCGCATGTCGATCCAGGTGGGCGCGCATTATCTGGAAAAGGAACAGGGTGGCCGCGGCGTCCTGCTTGGTGGCGTGCCCGGTGTGGCACCGGCGCGGGTAGCGATCCTCGGGGGCGGTGTTTCGGGCGTCAATGCCGCGCAGATGGCCGTGGGGATGCGCGCCGACGTGACGATCTACGACATTTCGAACGCGCGCCTCGCCGAACTCGACATGTTCTTCTCCAGTCAGATCAAGACCGCCTATGCCTCAAAGGCGGCGATTGCCTCGGCGGTAAAGAACGCGCATCTCGTCATCGGCGCGGTGCTGGTCCCGGGCGCCGCCGCACCCAAGCTTGTTACCCGCGAGATGCTGAAGACCATGAAGCGCGGTTCCGTGCTGGTCGATATCGCGATTGACCAGGGTGGTTGCTTTGAAACCAGCCATGCCACGACCCACGACAACCCGGTGTTCGAGGTAGACGGCGTGATCCATTATTGCGTCGCCAACATGCCCGGCGCGGTCGCTCGCACCTCCACCTTCGCGCTCAACAACGCGACATTGCCGTTCGTGCTCAAGCTCGCCAATCATGGCGCCGAGGCGGCGATGAAGGCCGATCCTCACCTCGCCAACGGCCTCAACGTCTCTGCCGGCAAGATCCGCCACCAGGCTGTGGCTGAAGCGCTCGACCTGCCATTTGAGGCGTGGAACGCCTAAGGCGCTGCGGTCGGGTTGGGATTTTCTGCCAGGAACCGGTCGAGCAGCGCAAGCCGCTCGGCCAGTTCGTCATGATAGGCTGCGGCTGGCGGCGTCAATTGCAGCGCCTGCGCCCATGCGGCGCGCGCGGCGGGCAGTTGCTGCGCGCGAATAAGCGCTACACCCATAAAGAAGGGCGGGCCGGGATGGTTGGGCGCCAGGGCAAGTGCGCGCCGAAAAGCAAACAGCGCGGCAGGCGACATGGTATCACCATCATGTTGCGCCAATACAGTGCCGAGCCCGGTCCACAGCAGCGCGCTTCTGGGCGATTCGTGGATGCCCGAGAGGATCAGCGACGCTGCGCTGCGCAGGTCGCCGCCACGGATCAGCGCATCCGACGTCCCCATAAACGCTGACTCTCCGGTGGCGATGCCAAACATCTTGCCGCGCAGGGTAACCAGCCCGGCATCAACCTCGATCGGCGTGGCATTGGCGATGACAGGGTGTGATGGCAGTGACGGGCTGCCCTGCAGCGCATAGCCCGTTGCCCCGAGCATCAACGCCGCACCAACGAACCACCATATGTCGCGGCTCATGCCAAGCAGCCGCAACGCGCCTGCCGCAGCAAGGCCGATCACGGCAAGGACAACCCAGCCCATCAGCTCTTCTTCCGCTTGAAACTGCCGCGCGCAAGAAAGGCACCGATGCCCAGCATGACAAGCGGCGCGAGCCACAATGGGGCGGTGATCCAGCTGAACGGCGGGTCATAAGTGACATAGTCGCCATAGCGCGCCACCAGCCATTGGCGCACAGCCTCCGGGCTCTCCCCTTGCGAAATGCGCTGGCGCACCAGCGCGCGCATGTCACCGGCCATCTCTGCATCGCTGTCAGCAATCGATTGCCCCTGACAGACCAGACAGCGCAGCGTGTACATCAGGTCACGCGCCTTGGCCTCTTGCTGCGGATCCTTGAGCTGCGTGTTGGCCAGCGCGGCTGGCGGCAGATTGCTGTCAGCCATCACCGGCGCGGCGGCGAGCAGAAACAGCGCGACGGCCGCGCGCTTCACTGCGCGCTCCGCAATTTGGCCAGCAAGTCCGGGACATCTTCGACACGTATATCGCCAATATGCTGCTCAATGATACGGCCATGCGCGTCGATCAAAAAGGTTTCCGGCACGCCTGAAGAGCCAATTGAGAGCTGCACGCTGCTTTGCTTGTCGTCGCCAATCCCGGCATAGGGGTCGCCATTACGCGCCAGGAACGCCTGCAACGCCGGCGCCGTATCACGCACGGCAACGCCATCAATCTCAACCCCGGCCTGTTTGAGCGCCATCAATTGCGGTGCTTCAGCGATGCACGGAAGGCACCAGCTGGCAAAGACATTGACCAGTCTCGGCTTGCCTGCGCTGCTGCTCTTGCTCGAAAAACCCGGCTTGCCGGGCAGGATCGGTGGCAAGGTGATGTCGGGCAACTGCTTGCCCACCATCGCTGATTTGACCGCGCGGTCAGCCGGTTTCCGCAAGCCAGTGGCAACCACCGCGAACAGCAGCACAAAGCCGAAAAACGGCATCCAGAGCAGCCATCGCTTCATGCCAACGCCTCTTCCTGGCGCTTGACGCTGCGCCGCTCACGCCACAGCCGCCCGAGCAGCGACAGTGCGCCGCCCAATGCGACAAGCGCGCCGCCCAGCCAGATGAAGGTGACAAACGGCTTCCACCACAGGCGCAACTGCCACCGCCCCTGCTCATCCTGTTGGCCAAGCACCGTGTAAAGCTGACCATCCAGCCTGGTCGAAATGGCGCTTTCACTGGTAACCGTTGCCGGCGTCGCAAAAAAGCGTGACTGCGGCTTGAGCACAAATGCCCGGCCATCGCCGCGCCTGATCGTCAAAGTCGCCTCCAGTGCCGAATAATTGGGGCCAACGACCGGCGCGATTGCATCGAGCGTCAAGGTAAAGGGGCCAATGCGTTGTGGTTCACCGATCCTGGTCGCGACGAGCACTTGCTGCGTGAAGGCGCTATCCGACGCCATCCCTGCAAGGCTGACGGCGATCCCGACATGCGCGATCACCATGCCCCAGATGAACAAGGGGGTACGACGCAGGTCGCGCTTCCACAACGGCGCGATGCTGGCGGCGGCCAGGCCCGCTGCCAATGTCAGGCCCAGCAATGGCAAGATCGCAATGCCGCTCGCAAACACCTGAAACAACACCAGTGTCACTACCGAAACGCCAGCTGGCACCGCCATCCGTGACAGGACCGCGCGCGCGCCATCACGCCGCCAGCGCATCAATGGTCCGGCCCCCATGACTGCAATCAGAATCAGCGCAACAGGCCCGGCTGTCTTGTTGAAAAAGGGCGGGCCGATCGACAGTTGCACGCCGAACGCGGCAGCCACGATGGGGTAGAGTGTCCCCATCAGCACAATGCCGAGAATGACGCTGAGCAGCAGGTTGTTCGCGACCAGCGCGCCTTCACGGCTGACCGCTTCAAAACTGTTGCCCGCACGTACAGTGCCAACGCGCGCGGCAAACAATATCAGCGCCCCACCGATATAGATTGCGAGCAGGGCAAGGATGAACGCGCCGCGCTTGGGATCAACTGCAAAGGCATGAACGCTGGTGAGAATGCCCGACCGGACCAGAAACGTCCCAATCATCGACATCGAAAAGGCGACCACGGCCAACATCACCGTCCATGCACGCAAGCCATCCCGCGTTGCCAGCACGGTTACCGAATGGAGCAACGCCGTTGCCGCCAGCCATGGCATCAGCGAGGCGTTCTCGACCGGATCCCAGAACCACCAGCCACCCCAACCAAGCTCATAATAGGCCCAATAGCTTCCGGCGGTTATGCCGACCGTCAGGAATATCCAGGCACCCAACACCCAGGGGCGCATTGCGCGGGCAAAGGCCGGGCCGACCTCACGCGTCACCATCGCTCCAACCGCGAAGGAAAAGGCCACCGAAATGCCGACATAGCCGATGTAAAGCGTTGGCGGGTGAAAGGCCAAACCCGGATCCTGCAGCAACGGGTTCAGCCCGTTCCCGTCAGCCGGCGCAGGATTGGCTCTTGCAAAGGGATTTGAGGAAAAGAGCAAAAAAGCATAAAAACCCAACGCAATTGCCGCTTGCGCGCCAAGTGTGGCGATAAGTGTGCGGCTGTCGAGACGCCGCTCGAGCAGCGCTACCGCACCGCCCGCAACACCCAGAATCGTGACCCACAACAGCATCGAGCCTTCATGGTTTCCCCATGCACCGGCGACCTTGTAAAGCAGCGGCTTGTCGGAATGGCTGTTCTCGGCGACGAGCAGCACGGACATGTCGCTGTTCACGAACACCGCAATCAACAGCGCCAGTGCGAGCGCGGCCAGCACACCCTGAACCACGGCAACAGGGCGAACTGCCGCCATGGCATCGGCATTTGCCTTGGCGATGCCGACCGACGCCAGAATGAGCTGGAGCGCGGCAAGTGCACCCGCCAGCCACAGCGCCGCCAGGCCAGCTTCGGCGATCACGAAACGACCTCGCCAGCCAAACACATTGCCGCGTCACGCCCGACTGGCTCCGCCATCCATGGCACCGCGCACAGGCTCAAGGCCACCGGTGCCGCGCGGTGGACGCCGGCACAAGCCCGGCATGACGATGGGAGGTGCAGTTTCACCTTACCGAGCCAGCGTCTTGGTTTCGTGCATCTTGCCAGCCATTTCGGGCGGCATGTATTTTTCGTCATGCTTGGCGAGCAGGTTGCTCGCCGTAAAACTGCCATCGGCGTTGAACTGCCCCTCAGCCACCACGCCGGATTTCTCGCGAAACAGGTCGGGCGTAATGCCACGAAAGGTCACCGGCACCGTCGCCATACCGTCGGTGACGACAAAATCGATCGTCACGCCATCGGGATGCTTCCTGATCGACCCGCCCTGCACCATTCCACCGAGCCGCACGGCATGGCCGAGCGGCAGGCCGCTCTTCTTCACATCACCGGGCGCATAAAAAAACGCCGCCTGATCCTTTAGCCCCGACAAGGCGAGTGCGCTCGCGCCGGCAATCGCCAGAAGCGCGAGCCCTGCCAGGACAAGCCGTTGTTGTTTCGCCTTCATCGCTTTTCGGCATCCCGCATTCGCAACCATGCCCATAAAGCAAGCGCGCCAGAACCACCCAGGGTCACGCCATAGGCAGCGACAATGAACGGCCAGTGATTCATGCTGTCGCCATCCGGCGCATCCGTGCCTCAGCCTTTGCCACGCCAAGCAGCGCGCGCATCCGCATCAGCACGACCGCAGAGAAAAACAAGCTGAAGCCGATCAACGTGAACGGCAATGGCCATAGCAAGGAACCCGCGATGGTCGACTTCGTCAGGCCGATACTCTGGCCCTGATGCAGGCTGTTCCACCACACGACAGAATAACGGATGATCGGCAGCAATACTGACCCCGCCACGCCATAGAGCGCGGGGATCCGGCCATCCCCGCCGCGATCATCATCTGCGCGGTTCAGCGCCATGAAGCCGAGATAGACAAAGAACAGCAACAGCATCGAAGTCAGGCGTCCATCCCATTGCCACCAGGTGCCCCAGGTCGGGCGCCCCCAGATTGACCCGGTCACCAGACAGAGCGCGGCAAAAAGCGCGCCCGGCAAGGCAATCGCACGTGCCGCGATCATCGCCAGCGGATGACGCCAGACCAGATAGACAATTGATGAGACAGCAATGCCGCTCCACCCACCCATGCCGAGCCACGCGGTCGGCACATGGATGTAAAGAATCCGCACGCTGTCGCCCTGGAGATAGTCGGGCGGCGTCTGGGTCAGGCCAGCCCATGCCCCGAACAGGATCAATACCACCCCGCTCCACCACAACACCGGGGTCAGCGGGCGAGCAAGCTTCAGGAAGCGGGCGGGATTGGCAAGGGCGTGGATGCTGGGCACTGTGCGGAGAACGCTAGGGGTTTTGCCGTCAGGAATCCAGCGTCCATCCCGGCAAAAATGCACATTGGGGCTACCCTGCCCGATCTTCACCGCCGCAACAAAATCGCGCCGGCATCCGGGTCAGCTTCGGCCGATCAGCCGCTTTGCGAGCATGTCAGCAACATCAGCAGCGGGCGCGCCACTGCGATCACTCTCGTCCCAGACCTCAATCAGCCGCTCGGGAATTCGCGCGATGCGGGCTTCCACTTCGGCACGATCCCCCTGGCCGAGATATTCAAGGCCAACATTGATGATGCCACCGGCATTGATCACATAGTCAGGGGCATAAAGAATACCGCGCGCATGAAGCTGCGCACCTTCCTGCCCGGTTGCCAGCTGATTGTTCGCGCCGCCCGCAACAACCGTCGTGCGCAGCGCATCGATCGAGCGTTCAGTGAGAATGGCACCGAGCGCATTGGGGCTGACCACATCGGCTTCCACGCCGAGAATCGTATCAGCCGATGCGGTCGCCGCGCCAAGTTCCTCGGCAAGCGCAGCGGCGCGCGTGGCATTGACGTCAGCCAGTGTCAGCCGGGCGCCGTCCTTTGCCAGCAAACGTGCCAGCCCACCGCCAACGCTCCCGACGCCCTGGATCGCAACATGCACGCCCTGCATCGTCTCGGCGCCAAGCTTGCGCCGCGCCGCTGCCTTGACCCCGAGATATATGCCCGTGGCCGTGAAAGGGCCGGGATCGCCGCCAGCACTGCCCGCCGCGACTGGCAAGCCAGAGACATGACGTGTTCGGGTCGCGATCACCTTCATCCGCGCTTCCGACATGCCGACATCTTCGGCGGTAACGTAGCGACCACCCAGCGACTCGACCGCGTCGCCAAATGTTTCGAGCTGAGCCGTACTGATCTCAGCGCCCTGATGTGGGGCAAGAACGACGCCCTTGCCGCCACCCATCGGCAAGCCGGCCATGGCATTCTTGAAGCTCATCCCGCGCGAAAGGCGCAGTGCATCAGTAATTGCATCATCGCTGGTGGCGTAATGCCAGAAGCGCACGCCGCCAGCCGCTGGCCCCAGGGCCGTGGAATGAACGGCAATAATCGCGCGTAGCCCGGAATTACGATCCGTAAAGAGATGGACGCCCTCATGGTCGTCAAAATCGGGGAATCCCCAGCCACTGGACACGATTGAAATCCCGGGAAAATGATGGGGCGACCGACGGGACTTGAACCCGCAACTTCCGGCATCACAAGCCGGTGCTCTAACCAATTGAACTACGATCGCCGCAGAGCCGCCGCCCCTAGCGGGCCGGGCATGGCACCGTCAAGGCCGTCAGAGGCGACCTTCAGCTGAAAGTGTATAGCCAGCCGCACTCGACTGGAACCCCGCGAGCTGTAGCCGTGCAATCGTTGCTGCATCGTTCGCGGGCAGGACAAGCACGGCCCGGAACCGGCCATCACCCCGCACCCGCAGATCAATCGCCGCGCCACCAGCGGCACTGCGCAGCGGCAGCACCAGGGCGCCTGCATCGCACTGCGGCGTGCCCGACATGCTGCCACCAAGGTCCAGGCCAGCGACCTGGCCGGTTAGAGCAGCGCGAACCATGCCCCGTGCCTGCACACAACGCCCCGCTTCAAACCGCACCGTTACCGCTCGCAGATCGAGTTGAGAGATCGGTAGTGGCGCAAATACGACCCCTGTCGACAAGCTCGTGGTGGCGTCATCAACGCCACCGCCATGGTGGCCGAACCTTACATCAGCCATCGATGCCGCACCCTCACCCCGCCCCCGCACCGCAAATTGCGTTCGCCCGAGCAACAGATTCAGTGGCGACAGGCGCAGGTGAAGGTCGCCCAACGCAACCCCGCCAAAGGCCGCGCCATCCATGTCACCAGACCAAATGCTTCCGTGAACAGCGCGCGCTGACAGGCCGGATTCGTCCAGCCCGATCCAGCCAGCAACCAATCGCATCGGCAAGAAAAGCAGGAGCGATACAAGAAACATCGCCGCGAACATCATCATACGGCCGCGCCGGAGATCAGGGGTCACCCGCCGCGCACCCGCAGGGACATTTGCGCGGCCACCGTCTTGTCGCCATTGTCCGTCAGTGTCAGCGTGTCTGTAAGGATCCCATCATCTTCCAGCCCGGCAATCCAGCGCAGCAACGGGCCTGGACGGGCTGAGCCGATTCCGATCTGCACGCCATTGTCACCGACCCGACTCACATTGGCGAGCGCAAAGCCGGCCTCGTTGGCGCGGTTGCGGATGATTTCGTCAAGCGGACCACCAAGCGCCGCCGGGCGATCCTGTTCGAGTTCCTTGACGGCACGCACCCGCCCCTCTGTCTCAGCAAGAAGTGTCGTCGCAGCATCATGTCGGCTGCGCGCGCTGGAGATTCCGATGGTCAGCGGCAGGATGATCGCCGCCCAGACGATCGTCACGGCAAGCAAGGCCAGCATCACCAGCAACAAGCGTTGCTCACGCGGCGAGCGCAATGCGAACCAGACCCTTAACTGCGCCATCATGATCCACTTACCGTCAGATCGACGCTGAACACGCCAGCACTATTCTGGGCAACACTTTGCGTCACGGTCATGCCCTGCTTGCGGAGTCGCTGGATGATGTCGGTGATCATGCCTTCATTCTGCACGGCAAGGGTGACACGCAGCTTTCCTGTTCCATCAAAGGCAAGAGCACGCAGTTCAGCACCCGGCGCCGCGCCAACGGCTGAGAACACCGCAGCAGCGGTCGCACTGAAGCCAAGCCCTGCGCCGCGCAAGCGGGCCAGTCGCTCACCAAGCTGCCGGTCGGCATTATTGACCGTTTCACCACGCGGCAGCGCGGAACGGGCGAGTGCATCAGCCCGCGCTTCCATCGCCGAGGCTGCCATGTTGAGCTTTACGATCTCCGTCAGGCTGATCATCAGGGTAACGCCTGCAATGGCGGCGCCAATCCAGGCCATGCGCTTGACCTGTCGCCCGTCGAGCACCGCGCGCTTGCGCCGGGCAAACTCGCCTTGCCGCAAATCGAGCGCGGGCGCGGCAACTGCGCCGATGATCGCTGTTTCAAGCTGGTCGCGGCCAAGCAACTCTGGCGCAACATCGCCCGTCAGCAAGGCGGTCAGCGGTGCTTCGTCAACAAAGCCACTCGTCGCACCACGCACCACCCCCTCGCCCCCGAGATCGGCCCGGATGAAGCCGGTTTCCGGGCGGGGAAGTACCATTGGGGCAGGAATTATCGCTGCGGGGTCAATCCCTTCCGATGCGAGTGTCGCCAACATATCCCGCATCCAGCGCGATGATATGACGGCTATCGGTCGCTCTGTCCCCACCGCCTCCCGGCCAACCGCGACATGCAGCTCCGCAAGGGGCGTCACGCTCGAATCCCCGGCGAACAGCCGCGCCGCAGCAAGCGCCTGCGCCGCTGATCGATCCGGCAAGTCGGCCCAATGCAACGCCACCTCACCTGCCGGGGCTATGGCAATGACCTCTTCGCCCTGATCCGGGCAAACCGTTGGAAGACCTTCACCCCGCGCTGCTACACGATCACCGGCAACCCGAAGCCAGCGCCACGGCAGCCGATCATTCGGCAGGAAAAGGACCAAGGTATCATTCATGACGGCTCACCCCATTGCCGTGTCGCGAGCCGCGCGGGAAGCCTGGTTGCATCGATCAGGCCATGATCTTCCAAATCAACGCCGCCAATCGTCACATCAACCCGCAGCGTGAACCATTTTGTCGTCACCGCAGTCTGTGCCTCGGCATCCGGGGCGGCGGTAATCGCGGACAGGGCTGGCAGTTTCCAGAATTCAGCGGTGCTGGCAAAGCCGGCAGGCGGGCGGCGGAGCAACATTTGACGCGCACCCTCCACGGAAAGGGTATCCGGCAACAGCATAGCAAACAATGCCGCCTGTTCGGGCATCAGGGTATTGACGTTGATCCTGGACGGCTCCGCCTTTGGCAAGGTGCATAGCCATGGCCTCAACCTGGCATAGACGGCGGGCGTAACACCGGCGACGGCGCGCAACTCGCTGGGATCGACCATCAGCGTGTTGGCCGGCCGATACCCGCTGTAACCCGTGTCCTCAAAACCTTGTTCGACCGGCGCATTGTCGCTGTCGATCCAGTCTGCGGTAGCCGCAGCGATAGCGTCAGGCGACGACGCCTGCGCGCCAACCAGCCGGATCAACCGGGCAAATTGGCGACGCATCGGGCTATAGGCGGCGTAGATACCGGGACCAGTTTCGACGACCAGGCTATTGAGGTTAAAGCAATTGCCGCCATCGGTAACGCGAGCTGTTGCCATGCCGCCGGGGATTGGCAGTGGAAAGGGCTTCCCGCTCCATCCCCCGGCCAGGGTGACGCGGTTGGGATCACGCGCCAGCAAATCGCCGATCTTGGCGACCGCGAGAATCTCCGCCGCCTGCGCGAAGGCGCGCGCCTGTTCCAGCGCGACGGCATTCCCGCCAATCCGGGTCGACAATCGCAGTTTCTCCAGCGCAGTGCCCGCCAATATGGCAATCACCGCGACCAGCAACAGCACGGTCAGCAACGCCGCACCCTTTTCGCCGGATCGATCAACCTGCGGCATGATTCACCTGATCCGCACCGACCAGAAACAAGGCACGAAATTCAGTGCCATTGTCGCGAACCAGCCGCATCTCCATCGCCTGTGGCGGGGGCATCGCCGAGTTTCCGTCCCAATGGTCACTCCATGCGCCATTGAAGCGATAGCGAAAGGTTACGCCGCGCACATGGCTTAACAGCGGAGTCACGGGCAACGCGCGCGCGCCATCAAGCATCGGGTAAGAGGCCCGCGCGATGCCACCGTCGATAAACACATAATCGACCTTCTGCACACTGGCGCGGGGCGCCCCGTCGAGATTTGTCCACCCGCCGCGCACCAGCCGCAGCATGGGCGCGGTCCCCGAACCGGTTGCGCCGAAAAAGGCTGGCTGGACTTCCCCCGCTTCACCACGCGTCCGTCGTGGCAGTGCCTGGGCAAGGTCAGCGGACAGCGACGAAGAAAAGCGCGTGAAGGCAGCAATGTCATCAAGCCTTGCCGCCGTGGCGGTTTGCGCGCGAACACTGAAACTCAGCAATGCAACGGCTGACACGGCGAGCAACCCGAAAATCAGCAGCGAAATCATCACCTCGACGAGGGTGAACCCGGCCTGGCGCGCACGCGTGGAGCCACGCCCAAAGCGCGTTCGCCCGGCACAGCGTTGTGAAAGGGGAGTGTTGTTTGACATCGTCATTTCGATGGCGCTGCCGGGGCAGGCTCCGGCACGGTCGCACGCACCATAGTGATATGCCCCTGCCGCGCACCAGATGCATCGGCCACTGTTACATCGATCCGGAGGATCCGCGCGTCACCGATCGGTTCGACATGGCGGGTCCATTGCCACACGCGACCGCCATTATTCTCCGTCCCGGTGGCGTTGCCGATAGTGGGCGGGCGGGCATCGGTAACCGCCTCAATCGCAACATTGCGCGCGACAATCTGCGCGATCAGTGCCGAATCAAGAATGTTGGCCCCACGGATCGTCGCGCTTTCAAGCCGGATCAGGGCCAGCGCGGCAAGGCTGAACACCGCAAGCGCTACCATCATCTCGATCAGCGTGAAGCCGTGTTCGGCGGAGCGGTTCGAATAGCTGAAACCGTGTTCGGCGGAGCTAACCCTGATGTTCGGTTGATCGCCCGGAAAATTGTGCTCCTGCATACGCAGGAGCCCAGGACCACAAGCGCTTTGCTCCGAGCCCTGGGCTCCGGCGTGCGCAGGAGCACGGGGCGATTTGGTCAGGGTGCTTGTCACTTGCCGACCTTCACGTCGCCATCGCCGCCAATCGTCACCGTGCCTGTCGCGGTGCCACGCTCGAGACGAAGTGCGAGGCCGTGATCGACCAGCCCGGTGGGATCGAAGACCACCCTTTCCCGTGCCCCGCTGATTTGCGCGCGGGTTCCCTCACCCCACCGGGCGACACGCAGTGACGTGTCACTTATTGCCACCCAGGCACCACCGCGCCGTTCATCGAAACCATAGCCGCTGGCCGTCACCCAAAGGCTGACCGGGCGTGCGCCTGCGATAGCGAGATCATGCGCGGCCCTGGCGCGTCCGGCAAAGCGCTCGGCCTCATCCGTCAACCGACCGCGCGGATCGGGCAAGGTCCAGACCACCGCCGCCGATGCCACCCCGATCAGCACGATAACAACCATCATCTCGACAAGCGTGAAGCCGTGTTCGGCGTAACGCCGAACGGGCATGGAGCCCTTGCGCGTCAAATGGCTATTCCCAGCTGCCAATATCGGCATTGGCACCCTCACCGCCTTCACGGTTGTCCGCGCCAAGCGTCCAAACATCCGCTTCGCCATGCTGACCCGGTGAAGCATAGAGATAGGGGTGATTCCACGGGTCCGTCGGCAATTTACCCTTCAGGTAACCGCCAGCCTGATATTTTGAGGCATCGCCCCCCGCCGGCGCGGCAACCAGGGCTTCCAGCCCCTGCGTCGTGGTCGGATAGGCCCCGTTCTGTAACTTGTAGAGGTCAAGCGCGCCCTGGATCGACGCAAAATCCGCCTTCGCCTTGGCAATGCGGCCCTTGTCACCCAGCGGCAGGACGTTGATCACCACGATCGCCGAAAGCAACCCGATGATCACGATCACCACCATCAGTTCGACCAGCGTAAAGCCAGCTTCGCCCTTGCGCTTCCTGCCTCGTTGATCGCTGGTCGCGGGGCGCACACTCTGTTCCATAACCATCCTCATTGTCCTGCCAGCGTGTTGAGCTGCAGGATCGGCAGCAAAATCGATAGCACGATCGTCGCGACGATGCCGCCCATCACGATGATGATCAGCGGTTCAAGCATTGCCATGGCTGTCGCGGTAAAGCGGTCGAACTCACGCTCGAGATAGTCGGCAGCACGTTCGAGCATGGTGTCGAGCTGCCCTGCCGCCTCGCCCGAAGCGGCGAGATAGACGAGCAAGGGCGGAAAGACATTGGCGCGACGCATCGCCGCCGACAGGCTGCCACCACCCCGGATCGACTCGACAATCTCGTCCGACGCGAGGCGCAAGCGCCGGTTGTGGATCGTGCCGGCTGTCAGCGCGAGGCCCTCAAGCAGTGGCAGGCGGCTTGCGACCATCGTTGACAGCGTGCGCGCCATCCGCGCCGCATGGAGGTCGCGCAGCAGCCGACCGAGCAGCGGCAGCTTGAGCAATCGCGAATCGACCGCCAGCCGGATTGCCGGTTCCCGCAGTGCGCGCCACGCCAGCGCGACCATCGCAGCGACTGCTATCAGGATCGCCCACCACCAGCCAACAAGAAAGGCCGATATTCCCATCACCAGCCGCGTCAGCAGCGGCAATTGCTGACCGACAGTGTCGAACTGGGCAACGACCTGCGGCACGACAAACATCATCAGCGCGGTGACGACAAATACAGCGACAAGCGCGAGCATGGCAGGATAGGCCAATGTAACAATGATCTTGCCGCGAATCTCTGCCTGACGTTCGAGCAGCACCGACAGCCGATCAAGGATGGTCGGCAGCGACCCGGAACTCTCACCGGCCGAAACCATCGCGCGGTATAACGGCGGAAAGCTCTTTGGCTCGCGACCCATTGCCTCAGCGAGCCGCCGACCCTCGACGACACCGGCATGGACCGATTCGATGACCTCACGGACCTGAGGTTGCTCGGTCTGACGCGTGATCGTGCGCAGCGATTCCTCAAGCGGCGACACGCGGTTGAGCGTCGCGAGCTGGCGGGTGAACAGGGTGAGCTGCTTACCGCTCATCCTGCGACGGCCAAAGCTTAGATCGGACAACAGGGGCGAACCGCGCTTTGGTGCGCCTGATCCGGCTTCTACCTTCACAACAAACAGCCGCTTGCGATCCAGCAACTCGCGCGCATCGTCAATCGACGCTGCGCTGACGTGACCGCGCGTCTCGCGTCCGCGCGTGTCGATCGCGAGGTAATCGAACTCAGCCATCGGCAGGAACCAGCGGCTCCGGCTCGGTCGCATCGCGGCGCGACACCCGCACGGCTTCCTCCGGCGTGGTCTCGCCACTCATGACAAGCGCGCGAGCCGCGGCAGCGAGGTCTTCTGAATGCGCAAAGGCGTGCCGGGCAAGCTGGGTTTCGTCGCTGCCGTCGTTGATCATGCGACGCAAGGCATCGTCGATCCGCACCGCCTCGAACACGCCAACCCGCCCCTTGAAACCGCTATTCTGGCAATGCTCGCAACCGACCGGTTCATAAACGACAGCGTCGTTGGGCAGGCCAAGCATCGCGCTCACGGACGGCGGCGCGGGGTGCGGGCGACGGCAATGCTCGCACAGCCGCCGCACCAGCCGCTGCGCGATCACCGCGCGCAGGGTCGACGCAAGCAGGAACGGCTCGACCTTCATGTCACGCATCCGCGTGATCGCGCCGATTGCGTCATTGGTATGGACAGTCGACAGCACGAGATGGCCGGTAAGCGAGGCTTGCACGGCAATCTCGGCGGTCTCGCGGTCGCGGATTTCGCCGACCATCACAACATCGGGATCCTGACGCAGGATCGCACGCAGACCGGCGGCGAAGGTGAGGCCGACCTTGGGATTGACCTGGGTCTGGCCGACACCCTCAATGGCATATTCAACCGGATCCTCGACGGTCAGGATATTGCGACTGCCATCGTTGAGCAGGCGCAGCGCGGCATAGAGCGAGGTCGTCTTGCCCGAGCCGGTCGGGCCGGTAACAAGGATGATACCGTTCGGCTCGGTCAATGCGGTGGTGAGCATCGCCAGTGTCGCTGGTTTCATGCCGAGCATCGTCAGGTCGATCCCGGCATTATCCTTGTCGAGGATGCGCAGTACGACGCGCTCACCCGCCCGGCTCGGCAGCGTCGAGACGCGCACGTCGAGCAGCTTGCCGCCGAGCGTCAGGCTGATGCGACCATCCTGCGGCACGCGGCGCTCGGCAATGTCGAGGCGCGCCATCACCTTGATACGGCTGACCACCACAGGGGCAACGTGCGGTGGCATTCGCAACGTCTCCCGCAGCACCCCGTCAATCCGCATCCGTACCACCAGGCCGGTTTCATAGGGTTCAACGTGAATGTCAGACACGCCGTTGCGCGCGGCATCGGCGATGATGCCATTGATCAGGCGGATCGCCGGTGCATCATCGGCGGTGTCGAGCAGATCTTCGGCGGTCGGCAGGTGATCGGCAAGCAGATCGAGTTCATCACCCAGCCCCAGCGAACCAGCCGCCATCGCGGCGGCCTGACCGTCCATCGCATAGCGCTCCGACAGCAGCTTATCGAATGCCTCGACAGAGACCTGGCTGACGTCGAACCGCCGCCCAAAATGACGCCGTAGCTCAATCAACGCCCTGGGGTCACTGCCCTCACGCATCGCGACGGAAAGGTCGCCGCTGTCGGCATCAACCACCACGCCAAAGCGGCGGGCAAACCCATAGGGAATCGCCACCGGGGCTGCACTGGCATTGCCGGCGACATCTCCGAGCTGCGAAAGCGGCTCGCTCATCACCGGCGTCGCTTGCGCCGAACGGTCATTCCTGCGGCAGGCCGGGTCGGCACGGCGATCCGCGGGTCTTCGATACCGCCCGCCGCGCCCGCCGGTGGCAAGGGTGGCGCCGCGCCAAGATAATCGCGCACCAGCTCGTCGATGCTCGGCTCCTCATCGGGGCGCATTCCCGCCTGTTGCAGCCGGAGATAGCCATAACGCTGCTCGGTCACGCGACGCGTATCATCAGCATTGCGCAGGATTGTCGGACGGATGAAGATCATCAGATTGGTCTTGGTCCGGGTTTTCGCCTTTGACCGGAACAACGCACCAAGCGCGGGAATATCCCCCAGCAACGGGATCTTCTCGATCGTGCGCCGCTCATTGTCGTCGAGCAGGCCACCGATCACCGCGATCTGCCCGTCATCGACCGTCAACGTCGTCTCGACCTCCCGCTTGTTGAGGATCAGATCGCTGTTGTCACTCGACACCGGCCCGGCGATTGAGCTGACCTTTTGGTGCAGGAACAGCTTGATCGACCCGGATGAATTGATCTGTGGCCTTACCTCAAGTTCGATACCAACATTCTCGCGCTGCACCGTGCGGAACGCATTGTTGAACGTGGTCGACAACGCCTGGCCTGTCGTAATCGGAATTTCCTGCCCGACAAGGATACGCGCCGGCTGGTTGTCGAGCGTCATCACATGCGGGCTTTGCAGCAGGTTGGATGTCGTGTCAGATTTGACCGCGTTGATGATCGTCCCGAGGATCCCGTCATTGCCAAGGTTGGTCGCGATTCCGCCAAATCCGCCGCCCGCGCCAAGGATCGAGCTGATCGCCGATTGCGCCAGTGAGTCGCTGACGGAATTGTTGGTCGACGTAACGGTCGTTGTTCCGTTGACCGTCGTGGTGGTCGTCGCAAGCTGACGCGCGCCGATCGCGCCTGCAATGGTCAGCAGATTTGGTGCGGTGTTGCTGAAGGTCGATGCAGCGAACGGAATGCCGCTCCCGGGCTTGCCAGCCAGGAGGAACTGGACACCGAGCTTGGCGGCGGTTGAGTCCGAAACCTCGGCGACAATTGCCTCGACCAGCACCTGCTCACGCCGCGTATCGAGTTGCCGGACCACCTCGGCAAGCTGGCGCTGCACTTCAGCGGGCGCGGCAATGACGATCGCGTTGGCGCCGGCAAAGCGCGTTACAACTGAGGCGGTACGCCCACCTTCCGCCGTGACGGCGGCCTGCCCGCCACCTGCGACAGCCTGCGGCGCTTGCACGGGCGGCTGCGCCACATTGCTGTTCTGCTGACCGCCCGGCCCGGCAAAGCTGGCCTGCGACAACTGCGTTTGCGCGGGTTGCGTGGCGGGTTGTCCGACAAGCTGTTGCAACACCGGCAACAATTGCTCGGCATCGGCATTTTCAAGGAAGATCACCTTGATCTCGGTGCCGTTCCTGGCGCGGCGATCAAGATCTTCCGCAACGCTGGCAAGGCGGGCCGCCGTTGCTGGGTCGCCGCGCACCACAATCGAATTTGAACTGGTAATTGCGACAACACTGGCACCCGCACCATTGGCTCCACCGCCCTGCCCGCCCGTTCCGATCAACGCCTGCAGTGCCGCCGCGATTTCCCGCGCCCCGGCATTTTTGAGCGCAACCACGCGGGTTGAGGCATTATCGGTGTCAATCCGTGACAACACTTGCCGTACCCGGCGGACATTGTCGGCGAAATCAACAATGACGATTGAGTTCCCACCGCGATTTGCCGTCACCGTTCCCTGCGGGCTGACCAGCGAGCGCACCGTATCGACAGCGGCAGCAGCGTCGATCGCGCGCAACCGCACGACCTCGGTAACAAAGGCATTGCGGTTGACGTTACCGGTGCCGACCCTGCCCGGCTGGGACGAGGCGTTGTCCAGCGGCTGGATGCGAAAGGCGCCGTTCGAGGTCGGAACAGCTACAAGCCCGTTCGCGCGCAGCGTCGAGAGGAAAATCTCGAAATATTCCGATCGGGACAAGGGGCGTTCCGATACCACCGTCACCTTGCCGCTGACCCGCGCGTCAATGATGAAGGTGCGCCCGGTGACGCGCGCGGCATCGGCGATGAACGCGCGAATATCGGCATCTTTCACATTCAACGTGGTCTGCGCGACCAGCGGGCCGGCGAGCGCCAACGCAAGAATGGGGGCCAGAAAGGAACCGGGGATCAGCTTTTTCATGGACTCGCGATCGTAATGACGATGGGGATGGTCTGGTTGCCGCGCTCTACGGTGATCGGCAGGTTGCCGCCATGTGGATATTGCTGCGCCAGTCGATCAATATCGCCCGGCCCGCCAACCGCGCGGCCACCGATAGCGGTGACAACGTCGCCGTCCTTGAGACCAGCCTGTCGGAAAGCCTCACCCGCGCCCTGCGGTCGCACCACCAGCCCGCTGATCCGCCCGCCGTCAACGCGCGGGATAAAGCCAATATCGGCGCGGATTTGCGCAATACTCACGCCCCCGGCCCTGCCCGGTGACGGCGCAATCGCAACCGGGCTGCTGGCTCCACCCGGCACAGCCGCTGGCGGGGGCGCAACGCTGTCCTGCGGCAGGTAGAGTTCTTCGACAATTCCGCCGCGATCAATCGTAACATGATCGAACGCCACGGATTTCAGCTTCACGCCGGGCATGATTTCCTGCCCCACTGCAACGCTCTGCTGCACATTGTCGGGACCAGCAATAATCGCCGAACCACCCCCGACAGCCTCATTAACGCTGGTGCCAAACAGCGTCAGTTGCAACGACGTGACAACCGATGTCTGCGCATCGCCGCCACTCAAGCGAAAAAACGGATCAAAGCCGCGCAGCATCGCGGTTGAAGGCCCGGCGAAGCCCGGCGCTGCCGGGCGCCAGTCCCCAACGGGGCCGATCGGAGTAACGACAGTCCACACCAGCCGCGCGCATTGCACCGCAAGCACGGCAAGCAGCAGGATTTCAGCAACCGCCGGGAGGTTGGCGCCACAAATGCGCCTCCACCATGCCATCGCTCGTGCATCCCGTACCAAACGCATCAAAAAGTCCCGATCACGAGCTGCCGAACGATCATGTTACAGGGGACCGACGCCGATGTGAACCGCCCGGACAACCGGAGGATGATGATCAATGACGCCGATTGGCTGGAAAACCACGCCCGGCAATGGCATCTGACCAATATGTCTATCGCTACTGACCCGCCCCCAGGTCGTTTTGGCTCTGGTCTTCCGGCTGAGGAAATGGTCTCGGCACTGTCTGCCGTGCCCGGTGTGCAACGTGTACCGACGCCGAAACTGACCTTGTTTCTGCGCCGTAACTTCCTTGATGCCGAGACCTGCGTTGCACTGATGGCGCGCATTGATGCGACGCGCCGGCCATCAACGATCTCGGATTCAAATGGCGATCCCTATTATCGCACCAGCGAAACCTGCGACCTTGACCGTCACGACCCGGTCGTGGCTGCCCTCGATGCCCGGATCTGCGACTTCACCGGCCTCCATCCGGCCTATGGCGAGCCAATGCAAGGCCAACGCTATGCTGTCGGCCAGGAATTCAAGCAGCATACCGACTATTTTGAGCCACACGGCATCGACTATGAGCGCTTTTGTGGTGTCGCCGGTCAACGCACCTGGACGGTGATGCTTTACCTCAACGAACCAGAGGCGGGCGGCGCAACGCGCTTCAAGGTAATCGACAAGATCATCCAGCCGGAAACCGGCAAGCTGCTTGCCTGGAACAATCGCCGTCCCGATGGCACCCCCAATGCCGCCACGCTGCACCACGGGATGAAGGTCCGCGCCGGGGTAAAATACGTCATCACAAAATGGTTTCGCGAGCTTCCCTGGGGCTGAGGCGAAGACGCCAAAACAGCGAAGGGCGCCCGCGCAACAGCACGGACGCCCTTCCTGAACCGATGATTGATCAGAACTTCAGCGAAAGTTCCGCACCAAAGGTGCGCGGCGCGTTGAAGTTGCCATAATCACCCAAGACACCGCCAACGTTACCGATCTTGGTGATGTCGGCAACACCGGCCACCGCAGTCGCCTGAACGGCCGGAAGGCTGTTCGAGGGGTCGCGGCGGAAGACATATTGCTTGTCGAACATGTTGCGGACCCACACGCTGAAGGTCACCTTCTGCGCATCAGATACCTTGATGTCCGCAAGCGACAGGCGACCGTTCACGATGAATGACGCATCGTTGAGCGTCGCGAACTGGTCAAAGGCCTGCGTCGCCTGGGAATAGTTCGCATCGAGATGCAGCTTCATCTTGGTGCCGGCATCGCTGATCGGCAGGCTATAGTCGATTGACCCACTTGCTGCGTTGCGCGGCGTGAACACGATGTAAAACTTCTGCAGCGTCGTGGTCGAATTGCCCGTCGCAACACCGGCCGACGTGAATTCCCGATAGGTAACCGGCACGGCCGGAATATCGGTATAGGTATAGGCATATGACGCATTGAGCGTGAGGCCCTCAATCGGCTGCAACGTGAGGTCCGCTTCGATGCCGCGAATCTTGGTCGTGCCCGGCGCGTTGAAGGTCACAAGGTTGTTGAAATTGCCAGTCGCCGTCGGCTGGATGGTGCTCAGGTCAACCTGACTACCCTTACGCTCCATGATATATGCCGCGAGGTTCAAGCGACCCTTGTGACCCCAGAAATCGGTCTTCAAACCAATTTCATAGGACTTGACGTCTTCCGGATTGAATGTCTGGTAGTTCGAGGTGCGCGAGCTGGCACCACCAGCTCGATAGCCGGTCGCGTACTTGGCATAGGCGTGGATGTCAGAGCTGAAGTCATAGGCAATCGTGGCCGTCGGATTGAAGCGATTCCACGTCGCGTTCAACGGACTGTAACCCTGCGCCGCAAGCGTCGCCGCGCTGGCCGTGTCGTAGTTGATGTTACGCGAGAAGTGCAGGACACCGGTCTTCTTGTCATGGGTGTAGCGCCCGCCAACGGTCACGTGCAGCGTGTTGTCGAGGAAATTGCCGGTAACCTGACCATAGGCAGCATAGCTCTTCGAGCGGACCTCGGAAGCGCGATCAATCGAACGACAACCGATCGTCGATCCGAAGCCTGCTGAGCCGGTGCACGGGTCGAGAATGACGTAGTTCGCCCCGGTAACAACACCGCCTGTGACGATGGCCACTGCGCCGACGGAATTCGGCGTCGCAGCATCGTCGCTGACATGTTCATTGAAATAATAGAGGCCGGCGACATAGTCGAAATTGCCGATTGAACCGACGGCCTGAATCTCCTGGCTGAACTGCGCCTGGCGCAGATTGGCAAGGCTATAACGGCTGAAGCCACATGGTGCCGCCGCCGTGCAGGAGGCGGTCAGGTTGACGACCGGCGTGCGGTGGGCGCCGCCCGAGTTGTCCCACTGGGTCGCCGTCACACCACGCCATGCGGTAATCGAGCGCAGTTCGATTTCAGGCGCGACCTTCCACTTGAACGTGTTTGTGAAACCATGGGTCTTGTCGATGCTTACCTGCTGCGGCACGCCAATATCAGCGACATCCATGCGGGTCGTGCCGTTGACAATCACACCCGGCAGCAGCGAACGGATCGTGCCCTGCACACCCGTAAAGGAGGTACCCGGCAGGACGCATTTCGGCGAACCAGCGAATGAAACGGGCGCCAGGTTGGTGCCACCGCTCGGGCAGTTGTTCGGGTTGTAGTTGAGCAACTGGCTGTAGAACGGCGTGTTCTTGTCCTGCGCGACATCATAGGAGAAATCGTTGGTGATGCTGTCCGTCGGCTTCCAACGCACCGCAGCGCGGAAACCCTGACGATCAAAATAATTCCAGCCGACCGAGCCGGGAAGCGGGTTGGTCGTGGTTTCATTCTGGTGCTGGATGATGCCATCGAACTTGAGGCTGAAACCCTTATATTCCGGCAAGTCGAGGTGACCGTCGAGATTATAGGCGCCGTAACTGCCGATGCCGCCGGTGAAGCGGCCACGGAACTCGCCGCTGGGCGCCTTGGCGACAATGCTCAACGCGCCGCCTTCGGTGTTCCGGCCAAACAAAGTTCCCTGCGGGCCCTTGAGGACTTCGATGCGCTCGACGTCGAACAGCCCGGCGTTCAGGCCATGCTGGCGGCCGAGATAGACACCATCGATGTAGATGCCGACGCCCTGTTCGCGGGCCGGCTGGTTTGCGTCGAGCGGCACGATGCCACGAATACCAACGGTCAACGCCGACTGGCGCGCCTCAAAGGTTGCAACGCGCAGTGAAGGAACACCGCCATCGGCCAGATCGTAGAGGCTCTGAACGTGGCGATCGGTCAGCGTGGCACTGGATACGACGTTGATCGCAATCGGCGTCTTCTGCAGGTTGGTCTCGCGCTTCAGCGCGGTAACAACAATGTCCTGCAGCGGCGCCTCAGGCGCTGCGTCAGCAGCAGCCTCCGTGGCCGGCTTTGCTGGTTCATCAGCCGGTGCTGACATAGCGAACGCCGGCGAAGCCGAGACGGCGAGCAGCGCACCGCCCAGCAGCAACTGGGCACGAAGACGGGTAGTGGAACGCATGATGTAAATCCCCTTGGAAAGGACTCGTGTCCTTGAGCGGGGCGGCTAGACACCCAATGTGTCAGCCTTGTTACAATCGCCGTCACGCAACTGTCACAATGAAAAAATGACTCAAACTGCCCGAAAAGGGCAGCAGATCAAAAGCTGATCATGTTCGCGCGCCGGCATGGAATCGTTGAAAAATATCAGCCATCGGTGCGGCCTGGGTCGCCGGACGATGGTGGGCGCGACAGGGATTGAACCTGTGACCCCACCCGTGTGAAGGGTGTGCTCTACCGCTGAGCTACGCGCCCATCGCGCTGTCGCTGACTCGATTTGCGACTCGCAATGTCTTGTTGGTGTTACCGCCAACGCAATAGGGCGACGTCGCCGCCGCCCCATGTGCTATCGCCTTAGGGCAGGCAACAAAGGCTTGTCCAGCCCCCTCGCCCGACGCCTTGACGAAAATCAGTTCACCGCGTCCTTCAGGCCCTTGCCGGCCTTGAACTTGGGTTGCGTCGATGCCTTGATCGTCATCGGCTCGCCCGTGCGCGGATTACGTCCCGTCGACGCCTTGCGCTTTGAAACCGAAAAAGTCCCGAAACCCACAAGGCGAACTTCATCGCCCTTCTTCAGCGCGGCTGAGATCACATCAAACACCGCTTCTACTGCTTTGCTCGTGTCCCCCTTGCTCAGGCCGGATACATCCGCAACCGAAGCGATCAATTCCTGCTTGTTCATGCCCTCAGACCCCCGTTCAACATATCTGCTCGACTGAGTCGTCGCGTACGACCGAACCACCAATAAGGCGGGTCAAACCCGCGCTGTCAAAGCAAATTGTCTTAAACCGCTTTATCGGCGACTCGAATTCCGAATCAATCAATGATGCACGCCACCGCCGATTGGCGCAACGCCAACGGGCGGCTGCGCCGCAAGGTCGTCAGCTTCGCTCCAGTCAATCGCCTCAAGTGGGGCAACCAACGCCAGGCGCAGCACCTCATCAACATGGCTTACAGGGATGATCGTCAGCCCTTCACGGATGTTCGCCGGTATTTCAGCCAGGTCCTTTTCGTTGTCTGCGGGGATCAGAACGGTCTCAATGCCACCCCGCAACGCCGCCAGCAGCTTTTCCTTGAGCCCGCCAATCGGCAGCACCCGGCCACGAAGCGTGACCTCACCGGTCATCGCCACTTCACGCCGCACGGCAACGCCGGTCAGCGTTGATACGATCGCGGTGACGATACCAATACCCGCCGAGGGACCATCCTTGGGTACGGCGCCTTCGGGAAGATGGATATGGATGTCCTTGCGGTTGAAGATGCTCGGCTTGATGCCATAGCTCGGACTGCGCGCCTTGATATAGCTCAGCGCCGTCTCGATCGACTCCTTCATCACATCGCCAAGCTTGCCCGTCACCTTGGCAGAGCCCTTGCCCGGCACGGTAACGCTTTCGATCGTCAACAATTCCCCGCCAACCTCGGTCCATGCAAGGCCGGTAACCGCACCGATCTGATGTTCTTCCTCTGACAGGCCGTGGCGATATTTCTTCACGCCCGCAAACTCGGCGATATTGTCCGGCGTGATCGTCACGCTTTCCGCCTTGCCTTCAAGGATGCGCCGCAGGGCCTTGCGCGCGAGCTTGGCAATCTCGCGCTCCAGCGTGCGGACACCGGCTTCGCGGGTATAGCCCTGGATGAGCACGCGCAGCCCCTCGGTCGTCAGGACGAACTCGCCTTCCTTCAGGCCGTGCGCCTCGATCTGCTTCGCGATCAGGTGGCGCTGCGCGATCTCGACCTTTTCGTCCTCGGTATAGCCTTCGAGCCGGATGATCTCCATCCGGTCAAGCAGCGCCTGGGGCAGGTTCAGCGTGTTCGCAGTGGTGACGAACATGATGTCCGACAGGTCAATGTCGATCTCGAGATAATGGTCCTGGAACTTGCCGTTCTGCTCCGGGTCGAGCACCTCGAGCAGCGCCGAGGCCGGGTCGCCGCGGAAATCCTGACCAAGCTTGTCGATTTCATCGAGCAGGAACAGCGGGTTGGACGTCCCGGCCTTTTTCAGGTTGGTGACGATCTTGCCCGGCAGCGAGCCGATATAGGTGCGGCGATGGCCACGGATCTCGGCCTCGTCGCGCACGCCGCCGAGCGACTGGCGCACGAACTCACGCCCGGTCGCCTTGGCGATCGACTTGCCGAGGCTGGTCTTGCCGACGCCCGGCGGGCCGACGAGGCACAGGATCGGCCCTTTCAGCTTGTTGGTGCGCGCCTGCACCGCGAGATATTCGATGATCCGGTCCTTGACCTTCTCCAACGCATAATGGTCCTCATCAAGCACCGCCTGCGCTGCCGCGATGTCCTTTTTCAGCTTCGACTTCTTGCCCCAGGGCAGACCAAGCAACACATCAAGATAGTTGCGAACAACCGTCGCCTCGGCCGACATCGGCGCCATCGTCTTGAGCTTTTTCAGCTCGGCGGTCGCCTTGGTGCGCGCTTCCTTGGACAGTTTCAGCGTCGCGATCTTCTGGGTCAGCTCGGCAACCTCATCGGCCTCGCCTTCTTCACCCTCATTGCCCAGCTCGCGCTGGATCGCCTTCAACTGCTCATTCAGATAATATTCGCGCTGGGTCTTCTCCATCTGGCGCTTGACCCGGCTCTTGATCTTCTTTTCGACCTGCAGGACGCCAAGCTCGCCTTCCATGAAGGCGAACACCATCTCAAGCCGCTTGGCCGGATCGCGCTCGACCAGCAGCGATTGCTTGTCGGCAACCTTGATCGCGATATTGCCCGCCACCGCATCGGCAAGACGTGACGCATCCTCAATCTCGCCCAGCTGCACGGCCGTTTCGGCGGGGAGCTTGCGATTGAGCTTGGCGTAATTCTCAAACTGGTCAATCACCGAGCGCATCAACGCGGCGATCTCATGACCCGTCGATGCCAGTTCTTCCTCGCCCTCGACGCCCTCCAGCATCGTCACATCGGCGACAAGATACCCGTCTTTCGGACCGACCGACTCGAGCTGCGCGCGCAGCTTTCCCTCGACCAGAACGCGCACCGTGCCGTCAGGCAATTTCAGAAGCTGCAGCACGGTCGCGGTGACGCCAATGTCGTACAGGTCTTCGCGCGCAGGATCATCCTCGCCCGGATCGAGCTGTGCAACGAGGAAAATTTCCTTGTCAGCGGCCATTGCCGCTTCCAGTGCCGCGACCGACTTGTCGCGACCGACGAACAGCGGCACGATCATGTGCGGGAACACGACAATGTCGCGCAGCGGCAGAACGGGGTAGGTGTTGGTCATGAATACTCCGGAGGCGCCTGAACACAGCGCCAATCTGTCCTTATATGGTGATGGTAACCGTTCCATCAATCGCCGAGCGATGATCTTCGCTGCATTGGCGGTTTCTGCCCTGCCCGCCCAAGCCAGAAAACGCGAAATCGACCCGCTCGCGCGCGCGCGCGCGGCAATGGGTGGCGCCGGGTTACTGGCCCGGGTCAGGTCTATCGGCTGGTCGGGCGCCGCCCGGCTCTTCGCGCCGGGACGGACGATAGAGGTTCTGGTCGAGGCCCGGATAGAACCTTTTGTCCGCGCACGATCATTCACCTGGCTGGCAAGCGACGACCGCTCCGCCAGACGGACGCTGATGGTCGAAGGGAATAATGCCTTCGCCGTCCTTGATGGGCGACAAATGGCGTTGGCGCCGGAGCAGGCCGAGCATGAACGCCAGCAATTCGGCATTTATGGGCATATGCTCCTCGCCGGAGTCGCAATCGCACGGGGGAGCAACATCGCATCGGCCAAGGCCGGCTTTCCGGAGGCATTGTTCACGCTCGGGCGTGACGGCAGCTATGCCTCGGCCGATTATCGTATCGCAGCGCCAGATGGTGTCGGCTCGATCCGCGAGCGATTCACCTTTTCGGGGCAGATCACTGATCAGGGGCTGACCTGGCCAAGGCGAATCGCGATTGCGCGCGACGGAAAGGCTTTTTCCAGCATGGTCATTGACGACCTCACGGTGGAGTTGGCACCAGCATGATCCGGCTTGTGCGGGCCACAGTCGCGCTGACATTGGCCATGGCTTCGTTCAACGCGGCACGGTCTGATCCCGGCAACCCGGGCCTGACCGCCCAGACACAGCGTTCCGGCGGATCGATCGATGCCGATCAGGCGCGGTTGCGCTTCGACGCTGCCGATCTGAGTTTCGAGGTGCTGCCCGATACGCAAACGCTCAACGCGACCGCACTTCTCAACTTCACCGCCAAGGCATCGCTGGATCGGCTGGTCCTCGATCTTGACCCCCATCTTGGGCCAAGCGCCGTGGCGATCAACGGCACCACACTGCCGCCTGCCGCTTTTGCCAATGTGGAAGGCCGGCTGATCATCACCCTGCCCCGCCGCGTACCCGCTGGCGACAAGGTCGCCGCAACCATCACCTATGGCGGCGCGCCCCATATCGCCTCACGCCCGCCCTGGGATGACGGAATGGTATGGGCAAAGACGCCCGATGGCCGCCCATGGTTCACCACCACGTCGGAAGGTTCGGGCTGCGACCTCTTCTGGCCATGCCTTGATTTTCCGACCGGAGAACCCGGCGTGGTCACCCTGCACATCACGATCCCGAAGGGATTGAAAGCGCCCTCAAACGGCGTCCTGCTCGGCGTCGATTCACTGGCGGATGGCCGCACCACCTGGAACTGGCGGGTGAGGCATCCCAACACCTATGCCATCGCGCTCAATGTCGCGCCCTATGAGGTGATCTCGGGCAGTTACAAGAGTCGTTATGGCAACATCATTCCCCTCGATTACTGGTATTTGCCCGGAGAGGAAGCCAGCGCCAAAGCACTGTTCGCGGAATTTGCGCCGACACTCGATTTTTACGAAGCCAATGTCGGCCCCTACCCATGGGGCGATGAAAAGGTCGGCGTCGTCGAAACGCCGCATCTCGGCATGGAGCACCAGACGATCAACGCCTATGGCAACGGCTACAAAAAGGCGCCGGAAGGGTTTGACTGGCTGTTCCACCATGAATTCGGCCATGAATGGTTTGGCAATCAAATGACGGCCGCCGACTGGGACGATTACTGGCTTCACGAAGGTTATGCGCAATATATGCAGCCGCTCTACGGGCGCTGGCGCGAGGGCGAGGCGCGCTATGCGACGATGCTGGACGAACAACGTAACCAGATACTGAACCTTCGCCCCATCGTCTCAGGGCAGCCGCGCACCGAAGAGGATGTGTATGAGCTGGCGCGCGGCGGGCCGGGTGCAGACATTTATTACAAGGGGGCATGGATGCTCCACACGCTGCGAAACCTGATCGGCGACCGCGCCTTTCGCGACGTGACGCGGCTCGCTGTTTATGGGCGGCTCGATCCTCGTCCGGGCAACTTTCAACCCCGCTATGCCACCACCCTTGAATATGAACGCCTTGTCCGCCGGGTAACGGGCAAGGATTTCGGCTGGTTTTTTGACGTCTATCTCCGGCAGGCTGCGCTGCCCGAACTGATTGAGGTGCGGCAAGCCAATCGGCTCACCCTGCGCTGGCAGGTTCCCGGTGGCCGCCCCTTCCCGATGCCCGTTGATGTCCAGATCGATGGCCGGACCATCCGGCTGCCGATGGTCGGCGGCACCGGGAGCCTGGTGATAGCGCGCGGCGCCCATGTCGTGACCGATCCGTTCAGCCGCATCCTGAAACGCTCGCGCGCGGTGGAGGAGCTTCAGGCGTGGAAAGACCGCGAACGATTGAAAGCACGCGCGAAGTAACCGTATTGCTCTAGTAACACACGAATGATATTGGACTGGCCATGAATATGATATTCCATCGCGAACCTGCTGGCTGGCCTGGCCTTGTTGCCTTTGGTCTTGGTGGTTTGATCTTCATTGCTTCGGTTTTGCTGGCGCGGCGCCGTGCCGACCCGGCTGACAGGGGCGCCACGCGCGGGCGCGCAAATATCACCTGGGCAGGGATCGTAGTTCAAGGCATTGGCATCACCTTTGCCGCTCTCGGCCCGATACACATCGTCTCCGGAACGCCAACCGGCGTGATGTTGCTACGCGCCGTGATCGTGTTTGCGCTGATGGTCGGCGCAGTCGGGCTGTTCAATGCTGCATCCCGCACCATGGGCAAAAACTGGAGCCTCGTTGCGCGGACTCGCAGCGACCATGTTCTTGTCCAGACCGGCCCGTTCGCGCACGTCCGCCACCCGATCTATGTTGCGATGTTCCTGTTCATGTGCGCCATGGCGATCGCCTATGGCCATATCAACGCATTGATTATCGCGATCCCGGTATTTGCCCTGGGGACATGGTTACGCATCAGCCACGAGGAACGGTTGCTGCGCGACATGTTTGGCAGCAAATATGACGCCTATGCCGCCCGGGTTAAGCGCTTCGTGCCGGGGATATTCTAGACCCAACCCACACCGTCACCCCGGACTTGTTCCGGGGTCCACCGTCCCGCGCGCGAAGCAGGTCGTGCGCTTGCGGGGCAGTGGATGCCGGAACAAGCCCGGCATGACGGATCGGGCTATTGTCCTGCTTCCCGCCACATCGACCAAAAGCGCAGGCCGTCCTTCGCCACACGCCAGTCGCCCAGCACCTCGAACCCAATAGCGCGGTAGAAACCGAGGTTCCGCTCGGTCGCCGTCTCAAGATAGGCCGGTAGCCCTGAGCCCGCCACGCGCTCCAGCCCGGCGCGCACCGCCGCACCGCCGAGCCCCTTGCCCTGCGCAGCGGGATCGCAGCCGGCGATGTGCAGATACCAATAGTCGCCGCGCGGAAAGTGCAGGTCGATCGCGTTCGATACCGCCAGCGCGCGCGGCAGCGCACTACCGAGCGCGCCCAATAGCGGCAGCGCGTGGCGGAACATGTCCCAATAGCTCGTTCTGGTTGCCCCCGGCCCGCGCCACAAGGTGGCAGCCTCGCCACCGCCCGTGACGAGCCGCATGCCACCGACATCCTCGTCGAACAGCAACGCAAACAGACGCGGCAACTTGCGCGCCCGCACCGCCGCGTCGGGAAAAATGTAACTCATCGCCGGATCGTCGGCGAAAGCACGCGCAAGCATAGCCGCGATCCGCGTGCGATCAGCATTGCCGGCCACGCGGATCGCATCGGTATCCGTCATGGTGCGACGCTATGCCGCGCCAGTACCGGTCTTTTCTTTCTTCGCGTAGACGCGGATCGGTTCCTTGCGGCCATCGATCACATCCTTGTCGATCATCACCTCGTCGACCGAATCCATGCCCGGCAGGTCGAACATCGTGTCGAGCAGGATGCTTTCAAGAATTGAGCGCAGCCCACGTGCGCCGGTCTTGCGGTCGATTGCCTTTTTGGCAACCTGGACCAGCGCCTCATCGGTGAAGTTCAGCTTCACCGACTCCATGTCGAACAGCTTCTGATACTGCTTGACCAGCGCGTTTTTCGGCTCGGTCAGGATCGTTACCAGCGCCGGGACGTCGAGATCCTCCAGCGTGGCGATAACCGGCAAGCGACCGACGAATTCGGGGATCAGGCCGAACTTGAGCAGATCCTCTGGCTCAACCGACTTGAGCGTTTCGCCCGTGCGACGTTCCTCGGGTGCGGCGACATAGGCGCCGAAACCGATCGACTTGCCCTGCAGGCGGTCGCCGATGATCTTTTCGAGACCCGAGAACGCACCGCCGCAGATGAACAGGATGTTGGTCGTGTCGACCTGCAGGAACTCCTGCTGCGGATGCTTGCGTCCGCCCTGTGGCGGCACCGACGCGGTCGTGCCTTCCATCAGCTTGAGCAGCGCCTGCTGCACGCCCTCACCCGACACGTCGCGCGTGATCGAAGGATTCTCGGCCTTGCGGCTGATCTTGTCGATCTCGTCGATGTAAACGATGCCGCGCTGCGCCCGCTCGACATTATAGTCGGAGGCCTGGAGCAGCTTGAGGATGATGTTCTCGACATCCTCGCCGACATAACCGGCCTCGGTCAGCGTCGTCGCATCGGCCATGGTGAAGGGCACATCGAGGATGCGGGCGAGCGTCTGGGCGAGCAGCGTCTTGCCGCAACCCGTCGGCCCGACGAGCAGGATGTTCGATTTGGCGAGCTCGACATCCGCGCCCTTCTGGCCGTGGTTGAGGCGCTTGTAATGGTTGTGCACCGCCACCGACAGCACGCGCTTGGCGCGTTTCTGCCCGATGACATAGTCGTCGAGCACGTCGCAGATTTCCTGCGGCGTCGGCACGCCACCATCCTTTTTGGAAACCAGGGCTGACTTGGTCTCCTCACGGATGATGTCGTTGCACAGCTCCACGCACTCGTCGCAGATGAAGACCGTCGGGCCGGCGATCAGCTTGCGCACCTCATGCTGCGACTTGCCGCAGAACGAGCAATAGAGCGTGCTTTTCGAATCGCCGCCACTGAGCTTCGTCATTCAAACCATCCTTCGCCCGCCCGGAAGAGGCGCGCTGTTACAGGGGCGCATCCTAGACCGCCCCGCTTCCATCCGACAATCGACAAAATGCTCTATGTCGAATAGCCTCAATATCGCGTTTACGCGCCTGGCAGCGCCGGCTGCCCGGATTCATCCGAAACTGCGGGACGCTTGTCGAACACTTCGTCGATCAGGCCGAACTCCTTGGCCTCGTGCGACGACAGGAACTTGTCGCGGTCCATGGCATGTTCGATCTCGCCGATCGGCTTGCCGGTATATTCGGCATATAGCTCGTTCATGCGGTGCCGGATACGCAGGATCTCGCGCGCCTGGATTTCGATATCGCTGGCCATGCCCTGCGCGCCGCCTGAAGGCTGGTGGATCATGATCCGGGCATTGGTCAGCGCGACGCGCATCCCCGGCTCACCGGCGCACAGCAGGAAACTACCCATCGACGCAGCCTGGCCGATGCACACCGTGCCGACGCGCGGGCGGATATACTTCATCGTGTCATGGATCGCCATGCCCGCCGTAACAACGCCGCCCGGCGAGTTAATGTACATGTAGATGTCCTTCTTCGGGTTCTCGGACTCGAGGAAGAGCAGCTGCGCGGTGATCACCGAGGCCATATGGTCCTCAACACCGCCCGTCACAAAGATGATGCGCTCACGCAACAGCCGTGAGTAAATATCGAAACTGCGTTCACCGCGATTCGACTGCTCAATGACAATGGGCACCAGGCCCGACTGGGTCTGCTGCAAGCCAAGCCCGGCCTGGGTCAGGGGGCGGGAGAAGTCGCCGGTCTCGAACGGATTGTGCATGTGAAATTCTGGTCCTTATGCCCCGTGGATACGCCCTACATCGGCGCTCACGGAAACGAGTTCAAGCCCCGCGCCGTGGCGCCCTGTCTGGCGCGGCATGCGCAAGATAGGCAAGCCGACGCACCTCGCGCCGTCCTCGCACAACCGTATCGAGGATCAACCCGGTAAAAGCGTTAAGAGCGGCAAGAATGATCAACCCCGTAACGAGAATCGCCGTTGGTTGCCGCGGCACGAGATGCGTGTTGAGATAGGTCACCACCAAAGGCACCGCAAGGAGCAGTGCGATTCCCGCCAGCACCGCCCCGACCGCACCGAAAAACAACAGGGGTCGCTCCAGCCGGTAAAGCTGGACGATGGTGTTGAGAATGCGAAAACCATCGCCATAGGTGTTGAGCTTCGACTCAGAACCTTCGGGCCGCGCGAAATAGGGTGTTTCAATCTCCGCAACCGGCATTTTCAGCTCAAGCGCATGGACACTGATCTCGGTTTCGATTTCAAAGCCAGAGGAAAGTACCGGAAAACTCTTTACAAACCGCCGCGAGAATACGCGGTAACCTGACAGAATGTCGGTAAAACTTCGCCCAAACAGCCGCGCAAGCATCCCGCTGAGCAGGGCATTGCCGAACTTGTGTCCACGACGATAGGCGGCATCTGCGTCGGTCACACGCGACCCAACGACCATGTCAAGCTGCTCATCAAGCATCCGCGCAACCAGCGCTGGCGCTGATGCGGCATCATAGGTCGCATCACCATCCGCCATCACATAGATGTCGGCATCAATATCGGCGAACATCCGCCGCACGACATTGCCTTTGCCCTGCATCCGTTCGGTCCGCACCACCGCCCCTGCCCCGCGCGCCACTGCGACCGTGCCGTCACGACTGTTGTTGTCATAGACATAGATCGTGGAGTCCGGCAGCGCAGCACGAAAGCCCGCCACCGTCTGCGCGATGGCCGCTTCTTCATTGTAACAGGGGAGCAGGACGGCAACGCGCAGGGTCATTGGACTGCCATAAGCGGGAAATTCCGCCGGTTCGACCTTTTTGTGACATTTGACAGGGCCAGGCCGAAGCCGGTTGAATCAAAACGACGCCGCTGCGCGGGGCAACGACGTCGTCCTGTTACTTTTCGCGTCGCGGGAAGGATCAGTCCTTCTTCGCTGCGGCCTTCTTGGCGGCAGGCTTCTTGGCCGGTGCCTCTGCAGTCGCAGCCGCTTCGGCCTTTGGCTTGGCGGCCTTCTTCGCTGCCGGCTTTTCCTCGGCAACCGCTGCCACCTCGGCCTCGGCCTTCTTGGCCGCCGACTTCTTCGCTGCGGCCTTCTTGGCTGCCTTGGGCTTGTGATTCTCGTGATCGTGGGTGTGCGTTCCGGTCGAGAAACCTTCCTCGCTTTCAATCGCAGCTTCCAGTTCCTCGCGCGTCACTTCGCGGTCGGTGATGTCAGCCTTTTCGAACAGCCAGTCGACGACCTTGTCTTCGTACAGCGGCGCGCGCAGCTGGGCAGCGGCCATCGGCTCAGACTGGACATACTGGATGAAACGCTGACGATCCTCAGGGCCATATTGCTGCGCGGCCTGCGCGATCAGGCGGTTCATTTCCTGCTGGCTGACCTCGACGCCATTGGCCTGGCCAATTTCGCTCAGCAACAGGCCAAGGCGTACGCGACGCTCGGCAATCGCCTTATAATCATCGCGCTCGGCTTCCATTTCCTTGAGCGCTGCCTCGGGGTCAGGCTCATGGGTCGCCTCATGCTCCAGCTGCGCCCAGATCTGCGCGAACTCGGCATCAACCATTGACGGCGGCACCGGAAAATCATGACCCTCGGCGAGCTGATCAAGCAGCTTGCGCTTCATGTGCGTGCGCGTCAGGCCATTGAGCTCCTGCTCAACCTGGCCCTTGAGCAAGCCCTTGAGCTGCTCGAGATCGTTCAGGCCGAGCGACGTTGCCAGCTCATCGTCAATCTTGCTCTCGCCAGCGGTTTTCACAGCGGTGATGACCAGATCAAAGGTCGCCGCCTTGCCGGCGAGTTCCTTGGCCTGATAATCTTCCGGGAAAGTCACGTTGATCTGGCGCTCCTCGCCAGTCTTCGCGCCAATCACCTGGTCTTCAAAGCCGGGGATCAGGCGACCGCTGCCGATTTCCACCGACATGTCGGTGCCAGTGCCGCCGTCAAAGGCCACGCCATCAACCTTGCCGACAAAATCCATCACCACAAGGTCACCGGTCTTGGCCTTGTAGGTCGCCTTGGCATCGTCCCAGCGCTTCTGCTGGTCGGCAAACTTCTGCAACTGCTCGTTAACGGCGCTGTCATCCGCCGGCACGGTCAGCCGCTCCAGCTTCAACGCCTCAATGGCCGGGGTTGGCACATCGGGCAGCACTTCGAGTTCGATCTTGACCTCGGCGTCCTGGCCCAGCTCATAGCCGTCATCAAGGCTGACCGAAGGCTGGATTGCCGGGCGAATCTTCTGCTCGGCGATCAGTTGCTGGATGCCTTCCTGGATCGAGCTGTTGAGCGCATCCTGCATCAGCGACGGGCCGTGCATCTTGCGGACAAGATTCGCCGGAACCTTGCCGGGGCGGAAGCCCGGCATCCGCACCTGCGGCGCAACCTTCTTCAGCTCGGCATCGACACGGGTGTCGATATCCTTGGCGGTGATCTTCAGGGTATAGGCGCGCTTAAGGCCTTCGTTCAACGTCTCGACAGTCTGCATGATCTCGCTCGAAGCCTTGAAAATAATGGAGTTGCCATGTCCCGCCTTGCGCGACGGGACTGGTGCGGGCGAAGGGACTCGAACCCCCACATCTTGCGATACTGGAACCTAAATCCAGCGCGTCTACCAGTTCCGCCACGCCCGCATGGGACACCGCCGGTGGCGGCGCTCTATAGCAGTGATCCGCCCGGGGGCAAGCGCGGGATCACAAACACTGCTGCATTCACCGCTGCATTGCGGCTTGCCCGGCCCAGAAATCTAGTTCCTTGGTTCCGGCCCGAGCACAGCACTATCCAAAACTGCCCGTGCAGCAACAATATCCGCGTCAAAATAATGAATCACCGGCGCTTCAAATGTGATGAGATAAAGCTTGCCGCCGATTACCGCTCCCTTGGCCTCACCCTTGCGCCGCACTTCCTCACCCTGGACCACGAAACTATAAGTAAAATGAAATCCGGGCTTTCCCGCAAAGGTCGCGGGCTCAATTGTGTCGATCGACATGAGCGATGTCCCAACAGAAACGCGATAGCTGCTCTCGAACAGTTGCGCGATATCGGGGATCAGCATTGTCGCGGCGAACTTCGGCAGAGGATCCGTTTTCTTTCGCGCATCGCGAAACAAGGTCGCCCCATCAACAATGCCACCATAGAAGGTGAGATCGTTAAGCGGCAGGCCATCAAGGGTCCAGCTCTCTGCATTCCTGCCGGGACGCCCGCTTAACCGGTTCCAGTCCATTCCGGGGACAACCGTCAAACCCGATTTTGCAACAGTAACAGCTTTCCCTTGCGGCATCACCTTGTTGGCCAGGGACGGCGATCCGACAGCTGCAAACAGCGTCAATCCGATAACCAGCAGTCGCGCACTGCGTTTCATAAACTATTCTCCTGCCATCATGGCGATCAACGCCTTGTCCGAAGCTTCAGGTTTCTTTGCGAGATAGACCTTTAGGGCTGCCTTACCGTCAACGCTCGCGCCAGAACGCAACAGCGCAAGGCCCAAGCCACGCCAACATTCAGCCGGAGCAACTGCCGATTGACTGGCGCTCCGATAGAATCCTATCGCCGCCGACATATCCTCCGGTCGTCCTCGCGCACGATAGAGTTCGCCACGCGCGTAATTGAGGCTGGGGGTCCAGCCATCTGACGCAAGGCTGGCGATCAGAAATTCGGTCGCACCGAAATCGTTGAGCTTGATCTGATCATCGATGAGACTTGGCCAAAACGAAGACAGGGCGTTGAAGTAGCTGTCGCGCTTCGCATTCCATTCTGGTCGCAGTGGCATTTTTGCCGCCAGCGATGTCAGGTTGGCAACTCGCTCGGCGCTGGGCGGGTGCGTGGCGAACATGCCGCGATCCTTGTCCTTGCGACTTTTTGCCTTTCGCGCCTCCGCTGTGGCATCGGCTTCCGCACGAAACTGTTCCCATATTCTTGCGGCCTCTCGCGGGTCGTACCCAGCCCGAGCCATCAGATCGAGTGAACCGCTATCTGCGGCTGTTTCCTGATCACGCGAAAACTTGAAAATCTCCCCGAGCGTTCCGAGCGCAAAGAGGCCCAATCCAAATACTGTAAGCCACGCTGCTGTTGATGTCTTGCCCTTGGCCTGCCGGAACAGCGCCAACGAGTGACGGTCCTGATAGTGAACAAATTCGTGACCCAACACCGCCGAAAGTTGCGCTTCGTTCCGAATACGCAGAAGCATTCCCGACCAAATCTGCATCATGCCATTTGGAGCAGTTGTCGCGTTAAAATACGGAGTTCGCATCAAATAAATGCGAATCTCGGCGCAGCGCGGGCCCACCGTCCGGCAGAAAACATCATGCACATACGCGTTCAACGCTGGATCATGGATGACAAAATTCGACGCTTTTACACGCCGCTCTTCCTCATCCATCTCCATCCAAAGACCACGCTCATCCTGGTCTTGCGGCTGGTAGCCACTCACTGCACTGGCGGACGGTGCCTGCATGGGTGGCGCTGACTGCGGCAGTTGTGCGGCCGACATGATTGATGTCGACAGCATCGCACCGGCTGCAACCTTGAGCGCCCATTGACGGACAATCACTTTGTGGCAACTGGCGCCGGGACGGTCCCGGGCGCTACCATCCCCGGGAAACCATTGAGAAGCTGGCGCACCCGCTTGTCGGCGCCTTCTGCGGTACGAACATCGCCCCCCATCTGCGGGTCGGCGTTCAACCAGATCACATCACCGGATTTGAGATCAACCAGTCCCGCATATCCAATATGCACACCCGGCGCGATCGATATTCCCATAAGCGCACCAAATATCTGCGCTGTTTTTCGCCCGCTGGAACCATAGGCGTCATGGGTGAAGACAAAGAGCGCATAGTCAGCACCGGTCATCTCTGCGATGCGCGATGTGCCTTTTCCCAGCGTGTAATCAAAAGCTTCTTTCTTGGTTCCCAGACGATTGCCAGGGAACAACTTGTAAATCTGAATTGCGTTAGCAACGACTGTAAAGAGGGATTTATACTCCGCGAGATATGCTCCGTCATCGCCCTCAGGATCCTTGGCAAAGACGATCTTCGCACCAGAAACCGAATTATTGTGCCGCAGCGATTCTTCCATCAACTGGCGTGCCTCGACCGTCCAGTCGGCGTTCGGCTCATCGATGCCACCAGTCGTCAACGTACCAACATGCACGTCAGGGCGAAACACTACCACGGTCGCCGGGCGGTCCACAGGGAAAACAAAACCAGGCTTGATCGCAAAACGTTCCTGCGCCGACACTGACACCGGACCCATGCACAAAAGCGCCGCCAATGCCGCAAAGACCCAATTACGCATGTTTCCCCCCTGAAAAGCACGAAAGCCCGCTTCGCCGCCTTATCATGCCCAATTAACGCCTGATCGCAACTACCTTTTCAGCATTTCGTGTACGGATACCCCGACCGGACACCAAAAAGCGCGACGCACAACCGCTCCGGACAATCACCGCCCCGCAACAACCCGTCGCACGGTAATCACCTTCACCGGTGCCACCGGCACCTGTCCCTTGAACGTGCCTCGAATCGCTGCCGTTGGTGAAACGGGCGCGTCGAAGATCTTCATCACGACATCCATCCCCTCGACCACACGGCCAAAGGTGGCATAGCCAAGATTGTCGCCCTGCTGCGTCGGGTCGGCATCCAGGCCGAACTGGTCGCCAACACTGATCGTGAAGTCGCCGCGCCCGGTACCCGGCGCCAGCCGCGCGAGCGAGATCGTTCCCTCATAATGTTTCAGCCCGGTCAGCGTCGTCGGCTCGTGCCTGACCGGCGGCAAGACACGCTTGGGGTCACCCAAAATCCCGAACTGCACAAAGCCAAAGCGTTCGGCGACCTTCACGTTGCGGTAAAAACTCACGCCATCAAGCCGGCGCTGATCGACATAGCGCAGGAAATTGGCCGCGGTCAGCGGTGCCTTCACCGTCTCGATCTCCAGCACGATCCGCCCCGCCGTCGTGGTAATCGCCAAGCGCGGCAAGACTGGCCCGGCGGGAACGGTCGGGGCCACAACAGGCGTCGCAACCGCCGTCGGCGCGGGGGCCGGCATGGTCTGCGCTACCACCGGCACCGCCATCAGGCCCAGCGCCAGCACCATCAACCGCCGCATCGCCGTCATTGCCCTGCTCCCTTTGCCTGCTCGTTCAGCCCAGCGCCTTGCGCAGCAAGTCGTTGACCACCGCCGGGTTGGCCTTGCCGCCCATCGCCTTCATCGTCTGGCCGACGAAGAAGCCGAACAAAGCTTCCTTGCCGCCGCGATACTGCTCAAGCTGATTCGGATTGGCCGCGAGCACGCCGGCGATCACTTCCTCGATCGCGCCGGTGTCGCTGGTCTGTTTAAGCCCATTGGCCTGAGCGTACTCAGCTGGCATCTGCGTAGTGCCCGCGATCGCCTCGAATACTTCTTTATAAAGGGGGCGAGACAACGTGCCGTCGATTAACAAGGCGAGCAGTTCAGCGGCCTGGGGCACTGAGAGAACCATCACTGGTTCGCCAGTTACGGGATCTATCCCGTCTTTAATGTCGAGTGTGGCCAGAAACCCAAAAGTTTCGTTAAGAACAAAGTTGGCGACGAGCGATGCAACTTCGCTTGCCTGCCTTCCTGTTTTATCAACCAATTTTTCCAAGATGTGTTCGAAGAAGAGCGCCCACCGGGCTTCGGCTGTAAGTTCTCCAGCCTGATACGCGGACAGACCAAGATCAGATCTATAACGCGCGCGCTTGGCATCGGGCAGTTCCGGCAGGCTCTCCCGGCACGCTTCGAGAAACGCGTCGTCGAGTTCAAGTGGCAACAGATCGGGGTCGGGGAAGTAGCGGTAATCATGCGCATCTTCCTTCGAGCGCATCGACCGCGTGACGTTCTTGTCGGGGTCATAAAGCCGCGTTTCCTGGACGATCCGCCCGCCCTCTTCGAGCACATCGACCTGGCGCCGCGCTTCCTGCTCCACCACCGCCATGACGAAACGCACCGAGTTGACGTTCTTGGTCTCGGTCCGCGTCCCCAGTTCATCGCCCGGCTTGCGCACGCTGACATTGACGTCGGCACGCATCGAGCCCTCTTCCATATTGCCGTCGCACGACCCGACATAGCGCAGAATGGCGCGCAGCTTGCGCAGGTAAGCGCCTGCTTCGGCGGGAGAACGCATGTCCGGCCGGCTGACGATCTCCATCAGCGCCACGCCCGAGCGGTTGAGGTCGACATAGGACTGGGTCGGGTGCTGATCGTGCATCAGCTTGCCGGCATCCTGCTCGACATGGATCCGCTCGACACCAATCTCCTTGGTGTTCTCATCCGGATTCTTGTCGTCGAGGCTGATCATCAGCCGCCCCTCGCCGACCAGCGGGTGGTAAAGCTGACTGATCTGATAGCCCTGCGGCAGATCGGCGTAGAAATAATTCTTGCGATCGAACCGCGACCATTTGTTGATCTGCGCGTCAATCGCCATGCCCGTGCGCACCGCCTGGCGGATGCACTCGCGGTTCGGCACCGGCAACATGCCCGGCATCGCCGCATCGACCAGCGAGACCTGCGTATTGGGCTCTGCCCCAAACGCCGTCGCCGCGCCGGAAAACAGCTTGGCGTTGGAGGTGACCTGGGCATGGACTTCAAGGCCGATCACGACCTCCCATTCGCCGGTGGCGCCATGGATTCGATAAGGGGTCGCTGCGTCAGCCATTGTCGGTCTCGGGTGTGATGAGAGGAAGGTCGGGGAAATATTTCACGTAAAATCGCCTATCGCGCGTGAGCAGCGTCGCGTCGAGCGTCACCGCATGTGCACCGATCAGAAAATCGGCGAGAATCATCTTCGCCGCGCCGCCGCCAACCTTGTAGCGGCGAAATGCCTGTCCGGCGAGGAATGCCGCATCGTCGGTCATTGGCACGATCACGATGCCCAGCATGTCGAGGCGCTGTCGAAACCGATCGAGGGAGCCGAACGATGGACCGACCTCCGCGACGACGATCTGATCAATCGCTACCTCACCTCGCGCTGCGGCATCTGCCAGCCTGACAACAGACCATTCCCGCCACACCGGGTCATCCGCCGCCACATCGATCAGGACATTCGAATCGACCAGAATCACGGTTCGTAGTCGCCCCGCAATTCACGCATGATGTCATCCGTCGTCTTGCCGCTTCGCCCGATGCCGATGATTGATTCGAGGCCCTCACGCATCCGCCGGCGCCGCTCCTCGGCGTCTTCCGGTCCGTAACCAAGCGGCCGCACGACCGCTTCCCCGCGATCGTTCAGAAAAATGCGAACCGGCTTGCCCGGCACGAGGCCGACCGCATCGCGGATCGCTTTGGGTATCAGCACCTGACCCTTGCTGGTCATGGTACCGCCTTCGATCTTCTCGGGCATGTTCATGGCGCGAACTCCAGTGTTACCGCAGGTAACACTTGCAGGCGCGATTGGCAATTACCACCAAGCCTCCGCCCGCGCCGTAAACCCGGCGCGTTCCTCTATCGCCAGTCCGGCGTTCAGCACGCCCTGCTCGTCGAGCGGCTTGCCGATAATCTGCAACCCCAGCGGCAGCCCGTCCTTGTCGAGCCCGCCCGGCACTGACATCGCCGGCAGGCCGGCAAGGCTCGACGGCACCGTGAAGACGTCGTTGAGGTACATCGCCAGCGGGTCGGCGCTCTTCTCGCCCAGCGCAAACGCCGCCGATGGCGCGGTCGGCGTCAGCAACAGGTCACATTTGTCCCACACCTGCTCAAAATCACGCGCGATCAGCGTGCGGACCTTTGATGCCTGCGTGAAATAGGCGTCGTAAAAACCCGCCGACAGCACATAGGTGCCGATCATGATGCGGCGCTTCACCTCGTCGCCGAAACCGGCGGCGCGTGTCGCTGCATACATGTCCTGCAAATTCGCCCCCTCGGGCAATTCACGCAGGCCATATCGCACCCCGTCATAGCGCGCGAGGTTGGACGACGCCTCGGCCGGCGCGATGATGTAATAGGCTGGCAACGCATATTTGGTGTGCGGCAGGGAAACCTCGACGATCTCCGCGCCTGCGTCCCGTGCCCAGGCAATGCCCTGCTGCCACAAGGCATCGATCTCCGCCGGCATATTGTCGACGCGATATTCCTTCGGAATGCCGATGCGCTTGCCCTTCAGGCTCGCGTTCAGCCCCTGCTCCCATGCCGGCACCGGCAGGTCGAGCGAGGTCGAATCCTTCGGGTCGAAGCCGGCCATCGCCTCGAGCATGATCGCGCAGTCGCGCACGTCACGCGCCATCGGCCCGGCCTGGTCGAGCGACGAGGCAAACGCCACCACGCCCCAGCGCGAGCAACGGCCATAGGTCGGCTTGATCCCCGAAACGCCGGTGAACGATGCCGGCTGACGGATCGAGCCGCCCGTATCGGTGCCGGTTGCTGCCGGACACAGCCGCGCCGCGATCGCCGCCGAACTGCCGCCTGAAGAACCACCCGGCGCCAGCGGCGCATTGCCGCCATCACTGCGCCGCCACGGCGAGATGACATTGCCGAACGCCGATGTTTCGTTCGATGATCCCATCGCGAACTGGTCCATGTTGAGCTTGCCCAACATGCCCGCCCCGGCCTTCCACAGATTGCCCGACACGGTCGATTCATATTGCGGCCTGAAGCCTTCAAGGATCAGGCTTCCCGCCGTCGCCGGCACATCCCGCGTGCAGAACAGGTCTTTCATGCCAATCGGCACACCGGCCATCGGCGCCAGCGTCTCACCGGCCGCGCGCGCCTTGTCGGCGGCGTCCGCTGCAGCCAGCGCATGGTCCGGCGTCTCAACCAGAAAGGCATTGAGGATCTTCGCCGCGCTGACCTTGGCGGAGAATGCCTCCGCAACGTCACGCGCCGAGAAGTCGCCCTCACGGACACCATCGCGGATTGCCGCGACGCCCAGATCGGTCAGGTCAGTCACAAGTCACCTCCAGTGCTCCTGCGACAGCAGGAGCCCAGGGCCGCAAAACGCAACCGCTGTGGACGCCGCCCTGGATCCCCGCCTGCGCGGGGATGATCGAATGATGCCGTGCCGTCATCATTCGATCACCTTGGGAACAGCGAAAAAACCATGTTCGGCGACCGGCGCATTGGCCAGCACCGCGTCGCGGACATTGCCGTCGGTCACAACATCGTCACGCAGGCGCAGATGGTTGGGGATCACGGCGGTCATCGGCGCGACCCCGCTGGTATCCACCTCGCCGAGCTGCTCAATCCAGCCAAGGATATTGTTGAGTTCGGGCACGAGCCGCTCGGCATCGGCATCGCTGATCGCGATCCGCGCCAGGCTCGCGACCTTCTTCACAGTTGCGTTATCTACGGACATGAACACTCTTTGTTGGTCACGGGGACGTGATCGAGGCGGCTAGCAGAGCGCAGGCGCCGCGCGCAACCTATTCGAACGACGCGGGAGCGCTTTGGCTCCCCCTTCTTCCTTCATTTGCCTCCCCAGATGCCCATCGCCAGGATTGCGCCCAACGCCATGCCACCTCATGACACGCCATACTGGACGATGTCGGCACCGCCGCGTACCGCTATCCTCATGGCCTCCGGCGACCCCGGGGCTGCTTGATCGAGGCAAGGCAGTGGCGCTGATAATCGTTGCGGGTGCGAGCGGCCAACATGCCGCAGTCGTTTACGAGGCGGCGATCCTTTCCGGGGCAGCCGTGATCGGCTTCGCGACAATTGATGACGCCACGCCACCGCCGCTGTTCGATTGCCCATGGATCGGCAGCATCGGGGAAATCGCCGCCGTCGAGATTGCCAGGGGAAACAGCTTCCTTGTCGCTTGCGGTTCCAACAAGCTGCGCCATCAGCACAGCGAAGCACTTCTGGCGCAGGGCGCTTCGCTACAAGGCATATACCATCCGGCCGCGATCATTTCTCCCAGCGCCGATATTGGCCCCGGATCGGTCGTGCTCGCCGGGGCGATTGTCGGCCCACGCGCCAGTCTTGGCCTTGGCGCCATCATCAATCACGCCGCCAGCATTGATCATGACTGCAAGCTTGGGGACTTCGCCAACATCTGCCCCGGCGCGCGCCTCGCGGGATGCGTTGAGGCCGCGCCGGGCATATTCGTCGGGATGAATGCCTCGGTCCTGCAAGGAATCAAACTGGGCGAAGACGCCATCATCGGCGCGGGCGCCGTCGTCACACGCGACGTGGAAACAGGAGAAACAGTCGTCGGGGTACCGGCCCGACCGATCGAGCAACGACAAGGCCAAGGTGCCCGACTGGCTGATCCGCGATAACGACGGCGCCTATGGCCATAGCTTCCGACGGCGCATCAACGCGCTGGGTATCCGCGACCGACCGACCATGCCGCATTCACCGTGGCAGAACGGCCATGTCGAACGACTGATCGGCTCCATCCGCCGCGAATGCCTCGATCATATCGTTATCGTCGATGCAGGCCATCTGCGCCGTATGCTGGCCCGCTATGCCCGATACTATAACGAAGACCGTACCCATCTGGCATTAACTAAGGATGCACCAAATTTTCGGCCGATCGAGCGCGTAGGTCGTATCGTATCGCGATCAATCCTTGATGGGCTGCATCGTCGATATCGTAGCATCCGTCCAAAATGAGGTTTTCGGAAAGGACAGCCATCTATAGGTCATTATCGGCCCATTTAGCGAGGCGCTGCCGCACAATATCGGGCAACATATCAGGACACTTCACGTCGAGCTGACGCAGCAGTGGGGCAAGTTCCTTGTCGCGCAACGCCAGCGAGTAAAGCCAGATATGCCGTTCGTCATACCCATCGACCGTGCCCCTAGCTGTCAAGCGGAGCAACTGAAACGGGAGCAGAAAGGATTTCGCCGCAGGATCGTTGATCGTCAGCGCATCTAGGCTGGCAATCTCATCGTAGTCCAAGCTTCGCCACGGCAAATTTTTGAGCCACGGAAAACGCCAGCTAAGGGTCCATCCCGACGCGCGCATATAAACGCGATTCTCATCCCATGCCAACTTTGAGCCTTTATTGTTTGTATAAAGTAAAATCCAAATACCGCCGCCTATTAAGCCCATTATCGCGCTAACATCATAGCGACTTACATATATACCACCAATAGTACCATAGACGATCAAGGGCAGCTCAACTATGGACATCATCAAAAGAGGAGCTGAAATCCTCCCTTTCAACCGCACCGCCAGTGGGGATGGGCGGTTCGGATCACTTGCCGTTATCACTGACCAGCAGCTCGTTTGATGGCGCCATCGATGGCGGCTCCCGCAGCTTGAGCATATAGTCCCTTCACCGCATTCGCGCGCCCGTTTTTGGGAGTTTTGGTAACACGTCCAATAACTCCCAGACCCTCACGACACTGACCTCCCCAATCACACCACAACCAAGGCCAAGCGGCTTGACCCTGGAGTCGTCGATCAGGGAAGTACGGTGCGGGAATTACATGGGGTAATCGCGGGAGCGAGTCGACCGATGCAATTCACATAATTCCGACAAGCCTTACGCTGCTTCCGTAATGGTTGGGCATGGACCTACTCCGGGTGGGAGAGGGGTTCACGGGATGGCGGCGTTCGCAATTCGAACGGCGATTGCGCCGGAGCGGCCGCACGGAACAGCGATGGGGGCGATCCAAACATCGGCGAGGAAGGCCCCGGCACCTCAAAGAAAAAGGGTTGCCCGCTGCCCGTGTTTTCCGACCTGAACGGGTCGGAGCCCCCGAAATCGGGCTCCTTGTGCTGATCCATCCCGAGCAGCGCGAAATAATCGTCCTCGCCCATGTCTGGCGGCTTCAACCTGACCTCGGGCTCCGACACGCGCGGCGTGGCACCGTCGACGATCATCGCATGGAATCATGGGGAATCATGGTGACAGGTGCAACAACCCCCAAACTACCCCATCTCTTTCGGCCTGGGCCCGCGCTTGCGGTTCAGTCACGCCACCCCGAGTAGTCGATAGGACTTGCACCAATCGTAGAGCAGCTTGCGCCGTACACCCAGCTCCGCCGCCAACACTGAAAACTGCTCGCCAGCCTCCCGACGCAACACGGCGCGCTCCTTGAACTCTGTCGTAAACACCCGGTTCGTTCGGTCCGACACGCTACCTCCTTGGATACCGTGTCACTCAATTATCGTGTCTCACTCAAGGGGTGCAGTCCAACACATGCCCCCCTAAACTCAGCCGAGGGATTTTGGCATTTCTCACGGAGCCGACTGGGGCCGCAGATATTTATCGAACCATCGGATCGATTCCGTGAACACGCTCCGCACATTTGCAGGGGACAGGGCAAGGCCGTGATTCTCCCCCCAATAGCGTAGCAGCCGCGCAGTCTTTCCTTGTCGGTAGAGGCTGTAAAAGAATGATTCCGCCTGGGACATGCTTTCGCGTATATCGTTTTCGCCGTGAATCAGCAGTAACGGCGTCTCCACGCGCTCGACATAGGCCAGCGGCGAATTGCGCCAGTAAAGCCCATAATCCTCGAACGGCGGCACTCCCAGACCGAGCTGCCCAACTTCGTCGATCGCCCAATTCTCCGACTTCTCGTGCTCGATCCCCGGATAGCCCCGCGCCGTAGGATCAAACTCTGTATAGTCGGTAATGAGATTGACTGTTCCCGAAATGGCGACAGCAGCCTTGAAAAGGTTTGTCTGCGTTACAAGTGCATAGACGCTGTAGCCGCCAAAGCTTTGCCCCATTACGCCGACCCGCGCCGAATCGCCGATGCCGAGTTCGACAAGCCGTTCGACAGCGGGAAGCGCGCCCTTTGGGATGTCGGTGAAGCTGTCGTTCTTCGGCCCGTCCCGACGAAGCGGCATTGACGGGATCAGTACTACATAACCCTGCGCGGCATAGAGTTGCAGATTGTAAATCCCCGGAAGGTACGGATCGAGCCAATAGTCATCATGGTCATGGACACGGTATCCACCATAGACCCATGTGATGACCGGGTAGCGCTGGCCCGGCTTGTAATCGGGCGGCAGGATCACCCGCCGCCTTCAGCGGCTGATCCTCAGCACCGCGATAGTCGATCAACATCGTCCGGCCCCAGTGGACAGCGGCAAGATGGCTGTCGAGCGACCACAGGTCATGGCTCTTGCCGTCAGCGAGCGACGTTTCTCGAAGGAACAGCCCCTGCTTGGTCGCCTGCGTTGACAGGGCAAACGCACCCGCAAGATTGAGGCCCACCAGCTCAGCCGCATGAGGAAGGGTGAATTGGCTTATGGTCGCCGCCGATCCCTTCAGCGAGAGGAGATTGAAAGACTGGCCACCGTCCGACTGGGTCGACGAAATCAATATCTCCGATGTGGCCTGCCCGGCATCCATCGGCCACATGATCGAGCTGTTGGCTGGCAGGTGCGGTGTGTGAATGGTCTCGAAACCATGCTCTCCGAGCACCATCAACTTACCCCCGGAGACGGCCATCAATTTGCGCTCGGCTGATCGTCGTAATGTCTGCGGTGGTTCCGCCATTTCGGCCGTGATGTTTATATCCGGGCCGTTGGGCGCGAACAGCCACCAGTCATTTCGCGATGGGGCCGCCTTCATCGGGCCGGAATCGATACTCCCGTCAGCGACGCGAGCAATCAGGCGCTGATTGTCAATCCAAAAGACCGCCGGCTCATGCAGTGAATCCGATCCCGCATCCTCAGATCCAACCGATTTACCGGAAGCCCCTGCCCGTTCCACCGACAGGTCGTCGGCTGACGCAACAAATAGCGGCGTCTCCTTTCGATCTGCGGCGGCCCGGGCACGCAAAGCCACTTTGTCACCGTCCGGTGACCAGCCGAACAATTCAAGCGGATACCGCGCCGCCAGAGGCATCTCAGCCCATCGGATCAGTGAGCCGGGCACCAGTTCAACAAAGCCAAGTCGCTTTTCTACCGCCCAGGAACCATCTTGGTAGGGGATGCGCTGTCCACGAACCGGCGAGATCGTGCCCAGTGTAGCCAGAATCGCTATACGCCGACGATCGGGCGAAATATTCAGGGTCAGGTCGCCGCGAAAAGGATAAGTCGGCACCGTAGCAATCGTTTCGGCACGCCGGGTTGCGACGTCAACAATGCGGAGCAGGGCCATGTTGGCGCGCTCGTCTCGCGGCATCCGCGCCGCGCCACTCCCCATCGCGGTAAATGTTGGCTCACGCCCCTCACGCAATAGCCGTACGGTATCCGTCGCCTGCCGCGCCGGTCGTGAATATTCATCGATCAGCCCCGAAACCTGATCAGGCGGCAACATGACCGCCAGCAGCCGGTCATTGCCGATCCAGGCGAAAGGTGCATTCTCGTCATAGTGGCACCGGTGTGCAGCGGCGCCTTCCCCCACCCCACCGCGCAGATCGAGGCGGTACAGGGGCGTGCGGGTCTGGGTTAATATCGGCGCGTCATCTGCACGGGTCAGGGCGCCAGTGGCGCGGTCCCAAACATAAAGACGCACATTGTCACCGCCGCGTGGTTCGGCGCCCTCCGGCATGGTCGATAACATTGCCAGCTTGCTGCCATCGGGCGACCAGGTCGCACACCAAAAACCGGCAGCGAGTTTCGCTCCCTGGGTAATGTTCCGACGCTCCCCGGAACGCCGGGAAACCAGCCAGATGTCGTTGCGCGAAGGGTCAAGCTCATAATAGGTTCGGCCATAAACCTCGCCGGGTCGTGCCGCTCGCTGCACGACGACCGCTGCCCACTCACCGTCAGGCGAAGCCGCGACACCATCAATGCGGTTTAGATCCAGGACATCTTCGAGCGACAGAGGGCGCCCCAAACGCTGCGACGCTCCGGAAGAACTGGAGACAAGAACCATTATTGCGACGGCAACCACCACCGCAAAGCCCCGACACAAGCGCGCCCTCAGGTCCACATGCCATCTACGTAACTGTTGCCAATCGATGCAGTGCCGACAGCTCACGATAGCCGCATCCGCGATTTTTGACCAATAGCTCCAGGGCACCGTTGTTGTGCGGTGGAACTTCGATGACTCGCGCAACAACCCTTCAAACTCCCCCACCACACGCCCCCCTCAATCCTGATGCTGCTGCGCTTGGGTCAGTTGCTGCATCAGCCCCTTGAATGCCGTGGGGATCTCCTTTGATTTCATCGGCCGAAACCGGTCACGCGCACGTTTCAGCCGGGCCATCATATCGGCCAGCGCCGCCGGATTGGCCGAGGCGACGCTGTAACTCTCTGATACATCGACGTGCATGTCATAAAGCTGGAGCGCCTTGCTCAGGCCGGGCGGCGTAAAGTCCAGCGGCAACAGGATGCTGCGATAATAGGCGCTGGCGACGAACTTCCAGCGCTGGGTGCGCACCGCCACGACATCCTCATTGTCGAACAGGATCAACTCATCATGCGGCGACGGCGCGCCACGGGTCAGCACCGCGCTGATGTCGCGCCCGTCAATCTCCACCCCGCCCGGCAACGGCACCCCGGCCATCGCGCACAATGTCGGCAATATATCGATCCCCATGGCAATCGAATCGGTGCGGCGACCGGCGCCAATCACGCCGGGCATCCGCGCGATGAACGGCACGCGGTACCCGCCATCATAACCGGCGCCGCCTTTCCGCTCGCGCAGCGGCCCGGCTGAACCCTCATACCATGGCCCATTGTCTGACGTGAGGATCACCAGCGTGTCCTGGTCCAGCCCCAGCCCCTTCAGTCGTGCATTGAGCCGCCCGACAATCGCGTCAATTTCCTCGACAATATCGCCATAGGCACCGGCCGAGGAATGGCCGCGATGCATCGGGTTTGGGTCATTGGGCAGATGCGGGGCAGACAGCGCCAGCTCGAGGAAGAACGGCTTGTCGCGATGATCCTCAATGAACTTTTCCGCGCGGTCGTAAAAGCGTTGCTGGAGCCGGGGATAATCAACATCCTCCTTCGTCAGCTCAACGCCGAGGCCATTGTCGGTATAAAGCGACAGCGGTTTCATGTCGTGGCTGTACGGCAGGCCGAAAAACAGGTCGAAGCCCTGCTGTGTCGGTGGCCAGAATGGCGCGACATGTCCGAGATGCCATTTGCCGATCAACGCGCTGACATAACCGGCGGGCTTCAATGCCTCGGGGATCGTCACCTCTGACAGCGGCAGGCCGCGCGTGTCATTCTGCATGATCACCTGATAGCCAAGACCGGTTCGGATCGGATATCGCCCGGTCAGCAAACCGGCGCGGGACGGGGTGCAGATGTTGGCCGGCGCATAATAATCCGTCAGCACCACTCCCTCGCGCGCCATCCGCGCAATGTTGGGCGTGCGGATCGTCTTGCCGCCGGTCGGGGTAACATCACCAAAGCCAAGATCATCGCACAGGATGACGATGAAATTGGGCTTGCGCCTCACCCTCGCCATGCCTGCCGCACCGCCCAGGGACAGGGTGGCTGCCAACGCGCCGCCCATCTCGAGAAATTGCCTGCGCCGCACCCCTTCATCCCTCCGCCATCACGTCCGGCCCAAAGGCTACGACCTTTCTCCATCATATAACAACCAGCACGGTGCCCTGCCTTGTTGCGCGGTACGAATGATACCAATGCCGACACCGCTACACAGGGCAGGATCAGCCATCGTTACAAAGGCAAAAATATGACTGGTTGACAGGCGACCCCACCACCGGACAATCCGGTTATTGCCAATGAACGTGACCACGCCCGATGAAACCGAATCAGACCAGGGTCTGGCCATAACGGCCACCGCCATTGGCGTGGGCACGGGGCGCGACAAACCGCGCATCTATCACGTCGGGCTGCTTGTCGCCTTCGCACTGACCATTCTCGGGCTTGCTCAGAGCGCGATTGAACTCACCCGGGGCGATGGCCCGCTCGCTGCGCTGTGGCTACCCAACGCTGTGCTGACTGCCGCGCTGGTCCGGGCACGTCGCGAACATTGGTCGCGTTGGATCATCAGTGCGATGATCGGCAATATCGGTGCAAGCGTGGTGACCGGTTTCGTGACGTTTATGGCGCTGAAACTCGCCTGTCTGAACGTGGCAGAGGCCATGCTTGCTGCGGCATTGTTCCGGGGGGTCAGCTCAGAGCGCGCCGATATGGGGGATTTTGGCGATCTGTGGCGGTTCGCGCTGACCTGCGGCCTGGTCGCGCCGTTCGTCACTGGTTTTGGCGCTGCACTTGTGCTTGCACACGCGCCGCATTGGCTCGATATCTCCCTGTGGTGGTCCTGGTGGCTGGCTGACGGGCTGGGGATGCTGGTCGCCGGGCCAACCACGCTTCTCGCCATTGATGCGTGGCAACACCGCAACAAGTTCAACCCGCAACACTTGATCACCGCCCTGCCGGTGATCGGCGGCAATGCGCTGGCGACCTTCCTCATCTTCGCCCAGACGCACCTGCCCCTGCTGTTCCTGGCACTGCCGATGATCGTGGTGGCGGCGTTTCGCGCTGGCCCCATCGGCACGGCGGCGTCGATTGTGGCTGTTGCCTTTGTCGCGTCCGGCGCCACCGCCCTTGGTTTCGGGCCAATCTTTCTGCTCCCGGGTGGCCTTCCCGAACAGATCCAGGTGCTGCAGATGTTTCTGGCGGCAAGCTTCCTTGTCGGCCTGCCTGTGGCCTCGGCGCTGGCCAGCCGGGAACGCATCCGCGCGGAGCTGGAGGCAAGTCACGACTTTGCCGCGACTGTTCTCGCCAATATCGCCGAAGTAGTGTTTCGCACCGACGCTGATGCACGCTGGACCTTCCTGAACCCGGCATGGGAAGTGCTGAGTGGCTATACCGTCGCCGAAAGCCTTGGCAAACCGGCGACGGCCCTTGTCCACCCCGACGACCTTCCTATCACCGAAGGCTATTTTCCCCGGATCACATCTGGCGAGACACCCAGTGCGGTGCTGGCCTTTCGCTTTATCGACGCCGATGGGCGTTTACGGCATGTCGAGGTGTCGTTGCGGCGGGTAGTGGATCAGGATGGAAACTTTGCCGGGACCGTGGGCAATCTGCGTGACGTGTCAGCGCAAATCTCGGCACAGCGTGCTCTTCAGGATAGCGAGGCCCGGTTCCGCAGGCTGGCAGAGTCCGCACCGGTTGGAATTTTCCGGGCCGATGCCCATGGCAACATTACCTATGTGAACAGCACATGGGCCGCCAAACTCGGACTCAGCGTCGCCGAGTCGCTTGGCCAGGGATGGCTTCGCGCGCTCGCTGACTCAGCCGCGCTGGATCAACGGCCAGCATGGACTGGCTTCGTCCCCGGCGAGATCCGCGTCCGCGAATTTGTCTTTAAACGTGCTGATGGCGGCGAAATGTGGGCGCAGACCGTCAACAGCGCCGAGTTCGACTCGACCGGTGCTGTGATCGGCTTTGTCGGCGCGGTGATCGACATTACAGAACAGCGGCAATCGCAACTGGACCTCGCCAACAGCAAGCGCCTGTTCGAGACACTGGCCAGCCTCTCACCCGCCGGTATTTTCCGGACAGACCCGGCGGGCGGATGCACTTATGTCAACGAGGCGTGGTTGCGACTTTCCGGCTTGACGCCAGCGAGCGCGCTCGGCGCTGGCTGGGTTCAGGCAATCCATCCCGATGATCGGGAACATGTCGCCACCCAATGGGGCACCGCCGTCGCGGTGGAGTCGGTGTTCCGGATGGAATTTCGCTTCGCCCACGCCGATGGCGTGGTGCGCTGGGTGGAGGCGATCAGCCAGCCTGAATTCGACGACCAGCAACGGCTTGTCGGGTATATCGGGGTCAATATTGATACCACCGACCGCAAACGCGCCGAGGAAATATTGGCGGAACGCGAGGAGCAGCTCGCACTGCTCGCCGCAAATGCGACTGACGCCGTTTTGAGGATCGGTCTCGACGGTACCTGCCTCTATGCATCACCGTCCGTTGGCGAGCTTGCGGGAATGGCGCCGGAGCTGCTGGTCGGGCGTAATCTGCTCGGTTATATTCACCCTGATGACACCGACCGTGCCTATGCCGCCTTTTATAAACTGGTCAGTGGGACGCAGGACCGCTTGATCATTGCCTACCGGTCCGAGGTGATCGGCCGGCCGGGAACATGGATGTGGCTCGAATCGAACTGCGGCCTTGTCCGCAACCGTGCAACCGGTGAACCGCTCGAACTGATTGTGTCATCTCGCGATGTCTCGGAGCGCAAGCGTCTCGAACATGACCTTGAGGCCGCCCGACAGGTAGCGGAAGGTGCTGCCCAGGCGAAATCATCCTTCCTCGCAAATATGAGCCATGAAATCAGGACACCCATGAATGGCGTGCTTGGCTTTACCGAGCTGCTGCTGGCTGATTCCCTCACCCCGGACCAACGCCACAAGGTCGAGCTGATCGCGGATTCGGGCAAGGCGATGTTGAAGCTGCTAAACGACATTCTGGACCTGTCGAAGATCGACGCCGGCCAGATGAGCATTTCGCAGGACGCACTTGATCCCCGACAGCTGGTCGATGGTTGTGTCAAGCTGATGGCGCCACTCGCATCAGGCAAATCGCTTCCTGTCGATGTGCATGTTGCCGACGACGTCCCGCAAACCGTTCTCGGAGACGGGCTGCGGTTACGCCAGATTATCCTCAATCTGCTCGGCAACGCCATCAAGTTCACCGACGCCGGCGCCATCGTCCTTACAGTCAAGGTCAAATCTGGCCCGGCCGGTGACTCGCTGGTCTTCGGTGTTGAGGATACCGGCATCGGAATCACCCCGGAACGTCAGGGCGCGGTGCTTGATCGGTACGTGCAGGCGGAAGGCACAACTAACCAGCAATATGGCGGTACCGGCCTCGGCCTGACCATCAGCGCTGAACTCGCCCGGCTGATGGGAGGAGCACTCGACCTCACCAGCGCGGAGGGCATGGGAACCCTGGTCAAGGTCTCGATCCCGCTGTGTCTCGCCGTTAGCAATCCCGCTTTGCCCCCAAAAAACGGCTCCCCGCTTCAAGACGAACCCACCGCTGCTGTACCAGCCTTGCGTATTCTGGTGGCAGAGGACCACGACATCAATCAGATGTTGATCACGGCAATGCTGTCAAATCTCGGCTCCCGCTCAACGGTTGTGCCCAACGGCGCAGCCGCCGTTTCGGAAATTGTCAACGCCGCCGATCGGGGCGAGCCCTATGACCTTGTCCTGATGGACCTGCAAATGCCCGAGCTGGACGGGTTGGAGGCAACGCGCCGCGTGCGACATGCAGGGATCGGCCCTGACCATCTGCCCATTATCGCGCTGACCGCGAACGCCTATGATACGGATATAGAATCCTGCCTCGATGCCGGACTGCAGGACCATCTGGCAAAGCCGGTGAGCCTGAAAACCTTGGGCGAGGCGTTGACGAAATGGGGTGGCAAGCCGACGCCGACCGATCAGGCGAAACACGGATCAAGTTGACGGCGCCAGATGATATTGGGGCGGCGATGTTGAGGACGCCTATCCGCCCTCATCCCAGGGCCATGACCGCAGCGACGACATGTGACAAAATAATCTTCGCATCGTCACGCTCGGCGGCGTTACGCTCCACCGGGTCACCTCTGAAAACGTGCTCACGATTTGCCGATTTTTGTCACATGAGGTGCGCAGCGACGATCGACGTGATTCAACTTCCGCCAGCGGGCGATTATCTGCCGCGCCCATGCCAGCCGGACGCCCCTCCCCGTACAAGCCAGATTTCGCCCGCATCGCGGAGCAGCTCTGTCGCAATGGTGCCACGGATGTGGAGGTTGCCGATATTCTCGGCATCTGCGTCCGCACCTTTTATCGCTGGTGCTTGCAGCACGATGCCTTTGCGCTGGCTGTTCGCACCGGCAAGGATCTGGCTGATGACCGTGTTGAACGCGCCTTGTATCAACGCGCCATTGGGTATGAGCATGTCGGTGAAAAGGTGATCTGCCCGCGTGACGGCAAGCCTTTTACCGTGCCTTGCCGGGTTCATGTCCCGGCCGATGTCCGTGCGGCGATGCACTGGCTCGCCATCCGCCGCCCGAAACCATGGGCGCGCATGGCCGAGCCGCCCGGTACAGATATTGCCCGCATCATTCATGAACGGCGAAAGCGGATCGCGCAGGACAAGTAACAACAGTGAACGTCGGGCCGGGGCAGCTTTGGCATCACCATGGCGCAATGCCGCACGACATCTGATCGCACCTCCATTTCGCGTCGGCCAGATTGCCTGACGGTCGCAGCTCGGGCAAGGAACGCCGGGCATCAGCCTTGCCCCCTGCCCGCTTGGAGTCCTGCCATCTTGGCCCGCAAGTTCCTTTATGCCTTTGCCGTACTGATCATGCTGGCCGTCGCCGGCTTGTTCGCTTTCCGGCTGTTCGGTCCGCAGATCATGCGCATGGCCTTTGTTCCGACCAGCGCGTTTGAAGCGCTGCCTCCCTTGCCCGGCAATGCGTGGGGAGATCCGAAGATGTGGATCGCCCGGCCCGACAAGCCCGGCAATCCGGCTTTATGGACACCGGCGGGCCTTCATCCGGCAACCGCCCCACGGGCGGCGGTGTTTTTCATCCACCCGACCTCCTATCTCGCCCGCGCACGCTGGAACGCGCCACTTGATGATGTCGAGGCCAATGCCCGCGCCGACATGTTCCTGCGTGGACAGGCCAGCGCCTTCAACGAAATCGGCGCAATCTGGGCGCCGCGCTATCGGCAGGCTGCGTTCGGCAGTTTCATGACCGACAAGCCCGAAGCCGCCAAGGCGATCGACCTCGCCTATCGCGATGTTGCGGCTTCCTTTGACCAGTTCCTGGCCCAGGCCGGAGACCGCCCGATCATCCTTGCCGGTCACAGCCAGGGCGCGATGCATCTGCTGCGCCTGCTCCATGATCGCATCGCAGGCACGCCGCTGGCGAAGCGCATTGTCGCCGCCTATGTCATCGGCTGGCCGATCTCACGTACCGCCGACCTGCCTGCACTTGGCTTGCCGGAATGCCGCGAGGCGCAGCAATCCGGCTGCATCCTGTCATGGCAAAGCTATGCCGAGCCCGCCGAACCTGAAGCATTGTATGACCGGTTTGACGCTTCAACCGGCTTCACCGGCGCATCGCGCCGGGGCAGCGCGATGGTCTGCACCAACCCGCTGACCGGCACCGCTGATGCGAACGCGCCGCCCGGTCTCAATCGCGGCACACTCCTGCCCACCAAAGACCTTGCCAATGCCTCCCTGATCGTTGGCCGGGTCGGTGCCCGCTGCGCCGGACGCGGCATCGTGCTGATCGGTGAACCGATTGACCTCGGCGGCTTTGTGCTGCCGGGGAACAATTATAATGTCTTTGACTATGGCCTGTTCTGGGGCAGCGTCCGCATTGATGCCATGCGACGCCTTGCGGCGTTCAGGGCGCAATGATCACGACAGACCGCGCTGAATTCCGCGCCACCCTGCCGAACGGCGGGCGGCTGATCGGGCTTGATGTCGGCACCAAGACGATCGGCATCGCCCTGTGCGATGCCGGGTGGAGTTTTGCCAGCCCGGCAGAACTGATCCGCCGCACCAAATTTCAGAAGGACAAGCTCGCGCTGGTCGCGTTGATCGCGGCGCAGCAGGTCGTCGGGATCGTCATCGGCCTGCCGCTCAACCTCGACGGCACTGAAAGCCCGCGCAGCCAGTCGAGCCGGGCCTTTGCCCGCAACCTGCTCGACCTTGGCCTGCCGATCTTTCTGCAGGACGAACGCTGGTCGACACAGGCGGTCACACGGACGCTGATCGAACAGGATGCGAGCCGCGCCAGGCGCGCCGAACTGGTCGACAAGATGGCCGCCGCCTACATCCTGCAGGGCGCTATTGATGCCTTTGTCGCGGCGTGACGAGGTGACCGGTGCGCGGCAATACTTGCGCTACGCGGCACGGACCGTTACGCGAGCGCTTTAATGTCAGCATCCGATCATCGCCCCGCCACCCTGATCGCAGGTGGCGCCGTTTTCCCGCATCGGCATCTCACCGGTATTGGCGGGTTGCAGCCGCACGAAATCACCTTTCTGCTTGATGAGGCCGAGCACTGGGTGGAAGCGAATCGCGCCCATGCCACGCCCGACAAACGGCTTGCCGGGCTGACCCTGATCAATGCCTTTTTCGAAAATTCGACCCGTACCCTGCTGTCGTTCGAGATCGCGGGCAAGCGGCTCGGTGCCGATGTGGTCAATATGCACGCGGCGCAAAGCTCGGTGAAAAAGGGGGAAACCCTGATCGACACGGCGATGACCCTGAACGCGATGCGCGCCGACATGATCGTCATCCGCCATATGTCATCGGGCGCGGTACGGTTGATCGCGGACAAGGTCGATTGCCCCGTACTCAATGCCGGAGACGGCCAGCATGAACACCCGACACAGGCTCTGCTTGATGCCCTGACGATCCGGCGGCGGCGCGGCGCGGTTGCCGGACAACGTGTCGTCATCTGTGGCGACCTGCTGCACAGTCGCGTCGCACGCTCCAACATCCTCGCGCTGACCGCCCTTGCCGCCGAAGTCCGCGTCTGCGCGCCCTCGACGTTAATGCCCGCAGGCATTGAGCGCATGGGGGTGACGCCGTTCACCGATTTCGACGCTGCGCTTGAGGGGTGCGACGTGGTGATGATGCTGCGGTTGCAGAACGAGCGGATGAGCGGTGGTTTCGTGCCATCGAACCGCGAGTTTCACCTTCGCTACGGCCTGACACTTGAGCGCCTTGCCCGGGCCAGGGCAGATGCCCTGGTGATGCATCCCGGCCCGATGAATCGCGGTGTCGAAATCGACTCCGCCGTCGCCGACCACCCGACACAATCAGCGATCACCGAGCAGGTCGAGATGGGAGTCGCGGTGCGCATGGCGTGTCTCGACGTGCTGACGCGCCGGGCGCGCGGTGTGGAGGGCTGGGCATGACATCCACTGCGCTTGCGCTGTTGAATGCACAGCTTGTCTGCCCCGCTTCCGGCGTTTCGCACGGCGCCCTGCTGGTTCGCGATGGCGTGATCGCAGCCACTGGCAGTTTTGAGGTACCGGCGGGAGCTGAGGTGATCGACTGCCAGGGGCAGATGCTCGCTCCGGCGATTATCGACCTCGGCGTGTTCGCTGTTGATCGTACCGCCTGCCATGCCGGGGGTATTGTCCGCATCGGCCTGATGCCTGACCAGTCACCGGTGCTGGATGATCCCGGCATCATCCAGCGCGCCGCCTTGATCGGCAAGCCGGGCCTGTGGATCCACCCCATCGCCGCCGCGACCAAGGGCCTGGCCGGACATGATCTGGCCGAGATGGCAATCAACCGCGCGGCGGGCGCCAGGGCGGTTGGGACGGGCGCACGGTGGATCGCCGACTCGGGCGTGATGCGCAAGGTACTGGCCTATGCCGGCGATCTTGGCCTGACGGTGATCGCCCATGCCGAAGATGGTGGCGTCACCGGCAATGCCGTCGCGACCAGCGGCGAAACCGCCACGCGGATGGGCCTGCCGTCAGCGCCAGCCATTGCCGAGGCGCTGGCCATCGCCCGCGATCTGATGCTGGCCGAAGACACCGGCGCGGCGCTTCATTTTCGTCAGGTGACGACCGCGGCTGGTTTTGACCTGATCCGTGCGGCCAAGCGCCGGGGGGTACGGGTCACATGCGGCATCACACCCGCACATCTGTTCCTGTCGGACATTGCGATGAGCGATTTCCGCACCTTCGCCCGCCTGTCGCCACCGCTACGCAGCGAAGAAGACCGACGCGCGGCTGTTGCTGCGGTGCGCGATGGCACGGTTGATGTGATCTGTTCGGGTCACGACCCGCGCGGCCCGGAAGAAAAGCGCCTGCCCTTTTCGGATTCGACCGAAGGGATGGCAGGGGCGACGACATTGCTCGCGCTGGCGCTTGGTCTGGTGCGCGATGATGTCATTGCGATCGAGCGACTGTTCGCCTTGCTCGCCGCCAACCCGGCGCGGATATTGGGTATTGCCAGCGGCACACTGGCGGTTGGGGCGCCAGCCGATCTGCTGCTGCTCGATCCCCATGCTTCATGGATGATCGACGCCGCGAAAATGCCAGGTCGGGCGGGCAACACGCCGTTTGACGGGCTGCCGGTGCAGGGCAAGGTGCGCCACCTGTTCAAAGGCGGCGCGCCATTGATGTGATCAGCGGTGAGCGACCTGTTTGCCAGTCTTCACCCAGCTCGTAGCCTGTTCGCCCGCGCTCGCCCGGACGAAGCAATTGCCGCCCTTGGCGCGATAGGACGCACACATCGCCATCGCCTGATTGCGGCTGTAACCGCCAACCGAGACGCGGTAAAAGCTGCCCGCCTTGGAGGTGACGTTCATGCCATAAGGCGTCTGCCCGGCGAAATGACGTGCGATGCCTGCCCATTTGTCGCGCGCGACAGCCGGATTTTCATAGGCGCCGATCTGGACAAAGAAGTCACCCTTGGCCGGTGCGGCGGCTGGCTTGGCCGGGCGGACCGGAACGGTCGCAACCGCTGCGAATGCAACAGGGCGCGCGGGAGCCTTGACGGCAACGGCACGGACCGGTCGCGGCGGCAACGCCTGGACGATTTCCTGACGCGGACCGAACTGAACCGACAGGGTTGCAACCGGCGATGGCTCAGCGGCGGCGACCGCAACTTCGGTGGGAACAGGCGCGACCTCTGCTGCCAGCGGTGATTGTCCGGGCATATGCGCGTCAATCGGATCGGCAGCGGCGACAGCAACCGGCGCGGCCGCGTTCAGCGCCAATGCGACGGGCTGACCATGGTCCTCGATCGGGGTCACACCGAGCAGCGATGCGACCTGATCATAGGCAGATTTCGGTCGCGCAAAGGCAGCCCATTGCATGACACGCAGATCGACCTCGGCCGGAGCAACATCGACGGCAATCATTGACTTGGCTTCCTGCCACCGACCGGCGAGCGCCAGTGCCAGTGCCAGGTTCTGGCGTACCTTTGCATCGGCACCCGGTGTGCGCACTGCGGCAGTCAACACCTCAACCGCACCCGAAGGATCGCCAGCCAGCGCCATGGCAAGGCCGCGATCACTCGGGGCAATGCTGTCAGCATGGTCGGCCAATGTCTTGCGTGCGCCGTCCCAATCGCCTGTGGCGATCTGGGCGAGGGAAAGGTTGAGCGCGGCCTTGCCGTTGTTCGATGACAAGGTCAGGGCGTCAGAAAAGGCATCGCGCGCCGAGGTAAAACGCCCCGCCTTGAGATAGCTCTGTCCGAGCACCAGGCGATAATCGGCAACCTGCGGCCGCAGCAACACTGCAGACTCAGCCATGGCGACAGCAGCGTCAAACTTCCCCGCCGCCAACAGTGACTGTGCCTTGCGCGCGCTGGCGAGTGCCTTTTTTTCTGCCTTGGCCTCGCTTCGTGCGCTGGCAAAGGCAACGCCGCCATGCATGGTCATGCTGCCCGCCATGGCGCCGCCAAGCACGAGTGCGGACATTCCCAAAGTGACAAAGGCCCGGGTCTTCATGGTGTTTCCCCCCAACAGGTCAACGACGTGCCTTGGTCGGTGGGAGCTGGCTGACCAGCGCATCGACCTCGGGCAGCGAGTACAGGAATGAGTCAAGCGCCTCGGTAACAAGGGCCTGCGCGGAACGATGGCAAAGCGCGCTGGCAATACGCAGGCGCAGATGGCGTTCATGATCAAGGCGCAGCGTGAAGGCAGCCTTGCCATGCTTGGTCTTGACCGCCGTCTCGCGATCGAGCCGGGTCGCGGTTGCAACCGAAACAGAGCGAACGACCCCGGAAGCGCCCGTTTCGACGGCGGGCGACGCAGGTGGTACAAACTCAACCTCCGGCGCTGGCGCGTGGACGACTTTTTCCTGCTCAACGGCTTGCTGCACCGCCGCAACCGGTGGCTGCCAGGCCGACGGTGCCGGATCAAATTCTTCCTGAAGCTGTTCCAGCTGGCGCACGACGGGCGGCACCGGCGCGGTATAGGCAGCCGAAGGCACGTCATGGCCCATGTCATTCCAGCCGAGATCATCCTGCTGGTCAGGTATTGCGCCAAAACCACCATAGCCCTGCGGGCGCATGGCTGGACGCGCCTGACCCTTGCGAGCGAGCAAGCCCGAGGAAAGCGAGGCCAGCGGCTTGGATCCCATGATCGACATGGCTCAGCTCACCACGCGGCGGCCGAAGCCGCCTTGAGCCGGTCGTGCGGCGCCAAAGCCGCTCTGCGCGGTCGGGGCGGCGAACACGGTACGGCGGAAGTTCTTTTCGAGCCGGTCGGAGATGTACCCCCACAGCGCCTGGATTTCCTGCGCCGACTTGCCGTTGCCATCGACCTCCATGACGGTGCGGCCATCGATCATCGAGGCGGCAAAATCTGTCCGATGGTGAATGGTGATTGGAGCAACGGTACCATGCTGTGACAGGGCGACAGCGGCCTCGGAGGTGATGCTGGCGCGCGGCGTGGCGCCGTTGACGACGAACAGCAACGGCTTGCCCGCGCGTTCACACAGGTCAACCGTCGCACCGACAGCGCGCAAATCATGCGGACTGGGGCGGGTCGGGATGACAATGAGTTCAGCCACGGCAATCACGCTCTGGATCGCCATGGTAATGGCAGGCGGCGTATCAATCATGGCGAGGCGAAAGCCCTGCTGACGCAACACCTCAAGATCAGCAGACAGCCGCGCGACCGTGGTCTGGGCGAAGGCAGGATATTCGGTCTGGCGTTCGTTCCACCAATCAGACAGCGAGCCTTGCGGATCGATATCGATCAGCACAACCGGGCCTGCTCCCGACAGCTGCGCCTGTACGGCGAGATGCCCGGATAGCGTGGTCTTTCCTGACCCGCCTTTTTGTGATGCCATGGCGAGGACGCGCATTTTGCCCCTGATTATCCCGTTGTTCACAGGGAAAATGACATGAGAGACGTCAAGAAGAGGTTAACGCGCCCCGCAACGGGCGCTGTTTGGCTAACGAAATATTTGCCAAACCGGCGATACGGGGCATGATCTGGTTCGGGTAGCGTAGCGGGATTGGGTGAGATCATGCGAAATATGGGGCGCAAGGTGGCGTTGGCCGCAGCTCTTCTCGGCCTGGCGGCCACACCGGCGATGGCTGATGTCAAGGCCGGGGTCGATGCATGGAGCCGCGGCGAATATCGGAAAGCCGTCGAGATCTGGCGGGTCGATGCCAATAAGGGCGATGCTGACGCTGAATTCAACATGGGCCAGGCCTATCGCCTTGGGCGCGGCGTCCCGGTTGACCTGCCGATGGCGGAAGGCTGGTTCCGCAAGGCGGCAATGCAGGGGCATGTCGAGGCGATCACCAATTACGGGCTGACGCTGTTTGACGAGGGCAAGCGCGGCGAGGCCGTGCCATGGCTAGAAAAATCGGTCGCGCGCGGTGAGCCGCGTGCGCAGATGGTATTGGGCACGATGCTGTTCAACGGTGACGGGGTGCCAAAGGACTGGCCGCGCGCCTATGCCCTGTTGGTGCGGTCAAACGCCTCCGGCCTCCCGCGCGCGGCACAGGTGCAGGCGCAGATGGATGAGTATATCCCACTTGAGCAGCGCCAGCAGGGACTGGTAATGGCACGCGAATATGAAGCAGCGGCGCAACGCCCTGAATTGCCCCCTGAGATTGCCGGCGTCGGGGCCAATGGCGGGATGCGCGGGACTGAATTGCCACCATCCTCATTTGATCCGAATGCAGGGCAGCAACCAACGATAAGCGACACAAGGCCAGCAAAGCCGGTACTCCCCGCCCCGTTGGTAACACAGGTGCCCCCGTCGCCCCGCCCGAAACAGCCGGTTACGGTACCCACCCAACCGCCAGAAGCAGTCGCTGCGCGCGGCGGTCGGTGGAAGTTGCAGCTCGGCGCCTATCGCGACGATGGGAACGCCCATAATTTGTGGCGCAAGATCGAGAATAGTCGCGTGGTGCCAGGGTTGCAGGGCAGCTTCACCAAAGCCGGTACGCTCACGCGACTGCTCGCCGGGCCTTTGGGTTCGGCCGCTGAGGCGGCGCGGGCTTGCACGGCGATCAAGGCGGCGATCCCGGGGACGGCATGTGTACCACTGGCGCCATAACCGCCGGGAACACGCCACATGACATGCCTTGGCTTCATGCCCCGAGAGAGAGAGAGAGAGAGAGAGAGAGAGAGAGAGAGAGAGAGAGAGAGAGAGAGAGAATTGCGCGTCGGGTTAAGCCGTGAAGGGCATATAGGCGATTGGGCGGGAGCACCCTTGACGCCCACCCCTCACGCCGATCGCAGCACCCCGGCATAGGCTGGATCTTCCAGCGCGCGCCCCGCGCCCAGCGCGACACAGCTCAACGGGTTTTCCGCAATGGTCACCGGCAGGCCGGTCGCGTCAGACAGCACCTGGTCGAGATCGGCCAGCAATGATCCGCCGCCGGTCATGACGATGCCGTGGTCGAACAGGTCGGCAGCGAGCTCGGGCGAGACCTGTTCCAGCGATTGCAGCACGGTCTGAACGATCTGGCCGACCAGTTCGGCCAGGGCGGCGGCAACCTCTCCCTGTGTCACGGTGATTTCCTTGGGCATGCCATCCACCAGATCGCGGCCCTTGACCCGAATCGACGCACCAATGCCGTCACGCGGTGGCCGGGCGATGCCGATGGACAGCTTCACCCGTTCCGCCGTGCCCTCACCGATCAACAGATTGTGGCGCCGCCGGATATAGCTGGTGATGGCATCATCCATCCGGTCCCCGCCGACCCGTGCCGAGCTGCTGAACGCCAGCCCGCTGAGTGCGAGGATTGCCACCTCGGTCGTGCCGCCGCCAATATCGACCACCATGGTTCCGCTTGGCGCGGTAATCGGCAACCCGGCGCCGATTGCCGCAGCCATTGACTCCTCAATCAGATGGACCTGTCGCGCACCGGCATTTGTCGCCGCCTGGCGGATCGCGCGGCGTTCCACCGTGGTGGCGCTTGACGGGATGCACACCACCACCGCCGGGCGGCGCGGCAGGCGGCTTGGCCCGCCATGCACCTGATCGATGAAATGCTTGATCATCTGTTCGGCGACATCAATGTCGGCGATCACCCCGTCACGCATCGGCCGGACGGTGCGCAGATTGGCCGGAGTCTTGCCCATCATCAGCTTGGCATCGCTGCCAATCGCGATGACCCGGTTGATGCCGCCCACCGTTTCAATCGCCACCACCGATGGTTCATTGAGCACAATGCCGCGATCACGCAGATAGACAACGGTGTTCACCGTGCCGAGATCAATCGCCATGTCATGCGCCGCACGGCTGAAAAAGCGGCTGAAACTGTTCATCGGGAAGAATTCACTTGTCGGGCGACGCGCCGGGGGGCCTTCCCCGACAGAGCGTCTACCGCAGGGGCGCCAAAGGCGTGGCCTGCGCGCAGCGCTGGGCGTTTGGTGCCGCCGGGTCAAGCACGCATTCGCCAGGGTGATGTTTTGACATGGCCAGCACGGGTGCCGGGATGATACCGCAAACCCGGCCTCCATCATCTCTCCACAATTCGCTGCATCTGCTAGGCTGCGATAAATGGGGCCGCCGCCACACATGAAAATCCGTTTGTTTCACCTCACCTTCCTGCTCATCGCCGCCACCGTGCTGGTGGGTGAACTGGCGATGGGCGGGGTGATGGCGCTCAACCTGCGGCGCGGCTTTGCCGATTATCTTGTCGCGCGTGATCGTGACCGGATGACCGAACTGGTCGGCGAAATCACCGACAAGGCCGGGCAACGCGGCGGCCTGGCGGCGCTGCGCGACGGGCGCATCACGCTGGCCGGGCTGTTGCATGAGATGGCACCGCCACCCCCACACCCGCGCCCGATGCCGCCGCCACCACGGCGCGACGGGCATCGCCCGCCGCACCTGCCGCCCGATCCGTTCGAGGCACGGCTGATCCTGAATGACGCCAGCGGCCGACAGATTGAGGGGCCACCACCGCCGCCGCGCGCCGACGCGGTGACCGGCCCGATCGAAACCCGCGACCTGCTGGTCGAGGGCGTGCGCGTCGGCAGCCTGACGCTGGTGCCGCGCGGGCCGGCACCGGCAGGGGTCGATCAGCGCTTTCTCACCAGCCAATATTATGGTGGCGCGCTGCTCGCGGCCTTGTTGCTGGCGCTCAGCCTGATTCCGGCATGGCTGCTCGCCCGTGCCGGCGCACAGGTCGCGCGGCGCATGACCAACGCCACCGGGGCGATCGCCACCGGAGACTTCACCGCCCGCGCACCGGAACCGCTGGTGCGCGAGGCTGCCGAGGTCGGCCATGACATCAACCGCATGGCCGAGACGCTGGCGCGGCTCGACACCGCGCGGCGGCGCTGGCTGGCCGAGGTATCGCATGAACTGCGCACCCCGCTGGCGGCGATGCGCGGCGAGCTGGAGGCACTGGCCGATGGCGTCCGCCCGCTGACGCTGGAGGCCATCGCCTCGGTCAATGATGAGGCGCTCAGCCTGAGCCGGCTGGTCGAGGATCTGCACTTCATCGCGCTGTCCGAACTTGCCACCCCGCCGACCCGCTATGCGCCAGCGGATGTGGTCGAGCTGTGCCGCCAGTCAATTGCGCGCTTTGCTGACCGGGCGGAACGCCAGGGCATCAGGCTCGGGCTGGATCGCAACGGGCATGAGGCAATGCCGGTGCTGTGGGATGGGCAGCGAATCGAACAATTGCTTGGCAACGCGCTGACCAACTGCCTGCGCTATACCGACGCGCCGGGGCGGGCACTGATCACGCTGCGGCACAGCGGCGGGGCCGATGGTGGCACGGTTGGCATGACCATCGACGACACCGCGCCGGGCGTTCCCGATGATCAGCTCGACCAGTTGTTTGAGCCGCTTTACCGCTTGGACACCGCGCGCGACCGCGCCAGCGGCGGTTCGGGGCTGGGGCTGGCGGTCAGCGAAGCGATCGTCCGCGCGCATGGCGGGACGATCAGCGCGGAAGCATCGCCACTGGGCGGGCTGCGTCTAGTCATCACCCTGCCCGCCACGGCGCGCGCATCATGAGTGCAGGCGCCGGTCGCTGCATCTTCGTCGTCGAGGATGAGCCCAAGATTGCCGCCGTGCTGCGCGACTATCTGGTCGCAGAGGGCTATGCCCCGCGCCTGTTTCGTGATGGCGGCGCGGCGCTGGCGGCGCTGCGTGATGATCCCCCCGCCGCGATGATCCTCGACCTGATGCTGCCGGGGATGAACGGCCTTGCGCTGTGCCAGGCGGTGCGCGGGTTCAGCGCCGTGCCAATCATGATGCTGACCGCGCGCGTCGATGAGATTGACCGCCTCAGCGGGCTGGACAGCGGCGCCGATGACTATGTCTGCAAGCCGTTCAGCGCGCGCGAGGTGATGGCCCGGCTCGCCGCGCTGCTGCGCCGCGCCGAGGGCCGCGTGACCGCTGACCAGGCCGCTACCCGCCGTTACGCCATTGACGAGGCGGCGCGGCGCATTGCGTGGCGCGGCACATGGCTGGCCCTGTCAGGCGCCGAATATGCCATTGCCGCAACGTTGATGAAGCAGCCGGGCCGGGTGTTCTCGCGCGACCAGTTGCTCGACCGGCTGGGCGAACGCGCCGAAGACAGCTCCGACCGCGCCATCGACAGCCACATCAAGAACCTGCGCAAGAAAATCGCCGCTGTTGACCCGGCGGCAAGCTGCATCGCCGCCGTTTATGGCGCAGGGTACCGGTTTGAGGTTTAGCCGGAAGGGAGAGGATGTCGGCCGGAAGAACTTGCCGACATTCGAAACTCTGCCCAAATCATGCCAATGATGATCGACGTCTGCACAATTTCCACCAAGGCATGGCTCGCGTTCGGGCTGGTGTTCGTACTGATCGGTGTCGGCGCGGGTTTGGGTTGCTACCGACTGCTCAAGCCAACTGCTGCGGATTTGTCGCCGGGCTCCTGGCGCAACATAGCGGGAAGCACCCTGCAACTGCTCCTGGCGAGCCTGTCGGCTTATTTTGTTGCGCGTTCGTTGCCCGAAGATCCTTGTGGCGGTGCGTTTACGGCGGACGCCCAGTTACTGCCGCTAGTGGCGCCTGTCCTTGTGGCAATTGCGGGACTGGCCGCGTTCTGGACAGCTATTTACCGAGGCAAAAGCTGATGGTCCTTTTCGCCATTTTTCCTGTTTCAGCATCGGTTGGCTGAAGGCTTTGGGGGACGTGGCGCAATTGCGCTGGCCGTCCTCCAGCATGTTAAGGGGGCGATGATCAAGTTGCTCACGATCGCCTTCCTCGGTGCCGCTGTCGGATTATGGGCATGTTGGCGGATCCTCAATGCGATCAGAAGAGGCCATACCGGGTTCAGTGGGCGCCAGATCTGGCGCAATGCGGAGCCTGCGGACCTTTGGGGAGTGATCGCCGGAAACGTCGGATTAGCGGTTCTTTTGCTCTACCGGGCGATAAATTCCTGAACGACACAATCGACACAGTGATTTGATGTGTGCCCGTCAATCGAGGTGGCAGCCATCCTTTTCCAGCTGCTGCCTGATCCATGCCTCAACATCATAGCCAAAGATTTTCAGGCCCTTGATGTTCGCATTCTCGATCGTCAGCCCGGCAAGGTTCACATTTGTCAGCTTCGCGCCGGCCAGGTTCACGTCATCAAAAATGGCATTCTTGAGCGAGCAGTTGGTGAACGCGATGCCATCCATGCGTTGATTGGTGAAATTCATCGCGTCCCCTTCCATGCGGCTATGTCACGCCACCAGCCTCGAGCCTGCCGCAAGCGCAAGGCCGTGTCACCATCGGTATCGATTATCACAACGATGTGGCTGACGCACAGTGCACGGCAACGGTGAGCGCGAGGGAGTAACCGGGGCGGAGACCTAGAAAGCTACCAGTCGGCTTTCGCCCCAATAGCGGTCGCCAAGCACAATCAATATGAAACGATGTGAGGCGATCTTAAAGAAATGGTATGCGGGTTCAATTTCATGGGCTGGGCTTCGACTTGCCGCCCGATTGGGTGGACATCGCGGATGATCTGGTTGAAGGTGCTCCACCGACGCTGGCCCGGCCCTCTGGCCGAGGTGTCATTCAATTTTCGACCGCGACCTACCGCAGCGGCGCAGATCCAGAAGTCACGGTTGATAGCTTACGGATACTCCTTGGAGATTTCTGCGCCCGCCAGTCGTTGAATAGTGGAAGTTTGGAGGAAACTAGCGCGCGAATCATGTCGGTTGGGTGTGTAGCCAGCGCAGCAGACGAAATAGTAGCGGCGTGGTATCTGTCGAACGGTCAAGACATCGTACTGGTCACCTACACGTCGCCGGGTCGTATTGATCCCGATGTGAGAAGGGAATTGAAACAGGCGCGAGAGCTGGTTGCCACAATCGAATTCTGACGCCGACTGGTGATATGGCAGCTTCACACCAACTTTTGGCGCTCAACCCGCGCACAGACGGCAACGTATTTTACAGGTTCACGGCCTACCCGCGCTGTCCAGTAACACCCCGGATGTCTCGCCAATACTCCTCACGCACATCGGGATCGATTTCGACCGGCCGCTCGCTGGTCGCATACAGCCTGTCGTCGCCGTCCTTGCGCGGCCCGGAAATCCAGAAATGGTCTCCGCTTTCCGTATCGAAATAATTCGCTTTAAAGCCCTGCCCACCGAGGCGCTGGAAGCATCTGCCGTCATAATGCACGGACTGCCCGGATTTTGAGAAGGTGACCCGCCCAATTCGCGCGGCGCCGTTCAGGCCGCCGGATTTGTCTTCAATGTACATTATCCGGGTCTTTTTCGTGCTCATCACCGTGCCTTCCCAACCGACAGCGTACCATCGGTGACACGGACCGAAAAGACCAACCCCACTCGCGCCAGGCGTTGGAGAAGCGATACAATATCACGCAGCCGGGGGTGCGCAGATGCCGTCCGCCGCTATCGCCTCCCCATCCCCTGCACGGTGCTCTCGAACGCGCCGAGGCAATCATCCAGTTGGGACATGACGCGATTGGCGGCAGTGATGTCGTCGCGCGCAATGACGGCAGCGATGGCCTCTGACAGGGCAGCTTCGCGCGTCAGTATCCCCGCAACCATGGCCTGGCCTTGATCGGTCAGCGCGAGCTTGGGTGAGCGCTTGTCCCGGGGGTTTGCGACCAGCACAATCGCCGCCTTTTCGAGGAGCGGGCCAGCAACGCGCTGAATGAATTGACGGGAAACCGCCCGGTCACGGGCAATTTCTGACAGGCTCAGATTGCCGCGCATATGAAGCAGCAGCAACAGGGACCGCGTGCCCGTCGATATGTCGTGGCCACCATGAAGACGGTCGGACACCATCGTCAGGCGATGATAGGTTCGGGTCAGCCCGAGCAGATAGTCGGTAAATTCCTGCATCAGCAGATGATCCAATATTGACAACTTGGTTGACATTATTCTACTCGCCAATTCTGTCAACCTGGTTGTCAAAGGAGGTTTCGGTGTCAGTGTTTGAGGGCCTGTCCGGATGGATAACTGCCAAGGCAATGGAGCGGATGAATGCCGACGCAGAACGGGAGGCCGTCACCCGGCTGGCACCAGCGCCGGGCGCGCGCATCCTCACGATCGGCTTCGGTCCGGGCGTTGGCCTTGAGCATCTGTTGAAGCTTCCCGTTGCGGCGGTGGTCGGTGTTGATCCCTCTGCGGTGATGCACCGGATTGCCGGTACGCGAAACAGGGACGCGCTGGCGCAGGGTCGTCTGACATTGGTGCAGGACGTGGTCGAACAGCTTGACTCGGCACTTGCCGGCTTTGATGGCGCGATTGCTGTTCATACGCTGCAAATGTGTCGTCCCTTTGCGCCGACCGCAGAAAGGCTGTCGGCGCTCATGAAGCCAGGTAGCAAGATCGTATCGATCACCCACGCATGGGCGGCGGCGAAAGATTATGGCTCGGTCGAATGCTTTGCAGAAGCGATCGGCAATGGTCTGACCGCCGCAGGCTTTGCCAGCGTGTGGCGCGGAAAGGCGGTTGTGGAAGACGGCAAGGCGATTGTGATCGAGGCAATTCGATAGGCACCGGCCTTCGCCGCCCCGACGCGACGCCCTCCTCCTAAACCGTGGGCAGCGCCGGCAAGATGCGCGCGACCAGCATCACTGCCCCTGCCCCCGCTGCCACGATCGACGCGCCGCGCGGCAACAGCTGCGCGACACGGGCGCCCGCCACCCGCGCGAGCAATGCCCCTGCCGCGAGCAGCACGGCCAGAAAGACGAACTGGCCCAGCTCCACCCCAATGTTGAACCCCGCCAGGGTCGCCAGCCGGTTGCCCGCGACCAACCCCATATCGCCCAGCGCCGCCGCGAAGCCGAGGCCGTGGAGCAGACCACAACCAAACACAATTGCCACTCGCGCCCGCGTATCAATATCGGGTCTGAGCAGGTTGAGCGTCGCCATGACGACGATGCTCAGCGCGATGGCTGGTTCCACCAGCGCCGGGGAAAGCCGCACCAGCCCGAGCGCGGCAAGCGTCAGCGTGATGCTGTGCGCGATGGTGAAGCTGGTCACCACACCCAGCCAGTAACGCCACCCCGCCGCACCGATAATCACCGTGAGCAGAAACAGCAGATGGTCATAGCCAAACAGGATGTGGCTGACGCCGGTCGCGACATAATCACGGAAAATCGCCCATGGCCCGCGCAGGAAGCTGTGTTCCGGCGCGGCGGCGGTGAACAGGCCGACCTCGACATCATCATCACGGCGCACCCTGAGCGTGATCTGGCTGTCGTCCGCGCTGCTGCCGAACAGGTTGGTGCGGATCGTGACGCTGGCCGGGGGCCGGGCGAACTGCGCGCCGGCCAGCACCACGACATAGCGCGTCGGGCTGTTCTCGCCATTGTCGCTGCCGGGGTGCGCCGCCCAGGCAAAACCCCAGTTCGTCGCGCCATCCGGCGAGGAGACGTGAAAACGTTCGCGAAACTGCTGCGTGATCGCGTCATGGTGCCGCGCCAGCTCAGCCGTATCGAGCATATCGTTGTGATCATCATCAACGCCGTTCAGCGCGGACACCGGCACGGACACGACCAGATAGCCCTTGTCGCCCTTGAGGTGCAGCGTGGCATTCTGGCGCGGCAGCAGGTGGGCCGTGGCAACACCCGGTAGCCACAGCCACCATGCCGCCAGCAACATCGCCCAGCAGCGCATCACCACAGCCTGCCCCATGGCGGGGGTGGCTCCTGCCCTGCGCCGCGCGCCGGCTTGCCCATGACGCAGCGCTGTACATAGGGGTAAGCGTCGGTGGCATAGTAATGATAGGCGCCGCGCGGAAACGCCGGCGTGACATCGCGGCGCCCGTTACAGGCATCAAGATCGCCCAGCCCGGCGACATATTCATAATCCTGGGTGAAGGTGCCCATGGGCACCATCGCCAATGGCGGGCGCCCGGCATCAGGCCGCGCCTTCAACCGATAGCTGCTGCGCATCGGACGCAGGGCGCTGGCGGGATCAGTGGCAATGTCATGCCCCCAGCGGCCATAAATGGGATAACCATCGACCGCCCAGCCAATCAGCGTCATCGCCGCCGTCTTGCCGCCCCCGGCGAGCAGTGCCGCCGGAATGCCGTGATAGTGATAGGCGCCGCCCGGCTGAACATGGGCATTGTCGGCATCGACGCCAAAATCGAAAAAGTCCTGGTGCAACGCCTCAATGCGCCATTCACCGCCACGACCATGCCCGCCATTGCCGCAATCAGCGGTGCAGGTTTCCGCCGTGCCGGGATCAAAACGCACGCCGTCCAGCGCATAGCCCGGCACCTTCACGTGCCAGCCGCTGCCGCTATAGGCCATCGCCATCAGCGGCAGGGCGACCGAGACATGCTGCACACTGATCTGGTTGGGGTTGCCGGGGTTGGGAAAGGCCCCAACGGCGTGCGCCGGAATGCCATTGGCGTCGAGCACGCGCTGACCATCGGCGCAGTGCCAGCGATACTGGCTGACCAGCCCCAGCCCGGCATTGGGCGCATCATGCTGCACGTTGCAGCCAATACCATCCGTCGCGACCCGGCTTGACGGGACGGGCGCGCCACCGCCGCCGGTTGTCGCATCAGGCGGTGGCGGTGGGTCAGGCCGCCCTGCACCATCGGGGCGACAGGCCAGCGCCCGTCCGGGTGGCGCCAAGCAATGCCCCGCCAGGCTGCGTTCGCGATCGACAAAGTGGCAGGTTGCCCCGGCGTTGACCGCGCGACATGCCGCCAGCGCCGCCGGTGGCGGGCCGTGCCACGCTCCCTCCGGGGGCGGTCCGTTCTCGATTGCCGCGATGGCGGCGGCGCCAACCATGCTGATGGCGATCAGGCCGACGAACAGCCTCACTGGATCGTGCCCTTCAGGCACCGCCCATAATAAGGGTAGGTGTCGGTCACCATGTAATAATAGATTCCGGCGGGAAACTCGGGCGTTACCCCGGGGCGGCCATTGCAATCATCCAGGTCGCCGGTGCCCGCGCTGTAGTTCCAGTCCGAGGTAAAGGCCCCCAGCGGTACCCAGCTTGTCGCCGGCCGTCCGGCATCCGCCGCGGTATCGAGAACATAGCTGCCGGCGCATGTCTTGACCGCGCTGCTCGCGTCATTGGCGACCGTGTAGCAATAGCGCGCATAGACCGGGTAGCCATCCGCCGCCCAGCCAACCAGCACCATCTTCTTGTTGGCCGAGGTCGCCCCGGCGGCGGTGAGCAACGCCTCGGGCATACCATGATAATGATAGGTGCCGCCCGGCTGGACATGGGCATTGTTGCTGTCGACGCCAAAATCGAACGTCGATTGACCCAGCGCCTCAATCCGCCACACGTCCGACCCATTGGCGAGGTTGCAGTTCGACGCCGTTGTCGCGCTGCCGGGGCAGGTTCCCGCCGTACCGGGATCAAACTTCACGCTGTTCAGCGCATAGGCGATGGTTGTCGGGCCACCCGCCGTGACATTGCTGGCCGCCTTGACCGGGGTCAGCGTCATCGAGGTGCTGATGCTCTGCGCGCTGATTGTGTTGGGGTTGCCCGTGCCGGGAAAGGTGCCGACGATGTGGTTGGGCAGGCCATTGCCGGTCAGCGAACGGCGCGTTGCGCTGCACGTCCAGTTCCAGGTCGCCGTCAGCGTCCCCGCCGCGCTGTAGCTGCCGGTATAGCTGCCGCTGAACGGGCACAGCACGGCAGCGGTGGAAACACCACTCCCGGCGGCCGGCGTCACGGTCACGGCGCCAGACGCCACGCTGGTGCCGACCGAATTGGTGGCGGTGACCGTGCAGCTATAGGCCGTGCCGTTGGTCAGGCCCGATACGGTAATCGGGCTGGCCGTACCTGTCCCGGTAAAGGTCGTGCCGGCGGCAGTGCAGCTGGCGGTATAGCCGGTGATCGCCGCACCGCCGTTCGATGCTGGCGCGGTAAAGGCGATTGACGCGCTCGTGTTGCCCGCAGTCGCGGCGCCGATTGTTGGCGCGCCAGGGGCGGTGTTGGTGGTGGTTACCACGGTCGTGCCACCGCTTGAGGAGGTTCCGCCACCACAACCCGCCAGACTCAGCGCCACCGCACCAAGGCCGATCCGCCACCCTGCCCCGACCATCACCGTCTTCAGCATCGCCGCCGCTCCCGTTGCATCGACCCAGCGCCGACCCTGCAAGGGCTAGGGAGCGATTGTGGAGGCAATATGGGTGTTCGTGTGCATTGCCTGCCGCACGCGGGCGCGAGCGCGGGGCAGCAAAAAGCCGGGCAAGGTTTCCCCTGCCCGGCTTCCTGTCAGTTCGTCGCGCGGCGCGGTTAAGCGCCGCCGATTATGTCAAAAACCAAATGATACGCGCGCATAGCCGAACTGGCCGGGCACGTCATAGGTTGTCGGATCAAAATTGGCGCTGCTGCACGTGAAGCAGGCCGGCGGATCCTTGTCGAAGATATTGTTCACGCCAAGGGTGAAGCGGATGCGGTTGTTCATCCACGACGGCGAGTAATAGACCTGCATGTCACCATATAGCACCGCCCCCATCTTGTGGACGCCATCGCGTTCCGCGACCGAACTGACATAGCGCCCGGTGAACGACGCGCCGAAGCCCATTGATGACCAGTCAATCGTCGCATTTACCTTCAGGCGCGGATATGCCTGATCGGGAACGCCGCGTTCGGTACCGGCAAGCTGCAACGGCGGTGCGACCAGATCAGCCGGTGGCAACACATCATAGCTGAGCAGATAAGCCGCGTTGACCGTCAACCCGACCGTGCCGCCCGAGAATTTGGGCGACCGATAGATGAACGACGCATCAAGGCCGTCGGTGTTGATCGCATTGAGGTTGAGCAACCGCCCGTTGATGTTGGCGATCGTGCCGCTTGCGGTACGACGTACCGCGGCGCAGCTGATCGGGTCAGCATTGAACGCACAGCGCGTGAGCGTGAGCGTGGCCGGAACCGAGTCAATCGCGTTCTTGAGACGGATGTTATAGTAATTGACCTCAAGGCTGAACGCGCTGGCCCAGCTGCTGCCGCGGATCCCGGCTGGGCTGTACACCGCACCTGCAGTCCAGGTCTTGGCCGTTTCCGGCTTCAGCGCGGTATTGCCCTGCGAGAACACGCCAAGCTGACCACCGGTCGGCTCATTGTAGCTGCCATTGGCCGGCACGCCATTGGCGATGCAGTTGGTGCGCACGGTGGCGTTGGTGGTGAAGAAACCACCGGCAGCGCTGGTGCACGGGTCATTGATCGTCGCATCGAAACGCGACGGGCCGGCATAAAGCTCACCGATGCTTGGTGCGCGCAGGCTCTGTGCGAAACCACCACGCAACAGCAGGTCTTCCGCCGGCTTCCACAGCAACGATGCAGTGAAAGTGGTGTTGCTGCCGAACGACGAATAGTTGGAATGCCGCGCCGCGCCATCCAGTTCCAGCTTCTGGAAGAAGGTCTGGTCCTTGAGCAGCGGGATGCGGACTTCGCCGTAAATTTCATCGACGTTGAAGCCACCGACCGCCGCGCTGGTCGGCACGTCGGCACCAAGCCCGGCGACAATCACCGGATCGGGATCATAGCTGGCATGCTGATCGCGATGTTCGTAACCAATCGCCACCCCGACCGGGCCGGCGGGCAGGTCAATCAGGTCACCGGTCAGGTTGGCGGTGAAATCCCACAGCCGTTGCTTGCTCTTGTCGCGCTCGTCGAAGGTGACAAAGTCAAGCATCGCCTTGGTGATCGAGCCGGGTCCACCAATGGTCGCGCCACCGAAGATGTTGAACGGAACGCAGGCGCCAGTGCAATTCGCCACCGGGCCAAGTGCCTGCGCCAGCCTGGCGGCGTTGACGTTGCCGGTGAACAGCTGATGCGCATCGTTGATGCCGTACACGCCGTTCACATCCCAATACCATTTGTGCTCGCCGATATGGAACGAACCATCAAACGTAGTGGTGACGGACATTGTATCAACATCCTGGGTGAAGACGCGCTGCCCACCCTCGACAAAGCGCCGGGCGATGAAGCCGTAATTGGCCGGCACGCCATTGGCGCCCGACGACAGCGTCACGCCGAACGGGTTGTACGGGTTGGTCCGGTCAATCGAGATGGTGTCGAGCAGATTGCCGTTGCCCGCATCAGGCCCAACGAACAGCGGCAGGAATGCCGCCTGGGTGCGCGAATGGCGATGGTTGTACACCAGCTTCAACCGCATGTTGACGTTGTCGCTGAGCGCCTGCTTGAAATTGAAGAACGCGCCATAGCGTTCCGACGGGGTCAGCAGATAGTTGAACGGTGCAAAGTTGAACCGGTCAGCGCTGGTGAACGCTTTGAAATCGGTCGGGTTGACGGTGGTGCGACCAATCACCGGCGCGACCAGTGTCAGGTTCTGCCCGAACACAACAAAGCGGCCGCGCGGCGTTGCGCTGCTGCAACCGCCAATGGCATCGGAACAAGAGGTCTGGCCCGGATTGGGGAATTGCGAGATCGAACGATCCGCCGTCAACACCGAACCCTGCTTGGTGTAGCTTGCGCCAAACACCAGCGAGGTACCGGTCGAAGGCTTCTGGATGCCATAGCTGGCTTCATAATTCTGGGTGCGGCCATCGCCCTGGCGATAGGTACCATATTGCGCCGAGGCCTTGAGGCCCTTTTGCCCCTGCTTGGTGATGATGTTGACCACACCGGCAATAGCGTCAGAGCCATAAAGCGGCGACGCGCCCGATTGCAGCACCTCAACGCGCTCGATCATGTTGACCGGCAGCTCGTTGAGATCGACCGAGGCCGGGATACCGCCGGCAGCCGAACCGTTGACGAAGCGCAGGCCATCAACCAACACCAGCGTCCGCTTGGCGGCAAGATAGCGCAAGTCGAGCTCAGCCGAACCCGAGCTGACGCCTGTGCCGTCCGGTGGGCCGCCAACATTACCGGCATTGTTGACCTTGGTGTTGAGGCCGCCCGCCGCGCTGGGCAATTGCTGCAACACGTCAGCAATCGCGCTCAGGCCGCTTTTGGCAATGGCTGACTCGTCAACGGTGATGACGGGCTTGTCCTGGTCAACCGGCGAATGACGGATGCGCGACCCGGTAACGACGATGTCTTCGGCAGCAGCGGGCGCTTCTTGCGCCTGCGCCGGCACAGCCGACAGACCGGTTGCCAGGGCCACCAGGGCGACGCCAGCAAATTTCCCCATTTTCGTTTCGCGCATGAATTCACTCCGGTTGAGTTATGCTTTCAGGGCATCCTCCCAGGCAGTGGAAGCATTCTTCCTTCAGCACGAGTGCGTTCCTGCCGCGAAACTGTCACATTGGGCAAGCAAAGTCCCTTTGATGCCGGGCTTTCTTTCACCGACTGTGTCATGTCGGTAACACATTTGACCAGATTCGGATCAATCTGATCTTCGCTGCCAAAGCACTGATTAAAAATCGACTCTTTCTGACAACGCTGTCCGTTCAACCCCGGCTTTGACTCGGCGCTGTCACTTCGGCACGATCAGGTTGCCGGGATCAGAAGCGGCGCATTATGACAATGCAGGGAGCATAGCCGTGCTGCATATTGGCCAGATCCTCATGACGATTGGCATACTGCAATTTGGGGTGCTGCCGCTGGTGGCGGACCTTAACCGCAGCCACGCGACAAATCCGCAATGGCCAGCCCATGCCCGTTTCCACGTCGTGACACAGGTGTTGACGTCAGGCGGAGTTGCGGCGGCAGCATTGTATTTCCTGTGGTCAGAGCGCGTCGAGCCAGGCCTTGGCGCTTGTATCGCCGCCCTGCTCAGCGCCGTGGCAATCGGGGCATTCTTCATCAGTGCAGCCCTTGCCCGCCGATATGGCGGACAGGTGACGGCTGGAACGGGTGTCGGCGCCGTGCGGGTGGCGATGATCGACGGCAATGTGATCAATTTTGGCAGCGCAGCCGTCATCATCCTGCTTGGCCGGTTGTTGATCGCCGCCTGACGCAGATCTTGATCCGGTGATCGCCACAGCAAGGACCGCGCTTCACACCGGGCTGGGCAAATCCCGCGCAAGTTCTGCAAGCAGCCATTCGCGGAAGCGGCGGATCTTGGGAATGTTGCGCCGGGCCTGCGGGGTGACGAGCCAATAAGCCGAACCACGGGTTGATACCTGGCTGAAAGGTCGCACCAGCCGCCCCTCCGCAAGGTCATTGCGCCAGAAAAAGGGGGTGAGCATCGCAATGCCCTGCGCGGCCATTGCCGCATGGCCCTCATGCGCCTGTGAATCGAGCCGCACGCCGGGTCGCGGCGGTCCATCAGGTACATCGACACCCGCCTCACGCAACCAATGTGTCCACCACGGGTCATATTGGCTGATCAGCGGCAAGGACAGAAGGTCAGCCGGTCGCAGCACTGGCCCATGGCGAGCGAGAAAATCCGGGCTGCACATCGGTGTAAAGTCGATCGGCACGATCAGATCCTGCGCCAGACCTTCCCATGGTCCGCGCCCCGTCCGAACCGCTACATCGACATCTTCGGCGGCGAAATCGGCAATGGTATCGCTGGTCAACAGGCGTACGGCCATCTCGGGATTGGCCATCTGAAAGCTGCCCAGGCGCCACGCCAGCCACGTATTGGCGAAGGTGTTCGAAGTAGAAACGGTCAGCAATCCCTCATCAGTGGCGCGGATGCCGGCAAAGGCTGAATCGAGCGTGTCAAAGGCGCGTGACACCTGCGGCGCCGCCCGACGCCCCGCCTCCGTCAGTGCGACCCGGCGCTTCTCGCGGCGAAACAAGGCAACACCAAGTCGCTCCTCCAGCACCTTGATCTGATAACTCACTGCCGCCTGCGTCATACCCAGCTCGGCGGCGGCAACCGTAAAATTCTCGTGGCGAGCAGCAGACTCGAACACACGGACAGCGGACAAGGGAGGAATGCGACGCATGACTTTTCATAAGCCAGCCTTGTTATAGCTGTCCAACGCTTTGTTGGCGAAAACTTGATCAATGGCGCATCTTTTGACCCTGTTCACATCAGGAGAAGCGCGATGCGTGATGACTATCTCAGCCAGGACTGGGCCAACCACCATCACTTGTTTACCAGTGATTTACATAAGCTGTTTCGTGCCTTTAGCGAAAGCATGGAACAACTGACGCGACAGAAGTTCGACGCGCCTTGGCGCGTGCCGGCGCACCGTAACAATTGTCCGATACAATGATGGCCAATGCGCTGGCGCTGGCAAAGCGCCGGCGCGGCACCGGGTATATATGCCCCGGCTTGCCTTCCCCGAATTTGTCGCCGAGACCGGGTCGGTGATGCACAATGAGCCGCCCCGCCTTCTCACCTGGCCAGACCTTGTCCGGCGCCCACAACCCACGCCCGACGCCACGATCTGTTACGGCGACGACCCGCTGCAACAGGTCGATGTCTGGCTCCCTGCGGGTTCCGGCCCGTTCCGGACGGTTCTGATGGTTCATGGCGGGTGCTGGACGACCGGCATCGCCAAACGCGACCTGATGAACTGGGCCGCCGGTGATTTGCGAGAGGCCGGCTATGCGGTGTGGAATATTGAGTATCGCGGCGTCGATCGACCGGGTGGTGGCTACCCCGGCACCTTTGCCGATGTGGCCGCCGCCGCAGATGCACTGCCCCACCATGCATCTGCCCTTGGCCTCGACACTGCGCACGTGGTGGCAATCGGCCACAGCGCAGGTGGGCACCTGGCACTGTGGCTGGCGGCACGGCGCCGACTGCCGGCGCACTCCGCGCTCCACTGTAACAATCCGCTCAGCATCGCCCATGTCATCAGCCTTGGCGGCCTGCCCGATCTTGAAGCCGCCGCCGCCAGCCCGGACAATGGTTGCGGCACGGAGGTAGTCGCACAACTGGTCGGCCTGCCGCTGCCAGCGCATCCGGATATCTACGCCGATACATCGGTCCCGCGTCTGCTGCCGCTTGGCGTGCCGCATAATCTGGTCAACGGCGATCAGGACGCGATCATCCCGCAGCGACTTGGCACGGGTTATTTCGATCAGGCGCGCCGCGCCGGTGATACGGTCAGCCTGCGTTTCGTTCCCGCGACCGGCCATGTCGAACTGATCGCCCCTGGATCCGCCGCCTGGGCAGAAGCGAAACGGCTAATCGCAGAGGCGTTTGATCGCGCGTGACGTCATGGTGTCGGTGTCGCAAGGAGGGTGTGAGCGCGCCTCCGGCCAGCCAGGCATTAAAGATAATGGCCCTTTAATCCCACTATACAGATAGGAATAAGGGTATATCATTCCCCTCCCGACCAAAGGGAGAGGATGCGATGAACAAGATCGTTTATGTCCTGCCGCTGCTCGCGCTGGCCGCCTGCAGCAAACCGTCTCCGAATGACAGTACCATGTCCGACCGCGCTGAAAGTGCTGCCGCCAGCGATAATGTGGCGCCGGGCGGCATTGCCGTCACCGCCGCCCCGGGCGTCGCCTTTGCCTATCACTATGCCTTCAGCCTCGGCTCGGCGCGCATTGCCGGCGCGCAGGAAGCCCATGCCCAGGCGTGCGAGAGACTTGGCGTCGCCCGCTGCCGGATTACCGGGATGCGCTATCAACTGATCGGCGAAAACCGCGTTGAGGCGATGCTGGCGTTCAAGCTTGATCCGGCAATCGCGCGCGCCTTTGGCAAGAACGCCATTGCGATTGCCCAATCCGCCCAGGGCACACTGACCCAGGCAGAAATTACCGGCACAGATGCCGCCGCCGCGATCAATACAGCAGCCCTGGACCAGAGCCGCGCAAGCAGCGAGGTCGCGCGCCTTGATGGTGAACTGGCGAGAAAGGGCCTGAAAGATGCGGAGCGCAACACGCTGCGGCAACAGCGCGCCGACGCGGCACACCTCGCCGACGCCGCCGTCGATACCGCCGCCCAGGCACGGGCCAGTCTCGCGACAACGCCATTGGTGCTCGACTATACGTCAGACGCAGCCGTGCCCGGCTTTGACGGCAGCGCACCGCTGAAAAGTGCACTCGGGCTGCTGATCGGTTCGGCACAGACCACCTTCGCTGTCGTGCTCGGCGCGCTGGCCTTGCTGGGGCCGCCAGCCATCGTCATCCTGCTCGGCTGGCTGGGGTGGCAGCGTTACGGCCCACGCCGGCGGCGTTTGGCCGCATTTGAATCCGAAACGGGGGTCCAGGCCTGATTGCGCCATCCCGCGGCTTTCGATATAGGCCGCTTTCAATCCAGCCCCGGCGTTTGCGCGGTTCCTCCGCGCCGCCGGGGCCGCTCATTTCAGGGGTATTGCCAGCATGGCTCGCCGCCGCCAGATTTACGAAGGCAAAGCCAAGATCCTGTACGAGGGTCCAGAGCCCGGGACATTGATCCAGTATTTCAAGGATGACGCCACCGCGTTCAATGCCCAGAAAAAGGGCACGATCAGCGGCAAGGGCGTTCTCAACAACCGCATTTCCGAACATATCTTCACGCTGCTGGGTCTGATTGGCGTCCCGACGCACTTTATACGCCGTCTCAATATGCGCGAACAACTTATTCGTCAGGTTGAGATTGTTCCAATCGAAGTTGTGATCCGCAACGTCGCCGCAGGGTCACTGTCCAAGCGGCTCGGCATTGAGGAAGGCACCCAGCTACCGCGCACGATTATTGAATATTATTACAAGGATGACGCGCTCGGCGATCCGATGATCACCGATGAGCATATCGCCGCCTTTGGCTGGGCCAGCCAGGAGGAGATGCACGACATCGCTGACCTGGCCATCCGGGTAAATGATTTCCTGTGTGGCCTGTTCGCGGGCATCGGCATTCGACTGGTCGATTTCAAACTCGAATTCGGTCGCATCTGGGACAATGACTATGGTCGGGTGATCCTGGCCGACGAGATCAGCCCCGATGGTTGCCGGCTGTGGGACATGGCCACCAACGAAAAGCTCGACAAGGATCGGTTTCGCCGTGACCTTGGCGGTGAGGTTGAGGCTTATCAGGAAGTTGCGCGTCGTCTTGGCCTTTTGCCGGAAGGTGCGGACAATGCCGTGCTTGACCTCGAAAGCCACCGCAAACGGCGCGGAAAATGACCGCGCCACGCGCCTCGCGCTGCGGACGGTGAACGCAACTTAACGGCGAATTCCGCCCGCGCCTTAGCAGGTCGTTAACCCTGTCTGGTTACTTATGCCCCCGAGACAAGGCTCTTGGGGGCAGCGACACGTCATGCGTAACATTCTTCTTCTCGCTTCGGTCAGTATGCTGGCCGCCTGTGGTGGTGGTACTGGCGTCCAGACGGTCGGAACGACGACAGTCCCCACCGCGACGCCGACCCCGACGGGCACCTTTGTCAACCCGACGGAGATAAAAACCTACACCGGCTATGGTGTGGCGCAGCACTACGAGTATTTCACGCGCTCTGACAGCAACGGTCAGGGCGGCCAGCTCTATGCAGGCGACGCCAATACGATTCGTAACAGCGGTATTGCCGTGACCTATAACCCACGCGACGCAATCTTCGAGATCACGATAAACCAACCCAAGGCGATCAATGCGGCGATTAACAGCCGCTTTCAGGACCCGGCGCACCGCACTAACTTCGGCGGCGCGCTCCAGCCACAGGCTGGCGTCCCCAACCTGAACCTGCCGAGCGACAAGGGCATCCAGTATCTCGAGACAGGCAAGCAAACCGGCGGTACGCTTGCCACCTATGTCGGCGGCTCGACCTACCCGGTCGGCGGTCAGGGTTATTCATCGTCAACTGAGACATTTTTCTATCAAAAGCCTGGTACAACAACGAAATATGTCACCTATGCGGGCTATGTGCGCAACACGCTCAGCGTGACCCAGATGACAGATGTGGGGTCGACCACGCCCTATCTGCGCAACACATATTCGCTTGACCGCGCCGCCTTCGTCTATGGCGAAACCACCAGCAACAACGCCGTGCCGACCAGCGGCACCGGCACCTATACCGGTGACATGCTGGCCACGGTGGTGTTCAACCCGCTGCTCGACACCGCGCCAAACACCCCGACCTATATGCAGTGGATCAGCGGCACCCAGACCAGCACGGTCGATTTTGGCAAAAAGACAGTCGCGACGACACTGACGGGTACGGTTACCGCGCCAGCCTTTGATGCCTATACCAACCTGAACGTGTCACTCCCGGCAGGCTCAACATTCACGGCACATGCCAGCAGCACGATTGACCTTATCAACAAGGGTGGCTTCACCGGTTCCTTCGCCGATGCCAGCTTTGTGCGCCCGGGCCTGCCCAACTTTAACCTCGTTATCGCCGGATCCAGCATCGACGGCGCCTTTTACGGCCCGAACGGTGAAGAGATCGGCGCGGGGTATCGCATCGTCGGTGGCACGCCGGATCAGCGTATCGACATTCTCGGCGTCCTGACGGGCAAGAAATAATGCAGCGCCTGCTGGCAGCGCTGATCGCGCTGCCCGCATTGTTCCTGACGAGCGGCCCCGCATGGGCCGACTCGATTCTCGACCAGTGTGTGTCCCAGACCTGCAAGGCCCGGCTGACCTCTGATGAGCTGCTGGGCGAGATCCAGAAGCTGGTCGCCGCCAAACGGTTTGACGAAGCCCGGCCGCTGATCGCCGCATTGTCAGCCGTGCCTTCGCTGCGCTTCGAAACCCAATTCCTGACCGGCTATGTCGCCGAGCAAACCGGTGACTACAAGCAGGCGGAGGCGGTGTTCCGCGCCATCCTGGTGGAGGATCCGAAACAGACCCGCGTCCGGCTCGAACTGGCGCGTACATTGCTGGCGATGGGCAAGACACAAAAGGCCGACCACCAGTTTCGCCTTGCCGCGCAGGCGCCTGACCTGCCGATCGACATCACCCGCACGATACGGTCCGTGCGCAACATCATCCGTTCAAAGCGCGCCTGGACGCTTGACGTAGCACTGGGAATCGCGCCCGACACCAACATCAACAATGCCACTGGTGCCGACAGCATCACGGTGTTGTTCGGTACCCAGCCGATCCCGCTGTCCCTCAATGCCAGCGCGCAGGCCAAATCAGGTGTTGGCATCACCGGTTCGATCGACTCGGGGTTGCGCCTGCCGATTGCCAAGAACACCTCATTGCTGGTTGATTTCGACGCGGCGGGCACCTTCTACAAATCCGGCACCTATAATGACCTGTCGGCAGAAATTGCCGCAGGCCCCGAATTCAAGCTTTCCGACAAGTTCCGCGTCCGCGCGGAAGCGGTGGTCGGGCAACGCAATTTTGGCGGGAGCGTGATCAGCCGCCAGGTCGGCATCAAAGGCGGCGCGGAATATAATTTCAGCGACAGCCAGCGGCTCGGCCTGCAGTTCGATGCACGTCACACGACAGCCTTTTTCGACCATGGATATGATGGCTGGCAACTCGGCGGCTATGCCACCTATGAGCGGGTCGTGGCACGGTCGATGATCGCCTCCGCCAGCCTGTATCTCCGGCGCGATGCCCTTGCTGACCCCGCCTATGCCAATACCGAAGTCGGTGGCGTGATCGGCCTTGGTGGCGAGTTGCCCAAGGGATTCAATTTCGGAATCAGCGCCGGGGCATCCCATGCCGCCTATGATGAGCCGTCCTATTTCTTCTCGATCGATCCGCGCAAGGACTGGCGCTACAGCGCAAAGCTGACGCTGGGCAATCGCGCGATCAAGGTCTGGGGCTTTTCACCCACGATCAGCATTTCCTACGCGCGTAACGACTCGTCGATTACCTATTACACGACACAGCGCACACGCATCCGCTTTGCGCTGGCGCGCTATTTCTGACGCCCGCGTGGCGGGGCACGTCGCGCGACGCACCCCGCCCTGCCCGGCTCTCAGTCAAACAGATCCTCAAGAAAGCTCTTGCGGCGCTTTGGCTGATAATAGCCACGATGATCGTCGCTGCGGCCAAAACCAGGTGGTGGAACAGGGGCCATGCGATCAACCGGCGACCGCACCGCCTCTGGCGCTGCGCTGCGTTCTATGATCTTGTCGAGTTCGCCGCGGTCGAGCCAAACCCCGCGACATTGCGGGCAGAAATCGATCTCGATCCCCTGTCGCTCACTCATGCCAAGTCCGACCTGGCAGACCGGACACAGCATTGCTGCGGTGCGTGACGCAACCATGCTCAATTCTCCCGCTCGCCGAACAGGTTAAGCAGCATCTGGAACAGGTTGACGAAGTTCAGATAGAGCGAGAGAGCACCCATGATCTGTAACTTGGCCGCTGCCTGGGTGGCACCATAAACCGCATATTCCGATTTGATGCGCTGCGTATCCCACGCGGTCAGGCCGACGAAAATCGCCACGCCAACCACTGAAATCGCCAGGCTGAAAGCCGACGACGCGAGGAAGATATTGACCACACCGGCGACGATGATGCCGATCAGGCCCATCATCAGGAAGGAACCCATCCCGCTCAAGTCACGACCGGTGGTGTAGCCCCACAGGCTCATGCCAAGAAACATTACCGCAGCGACGAAAAATGCCTGCGCGATGCTGGCACCGGTAAAGACCAGAAAAATACTGGCCATCGACACACCCATTACGGCGGCAAAGCTGTAGAACGCCGTTCGCGCACCGGCATCTGTCATCCTGTCGATGCGGAAAGTGAAGAAGAACACAAAGGCAAGCGGTGCGAGCATCGCCACCCATTTCAGTGGCGTGCCGAAGATCAAGGCTGAGAGCGCAGGGGTATTGGCGACCAGGGCAGCAACAAGGCCGGTAATGATCAGGCCAAGGCCCATGTGACGGTAAATGCCGAGCATATACGCCCGCAGGCCCGCGTCATAGGCGGCGCCAGTGGCACTGGGCCGTGCCGGGGAGGTGTAGGGCTGGTTCACGACGTAATCCTCAATCCATGAATAATTTCAGGGATCGAGCAGTCTCGTTGCGAATTTCAGGGTTTCGGTGGCGATTGCCCCTGACTGCACCGAGCATGCTCGATGCGGTCCGACATCACGCCCGGAATAGTCCGACCGCCAGAGGGGCCCGGCCCGCGCCCACAATATTGTTGCGCTCCGGCCAATTTGCAAGAGCCACTGAAAATGTTGGCCGCTGCACCACCAACAAACTGTTTTCCCTATCAATCCTTGACACGAAAACCGCAGATGATGCCGAAGATAAAAGCGCTGACCAGCGATAGCTGCACCCAGCCCTTGGGGTCGTACCAACCGAAATATTGTTCACCGAACGCGAACAGCGCGATGAACAGGACCATTGCCAGCCCCGCCATATCCGCCAACTCCTGCACACCCGCCTGTGTCCCATCACATGGCCGCCCGATCAAAGCTGTGCCTCAAATGTAAATTTTCCATGAAGCTTGCCCCGGGAGCGCACCATCGCCATAGGGTCCGCGACCGCGCCAACCGGGGAATCGGCATGAAGCTTCGCATCGTCGTGACACTCAAGCCCGGGGTGCTCGACCCACAAGGCAAGGCAATCCACAAGGCGCTTGGCGGACTCGGCTTTTCCGGCGTCAACGATGTTCGCGCCGGCAAGCTGATCGAGCTTGATGTCGCCGACAATACCGACGACGCGGCGATTGATGCGATGTGCCGACAACTGCTCGCCAACACCGTGATCGAGAATTACCGGGTCGAACGAGCATGAAAACCGCCGTCATCGTCTTTCCGGGATCAAATTGCGATCGCGACCTGGCGGTGGCGCTGCGCCACGTAACGGGCACCGCACCAGCGATGGTCTGGCACGGCGACACGGACCTGCCCACCAATCTCAGCCTGATCGCCTTGCCCGGCGGATTTTCCTATGGCGATTATCTGCGCTCCGGCGCAATGGCAGCACGGTCGCCGATCATGCGCGCCGTGGTCGAGGCAGCCGGGCGCGGCGTGCCGGTCCTCGGCATCTGCAACGGTTTTCAGGTATTGACTGAAGCGGGCCTGTTGCCCGGCGCACTGATGCGCAACGCCGGCCTCAATTTTGTCTGCCGTGATGTCGCATTGACCGTCACCAACGCGCAATCCACCTTTACCTCGCGTTACGCACAGGGTGAGGCGATCAGCCTGCCCGTTGCACATCACGACGGCAATTACAGCGCAGATGCGGAGACGCTTGACCGGCTTGAGGGCGAGGGGCGGGTCGCGCTGCGCTACGCCGAAGCGGTCAACGGCTCGGCGCGGCAAATCGCCGGGGTACTCAACGCCACCGGCAATGTGCTGGGCATGATGCCGCACCCTGAGCGGCGGATCGAGGCCGCCCATGGCGGCACTGATGGCCTGCGCCTGTTCACCGGCTTGCTGGAAAAGATCGCGGCATAAATCCGCGCAGCCGTTTCAATCGCCTTCGCCAAACGCACCAATCGCCTCGAACAATGAGGTCAGGGCAGCACGCTCGTCTTCCCGGATTTCGGGGCGCCAGATCTCGAACAGCAAAACGACGCGCGTTTCCGTGCCACGGTTCCACGCCTCATGTTCGATCGAATCGTCAAAGACAAGCGCTTCGCCCATCTGCCAAGCACGCGTTTGCGAGCCAACGCGCAGCGCGCACTCTGGCGGCGCGATCAAGGGTATGTGGACGATCAGTCGCGTGTTGAGCAGGCCATGGTGAGGGATGATATGCGTCCCCGGCTTTAACAAGGAAAACAAGGCCATGGGCGACCGCTCCCGGATATAGGGAATTGGCGCGCTGGCCAACGCGGCAAGCGTCTGTGGGCATCGATCAGCATTGCGATCAACGCGCTGCCCGCCCTTCCACAGATAGCAGGCGCCCCAGCTCGGATCATCGAGCAAGGGATTGCGTGGCGGTGGCCTGCCCTTTGGCGTCTCAACATAAGGCGCGAAATCGCCATCCTGCGCCATTACGCTTTCCAGCTCGGCACGCATTGCCGGCGCGGCAGCCTCAACTGCCGGGAGCCAGTCAAATGCCGCGCGGTCATAAAATTCGATCTGCGGCAGACCCGGAAAATAAAATGACGAGGGTTGTTGGAGGAAAATCTCCTTTTTTCCGGTCAGCAGATCGATCGCGTGCTGGACGCGCGGTGCCAGGTTGCTCGCTGTAAACCCGGCATGGGCAAGGTGATCAAGCAGGTGCGATTCATATCCGGCAGCCGCCCCGGCGAGAAACTGCTGAATGCGTTGCAGCTCCGGCACCAGTTGCGCGGGCAATTGCCCCGCTGCCTGCAGCTGCCCGGCATTGGCCAGCGCGGCCTGGTAGAAGGAGCTGGCGGCGCGCGCGTCAGGGCCGGCCAGCAGGTCACCCTTCATGATCAATGCCGAAATATGTCCTGGCTGCGCCACCAGCACCTGATCAAGCGCAGCATGTGCGGCGGGTAGGTCATCCATTGCGCGGCAGGCATGGGCAAGGGCGAACTGGGCATCGGCGCCGTCACCTGCACGCATCAGCAAGGCCCTTGCCCCTGTCAGGTCGCCACGCCGCAGCGCCGCCACCCCGTCAGACAGCAAACGGGATTGATCGGGATCGTTGTTCATCAACAAACGATAACCCTGCCGCACCGTGCGGGCATAGCCCTTTCGTCAACGAATCAGGCCCGCCGTGCCAATTCGAACGGGATAACGCGCCGCACCGGGAATTTGGCTAGAGCCGGGCGACTGCCCGACGCAATTGGCGTAAAAGTACCACATCATGCGGCGCGCCATCGAAGGCTTCGCTGGCCAGAGCCATCAGGCGCACCGCGCCAAAGCTGGCTGCCAGCCCCTTGAGTCGCGCGGCTGCGATCCGCCAATGATCCCCATCTGACGCCTGTTCGAGGCTGTTCAAGCTACGCTGCGCGCCTTCAACAAAGGCGAGACGAAGCTCGGCGATCAGCTGTGGTTCATCACCGACTGCTGCCGCCAGGGTCGCATCAATTGCACCGGGATCATATGCCATACCGCGCCATAACGCCGGGAGCCTTAAGGCAAGGTTTCGGTAAGCGCTTCCCGCACGCGAGAAATATGGTAAATGGCTGGGATGAATGGGGGTTCGCGCATCATCGATCTTCGTACCGGAACCGCTCCTGCGGTCGACGACGACCTGCTGATTTCAGAGGAAATGGAGGCACCGCCCCCCATCCCGATCGCCCCGCCAGCCGAAGAAGAATATGTAACAGAAGAAGAGGTTACGCCGACTCGCGGCGGCTTTTTGCTGCCTGTTCTCGGTGCGTTGGTTTCGCTCGGCTGGATCGGCGCAATGCTGTGGTTGGCGCGTGAAAGCCTTGCCGGCCTCGCGCCGGTTGCCCTGGTCGAATTCATCGCCGCCCTGTGCGTGCCCCCCGTGCTGATTGCGACATTGTTGTTGCTGGCGATGCGTTCAAGCCGCACCGAGGCACGGCGTTTTGGTGATGTGGCCCGGGCCATGCGCGCCGAGGCATCAAGCCTGGAACGCACCGTTGCAGCCTTGTCGCAGACGATTGAAGCCAATCGACTGAGCATCGCCGAGCAAACCAACGCGCTGATGGTGATGGGCGACGGCGCGATTACCAAATTGTCGGCAATCGGCATGGGCATGTCGGAGCAGGTCGGCATTGCCAACGAACATGCCAGCAACCTCGCCGACGCGGCATCGGGCGCCCATTCGAGCCTGTCAGTCCTGCTCGCGATCCTGCCGCGCGCGCATGGCGAAACCGTCGATATGGCGAAGCAGCTCGAAAATGTTGGGGTATCGGCTACCGAACGCGCCGCCGCTCTTGGCGCGCAACTGAGCGCATTGGCTGACCGTGGCCGTGACGCAGAGGAAATTGCCGGTGGCGCGGCGCAAAAGCTGGCCGCCCATCTGGCGCGCATGGAAGCGACGAGTGAAACCGCCGGCGCGCGGCTGGAAGCGGTTACCGGCGAGATGTCTGCCGCCGTTGACGGATTACTTGGCCGCACCGCAGGCGCCGTTGATGAGGCGCGCAAGGGAATAGCAGCGCAGGGCGACGCCATGTTGGCAATGCTCAGCGCCAACCAGGCCGCGCTGGACAGCGCCGGGCGCGGGAGCGCCGAGGCGCTGGCTGAGCGTATCGCAGCGATCGAGGAACAGATCGAGCGCCTCGCCGCGCGCCTCGGCGAGCAGCGGGAAGCCGGTGGTGCCATGCTCGGCGAACTGGACCGGGGCGTCAGCGCGGTGTCAGCGCGCATTGACCAGCTCCATGTTCAGGGCATTGAACGGACCCAGACGCTGGCCGCATCAATCAGTGCCCTTGGCGGCTCGGCCGATGCCATGACGGAAGCCCTGAAAACGGGCGACGAGATGGCCACAACCACAATTGGCACGACCGAGCGCCTGTTGCTTGCCCTTGATGCGGCAGCGCGGGAGATTGACGAGACAATTCCCGACGCGCTCGCGCGGCTCGACACGCGCATCGCATCAAGTCGCAAGGTGGTGGGAGAAGCCAAGCCGGAATTGCTGGCACTGGTGACCGCGGCCGAGAGTACCCATGACGCAATTGAGGCCATCGCGCAGGTCATCGCAGGCCAGCGTACAACGCTTGACGACCTGTCGCGCAACTTGCTGGAAACGCTGACCAGCGGGCGAGAAAAGGCCGATGCCCTCGGCTTGATGGTCGAGGAAACCATCGGCCGAACGCATCGCTTTGCCGAAGAAGCGGCGCCACGGCTGGTCGAGGCGCTGCTGCGCGTTCGCGATACCGCAAGCGCCGCTGCCGACCGCGCGCGAGAGACCCTGGCAACGGTCATCCCGGAAGCGGCCATGGCGCTGGAAAAGGAAAGTGCCGCAGCAATGCGTCGCGCGACCGATTCGGCGCTTCATGAGCAAATCGCCGCGATCGGGGACGCGGCGAACGCCGCCGCCGATACCGCAGCCCGCGCCTCGGAACGGCTGACACAACAAATGCTGAAGATCGCGGATTCAACCGCCATGGTTGAGAGCCATATCGAAGAAGCGCGGACCGAACGCGAGAAAGCCGACAAGGACAGTTTCGCGCGGCGTGTTTCGCTGTTGATCGAAGCACTTAATTCGGCATCGATCGACATTGCCAAATCATTTTCGTCAGAAGTGTCAGACAGCGCCTGGGCTGCGTACCTCAAGGGCGATCGCGGCGTGTTCACGCGCCGCGCCGTGCGCTTGCTTGATGCCGGTGAAGCGCGCGAGATTGCACGGCTTTATGATAGCGACAGCGATTTCCGCGAACAGGTCAATCGCTACATCCATGATTTTGAAGCGATGTTGCGGGCCATTCTGGCGCAGCGTGATGGGTCGCCGTTGGGCGTCACGTTGCTGTCATCCGATATGGGCAAGCTATATGTTGCCCTTGCGCAAGCGATTGAACGCCTGCGGACCTAGACCAGCGATCAAGCCTGTCCGAAACCACTGACCGCACGACGTCCAAAGCCGGCGCGTCGTTCTACCAACGGGTTCGCCTCGCGCTCGAGCAATGACAAGGTGCTCTCAAAAGTCGGACGCAACTCGACGACCTGATGAAGCGCCTGGCTCGGCGTCTCATGACGCTCGACACAGTCGCGCGCGATCATCTCGATTCGCTCGGCGATCATCGCCAGCGGCTCGGCACCGAATTGACGCGCCTCACCTTTCAAGGTGTGCGCCGGGATTACGATTGCAGCCGCATTCTGGGCGCGCATTGCCGCCTCGATCGCAGCGACCGACTTGACGCCGTCTTCCCGGAAATAGCCGAGAATTCGGACAAAACCGGCACCCAGTTCGCTGCGTGCACGGGCAAATGCCGTCCAGTCGACCAGTTTGGCTTCGTCTGTTGACACCATGGTCTCCCCACCTCGCGACCTCGGGAACGGTTGCGAGAGCCAGTTCCTTTTACGGAGGAGATGTAAATCAGGAGTTTACGGCGGCGATAAAATTTGCCCGACAACCCACTTCAAGTATCTGGTCACGCTCAATATGTCCGCAAAAACCGACGAAATCACACTAAACCGGACGATTACTGGTTGCCAAACGGGTTCTTTGGCGCACGCAGAGTAAGACGGATCGGAACGGCGGCGAAGCCCAGGTCACGGCGAATCCCGTTAATGATATAACGCTGATAGCTCATCGGCAGCTGGTCGACACGGGTTCCGAACAAGATGAAACCGGGTGGGCGTGTTTTCGCCTGGGTCAGGTAGCGCAACTTGATCCGCTTGCCGCCTGGTGCGGGCGGTGGATTGGCCTCCACCGCGCGTTCAAACCACCGGTTGAGTTCCCCGGTTCCGATTCTCTTCGACCACGCCTCACGCGTTTCAAAGGCAACTTTCAGGAGCACATCAAGCCCCTTGCCGGTGGCCGCCGAAACGGTGAGCAACGGCACGCCCTTGATCTGGGATAACCCCTCTTCCAATGCCGCCCGTACGCCGTTGAACAGGCGTGACGCGTCTTCTGCAACATCCCATTTGTTCAAGGCGACGACGAGGGCGCGCCCTTCCTCGAGCACGGCAGAGGCGATTCGCAGATCCTGCGCCTCAAGTCCGCGCGTCGCGTCGAGCAACAACACGACGACTTCAGCAAAGTCGATTGCGTGTCGTGCGTCAGCGACCGAAAGCTTCTCAAGCTTGTCCTGGACCAACGCGCGCTTGCGCATTCCCGCCGTATCAATCAGCCGTACCGCGCGTTCGCGGTCGTCCCCATCGTGCCAGATCCAGTCAACGGCAATCGAATCGCGCGTGATGCCGGCCTCGGGTCCGGTAATCAGCCGATCTTCACCAAGCATACGGTTGATCAGCGTTGATTTTCCGGCGTTCGGGCGCCCGACAATTGCCAGCTTCAGCGGCGCGTCGGGATTGTCTGCGTCTTCATCGTCGTCCGACGTTTCGCTTTCCGGACGATCAATATGCGGGATCAGGGCCTCAATCAGGTCGGCCATGCCCTCGCCATGCTCGGCTGACAACTGAACCGGATCGCCAAAGCCAAGTGACAACGACTCGAGAATGCCATTCTCACCGGCGCGACCCTCCGCCTTGTTGGCAACGAGGATCACCGGGATCGTTGCGCCACGCAGCCAGCGCGCAATCTCTTCATCAAGCGGGACAAGCCCGGCACGCGCATCAATCATGAACAACGCAACATCGGCCATTGCCACCGCCGCCTCGGTCTGGGCCCGCATCCGCCCGGGCAGGGTCGCGGCGGCATCTTCCTCATAGCCGGCAGTATCAACGACACGGAATTCCAGGCCGACAAGGTTCGCATCCCCCTCCCGGCGATCACGCGTTACACCGGGCCGGTCATCGACCAGCGCCAGGCGCTTGCCAACCAACCGGTTGAACAGGGTAGATTTGCCGACATTGGGACGGCCGATGATCGCGACGACGGGAAGGGATGCCATGCGATAGCCCTTATCCGGTCCCGACGATCAGCGATAGGCGGTGATGCGCCCCTTCTGGTCAAGCGTGTACAGCGTCGAGTTGGCGACGATTGGCGCAAGCGAGAAAGGCTGCTTGGTTTCGATAAGCTGACCAACAACCCCGGTGTCAGGCGAAGCAAATGCAAGCTCACCCAGCGAATTCGTCAGCGCCAGACGCCCCCCGGCAAGGACGGGGCCATACCAGGTGATCGGATCCTTGTGCTTCTTTGCGCTGCGATAATGCCGCAACTGGCTGATCCAGCGCACCTTCCCGGTTGAGCGGGCGAGGCAAACCAGGCGCGCATCATCGGTAACGATGAAGACCCACTCCCCTGCCACCCAGGGTGTCGAAAGCCCCGCGAAGTTCTGCTCCCACATCCGCTGGCCTGAGGTGAGCTCAAGTGCGACCATGCGACCGCCCTGCCCCAGCGCAAACACCACGCCGCGATCAATCACGGGATTGGCATCAATGTCTGCAAGGGATGAGACCGAGGTGGTAATGCTCGAACGCGACAAGGCGTCCTGCCACAATGTCGTGCCATTCTCGTATCGATAGGCACCGAGCTCACCAGACGAAAACCCGGCGACCACAGTCCCCTGGCTGCTTGCCGGTGCCGCGACACCAAACACACCCTGGCTCTCGATTGAACCCTGCTGGTTCCAGCTCTGCTTCCCGTCAACCTGCTTCAGTGCATAAAGCTGATTGTCCTGGCTCAGGACATAGAGCAGCTCATTGGCGATGGTCGGCGCGCCCCGCAACGGCCCGCCTGGCTTGGTACGCCATTGTTCGGCACCCGTCGTGGCATTCAGCGCGACAACGTCACCCAGACCGTCGGTCGCATAGACCGCACCATTATCGTAGCTGACGCCACCGCCAAATCGCGCGGGACGGTTATGCTTGTCAGCATGGGCGATCTCCGCAGTCCAGAGCTTGCCGCCATTGGTGTTGAAGGCATGGACCACGCCATCAACATCCATTGCGAACAGCTTTCCATCGGCCACCACCGGTGCCGCCGCCAGACGCTGGCGGTTGGAACCACCATTGATCTGAGCTGACCAGACGCGCGAGACCGCAGCGCCCAGGGCGAGATGGCCGGTTGCCTTGGAGGCGCTTCCGCCGGGCTGCGCCCAGCTGTCATTGGCCTCTGCCGGCGGCAGCAACACCTGAACTTCCGAGATGGTGCGGTCAGCAATGACGTCGCTCTCGGAGGACAGGATCGGGATGCGTTCACCCAGCACCGGTGTCTTGCGGTGATTGCCCTTGAATACCGCGCAACCGCTCAACGCCAGCGCCGCAACGCCCACCAGCAGCACCTTGTTCCTGATCATCATTGAGCCTTCTTTTCCTGGTTGGGCGACGCGCCAAGCGTCGAGGCCATCTGTACTGCACGTTTGCGGATCGACTCGGGCACACCATCGTCGCTCGACATCAGACTGAACAAGGTTCGCGCAAGATCACGTCGGTTCATCGCGAGATATGCGGTGCCGACAAGCTCCCCGGCACTTCCAAGCCACGGGCTGCCCTTTTGCGCCAAAGGCCGCAACCGATCGACCACAACCTGCGGCTTCAGGCTGTCATATTCGGCGCTGGTCTGGCGGATCAGTGCGAGGTCGCGAAAAGGTTGTCCAATCGACTGGTCGGCAACAACCTCGGCAAACTTGGCAGCCGCGCCTTTCAGATCATTCTTCTTGAGCAACAGGTCAGCCTGCGAGAATTTGGCCATTGCCCGGTAACCCGGTGAGCTTGAGGCGCCAAGCGCGGCGAGCGCCGGCCCGGCTTGCGCGTCCTTGCCAGCCCCAAGCTGGTCATAGGCGGCGAGCAAGCTGGCACCTTCTGCGCCGCTGCGCTGCTCCTGATAATGCTGCCAATAGAGCCAGCCGCCAAAGGCGGCGAGCGAAGCCAGGACGGCGATGATGAGCCAACGGCCATAACGACGCCAGGCAGTTGCCAGCTCGTCACGGCGCAATTCTTCATCAACCTCACGCAGGAAGGCTTCGTTGGTATTCGGCGGGACAGCCAAGCGTAACTCCGTGGGGCGAGAGGCAGGAAAGGCGCGGACCTTAGCGATGGCGCTGGTTAAACGGAAGCGGTCAATCCTTGGGTACGTAAATCTGATCAGGACCGGGAAAACTGCGCGCCCTGACCTCTCCCGCGTAAACTTCGGCTGCGGCAGAAATCCGCTCGGCCAGATCGTCAAAACGCTTCACGAAACGCGGTACTCGTTCGAACATGCCAAGCATATCCTCTGCTACCAAGACCTGACCGTCACACTGTGCCGAGGCGCCGATCCCGATTGTCGGGCACGCAATGGCTCGGGTGATTTCGATTGCGATCGGTTCGACCACCCCCTCAACCACGACCGCAAACGCACCGGCCGCGGCAACCGCTGAGGCATCGGCCACAATCTTCGTGGCCTCCGCCGCCGACCGGCCGCGGGCGCCATACCCCCCCAAGGTGTTAACCGCCTGCGGCGTAAGCCCGACATGCCCCATCACAGGAATGCCCCGCTCAGACAGGAAACCGACCGTCGGTGCCATTGCCGTGCCGCCTTCCAGCTTCACCGCTGCGGCGCCGGTCTGCTTGAGCAGCCAGGCGGCACTTTCAAACGCCTTCTCAGGGCTCGCTTCGTAACTACCGAACGGCATATCGACGACAACGACGGCATGATAACTACCGCGTACGACGGCCGCGCCATGAGCAGCCATCATCTCAAGCGTGACGGGGATGGTTGATGGCAAACCATAGATAACCTGGCCAAGACTGTCCCCGACCAGCAACATGTCGCAATGCGGGTCCAGCAATTGCGCGGTCCTCACCGTGTACGCGGTCAGCATCACAAGCGGTGTCCCGCCCTTCTGCTCACGAATCGCCGGAACCGTCAGGCGCTTGAATGGCGCTGGCATCGGTGTGGCGCGGCTGGTCGCGGTGTCGAGCGTGTATGTTGTGGACATGACAGTGATTTAGCGAGGTCAGCGCGCGCGCGCCAGCGCCCACGGTAGTTATGAATGTTTTTATTGACACAATGTCGATAATATTTAACATTATCGCATGTTATTGTCGATGGAGACGAAAATGCCATTCAGAGAAAAGATCGCCTGGGTCGCCCTTGCTGGCATCGTCCTGGCGGCAACCATCTATTTCGGTACGTTGTTGCGCTATCCAGCACCTGGCAATCACGCCTTCCTGATCGGGCTGTTCGCCGCGGCCTCGCTGATACAGGCGTTAGTGACAATCGCAGCCAGTATCGTCGTCGCGTTGTTCGCGCTGAAGGAAGCTGGTGCCCCGCGCGATGAACGCGATCGCCGCATCGCGAGCGAGGCTGCGGCATCGAGCTATTATCCGCTGCTGATCGGTGTCATGTTGGCCGCCGTGTCGATCCATTTCGGCAACGGGCCGTTCGGGATGCTCAGCACATTGCTCGGCATGATCATGGCTGCCGAGGCATTGCGTTTTGCCCTGCAGATTATCGCCTATCGTCGGGGAATTTGATCGATGACCCGCACCCGCATCACCAATCAGGTTCGCCTTATGCGGTTTATGGCTGGTGAGATGACACAGGCCGAACTGGGCGAACGAATCGGACTGACCCGCCAGACCATCGCCGCGATCGAAGCGGGAAAATACTCACCGACCCTCGAGGCCGCTTTCCGCATCGCCCAGGTGTTTGGCAAACGACTGGATGAGGTATTTCAGTGGGAAGGATAGCCCCCGCTCATCTGATCCAGCCGCGCCGTTCGGCAAGGCCGGAAAACCACCACGCCAAGACCCCCATCGCGACGATAAACACCGGGAAAGGAACTGTGGTCATAAAACCCTTGTGTGCGATGATGTCGGAGGTCGCGAACAAATAGCCAAACTGGACGACAATTGCGATCAGCGCGACCAGCAGGATCGGCCTGGCAATCTTCGCGCGCGCCAGCAGCGCAATGCCGCCAAGGACCGAGCCGAATACGGCGATGGCGTAACACCAGTTATACCAGACAGGCAGGGTCGCGTAGAGCGCCCGATCATAGTCCGTCGCATTGCCCATCGCGTCGGCACCAAGTTTGAACTGCATGACACAAAAATAGCAGCCAATGCCGTCCCACAGGATCAACGCGAGAACGGCAAGGTAATACCAGGCTGGAGCCTTCGTCTCGAACGTCATCTTCCTCTCCCATTTCCTGACGCAAGGCTGCGCCTGACGTAAGGGAAAGGCAAGATGCACCCCGATTGGCGCCGCATCGCCGCAGCGGGCCAATCATTCACCGACCCGACAATGGCCAGTCACAGCCGACGCTGGCGCGCGCGTCGGGTCGAAATTCCCGATGTCGCGGTCTCTCAGCCACCAAGCCCGGCAGCAGCATAGGTTTCCGGTTTAAATCCAACCAGAAGCTGGTCGCCAAACTCTAGCACGGGCCGCTTGATCATTGAGGGTTGCGCGACCATCAACGCGACAGCCTTTCCCTGATCAAGCCCGATCTTATCGGCATCGGCCAGCGCACGGAATGTTGTGCCGGCACGGTTGAGCAGCACCTCCCACCCGACCTGCCCTGCCCAACGGGCCAAACGGTCAGAATCGATCCCCGCCGACTTGTAATCATGAAATCCATAGGCAACGCCATGTTGATCAAGCCACATACGGGCTTTCTTGATCGTATCGCAGTTCTTGATCCCATACATCGTGGCCGTCATCATCACCCTTTCAGAAACTTCCCCATCGTTACGACCGGCTGCCGCTCAAGCCCCAACGCACGATAAAATGCCTGCGCGGCATCATTGCCGTCCCTGATCATAAGCTGCAATTTGGGAACGCCGCGCAACCGCATCCATCGCTCCGCCGCACCCATCAGCGCCCTGCCCAGTCCAGCCCGGCGGCGCGTTGGGCAGACGGCAAGGTAATAGACCCAGCCACGGTGACCATCCTCACCGACCATCACACTCCCGACAATCATCGCCCCATCCCGCACAAGCAGAACGTCCGACGCTGGCCCGTCAACGGCTCGATCAAAATCAACCCCGGGGTCGTTCCAGGGCCTGGTCAACGCGCATGATTGCCACAGCGCCACCACGGCTGCCTTGTCTTCCGATACGGCAACTTCAACGTCGGAGGTGATCATTGCGGACCGATGACGCAACAATCGGCGGACGTCCAGCGGCAACAAGCAAAAGAAAAATTCATGCAGTGTTCAGATACAAATGTGCCGTTATACTATCATAACTTAACGGGGGTGCAGGCGTGACGGGTCGGATCAGGAGCAGTGTCGTCGCGATGTTGCTGGCCGGTACCGCGAGCCCTGTTCTGGCGCAGGATCGTACCAGCGACAATGCCGTTACCCAGGCAGAAGATGCTTTCGGTTTCAGTATCGGACGCGAATCTCTTGGGATTTACAATGCCGGCAACACGCGGGGATTTTCGCCCAGTGCGGCGGGTAACGTCCGGATTGACGGCCTCTACTTCAGCCCATCCTATGACCTGAACAGCATCGTGCTCGATTCCTCCAGCATCAAGGTCGGCCTGTCGGCACAGGGCTATCCCTTTGCTGCACCGAGCGGAATCGTCGATCTCGCGCTGCGTCGCCCGCAAGGCAATGGCGCATCAATTGTTGTGAACGGTGACAGCTATGGCAGTGCCGGGATCGAGATTGATGGCTCACTGACCCTGAACGAACATTTCGCGATCGGTTATGGCCTGACTGCGGGAACGGTCGCCTTTCCCGATGGAACGGCAAATTTCAATCATGGTCAGGGGCTGATCGCTCGCTGGCGCCCTGCGCCCGGCATCGAAATCATGCCATTCTGGACGCTCAACAATGACTATGATGATGAAGCAGGTCCATTCCTGATTCCGGGCGGCGCCTATCTGCCACCAACGCCGCCACGGCATCAGTTTGACGGCCCCGATTGGGCCGATTTCCGCTATTCCGCCAGCAACCATGGCGTGATTGCGTCAGTTGCGCCCGGCAAGAACTGGCTGGTGCGTCTCGGCGCGTTTCGTTCGGTGTTCGACCAGAAAACGGGCTTTGCCAACCTCCTCGTCAACATTCAGCGCGATGGCACGGCAGAACGGATCATCGAAGCCGATCCGAGACTCAAAAATGTCTCGCTCAGCGGTGAGTTCCGGGTAACCCACTCGATTGCCGACGGGCCGCGTTTGCACCTGCTCCATTTCAGCGTGCGTGAACGTGATGCCCGACGCCAGTTTGGCGGCTCGGACGAAGTCAGCCTTGGCTTGACGCGCATTGGCATAGCCGAGGATTCGGCCAAGCCAGCCTTCACCTTTGGGCCATTGTCTCGCGACCGCGTGCAACAAACCACTATCGGCCTGGCCTATGACGGGCGCTGGAAGGGCGTGGGCGAAATCGGCTTTGGCATCTCGCGGGCCGATTACAGCAAGAGCGTGATGCTGCCCGGCATTCCCACCGTCGTCAGCAGCGCACAGCCGTGGATCTACAACGCGACGGCAGCCGCCTATATATCATCAAAGCTGACCATCTATGCTGGCTATACCCGTGGCCTTGAGGAAAGCGGCATCGCCCCGGCAGGCGCAGCCAACCGCAACCAGCCACTTCCGGCAATCCTGACGGAGCAGAAGGATGCGGGCCTGCGACTTGTGCTTGCCCCGGGCCTGAAGGCGGTCGCTGGCGTGTTTGATCTCAGCCGCCCCTATTTCAGCTTTGATGGCAATGGCAACTTCAGCCAGGTTGGTACAATCCGCAGCCAGGGCATTGAATTCTCGGTTTCAGGCAAGTTGACGTCGCGGCTGGACCTGGTTGCTGGCGGCGTTTTCCTGCATCCCCGTGTCGTGCGCAGCAGCACCGCCGTCGGCAAGGTCGGAGACCGCCCGGTCGGGCTATCGAGCCACCTTCTGATCACCAATCTCAATTGGCGATTGCCGGGCGTGAAGGGCCTGTCGCTTGATATTGCCGCGATCCATCGTGGTGCGACCCCCGCGACAACAGACAATCTGGTGGTGGTGCCCGCGCGCGCGCGGATCGACATTGGCGGTCGTTACCGGTTCAAGCTGGCCAAGCATGACGCAACATTTCGGCTCCAGGTAAGCAACCTGTTCGACAAGATTGGCCTCGGCATTGCGGGGTCCGGGGTTTACACGGGCATCTCCGGTCGATTTGTGACTGGCTATCTGGCGATTGATGTATAGCGCTTCCTCCTGATTCCACTGCACGGGAGCCGCAGGATGAGCAGCGCGATCGTCCCTTTTCATCTCTCGATTCCCGAAGCCGAGCTGGATGATCTCCGCCGACGCCTGGCGCAGACACGGTGGCCCGACCGGGAAACAGTCACCGATTGGCGGCAGGGTGTTCCGCTGGATAGCGCGCAACGGCTCTGTGCCTATTGGCGCGACCAGTATGACTGGCGCCGCTGTGAGACGATGCTGAATGAATTTGGCCAGTTTCACACCGAAATCGACGGGCTTCGCATCCACTTTCTTCACCTGCGCTCACCCAACCCCGATGCCTTACCGCTGATCCTCACCCATGGCTGGCCGGGTTCTGTCATCGAGTTCCACAAGGTGATCCGAGCGCTCGCTGACCCCGAGAGCCATGGCGGAAGTGTCGCCGATGCCTTTCATGTGATCGTGCCGTCGCTCCCCGGCTATGGCTTTTCCGACAAGCCACAGGGTTCAGGCTGGCCAGTGCAGCGGATCGCACGGGCGTGGATCACCTTGATGAAACGTCTCGGCTATTCCCGCTTCGTCGCGCAGGGCGGCGATTGGGGGGCTGCCGTAACCAATGCGCTTGGCGCATCCGGCGCAGCCGAGGTTGCTGGCATTCATTTGAACATGGTGGTTACCCAGCCGGCGCCCGGTGACATGGCCAACCTGACTGATCGTGAAAAATCGGCACTCGCCGACCTGCAGCGCTATCTTGAGGACGGATCTGGTTACGCAAAACAACAGAGCACACGCCCGCAGACACTCGGCTATGGCCTGACTGACTCACCCGCTGGGCAGGCAATGTGGATCTATGAGAAATTCGCCGCCTGGACTGACTCTGGCGGCGATCCGGAGCGGGTTCTGTCCCTTGATGAAGTGTTCGACAACATCATGCTGTATTGGCTGCCGGGCACCGGCGCGTCCTCAGCACGACTTTATTGGGAGAGCCTCGCCACCTTTGCGCAGGAACGCGTCGATATCCCGGTTGCGTGCAGCATTTTCCCCAGGGAATTGTTCGGCGCGTCGCGCCGCTGGGCGGAGCGAAAATACTCCAACCTGGTCTATTGGAATGAGCTGGATCGTGGCGGTCATTTTGCCGCCTTTGAGCAACCCGAACTGTTCATATCCGAGGTCCGCGCCGCATTCCGTTCCTTGCGGTAGCCCATTCCGCCGGAGTAGCCGGCGATGAGGGCAAGACGTGCAACTTTTTCCCCGCACCACTTGAGGCAGACAGCGGCGTTCGGGAACGGATGCCGACGCAAGCGCCAGGGCGACTGCGGTCCTCCCGTCCCTGCCACAGGGGCTACCCTGCTCGCCCTTTATTGCGGTCCGGGTACCCGGTCGCTGACATAATTCTTGATGGCGGCAGCAGTCGCAGGAAGCGCAACATAGCGTTCTTCATGTTGGAAAATATCGGCAACGCGATCCGGAAGGGCCGGTCTCACGCCGATCGCTTGTTCGACCGCGTCCGGGAACTTTGCCGGATGCGCCGTCGCCAGGGTGACGACTGGCGTGTCCGATTCAAATTTTCGGGCAGCAGCCAGCCCTATCGCCGTGTGTGGATCGACAATCTGGCCGGCATGGTCCTTCGCCCACACCATGGTGGCGCACATTTCACTCGCATCGATACGCGCACTTGAGAAAAGCGCACGCGCGCTATCATAAACCGATGCTGGCATCACCATTGATCCAGCGGACTCAAAGCTTTCCATCATGCCGCGCAGGACGGGCGCATCCTGCCCTGACAAATCAAACAGCAGCCGTTCAAAATTGGAACTGACCTGAATATCCATGCTCGGCGAGGCCGTCGGCACGACCAATCCTTTGACGTAATCGCCCGAGGTCAGTGCGCGATACAGGATGTCATTGATGTTGGTTGCAACAATCAGTCGCGAAACCGGCAAGCCCATTTGCGCCGCAACATAGCCAGCGAACACATCACCGAAATTGCCCGTGGGAACCGAAAACGCAATCTCACGTTCGGGCGCGCCCAGTCGAACTGCCGCGTAGAAATAGTACACGATCTGCGAACACAGCCGCGCCCAGTTGATCGAGTTTACTGCTGACAGGGTAAATCGTTGTGAAAATTCACGATCATTGAACAAGGTTTTGACGATGCCCTGTGCGTCATCAAAACTGCCTTCAATCGCGATATTGTGGACGTTCGGCGCGTGAACGGTCGTCATCTGACGCCGCTGCACCTCAGAGACACGCCCTGCCGGGTGCAGCATGAAGATGTCGATCTGCTCACGCCCGGTGACACTGCGGATGGCGGCCGAGCCGGTATCACCAGAGGTCGCCCCGACAATGGTAAGGTGCTTGTCACTGCCGGTCAGGAATTTCTCAAACAGCAGGCCCAGCATCTGCAGCGCCACGTCCTTGAAGGCCAGGGTCGGCCCGTGGAACAATTCAAGCAGCCACTGATTCCGGTCGAGCTGGACCAGTGGCGTGACGGCCCCGTGCGCAAACTGCCCATAAGCCTGGGTGCAGAGTGACCGCAATTCGGCCTGGCTGAGGCAGCCTGCGACAAACGGCCACATCACCGTCACCGCCGTCTCAACATAGGATTTGTTGGCCAAAGCCGCGATCTCGTCGTGGCTGAGCACCGGCCAGCGTTGCGGGACGTAGAGGCCACCATCGGGCGCCAGCCCGGCAAGCGTCGCTGACTTGAAGTCGAGGTGCGGGGCACCGCCCCTGGTACTTACATATTGCATCTGGGCCACTCCCGGCAGGATCAGGCGGCCGCTGCCCAATCCAGGATTACCTTACCCGACTGACCGGACCGCATTGCGTCAAAGCCGCTCTGGAACTCCCGCGCGGGCAGCCGGTGCGTGATCAGCGGAGTCAGGTCCAGCCCGCCATGCAGCAGGCCAAGCATACGCCGCCAGGTCTCGAACATTTCACGACCATAAACGCCCCGGATGGTCAGCGCCTTCTGGATGACCTGCGCCCACTGGACCTCCATGGCACGGCTCGGGATTCCCAGCATCGCCATGTTACCACCCATCATGAGGGTATCGATCGCCTGTTGAATGGCCGGGCCGGAACCAGACATCTCAAGCGCGACGTGGAAACCGTCCCTGATGCCCTCTTGCGCCATCGCGTCGCGAATATCTTCCCGCGCCACATTGACCGGGCGGATGTCGGCAATGCGTGACGCGAGGTTGAGCCGGTAATCATTCAAATCCGTGAGGACGACCGAACGAGCGCCGGCACGGCGCGCAACCGCTGCCGCCATGATGCCAATCGGCCCGGCGCCGGTCACCAGAACATCGGCACCAAGCAGGTCGAACTGCTGGGCCGTGTGAACGGCATTACCAAATGGATCAAGGATCGCGCCGATCTCATCACTGATATTGTCAGGCAGGGGCACCACGTTGAACGCAGGAATCGCGAGGTACTCCGCAAAGGCCCCTTGACGGTTCACGCCAACGCCGATCGTGCCAGGATCGAGATGAAAGCGACCGGCGCGGGCAGCCGACGAATTCAGGTCAATGATATGCCCTTCACCGGAAACGCGCTGCCCGACCTTCAGGTCACGTGTGACGCCCGCCCCGATCTCGACAATCTCCCCGGAGAATTCGTGTCCGACAATCATCGGCACGGGGATGGTGCTCGCCGCCCACGCATCCCAGTTGTAAATGTGGATGTCAGTACCGCAGATTGCCGTCTTGCTCACCTTGATCAGCACGTCTTCTGCGCCAATCGCGGGGATGTCGGCTTGCGTAACCCACAGGCCCTCGCGCGCTTCAAGCTTGGCCAGGCCAATCACGAGATCACCCCCGCCGCGCGACCGGCAGCAGCAAAGGCCGCGATAGCAGTGTCGATGTTTTCCGTCGTCAGACTGGCCGACATCTGGGTGCGAATGCGCGCCAGGCCATGGGGTACGACCGGGTAGGAAAAGGCGGTGGTATAGACCCCCTCGTTCATCAGATTTTGTGCCATCTGCACGGTCTTGTGCGCATCGTGCAGCATCACCGGGATGATCGGGTGGTTGCCGGGCAGCAGATCAAAGCCGAGATCGGCAAGGCCGGACCGGAAGCGGGTGGCGTTTGCCGTCAATTGCGCCCGGCGCTGGTCACCCTCCGCGCTTCCCGCAATCCTGATGGCTTCAAGACTGGCGCCGCAAATGGCGGGCGCGAGCGCGTTGGAGAAGAGATAGGGTCGCGCGCGCTGCCGGAGCAGGGCGACCACTGCAGCGCGGGCGGCAATAAACCCGCCCATTGCACCGCCCAGTGCCTTGCCAAAGGTTCCTGTGACGATGTCGATCTTGTCGCGCACCCCAAAAAGCGCGCCAGTGCCCGCACCATTGGGGCCGACAAAGCCGGTCGCGTGACAATCATCGACCATTGTGAGCGCGCCATGCTTCTCGGCCAGGGCGGCGATCTCGTCGAGCCTGGCAAGCGAACCGTCCATGGAAAACACGCCATCGGTCACAATCAGGATCGTCCGCGCGCCCTTGCCGCGTGCCTCGACAAGGGATGCCTCGAGGGCGTTCATGTCATTGTTGGCGAAACGGTAACGCGCCGCCTTTGACAGCCGCACACCGTCGATAATCGAGGCATGATTGAGGCTGTCGGAAATAACCGCATCCCCCTCGCCCAGCAGCGTTTCAAAAATCCCGCCATTGGCATCAAAGGCTGCGGCGAACAGGATTGCATCCTCATAGCCGAGGTAAGATGCGATGCTGGCTTCAAGCTCCTTGTGGATCGCCTGCGTCCCGCAGATGAAGCGGACCGATGCCAGACCGGCTCCCCAGGTCCTGGTCGCAGCGATGGCAGCCTCGACCACACGCGGATCATTGGCCAGGCCCAGATAGTTGTTGGCGCACAGATTCAACAACTGTCGTTGCGCGCCGCCATGCTCGACAAGAACAGAACCGGACTGCGGGGAAAGGAGCACTCGCTCCACCTTCGTCAGCCCCGCCGATTCGATCTCGGCCAACGTCGCGTCGATCCGGTTGTAGAATGCAGTGCGCATGATGAGCTCCCCGATGAACGGACTCGCAATATGCGCTATAATGGAATTGACGTCCAGTATCCCGGAATGTGGAATATCAGAAAATGTTGACCAACAGCGCCCGCGCAGGCCCCGCCCCGCTATTTTCAATACAATGCGGTACGTCAGCCGGATAACGCGCGATCCCGCCCACCTGGATTTGCGACCCCACCCCTCCTGCGGTAACGGTCAGCTCACCGCTCAGCACGGTCAGATGTTCCATACAGCCACGTGAATGCGGCTCGGACTCAAGCCTTCCGGCTTGCTCGAAGTTGAGCTCATACCACTCGATTTTCCCCGATTTGTCGGCCGGACCAAGAATGCGCAGCGCGCATTTTCCATCTTCGCTGCGAAATTCGGGCACATATGAAGGCTGGGAGACATCAATCCGGACCGGCCGGTCAGTCTTGCGCACGCCAATCAGCTCGGACACATCAACGGCCAGTGCTTCGGCGAGCGCCCAGACCGTGCCAATCGTCGGGTTGGTCTGTCCACGCTCAATCTGTGACAACATCGATTTCGAAACACCCGACAGCTTCGCCAGACCTTCGAGGGTCAGGCTGCGCTTCTTGCGCAACTGCTGAATATGCCCCCCCAGCGCAGGTCCATCCGGACGATTTGACATGATTGCGCGAATCCTTCCGTCATATTGCCTGCCGCCAGATACGCTGATTCAGTGCGACGGCGCCACGCTAGCGCCCACCCTGCTGCAACCAAAGCGCCACTTTCCGCCAAGGAATCAAGCAACCCCGGCTCAGCAAGCGTTATCTCGGCCCCGCGTTCATGAGGCCCGGCCCACGAGAGAGGCACGTATGCACCGATCACCGCATCCTAACGCACCCGCAACACGATAAGGCAAAGCGGCGGGATCAACAGCTCAAGGCCACCAAGGAACACGAACAGATCACCGGGCAAACCGACCATGGCCGCAGAAACCAGACGCGCCAATCCGCCGACGAAGAACACGCCCATCAACACAGTAAACGCGGTGCGCCGCGCTGGCAGGTCTCGACAACTCCAGATCATGGCGGCCCCGAAACCGAGGAAGAGCGTGGCGTAGAACCGGTCTTCGCTATCCATTGTTGCATTGACCGGAACCGACCCCGGAATGGCGGCCGGGCCAAAGGCAATATGGGCCAACGCTATCGCCATGCAGACCGCGCCAAAAAAAATGCCAAAGGCAGAGAGGATTTTTAGTCGAACAGACATGCCATAACCCTTGTTTCAGCGTGCATTTGTTCTTGCGCCGTACAGCACCAGACAGCCCAGGACGATGTCAATCGCTGCATAGAACACTGGCCACCATTCAGGCGCACCATGGCCAGCACCCAATCCACCATGCGCCGGATCGTAGATCCCGTGCGCGAAAATCGTCGCGGCGGCGATACGGGCCCCACGATAATACCCTGCCAGCGCGGGCGCCGAAAATGTAATTGCCACCACCAGTTCCTCAACCAGCCCGGCGTGATTTGCTGCCATTGTGGCAAACAACACATAATAGCTTGCGATGATCACCATCACGGTCGGATAGAATGAGCGGTCCGACGCAAAACCCGTCATTCTCGCCAACAGAAAAATCGCCACCCCGAGGCTCGACCCGATCACCGGGGGAAACAGCATGACGCTTTGTTAGCCAGACCGGGTCGAGCTGGCAACGCCGCACACCGTCTGACAGATCATTCCCACTCGATGGTACCCGGTGGCTTTGACGTATAGTCATAGGTCACCCGGTTGATGCCCCGCACTTCATTGACAATGCGGGTTGCAACGCGGGGCAGGAAATCGCCGGGAAACTGGAATGCCTGTGCCGTCATCCCATCGGTGGATGTTACCGCGCGCAGGGCGAGGACATTGTCATAGGTCCGGCCATCACCCATCACGCCAACGCTGCGCACCGGCAACAGCACCGCAAATGCCTGCCAGATCGTGTCATAGAGGCCCGCCGCGCGGATTTCCTCGAGATAGATCGTGTCGGCCTTGCGCAGGATGTCGCAACGTTCCTTCGTCACCTCGCCCGGAATGCGGATAGCCAGCCCCGGCCCGGGGAATGGATGCCGACCGACAAAAATCTCGGGCAGGCCCAGTTCACGGCCAAGCACGCGAACCTCATCCTTGAACAATTCCCGCAACGGCTCGACCAGTTTCATGTTCATGCGCGCGGGCAGGCCACCGACATTGTGATGGCTCTTGATCGTGACTGACGGGCCACCGGTAAAGCTCACGCTCTCAATCACGTCGGGATAAAGCGTTCCCTGCGCCAGGAATTCAGCACCACCAATCTTGCGTGCCTCCTCCTCAAAGATGTCGATGAACGCCCCGCCGATGAACTTGCGCTTGGCCTCGGGATCAGTAACGCCAGCAAGACCCCCGAGAAACTTCTCCGACGCATCAACATGGACCAGCGGGATATTATAGTGGTTGCGGAACAGGCTGACGACCTGATCGGCCTCGCCGGCGCGCATCAAACCATGATCGACAAAAACGCAGGTCAGTTGCTCACCGATCGCCTCATGGATCAACACCGCCGCAACCGCGCTGTCGACACCGCCTGACAATCCACAGATCACCCTGCCCTTGCCAACCTGCGCGCGAATATCGGCGATCTTGGCGGCGCGGTATCCCGCCATCGTCCAATCGCCCTTCAGGCCGCAGACATGGCGCGCAAAATTGGCAATCAGTTTCGCGCCATCGGGGGTGTGGGCGACCTCCATATGGAACTGGGTGGCATAATAGCGCCGACTGTCATCCGCGACGACCGCAATTGGCGAGCCGGGGCTCACCGCGACTGGACGAAAACCGGGCGCGAGCTGGACGACCTTGTCGCCATGGCTCATCCAGACCTGGTGCTTCTCGCCGACCGACCACAGGCCATCGAACAGCACGCAATCATCCTGCACTTCAATGAATGCTTCGCCAAACTCACCTGAGTCGCCCAACGCAACCTTGCCGCCAAGCTGCTCCATCATGACCTGCTGGCCATAGCAAATGCCCAGGACCGGCACGCCTGAGGCGAAAATTGCCTCGGGTACGCGCGGGCTGCCCTCATCATGGACCGACGCGGGACTGCCCGACAGGATGACCCCGGCAGGGTTCATCCGCGCGAACGCCTCGGCGGCGGTCGTAAACGGGGCGATTTCGCTATAGACTCCGGCCTCTCGTACGCGGCGCGCAATGAGCTGCGTCACCTGACTGCCAAAATCGATGATGAGGATTGAGTCGCTGTGCTGGGTCATGCTGCCCGATAGCAGAAGAAGCGCTTCACGGAAGTCCCTGTGCTAAGGAATCGGCTTTACATCCATCGCTGTCCAGTGCGCGGCAAAGGCCCAGGCATCGGCTGCCTCAGCGATGATCATGTCGGTCGGCTTCCCTGATCCATGGCCGGCACGCGTTTCAATCCTGGCGAGGCGTGGCCGGGGTCCAAGATCAAGCGACTGCAGCATCGCGACATATTTGAAACTGTGCCCGGGCACGACCCGATCATCAGTATCCGCCGTCTCAACCAGGATCGCCGGATAGTCCCGGCCAGCCCTGACATTGTGATAGGGCGAATAGGCAAGCAGCGTCTGAAAATCGCTTTCCCTTGACGGATAGCCATAATCATCGACCCAATAGCGCCCGGCGGTGAAGCGATCGAAACGCAGCATGTCCATGACACCAACCTGCGCAATGGCCGCCGCAAACAGGTCAGGGCGCTGATTTACCACGGCGCCAACAAGCAGGCCGCCATTGGAACCTCCCTGAATGACCAGCCGATTCCGCGCGGTGACGCCCTGCGCGATCAGATCCTCAGCGGCAGCGACGAAGTCATCAAACACATTCTGCTTGTTGGCCCGGCGCCCGCCATCATGCCATGCCTGCCCATATTCGCCTCCGCCACGGATATTGGCGACGGCGAGCACCCCGCCCTGCTCCAGCCATGCCAATCGGCTTGCGGAGAAACCGGGCGTCAGGGAAATGTTGAATCCGCCATAGCCGTACAGCAAGGTCGGTGCTGGCCCGGCTGGCAAATCCTTGCGCGCGACGATGAACATCGGCACCCGTGTCGCGTCCTTTGACGTGAAGAACCGCTGTGACACGCTGTAGCGCGCCGAGTCGAACGACAGCCCGGGCACAGCCCAGGGCGTCGCCGCGCCGGTGTTGACGTCATAGCGATAGATTGTCGTCGGCGTCGCAAAGCTGGTGAAGGCGAAGAAGGTCTCCGGGTCATGGTCATTGCCGGTGAAGCCGATGGCATCGCCAATGCCCGGCAGAGGAACTTGCGCTTCCAGGATTCCGTCCAGCGTATAGCGCCGAACCTCCCGCTTCACATCAACCATGTAACTGGCGAGCAGCTTTCCCCCGATTATCACCGCGCCATCAAGCACCGCCCGATCCTCGGCAACCACCTCAACAATCGCCGGGGCCGCCGATGCAATATCCGTCGAAACCACCCGCAAGCGCGGCGCATCCTTGTTGGTTACCCAGAAAAAGCGCGCGCCGACATTGCCGGCGAGGCTCCATTGGTGTTCCAGCCCCTTGAACAAGGTCTGTGGCTGCGCATCGGCGCGCCTGAGGTCCAGCAAGGTGATCTCATAACGGCTATCGGTGCCCTCGGTCGTCGTAATGACCAGCCAGTCACCTTCATCCGTCACCTGCGCGCTGTGGCCATGTGTTGGCTGATCCGGTGTCGCGTAGATCAGCCGGTCGAGCTGCTGATCCGTACCGGTACGATGGAAATAGATTTGTTGATTCTCATTGGGCGCCTGGAATTCGGCACCCGCATCCGGCGCAGCAAATCGAGAATAGTAAAATCCTGATCCGTCCTTCGCCCAGGCCAGTTGCGAAAACTTGACCCACGTCACCGTGTCGGAAAGCGTCTTGCCAGTGCCGACATCGATAATCCTGACGGTGCGCCAGTCACTGCCGCCATCCTGCACGGCGTAAAGCACCTTGCCGCCATCTTCGGACGGCAGCCATTCGGCGAGCGCGATCGAGCCATCCTGCGACCAGAGATTGGGATCTATCAGCACGCGCCCGACCGGATCATCAAGTGAATCCCGCACCTTCAGAACCGCCTGATTTTGCAGGCCGCTATTGTACGCGTAGAAATAGCGCCGTCCCTTCTTTGTCGGGACGCCAAACCGCTCATGATCCAGCAGCGTCTTCAAACGCTGTGCGAATATGTCGCGACCGGGCAACGTGGCAAGATAAGCGCTGGTGACGGCATTTTGCAGATCGACCCAGTCCTTGACCGCTGGATCAACCCTGACATCATGTTCAAGCCAGCGATAAGGATCTGAAACCACTACACCAAATTGTTCATCGACCTGATCGACGCGCCGTGCCTCCGGATAGGAAATTTCAATCGACATGGGTGGGCTGGTCTCAATCCTGTGCTGCGTCGCGAGGGACAACATTGACGCGCACATCGCCAACAACAAGGCTCCGCACATCCGCAGCTCTCCCGCAAGTGACAAGCTGTAGCTGACGGCGCCCCTGGCCAACAGGTGCCGCCAAAAGAAAAGGGGCCCCGCTTTCGCAGAGCCCCTTTCAATACAGCAGAAACGCGCCGTTATCAGGCAGCGTCGTCAAAATCCTCATCGCTCATCACCGGGCCTGAATCCTGGCCTTTGGCGGTGACGTCGCGATCGACAAACTCGATTACCGCCATCGGCGACGCGTCAGACTGGCGAATGCCGGCCTTGATGATGCGGGTGTAGCCACCGTTACGGTCGGCGTAGCGCGCGGCCAAAACGTCGAACAGCTTGATCAGCTGCGCATCGTCAAGCAGGCGGGCATGGGCCAGGCGACGGTTGGACAGGCCACCCTTCTTGGCGAGCGTGATCAGCTTCTCGACATAGGGGCGCAGTTCCTTCGCCTTGGCGACGGTCGTGGTGATCTGCTCATGCTTGATCAGTGCCGCCGACATATTGCGGAACAATGCAATGCGGTGGGCCGAGGTACGTTGCAGCTTACGGCCGCCTACGCGATGACGCATGGTAACTTCCTTCGTTCGTTAAGGGGCCGTTCGACGGAACCCCAGACCAGGCGGTGATAAGGGCCACCGCCAACAACCCGTCTCTTCAAAATCACCGCCCGGTCCGGCAATTGCCGAACCGGGCCTGGGCAATCAGCCCATGATTTCCTGTTCGAGCTTCTTGGCCATCTCTTCAATGTTTTCAGGCGGCCAGCCGGGGATTTCCATGCCCAGCCGCAGCCCCATTGAAGACAGCACTTCCTTGATCTCGTTGAGCGACTTGCGACCGAAATTCGGCGTGCGCAGCATCTCGGCCTCGGTCTTCTGAACCAGATCGCCGATATAGATGATGTTGTCGTTCTTGAGGCAGTTGGCGCTGCGGACCGACAGTTCCAGCTCATCAACCTTCTTGAGCAGATAACGGTTGATCTGCTGCGTATCGCCCGAAACCTCACCGGTTGATGCCGGTACTGCGTGGCCGATCGGTGCCGAACGCGTAACCAGCGAATCATCGAACTGCACGAACAGCGCAAGCTGGTCCTGCAAGATACGGCCAGCATAGCCAACAGCATCTTCCGGGGTGATCGTGCCATCAGTTTCGATGGTCAGCGTCAGCTTGTCGTAATCGAGCTCCTGCCCGACGCGGGTATTTTCGACCTTGTACGACACCTGACGCACCGGCGAATACAGCGCATCAACCGGGATCAGACCAATCGGTGCATCAGCCGGGCGATTGGCAATCGCCGCCACATAGCCCTTACCGACATCGGCGGTCAGCTCCATGTTGAGCGTCGCGCCATCGTCAAGGTGGCAAATCACCAGTTCAGGGTTCATCACTTCGATGTCACCCGACACGGCAATGTCGCCCGCCTTCACTTCGGCAGGGCCGGTCGCGGAAAGCTGGAGGCGTTTCGGCCCTTCACCCTGCATCTTGAGGGCGATCTGCTTCACATTCAGGACGATGTCGGTAACATCTTCACGAACGCCAGCGAGCGATGAGAATTCATGCAGCACATTCTCGATCTTGATCGAGGTGACGGCGGCACCCTGCAGCGACGATAGCAACACGCGACGCAGCGCGTTACCGAGCGTCAGGCCGAAGCCACGCTCCAGCGGCTCGGCAACAAACGTCGCCTTGCGCTTTTGATCGCCACCCGGCTTCTTCTCGAGGCCGCTCGGCTTCTTCAATTCTTGCCAGTTCTTAGCGTTGACGGACACGGGCTTCCCCTATCTAGGGCCGGAGCGGGCGCTTGCTCCGACCGTGAAAATCGCCCGCGCGGCGTGATCAATCGCGCACGGGCCGACGAAAATCAGACGCGACGGCGCTTGGACGGACGCACGCCATTGTGCGGGATCGAGGTCACGTCGCGGATCGACGTGATCTGAAAACCGACCGCCTGCAACGCACGAAGCGCCGACTCACGGCCCGAACCCGGACCCTTCACTTCAACCTCGAGCGTACGAACGCCGTGCTCAGCAGCCTTCTTGCCCGCGTCTTCCGCAGCGACCTGCGCCGCATATGGTGTCGACTTGCGGCTACCCTTGAACCCCATGGTGCCAGCGGACGACCATGAAATGGCGTTGCCCTGGGCATCAGTGATGGTGATCATGGTGTTGTTGAAGCTGGCGTTCACATGCGCGACGCCGGAGGTGATATTCTTGCGTTCACGGCGCCGGATGCGCTGAGGTTCGCGTGCCATAATGGAATTCCTGACCTTGTTTGCGAAAGAGCGAGCGGCGCGAAGCCGCCCAGCGTCTTACTTCTTCTTACCAGCGATCGGCTTGGCCTTGCCCTTGCGGGTGCGCGCATTGGTGTGCGTGCGCTGACCGCGAACCGGCAGACCCTTGCGATGACGAAGGCCGCGATAGCAAGCCAGATCCATCAGCCGCTTGATGTTCATCGCGGTCTCGCGACGCAGATCACCCTCAACAGTGTGATCAGCATCGATTGCTTCGCGAATCTGCAGCACTTCCTGATCCGTCAGGTCTTGCACACGGCGCTCTGCCGCGATGCTCAGCTTGTCGGTGATCTGCTTGGCCTTTGCGGGGCCGATGCCGTGAATATAGGTCAGCGCGATAATGACGCGCTTGTTGGTCGGGATGTTGACCCCGGCGATACGTGCCATGAAAATTATTCTCCTAGCTCCACAGGGTGCAGCATGGCAGCGCACCCCATCTCAACGCGTTTCAAACCAAAACGCACGACACCGGCGAGCGCAGACGAGCGCCGCCGGAAACCGGTGTTTCGGAATATTGTCCAATTAGAAGGTCGTTCTGACCCTGTCAAGCGAGGCATGGAAAACATCAGCCAGAGAAGCAGCAGGGTCAACCGAAGCTGAGGTCAAATAGCCGCATCGTCACCGTACATCCAGCCGGGCGGGCCAACTTGTGCACGGCGGCACGCTTGTCAGGCGGGGATAATGATCGTGGCGGTCAGGCCGGGAGCGTTGTCACCCAGCTCAAGCCGCCCGCCATGAAGCCGCGCGACAGCCGCGATGAGCGACAGCCCCAACCCGGCACCAGGCAAACGTCGCGCGCTGTCGAGCCGCCCGAAGCGGCTCAGCGCGCGCTCACGATCTTCAACCGCGATGCCCGGGCCGCGATCCTCAACCTGAAAACAAAGGTCACCCCGCTCGCCAAACAGGCGCAATGTGACTTCGCCGCCCGAACTTCCATGGCGCAACGCATTGTCGATCAGGTTGGTGATGGCCTGGGTCATCAATTCGCGATGGAGCGAGACCCGCAAGGGGTGCGGCTCAGTGGCAACGGCGAAAGTCAGCCCGGCGTCTTCGGCGACCGGCTCATAAAGCTCGGCGATTTCCTCAACCAGACCGGCAGGGTCCACATTGACGAAACGATCACGGGGCACCGATTCGGCGCGACTGATCTCGATCAGCATCGTCAACATGCGCATCACCAGGTCGGTTTCCACCAGCAGTCCGCCCAGCGCAGCTTCCCGTTGCGCCGTGTCCGTCAGCAGTACCGCCGTCTCAGTCTTGGTGCGCAACCGCGCAAGCGGCGAGCGCAGGTCATGGGCCAGGCTGTCGGTAACGATCCGCAACTCGACCATCAGCCGCTCGACCTTGTCGAGCATTCCGTTGAGCTGCGTTGCCAGCCTGTCAAAGGCATCGGAGCTTCCCGACGCGCCAACAACCCGACGCGACAAATCTCCTGCCGCCACGCCCTCAATCGCATCGGAAACGCTGTTCAACCGCCGACCGACATAGCGCGCCACGACCAGTCCCCCACCAATGCCGAGCGCGAGTGACAACAGGGTCGCAGCGAGCATGGCGCGCTCAATGCCGCGCTGCTCCTGCTCCCAATCATCAAGCAACCGTCCGCTGACCAGCCATCTGGTGCCAATCTGCCGGATCGAATAGCCTGCCTCACGTTCCGACCAGGGCGGCGCATTTCCCATCATCCCGATGCGAAAATTTGTCGGCATGGGCGAACCGGCAGCGGTGATGTCGTCTGGCCCTGTGCCGACAACCCGCCTGCCATCATTATCGACGATGGCAATTGCCAGCGACCGGTCGCCCGGAGCACGTGCTTCCTCAATCGTGCGTGTAAGCGCCTTGAGCCCGCCCGTGCGATAGACCGCAACAAGGGCGTCTGATTGCTCAATCGTGTCGCGGCGCAGCGCGTCAATTGCGTCGCCACGAACCTGTTGCCAGACAAACATCACCAGGACGAGGTTGGAAACCAGCGCCAGCCCGATGGCCAGCAGCGCGATCCGCGCCGTAACCGAAAGGCGCAGCAACCGGCTTATACCTCGACCGCCAGGCGATACCCTGCGCCCCGCACCGTATGCAGGATCGGCGCGCCGAAACCTTCTTCAATCTTCCGGCGCAAACGCCCGATATGGACATCGACCACATTGGAACCGGGGTCGAAGTGATAGTTCCAGATCTTTTCCAGCATCATTGTCCGGGTGACGACCTGGCCAGCGTGACGCGCAAGATACTCCAGCAGATTGAATTCCCGGGCGCCCAGCGCAATCACCCGCCCCTCGCGAGTCACGGTCCTCCCCAGCAGGTCAATCTCGAGATCCCCGACCGCAAGACGCGTGAGCTGCGCCCCAGCGGGTACATGCTCCGATCGACGCAGCAGCGCCTCGACCCGCGCGGACAATTCGGCAAAGGAAAATGGCTTGACCAGATAATCATCTGCCCCCGCCCGCAGGCCATCAACGCGATCATCAACTGATGCCAAGGCCGACAGGACCAGGACCGGCGTCCCGATGCCCGCCGCCCGGATAGCGCTGATCATGGCAAGTCCATTCAACCCTGGCAGCATCCGGTCAGCGATGATCAGGTCGAAAATACCCTCCGACGCCAGAAACAATCCATCGCGCCCATCGGCGCAGATCTCGATCGAGAAACCCGCCTCACCCAGCCCCTTGGCAAGATAGCTTGCCGTGGCCTCGTCATCCTCAACGATCAGAATCTTGCGGGTCATGAGCGAAACTCCGGAACGAGCAAGCCATCGACAAGGCGGTGAGGCCGGCGGAAAGCTAACCCTCCGCCGGCCTTCAGTGTCCCCGGGAGTGCGGACACCGAACTGGCTAGCGCCACCAATGATGTATCGGCGCTACCGGGATGTTGTAGCTGCGCTGACCCGGCACGGCGATGAAGGCAAGATGAAGAGTTTGTCATCAGACACCCTGCCGTTCCGATGCCAGCTATTGCATCACCGGAGGTGGCGCTTCCGCTGCCGCCTTCAGGTTGATCATTTGCAGGGCAAGCACCTCATCAACCTTGGGAGCCAGGGTATCGGCCCCTGCCCTGACATAGCCGCCGACAACATAGGTCATCGTAATCCGGGTTGCGTTTGACCCTTCCGGGTCCAGCTTGAAAGTCAGCGTGGCATTCACGGCCTCTGCCTGTAACGGCCCGAGGCCACCGACCAGCCGCATCATGCGCGGCGGCTGGATGTACACAAGGTGCGCGTGCTCGATACTGCCCTTGCCCGGCAGCCGCTCGCAAAAGCAGCCTGTTGCCTGCCCGTCGAGGTACAGGTTCGCGCTGTCACCCGAGTAGGTATGTTCCTTGTCCCACCAGCGTTGCGGCGCACGAAGGGCGTCCCACACCTGTGCTATCGGGGCATCAGCGGTGATTTTCTGGGTGATTTCGAAGCCAGCCGCACTGGCCTGGGTGACTTCGCCCGGTGCGGCGGAGGCCATGGCCAGCAAGGGCGCGACGATAAAGGCATAGCGGAACATGTGGCTCTCCCCGACAGGATCTGGGAACAACCTAGCGCTCAAACATGCCCTTCGTCACCCCTGCATCGACAGGGAGCTTGGCTATTTGAGGTTCGCCAGCATCGCTTCAATATCCCGCGTTACCGCGTCCATCTCGCCCATACCATCAACACGCCCCAGCAGGCCGCGCTTGGCATAGATCGGAATGATCGGCTCGGTCTTCGCACGATATTCGGCCATGCGGGTCCGCACGGTCGCTTCATTGTCATCGGGGCGCCGCTTGAACTCGGTCGCACCGCACACGTCGCAAATACCCGCTACCTTGGGCAGCTTGAACTTGTCGTGATAGCCCGTACCGCAATTGCCGCAGGTAAACCGACCAACGATGCGCTCGACCAGCGCATCTTCATCAACCTCAAGCTCGATAACCTTGTCGAGCGCACGCCCGCGCGCCGCAAGCAAGGCATCGAGCTGGTCAGCCTGTGCTGCTGTGCGCGGATAGCCGTCAAAGATCACACCCCGGGCGGTATCAGGCTGATCAAGCCGCTCGCCGATAATCCCCGAGACAATCGCATCTGAGACAAGCTCTCCAGCCTCCATCACTGCTTTGGCCTGCAATCCGACCGGCGTGCCCGATTTGACCGCAGCGCGCAGCATATCGCCGGTGGACAACTGCACCATGCCGCGATCAGCTTCGAGACGGCTCGCCTGTGTACCTTTGCCGGCACCCGGCGGTCCCAAGAGAATGATGTTCAAGCCCCTGCTCCCCTTTGGTGTGCGCCTCTCTTAGCGGAGACGCCCACCCTTCAGTTTGGCCTTCTTGACCAGATCGCCATATTGGTGCGCCAGCAAATGGCTCTGAATCTGCGTCACTGTATCCATCGTCACATTGACGACGATCAACAGGCTCGTCCCGCCAAGGTAGAAGGGGATCGCCAGGGCCGAAACAAGATATTCCGGCACGAGGCAGATCACCGCAAGATAGGCCGCACCAATCACCGTGATCCGGGTCAGCACATAATCAAAATAATTCTCGGTCGCCTTCCCGGGGCGGATGCCGGGAATGAACCCGCCATAGCGCTTCAGATTCTCTGCCGTCTCTTCAGGATTGAACACCACGGCGGTGTAGAAGAACGAGAAGAACAGGATCCCGCCGCCATAAAGCAGCATGTACACCAGCGAGCCATGCTGGAGATACTGGTTGAGGGTGATGACCAGGTCATTCCACCAGCCCGTCCCACCCTTGTTGCCAGCGAACTGGGTGATCGTCACCGGCATCAGCAACAATGACGAGGCAAAGATCGGCGGGATCACGCCGGCGGTGTTGAGCTTGAGTGGCAAATGGCTGCGATCAGCCTGCATCCCGCGCTGGGTTTGTCGCTTGGGATACTGGATCAGAATGCGCCGCTGCGCCCGCTCCATGAAGCAGATGAACAGCACCAGAAAGACCACCGCAACGATGATCCCCAGGAAGCGGGTCGTATCAAGCGAGCCGGACCGGCCACCTTCAGCCAGATTGTACAGCGTTGTCGGCAGGTTCGCGACAATCCCCGACATGATGATCAGCGACATGCCGTTGCCGATGCCACGGCTGGTGATCTGCTCACCAATCCACATCAGGAACATCGTTCCGCCGACCAGCGAAATCACAGCAACGATACGGAACAACATGCCCGGATCAACGACCGCAGGGTGCCCCTCGTTCACGCCATAGGCTTCAAGCCCGGCCACAAGGAAATAGCCCTGCACTGCCGTCAAGGCGACCGTGCCATAGCGCGTGAACTGGTTGAGTCGTTTGCGTCCGCTCTCGCCTTCCTTCTTGATTGCGGCGAGTTGCGGCGACAGTGAGGTGGCAAGCTGAACAACGATCGACGCGGTGATGTAAGGCATCACGCCCATCGCAATGATGCTCATCCGCTTGAGCGAGCCGCCCGAAAAATTATTGAAAAAATCCAGCACACCGCCGGTCGTCTTGTCGGCGAGGAAGGTCAGCTGTGTCGCATCAATGCCGGGCAGCGGCACATAGGACAGCAACCGGAAAACGATCAGAGCACCGATCGTGAACCAGAGACGCTTCTTGAGATCAGTCGCCTGAGCGAACTTTGACAGGTTGAGCCCGGAGGCCATCTGGTCGGCTGCGGATGCCATTATTGTGCTGGTCCTGGAAACGAGAACGGCGGAGATGCGATAATCGCGCCCCCGCCGCTCATATAGGCGCCCATTCGGCCTTGTCTAACCCCGACGCGCAAAAGGTCGGGACGAAAGTTATTTTGCCTTGGCAGCTTTGGCGGCGTCAGCCGACTTTTCAGCCTTCACGGCAAGGCGGGCAAGACGGGCCTTGCCCTTCTTGGCAGCAGCCTTTTCAGCAGCGGCAACGACGTTGATCACCTCAACGCTGCCGCCGGCCTTTTCGACCGCCTCGATCGCACCCTTCGACGCACCCGACACGGTAAAGCTCAGCTTGGCGGTCAGCGTGCCCTTGCCGAGCAGGCGGACGCCGTCCTTGCCACCACGGGCGAGGCCGGCCGCCTTGAGCGCAGCATGGTCAATATTGCCGCTGGCGTCGAGCTTGCCCGCATCGACCACCTTCTGGATCGCACCGAGATTGACCTCGGCATAGTCCTTGGCAAACGCGTTGTTGAAGCCACGCTTCGGCAGACGCATGTGCAGCGGCATCTGGCCGCCCTCGAAACCGGCGATTGAAACGCCTTCGCGGCTCTTCTGACCCTTGTGGCCACGGCCACCGGTCTTGCCCTTGCCAGAACCGATGCCGCGTCCAACGCGCATCCTGGACTTGCGGGCGCCCGCATTGTCACGGATTTCATTCAACTTCATATCGTGCACTCGCTTTCGCTTTTATCGCGCATTCCCCCGCATTGCGGGCGAAACAAATATCTTCCCCCGCCTGCGGGGGAAGACAGGTGGACTATTCTGCTACCGTCACCATGTGCGCAACCTTGCGGATCATGCCCCGAACTTCGGGGGTATCCTGCAATTCGCGGGTGCGGTTCATCTTGTTGAGGCCGAGGCCGATCAGCGTCGCGCGCTGATCCTTCTCGCGACGGATCGGCGAACCCGTCTGGGTTACCTTTACCGTCTTGACCGCAGCTTCCTGCTTCTTCGCCATCTGTCTTACTCCACGATCGCTTCAGCATCAGCCTGGGCGGTCTGTGAACCACCACGGCCAAGCAGGTCAGCAATCTTCTTGCCACGGCGCTGAGCAACGGCCTTTGGCGATGTCTGTGACGTCAGCGCCTCAAAGGTCGCCCGGATCATGTTGTACGGGTTCGACGTGCCAATCGACTTGGTCACAACGTCGGCCACACCCAGGCTTTCGAACACGGCGCGCATCGGACCACCAGCGATGATGCCCGTACCCTGCGGCGCAGAGCGAAGCGTCACGCGACCCGCACCGAAATGGCCATTGCCATCATGATGCAGCGTGCGGCCTTCGCGCAGCGGGACACGAACCATTGCCTTCTTGGCTGCGGCTGTCGCCTTGGAAATGGCTTCCGGCACTTCGCGTGCCTTGCCATGCCCGAAGCCGACCCGGCCCTTGCCATCACCGACAACAACAAGTGCTGCAAAGCCGAAGCGCTTGCCGCCCTTGACCGTCTTGGAAACGCGATTGATGTGAACGAGCTTTTCGATCAGCTCTTCACCACCGTCCTCATTGCCACCGCGACGATCATCACGACGGCCGCCACGGCTGCCTTCACGGCCACCACGGTTGCCGCCCTGGCCGCCACCTGGGCCACCACGACCACGACCGCCACGCGGACCACGCTGCGGTGCATCCATCGGCGCGCCTTCTGGCGACGCCTGGACTTCCGGCTGGTTGGTTTCGTCGACCATTCTTAGAACTCCAATCCGGCTTCACGCGCGGCTTCCGCCAACGCCTTGACGCGACCGTGGAACAGGAAACCACCGCGATCAAACACGACCTGTGTCACGCCGGCCTTCTTCGCTGCTTCCGCAACGCGCTTGCCAACGGCGGTGGCCGCTTCGATGTTCGCGCCGGCTGTGCCGCGCACGTCCTTTTCCAGCGTCGAGGCAGACGCAACCGTCTTGCCCTGCGCGTCGTCGATCACCTGGGCATAGATATGCTTGCCCGAACGATGCACCGAAAGACGCGGACGCTGGCCACCCCGCGCACGAAGCGCGGTGCGATTGCGGCGACGCCGCTTCTCGAACAATGAGAGTCCCTTGGTCATTACTTCTTCTTCCCTTCCTTGCGGAAGATGAACTCGCCATCATATTTGATGCCCTTGCCCTTGTAGGGCTCCGGCTTGCGCCAGCGGCGAATTTCTGCGGCGAGCTGGCCAACCTTCTGCTTGTCCGACCCCGAAATCTCGACCGTCGTGTTGTCGGGCGTCTTGACTTCAAGACCTTCCGGCACGTCGATGTTGACGTCGTGGCTGTAACCCAGCTTCAGGTTGAGCACCTTGCCCTTGGCGTCGGCGCGATAACCAACGCCGGTGATCAGCAGCTTCTTGGTGAAGCCGTCGCTGACACCCGTCACCAGGTTCTGCACCAGGGTGCGCTGCATCCCCCAGAACGCGCGAGCGCGCTTGGTATCGTTGGCCGGAACCACCGAGATGCCGCCGTCTTCCAGCGTGTAGCTGATTTCTTCGCGCATATTGAGTGACAGCGTCCCTTTCGGGCCCTTCACGCTCAGCACACCAGCGTCGATCGTGGCGGTAACACCGCTCGGGATCGTAACCGGCTTCTTACCGATGCGGCTCATCAGAATACCTCCGCGAGCACTTCGCCGCCGACATTCTGCTCACGCGCTTCCGCGTCAGACAAAACACCCTTGGGCGTCGAAACGATGGTGATGCCGAGGCCATTCATGACGCGCGGGAGTTCCTGCGAGCCGGAATAGACACGACGACCGGGCTTTGAAACGCGCGCGACATGCTTGATCGCAGGCTGGCCCTCGAAATATTTCAGCTCGATCCGGATACCCTTGGCAGGGCCCATCTCTTCTTCGCTGTAACCGCGGATATAGCCTTCGCGCTGCAACACATCGAGTACGCGTGCGCGCAGCTTCGATGCGGGCGAAAGGACGGAGTCCTTGCGCGCACGCTGGCCGTTGCGGATGCGGGTGAGCATATCACCCAGGGGATCGGTCAATGCCATCTCGTGATCCTTACCAGCTCGACTTCGTAACGCCGGGGATCAGGCCCTTGTTGGCCAGATCACGCAGCTGAATACGGCAGAGGCGGAACTTGCGGTAATAAGCGCGCGGGCGCCCGGTCATCTCGCAGCGGTTGCGGATGCGGGTCGGGTTCCCGTTGCGCGGAATTTCCGCCATTTTGAGGCGCGCGATCAGACGCTCGCCCTCATCGAGCGAGGCATCCTTCGCCTGCGCCTTGAGCTTCGCATAACGACCGGCATATTTCTTTACCAGCTGCTTGCGGCGCTCATTCTTGTTAACCGAACTCAGTTTCGCCATCGACTTAAGCTCTCTTCCTGTCTTAGGAAATCAGCAGCTTACGCTGCCTTCTTCTCTTCGGTTTCGATCGGGAACGGGAAGCCGAACAGACGGAGCAGCTCGCGCGCCTCGTCATCAGTCTTCGCGGTCGTCGCCACGATCACATCCATACCGCGCATCTGGTCGACCTGATCATAGCTGATTTCCGGGAAAATCAGCTGCTCCTTGAGACCGCAGGCATAATTGCCACGTCCATCAAAGCTTTTCGGGTTCAGGCCACGGAAATCGCGAACGCGCGGCAGCGCGATCGTGATGAAGCGGTCAAGGAACTCATACATACGCTCACGGCGAAGCGTTACCTTCACGCCGATCGGCATGCCCTCACGCAGCTTGAACTGCGCGATCGACTTCTTCGCCTTGGTGATGACAGGCTTCTGGCCCGAGATCAGCTCCATCTCGACAGCTGCCTTCTCGACCTTCTTCTTGTCCTGGGTCGCTTCACCAACGCCCATGTTGAGGACGATCTTGTCGATCCGCGGCACTTCAAGGGCGTTCTTGTAACCGAACTTCTCGGTCATCGCCTTGATGATCGTGTCGTCGTAAATGCCCTTCATCCGGGGCTTGTAGCTGGCATCAGCCATCGATCTTCTCCCCGGACTTGACCGCAACGCGGATCTTCTTGCCATCCTTGTTCGTCTCAAAACGAACGCGGGTCGGCTTGCCGTCCTTGGTTACATGGGCAACCTTGGAAATGTGCATCGGCGCCTCGGCGCGCTTCAGGCCACCCTGCGGGTCGCCCTGGGTCGGCTTGGTGTGGCGGATCGCAATGTTCACGCCCGACACGACAACCTTGCTGTCCTTCGGCATGGCGCGCGTCACTTCACCGGTCTTGCCCTTGTCCTTGCCGGACAGGACGATGACCTTGTCGCCCTTCTTGATCTTGGCGGCACCCATCACAGCACCTCCGGCGCAAGCGAAATGATCTTCATGTGCTTCTTGCCGCGCAGCTCGCGCACAACCGGGCCAAAAATACGGGTGCCGATCGGCTCCTCGTTCTTGTTGACCAGCACTGCCGCATTCGAATCGAAGCGGATAACCGAGCCATCGGCGCGACGAATGTCTTTCGCCGTGCGAACGATGACGGCGCGGTGAACGTCGCCCTTCTTCACGCGGCCACGGGGCTGTGCTTCCTTGACGCTGACGACGATGATGTCGCCAACACCGGCCGTGCGACGCTTTGAGCCGCCCAGCACCTTGATGCACTGCACCCGCTTCGCGCCGCTGTTGTCAGCGACGTCGAGATTGGACTGCATCTGGATCATTGATCCGCTTCCTTCTCACTCTGGGGCCGATTGCTGACCGGCACCCGCCTAAAACTGACGCTTACGCGTCGACGTCAACCCGCTCTGGCGTCGCATGGGTGTTAACCCGATCGACCACCTTCCAGGTCTTCAGCTTGGAAATCGGCGCGGTCTCTTCGATCCGCACCGTCTCACCGGCCTTGTACTCATTGCCCTCATCATGGGCGTGATACTTCTTCGAACGGCGGATGATCTTGCCATAGAGCGGGTGCTTGACCTTACGCTCCACATTCACAACCACCGTCTTCTCGCCCTTGTCGGAGACGATCACTCCGGTCAGCACGCGCTTCGGCATGTCTCGTTCCTTACTTCGTGGCCGAACGCACGCGGGCGTTCTGCACGGTCTTGATGCGCGCAATGTCGCGGCGAACAGCACGCACCCGGCTCGGCTTTTCGAGCTGGTTGGTGGCGGCCTGGAAACGGAGGTTGAACGCCTCGCGCTTCAGATTGCCGAGCTCGTCGCTCAGCTGATCGTCGGTCTTCGCGACAATATCGTCGATGCGGCTCACTTGTCGCCTCCCAGGTGCGAGGTGTCGCCGAGACGGGCAACAACCTTGACTTTGATCGGCAGCTTCATCGCTGCGCGGCTGAACGCTTCGGCGGCCAACGGGCCGTCGACACCGTCGAGCTCAAACAGGATACGGCCCGGCTTGACCCGTGCAGCCCAGAATTCCGGCGACCCCTTGCCCTTGCCCATGCGGACTTCGGCAGGCTTGCTGGAAACCGGAACGTCCGGGAAAATGCGGATCCACAACCGACCCTGACGCTTGATGTGGCGCGTGATCGCACGGCGAGCCGCTTCGATCTGACGTGCGGTGATCCGCTCAGGCTCCATTGCCTTCAGCCCGTAAGAGCCGAAGTTGAGTGCCGCGCCACCCTTGGCATCGCCATGGATGCGGCCCTTGAAGGCCTTGCGGAACTTGGTGCGTTTTGGTTGCAACATGTCTCGTGTTCCTTAGCGGGCCGGGCGGACGCCGGAGGTTTGAGCCTCCATCATCAGCCGGTCCTGCGCCATCGGGTCATGGCCGAGAATCTCGCCCTTGAAGACCCAGACCTTCACGCCGCAAACCCCGTAGGAGGTGTGGGCAGTGGCCTCGGCATAATCAATGTTTGCGCGCAGCGTGTGGAGCGGCACGCGACCTTCGCGATAGCTCTCTGAACGCGCGATCTCGGCACCGCCAAGACGCCCGCCACAAGCAACGCGAATGCCCTCGGCACCAAGCCGCAGTGCAGACTGAACCGCACGCTTCATGGCGCGACGGAACGCGATACGACGCTCGAGCTGGTCGGCAATGCCCTGTGCAACAAGCTTGGCATCGACTTCCGGCTTGCGGATCTCGACGATGTTCAGCGACACGTCTGACGATGTCATCGAACCAAGCTTCTTGCGCAGCTTTTCGATGTCGGTGCCCTTCTTGCCGATGATCACGCCAGGACGTGCGGCATAGATGGAAACGCGGCACAGCTTGGCCGGACGCTCGATGACGACCTTCGAGATAGCAGCCTGCGGCAGCGTCTCGACGATGTACTTGCGGATCTTCAGATCCTCGAGCAGCAGGCGACCATAGTCGGCGCCGTCGGCGTACCAGCGGCTGTCCCAGGTACGGTTGATCTGCAAACGCAGGCCGATCGGATTGCTCTTCTGACCCATTATGCTTCTTCCTGCTCGCGCACGACAATGCGCAGACGGCTGAACGGCTTGAGAATGCGCGTCGACTTGCCACGACCCCGCGTTGCGAAACGCTTCATCGTGATCGACTTGCCAACCGAAGCCTCGGCGACGACGAGCGCGTCAACGTCGAGATTGTGGTTGTTCTCAGCATTGGCGATGGCCGAGGCCAGAACCTTGCGCGCGTCAACCGCCATGCCCTTCGTCGAGAAGGCCAGGATGTTCATCGCGTCGCCGGCCTTCTTGCCACGGATCAGGCCCGCAACGAGGTTCAGCTTCTGCGCCGAACCGCGAATCTGCGTGCCGACCGACAAGGCTTCCTTGTCACCGACCTTGCGGGGGGATGCTGGCTTTGACATCAGCGCTTGCCCTTCTTGTCCGCTGCGTGGCCCGGGAAGAACCGGGTCGGAGCGAATTCGCCGAGCTTCATGCCAACCATGTCTTCGTTTACCGAGACGGGCACGAACTTGCGGCCATTATAGACGTTGAACGTCAGACCGACGAACTGCGGCAGGATGGTGGAGCGACGCGACCAGGTCTTGATCGGCGCGCGCCCACCGGCATCCTGCGCGGTCTCGGCCTTCTTGAGCAGGTGAAGGTCCACAAACGGACCCTTCCAGACGGAACGAGCCATGGGTTAGCCCTTCTTCTTGGCGTGACGCGACCGGATGATCATCTTGTCGGTCGATTTGTTGTGACGGGTACGAGCACCCTTGGTCGGCTTGCCCCATGGGGTAACCGGATGACGGCCACCCGAGGTGCGGCCTTCACCACCGCCATGCGGATGGTCGACCGGGTTCTTGGCGACGCCGCGGGTCAGCGGACGCTTGCCCATCCAGCGACTGCGCCCGGCCTTGCCGAGGTTCTGGTTCTGGTTGTCCGGGTTCGACACCGCACCAACCGTCGCCATGCAGTTCGCATGAATGTAACGCTGCTCGCCCGAGTTGAGGCGGACCATCACCATGCCCTTGTCGCGACCAACGATCTGCACATAGGTGCCTGCCGAACGCGCGAGCTGACCACCCTTGCCGGGCTTCATCTCGACATTGTGGACAATCGTGCCAACCGGCATCTGGCCCAGTTCCATCGCGTTGCCAGGCTTCACGTCGGTCTTCTTGCCGGCGATAACCTTGTCACCAACAGCAAGACGCTGCGGCGCAACGATATAGGCGAGTTCCTCATCCGGATACTTGATCAGGGCGATGAACGCGGTGCGGTTGGGATCATATTCCAGCCGCTCAACAGTACCTTCAACGTCCCACTTGCGACGCTTGAAATCGACGAGGCGATAGCGCTGCTTGTGGCCGCCGGCGATGCCGCGCGAGGTGACATGGCCCTTGTTGTTACGGCCACCGGTCTTGCGCTTGCCTTCGGTCAGCGCCTTGATCGGGCCGCCCTTGTGCAGGCCAGACTTGTCGACGAGGATAAGACCACGTCGTGCCGGGCTGGTCGGATTATAATGTTTGAGAGCCATTACTGAATCCCCGTCGTCACGTCGATGGACTGGCCATCCTTGAGGGTGACAATCGCCTTCTTCATGTCAGAGCGGCGATACGGCGCGCCCTTCCACTTCTTGGTCTTGCCCTTCTGGACGATCGTGTTGACGTTGGTCACGTCAACACCGAACAGCGCTTCTACCGCTGCCTTGATCTCCGGCTTGGTTGCGTCGTTCGCAACCTTGAACACCACGGCGTTCTGCTCGGAAAGCAACGTCGCCTTCTCGGTGATGTGCGGCGCAACAATCACGTCATAGTGACGGATGTCGACCGCGCCTTTTGCCTTCTTAGCCATGGAAGCGCGCCTCCAGCTTCTCGACCGCAGCGCGCGTCAGCACCAGCGTGTCATGCTTCAGGATGTCGTAGACATTGGCACCGGCAGCCGGCAGCACATTGATCTGCGACAGGTTGCCGGCGGCCAGCGCGAAGCTGTTCTCGACCATGTCACCGTCAATCACCAGCGCGGTCTTGCCGAAGCCGAGCTTCGCGAGATCGGCCGTGAGGGCCTTGGTCTTGCCGTCCTTGACCGTCAGGCTGTCCATGATGATCAGCGAACCAGCCTTGGCATGGCTCGACAGTGCCATCTTCAGGCCCAGCGCGCGGATCTTCTTGTTCAGCGACGGATTGAAGTCACGGACGCGGGCGCCATGTGCCTTGCCACCACCGATGAACACCGGAGCGCGACGATCGCCGTGACGGGCGGTACCGCCGCCCTTCTGGCGACCAAATTTCTTGCCGGTACGGGCAACATCGGCGCGCTCACGCGTGCCACGTGCCGTCGCACGACGCTTTTCGAGCTGCCAGGTGACAACGCGGTGCAGGATGTCGGCACGAGGATCGAGGCCGAAGACCTCGTCGCTCAGCTCGACATCGGCCGCCTTGGCCTTGGCGTCGAAGGATTGAACCTTGACCTTCACGTTCAGCCCTCCTGGCCTTCGGCCGCTTCGGGAGCATCCACCGTCTCGGCGGGTGTCTCAGCGGGTGCGTTGTTGCTGTTCGCGACGGCCTTGATGCCGGCGGGATACGGAGCCTCGGCATGGCGCGCGACCTTCACCGCGTCCTTGACGATCAGCCAGCCGCCCTTCGACCCGGGCACAGAGCCCTTGACGAAGATCAGGCCGCGCTCAACGTCGGTGCCAACGATCTCGAGATTTTGCTGGGTGCGGTTCTTGTCACCCATATGGCCGGCCATCTTCTTGTTCTTGAAGACCTTGCCCGGATCTTGGCGTTGACCGGTTGAACCGAGTGAACGGTGCGACACGGAAACACCATGGGTTGCCCGAAGACCACCGAAGCCCCAGCGCTTCATACCGCCCTGAAAGCCCTTACCCTGGGTTACACCCTGGATATCGACGATCTGGCCGGCGACATAATGATCAGCCGAGATTTCCGCGCCGACATCGAGGAGCGCGTCCTCGGAAACACGGAATTCGACCAGCTTTGCCTTCAGCTCCACTTCAGCCTTGGCGAAGTGACCACGCTCTGGCTTGGAAACATTCTTGGCCTTGGCGCTGCCTGCGCCAAGCTGGACAGCAGTATAGCCGTCACGTTCATTTTCGCGGCGGGAAACGACCTGCAAGCCTTCAAGTGCCAGGACAGTGACCGGCACATGGCGGCCATCATCCCGGAAAAGGCGGGTCATCCCCATTTTCTTCGCGATCACGCCGGTACGCATGACCCATTCTCCTCACAGAGGCCCACCGGGGAAATCCCGAGGGGCGTGTCAGCCCGGTAAAGCGAAGCGAGCCCCCGTCCCGGGCTGGTTGTCCCTGCATGGCAGAAACGTGACGGGAGACGCTGTCCTGGCTGCCGAAGCCGCCAGCGGTATCTCAAACTGTCGTGCGTCGCAGGACCAGCAGGTCAACCGCGTCGCGCTGGCCCTTAGGCCAGCTTGATCTCCACGTCAACGCCAGCGGCGAGATCGAGCTTCATCAAAGCATCGACCGTCTGCGGCGTCGGCTGAACGATGTCCAGCATACGCTTGTAGGTACGCACCTCGAACTGCTCCCGCGACTTCTTGTCGATGTGCGGGCCACGGTTGACGGTGAACTTCTCGATGCGCGTCGGCAACGGGATAGGACCGCGAATAAGAGCACCAGTGCGACGCGCCGTATCAGCGATGTCGCCGGTTGCCTGATCGAGCACACGATGATCGAATGCCTTCAGACGAATCCGAATATTCTGCGTTTCCATAACCCTACCGATGCGAAAGAGCGGGCCGCCTTGTGGCGACTCTTGGTTGTTTACATAAATAGCAACCGCCCGACTCCCACAAGGGAATCGGGCGGTGGCAGTCCTCTATTACTTCGTGATGCCGCTGACAACCCCTGCGCCGACGGTACGACCGCCTTCGCGAATGGTGAAGCGCTGACCCACGTCCATCGCGATCGGTGCGATGAGCTTGATGCCCAGTGCGACGTTGTCGCCCGGCATCACCATCTCGGTGCCCTCAGGCAGCTCGATCGTGCCGGTCACGTCGGTCGTGCGGAAATAGAACTGCGGACGATAGTTGGCGAAGAATGGCGTGTGACGGCCACCCTCGTCCTTCGCCAGCACGTACACTTCCGACGAGAAGTCGGTGTGCGGCTTGATCGAGCCGGGCTTGCACAGCACCTGGCCGCGCTCAACCTCATCACGGCCAACGCCACGGATCAGCGCGCCGACATTGTCGCCGGCCTGGCCCTGGTCGAGCAGCTTGCGGAACATTTCCACGCCGGTGACGGTCGTCTTGCGGACTTCCGGATGGATGCCGACGATCTCGACTTCCTCACCAACCTTGACCACGCCGGTCTCAACGCGACCGGTGACAACCGTACCGCGACCCGAGATCGAGAACACGTCTTCGATCGGCATCATGAACGGCTTGTCGAGCGGACGGTCAGGCTGCGGGATGTATTCGTCCACAGCCTTCATCAGCGCCAGAATTGCTTCCTTGCCGAGCTTGTCGTCCGAACCCGAGAGAGCGGCCGTTGCCGAACCACGGATGATCGGAATATTGTCGCCGTCGAATTCGCGCTTCGACAGTTCCTCGCGGATTTCCATCTCGACCAGCTCGAGGATTTCCTCGTCATCGACCAGATCGACCTTGTTGAGGAAAACCACCATCGAAGGAACGCCGACCTGCTTTGCAAGCAGGATGTGCTCCTTGGTCTGTGGCATCGGGCCGTCAGTAGCCGCGACGACCAGGATCGCGCCGTCCATCTGCGCCGCGCCGGTGATCATGTTCTTCACATAATCGGCGTGGCCCGGGCAATCGACGTGCGCATAGTGGCGCGCTGCCGTCTCATACTCGACGTGTGCGGTCGAGATGGTGATGCCGCGCTCACGCTCTTCCGGCGCCTTGTCGATATTGGCGAAGTCGACGGCGGTGCCGCCGGTCGTCTCAGCCAGGACCTTGGTGATCGCTGCCGTCAGCGACGTCTTGCCGTGATCGACGTGGCCAATCGTGCCGATGTTGAGGTGCGGCTTGTTCCGCTCAAACTTTGCCTTCGCCATTTTTCCTACCTTCTTGATCGAATACCGGGGGCGCTAAGGCACCGCACGGACGCGGCCCCTTAGCGAGTGTTTTCAGGTTACGCCAGCTTTGCCTTCACTTCGTCGGCAACATTGGCGGGCACTTCATCATAATGCGAGAACTGCATGCTGTACTGCGCGCGGCCCTGCGTGAACGAGCGGAGCTGGTTCACATAGCCGAACATATTGGCGAGCGGGACGATTGCTTCAACCGTCTGCGCATTGCCACGGCTGTCGGTGCCCTGAATCTGGCCACGACGGCTGTTCAGATCGCCGATCACGTCGCCGAGATAATCCTCGGGCGTCACAACCTCGACCTTCATGATCGGCTCGAGCAGCTTGATGCCGGCCTTCTGGGCCGCTTCACGCATCGTACCACGCGCGCAGATTTCGAATGCCAGCGCCGACGAGTCGACGTCATGGTATTTGCCGTCGAGCAGCTCGACCGAGAAATCGATGATCGGGAAGCCGATCAGCGATCCGGTTTCAGCCGTTTCGCGCATACCCTTCTCGACCGACGGGATATATTCCTTCGGAACGTTACCGCCCTTGACCGAGTCGATGAACACAAAGCCTGAGCCGCGCTCACCTGGCGTGACCTTGACCTTGACTTCAGCGAACTGACCCGAACCACCCGACTGCTTCTTGTGGGTGTAGCTCAGCTCGACCGGCTTGCCGAGATATTCGCGATACGCCACCTGCGGCGCGCCAACATTGGCCTCGACCTTGAACTCGCGCTTCATGCGATCGACCAGGATCTCGAGATGGAGCTCGCCCATGCCCTTGATGATGGTCTGGCCGCTCTCGGCGTCCGACGACACGCGGAACGACGGATCCTCACGGGCAAGACGATTGAGCGCGATGCCCATCTTTTCCTGGTCCGCCTTGGTCTTGGGCTCCACCGACAACTCGATCACCGGCTCAGGGAATTCCATCCGCTCGAGGATGATCGGCAGGTTGGCGGCGCAGAGCGTGTCACCCGTCGTGGTATCCTTGAGGCCCGCCAGGGCGACAATGTCACCGGCAAAGGCTTCCTGGATGTCCTCGCGGCTGTTCGCATGCATCAACAGCATACGGCCAACCTTTTCCTTCTTGTCCTTGACCGAGTTGAGCACCTGCGATGCCGTCTCGAGCTTGCCCGAATAGATGCGGGCGAAGGTCAGCGTACCCACGAACGGATCGTTCATGATCTTGAACGCCAGCGCCGAGAACGGCGCATTGTCGTCGGCAGGACGCGAGTCTTCCGACACGCCGTCAAGGCTGAGGCCCTTGATCGCCGGCACGTCGAGCGGGCTCGGCAGATAATCGACCACGGCATCGAGCAGCGGCTGAACACCCTTGTTCTTGAACGCCGAACCACACAGCACCGGCACGAACGAGAAGTTCAGCGTTCCCTTGCGGATCAACTTCTTCAGCGTCGCGGCGTCGGGCTCATTGCCTTCCAGATACGCTTCCATGATGGCGTCGTCCTGCTCGACGGCCATTTCGATCAGCTCGGAACGGGCGGTCGCAGCCTGGTCAACCAGATCGGCAGGAATATCGCGATATTCGAACTTCGCGCCCAGCGACTCTTCCAGCCAGATGATCGCGCGATTCTCGACCAGATCGACCAGTCCCTTGAAATCGCTCTCCAGACCGATCGGCAGATACAACACCGCCGGACGGGCACCGAGGCGATCCTTGATCATCTCGACGCACATGTTGAAATTGGCACCCGTGCGGTCAAGCTTGTTGACGAAGCACATGCGCGGCACCTGGTACTTCTCAGCCTGGCGCCACACCGTCTCGGACTGCGGCTCCACGCCGGCAACGCCGTCAAAACAGGCAACCGCGCCGTCGAGCACGCGCAGCGAACGCTCGACTTCAATCGTGAAGTCGACGTGGCCGGGGGTGTCGATGATGTTGATGCGGTGATCGTTCCAGAAACACGTCGTCGCAGCCGACGTGATCGTGATCCCGCGCTCCTGCTCCTGCTCCATCCAGTCCATCGTGGCGGTGCCCTCATGGACCTCACCAATCTTGTAGGACTTGCCGGTGTAGTAAAGGATACGCTCGGTCGTGGTCGTCTTGCCGGCATCAATATGGGCCATGATGCCGATGTTACGATACATGTCGAGCGGATGGCTGCGGGCCATGGTCGGTGTTTCCTTAGCGATGTGGGGAGCCGGACAGCCCGACTCCCCGCAATATAGGTATAAAAGTCACCGGCGAGAAGCCGGTTTGCCAGCCAGTTACCAGCGGTAGTGGCTGAACGCGCGGTTGGCTTCGGCCATGCGGTGCGTGTCTTCACGCTTCTTCACCGCGTTGCCGCGATTGTTTGAAGCGTCGAGCAATTCACCGGACAGGCGTGCCGACATGGTGTTTTCGCTGCGCGAACGCGCGGCGGAAATCAGCCAGCGGATTGCGAGTGCCTGGGCGCGCTCGGGGCGCACTTCGACCGGAACCTGATAGGTTGCACCACCAACACGGCGGCTGCGCACCTCGATGCCCGGCTTCACATTGGCCAGCGCTTCGTGGAACACGCCAATCGGATCCTTCTTGGCGCGCTGCTCGACCGTTGCGAGGGCGCCATAGACGATCAGTTCGGCGACGGACTTCTTGCCGTCCAGCATCACGCTGTTCATGAACTTGGAGAGAACCTCATCACCATATTGGGGATCAGGCAGGATGACCCGCTTTTCGGGCCGACGACGACGTGCCATTTCAATCTTCCTTCTAAACTTCAGCCTTCAATGATCGGGACGAGCCAATGTCCGACTTGCGTCGGCTGGCAGGCCGACCGGCTTACTTCGGACGCTTTGCGCCGTACTTGGAACGCGACTGGCGACGATCCTTGACACCCTGTGTGTCGAGCACGCCGCGCAGAACATGGTAGCGAACACCGGGAAGGTCGCGAACGCGGCCGCCACGGATCAGCACCACCGAGTGCTCCTGCAGGTTATGCCCTTCACCCGGGATGTAGCTGATGACTTCGCGCTGGTTGGTCAGGCGAACCTTGGCCACCTTGCGCAGAGCCGAGTTCGGCTTCTTCGGGGTCGTCGTATAGACGCGGGTGCAGACACCGCGCTTTTGCGGGTTCTGGTCCATCGCAGGGACCTTTGACTTGGCCTTCTGCGGATCGCGGCCCTTGCGGACCAGCTGGTTAATCGTCGGCATGAAGCCCTTCACCTTTCACGTGGTTACTTTGCTGGAGCCAAACAACGGGAATAGCAAAAGGACCACGGCGGCCTTTCGACCCCCCGGGTCCGGGTGTATCCAGCAATGTTCAAGCGCGTCTGGACAAGGCGAGAGCCCTGTCTGGACGGGCGCGCCTATACAGAGTGACTCCGGGGTGGTCAATGCTTGCCGCAGGGCTTGATCTCAAACCCTGTCGGCAGGATGGTCGGCATGGGGTCACTACGCATCCCGCCGGGCGATCACAAACAATGTTGCACATCACCTCGCCCGTCAGGGAAGCGTCATGCTGAACCTGCCTTGGGAATCGACGATCCGGCGGGTGGCGATGACCCTTGCCTACACCGCCTTTCGCCTCCTTACCCGAATCTCCGGCAAACGCGGTGCGGGCGTCAAGGCACTGGTCGTCACGCCTGACAGACGGATTGTCCTGGTCAGACACTCTTATATGCCGGGCTGGCATTTTCCAGGCGGTGGGATGAAGCGTCGGGAAACTGCCGAGCAAGCCATCCTGCGCGAATTGTCAGAGGAAATCGGCCTGGTGCGATGGTCCGGCATCAGCCAGAGCGACGAGCCGCTTGATCGCGCCGACCCGAATTGCACCGGCCCTGCCCTGTTCATCCTCACCGGAGCCGAGTACCGCTTCCGCCCGAATCTCGAAATCGAAGCTGCGGAGGAGTTTGACGCTGATGCGCTGCCACCCAATTGCCCGCGCTCCGTGCGGCGGAACGTCGCCTGGTGGCACGCTAGCCAGCCGTGAAACGTTGACGGGGCCAGATCTTTCGCAACATGCGCCGATGCTGCTTGGCTTCGCCTGACCTCAACGGATATATGACAACGGTGACATACGATCTCCTCATCATCGGCGGCGGCATCAATGGCTGCGCCATCGCACGCGAGGCGGCCTTGCTTGGCCTCAAGGTTCTGCTCGTCGAACGCGACGACCTAGCGGCGCATACCTCCTCAGCTTCCACCAAGCTGATTCATGGCGGGCTGCGCTATCTGGAATATTATGAGTTCAAGCTCGTCGCCGAGGCGTTGCGGGAACGTGAGCGGCTGATCAACGCCGCGCCGCACATCATCCGGCCGCTCACCTTCGTCCTGCCGCAGGAAAATTCGCTGCGACCATGGTGGATGTTGCGCATCGGCCTTTACCTTTATGACTTTCTCGGCGGCAAGATGTCGCTCGCGCGCTCGCGTGGTCTAAGAAAGAGCGACACGGCCTACACGGCACCGCTCAAGGGCGGCGGCAGCGGCTTCGTCTATTCCGATGCACAGGTTGATGATTCGCGGTTGACGGTACTCAACGCCATCGACGCCCGGGACAATGGCGCCGCGATCTGTACCGGCGTCGCCCTGGACAGCGCACGACGCGAAGGCGGCGTGTGGCGCGCCAACCTGTCGGACGGGCGTTCGGTCGAGGCGCGCGCGATGGTCAATACCGCAGGTCCATGGGTCCATCTCCTGCTTGAACGCCTTGGCGTGAACGCCAAAAGCAATGTCCGCCTCGTCAAGGGCAGTCATATTGTCGTCCCCAAGCTCTATGAGGGCGACCATGCCTATATCCTGCAATTGCCTGACCGACGGATCATCTTCGCCATCCCGTGGCAGGGACAGACCGAAATCGGCACCACCGATATTCCGGTTGAAACGCCCGAGGATGCGCGGATTGATGACAGTGAGATCGCCTATCTCTGCGAGGCGATAAACACTCATTTCATCAAACAGGTCAGCCCGGCGGATGTCATCGCAACCTGGTCAGGCGTGCGCCCGCTCTATGATGATGGCGCGAGCGAGGCGAAGGCGGTTACCCGTGACTATGTCCTTGAACTCGACACCAGCGGCCCGCCGCTGCTCAGCGTGTTCGGTGGCAAGATCACGACCGCGCGGCACCTGGCCGAAGAGGCAATGGGCAAGCTTGGGCGGGCAATGGGGCTGCATCCAGCCCAGATGACCCGGCAACGCCCCTTCCCCGGCGGCGCGTTCAACAATTTTGATCAGTTTCTTGCCCAGGTCCGGGCCAAATGGCCATTTCTCGGCGATGGGCGCTCACTGCGCATGGCCCATGCCTATGGCACGATGCTGACAGTCCTGCTGGAGGGCGTCACCGATGAAGCGGCGATGGGCGCTGACCTTGGCGGTGGCTTGACGGAGATTGAGGCACGGTGGATGCGTGATCGCGAATGGGCGCGCAGTGCTGCTGATGCACTCGACCGGCGCAGCAAGGTCGGACTGACGCTGACACCGGATCAACGCTCGGCATTTGAAAAGGCATGGGCCGAACTGACATGATACGCGTTGCGGCACTTTATCGATTTGCATCGCTCGAAAACCTGGATGCCCTGCGTGAACGGCTTTCATCGCTATGCGATGCAAACGCGATCAAGGGCACCTTGCTGATCGCCCATGAGGGCATCAACGGCACGATTGCCGGGGCACCTGACGCTGTCGAGACCGTCGTTGATCAACTCCGCGCCCTGCCCGGCTGCGCCGATCTCGACGTCAAATGGTCCATAGCGGCGACCATGCCGTTTCTCAGGATGAAGGTCCGGATCAAGCGCGAGATCGTGACGATGGGCGTAACGGACATCGATCCGCTCAATCCCGGTGATTATGTCGCTCCGGCCGACTGGAACGCGCTGATAACGCAACCAGGCACCATGTTGATCGACACCCGCAACGACTATGAGGTCCGCGTCGGCACCTTTGCCGGCGCGATAGACCCGGCAACCACCAGCTTTCGTGACTTTCCCGCCTGGGTCGAGGCGCATCGCGAGGAAATCGCCAAGGCAGATCGCGTTGCCATGTTCTGCACCGGCGGCATTCGCTGTGAAAAGGCAACGGCCTTGCTCAAGGCGGAAGGCATTCCCGATGTGCATCATCTCAAGGGCGGGATTCTCGCTTATCTTGAACAGGTGCCGGAAACGGACAGCCGCTGGCTGGGCGAGTGCTTCGTCTTCGACGAGCGCGTTGCCATTGGCCATGGGCTGACCCAAGGGTCATATGGGCTGTGCCGTGCCTGCCGGATGCCGGTCAGTGCCGAAGATCGCGCCTCGCCGCTCTATGTCGAAGGCATCTCGTGCCCGGCATGTCACGCTGACCGCGATGATGCGCAGCGCGCCGGCTATGCCGAACGCCACCGGCAGGTGAAACTGGCAGAAGCGCGTGGCACAACCCATGTCGGCGCACAGCCTGCCCAGGCTATTCGCCCGCCCGCCATTTGACCCAGGCGAGCAGCGCCATCGCAGCAAGGCCAGCAACTGCGAAGGCGTAATAACCCCAGCGCGCGGGAGCCAGGGGGTCGGGCAACCAGGCCACGCGCACGATCAGCCCCACCATGAACAGCCCGGCAAGGGCTGGCATCGACCACGGCATCGCCACCAGTGCCGCGCGCCGGAAATCTTCCCCTGAGATACCCTGATCAATCGTGGCCCGCCGCGCCAGCGCACGCATCGGCGCGTTGCGAATCCACCACCACATCGCCATGAAGGTCACTGCCAACAGGATGATCGCAATGGGTTCACCCCGCCCGTACAACGGTGCTGGCAAATCGGGGTGGAAGACCTCAAGCGCGCCAAATGCGACAACAGCGGCAAAAAAGGCTGCCCATCCCAGCCTGACAAGCGCACGATCAAATGCCGCGACAAACTCTGCGCGCTCCGCCGCACTTACCCGAATGCCCGGCCCGCGCCGTCCCTGACGATAGACAAATCCTGCGCCATCGGGCGTGAACTGCCCGGCAAATGCCTGTTTGAGCCGCGCGAGATGAACCTCGGCGAACATGGTCGCTGGTCAGTAAGACCGCGCCACAAGCACCCGCTCAACAGCGGGATTGCCGGTGAACACGCACGGCCCATCGGCACTTGCCGCGTCAACCGGCACATTGCGCAAGGTCAGCTTGAGCGCTTTCAACCGTTCCACCACCGCATCCAGCGCGGCGCCGGTCGGCTTTGACCACTGCACCTCCAGCCAGCCTGGATTCTTCACGCCTTCAGCGAAATGCTGTTCGATCTCGGCGAAGGAATTCGCCGCGACGATATTGCTCCGCAACCGGACGCCAGCCTCGGCATGGAGGTTTGTCTGGATGTCAGCCAAGGTCGCAGCGGCCCCGGCGACAAAATCCGCGCGTGCGATGATCGCACTGTCGAGCTTGCCATCCTCACGATAGAGCCGGTCACGGCGCACGACCGAAACATTGCCGCCTGCGACATCGCGGCCACCAACCTCAACGATGATCGGCGCGCCCTTCTTGACCCAGCCCCAGCGTTTTGTCGCTGCCTTGGCCGGCTTCAGGTCAAGCAAGGCGCGGACGGGTTCGCCCAGTGCCGACTGGCTGGCCAGTTCGGCCTGCAATGCCTTGCAATAGTCAATGATCGCCGCATCTTCAGGCTGATCGCGCAACATCGGAACGATGATGATCTGCCACGGCGCGATCCGGGGCGGAACGCGCAGCCCGTCATCATCACCATGAACCATGATCACACCACCGATAAGCCGGGTCGACACACCCCAGCTTGTCGTGTTGGCCAGCTCAAGCTCACCACCGGCGTTCTGGAAGCGGATATTCTGCGCCGAGGCGAAATTGGTTCCGAGGAAATGCGACGTTCCAGCCTGGAGCGCCTTGCCATCCTGCATCATCGCTTCAATCGAATAGGTCGCGACGGCACCGGGAAAGCGTTCATTCTCCGGCTTCTCGCCAGCGACTACCGGCAGGGCGAGACAATCCTCTGCAAAGGCGCGATACATTTCGAGGATCTTCAGCGTTTCCTCACGGGCCTCTTCCGCCGACGCATGGGCCGTATGGCCTTCCTGCCACAGAAATTCGCTGGTGCGCAGGAACATGCGGGTGCGCATCTCCCAACGCACGACATTGGCCCATTGGTTGATCAGCACCGGCAGGTCGCGCCATGACTGTACCCAGCGCGCAAAGGCTGCGCCGATCACGGTTTCCGATGTGGGCCGAACGACCAGCGGCTCTTCCAGCTTGGCGGAAGGGTCCGGCACCAGCCCGCCCTTCCCATCGCCGATCAGCCGGTGGTGCGTGACAACCGCCATCTCCTTGGCGAAGCCCTCGACATGCTCCGCTTCCTTTTCGAAATAGGACAGCGGGATGAACAGCGGGAAATAGCAATTTTCATGGCCCGTCGCCTTGATCTGGTCATCCAGCAGCCGCTGAATCCGTTCCCAGATGCCATAGCCCCAGGGCCGGATGACCATACAACCACGCACGCCGCTTTCCTCAGCCAGATCGGCCTCCGAAATGACGGCTTGGTACCAGGCTGCGAAATCGGCTTCGCGGGTGACGTTGAGTGCGCGCTTGATCATTTGACGAGCGCTTAACGAGAACCCAAGGCGGGTCAATGGTGGCCACAACGCAAAATGATGATCGAATCCTGTTCGCGATCGGCTTGCGCCTTGCGGCGGCGGCGATCTTTTCGAGCATGAACGCGCTGATCAAACTGGCCGAGGCCGGCGGCGCCCACCTCGCCGAAGTGCTGTTCTTCCGCCAGACCTTCGCGCTGCCGCTGGTCACCTTGTGGATTGCCATGGGCCCGGGCCTGGCGTCGATCAAAACCGAGCGATTCGGGGCGCATCTCTCCCGCACCGCGCTGGGGCTGGTGAGCATGTGTTTCATGTTTTCGACCATCCTGCTTTTGCCCTTGGCCGAATCGACGACCCTCCAGTTCACCCTGCCAATCTTCGCCACCATCCTTGGTGCGCTGGTGCTGCATGAGCCGACCGGCTGGCATCGCTGGGGCGCGGTCATCCTGGGATTTGTCGGGGTGCTGATCGTCACGCAGCCCGGCAGCGGCCATATTGTTACCCTTGGGATCGTCACTGGCCTGATGGCCGCGCTGCTCAGCGCCGCCGTCTCGATCCTGTTGCGCCAGATCGGACGGACCGAAAGCGCAGCGACCATCGTCTTCTGGTTTTCGGCCTTGTCGATCCCGCCACTCGGCATCGCCTTTGCGTTGTTCTGGCAGCCCCACCCGCTCTCGACCTGGCTGTTGCTCGTCGCGGTCGGCCTGACCGGTGGCGCCGCGCAATTGTGCATGACAGCCGCGCTGCGCTCCGCGCCTGTCTCGCTGGTGGTGCCGATGGACTATACTGGCCTGGTCTGGGCGGCCCTGTATGGCTGGCTGCTGTTCGGCGCATTGCCCGATGCCGCGACCTGGCTGGGGGCGCCGGTAATCATCGCCAGCGGCCTGTACATTGTCTGGCGCGAACATCGCCTGCACCGCGAAAGGACCGATCGCGCTGCCGCCGGTTTGTGACATCGGTTACTGACAAAAGTCTCCATCACACAGCCCCGCCTCCACCGGAAAGGCAGGGTCATGGCGTTGGACAGTTTTGTCACATGTCCCGCGACCCACGCATTTCCTCAAGCATGCGCCGCGCGCGCAGATACATCTCGATTCGCTGTACCGAAAACAACCCAAGCGCGAGGGCGAGCAAGATGTCGGTTACCGCCAAGACATTCAGGTGCAACGAATTATCACCGACCAGCGCCATGCGAGCGCCGCTCCGTACGGCGATCAGTCCAAGGATGAACAACATGGCCGCAGGCGAGGCCACCTGGTTGAGCGCGTGCGTCTCTGGATCCACGGCAATCTTCATCAACTTGCCACGCTGCCAGCCGAGTGCGGCACCCAGTATCAGGGCCAATGCGCAGAATAGCCATGCAATTCCCTGCGGCGGAAACGCCACGAACATATAGGCCGCAATCGCCGCATAGATCGTCGGGAATATCCAGAGTCGTTCAAGTTTGAGCGGGCGAACCTGACTCATTCGTCGCCACCGCAAGGTAAAAACGACTGCAATAACAAGCGCCATAATGGCATAGCTGATCCAAGGATTCGGCGCGCCATTATGCCCCTGCATGCGATCTTCCCTCTGGTCGGTAGAAAATGGGCATAGCAGTCTAAGCTACACCCACCACAACCTTATTCCGCCGCCACCGCCAGGTCCGGTTCTTTCCACACCAGCACCGGCTTGCGCGCTGCGAGCGTCTCATCCAGCCTGCTACGCGGTGCGAAATGTGGCGCCGACTTCAAGCTGGCATCCCCCGCCTTGGCGCGTTCCGCGACCGAGCGCAGCGCACCGATAAACTGGTCGAGCGCGGCCTTGCTCTCGGTCTCGGTTGGCTCAACCAGCATCGCGCCATGGACGACGAGCGGGAAATACATCGTCATCGGATGATAGCCCTCGTCAATCAGCCCCTTGGCCACATCGATGGTCGAGAAACCTTCGGCCAGGTTTTCGTCCGAGAACAGGGCCTCGTGCATACACGGCCCTGCCGCACCGAACGGCGCATCGAGCGTCTTGTCGAGCGAGCGCAGGACATAATTGGCGTTGAGCACCGCATCCTCGGCGACCTGACGCAGGCCATCGGCGCCGTGGCTGAGGATATAGGTCAGCGCACGGGTGAACATGCCCATCTGGCCATTGAACGCGACCATCCGGCCAAAGCTCTGGCTGTGATGCCCGGCAGCCGTCTCTTCCTCGATCAGGACGAAGCGATCACCCTGCTGCTCAACAACCGGCAGCGGCGCAAACGGCGCCAGTGCGGCGGAAAACACCACCGGCCCCGACCCCGGACCGCCACCGCCATGCGGTGTTGAGAAAGTCTTGTGGAGGTTTATGTGCATCGCATCAACGCCAAGATCGCCGGGCCGGACGCGTCCGACAATCGCGTTGAAGTTCGCACCATCGCAATAGACGAAGCCACCCACGGCATGAACCGCATCGGAAATCGTCTTGAGGTCGCGCTCAAACAGGCCGCAGGTGTTGGGGTTGGTGATCATCACACCCGCGACATCCGGCCCGAGCCGCGCGAGCAGAGCAGCGGTGTCGATGCGGCCATCGGCATTGGCGGGAATATCTTCCACTGAATAACCGGCAAAGGCGGCGGTCGCCGGGTTGGTGCCATGGGCACTTTCCGGCACGAGGATCGTCTTGCGATGCCCCTCGCCACGCGCCTCCAGCGCAGCCTTGATCGCAAGGATGCCGCACAGCTCACCATGCGCGCCTGCCTTGGGACTCATGGCCACGGACGACATGCCGGTCAGCGTCACGAGCCAGTGCGCGAGTTGATGGATCACCTCCAGCGCGCCCTGCACCGTATCGACCGGCTGCAATGGGTGAACATCAGCAAAGCCAGGCAGCCGCGCCATCTTTTCGTTAAGACGCGGATTGTGCTTCATCGTGCACGAACCGAGCGGAAACAGCCCAAGGTCAATCGCGTAATTTTGCCGCGACAGGCGCGTATAGTGGCGCACTGCCTCTGGCTCAGAAAGGCCCGGCAACCCGATCGTCCCGGTCCGGGCAAGGCCGCCCAGTCGCGATGCCGTGGCGGCGGGTGGCGCAACCTCGACGCCGGTTGTGTCGATTGCACCAATCTCAAAGATAAGCGCTTCTTCCAGCATCAGCGCCTTGTTGCCCGTGAAGGTCGGAGAGACGGTGTTACCGATTTCGGGGCGCTCAGGGCGCCAGCCGCTTGCGTTGACGCTCATGGCAGCACCTCCTCAAGTGCAACAGCAAGGGTTTCGACATCCTCCGCAGAGGTCGTCTCGGTCACCGCAACGACCAGCCCATTGGCCAGCCCGGCCTCATCCGGGTAAAGCCGCCCAAGCGACACACCGGCCAGAATACCGCGCTCCGCCAGACTGCGGACCACAGGCCGGACCTCGACTGGCAAAATCAGCGTAAACTCGTTGAAAAATGCATCATTGACCAGCGACACGCCACGAACCTTCGCCAATCGCTCGGCAGCCGCTACCGCGTTGTGATGGTTGGTTGCGGCCAATGCGCGCAATCCCGCCTCGCCAAGCAAGGTCATGTGAATCGAAAATGCCAGCGCACATAATCCGCTGTTGGTGCAGATGTTTGACGTCGCCTTCTCGCGCCGGATATGTTGTTCGCGCGTCGACAGGGTCAGCACAAAGCCGCGCCGACCATCGGCATCAACTGTCTCGCCGCACAGGCGCCCGGGCATCTGGCGGAGATATTTCTCCTTGCAGCCGAACAGCCCGACATAGGGGCCACCGAATTGCAGACCGACCCCGATCGACTGGCCCTCGCCGACAACAATATCGGCGTCCATTTCGCCCGGTGAGCGGAGCGCGCCAAGCGCCACCGGCTCGGTCACCACGGCGATCAACAGTGCCTTTTTCGCGTGGCAGGCAGCGGCCAATGGCGTGAGGTCAGCAACGCGGCCAAGGATGTCAGGATATTGCACCACCACGCAGGAGGTATCGTCATCAATCGACGCAATCAGCCGGTCGATATCCGTCCCGGCCTGCAATGACGGCGCCGCCGTATCAAGCTGATCACCCGTAAATTTGGCCATCGTTTTCGCGACCGAAACATAGTGCGGATGCAAGCCCGACGAGAGAATCGCCCGGGTCCGCTTCGTTACGCGCCGCGCCATGCCGATTGCCTCCCAGCACGCGGTCGAGCCGTCATACATTGAGGCATTGGCGACATCTGTACCAAGCAGACGCGCCACCTGCGTCTGGAACTCGAACAACATCTGCAATGTGCCCTGCGCGATCTCGGGCTGGTATGGCGTATAGGCCGTCAGGAACTCGCCGCGCTGGATGAGATGATCGACGCTCGCCGGAACATGGTGGCGATAGGCGCCACAGCCGAGAAAGAAGGGTCCATCGCCCGCCGCAAGGTTCTTGCGCGCCAGTTTCGTCATATGTCGTTCAACCGACAATTCGCTGGCGTGCATCGGCAGTTCGCGGATCGGTCCGTCGAGGCGCGCTTCAGCAGGCACATCGACGAACAGGTCATCGATTGAGGCGGCACCAATGACGGACAACATTGCCCCGCGATCAGCGTCGGTAAGCGGTAGGTAACGCATCAACAAATCTCCCCCCTCGCTGTCAGTGGAGGGGCTGGGCTGGGAAACTACGCAATACAGGCCGGCATGGACTGACCGGAGCACCCGAAACCCGCTCTGGCGGGCCGGGCGTCAGGCGTCACAGCTTCGCGACGAACGCCTCATAGGCAGCTTCGTCCATCAGACCCTCGACCTCGCTCGGGTCGCTGAGCGTGAGCTTGAAGAACCAGCCATCGCCCTCCGGATCCTCGTTGACGAGGCCCGGCGTATCAGCAAGCGCGGCATTGCCTTCCAGCACCGTGCCCGACACCGGCGAATATACGTCCGACGCGGCCTTGACCGACTCGACAACAGCAGCCTCGTCGCCCTTGGTCAGTGACTTGCCGTCTTCCGGCACCTCGACGAAAACGATGTCGCCGAGCTGGCTCTGCGCATATTCGGAAATGCCAACTGTGCCGATGTCACCATCGACATCAACCCATTCATGATCTTCGGTAAAGTAACGGCTCATGATTTTCCTCCTGAGCGGACATAACGGTGGGGAATGAAAGGCATCGCGGCAACGGTCGCTTCATGGACCTTGCCGCGCTGGGCGAGTTGAACCCTGGTGCCGGGCGTGGCGAGTGCAGCAGGCACATAGGCCATGGCTATCGGCGCACCGACGCTTGGCGCGAAGCCACCGGACGTCACCTTGCCGATCTCTGATCCGTTGCCATCAACCACCGCTGCGCCCTCACGCACCGGCTGACGGCCCTCGACGAGCAAGCCAACCCGCTTGACCGATGAACCCTGTTCACGCTCGCGCAAAATGCGTTCATGGCCGGGGAAACCACCTTCCTCGCGGCGGCGCTTCGACAGCGCAAAGCCAAGGTCGGCCATTACTGGCGTCGTTTCGGGGTCAAGATCATGGCCATAGAGCGGCAACCCCGCCTCAAGCCGCAACGAGTCGCGCGCGCCGAGGCCAATCGGCTTGACCTCCGGCTCTTCGCACAACAGGCTGGCGATCCGCTCAACCTCACTCGCATCGAGCGATATCTCGAAGCCATCCTCACCGGTATAGCCAGAACGGCTGATCCACGCGGCGGCTCCGGCAATCTCAAACGGGCCACCCATCATGAAGCCCAACGCCTCCAGCGGCCATTTGCCGGTGGTGTGCCGCTTCAGCGCATCGAAAGCCCGCGGTCCCTGCAATGCCAGCAAGGCGCGCTCATCGAGCTGGTTGATCGTGATCTCGTCCGGCAGCTCCTCCCGCAGGTGAGCGATATCGTCATATTTCACCGCACCATTGACGACCATGTAGATGCCGTCGGGCCAGCGGCTGATCATCAGATCATCAAGAATCCCGCCATTGTCGGCAAGCAACAGCGAATAGCGCATACGGCCAAGGGCCAGCCCCTTCACATCAGCGGGCAGCACGGTCTCCAGCGCGGCATCAAGATCCTCACCGCTGAGATATAGCTGGCCCATATGGCTGACATCGAACAACCCGGCATTTTCGCGGGTCCACAGATGCTCGGCCATAATCCCTTCATACTGGATCGGCATATGATAGCCGGCGAACGGCACCATTCGCGCACCGCGCGCACGATGCCACGCGTCGAGCGGCAGCGTCTCAATTTCGATATCGATATAGCCGTCGGTTGTTTCGTCGCTCATGCCGTCTCCGTGCCGGGGTGCCACGGCGGATTCCGGCCATGAAGACCATTGTCCACCGCCCCCTCTGTCACGGAACCTGAGAGCTTTCACCGCAACGCGCGGCTTACACCTTCGGTGGCGCCGCCGAAGCGGAGCGCTTTCCAGAGTGTCGATTCGGCCCGCGCGGTCCGGTTTGCCTGAGAGATTCCGGGGCGGTTGCTCCTTCGGCGCCCCGGATCAGGTCCGGGGTCTCTCCCGCGCGTGCCTATGACGGTTGCCCGCCATCGACTATCCCGGTTTGGCGCGCCGCCCCGGGCAAGTCAATCGCCAGCAAGTGAATAATCAGCGTGTGGCGTTGTATTTGAGCTGCGCCTCGGTCAGCTGGAAGCCAACCAGCGCCTCAAAGGTTGCGCGCAACACGGCCTGACGAATCTCGGGACGGGCGAGTGGATCGGTCGCCGCATCCTCGTCGCCAGCCCGACGCTTTTCGGTCAGCCTTCGACGCACATCGGCGGGCAAGGTTGCCGCTGCGCGCGAGACAAGCGACGTTGCCTGCCCGCTGGCAGAGGCGCGATCCCGGCCGGCATCGAAATGGACCACGACGTGCCCGATTCGCTTGGCAACGACCGCAGTGCCGCCCTGCACAACGCCGACGAAATAGGGAAAGCTGACATCGCGCGGCGCATCGGTGCGGGTCCGCCGGGCCTGAATGTCAAAAGTCACCACGGTCTGGATGTCAGGGCCACTGGCGTCATAGCAGGTTGAGCGGACATTGGTCATCGTCGCCTCAACATCAATGGCCGAGGCATCAACGCTACCGACCGGGTCAAACATTGTAATGTCACCCGTTGCCGCCGGGATTTCGACCGCCGGGCAGGCTGAACGAACCGCCGTGATTCCCCCGGTTTCATCAAGATCACCGGCATGGCGGCACCCCGACGCAAGCAGAAGCACCAGGGGGATGGCTGATTTCCAGGCTGTCACGGGCACACGCACCTTATTACACGGGAAGGGGCCGCAAGCGGATCGCATCGGCCCCGAAACAGATAACACCATAGGAAGCGCCTTTCGCGGGCGCAAGCAATCGCGTAGAGGCCAGCCGCGATGAGCCACACCGCCAAACCTCCACTGACCCTTTTGATCGCGGCCCCGCGCGGTTTTTGCGCCGGTGTCGATCGTGCAATCCAGATCGTCGAGCTGGCGATCGAAAAATATGGCGCGCCGGTCTATGTCCGCCACGAAATCGTCCACAACAAGTTCGTTGTCGACACGCTGAAGGCCAAAGGCGCTATTTTCGTTGAAGAACTGGACGAGGTACCGGACGGCGTGACCGTGGTGTTCTCGGCCCATGGCGTCCCCAAGGCCGTGCCGGTTGAGGCTGCCAATCGCGGCCTTTCCTATCTCGACGCAACCTGCCCGCTTGTCTCAAAGGTTCATCGCCAGGCTGAACGACTCGTCGCGGCGGGTCGCCACATCCTGTTCATCGGCCATGCCGGGCACCCGGAGGTGGTGGGAACATTCGGCCAGGTACCCCCTGGCGCGATGACATTGGTGGAAACACTGGAGGATGTTGCGAACCTCAATCCAGCCGATGCCAGCAACCTTGCCTTTCTGACGCAGACCACACTGTCAGTCGATGACACCGCCGATATGGTGAAGGCGCTGGAACAGCGGTTTCCGCAGATCCAGGCGCCGCGCGGCGAGGATATTTGTTACGCGACATCGAACCGGCAAGCCGCCGTAAAAGCGATCGCCGATAAATGCGATGCGATGCTGGTAATCGGTGCGCCCAACTCCTCAAACTCGCTGCGTCTTGCCGAAGTTGCGGAGCGCCATGGTACACCCGCGCGTCTGATCCAGCGCGCCAGCGATCTCGACCTGTCATTTCTTGACGGTGTGCGGACCCTGGGAATCACGGCTGGCGCCTCAGCACCGGAATTGCTGGTCCGCGAACTGGTGACGAAGCTTGGTGAGCGATACCAGATCGAGGAGCAGGAAGTGGAAGCGACCCGCGAAACCATTTCGTTCAAACTGCCACGCGGCCTTGAAATCGCGGCCTGAACCAGCGTGGCGGTCTATACACAGGTCTCAGCGGAAGCACTCGCGCGCTTTCTTGCGCAATTCGATCATGGCGAGCTGGTTTCGGCCAAAGGCATCGCAGAGGGCGTGGAGAACAGCAATTATCTGGTCGATACCACGACCGGGCGGTTCATCCTGACGCTCTATGAAAAGCGCGTCTCGGCTGATGACCTGCCCTTCTTCATGGCTATGCTCGATCACCTTGCCGCGCGCGGCAATCCGGTTCCTCGGGGATTGCCGGACCGCAGTGGTACGGTAATCCACCTGCTGGAAGGGCGCCCGGCGTGCCTGATCGAATTCCTGCCGGGTGTTTCTGTCTCCCATCCAACGCCCGCCCAGGCCCATGCTGCCGGGGCAGCAATGGGCCAGATGCACCGCGCCCTGGCCGACTTTACCGGCACACGGCCCAACAGCCTTGGCCCCGACGGCTGGAGCCAATTACTCGAACGCTGCGGCAATGATCTCGATTCCATTGCGCCGGGCCTGTTTGACCGGGTCCGCACATCGCTTGATCAGGTTCTGGCCGCATGGCCGGCGGGTCTGCCACCCGCAGTGATCCATGCGGATCTCTTTCCCGACAATGTGCTGATGCTGGGCGATCAGGTCAGCGGCGTGATCGACTTCTATTTCGCCTGCACCGATCTTCGCGCCTATGATCTTGCGGTGATGCACTCGGCCTGGGCGTTCGACGCCCTGGGCAATGCTTGCGCGCCGGCAGTGGGTGCCTCGCTGGTCGCGGGTTATGAGCAAAGCTTTGGGCTGACACCTGAGGAACGCGCTGCGTTGGTGACATTGGCGCGCGGCGCCTGCATTCGCTTCCTGCTGACCCGCGCCTGGGACTGGCTCAACACACCGGCCGATGCGCTGGTGACCCGCAAGGATCCGCTCGCCTATCTGCGGCGCCTCGATCATTATGAACGCCATGGCGCAGCGCTTTTTGCATGACCGAGCTGACCAAAGTCGAGATTTTCACTGACGGCGCGTGCAAGGGCAATCCCGGCCCGGGTGGTTGGGGTGTCGTAATCCGCTCAGGTGCCAAGGAACGCGAGCTGTCAGGTGGGGAAAAGCTGACCACCAACAATCGCATGGAAATGACCGCCGCCATCGAAGGGCTGAAGGCGTTGACGCGCCCTTGTCATGTGACGCTCTCCACCGACAGCCGTTATGTCATGGATGGCCTGACCAAGTGGATAAAGGGCTGGCAGCGCAATGGCTGGCGCACAGCGGACAAGAAGCCCGTCAAGAATGCTGATCTATGGCAGGCGCTGCTCGACGCCGCAGCAGGACATCGAATCGATTGGCAATGGGTCAAGGGCCATGCTGGCCACCCCGAAAATGAACGCGCAGACCGACTGGCAAGCGACGCAGCCGACGCATCACGCTGATTGAACAGGCATAATCGTTGAACAGGAATGCGCACGCATGTGCGCATTCCTGTTCAGTAACTTACTCCTGCGGCGCGCCCGGGCCGTTTTTCAGGATAGAATCAATCGCATTCTGCGCCGAAGCCTTGCTGGAATAGCCTTCGGTCCACCAGATCAACTCGCTGTTATATTTGAACTTGGCAACATACTCGCCAGCCTTGTTCTGCTCGATCACAAACTTGTGCGCCATTTTACATCTCCTGGTTGGCGCCGCGAGGTTAACGCCTGCTTCACGGTTACGCCAGTGACCGAAAGCGCGCGGGCGCATATCGCGCCGGGTCGATCACGATGGGCAGGTCAGGCGTTGTTTCAAGCAACACCGCTGCCGCCAGAATGGCGGCCGCTGGCGCGGTCTGGATGCCAAAACCACCTTGCCCGGCGCACCAGAAGAAACCCGGCATGGCAGGGTCAAAACCATAAACCGGCAAACGATCCGGCGCGAAGCTGCGCAGCCCGGCCCAACGATGCTCAACGCGCGTCACCCGCCAGTCCACCGCGTGCTGGAATCGATCAATGGCAATTGCCACATCTATCTCTTCGGGCTGGGCATCGCCTGGTTCTGCGGGGATTTCATCGTGCGGGCTGAGCCACAGACGCCCGCCCGCTTCCGGTTTGAAATAGAATGTTCCGCCAATGTCCGAAACATGCGGTAATGCCGCCGGCGGTGACGGGTCAGTTCGAATCTGCACCATGTTGCGGCGAAATGCGCTGATCCCGATCGGCGCAACCCCTGCCCGACCGGCAACCAGATCTGCCCAGGCGCCAGCCGCGTTGACCAGAATGTCGGCTGTCACCAACTCGGTACCGGCCTTGATCGACCAGCGACCGCCGCTGCGAACAGCATGGTGCAGCGGCGAACCCAGTCTTAACGCAGCGCCATGTCGGCGCGAGGTGGCGAGGTACGCGGCGTGCAGCGCCGCAACGTCAATATAGGCGCAGCTCGGTTCAAAGACCCCCAATGTCCATTCCGGCAACAGGCCCGGCACAATGAGATGCGGGTCAACAGTTTCAAGCGAAACGCCACTTCCCTCAAATTCGCGCAAGAAAGCATCGACCTTCGCCCCGTCACCGGCTCGACCGATCTGCAACGATCCCAGCGGTTCGAGATAGCCGCCCCCACGCAAGGCGCCCTCTGACGCGGTGGTCAACGGTTGGACCCAGGGGCCGCCATAGGTTTCTGACCAGAAGGCAGCAGAACGCCCGGTGGCATGGACACCCGGCTGCTCCTCTGCCTCGAAAATGATGACACGCGCGCGGGGTGAAATCTCGGCGGCGAGGCTCGCTCCGGCAATACCTGCCCCGACAATTGCGACATCGAAGTGCGACACCCGTTCAGCTCCGCTGCGCGCGCGAAGCCAGGAACAGATCAATCTCGCCCAGGGCGCGATTACGTACCGGATCCGCCTCGCGCAGCAGTTCATGCGCGGCTTCCTCGCCAAAGTGCACCACCCGCACATCGGGCAACCTGGCAGCGAGCTTCACTGCAGCCCTGGGGTCGACCAACTGGTCAGCATCGGCAACCAGCATCAGGATGGGGACCGACACGTTCCCCACCCGGGGATCGGCGCGCAATTCGCGGGTCGAGGCGAAAGCCTTGACGAGCCAGCGCCAGCTTGGCGGGCCTGTGAGGAGTTCGGGCTTGGCCTCGTGCCAATATTTTTCGTCATCATAGCGCGAGGCATCATGGGTCAGCAGGGCGAAGCGCGGATCGCGGATACCCGGTCGCTCATTGGCCTTCCATGCCGGGCGTGACGCATTGCCGACCCCACCCAGCATCCGGGCAAACCGCTCGCCAAGCCAGGGGCCAAGCGGGCTATGCAGCCCAAGCATCGGGGCACAGAGCACCACCGCCACCGGCGCCACGGCCTTTTCCGCCAGCGCGCGCAGCACCAGATAGCCGCCCATCGAGTGCGCGATCATCACCACTGGCCCACTGGCCTGCGGCGCCCATTCAGCCCAGAACGCGCCGATGTCAGCAACATAGGTCGAAAAGTCATCAATATCGCCGACATGGGGATCTGGTGACACCCGCCCGGAGCCGCCCTGCCCGCGCCAGTCAACCGACGTGATCGACCATCCTTGCTGATGCCAGTGCGCCATCGCCTCAAGATATTTCTCGATCATGTCCCCACGTCCCGCCTGAAACAGGATCGTACCGCGCGGCGTCGCCGGTGCGGGCCAGTCAAAGCGACGAAAATCCCACCCGTCGGGACCGATCCAGCGGGAGATCCGGGCGTCTGCGGCAATGGCGCGGCGGAACAATGTTGGGAAATCCATGCGGCTGGTTACTTTTTGGAAAGCCCTGCCGTCTAGAAAATTCCGGATGGGTGGGCTCAATCTGAATATTGCACTGCTGGCGGCACTCGCGCTGCTGCTCGTTTCGGCGGGCATTCAGGATGCGCGCACCCGTGAGATCGCCAACTGGAAGAACGCCACGATCCTCGCCCTGGCCCCCCTTTGGTGGTGGTCGAATGGCCTTTCCCTGCAGCCCGACATCGCCATCCAGCTTGCTGCGGGCGGCGTGATCTTCGCCCTGTTCTGCACCGCCTTCTACTTCAACTGGATGGGCGGCGGCGACGTCAAGATGATCAGCGCGCTGGCATTATGGTTGCCAATTCAAGCGCTTGTCTGGATGTTGATCGTCATGTCGCTGATCGGCGGCGCGCTTACCATCCTCTTCCTGATTGAACGAACCATCCGGCGCAAGGATGGCGCAATCGAAATTCCCTATGGTGTCGCAATCGCCCTCGCCGGGCTGATCGCGATCCGGGAACCACTTTTTAACCACTTATCGTGATGATTAACGCGGCATCAACTTCGCCGCGCCCGAAAGGCCTGATACGTCATGGATAGTCGCAAGATCATTCTCCTGGTAGGCGCGCTCCTCGTCGCCGGCCTGACCGCATTCATGGCACGCAGCCTGATTGCCGGCAGCGCGGCACCAGCGGCCAACGCCGCTGTCGCGGGAACGCAGCAGGTCACTGGCCCCGAAGTGCTGGTCGCGACACGCGCCCTGCCCATCGGCACTATCCTTGATGCGACGGCGATGAAGTTTCAGCCATGGCCCAAGGAACTGGTCGATGGCGCCTATTACATCAAGAACACCACCGATCTGAGGTCGTTGCAGGGCACCGTTGTGCGCAACGCCATCACCGCCGGTCAGCCAATCACCCAGGGGGCGCTGGTCAAGCCAGGCGATCGCGGGTTCCTCGCCGCCGCGCTCGGGCCGGGGATGCGCGCTGTTACCGTGCCGGTATCGGTTCAATCCGGCGTTGCTGGCTTCGTCTTTCCCGGTGACCGCATTGATCTCGTGCTGACCCAGAACGTGCCTGGCGGCGGCGATGGCCCGCCGCTCAAGGTTTCCGAGACGGTGATGCGCAATCTCCGCGTGCTGGCAACTGACCAGCGTACCGACAATACCACTGGCGAAGATGGCAAGACCATCGTGCGGACCTTCTCCAACGTAACGGTCGAGGCCACGCCCAAGATCGCCGAGCAGATTGCTGTTGCCCAGACGCTGGGTTCGCTGTCGCTGTCCTTGCGCAGCCTTGCCGATAACGGCCAGGAACTCGAACAAGCCATTGCCAGCGGCGAAGTCCGCGTACCCGAAGGTGCCAATCCCAAAGCCGAGAAGGCAATGCTGGTGCAACTCGCCAGCCAGCCTCAGACCGGCAATTCAACCTTTGCCACCGGCGCAGACGTATCGCGCTTTCAACGTCGATCGGTACCCGGCAAGCCACCAGAGGCAGTCCCGGCCGGGGGTGCAGCAGGTTCCGGCGGATACCCTGGTGGTGCGCCAAAAGGCCCGATCGTGCACGTCGTGCGCGGCAATGCAGTGACCGATGTTTCGGTCGGGGGGGGTAAATAACATGCGTATCAAGAGCTTCTTGCATCGCTCGCTGAGCGCGACCTTTGCAACGGCGCTGGTCGTCACCCTGCCCGGCGCAAGTCTTGCCGGCAACAGCAAGCCGCGCGCCGCCGCCCGCCCCGCCGCCCATGTCGGGCTTCCTGCCGGGACACAGCGCCCGACAAATGAGGTACTGTTGTCGATTGGCCAGGGCGAGCTGATCAACCTGCCCGCCAATGTGTCGGACGTCTGGGTCTCAAATCCCGCCGTGGCCGACGTTTATGTCCGCAACCCGCGCCAGATAAACCTGTTTGGCAAGGAGTTTGGCGAAGCAACTGTTTTCGCGACCAATGCGGCGGGTGGCGTGGTTTATTCGGCCAGCGTGCGTGTCAGTCAGAACATCACGTCAATTGATCGCATGATGAAACTGGCCATGCCCGATGCCGATGTTCATGTGGCAACCGTTGGACAGATCGCCGTGCTTACCGGCACCGTCCAGTCACCCGTTGACAGCGCCCAGGCAGAACGTCTTGTCACGGCACTGCTCAACCCCGGCGTCAACGTTTCCGATCCGGCAGCACAGCTGAAGGTCGGGGTCGTCAATCGCCTGCGCACGGCGACGCCCTTGCAGGTCAACCTGCAAGTTCGCTTTGCCGAAGTCAGCCGCAGCTTTGTCAAGAATATCGGCGTGAACATGCAGACCCGCGATATGACGAGCGGGTTTCAGTTTGGCATTGCGTCAGGTCGCAGCGTCGGTTCGATTGGCTCGGTCAACACGTCCACACTGCCGATGCTCGACGCATCATCGAAATTCGGCTTTCCAGCCGGCACGATCAGCCTGCCGTTCGACCCCCGGCTTGGACAGTTCGTCTATCCCGGCACCGGCACGGCATTTGATTTCAGCAAGCTCGCTGGCACAGCGCGCACATCACTGGGCCTCGCGGGCAAGCTGTTCGGCCTCGACATGCTGAGCGCACTCGATCTCGGTGAGCGAGACGGTCAGGTTTCGACGCTGGCAAACCCGAATCTCACCGCATTGTCGGGTGAGACGGGAACGTTTCTCGCCGGTGGCGAAATTCCTATCCCGGTGAGCCAGGGCCTTGGCGCGGTTTCGGTCGAGTACAAGCAATATGGTGTCAGCCTTGCCTACACGCCAACCGTCTTGTCAGACGGTCGCATTTCACTGCGCGTTCGCCCGGAAGTTTCGCAGCTCTCTTCACAGGGCTCGGTGACGATTGGCGGGACCACCATCCCTGCCCTGACCACGCGCCGTGCGGAGACGACCGTCGAGCTCGGCTCGGGTCAGAGCTTCATGATTGCCGGCCTGCTGTCGAACACCCACAATAATTCGATCGACAAGACGCCAGGCGTTGGTGACGTGCCGGTTCTCGGCGCCCTGTTCCGTTCAACCGCCTTTCAGCGCGACGAAACCGAACTGGTGATTGTCATCACGCCGTATCTGGTGAAGCCGGTCAATGCCAACGACATTGTCTTGCCGACCGACGGTTACAAGGCACCGACCGATCTCGGTCGTGTGCTGATGGGGCAGCTTGGTGGCGGCACAACCGGTGGTGACCGGCCAAAGCCAAGCGTTGCGGCACCAAGTGGCGGCCAGCCGGCGTTCGGTGCCAATGCACCCGTCCTGCCAGCGACGCCACCCGTGCAGGAAGCGCCAGCGGCTGTTGCGCCAGCACCAGCGCCCGCGCAGCCAGTGCGCCGGGAAGAGCCCGTCGCGGCACCTGCACCGCAAGAAACGCCACAACCGAAAGCCAGGAAGGGCGCCGCTGCGGCTGCCCCAGGCTTCAATCTTTGAGCCCCCGCGAGGATGACACCCATGTTCAAGCGTAGCCTCACCATCGCATGTTTCGCACCTATGCTTTTGCTCGGGGCCTGTGGCGGGACACAAAATCGCGGCCTGGAATCGGTTCATCAGCCGGTCGTCAGCCGGACTGACTATGTGTTCGACGTCAACACCGCGGGCAGCGGCCTGGCGCCGGGCGAGGCGCAACGCCTTGCCGGCTGGATGGCATCGCTTCACCTCGGCTATGGTGACCGCGTCGCCGTTGACGACCCCAACCCCTATGGCCGGGGCGTTCGCGATGATGTCGCGGCGCAGTTGACCCGCTATGGCCTGTTGCTGTCTGACGACACACCGGTAACGGGTGCCCCGATTGCCCAGGGGACTGCACGCATCGTCGTCAGCCGCACCAAGGCGACCGTGCCAGGTTGCCCGGATTTCAGCCGTGTCAATCAGCCGGAATTCAACAGCAACACCTCGTCAAACCAGGGTTGTTCGATCAACGCGAACCTTGCCGCCATGGTCGCCAATCCCGTCGATCTGGTACGCGGTCAGCCCGGTGCCGATACGATCGATCCGGCCTCAGCGTCAAAGGCGATTGGTGCCTTCCACCGTGCAGCACCAACCGGCGGTGGCGGGACTGTTGTGAAGGCCGAAGGCACAGGGGGCAAATAACATGAACGCGCCGTTCAATTCAGGCCGCGTCGGCCAGCGAGAACCCTTTGTCGCCTTTGTCTGCGATGAAACCACGGCCGAGGCAGTGCGCCCGGTCGTTGTTGAAATGGGATGGGCACCGGAAAAGGTGAACAAGGGCGGGCTGCGCAACGCTGTGCAGACCTTGTCTGTTTCAGCCAGCCCGCAAATCCTGTTTGTCGACCTGTCTGAATCCGGCGATCCGCTGAATGACATCAACGCGCTCGCCGAAGTGTGTGAGCCGGGGACGGTTGTTATCGCCGCCGGTCAGGTCAATGACGTTCGCCTGTATCGTGATCTGGTGGTCAGCGGCATTCAGGATTACCTCCTCAAACCGCTCAACCCGGACATGCTGCGCGAGGCGTTTACGCACGCACAGTACACGCTGAACGCACCGAAACTGTCCGAGACAAGCGCAGAACGCCCGCATTGCGCAACCGCCTTCATTGGCGCGCGCGGCGGTGTCGGCGCCTCGACCCTTGCGACCTCAATCGCCTGGATGTTGAGCGAAAAGGGCAAGCGGACCACCGCGCTGCTCGACCTTGACGTTCATTTCGGCACCGGGGCGCTCGCGCTTGATCTTGAGCCAGGCCGTGGCCTGACGGATGCAATCGAGAATCCAAGCCGGATCGACGGCCTGTTCATCGAACGCGCGATGGTGAAATCAAGCGAGATGCTGTCAGTCCTGTCAGCCGAAGCGCCGATCAATTCACCCGTGGTTACCGACGGCAGCGCCTTTTATCAGTTGCAGGAAGAGATGCGTGCCGCCTTTGAATGCACCGTCGTTGACCTGCCGCGCAACATGCTGGTCCAGCACCCGCACCTGATCGCCGACATCCAGGCGGCAGTGGTGGTGACGGACCTGACGCTCGCTGCCGCGCGCGACACCATCCGCATTCTTTCCTGGCTCAAGTCGAACGCCCAGCAAACACAGGTTTATGTTGTCGCCAACCGCGTCCATGCCAGTGGTGCAATTGAGATCAGTCGCAAGGATTTTGAAGGCTCGATCGAGCGGAAAATTGATTTCCTGGTGCCATTCGATCCCAAGCTCGCTGCGCAATCAGCCAAGCTCGGCAAGCCGTTCGCGGAAGCTGGCCGGGGTTCCAAGACGGTCGCGCCGCTGGTCGAACTGTCCAACGCAATCATGGGTCTTGGTTACGAACCGGATATTGCAGCAGGTGCAAACAAGAAGAAGCCGGTGAGCGCAGGCACTTCGTTGATGGGCAAGTTCGCCGATCTGAAATCCCTCATGCCGAAACGGTCGGCGAAAGCCAAATAAACCGAACGGTAACGATGCGGAGCGCTAACTGTCGTCATGACAATGATGTCGATCTTGATGCTGGCTGCCGGCGCCTTCATGGTGATCGGATTGGTAGCAGTTGCACTGGGTGGCCCATCGCCGGCCCGCGCCAGCGCGCGGCGCATGACCGCATTGCGCGCCCGGCACAGCGACTCGGCCGGCGTTGCGGTCGAAGCGCAGATGCGCCGTATTTCGCAAGGCCGTGGCAACAAGGTCGATGCGGCGATGATGCGCTTCCTGCCGCGCCCCGCCATCCTCAAGATGCGACTGGCGATGACCGGCAAGGACTGGACTGTCGGTCAATATGGCATGGCTTCGGTCGGCATCACCCTGGTTGTCGGAATTTTGTTGGCGATCAAGGGCCTGCCGCTATTGCTGGCACTGTTTGTCGGCGTGATCCTCGGTGCCGGCATACCGCACATGGTCGTGGGCTTTTTCATCAAGCGGCGCGGCGCCAAGTTTAACGCCAAGTTCCCTGACGCGATCGAGTTGCTCGTTCGCGGCCTCCGGTCGGGCCTGCCGATCAGTGAGACACTCGGTGTCGTCGGTGCCGAGGTCGAAGGCCCGGTCGGCGAAGAGTTCCGGATGGTGTCCGACAAGATGAAGATCGGTCGGACAATGGATGCCGCGCTGCAGGATACGGCCGATCGGCTCGGCACACCTGAATTCCAGTTCTTCTGTATCACCATTGCGATTCAGCGCGAAACGGGCGGCAACCTTGCTGAAACCCTCGCCAACCTTGCAACCGTGCTGCGGATGCGTGGGCAGATGAAGCTCAAGATCAAGGCGATGTCGTCTGAATCCAAGGCTTCCGCCTATATCATTGGTTCGCTGCCGTTCATTGTGTTCGGTATGATCTGGGTCATCAACGGCAGCTATATGCAGACCTTTTTCATCGACCAGCGGCTGATGGTCGCCGGTGCAGGCGGCATGGTCTGGATGGGCATTGGTGCTTTCATCATGGCCAAAATGATCAACTTCGAGATCTGATAGCCATGGGCGCACATCCTCCTACGATCCTTGGGGTCGACGTCCTGTGGGTCGCAACATTGCTATCCGCCGTCGCGGCGTTTGCGGTTCTGCTGGCGCTCTATGCAGTGACCACGGTTCGCGACCCGATGACCAAGCGGGTCAAGGCGCTCAATGATCGGCGCGAACAGCTCAAGGCCGGCATTACAGCGTCAACCAAGCGCCGCGCGAAACTGGTAAAGCAGAACCAGACGACTGACCGCATCCGTGACCTGTTGTCCAACCTGAAGGTGCTCCAGGAAAGTCAGGTCAAGGCGGCGCAAATCAAGCTGATGCAAGCTGGCATCCGCTCCAAGGAGTGGGCCGTGGCCGTGATTTTTGGCCGGCTTGTGCTGCCGATCATCTTCGGCGGACTGATGGTCTATCTCGTCTATGGCACGGACAGCTTTTCAGACTGGTCCCCGATCAAGCGTTATGGCCTGGTCGCCGTCACGTTCATCCTGAGCTACAAGGCTCCGGACATTTTCCTGAGCAACAAGATCAAGAAGCGCTCTGACGCGATCCGCAAGGGCCTTCCCGATGCGCTCGATCTTTTGGTGATCTGTGCCGAAGCGGGACTCACGGTTGATGCTGCGTTTCACCGCGTTTCGAAGGAACTGGGCAAGGCCTATCCCGAACTGGGCGACGAGTTTACGCTGACCGCGATCGAGCTGGGGTTCCTCTCGGAACGCCGTGCGGCATTTGAAAACCTCGCGATGCGCGTCAAGCTGGACGCGGTGAAGGGGGTCGTTACCACCATGGTACAGACCGAGAAATACGGAACTCCGCTGGCGTCAGCGCTGCGCGTTCTCTCTGCCGAATTTCGCAACGAGCGCATGATGCGCGCCGAGGAAAAGGCCGCGCGCCTGCCTGCGATCATGACCGTACCACTGATCCTGTTCATCTTGCCGACACTGTTCGTCGTCATCCTTGGACCGGCAGCCTGTTCGATTTCCGACGCCTTCAAGGGCGGAATCTGACACCCCTCATCCCGCTTGATACAGGGTGCCGTTCAAGGCACCATGATTAACGCTTCGTATCGAGCTGAGGGAAGATTGCGCCTATGCCGCTCGGCAACCAGACTTATATCATTATCATCGCGCTGCTCGGTATCGCTGCGATCACACTTGTCCTGGTCAGCCTTGCACGGGCAAGGAAATGGCGCCGCCGCTATGAGGACGAACGCGAGGAGTTTGCCAGCTATTCTGACGGCGTAGACACCGAACTGAATGCCGTGCGCGCGCGCGCCGCCGAGCTGGAGCACCATTACGCCGTGTTGCAGCAGGAACATTCGGATACGCTGGCCTATCTCGCCCAGATAAAGGCAAAGGTTCCTGCCACGGTGCAACCGGCAGATGCGATCCCGCAAGAGCCGGTCACTGCCGAGCCCGTGGGACAGCCCCTGGCGACCGAGCCAACTGCTCCAGCATTTGTGCGTGAAACGCCCGCTGACGCTCCTGATGCACTGCCAATAGCCAGCCTTGAGGCAACCTTGGCAGCTATCTCACCTGCGCCCGTTTCTCGCATGACACCGCTTCGCGCGCCCGATCCGGAGGATTTGCCGTCAAACAACACGACGGAATCCGCCGAACTAACGATCGACGATCACAGCGCGGCCGAGCCCGGGCAGGAAGAGGACGTCACGCTTCCCGCTACCGATACGGAAACTGTCGCCGACGCGACCGTTCCGACCATGGCGGCAGCAGTGATTGGCGAACCCGCGAGCGATGACGCCGTCGACAACGCCATAGCCACAGGCGCGCCGGCCTTGCACGAACCGGACACGGCTCCGCCCGCCACCGAGACAGCAGCCGCAGCAGACCAAGCGGCGCCGATCCAAACGACCCCGGTCGAGGAGGAGCATGTTCCCGCCCCGGCTAATGGTGTTCCAGAGATCGATGCCGGGGATCCGGACTTCGTGGCCGGGGATTTCGCACCTGTCGATGCCGCCAGCCTTGCTGTTGAGAGCATACCAGAAGCGACAGAGATCGAAGACGTTGCCAACGCCGATGCCGCACCGATCACCCTCCACCCCGAGGAAATGAAAGCCCTGGCGTCTGACGAGATATCCAACGACGCGCATATCGTTACGGCGGCGCCTCAGGCGTTGGCCGCACTGCCAGGGCAAAGCAGCCCGGCGGAACCAGCCGAAAATTCCCATGTCGCAAGCGACGACACAGCGACTGAACCAACCATTGACCCGGCTCCGACAGCGGACCCGGCGAAATCATGGTTCGGTTCCGGACGCCGCGATGACCTGTTGAGAATTCGCGGGATTGATGCGCTGTTGAGTGCGCGCCTGTTCGCGCTTGGCGTCACAACCTATGATGACATTGACCAGTTATCGCAGGAAGATGAGATGGCGCTTGAACAAAGGCTCAGCGTTCCCGCTGGCTACATCATCCGCGAACAGTGGCGGGCCCAGGCCAGCCTGTTATGCGCAGGCAAGGAAGATGAGTTCAATGAGCGCTTTGCCGGTCAGCACGCCTGACCTGTAACCGGTCAGGGTGTCATTGCCTTGCAACTGCTTGCCTTGCGGGCAGCATCTACCTGCGGAAAATGGGCGCGGTTGTCGATCAGTATCCTGACCAGCGCGATCCCGCTGTTTCCCTTGACCAGTACCGGCTCATAACCCGGCGGTGCCTGACCGCCCGCATCACCGATCAAGGCGACACGGATCGCCTGCCCACCGGCCTGGACATTGTTCCGGACGAACGCCACATCTGTTCGTGGATCAAACACCGACAGCGACCAATAGGGCGCCGGTACCGGGGCGACATCAATCAGCACCGGTCCGTTCGACAGGTCAAAGGGGCAACTCGAATAGGCCAGATCAGGGCTGGGCCGAACAATGGCGCGCGATTGCGCGGTCGCGAGCGGGGTCTGCAACAAATGATTGATACTGCCCGCCTTGGCCACCCGCCAGGTTGCCAGGCGCATCAACAGGTTCGGAGTCTCGACCAGGGTGAGATGATATGTGACGGCGGCCAGAATCAGGCCAAGCAGGATCGGCGCGCCCCAATTGCGGATCATGCGCAGCTCTCCCGGGTGATTGCCGGCAATTGGGTGCGGGCAAGGTTGCCTCGTCCCCCGTCCGCCGGCAGATAAGCGCGCAAGGTAATCTCGAAATGCTTGATCCTACCGGTTGGCACCCAATGACCGGGCTGGCGATCAGGGGCAATCACCACATTCCACCGCGTCTGCTCATCCGGTCCCAGTGCGGCGCTGCCAACTGAATAGATCCCCGCATCGTTGGGCACGAGATAACCGGCAGGGTCGTAGACTGTGATGCTCCACCATTTCACCGGCAATGCGCCCCCGGAAAGCCGATAGCGGCAGCGCCCATCCAAAAGCTGCCCGGTGTCATCAATTGCTGCGTTATAATAGCGCGCCTCCGACGCCGGGAGCGCGAGAAGACCACGCAGTGCGACAACTGCGCGCGTCTTGGCATCGGCCTGCGCGGTGCCAAAGTCGGTCCCGGACGTCCATGGCCCGATCTTTACGCCAGAGCCGAACACGCCGGAACGGATACTCCAGCCCGCGACGCCGATGCCAGCAACAATGCCAGCAGCGCCACAAATGACATAACGAAGCCAGGTTTTCATCAGCCTATGGTACGCTCATCCGGCGCAAGACTGCAACGTCCGTTCCTGGCGTCCGACAATCGACCCGAAATGTGTCTAGCGCAGCTCGATGGCTGTGCGTTGGTAGGTCTCGATGACATCGGCAATGGGCAGTGAATGAGCGCCGAGAACCAGCGCGCGATGACGAAACAAGGCCGGCGGTGGCGCCATGCCATCGCGCCAAAGCATTTCAACGGCGAGGTTTCGCCGCTTGATCCCCAGCGGTGCGACCACCGCGCCAAACGGCGTATCGCTGTTGGCCAGCGTCATGTTCATCGCAGCGGTAAGCCGCCCTGGAACGTACCAGTTCTGCGCATCGCTCAGCACATGCGCGCCACACATCAACCGCACATGACGATAGCCTAGCGGTTCGCTGTCATCGACCTGCAAATCGCGCCGCTGCGCTGCGGTGGCAGGCGGCGCCGGTTCATTGATGATCTCGGCATGAATCGTCGCGTCGGCAATTCCATGGTCCGCGCACCATTGGCGCAAGACCGCCGTCGCCGTCGCGCCCGCCAGCAAGCGATCATTGAGTTGCTGCGTCAATGCCCAGGCGGGCGATGCGACCGTGTCGCCAGCCTGGGCCGCAAACGGAAGAGAACCCGCGATCATGGCAAGTGCTGGTAACCTCATCCGACAATCTCAGCGCGCCAGCGCCGCCTGGGCCGCCGCGAGGCGGGCAATCGGGACGCGATAGGGTGAGGCAGAGACGTAATCCAGTCCGATCTTTTCACAAAAAGTGATCGACGCCGGATCCCCACCATGCTCACCACAGATACCGAGCTTGATGCCGGGGCGTGTCGCCCTGCCCCGCTCGGCTGCCATCTCGATCAACTGCCCGACGCCTTCAATGTCGAGGCTGACGAACGGGTCACGGGCATAGATGCCGCGCTCGACATAGGTGGTCAGGAAGCGCGCCGCGTCGTCACGGCTGACACCGAGTGTCGTCTGGGTCAAATCATTGGTGCCGAACGAGAAGAAGGCGCCAACCTCGGCAATCTCACCGGCCATCAGCGCGGCACGCGGCAGCTCGATCATTGTGCCGACGAGATATTCAATCGTGCGCCCCTTGTCGGCAAACACCGCTTGCGCCGCCTTGTCGACCACCGCTTTCATCAACTCAAGCTCGCGCCGCGTCGCAACCAGCGGGATCATTACCTCAGGGATAGGTGCAGCGCCGGATTTTTCCGCCACCTCGATCGCCGCCTCAAAAATTGCCCGTGCCTGCATCTCGTAGATTTCGGGATAGGTCACACCCAGTCGGCAACCCCGGTGCCCGAGCATCGGGTTGAATTCATGCAATTCGGCAGCCCGGCGCTTGAGGATGTCAATATCGACACCCGCCGCGCTGGCAACCTCGGCAAATTCGCTTTCCTCATGCGGCAGGAATTCATGCAACGGCGGGTCAAGCAGCCGGATCGTGACCGGCAATCCCGCCATTACCTCGAACAGCTGGACGAAATCCCCCCGTTGTTCGGGGAGCAATCGATCAAGCGCGGCGCGGCGCCCGGCCTCATTCTCGGCCAGGATCATCTGGCGCACGGCGGTAATCCTCGCCGCGTCAAAGAACATGTGCTCCGTACGGCACAGGCCGATACCCTCGGCCCCGAAATCACGTGCGACCCGCGCATCAAGCGGTGTTTCAGCGTTGGCGCGCACCTTGAGTCGCCGCACGGCATCAGCCCATACCATCAGGCGGCCAAAATCACCGGCGAGTTCAGGCTGCACGGTCGGAACCGCACCCATCATCACTTCGCCGGTCGAACCGTCGATGGTGATCACGTCACCGTCGCGCACCTCACGCCCGGCAACACGCATGATCCCCAACCTGGCATCGATCGCGATTGTACCAGCGCCCGAGACACAGGGGCGGCCCATGCCGCGTGCCACAACTGCCGCGTGGCTGGTCATGCCACCACGCGCCGTGAGGATGCCCCGCGCAGCGTGCATCCCGTGAATGTCTTCCGGCGACGTCTCGACGCGGACGAGGATGACACTCTCACCGGCGGCAGCGCGCTTTTCGGCGGTATCGCTGTCAAACGCGACCTTGCCTGAAGCGGCACCCGGGCTGGCGGGCAGGCCCTTTGTCAGCACGTCGCGGTGGGCGTTCGGGTCAAGTGTCGGATGGAGCAACTGGTCAAGCGCAGCAGGATCGACGCGGGCAACGGCCTCCTCGCGGGTGATCAGTCCTTCCTCCGCCATATCAACCGCGATCTTCAGCGCGGCCTTGGCAGTGCGCTTGCCCGACCGGGTCTGCAGCATCCACAGCTTGCCCTGCTGCACCGTGAATTCAATGTCCTGCATGTCACGGTAATGTGTTTCGAGCAGATCAAAGACGCCGGCCAATTCGGCAAAGGTCTCGGGCATCGCCTCTTCCATTGAGGCGGGCTTGGCACCGGCCGCCTCGCGTGCCGCCCTGGTCAGATATTGCGGCGTGCGGATACCGGCCACAACATCCTCGCCCTGCGCATTGATCAGGAACTCGCCATAATAGGCATTGTCGCCCTTGGCCGGGTCACGCGTGAACGCCACGCCGGTGGCGGAGGTGTCACCCATATTGCCGAACACCATTGCCTGGACGTTGACCGCCGTGCCCCATTCAGCGGGAATGTCATTGAGGCGGCGATAAACCTTGGCACGCTCTGACTGCCACGATCCAAAGACGGCACCGACCGCGCCCCAGAGCTGATCATGCACGTCCTGCGGGAAAGGCTTTCCCCATTGCTGCTCGACCAGCCCCTTATACTCACCAACCAGCGCCCGCAGGTCAGATGCCGTCAGGTCGGTGTCGAGGAAGTAACCCTTGTCTTCCTTCGCAATTTCAAGCGCTTCTTCGAAGCTGTCATGATCAAGTTCGAGCACGACATCTGAATACATCTGGATGAAACGCCGGTAACTGTCCCAGGCAAAACGTTCGTCACCCGACGTTCCGGCAAGACCTTCAACCGTCTGGTCATTGAGACCAAGGTTGAGCACGGTATCCATCATGCCCGGCATTGACGCCCGCGCGCCCGAACGAACCGACACGAGCAAGGGATCGGCGGCGTCGCCGAATTTCTTGCCGGTCACATGCTCGATATGGGCAATGCCCGTGGCAACCTCATCCTTCAGACTGGCCGGGAATGCACTGCCCTCTTCATAGAAGCGCGTGCACATTTCCGTCGAGATGGTGAAGCCGGGCGGTACCGGGAGGCCGATTGACGCCATTTCAGCAAGGTTCGCTCCCTTGCCACCCAGCAAGTTCTTGTCCCCCTTGCCGCCGTCCGAAACACCACCACCGAAGCGGTACACATATTGCGTCATCGTGCCGTCCCTGACCTTGTGCTCGCCCGCCCCGCCGATGCGAGCCGTGCGTGACCGGGTTTTGCCCGGTCGCAGCGACGGGGGTCTATGCCCCCTGTCGCCGAGTTGGAGAAATCCTCACCTCGCAGCCCACCCGTGCAGGAGAGCCAAAAACTAGCCTTCTATCTTCGAGAAATCAGCAACCGCATGGACCGCGTTACGGACCCGGGTGAGCAAACCAAGCCTGGCGATGCGCTTGTCGGGATCGGCATCGTTGACCGTCACTTCTTCAAAGAACCTGTCGATCGGGCCGCGCAGGCTCGCCAGCGCTGCCATTGCGCCCTCAAAATCCTCCGCTGCCACCGCCTCACGCGCACGCGGTTCAGCGGAATCGAGCGCGGTGATCAACGCGCTCTCGGCTGCTTCGGGCAGATAGGCCAACGGCTTGTTCTCAACCGCGCCAAAGCCTTCCTTCTTGAGGATGTTTGCGGCGCGCTTGTACCCGGCAAGAAGATTGGCACCATCTTCCGTCGTGACAAATGCCTGGAGCGCGTGAACCCGCGCCAGCAAGCGAACGAGATCATCCTCTCCGCCAAGCGCAAAGACCGCATCAATCAGGTCGTGGCGAACGCCAGCCTCGCGTTGCTGGACCTTGAGCCGATCAGCGAAGAACCCGAGCAACTTCTCCCATGTCGGGGCGATATAGGTGTCGTAGACCGCGCCATGGAAATCACCGGAAAGCAGTTTCTGTTCGACCTGTGCACCCTCGCGAAGCTGCCACTGCGCAGAAACGTCAAGGCCGAGCTCCTTGCGCAGATCAATCATCTGGCTGAAACCTTGCTGGGCGGCCCCACCAAGTTTCCTGCCGATGAACAGCGCTGGCGAGATAACCGCCGGATCAGCGAGGCTGCCGCGAATGCCGTTGACGGTGATCAACTCGAGGACGCCAAGCGCGGCGCGACGCAGCGCAAACGGATCCTTTGATCCGCTTGGCGGCATACCGTTGAGGAAGAACAATGACAGCGTATCGAGCTTGTCTGCCAGTGCCACCGCGACGGTTATCGGCGCAGTCGGAACAATGTCACCCTGGCCGACCGGCTTGTAATGATCGCGAATGGCAGCGGCCACATCAACCGCCTCACCTTGCGCACGGGCGTAGTATCCACCGACAAGCCCCTGGAGTTCAGGGAATTCTCCGACCATGCCCGTGACCAGGTCAGCCTTGGCAAGCCGGGCAGCACGTTCCGTCCTGTCGGGGTCCGCGCCCCGCACCATGCCCTGCTCCGCCAGCCAGCGGGCCAGCTTGGCGACGCGATCAACCTTTTCGGACAGCGTCCCGATCTTTTCGTGAAAAACGATCTTCTCGAGTTTTCGTGCCTGATCCTCAAGTGGCACCTTGAGATCGGTTTCGTAGAAGAAACGTGCGTCACTCAGCCGCGCGGCAAGTACCTTGCGATTTCCCTCGACGATCTTTGCTCCGCCATCCGCCGCGACGATATTTGCGGTGCAGATAAACGCATTGGCCAGATTGCCTTGCTGGTTCCGGCAAACGAAATACTTCTGGTTGACGCGCGCCGTAAGCTGGATGACCTCGGGTGGCACATCGAGAAAAGCTTCGTCGAACCGGCCCAGCAACGGCACCGGCCATTCAGTCAGGCCGGCATTTTCGGCGACAAGACCTTCATCTTCAACCAGTTCGAGCCCCGCCTCTTTGGCCAGCGCCGTCGCCTGATCGCGGATGATCTGACGGCGCTCGTCATGATCGACGATGACGTGGCAGGCGCGCAGCTTTTCAACATAATCGGCGGCGGAGCCAATGGTAACGGCACCCGGGTGATGGAAGCGATGCCCCAGCGTTGCGGCGCCACTGGTCACGCCAGCGACGTCGCACGGCACCACATCATGGCCAAAAAGCGCAACAATCCCATGAAGCGGGCGCACCCATCTCGGGCTCTCGGTCGAGAGCGATGCCTCGCCCCAGCGCATGGCCTTGGGCCAGGGAAAGGCACGGATGATCGCCGGGATTGCCTCAGCGAGCACCCCGACGGCGGCACGGCCAGGCTTGTCGACAATGGCAAACAATATGCCATCACGGTCAACCAGCACGTCACGGGTCAGCCCGGTCTTGCGCAGAAATCCTTCCAGCGCCTGTTCCGGCGCGTTGGCGCGCGGCCCCTTGATCTCTTCACTGACGGCAGCGGTTTCCATCGGCAAACCGCGCGCGATCAGCGCCAGCCGTCGCGGCGTTGCAAAGGTTTCAAGCGCGGTCGCCTTGAGCCCGGCCTTGTCGAGTTCGGCAGCAAACAGTCGCGCAAGATCGTCGCGCGCCTTGTCCTGCATCCGCGCCGGTATCTCTTCCGAGCGCAGTTCGAGAAGGAAGTCGGTCACGCCGTCCACCCGTTCTTCTCCATCCACGCCTGGCAACTGCCCTTTGCGAGATCGCGGACGCGGCCGATATAGGCCTGGCGCTCGGCGACCGAGATCACCCCGCGCGCCTGGAGCAGGTTGAAGACGTGGCTGGCCTTGATCGCCTGCTCATAGGCCGGGATCGGCAGCTTCGCGTCGAGGCAGTTTTCGCATTCGGCGACATGCTTGCGGAACTGGTCGAACAGGCTGTCGGTGTTGGCGACCTCAAAATTCCAGGTCGACATCTGCTTCTCATTTTCGAGGAACACATCGCCATAGGTCACGCCGCTGTCGTTGAAGGCGAGGTCGTAGATGCTGTCCTTGTTCTGGATATACATCGCCAGACGCTCAAGCCCGTAGGTCAACTCGCCGGCGACGGGCTTGCAGTCAAAGCCGCCCATTTGCTGGAAATAGGTGAACTGCGTCACCTCCATGCCGTCACACCACACTTCCCAGCCCAGCCCCCAGGCGCCGAGCGTCGGGCTTTCCCAATCGTCCTCGACGAAGCGGATGTCGTGATGCGTGAAGTCGATGCCGATCGCGGCGAGCGAGCCGAGATACAGTTCCTGCAAATCGGGCGGACTCGGCTTCAGGATCACCTGATACTGGTAATAATGCTGCAGCCGGTTGGGATTTTCGCCATAGCGGCCATCCGTCGGGCGGCGACATGGCTGCACGAACGCGGCATTCCACGGATCGGGACCGAGCGCACGCAACGTGGTTGCGGTATGGAAAGTGCCTGCGCCCATTTCCATATCATAGGGCTGCAGGATCACGCAGCCGCGTTCGCTCCAATAGTCATGGAGCGTGAGGATCATGCGCTGGAAACTCAGCGGCTGGCCGGCCAAATCTAGCACCTTCGCAACTGCAGTAAACGAACGCGCGCGCTTTGGCGTATGGGCCGTGAGTGGTCAATGGTGCCGCGACAGCGCCGATTGACGCAGCGGCACTCTGCCCACACCCTATATTGTGATGACGCGCCGACGAATCGCACGACTGCTTGCAGGCAGCATGACGGCATTGTTGGCGATGGCGGCGCTTTGGCCCGCTGCCATGGAAGCCAGGTCGCGACCTGCGCGCCAGCGAAACCGGCCATCGCCTGCCATCGTGGTTGCTCAACCAAACCCCGCCATGTGGCGGATTCGCGATCGCGACACGACGATCTACCTGTTTGGAACATTGCACGCCTTGCCAAGGGATTTGCGCTGGCAGAGCCGGATGCTGATCCGCGTTGTGGCAGCAAGCGACACACTGATGACCGAATCGGTCGGGGAGCGCGCTGTGCCCGATGCGCTTGACGGCAAGATCGCCGTACAAAGCCTGCCCCCGATTGGTGAGCGCGTTTCGAAAAGCCATCGCGCCGCACTGGCGCGGTTCACCGACGACCTGCCTGTGCCGGCGATCAGACTGCTGGACGGGTTGCCAACATGGATCGTCGCGATGTCAGTCGGATTCGTTCGCGAATATCGCACCGGTGCGATTCGTGGACCGGGAGCGGACGACTGGCTGGAGCAACGATTCCGCGCCGCGCGCAAGCGGGTCGAGTCGATCGAGGACGGCGCGCGGGTGATGGCCTCGCTCGACGCAATCCCGGAAGCCGAGCAACGGCGAATACTCGATGCCGCGCTCGACGCTCCGCCGCCGACGCTCGCTGCGCTGCGTGCACCGGTCCAGAGCTGGGCGCGCGGCGAGATCGGGCCCGACTCGGCGCTGGCGCGCGACCTTGCAGCGACGAGCGGAGCGTCGGCGCTCGACGGCCCGCTGATGACCGATCGCAATCGCGTCTGGGCCGCAGCGCTCGCGGCGCGCCTAGACCGGCCGGGAACGGTCCTGTTTGCCGCCGGCGCTGGCCATTTCATCGGCGAGGGATCGGTGATCGCAGCCCTCCAACAGCGCGGAATTCGCGTGACGCGGATTCGCTAGCGGCGACATGGCCGTCATAGCCCGCGCAAAAATGTCAGGGGTTGTTGACATCCGTACGCGTCCCTGACATTTAGTCATGGAAGGCTGACATTGAGGTACGGCAGATGACAGACGCATCAAGCAACTGCGCGGGACGAAGCAAGCGTCGCGACGACTGGATCGTGCTGGGATCGGCGTTGTTCATCGCCCCCCTGTCGTTGGTAACGATCGCGTTGTCGTGATGGTGCTGACGTCGAGGCCGATGTGAAGAATCGGCTCAAGGTGCTGCGCGCCGAGCGCGACTGGAGCCAGGCGGAACTGGGCGGGCGGCTCGGCGTGTCACGCCAGGCGGTCAACGCGATCGAGACCGGCAAGTACGATCCGTCACTGCCGCTCGCCTTCCGTATCGGCCGGCTGTTCGAGATGAAGATTGAGGAGATATTCGATGATGAGGCAAGCCATGACGATGCGTGAGATCGGCCCCGGCGAAGCGGCGGCGCGGGCACGGTCGCGGCGGGTAATGCTGTATTTTGTCGTGCTTGCTGCGATCGGCGGCGTGATTGGCTTCGTTACGGCGTTGCTGGAGCCGCACCACGCCCGCCCGGTGACTGGCGGGTCGATACCGCCCGCCTTTGCTATCGCCGCCGCTATCGTGACTGTCGCAGCGGTCGTGATCGGCAGCCTGCGCTACCACCGCGCGATCGACGAGTTCGAGCGGCGCGACAATCTCATCGCCGGAACATGGGGCACCAACGTGTTGATCGGCGGCTATCCGGCGTGGTTGCTGCTTTGGAAAGGCGGGCTGGCGCCCGAGCCACAGCATTTCATGATGTTCATCGCCGTCTCGCTGACAACCGGCGGCGTCTATCTTTACCGCAAGTTCGCCTGAACCCTTTCACCCTTACTCCTGACACGAAGGATTTTTGCATGCGTACCCTGTTGAAAGTTGCCGTCACACTGGCGGCGCTGGCCACCCCGCTCGCCCTGGCCGCGCAGACCGCGCCGGCCCCTGCACCGGCGGCTACCGCACCGGTTGCGATGGTCGATGCCGACCCGGCGTTGTGGGTGGTCAAGGACGAGGACACGACTATCTATCTGTTCGGCACGATCCATGTGCTCAAGCCGGGTCTCAGCTGGTTCGACGAGGCGGTGAAGAAAGCGTTCGACAAGAGCGATACGCTGGTGCTCGAGCTGGTGATGCCCGATCCGGCCGCAATGCAGGCGCTGGTCATGAAGACCGGTTTCACCTCCAGCGGCCCAACCCTGACCGAAAAGCTGCCGGAGCCCGATCGTACCGCCTATGTGAAGGCGCTGACCGACCTCGGCATCCCGGCAACCGCGCTTGATCGCGCCAAGCCTTGGACCGCGGCGATCAACCTGTCGCTGATCCCGGTGCTCAGGCTCGGCTATAACCCCAATCAGGGCCCGGAACATGTGTTGACCGAAGCGGCGACGGCAGAACACAAGCCGGTGATCGGTCTGGAAACCGCCGAGCAGCAATTCAGCTATTTCGACACGCTGCCCGAACCGCTCCAGCTCAAATTCCTCGAAAAGACCGTGCGCGACCTGCCCAAGACCGGCAGAGAGATCAATTCGATGGTCGAGAGCTGGAGCAAGGGCGATCCCGAGGCGTTGGGCCGGACGCTCAACGAGGGCATGAGCGAGCAGCCCGAGATCGGCAAGGTACTGCTGTCCGACCGCAATGCGCGTTGGGCGACGTGGATCGCCGAGCGGATGAAGAAGCCGGGCACCGTGTTCATCGCGGTAGGTGCGGGGCATCTCGCCGGCGACCAGAGCGTGCAGGTCTGGCTCGGCAAACATCATCTCAAGGCGGAGCGGATTCGCTATTGAGCATGCGCCGGCAGTTCCGGTCGGCGCGGCTTGCCCTGGTCGCGCTGACGCTTCTTCTGCCTGTCGCCTGCGACCGGCCGCGCCCCAATGAGGCACGGCCGGTCCTGTGGCGAGTCAGCGACGCCGACACGACAATCTGGTTGCTTGGCACGATCCACGTCCTGCCCGACAATGTGCGCTGGCAAACTCCGGCGATCAGCAAAGCCATCGACAAGGCTGATGAACTGGTGATGGAACTGCCGGATGATCCGGCGGGCATCAACCGGGCGTTCGAAGCCGCCGCCAATCGCCCCGGCCTACCGCCAATCGCCGCGCGGATTTCACCGGACCAGCATAGCGCATTGATCAAGGCACTCGCTGTCGGCGGGATCAGCGCCAGCGCGCTCGACGGCAAGAAGAGCTGGGCAGCCGCCTTCATTATCGCGGGGGCGCCGAACACGTCTCTGGGCGTTACGCGCGACAATGGCGTTGAGGCGGTACTCGGCGCAAGCTTCTCTGCCCGTCACCGGTCGATCAGCGGCCTGGAAACAGCAGCGACGCAATTTGCCAGTTTTGATCGCCTGTCCGAACCAGCGCAGCGCGTGTTGTTGAGCCGCGCCATTGACAGCGCCGCGAACGGATCGCCGGACTATCGGGCAACGCTGGCGGCCTGGGCGGCGGGCGATGAACGGCGTATCGCCGCGACCCTTGCCCCCGCTTACCGCGCCGCGCCCGAGATTGCGGCAGAGATTGTGACCGCCCGAAACACGCGCTGGGCAAAGGAGATTGCGGCGCGAATGGCCCGACCGGGAACCATATTTGTGGCCGTCGGCGTGGGCCATCTCGTCGGGTCGGATTCGCTTCCGGCGATGCTCCGCGCGCGGGGACTAAGGGTAGAGCGCGTCGAATAGCCGCATGACTTGCGCAAAACGCCACCCTCCCCTATAGGCGCGCGCTTCCGGTCAGGGTCATCCCTGGAGGCCTGGCGGGAAGATTGACCCTATCGTTTCGGAGACTGTGATGAGCGAAGTACTGACGCTCGCCGCCGAGACGCGCGAACAGGTTGGCAAGGGAGCCTCCCGTTCACTGCGTCGTGAAGGCCGCGTACCCGCCGTGATCTACGGCAACAAGCAAGATCCCGTGGCCATCCACGTTGAAGAGAAGGCCCTGATGCGCCTGCTCATGACGGGCCATTTCATGAATTCCGTCGTGATGATCGACAATGGTGGCCAGCAGGTTCGCACCCTGCCCAAGGACGTCACCTTCGACGTCGTCACCGATCGTCCGGTCCATGCCGATTTCCTGCGCATCGGCGAGCACACCACGGTGCACGTCAACGTGCCGGTCGTGTTTACCAACGAAGACCTGTCAAAGGGCATGAAGCGCGGCGGCGTGCTCAACATCGTGCGCCACGAGCTTGAGCTCGTTTGCGATGCGGCAGACATTCCGGATGAAATCGAGATTTCGCTCGAGGGCACAGATGTCGGCGACGCGATCCATATCTCGCACGTCAAGCTGCCCAAGGGTGTGAGCGCGGCGATCGAAGATCGCGACTTCACCATTGCGACGATCGTTGCCCCGTCGGCGCTCAAGTCGAGCGAAGGCGACAACGAAGCCGAAGCAAGCAGCGAAGGCTGATCAATCCCGCGATTGGCCGGGGCAGATGGCCCTGGCCTTGCGGCACAGCGAACAGGTGGCGGGGAAGCGGTATCGTTTCTCCGCCACTTTCTTGTCGGATATGGTACCGCGCGGCATCGTCAGGATGACCAGGCATTTTCGGGAACATGATCATGGGACGGATGTTGCTTTTCGCTGCGCTCGCGCTGATCGCAATCCCCGGCTTCGCGGCTGGCCAGGGCAAAGCCGAAACATCGCTCCCCGCCGGGGTTGATCGCGACGTCTTCTGCCACCTGCTCGTCGCCCACACGCTTGAGGCGCAGGAACGCCTGACCGATGACCAAAAGGCAAAATCTGCCCGCATGATCGACTCGATCCGCGATTCGGCAAGCTTCTATCTTGGCTCGGTGACCGCCCGCTTGTCCGATAGCCAGGTCGGTGATCTCGCCCGGACCGCCGACAAGGCGCTGTCTGCTGCGAGCGAGGATGATCGCGCGCGCGATCTGCAATATTGCCTCAATGACGCCACGCGCCGTGCATCGCACTACGCCGAGCGGATTGAGGATAACTGACGGGCACCATGACGATGCAATTATGGGTCGGTCTCGGCAATCCCGGCGCGCAATATGCGCTGCATCGGCACAATGTCGGCTTCATGGCGGTCGATACCATTGCCGACATGCACGGCTTCGCACCGGCGCAAAAGAAGTTCCAGGGCTGGACAATGGAGGGGCGAGTCAGCGGCGAGAAGATCCTGCTGCTGAAGCCCGCGACATTCATGAACGAAAGTGGCCGCTCGATTGGCGAGGCAATGCGCTTCTACAAGCTGGCGCCAGCGGATGTGACCGTCTTCTACGATGAGCTCGACCTTGCACCGTTCAAGGTAAAGGTACGGCGCGGTGGCGGCACAGCCGGGCATAACGGTATCCGCTCGACTGATGCGCATCTCGGGCCGGATTTTCGCCGGGTGCGCATTGGCATCGGCCACCCCGGCCACAAGGACCGTGTGACCGGGCATGTTCTGGGCAACTTCGCCAAGGCCGAGCTGGATGACCTGGCCGAAGTGCTTGGCGCCATTGCCGCCGAGGCGCCGTGGCTCGCCAAGGGCGACGACGCACGCTTCATGAGCGACATTGCACTGCGACTGGGGACAGCGACATGAGCATCCGGCATCTGTTTTCGACCCCGGTTTATGATGGGGAATTTGGTGATGCCGGTCTGCTCGCCGAACTGGGCGATGCCTGCCGTGCGCTGGCCGATGATGATCGTGCCGGGCGGGCGTGGTCAAAAGAACATGGCTATCGCGGCTATACTTCCTACGCCTCACTCAATGACTTGCCACAGCGCGACCCGCGCTTTGCTGATCTGGCGAGACTGCTCAACAAGCATGTCGCCACCTTCGCTGCCGCGTGCGGCTTTCAGCTCGGGGGCAAGCTCAGGCTCGACAGCCTGTGGGTCAATGTCCTGAAGCCCGGCGGCGCCCATTCCGGCCACATTCACCCCCATAGCGTCGTTTCAGGGACGATCTATGTCGAGGTACCGCCAGGCTCCGGCGCTATCCGCTTTGAAGACCCCCGTCTGGCGATGATGATGGTTGCGCCGCAGCGTCGCGACGATGCGCCGGAGACTCTACAGCCCTTTGTCCACATCGCGCCACAGCCCGGGATGGTGCTGTTATGGGAAAGCTGGTTGCGCCACGAGGTCATGCCAAGCGCCGCCAAGGGTGAGCGAATCAGCATCAGTTTCAACTATCGCCAGTGATCAAATGCCAGGCTGGAGCGCGATCAACTTGCGAAAATGCGGGTATCAGCCTAGTGGTCCGATTCTGACATTTGCTACCGCTTTCGGCTAGGTCACTGGCAAATGTCAGAATCTTCCGGACCACTAGCAACTTTATGATTCTAGTGGATTTCAAGATTTTGACATTCGCTCACGACCTTTCCGGCCAGTGGGGCGCGAATGTCAAAATCAATCCACTAGGCGGTCGCCTGATTTTCCAAGGATAGCATTACATGGGTTTCCGCTGCGGCATCGTTGGCTTGCCGAACGTCGGCAAGTCGACGCTCTTCAACGCGCTCACTGAAACGGCGGCGGCACAGGCGGCGAATTATCCGTTCTGTACGATCGAACCGAATGTCGGCAACGTCGCGGTGCCCGATCCGCGCCTGCAACAGCTCGCGGCCATTGCCGGTTCGGCCAAGATCATCGAAACACAGCTCGGCTTTGTTGACATCGCCGGGTTGGTGCGCGGTGCATCAAAGGGTGAGGGCCTCGGCAACCAGTTCCTCGGCAATATCCGCGAGGTCGATGCCATCGTGCATGTGCTGCGCTGTTTCGAAAATGGCGACGTGACCCATGTCGAAGGCAAGGTCGATCCGATCGCCGATGCTGAAACGGTCGAGACCGAGCTGATGCTGTCCGACCTGGAAAGCCTGGAAAAGCGCGTCCCGAACTACATCAAGAAGGGCCAGCAGGGCGACAAGGAAGCCAAGATCGCGGCCTCGGTCCTTGGTCAGGCGCTGGAGCTGTTGCGCGAAGGCAAGCCGGCGCGGCTGACGGTGCCCAAGGATGAGGAAGAAGCACGACTGTTCTCGCAGGCCCAGCTACTGACGTCAAAGCCTGTGCTCTATGTCTGCAATGTCGATGAAGGCGATGCCGCGCATGGCAATGCGTTGTCGGCCCGCGTGTTCGAAAAGGCCAGGGCCGAAGGCGCCGAAGCCGTGGTCGTGTCTGCGGCAATCGAGGCCGAAATTGCAACCATGGCGCCCGAGGAACGTGGCGACTTTCTCAGCGAACTGGGGCTGGCAGAAACCGGCCTCGCACGCGTTATCACCGCCGGGTATAAGTTGCTCCATCTGCTGACGTTCTTCACAGTCGGCCCAAAGGAGGCACGCGCATGGACCGTCCATGCCGGGGCCAAGGCCCCCCAGGCTGCCGGTGAGATTCACACCGATTTCGAGCGCGGCTTTATCCGCGCGGAAACCATCGCCTTTGATGACTATATCGCGCTGAAGGGTGAAGCTGGCGCGCGTGAAGCCGGAAAGCTGCGCCAGGAAGGCAAGGAATATGTCGTCCATGACGGCGACGTGATGCTGTTCCGCTTCAACGTCTGAACAGCCCATTGCTGCCCGACTGAACAGCGACTAGATAGCCGCCATGTTGCTGCGCCTCGCCCTTGCCATTCTGATGGTCGCCCTGGCGATGCCGGCGATGGCGCATAGTGGCTGCCATGATAGCGCGCCTTTGGCGGTCGATATGTCTGAGGCGGGGATGAATATGCCGATGCCGATGGGCAAGCATGACAGCACAGCGACGGAACATGTCTGCGCCGGCTGCATTCCACCATCGACCTGGCACAGCAAGGTGCCCGTCGCGCCCGCCCTTGTTCCAGCGGCACCACTGGCATCGCGTATCGCGCAACTCGACCTCGCCCCGTCGGCGCCACCGGCAACGCCCCCTCCCCGTCGGGTCAGCTAAGCCCGCGAGGCCAACGCGCCTCGCCTGCCCAGCCTTGATCCGGAGAAATTTCAATGTCTCGTTACCCCCTGCTCGCCACGGTCGCCGTGGCGGCGTTGCTGCCGCTTTCTGCAGTGGCGCAAACCATGTCCCCCACCATGCACATGCCCATGCCCGCGCCCAAACCTGCCGCGAAACCCGGTGCAAAGCCTCGCCCGACGACCAAACGCCCGGCGGCGCCCGCCGTCACGATGCGCAAGGCCCGGCCGCCGCGCCCGTCATCACCTGCCCCGATGGCAATGGAAATGCCGTCCATGCCCCCCGCCACATCACGCGTGGCGTCATCACCCGCGACAGCACCGTCAGGCTCAGCAGATCACGGTCAGATGGACGGCATGACCATGCCAATGCCCCCGGCGACGGACAAGGCACCGCCCCAGGCAACACCAACCGGGCATGACACCATGGCCACTGACATGCCTGGCATGGCGATGCCGCGCCCGGCAGGCGACGGCACCACGCCTGCCCCGGCAAACCATGCCGATCACGGCACTATGCCACCTATGGCGCACGACATGGCCGGCATGACCATGGCTGGCGGTGGTGGAGCCTATGCAAACGGCTCGGGTACCGCGCGTTTGCCCGCCAATGAAGGAGCGATGCACGGGCTACACTTCGACGCTGGCGGCTGGAACATGATGCTGCATGGCTATGCCTGGGGTGTCTATACTGACCAGGGTGGCCCGCGTGGCGCCAACCAGACCTATGTCTCGTCGATGGCAATGCTCACCGCCGCGCGCGATCTTGGCACCGGCGTGCATCTCCAGTTGCGCTCGATGCTGAGCCTTGAGCCATTGATGGGGCCGCGCGGTTACCCCAATCTGTTCGCCACCGGGGAAACTGCCGACGGTGCAACGCCGTTGATCGACCGCCAGCACCCGCATGACCTGTTCATGGAACTGGCCGGCCGGATCGATGTCGACATCGCCGCAAACAGCAGCATCTTCGTCTATGGCGGCCCCGTCGCTGAGCCCGCACTCGGGCCATCGGCCTTCATGCACCGTGCGTCGGCGCAGTTTATGCCAGACAGCCCGATAACACATCACTGGTTCGACAGCACGCATATCAGCTTCGGGGTGATTACCAGCGGTATCGCCACACCGCATTGGCAGTTCGAGGGATCACTCTTTCGCGGGCGCGAGCCGGATGAGCATCGCTGGAACATCGAAACGCCAAGGCTGGATTCATGGAGCGTGCGCGCAACTTGGACGCCGTCGCCAGCCTGGGCAGTGCAGGTCAGTCACGGTCGTATCCAGAGTGGCGAGCAACTCGAACCCGGCGTCAATGAGGCGCGGACGACCGCGAGCGTGCAATATGCACATGGCGGCCTGTCGACGACCTTGGCCTTTGCGCTCAAGAACAAGCAGCCGGGCCGCTCGCTTGCTGCCTGGCTGGCCGAAGCAAACTGGGACATCGACCGCCATCACACGCTGTTTGCCCGGGCCGAGAATGTCGCCCATGACGAACTGTTCCCCAACCCCGCTGATCCGCTGCACGACCGGGTCTTCCGGGTCAGCAAGCTCGAGGGCGGCTATGCCTATCGCCTGAAGATCGCCGGGCCGGTGCAGGCGGCACTGGGCGGATCGGTCGGCATCTATGCCAAGCCAGCGGCGCTCACCGCCGTCTATGGCACATTCCCGGTAAGCTTCAGCCTGTTCGCCAAGCTCTCGCTGGGGCATTAGGCGCTGTTACCAAGGAGTCGCCGATGGTTCGCATTCGTCCGCTGTTCGCTGCCCTGCTTGCCATCGGCCTCTCCGGCTGCGCGACAACGCCGCCGCCAAAAAGCACGCCGGTCGCCGCGCAGGTCGAGGTCCGCGCGCCGGTCACCATTCTCGTTTCGATTGACGGGTTTCGCGCCGACTATCTGACGCGCGGCGTGACACCCAATCTCAATGCCCTTGCCGCGCGCGGCATCTCGGCGGCGATGCACCCCAGCTTCCCCTCCAAGACCTTTCCCAACCACTGGACACTGGTGACGGGAATGCGACCCGATCGCAGCGGGATCGTTTCCAACAACATGGAAGACGCCGCGCGACCCGGCAAGAAATTCACCATGGAAGACAGCAAGGATCCGCTGTGGTGGAATGCAGCCGAACCAATCTGGGTGACGGCGGAAAAGGCCGGGGTTCGCAGCGCCACGATGTTCTGGCCCGGCTCCCATGTCGCCTGGGGCGGCACGATGTCACAGGATTGGCCCAATGCCATTACCGGCGGTGTGCGACCGCAGGATTGGTGGCCCTTCGACATCGTGATCCCGGCACGCCAGCGGGTCGATGGCGTGCTTGACTGGTTGCGCCGTCCGGCAACATCACGGCCAAGGTTTGTCACGCTGTATTTCGATACGGTTGATACCGCCGGTCACAATTTCGGCCCGGATGCGGCTGAAACAACACAGGCGGTCAATGATGTTGATGCATCAATCGGCGCGCTTGTTTCGGGCCTCCAGCAGATCGGCCAGCCCGCCAACCTCGTCATTGTCGCCGACCATGGCATGGCACCGACCAGTCGTGCGCGCACGATCGCACTCGATCAGGTCGTTGACCCGGCTGACTATCGTTTGTTCGATTCGGGCACCTTCGCCAGCCTCTATCCCGTGCCCGGCCATGAGGCTGCGCTTGAGCGGGCCTTGCTGCGTCCGCATGACCATATGCAGTGCTGGCGCAAGGCAGAGATTCCGGCGCGCTTTCATTATGGCGCCAACCCACGCATTCCGCCCTATTTCTGTCTGGCGGAAACCGGCTGGCTTGTCGCAAAATCGGCTCCGACGAGGGAAGGTGACAAGGGCAACCATGGTTATGACAATATGGCGCCGGAAATGACCGCGCTGTTTGTCGCGGCTGGCCCGAATATCAAGCCGGTCGGCGCACTGCCTGCATTCGACAATGTCGATGTTGCACCGCTGGTCCGTGATCTGCTTGGTCTGCCAGCGAGCGACCAGCTAGACGGCAGCGACGCGCCTTTCAGGGGAGCCCTGCGCTGATGCAATATTTTGAAGACATTGAGGTCGGACACAAGGCCAGTTTCGGACGCTATGAGGTGACGCGGGACGAGGTGCTGGCCTTTGCGCAGAAATATGATCCGCAGCCATTTCACCTGTCTGACGAAGCGGCGGCAGCGACGCATTTCGGACGCCTGTCAGCAAGCGGGTGGCACACTTGTGCAATGACCATGGCCATGCTGGTGGAAAATCTCAAAGCCAACAAGCAAGCCGGTCTTGGCTCACCCGGCGTTGATGAGCTGCGCTGGCTGAAACCCGTATTTCCCGGTGACACGCTGCGCTGCGAAACCGAAGTTCTCGACAAGCGCGCTTCGGCGAGCCGGCCAGAGATGGGGATATTTCACACCCGGATGACCGTGTTCAATCAGCACGATCAGCCTGTGATGACCTTCATCTCCACCGGTCTGGTTGCCACCCGCCCCACGGCCTGATCCACCCCAAAGCAAAAAGACCGGGCACCCCGTTAGCGGGTGCCCGGTCTCTTTTTCGTCTGCGACGCTCGGGTCAGGCCCGGCTGCGATCAATGTTCCTTGTCGCGCCACACATTCTGGTAGGCGCCGTAGGACAGGAAGCAGAAGATCAGCAGGAACAGCACGCTGACAAAGCCAGCATTGTGCCGTGCCTCAAGCTTCGGCTCCGCCGCCCAGGTCAGGAATGCCGCAACATCCTTGGCGTTCTGATCCACCGTCGAGCGCGTGCCGTCCAGATAAGGCACCTGCCCGTCTGACGTCAGCGGCGGCGGCATCGCGATATTCAGATTGGCAAAATACGGGTTGTAGTACGTGCCATTGGGCGACTTCACATCCGGGAACTGCTTCAGCATCGCCGCCGATTGCTGCTTATAGCCGGTCAGCAAGGAATAGACATAGGCCGGGCCGTCGTGACGTGCCTTGGTGATCAGCGACAGGTCAGGCGGATTGCCCTGGCCGGGATAATTCACCTTCGGAAAATAGTCCGCCGGTGTGTTCGGGCGATCACCCCAGACACCGGTCTTCGGATCCTGCACTGGCTGCTTGACCGACCAGCCCGCCGCATATTTCTTCACCTGGCCTTCATTGTAACCAAGATCGGTCAGGTTGCGGAACGCGACATGGCTCAGCGAGTGGCAATTTGAACAGACTTTTTCATAGACCAGCAGGCCGCGCTGAAGCTGCCGCTTGTCAAATTTGCCGAACCAGCCGTCTGAGGCAAAGGAAACGTCCTTGGGGTGGAGGTGCAGATGCTCAGCAGCTGTCTCAACCACAGGGTCAGAAAGTACGCCACGGACCGAACCGATCAGCGCCCAGCCGAGTACGACGACAAACGCCGCACCAATCAGCATTGCGAGATTGCGAACCATTTCTATCGTGCCCCTTCGAACTCAGTGCGCGCTGGCGAGTAACGAATCGCCAGACTTGGTGCCACCCTTCTTCGCCAATACCGCCTCGGTGATCGAGTTCGGCAATGGCCGCGGCCGTTCAGCGCGCGAGATGAGCGGGACGATGATCAGGAAATGTGCGAAATAATAAGCCGCTGCGATCTGGCTGGTGATCACATAGAATGGCGTGGCCGGTGAACCGCCGCACCAACCCAATATGCCCACATCGGCCAGCAGCACGAAGAACGCGATGCGATAGGCAGGCCGATAGGTGGCGGAACGCACCGGCGATGAATCGAGCCATGGCAGGAAGAACAGCAACAGGATCGACCCGAACATGGCGAGCACGCCCCACAGCTTCGCTGGCAACAGCAAGTCCGCGGTGAAAGCACGCAGGATCGCGTAGAACGGCCAGTAATACCATTCAGGCACGATGTGCGCCGGTGTGGAAAGCGGGTTGGCCGGGATATAATTGTCCGGGTGGCCAAGGGCGTTCGGGTAATAGAACAGGATGATCGCGAAGATCAGCAGGAACACACCAAGGCCGAAACCGTCCTTCGCCGTATAATAGGGGTGGAACGGCACCGTGTCCTGCTCACCCTTTACGTCAACGCCGGTCGGGTTGCCTGAACCCGGAATGTGCAGCGCCCAGATGTGCAGGATGATCACCGCCGCGATCACGAACGGCAGCAAATAGTGCAGCGAGAAGAAGCGATTGAGCGCCGCGTCATCCGGCGCAAAGCCGCCGAGCAACCAGACGCGGATCGATTCGCCAACCACCGGAATGGCCGAGAAGAACCCGGTGATGACCTGCGCACCCCAAAAGCTCATCTGCCCCCAGGGGAGGACATAGCCCATGAAGCCGGTCGCCATCATCAACAGGAAGATGACCACCCCGAGCAGCCACACCATTTCGCGCGGCGCCTTGTACGAGCCGTAATAAAGGCCGCGAAAGATGTGGATATAGGCCACCACGAAGAACATCGAGGCGCCGGTCGCATGGGCATAGCGCAGGAACCAGCCGCCATTCACATCACGCATGATGTGCTCGACCGAGTCGAAGGCAATGGCGCCATTGGCGGCGTAATGCATCGCCAGCACGATACCGGTAATGATCTGGATGCCGAGCGCGGCACCGGCAAGAACGCCGAAATTCCAGAAATAATTGAGATTGCGTGGCACCGGATAGCCGGCACCCACTGAATTGTAGATCAGACGCGGTACAGGGAGCCGCTCGTCCATCCACTTCATGAAGCCGTTGGTCGGCGTGTAATTCTTGGCCCAGGGAAAGCTCATATCTCAGTCCTCAACCGACCGTAACCGTCGTCGCCGACGTGAATTTATATTCCGGCACAAACAGATTTTTCGGCGCCGGCCCCTTACGGATGCGCGCTGCCGTATCATAGGCCGAGCCGTGGCACGGGCAGAAATAGCCGCCAAATGGTCCGCGCTCCTCGCCCTCGTCCGCGCCAAGTGGAACGCAGCCGAGATGGGTGCAAACACCCAGCGTGATCAGCCAGTTCTTCTTTCCTTCGCGGGTACGCTGCTCAAGCGTTTCAGGATCGCGCAGCGAGCTCACCGGCACGGCCTCTGCCTCGGCAATTTCCTTTGCCGTCAGATTGCGCACAAACAGCGGCTGCTTGCGGAACTGGGTCTTGATCGCCTGCCCCGGCTCGATCTTGGAAAGATCGATATCGGTGGTCGACTGGGCCAGCACATCTGCCGACGGGCTCATCTGGTTGAGCAGCGGCAACACCGTGATGCCACCACCGACACCGAGCCACGAAACGGCAGCGATATTGATCCAGTCGCGACGGCGGACACCGTCAGCGTGATCTGTCGAGGAAATCGGACCGTCACCCGACGGCACAGCAGTATCAGTTGCCATTCACTTGCCCTTGCAGTTCGCTCTTCGAGGACGGTGCGACGATACTGGCATGGCCCCGCCGCGCCGTCCGTCCCCACGGCGGCTGCGGCCTGATAGACGCGGGCATACGGCTTTGCCAACTGCATTTTGGCGGTTCCGGTGCATAAGCCAAAAAGACTCGGTCATGCGGGGTAGGGTCTGTTGAGATTCATCGTGAATTGATGACGGCGGCGGCGAGATAGATGAGGGCTTTGAAGCTCTGATCGGTTTTGTCGGCGCGCATGGCGATGCGCTTGAACTCTTTCAGTTTGCAGAAGAAGTTCTCGATCAGGTGGCGCCATTTGTACATCTCGGCATCAATCTGAAGGGGTATGGCTCGGCGCGGGTGCTGCGAGATGACGGCCTTGGCGCCGCGCTGGTTCAGGTCGGCGATAATAGCATTGCTGTCGAATGCCTTGTCACCGAGCAACGCGCCAAACTCGATCCCGTCAATGAGTGGTGCGACGCCAACGGTGTCGAACCGCTGTCCCGGCAAGAGCTCGAAGCGAACGAGATTACCCAGCGCATCCGTCAGCGCGAGAATCTTAGTCGTCATACCGCCCTTGGAGCGACCTATGGCCTGGCTTTGAGTCCCCCTTTTGCGCCCTGTCCGTGACGGTGAACCTTGACGATCGTCGCATCGACCATGGCAAATTCCATGTCTGGCTCCTCCGAAGCGGCATCGAACAACCGCTTGAATACATCCGCTTTTACCCAATCCCGATACCGAACGAACACCGTGTTCCACTTGCCGAACGTCGTGGGTAGGTCGCGCCACGGACTGCCCGTTCGCACAATCCACAAGATCGCCTCTATAAACAGGCGATTGTCACCGCCGCTACGCCCGGGATCGCTCGGCTTGCCCAGACAGTGCGGTTCCATCTTCGCCCATTGGGCGTCCGTCAAAACAAGTCTGTCCATCCAAAGCTTGAATCAGAAAATGCAACCGGGGGGAATCCTGAATCTCAACAGACCCTAGCCCGTGATTGTCGTCAGCACGGCCATGCCGCTATGCTCGGGGGATGCGCATTGCCCTTTACCAACCCGATATCGCCGGCAATGTCGGGACAATTCTCAGGCTTGCGTCATGCTTCGATGTTGGCGTCGATCTGATTGAGCCGATGGGCTTTGCCTTTTCTGATCGTGCATTGACGCGCGCCGGGATGGACTATGCCGCCCGGGCCAGGGTTGTGCGCCATACCGACTGGCAAGCATTTGCCGCACAGGTCACGGGAAGAATCGTTCTGCTGACGACGCGCGGCGGCACGCGGCTGGATGCCGCACAATTTTCGACAACGGATGTTCTCCTGCTCGGTTCGGAAAGCGCTGGCGTGCCCGATGACGTGCATGATCGGGCCGATCTTGCGGTGCGGATTCCACTGGCAAGTGGATTTCGCTCCTTGAATGTCGCTGTTGCGGCGGGCATCGCGCTGGCCGAAGGATTGCGGCAGACCGGAGGATTCCCCGCGTGATTGAACTTGATGACCAGCAATCCGCCGCGCGCCAGTGGTTTGAGCAGCTGCGCGACCTGATCTGCGCCGAATTCGAGGCTATCGAGCGCGAGGCCGGGTCAGATGCGGCCTTTGACTATCTGGCATGGGATCGCACCGACCCCGATGGATCGCCCGGTGGAGGCGGCGTTCGCGGCGTGATGAAGGGCAAGGTGTTCGAGAAGGTCGGCGTCAACGTCTCGACCGTTGGCGGAACCTTTGAAGGCGATTTTGCCAAGACCATCCACGGCGCGGCTGACAATCCCGGCTTCTTCGCCACGGGCATCAGCCTGGTCGCGCACATGGCCAACCCCCATGTGCCCTCGGTCCATATGAACACGCGGTTCCTTGTCACCACCAAACGCTGGTTTGGCGGTGGCGCAGACCTCAACCCGCCCTTGCCGCGTGATGTTGATACCGCAGACTTCCACGCCCGGTTGAAAGCGGCCTGCGACGCCCATGGCGCCGATTATTATGACCGCTACAAGGCATGGGCCGACGACTATTTCTACATCCCGCACCGCAAGGTGCATCGCGGTGTTGGCGGCATTTTCTACGATCACCTCGAAGGTGATTTCGACGCCAATTTCGCCTTCACCAAGGATGTTGGTCGCGCCTTTCTTGATATTTACCCGGTGCTGGTCCGGCGGCGGCTCGCCGAACCTTTTTCGCCGGAAGAGATGCAGCACCGCAATGTCTGGCGCGGGCGCTATGCCGAGTTCAACCTGGTCTATGACCGCGGCACGCTGTTCGGCCTGAAGACGGGCGGCAATGTCGATGCCATCCTGATGAGCCTGCCCCCTGTCGCGGAATGGGGCTGAGACCGTGTCGCTGACCCCTGTTGCCGCAGAAGAGATCGCCACAATCGTCACGACGCTCGAAATGACCGTGCGGCCAACACCGCGCCCGTTACCCGAGTCGCCGTTGCAGCTCGCCCGATGGGAACGCCCCGATCTGGCCAAGTACCGCGCGCTGTTCCGCCGCGTTGGCGCGCCATGGCTGTGGTTTTCCCGGCTGGTGATGGATGATGCGACGCTGGCGCACATCATCCATGACCCTGCCGTTGCCGTCTTTGCCGTTCTCGACCGGCGCGGCATTGAAGTGGGAATGCTCGAACTCGATTCTCGCGAACCCGCGACATGCGAACTGGCCTATGTCGGCCTTGTCCCAGAGCTGACCGGCCAGGGCCATGGACGCTGGCTGATGGCCAATGCGCTGGCACGGGCATGGACGAAGCAGGTCAGCCGGGTCTGGGTCCATACCTGCTCGCTTGACCACCATTCGGCGCTGGGTTTCTACCGCGCCTCGGGTTTCACGCCCATCAGCCGGGCCGTCGAAACCTTCACTGACCCGAGAATTTCGGGGTTGTTGCCCGAAGACTCCGCGCCTCAGATACCGTTGCTCGCGCCAATCCGGCGGTAAAGCGCGACTCGGATCAATATCCCACCAAGCAGCGCGACGGTCATCAACCCGGCGGCAACCGCATCAATGATCAGGGCTGATACCGGATTGGCGAGCGGCGCGCGATCGAGCACCTCGCCCAGCGCCAGGGCCGGGAGGGGCAACAGAAACCCCGCCGAAATAATCAGTGTTGCAAACCCGGCCAGCAAGAACCCGCGCCGGTGAGTCAATCTGAAGCTCTGCGCCATTGCGTCAAACGGTCCCAACCCCGAAGCCGCAAAGATTGGGCCAGCAACAATCAGCCGCCCCACAACATAAAGCGCGGGTAACAGCAGATACAGCGGCTTATAGATGCCGAGCGCCGCGACCAGCTCAACCAGCAGCGTCAACACGAAATAGGCCGGAAGGCGCCGCAGGGCAGCAAGCAACATCCCGCCTACATCACGTACCCTTCCATCACAGCACAGCATCAGCACGGTCAGCGCGCCGAACACGGTAGCAAGGGTCACCACGAGCAGCAGCGGCATATACTGGGCATATAGCTGCGCCAGCGCCTCAATCTGGGCCGCTTCGCTGAGCTTGCTTGCCGCCTCCCTTGCCGCTGCTGTTGGCGTCTGCGGCCCGAACAGCAACCAGCCGAGTTGCGGCATGAAGACGAAGAAACCAACCAGCGCGACCAATATCCCGCGGTCACGCCGCCACATCATCCAGGCATCAAAAAAGACCGCGCGAACATCGATACTCATCGCGCTTCGACGATCGACGCACGGGCATCGCGCAGGGCGCGGTAGAGCTTGGCGGTAAAGGCAGCAGCGAGGACGGCAAAGGCGGTTGCCACCACGCCGACAACGATTGAGGTCAACACCTCTGCCAGCGACATTGGCCCATTGTTGCCAAACAGGAAACTGAAGATCGTACCGAACACGAACTGCGTTGCCTTTTGGGCGACGGACGAGACAATGACGTAGAGCAGTGACACGCCGACAATCTTCAAGGCAATCCCGCGGGTAAGCTGGAACGAGCGGGCAAACACACCCATGCCGCGTCGCTCCATGACAATCGTCGGCAATATCACGCTGAAACGGGCGCTGAGCCAGATCGCCACTGCAGCCAGCGCAATCCCATATAGCCCAACGAACAACCCGGCCGGTCCGCTCAGCCCCGCGATGGCGCCGGGAATCTGCCCATTTGCGGCTGCGGCAAAATCGAATCCACCCCACGCCAATATTGCCGGGATCGGTATCACCGCCACTAGTGCGGCACCAAAGGTCAACAGGCTGATTCCGACCGCTGGCAACAACCGGTGGCCCGCCACCTTTACCGCGACATGGCGACCGGCATGAGGGTCAAGCCCCAACGCCACCACAGCCAGACTGCCCGCCAGGCTCCACAGCGACAACAGGGTCATTGCGCCATAGATCACCAGCTTACCGACTTCAGAGGCGCCAACCGCAACGGGCGCCAGGCTGGCATTGACGGACAAGGGCACAAAGATACCGACCAGCGCGATCGGCACCACAGCCGTCAGTTCGTCGCTGACAAACTCAACCGTACGATCCCATACCGCTCCGATGTCGACCATTCCGATGCTGCCCTTCCCCTGCGCAACCTCGCGCCTGTTAGCGCAAGGATTTCGTGCTTGCCAACAAGAACGCTGCGGTCTTGCGTCAGCACCAACAATGGCGCAGTCGGCAACGCTGTGACCGGCAGCAATGACGACATCGAATGGCGCATCGCCAATGACCAGATCCCCTATCAGGATGCGGTCACGGCTATGGAAGCCCGCGCCGCCGCCATCGCCGCAGGCGAAGCCAAAGAGTTGATCTGGCTGGTCGAACACCCGCCGGTTTACACCGGCGGCACCAGCGCGGACCCGGTTGAGTTGCTCGACCCACGTTTTCCTGTCGTAAAAACCGGGCGCGGGGGACGTTACACCTATCACGGGCCGGGTCAGCGAATCGGTTATGTGATGCTCGATCTGGGCAAGCGTGGGCGCGACGTGCGCCATTTCGTCCATTCACTGGAAGGCTGGGTGATCGCCACCCTTGCCAAATTGGGAATCGAAGCCTTTCGGGCGCCAGGCCGGATCGGCATCTGGACGATGGCTGCGCAGCCGGACGGCGCTTTAGTGGAGGCCAAGATCGGGGCCATCGGCGTGCGCGTCCGGCGATGGGTCACGCTGCATGGCTTTGCCGTCAACCTGTCCCCGGACCTGTCACATTTCAACGGGATCGTCCCCTGCGGCATTGCCGAGTATCCGGTAACAAGCGCACACGCGCTGGGCAGGACCGCTGATATGGCCAGCTTTGACGCCGCGCTAGCAGCGACCCTGCCGACGTTCCTTGATACCGTTTCTTTGCCGCGATAAAACTGTGCTTGAGGCCAGTTGCATATCAGTCTAATGTCCACGTCGGTTTGGGTATTAAGGGCTCAGGGGCCTTGCCAAATCCACTAATCTAGGGAGCCTTTCCATGCGTGCACTCATTTCCAAGGTCGTTGCCGGTTCGATGATCGCCAGCGCGGCGCTGATGATTTCGGCTTGCAAGCCGGCTGCTACGACCGACACCAATGTTGCTGACACCAACATGACCACCACCAACGTGTCGGAAGACATGACCATGACCGACAACAGCGGCATGGCAGCTGACACCAACATGGTTGCTGGCAACGAAGCTGCACCGGTTGAGAACAAGATGTAATCACCCGAAAGGGTTTTTACGACGGGGCCGTCCGGGTAACCGGGCGGCCCTTTCGATTCCGGATCCAGCGCTATTAGCCGATCACCAAGGTGATTACTAAAGGCACTTGGGTCTGACCGTGAATGCCCGTAGTGATAGCGGGTCTTGCAAGAGGTTGTGATGAACGTGTTGCGTTGCGTATCCCTGCTTACCGCGATGTGCGGTGTGGCGCTGGCCAGCCCGGCATCGGCCCAGTTCTTTTTCGCCAGCCCGGATGTTCGCGGCGCCCCTGTGCGCGGCGACGAACCGGGGATCGGCGAAAAAATGCCCGGCGCGACGGAGGACGAGGTGCGTGCGCAGCTTGTGTGGAACATGCGTTCCGGGCTGAATGTGGCGGCGTTGCAATGTCAGTTCGAGCCGACGCTGATGTCAGTGCAGAACTACAATATCGTCCTCTACAACCATCGCGACGAGCTGAAAAAGGCGTTCGACACGCTGAATCGCTATTTCGTGCGCGTCGCCAAGGTGAAGCGAGACGGGCAGAATGCGCTCGATCGCTTCGGGACGCGGACCTATACCGGCTTTACCGCTGTCGCCTCGCAATATGGCTTTTGCCAGACTGCTGCTGCGATCACCGAGCAGGCGGCCTTTGCGCCACGCGGCACCTTTCGCACCGTCGCGGCCAATCGCATGAGCGAATTGCGGGCCAGCCTCCGAATCCCCTTTGGCGAACAACGCTTTCCGCGCTTCGAGATGCGTTACGTGCCCGCCTTGCCGCGCTTCGATCCGGTCTGCTGGGACAAGAAGGATAACTGGTCGAGCAAGAAATGCGGCCCCTATACCCTGTTTGAAACGGGCCGTTACTGACCACCGCCGTCATATGACATTATTCGCTGCCTCAGCCGGTCATCCAGCAGCGCCAACTATCTGACATCAGAAGCTTTCGTGCCGCTGATTACTGGATAATTTTGTCATGTGTCAGCGCAGTGAGGGGATTAGCGCAGGCCGAGATATTTGTGCGTCTGAAGCGTGAGGCGCCATTTTGGTCGATCCAGCGCGAACTGGACCGCTGCGTCATGATTTTCCCGGGCCTGACCATCATCAAGCGGCTGCACCAGAAAGTGCGCAAAGTCCCACGTCTCGATCTCGGCAATGTCGGTACCGGCTTGCGGCCAGACCAGTTTGAGCTCGTCGCCGGCCCGCTGCACCACGTTGCTCCCTGCCTTCGGGCTGATGCAGACCCAGTCGATGTCACGGTGCGCGGCAATCGTACCGTTGCTTTCGATCGCGATCCGAAACTGCGCCGCATGAAGTGCTGTGACGAGCGCATCATCGACCTGCAGCATCGGCTCACCGCCCGTCAACACAACAAAGCGTTCCCCCCTGCCCGTGCCCCAATGTTGCTCCACTGCCGCGACCAGCGAGGCGGCATCGGCGAAGCGGCCACCACCCACGCCATCCGTGCCGATAAATTCCGTGTCGCAAAAACGGCAGATCGCCGTTGCCCGGTCCGCCTCTCGCCCCGACCAGAGGTTGCAGCCGGAAAAGCGGACGAACACGGCACGGCGCCCGGCATTTACGCCCTCGCCCTGCAATGTCAGGAACATTTCCTTGACCGAATAGGCCATGCTCAGACGGCGTAGGCCGTTGGATCGGGCAAGCCAGCCTCCTCAAAACCCCTGGCGCGCAGACGACAGCTATCGCAACGGCCACAATGCAGCCCGCCCGGTGCCGGATCATAGCATGACCAACTGATGCCGGCATCCAGGCCGAGGCGCGCCGCCTCCCGCGCGATGTCGGCCTTGGTCATGTTTTGCAGCGGCGCGTGAATATGGAAGGGAGTGCCCTCCACCCCCGCCTTGGTGGCGAGTTCGGCAAGGCTGGCGAAGCCGGCAATAAACTCCGGACGGCAATCGGGATAACCCGAATAGTCCAGCGCATTGACCCCGATATACAGATCGCGTGCGCCCGCCGCCTCAGCCCAGCCAAGCGCAAGGCTGAGGAAGATGGTGTTGCGTGCCGGCACATAGGTGACGGGAATTCCGTCACCGACACCTTCCTTCGGCACATCAATGTCGTCGGTCAGCGCCGACCCACCAAAGGCCGAAAGGTCGAGCGGCAATATGATATGTCGCTCTGCACCAACCATCGCCGCGACCTTGCGGGCTGCTGCCAGTTCGAGGCGATGGCGCTGATTATAGTCAACGGACAGTGCGAGAATCCGATGCCCGTCCTCTCGGGCACGCGCCGCCGCCACCATCGAATCGAGGCCGCCCGAAACCAGGACGACCGCCAGGGTCTTTTCTGCTGTCATGATCGTCACGACCTAATGGCAGCGCGCCGATCCTGCAACCGCGACAAAAAAAGGGCCGCCCGAGAGCGACCCAAAGGAGCTGCCCGAATTCGGGCAAGCAAGGGAGGAAAGCGTGCCGATGAAGCACACCCACCGAACTAGGCCGTAGAGGTAAATTTGCTGCTAACGCGCGCAGGCGCCCAGTCGTCTCGCCTCATAGTCGTGATCGAACGGCAGGCCTCCGGCGATCCCCTGAGTCTGCACCCGCACCACGCGCGGTGTTTCAACTGACAGCGTCGTCCGTCCATGCCCCGCGCCAGGGCAGGTGTAATGAACGGTTGCGCTGCCCGGCGTGTCACTGATCACGAACCGCGAGCATTGTGCGCCCGGATGGCCAAGTTGCAGCAGCATCGCCGGATCGGCGACGCACATCGCGCGCGGTGCCAAGGTGGTGCCTGGCTCATGGATTTGCCATTGGCCCGGCTCGAGCTGCGCCAGCACAGCAAGTTGCGGCGGCGCGGCGGCAGGCGATGCAGAACCAAGAGCAGTGAAAAGGGCCGCGCAAAACAGCGCCACCCGGCGTCCGTGCCGAAGCTTCATCACAATCCCCAATGATGCCGTCTGTCTTCTGCGCCCTTTGTAACAAGGTGGCCCGTGTCGCCACGCAATGCAACAAGACTCATGAACCAGCGGCAACCGATGCCGGGACAGGAAATTTTTTGGCGCAAAAGGCGCAATCAACAATGATCATGCCAGTCTCATCCGCCATGGCGAGCCGTTCATCCTCCGGGAATTTGCCCAATACCTGGGCAATATAGTCAGGCGAGCAGCGGCAGCCGCGCGACAATGTGGTCGCATCGCGTAACCGTACCTCTGATTCCTCATTGAACAGCCGCCAGATCAAGGTGTTCAGCGAAATCTCCGGGTCAGCCAGCTCATCTACCCCCATGGTTGCGCCCAGGGCGGCGACATGTTCCCATTCGGGATGATCAAGCCTGGTGTGGAGGCGTTCCCGGCCATCCTCACCTTCGGGGAGATGTTGCAGGAACAGCCCACCCGCGATGTGGCCGCCGGTTTCAGTACGCACCGCCCCCAGCCGGACCAGCGTTGGGATCTGTTCGGACTGGATGAAATATTGCTCCGCCGCCTCGGCCAGGCTGGCGCCGTCGAGCGGGACGATCCCCTGATAACGTTCGCGCGTCGTGACATTGTCAAAGGTGATGGCGAGATGGCCCGCACCAAATAGCGCAAACAGGGTCGGCTCGGCTGGCCCTTCGGCGAGTCGGTCGGCATCAAAATCGACATAGCCGCGCAACTCACCGCCCTTATAGTCGCAAACCAGGAGCCGGACGACGCCGTTCTCGGTCTGGGCCTGCAGAGTAAGCTGGCCAGCAACATCCTTCAGCGTTGAGCCAATCAATGCCGTCAGCGTCAGTGCCTCGGCCAGCAGCGCCTCGATTGCCGGGGGATAGGCATGGGCCGCAAGGATCGTATCCAGCACCGGCCCAACGCGGACGATGCGCCCGCGCGCATGACGTTCCGGGATTGTGAACCCCATCGCGGTGTCGAGATCATGTTGTTCCATAAGACAGCAAATAGGGTGGCCGCGCGCGAGCGCAACTCACCCGATCTGTCCGAAACACCAACGCAGGATCGACTTTTGGGCGTGGAGCCGGTTCTCGGCCTCCGGCCAGATCAGCGATTGCGGCCCATCGATAACCTCGCTCGTCACCTCTTCCCCGCGATGCGCCGGCAGGCAGTGGAGAAAACCGGCGTCGGGCTTGGCGGCCGCCATCAGTGCCGCCGTCACCTGATAGGGCATCAGTGCCTTCAGCTTGGTCTCGGCATGGTCCTGCCCCATCGAGATCCAGGTGTCGGTGACGATGATGTCGGCATCAGCAACAGCCTCAGCCGGGCTGGCCACGACCCGCGCCCGCCCCTTGCCCCGCGCGACATCACTGTCAGAAGGCATGAAGCCCTGCGGACACGCGGCAACAACGTCAAAGTGCATCAGGCCAGCGGCTTCGATAATCGAGGCGAGGACATTATTGCCGTCCCCAAGCCATGCGACCTTGAGACCCGGCAGCGACCGGCCGCTCTCAATTATCGTCAGCAGGTCAGCGACGATCTGGCAGGGATGCGACGCATCGGTCAGGCCGTTGATAACCGGCACGGTGGCGTAATGCGCCATCTCCTCGACCTTGGCGTGATCATCGGTGCGAATCATGATCGCGTCGACATAGGCGGACAGGACGCGGGCGGTATCGGCAACGGTCTCGCCGCGCCCAAGCTGGGTCGTGCCAGCGTCGAGCACGATCGAACTGCCGCCAAGCTGCCGAATCGCCATGTCGAACGACACGCGGGTGCGGGTCGAGTTCTTCTCGAACACCATTGCCAGCACATGGCCGGCAAGCGGTGCATCTGCATCCACCCTTCCCTTGGCCCAACCGCTACGGGCAGCCTTGCGCTGCACCGCATCGGCCAGCATCGCCGCGACAGCGTCCCCCCCGGCATCCGACAGATCCAGGAAGTGGCGGATCGTGCGATCAGTCATCAGATGCTGGCGCAAAGGCCCGCGCGCCTTCGCTCAACCGCTCGACGGCCTCGGCAATATGCGCCTCGTTGATGACCAGTGGCGGCAATATGCGCACCACACCCTCGCCGGCCGCAACGGTAAGCAGGCCATGCTTGTCACGCAGATGTGCCACCACCTCACGCGGTTCGTTACCCGGCTTCAGCTTGATACCGAGCATCAGGCCCTTGCCGCGCACCTCGGCGAACAGGTGATCGTGATTCGGAATCATCTGTTCCAGCGCTGCGCGCAGCCGGTCACCCATCGCGGTGACATGGTCAAGGAAGCCGGGCTCCAGCATCACGTCGAGGATCGCGCTGCCCGCAGCCATCGCCAGCGGGTTGCCGCCATAGGTCGAGCCGTGCGTACCGATCACCATACCCTTCGCAGCGCGTTCCGTCGCGAGGCAGGCACCGAGCGGGAAACCGCCGCCAATGCCCTTGGCAACCGACATGATATCGGGGGTGATGCCATAATGCTCATAGGCCCACATCTTGCCGGTACGGCCATAACCGCACTGGACCTCGTCAAGAACGAGCAACAGGCCCTTTTCATCACAAGCCCTGCGCAGGCCGGTGATGAACGCCTCACTGCCGACGGAAACCCCGCCCTCACCCTGGACGGTTTCGACCATGAAGCCAGCAGTTTCATCGTCGATCAGCGCCAGTGCAGCGTCGAGATCATTGAACGGCGCATAGGCAAAGCCCGGCAGCAAAGGTTCAAAGCCGTCGCGCATCTTGGGCTGGTTGGTCGCCGAGATTGACCCCATGGTGCGCCCGTGAAAGGCGTTGTTGAAGGTAATCAGCTTGTGCTTTTCGGGCTGGCCATTCGCATAGTGAAAGCGGCGTGCCGTCTTGATGGCGCACTCAACCGCCTCGGTGCCCGAGTTGGTGAAGAACACTGTGTCGGCAAAGCTGTTGTCAACGATCCGTTGCGCCAGTGCCTCACCCTGCGGCGAGCCGTAAAGGTTGGAGACATGCATCAGTGTTGCAGCCTGGTCAGCGATCGCCTGAACCAGTCGAGGATGCCCATGCCCGAGCGCATTGACGGCAATGCCGCTGGCAAAATCGAGATAACGCTGCCCGTCCTCGCCGATCAGATAGCAGCCCTCGCCTCGCACTGGCCGAAAACCGCAACGCGGATAGACAGGCATAAGTGCTGGGGTTGCCACAATAGATCTCCTCGAACGAAAAAAGCGGCCCGTCGCTGGGCCGCCGGAGGTGGCATTTACGAGAGTGGCCTATGCAGCGTCAACACCGGCTGTTTGGGAGCCACGCACTGCCAGCAGATACATCACTGGCGTGGCAATCCGGCTGAGCAAGGTCGAGCTGATCAGGCCACCGATTATTACCCAGGCGAGCGGCGAGTAGAGCGACGACCCGCCCAGCGCCAGGGGCAACAAACCGCCAATGGCCGTGATCGAGGTGAGCAGCACAGGCAGAAACCGGATTTCCCCGGCGCGTTCAATCGCCTCGCGCAAGGGGACACCGCGCGCGCGCAGCTGGCTGGTGAAATCTACCAGCAGGATCGAGTTCTTGATCTCGATGCCAATCAACGCGACAAAGCCGATTATTGCTAGAAATGACAGTGAGTTGCCTGTCAGAAACAAGGTCACCAGCCCGCCAAATATGCCAAGCGGAATCACCCCGGCGACAACCGCCGTTTCGCGGAAGCGGCCGAATTCCAGCACGAGCACGCCAAAAACACCGAAAATTGCCAGCAGGATGATCGGGCCAAGTCCCGAGAAATTGCGTGCGGCGGCTTCTGCTTCACCACCCAATTCAAAGCTGTAGCCGCTTGGCAGTGCGATCCCCTTGAGGCGCGCCTCAACGACCTTGGTCAGTTTTGATGTCAGGACACCGGGTTCATTATAGGCCGTAATCGTGACGCTACGCTGCAGCATGTAGCGCGTGATTTGCGGTGCAACGCTCTTGAGGTGCGGGCTGGCGATTTCCAGCAGCGGGACACTGCCGCCTTGCGCCGTCGGCACATAAACGCTGGAGAGCGCCGAAACGGGTTGATTGCCCGCCATCGGCAGGCGCACCGTGACGGGCCAGGTGTCGCCTTCATTGTCACGAAAGCGGCTGGCCTGTTCGCCGCTGATCGCCAGACGCAAGGCCCGGCGCGCCTCGCCCGGCGCGACGCCTAGCAGCCCCGCCTTGGCCTGATCGAGGCCAAGATCAATGTCGATCCGGTCAAAGGCCATCGGGCTGTCAATGTCACGCAGGCCACGCACCTGTTGCAATTGCGCGATCACCGCGTCGGATAGCCGTTTGAGTGTAGCAAGATCAGGGCCGCTAACACGGACAGCAACGGGCGCCTCAACAGGTGGGCCATTCTCGAAATTGACCAAGGTAACCCGCGCATCAGGGAAGCGCGCGAGTGTCGCGCGAAGACGCTGCAACAGTTGCGGACTGTGCCGGACATCCCATTCCTTCATGGTGACGAAGATGTCACCATAGCGCGCCCGTTCCTCGCGAGGGAGGATATTGTAGAAAATCTGCGGGTTACCGCGACCGACATTCTCCATGCGGTTGATCACCGCGCCCTCGCGGCGGAGGATTGCCGATACCTGCCACACCGCCTTGTCTGTCGCGGCGAGATTGCTTCCCTCAGGCGTTTCCACCCGCACCAGAAAATAGGGCGTCTCCGCAGCAGGAAACAGGCTGAACCCGAGGACCGGAACGAGGGCAAAGGCCGCAAGACACATTGCCATGGCCGAAATGAACCAGAACCAGGGCCGGTCGAGCGCGCGATGCAGGATCGGTGCGTAAAATCGCTGGATGCCGGCCATGATCCAGCGCAGCATCGCATTCCCTTCCGCCGCATGGGGGCGCAACAGACGACTCGCGACGAACGGAATGATTGTCAGCGAGACAAGCAGCGAACTGGCCACGGTAAAGATCACCGCCAGCGGGAGGCCACGGACAAAGTCACCCGAACCTTCCGGCAGGAACGCGAGCGGCAGAAAGGCAAAGAGCAATACGCCTGTCGCACCCATCACCGCCGCGCCGATTTCCCGCGTTCCATTAACGGCAGCGGTGATCGGCGGATCACCATCACGGATGTGGCGTTCGATATTCTCGGTAACGACAATCGAATCATCGACCAGCAGGCCAAGCGAAATGATGAAGCCGGAAATGCTGATCTGGTTGAGCGAATAGCCAAAAAGCGCGAGCAACAGCACGCCGCAAGCCAGCGACAACGGAATCGACAGCATCACGATCAAAGACGGTCGAAATCCGAGCGGAAAGATCGTTACAAGGACCAGCGCAAGTGCAATCGCAAAATCGCGCGCCAGTTGATTGAGCTTACGTGAAATATCGTTGCTCTGATCGAAAGCCACATCAAGTTTGATGTCTGGCGGCAGGTCGGCCCGATAGAGGTCAAGCGACCTTATCAACGCATCGCGGAGTGTGCCGGCATCCACTTCATCTTTCTGGCGCACGGTAACGAACAGTGCGCGATGGCCGTTGAAGCGGGTGATATGGAGCTGCTCCGCTTCGGCCCAACCAACCTCGGCGACATCACCGACCCGCAACAGGCGCCCGTCCCCGGCGCGCACTGGCACCGCGCGGACCGCATCAAGCGAGTGATAGGCGCCGCCCGCATCAATGTTGAAACGCCGCGTGCCCGCATTGACGGTGCCGGCGGGCAAATCAATGCCCCCTTGCTGAATGGCACTGGCCACGGACGATGCCGGAATTTTTGCCTCGGCAAGCCGCCCGGCATCAATGGCGACCCGCACCTCCGGCCGCGCCGCGCCGTCAATTGCCGTTGTTCGGACACCGTCAACGACGTTGAGGCGATCCCGCAAATCATCGGCATATTTCGCCATGCGCCGCCAGCTCGCAGTATCGCTGACCAAAGCGAGTTGCAGGACGCCCGCTTCAGTGGTGCGTGGCCGGCGATAGGCGATCCGCTGAATACCCTGGGGCAGCTGGTCACGAATCGAACCAACCTCGCGCACCATGCGATCAAGCGATTGTTCCGCATCGGTGCCATGTTCGAACTCCACCACGACCACCGCCGTGCCGTCTGTGCTGGTGGAGTGGATCTCGCGGACATGATCAAGGCCCTGCAAGGCATCCTCGATCGGCTTGGCGACCGTCTCCTCCATGTCAGCGGCATCTGCGCCAGGCAGCACCACGGTGACCACCGCACTGGGGATCGGGAAGTGGGGATCGACCGAGCGCGGAATCGACAGAAAGGCCGAAACACCAAGGGTCGCGAGCAGGAGAAACGCAACGAGCGTGACCTGCCAGCGTTCAACCGCAAAGCGCGTAATGTTCATGGGAGCCGGCTCAACGCGCGGTTGCTATCGGGGCAATGAGCATCCCGTCCTTCAATCGGTCGATCCGGGACGTCGCGATCATCTCCCCCGGCGCCAGGCCAGCGGTGACGCGAATACCGTCATCCCCGGTCTCCGCCAGCGTAATGCGGCGGACATGGACCCGGCGCGTCGCTGGATCGACAACATAGACAAAGCCTGCCCCGGCACGCGGCGCAAAGACAGCGCCGTCCGGAACCCTGATCTCCCCGGCGCCACGAGCAACAACGGTGATCTCTGCTCCGCCGATCTGCCCCGAGCGCAAGCGCGGATCGCGCGGCAGGGCAATCTCAACCGCGAAAGTGCCGGTCGCCTTGTCGGCCCGCCCGGCAATCTCAATGACGTGACCGGTCAGCTGAAGATCCCCGAGCGCCGCCAGTGTCACGCGTGCCGGGGCGCCGAGCGTCAGTTGCGCAGCGGCCCGGTCCGTCAGGGGGAGTCGCAGGACAAAGCCGCTGGTCTCTTCTCCGACAACCAGCACGGGTGTTCCCGCAGCAATGACCTGACCGGGTTCGGCTAGGCGGGCGAGCACCCGGCCCGGCCCTGGTGCACGGATCGCCGCATTGTCACGCTGGAATCCGGTTGCCCGCACCTGTGCCTCGGCAGCGACAAGCGACGCCTTCGCGGATTCGAGGCGTGGACGGGTGATCCAGCCTTGACGCAACAAGGTCTCGCTGCGGCGATACTCCGCTGCGGCACGATCCCGCTCAGCGGACGCGCGCGACAGGTCTGCGGAAACGGTTGTCGTATCCAGTGCCGCGAGCAATTGGCCGAGCCGGACAGCATCGCCCTCATTGACCATCAAACGCGCGATGCGACCGGCGCTGGTGAAGCCAAGCGATACCTCACGCCGCAAGGCGATGGTCCCGACGCCGGTTATCGACGCCTGCCCTGCCGCGTCACCGACGCGGGCGACGCCGACATCAGGCGGAGGGGCCGCAGCGGGTGACGTTGCGGGCGCGCGGTTACAGGCCGACAACAGCAGAACCACCAGCACCAATCCGCGTCGCATCACCGCAGCTCCTTTGCGGCACGCGACTAGCAAATTAAGTCTCGATTGAAAACTTAAATGTGAACAGTGTCAGCTTTTTATTTTCCAGCCGCGCCGCAGCAAGGTGTAGCACAGGGTCGCCAAGACAAGGTCCAGCAGGAGCACGACGATGCTACCGGTGAGCACCGGCGAATCCGCCGTACCGAGAAAGCCATAGCGGAAGCCCGAAATGATATAGAAGAACGGGTTCACATGGCTGAAGGCCCGGAAGGCCGGGGCGAGCTTGTCGACCGAATAGAAGGTGCCCGACAGCAGGGTGAGCGGCGCGATCAGAAAATTCTGCACGGCTGCGGCATGATCGAACTTTTCCGCCCAGATCGACGTCAGGATGCCAATCAAGGCGAGGAACACCGAGCCGAGCAGCCCGAACCACAAAATCGCCAGCGGATGCATCGGATAAACGTGAACATCGGGCCATAGCGACATCGCAACAAACACAGCGCCGCCAACACAAAAGGCCCGAGTCACCGCGCCACCCACCAACGCCGCCAGCAACTCACCGGTTGAAAGCGGCGGCATCAGATAATCAACGATTGTCCCCTGGATCTTGCCGACCAGCAGCGAGAAGCTCGAATTGGCAAAGGCATTTTGCAACATGCCCATCACAATCAGGCCGGGAGCGATAAAATCGGCAAAGGGCACATCCACGCCGCCGACATGAACCGGGCGCTTACCCCCTGTGGCAACAGTGAAAATGATCAAAAAAAGCAAGGTTGTGATCGCTGGCGCCCAGATCGTCTGGAGCTGCACCTTGAAGAAACGCCGCACCTCCTTGATATAGAGGGTCTTGAGGCCACCCCAATTGACGTTCCGGATGACCGGAACGCCGGGTGGACTCAGTACCGCCGACTGGATTTTACCGGAAGGGGGCTGGCTGCTCATGGCGCGATCGGTTAGTCGCTGCCGCAGCCGCCTGCAACCCGTGAAACCTGGTGCCGGCAAACAATGGGATTTTAGATGGCCTGGACTGACGAGCGTATCGAAACGCTGAGGAAGATGTGGGAAGCTGGCCAGACTGCCAGCCAGATTGCCGAACAGCTTGGTGGTGTCAGCCGCAACGCGGTGATCGGCAAGGCACACCGGCTGGGGCTGCAATCACGCCCGTCGCCGGTCAAACCGAACGAACCTGTTGCCAAGGCCGCCACATCCGCGCCGGAACCGAAGCCGTCTCCGCCCCCGCGCGTTGCCGCGCCACCGCCACCACCCACGCCCAAGGTTGCGGCACCGGCGCCCGTACCCGTTGCGGTCGTCGATGAACCGGACGAGCCGGTTATCGAGGCCGTGGCCACACCCGTCATCGATACGCCAGCGCCACCGCCGCAACCAATATTGCGATCGGTCGGCCCCGGTGGGTTCCTGCGTCAGGCGCCGGGTGAGCAGCAGGCACCGATTGCCCCTGCCCCGCCACGGCGCCTCGTGCCGGCAAAGCCATCGCCCGAGATGGCGGGCAAGACGACCTTGCTCGATCTGAACGACAAGATCTGCAAATGGCCACTTGGCCACCCGGGCGAGCCGGATTTCCATTTCTGTGGCGAAAAGGTGAACCCCGGTTTTCCTTATTGCGTGCAACATTGCGGCCATGCCTATCAGGCACAATTGCCACGCCGCGACCGGCGCCCGCCGCCGCCGCTGCCGTTTGGCGGTCCGCGCGTTCGCTGAACTCTTTGCGCTCCGCGCGCGATGCTCTTGGCAGCGCGCGCGGCAGCACCCTATAGCGAGATATGTCCGAAGACCTGTTCGCGTCCGCGCCCAAAACTGCCAGTGACTATGATGCCTCGTCGATCGAGGTGCTTGAGGGGCTGGAACCCGTTCGCCGTCGCCCCGGCATGTATGTCGGCGGCACTGACGAACGCGCGCTGCACCACCTTGCCGCCGAAGTGCTCGACAATGCGATGGATGAAGCCGTCGCCGGCCATGCGACGCGCATCGAGATATTGCTGGAGCCGGGCAACCGCCTGACCATCGTCGATAATGGCCGGGGCATCCCGGTCGATCCGCACCCAAAATTTCCTGACAAGAGTGCGTTGGAAGTTATTCTTTCAACATTGCATTCTGGCGGGAAATTCACCGGGAAAGCCTATGCAACATCGGGCGGCCTGCACGGCGTCGGGATCAGTGTGGTCAACGCCCTGTCATCCGATACGGTGGTCGAGGTGGCACGCAACCGCGAACTCTATCGCCAACGCTTTGCCAAGGGCCTGACGCTCGGCCCGCTGGTGCATCTTGGGCAGACGCCAAACCGACGCGGCACCTCTGTCGCCTTCACCCCGGATGACGAGATTTTCGGGCCGGAGATGCATTTCAAGCCAGCGCGGCTCTACAAGTTGGCGCGATCAAAGGCGTATCTGTTTGCTGGCGTCGAGATTCGCTGGAAATGCGCACCCGAGCTGATCAGCGACGACACGCCTGCCGAGGCAGTTTTTCAGTTCCCCGGCGGGCTTGCCGACCATTTGCGCGAACAGGTTGGCGCGCGCGAATGCGCGACCAGCGACTTTTTCGCCGGCCGACAGGATTTCCCGGGTGAACAGGGCCGCGTCGAATGGGCCGTGGCATGGCCCTTGTGGAGCGACGGATCCTATAGCTGGTATTGCAACACCATCCCGACCCCCGATGGCGGCACACATGAAGCCGGATTGCGCGCCGCACTGGTGCGCGGGATTCGCGGATTTGGCGAACTGGTTGGCCAGAAAAAGGCCAAGGACATCACCGCTGAGGATGTGATGACCGGCAGCGAGTTGATGCTCTCTGTGTTTGTCCGTGAGCCGCAGTTCCAGAGCCAGACCAAGGACCGGCTGACCAGCCCCGAAGCAACCGCGCTGGTTGAGCGTGCTGTACGCGACCATCTCGACCATTTCCTGTCGGACAATATGGAGCGCGGCCGGGCGTTGCTTGGCTTTGTGCTTGAGCGGATGGACGAGCGGTTGCGGCGCAAGGCCGAACGCGAGGTCAAGCGCAAGACCGCGACCAGTGCGCGCAAGCTGCGCCTGCCCGGCAAGCTGACGGATTGTTCGTCAGATGACCCCAAGGGCACGGAATTGTTTATCGTCGAAGGCGACAGCGCCGGCGGCTCTGCCAAACAGGCGCGCGACCGCAAGACCCAGGCGATCCTGCCGATCCGTGGCAAAATCCTCAACGTCGCATCGGCGACATCTGCCAAGATCACGGCAAATCTCGAAATTGCCGACCTGATCATGGCGTTGGGCTGTGGCACGCGGAAAGACTGTTTGCCCGACAATCTGCGCTATGAGCGGATCGTGATCATGACCGACGCTGATGTCGATGGCGCGCATATCGCAACCTTGCTGATGACCTTTTTCTTTCAGGAAATGCCTGAGTTGGTGCGTCGCGGGCATCTCTATCTTGCGCAGCCGCCGCTGTATCGGCTTACCGCTGGCACGAAGAACCTGTACGCGATGGATGACGCGCACCGCGCACGGATCGAGTCGAACGAGTTCAAGGGCAAGAAAGTCGAAGTCGCGCGATTCAAGGGTCTGGGTGAGATGAACCCGATGCAGCTGCGCGAAACAACGATGGACCCGAAGACACGCAGCATGATCCGCATCACCCTGCCGCAGGAATATGAGGAACGCGCCGTCGTAAAGGATCTGGTCGACCGGCTGATGGGGAACAACCCGGCGCACCGTTTCGCCTTCATCCAGGAAAATGCGGCACGGATGGACGAGGACGCAATTGACGCGTAAGCTACTATCTACCTAATTTTCATCGATTAACTCACGGGTGACAGTGTGTGATGATGAAATTCCTACTCGTGTCGATCGCCTGCGCCCTTCTGGGTGTACCGGTAGCGCAGGCCCAGCCCGCACCTGCTCCGTCAACCGTATTGGCTACACCAGCCCTCACCGAGCGTGCGGCCCAACTCATCCCTCTTCTTAACGGCGGCGGCGACAGCGCGACATTGTTCGCCCCGAGTTTTCTCGCGCAAGTACCCGATGCGCAGATTCGGGCGATTGCCGGACAGTTACGTGAGGCGCTGGGCAAAGCGGTTTCTGTTGCCGCGATTGATCCGGTGCAGCCGAATGCGGCGCGCATCCGCATCACATATGAGCGCGGCACCGTATCAATGAATCTGGCGATTGAAGCCGCCGCACCAAACCAGATCATCGGCTTGTTGATCACCGGCACCAGCGCGACCGAGGTGACGCTTGACGCGGTTGCTGCGGCGCTCAAGGCCGAGCCGGGGTTGACCGGCTTCACCCTTTCTCGGCTCGGCGCCGGAGCGCCAACAGCATCGCTGTCACTCAATGCTGACCGGTCCGCGGCTATCGGATCAGCATTCAAGCTGGCCATTCTTGCCGAATTGATCCGGGCAACCAATGCGGGTGAGCGGCGATGGGATGATCTTGTAACGCTGGATGGTACGCCATTGCCGGGCGGCGGCTATGCGCAAAAGCCGGCTGGTACCAGGATCACGGTGCGCGAACTGACAGAAAAGATGATCTCGGTCAGTGACAACAGCGCAACCGACATCCTGCTGGCTTTGGTCAGTCGCGAACGCGTTGAGGCGATGTTGCCGGTGATCGGCTGGCATGATGCCGCGCGAAACCGTCCAATGTTTTCCACCCTGGACATGTTCAAGCTGAAGGGTTTGCAAGGGGGTGCTGTGGGACGGCGCTGGCTGGCGCTTGATGAAAGCGGAAAGCGCAGCTTGCTGTCGGAAACGCTCCGTCCCGCGCCACTGGCGGCGATTGACCCAATGCTGTTTCAGGACGGCAAGCCAGTGATGCTTGATGTGGAATGGTTTGCCAGCCCGTCAGACCTGGTGCGGACGATGGACTGGATTCGCCGCAACACTGAAAGCGGCCCCGGGGCCGAGGCGCGCCGCATCCTGGCGATGAACAGCGGCGTTGGCCCGGCCGCTGCGGCGAACTGGCGTTATGTGGGGTACAAGGGCGGATCAGAACCCGGCGTCATCGCCATGAGTTTCCTGCTCAGGGCAAAAAATGGTGACTGGTATGCCCTGGCGGCAAGCTGGAACAATCCGGCAAGCGCAGTCGATGACAGCCGTTTCATCGCGCTGATATCCCGCGCCGTCGAGCTGGCTGCGCCCCGCTAACCCTCGCCCCGCATCCGGCGTGCATGATACCGGGACCGGATACCGATGCTGGCAACCATCAAGGCAAAGCCGGAAGCGATCAGGACGAGCGAAATGAAACCCGGCAGCAGCGGCCAGATAACGCTGACAGCAGCGCCGGCAAGCGCGAGGGCCATGCCGGCGTGACGGACCCACGGCACAAGGCCGCGCAACTCACGACGATAGGCGGCGCGTTCCACCGGGTCGTTCAAATTCGGTGGCGGTCGGTTCATCGCGTCCATTCGTTGGCGAGCATACCCCAGATCAGGCTGTCGCGGATGCCGATATGCGTCTCCCACTCGCCGCGCAGATGCCCCTCGCGGACGAAGCCGAGGCTTTCGAGCAGGCGGTTGGAGCCGTCATTCTCGGGGTCGGTATCGGCGAAGACACGGCGCATGCCTTCCTCGCGGATCAGCCGGTCGATCAACCGCGCCACCGCCTCACGGGCATAGCCCTGCCCCCAATGGCTGCGCACCAGCGAATAGCCGATCTCGACCACCTTGCCCTGGCGCTTCTCATGCGCGGCGAGCGAGCCGATGGCGGTGTCGTCGCCCTTGAGCGTGATCGCCCAGGAGCGCCACGCAGGATCGGCGATGTGCTTGGCCAGTGCGACGCGGGTTTGCTCGACCGAGCCGTGCGGCGCGTGCGACCACCAGCGCATCGCTTCCTCATCGGCATAGACCAGGTGCATCGCGGCGGCATCGTCAGCCGACATCGACCGCAGGCGGAGCCGCGCGGACTCCATCACCATGGATTCGGCAGCGCTCGTCACGGTGCAACGAGCATGTCGCCGATCTGCCGGCGCAGTTCGACAAGCTGCGAGACCATCTCGGGCCGCGCGCAATAAGCGGCCTCGAACGGGGTCAATGGCGGGCCGGGATTCTCCTTGCGCAGCGGCGCGACGCAGCGGAAGCTGGCCTGACGCGTACCCGCCATGTCGATCGGGTCGCGGGCCGCATCGCCGCGTGCGATCGGCGCGGCGAGGCTGGCGAGGTATTCGCCCCAGCCCTTGCGGTTGTCCGACGCGTCTTCATCCGTCCCGCCGGCGTCGGCTGCGATGACGATCGACGCGCGCAGTACCTCGGCATCCTTGAAGCGGTCGAGTTCGCGCAGCGCATTGGCGGCGCGTGCGCGCAAGGCGATCGAGGTGAAGGACGTGGCCGAGACCGGCATGGCCGAGATACGGGCGACGAACTCCTCGCCATAGCGACGCGCCATGGCGACGTCGTTGTTGTTCTTGGCCTGCCAGGTCGCTGACAACAGCAGCCATTCCGGCTCCGCATCACCCAGCGCCAGTGCAAGGCGATAAGCGAGATAATAAGACGTCTCGGTCTGGCGCAACGCCTGATACTCGGCGCCCGCGACGATCGGCGCGAGGCGCTTGACGGTTGCGGCGTCGAAGTCGCGGTACATCACCAGTCCATTGCCGGGACATTGAAAGAGCGCGACCGGAAACATGCCAGAGCCGATCGGCATGCCATCGGGCAGCGCCCCAAAGGTGCTGATGCTGGCGAGCGCCATCACCTTGAACTTCTCACCACCGACCGGGCACGTCTTCTCCGCCGGGAAATAGGTGCTGGCGGCAGCCGGCGCGGCACCCAGCGCGGCGAGAGCAAGCAACGCGACGGCGGTGATCCGCATGATCAGTCCCCGAGCCCGGCGACCAGCGCCTCGACCAGCGCCTTGACCTTCTTCTGACGCCATTGCGGGAGCGGCGCGACGAGCCAATAGCCGAGGCGCCAGGGCTTTGGATCGCCAAGCTGGACCACCCGGCCTTCCGCGAGATCACGCGCGGCGAGCAGCTCGGGGACGGTGGCGCGACCAAGGCCGGCCGCGGCAGCGTCAATCGCCAGGCCAGCATCGCCGACACGGACCAGCGACACCGCTTCATCGTTGAGGCAGCCGGGCCACGAGATACGCGTATCAGCACCGCCACCGGGGCGCTCAACCGTTACCATCCCGTCGGATTCGAGCGCCTCGCCCTCATGCTCACCCGGCCCCTCTCCCCAGCGAATGGCGAGATCCAGGTTGGCTTCGGTAAAATCGACATGCTCGTCAGCCGAAACCAGCACGAAACGCAACTCGCCATCCGCCTGGGCAATCTTTGCGAGGCGTGGCATCAGCCATTTTTCGGTCAGGTCGCGCGGTGCGGCGATGGTCAGGGATTTCGATGTCTGCCCCGCCTGCATTGCCCGGACAGCTTCTTCAAACTGCAGGAAGCCGTGCCGCAGCGCCGCCAGGCCGCCTTCACCCTCGGGCGTCAGTTCAAGCCCCTTGGTCGTGCGACGGAACAGCACGACGCCGAGTGTATCCTCGAGTGCGCGAATCTGCTGCCCGACCGCAGCCGGCGTTACTGCGAGTTCATCAGCGGCGCGTGTGAAGGACAGATGCCGGGCGGCAGCGTCGAGGACGCGCAACCCATTGAGCGGAAGATGGGTCCGCTTCATGCGCCGACCGCCGGCGCGATCAGCGCGAATCGGGGAATCTCGACCTCGAAGCCGGAGCCATCCTCTCCGATCATATGATAGCTGCCCTGCATTGCGCCGGTCGGCGTGGCGAGCGGACAGCCCGAGACATAGTCAAAGCTGGCGCCCGGGGCGATCTGCGGCTGTTCACCGACAACGCCTTCACCTTCAACCGCGTGCCGCGCGCCGCGCCCGTCGGTGATGATCCAGTGACGGGTGAGCAGTTGCACTGCCATCGGCCCCTCATTTTCGATCCGGATATGATAGGCCCAGAACCAGCGCCCGCGCGCCGGTTCTGATTGTTCCGGCAAATAGCTGACCGAGACGCGCACGATGACCCCGCGCGTCTCCGCCGAATAGGGGAAGAGCGCCTTCAAAGCCCCACCGCCGTGAGTGCCTGATCAAGATCTGCGATCACGTCTTCGGGATCTTCAAGCCCGACATTCAGGCGCAGCATGTTGTCGGTCACGCCCATTTCGAGGCGCTTCTCTTCCGCCACGCTGTAATGGGTGGTTGATGCAGGATGGGTCATCAAGGAGCGAGAATCGCCAATATTATTTGAAATATCAACAAGCTGCAAAGCATCGAGCAATCCGTGCGCCTGGGTACGGCCACCATCAACCTCAAAGGCGAAGATCGGACCACAGGCGTCCATCTGTCGCATCGCGAGGTTGTGTTGCGGGTGACTGGCAAGCCCCGGATGCAGGATACGCGGGACGCGCCCCTCAAGGAATCGGCCAACCTTGAGCGAATTCTCACTCTGTCGCCGAATACGCAGATCAAGCGTCTCAAGCCCCTTGAGCACGACCCAGGCGTTGAAGGCGCTGAGCGTCGGGCCGGTGTTGCGCGTAAAGGGCAACAGGGTGTCGTTGATGAACTTCTCGGTGCCGCACACCGCGCCGGCGAGAACCCGGCCCTGCCCGTCCATCATCTTGGTCGCGGAATAGGCCGTCACATCTGCCCCGAATTCCAGCGGGCGCTGCAACGCGGGGGTGGCAAAGGCATTGTCGACAACACTGGTGACGCCATGTCGGCGCGCAATATCACACACCGCCTGCAGATCGACGACATCCATTGTCGGATTGGCCGGTGTTTCGAAGAAGAACACCTTGGTGTTGGGCTGGACCGCATCGGCAAATTGTTGCGGATCGCGCGCATCAACAATGGTCGTGGTGATGCCGAATTTGGGCAGCAGCGTATCGGTCAGCCAACGGCATGAACCAAAGGCAGCACGCCCCGCCACCAGATGATCGCCCATTTCAAGCTGGCACAGAAGCACGGCCGTCATCGCCGCCATGCCCGTTGCCATGGTGCGGCACGCCTCGGCCCCTTCCAGCAGCGCAATGCGGCGTTCCAGCATCTCGACCGTGGGGTTTTGCAGCCGCGAATAGGTCATGCCGACCTGTTCCCCGGCAAATCGTGCGGCAGCATCGGCGGCACAATCATAGGCATAGCCGGAGGTAAGGAAGATCGCCTCCGACGTTTCGCCAAACTCACTACGCGCGGTGCCGCCACGCACAGCCTGGGTTGCGGGGCGCCATTGGCGCGTGATCGAGCTATCTTGTCCAGTGCGACGCTTCATGAGAGATGCTTTGCCGCCCGGAACGCGGCGGCGCAACCTTGAACACGCGCGAGGAAGATGGGAAGGTTTGTGCCGTGACAAGCTCTGCTACTGCCCGGCCATGGCGCGCCGCCACAATCATCGCGGTCATGGCGCAGCTCCTGTTCGCGTTCCGCTATGCCGTGCCGCACAAGCTGATGTTCGACGAGGTCCATTATGTCCCCGCCGCGCGATCGCTTCTGGCGCTTTCAGGGCCGGTAAACATCGAGCATCCACTGCTCGGCAAGGAACTGATCGCCGCCGGGATGATGCTGTTTGGTGACAACAGCCTGGGGTGGCGGTTCTTTTCGACCCTGGCCGGTACCGGAACCGTCCTCGGCATTTTCGCCATGGCATGGTTGATCTTCGGGCGCGTGCGGACCGCAACACTGGCGGCAATTTTCGCATTGCTGAACATCACGATCTTTATCCAGGCACGCATCGCCATGCTCGACGGGTTCATGGCGGCGTTTGTCGTGCTTGGGCTGGCCGCCTTGCTCTGGTCGATGCGCGCGCCAGCGCGCACGGTCTGGCCACGCTGGATATTGGGCAGCGTGCTGCTCGGTCTGGCCGTAGCGGCGAAGTGGCTGGCGGCACCGATCATTGCCTTTGCCGCGATCGGGTTTGTCGTCGTGCGACTGCGGGACGGCAGGCTGCGCCGACAATCAATCTATGCCGCGTTGAACGGGACAGATCAGCCACATTGGCCGGGATTGCCCGTTGTGCCGGCGATCCTTGCACTCGGTCTGGTCAGCATCCTGACCTATTTCGCGACCTTTGCGCCAGCGTTCTTCTACCATAGCCAACCATTGTCCTGGGATCAGCTGATCGCGTTTCAGGAGCGGATGTACGCACAGCAAACCCAGATCCTGCCCGCCCATCCCTACCAGTCCAGCTGGTGGAGCTGGGCATTGATGATCCGGCCGATCTGGTATCTGTATGAACAGGTCGATGGCGCCCAGCGCGGCGTACTGATGATCGGCAATCCGGCGATCTTCTGGGGAGGATTGGTCGCGGTGGCGGCGTGCCTGTGGGCAGGGTTGCGACATGGTGCGGTCAAGCTGCTGGCCGTCACGCTGCTATGGCTGGGGAGCTATATGATATGGGCGGTGATCCCGAAATCGCTTGGCTTTTTCTATTATTACTACCTGCCCAGCATCTTCCTCGCGCTGCCGCTGGCCGGGGTCTGTGAACGCTACGCCAAGGGGCGCCTCAAAAACCATGATGAAGGGTTTGTGGCGCTGACCGCCGGGCTGTTCGCCTATTTTTACCCGATCATTTCGTCACTGCCGCTGGGCGGCCCGCAATCATTCCTGCACTGGATGTGGTTTCCCACCTGGCCATGAGCGCACTCTCAATACCGCCCCCACACGAAGCGTGACGACAGCGCATAATTCCACACGGCGCCGACCAGGACGCCGATCATCGCCGACACCGCCCATTCGCCATACCGCACGACATGCAGGAAATTCGCGATGCCGACATTGGCGACGGCGCCGATCGAGCAAACGACGGCAAAGGACACCCAGCCATTGAACAGCGCGACCGCGCCCTTCAGGCGAAGCTCACGATAGGTCAGCGCGTTGTTGAGAAAGAAGTTGAAGGTCAGCGCGACCGCTGTCGCGACAATCTCTCCGGTAAGGAAGCGGAGGTTCGCGCCCCTGAACAATATCGCCAGCACCGTCATATGCACACCGAGCCCCAAAAGCCCGATGGCCGAAAACATCGCGAACCGCACCGGCACGAGATGCCCGAACATGCGATCATACAGGGCGATGAGATATTCCATCGCGACGACATGATCGAGCTTGCTCTCCCCCTCGGTGCGCAGGCGGAAGGTATAGGGCAGTTCAATGAAGCGCAGTGGTTCAGGGCTGGTCGTCATGATGTCGAGCAAGATCTTGAAACCAATGCCCGACAGATGTCGTGACAAGCTGCGGACAATGGCGGTGCGGATCATGAAGAATCCGCTCATCGGATCATTGAGATCAGCCTTGAGCACGCCGCGCGCCAGCCGCGTGGCGAAGGCGGATTTGGCAACGCGGTCCTGGTCCCAGTCGCCGGTCCCGCCGCCAGCGACAAAGCGTGAGCCGACCACCAGATCAAGCGCTGCGTCCTGATCGAGCGCCTCAAGCATTGCCGGCAGGATGCTCTCGTCATGCTGCAGATCGCCGTCAATCACCGCGACACAGGGTGCGGCGGTGGCGCACATGCCCTCGATACAGGCGGTCGACAGGCCACGCCGGCCAATACGTTGGACCACGCGGACGCGCGGGTCGCTGCGGGCGATCTCGCGTGCTGCATCGGCGGTACCATCCGGGCTGTCGTCGTCGACGAAAATTGCTTCCCAGTTGCGACCTTTCAGTGCCGCATCGAGCCTGGCGACCAACACAGGCACATTGCGCACCTCATTGAAGGTCGGAATGACCACCGCCAGTTCAAGCGTCTGGGTCATCCCAATTGCGCCAGCACCGCGTCGCCCATTGCCCGGGTCGAGAAATTGCCACCAAGATCCGCCGTTCGGGCACCGGCATTTATGGCCGCCCCGACGGCGTTCTCAATCCGGTCTGCCGCGCCAGCCATGTCGAGCGAGTAACGCAGCATCATCGCCGCCGAGAGAATGGCCGCGCACGGATTGGCCTTGCCCTGCCCGGCAATATCGGGCGCGCTGCCGTGGATTGGTTCGTACAACCCCTTCCCCGCCGCATCGAGCGAAGCAGACGGCAGCATTCCGATCGAGCCCACGCACATGCTTGCCTGATCGGACAATATATCACCGAACAGATTGCCCGTGACGATGACATCAAACTGGCCGGGATTGCGGACAAGCTGCATGGCGGCATTGTCGACATACATGTGCGTCAGCGCAACCTCAGGATAATGCGCGGCGGTTTCGATCACGACATCCCGCCATAGCTGCGAGGTTTCCAGCACATTGGCCTTGTCGACCGAACACAGTTTGCCGCGTCGTCGCGTCGCCGCCTGGAAGCCGGCATGGGCAATGCGTGACACCTCGCCCTCGTCATAGCTCATCACATCATAGCCCTGACGCAGGCCAGCGGCGGTCATTCTCATACCCTTTTCGCCGAAATAGACGTCGCCATTGAGTTCCCGAACAATGAGCAGGTCAATTGACGAAGCAACATCAGGCCGGAGCGCCGAGGCATCTTCAAGGCCGGGAAACAATTTTGCCGGGCGGAGATTGGCGAACAGCGTCAGTTCCTTGCGCAGACCAAGGATCGCCTGTTCGGGGCGCAATGCGCGCTCAAGGCTGTCGCAGGCCGGATCACCAACCGCGCCGAACAAGATCGCATGAGCCCGCCGTGCCAGGTCGAGCGTCTCAGCAGGCAAGGGATGGCCGGTTGCGTGATAGGCCGCACCACCGACCAGCGCCTCCTCAAAGGTCAGGTCGAGACCGAGCGCATCAAGCACGCGCCGCGTCTCGGCGATCACCTCGGGACCAATGCCGTCACCGGCAAGGAGCGCAATCAAGGGCACATCTATCTCCAACCTGAACGCGCCGCCTTTGCCGGGGCATCCGCCGTCACGCAACCGCCCTTTTCAGCCGGTCGATCAGCAAGGCCCGCGCCATCAGCGGATCACCACGGCGATCAGCAAGAATGTCCGCCTCCAGCGCAACACCGGTGATGCGCAGGGCGGCGAGAATGTCCGGCCATTCACCAAGGCCACCCGCTGGCTGAAATGGCGGCAGTTCCTGATGCTCAAGCCCATAGCCAAGCTCTGCCAGCAGAAGGAGTTCATAGCGCGCCAGTGCCGCTGCCCAGCCGCGCGCCGCCGTAGCCGCCTCAATCGCGGCAATGATGCCATTGAGCGCCGCATAGAGCGTGGGAAAGGGTTGCCCCTCAGGCAAGGCCACAGCCGTCAACACTGTCACCCACTCAAGCGCCGCCGCAGGCAAGGGCTGGGCGTGAAGGAGCGCACGGCTGCGGACAAGTTCGACGTGCAACTGCGCCAGTTGATCATGGGTTCGGGCACGCCACTCCCCGACAACCAGATTGGCCGGTTGCAGGACCGGGCGCATCTGTCGCGAGCGCCCGCCGCGAACATATCCGGCCACCATCCCATGCGTATCCGTCATCGCACGCACTACCGCACCATGCTCACCATGAGGCATGACAGCGAGGATCAGGGCTTCGGCACGAAACTGCATCGGGCCGGTGTAGCGGCGGAGCACGGGCGCGGCTATCATCACATCGGGTCGAGCAAGAGGGTGCGGGATGGTTCGGTTGATAGCGGCATGGCTTGCCACGCTTTGTGCCGTGGCACTGGCCACCCGCGCACCAGGCCAGACGCCGAATATCTCAACAGCGCCGGGTACACCGGTAGCGCCGCCATGCCGATCCGTCGGCGACGTGCAGAGTCGGGATGGCGTGCCCCATTTCATTCGCCTTGATGAGGCAGCGGCGGTGCGGCTTGCCGAAATTGGCCTGGATCGTGCGGCGATCTTTGCCCGGATGCACGACACATCGGTCCCCGAAACGATGGGGTGCTGGGCAATGCCAACCGGCAATTTCGACAGCCAGCTTATCTCGGTGGGCATGGCGCAATGGAATTTCGGTACCGGCAGCCTGCAACCCGTGCTGGCGCGCTGGCGTGACGGCTTTCAGTCCGGGCATCGCTTCAAGCAAAGCTTGAAAAGCCTGGCGCCAGTCTATGGCAAGATGCTGTTCTCAAAAGATTGTCAGGCCATCCCCGTCGGCGACAAATGCCGCGCCGCGATCCTGGCAGCAGAGGACGCCAATGGCCGACTCAACCCGGTGCTGGAAGCCGAACTGACCACAATCTTTGAGAGCGATTCGATGCTGCAGGTGCAGGCCGACACCTATGTCGAACTGCTCGATGCGGTTCGCCTCGACCTGTTGCGTGTGTTCCCCAACGGCCCGATGACAATGCGCAAGGTACGTTGGGCCATCGACACGCGGGTACAGCAGGGCGGATTGCCACCCGACGAGGATATTGCGCGGTTACGCAGCAAGTTGGCAACCATGCCCGATGCCGAGCGATGGCCGCGCCTGAAGGCGATCTTTGCCTGGTATGAGGCGCTTGGCCAGACGATTGATGAAGACGGGATAGCGCGCGACCATGGATGGAATGTGTCCCGCTGGCGTTGTCTGGCCGACACGCAGGCGATTGACGCGGAGCAATATGAGTTGCTCAATCTGACTTTCCTGCGCAGCCGCACCGCAATCGGCAACAGCGGCCGCTGGCAGGCACTGACGTTCCAGCGCCGTGCCAAGATCATCCTCGGTGTCGGCAGTGTCAGCGGGGTACGCGAAGGAGATTGCTCAGGCGGTCGGGCAGAATTCAGCGCGCCATAGGCACATGCCTCAAATCGCGGTCAGCAGCGCGAGATTCTAGGCCGCTCGCTCTTCGATCATGGTCGACCAGAGCTGCTCTGCGTTCCGCCAGCCCGAGCGCAAGGGATGCGGTGCCAGCGGTACATCATCCTGCCCGAGCCTCAACGATGGATGCTCATCGAAGCGGCAGGTCGGCAGCGTCTCCCGCCGGTCGGCCAGTTGCGCGCACAAGGTCTCGAAGCGGCGGACATGGATGCCGTTGGCACGCGTCGCTGCGTGGTTGGCAAGCGCGGCTGTGTCACAAGCAATTGTCACCGCTGCGTGATGATGCTCTTCGGCATGATCCAGTGCGGCAATCATGTCCCCGGCAGATAGCGTGGACACGCGAAAGCTGCACAACGCCCCGGCATGTTCCTCGATCAAGGTCGCAGGAACTTCTGTCACACCGCATAATGTTACAGGCGATATCTGGCGCGACCCGACAGCAGCGGGACTTGCCCCACTGGCCTGGCTGCCGTTGCAGCTTGAATCATATGCAAAGCCAAGCTGCGCGATTGCGCGGAGCGTATCATCATTTACCGCGCCACCGCTTGCCCGGAACGCAATTGGTGATGGTGCGCCCGCCGCGACAAGCAAATCGCGTGCAGCGGCAACGAGGTCGCGCTGCGCCACCGCACTGTAGTCGCTGAGGGCAATATCCTGATGGGAGATGCCATGGTTCGATGCAGCCGCGCCCGCCCAGACGGGATCCAGATGAAGCTGAACCTCCTGACCCGCGTCGAGAATGGTATCAACGATGCGGCGGATCGGATCGAGGCCGAAGACCAGGGCTGCCATCGGATCGACGAAAAACGTCGCCTTCAGATCGTGCCGGGCAAGGCGCGCAAGCTGAAAGGAGAGGCCGACGTCCGCTGGCTCAATCGAGCGCTCGAACACAACCGCCAGATTGTGGCGGTCAGCGTGATGTCGCCACAGCAGGGCCGCGTCGATCGTGAGGAAAACAGGTACAGTCACCCGACCAGCATCTAGCCAGACGTGGTGAACAAATGATCAATTCCCGGACAGCCCAGCCTTTGATGTGATCACGGCACAATCCCATAGTGGACATAGTCCTGGTCAACCAGCGGATCCAGTTGGCGCGCAGCACCAAGGTCGAGATCGCCCATTTTGCTGTCACCCATTCGCTTGCGGATCACGCCGCGCATGAACAAGCTGGCCGCCAGATCAGGGTCGATATCCAGCGCCGCGTTCAGGTCAGTAAGGGCATCGTCAAACCGGTTGAGCCGAAAATAGACCATTGCCCGACTGTCGAGCGCACCCGCCGCCGAATCACCCAGTTCGATCGATCGGGTGCAATCCTTCAAGGCCGTGTCGAGCGACATGCCAAGCGTACCCTTGATCCAGCATCTCGTGTTCAGCAGCGCAGGATTTCCCGCGCTGGTGGCGACCGCTGCGTCCATTATTGCCAGCGCCTGATCGCGCCGACCGGCCTTGGCGAGAATCTCGGCCTTGACCTGGATGAAGGCATTTTTCTCCTTTCCTCCCGCCCCGATGCGCTCGTCGAGCAATGCCAATGCTGCGTCGGTTTGGCCGCGTTCAAAGTTGAGCGATGCAAGTTGCGAGATTGCCGTGTCCGAACCCGGGTCGAGCTTGCGGGCTTCAAGAATGTCGGCGAGCGCCCGGTCCTTGTCGCCCAGTTCCGTGTGGAGCCGCGCCCGCCAGAGATAGCTGTCAACCGTAGAGTCGAGCGCAATTGCGCGATTGAGATCCGCCAGCGCCTCGTGCCGCATAAAGATACGTTCATAGAACCATGCCCGGTCAGTCAGCGGCTCAGCCTTGTCAGGCCGGGCGACAATGTCCTGCTGATAAGCCGCGAGAATGGCATCAAAGCGGTGCTCGCGCTTGCCTGCTTCGACAACCTGCCAGGACATCGGATAGTCTGCAGGCGCAAGAACACGAAGCAGTCGCGATTTTGCCTGAGTTACACGCTGACGCGCCGCAGCAATGTCGGCAACAGCGATCTCCGCTCCGGTGCTGCGCACCCGATCATCGATGGTGATGAGGTTTCCGACGATACTGGTCGTTCGGTCGATCTGCGACCCGGCAATCACATCGCCGAGCTGTTGATCCCCTTCAAGCGTGAAACCCCTGCCTTGTTCCGGCAGCGTGATGGTGGTGTGTATCGCGGCATTGGCATCGCTGCTGTTGGCAACAGGAATGTCGCGCCAGGCTGCGCGTGTGCGATCCGGATCAAAACTGATCATGCTCACGGTGCGATCAAGCGTGCCGCGATACCGTTGCTCCTCACGGTTCCAGTCGGGATAAGCGATCCCGGAGGCGGTCATGGTCGCCTCGCCCGTGATTTCATCATAGCTCAGCGATCGGTTGACGATCTTGCCACTGCCAAGAAACGGGTCGAGCTGTTGCTTGGCGAATTTGGCAATATCGTCCTTGCTGGCCTGTTGGACCGCCCCGTGCAGCAATTGCGCAATCTGGCCACGATATACTGCCTTGATCGCAAAAGGCGCCGGGAAGTTCACACCACCGCGTTCATCAAAGGAGACATCGACCCGGAGGTCTGGCCGCGCCGCCGGCTTGAAATCGATCTTGAGCAAGCCAGCGCCAGCAAGGCGAACGGGCAAGACATTGCCAAAGGATGGTGTGTCCCGAATATCAGCCAAACGCGCGCCGCTTGCCGTGCCGTCCAGCCACAGTGATTCACCGGCAATCGTTGCGTGGACCAGAACATGATCAAAAGTCCCGGCCATTGGCAGCCGACCGGGCACAAGATCGCCAAGCTGGCTGCTCGCCATGACAGCCTCAGCCTCGATCCCGAGCTCATGGAGCAGGGAGAGCAGCAACAGGGTCTTGGCCTTGCAATCACCAAAGCGGAGCGCCCAGGTCTGCTCAGGCTTTTGCGGTACATAATTGCCGCCGTCCATCCCGCGGAAAAGATAGCGCACCTTGCCCTGAACCAGTTCCAGCGCGAGCTCGGCACGCTCAAGGGGATCGGCCTTGGCCGCCTTGATGCGCGCAACCTCTGCCGCCAGCGGACTCCCGGCAGGAATCAGGCCAGTGGTGGCGTAAAGCGGCGCCATCGCCCTGGAGACAGCGGCCCAGTCGGCGAAACTCGACACCTCGATCATGCGTGGAGCACGATAGCGCAGCGGAGCGTCGTCGGGCATCTCCGGCTGTTTGGCGACGGGCAACTTGATCTCGACGTCGTGATAGCCGCCACTGTCGGCAATGGTGGTTTCAACACCTGTCGCGCTTGTCTTCCACGCAATCTTGTCGCCCTGCGGCCAGAGCAGGCGCAGACGCGCAAAGGATACACGAACCGGATCAGCGAGGACGCCGCCAATCATCTGGACATTGCCGGCAAGCGCCGCATCTTTCTGGGTGATCGAAAAGGTCAGATGCAAAACGTCACCGACACGCAAGCCCGGGACCGGCATCGTTGCCGTCAGGATGCCGTCAAGCTTGCGCTGCTCAAGTCCCTCCTCACGCTGCAGGACAGAGAGTTTGCCACCACCCTTGAGCAAATCGATATGCTCGGTGCCGCGAATGATCTCGACCCGGTGAACGATCAGATCACCCTTGTCGGGCTGCCATGGCAATTTGATCGTGCCGATATTCTCGACAACCTGCGATGACGCGGCGCGTGTGGCGCTATCAAAATAGCTCCACGCCTCTCCATCCTTGAAGCGTTGCTGGTTGTCGAGCAACAGGATGACCGGCGCTTCATCGCCCTGCGTGGCGGCATCAATGGCGGGCGCTGGTTTCACCCAATCCGGTACCGGCGCGTAAACTGGTTTGTCTGCCGCATGGGCAGCCCCGGCAACTACAACGAAAGACACAAAAATAACCGGTCGGATCATGGCGTTGCCCCTGACATATCGTGGCAACCCTACCCTACCATTGTCGCGCCACAAGGGACATTTGATGCAAATCCAGCGAAGCCGAAGAATTTATCGCGCGTGAAAGAAATCGTGAATCTGCTGTGCCACCGCCGCCGACACACCCGGCGCCTTTTGCAAATCCTCCAAACTGGCGCCGCGCACCGCACGCGCGGTGCCGAAATGCATCAACAGTGCTTTTTTGCGCGCGGGGCCAATGCCGGGCACATCATCAAGCGGGCTGCTGACAATGCCCTTGGCGCGCTTGTCACGATGGGCACCGATGGCGAAGCGGTGGACCTCATCACGCAACCGCTGAAGATAGAACAACACCGGTGCGTTGACCGGCAACTGAAACTCCCGGCCATCCATCAGGTGAAACACCTCTCGCCCGTCGCGACCGTGATGCGGCCCCTTGGCGATGCCGACCAGACACACATCCTCAATGCCCATTTCCTCGAGCACAGCCCTGACCGCATTGAGTTGACCGCGCCCGCCGTCAATCAGCACAAGATCAGGCCAGTCCCCCGCGTCGCGATCCGGATCTTCCGACAAGGCACGCGCAAAGCGGCGTGAGAAAACTTCCCTCATCATCGCAAAATCATCGCCCGGCGCCGTGTCGGGATTCTTGATGTTGAACTTGCGATACTGCCCCTTGCGGAAGCCCTCTGGCCCGGCAACAACCATCGCGCCAAGGGCGCTGGTGCCCTGAATATGGCTGTTGTCATAGATTTCGATACGATCAGGCGGTTCAGCCAGGCCAAAAAGGTCAGCGACCTCGCGTAGCAGTTTCGCCTGGGTCGTGCTTTCGGCGAGGCGGCGATCAAGCGCCTCTTCCGCATTACGGCGGGCCTGATCGAGCAAGCGCTTGCGCGTGCCACGTTGCGGCACCGACAGATCGACCTTGCGGCCAGCAAGCTCCGTCAGCGCCTCAGCGACCAACGCGGATTCCGGCAATTCGCGATCAACAAAAATGGTGCGGGCCGGTGGCACTTCCTCATAGAACTGCATCAGGAAGCTCGACAGCACCTCATCTTCCGGAATGTCAGAAATATGAGTGGGGAAGAAGCTGCGATGGCCCCAGTTCTGGCCACCACGAATGAAGAAGGCCTGGATACCAATTGTGCCGTCCCTGCTCGCCAGGGCAAAGATGTCAGCATCACCGAGACCCTCGGCATTTATTGCCTGGCTGCCCTGGATAAAGGTCAGCGCCCGGAGCCGATCACGCAACATCGCGGCAAGCTCGAAATCCATTGCGTCAGCCGCTGCCTGCATTTGCGCGGCAAGCTTTGCCTGCACACCGGTAGCCTTGCCGGCGAGGAAATCCTTGGCATCAGCGACCAGCTCCGCATAGCCAGCCTCATCAATGCGATCGACACAGGGCGCGGCGCAGCGCTTGATCTGGTATAGCAGGCAGGGTCGGTCCCGGTTCTTGAAGAAACTGTCTGTGCAACTGCGCAACAGGAATAGTTTTTGCAGTGCATTCAGCGTGTTGTTGACCGAACCGGCACTTGCGAAAGGGCCGTAGTAATTGCCCTTCGCCTTGCGCGCGCCACGGTGCTTTTGAATGCGGGGGAAGGCATGATCAGCCCGCAAGAGAATGAAAGGGAAGCTCTTATCGTCGCGCAGCAGCACGTTATAGGCCGGGCGGTAGCGCTTGATCAGCTGCGCCTCAAGCAACAGCGCCTCGGCCTCATTATTGGTGGTAACGATGGTCATTGAGCGCGTTTGCGCGACCATGCGCTGCAGCCGCTTTGGCAACCGATCAACCTGAGTATAGTTGGTTACGCGGTTCCTGAGTGCGCGGGCCTTGCCAACATAGAGAACATCACCGCGTACATCGAGCATCCGATACACACCTGGTCGCGCGGGCAGCGTGTTCAACACATTGCGGATCGCCGCCACCCCGGCCTCAAGATCGGGGGCATCAGAGCCGCGAACGGTATAGGTCGACTTTTCCTCGTTGAAGCGATCAGGTGCGTTGGGCGACGACATAGCGCATCAGTTAGGACTCCGGATCAGACACGACAACGGATATATCCACGGGATACGAAGGAGAGACGCGATGCAATTGGCTGACAAGGTGGCGTTGATTACCGGCGGTTCAGACGGGATTGGCCTGGCCCTTGCGCGCGCACTCAAGGCGGCGGGGACCAGCGTGATCGTGGTCGGGCGCAACGCGGCGCGGCTCACCGCTGCTGAGGCTGAGGGTTTTGAGCCGATTGAGGCCGACCTTTCCTGCGAACCCGGCTGCGCGTTGTTGCTGGAAAAGCTTGGCGATCGGACCATCGACATCCTGATCAACAATGCTGGCATGGACACTGATTTCGACATCAACCTGCCCGTTGACCTGGCCGCAACCGACCGCTGCATCTTCCTGAATCTGAACGCGCCAATCCATTTGACGGTTGGCCTGATTGATCGGCTGCGGTCGCGACCAGCGGCAATGATTGTCAACGTAACGTCGGGTCTGGCAATCGCACCCAATGCCGGCGCACCCGTCTATTGCGCGACGAAAGCGGGGTTGCGCAGTTTTACGCTGGCGCTGAGAGCGCAGCTCAGCAGATCATCTGTTCGCGTGCTTGAGGTGCTGCCGCCCGTGGTCGAGACACGGATGACGGCGGACAATGGTCACAAGAAACTGCCGGCGCCTGAATGCGCGCGCCAAATCGTGGCAGCGATGGTCGCAGGGCGTGATGAGGCAAATGTCGGCATGACCAGGTGGTTGCGCGTCGCGTACAGCATCTCCCCGGCTTTTGCCCGACAGGTGATGCTGAAATACTGACCGCCAACGCCGCAGCCCGGCAGCGCGGCGACCCGAAAAGCCGCCGCGCCACACACATATTTACTTGATTGCAGCGAGAGCCGCCTCGACCTTGCTCAAGCGTTCGGGCGTCAGCTTGTCAGGTGCAAAACCGGCGAGCTGATTCAGCGACATCGACTTGAACATGTCGTATTTGTCATTGGTCGTCAGGCCGGGAAGGTTTTCATCAAGAACCTTCTTCGCGTTCGCATCGGCAACGATGGTTTCAATCGGCGATTCAAGTGAGAATTTGGCAGCCGCAGCTGGTGCGGCAGGAGCCGCAGGTGCTGCCGCTGGTGCAGGAGCAGTCTGCGCGATGGCCGGCGCTGTGGTCAGTGCGAGCACGGCAGCACAGCAGATAATGAGCTTCATACAGGTTTCTTTCCGAGCAAGGCACGGCGCGAATCGCCGCCCATATCCGGATGTAGCGGTTTCAGGCGCCGCGCGAAACGCGACGTGAAACACGATCAGTTAGGGCGCCCCAGTCCTGCGATAGTCTTATCGACCAGCAACTTGTCGGCGGCGGCACCATGTTGTTCGGCGATAATTGCTGCAGCAGCCTTGGTTGCGACTTCGGCAGCGGTTGCGCGAATCTCGGCAATCGCGCCACGCTCAGCGGCTGCAATCTTGTCTTCAGCCATCTTGCGCCGACGCGCGACCAGATCCGTCGCATCTGCCTGCGCCTTTTTCAGCAAGGCTTTCGCTTCATCTTCGGCATGGGCAACAATCGCTGCCGCGTCACCAGCGCTTGCTGCGTTGCGCGTTCTGGCCTCGGCCAGAAGTGCCTCAGCTTCCGCACGAAGGCGGGCCGCCTCGTCAAGTTGACGCTTGGTCTCGGCGATCCGCGCGTCAAGGGTGTCGGTCACGCGCTTCGGCGCCTTGCCGACAAAGATTGCCAGCAAAAGGAAGATCGTCAGGCCGACATAGACCCAGCCCTCTGCGCCAAGGCCAAGCAACACCGGGCCTTCGCCATGTCCACCGCTGGCTTCGGTATGGGCTACCATATTCTGCTGCACGTTCTGGATTGCCATTATCGCTATCCTCAAGCCAGCGCAGCGCGCGCCGCTGAAGCGGTGGCGGCTTCTTCCGGACGTCGCCCGGTCAGCTTCTCAACAATGTCCGCAGCCGCGCTTCCCGCGATCAACTCGATCTCACCCAAGGCTGCTGTGCGCGCAGCATCGAGTGCGGTCTGCGCTTCCAGTGCCTGTTCGGACAAGGCCTTGTTAGCGGTCGCCAGCTTCTGTTCAATCGCCGCAGACGCCTTCACGCGCGCATCAGCGAGCCGGGCACGGGCAGCATCCTGGGCGGTCGAGACCTCCGCATCATAGTCAGCGGCGATCCGGTCAGCCTCTGCCTTGGCCTTCTCGGCACCGGCAATGTCGCCTGTCATCTTGTCCTGACGCGCGTCCAACACCCGCCCAAGCTTGGGCAATGTCAGACGCACGACGCCAAAATACAGCACGGCAAAGAAGACCGCGAGCCACGCTACCTGTGGCCAGAAGACATGATGAAAATCAAACTGAGGCATCAAACGCTACCCTATAGCGGTGGGCGCAAGCGCCCAATCCGCCTTACGAAAAGGCCAGCGCCAGCGCGACGACGGCAGCGATCAGGCCGAGCGCCTCGGTCACCGCGAAACCGAAAATCAGGCGACCGCCCATCTTCGCATCTGCTTCCGGATTACGCAGCGCACCGTTGAGATACTGGCCGAAAATCGAACCCACGCCGATAGCAGCGAGACCTGCACCAATCGCAGCGAGACCCGCACCGATGACCTTTGCCGAACCTACGTCCATTTTAAGAACCTTTCCGTTACTATCGTATTGATATTAGTGAAGATTAACCGCGTCGTTCAAATAGATCGACGCCAGCAGGGCGAAAACATAAGCCTGCACAACCGCGATCAACACTTCCAGCGCCGACAACGCAATGTTGACCGCCAGCGGCAGCACACCGAACACATAGGGCAATGCACCGAAAGACCCAAGGGCGACGACAAAGGTTCCGAACACCTTCAGCAGCACGTGGCCGGCGGTCATATTCGCGAACAATCGGATGGCCAGTGTAAATGGACGGCTGAGAAAGCTCAGAAACTCAATCAGTGCCACGAAACATGCCAAAGGAAAGAAGGTGTTTTTCGGCCAGAACAAGCTGAAAAAATGCAATCCGTGCCGGGCAAAACCAACGAAGCAAACGATCACGAACACCAGCAGGGCCAAACCAAGCGTAACCGAGATATGGCTGGTTGGCGTAAACGCCCCTACCCACGGGATAAGGCCGAGCAGATTGCACGCCAGCACAAAAATGAAGATCGAGAACAGCAACGGCGCAAACCTGCGCCCTTCAGGGCCGACATTTTCGTCGAGCATGTTGCGGACAAAATCATAGATATATTCGACCGCCGCCTGCCAACGCCCGGGAACGAGCTGCGGCCGGGCAGTTCCAATGAACAGGAAAATGGAAACAAAACCCAGCGCAATTGCCATCCACAACGAGGAGTTGGTGAATGACAGATCATATCCCATCGAGCTGATAGGATAGATGGTGTGAACTGCGAACTGCTCCATCGGATTGTTGGCCATGGTGCGTCTACTCCGCGTCGAACTGCGACGAGGTTTTCATCGCGCGATAAACACCGGCGACAAAACCAAGAACGAGCATCACGATCATTGCCCAGGGAGCTGTGCCCAGCCCGGCATGATGATCGATCGCCCAGCCAATCAGTGCCGAGACAAGAACAACACCGACAAATTCGATGCCGATCGCCCAGCCACGGCTCTCCGCTGCGCCCTCAGCCGAGGACACGCTGCTCATATGCTCCGCTTTCGCTTTCGCGATGCGGGCATCAAGATCATCGTTCTGGCTGTTATCGGCCAACGCAAGGATACCCTGATAAGAAAACGCCGCCGGGCTTACGCACGGCGACGAGGAACAGGGCTGAACCCCGTTGCGGCGCCCGTTTAGAAAGGGCGTCGCATCGAGTCAACCGTTGCGGGAACGGCCAGCGAAAGAGGTGACCGTGTCCGCTAGATGCAGCGCTGATCACGCTCCGGCGCGGCACTTGTGCGGGTGCGCCATTCGCCGCCCGGTGTCTTGTATTTCTCGCCGGGCACCGTCTTCGCAATCAGGTTGCAGCCCGAGACGAAGGCGAATTGCTCAATCGTGGAAACGCCGCCCGCACCGCGCGTATAGGCCGCCTTGCGCTGGATGTTGATGCTGTTGACCAGCGCGCGGATTTCAGCGGAGCGGTCACCGACCACACCAAGATAGCCATCGGGCTGCTCGCCGACTTCCCCTGCGGCGCGCGCGGCAGCGTAGGCGGGGTCGCGCCCCTGCCCAAATGCCGTACCGGCGCACAGAGCCGTCACCGCAACAGTGAGTATCAAACGGGTAAATTTATCAGCCATCAGAAGATTCCCGGTTGTTGCTGGATCACCATCTTCGCCTCACCATCGAGACGATAGACGACCTCCTGGGTGACACTGATGTTGAGGTTGATCACGATTGGCTTGTCCGGGGCGGTCACGTTGACGCACCCACCGGTCAATGCCGGGCTTGCCAGCGCTGCCATTGCGATCACTCTCTTCATCCTGCCATTCGTCGGTCCCCGCTTGCGCTTCGTCAATCCTGTTTGCGTCATGGCATGATCCTGCTGTCGGAGGGCTGAACGGATTTGGTCGGTGGTGCCGGTGGCCGTGCGCTCTTGTTCCGCTCCTCGATCAACGCCGGAAGATTTCGTTCGATCAGGCGGCGCGGATCATAGAGGCTTTGCGCGGTATCAATCAGCTGGCGGAACGGCGCCTTGATTCGGACATTGAAGACAAAGGGCAGCTTTTGCAGGCGATCAAACAGAAAGTTCCGCTTTGCCCCGGCGCCCTGGCTGAGACCGGCAAAATGCACCTCGGTGATAATCTCGCCAGCAAGCGGCCCGTTCATTATCACATCAAGGTCACGATATTTCAGTGATTTGAGTGCCTGAAAAGCCATATTGCCCCAGAAACCGACATCGTGTTCGGTAATCTCGCCCAGATAGGCAATCGTGCCCCCACCGGGCCGCACCTTCAAACGCCCATCAACAATCTTCCCACCAGACTGATCGAACACCATGGGCAGCGTGCCATCGAAGCTGCCGGTTGCGTCGAGATTCTTGAAATCGAATTGCTGCAGGAACTGGCCTGCATCCATCCCGGTGATCCGGAAGGTCATGTAGCGCTTTTGCGCCACATCAAAATCGAGCAGCGTCGGCTCGAGCTGCAACGATCCGCCCGCGAACGGCCAGCGCGCATCTTCAATACGAACCCGCGCATTGGGCAAAAGCTGAAAGCGAATCGTCCCATCTGAGACGGCAACGCCAGGGTTTACCAGCTTGACGGTGGCAAGCTGAGCGGGAGCGCTTTCCATATTGAGCAGGTCAACAAAGTGAATCTCGGTCGCGACACCCGTTACCGGGCCGAAAGCGGCCGCGAGATCAATGCCCTTCGTCCGAAACACGCCATCACTGCTCGTTCCCTGCGATGTCCAGCGAACATGCCCTTCCCCGGCGATCATTCCGCTAACATCTTCCACGACACCATAGGTCAAATGCGTCAGGTCATTGGGTTGCAGCGCCTTGGAGAAGTTGATCCCCGCGATCATCAGATCGGCGTGACCCGCACTGTCTGACAGGTCATGCGCAAGCGAAACGCGTGCCACCTCGACGCCCTTGGTCCGAGAGGTCAGCATACCGCTCGCGGTGATTTTCCTATCGCGCAGGACCAACGCGACATCCGAGCTGGCAAGGCCGTAAAAGCGCGGCGCTGCGGCAGCATCATCGACGTCAAGCGCGCCCTTCACGGTCAGAACGGCGCCAGCCAGGTTCCAGTCTCCGGCCATTTGCGACAACAACAGGGGGACATTGGCAATCTGCGCAGCCCCGCCGTCAAACTGCCCGCCTGGCGTGCCATGACCAAAGGCGCCCCGCAGATTTTCCACGTCGAACCTGGTCGCGCGCGCCGCATTTCCGACCCGGACTCTGACACCGGTTGCTGCAAAATCGGCGTGATCAAACCGGACATTGACCTGCGACGCCCCAATTGCCAACGGGCTCGAGCCGGAAACGCCGGACAGGTACACATTGGCAAGGTTGGCGCCACCGCCAAGTCGATCGTTGTCACGACGCAGCAAGGCACCCGCGACAGGACATAATGTGACCGTGGCAGGCCGGAGCACCGCGCCGGCGAGCGCCAATCGACGGAACGACAACGGCACACAATCAGGGTTGACCACCAGTGCGCCTGCGCCGTTCCACCGGGCATCAACCGGCAGCGTCAAGCCCTCCACCCGACCATCGCCAATCGGGCCGGTTAACGAGACCCTGGATACCAGACGCGTGCCGCCCGGACCGGAAACCATGCGAATCGGCGCAGCCGAGATTTCGGCATCCCCGGCAATATAGGGTTTGAAAGTGATGACGCCGGTGATCGGCTTGTTCCACGCACCCTGCGCCAAAATGGCCTGACCGGCAGGAAGGCCACCGCCGCCGAACTGCACCGTCCCATCAAGCTGCATGTCGCCTTGTGGCCAGCGAAGGACTGCGCCCCTCCCCCCGGCAATTTGAAGCCGGGCGCCACTGCGGGCGGCGAGTTGAAGCCTTGGCAGAACAAGTTGCCCCGCGCCAGGGCGATAGCGCAGCGACACGTCTGCCTCTGCGTTGAGTGATTGCCCGGCGGCCCTGAGCGCCTCTGAAAACCGCTTCGCAACCGGTGCCACGGGTGTCCCTTGCAAACTGTCGGTCGCGCCCGTGACGCGGCGTAGCGCGACATCACTGGCCACGAGGTGAGCAGCCCCGATGGTTCCGTCAAAGGTGATGCCGCTGCCGTCACTGACATAGTGACCGCTTGCCTTGACGCCGCCAGCCCGCCAACCGCGCGCGCCGGCAACACCGGATGCCAGATCAATCTCGCCTGACAATTTCGAGGCCGTTCCGCCAGCGCTGACTGTACCGTGCAGGGCCGCGATCTGCCCGTCAGCAAGCCGGGCCTGCGCGAGAGAGAGTCTTGCCGATCCGTCCCAATGATCAAATGCTGCAGAGGCAGTGACTGAAAGGTCCGCGCCGAAGCCCCGTCCCTTGCTGCCCGCACAATCCACCGCTGCAACGCGCGCCGGACCGCTAAGCCGGGGGCGACCCGAGAGAACCTGCACAAGCAGCGCCGCGCGCGTGCCAGCAACCTTGCAGCCGCCAAGGTCAAGGTGATCGGCAACCACGGCAACGCGCCCGCGAAACCCGTTGTCGAGACGACCAAAGCCGGCAATCTTCACACCGATGACGCCCTGCGGTGTTTCAAGGCGAACACGGGCGTCGGCGATGTCGGCAACTATTCCGGGGAGCGCGAATGCCTTGCCAGACCCTGTCGGCAACAATGCGTCAACAGCACCCAGCGACAGGCGCCCATCCTTGAGCGTCGCACGCAGCCTGAGGTGACCGACCCGCACTTCATCCACAACCACCCCGGCAAAACCGATATGGGTGCGTAGCTCAATCCAGTCCGCAATCAGATCAGGGCGGTTGGTCGGGCCCAGTACCACATTGGTCAGGCGTTGCTGGCCAAATCCGATATCGGCAATCTGATAATGCCCCGACACGCGCCGTTCGGCGAGATAACGGTCAATATAGTCGCTGGCGATCGGCTTTCGCTGACTCCACAGAATTGCCGCCGTCACCAGGATCAGCCAAAATGCCACCAGCGAGATCGTGCGCAACCGCCTGCTGCGCGGTGCACTCGTCTCGGCTTCGGGCATGTCGCTGGGATCTGGCGTCACGCCGGCCTTTCCGTACTGTTTCGTTGCATTACCATAGGCCCGGACGATTGCGCGGCAACCATCTGCTGTCTAATTCATCAGCGCAATGACGGTTCCAACGCCCGATCATCTTGGCCACCGTGCCCGGCTGCGCCAGCGCCTCGTCGCAACCGGCGGCGAAGGAATGCCTGATCATGAGCTGATTGAATATCTTCTCGGCCTCGCCATCCCGCGCCGCGATACCAAACCCCTCGCCAAGGCATTGCTCCGCGAATTTGGCGGCATGGGAGGCCTGTTGGCAGCCGATCCGGACGCCCTGGCGCGGGTGAAAGGAATGGGGGAAACCTCCATCGCCGCGCTGAAAATCGTCCAGGCGACCGCGTTACGATTGCTCCGCAACAATCTCGACGACCGCCCGATATTGTCAAACTGGCAGGCGGTGCTCGATTATCTGCGCGCGGACATGGCCTATCATAGCATCGAGCGCGTCCGCGTGCTCCACCTCAATTCACGCAACATGTTGATCCGCGATGAGCTGATCAGCGAAGGAACAGTGGCCGAAGCGGCTGTACATGTCCGCGAGGTGGTACGCCGCGCTATCGACCTTGGATCGGCGGCAGTTATTCTCGTGCACAATCATCCCAGCGGCGACCCTGCGCCAAGCCGGGCAGATATTGAGCTTACCCGCAAGGTCATCGAGGCGGCGAAACCGTTCGACATTGTCGTGCATGACCATGTGATCATCGGCACCACGGGCCATGCCAGCTTGCGCGCAATGGGCTTGATATAGGGCAACCGCCTTTTTCAGCGCACGGCATCCGGTCGGCGGTTTGAAGGATTCGCTTGCCCCTGCTAGGGCGCGCCCTGTCGCGGCACCGTGCCGATTCCTCGACATGATGATCACTGCTTTTTGGGAACCACGACCATGGTGCCACGCTATTCGCGCCCCGACATGACCGCGATCTGGGAGGCAGAGGCGCGCTTCCGCATCTGGTTCGAAATTGAGGCACATGCGACGGAAGCGCTGGCTGATCTTGGTGTCGTGCCCAGAACGGCCGCCGATGCGCTTTGGGCCTGGTGGGCCACCAATCCAGCCATCGATGTCGCCGCAATTGACGCGATCGAAGCGGTAACAAAACATGATGTCATTGCTTTCCTGACCTGGGTCGCCGAGCAAGTCGGCGACGAGGCGCGCTTCATGCATCAGGGCATGACCTCGTCCGATGTGCTCGACACCTGCCTTGCTGTGCAATTGGCACGGGCGAGCGACATCCTGATCGCCGACATCGACGCCTTGCTCACGGTACTTGAGCGGCGCGCGCGCGAGCACAAGATGACGCCGACAATCGGCCGCAGCCATGGCATTCACGCGGAACCAGTCACTTTCGGGCTGAAGCTGGCCCAGGCCCATGCCGAGTTTGCCCGCAATCGCGCGCGGCTGGTGGCAGCGCGCGCCGATGTCGCGACCTGCGCGATTTCGGGTGCAGTCGGCACCTTTGCCAATATCGATCCGCGCGTCGAGGCGCATGTCGCCGCCAGGCTTGGCCTGTCGGTCGAGCCGGTCTCAACGCAGGTTATCCCGCGCGACCGCCACGCGATGTTCTTCGCCACACTCGGCGTGATTGCCAGCTCGATTGAGCGGCTGGCGATCGAGATCCGCCACCTGCAACGCACCGAGGTGCTGGAGGCCGAGGAATATTTCTCCCCCGGTCAAAAGGGTTCGTCGGCAATGCCGCACAAGCGCAACCCGGTGTTGACCGAGAATCTGACCGGGCTGGCGCGGATGGTGCGGGGATATGTGACGCCGGCGCTGGAGAATGTCGCACTGTGGCACGAGCGCGACATCAGCCACTCCTCGGTCGAGCGCTATATCGGCCCCGATGCGACGATCACGCTCGACTTCGCGCTGGCACGCCTGACCGGGGTGATGGACAAGCTGGTCGTCTATCCCGCGCGGATGGAGAAGAACCTCAACAAGATGGGTGGCCTCGTCCACTCACAGCGCGTGTTGCTGGCGTTGACGCAAGCCGGTGTGAGCCGCGAGGACAGCTACCGCCTGGTCCAGCGCAACGCGATGAAAGTATGGGATTCAGATGGCGAACTGTCATTGCTCGAGTTGCTCAAGGCCGACCCTGAAGTGACTGCCGCGCTGTCGCCTGCCGAAATCGAGGACAAGTTCGACCTTGCCTATCACCTCAAGCATGTCGACACGATTTTTGCCCGGGTCTTCGGGTAAGCGTTACAGTTGCAAATGCCGCAACTGCGAAGGCCTGAAATAATATTGCGTCAATAAGCAACAATACGCATATGCGCCCGTGCCGGACCTACCCGGCAAAGGAAACCAACCATGCGTATGATGGAAGCAGCGTTCAGCAGCATGCTGATGATCGCAGTCCTGGCGCTGGTGGCAGAGGTCGTAGCCCTCTGATTCATCGGCCCACCGCCCCTTGCGAAGAGGGGCGGATAGGCCGAAGGAGCTTCAAACGCCGCTCTGCCTTAACCTAGCGCCGACTTTACCTTCTGGAAAAACCCCATCGTCTGCGGGCTCTCCTCGCCAGTTTCGGTCTTGCGGAACTCTTCGAGCAGCTCGCGCTGGCGCTGTGTCAGCTTGGTCGGCGTTTCGACCTCGATCCGTATCACCAGATCACCGCGACCCCTGCCCTGAAGCACCGGCATTCCTGCGCCGCGCTGGCGCAGCTCGCGGCCACTTTGCGTGCCGGCCGGAATCCGGATCATGTGGAGTTCACCATCCGGCCCGGGAATGGCCACCTCACCGCCAAGCGATGCGGTCGTGAAACTGATCGGCGCGCGCGCATAGAGCGTCGTGCCCTCGCGTTCAAAAATCTGATGTCGGGCAATGTGCAGGAAAATGTACAGATCGCCCGCTGGCGCGCCGCGCAGCCCGGCCTCACCTTCACCCGTCAGGCGTACGCGGGTTCCCTCATCCACGCCGGGCGGGATATTGACGGTCAGCGTCTTGGTTTTTTCCACCCTGCCTTCGCCGCGACAGGCGCCACATGGGTCGGCGATTACCTGACCTGCGCCGTTGCAGGCTGGGCAGGTTCGCTCGACGACGAAGAAACCTTGTTGGGCGCGGACCTTGCCGGCCCCGTGACAGGTACTGCACGATTTGGCTGCCGTGCCCTTTTTGCTGCCCGTTCCGCTGCAGACATCACACCCGGCAGAGACGTCAATTGTTATCTCGGTTGATTTGCCCCGAAAGGCATCCTCAAGGCCGATATCCATATCGTAACGCAGATCGGCACCGCGACGGGGTGCACGCGTTCCGGCGCGACCGCCGCCCATGAATTCGCCAAAGATATTTTCGAAAATGTCGCTGAACGCACCGAAATCCTGCGCGCCGCCGCCTCCCATGCCGCCATTCTGGAACGCGGCATGGCCGAAGCGATCATAAGCTGCGCGCTTTTGCGGATCTTTCAGAATGTCATAGGCTTCGCTGACTGCCTTGAACCTGGCCTCGCTTTCCTTGCATCCGTCATTCTTGTCCGGATGGTATTTGATCGCGAGCTTGCGATACGCTGATTTCAGCGTCGCCTCATCGGCAGTCCGCTCACATTCGAGCAGCTCATAATAATCAACTTCGGTGGTCATGCCGGGCCCCCGCCCCCTCCGTCACGCCGTGGATGACCGGCGTGACGGAGAGTATGCATCTACTGTGCTTACGCCTTGGTGCTGTCGTCAACTTCCGAGAATTCGGCGTCGACCACGTCTTCCTTCGGAGCCGTTTCAGCCGCTGCCTCGCCCCCCGGCGATGCCTCGGACTGGGCCTGCTTCTCATAGATTGCCTGACCGAGCTTCATCGCGACCTGCGCGAGGGCTGCAGCCTTCTCCTTCATCGCCTCGGGCTCGCCGCCTTCGACGGCAGCCTTGGCGTCGGCGATCGAGGCTTCGATCTCCGCCTTGAGCGCGGCATCAACCTTGTCGCCATTTTCGGCAAGCTGACGCTCGGTCGTGTGGATCAGGCTGTCGGCGTTGTTCTTCGCCTCGGCCGCCTCACGGCGCTTCTTGTCGTCTTCGGCGAACTGCTCGGCATCGCGGACCATCTGCTCGATGTCGCGATCTGACAGGCCACCCGAGGCCTGGATGCGGATCTGCTGTTCCTTGCCAGTACCCTTGTCGCGCGCCGACACGTTGACGATGCCATTCGCGTCGATGTCGAAGGTGACCTCGATCTGCGGCACGCCGCGCGGCGCCGGCGGAATGCCGACCAGATCGAATTGACCGAGCAGCTTGTTGTCCGCCGCCATTTCGCGCTCACCCTGGAACACGCGGATCGTCACCGCCTGCTGGTTGTCATCGGCGGTCGAATAGGTCTGCGACTTCTTGGTCGGGATCGTGGTGTTGCGATCAATCATGCGGGTGAACACGCCACCCAGCGTCTCGATGCCGAGCGACAGCGGAGTCACGTCGAGCAGCAGCACGTCCTTGACGTCGCCCTGCAACACGCCGGCCTGGATCGCCGCGCCCATCGCCACGACCTCATCGGGGTTGACGCCCGAATGCGGCTCCTTGCCGAAGAAGTCCTTCACGACCTGACGCACCTTGGGCATACGCGTCATGCCGCCGACCAGCACCACTTCCGAAATGTCGGCCGCCTTGACGCCGGCATCGGCCAACGCCTTGCGGCACGGCTCGAGTGTCCGCTGGATCAGATCTTCAACCAGCCGCTCCAGATCGGCGCGGGTGACGGTCTTGACGAGATGCTTCGGCCCGTTCTGGTCAGCCGTAATGAACGGCAAATTGACCTCGGTCGACGCTGCCGAGGACAGCTCGATCTTGGCCTTTTCGGCGGCTTCCTTGAGCCGCTGCAGCGCGAGCTTGTCCTTGGTCAGATCAATGCCTTCGGCCTTTTTGAAGTCATCCGCCAGGAAACGCAGCACCTTGTCGTCGAAATCCTCGCCGCCAAGGAAGGTGTCACCGTTGGTCGCCTTCACCTCGAACACGCCGTCGCCAATTTCGAGCACCGAAATATCGAACGTGCCGCCGCCAAGGTCATAGACCGCGATCGTCTTGTTGGTATCCTTGTCGAGGCCATAAGCGAGGGCCGCCGCGGTCGGCTCGTTGATGATGCGCAGCACCTCAAGGCCAGCAATCTGACCGGCATCCTTGGTCGCCTGACGCTGGGCATCGTTGAAATAGGCAGGAACGGTGATGACCGCCTGGGTCACCGTTTCACCAAGATAAGCCTCAGCGGTCTCCTTCATTTTCTGAAGGGTGTATGCTGAAATCTGCGACGGAGAATAATCCTTGCCGCCCGCCTGAACCCAGGCGTCGCCATTGGTGCCCTTGACGATATGGTAGGGCACCAGCTCGGTGTCCTTCTTGGTCACGGGATCATCAAAGCGGCGACCGATCAGGCGCTTTACCGCGAAAATCGTGTTTTCAGGATTGGTCACTGCCTGGCGCTTGGCCGGTTGACCGATCAGGCGCTCGCCATCCTTGGCGAACGCGACGATCGACGGCGTGGTACGCGCGCCCTCTGCATTCTCGATCACCTTGGGCTTGCCGCCTTCCATCACAGAAACGCAGCTGTTGGTGGTACCCAGATCGATTCCGATAACTTTAGCCATGGTCCTCTTCGGCCCCCGTCAAAAATCAATTATCCACACACCCCGCGCCCCTAAACCCGGCGACGCGAAGGCACTTACCAAGCGCGATATAGGGGGGCTTTCGCTTGTCGCAAGATTGCCGACGACCTAGAATGAACATGATGTTCCCAAACCGGGAGGAGGAAGCCGATGAGAATGATGATCGCGTTGCTCGCAGCGCTGCTGGCGCTCGGGGGCTGCCAACCGCAATTACTCTATATCGACAAGGGCTATGTCCGGCTCGCAGCGGTCAAAGGCCAACCTGCCGTAGCCTATTTCACCATTCACGGTGACGGCAAGGATCACACGCTGCTGAGCGTTGGCACTGATTACGCGATTCGCAGCGAGATGCACGAATCGATGACAGCGGGCGGCATGGCATCAATGAAGCCGATTGATCACCTGCCGCTGCCTGCCGGTGGAAAACTCGAATTCAAGCCCGGTGGCCGGCATGTGATGCTTTACGATGTCAATCCCGAGATTGTGCCAGGTCGCACCCTGGCGCTGATCATGACCTTTAGTGACGGTACCCGGCTGGAATATCCCGCGCTGGTGATCGCGGCCGGCGCTACGCCACCAAAGGACTGATCCGATAAGCACTGAGCGTCCACTGACGGTCGGGGAGATCGCGCTTGCCCGCAGCATGTTCGGCGATGCGATTGACTATATGCGTGTTCGGATCGCCCGGCGCAAATGGGCCTTTTTTCAGCCGCGTGATACGGTGATGGCGCCGACCGGCAACATTCACTTCCACCCCAAAGGCACCCGCTATCGCGACGATTTCGCCATGGCGAACCTTGATGACCAGGCGCTGTTCATTCACGAAATGGTGCATGTCTGGCAGCACCAAAGCGGGCTGTTCCTGCCGCTGCGGCGACACCCTTGGTGCCGGTATGACTATGCCATCAAGCCGGGCTGGCCACTTCACCGTTACGGCATCGAACAGCAGGCCGAAATCGTCGCACATGCATTTTTGTTGCATCACGGTGTTTGCGCAAACCCATCGCTGACTCTTGCCGATTTTGGGAGTATTTCGCCATTCAGGTCGTGCTGACCCACATAGGTTGAAGACGTTTGAAAGCGAGCGACCGAAAATCGACATGGGCCGACTTTTCCGCGTTCACACTTCCCCTTCGACGTCGTAGAACGATCACAACTGCAGCAGAATGGGGTAAGGCGTATGGGATTGCTCGATTTTCTGTCCAAGCAGTTCGTCGATGTCATCGACTGGACTGAACAGCCAGGCGAATTGGCAATCCGGTATCCCATGCAGGATCGCGAGATAACCAACGGCACGCAGCTAACCGTCCGCGAGGGACAGACGGCGTTCTTCCACAATGAGGGGCAGATCGCCGATGCCTTCAAGCCGGGCCAGTACCGGCTGGAGACGGGCAATCTGCCGATGCTGACCGCGCTGATGAACTGGGACAAGGGCTTCGCCTCACCGTTCAAGTCCGACGTCTATTTCTACACCACAAAGGAACAGCTCGCGCTGAAATGGGGCACCACGCAGCCGATCACGGTGCGCGACAAGGAATTCGGGCCGCTGCGGATCCGCGCCTTTGGCACCTATTCCTTCCGGATCGATGATCTGGCGGTGTTCTCGGTCAAGCTGATGGGCACGCTTGAGCGGCTGACGGTCGCCGATGTCGAGCCGCAGTTGCGCGGCGCGATCGCCACCGCACTGGCCTCGGCGCTGGGCAAGGGCGAGACGGCATTCGTCGACCTCGCCGGCGACCAGGCGGCATTATCAGCGCGCCTGCTCGCAGCAATGCAGCCGGCCTTCACGCAATGGGGGCTGGCGTGCACGAGCTTCCAGGTCGAGAGCCTGTCACTGCCAGAAGCCGTGCAGGAGCATCTCGACAAGGGCAGTTCAATGCGCGTGCTCGGCGATGTTGATCGCTATATCCGCTTCCAGACCGCCGAGGCGATCGACACCGCAGCGGCGCAGCCCGGCGGCATGGCCGGGATCGGCGCGGGCGCGGCGGCGGGTGCGGCGATTGCGGCGGGCATGACCGGTGGCCAGACCAGCGGCGCACCGACCGAGGATCCGTACAAGCAGATCGAAAAGCTTCACACGCTGATGACCGCCGGGGCGATCACCCAGGCCGAATTCGACGCCAAAAAAGCTGTATTGCTAGCCAAGATCGGCTGACTTCATGCTCGATGCGCATTGCCCCAATTGCGGCGCGGCAATCCGATTTCGGTCGGCAGACTTGCCGGTCAAGGTTTGCGATTACTGCCGCAGTGCGGTCGTGCGCTCAGGCGAGCATCTCCAGGCAATGGGGCGCATCGCCGAGGTGCCCGAAGACGTCAGCCCGTTGCAGATCGGCAGCCACGGGATGGACGATGGCATCGGCTTCGAACTGATCGGACGGGTGCGCTGGCGCTGGAGCGGCGGCGGATGGAACGAATGGCTGGCGTGGCGCGCGGATGGCAGCAAGGCATGGATTGGCGAGGCGATGGGCCGTTTCATGGTGCTGTATGAAACCAGGCCAGGACAGGGCAATGCCGTGATACGCCGAATGCGCGAGGGCAACGAGGTAATCATCGGCACTGCCAGCACGATTGCCGGCACTGACTATTTCGTGACCGACGTGAAGGAGGTTGTGTGCGCCGGCAGCGAGGGTGAACTGCCGTTCAGCGCACCGCTCGGTCTCACGATCCGCAGCATCGACCTGATGGCGCGCGATGGTCGATGCGCGAGCATCCAGAAGGATCGCGGCGAGGTGATCGCCTATAGCGGACGCTATTGCTCGCTCGTCGATCTGCACGCGAGCAATTTGCGCTCGTTCGATGGCTGGCCGATGCCGGACTTCACTGCATGACCGCGCCGGCCTCCACCGTCCGCGCATTGTCGTGCCCACAATGCGGCGGGGTGATTGCTCTGCGCGCCGCCGGTGCGAGCGTGTCGCTGATATGTGAACATTGCGGTTCAACGCTCGACGCGACAGATCCGGAACTCGTCGTCATTGCGAAAGCCAAGGCCGCAATGCAGCGCCCCGAAATCGCGCTCGGCACGCGCGCGGCGCTGCGCGGCGAGCAATGGGAGGTGGTCGGGTATCTCGAACGTTCCGACGGCGAGAGTGGCTGGTCCGAATATCTGTTGTTCAATCCTTATGCCGGTTATGCCTTCCTGCTCGACGACGGACGCCGGTTCAGCCTCGGTCGTCTGCTCGACCGCATTCCCAAAGCGAGCTGGGGCCAGCTCGAACTCGACGGCGAGACGCTGGAACGTTTCGGTAGTGAGTACACTGCCTGGGTGACCTTCGTGGTCGGAGAATTCTACTGGCGCGTCGCAGTGCAGGAAGAGGTCCGGATCATCGACTATGTTCGGCCGGGTGTAATGCTTTCCTGCGAAAAGGATGCGAGCGAGCGGACCTGGACACGGCTCGACCTGCTCGACTGGGGGGAGGCTGAGCAGGCCTTCGGTATCGCAATGCGCGCGAAGGGTGGCGGCACACCGGCGCCACATGAGCCATCGCCATGGCGCGAACGGCTGGTCGAGGCGTTGATCATTGGCCTCGTCGCGATTGTTACGCTTCTGTGCATCACACTGATGGCAAACACCACGGAACGGGTCGCTGCGGAGAGCGCCGAAGCGATGCTTGACGGCGGCACCCGCACCGCCGTGATACACAATATCGTGCTACCCAATGCCCACAATCGCGTGGTCATCGATGCCCAAGCCAGCGCATTGCAAAACGCCTGGATCGACATCGACTATTCGTTGGTCGAGCATAAGACACAGGAAAATTACGACGCCTATGCATTGGCCGAATATTATAGCGGTACCGACAGTGACGGATACTGGACCGAAGGTGACGCGACCCCGACCGTGACGCTTTCCAGCATCCCGCGGGGCACCTATGACCTGGTGATCGAAACCTCGGCGAAGCGCTGGATCAGTCCGAACCAGTCGCCAGCAACCTTCTGGGATGCCACGCTCGCTGCGCCCGAGCCGACTCCGGTGACCGTCGGTTTCGTGGTCAGTCGCGGCGGCATTTTCAGCGGCAATCTGCTGTTGTGCGTGTTGCTGATCGCGGCCTGGCCAGCGCTCCTGTTCCTGCTGCACTATGCTTTCGAAAAGCGACGCACGGCATCGATCACGGAAACGGAGGACTGAGCGATGATCCGTCACGTCATTCTGTACGGCATATTCTGCCTCGCGGTGGTTGGGCTGTTCATCCTGACCGCAGCGGATGGATATTCACCCTTCTCAACCGGCGGCGCGCGCTCCGTCTCCCATGGCCTGTACGGCCCGAATCACAAGTGAAGGACTGATCATGCTCAGCACCACCGTCCTCCTGGCCACGCTGCTTTATGCCGGCATCGGCCTTGCCATCTTCGTCGTCGGTTTCTGGCTGTGGGATCGGCTGACGCCGGTCAATCTGTGGCGCCAGATCTGCGAGGAAAAGAATGTCGCGCTGGCCGTCTTTGCCGGATCAATCGCGCTTTCGCTGGCGATGATCATTTCGGCGGCCATTCATGGCTGAACCAACGGGCGACACGTCGCGCCTCGGCGCGGCGTTGCTCGTCTCGGCCTTTGTCGTTTCGACCTGCGGCCTGATCTATGAACTGCTGGCGGGTACACTGGCGAGTTACCTGCTCGGCGACAGTGTAACCCAATTCTCGACCATCATCGGCAGCTATCTGTTTGCGATGGGCGTCGGCTCATGGTGTTCGCGTTATCTCAAACGCAACGAGCTTGCGCTGTTCGTGCGCGTCGAGATCCTGATCGCGGCAATCGGTGGCGCGTCGGCGGCGATCCTGTTCCTGCTGTTCGACCGCGTCGAGGATTTCCGCATCCCGCTTTACGGGTTGGTGTTGGCGATCGGTGCGCTGGTCGGGCTCGAAATCCCGCTGCTCATGCGGATCCTCAAGGACCGGCTGGAGTTCAGCGACCTGATCTCGAAGGTGCTGACCTTCGACTATATCGGTGCACTGGCGGCGTCGTTGCTGTTCCCGCTGCTCCTCGTGCCGCATCTCGGGCTGATCCGCACCGGGCTGCTGTTCGGACTGGCCAATGTCGGCGTGGCGATCGCAGTGATCGTGATGCTGCCGGGGCAAAAGCGATTGCGCGGCGAGCTGGTCACAGCAATCATCGTCGCGATCGTGCTGGCGGCGGGCTTCGCCGCGTCCGAGCGGATCGAGCGCACCGCCGAGGTTGCCGCCTATGGTGACCCGATCCTCTACGCCGCCTCGACGCCCTATCAGCGGATCGTCATCACCAAGCGCGCCGACGATCTGCGGCTGTTCCTCAACGGCAACCTGCAATTCTCGTCGCGTGACGAATATCGCTATCATGAGGCACTTGTGCATCCGGTGCTGAGCCGTGTCGCCGCGCCGCGTGACGTGCTGGTGCTGGGCGGCGGCGATGGGTTGGCGGTGCGCGAAATCCTCAAATATCCCAGCGTTGCGTCGGTCACGTTGGTCGATCTCGACCCGGCGATGACGCGACTGTTCAGCCGGACGGCAATGCTGACCGCGCTCAACCACGGGTCGCTGCTCTCGCCCAAGGTGCATGTCGTCACCGCCGACGCATTCAGCTGGCTGCGGGCCAACCGGCGGCGCTTCGACGCGGTGCTGGTCGATTTTCCCGATCCGACCAATTTCGCGATCGGCAAACTCTATACCGTCAGCTTCTATCGCGAGTTGGCGCGCGCGCTGGCGCCCGGCGCCGTGATCAGCGTGCAGAGCACCTCGCCGCTGGTCGCGCCGCGCGCCTATTGGACAGTGGCGACGACGCTGGAGGCGGCCGGGCTAACGACGCGCGGCTATCATGTCTATGTGCCGAGCTTCGGTGAATGGGGCTTCGTGATGGCCTCCAATCGCGCGATCCCGTCGCCGGGGGCGCTCCCTGCCGGGCTGCGTTTTCTCAACAAGCAGAGCGATGCACTCGCCTTCTTCTTCCCGCCCGACATGGCGCGACGGGCGACACCGGTGAACCGGCTCGACAACCAGGCGCTTGTGCGTGAGTTCGAGGCCGAATGGGCGGTGTTCGAAGGCTGATGGGCGTTTCGCGGCGTACCCTGATGGCCGGATCGATCGCCGGGGCGACCGCGCTCGGCGTAGGCGCCGTCGTTATGGGTGGCGGCAGTGACAATGCTTTTCCGGGTACGCTGGGTGGCGCCAACTTCGAGCGTGGCCACAAGCTGCGCGGCGACACCGCTTTTCCCGATCCGACCCGACAAATGCGCACCCGCGTGGCAATCGTCGGCGGCGGCGTGGGGGGACTTTCCGCAGCATGGGCGCTGGCCAATGCCGGTATAGCCGACTTCTGCCTGCTTGAGCTTGAGGATCACGCTGGCGGAAATGCTCGCGCTGGCCGCAATGCAGTTTCAGCCTATCCACTGGGTGCGCACTATCTGCCGATTCCGAATGCGGAGGCCAAGGGCGTAATCCGCCTGCTCGAACAGCTTGGAATCATTACCGGATGGCAAGATGGCAAGCCGATGTTCGACGACTATCAAATCGTCGCCGATCCCGATGAACGCCTGCTCCACCTGGGCAAGTGGCAGGAGGGTTTGATCCCGGCAACCGGCCTGGACGCAACAGATCGTGCGGACCTTTCGGCGTTCTTCGCCGCGATGGCACGGTTTCGTGATCGACGTGATGCGCAAGGGCGACCCGCCTTCGCCATTCCGATGGCCCTGAGCGCGCAAGACACCGACCTGATGGCGCTCGACCAAATCAGCTTTGCGGCGTGGCTCGACCTGCAAGGGTGGCATTCACCGGTACTGCGCGGTCATGTACGTTACGCTTGCCGCGACGACTATGGCACGGAACCCGGCGAGGTCTCGGCCTGGGCGGGGATCCATTATTTTGCCAGTCGGCGCGGTTTCGCCGCCAATGCCGCGCCAGATGCAGTTCTGACCTGGCCCGAGGGCAATGGGCACCTGGTCGGTAGAATGGCCGCACGGCTGCGTGACAAGATCCATTGCGGACAATTGATCCATCGGATCGAGACGAGCAGGTCGGGCGTTACCGTCGATAGCCTAGACACCTTGAGTGGGAGGGGAATGCGCATTCACGCCGATGTAGCGATACTTGCGACCCCGCAGTTCGTAACAGCGCGACTGCTTCCCGATCACAGAAAGCCTCGCGGGTTCGACTATGCGCCCTGGATCGTGGCAGCTGTCACGGTTGATCGCCACCCGGCAGGCGCGGGTGCAGCCGTGGCATGGGACAATGTGTCCTGGACCAGCAATTCGCTCGGCTACGTCGTCAATACGCATCAATCGCTCGACCCGGTACCTGGGGCGACGGTGCTGAGCTGGTACTTGCCGCTTTCCGACATGACACCATCGCAGGGGCGCCGCTTGATGCTGGAGCGCTCCCTCGCCGAATGGCAGCGGGTTGTCCGGGACGACATTCTCACCATGAACCCGGATCTGACAGGGGCGATCCGCCAGATCGATATATGGCGTTGGGGCCATGCAATGATCCGCCCAACACCGGGCTTTTTCTGGAATGGCGAACGGGAAGCCGCCGCAAAGGCCCGCGGACCGTTGTTCTTTGCCCATTCGGATCTGAGTGGCCTGTCGTTGTTCGAAGAGGCCCACTATCGCGGCACCCGTGCGGCGGAAGACGCCATGCAACATCTCGGCATTCCGCATGACAGCATACTGACCTAGGCGCGAATGATGGACTTCGACGGCACACATCTTCTCGCGGATCTTTTCGACTGCACGGGACTGGATGACATCAAGCGAGTTGAACGGGCATTGCGCGCGGCAGTGAGCGAAGCGTGCGCAACTCTGCTCGAAATGAAACTTCACAGTTTTGGTGAGCAGCAAGGCGTAACCGGGATCGCGTTGCTCGCTGAGTCACATATTTCAATTCATACATGGCCCGAACGCGATTACGCCGCGATCGACATCTTCCTTTGCGGTGCACAGGACAACATCAACGCTGCACTTGCGGCAATCGCGGTTGAACTGGGCGCAGGCCGTATCGTGCAGCAGCAGTTTGCTCGCGGGTTTCGCGCTTTCCCTGATGCCACAGCCTAGTGCCGAACCGCGTTTCCAGCGGTGATCGGGACCGAATTGTCGCCGCTCTGACCGAATGCACAATTTGTACGAATTGTCAGGCAGCGAATTTGACCCCTCTGAAATCAAATATCAGACAGGGGTAGCTTGCGCCCGGTCACGCAGCCATTTCCCGATCCGCCTGGGCAGCAAGCCCCAGGGTAAGGATTGCGACAGCCCCCTTCCCCTTGCCTTCACTTTCCAGGCGAAGGCTACCTTGCATTGCGCCCATTGAGTTGGCGCACCAATGCAATCCGAGGCCGCCTGATTTGTGCGCCCGCGTTGAAAAGCCTCGTTGAAACAGTTCCGGTGAGTTTTCCGGTGCAAACCCTTCGCCGTCATCGCTGATGGCAATGCGCGCGCGATCATCGACCTCGTCTATCGTTACGGTGATACAACCACTTTGCGCCCCGGTCGCTGCAATGGCCTCTGCAGCATTGGAGAAGATGTTGCCGATCACCTGGCTCAGGATCACACGGCTGGCCATGACGTAACAGGGGCGCGACGGGAAGCTGAACGCGATCTCAACCCCGCCGGAATAGCGCGCGATCGTTGCATTCTTCCCGATGATATCAACAATATCACACGAAGCGAGTTCGGGTCGTTCATGGGCTGCCTGTTGCTGGCCACCAATAATGTCGAGCACCTGGCTCATTGCCTCGCGGCCAATCTGTAACTGTCGGCGGCGCTCTTCCCGGTCGCGCGCTTCAGCGTCGGCTGCGGCTGCGACAAAGGCGAGCAGCTTTGCCCGACGCTGTTCCGGAAGGTCGGTCAAGGCGAGTTCAGCCAAAGCGCGGTCGAGTACCGCACGATCAACGGGTGGCGCCTGGGCAATGCCCTGGCTGAGAATCGTGCTGATCGGATTGAGCGCATTGCGGACATTGTGCATCACCGCAACCGCACTCTCACTGCGGCCAAGTGCAAAACCTTGCACCTCAACCTGTTCACGCAGGTCTTTCAACTGGCTTAGCATCGAATTGAAGCTGCGGCCCAGCGACCCGATCTCGTCCTGCCGTGCCTCTTCGTCCAGCAAGCCGAGCGAGCCAGAGGCACGAACCATCTGCATATGGCGTTCAACGCGCGCCAGCGGTCGCAACACCTGCCGCGCAATGATCCGCCGCAGCACGACCAGCACAAGCAGCAGCAACAGGGTAGCCCCGGCGACGGCCAGCAACAACATGCGACGGCCGAGAGTCGAAAGATCGCGCGGCACGCTGAAGGTTGCGCTGGCAACCGCGTGTCCGTCGGCACCGGCGACCGGAACAGCGATACTGATGGAGGAGCCGTTCGGCACAACCACATCGCCGTCATTCCGGTGGGCGAGATCGAGCCGTGCGCCAAGTTGCAACAGGTCTGACAATTGCTTTGACGTGATCTGGCGCGCCATCAGCACCAGCCCGCGTGGCGCCCCGGTGCCGTCACTGCGACGGACCTGCGCAACACCGAGCGCCGCCACAACCGGACCGAGCCGCACAAAAAAGTGCGCGGCATTTTTGCCTTTCATAACAGCGCGAAAGTCTGTTTTTCCGATCAGGTCAATGAAGCCCTGCCGCAACCGGGCATTGTTCGCGTCGGCCTTCAGGTCGCGCCAGCGCGCGATGACGATGTGCCCGTCATTGGCGATATAGGCCATGCCGTTAACATCGAGATTTGTCATCGCAAGCGTCGAAAAACTCTCCTTTTCGAACGCCGCCGTCTGGTGGGCCATATAGTCATAGCTGGCATTCCAGTCGCCATAGTCCCGCACAGCGGTCTCGACCTTCTTGCCATATTCAGCGAGCGCGGCATGGGTGCGTTCGACGTGCGCGTCGATTGACCTGCCTTCAAGCTTGTTGAAACTGGGGGTGATGACGCTGGCGAGCAGCAGGGTTAGCGCAACCGATCCGATCAGGCCGACCGCCGTCAGAATCAGGACCAGCTTCGCACCGAGCGATGAGGGATTACGCAGCGCCGCAATCCGACGGGACGCGGCGCGAAGAGCGGACAACACTAGCCGTGCGTCCCGTTACGTGCCTGCTCGTCGTAAGCAACCTCAACCGGCGATGGATCAACCATGAAGCCGCAATGCGCAATCTCAGCCGCAACTTCGGGCGCCACGGGACGCGAGAAGAGATAGCCTTGCAGGTGCGAGGCCCCAGCCAGGCGCAATGCCTGCAACTGCGCTTCGGTTTCGACACCTTCCGCAATCACGCCAAGGCCAAGTGCGCGGCCCAGATGGATAATCGAATGGACGATGGCGGCACTTTCGCGCTCGCGGCCCATGCCGTCGATGAAGCTGCGATCAATCTTGAGACTGTCGAGCGCGAATTTCCGAATGTTGTACAGGCTCGAATAACCCGTCCCGAAATCATCAAGCGCAATGCGGAAACCCATTTGACGCAGCCGATAGAGCGTATCTGCCGCGCGATCCGCATCGTCAAAAATCGCGGTTTCCGTGATCTCGATCTGCACCCGGTTTGGTTCGACGCCAGCGCGCTGGACGCATTCCAGAATATGCCCGACGAAGTTTGGACGGCGGAACTGACGTGGCGAAAAGTTGATCGAGACATATTGCCCCGGCCAATCCGCCACCACCCGCAAAGACTGCGCAAGAATCCAGTCGCCCAGCTCGTGGATCAGGTTTGATTCTTCGGCGATGGGAATGAACAGCGCCGGGCTGACCGGTCCGAATTCCTCGGTATTCCAGCGAACCAGCGCTTCAAAGCCAACCACCTTGAGTTCTTCGCGGGCAACAATCGGCTGATAAACCATGCTCAGTTCGCCGCGGCCAATTGCCTCTGACAAACCGCCTTCAATCCGACGACGGAACCGGATCGACTCATCCATGCTTTCGTCGAACACACGAATGACACCACGGCCATTCTGCTTGGCATCATTCAATGCGAGATCCGCCCGGCGCATCAGATCAACCGGGTCGCGATCCTCACCTGCCTCTGCATAGAAAAAGCCAAGCGAGGAGGCCGTCTCCACCGTATTGCCGAAAATCCGGAGATGAGTGGCACAGGCAAGCAAGACCCGCTCACACGCCATCTCTGCCGCCTCCAGGCCCGGAGAATCAAACAACAGGCCGAATTCGTCGCCGCCAAGGCGCGCGACCATGCCGCCCTCCGGGATCGCGCGCTCGATCAGGGCGCAGACCTGCCTGATCAGTTCGTCGCCCGCGAGATGGCCAAGCGTGTCGTTGACCAGCTTGAATCGATCAAGGTCAAGCATCGCCGTCGCAAAGCCACCTGACCCACGCGAGCGTTCGGTCAGAGCTCGCAGGAAAGCGAGCCGGTTAGGCGCCTCGGTCAACGAATCATGCGTCGCCAGGTGCATTGCCTTGCTCTCATTGGCGGCCAGTTCAGCGCCCTGTTCTTCGAGCAGTACAACTTGCGCGGCTAGCGCGGCGCGTGCCTCGGCCAGTTCGCGGTCAACCTGCCAGCGATGCGCAAGGGCAGTCGCGGTCTGTGTAACCTCGGCGACTTCAAAAGGCTTTGCGATGTAGAAAATCTTGTCCGGCGGGCCAGCGGCCTTGCTGATCTCGATCGGCGAAAAATCGGAATAGCCTGTGACGATGACCAGATTGATGTTCGGATCAAGCGCGCGAATCCGCATCGCGGTTTCTTTGCCATCAAGGCCCGGCGGCATCCGCACGTCGATGAATGCGACGGCATAGGGATTACCCTCGGCAATCGCGCGCTCAACGGCGGCAATGCCGTCCAGGCCCTGCATCGCATGGGTAAGGTCAAACACCGCTGTGTCTTCGCGCGAAACCGGCACGTCGCCGAACAGTTCGGCTGCCATTGCGTCAAGCGCAGCACCATCACCATTGCCTGCCGGCGCCAGACAGCGCCTGTAGGAATCGTGCATCCCGCTTTCGTCATCGACGATCAGAATTCGCATGTCAGGCACCGCCGTAGCTCGCAATTGGGGGCACATAAGCCCGTTGCCACGGCGTAAGCGGTTACGGTTAAGGCGTCGTAAACGCTATTGCGCCGATGCGGCGCCCAAGGCGCGAAGACCCAGTTCGATCGCGCCCAGGGGGCCGGCCCGGTTGCCAAGCGCGGCAGGCACAACAAATTGCTCAATGGGTTCAATCAACCCGGTAGCGCCATAACCACCGAGGCTCTGGACAAGATTAAGGCGTATACGCGGAATCAGATGCAATTGCCCCAGCATCAAACCACCGCCCATCACGATCCGGCGCGGAATGCCGGTCAGTACCAGGGTGTGCAGCAACTGGGCGAGCACATGCGCAACATCGACCCACACCGGCTCATCATCCGCAAGCTCCTCAGCGCGCCGCCCGATCCGCGCACGGATCGCCGTGCCTGAGGCAAGCCCCTCCACACAGGCACCGTGAAAGATACAGGCCCCCGGCCAATCATCTCCACCCAGGCGAGCCGGACGAATATGCCCCAGCTCTGCATGGGTCAGCCCTTCTACCGGGGCATTTCTCACGACCATTCCGACCCCAATTCCGGTCCCGACCGTCACATAGGCGTGATCGTCAACATCGCTGCTTGCCCCCCAGCGCCCTTCCCCAAGCGCCGCACCGGCAACGTCACTGTTAAACCCGGTGGGCACATTCGCCACCTCACCTAGGATCTGCAAAACATCCGTGCCCGACCAGCCCGGCTTGGTCGTCGCGGTAATGCAGCCAAAATCCGCCGCTGCCCGGTCAATCGAAACCGGCCCGAAACTGGCGATCCCAAGTGCTGCATAACCGCGCCAGCCAGACAGAACGGCGGCAATCGCTGCCAGGGTTTCTGATGGAGTGGTGGTCGGCACACGCACTTCAGCGCGAATGTCGCCCAGCCCGGTCGCGAGAATGCAGTTGCACTTTGTGCCACCCAACTCGACTCCCGCGATGAGCGGGGCTGGACTCACTCCACCGTTACCGACTTGGCCAGGTTGCGTGGCTGATCGACGTCGGTGCCCTTGGCCACTGCCACATGATAGGCAAGCAACTGCACGGGCACGGCATAGACCAGCGGCGTAATCAGGGGATGGGCCTTCGGCATGGTGATCGTCGCCATGCACCCCTCGCCCGCCGCCCGAATTCCGTCAGCGTCGGAGATCAGCACAACCTTGCCACCGCGCGCCTGGACTTCCTGCATGTTGGAGACGGTTTTGTCGAACAGCGGGCCGGAAGGTGCGATAACGATCACCGGTACATTCTCGTCAATCAGCGCGATTGGACCGTGCTTCATCTCACCTGCAGCATAACCTTCCGCATGAATGTAGCTGATTTCCTTCAATTTCAGCGCGCCTTCCAGCGCCAGCGGATAATCGGTCCCGCGACCGAGGTAGAGGACATCACGCGCGCCGGCGATGGTGTGCGCCATGGCCTCGATTGCCTCGTCAAAGGCCAGTGCTTCATTGAGTGCTGCGGGGGCCTCGGCAAGATGTTTGACGATTGCCTTCTCCTCGTCATCGCCAAGCCGGCCCTTGGCCTTGGCCAGGTTTGCAGCCAGCGCCGCGAGCACCGCAAGCTGGCACGTAAACGCCTTGGTTGAGGCAACGCCGATCTCAGGACCGGCATGGGTCGGCAACAAGAGATCTGCTTCGCGCGCCATCGAACTTGTTGGCACATTGACGACAACGGCGATGGTCTGACCCTCGGCGCGGGCATGGCGCAACGCGGCGAGCGTATCGGCAGTTTCGCCGGACTGGCTGATGAACAGGGCAAGGCCGCCCTCTTCCATCACGGGTTCGCGGTAGCGAAACTCGGAAGCGACATCGAGATCGACCGGCACCCGCGCAAACTGCTCGAACCAGTATTTCGCGACCATCCCAGCATAAAAGCTGGTGCCGCAGGCCACGATGGTAACGCGCTTGATCCTGGACAGGTCAAACTCGGGAATCGGCAGCGTCACCCGCTCCTCCATGCGCTGGAGGTATGATCGCAGCGTTTGCGCGACGACGATGGGTTGCTCGTAAATCTCCTTGAGCATGAAGTGGCGATGATTGCCCTTGGAGACAAGATCGCCCGTAACACCGGAAATGGTGATGGGCCGATCGACGGGATTATTATCGCGATCAAATATCTGCGCGCCGTCATGGGTGATGACGACCCAGTCACCTTCCTCAAGATAGGCAATGCGCTGGGTCATTGGCGCAAGCGCCAGGGCGTCTGATCCAAGATATGTCTCGCCATCACCATAACCGACAACCAGGGGTGATCCGAGGCGCGCGCCGACCAGCAATTCGGGATGTTGCCGAAACAGGATCGCCAGCGCAAAGGCGCCATGCAGGCGCGGCAACACCTCGGCAACCGCTTCAGCGGGTGACACCCCCGCTTCGATCTTCTCGCTGATCAGATGCGCGACGACCTCGGTATCCGTCTCGCTGGTAAAGGTACGTCCGCGCGCCAGCAATTCGTCACGCAGCGGCTTGAAATTCTCGATAATCCCGTTGTGCACCAGCGCCACTTCACCGGTGGCATGGGGGTGTGCGTTGTTGGTGGTGGGGCCGCCATGCGTTGCCCAGCGAGTATGCGCGATCCCTACCGCGCCCGGCAGTGGGGATTCAGCAAGAACGTTGACAAGATTGATCAATTTCCCCGACGCGCGGCGGCGGTCAATTTGCCCGTCATGGACCGTGGCAATCCCGGCGGAGTCGTAGCCGCGATATTCAAGCCGTTTGAGTCCATCAAGCAAACGGTCCGTAACTGCTTCCTTGCCAACGATTCCGACGATCCCGCACATCTCTTACTTCTCCGAGCCTGCCAAATGGCAATACGATCCTTGGCGCAGCAACCTGAACCGCAGCTTATCTCTTCGTTGCCGCCTTTTTCGCCGCCATTACCTCGCGAAAGCGCTTTGCCCGCCCAGGGCGAACCTCTTGCTTGCCGCGCGCGATGGCCAACGCATCCGCTTCGACATCACCCGTGATTACGGAGCCTGCACCGACAATCGCCCCGGCACCGATCGATACCGGCGCCACCAGTGCTGAGTTGGAGCCAATGAACGCGCCCTCACCAATCACGGTGCGGTATTTGAAAAAACCGTCATAGTTGCACGTGATGGTACCCGCGCCGATATTGGCGCCAGCACCGACATTGGCATCACCAAGATAGGTCAGGTGGTTCGCCTTCGCCCCCTTGCCGAGCACCGCCTTCTTCATCTCGACAAAATTGCCGATCTTGGACTTCTCGCCCATGACAGCGCCCGGTCGCAACCGCGCGAACGGGCCGACCTCTGCGCCAGCACCTACGGTCGCCCCTTCAATATGGCTGAAAGCACGGATCGTCGCGCCATCGGCAATGCTGACACCGGGGCCGAAAAACACGTTCGGTTCGATCATCACATCACGGCCGATTTTCGTGTCCCACGCAAACCACACTGTCTCCGGTGCGATCAGGGTTACACCGCCATCCATCATCTGCGCGCGTCGCGCCGCTTGCCAACGCGCTTCGGCATAGGCCAGTTCCGCGCGACTGTTGATGCCGATCACCTCATCCGGATCAGTCTCAACGACGACAGCGGTTTCGCCATCAGCCAGGGCCAGCATGACAATATCGGGCAGATAATATTCTCCCGCCGCATTGTCGTTTCCAACGCGCGCCAGCAGCCGCCACAAATCAGCCGCCCGGACGGCTGTCACGCCGGAATTGCACAGGTCAACAGAGCGTTCTGCGGCAGTCGCATCCTTGAATTCGACCATCTTGCTGATGGTACCATCAGCTCCGGCCAGGATACGGCCATAGGCCTTGGCATCGGGTGGGCGAAAACCCAGCACGGCAATCTGGGGCCGGTCTGCGGCGGACAGTCGCGCCACCATCGTCGCAATGGTCTGCGGCGTCAGGAAGGGCGTGTCGCCAAAGCAGACAACGGCAACACCGTCAAAGCCCGCAAGCGCATCGCGTGCCTGCAGGGCAGCATGTGCGGTCCCGAGTTGTTCGACCTGCACGGCGGTGGTGACATTGCATCCGGCCACCGCAGCTTCAATCTGCTCCCGTCCCTTGCCGACAACCACAACACGCGCGCTGGCGCCTGCCTGATCAACGCTGTCGATCAGGTGCAGCAACATGGGTCGGCCAGCGATCGGATGCAGCACCTTGTGCAGGTCGGATTTCATGCGGGTGCCCTGCCCGGCGGCAAGGATGATTGCGGCGATCGGTGCGCTTTCCATTGCCCTGCCCTGCCACGCTGATCTTTCCAAAGCCATACCGGCTGGCCGGCCCAACCCAGCTTTTGTCCGATTTTTCGCGCGGCCTAACTGCCAGGAGCAATCTCAGTTGCGATGTTCACGACGCCATTTTGTCCAGAGGTGTTGCGCCAGCAACAACGGCGGCATCCGCATCCAGTGCGAACGTACATAAAAGGCCAAGCGGGTGAACGGTCGTGTCGCGCGGCCCCATCCATCGCGCGCCGTGACACGACGCAGAAACGCGTAATCCGCAAGCGAAAGGTGCGGCCTCTCGCCATACAAGGCAGCGGCAAGGCGCACCGCCCGCCCGGTCTCACGCGAAAGTTGATGGTGGACAGCGCGCTTCTCAAGACCATCCGTTCCAAACTGATCGACCAGACAATGGACGTCCCACAGATTGCGCATACCCCCGGCCAGATCGCCATCGGCAAAGAGATGCGCCGCCGCGTGAATGATCATGTCGTTCGGCGTCAACACCTTAACACCTGGCGACAACTCGCGACTGTCAGCGATCAGGGCCTTGGCATCCGGCGTAACCCGCGCGGTCAACGGAAGGATAGTGTGATGGACATCAATCATCCGATCCCGGTCGCGGTGGATCAATGGCGGCAGCTCATGCATCCAGCGGCGATAATAGGCATCGTCATAGGGGTCAGGCTTGACCCATTCCCAACCCGCGGCAAGCAACGCTGTCTCAACGGCATCAAGGCAGTCGCGCGGTACCAGAATGTCGAGATCACCGATCGAGCGCCCCTCTGCCGCTGACAGACCAGCCGCCACAAACGCTGAACCTTTGAGCAGCACAACCGGGACGCCCAGCGGGGCAAGCGCCCGCCGCGCGGCTTCAACCTCCCACAGCGCCACCACGTGCCCCTGCGCAGCCGAAGCGCGCGCATCAGCGAATATCCGCGCGACATCGGCCGGCACAGCATCCACCTGAAGGCGGGCAGCCAGGGTTCCCATCATTTGTTCCGCCCGCGCCATGGCGATCAGCGAAATCCAGCCCGCATCGTCAAGCGATGAAGCCTCCGCCGGGTTGCGCATCATCCGGGCTAGCAGCCAGCCGTCGCTCACAATGCCGCCCACAATTTTTCAACCAGCGCAATGGCGCTCTCTGTATCAGGATAATCGACTGCCAGCGCCGGCACACCCTTTACCAGGCGGGTCAGCGCGCAGAAGCCGCGCTCGCCGAGCGCGACATAGTTGGTCGACGCCTGGGTCAGGCGAACAAAGACCTCGCTTGGCGGCACCGGGCGCTCTGCACTGGCAAAGCCGTAGCTGGGAAACAACAACAGTGCTGGCGCCACAGGTACAGCCATCGCCGCCAAGGCTTCCGCCCCGGGCACGAGGTGACGAATGTCGCCCTTTGGCGTGTTGGCCATCAGCGGCCCAAAGCGCGCATCGGGCAACGATTCTGACACGACCTTGATTGCCGCGTTCTTCAGGCTGATCAGGCGCGGAAAGGCGTGAACCAGTCCCGTTTCAGGGTCGACCAACGCGAACTCATCACCCATGAACCGCCAACCCCGCGCTGACAGCAATGCCGACAAGGTTGACTTGCCTGCACCTGACACGCCGGTCATCAGCAACGCCTTGCCGTCACGTTCAACCGCTGACGCGTGGAGCAGCAGGAAGCGTCGTTGCCCCAGCGCCATCTGCAAATTCATGCCCATTTCCGCCGCGAGCAACCCTTGCGCCAGTGGCAAGGGCGCAGCGTCGGGCAGCATGAAGTCGCCACCGATCGTGACCGACGGGCGAATGAGATGACGCCATGGCCGTGCGGGAAACAGGCGCACGGAGAAATCCGGCACGTCAGGCTTGGGATAGCCGGCATAGAGCGATTCAAGCTGCGCAACCGGTGCGGACCAGGCTGAACCTACCCGAAAACCGACCGGTCCGATCCTGACCGAAAAGACATGCTTCATGCCACTGACACGAGTCCGCAGGTGACCAGCTCGTCGAGCCGCTCTGCCAGCACCACCTCATCCATGTCATCAAGCTCAAAATCAGCGGCGAGCTGGCTGGTTAGCGCGGCTCGTGTCAGGCCGGACTCACCCAGGGTCGCCATGATCTCCGGGGCCGGAGCGGTCAGGAGATGCGTCAGCCCGGAACTGCGGTGATAGACCGCGATAAAGCTGTCGAGATGGACGATCCGGAGCGCCTCAGCACGCGCCATGCGGTACAGGGCGTCCGGCACATCGCGCCTCAGCCGCGCGGCATCTGCAACGACGCAAAGCAGGTAAAGCCACTGGTGCCCGACTGAAGCCGACGGATATAGTTGGTATAGGCGCGGCTCTGGTCGGCGCTCGTGCCAGGCAGTTGCCCGCCAGCCAGCGCATTCTTCACATCGGCGCCCTTCAGCGGTCGCCCGGCGGGCGGGAAGGCGCCAGCGGTTCCTGCCGGAACAAGCGTTCCGTCGGCTGCAATATAGCTGCCGGCCCGGCCCGGATCGGGCACTGGAATCTCACAATGGACTGCCGATGCTGCGGTCTGCGCCAGCGCGGGGCGAATTGACACGACGGCAACCGCACCGGTTGCCCCAAGCATCAACGCCCGGCGGCGCGTGGTACCTGCCACTTCGTTGCCAGCTTGCTTACCATCTTCGCTCATCGACAAAGCCTTTTCACATTCGAAACCAACTGGCAAGCAAGGCTGGCCGGGTTAACGATCTTTGCGCTAAGGAGCGCGCGACATGCTCCCGGGATTTCGCAATCGCCTGCTTATGGCGCTAGGCACCGTCGCTGCGGCGGCGATCATTGTTTTGTTGACCGGTGGCGGCGCGCAATCGATGCTCGTTGCCATGTCGGGCGGCGTTGCCGCCGTGCTGGTCGTCGCAATTGGTGAATATGGCGATACGCTTGTTCCCGCGCCCGTTGAACAAATCGGCGTCCCCTCACCATCGCTGGGCGACATGCTTGAGGCAGTTGCTGAACCCCTGCTCGTCGTCGCTGACGGTCGCGTTTCGCATAGCAATGCTGCTGCCCGTGAGCTGCTGGGCGGACATATAGTTGGCGAAGACGTCCGGCTGGCGATCCGCCACCCCGGTGCCGCCGAGCGGCTGGCAAACCCGAACAATGGGGCGCCGCAAGCACCGGTCGAGCTGGTTGGCATCGGGGCGCTCGATCAACGCTGGCAAATGCGCGTTGCCCAGGCGGATGGGGGCCAAAGCATCGTCCATCTGGTGGATCAGACCGGCAGTTACGCCGCTGAACGGATGCGGGTCGATTTTGTCGCCAATGCCAGCCACGAGCTGCGCACACCGCTCGCCTCGATTCTTGGCTATATCGAGACCTTGGGTGACGAGCAGGCTGGCGCAGACCGCGCGGTGCGCAATCGCTTCCTCAAGATCATGTTCGATGAAGCGCGACGGATGCAACGGCTGGTGCAGGATCTGATTTCGCTCAGCCGGATCGAGGCAGAAAAATACCGCTTGCCCGACAGCCCGGTTGATCTCGCCGGTCTGGTCGCGGAAGTGCGCGACGAACTGCAGGATGCGCAGCATGTCCGCACCAACGAAATATCGCTCGATCTGGACACAGACCTGCTTCCCGTCGTGGGTGACCGCGCCCAGTTGAGCCAGGTTCTGCACAACCTGATCGGCAATGCGATGAAATATGGTGCGCCCGGCACACCGGTCAGGGTGTCGCTGCGTCAGGATGGCAACAGCATGATCCGCCTCAGCGTTACCGATGAGGGTGACGGAATTGCGCCAGAACATATTCCCCGGCTGACCGAGCGATTTTACCGCGTTGATGCAGGCCGGAGCCGCGCGGCAGGCGGCACCGGTCTCGGTCTCGCAATCGTCAAGCACGTTGTCGAACGCCATCGCGGTCGTCTGGATATTGCCAGTATCGTCGGCCAGGGGACGACCGTGTCGATCTTGCTGCCGGTCGAAGGCCGCACTGTCACAAAACGGTAACAATAGTGTCACACTGCTGACAGCGCAGTGCTGCTAGGCCGATTCCCGAAGGTTGGCGAGATCTGCGACCTGGAGTGATCGCATGTTTCGTTTCCTCGCACTGATTGCAGCCTTTGCGCTCGCCGGTTGCGAGGATCAGGCCAGTGGCGCCGGAGCAGGTTCGCGCGACCGCATAAGGGTCGTCGGTTCATCGACCGTGTTTCCCTTCACCACCCTGGCAGCCGAACAATTTGTTGATCGAAACGTTGCGATGAAAGCACCGGTGATCGAGTCAACGGGCACGGGCGCCGGCATCAGCCTGTTCTGCGCAGGCATCGGTGCCGCACACCCTGACATTGCAGATGCATCCCGACGGATGACCTTGGCCGAATATGCCAGGTGCAAGAAAAATGGCGTTGGCGAGGTAATGGAAATCCAGGTCGGACTGGATGGCATTGCCTTCGCGCAAGCGCGGAGCAGCGCCCGATTGTCGCTGACCCCCCTCGCGATATACCGGGCAATTGCGGCGCGACCGGGTGGAATTCCCAATCAGGCACGGACATGGCGTGATGTCGATCCGGCACTGCCCGCTGTCGCGATCCAGGTTTACGGACCACCGGCGACCAGCGGCACGCGCGATGCCCTGGCCCAGTTGATCCTGGCGCGCGGTTGCGAGCAGGCGATTCCAGCGATGGCCGCGAAACGGGCGCGCGACCCGGAGGGTTACGCGGCTGTCTGCACCGCAGTGCGCGAGGACGGCGCATATGTCGATGCTGGTGAGAACGACAATCTCATCGTTCAAAAGCTGCGCGCAAACCCCGACGCGGTCGGCATTTTTGGTTATTCCTACCTCGAGGAGAACAGGGACACGGTAGAAGGCGTGCCGTTGAGCGGCATCGCGCCGACCTATGAAACGATTGCCGAGGGCCGCTACCCCGGCTCCCGCCCCTTGTTCCTCTATGTCAAAAAGACCCATCTCGGCGCCGTGCCGGGGTTGCGTCCGTTCCTGGCGACGCTGGCCGGGCTGTGGGATCCTGGCGGCCCAATGGTGCGCAAGGGGTTGATCGCGGCACCGGCTGAGGTGCGCGCACGCGCTGCGGAAACGATCCGCCGCGAGACACCCCTCAACCCCGCAGAGCTTCGCTGAGCGTCCATGTCAGCGCTGGCTCTCGCCTTTGTCATTATCATGTTCGCGATGATCGGTTTGCTGACCGGTCGCGCGCGGGCGGCAATGATGCGCCCGGTTGGCGGTGAACGCCGGGTCGCCCTTCCCATCCATCATGGCACCTATGTCGCACTGGCAACATTATTGCCTGCTGCGTTGTTCATTGCTGGATGGGCAAGCATCTCCCCCGCGCTGGTGACCAATTTCGTGCTCACGGCACCAGCCGCGCAACAACTGCCCCAAACCCGCTTTGAACGCGCCGTCATCCTGTCCGAGGCACGCGAACTTGGTGCGGGCCGGGCATTTGGCGCCTTTAATCCACTCGCGGAGAAGCTCGCACCAGCCTATGCCAGCGCCCAGTACCGGTTTGACTGGGTTGGCGGCATTCTCACCCTGCTGATCGGAGCAATATCCGGCTGTCTGGCGCTGCTGCGGGTGCGCCCGCATTTTCAGGCCCGTGCCAGGGTTGAACATGTCGTCATGCTGACCTTGATCGCTGCCTCGCTGATCGCCATTTTCACGACCATCGGCATTATCGGGTCGTTGCTGTTCGAATCACTCCGCTTCTTTCAGCTCGTGCCGGTTGGCGATTTTCTGTTTGGCACACATTGGAGCCCGCAAGTTGTCGACGCGCGCGCGCCCGGCGCGACCTTGGGCGCGTTACCGCTTTTCTGGGGGACATTTTTCATCGGCGCGGTGATTGCGATGTTCGTCGCGATCCCGTTCGGGCTGATGAGCGCGATTTACCTGACACAATATGCCGGTGCCCGCGCCCGCCGATGGGCCAAGCCATTGCTCGAAATTCTCGCTGGTGTGCCGACCGTCGTCTATGGCTATTTCGCCGCGCTGACCGTGGCACCCGCCGTGCGGCAACTCGGGCTGTTTCTTGGCAATGCATCGGCATCGAGCGAGAGTGCCCTTGCGGCGGGCGTCGTCATGGGCGTGATGATCATTCCCTTTGTCTCCTCCATGGCAGACGACGCCCTCGCCGCCGTTCCGACCGCAATGCGCGATGGCAGCCTGGCAATGGGGGCGACAACATCTGAAACCATCCGCAAGGTGCTGCTGCCAGCCGCCTTGCCCGGTGTGGCAGGTGGCATCCTGCTGGCGATCAGCCGGGCCATCGGCGAAACGATGATCGTTGTGATGGCGGCATCAGGTGTCGCAACACTGACGCTTGATCCCTTCGCCAGTGCGACCACCGTTACCAAGCAGATTGTCGATATGCTCACCGGCGAAGCCACCTTTGACAGCCCCAAAACGCTCGCCGCCTTCGCGCTCGGTCTGGTGTTGTTCATTGTTACCTTGCTGCTCAACCTCGTCGCACTGCGCGTGGTGAAGCGTTATCAGGAGGCTTATGAATAGCCCGGTCGATACCAGCGCGCGGCTGCCGACCGACTGGAACAGCCGTGCCATGCGCAGCCGGTTGCGCAGGCGGTATCTTGGGGAAAGGTGTTTCCGCCTGCTTGGGCTGTGCGCCGTCCTCGGCTCCGCAACATTCCTGGCGTTCCTTCTGATCACCATATTGGCCAATGGGATGGGCGGCTTTGTGCAGACCCGCATCAGCCTGCCTGTTGACCTGCCCGCCGCCGGGATCGAAATTTCGCCGCAGCGCCTCGCAGGACCGGGCGCTGATCTCGCGCTGGCGGCCGCGAATATCGAAGGTGCGACCGACGCAGCCGCTGTTGCCGCCTTTGGTCATGGCGGGGAACGATTGCTTTCCGACAATGCCTGGCTCGCGGTTCGTGAGGCAATCAAGGCCAATCCGGCATTGCTGACCCGCAGAGGCGTTGTGGATGTGCCTGCCGCCGCAGCGATTGACGGCGCAGCCAAGGGGCGCGGTAACAGCGCAAGCACGGCCATACTTGCAATGCTTCAGGCCAGGGGCGCCGTATCGCGCTCGTTGAACTGGGGTTTCCTGACCGGCGGCGACTCAACTGAATCCGTCAGCGCAGGAATTTGGGGCGCGCTCAAAGGGTCGATCTACACCATGCTGGTGACGCTCGCGCTGGCCTTTCCCGTGGGCATTTTTGCCGCCCTCTATCTTGAGGAATATGCCCCTCGTAACCGCTGGACCGACCTGATCGAAGTGTCGATCAACAACCTGGCAGCCGTCCCGTCGATTACCTTCGGGCTGCTGGGTCTCGCGATATTTCTCGGCGCCTTCCACCTCCCGCGATCCGCGCCACTTGTCGGCGGCCTGACACTGGCACTGATGACCATGCCTGTGATCGTGATTGCCGGGCGCAACGCCATCAAGGCTGTCCCGCCATCAATCCGTGAAGCGGCGCTTGGTATTGGCGCGTCACCGGTGCAGTTGGTGTTTCATCACGTCCTGCCGCTGGCGCTCCCCGGCATTCTGACCGGCACGATTATTGGCATGGCGCGGGCGCTCGGTGAAACGGCGCCATTGTTGATGATCGGGATGCGCGCGTTCATTGCCACGCCGCCGACGCGCATTACCGATCCGTCAAGCGTGCTGCCGGTGCAGATTTTCCTCTGGTCCGATCAGGTTGACCGTGGCTTTGTCGAAAAGACCAGCGCGGCGATCCTCGTCCTCCTGCTGTTCCTGTTCGTGATGAACGGTGTGGCAATCCATCTCCGCAATCGCTTCGAGAACCGCTGGTGACATCAGAACAACCCAAGATCAGTGCCCGGAACGTCAGCGTGTTCTATGGGGCCAACCAGGCAATCAACGATGTCTCGGTCGATGTCGACAGCGACCATGTCACGGCGTTCATTGGTCCATCAGGCTGTGGCAAATCCACCCTCCTGCGGGCGTTCAACCGCATGAACGACACGGTGCCCAACGCCCGTGTCGAGGGTGAGATCAAACTCGACGGCATGGACATCCACGCGCCGGAAATGGATGTCGTGCAGCTGCGCGCACGCGTCGGGATGGTGTTTCAGAAACCCAACCCCTTCCCAAAATCGATTTTTGAAAATGTTGCCTATGGGCCACGGATCCACGGCCTGGCGAGCGGCAAGCAGCAAATGGCAGAACTTGTCGAACGCTCACTGCGCCGTGCGGGGTTGTGGGATGAGGTAAAAGACCGGCTGACCGACAGCGGAACCACCTTGTCGGGCGGCCAGCAGCAGCGATTGTGCATTGCGCGAGCAATAGCGGTCGATCCCGAAGTGATCCTGATGGACGAACCCTGTTCGGCGCTTGATCCGGTCGCCACGGCACGGATTGAGGAACTGATCCATGAGCTCAAGGGCCGCTATGCGATCGTGATCGTCACGCACAATATGCAGCAGGCTGCGCGCGTCTCACAGCGCACCGCCTTTTTCCATCTCGGCCAGTTGGTCGAATATGGCTCAACCTCCGACATTTTCACAAACCCGCGCGAAGAGCGGACCCGCGATTACATCACCGGTCGATACGGCTGAGGAGCACGAACATGGCAACCAGCCAGGAACATACCGTCAAGGCTTTCGACAACGATATCGCGCAACTGCGCGCACTGATTGCGCAGATGGGCGGTCTTGCCGAACTCGCTATCGACGAAGCGATGATAGCCTTGCAGCGCAATGATGCGGAGCTGGCCGGCAAGGTCCGCGACGCTGACCGTGCAATTGATGCTGTCGAGGCCGAGGCCGAGCAGCTCGCAGTGCGCATCATCGCCCTGCGCGCGCCGATGGCCAACGACCTGCGCGAGGTTGTGGCGGCATTGAAGATTGCGGGCGTTATCGAACGCATTGGCGACTATGCCAAGAACATCGCCAAGCGCGTGCCGCTGATCGTCAGCGACACACGGATTGAACCAATCTCAACCTTGCCCGCAATGGCCAGGATGGCACGAGAGATGGTTCATGATGCGCTTGACGCCTTTGCCGCTCGTGATGCGGAGGCGGCAGTCCGGGTGTGCGAAAGTGATCGCGCCCTGGACAATTATTATGACAGCATTTTCCGTACCCTGCTGACCCATATGATCGAGAATCCGAAGACGATCACCCAGGTCGCCCATCTGATGTTCGTCGCGAAGAACCTCGAACGGATCGGCGACCACGCCACCAATGTCGCGGAGATGGTCTATTTCGCGGCAACCGGGGTCAAGCTCACCGACCGCGGCATACCCGCCGCATCATGATGAAGATTCAACACGTCACTCAGTCGACAGAGGAATGAACATGGCGCGGGCCAAAATGTTACTGGTGGAAGATGACGCAGCACTTGCCGAACTGCTCGTCTGGCATTTCAATCGCGAAGATTTTGAAGTGAAACATACACCTGACGGTGAAGAAGCCTTGCTGCTCGCCAAGGAGGTGACCCCCGACATTGTCCTGCTCGACTGGATGGTCGAGGGCTTGTCCGGCATCGAGGTATGTCGTCGGCTCCGCAGGATGCCGGAAACGGCAAATGTTCCGATCATCATGCTGACCGCGCGTGGCGAGGAAGAAGATCGCGTTCGCGGTCTGGAAACCGGCGCCGATGATTATGTGACCAAGCCATTTTCGCCGCGCGAACTGGTCGCCCGGGTCGGCGCCGTACTGCGTCGTGTGCGCCCGGCACTGGCAGGCGAGCAGCTCAGCTATGCCGATATCGAGATGGACATGGTCGGCCACAAGGTGCGTCGCGGTGGGCAGGTGGTGCAGCTCGGCCCGACTGAATTCAGGCTGCTCAAGCATTTCCTTGAACATCCCGGCTGGGTGTTCTCGCGCGAGCGGTTGCTCGATGCGGTCTGGGGGCATGACTCCGACATTGAGGCCCGGACGGTTGACGTACACATCCGGCGGCTGCGCAAGGCGATCAACGCGGGGGATCGCCCTGACATCATCCGCACAGTGCGCTCGGCAGGCTATGCTCTCGACTCTGGCAACTGATCCCGTGCTGATGGAGGATTGCTGAGCGGAAGTGCTCCATCTTTGCGGTGGCAAAGGCACGCGCTCATCAGGCGGATTCACGGGAACGGCTGACATGCCTGGCCAACATGGCTAGGAAGCGGTCCGACACATGATTCAGGAGCGCTATTGTGACCATCAGTTTCAAGGACCGCGTTGCCATTGTTACCGGTGCAGGCGGCGGGTTGGGCCGTGCCTATGCACTTGAACTGGCACGGCGTGGCGCACGGGTTGTGGTCAATGACCTTGGCGGCTCCCGTGATGGCACCGGCCATTCCGACGCCGCGCTCAAGGTCGTCGAGGAGATCAAGGCGGCGGGTGGCGAGGCAATGTCGAACGGCGGCAGCGTTACCGACTATGACCATATGGTCGAAATGGTCGCCCAGGCGAAAGCGGCTTGGGGTGGGGTGCATGTCCTCATCAACAATGCGGGCGTGCTTCGCGACAAGAGCTTCGCCAAGATGGATCCGGCGGATTTCAAATTCGTCGTCGATGTCCATCTCAACGGGTCTGCCAATTGCACCAAGGCGGTCTGGGAAACGATGCGGGAGCAGAATTATGGCCGCATCCTGATGACCGCTTCATCGACGGGCCTGTTCGGCAATTTCGGCCAGGCCAATTATGGCGCTGCGAAGCTCGGTCTCGCCGGGCTGACCAAGACGCTTTACCTCGAAGGCGCCAAGAACAATATCAAGGTCAATACGATTGCGCCGGTTGCCGGAACGCGGATGACCGAGGATTTGTTTCCGGCTGAAGCCTTCCAGGCATTCGCTCCGGAAAAGGTCGTCCCGGCAGCACTCTTTCTTGTTTCTGACGACGCTCCGACCAATGCCATTGTCGGGGCCGGTGCTGGCGTATTCCAGGCATCATATGTCACCTTGACCCAGGGCAAGCTGCTGACGGGAGACGATCTCTCACCCGAAGGCGTGGCCGCGCACTGGGCGGAGATTACCGATCGCACTGGTGAAATTACGCCGCAATCAGGTTCGGAACAGTCGATGCTGATCGCCAAAAGGCTGCAGGGATAACCCCGTTCAACAGGTGTATTGTTATCACAATACACCTGTGATAGGCAGAACGTCTCAACAGGGAGTTTTGCCATGTACAGCGAAAGCGACATTGATGGCGCAGTAGCGGCAGGCGCAATATCGCGTGATGCCGCGACTGCGCTGCGCGACCATATTGCGCGGAGCCAATCGGCTCCGGCCGTTGACGAAGAGCATTTCCGGTTGCTCACCGGCTTCAACGATATTTTCGTTTCCATTGCTGCCGCTGCCGTTTTGGTCGGCATGGCGTGGCTGGGTGAATCGATCACCCTGCCCCTTGGCGGCATATTCGTCGCCGCAACCAGCTGGGGCCTGGCAGAATATTTCACGCGGACGCGCCGCATGGCCCTGCCCAGCATCTTGCTGCTGCTTGCCTTTGTCGGTGGCGTTGGTGCAGCGCAGGTCGGTCTGGTCGTGATCAATGGCGACGCAATACAGGCTTGGGGCAAGGTACACTTCCCCGAACATCCCGAGCCGGTCTTCGGCACGCTCGCCGCGATCATTGGCACGATCACCGCCGCTGCGGCCTGGTTGCATTGGCGGCGTTTCATGGTTCCCATTACGGTCGCAGCGGGCGCTGTCGCTGTTGTCGGTGTGGCGCTGGCGATGGTCGTCGGTTACATCCCGAATGCGCAGGACTTCATCTACGCCCCGATCCTCATCGCTGGTCTGCTGATGTTCGCTTTTGCCATGACCTGGGACGCCAGTGATCGCGAACGCCGCACGCGCCGCTCTGACGTAGCCTTCTGGTTGCATCTCGCGGCGGCACCAATGATCGCCCATGCGCTGTTCCAGTTGCTCGGCGTTTTCGACGCACCGATCGGGGTCGGAATGGCCATTATGGTCATTGGACTCTACATTGCCTTTGCGTTCGTCGCCCTGGCGGTTGATCGTCGTGCCTTGCTGGTGTCCAGCCTCGCCTATGTGCTCTACGCGATGTACTCACTGTTCCAGAATGCTGGCGCGGTTGAACTCGCCTGGGCGTTTACCGCGCTGGTCATTGGCTCTGCCTTGTTGTTGCTCTCTGCCTTCTGGCAAACAACACGCGCGCGCATCGTGCGGCTACTCGGCGGGCTGGCAGATCGCCTCCCCCCTGTTGGTGCAACGACAGCCAGCGCCTGACACCCGGATTGGCCCTGCCTGATTTCAGGCGGGGCCAGTTTTCCTATTCAGCGACCAGTTTCATCAATCGCCGTTCGACCGGCGCGAGCACCGGGCCAAGCTCATGGCCCCGCTTCAATACCGCGCCATTCTCCCCAACCAGCGCCCACATCCCTTGCTTCTGGCGCAGTGATGGTCGCTTTTCGATGCGGAATTCGGGCCGCTCGGTGGCTCGGCGGAAGGCGGCAAACACCGCCGCATCCTGGCCAAGTTCGATAGCATAGTCGCGCCAATGCCCCGCCGCGACCATCCGCCCATAAAGGTCAAGAATGCGGGTCAGCTCGAGCCGCTCAAAACCAATCTGGATCGGTCGACCGCGCGGCAGCGGAAACGGCGTTACCGTACCCATCAGCGACGATCAGGCACGGTCGCGAACGCGATCCTGTTCCGCGAGCAGGGCATCAAGCCGCTTGCGCATTGTCTCCAGCTCGCACCGCAAAAGCTCGACCTTTTGCGTCGCAGGGTCAAACATCTCGCTGCAAGGCGTGCCGTAAGCGAGGAACGTATCGGGCCGCTGGCCGCCTTCAACCATCGTCGCCCTGGCGGGAATGCCAACCATCACCGCACCCGGCGTGACATCCTTGGTGACCACGGCGTTGGCGCCGACGCGGGCGCCCTTACCTATCGTGATTGGCCCCAATATCTGCGCGCCCGATCCAATGATGGCATTGTCCATGATTGTTGGATGCCGCTTGCCGCCAATCCCGTTATCCGGATTCGTCCCGCCCAGCGTAACGCATTGATAAATAGTAACATTGTCGCCAATCTCGGCGGTCTCGCCGATGACAACAAATCCATGCTCAATGAAGAAATTGCGCCCGATCATCGCACCGGGATGGATGTCGATCGCGGTCAGGAAGCGGCTGCTATGATTGACAAATCGCGCCAGGAAAAACAGCCGCCAGCGATAGAGACGGTGTGCGATGCGATGCAAGGCAAGCGCCAGAACTCCCGGGTAAAGCAGGATTTCCATACGTGATCGCGGCGCTGGATCACGCGCCTTTATCGAATCAAGATAGGCAATAAATCGGCCCGCCATGGTGCGTCCCCAGTTGCGCTTTTTGCGATGTAGGCTTTCAATCCGGCGAATTAAAGGACCGGCTTGTCGTGAAGCTGGAGTAAGGTCATCCAGACATGCTTGCCTGCTGCCCATCCGCAACCACTTCCAAGATCTATTGTAACGACACCCGGGGGATCGATGAGCTGGTTCACACCTGAGATTGTCAATGCGATCCTTCCGTTCATTGCTATCGGCTTCGCGGCGCAGCTGATTGACGGTGCCCTGGGTATGGCATTCGGTCTGATCAACTCCACGCTACTGATTACCGTCATGGGTGTGTCGCCTGCAGCGGCATCCGCCAGCGTTCACGTGGTGGAGACATTCACAACGGCGGCGTCGGGTATCAGCCACTCACTTCACCGCAATGTGGATTGGCGGCTGTTCCGTCGGTTGGTGATCCCCGGCGTCGCAGGTGGGGTACTGGGCGCCTATCTCCTCTCCAACATTGACGCCTCTATCGCCCGCCCTTTTGTCATGACCTATCTGGCTGCAGTTGGCCTCTATCTTCTCTTCCGTGCCAGTCGCGGCGCGATTGAGCCTCGGGCACCACGGATCATTGCGCCGCTCGGATTTGTCGGCGGGTTTCTCGATGCGGCGGGCGGGGGTGGCTGGGGACCGGTAGTGACCTCAAATCTCTTGATTCAGGGTTCGAATCCACGGTTGACGATTGGCACTGTCAGCACCAGCGAGTTCTTCCTGACAGCAACAATCTCCGCCGCGTTCATCACGCAACTTGGCCTCGCGGCCTTTACGCTTTCCACGGCGGGATTGCTGATCGGTGGGCTGCTTGCGGCACCCTTGGGGGGTGTCCTCGCCAAGCGCGTACCCGCGCGGCCGTTAATGGCCATGGTCGGCATCTTACTCACGCTGACCAGCGCATGGTCCGTGTATCACACGCTGGGGGGATAGGATCACGCCGTCGCAGCGTGCACCGTCGCAACCGCCGCCAAAACAGCACCAATCCGTACCGCCGCCTGGATCACTTCTGCCGTGACCGCGGACTTTTTCAAAACCTGCTCATGGCTGTCTATGCACATGCCGCAGCCGTTCATCGCGCTGACTGCCAGGCTGAACAGTTCGAAGTCGACCTTGTCGATTCCCGGTGCGCCGATCACGTTCATGCGCAACTTCGCTGGCATGCGCTGATACTCGTCATTCCCGGCAAGATGCGTGAAGCGATAATAAACATTGTTCATCGCCATCACCGCCGCGGCTGCGCGTGCAGCATTGGCCGCCTCAGGCGTCAGCTTGCCGGCAATCTCTCCCTCCGCCGCATCGACGAGCGGCTTGTGCCCGGTCGCGTGCGCGCAGGCCAGAACCAGCCCATATTTCCGCTGGTCGTTCAGCACGGGCTCATTCAGCAGCGAGCCGACATTCAGACGAATATCCTTGGCGAACTCAGGCAGGGTACTGACAAATTCCTTGAGCGACATGACATGCTCCTTTCACGCGAAGGGGCGCGAAACCTTTCGGTCCCGCGCCCCTTTTCGGGTTCAATGATCAGGCGGCGAGCTGGAGGACGTCATCACCCTTGTTCCAGTTGCATGGGCACAATTCATCGGTCTGCAGGGCATCAAGCACGCGCAGCGTTTCTGCCGGGTTGCGGCCAACGTTCAGACCATTGACCTGCACTGCCTGAATAATGCCATCGGGATCGACCGTGAAGGTCGCACGATAGGCAACATGGTGGGGCTCCTGCCAAAAATGGGGTCAGCCAGCCAGGATCCTCTCGCGCCGGGGCGCTATTCGCTCTCCGTGCCACGCCGTATATAGGACTGGATTTCAATCGATCAAGCGGGTTACCTTATGGCGATTAATCGATTGAGGCGATAAATGGCGACATATCTACCGACATTGAAGCAACTCCAATATCTCGTCGCGCTGAAGGACCATGGTCATTTCGGTCGTGCGGCTGCAGCTTGCTTTGTCACCCAGTCGACGATGTCAGCGGGAATCCGCGAGCTTGAGACGCTCATTGGCCTGACCCTGGTTGAACGTACCCGGCGGGTCGTTCGTTTCACCCCGCTCGGTGATCGCATCGCCGACAAGGCACGCCGCGTATTGCGGGAAGCGGAAGAACTGGGAGACCTCGCCCGCGCTGCGGGCCGTCCATTGTCGGGGGATATGCGGATGAGTGTCATCCCGACCATCGCCCCCTTCATGTTGCCGTACATCTTGCCACGGCTGCGCCGCGACTATCCCGACCTGAGATTATTCCTGCGCGAGGAACCAAGCGCCGCAGCATGTGAGGGCCTCAACCATGGTCGGACCGATTGCGTCCTACTTGCGTTGCCTTATGCCTGTGGAGAGGTTTCATCACGCATCCTGTTTGAGGATCGCCTGTTCGTCGCCGGTCAGAAAGACGAGATCGGAACCGACTCCACGCCAATGCGTGCGGAGGAGATCGACGAGAACCGGCTGCTGCTGCTCGAAGACGGGCATTGCCTCAAGGACCATGCACTCGCCGCCTGCAATCGCCCGGATCTGCGCGCCGAGGCGACGATGCTGGGCACCTCGCTGCACACCATGGTGCAGATGGTCGACAATGGCCTGGGCGTAACGATGCTGCCGGAAATGGCCATCGCCGCTGGCATCCTCGAACATACCGGACTTACTGCCCGGTTGCTCGATGCCGAAAGCCCGACGCGCCAGATTGCATTGGTCTGGCGGCGGGCCTCACCCCGTGAGCGCGATTTTGAACTGCTGGCTGATGTGCTTGCCGAGGCGCGACACCCCTGACATTATTCAGCCGGCTTCCCCTCGTGGAAACCGCCGGGTTTTGTCACTTCCAGCGTTCAGCGGCGGCACAGTCACTTTCGCGCTGCTCTACCCAGCGCGCGCCTTCCACGCGGGTTTCCCGCTTCCAGAATGGCGCATCAGTTTTCAGGCGATCAATGAGATAGGCGCAGGCTTCCAGCGCAGGCGCGCGGTGCGCCGCAGCTGTTCCGACAAAAACCACCGTCTCACCGGGCACCATGACACCAACGCGGTGAACAATGCGCGCGCCGATCAGCCCCCAACGCGCGACTGCCTCGTCAGCGAGTTGCCTCAAAACGGCCTCGGTAACGCCGGGATAATGTTCCAGCTCCAACGTGATCACCCCATCATCACCGCGTACAAGGCCAGTGAAGCTTGCCGCACCGCCAGCACCGGGAACATGAACTGCGGCCAGTTCGGCGCCAGCGTCAATTGGCTGGTCCGAGACGGTGACATGAATCATCCCCCGGTTACCGGCGGAAACAGCGCGACCTCGCGCGCGTCACCCAGGGGGCAATCAAGTGGTACAAAGCGCTGATCAAGCGCAGCACGTAACCGTGTCGTGTCGGCAAATGCCCGGGCATGACCCACGCTGGCCGGTGCCAGCCAATCGATCAGGTCGGCAATCGTCTGGACATGCGTCGGCGGATCGACACGCTCGCTGCCAACGCCAATCGCCTCGCGCACCCAGGCAAAGTAGAGCATTTCGATCGCCATGGTCGCTCAATCCATGTGCTTCAGGCCGACGCGCAGATAGTCCCATCCGGTAATCGCCGTCAGTACCGCGGCGCCCCACAGTGCGGCCAACGCCGCCGTCTGGAGCCAGTGCCAGCCGGGCAAGGCACTGGCGAGAATCAACCCGCCCAGTGAAACAAGCTGCAGCGTCGTCTTCCACTTTGCCAGCCGCGAAACAGGCACGGACACCTGCAACTGCGCGAGAAACTCACGCAAGCCGGACACCGCGATCTCCCGCAGGAGAATGATCAGCCCGGCAACCAGGCTCAGGCCAGCAATATCGTGATTCGCGACCAGCATCAGAATGACAGCCGCAACCATGATCTTGTCAGCGATCGGATCAAGAAACACGCCCAATCGCGAAACCGCACCTTGGGCCCGCGCCAGATAGCCGTCGAAATAGTCAGTGATGCCCATCAGGCAGTAAAGCACAAATCCGATGGCATAGCCGGTAGGCCATGCCGGCCACCACAAAGCCCAGACAAGGAGAGGCACCGCGAAGATTCGCGAAAGGGTCAGGATGTTGGGCAGCGTGAGCATCGACATGCTGTATCCCCGCTTGATAGGCTGGGACAAGCGACTTGCTGCCCGGGCTCCGCCTCGGCTATGCGCTGCACCTCCACATCGCCGCAATGAGGCCGAATCAAAACATGCACAGTGCGCTCGGGTTGATGAAGGAGCGCCGATTCCTGCCGCTGTTCGTCACCCAATTCCTCGGGGCCTTCAACGACAATTTGTTCAAGCAGATGATGGTGTATTTCGTCACCTATCACGTGCTCCACAATCCCAAGGCCGAGTTCGGTTTTACGGCCATCGCTACGGCGCTCAGCCTGATCCCCTTCTTCCTGCTCTCCGCACTGGCCGGACAGCTCGCCGATACCAATGACAAGAGCCGCATCATCCGCATCGTCAAAACGGTTGAAATCCTGATCATGATTGGCGGATGTGCCGGGCTGATCCTGGCACGAAATGGCCTGACGACGGCCGGCATCGGCATGATGCTCGGCGCGGTGCTGGCACTTGGGGTTCACTCGACTTTCTTCGGCCCGATCAAATACGCCATCCTGCCCCAGCATCTCGACGCTGACGATGTACTCGGCGGCACCGGCCTGATCGAAGCTTCAACCTACCTCGCCATCCTGCTTGGCACCATCGCTGCGGGCTGGCTGTCAGTCGATGCAGCGGCATTCGTGGCCGTGGCACTGGCCGTGATCGGGCGGCTTGCAGCGGCAAAGGTACCAGCCGCACCGCGCACCGGGGCACGGCTGGAGATCAACTTCAATCCATTCACCTCGTCCTGGCGACTGGTCAATGCGACCATGCATATCCCTCGCCTCTTCCTCGCCATCTGCGCGATCAGCTTTTTCTGGATGATTGGCGCGATCATCATCGCAACCTTTCCGCCGCTCGTAAAAAACATCCTCTTTGCCGACCAGCGTGTTGCGAGCACACTCAACGCCCTGTTCTCAATCGGCATCGCGGTCGGTTCGGTCGCGATCAACCGGATGTTGCGCGGCCGCGTCTCGGCGCGTTTCGCGCCAGGTTCGGTCATCGCGATGGGCCTGTTGTTTGTCCTGTTTTCAACCTTGATGCGGGCCTGGCCCGCGCCGGAAACCGGGCACCTCTACAACTGGATCGAGTTCGCAGCCTTGCCGCGCACCATACCGCTGGTCGCCACGTTGATGGCCATCGCCGTTACCGGCGGCATGTTCGTTGTGCCGCTATATGCGTTCCTCACCACGACCGTAACCAGCGATCAGACCGCCCGCACGGTTGCAGCGAACAATGTCGTCAATTCGGGCGCGATGGTGCTCGGCCTGCTCTTCGTGATCGGGCTGACAGCAATCGGCATCTCGCCGCTTGGCACGCTGCTCGTCGTGGCGGCGATGTGCCTCGGCGCGGCCTGGCTCGCCCACAAGTTGCACGAGGCTTGTGACTGACCATAGCGCCCGTCGAGCAAACGGACGAGCTTCTAAAAGATGAATGTATAGAAACAGATGAAGAAGGCTGCGAAGCTGAGCGCAAAAAGCTTCACATCGTGGTCATCGGCACGCTGGCGCCGCGCAGCGCTAGCGGCAAACAGGCTGCTGCGAAATGGATGGGGGGGCGATCCCGTCGGGGCAACTTGGTGTTTCATAGGCGAATGTTAACGCGGTGTTTACCACCAAGGCCAGCCCGGAGTGCGGTTAACGCATGTCCAATCATGGGACGCCAGACAAATGGGCCGCCGAGGCTTGGCAACTCCCTTTCAAACGCGCAGTGTCGCGTCTCGCGAATCGGTGGGATTCGACTGGGGTGGTGCGTTGAAGATTATTCGTAAATCGTTGGCTTGGGTGGGTTCAGCCTGGGCTTTTGTGCAATCAAACACAGCCTTTGCGCAGGGTGCGTTGGCCGATCCGGCTGGCTCGGGCGCGCTGGTTTCGGCGGTTCGGTGGTTACAAGGAACATTGCTCGGCACGGTTGCGACGGTGGTTGCTATCATCGCGGTGGCATCGGTTGGTTTCCTGATGCTCACCGGGCGGATCAACTGGCGTTATGGCGCAACCGTAATCATCGGCTGCTTCATCCTGTTTGGCGCGGCGAGTATCGTCGCGGGGATCCAATCTACCGCCACCCTTGGCAATTGAGCCGATGAACGGCCTTGATCGCGATCCACTTTTTGTCGCGCTGACCCGCCCGCAAATGTTTGCGGGCGTGACATATAGCTATTTTGTCATCAACGCTGTGGTGGCAACCGAGCTTTTCCTGATCTTCCATTCGATCTGGGTGTTGCTGGCTGCGATCATCATCCACATTATCGGCGTCGTATTTTGCGTGCGTGAGCCGCGTATCTTTGACCTTTGGCTGACGCGAGTCGGCAAGTGCCCGCGGGTGCGCAACCATGCGATTTGGCGATGCAACTCCTACCGCCCCTGAGCAATGACCCGCGCGCAGTAGCTCGTGAGAAGGCAGCGGGGCATCACCTCCCCTATGCCCGTCATGTCGATGATCACACGGTCGAGACGCGCGATGGCTTGCTTATGCAGGTTATCCATCTGCGTGGTTTGTTGTTTGAGACTGCGGACACCGATGAGATAAATTATCGCAAGGCGTTGCGCGACGCGATGTTACAGGCGATCGGTTCATCGCGCTTTGCCATCTATCACCACGTCATTCGTCGTGAAGCAGATGCCGAGCTGACTGCGAAATTCCCTGACGATTTTTCACAGCGGCTTGATGGCGCGTGGCGTAGTCGCCTTTCCACCAAGCGGCTCTACGTCAACGACCTTTTCCTGACGTTGATTCGCCGCCCGCTTCAAGGCCGGGTTGGCATCGCTGATCGCCTTCGCGGCGTGTTGGGCCGTGCTACGACCGAGCCAGAGGCAACATCGGCCAATGAGTTGCGCCAACTCGATGGCGCGCGCGACGCACTGCTGGCGCAGCTCGGTAGTTATGCGCCACGTTTGCTCGGCGTTTACCAGACCCCGCAAGGCCATTGTTCCGAACCACTCGAGTTTCTCTCTGCACTGTACAATGGCGAGACCCGGCCTGTGCTGCTGCCGCAACAGGACATCGGGGCGTATCTGCCCTATCGCCGCATCAGTTTCGGTCAGGAAACGCTTGAGCTTTCTCCAGCGGGTCACGCGCCACGCAGCTTTTGCGGGGTGGTATCGATCAAGGACTACCCGGCTCAGACAGCCCCCGGAATGCTGGACGAGCTTTTGCGACTGCCGTTCGAGTTGACGGTGTCACAGTCATTTGGATTCGTCGATCGGCAGGCCGCGCTGGGGAAGATGAACCTGGCGCTGCGACGCATGAAATCGGCCGAAGATGAGGCGGTGAGCCTGCGCGGGGAACTGGCCAACGCAAAGGATGAGGTTGCCGCCGGTCGCGCCGGATTTGGCGAACATCATATGACAGTCGCGGTGCGCGGTGACACGCCGGCTGCCGTCGATGCCGGTGTCGCCGAAGTACAGGCTACCTTGTCGGACCTCGGGATTATCGCCGTCCGCGAGGAAATCGCCCTGGAGCCTGCTTTCTGGGCACAATTCCCAGGCAACTTCAAATATATTGCACGGCGCGGGCTGATTTCGACGGGCAATTTCGCGGGCCTTGCCAGCGGCCATAACTTCCCCCTTGGTAAACCGGAGGGGAATCACTGGGGTGAGGCCGTGACCTTGCTCGAGACGACCGCCGCCGGCCCCTATTATTTCAATTTCCACCAGGGCGACCTCGGCAATTTCACCGTCATCGGGCCGTCGGGCTCAGGCAAGACCGTGGTGCTCAATTTCCTGCTCGCCCAGGCGCGCAAGTTCCGCCCGCGCATCATCTTCTTCGACAAGGATCGCGGTGCCGAACTGTTCATTCGCGCGATCGGTGGTCGTTATGACCTTTTGCGCCCGGGTGAGTCATCCGGACTCAACCCGCTATTGCTCGATGACAATCCCGGAAACCGTCAATTCCTGATTGACTGGGTGGCGCAGCTTGCCGGCGGCGCCGACATTGATGAGGTTTCGCGCATCAAGGATGCTGTGGACGCGAATTTCTCCCAACCGCCCGAGAATCGCCGATTGCAACACCTCGCCGAGCTGTTCCGGGGAGGTGCGCGACCGACTGCGGCAGACCTGTGGTCGAGACTGCGGCCATGGTGGGGCGATGGCGAGCGCGCCTGGTTGTTCGACAATGCCGCTGATCTGACCGATCTAACCGCTGAGGCGGTCGGATTCGACATGACAGCGATCCTTGACGATCCCGCCGTGCGGACTCCGGCGATGATGTACCTGTTCCACCGCGTCGAGGAGCGCCTCGACGGATCGGCGGCAATTATCGTTGTCGACGAAGGATGGAAAGCACTCGACGACGAAGTGTTTGTGCGGCGTATCAAGGACTGGGAAAAGACGATCCGCAAACGCAACGGTATTGTCGGCTTCGCAACCCAGAGCGCGCAGGATGCCCTGGAAAGCAAGATTGCCAGCTCGATCATCGAACAGGCGGCGACCCAGATATTCATGACCAACCCGAAGGCCCGGGCGGTCGATTACATCGAAGGCTTCGGCCTGACGCCGCATGAGTATGAAATCGTGCGCACGCTGCCCGATGACGCGCATTGTTTCCTGATCAAGCACGGCACCGACAGTGTCGTCGCGCGACTAAACCTGACCGGGGAACGGGAGATACTGACAATCCTGTCCGGGCGTGAGCGCACCGTGCGCTTGCTGGACGAGATCCGCGCCGAACGTGGTGACGATCCCGCCGACTGGATTCCGCGCCTGCTGGAACGTGCCTGATGCAGGCCGCCTGCCCTTCCCTTGCTCCCGACAGTGCGTTCGTTTCGGGCGTGCTTGGCTATGTCGATTGCGAGGCACAGGCACTGGGACTTGGCGGCTGGCAGGGCATGACCGGTGCGGGCACTGCCAACGCGTTGATCCTTTCCGGCATGATGACGATTTTCGTCGCCCTGATCGGCTATCGCTTGTTGCTCGGTGAAACACCGACGCTCCGCGAAGGCGTGGTGGCAATCGTAAAGGTTGGCATCGTGCTGGCACTCGCCACCAGCTGGAGCGCATTTCGTACCCTGGCCTATGATGTCGCCATGCACGGGCCCGCTGAACTGGCGGCACAAATAGGCGGGCCGAGTGGCCTGCCGGGCGCTGGCGGTGGGCTGATCTCCCGATTGCAGGGTATCGACAATCTACTGATCGAGCTCAATACATTGGGCACCGGCAAGCCGATCGACGCAGATGTTGTTGCCGGGCCAACCCAGGTTCTCACCCCGCAACAACAACAGCAACAAATCCAGCAGCTTCAGCAACGTGCCAAGCGCCCGAAATGGGATCCGGCAAATGACGCCAAGCTGTTGGCGCAGGCACGCACCTATTACCTCACCGGGGTTGTCGCGGCTTTTGCATCGGTCCGGATCATTACCGGGCTGCTGCTCGCGCTGGGCCCATTGTTTGTCCTTTTCCTTCTGTTTGATGGTACTCGCGGGTTGTTTGAAGGTTGGGTGCGCGGTCTGGTTGGTGCCGCGTTGGGTGCCCTGTCGACAGCGATCGTGCTGGGTGTTGAACTGGCGCTGCTGGAACCGTGGCTGGCCGTTGTCCTGGCAGAACGCCGTGTTGACAACCCTACCCCTGCGGTCCCGGTCGAACTGATGGTGATAACGCTGGCCTTTGGGTTGACCCTGGTAGCAACGCTGGGTGCAGCGGCATGGGTCGCGCGCGGATTTCGCATGCCGATGTCGTGGCGCGTACTGCCGGCACGCATTGCCGAAATAGTGACGCCACAAGTCCCGCGCCTGGCGGCACCTGGAGCGACCGAGCAACTGGCCAATGCGGATCAGCGGTCACGGGCTATTGCGGTTTCTGATGCCGTCGCCGCGACCCAGCGGCGCGAAGCTGGCAGCCCGGCCGCAATGTTGGCCCAGGGAGGTCGTCAGATCGCTGTACAAAGCTCATCGCGGGACGTTATCGCTGCTGCACCGATACCATACGGGCAGAGCTTCCGGCGCCGGACGCGCGGCAGAATATCGTCGGGCGCGGCCCGGCGGGATGGGGGACGATGAACAATCAAGCACGAGAGTCGCTCGACGCCTATTACCGAGAGGCAGATAGCTGGGCGACAGATCAACAAGATGCGCTGCGCGCGTCGCGCCGGATTGCGTGGATTATCGCCGCAGCAGCCGTCGTTATAGCCATTTTTGAAGCGCTGGCGCTGGTGTTTCTGGCCCCGCTGAAGACTGTTGTGCCCTATACATTGATGGTAGATCGCAACACGGGCTATGTTCAGGCATTGAAGCCGATCGATGCCAATTTGATCGCCCCCAATGACGCACTGACCCAGTCGTTTCTCGTGCAATATGTCATCGCGCGGGAGAGTTTCGACATCAATGAACTGCAGGCGAACTACCGCAAGGTAACGTTGTGGTCGATTGACCCGACCCGCTCCGATTATGTCACGTCCATGCAATATACCAATGCTGGCAGCCCCTTGGCCAAGTATCCGCGTACAACCACAATATCGACCCGGATTCGCAGCGTGTCGCCGCTTGGCGGCAAATCGGCCTTGGTCCGTTTTGAAACCGAACGCCATGATGCCGGCGGTCAGACGCTGCCACCGCGATACTGGGTGGCCGTGATCCGTTACCAGTTTTCGACCGGCCCTTTGTCGATGGAAGACCGTTTCATTAATCCGCTTGGGTTCCAGGTTGTCGCGTATCGTCGGGATGCGGAGAGTGCTCCCACCGCCGGTAACGCAGACACGCCGCAACCGACGGTGTCTGCACCGGACCTAAGCATACCCGGTGTCGCGCCTACTGGCACTGCCCAACCCCCCATTCCTCGCGCCACCCCTTCACCGGCACCGACCGGGGAGGTTAGGAAATTTCGTGGGCGCCCAATGAGCGATACACCGGAGGTCCAGCTTTGAAGCGTGGTTCCTTCATAATTCTGTTGACCGGATTGCTGCTGGCGCGCCCTGCAGCAAGTCAGACGCGCCCCGAGCCCGGGCCGGGCGATCCGCGCATTCAGAGTGTGCTGTACGATGCAAACCAGGTCGTCCAGTTGCAGGTCGCGGCTGGTTATCAGCTCACCGTAGAATTCGCACCAGATGAGCGAATCGAAAATGTCGCGGTCGGCGATGCTGGTGCCTGGCAGGTCACGCCGAACAAGCGCGGCGACCGGCTGTTTATTAAATCGGTCAGTCAGGGCGTGACGACCAACGCGACAGTCATCACCGATGCACGCACCTATATTCTTGAGCTATCACCACTTTTCGGCCCTTTGCCGACGATGGCGTACACGGTTCGCTTCCGCTACGCGACGCCAGCCGCAGTGACCGTGGTCGCAGATGATGCTGTGGCGGCAGTACCGGGCCGGTACAAGCTTAGCGGCGACAAGGCGCTCCGCCCAAGTGCAATCGACGATGACGGCGTTCATACCTATATCGCCTGGGGCGCCGATCAGACGCTGCCCGCCATCTTCGCGATCGACACCGAGGGACGTGAGACGCTGGTCAATGGCATGGTCCGCGAAGGACGCTTTGTAATCGACAGCGTTGCCAATCGCCTCGTGTTCCGGATTGATCGTCAGACAGCCGGTGCCGTGCGCGTACCGCAGAAGCGTAAATAATGGCGCTCGCAGCACCCAATGATCGTGATCCCCGGATCGCCGCAGGCCCCGGTGGAGAGGCCAGCGTCAAGCCACTTGTCGCAGCCGATGCTCGTGCGATGCCCTGGTGGGTAATTGCCATAGGCATAGCTATCGCCGCGCTGTTGCTGTTCGTTGTGCTCGATGCACAGCGCCGTTCAGCCTCTGCGCCGCCAGCCAAAATTGGCCCTGACGACACACTAGGCACACCCGCCCCTGCGGCCCCGTTGACTATTCCCCCTGCCCCGGAACCAACCCCAACGGCACCGCCAGCAGAAACAGAAAGGCAGCTGCCGCCGCCAGCGCCGATCGCCCCGCCGCCGCCGCGCATCATATATGTGCCGCAGCCGCAACCGCCAGTTCCAATCCCCCCTGCGCCACCTGTTCGCAACGCAACCGAATCCGCGCTGGTTCTCGACACAACTATTGGCGATGCAACGGGACCGGGTGCCGCGCCCGTCGGCGAAGGCCAGGGCGCCTCAGCCGGGGGTGAAGGGGCGGGAGCCGTCGCGGTACGTGCAACCATGATCCGCCATCGCGCAACAATCGTTTCTCAAGGCACGCTGATTCCCGCTGTTCTGGAATCGGCGCTGGATTCAACCCGCCCCGGGCCTGCGCGAGCGCTGGTCCAGCGTGATGTCCGGAGCTTTGACGGCGCGAGGGTCTTGATCCAGCGTGGAAGCCGGCTGATCGGTGAGTATCGTGCCGACCTGCAACCGGGCCAGAACCGCGCACTGGTTATGTGGACACGGCTGGTTCGACCCGATGGCGTCACCATCGCGCTGGGTTCCCCTGCTGCCGATCCGCTCGGTCGGGTTGGCATCAAAGGGACGGTCAACACGCACTTTTTCCAGCGCTTTGCCGGCGCAATCCTGCAATCAAGCCTGGATGTCGGCGTAAATCTCGCCACGCGATACAGTGGATCCCCGGTCATCGTTGCGACCCTACCCAATGCCCTGCAATCAAGCACCAGCGGCCTGACCAGTGGCACGCAGATCCAGCCGACGCTTCGGGTCCGCCAAGGCACCGCGATTTCGGTGTTCGTCGCGCGCGACCTTGATTTCACCGCCGTGGAAAGCCGCAAATGAGCAGCGCACCGGCCAGTACGCGGCCGGTTTACCTTCACAGCTATCTGACACCGCTTGCTGCCGTGCTTGAGCGCGGTGATGTGACGGACATCTACGTCAATCGTCCGGGCGAATATTGGGTCGAGACGACCAGCGGCGCGATTGAACGCCACGATGCACCTGGCCTGGACGACAAGACGTTGTCACGGCTCGCGCGCCAGATCGCCGCGCTGTCTCATCAAGGGATCAGCCGGGAACACCCGCTCCTTTCCGCGACATTGCCGGATGGCGCCCGGGTGCAAATCGCTGCGCCACCGGCGACACGCGGCCCGTTGGCAATTGCGATCCGCAAACATGTGTCATCCGACCTCTCGCTGGACGACTATGTTGCGCGCGGCGCGTTCACCGAGACGCATCGCGGCAAGGTTGGCGAACGCTCGACCATTGATGCGGACTTGGCCGCCATGCTTGAGAGCGGCGATATTGCCGGGATGCTGGGAGCGGCCGTGCGCGCGCGCAAGAACATCCTTGTTTCTGGCGGCACATCGACCGGCAAAACGACCTTTCTCAATGCATTGCTCCGCGAAGTACCGGCGGAGGAACGCCTGATCCTGATCGAGGACACACCGGAATTACGGCTGCGCCATGAAAATGCGGTTGGTCTGCTTGCCGCCCGTAGTGCCCTTGGCGAAGCACAGGTCAGCGCCGATGACCTGCTTGCTGCGTCGCTGCGGATGCGGCCTGATCGTATCATTGTCGGCGAGTTACGCGGTCCCGAGGCCTATACCTTTCTGCGCGCCGTCAATACCGGGCACCCCGGTTCTATGACGACCGTGCATGCCGACAGCGCCGAACGGGCGATCGAGCAGATTGCGTTGCTGGTGCTGCAGACCGGGACGCGGCTTGGGCGTGAGGACGTGCACCATTATGTGCGCACGACAGTCGATGTGTTCATCCAGCTGGCACGCACCGCTGGGCGCCGCCACGTCGCTGAGGTTATCCTCGCGCGGTAAACCCGCCGATCGGCGAAGAGTTTACTGCCGCCATTTCAACATCCATGCACTGCCAGCATCGGGCTGCTGCACTCATTGAAGCGATCAGCCGTACGCGCTTGTCAAAAGGCGAAGAAAAAGGCCCCGGTCGAAAACGACCGAGGCCTTTCTCCAAGCCGATAAAGGCCGTTCAGCGATTACTTCTTGGCAATCGTCGATGAGAACGGGCCGTCGACCACGTTGTTGCCAAGGCGGTTATCGCCATAGCTGATAGCGGTAGAGCCATTCAGCAGCGACAAGCCATTGGTATTATCGGTGATCGTCGTGTTGCCAAAATAAGGTGCATAAACAGTGTTCACGATCACGCCATTGGCGCTGCGGTTAAACAACGAGTTGGTGATCGTAAAGGAAGTCACGCCCGTTCCAAGCGGCGACTTGATATTAATGCCGGTCGTGTTGTTTGACACAAGCGCATTGTCAATCAAGCCATAGATGCCGGCGCCGGTCTTCCCAGTGGTATCGACACGGATACCAGCAATGCTGTTGTTCTGGGCGATCAAACGCGAAATCGTGATGCTGACCAGTGCGTTCGATGCCGGGCTCACCAGGACGCCACCAGCGCCATCGCTCACCGAAACATTGTCAAGGAACACGGTCGAGCTGGTCGTCGTTGGCACGATGTTGACCGCATAGGCCGTGGTGGTCGTGAAACCACGGAAGCGCGAATTGGTAATCCGCAGCGAACCGCCCGACACGAAGGTGACACCGCTGCCTGGGCCAGCAATACCCTGAAAATCAAGGCCGCTGATGGTCACATTATCATATTGACCTGCAGCAACCGTCAGGCCGGTTGTACCCGTCGAAACGAGGACACCGGCACCCGCAAAGCCATCACAGATAATGCTGACAGCCTTTGTGATCGTCGCCGTGCCGAAGCCGCCGGCATCGAGGCAGTTGACTTCACCGCCCGCACCCGTGTTGGCAAGCGCGCCTGCGAAGGTCTTGCACGGCGCCGTCCGGCTGCACGGATTAGCATCGTCACCAACACCCGATACCCACGTGCGGGTCGCCTGGGCTGCAGCGGGGGCACTGAACAGAACGCCTGTCGAGAGCAACGCCGCGAAACCTACTGAAATTGTTTTAAAAGACGAGATCACGATCTGTCCCCCCAAAAAGAATGGCCACCGGCACAAACCGGCATCGCTGCCGGCACACCCGGCGACGGTAAACACTAGCTTAACTTTTCGCGGGAACCAATCAAATTTCAGCGTTGGCCTGACAAATTGCGGTCGAATCGCCCCATTGCGGCGCAATGTTGGCTTGATTCAGGTGCTTGCTCGAGCGTTGGGCAAAATCAGAGACCAGCGCCAGGCCACGCGCTCAAGGCAACATTTTGATTTGTTGCATTAATACTGCAGTTTACTGGGCGTCACAGCAGAAATCTGCATAAGCAATCGCGCTGAAATGATTCGGCGAAAGGCTGTCCCGGCGCACGGCACTCGGCCTAGCGGAAACACCGCCCGAATTTCCCGCGATGTTCCGCAAAGCGGAAAGCGCCAAATGGCGCCCGGGACAAAGGATTGGTGGAGCCGAGGGGGATCGAACCCCTGACCTCTGCAATGCCATTGCAGCGCTCTCCCAGCTGAGCTACGGCCCCATCCGTCCGGGAAGGCGCCCCTAGCGAGGCGGCGCCTGCTTGGCAAGCGATGCCGAGCATCGCTTGCCAAATATCTTCACATCAATGTTCGTCTTCGTCGCTGCTGGTCTCGACACCGAGATCATCGTCGCCGCCCAGATCGACCTCGTCGTCCGGTGATGGCTCCTCATTCTCGCCGATGTCCAGATCGACGTCATCGCCGGCGAGATCGTCGTCGCCCTTCTTGATCTCATCGGGTTTTGGTGCGTCAAAGGGCAATGGCTGCTTCGACTTGAGAATAGGCTCAGGTTCCCATGCCTGACCGCAAGCGATGCAGGTTACGGGATCATCCTTGCCCAGATCATAGAAGCGCGTCGCGCATTTCGGACACGTACGCTTCGTGCCCCATTCCGGCTTAATCATGCCGCTTCGTGCCTTTCGAGATTGGGTGTTTCGCAATCGGAATCGCAAAGTGGGGCGCGCCTTGCCATAGCGCAAGCGCACTGTCAAAGCGCCCGCAACATGACCCATGTATCCGCAGCCCCCTTTGAAATCGCGCCGGCCGAGCGCTTGTCCGGAAGCCTTGTCGTCCCGGGCGACAAATCGATAAGCCACCGCGCGCTCATGCTCTCTGCGCTCGCCATTGGTGAAAGCCAGGTGGAGGGATTGCTGGAAGGAGAAGATGTTCTCGCCACCGCCGCTGCGATGCGGGCCATGGGCGCGACCATCTCTCGGGAGGACAATGGTGTCTGGCATATCAATGGCGTCGGGGTCGGCGGCTTGCTGCAGCCCGAATCTGCTCTCGACATGGGAAACTCGGGCACATCGACGCGGCTGTTGATGGGGCTGCTCGCCAGCCATCCGGTTACGGCAACCTTTATCGGCGACGCCTCCTTGTCAGGAAGGCCGATGGCGCGCGTGATCGAGCCATTGCGAAAAATGGGCGCCGACATTTCGGCCAGCCCCGGCGACCGGTTGCCCCTGATGCTGCGCGGCGCAAACCCGGCGATGCCGATTGAATATACGCTGCCCGTCGCTTCGGCGCAGGTTAAGTCGGCCATCCTGCTCGCCGGCCTGAACACGCCCGGTATTACCCGTGTGATCGAACCTGTTCCGACCCGCGACCATAGCGAGCGGATGCTGGCTGGCTTCGGCGTATCCGTCACGATTGAACAGGGCGATCATGGCCGGATCATTTCAATCACGGGTGAAGCCGAATTGAAGCCGCAAAAGATCATCGTGCCGGGTGACCCCTCCTCCGCCGCGTTCTGGGCAGTGGCTGCATCAATTGTCCCGGGCTCCGACATCACCATCGCCAATGTCGGCATGAACCCGACCCGCACCGGCCTTTTCAGTGCGCTGCGGATGATGGGAGCGAACATTGTCGAGCTTGACCCCCGCACCGTCGGCGGGGAACCGGTTGCGGATCTGCACGTGCGTCATGCATCGTTGCGAGCGATTGAGGTTCCCGCTGAACTTGCCCCGAGCATGATTGACGAATACCCGATTCTCTTCGTGGCAGCCGCGCTTGCCGAGGGGCGCACCGTCGCGCGCGGCGCCCATGAGCTGCGCGTCAAGGAGTCCGACCGCATCGCGACCATGGCCGCTGCGCTGATGGCAATTGGCGTAGCGATCGAGGAGTTTGAGGATGGGCTGGCCATTATTGGCAGCGGTGGCGATCCGCTCGCAGGCGGGGCGCAGATTGCTTCAAAGCTCGACCATCGGATTGCAATGAGCATGGCAGTTGCCGGCCTTGTCTGCCGCCTGCCACTCACCATCGACGATGTATCACCCATCGCGACAAGTTATCCGACTTTCCTTGAAACCTTAGCGGCACTCAGGGGTTGAGCAGGTCATGATTATTGCCGTCGATGGCCCCGCCGCGTCAGGAAAAGGCACAATCGCCAAGGCGTTGGCGAAACATTATGGCCTCCCGCACCTTGATACGGGCTTGTTGTACCGGGCCGTCGGAGAAAGCGTGCGCCGCCTCGAGCTTGATCCGGAAATCGAGGCGGATGCCGTTGCGGCCTGTGATTTCGATGACAGTTTGCTTGATGATCCTGCCCTGCGCAGCGATGATGCGGGCAAGTTCGCCTCCATTGTATCAGCGCATCCGCTTGTGCGGGCGGCGTTGATGCATCGGCAGAAACGCTTTGCTCGCCAGCCCGGCGGTGCGGTCCTCGACGGGCGCGATATAGGCACGGTGATCGCGCCAGACGCGGATGCCAAGCTGTTCGTCCGGGCCACGCCAACGATTCGCGCCAAACGCCGCCATGCCGAGTTGCGTGCCAACGGATCATCGGTCAGCCTTGATCGCGTCCTGGCGGACATCCGGGCACGCGATCAGCGTGATGCAATGCGTGCGACGGCGCCGATGGTTGCCGCCGCTGATGCGGCATTGCTCGACACCAGCTTTCTCTCGATTGAGGCATCCATTCAGCGCGCCATCGAGATTGTTGAGGTGCGGCGAAAGTAGCGACGCTCATGGCAAGGCGGAACGCAGCCGCAAACCTTGCCTTTGTGACCTTATGGCGCTATGGGCGCGCGGTCCGTCGGGCGATGCCCGTGGAGGAAGGCGCGAAAGGCTCTGCCCTCTCGCGCCCTTTTCGCATTTCAACCGCGTTTCCTCCACGGTGTTGTTCAACAGATGCCGTGGCCGGCATACGGCCTCCACGGCGTTCAAGGCCAAGACCGCCGGACACAACCGGCTGGCCGGAAACATGACACAGGAACCTGATCCTTATGGCCTCAACGGCTCATCCCACGCGCGATGATTTCGCGAAACTTCTCGAACTGACCCTTGGCGACGCAGACGGTTTTGAAGGCCGTGTTGTTCATGGCACCGTTACCGCCATCGAGAATGACATGGCAGTTATCGATGTCGGCCTGAAGTCCGAAGGTCGTGTGCCGCTGCGCGAATTCGCCGCACCGGGCCAGAAGGCCGACCTGAAGGTCGGTGACGAAGTCGAGGTTTATGTCGATCGCGTGGAGAATGTGCACGGCGAAGCGATGCTGTCGCGCGACCGCGCCCGTCGCGAGGCCGCCTGGGACAAGCTCGAAACCGAATTCGCGAAGACCGCGCGCGTCGATGGCGTCATCTTCGGTCGCGTCAAGGGTGGCTTCACCGTCGATCTCAACGGCGCTGTGGCGTTCCTGCCCGGCTCGCAGGTCGATATCCGCCCGGTGCGCGATGTCACGCCGCTGATGGACATTCCCCAGCCCTTCCAGATCCTCAAGATGGACCGCAAGCGTGGCAACATCGTCGTTTCGCGCCGCGCGATCCTCGAAGAGACCCGCGCCGAGCAGCGCTCGGGCCTCATCCTGAGCCTTGCCGAGGGCCAGATCATCGACGGCGTGGTCAAGAACATCACCGATTATGGTGCGTTCGTTGATCTCGGCGGCATCGACGGCCTGCTCCACGTCACCGACCTCAGCTACAAGCGCGTCGGCCACCCGAGCGAAGTGCTTAACATCGGTGACACCGTCCGCGTCCAGATCATCCGCATCAACAAGGACACGCAGCGCATCTCGCTCGGCATGAAGCAGCTTGAGAGCGATCCGTGGGAAGGCGCCGGCGCGAAGTACCCAATCGGTGCGAAGCTGTCGGGCCGCGTCACCAACATCACCGAATATGGTGCCTTTGTTGAGCTGGAAGCCGGTATCGAGGGTCTGGTCCACGTCTCTGAGATGAGCTGGACCAAGAAGAACGTCCACCCAGGCAAGATTGTCTCGACCAGCCAGGAAGTCGATGTTGTCGTGCTTGAGGTCGATCCCGACAAGCGCCGCATTTCGCTTGGTCTCAAGCAGGCACACGCCAACCCGTGGGAAGCCTTTGCCGAAACCCATCCAGTCGGTTCGACCGTTGAGGGTGAAGTCAAGAACGCAACCGAATTCGGCCTGTTTATCGGCCTCGACAATGACGTCGATGGCATGGTCCACATGTCCGACATCGCCTGGGGCATCTCGGGTGAGGACGCGCTCAACCTGCATCGCAAGGGCGAAACGGTTAAGGCCATCGTGCTCGACATCGATGCCGAGAAGGAGCGCATCTCGCTTGGCATGAAGCAGCTTGAGCGCGGCGGCCCATCGGCCGGTGTTGCGGCTGCGGGCGCAGCCGGTGCCACGGCTGGCCTGAGCAAGAATGCAATCGTTACCGTGACCGTCCTTGAGGTTCGTGACGCGGGCCTTGAAGTGCAGGTGGGCGACGATGGCGCAACCGGCTTCATCAAGCGCACCGACCTTGGCCGTGATCGCGACGAACAGCGTCCGGAGCGTTTCCAGGTCGCGCAGAAGTTCGACGCTATGGTCACTGGCTTCGATCGTTCGAAGAAGCCAACCTTCTCGATCAAGGCTATGCAGATCTCCGAAGAGAAGCAGGCCGTCGCACAATATGGTTCGTCCGATTCGGGCGCATCGCTTGGCGACATCCTCGGCGAGGCACTCAAGGCTCGCGAAACCAAGAAATGACGCAACAAACCGGGTGGCGGCGACGCCGTCACCCGGGTTTTGTTACCCGAATCGAGGCTCTTTGCGCAAAATAGCTTCGTTTCGGTGCTATCGCCTCGCTGCGACTTGATGTAAGAAAAGGTCCGGGGCGGGCATTTTATGGACTGGTGCCCGATTGTAACAGAGTGTGACGTGAAGCTGTTCAGGCAACACGACACCAGGGCGGGAGTCGGTAAAAGATGATTCGATCAGAACTCGTTCAGCAAATTGCGGACAAGAATCCAGACCTCGCCATGCGCGACGTCGAGGCGATCGTTGCCACTTTTTTCGATGAAATTTCGCGCCGCCTTGCCGCTGGCGGTCGCGTTGAATTGCGTGGCTTCGGCGCCTTCTCCACCCGCGCACGCGATGCGCGGACCGGGCGCAACCCACGCACAGGCGAAGTCGTCGATGTCGATGCCAAGCGGGTGCCTTATTTCAAGCCCGGCAAGGAAATGCGCGCTCGCCTGAACGTTTGAGGCAACGTGGCGCTTGACGACCGGCTTCCGGTGCGCTTCTCGTTGCGTCATGCGGACGTGGCGAAACCGGTAGACGCAGGAGACTTAAAATCTCTCTCCCGTAAGGGAATGCGGGTTCGAGTCCCGCCGTCCGCACCAAGAATCCGGCCGAGTCACAGTTTCACCAGCTATGCCAGAGACAATCTCGCGATTATGGCGCTACTGAACCACGCGGGCACAAGCGATGCTCATCAAAATTCCCGGCTCTGGGCGCAGCTTTCCGGCTAGGGAACGCGGCTCACATTGACGGCGAATGCCCTGCGAGTGGGCTAGTCAGCGATGGCTGTACCGCAAGCGCCGACGCAATCACCTGAGTAATTGACGCAACATATTGTAGGCACGCACCACACACAGCGCTACGGCTCGCGGTAAGCCGCTTTTTCATCCGTTCGTCCCGGGACGGTAACGGTTCATCGCGCTCGCTTTGCTTTTGTTAACCCCGACCAACATAGCGCCGCCACTTATCCCGGCCATGGGGACAGAACCGAAGCAATAACAGGTTCCGATGGCAAGACGTGGGGCAACTCGGAGCGCACCGGTGAATTTGGCGCGACGACAAGCCTCTGCGCATTGACCGAGGTTTTTAGTGTTACACGCCCGTCGTTATGTTTTCACGCTCATTGCCACTGCAGCTGCCTGTTCCAATGCTCGCTGCCTCTGCTCCGGCCCAGCAGCTGATCGCTCCGGTGATCGCGCCAGACCTTGCCGGACTCGCCGTCTACCCAGACCGCGCCGTCACCCACCGTCGAAACTGCCACGCTTGCCATCCCGTCTGACGACGCTGGGCACAGACCGTGCCCGGACCGGCCGGCGAAAAGGTTGACCCCCGTCTGTAACTCCCGCTGCGCACATAGCGCGGCCATCGAGTGCATCGCCAAGGTCGTCCGTCACGAAGCAGCCAACCAATCGGAAAAGGGTCAGCTCGCTGTCGCGCAGCTGATTATCAACCGCACCAAGGTCGGGAGCCGCTTTGGCCATACGCCTTGCGCCGTGGTCAATCAGCGCGGCCAGTTCTTCAACACCGACAACTACAACCCGGATCGTCGCAGTGAGGCTTGGACGCGCGCTGTCGCGGTTTCACGTGACGCGATGGAAAATGTCAGCCCGGCGGTTACACCGGGCGCGCTGTTCTACCACGCGGCTTATCAGGCCCCACCCCGCTTCTTCCGTTCGCGTCAGCGCGTAGCGGTGCTCGGGGACCATATCTTTTACCGTTAAGTTCCAGCCTTGCTGTCCGCATCCACCGGTGCCTGACCGGGGAAGCGCGCTGCTTCGAGCTTCTTCCAGCCGGTATGAACTTCCTTGCGGACCGCACCCAGACCGGTGCGGTCCGTAAAGGCGTGCCACCTGTCGGCAATATTGACGAAACGGACGACCGTGGTGCTCGGCGTCATCTCGGCACCCCATTCCGCGATCGTGGCGGCGTTGGTGAGCAACAGGCCGAGCGAGGTCAGCGCAATGATGGACCAGGTCCACCGCAACGCGCCATCGTCCGGTGGCGGTGCGTCGGGCAGGTCAACGGGAAAATCATGCAGCACGGGCGCGCCCTCAAAACCGATAATAGATAAATGGGGCGACACCTTCAAAGCGCATCGCGTCGATCAACAGCATCACCACAACCAATGCCAACGCCGCTTGCCACGCTGGCAACATACGAAGCCTGATCGCTGCATTCACCCAGCCAACGCTGCGGCGCCGCGTGCATGGCCAATCCAAGGCCGATCAGCAGCATGATCAAGGGTGTCGCCGTGAAGGAAAGCGGCCCGCGCCACGGCATGACGATCCCGCCGAGATACGCCATTGCATCGCCAAAGCTGGGTGCGCGGAAAAATATCCAGGCGAGCAATACAATGTGGAACGTGATCAGCAGCTTCGCCCAATCAGGCAGTGCCTTGCGCTCCGGTGATCGCCTCCCGCCCCAATAGCGCTCAATTGCGAGAGCACCGCCATGGATGCTGCCCCAGATCACGAAGGTCCAGTTGGCACCGTGCCACAGACCACCAAGCACCATCGTCAACATCAGGTTGCGATAGGTCTTGCCCGCCCCGCCACGGCTGCCGCCCAATGCTTCAATATAGAGATAGTCGCGCAACCATTGTGAGAGGCTCATATGCCAGCGCCGCCAGAAATCCTGGAGCGACAACGCGCGATAGGGTTGGTTGAAGTTGCGCGGAAAGCGATAGCCGAAAAGCGCCGCCAGACCGATTGCCATGTCGGAATAGGCGGAAAAATCGCAATATATCTGCACCGCATAGCCATAGGCTGCGACCAGAAGATCGAACGCCGAGTGCGCGGCTGGGTCGGCAAAGACCGGGTCCACAAAATTCACGGCCAGTTCCGACGCGACCACCGCCTTTTTGAACAAGCCCCAGACAATCAGGAGCAACGCCATCGAGACCATTGACCGGTCAAGCTTTGGCTTGTCCTGAAACTGCGGCACCAGATCGGCCGCACGAACAATCGGGCCGGCAACAAGATGCGGGAAAAATGACATCAACAACAAGATGTCGAGCAACCGCGCCGCCGGCACCCGACCGCGATAGACATCGACGACGTAGGAGATGCCCTGGAAGGTAAAAAACGAAATCCCGATCGGCAGGACGATCTGCAACGCGGGGATGTCGCGGGCAAAACCCAGCATCGTCAACGTGCTGGCCAACTGCTCGGTAAAGAAATCAAAATATTTGAAGAAACCCAGGACAAGCAGGTTGAGCGCGACGCCACCAAGCAACAACGCCTTGCGCCGATCAACAAAGGACGGATGTTCGAGGCCGCGTGCGACCGCCCAGTTACCAATCGCCGAAAAGATCAGCAGTGGGACAAAGCGCCAATCCCATGCGCCGTAAAAATACCAGCTCGCCACCAGCAACAACAGCTTGCGCCACTCGTTTGACGGCGCAGACCAAACAAGCGCGAAAACGACCAGGAAGAACAAGCCAAAGGTGAGTGTCGGGAACAGCATCCTAGCGCCCCCCTGCCCGCGAGCTCATGTCAGCGCGCACTCGCCATGGCGGCGTCGAGATCAGCTTGCAGACGGCGCGCAATCTCCTGCCCGCCCGCCGTTTTGAAGTGGACATAATCCCCGCGCATCAATGGTTCGGCACGTTGTGCCCAATCGCGTGCGGTGCACGGGCCACCCATGCTCGCCTGCCAATCCCAATAGGCCACGCCCATTTCTTCAGCGACCTGGCGCTGGATGCGCCTGACATCAGCCAGCGCCGGCGGCGCGAACAGGGGCACCTTTGGCTGCGGGGCATTTGCTCCCGGTACTGGTTGCACCAGCGTGCCGCCGGGAGAAGGCTGTGCCAGGAACGCTGGTACTGCCTCGCATTCCAGGGCCAGACCCGGCGCATTGTTGCGCAACGCGGCGTTGCGCGTCAACGAATCCGGGGCGCCGAACATCAATATTGGTGCGCCATGGGAGAGCCGCTGGAGCCGGGTAATCTGGCTGCGCAGCGTCGCTTCGTACGCCAGCGGATCAAATCGCGGGGAAAATCCCTCATTCGTGCCAAATGCCAGCACAAGCAGGTCGGGCGTATAGCTCGCCAGTTCCTCGGCAACGACCGCATCGCTGGAGCGCCCGAGGTGCATCAACTGTGACCCCACGACGCCGACATTCGACAGCACCACACCGCCGCCACTGCCCCGCAGCGTTGCCCAGGACGTCAGTGTCAGTCCTGGAATCTCGGCCGTGATCTCAACCGCCCCGTGCAGTGAATCAGTCGCGATCCCGCGACACATTGGCCGGACATCGGGCGCCGTAAAATCAAGGGGCATCGGATTGGCGCCATCGAAGCGCACGCCGACACTGCCTGCATTTGGACCGCCGATGGCGCACAGCACGAAACGATCAAACATTGTCGCACTGTTGTCCGCCCGCAATGCCATGCTCGCGCCGGGGCGATCAGCAATCATGCTGAAACCCGCAACGCCAAGCATCGGACGCGGAACCGTGGCGTTTTTCCCGAAAATTGCCCCGATAGTCCACCCTGTAGACATGGTCACGGTCACGCCGCGCGTGATATAGCCATCATAGGGCCGACCCGGTGCCAGGACACCACGCCCCCCGGCACCGTACCGTGACTGGAGCAAATCACGCCAAGCGCCGGTTACCGCATCCCCCGCCGTATGGCTGTCGCCAATCTGCAGGATGTGCACGGCAGGCCCGCGTCCACGGCGCGCGGCGGTCAGCTTGGCGAACAATGGCGCCAGTCGTTCGACATTGCATACCGGCCCGACACATCGACCTGCAGCAGCCGGTACCGGCGACGCCAAGGCCAAGGCGATCGCTGCCAATCCCGCGCGCCTCATGCCGGCTTCTTCTTCGGCTGCTGCACAGGGGCGGCAACGCCAGCCATTGTCCGCACGGTAGCGACATAGTTGCGAATGCGTTCGGCGAGATCACGGGTGATCCAGATATAGCCGGTCATCGACATGTGGATCCCGTCTGCTGCGCGGATCAAGGTGCGCTTCCCGTCACGAGGGTCGTTCAGATAGGTCGAAAATTGCCCGTGTTTGTCGGAAGACACCGGGCGACTGTCAATAAACGGCACACCAAGCCGATCAGCCTGCGCATGATAGAAATCATTGATCGCGCTGACCTGCTGCTCCAGCTCCGGCTTTGCCATTTTCGGCAAGCCTACCCAATAAACCAGCGCCTTGTGGGCGCGCAGGATGGTAATATATCGCTCAACCCGCCCCGCCAGCTCCTGCTGCCACAGCGGCCCCATGAAGGGGGCGTAATGTCCCTCAGGCGTAATGATGCCCTGGGCATCATTGGCGCCAAACGAGATCACCGCGATATCCAGCGCGCTCTTGCCCAATTGTTCGGCAACATGTTTTTCGAGGTTCAGGCTCTTGTACCGGGTAAATCCAATCGCCTCCTGACCATAATCGGTCACCTCATATCCAGCCTTGCTCGGCAACTGGCTGAGCAGCCCGGACCACACGCCCTTGCCAAAACTGTCACCAAAAACGCCGATACGCACCCGCCCCCCGGCATCCGCCGTTTTCAGCAGTTGCTGTTGCAATTGGTAGGATGGCGCACAACGCTCCGCAAAACTGGCTTCGCTTGTCGCAAGCGCGGGTGTGGCAGCAGCTTTCACTGTTGGCGGCGCGACCGCTGCAACCGTCGGACCACCATCGCCACCGCCATGGAACGCAAACCCGATCGCGGTGCCGACCAACACCCCGAGCAACAGGACCACGGCACGATCAATCGCCAGCAACAACGGCGCGCGACTTTCAAGGGCAGACAACAAGGTGACTAACCGCGCGCGAAGAACCTCAACAAACTTCATACAGCCCTGCCATGCGCCGCTTTGTGCGCCACCGAAATAAAACCCTGTATGAATGCCCCGAACGCAAGCTGTATGCGCCACCGATTCCGCTGTCCATATGGCTAGCAGGCCAGAGAAAAATTCTTTTTTCCGATGCCCGAATCCGTGCCGCACGACAGTGGCGCAATGCCCTCTTCAATGGCAGAATGGCGGAATGCATCAGCTGTTCACACCGGCAAAGCCCGTTCTGATCCGATGAGATTGCTCACCGCCATCATTCCCCTGATGTTGCTGTTGGCCGGGTGTGATCGGCGGCCCGACGAAGGACCGGTGATTGTCAGCACGATCGGCGACCGAATCGCCATCGCCGATCCCGTGCGAGGCCCGCTCAACAACACCAGCCGCCTCCTGCTGGGCGCTACCGCGCAAGGTCTGGTCAGCTTCGATGCCGCCGGCCAGGTACAGCCAGGCTTGGCAGAGAGCTGGATCGTGTTCGATCATGGCATGAGCTACCTGTTTCGTCTACGCGACGCCGAATGGGACGACGGCGGGAAGGTAACCTCCGATCAGATTGTCGCGGTGCTACGACGACAGCTGGCATCCAACTCGCGGAACGACCTGCGACCTTATCTCAGCGCGATTGATCAGGTGGTTGCACGCACACCGGAAGTCATCGAGATTGAACTCAAACGCCCCCGCCCTGACCTTCTCAAACTGTTCGCTCAACCTGAACTGGCGTTGTTCCGTGTAGGCAACTCCGGCGGCACCGGACCGTTTCGCCAAACCGCCGGACGCCACGGTCATTTGATCCTGCGCCCCGCCTTTGACCCACGTCGCGCCGCCGACGATGATGTCGCTGAACCGGGCCCAGAGGACAATGTCGAGGTGGTTGCAGAACATGCGGCCCGCGCCATTGCCCGCTTCACCATGCGCAAATCCGATCTCGTGTCCGGCGGAACCGCCGCCGACTGGCCCCTGCTCAATGCCGCTGGCGTTGCGCCAGCCAATCGTCGCGTCGATCCGGCGGCGGGGTTATTTGGCTGGGCCGTGGTCGATCGCAGCGGTTTCCTTGGCATTGCCGCAAACCGCGCCGTCGTTGCCCGCGCCATCGACCGCCAGGCCATTGTCACGGCGATAATGACCAATTGGCCTGTGGTATCGCAAATCCTGCCTGAGACGCTCGATTCCGCCATGCCCCCGGCTGTGCCGACCTGGGCGACGCCTTCGGCGACAACACGCGCGAACGCCGTCTCGGCATGGCGTGCCGCGCACTCCGAGTCGCTGCGACTTCGGTTGGCGACGCCACCCGGACCAGGGGGAACGATATTATTTGGGTTGAGCGCTGCTGGCTTGCGCCGGGCTGGCATCGAAGCCGACCGCGTCGGCTGGAATGCGCCTGCTGACCTTCGGCTGATCGACGCTGTCGCACCCTATGACAGCGCGCGCTGGTACCTTGCAACCGCCTGCCAGCTTTGCAGCGATGAAGCGCAGGCAGCACTGGATGCTGCGCGCGATGCGCCGACCATGGAGTTGCGCGCGCGCCATCTCGCCGAGGCTGACGCCGCTCTCGCCAGCGATGTCGCATTTATCCCGATCGCCCGCCCACTGCGTTGGTCACTGGTTTCGTTGCGCCTCAGGCAGTGGCAACCCAATGCGCGTGCATGGCACCCATTGAATCAACTGCGCGGGATCGCCAATTGACACAGTGATGAGCAACCGCACCACACGCATGGCCCCTGACGGGTTCGGCAAGATTGCCGGAATCGTACCAACTGGTCGCGATCCCGCCGCTGTGCGTAAACGCATTGAGGCGATGGAGCATCTTCTTGAAGGACTGTTCCAAATTCCCGGCATGAAACGCAAGATCGGCCTCGACGTGATCCTGGACGTCCTCCCGATCGGCGGTGACGTGATCGGATCGCTGATGGGTGCCTGGATGGTTTGGGAAGCACGCAACCTCGGCATGTCAAAAACGCAGATTGCACGCATGTTGGGCAATGTCGGGATCGATTTCCTGCTCGGCCTGATTCCCGTGATCGGCATTGTGCCTGACGCGCTGTTCCGCTCCAACTCGCGCAACCTCAAGATAATCAGGCGCCACCTCGACAGGCATCACCCATCGACCGCTGTCATCGACAATTGAGCACCGCGCTTAGCGCGTCTTAGGTCCGCGCCAGATCTTGATCACCGTTTCGGCAGATACCCCGCCGCTATCCGCCTTGCACCGGGTATAGGCAAATTGCTTGTCGAGGCAGAACCACAGCTCGTCGAGCCAGCCCTTGGCGTTCCTGGTCACACGAATCGCATTCGCTGGCACTCCGGGATTGGCAACAGCAATCGCCTCGGCCAAGCGACCCGCGGTAGCGGGCGCGCGCGACAGCGCATCCATGTCAGGAAATTTCAATTTGCCGTAAATCCCGGTTGCTCGCGCAAAATAGGCCTCCGGCGTCGTCTGCATACAGGTACCATGTTTGGCCCATTCATGCTGGATCAACTGCACCGATGGCGTTGAACACAGGTGCTGGCGGATCAGCTTTTCCGGCAATAACTGTGTCGTCGTGCAATATTGCGGCCACTCCTTGCCGACGCCGTCAGGCCAGAGACCGTGCAGTGTGAAGCCGAATCTGTTGCCACTGGCGCACTCGACCCGGGCGTCCGCATCACGTGCATGGGCGTGGCAATGCTCGGGTGCCCACGTCAGCGCCAGCGTGTAGCCGCCGATCGGCAAAACGCGCTGAGCGTCCGTCGCAGACGGCAGATCGGGCCTTGGGCGGGGTATCTCACCCGGAACGGAGCAACGGAGCACCTGGGCCTGCAGCGCAGATGGCAGCGCCAGCATCGCCAACATAGTTCCCGCCAATACCCTGCCCCGCATCTTCCGCCCTTTCATATTGTTGTAAAATCCAACCCGATGTCGGCAGCCGGCGCAGACTGGGTCAATCGACCGACACTGACATAGGTCACGCCCGTGCTGGCAATCGCCCGGATCGTATCGAGCCGAACACCGCCCGATGCCTCGGTCGGGACTCGTCCGCCCACCAGTGTCACCGCACCGCGCAATGTCGGTGGGTCCATATTGTCGAGCAGCAGATGCGTTGCGCCGGCCGCGAGCGCCGGTTCGATCTGGTCCGTGCGATCAACCTCGACAATGATGCGCGCAATGCCCGCTGCCTTGGCGCGCGAGACCGCTTCAGCAACCCCACCGGCCACGGCCACATGGTTGTCCTTGATCATCGCGGCATCCCACAACCCCATCCTGTGGTTGGTCGCGCCGCCCATGCGCGTGGCATATTTTTCGAGCACACGCAGACCGGGAATGGTCTTGCGCGTATCGAGCAGGATTGCGCCGGTGCCCAAAATCTTGTCGGCATATTGCCGCGTCATCGACGCGATCCCTGACAGGTGCTGCACGGTATTGAGCGCTGATCGTTCCGCGGTCAGCATCGCCCGGGCGTTGCCCTTGATCCGCATCAGGTCGGTTCCCGCTGCCACGCGGGCGCCATCCTCGACCAGTCGTTCAATCTCCACCGAGGGATCAAGCGCCCGGAAAAATGCTTCAGCGATAGGCAACCCCGCCACCGTGATCGCGTCGCGACTATCCATCACCCCGGCGAACTGTGCCATAACCGGGATGACTGCCGCAGACGTAATGTCACCTGCGTCACCAAGATCCTCGGCCAGTGTTGCGCGGACAAAGCTGTCGAGGTCAAAACCCGGCAGGCTCCAGCCGGGGACTGGCCCAGCGCGCTGCTCGCCGCTTTTGTCTGTGATTTCCGGCGCCATTTTGTGCCCTTGTCGACCAGATCAGACTGATGGCACAAAAACAGAACAGTTGGCAATCCACGACACCAAAACTTTGCCAGCATGGCGCTGCGGCGATGGTAAGGCTAGACTATGGGGAACGATCCAAAAATCGGGGTTTATCATATGCGTCTTGCACTTGCCCTCCTCGCCGGAACCTCGCTCCTGCTTGGCGCCGCACCCGTGCGCCCGGCCCCGACAGCCACCGCCCGCGCGGCCAGCGGCGAAACTGCCTTTGCCGCGCTCGGCCAACAATATGTTCGAGGCATCGCACGCTTCGCGCCGTCGAGCGGCACGACGCTTGGTGATCACCGTTTCGATAGCCAACTTGAAGATGTCTCGGCAACGGGACGTGCGCGGCTGCTCGCACATGACAAGGCGCTGCTGGCCAGGCTGAACCAGATCGACCGCAAGACACTGACCCGCGAAAGTCAGGTCGACGCGGCGCTGCTCGACAATGCCCTGCGCTACAAGATCTGGCAGGTGGAGGATCTGCGCAGCTGGTCGTGGGATCCACAAATCTACAATGGCGTTGCCGGTGGTGCGCTTTACGGCCTTGCCGCACGCGATTTCGCGCCATGGCCACAGCGCCTGAAGGCGGCGACAGCACGGATGGAGGCGATGCCGGCCTTCCTTGCCCAGGCTCGCGCCCAGATCATTCCGTCGCGTGTTCCAGCAATCTATGCGTCAACAGTTGCCAAACAAAATGGTGGAATCGTCGACATCGCCGTCACCATGCTTGCGCCGCATGTTGACACATTGACGGTGCCGGAGCGCGATCGTTTCAACGCGGCACTCGCCACACTCAAACATGCGGTGACCGAACACCAGAAGTGGCTTGATACGGTCCTCGTTCCGCAGGCCAAGGGCGAGCTCCGGCTGGGCGCCGCACTATATGATCGCAAGTTGGCTTTCGCGCTGGTCTCAAAACTCAGTCGACAAGACATCAAGAACCGCGCGACGGCTGCGGTCATTGATACGAGAGCACAAATGTACGCGCTGGCGCGACAGGTTCTGGGCGGCAAGCCGGATGCCCCTGCACTGCCCGAGCAACCGGATGCCGCACAACAACAGGCAGCAATCGAGGCAGCCCTTGCCCTGACCTATCGCCAGCACCCCGCGCGCGATGGTGTAATGGCAAAGGCAACCGCGACACTGGCCAATGCAAGCGACTTTGTCCGCGAACACCAGTTGATCACCGTGCCCGACACGCCGGTGAAGATCATTACCATGCCCAGGTTCCGCCAAGGCGTCGCGGTCGCCTATTGCGACAGTCCGGGCGCTCTGGAAAAGCGTCTCGACACCTTCTTCGCCATCTCGCCGATCCCGGACGAATGGAGCGACGCCCAGGCAAACTCGTTCCTCAGTGAATATAATGACTATATGTTGCATGACCTCAGCATTCACGAGGCGATGCCCGGCCACTATCTCCAGATCGCCCATGCCAACCATAACCGCAGCATGTTGCGCGCCGTCCTGTCCTCCGGCCCCTTCATTGAGGGCTGGGCCGTTTATGCAGAGGGCATGATGGCCGACGCGGGTTATCTCGGCGGCGATCCGCTGTTCAAACTCACCGTACTGAAAATGCGCTTGCGCTCGATCACCAATGCGCTCCTCGACATTGGTATCCATACCGAGGGAATGACGCGCGAACAGGCCATGGCGCTGATGACGAAAACGGCGTTCCAGCAGGAACGTGAAGCGGCGGGTAAATGGACCCGTGCCAGCCTTGGCTCGACCCAGTTGCTCAGCTACTTCACCGGCTATGCCGAACATGTCGCAATGCGCGATGAGGCCAAGCGCCGCCTCGGCGCGAAGTTCGACCTGAAAGCATATAATGACTCGGCCCTCGCCCATGGCTCTCCGCCGACACGGTTCGTGCGCGAGCTGATGTTCGGGCTGCCAATCGGCTGATGCGCGGAGACCTGATCATGTTCGACATTACCGCCGCCGCATCCGCGCTCAACTACGACCATATGCACCTGTCGCCGGTGGCGCTTGATCTCGGCGGGTTCCAGATACGCTGGTATACGCTGAGCTACATCGTGATGATCGTGCTCGGCTGGTGGTATCTCGGCAAGTTGCTGATCCGATCTGGCGCGCCAATGGCGAAGCGCCATGTCGATGACATGGTCCTCTACGTGACACTTGGCGTGATCGCTGGTGGCCGGATCGGCTATTCACTCTTCTATCAACCGACAATGTGGTCGCATCCGCTTGACGTGCTCAAGCTGTGGCAGGGCGGCATGTCGCTCCATGGCGGCTTTCTCGGCGTGATCCTCGCGCTGTGGCTCTTCGCACGGCGTCACCAGCTCTCGCTGCTGCGCGTTTGCGACTATGTCGCCTGTGCCACGCCTTTCGGCCTGATCCTTGTGCGCCTCGCCAATTTCGTCAACGGCGAGCTATGGGGGCGCCCGAGCGACCTACCCTGGGCAGTGATCTTCCCCGGCACACATGACGGCATCCCTCGCCATCCGAGCCAACTCTACGAAGCGGCGCTCGAAGGAGGGCTGTCGATGATCGTTCTCCTCTACCTCTTCTGGCGCACCGACGCGCGGCTCAAGCCGGGGCGGCTGCTTGGTACCGGCCTGCTGATCTATGGCTGCACACGCTTTGCACTGGAATTTGTCCGCCAGCCTGACGCAGGTCTCGAGCATCTCTGGTGGGGCCTGACCATGGGCCAGACCCTCACGATACCGATGATCCTGGGCGGATTCTATTTTCTTTCCCGCGCTGCGAAGCCATCGCCACCCCGTGTCGGGTCAACCAGCGTGCCGTGAAAATCAAATGTCAGTTGCCCGGTGCCCGCACTGGCCCGAGATCACCCCTCCCTACCGTCCCGCCAGCCATCGCCAGCATCGCGTCGAGGCTCTTCTTGGCCCGAAGGCGCAGGCCTTCCTCGATCTCGACGCGCGGCGTCAGGTCGCGCAGCGCGAGGTAAAGCTTCTCCAGCGTGTTGAGCGCCATGTACGGGCAGATGTTGCAGTTGCAGTTACCGTCGGCGCCGGGCGCACCGATGAACAGCTTGTCGGGCACCGCCTTTTCCATCTGGTGGATGATGTGCGGCTCGGTCGCGACGATCACGACCTTCGACGGGCTGGCCTTGGCATAAGCCAGGATGCCGCTGGTCGAACCGACATAATCAGCATGGTCGAGGATCACCGGCGGGCATTCGGGGTGCGCGGCGATTGGCGCATCTGGATATTGTGCCTTGAGCTTCATCAGCTCGGTCTCACTGAACGCCTCATGGACGATGCATACGCCCGGCCACAGCAACATCTCGCGCCCGGTGGTACGGGTGAGATAGCCACCGAGATTACGATCCGGACCGAAGATGATCTTCTGCTCCATCGGGATCTGCGACAGGATTTTCTCGGCTGACGAGCTGGTGACGATCACATCCGACAGCGCCTTCACCTCGGTCGAGCAATTGATATAGGTCAGCGCGATATGGTCAGGGTGCGCGGCGCGGAACGCCGCAAACTTGTCGGGCGGGCAACTGTCCTCGAGGCTGCACCCGGCATCCATGTCGGGCAGCACGACGATCTTTTCGGGGCTGAGGATCTTGGCGGTCTCGGCCATGAAGCGCACGCCGCAAAAGGCGATGACATCGGCACTTGTCGCCTGCGCCTTGCGGCTGAGATCAAGGCTGTCACCGACGAAATCGGCAAGATCCTGTATCTCGGGCTTCTGATAATAATGCGCGAGGATGACCGCGTTACGCTCCTTGCGCAGCCGGTCGATCTCGGCGCGCAGGTCGAGGCCGGTCAGGTTCTGGGCAATCGCGGTCATATGGGGTCTCCCTCTGCGCCGCAGATAGGCATTCGCGGCCCGCTTGTCAGCCTCGCTTTGCCATGCGAGCCTGCCGCCGGATGACAACTGGCAAAATCACCTCGCCTCAATCTGACATGTGGGGTCAACCGCGCGGGCTTTGGGTGCTCGCCGGGACCGAGTTGTGGGACCGTATCTCATTCCACGGGATGCAGGCCCTTCTCGTGCTCTACATGGTCGATAGCTTGCTGCTGCCAGGACATATCGAACATGTCATCGGCTTTGCCGGATTCCGCGCCGCGGTCGAGCACCTCACAGGCCCGCTGTCGGTCAGGGCGCTCGCGGCGCAAACATTCGGGCTCTATGTCGGCCTCGTCTATTTCACGCCAGTCATCGGCGGCGCAATTGGCGACCGGCTGATCGGGCGGCGCGTCGCCGTGACATTGGGCGCGCTGCTGATGACCACCGGGCATTTCGCACTGGCGTTCGATGCCTCGTTCCTGATGGCGTTGCTGCTCCTGATCTGCGGCGCGGGCCTGCTGCGGGGCAACCTCAGCGCGCAGGTCAAATCACTGTATGCCGATGGCGACCGGCGCGAGGTCGATGCATTCCAGCTCTATTACGTCGCAATCAACCTCGGCGCGTTCATCGCGCCAATCGTCACCGGTGCGCTCGCGAAATATTATGGATGGCACGCGGGCTTCGGCTTTGCAGGGTTTGGCATGTTGATTGGCCTGGTCGTTTACGCGGTCGGCCAGCGCCACCTGCCCCCTGACGCGCCGCGCGAGCGGATCGTCACTGCCACGCCGCTCACCGCCATTGAGCGCGGTCGCATCATCGGGTTGGCGATGTTCTGGCCGTTGCAGCTCTGCTTCTGGATTGCCCAGAGCCAGGTGTGGAATGTCTATAATTTGTGGGTCAGCGATCATGTAAACCTGCGTGTCGCCGGGTTCGACACGCCTGTCGCATGGTTGCAGGCGCTGGACGGTGTATCCCCGATCCTTGTCATGCCGCTGATCCTCGCGCTGTGGCGGCGTCAGGCAGCCAAGGGTACCGAGCCTGACGACCTCACCAAGCTTGCCATTGGCTGCGCGATCTTCTCCCTTGGCGTGGTCTGGCTGGCGGCGGCACCGCTGGTTTCCGGGCCGGACGGGCGTGTGCCGTTGCTGTGGGCGGTCGCCTTCCATCTCATCTCGAACACCGGCTGGTTGTATTTCACACCGGTTTCGCTGGCGCTGTACGCAACAAAGGCGCCGATGCGATTTCGCGGCACGCTTGTCGGGATCAGCTATCTGGCGACTTTTGCTGCGTCAGTGATCAGCGGGCGGATCGGTGGACTATACGAGACCTTGTCGCCGACGATATTCTGGCTGATCCATGCCGCGATTGTCGGCGGCGCGGGCATCGGGATCATGTTGCTTCTCTCTTCGCTGCGACAAAAATTGAATACACCGACAGAAGATACGAAAATATCTACATAAACGGACGGAATCGACAGCACAGGATCAACAAGATCTATCGCCCGCCAGATGGTTTGAGCTTCAAGACCTCAGCAATCGACGGACTGACATCCCAGACGGAACCCGCCGCCTTGGGTTCGTCAGCGAACCGGACCTTGACCTGGGCTTCGATCCCGGCGGCTCTCAAGGGCAAGGCAAAACTGCGCTCAATCGCGCGGCGCGTGGCGTCACGCGCCAGCCCCATCGGCACCGCGCCACGCGCTTGCGCAACAAGTTGCTGCTGCCCTGCCGTGCGATTGGCTGCATCGATCTTGGTATCGGCATCGGTCAACTTCGCTAGAAGACCCCCATCGCCATATTCCTTGATCTGGTTCAGGTCGATTTGCGGGGCCGACACCTCAATCGGTGGCAGGGTGACGCCCAGTGTCTTGCTGTGCGCATCCCAGGTCACATCCCGTTCCGTCAACTTTGCGAGGTCAACCTCATACCGGACCGTGCCGGGGGTGATCATCGTCTTGTGCGTGCTCAACCCATATTGCGAGACAGTGGACGTCGTTACCGCAACAAAACTCGCGGTGAATGCCGACAAACGGTTTTGCTCTCGCAACCCCGCCACCGATCCGCTGGCTATCGTCACCGGATCAGGGCTGCTGAACTGGCTGCTGACAAAATGTCCCAGCGCCCAGAAGCCAGCGGCAATGAACAGGGCAATCAGCGCGAGCGCGGCGCCGAATTTGCCGACAAAACTCATGCCACCATCCGCCATGATGCCTCGGCCTCGACAACCAGCCCTCGCTCTCGCAGGTCAATCAAATGCGCCAGGACAGAGCGTTCGGCGGCGGGTAACAACCGCCGGTCCAGGCCGACATACATTTTCTCAGCCATCGCCGTGATGTTGTCAGGCCCGGTGGCGAGCAACCGCAAAATCTGCCCCTCACGTTGCTTGCGATGCCCCAGCAGGCCCCGCACCAGCCGCTGCGGTCGATCAATCGGATCGCCATGGGCGGGGAAATAGACGCGATCATCGCGCTGCATCAGCTTGTCGAGACTTGCCATATAGGCCGCCATATCGCCATCCGGCGGCGATACGACACTGGTTGACCAGCCCATGACATGATCACCGGTAAACAGTGCGCCGCTTTCAGGCAGCGCGAAGCAAAGATGGTTGGAGGTGTGACCGGGAGTCGCAACCGCCGTCAGTGTCCATCCCGCACCGCTGACACTCTCGCCATCGTTGAGCACGAGGTCGGGGACATAGTCAGCATCAAAGCTGGCGTCGGCCCGGGGGCCAAGATCATCAAGTGCCAGTGCAGTACACCCGACGATCGGCGCGCCGGTCGCCTGACTCAGCGCCCGTGACGCCGGGCTATGGTCGCGATGGGTATGGGTTACGACAATGGCAGAAACCGGTCGCCCGCCAATCGCCTCGATTATCGCCGTGACATGTTCGGGGTCATCAGGACCGGGATCAATCACCGCGAGGTCACTGGTTCCGACCAGATATACCTGGGTTCCGGTATAGGTATAGGGTGAAGGATTGGGCGCGAGCAGGCGCGCAACCAATGGTTCGAGCTGTTCCGGGATACCGGTTGCCTGGTCCGCCATAGCGCGGAGATGGCCGTTTGCCGGTCTCAACGCAAGGGGGCGGACTTTCGTCCGCCCCCCGCTTTCATCAGGCTTCAATCCGCCTTGGCCCCTCAATTGGCCTTGGCAATATCCTGCTCGATCTCGCGGATCGCTTCATCGACCCCGCGCAGCGCCTGGTTGCGCGCTTCCTCGCCCATGGAAGCGTTGCCGGCGATCTTGGCACGGGCAGACCGCAAACCCTCCAGCGCATGGGTATAGGCGTTGCGCTGCATCTCTCCACTACGCGCTGCCATCGCCGCGGCATCATGCGTCATGTGCTCAATGCGGTTCTGGCAGATGATGATGATGCGCTTGCCGCCCTTGCTGTCATGCATAACCGGTGGGCGGGCATTGTCGGGGCCTTCGCAGCGGCCGTTGGTCACCTCAGGGATGTCGATGCCGGCAATATCGTCGGTCGTGATATGGCCGTCCTTATCGCGAATGATGATCCGCCGGGTGCCAACACGCGCGCCGTCGGCTGGGACCATGACAATGTTGGCCCCGTCGGTGCTGGCCCCGCCAGCTCCGTCACTGCTGGTTTCCGTGACATGCCCATCCTTGTCACGAATGATAACGCGATAGTGATGCTTCGTAGCAGGTGCACCAGAGGCTGTAGCAGGTGGTGCGGGCGGCGCTGGCGGCGCGGGCACAGCGCCCGGCGCTTCTGGTGCAGCGGGTGCGGGCGGCGCCGACTGGAACACGACCGGCAGCTTTAGCGCATCCAGCTTTACGCCGGTCGCCTGTTCAACCTTGGTGCGAACCTGTGTTGCAGCCTGTGTGCCCGATGCGGTCGCGCCAAGGCTGACGGTGGCAAGCAATGCTACAGCGCCGACGCCGCCGATCAGGCGCGCCCGCGAAGGACGGTGGGTAGTAAGCATTTTCAGTCTCCCTTTCAGGTCTTCGATTGTGTGTAAGTGGCAGGCGGCGGACACGGCACCGCCATGCGCTGCCTTGACGATGGCGCAGGCGTAGAGGTGACGTGTAACCGCGTCCCGACCGGCCAGGACGCGCGCATCATTGGCGATTTCCTGGTCGCTGCGGAAAGCGCGAAACGCCCGCCATGCGATCGGATTGAACCAGTGCAGGGCAAGCACGACGAGCGCCACCCAATTGGCAATCAGGTCTCCGCGAGCATGATGACCAAGCTCATGCGCCAGCGCCAGGTCACGCTCATCGGCATCATAACGCTCGGTGAAATCGCGCGGGAAAGCGACGTAGCGACGCCAGACGCCAAAGGCGAGCGGGCCACGCGCGGCGGCGGTTTCAATGACGTGAACGCCATCGGCAATCGCCGATCCCCCGCCCTGCCCAGCAAGCATCCGCCGGCAAAAGCGTGCATGGGCAACGCTGTGCCACAGGATGAACGCCGCCGCGCCCGCAACCCATAGCATGACCAGGGCTGGACCAAGCACGGGGGTTTGCAGTTCAGGCGCGGCGGCTCCCGCACCGAAACCCAGCGGCTCGGCAACGAGGACGGTAATGGTTTCGCTGGCACGCGCGACCGGCGCGACCGCCGCTTCATGCCAGCTCTGCGGCAGCGGCGGCAACATCAAGCGTAGAACCGGCAGCAGCCACAGCGCATAGGCCACATCAGGGCCGAACGCCCGACGCACCGGGCCGCGCAACACCAACACCAGCACCATCAACATGGCCGATGCGATCAGCGCCTCAATTGCCCAGGGCAGCAGCGCGCTCACGATTTGAGTCCCTTCAACAGCGCCTCGATCTCGGCAATATCCTGCGCCGTGAGTTCATCGCGTTCGGCAAGATGGGCGACCAGCGGGGTCAATTTGCCGCCGAACAAGCGGTCCATCAACTTGCGGCTTTCACCCGCGACATAGTCATCGCGCGCTACCAGTGGACGATAAAGATAGCGCCGACCATCAGCTTCATGGGCGATCACAGCCTTGGCCAGCAACCGCCCCAACAGCGTCTTGACCGTGTTTGCTGACCAATCCCGATCGGATGAAATCCGTTCGGCAACATCCTGCGCCGTGAGTGGGCTCTGGTCCCACAGCACCTCCATCACAGCATGTTCGGCATCGCTGATCCGTTCGGCCATGACTGATTCGCTCCCGCTTCGACTACGTTTGTAATCCTCGCGATTACGTCTGTAGTCAATAGCCTGAATGCGAGATGAATGACGCGTGCTAGAAGGATTTGGCGATCGTCACATTGACCTTCGGCGTTTTGTTGCCGGTGTCGTAACGCGGACCTGTAAACGGAACGGCGAGCTCGACGCTGGCGCAATCGCTGAAATGTGATGGAACCTGCAAGACGCGCCGCATAGACGCAGGAGCAAGCACCAGCGCGCGGCAATCTGCGACCCCGCACCTTCTTTCGCTCGACACCCCGGCATCATCCCGGCAAACCTTGCGCAATTGCCGAGGAACGCCTGATGACCCAACTTATCCCCATCACGACAGGACTGCGCTTTCCCGAAGGCCCGGTGGCGATGCCGGACGGCAGCGTTATCGTGGTCGAGATCGAAGCCGGCCGCATCACCCGCGTCACGGCTGACGGCGAAAAACATATTGTCGCCACGCCCGGCGGCGGCCCCAACGGGTTGGCACTGGGGCCAGACGGCAAGCTCTATTGCTGCAACAATGGCGGATTCAACTATCTTGAAAACAATGGCTTTCTGATCCCCCATGGCCAGGCCGACGACTATTCGGGTGGCCGGATCGAACGGATCGACATCGCAACGGGCGAGGTCGAGATTCTCTACAAGGACGGTGATTTTGGCTGCACGCTGCGTGGCCCGAATGACATTGTTTTCGACAAACATGGCGGCTTCTGGTTCACTGATCATGGCAAGAACCGCCCGCGTGAACGCGATATTACCGGTATTTTCTATGCCAAGGCGGATGGCAGCCACCTTGAGGAAGTGATCTTCCCCAGCGAGAATCCCAATGGCATCGGCCTGTCGCCTGACGGCACAATGTTATACGCGGCTGAGACCTATACCTGCCGCCTGACAGCGTTCAACGTCATCGCACCGGGCAAGGTCGATGCCACCGCCGGACCAGGCGGACCGGGCATCCCGCTCTACCGTCCCGCCGGGTACAAGTTCTTCGATTCCCTCGGTGTCGAGGAATGCGGCAATATCTGCGTCGCGACGATCGGCGAGAGTGGCATATCGGTCATCTCTCCGGCGGGTGAGCTGGTCGAATTCGTGCCGACCCCCGACATTTTCACCACCAATATTTGCTGGGGCGGCCCGGATCGGCGCACGGCCTATATCACGCTCTCGGGGTCAGGTGTGCTAGCGCGCATGGACTGGCCGCGCCCGGGCCTGAAACTGGAATATTGACCCCATGATTCGCCACCATCACGAAAAGCATCTGGTCCAGCGCATTGGCTGGTTGAGGGCCGCTGTCCTTGGCGCCAATGACGGCATTTTGTCGACCGCCAGCCTGATCGTCGGCGTCGCCAGCGCAGAAACCAACCACAGCACCATCCTGCTGACCGGTATCGCCGGGCTGGTGGCCGGTGCCATGTCGATGGGCGCGGGCGAATATGTCTCGGTCAGCTCGCAATCAGACACCGAAAATGCCGATCGCGCGCGGGAAATGCAGGAGCTGGTCGAGGATCCGGAATCGGAACGGCGAGAGCTTGCCGCGATTTACCGCACACGCGGGCTCGATGCAGAGACGGCACTGAAGGTCGCTGACCAGTTATCCGCCCATGATGCACTGGGCGCCCATATGCGCGACGAGCTCGGCATTCACGAGGCGATGGTTGCCCGCCCCGTTCAGGCGGCGGTTACATCGACGGCAAGCTTTGCGGTCGGCGCCATTTTCCCGGTGCTGTCGGTGTTGCTGTTCCCGGCAAACCAGCTGGCGATGGCCGTCACGATCATATCGTTGCTGCTGCTCGCAATACTGGGGGGGCTTGGCGCGCGAACCGGGGGCGCCAGCGTCCTGCGTGGTATCGCGCGCGTCACCATTTGGGGGGCGCTCGCGATGGGCGCCTCTGCTGCTGTCGGCGCACTGTTTGGCGCGCATGTCTGAACTGAAGAAGGACGAAAACATGAATCGCTGGGCGATTGATATTGACCGTGATGACATAACCCGCGCCACCATCGTCGCCGAGCCTGAAGCACCGCTGCCCGAGGGCGCGATAGAGGTCGCCATCGACCTGTTCGCGATGACCGCCAACAATGTCACCTATGCAGCATTGGGCAAGCCGATCGGGCTGTTCGGCCCCGACGGCGGGTATTGGGATTTCTTCGCCGAGCGCGATACCCCGGGCCGCCTGCCCGTCTGGGGCTTCGGCACCGTCACCCGCTCCACCAGCGAAGGCGTGACACCGGGCGAGCGAATCTACGGCTATTGGCCGATGGCAAGCCATGTCACGCTGCTGCCGGGCCGGGTAAACGCTGGCGGTTTCATTGACACGCTGCCGCGTCGGGCTGGCCTGCCCCCGGTGTATAACCGTTATCAACGGTCTGCCGCGCTCGATGATTACCGCCCTGAGGATCATGATTACTGGCCAGTGTTCCGGCCGCTTTACATGACCGGCTGGCTGATCGCCGACCAACTTGATGAACATGCGGATTATGGCACCGAACAGGTGCTGGTTTCTGCCGCATCGAGCAAGACGGCGATGGGTTTCGCCCACGCCTTCCGCCAGCGTCAGCAGCGCCCGGCGCTGGTCGCACTCACCTCGCCCGGCAGCGTCGCCTTTCTTGAGGCTTCGGGACTATATGACCGCATCATAACCTATGATGCCATCGCGACCCTCGATACCAGCCTACCCTCTGCCTTGATCGACATCGCGGGCAACCCGGGCGTTACCCGCGCCGTCCATGAAGCGTTTGGCGAGGCGCTCAAGCTCAGCCTCGTTGTTGGCAAGGCACACTGGGATGCTGCCGCGTCGGGCGGCCCCCTGCCCGGCCCGCAACAGAGCGGTTTCTTCGCCCCGGGGCGGATCGAGAAGCGGTCAAAGGATTGGGGCAGTGACGGGCTGAACAGCAAGATGGCTGCGGGATGGGCCGCCTTCATCGCCGATGTCCCGTCGCTGACCAGCATTGATCGCCGTTCCGGCGCGGCGGGCGCACTGGCCGCCTGGCACGAGGTTGTGGCGGGCAAGGCTGATCCACGCGCCAGCGTCATCGTTGACTTGACCGACGCGGCCTGACTAGGGCCGCTGCGACCAGGAGGAAGCCCGTGCAGAAACTCTTTCCCAATGCCGCCAGTGCGCTGGATGGGCTGCTGTTCGACGGCATGACGCTGTGCGCCGGCGGTTTTGGCCTGTGCGGCATCCCTGAACGGCTGATCGACGCGATCCGCGACAATGGCGTCAGGAATCTCACCATCGCCAGCAACAATGCCGGCGTTGATGGCGAGGGCCTCGGCAAGCTGCTGCGCACGCGTCAGGTCAGGAAGATGATCTCGTCCTATGTCGGTGAGAACAAGGAGTTCGAGCGGCAATATCTTTCCGGCGAGCTCGAGGTTGAGTTTTGCCCGCAGGGCACGCTGGCAGAGCGCTGTCGGGCTGGCGGCGCCGGCATCCCCGGCTTCTACACCAAGACCGGTGTCGGAACGCAGGTCGCCGAGGGCAAGGAAAGCAAGATGTTCGACGGCGAGGAATATATCCTGGAGCGCGGCATCAAGGCCGACCTCGCGATCATCAAGGGGTGGAAGGCTGATGAGGCGGGCAACCTCATTTTCCGCAAGACCGCGCGCAATTTCAATCAGCCCATGGCAACGGCGGGCAAGGTCTGCATTGCCGAGGTTGAGGAAATCGTGCCCGTTGGTTCGCTTGATCCGGATGGCATCCACCTGCCCGGCATCTATGTGAACCGCATGATTGTCGGCGCGCCCTATGACAAGAAGATCGAATTCCGCACCGTCCGTGAAGGGGTAACAGCATGACCATCAAACGCGCGAGCACCGCATTGGCGGTTTGTGCCTCGGTCTGGGCCCTGTCAGGTTGCGTCGCCGCGATCGCGCCGATCGCCGCGGGCGCGCTGATGGGCAAGAACCAGCTCAAGCGGAAACCAAAGCCCCCCACCCCGGTTGCGGTCGCCACGCCAACCCCGGCTGAGCAGACGCCGAACCAGGCCACCTCAACACCCCCCATGGCAGAAACAGCGGCAACGGCAGCGCCCGTCATGCCAGCCCCGCCGGCACCGGCGCCTGTGGCGGCACCGGTCGAACATGCCGCAGTGACCACAGCAACGCCCGCTGCCCCCCCACCGGCAGCCGCACCGCGCGCACCGGGCAGCGTTCCGACCGGGATGCAGTTCCTCTACGGCTCGGGTGAAGGCGCTGCGCTCAGCGTCCAGGCCTATCGCGGCCTGATCGACATGATGATTGCCCGTTCCAGTGATCGCGCGGTCGGGCTCAAGGTCTGGTCCGCCGTCCTGACCAGCGACGCAACGCTGGCCGCGCCGAAATTTGAATCATGCGACAACAAGCCGCTGGCCGTTGTGCTCGACATTGACGAGACCACGCTGCTCAATCTCGGTTATGAGGCCGACGACAGCCAGCGCACCGGCGCCTATGATGAGGCACGCTGGGATCGCTGGGAAAAGACCGGCAGCAGCGCCGTTGTCGCCACCCCCGGCATTCTTGAAGCCGCCAAGATCGCCAAGACCAGCGGTGTCGCGCTGGTGTACAACTCCAACCGCGCTGCCACCAACGCCGCGCAAACCGCCGCCGCGCTGCAGGGCGCCGGGCTCGGCCCGGTCACCCATCTCCAGACCTTGTGGCTGAAGGGTGATGAGGGCGGCGGCTCGGGCAAGGATGCGCGCCGCCGGGCCATCGCCGCAAAATATTGCGTCATCGCGATGGTCGGGGATCAGCTCGGTGATTTCTCTGATCTGTTCAACAAGCCCGACATGACGCCCGCCGCGCGCCGTGCGGCGATCGACAATGAGGCACTGCGCACGATCTGGGGGCATGGCTGGTTCATCCTGCCCAACCCGGTCTATGGCACCGGCCTGAAGGGCGGCCTTGATGATGTCTTCCCCGCCGACAAGCGCTGGGCAGACCCCGCCCCGGTCGCCGCGCCGCAATAGACCACAACCGTTATGCCGGACTTGTTCCGGCATCCACCGGCCCGTGGGCGAAGCCCGTTTTGGTCACGCGGCATGGTGGCCCCCGGAACAGGTCCGGGGTGACGAAAACAGAAACGACTATCAGGCTGGAGCCCGACGATGAGCTGGACCCGTGACGAGATGGCGGCCCGCGCCGCCCGCGAGCTGAAGGATGGCTATTATGTCAATCTCGGCATCGGCATCCCGACCCTGGTCGCCAACCATATTCCCGGTGGCGTTGAGGTTACGCTGCAATCCGAAAACGGTATGCTCGGCATCGGCCCCTTCCCGCTCGCCGGGGAAGAAGATGCTGATCTGATCAACGCCGGCAAACAGACGATCAGCGAACTGCCGCAATCCGTCTATTTCAGCTCGTCAGACAGCTTCGCCATGATCCGCGGCGGCCATATTGACCTGACCGTGCTCGGCGCAATGGAAGTCGCGGAGAATGGCGACATCGCCAACTGGATGATCCCCGGCAAGATGATCAAGGGCATGGGCGGCGCGATGGATCTCGTTGCCGGCGTGAAAAAGATCATCGTAGTGATGGAACACACCAGCAAAAATGGTGATCCCAAATTCATCCCGGCCTGCACCTTGCCGCTTACCGGCAAGAATGTCGTCGACATGATCATTACCGATCTTGCCGTGTTCCAGCGCCCGGATCACGCCACGCCTTTCCACCTCGTTGAAATGGCGCCGGGCGTGACGGCAGAGGAAATCGCCGCCAAGACCACCGCGCATTATCTGGTTTAGGGGTTAAGCGCGCGCTGCCTGGTGGGGCCGCTCCCCATCTGCCGCGTCCGTGGCACGCCCACACCCCAACTCCGCCCCTCACCGGGAAAGGCTTTGGAGATACGCATGACGCTCACACTGATCACCGCCAACCGCAATTATTCCAGCTGGTCGCTCCGCCCCTGGCTGTTGATGAAGGCGCTGGGCATCCCGTTTCAGGATCGGGTCGAGCCCTTTGCCGCGTCTGACAATTACACCGCCTTCCGCGCCTTCTCCCCGACCGGCCAGGTGCCGGCGCTGATTGATGGCGACCAGACGATCAGCGACTCGCTCGGCATCACCCTCTATCTGGCTGATCGCCACCCCGGCGTCTGGCCCGCCGATGCGGCCACCCGCGCCTGGGCCTATGCTGCAACGTGTGAGATGCATGGCGGTTTTGGCGCGCTGCGCGGTGATTGCCCGATGAATGTCGGCGTGCGCGTCACCCCCCGCCCCGCTTCTGCCCTGCTGCAACGCCAGCTCGCCCGTCTTGCGGAACTCTGGGCAGAGGGCCTGTCGCGCTTTGGTGGCCCATGGCTCGCCGGCCCGGCCTTTACGGCGGTTGATGCCTTTTACGCCCCGGTCGCCTTTCGCGTCCGCACCTATGGCCTTGATGTCGGCCCGGCGGGGCAGGCCTGGGTCGATCACATCCTCACCCACCCCGCAATGCGTGAATGGGAAGCCGCCGCCCTCACCGAAAGCTGGCGCGAGGTCGATCATGAGGCAGAAATTGCCGCCACCGGCATCGTCATTGCGGACTATCGGACATGATGCGCCGCGCCATCCTCTCCACCATTGCCGCCATCATCTTAGGGGTCGGATTGATGCTCGCCTTCGTCTCGCCGCCCGGCCAGCTCAGCTTGCTTGATGCCGCAATCGGCGGCGGCACCGGTGCCGATCGTCCGGGCAGCGCCATCGCCTTCGGCACGCATGGCCAGACGCTTGACGTGTGGTGCCCGTCCGGCGCGCCCAAGGCGGGCAACCCGGTCCTGATCTTCTGGTATGGCGGCGGCTGGGTGGACGGCAACCGCCGCGCCTATGCCTTTGCCGCCCGCGCCTTTGCCCGCGCCGGCTTCGTCGTGGTCGTGCCAGATTATCGCAAGGTGCCGCACATCCACTTCCCCGCCATGTTGCAGGACGGTGCCGAGGCGGTGAAATGGACCCGCGACCATATCGCCGAATTCGGCGGTGATCCGGCCCGCATCGGCATCACCGGCCATTCCGCCGGCGCCTATACCGTCGCCATGCTCGCGCTCGATCCACGCTGGCTGCGCGCCGAGGGGGTTGATCCGCACATCATCCGCGTCGCGGTTGGCCTGTCAGGGCCATATAATTTCCACCCCTTCACCTCAAAACGCGCCATCGATGCGTTCAGCAACGCCGCCGATCCGGCAATGACCCAGCCAATCACCTTCGCCAGCGCCGCTGCACCGCCCATGCTGCTCATCACCTCAACCGCCGACACCACGGTAAAGCCGCACAATGCCTATGATCTGGCGGCAAAGCTCAAAGGGTTTGGCGCGACGGCGGCGGTGATCAACTATCCGGGGCTGAGCCATGAGAATGTCGCCATGGCGCTTTCAAAGCCGTTTCGCGGGAAGGCGCCGGTGTTGAGGGATAGTGTGGGGTTTTTGCGGGAGCATTTGCGGTAGGGCGCTTGGTCACACTGACGCGATCCCCCGTTAGCAGGCCATCGGCTTTGCGATCACGAGCTCGAATGAGCTGCCGCATGTATGCGCGGAGATTTGCCGATGCCGAAGGGACAGAACAAGCGAACCCTTGTCGATCTCGCCGTGTAAATCGGGAACACGGCACTACATCGATGGAACGAACCGACGGCGCGGCGAACGCCCTTGCAAAGACCTATCGCCGACGCGTCGTTCGGCATATGTGATACTTTAGGCCGCTGAAGATGCGGTGGGATTCGAAGATTGGCGGGGGCGCAGGTGGCGAGAGCACCAAGGGTACAGCATAATATCACGCAGGCTATGAAAGACGCTGCCGAGGCGCAGATCATTGAGCAGTCGCGCCGCATCGACTTCTACCTCACCGAATATTCGGTCGAACTGTTGGCGTCTAAAATGCGCGCAGGCGAATATGAGGTTCCGGCCTACCAGCGCGAATTCACGTGGGAGGATGAACGCAAGTCGCGCTTTATCGAGTCGATCGTCATGGGCCTTCCAATCCCCTTTCTGTTCTTTTGGGAACAGCCCGACACCGGTAAGCTCGAAATCGTCGACGGATCGCAGCGATTGCGCACAATCGAGCAGTTCGTGCTTGGCGGCTTCCGGCTGGGCGACCTTGAAGGCCTGCCTTCGCTCTCCGGCTTCGCATTCGAAGACTTGGCAGAATCCCGCCAACGCAAGATTCGCAACCGCTCGATCCGCGGCATCGTGCTCAACGAGCATGCCGACGAACAGGCGCGGTTCGATATGTTCGAGCGCATCAACACCGGCAGCAAGATCGCCAACAAGGCCGAAGTGCGGCGCGGGGTGTTGGCCGGGCCGTTTATGTCGATGGTTATCGGCCTTGCAGCAGACATTGAGTTCGTTGCCATGGCGCCGATGTCGTCGAAGCATGTCAAAGAGCGCGAGCGCGAGGAGTTGGTGACGCGCTTTTTCGCGTACGGTGATGGGTTGGAAGGGTACCGGGACCGTCCCGCCGAGTTCCTATTCGACTATACCAAGGCAATGAACCAGCGCTTCGCGGCCGATGCGACTCTTGAGCCTGAATATCGCGCGCGGTTTGCCGAAACGATGGTGCAGGTCGCCCGCATTTTCCCCTATGGTTTTCGTCGCAAGGCCGGGGGAAATGCAACGCCGCGCACACGGTTTGAAGCGATTGCGATCGGCACTTATTTCGCGCTGGCCGAGGCACCGGAGCTTGCGGAAACCGCGGTCGATCCAACGCCTTGGCTCGAAAGCATCGAATTCTCGGGCGTGATCGGCTCGGACGGCGCCAATGCCGTGGCGCGACTTCGTAATAGGATGGATTTTGTCAAGTTGAAGTTGCTGGAGGCAGTCGGTGGAGCTGCCTAGCGAGGGCTTGGAAGAGCGGCTTCGCGAGGTCCGAGCCTATCTCTACTTCCTCCGCTCGATCGAGCAGGTCACCACAGCTGGGCCGCCGCGCTTGGTCGGTTCGGATGAGCCGATCACTGCCGAGCAGCAGCGAATTCTTTATTCGAGCCTCTATCTCCAGCTCTACAATGTTGTCGAAGCTACAATCACGCGCTGTCTCGATTTCGTTACGATCGCGGCCTTGGAAGACCGCTTACCCAAGCCTGGGGAGTTGAGCGAACGGCTCCGGCGCGCTTGGGTGAGGGAGATCGCGCGCACCCATGTCGACCTGACGCCGCAGAACCGGCTCGAGAGCGCGCTCGCGCTTTGCGATCATCTAGTAGAACAACTGCCAGTCACGTCGTTCCGGATCACCAAAGGAGCGGGCAACTGGGACGACGCCGAAATCGAGGATGTGTCTAAGCGGATTGGCTGCCCGCTCGCGGTTCCGCAAGAGGCGTTCAAGGCTGCGAAGCGGCCGTTTCGTAACGAGCGAAACGCGCTCGGCCTTATCAAGTGGTTACGCAACCAACTGGCGCACGGCGAAATCTCGTTCGCGCAATGTGGCGAAGGTGTCACCGTCGAAGAGTTGGAACGACTGACCTCGCTCACGGCGGAATATCTCAAGGGTGTGACCGCGTCGTTCGAGACCTACGTCGCCGCTGAAGGGTTTCTACACGGACCCGAGCCAGAAGTCGCAGCAGCATGAGTGCGTTCCCGAAGATCAAGGCTATCGATCTGTTCTGCGGAGCAGGTGGGTTGACCCACGGTCTAGTGCTCGGTGGCATTGATGTTGTCGCGGGCGTCGATCTTGATCCGCAGTGCCGCTTTCCGTTCGAGGCGAATAATGACGCTGCGTTTCTCGAAGAGGACGTAGGAGCGCTCGATGCCAAGCGTATCCACCGGCTGTACGGGCGCGGCGGACTCCGCCTGCTCGCTGGTTGTGCCCCATGTCAGCCGTTTTCGACCTACAGCCGCAGTGGTCGCAACCCACGCTATGAGGAGGAGTGGCCGTTGGTCTCAAAATTTGGTCAGCTGGTTGAGACCGTCCAGCCCGATCTGGTGACGATGGAGAACGTACCCCAGCTCGCCGATCATTCAGTATTTGCACAGTTCCTGACAAGCCTTTCGAATTATAACGTCTGGTGGGATATAGTTGACTGCGCGCGCTTCGGCATTCCTCAGACCCGTCAGCGTCTTGTGCTCTTGGCTTCGAAACTGGGAGACACCGCACCGTCGCTCAGTGAGGTCCGGCGTGACGCCAAGAATGTACGCGAGACAATCTGCGAACTGCCCCAAATTGGTGCCGGAGAAGCTGATCCGGAAGACAATCTCCACGTCGCCTCAAGGCTCAGCACGCTCAACCTCAGACGTATCCGTGCATCGAAGCCAGGCGGCACTTGGCGCGACTGGGACCAAGCACTGCTCGCAGCATGTCACCGCCGTTCGACAGGCGCAACCTATCCGAGTGTCTACGGGCGAATGGAATGGGATAAGCAGGCGCCGACGATGACAACGCAGTGTTTCGGATTCGGCAATGGGCGCTTTGGTCATCCCGAGCAGGATCGCGCGATTTCGCTGCGTGAAGCGGCGATGCTGCAGACCTTCCCGCGCGGCTACAAGTTCGTGCCTACGGGCGGACGCGTGGTGTTTGACAAGCTTGGACGGTTGATAGGCAATGCCGTACCAGTGCGCTTGGGACAAGTTATCGCAGAAACGTTGGTCAGCCATGTGCGCGAGGTTCGGAAAGCAGCCTAATACCTGACAAGCTGCCAGGCAACCCGCCAGATGGAGCGCATTCCACTGTCATGCGGGCTGTGCCGCGCCAGAACAGCGGACCGGAGATGCGGGTCCGCCGCGCGCTTCACCGCATCGGGCGACGATTTCGTCTACCCCGCGCAGATTTGCCCGGCACGCCTCGCCCGGTTCTTCCGCGCCCGTGCCTTGCAATCTTCGTCCACGGCAGTTTCTGGCACCGGCATCAGGGCCGTAGGCCTGCTTCGACCCCGAAAACACGTGTCTCGTTTTCGCAGGCCAAGTTCGCTCGCAACGTCGAGCACCACGCGGCGACCGAAGCGGCTCTCATCAAACGCGGATGGGAAGTGCTCACATTTTGGGAATGCGAAACACGGGATGCCAAGGCGCTAGCGGCTAGACCCGAAGCAGCCGCCGCGCCGCTCACCCGGATACCGTTGAGTACCTAACGAACCAACGGCGAACGCTCGCATCAGTAGGTCAGTCTATTTGCCAAGAGAATGTATATTTTGCTGGCATCGGGCTGCCGATAACGCAAGATTATAAATAGTGCGCTCATCCGTTGCAAAATTTCCGGTGATGATATTAGCAGCGCAAGAAAACAGTCTCTCGGACTCGCAGTCACCAGCCTGTCGGCATTCCTCAGCGCGCGCGAGAAGACTTGCTCGGGCTTTAGCCGTCAACGTAAGTGCACGCACGGCAAACTCAGTCCTTCTCTCTAAAAACCGGCTCCCCAAGGCCTCCGCCTCGTTAATCGACTTGCGGGATAGACCGACCTGATCAGCTAAGTCAGCTTGCGTCAGTCCCGCAGCCTTCCGGAGCGCCTGCATTTCAAATCCGGTCATCGGCATCGCGTTACCTCCACGCTTGTCACTCTGAATGAGCACCACCCCTTCTGGTAACGAAGCGTTACAATATCAAGCAAAAAGTAACCCTGTGTTACATCAATAATCCGTCGGACGAGTGCGTCCTTCCGATAGTTAAGATATGAATGACGACCGCTTCTGCCCGACCCGACATCGGCCGTTCGTGCCGCGAATGGCGGCTAAGTCCAATTGCAGCTTCTACTCCTCCCCCATTCCCTCCCCACCCCCACCCCGCTAGAGCCACCCCCCATGCGCATCCTCCTGACAGGCTCCTCCGGCTGGCTCGGCCGTTATCTCGCCCCGCTGCTCCGCGCGCACGGCCATCAGGTCACCGGCCTCGACCCCGCGCCCGGCCCCGACACCAACATCCTGGGCAGCATCGCCGACCGCGCCCTTATCGACCGCCTCTTTGCCAAACATGGCTTTGGTGGCGTCATCCATGCCGGGGCGCTGCACAAGCCAGACATTGCGCGTTATCCGCGTCAGGCGTTTATCGACATCAACACCGCCGGCACGCTCAACCTGCTTGAGGCGGCGGTCGCGGCGGGGGCGAGCCGTTTCGTCTTCACCTCCACCACCTCGCTGATGATCTCCAGCGCGATCCGCAAGGGTCAGGGTGAGGCGGCGGTGTGGATCGACGAGACGCTCGCCCCGCTGGAACCGCGCAACATCTACGGCATTACCAAGCTCGCCGCCGAACAGCTCTGCCGCCTCGTCCACCGCGAGCACGGCCTGCCAGTGATCATCCTGCGCACCGGCCGCTTCTTCCCTGAGGATGACGACACGCACCAGACACTGTCTGGCGAGAACATGAAGGCCAATGAACTGCTCCACCGCCGCCTGACGGTGGAGGATGCCGCGCAGGGCCATCTCGTCGCGCTGGAGCGCGCGCCGGAAATCGGCTTCGGCACCTTCATCCTGTCGGCACCAACGCCCTTCGCCCCCGCCGATGTCGCGGCGCTGAAGGTCGATGCGCCTGCGGTGATCGCGCGCTGTTTCCCCGATGCTGCGGCGCTCTACGCCGCGCAGGGCTGGACGCTGCCCGCCTCGATTGACCGGGTCTATGATGCGGGCCTTGCCGAGCGCGTGCTGGGCTTTCGCTGCAGCACAGGCTTTGCGGAGATGCTGGCGGCGCTGCGCGCGGGCGCCGCACTGCCCGTGGCGCATGATGGCGATTATGTCTCGCCAATGGTTCGGGCTTCGTAATTGCGCTGAAGGGCGCAATCACCCCCGCGCCGCGCCAATCGTCGTGCGGTGCAGCAACCGGTGGTGCCCCTCATAGCCGCCCGTCGCCTGATGCAGCACGGAACGATTGTCCCACATCACCAGCATCCCCGGCTCCCAGCGGTGGCGATAGACAAATTCGTCGCGCGTCTGCCAGCGCAGCAGCTCGATCAGCTTGTCCGTCGCCTCACCTTCCTCGCCCTCAAGCCCGACAATATAGCCAATGCAGCTGAAGAACCCCTCGCGCCCCGTTTCCGCGTGCTGCCGAACCAGCTTGTGCCGCTGCGTCGCGCGCGCCGTGTCGGAAGGCGCAATCGTCATGCTCCGCCCGGCATCGGCCTTGCCGTAGGAGCCATCGGGCGCATAGGCGCGCCGCGCCGAATGCACCGCCACCACATCGCGCCATTTGCGCTTCTCCTCCTCCGGCAGGGCGGACCAGGCGAGATGCTGGTTGGCGAACAAGGTGTCGCCGCCCACCGGCGGAATTTTTATACCATACAGCGTCGTGCCGTTCGGCGGCACCGGCAGGAAACTCCAGTCGCTGTGCCACGCCTCGGCAAAGATCGGCCCGGTCTCATCCGCGCGGCGCTCCACCGCGATAACATGCGGGTGGCCGTCAATCGGCCTGATGAACGGGTCTTCGCCAAACGGGCCGAAATATTGCGTAACCCGTTCAAGGTCGCCGTCCGCCAGCGTCTGGTCCGGAAAGGCCAGCACATGATGCTCCAGCCATGCCCGGCGGATAGTGGCGACCGTGCCGGCATCAAGCGGTTGAGACAGGTCTATCCCCGTCACGCGTGCGCCACAGGCCTGTCCGCTGGGTGTAATCGTCAGCATGATAAAAGCCTCTCCCGCCATCGCCCCGCCGTGCCCGCGTCCGCCATTTACGGGTCACACGCATCGCCACGGCACTGGCTATCACGCCCGCGCGCCGCTGCACAAATGCCCCTGCCCGATCATCGCGATTCAACTTTCCTGCGCAATCGCACCACAACGGCACCATGCTGAGCAGCGATACCCATTTTGCCCGAAAGGCGCCCACGCCCCCTTTGCGCGCCGCTGCATCTGGCGTGTTTTGCTGCGCTCCCTGTTCCCACGTACCGGCCTCTCTGTTCCGCACACCGTCGGTGGCAAGGCATCTCTCCGCAAGCCATTGCAATCCGGCAACATCGCCCTGCCACTGGCAATCTGCCGGCCACGAAAAATTTTCCGCTCCCTGTTATTCTCCCTGTTACCCCGGTCATAACAGGGAGAAACAGGGATCGGCACTCGCTGTTCCTGCTGCTCCAGCATCCCTGTTTATCGCGCCAAAAGACGCCGCCATACGCGCAACAAAATGCCGCGCCGGGTTGCGATCCCGCATCATTCGGTCCAAGGCCGCGCATGAAATGACCCAACGCCCGCTCACCCTGTACGAGAAGATCTGGGCTGCCCATGTCGTCGAGAAGCGCGACGACGGCACCTGCCTGATCTTCATTGATCGCCACCTCGTGCATGAGGTTACCAGCCCCCAGGCCTTTGCCGGGCTGCGTGCCGCGGGGCGCAAGGTGCGGCGCCCCGATCTCACGCTTGCCGTGCCTGATCACAATCTGCCCACCACCGCGCGGGTTGATGCCGCCGGTCGCGAATTGCCGATTGCCGATCCTGAAAGCGCCGCACAGCTCAACGCCTTGCGCAAGAACGCGCCCGAATTCGGCATTGATTATATTGATGCGCTCGCCCCCGAACAGGGCATCGTCCATGTCGTTGGCCCCGAACAGGGCTTTACCCTGCCCGGCACCACGCTGGTCTGCGGCGACAGCCACACCTCGGCGCATGGCGCGCTTGGCGCGCTCGCCTTTGGCATCGGCACGTCAGAGGTTGAGCATGTGCTCGCCACGCAGACCTTGCTGCTCACCCCGGCAAAGACGATGGAGGTCCGGGTCGATGGCACGCTCGGCTATGGCGTCTCACCCAAGGATGTCGTGCTGGCGATCATCGGCAAGATCGGCGCCGCTGGCGGCACCGGCCATGTCATTGAGTTCACCGGCGAGGTCATCCGCGCCATGTCGATCGAGGGGCGGCTGACCGTCGCCAACATGTCGATTGAGGCTGGCGCCCGCGCCGGGCTGGTCGCGCCCGACGAAAAGACCTTCGCCTATCTCAAGGGCCGCCCGATGGCCCCGACCGGTGCCGCATGGGATGCCGCACTGGCATGGTGGAAGACGCTGCCGACGGATGCCGGCGCGGTCTATGATCGTGTCGTCACGCTCGACGCCGTTGATATTGCCCCGTCGCTCACCTGGGGCACCAGCCCGGAAGATGTCGTGCAGATCACTGACGTTGTGCCCGATCCTGACAGCTTTGCTGACCCGTCAAAACGCACCGCCGCACGCAAGTCGTTAGATTATATGGGCCTGACGCCCGGCACCCTGATGCAGGATGTTTCCGTCCAGCACGTCTTTATCGGCAGTTGCACCAACAGCCGCATTGAGGATCTGCGCGCGGCGGCGCATGTCGCGCGTGGTCGCCATGTTGCGGCGGGAGTGCGCGCGCTGGTCGTTCCCGGCTCGGGGCTGGTCAAGCGCCAGGCGGAGACTGAGGGGCTTGATCGCATCCTGATCGACGCCGGTTTTGAATGGCGTGAACCGGGTTGCTCGATGTGCCTCGCCATGAACCCCGACAAGGTGCCGCCCGGCGAACGCTGCGCTTCCACCTCAAACCGCAATTTTGTAGGACGGCAGGGACCGGGCGCCCGCACGCACCTGTTGTCGCCGGCCATGGCGGCAGCCGCGGCGGTCACCGGCAGGCTCGCCGATGTGCGTGCCTTGATGGGGGGAGAATGACATGAAGCGTGCGCTGACCCTGCTGATCATGGGCACCATCCTCAGCGGCGTCGCCGCCTGGGCGATGACTGGTGCGCGTCCCGTCGTCGCCCAGCCTGTCGCCGCACAAACCACGGCGCCGCGATGAAGCCGGTCAGCGAAGTCTCCGGGCGCGCCTATCCATGGGGCGCCAAGAACGTCGATACCGACGTGATCATCCCCGCGCACTGGCTCAAGACCATCACGCGCGAGGGGCTGGGGCGCGGCGCGTTTGAAACCGTGCGGGCAGAACCGGGCAACATCTTTGATGATCCGCGTTACGCCGGCTCACCGATCCTCATTGCCGGCGACAATTTCGGTTGCGGCTCCAGCCGTGAACATGCCGCCTGGGCGCTCGCAGACATGGGCATCACCGCGGTCGTCGCGCCAAGCTTTTCCGACATCTTCTCGGGCAATGCCTTCAAGAACGGCATCATCACCGTCGTCCTGCCGCAGGAAGCAATCGACCGGCTGATCGAGGTGGCGCAAGGCCAGCCGATCACCGTTGATCTCGAAACGATGAGCGTCACCACCCCCTATCAGGATCGCTTTCCGTTCGAGCTTGATGCCTTTCGTCGCCAATGCCTGATGGAAGGGCTGGACGAGATCGGCCTGACACTGGCAAGGGATACCGCGATTTCGAAATTTGAGGCGATGCTGGATGAGCAGCGCCCGTGGATACAGCGAAGGAGCGGAAATGAAGGGCTTGTTGTCGAAGGCGCCGGGCGGACCTGAAACCCTAATTCTTGATGACATGGCAGAGCCCGTTGCCGGGCTAGGCCAGGTGGTGGTCGCGGTCCGGGCCTGTTCGATCAACTATCCTGACGTGCTGATAATTGAGGACAAATATCAGTTCAAGCCCGCCCGCCCCTTCGCCCCCGGCGGCGAGATCGCCGGCGTGGTGGACAGTGTTGGAGAGGGCGTCACTGCCTGGAAGCCGGGTGACCGCGTCATCGGCATGCTCGGTCATGGCGGCCTGGTCGAGAAGGTCGTTGTGGAAGCTGGCAAGCTCTATCACCTGCCCGAGGGCCGCAGCTTCGCCGAGGGCGCCTCGCTGATCCTGACCTATGGCACGACGATCCACGCCCTGCTTGATCGGGGCCATCTGATAGAGGGCAACAACCTGCTCGTGCTCGGCGCCGCCGGTGGCGTCGGGCTCGCGGCAATCGAGCTTGGCAAGGCATTCGGCGCACGCGTCGTCGCCGCTGTCTCGTCCGAGGAGAAGGCCGCCGTCGCGCGTGATGCCGGCGCCGATGAGACCATCGTCTATGCCCGTGCGCCGTTCGACAAGGACCAGAGCAAGGCTCTTGCCGAACAGTTCAAGGCCGCTGGCGGTCGCGAGGGCTTCGACGTGATCTATGATCCGGTCGGCGGCGATTATGCCGAACCGGCACTGCGCTCAATCGGCTGGGAGGGGCGTTACCTCGTCGTTGGTTTCCCGGCCGGCATCCCGCGCCTGCCGCTCAACCTGACCTTGCTCAAGAGCTGCGATGTGTGCGGCGTGTTCTGGGGCGCCTTTGCCGCGCGTGACCCCAAGGCCAATGCCGCGCATGTCGACCGGCTGTTCCGCCTGTGGAAGGACGGCAAGATCGCGCCCCGCGTCACCGAGGTCTTCCCCTTTGCGCAGGGCGGTGATGCCATTGCCAAGATGGCGGCGCGCGCGGCGATCGGGAAGCTTGTTGTCGAGGTCAGCGCGTAACGGCCCTTCCCTATCGGCGCGCGGCACCCTATCTCGTCGGCGAGATTCAAGACCTGCTGGGAGTAGCCATGACCACCTTCGATGACCGCGAACGCGCGTTTGAGGCCAAGTTTGCGCATGACGAGGAAATGTCGTTCCGCGTGACCGCACGACGCAACCGCCTGCTCGGCGCCTGGGCGTCGGGCCTGATGAAGCTGACGCCTGAAGAGGCAGACGCCTATGCCAAGGCCGTGGTGCAGGCCGAGTTCGAGGAAGCGGGCGACGAAGACGTCATCCGCAAGCTGTTCGGCGACCTGACCGCAGCTGGCATCGAGATTGAAGATGCCGATGTGCGCCGCGCGCTCGAGGAGCAGACCATCGAGGCGCGCCGCCAGTTGATGGAAGCGAAGTAACCCCAATGGCGATGGCAGCGACCGAGATCGAGACGTTGATCGTGGCGGCGATTCCCGACGCGGCGGTGGAGATCACCGACCTTGCCGGGGATGGCGACCATTATGCCGCCCGCGTGGTTGCCGAGAGCTTTCGCGGCGTATCGCGTGTTGAACGTACCAGACGGGTTTACGGCGCCCTTGGTGGCCGGATGGGCGGCGAGCTGCACGCGCTGCAGCTCACCACCGCTGTGCCCGAGTAAAGGAACAAGATGATGACGGAAGACTCTCAGGCACGCATTGCCGAAATCGTGAGCAAGAACGACGTGGTGCTGTTCATGAAGGGCAGCCCCTTGTTCCCACAATGCGGCTTTTCCAGCCGCGCAGTGGCGATCCTCAACCATCTCAATGTCGAGTTCGACAGCGTCGATGTGTTGCAGGATCAGGGCGTTCGCCAGGGAATCAAGGAATTCTCCGACTGGCCAACCATCCCGCAACTCTATGTGAAGGGAGAGTTTGTCGGCGGCTCTGACATCATGATGGAAATGTACGAGAGCGGCGAACTCGCCGAGCTGTTCACGAGCTGATCTGGGAAGGCCGGGTGCGGACGGACCCGCGCGAGTTGGGAGCACTCAGCGCCGGTCCGTCCTGCTGAAGCGTGAAACGCTCGGCATATGGGTAGTGATGCAGGCCGTGTGCCAGTCTGCGCCAACCCAGGATTTCCGCGCCATTCGATGGTTAACGGCCCCACCGCATCGGGCACAGCTGTAAGAATTCCCGACAGATGTTGGCCTTGGACACAGTCCATTCTAGGAAGTGTGACATGACAACCCCCCGTACCGGCGGCCGAATCCTGGTCGATCAACTTGTCGCACAGGGCTGCGGCCGAATCTTCACCGTACCAGGCGAGAGCTTCCTCGCCGTGCTCGATGCCTTGCATGACACGCCACAGATCGACCTGGTGGTGTGCCGACAGGAAGGCGGAGTCGGTTTCATGGCCTGTGCCGATGGCGAGATGACCGGGCGCCCCGGCATCGCCTTTGTTACGCGCGGCCCCGGCGCGACCAATGCATCGATTGGCGTGCATGTCGCGATGCAGGATTCGGTGCCGATGATCCTGTTCATCGGTGATGTCGATCGCGGCACGCGTGACCGCGAGGCGTTTCAGGAAATCAATTTCGAGGCGATGTTCGCACCCATCGCGAAATGGGCGGCACGGATCGACGACGCCCGGCGCATCCCTGAATATGTCGCGCGCGCCTATGCCACGGCGATGAGCGGGCGACCCGGTCCGGTAGTGCTGGCACTGCCCGAGGACATGCTGCTTGATCTGGTCGATGCGGTTGACCGTCCGCACGTAACAGGAGTTCGGCAGGCGCCGGCCCCGGCTACAATGACCGCGCTCGTCAAATTGCTGGGCAAAGCCCGCAATCCCGTTGCGGTGATTGGTGGTGCAGGTTGGGATGCTACGGCGTCCAGGCTGTTCACCGCATGGACCGAGCGCTGCAATCTCCCCGTTGTCGCCGCGTTCCGCCGGCAAGATGCCGTGCCCAACACATCACCCGCCTATGCTGGCAATCTCGGCTATGGTCCGAATCCGAAACTGGTCCAGCGCGTGAAAGACGCAGACCTGTTGCTGGTTGTCGGTGCCCGCCTCGGCGAAGCCACGACTGATGGATACACAATCGTAAAGCCCGATCACCCGGGGCAGGTTCTGGTCCATGTCCATCCTGACCCCGATGCGCTGGGCGAGGTCTATCGCACCGATCTTGCGATCTGCGCTGATATGGCAAGTTTCAGTGAGGCTGCGCTGGCGGTCGATATGCCGGCGCAGGGCTTTGGCGGTGACGCTGCCCATGCAGATTGGGTTGTCTGGTCCACCCCCGCCCCGCGGGACGTCAAGCTCGACCTCGGCCAGTGCGTTGCGGTGATGCGCGATGTGCTGTCGGCCGATACGATCATCTGCAACGGTGCGGGGAACTACTCGGGTTGGTGGCATCGTTACTGGTGCTACGGCGTGCAACCGACCCAGCTGGCCCCGACGGCGGGCGCAATGGGTTATGGCGTACCGGCAGCCACCGCCGCAGCGTTGCGTCATCCCGACCGTCAGGTCGTCGCGCTGGCCGGTGACGGGTGCTTCCTGATGAACGGACAGGAACTTGCCACCGCTGTCGCCCATGGCGCCGAGATGCTGGTGCTGGTGATCGACAATGGCGGCTACGGCACGATCCGGATGCACCAGGAACGGGAGTTTCCCGGTCGCGTGTCGGGCACCGAGCTCGCCAATCCGGATTTCGCCGCGCTGGGCCGCGCCTATGGCTGCTGGGCGGAAACGGTCGAGGCAACGGCGCAATTCGCCCCCGCCCTTTCCCGCGCCATGGCGGAACGCGGCGTCAGGTTGCTCCATCTCAAGACCGACATTGAGATCACCACCCCGGCCACGACGCTGTCAGCGATCCGCAAGCGCTAGCCGTTCAGGACAGGGCGGCAGCGACCGGGGCGCGGATGCGAACCTGAGCCAACGTTGACATTTCCACCTTTTGGGCCGGCAATCGGGCCGATGTGGACATTTCATGTCGCCATGAAGGCGGGAGCCGTCCGTTGAGGGACCGCGCCTTGCCGTTGACAGCGGGAGAGCGCTCCTGGCTGGAGCGGCTGATCATGCCGCTGCCACAGGGCACAACCATATTGGACATCGGCTGCGGCGGTGGCGAGCCAGTCGCCCGCTACCTCATCGACCGCGGCTTCAACATCGTTGGCATCGACATCAACCCGGACCTGATCGCGCTCGCACGCACCCGCTTCCCGCAACAGGATTGGCACGTCGGCGACATGCGGACCGTTACGATCGAGCAATGCTTTGCTGCCGCACTGCTGTGGAACAGCCTCCACCTGCTGTCACGCGCTGATCAGGGCCTGATGGCGCAACGCACGGCAAGCTGGCTCTCGCCGGGCGGGCGTCTGTTGTTCAATGTCGAGCCGGCAGCGGCACAGGGGGCTGAGGGGTGCCACCTCGGGGCACGGTTTCGCGAGGGTCTGGACGCCGCCGACTACAGTGCCACCCTGACCCGGAACGGCATGGTCGAAATCGCCCATATCGAAAACGACCGGACCTGCGCTGGCGCCGGGGTCTGGCTGGTACGCAAGGTCTGACCCGTTACCCGGAAACCTTCGACAGAAACGCCATCACGGCGCGCCAGTTGGCATCGACACCACCGGGGTTTTTGGCCTTGATCAGGGTCGATGAGCCATGAACGCCGACCTTGGGGATGAACTGCTGCCCGCGCCCGCCCGGCACCGCCTGAGCGATCGCGCGCGCGGCGGCAATTTCTGCGGCGGTGCTGGCGGACGTGACGAAGGCAGGCACATCAACCTGTGACGCGGCATGGCCGACAAGTTGCTTGTCATCGAAATACTCGCCCGGCGAAAAGGCAAGGATTGCCTTGATCTTGCCAGGGTTGGCCACCGCCAATGGAAAAACCAGCGACGATGAATAGCTGCTGCCCCACAGGATGACGGGCAGCTTCTGGCTTTCCGCCCAGTTGAGCGCAGCCTGCAAATCCTGCTGGGCATCAAGATATTCAGGCTTGCTGGTCAGCGCGGCGGCGGTTTCGTTGACGCCGAACAACGTGCCGCCCGAACGCGCGTCAACCGCCAGCGACGAATAGCCCGCAGCAGCGAGTTGCGGCGCGATGGTGGCATATTCATCCTTGCTGGAACCAGCCTGGTGAAACAGCAGGATCATCGCCTTGGGCTTTTGCGCGTCATAGCGCCGCGCAAAGACAGTCAGGCCGTCGCCGGCCCGAAAGGTCATGTCCTCAACCACGGCGACATCCGGCGCGGCGACCATATTGGTCGTGGCGGAAGCGTTGCCCGCGTTCTTGTTCTGGCTGCACCCGGCGAGCAACGCCAGCGAGATCAGGAGCGCTGCGCGCATCAGATCAACCCCGCCAGCGGACTTGAGGGATCGGCATAGCGCCGCTTGCCCATACGGCCTGCGAGATAGGCCAATCGACCACTCTCAACGCCAAGCTTCATTGCCTGCGCCATCATGATCGGATCCTTCGCCTCGGCGATTGCCGTGTTCATCAGCACACCGTCACACCCAAGCTCCATCGCCGCCGCCGCATCAGACGCGGTGCCGACGCCGGCATCAACCAGCACCGGCACGGTCGCACCCTCAACGATGAGCCGGATCGTCACCTGATTTTGAATGCCCAGACCCGACCCGATCGGCGCGCCAAGCGGCATGATCGCTACGGCACCGACATTTTCCAGCCGCTTCGCCGCGATCGGATCGTCAACACAATAGACCATCGGCTTGAAGCCTTCATTGGCGAGAATCTCGCAGGCGCGCAGTGTTTCGACCATGTCGGGATAAAGCGTTCTGGCTTCCCCCAGAACCTCAAGCTTGACCAGATCCCAGCCACCGGCCTCACGCGCCAGCCGCAAGGTACGGATCGCGTCTTCGGCAGTGAAACAACCCGCCGTATTGGGAAGATAGGTAATGCGTTTCGGGTCGATGAAATCAGTGAGCATCGGTGCATTCGGATCCGACACATTGACCCGCCGCACGGCGACAGTCACGATTTCCGCGCCTGACGCCTCGACCGCTGCCGCGTTCTGGGCAAAATCCTTATACTTGCCGGTGCCGACGATCAGCCGTGAGCGGAAAGTCTTGCCGGCAACGGTCCAGCTGTCGTCTGCCTGAGGTGCGACATGATCACCACCGCCGACGAAATGGACGATCTCAAGTTCATCCCCATCCTCAACCAGCACCTGCGCCAGCGTCGAGCGCGGAACCACGGACAGATTCCGTTCCACAGCGACCTTTTCCGGATTAAGGCCCAGCTCTGACGCGAGTGCCGCAAGGCTGAGGCCATGGGCAATACGGCGGCTTTCACCATTGATCGTTATCGAGACGCTACCGTCACTTTGCATTCGCCAACCTTTTCCGTTCGTTTCGGGCACAAAAAGCCCGTATCGGAGTGTGCCGCCTGATACCGTGTCTCGACTCTGCGCGACACGAAAGGCTATCAAGCGCAGCAGATATGGCGTTCGTCACCACGTCGCAACCGAAAGGCCAGACTTGCCCGGCACAACCCACAAAACAATCTTCGTCCTCAACGGCCCCAACCTCAACCTGTTGGGCCTGCGCGAGCCGGAAGTCTATGGCACGGACACGCTCGACGACATTGCCGGACAGCTTGAGGATCGCGCGCGCGACATCGGACTGTCGATTGATATGCGCCAGTCGAATCATGAGGGACACCTGATCGACTGGCTGCATGAAGCCCAGGCGACCGGCGCGAAGGCAGTGCTGCTCAACCCCGGCGGCTTCACCCACACTTCGGTCGCATTGCATGATGCGATCAAGGCGATCACAACGCCGGTTATTGAGGTGCATCTGTCAAATCCGCACAAGCGTGAGTCATTCCGCCACACAAGCTTTGTGGCACAGGCAGCACGGGGGACGATCGCCGGCTTTGGTGCGCTTTCCTATCTGCTGGCGCTTGAAGCCGCGGCGCGCTTCTGACAGGACGCCCGCCCAACAAGGGAGAACAAGGTCGCATGACCGATAAAGAACATTCCAGCGCGATGCAGGTCGATGTCGATCTGGTCCGCCAGCTCGCCGAAATGCTCGATGCAACGGCACTGACCGAAATTGAAGTCGAGCATGGCGATCGCCGTATTCGCGTTGCCCGCAAGGCGGCCAGTGTCGCCGCGTCGATGGCCTATGCGCCGCCACCACCGCCCGCGCCTGCCCCGGTTGCAGCAGCCGCCCCGGTTGAAGTCGCAGCACCGGTGACAAGCGCCAACGCGGTAAAATCACCCATGGTCGGTACAGTTTACCTGTCGGCAGACCCCAGTGCGGCGCCCTTCGTCAGCATTGGTGCGCGCGTTGCCGCTGGCGACACGCTCCTCATCGTCGAGGCGATGAAGGTGATGAACCCGATCACTGCCCCGGCCGCGGGAACCGTGAAGGCAATTCTCGTCGAGAATGGCCAGCCGGTCGAGTTCGACCAACCCCTTGTCGTCGTCGAATAACGGCGCCCGACATGGCTGAAATCAAAAAGCTGCTGATCGCGAATCGCGGCGAGATCGCGTTGCGCATCCATCGTGCCTGTCACGAAATGGGCATCAAGACGGTGGCGGTTCATTCGACTGCCGATACCGAGGCAATGCATGTACGGCTGGCTGATGAGGCGATTTGCATTGGGCCGCCATCGGCGACCGAGAGCTATCTCAACATCCCCAACATCATCTCGGCAGCGGAGATTTCCAACGCCGATGCGATCCATCCCGGCTATGGTTTTCTCAGCGAGAACGCCAAATTCGCCGAGATCGTCGAGGCGCACGACCTGATCTTTGTTGGCCCCAAACCCGAACATATCCGGACAATGGGCGACAAGGTCGAGGCGAAGCGTACGGCAGGCGCACTGGGTCTGCCGCTGGTGCCCGGTTCCGATGGCGCAATCAGCGATGTCGATGAGGCAAAGAAGCTGGCGGCAGAGGTCGGCTATCCGGTGATCATCAAGGCCGCATCAGGCGGTGGCGGGCGCGGCATGAAGGTGGTCAACGACCCCGAGAGCCTTGAAACGCAGATGCAGCAGGCCGGGACCGAGGCCAAGGCCGCCTTTGGCGACGCCACGGTGTATCTGGAGAAATATCTCGGCAACCCGCGCCATATCGAATTCCAGGTATTTGGTGACGGCAATGGCAATGCGATCCATCTCGGTGAGCGCGATTGTTCGCTGCAACGCCGCCACCAGAAGGTTCTTGAAGAAGCCCCTTCCCCGATCATCACGCCGGCCGAGCGCGAGCGCATGGGCGGCATCGTCGCCCGTGCGATGGCGGACATGGGCTATCGCGGTGCAGGAACGATCGAGTTTCTGTGGGAAGCCGGTGAGTTCTATTTCATCGAAATGAACACCCGGTTGCAGGTCGAACACCCTGTGACCGAGGCGATAACCGGGCTTGATCTGGTGCGCGAACAGATCCGCATCGCCGAAGGCCATCCGCTGACGCTGCGTCAGGAAGATGTGCAGTTTCGCGGCCATGCGATTGAATGCCGCATCAATGCCGAAGACCCGCGCACCTTTGCGCCATCGCCTGGTCTGGTGAAGCAATATCACGCGCCCGGCGGCATGAATGTGCGCGTCGATAGCGGGCTTTATGCCGGTTATAAGGTGCCGCCATATTATGACAGCATGATCGCCAAGCTGATCGTCTATGGAACGACGCGGCAGGGCGCGATCCGCCGACTGCGCCGGGCGCTGGAGGAGTTTGTTATCGAAGGGATGAAAACCACCATCCCGCTGCACCGCGCGCTGATTGAAGACCCCGAATTTCTTGAGGGGCAATATACGATCAAGTGGCTTGAGGAGTGGTTGGCGAAACAGGAAAGCTGAGCCGCATTCCTGTCTCCCGAAACGGCAAAGCCGGCGGGTGTTGAAACAAGTTCTGGGAGAGCAAGGACATGCTGCGCAAGATTATCGGCTGGTTTGCCCTGGTCGTCGGCATCGTCTTTGCTGCCTTGCTGATCTTTGCACGGACCCCCGATACTGATCCGGTTGCAATGCGCGCCAAATATGGCGGGCCGCCGTCGCAATTCATCGACATTGGCAAAGGGCTGACAATCCATGTGCGCGACACCGGCCCGCGCAATGCGCCGGTGATCGTGCTGGTGCATGGATCAAACGCGTCCTTGCACACCTGGGAACCCTGGGCAGCGCGGCTTGAGGGAAAGTGGCGGGTCATCCGCCTTGACCTGCCCGGCCATGGCCTGACCGGCCCCAACCCGGCGCGCATCTATGATGCGGCAACCTATGACGAGGTGGTTGACCGGGTGACGCGCAAGCTTGGCGTCGAACATTTCGCGCTGGCTGGCAATTCGATGGGCGGCTGGGTCGCGTGGACCTATGCCCTTAACCATCCCGACCGGCTGACCAGCCTGATCCTGGTTGATGCTGCCGGTGCGCCGGAAAGCGCCAAGCGATCATTGCCGATTGGCTTCCGCATCGCGCAAACGCCCGTGTTGCGTGACCTCACCACGATCTTCACGCCGCGCAGTGTGATTGACCAGAGCCTGCATCAGGCCGTTTCAAACCAGGCGATTGCCACGCCCGAAGCGGTCGATCGTTATTGGGAGCTGCTGCGCTACCCCGGCAACCGCCAGGCGACGCTGGACCGTTTCAAGAACCGCCAGCCGCCAGCGACAGCGGCTGACATGGCGCGATTGACCATGCCGGTGCTGATCCTGTGGGGCGCGGAGGATCGCCTGATCCCGCTGAGTTCTGGCAAATGGTTTGCCACGCATATCAAGGGCAGCAAGTTCATCGTCTTCCCGCATATCGGCCATGCCCCGATGGAGGAGACCGCCGATGCCAGCGCCATGGCGGTAGCTGAATTCCTGCAACCGCCAGCCGCGACTCCCGCGACCGCCGCGAACAAGGAGTAAGGGTTGCCATGTTCATTGGCCATTACGCCCCCGCGTTCATTGCCGCGACATCGCCGCGTTCGCCCCGGCTCGGCACCATGTTCATTGCCGCGCAGCTGATCGACATCAGTTTTTTCTCGCTGCAGATTATCGGGGTCGAGCATCTGCGGCTTGTGCCCGGCGCGACGAAGATGAACCCGATGGATCTGTACGACATGCCATGGGACCATAGCCTGGTCGGGGCGATGGGATGGGCGTTGGGCTTCGCCTTGCTGCTCCGCCTGATGTCGCGCAGTTGGGGCGCGGCGGGCATTGGCGGTGCCGTTGTGTTGTCACATTGGCTGATCGACCTGCTCGTCCACCGCCCGGACCTGACACTGGCGGGCGGGCCGCCGAACCTTGGCCTTGGTTTGTGGAACTACCCCGCGATCGAGATTCCGCTGGAGCTGCTTTTCGCCTTTGGCGGGTTGTGGCTCTATGTCCGGCGAACCAAGGCGATCAGCCCGATCGGGCGCTGGACGCCGGTGGCGCTGGCTGTTGGCATGGCGGCACTGCAGGCGGTCAACTGGCTGTCGCCACAACCCGCCGTCACCATCGACCCGGCACCGGCCTCAACCGGCGCACTGGGGCTGTTTGCCTATGCGGTGCTGTGCCTGTTGGCGTGGTGGGTAGCGCAGACGCGCCAGCTCGCCTAGCGTTCAGGAAAGACCGTCATGCCGGACTCGTTCCGACATCCATTGTTCTGCGTGCGCATCGACCGTTGCTCACGCGGCACGGTAGACCCCGGAACAAGTCCGGGGTGACAGAAAGAGAGATACATTCGTTCGGCGGGGGGCAGGCATGACACTGATCGAATCCTTGAAGTCGCTCAACAAGTCTCAGCGCAGCGCGATCTGGGCGAGCTATCTCGGCTGGACGCTTGATGCGTTTGATTTCTTCCTGATGGTCTTCATGGTGACGGCGATCTCGAAGGAGTTCGGCACGGACGTCAAATCGGTTGCCGAGGCAACCTTTCTGACCCTGTTTGCCCGGCCCTTTGGCGCCTTTTTCTTCGGGTGGCTGGCCGACCGCTTTGGTCGACGCCCGGTGATGATGATCGTCATCCTGCTGTTTTCCTTCTTCTCCTTTGCCTCCGCCTTCGCGCCTTCATTGATCTGGCTGTACATCATCCGCGCCTTGTTCGGCTTTGCCATGGGTGGTGAATGGGGCATTGGCGCCAGCCTGGTGATGGAAACCATCCCGGCGCGACTGCGCGGGCCGGTGTCGGGGCTGCTGCAGAGCGGCTATCCTTCGGGCTATTTCATTGCCAGCCTCGTCTATTTCCTGCTGTTCGACCATATCGGCTGGCGCGGCATGTTCATGGTCGGGATTGCGCCGGCACTGCTGGTGTTCCTGATCCGGATGCATGTCGATGAAAGCCCGGCCTTCGCGGCGCGGCGCGGCAAGGCACCGGCAAACCCCTTTGTTGAGCTGGCACGCCACTGGAAAATCGCGCTCTACCTCGTCATCCTGATGGCAGCGTTCAACTTGTTCAGCCATGGCTCACAGGATCTCTATCCCACCTTCCTGCAAAAGCAGCACGGCTTTGACACACACACAACCGGCCTGATCGCGCTGGTGATGAACGCGGGTGCGATTATCGGCGGCATCTCCTTTGGTATCTGGTCGGAACATATTGGCCGCAAGCGCGCGATCACCATTGCCGCCCTGCTCGCCCTGCCCGTGATCCCGCTATGGGCGTTCTCGGCGACGCCAGTGATGCTGGCGGCGGGTGGCTTCCTGATGCAGATTGCCGTGCAAGGCGCATGGGGCATCGTGCCGGTGCATCTCAACGAACTGTCCCCCGCGAGTGTGCGCGGCATGTTCCCGGGATTTGCCTATCAACTCGGCAATCTGATCGCGTCGCGCCAGGCGATTTTTCAGGCCGGTTATGCCGAGAACCATGGCAATAATTTCGGGCTGGCGCTCGCCATTGTCGCGGGCTTTGCTGCCGTGGTGCTGGTCATCTGGACGGCGTTCGGCCCGGAACGGCGTGACATTGATTTTCTGGCCGAGGCAAGCCGATGAAGGCAACAATCTGGCACAACCCGCGCTGTTCAAAGTCGCGTCAGGCGCTGGCGATCCTCAACGAGACGCCGGGGATTACGGTTGAGATTATCGAATATCTCAAGCACCCCCCGACCCGCGCCACACTTGCCGCGCTGTTCAATCGCGCCGGGATGCCCCCGCGCGAGGGCCTGCGCACGAGCGAAGATGGCGCGAAGGCACTGAAGGGCGCCAGCGACGATGCGATTCTCGACGCGATGGCAGCCGACCCGATCCTGATCGAACGCGCTTTGGTCGAAACCGACAAGGGCGTGCGACTGGGACGACCGCCAGAGCGGGTGCGGGAGATTTTGTAGGCGGTGTGCCTACGAGTAGAGGCAGACGCCAACGATGGTGTTGCGATGGTCCACTATTGCGCGAAGGGATGGCAGGGGGATATCTCCTCGGGGTCGAAATAACTTGGCGGCAATGCGGGAAGCCCCCGTCGTTCCGCTCAGCCTCTCCCCGGTACCAGGATCTTTCGGCGCGACGTCAACGCTAACGTGACCACCAGTCTGTGGACTGTCAGTCACTACTGCGCAATTTGTGAGAGATGAATGTAGCAGATACCGCGATCCTGGCTGCCTTTGGAGAGCGCCTGCGCACAGTCCGCGTTCGGATCTCAATTTCGCAAGAAGCGCTGGCCGAACTTGCCGATCTAGACCGCACGTACATTAGCCTCCTGGAGCGCGGGAAGCGCAACCCGAGCCTGGTTTGTGTCGCGAATCTCGCTCACGCGCTGAATGTAACTATTTCGGAACTCTGCGATTTTACTGGAAGCGAGTTTTCATGAACGCGCTAACAATCGACGAATTTCGCCGTGTATTCTTCGATGTGACGGAGAATTGGTCGTGGCAAGTTCAGGGTTTTCTCGACACGAACTCATACGTCCATCCGATCGATTCCGACACGAAGGTGATTTCAACTGTGTTTGAACGGATGGCAGCTCCCGCCTTGAGGAGCATAGCCCGGAGGTACGGTTACAGCGTCGAGTTAGCGAACCAAACCACCTATCCAGATTTTACGATGACCCACCCGACAACAGGACATCGAATCGCAATTGATATCAAGACGACATATACCCGTTCTCGCATGGTTTTCACGTTAGGCAGCTACAACTCATTCCTCCGAAACGATACAAAGAATATATTGCATCCGTATAGCAGCTATTCCGCCCATTGGGTTCTCGGCTTTGTTTACAAACAACTTGGACATTTTATTGAATATGACTTAGAAACATTACCGAAAGCAGGAGATGTTACCTGCCCCTATGAAGTTGAGACATTGTTTGTACGGGAAAAGCACGAACTCTGCAGCCTCAACGCCGGGAGTGGAAACACGAAAAATATCGGCAGCTTCGTGGGATTCAAACCGAGCGACTTTGAGCAGGGAGTTGGGCCTTTCGTCGGGTTTGCCGAGCCAAAACTAGCATGTGATTATTATTGGGCGAATTTTGAAACCTATTACCCTGTTATTCGTACCGTCGAACAGTTACTCGCGCACCCCGATTTTCAAAATTTTATGTAACTCAAGAAGGCGTTCCGATAATTAGATCTTCGGTCGCGTCGAAGTTTTTTGAAAGAGCGTATTTATAGTCCACGGTCGTGTGCTCGCTGATTACGTACCCCGCTCTGTTCAGTACGCCTTTCAAATCGTCAATCGAGGGACGACCATCTCCGCGATAACTAATAGCAATTCGCGCCTTCGGCCAACGACGAAGAATATCGCTGATTTCCGCAAGGCCGCCAGCTGGCGTTCGCCAGCGTGACGGCTTAAGAGCAATTGGCTTATGAGGATATTTATCATTACCTTTTGAATATAGACCGTAATCAACAAGCCCATCTAAAAAATGATAAAATGTAGAATAATCAACCGGGACATTTGCCTTGTTGAGATATGGAGGATCCAGATAAATTAAATCTGGCTCAACATATAATTCATTAATAGAATCCGAATTTATGCAATATGCTGCTCCAACTGGGCCATCAAATTTACATTTTTTTAAATTGCTAAATAATTTTAGCATATGAATACTAAAAGGCGTTTCCCATGTTTTGGCATTTCCGAAGGTTCTTGGAACGTCCTTCGTCCGCATTTCTAGATTTGCCCGATGAAATAGATTATACGGGCGCTTCATAAGCATTGCCTGACCCATCAAATATCTTAATAAATCCGCTTTCTCCGGCGAGAACATTTCCAAGTTTGCACAAAATACATCGATCTGTTCGTTTTCACCGTCAGGGAAATATATGCCAGAGAAATTATCTGAAACCAAGTACTGCCTATTTGAATTTTGCTGAAAACAACGATTAATTAGCGACGCAATATCCAAACTATCTAGCCATTCGCTTCTCGCTTTCAGAAGCACTGTTGCCGTAGTCCAGTTATACAGCATATAATCATTGGCCGTTACGTGCTTTCCCATATATCGAAACATAAGAGAAACGCTGCCTGTCCCGCTGTAAAGATCTAAGACGTTGCAGAATTCGTAAGCTTTACAGGCTTCATGGAGGAAAGGCAGCAATTTCCTCTTGGACCCCTGATAACGCGTCGAGGGGAACTCAGCGAACGCTTCGTTTGGCGATTGTGTAAAATTAGGAAGGTCGAATGCACGTTGAGCCATTTTACCAAGCTACCGGCGACGTGACTGGTGGTCAACATCACTTCTTACATCAAGAGGCCCGTGCTCCTACGGGGCCTGATGCAAACGGGTCGAAAAGCAGTTGCTCAGCGAACGGCGGGTACACAGGAGTCGGAAACCTGCGCCGACCGGCTGGACTTGGGAGGCCGGTCGCAGCATTATCCGCTCCATCTTTGCCACCAAACCTCCGACCCACGATTGCCGCCACCAAAAGGAAATCGACCCCTAGCCCCCTCGCCCGCCCCCCGCTAAGGGCATCGCATGAGCCAGATCACCCCTGAGATCGTCGCCCAGCACGGTCTGTCACCCGATGAATATGAGCGCGTGCTGCACGCCATGGGCCGCGAGCCGAACCTGACCGAGCTGGGCATTTTCTCGGTCATGTGGTCTGAGCATTGCTCTTACAAATCATCTCGCATCCATTTGAAAAAGCTGCCGACGACCGGGCCGCAAGTGATTTGCGGACCGGGCGAGAATGCCGGTGTGGTCGATATTGGCGATGGCCAGGCCGCGATCTTCAAGATGGAGAGCCATAACCACCCATCCTATATCGAGCCCTATCAGGGTGCGGCGACGGGGGTTGGCGGCATTTTGCGCGACGTGTTCACCATGGGCGCGCGCCCTGTGGCCAATCTCAACGCGCTGCGTTTTGGCCGACCCGACCACCCGAAGATGCGCCACCTGATTTCAGGCGTCGTGCACGGCATTGGCGGCTATGGCAATTGCGTCGGCGTGCCGACGGTCGGCGGCGAGGTGAATTTCCACCGCGCCTATGATGGCAATATCCTGGTCAATGCGATGACCGTTGGCATCGCCGAAACTGACAAGATTTTTTATTCCGCCGCATCCGGTGTGGGCAATTCGATTGTCTATGTCGGTTCCAAGACCGGGCGTGACGGCATCCATGGCGCGACCATGGCGTCGGCGGATTTCTCAGAGGATTCGGAAGAGAAGCGCCCGACGGTGCAGGTGGGTGACCCCTTTACCGAGAAGCTGCTGATCGAAGCCTGTCTTGAGTTGATGGCGTCTGATGCGATTGTCGCGATCCAGGACATGGGGGCTGCCGGGCTGACCTCATCCTCGGTCGAGATGGCATCAAAGGGCGGCGTCGGCATTGAGCTGAACATGGACAGCGTACCGTGCCGCGAAACCGGCATGACACCCTATGAGATGATGCTGAGCGAGAGCCAGGAGCGGATGCTGATGGTGCTGAAGCCCGGCCGCGAGGATTTTGCCGAAGCCATTTTCCGTAAATGGGAGCTGGATTTCGCCGTGATCGGCCATGTGACCGATACCGGTCGCATGGTGCTGACCTTCAAGGGGGAGACGGTGGCGGATATTCCGCTTGGCCCGCTGGCCGACGAGGCGCCAGCCTATGACCGCCCCTGGGTCAAGACTCCGCCACCCGCCGCGCTGGCCAACGTCCCGGCAACAACCGATGTGGCGGCTGATTTGCTGACGCTGATGGCATCACCCGACATCGCCTCGCGGCGATGGATCTGGGAGCAATATGACCATATGGTCGGCGGCGACACGGTGCAGCGCCCCGGTGGTGATGCGGCGGTGGTGCGGGTTCACGGCACCGACAAGGGGCTGGCGATCACCACCGATTGCACGCCGCGCTATTGTTTTGCTGACCCCTATGAGGGGGGCAAACAGGCAATTGCCGAGGCCTATCGCAACCTGAGCGCGGTCGGTGCGCTGCCGCTGGCGACGACTGACTGCATGAATTTCGGCAACCCGCAGCGCCCCGAGATCATGGGCCAGTTTGTCGGCTGTATCGAGGGCATGGCGGAAGCCTGTGCGGCGCTCGACTTCCCGATCGTGAGTGGCAATGTCTCGCTGTACAACGAGACGAAGAATGATGATGGCAGTGGCAGCGCCATCCTGCCGACACCGGCAATTGGCGCAATCGGCCTGCTCGCCGACTGGTCGAAGAGCGCGACGATTGCCTTCAAGGGCACCGGCGACGTCATTGTGTTGATCGGCACGCGCAGCGGGCACCTTGGCCAGAGCCTGTGGCTGCGCGAACTGCACGGTCGCGAAGACGGCCCACCGCCGCCGGTTGACCTTGCCGCCGAGCGCCGCAACGGCGAATTTGTGCGCGGTGCAATTGCCTCAGGCGCGTTGACCGCCGTGCATGACGTATCGGACGGCGGCGTTGCCGTGGCCATTGCCGAAATGGCGCTGGCCGGTGGGGTTGGCGCGATGCTTCACGCACCCTTGCCCTGTGGCGTGGCGTGCTCCCTGTTTGGCGAGGATCAGGGCCTGTATGTCGCGACCATCGCGGACCATGCACTGCTCGACACGCTCGTGGCAGCGGAGGCCGCCGGCGTCGAGGTTGAGCGCATTGGCCGCACCATTGCCGACCGGCTGATCTTCGAACTGCCTGATGACGACCATGTCGTGACGCTGGCGCAGCTCCGCGCGGCACATGAGGGCTTTTTTCCGGCACTGATGGGGGAACAGGCCGCTTGATCGGGCGGCGCTCCTGATGGTTGCGGGCTATTCCGGCACGCCATTGATCAGGAAGCTTGGCTTCAAGGCCGGGCAGCGCGTGTGGTTTGCCGGGCTGCCCGACAATGTCCGCGCCGAAATTGACCCCGATTCGCACGGCATCGTGATGCTGGCTGCACCGGAACCGGCGCTCCAGGCGGCGCATGTGTTTGTTACGGATCGCAGTGACCTGCAGCAACATATTGATCAACTGCGTAATATCCTGGCACCTGACGGCATGATCTGGGTGTCCTGGCCCAAGAAGGCAGCAAAGGTTGTTACCGATGTTACGGAAGATGTTGTCCGCGCCATCGCGTTCCCGACCGGTCTGGTCGACGTGAAAGTTTGCGCAATTGACGAAAAGTGGTCCGGATTGAAACTGGTCATCCGAAAAGCGCTGCGAACATCATAGACGGCGCCAGATTGCGCTCATAGCGTCCTGCGCTCGCTATCGTGGGGGGCAGCGTGACATTTGCATATACGAAGTCAGGTTTCTGGCGCGGCGTTGCCATTGCCACGATCATCGCCGGAACCCTTGCAATCCTGTCGGCCATCCTGTTCGACGTCCTGACTGGCGGAACACCGCTTGGCTGGCTGAGCGGCATTGCTGCCGCGGCATGGCCGCAGCTCGACCTTGGGGAAGCGGGCGGAGCGGTCGCCGGGCTGTTGTTCCACTTCCTGATCATGCTGGCGATGGTGGCGGTCTATTTCGCCACGGCAGGCATTTTTCCCCGGTTGAACCAGGAACCATATCGCAGCGGCATCGGCTATGGCCTGCTGCTATGGGTCATCATGTACTGGATCGTGCTGCCGCACCGCTTCCCGTCAATCTTTCCGGTTTTCAACATCACGGAGATCGCCGCGCAACTGCTCAGCCATGTTGTGATGGTCGGCATCCCGATTGCCCAGGTCGCGCGACGTGCCGTGCAATGGCGCAGCCCCAGGGCGTGACATTTGCGTATTTTGGCGTAGCATCGCACGGCTGATCCGGGGGAGATCTGAATGATGGCGGATAGCCAGATGACCACGGGTATTTCCCGGGTTGCCACACTCGACGTGATCCGGGGCGTCGCAGTGATGGGCATCTTGCTGATGAACATCGTCGCCTTCGCGATGCCAGAGGCCGCCTATATGAACCCGGCTGCCTTTGGCAGCCATGGCAGCGCAGATTATGCCGTCTGGGGGGTGAACTTCATCCTGATTGACGGCAAGATGCGCGGGCTGTTCTCCTTCCTGTTCGGGGCATCGACCCTGCTGGTGATCGAGCGCGCCGGCGCCAAGGGCGAGAACCCGCTCAGCGTCCATTATGCGCGCATGGCGTGGCTGCTCGTCTTTGGCCTCGCGCATCTCTACCTGATCTGGTGGGGTGACATTTTGAACCATTATGCGCTGGTCGGCGCCGTGGCCTATCTGTTCCACAAGATGCCGCCCTATAAGCTGGTGATCGCGGCGATTATCCTGCTGGCGCTGCAAACATCGCTCATGGCCGGGCTGGTCTATAACATAGCCAAGGTTCAGGCAGCGATCATGGCGCACAGCGCCGATGCCGCTGCGCTGAAAGAATATCATGGGTATATCAATGCATTCGGCCAGCCGGATGCCGCCTTTCTGGCCCGCGACATCGCGGTTCATCATGGCAGCTACGCCATGATCTTCACCGACAGGCTGCCCGAGGCAGCGACCTCGCCGATCCAGACCTTCCTGTTCGTTGGCATGGAGACGTTGAGCTATATGCTGCTCGGCATGGCCAGTTTTAAATCAGGGATGCTTGGTGGCGACTGGCCACGGGCGCGCTATCGCCAGGGGCTGATGGTCGCGATTGGCATCGGCATCCCTGCCTATCTGGTGATGCTGTTCATCGAAGGGCAAAGCGGGTTCGACATTTTTGGCATCGCGCTCGGCGGCATCGCCGCGTCCACGCCGTTCCGGCCATTGATGATCATTGGCTGGGCCTGTCTTATCATCCTGCTTGCCCGCCCCGGCGGCGCACTGACCGAGCGACTTGCGGCGACCGGGCGGATGGCCTTTTCCAACTATCTGGGGACGAGCCTGATCTGCAGCAGCCTGTTCTATGGCTATGGCGGCGGCCTGTACGGGCAGTTGTCGCGCGCCGAGCTCTATTTCGTTGTTGCCGGTGTCTGGGCGCTGATGCTGTTGTGGTCGAAACCCTGGCTCGCGCACTTTCGCTATGGCCCGCTGGAATGGCTGTGGCGCTCGCTCGCGCGGGGCAGGCTCCAGCCAATGCGCGGGGCTGCGCGAGATTAACCTGCGACGCTTGAACCAAAAGCGTTGGAAAAAGTCTGCGGCGTGATCCAGCCCGCGACATAGTTGAGCTGAAACAGCACAAACAGGATGGTCGCCACCACCGTTACCCGCAGCGCGACCCGGCCTGGGCGGAATTCATGCGGCGCGCCGCCATCCTGGCCGGGGAACCGGTCGACCCCGGCCTCATCAGACGTGCGGACGCCGAAGGGCAGGACCAGAAACACCGACAGCGACCAGAACAGGAAGTAGATCGCCAGCGCGGAAGTCCACTTCATCATCGCCTTACGCCTCGATCAACAGCACATCGACAATCGGCTTCTTGCCGGTCCAGCGTGTCGCGACGCGACGCACAGCAAGGCGAATATCCTCCCGCAGGCGATCGCTCTCACGGCCCTTGCCGCGCGCGGCGGTGGCCGCCGCAGCGACAGCCTCCTCGATAAAGGGGTCGCGATCTTCCTCAACCGGGATACCCTGAAGCCGGACCTGCGGTTCACCGAGCAAGCCACGCGACCCGATTGCCACCGCGACCGAGATCTGCCCGTTAAGCGCCAGCTTGCGGCGTTCGTTGATCGTTGAACCGTCGCCGGGCAGGATCACGTCACCATCAAGCACCAGCCGGCCGACCTGGGCATGACCAATCTTGGTTGGCGTGCCGGGTGCAAGGCGCACAATGTCGCCATTGGTCTGAACCAGCGCATCGGGAATGCCTTGTGAGAGACCGAAGCGCGCCTGCTCCATCAAATGGCGCATTTCACCATGGACCGGCATCAGCAGGTCGGGGCGCAGCCAGCCATACATCTTGGCGAGCTCAGGCCGCCCCGGATGGCCTGAGACATGGACATGGGCCTGCCGCTCGGTGATCATTTCCACCCCGCGCGCGGCGAGCTGGTTCTGGATGCGGCCAATCGCAACCTCATTGCCGGGAATCTGCTTGGACGAGAAGACCACCGTATCACCGCTGTCGAGCTTGATCGGGTGGGCGCCATCAGCAACACGCGCCAGCGCCGCACGCGCCTCGCCCTGACCGCCGGTGGCGACAATCATCACCTTGTCTCGCGGCAGGCGCATGGCAGCATCGGGATCAACCGTGTCGGGAAAGTCCTTCAGATACCCCGTCGCCTGCGCGACCTTGAGGATGCGGTCGAGCGAACGCCCGGTGACGCACAGCGCGCGACCGGTCGCCCGGGCCACTTCACCCAGTGTGTGAAGACGGGCGGCATTCGACGCAAAGGTTGTGACGAGAACGCGGCCCTTTGCCGCCGCAATCACGTCGGTCAGCCCGGCGCGAACATCATTCTCGGAGCCCGATGCTTCCGGGTTGAACACATTGGTCGAATCACAGACCAGCGCGAGAATGCCCTGATCACCGATCGCGGTAAGCTGCTCGGGGGAGGATGGCGCCCCGAGCACCGGTGCCTCGTCCAGCTTCCAGTCGCCAGTGTGGAACACGCGGCCATAGGGGGTGTGGATCAACAGGGCGTTGGCTTCGGGAATCGAATGCGACAGCGGGACGAAATCGACCCCGAACGGGCCGACATCAATCCGCTTGCCGGGCTGAACCACGCGCAATGTCACGCGCTTTTCATTACCCTCTTCCTCCAGCTTGCCCCGGATCAGGCCGGCGGTGAACGGCGTGGCATAAAGCGGCACGCCAAGGTCTTCGGCAAGGTAGGGAAGCGCGCCGATATGGTCCTCATGACCGTGGGTCAGCACGATGCCGACCAGATCGTCGAGCCGTTCCTCGATAAAGGCCAGGTCGGGCAGGATAACATCGATGCCGGGGTAATTCGGGTCAGCAAAGGTGATGCCGCAATCGACCATCAGCCATTTGCCGTCGCAGCCATAGAGATTGACGTTCATGCCAATCTCGCCCGATCCGCCGAGTGCGACGAACAGGAGTTCTTTTTTGGTAGTCACTTAAATCCAGTCTTTAAGAAAAATTAGCGGGCGCGGTCGGCTTCGGCCGGCGCCATCGCGGGAAAGTGTTGACGACCATATGGTGCGTCACGCGGGAAAAAGCCAGCCGAACTGACAACCAGCACGGCGTTAACGTCAATTATCTCCAACCTTGATCTTGCAAATGCATCGCATTTACAAATCAGCCACGGGCATCAAAAGCTGCACGCGGCTATTGCCCGCTTCGCAAGGCTGCGAGCCGTTCCATCGCCCATTTGTACATATCCGCCTCGGCAGCGCGCTGGTGGCGATCAAGGCGCTTCATCCGTGCCTCAACCTCTTCCAGCACCACGCGCGCCTTGTTGTCCCAGCCCTGTTCGAGCAGCAGCGCGGCGTAGCGGCAGCGCGCCTCTTCGCCGGCGATCCGCGTCACCAGATCGGCATAGATAGCCAGCGCCTCATCCTTTTGACCAAGCTGGTCGAGGATTCGCGCCCGCAACATTCCCTGACGGTCGCGGTCGCTTTGTGCGGTCGCCGGCGGGTTCGCGTCCAATGTCGCGAGAGCGGCGGCAGCATCACCCGTCTCGAACTCGGCGCGGGCGAGCTTCTCGCCGGTGCGCAGATCCAGCGGCCCCATCGACACAGCCTCGCGATAGAGCGGCAGGGCCTCGTCATATTTGCCCAGCGCCGACAGGGCATCGGCCAGCCTGATCCGGTTGGCGACTGTATCAGTGAGGTCCAGCGCGCTGCGTGCAGCCCGCACCTCACGCTCCGGATCAATTGCTGCGATCGCCTTGGCCTGCACCGTGCGGACATGGCGATTGCCCTGCATCCCCGGCAACACCTCGACAATCACATAGGCGATGGTGCTGGCGACGGGCAGGAAGATCAGCGCCATGATCCACAACTGGTTGCGACCATTGCGGATCACATCGACGATGCAGATCACCTGCACCAGCAGCAGTATGAGAAATGGCATCAGGCGGCCTGACTGGCTTCTTCGGCTTCCGCCTGCCGCGTGGCACGGGCCGAACGCCACCATTCAAGCAGCACAAACAGGATCGCCAGCACGCCGACCACCGCAACCTGACGGAACACCGTCGCATAGCCATATTTGTCGATCATCTCGCCGGCAAAGCCCTTGCCCAGCGAGCCGATCAGGAAGGTCAGGGACGACAACAGGGCATATTGCACCGCTGCAAACTTCTTGCTGACAATGCCCGACACGAACGCGACGAACGCGGCGCCAGCGATACCGGTCGAGATGTTTTCATAGCAGATCGTCAGCAGCAGCCGCGCCATACGTTCATCACTGCCAAACCATTGCGCCAACAGGTCCAGACGCAACAGGTGCATGACCACGTCAATATGCGGTGCCCCTTCCGCCAGATCGGCATAAAGGAAATTGCCGAAAATCGGCAAGGTCGCACCGATCAGCACAGTCGGGAAGCGCCCGATCCTCAGGAACAGATAACCGCCAATGCTGACCCCGATAATCGACATGACGATACCGAAAATCTTGGAGGCGAACGCCACCTCGTCCTTCGAATAATGCATGAAATCAAGGTAGAAGGGGTAAGCGAACGATGCCCAGATATTGTAGCACAGGGCATAGGTCAGGATCAGGCCGATCACGATCAGTACGCTCCAGCGCAGCCGCTCGGCAAGGTCGGCCAGCGGTGCGACCAGTGCGCCATAGAGATGGTTGGCCGCAGTCCTGACGCTGGTGCGCGTCTGATCGACCTCCGCCTGCACCTGACGCCCATGCGACTTCATCCAGTTGATGATCGCGGCAATCGCGAGTGGCACCAGCACCGTCGCAATGACGATGACCGGACCGTGGAATTTCAGGAAATCACCCACCGATGGCGGCTTCACCCCGGCTGGACGCTGGGCCAGCATACTGACCATGAACATCACAATCGTGACGATCGCCCATGTCCAGGCCGACCCGACGACAATAAGGGCAGCAGCGCGCACCCTGGGGTTGATCTCGCCAGGCTCGGCCAGCACATCGACGACGGCGCGCGGTGGCCGTTCGGTATCAGGCGCGGTCAGCGCGATGGCCATCATCACACCCATCAGCACCGCCATGACGAGATAGACGGTCGGCCAGCTCATCCGTGCCGCCATGTACAGCGCGCCAGCCCCGCCAACGATGCTCGCGGTGCGATAGCCAAGCTGGTAGATTGCGGAGAGCAGCTCGACCGGCGTTTCCTCGTCGGCGATGTCGATCCGCCAGCCATCAACGGCAATGTCCTGTGTCGCAGAGCCAATAGCCCCGAGAAAGGCGAACAATGCAAAGCGCGCGATGTGCACGGTGGGATCCGTCACCACGAGGCCGAGCAGGCCAAGGATCATCAGCCCCTGGCACAGGACAATCCAGCTCTTGCGCCGCCCGAGTCGGCCAAGCACCGGCAACTCAAGCCGGTCGACCAGCGGCGACCAGAGAAACTTGAAGGCATAGGTCAGCCCGACCCATGACAACACGCCAATCGTCGCGAGGTTGACCTTCACCTCGCCCAGCCACGCTGTCAGCGTGCCGACGAGCAACGCAAACGGCAGGCCGGACGAAAAGGCGAAGGCCAGCATCGACGCAGATTTTCGCGTCCGCAACGCCGCGACAAGCAATTTGAACCCTTTTGGACGCGCCTGAGCCACCCTGAACTCCCGTTTATTATCTGGTGAGATTAGCCGGGTTCTGCGCTATGCCTAGTGCCTATGAACGCGCCGACCTTCGGACAGCTCGAACTTGCCCGCCAACTGGTCGCCAATGGCGATGCGCGCGCGACCGCCATCACCCATGTCGATGCCGCCGCCTATACTGACCCGGCGCGCCACCGCGCCGAGCAGGCGCGCATTTTCTCTCGCGTGCCGCTGGTCATCGCCCCGTCAGCGCTGTTGCCCGAGCCGAACATGGCCGTGCCACATGACGGGTTCGGCAAGCCATTGCTGATTTCCCGCGACAACACCGGCAAGGCCCATGTGTTCCTCAATGTCTGTCGCCATCGTGGCACCAGGCTGGTCGAGGGCGATGAGCCGGTTTGCGCATCACGCCTGATCTGCCCCTATCACGCGTGGAGCTACACGCTTGACGGGGCGCTGGCCGCCCTGCCCCGCCCTGACAGTTTTCCCGGTCTCACCAAGGGCGATTTCGGCCTGAAGCGACTGCCGACGTGCGAAGCCGGCGGGCTGATCTGGTTCTCGTTCGACGAAGGTGCGGATTTCAGCGAAGCCGAAGCGCTGGCGCCGGATTTTGAGGCCTTTGCCCTGCCCCGGCAGCATCTGTTCCGCCGCCGCACGCATGACGTGCGCGCGAACTGGAAACTGATCATGGACGCTTTTCTTGAAAGCTATCATGTCCAGCGCCTTCATGCAGCGACCATTGGCCCGTTCTTCAAGGATGGTGTCAACACGGCAGATTCAATCGGCCCGCATCAGCGATCAGCCGTAGGCCGCGCAGCAACGCTTGCTGCGATCGACGGCGCCGACTGGCCGGCGCTGCGTGGCGCGATCACCTATACCTATCAACTCTTCCCCGGCACGGTGCTGATCGTCAGCCCCGATTACATGAACCTGATGGTGATGATGCCACAGGCCGAGAACCGCGTGCTGGTTGAGGATTTCATGCTCATCCCCGAGGCGCCCGCGACCGACAAGGCGCGCGACCATTGGGAACGCAGCTGGGCGCTGCTCGACGGCGGCGTCTTCGCCGCCGAGGATTTCCGCGCAGCGGCGCTCGGGCAGGAAGGGCTGGAATCGGGCGCACTCGACCGAATCACGCTTGGGACGCTCGAGGCGGGTATCCGCAAGTTTCATGATGCGGTGGAAGGGCAGCTTTAGGATGGGCAGTTGGTGCGACTAACTTTTTCGCGAGTGTCTGTGCCGGCAGCTCGCACCGCAATTGCGAACATCGCTTGAAAGCGCCATCCTATCCAGATGAAGCGCCACGCCATTTCAATAATTTTCGCCGCCGCCATCACAGGGTGTGCGCCGCGCGACACAACGATGCGCGCGCGCGCCGAAGTCTATCTGCCGACGCAGGTAATCGCTGGCGTAGAGACACTAGAAGGAAGAGATGTTGTGGTAGAGGGCTATCTCACTGCCGGCAGCGACACGCGGGCTCTATGGCAATCTAGAGACGCATATATCGATGTGGAGCAACAGCGCCGAGGTTCGTATGTCGAATACAATTATTGGACCCAGTGCATCACCCTATACGGAACGGTTGGAGGCCCCAATCTCTGGAAGCTCAACAAGAAGTATGTCCGATTGACCGGCACCGTTATCGACGTGGGTCCCGATGCCATGTGGGCATGCAATCGCGTATCGTTGACAGTCAACTCAGCCATGGAGGTCAGGCGCTAAGTGTCGCCTGCCTCCGACCAATGGCCGCTCTCCAACGATTTTCGCGGTTCCCGCTCCGTCTATCCACTAGAGACGCCTGAAAGCTGGCCGGACACTATTGGGGCGAAGAGCCGCCCGGCGACGGTCGCCTCAGTTGCGGTCGTTCGGAAGCATGATAGCATGACAAAATGAAAGCACTGTTCTGGCGGCTCGCCTTTAAGCGCTACGCTCGGCGTGACCGTCAGTCGGCTTCGAGCGTTTCACCGTCGGCGGCGTTGGCTTCATCTCGGTGCTTTTTGTCGTTGCCGTTCTCATGAACCCAACCGTTGCCAATTCAGTCCGGTTTGTTGTCGCAGTTTTGATCGTGGGGATTGGGCTCGGTCATCGGCGAATACGCTTAGAGCGCGCTGCGAATAGGTGGAATCGAATGTGGATTCCCAAGGGTTCCTGGATGTGATTCAAGCTTTGGGCTGGGTTTGGAGGCCAGCCCTTATGCCACGAGCCTATTCTCAGGATTTGCGTGACCGGGTGATCGATGCGGTGGTCCGGGGTGGCGAGAGCCGCCGCTCTGCGTCGCGACGATTTGGCGTGAGCGAGGCATCGGCGATCAAGTGGGTTCAGCGCTATGAGCGCGCCGGCGACCGGCGCTGTGCGGGTACCGGCGGCCACCGGCCATCAAAGGTGAAGCCGGAGCGCGACTGGTTACTGGCGGTGATCGCTGCTGAGCCCGACATCACGCTGGCGGCGTTGTCGGCACGGTTGCTCGCCGAACGCGGCGTGCGGGCCGATACCGGCATGTTATCGCGCTTCTTCGTCGGTGAGGGCATCAGCTTCAAAAAAAAGCGTGCTGCCCTCAGAACAGGATCGGCGCGACGTGGCCCGACGGCGGGCGAGCTGGAAGCGCTATCAGGGCCGGCTTGATCCGCGGCGCCTCGTCTTCATCGACGAAACCTGGGCGAAGACCAACATGACGCGCACCCATGGCCGCTGTCGCCGGGGCGAGCGGCTGCGCGCCAAGGTACCGCATGGCCACTGGAAGACGCTGACCTTCCTCGCCGCACTCCGCTGTGACCGGATCGACGCGCCGGCCGTGATCGACGGCCCGATCAACGGGCAAAGCTTCCTCGCCTATGTCGAGCAGTTCCTGATCCCGACGCTCAAGCCGGGTGACATCGTCATCCTCGACAATCTCGGCAGCCACAAGGGTGAGGCGGTGCGCAACGCCGTTCGGGCGGCTGGCGCAAGGATCCTGTTCCTCCCGCCCTACAGCCCCGACCTGAACCCCATCGAACAGGTCTTCGCCAAGCTCAAAACGCTCCTGCGTAAAGCCCAGGAGCGATCCGTCGAGGCAACCTGGCGGCGCATCGGATCGCTCCTCGATGCCTTCTCACCTCAGGAATGCGCCAACTATCTCAGAAACTCAGGCTATGCGTCAATCTAATCACAAAATGCTCTAGGGCCGCAGAAGGGATCCAACGCGCTCCACATGAAGGTAGCCGCATCGGAAAGCTGAACGGCCTCGACCGCGCCGATCACGACCATCGACGGCCGCAGATCGCACATAATATTGTCGCACCAACCGTCGTCTCACAAAGAGTCCCGATCACACGGTTCCGATCGGGAGTGAATCTATCTCGGGCTTTGGATGCGAGCGGCGGCGAGCCTCTGAAAAGCAAGCATTCGAGGCTTGCAGGTCGGCCACGATATGTCTGAGAGTCGATACATTGTCGCTCAGCTTTAGCAGTTCGCGACTTAGCCGGGCACGCTCCATCCGAAAACGGGTGATCGCCGAAACAACCAGGATCATTCCGGTGGTCAGCAATAGCATTTCAGCGAGGCCCAATCATAACCGGTGCATTTGTTGACGACCGAGGCCGAACCTCGCAGCGTAATGACAGGCCACCATTGGATTGACGCAGGTTCATACTTCCTCGCTAGCCCGCGCCAGTTAAGTCGGCCTTACGCAGCGCCCTTAACGAAGTCCTTCGCTCCAATACCTATGCGAGTGAATGTTGCCGGCTCTCTCGTCGATAGCGGCGTGAGCACATCGGCACCTGTCCGGAGCAAACCGAGACGAAGATATCACCAAACCCCGCACAACCTCGATTGTTGACGCCCCGAATGCAACAACAGGTCATCCGCGTTAAGCCGCCTCAGGCCGCGCGAACAGCTTGAACCCGGCGGGCAGGCGCTTCGGTTCACGCCCGTCGAGCACTGCCTCGACCGCGCTGATCGCGACCAGCAGGTCGCGCTGCGCATAGGGTTTGGCGAGGCAACCAATGGCGACCTGTTCCCCACCGGCGGGGCAATCGCCGGTCACGAACATGGCGGCGATGCCGCATTCATGAGCGGCGCGCGCCACATCCAGTCCGCTGCCATCGGCAAGGCTGATGTCGACCAGGACCAGGTCAATCCCGTCATCGCCGCGAATCAGGCGCACCGCATCGGCCACCCGGTCAACGGTCGCGATGATGTCAAACTCTGCATCGATCAGGAATCGTTCATTGTCGAACGCCACCAGCGGCTCGTCCTCAACGAGGAGAAGCCTGGTAATCCTGCGCTTCTTCTTGCCGAACAACATCGCCTGGATGCTCACCTTTTTTCATCGCCACAGGGGCAATTTCCCGTCGGCTTTCATTATGCGACCACAGCTTAACGCCCGGCGACGGGATCAGGCACCATTTTTTGCGCGGCGGATAGGAGAAAAGCGTCTATCAGCCGCGCCGTGCAACCACCAAAACCAGCTCGCGGGCCTCAGCGCATCGCCAAATTGCTCGCCCGCGCCGGCATTGCGTCGCGGCGTGAAATCGAACGCATGATCGAAGAGGGCCGCGTGGCGCTTGACGGCAAGCTGCTCGACACCCCCGCGACCCTGCTGACATCGCTCCATGGCGTCACGGTCGATGGCAACCCGGTGCAAGCCGCAGCACCGGCGCGGCTGTACCTGTATCACAAGCCCAATGGCCTGCTCGTCACCGAGCGCGACCCCAAGGGGCGCCCGACAATCTATGACAAGCTGCCGAAGGACTTGCCGCGTCTTGTGCCGGTCGGGCGACTCGACCTCAATACCGAGGGGCTGTTGCTGCTGACCACCGACGGGGAGCTGAAGCGCCTGCTTGAACTGCCCGCCACCGGCGTCGAACGCGCCTATCGCGCGCGGGTTTATGGCAATGTTACCCAGGCCCAGCTGGAGCAATTGATTGAAGGCGTAGAGATCGAGGGCGTTCGCTATGGCTCGATTGATGCGAACCTTGAGCGCCGGACAGGCGCCAATACCTGGATTGAGCTGATCCTGACCGAGGGCAAGAACCGCGAGGTGCGGCGGGTGCTGGAGTATCTCGGGCTGCAGGTCTCTCGCCTGATCCGCACCCGCTATGGCCCGTTTGTGCTGGGTGACCTGCCGCCCGGTGCGGTGGGTGAGGTGCGCCAGCACGACCTGGTGGCGTTCCGCAAGAACCCGACCAGCAAGGTGATTGCCGGGCCACCCAAGCTGGCAACGTCGCGCGCGGCACCGTCCAGCACAGCGACCGCACCGCGCGCAGACCGGCCCGCCCGGCCCTTGCGCCGCGCAGAACCCGTGCGGCTGGGTGATCCATCACGCGCCGCACGCGGGCCTGACGCCCGGCGCGGTGCCGGTGCCCCACCTCGCGACGACCGCGCCCACCCGCCGCGCCGCGAAGGCGGCGATGCCCGTGACGGCACGCCGCGCGACCATGTCGTCACCCGCGAAGACATGCCGCGCACCAAGCGCTGGTTTGATGCACCCAAGGCAGCGGGTGGCGCGGAGACGCCCCGATCGACACGCGCCAGCGGCGGCGCAAAACCACCACGCAAGGACGACCGCGCCCGCACATCACGCCGCGATGACTCCTCCACGCGCGGCGATGCACCGCGCGCGACCGGCAGCCCGGCGCGGGCGGCACGTGCCAAGGCACATCGCGAATCGCGCGAGACGCTGGTTGATCGCCCCGCCACCGCCCCACGGCGGGAGGCAAGCAAGCCGGGCAAGAAGCCCGCTGGCTGGGCCAGCGCCAAACCATCGGGCAAAAAGCCGAGCGGCCCGAGCCGTTCGCCAAGGACACGGAAGTAACAATGAGGATCATTGCCGGGCAGTGGCGTGGACGCACCATTGTCGCCCCCAAGGGTGATGCCACCCGCCCCACCGCCGACCGGACGCGCGAGGCGCTGTTTTCCATGCTGACCAGCCGGTTGGGTGACTTTGAGGGATTGTCGGTGGTTGACCTGTTCGCCGGGTCAGGCGCGCTGGGTCTTGAGGCGCTGTCCCGCGGTGCGTCACATTGCCTGTTCGTCGAGCATGACAAGCCTGCGCTGGACGCATTGCGCGGCAATATCGCCAAGCTCGGTGCAAGCGCAGACGTCCGCGCCCAGTCAGTCCTGACGCTTGGCCCGGCGGCAAAGCCCTATGATCTGATCCTGCTTGACCCGCCTTATGGCACGGGCGCCGGCGTGGTTGCGCTTGAGCGGCTGGCGCGGCTTGGCTGGATTGGCCCGGCGACATGGACCAGCGTTGAGACCGGAGCGAAGGAGCCGGTCGAGATTGGCGGCTTCACAATTGATGCCGAACGCACCCATGGCAAGGCGCGGATCACACTGCTCAGGGCATTGGGCTAAGCGGGAACCGGCTTTCAGCGTCTTATGCTGTGGTTGCAAACGCCCCGCGCTTGCTGAGCAGGGCGATGCCGCCAAGGCTCAACACGCCGGCGGCAACGAGATAGAGGCCGACATAGCCGATACCACGCGCCGAAAGCGCCTGGGCGGCGATCGGCGCCAGCGCCCCGCCAAGGATGCCGCCGAGATTGAAGGTCAGCGACACGCCGGTATAGCGCACCTCCGCCGGGAACAGATCGGGCAACCAGCCGCCAAGCGGGCCATAGGCGAAGCCCATGACGAACAGCGCAAGGGCCAGCCAGATCAGGATGACGACCAGCGACCCGGCACCGAGCATTGGCCCCATCAACGCCCCCGCCGCGACGCACCCGGCACAGCCCAGCGCCAGCATCCGCGTCGCGCTGCTGCGATCAGCCCATATGCAGGCGACAATGATGCCGAGCGCAAGGAACAGGATGGCGACAAGCTGGATGGCGAGGAAGGTCTCGCGCGGATAGCCGAGCCGGGTCGTGCCATAGCCAAGCGCAAAGGCCGTCGCGAGGTAGAACAGCGCAAAACACGCGACCACCGCGAAGGTACCCGCGAGCGTGGGACGCAAATGGTGCTTGAACAGGGTCGCGATGGGTACACGCGGGATCGCCTCGGCGCGCGACGCCGCCAGAAAGGCGGGCGTCTCAGTCAGTTTCAACCGCACCCACAGGCCGAGCAGCACCAGCACCGCGCTGGCAAGAAACGGCAGGCGCCAACCCCATGCCCGAAACTGGTCATCGCTGAGAAACAGGCCAAGCAGGAGAAAAAAGCCATTGGCGGCGATAAACCCGACCGGCGCACCAAGCGGTGGGAACATCCCCCAGGTCATGCGCTGGTGCGGCGGCGCATTTTCCGCCGCGAGCAGGCTTGCGCCACCCCATTCCCCGCCAAGCCCCAGCCCCTGCCCGAACCGCAGGATACACAGCAGCAACGGCGCGACCCAGCCAACCTGCGCATAGGTCGGCAGAAAGGCGATGGCGACGGTCGATCCGCCCATCAGCAGCAATGATGCAACAAGCGTTGACTTGCGCCCCACCCGATCACCGAAATGGCCGAACAATATCGCGCCGACTGGACGGGCAATGAACGCCAGGCCAAAGGTGGCATAGGACAGCATCAGTTGCGCCGACGCCGATGATGCAGGGAAGAACAACGGTCCGAACACCAGCGCGGCGGCGGTCGCATAGATATAGAAGTCGTAAAACTCGACCGCCGTGCCGGTCAGGCTGGCGAGCAGGATGCGGCGGGTGTCGGGCGCGGTCATGGCCATAGCCCTAGCCAAATTTTCCGCGTCAGGCGATTCCGAAGACCCGGATGGCCTGAAGCATCAACCAATATAGCCCGCCCGACAACAGCATGGCCGCCGGCAAGGTCAACACCCACGCCATCGCCATGTTGGTGATCGTGCGCACCTGCAGCCCGGCACGGCTCGCCACCGAAGACCCGGCCACGCCGCTCGACAGGATATGTGTTGTGGATACGGGCAGCGCAAAGATGTCGGCGGTCATGATCGTCGCCGCTGCGACCAGTTCCGCTGCCGCGCCCATGCCATAGGTCATATGCGACTTGCCGATCCGTTCGCCGACCGTCACGACGATGCGGCGCCAGCCGACCATGGTGCCGAGCCCCAGGGCAATCGCGACTGCGATCTTCACCCATAGCGGGATGAAGCGCGTACCCTGTTCGAGATGCTTCTGATATTCCCTGATCGCCGCCAGTTCGGCTTTGGAAAAAGCCGTCGCGGCCGCCTTGTTCTTGGTGATCAGCCTGGTGGTGTCGAGCACCAGATACATGTCGTTCCGCAGGTTGGGCGTGGCACCCGCCGGAACCTTGCTCAACACGCCAAAGCCCTGGATGCGCTGGCCGAGGTCGCGTGACAGCGTGCTGACCGCGCCGAACACCGCCGGCGCCATCGCCTCATGCGTGCGCAGTGCTTCGGTCAACACCGTGCGCGCCGCTCCGAGATCATCACCGCTCTGCCCGGCGTGCACCCTGAACGTCGTTGCAGCCCCGTTCGCGCTCGCCACGAACCCGGCCATTGCGCTCTCCGGCATGGTGCGGTTGAGCGCATAGGCGGTTGGGGCGCAGCCGATCAGGATCAGCATGATCAGGCCCATGCCTTTCTGCCCGTCATTGCTGCCGTGGAAGAAGGACACCGCCGTGCAGGTCGCGATCAGCAGCGCGCGAATGCCGCGCGGCGGCGGCGTGTTGCCGTGCGGTTCGTCATAAAGTCTGGGGTTGCGCAGCACTGCCTTCATCATCAGCAGCAGCGCGAACGCGCCGACAAAGCCGCATAACGGGCTGAACAGCAGCGACGACAGCACCTTCTCGGCCTGCGACCAGTCAACGCCCGAGGTGCCACCCTTGCTCGACGAAATCAGCTGATTGGCGAAGCCAACGCCAAGGATCGAACCGATCAGCGCGTGGCTCGACGAATTGGGCAGCCCGACATACCAGGTCGCGAGGTTCCACAGGATTGCCGCAAACAGCAGTGCGAAAATCATCGCAAAGCCGGCCCCGCTGCCGACATGCAGGATCAGGTCAACCGGCAGCAGCGTGATGATCGTATAGGCGACGGCACCGCTCGACAGCATCACGCCGAGGAAATTGAAAAAGCCTGACCACACCACCGCAACATGCGGCGGCAATGAGTTGGTGTAGATGACGGTCGCAACCGCATTCGCCGTGTCGTGGAACCCGTTGACGAATTCAAAGCCCAGGGCGATCATCAAGGCCAGGCCGAGGAACAGGAACACACCGGTCGCCATCTGCTCGCCGACCTGTGCCGTATCCAGCACGATGCTGGCACCGGCATAACCCAGCCCGCCAAGCAGCAGGCCGAGGAACACCCAACGGGCAATTGATGGAAGCGGCCGATGGATACGGTGCGCGACGGGAGGTGCCACCGATTCGGCAGGCGTGTTTGCGATTGTTGCCATGGCGTCACTGCCATCAACCCCCAGCGTTACACTCTTATGACGTTTTCGTGACGGCCACACCCGACTGGTGTGCGTTGTACCAAGCTGGGAACGCTGAATTGCGGCGGGGCATTCGAGAAGGCGAGACAGCTGGAAAGCGCCAAGGGTCGCCTTGCCGCCAACCAATTCATGGGCATAAGGGCGCAATGCCAGCCATGACATTATCCCCTTCTTCCACAGGCACCGCAGCAGCCCTGGAAATGGCGTGGCATGACTTTCTTGCTGATCGAACCGACGCGCGGGCACGTTTTTCGCTGGTTGAGCGGTTGCAGGCGGCGCCCGAGGCAATCGAGCTCGCGCGCGAGAACGACCTTCGCACGATGTTTTCCGACCCGCTGATCGACCCGCAATCTCTCGTGCTGGCGGGATGGGCATTGCTGGACAAGGCCGGGCGTATCCCGCCGGCCCCGTCGGACGCCGCCGCCTGGCTCGAAGCTGACGGGTTTGCGCAGGATTTGCTCGCGGCCGGGTTCGTTGCGGAGCTTGCCGTTGAACGAAAGATTACCGCGCTGCGCCGCTGGTTGCTGCTGTCGGGCAAATGGCCGGAATACCCCGCCGCGCTGGCGGCGCTGGCCGCGCAGGCCGATCACAATGGTGGCAGCTGGCTGATTGATGATGCCGAACAGGCGATGCTCGACGCCGATCCGACCGCCCCGATTGCGCGCGGCTATTTTCCCGTCCCGCCCATCCTGCCCGATACGCCGGACTATGCCGCCACCGTGACCCGGCGCGTGGCAGCCCATTATATCGAGCGACCCTACCCCGCCTGGCACCGACCGCTTGCGGTGCCACCAACGACCTTGCCCGCAATTGCCGCGCAGCTTGGACCGGGTGCGCCGGACGACTTGCCTGTTGCCGGCAATATCCTGATCGCCGGCTGTGGAACCGGACGCGAGGCGGCGCATTGGGCGCTGCGTTGCCCCGATGCGCATGTCACCGCGATCGACATCAGCCCGGCGTCACTCTCCTACGCGGTTGAGCACTGCGCCGCCGCCGGGATTGGCAACATCACTTTCCAGCAGCTCGACCTTCACGATGTTGCCGCGCTGGATCGACAGTTTGACGCCGTGATCTGCAGCGGTGTGCTGCACCATCTGGCCGATCCCGAACTTGGCTGGGCGGCGATTACCGGGGCGCTGCGACCGGGCGGCATCATGTCGTTGATGGTGTACAGCGCCTATGTCCGGCTGCGTGTGATGCGGGCGCGATACCTGCTTCGTGACCTGCACGCCCAACCATTGACTGACGATGTGTTGCGTGCCGCGCGCGCGCGGTTGATGCGTGACATGCCGCAGGTTGCCGGATCGTTCGATTTCTACACCCTGACCGGGGTCCACGACCTGCTGTTCCACGAACAGGAAGACCCGTTTGACATCTCACGGATCGTGCGCGGGATGGACGCCCTTGGGCTAGATTTTCTCGGCTTCCGCCTGTCCGGCAGGGCCCGCGCAACCTATCGCCTGGAACATCCGGACGACCCGTTTCGCCGCGATATTGAGGCATGGCGCCAGCTTGACCGGCAACAGCCCCATCCCGGGCGCGGACTGCACCATTGGTGGTGCGCCAAACGGCGTAGGGTTGCCTGCCTGAAGCGCTCCTCCTTCCCTGCCCCCCTGTGGAAAAGCGCTTCATGCTCGTTCGAGCACAGCGGCCATTGCCGGGATAAGCGCCATCAACGCCTTGACCGGTCGTACCATGACGCGGAAATTCGTGATCCGACCGACCTCGTTCCAGTGGATGATGTCGACACCATTCAGCGACTTTTCCTCAAGGGTCAGGGTAAATTCCAGCACCGCCGAGCGTTCGCCGATCCATTTCTCGACATAGCGAAAATCAGGGGCGCCGAGCACCTCCATGGCGGCGCGAAGATATTTCATCGTGATTGCCTTGCCGATTTGCGGGGAATGCACGGCGGGTGACTGGAACACACAGTCATCATCGATCAGCGCGTCTAGATCAGCCGGGTTGCGTTCCTCCATCCAGCGGTGCCACGCCGTGATCGCTGGCGGCATCTCTTGCGTCGTCATACCCATTCTCCTCGTTCGCGCGTCAGCATAGGCCACCGCGCCCCTGCCGCAAGCCAACCCGTCATCCCGGACTGGTTCCGGGGGCCACCTTGCCGCAGATGCTATCGTCGGTTGTGAATGTGGGACGGTGGATGCCGGAACAAGTCCGGCATGACGGTTACATGTTACCGCAGCCCAACCTGCGTGATCACAAGCGCGGTTGCCTCGCGCCCGCGCGTTCCCTACCTGTTCACCGATGAGTCTCCCTGCCGAACCCCATCCCGAGCCAGCCTATCTCGCCGGCCTCAACCCGCCGCAGCGCGAGGCGGTGCTGACGACCGACGGCCCGGTGCTGGTGCTCGCCGGTGCCGGCACCGGGAAGACGGCGGCGCTGACCGCGCGGCTTGCCCATCTGCTCTACACGCGCAAGGCGGCGCCTTGGGAAATACTCAGCGTTACCTTCACCAACCGCGCCGCGCGCGAGATGCGCCACCGCGTCGGGCGCATCGTCGGTGATGTTGTCGAGGGGATGCCGTGGCTCGGCACCTTCCACGCGATCGGCGCCAAGATGCTGCGTCACCATGCCGAGCTGGTCGGGCTGCACAGCAATTTCACCATTCTCGACACCGACGACCAGCAGCGGCTGATCAAGCAACTGATCACCGCCAACGATCTCGACGAGAAGCGCTGGCCGGCGCGCGCGCTCGGCGGGCTGATCGACGAGTGGAAGAACAAGGGCCTGACCCCGGCTGATGTCGATGCCGGCGAGAGCGAGCGCTACGCCAATGGCCGTGGCAAGGATCTCTACGCGCAATATCAGGCGCGGCTGATCGCGCTCAACGCCTGCGATTTCGGCGACCTGCTGCTGCACATGCTGGTCATCCTCAAGCGCGACCGCGCGGTGCTCGCCGATTATCAGCGCCGCTTCAAATATATCATGGTCGATGAGTATCAGGACACCAACAGCGTCCAGTATCTCTGGCTCCGCCTGCTCGCGCAGAGCTCCAGGAACATCTGCTGCGTCGGCGACGACGACCAGTCGATCTATTCGTGGCGCGGCGCGCAGGTCGAGAACATCCTCAAGTTTGAAAAGGATTTTCCCGGCGCCAGGGTGATCCGGCTCGAGCAGAATTACCGCTCGACCCCGCACATCCTCGCCGCCGCCTCGGGCGTGATCGCCAATAATGGCGGGCGGCTCGGCAAGACGCTGTGGACCGAGCATGAGACCGGCGAGAAGGTCAAGGTGCTCGGCGTGTGGGACGGACCCGAGGAAGCGCGGCGCATCGGCGAGGAGATCGAGAGCGTCCAGCGTGGCGGCAAGAGCCTCGACGAGATCGCCATCCTCGTCCGCGCACAGCACCAGACGCGCGAGCTGGAAGACCGCTTCATCTCGATCGGCCTGCCCTATCGCATCGTCGGCGGCGCGCGCTTCTATGAGCGCGCCGAGATCCGCGACGCAATGGCCTATCTGCGCATCGTCAACCAGCCAGCCGACGACCTCGCCTTCGAACGCATCGTCAACGTCCCCAAGCGCGGGCTCGGCGACAAGGCGGTGCAGAAGATCCACATGCTCGCCCGCGCGGAGGGTGTGCCGCTGGCGACCGCCGCCGCGCGCATCCTCGACACCGACGAGCTGACCCCGCAAGCGCGGCGCGGGCTCGGCAATCTGGTCGGCGACATCCTCCGCTGGCGCGGCATGGCGAACACCCTGCCCCACCCGGAGCTGGCGCGGCAGCTGCTCGACGAGAGCGGTTACACCGCGATGTGGCAGGCCGAGAAATCGGCCGAGGCCGCCGGCCGGCTGGAGAATCTGAGCGAGCTCGTCCGCGCGATGGAGGAATACGAAAACCTCGGCGCGTTCCTAGAGCATGTCAGCCTGGTGATGGACAATGAGGCACAGGCCGACGAGGCCAAGGTGACGATCATGACGATCCACGCCGCCAAGGGGCTGGAGTTCGACACCGTGTTCCTCGCCGGCTGGGAGGAAGGGCTGTTTCCGTCGCAGCGCTCGCTCGACGAGGGCGGTCTCGCCTCACTGGAGGAGGAACGCCGCCTCGCCTATGTCGCCATCACCCGCGCGCGACGCCTCGCGGTGATCCTCCACGCCGCCAATCGCCGCATCTACGGCCAATGGTCGTCAAGTATCCCGAGCCGTTTCGTCAATGAGCTGCCGGCGGCGCACGTCACCAGCGAGAGCAGCATGGCGGGCGGCGAGAGCCTGTGGCGCGCCAACTGGTCCGACCGTAGTGACCCCTTTGCCGACGTGGCGCGCGGCACCGGTCGCGGCCCGGGCTGGCAACGCGCGGCGGGCAATAGCAGCGGAAAGATCGGCGGCGAATGGCAGGTCCGCACCTTCACGCGCGAACCCGCCCGCGTGGTGGAAAGCCGCGCCTCGGCGGTCAGCATTGGTAACAAGGGCCGCGACGACCTGTCGGTCGGTATGCGCGTGTTCCACCAGAAATTCGGTTACGGCGAGATCGCCGAGATCGAGGGCAACAAGCTGGAGATCGATTTCGAGGCGGCGGGGCGGAAGCGGGTGATGGATAGTTTTGTTAGTTTGGGGTGAGATTATATCATTATATTATCAATGTCTTGATATCCAATCCCCCGAAACTCTCGTAGATGTTGCGCGCGATGCGATGGTCGCGACAGAGGTGAGATCGTCATGTGTCCACCAGCGCAGACCGCGTACCGCCCGAACTGTGGCCCAAATATCCCACACCCCGTAGCAAACTACGCAACCCGACTCGCCTTGTTGTCACAGATGTGTCACAGAAGTTTCATACAATGCGGCCTAGCGTAGCTATGACCGCCGGGGTCGTGGGATTAGCTTTTGCCGCCAATTGCGCTTTCGTCGACTTTCGACGCTTCATTACACGCATCATTAGCGCCTGAGACCGACCAGTCGGTCATACCTGCGCGCTGGCTGGTGCTGGCCGCGCTGATGGGCGTTGCCGCCCTGTCGTTCATGATGGCCTATGAACAGCTGTCGATCGTGCCCTTTGCACCGGCCACCATGATTTTTGGCCTTTGCCTGACCGGCATGGCGGTGACGCGCTATGTCCTGCGCAACCCGATCAGCCACGGCCAGCGTGTCGCACGCGATGCCGCCGAGTATTTTGGCCTGTTCATCGTCATCGCACTGAGCGGTGCGCTCGCCAGTTATCCCGTATCGGCAATGACCTCTGGCTATATCGACGAAGGGCTGCAACGTGCGGACGAGATGCTGCGTTTCAACTGGCTGGCCTGGTATGACCTTGTCGCCGCGCATCGATCATTACAGATTATCGGCACGACCTTTTACCAGAGCATCTATGCCAGCCCGGCGATCCTGCTCGGCTGGTTTGCCTGGACCAACCAGCGCGCCGCCGCGCGCCGGTTCCTCGCAGCTTTCTGGATTGCCGCCACGCTCGCACTGATCCTGTTCCGCTTCATGCCTGCGGTCGGCCCGTTTGCCACGCTATGGCACGGCCCCTACCCCTATATGCCCGAGAGCGCACTGTGGATGGACGAGCTTATCCCGGCATTGCGGCTGAACATGGTACACGTCATTGATCTTGGCGCGATCCGCGGCCTGGTGTCGGCACCAAGTTTTCACACCGCCAGTGCGGTGCTGTTCATTGCCGCCGCCTGGCCCTGGCGGGTGCTGCGCTGGCCGCTGCTGTTCATCAATCTCGCCATGCTGCTCGCCACACCGGTCGAGGGCACACATTACCTGAGTGACATGATCCTGGGTGCGATGGTCGCGATTGTCGCGCTCGGCGCCGTGGCAGCGCTCAGTGAGGCGCTGTCACGCCGGCCGGTTCACGCAGGCTCGACCGCCATCAACGTCACGCCCTGATATTTCGCTTCGCCCGGCTGGAACAGCGGGTCGCGGAAAAACGGGCGATCCGTCAGCACAATATCCTTCAGGCCGGCAAGCTTGAACGCCCCGACCTTGGGTTCGCGCGGTGGCAGCCCGTCGCGCTCGAGCACGATACCGTCCACAAACAGCTCATCATGGCGCGTATAGAGAATATGCGGAGCGAGCACGATCGCGGTTCGATTATACACTGCCTTGATGCAAAAGGTGCGCACGATCCCTTCAAAGATCGTCGGCACGTCACCGTTGGGCGCGGAGGGCTGGATGCTGCTTTGCTGTGTCACCCGATGATAATATCTGAAATGGTGCAGTGCAGCAATAGTGTATGTGGCAACGGTCCGGTGTCCGTGAAATGGCGCGACATGGCCTGACAGCTTCGCGCCGCCGCGTTCCGACACAACCTGCCAATCGACCAGATTTGCATCGACCACGCGCGCCATGCATTGGGTCATGCGATGACTGATGGCTTGCCGCTCCCCCGCCGCTATGGCGCTATTGCTGCGCTGTCGCTTGGCAGTGCGCTCGTCATCATTGACGGCGGCGTGGCCAATGTCGCGCTGCCCACGATTGCGCATGATCTCGGGGTCGCGCCGTCATCGGCGGTAATGGTTGTCACCATCTACCAGCTCACCCTCGTGATGCTGTTGCTGCCCTTTTCCGGTCTCGGCGAACGCATCGGGTTGAAGCGCACCTATCAGCTTGGCCAGGTCACTTTCCTTGTCGCGACCTTGCTGTGCTTCCTTGCCAACAGCCTGCCGTTCCTGTTGATCGTCCGCGCTATCCAGGCGATCGGCGCGGCAGCTGCGCTGAGCGTTTCGGCGGCGCTGATCCGGGCCACCTACCCGGCAAAGAGCCTGGGCAGCGGGCTGGGTATCAACTCCGCGATCGTCTCTGCGTCGGCGGCGATGGCACCAACGCTGGGTGGCCTTGTTCTCGGCAGTGCATCCTGGCCATGGGTGTTCGCCTGCGCCGCACCCTTCGCCATCGGGTCGCTGTACCTTGGCCGCGCGCTGCCTGATCCGGCGCCGCACGAGACACGTTTCGACCTGATCGGCGCGGCGATGTGCGCGGCGATGTTCGGACTGGTGATTGGCGGGCTGGAGAATGCGGTACATGGCGGCTCACCGACAATCTCCGCCGCGATTGTCCTGCTTGGTGCCTTGCTCGGGATCAGCTTCGTGCGGCGTGAGCGTGGCGAGGAAAACCCGATCCTTCCCATCGATCTGCTCGCCCGCCCGGTGATTGCGCTGTCCGCGCTGAGCGGCTTTGTCGCGTTCAGCGCCTCGATGACGCTGATCATCTCCATGCCATTCCGCTTGCAACATGAATTCGGCTTCTCGCCGCCGGAAATGGGGCTGATGCTCGCGCCATGGCCGCTGACCAATGTGCTGGTCGCCCCGCTCGCTGGCTGGTTGTCGAACCGCATCCCCGCCGGGTTGCTGGGCGGCGTGGGGATGGTAATCTCGATCATCGCCCTGCTGCTGATCGCCTTCCTGCCCGCTCACCCGCACTGGTATGATGTGGCCTGGCGCATGGCCTTGTGCGGATCGGGCTTTGGCACCTTTCTGCCGCCCAATGGCCGGCTGATTATCGGCTCCGCACCGCGCGAGCGCGCGGCCGCGGCCGGCGGGCTGGTCTCAACGGTGCGCCTTACCGGACAGACCGTGGGCGCAACACTCGTCGCGGCGTTGCTGGCGTTCGGGGTTGGCGGCGGCATGACCCCGCCGCTGGTTGCCGCCGTGCTGGCCTTTATTGCGGGTTGTTGCAGCGTCGCCCGGCTGCGCCCGACCATCCGCGAACCACAAAGGATCGAGATGATGGATGAGGTACCGACCCTGAAACAATCCCGCTAAAATGGGCTTGCGAGCTTTAGGGAATCAGGCCGCCACCGTTACCTTTTCAGGTGCAATCGCTGCTGCGCCGGGGACGGGATTTGAAAATTCCATACCATCATCGACCGAACCGAATTTGAGCGTGACCAGATCCTTGGCGTAATTCTGGTAAAGCTTCCACGGCTTGCGATCCCCCTGTTTGGGGAACTTCTCCATCGCGCGCGTTACATAGCCCGAGTTGAAATCCAGATAGGGGGCAGGCTCCAGCGGGCCACCGGTGATGCGCGGGGTGGCCTGGCGCAGACCACGTGCCTTCATCGTGTTGAGCAGCCGGCAAACATAGGCACAGGTCAAATCGGCCTTCAACGTCCACGACGCGTTGGTATAGCCAAAGGACGAAGCAAGATTGGGCACATCGCTGTACATCATACCCTTGTAATTAAAGGTCTTTGACAGATCGACCGCCGCGCCATCGACCGTGAAGTCGACGTCGCTCAGCAATTGCAGTTCCAGCCCGGTTGCGGTGACGATGACATCAGCCGGCAGGATCTCGCCTGACTCGAGCTTGATCCCTTCAGGCACAAATCGGTCGATCTTGTCAGTAACGACCGATGCCTTGCCTTCCCGCAGCGCCGAAAAAAGGTCGGCGTCGGGCACCAGACAGACGCGCTGGTCCCACGGTTTGTAGCGCGGGGTGAAATGGGTTTCGACATCATAGTCGGGGCCCATCTCGGCGCGCACCATGCTGATCAGCCGCTCCTTGGTTTTTTCCGGGCGTTTACGCGCCAGGTTGTAGAACAGCATCTGGAACAACACGTTGCGCCAGCGGATCAGGCCATAGGCCAACATTGGCGGCAAATGCCGCTTCAGCTTGTTGGCCAGGCCGTCTTCAGCGGGCCGAGACACAACATAGGTTGGCGAGCGTTGCAGCATGGTGACATGCGCCGCCTTGTCGGTCATCGACGGCACCAGCGTTACCGCAGTTGCGCCGCTGCCAATGACCACCACTTTCTTGCCTGAATAGTCGAAATCACGTGGCCAGAATTGCGGGTGAACGATGCTGCCGGCAAAATCCGCCGCCCCGGCAAACTCGGGTGAATGGCCGCGGGCATAGTTATAATAGCCCGAGCACATGTGGAGGAAGTTGCAGGTGAAGGTCACCGGCCCATCAGCCGATTCCGCCTCGACGGTCCACCGCGCCTCTGCCGTCGACCAGGACGCGCGCTTGACGTGGTGGCGGAAGCGAATGTGGCGATCAATGCCATAGATCTTCGCCGTCTCGTTGACGTAATTGAGGATCGACGGGCCATCGGCGATGGCCTTCGCCTCCGTCCATGGACGAAAGGAATAGCCCAGCGTGTACATGTCGGAATCAGAGCGGATGCCTGGGTAGCGGAACAGGTCCCAGGTGCCGCCAATCGCCTCCCGACCTTCAAGAATAACATAGCTGCGATCAGGGCATCGGTCGCCCAGATAATAGCCAGCGCCAATACCCGATATTCCGGCACCGACCACAACCACGTCAAAATGTTCTGCTGTCATCATCATCTCCACGATACCCGATATTCGATTTTGATCGGGACGCAAAGTGGGGAAAAGGTGCCGGACGGTCGTTATCCTGCCGCAGGATGAAGCGCGGCGGCGGCACCCTCGATGCGATCAAGCATGGCCCGAAAATGCGCCAGTTCATCGCTGGAAAAACCGGCAAAGACCTTCGCCTCCAGGTCAAGCGCCTTGGGCGCCACACTGTCGTAAAGCGCGCGCCCCGCCCCGGTCAGCGACAAGAGGTGCGACCGCTGATCACCCGGATTGGGCTTGCGCTCGACCAGCCCCCGCTCGACCAGTGCAATGGCTGCGCGGCTGACGCTGACCTTGTCCATCCGGGTCGCCGCGACGAGCGCCTGCTGCGTGATGCCGGTGGATTCCGCAATCACCGCCACCAGGCGCCATTCGGGAATGCGCAGCCCGAACAGCGAATGATAAGCCGTCGCGACCGCCTCCGAAACGCGATTTGATGCAACCGACAGGCGGTATGGCAGAAATTGCTCAAGCTTCAGCTGGGTCATTGCCTTCCTCTTCCCGTGCAGGATGGCGGCGCAATCACGCTGCGGCAAGTTCGCCTTGCACCAGTTTATATGGACGTGACCGGCAAAGGACGATATAGTTTCATGTGATACTAAATCCGGAGCCTTTTCGATGACCGACGCGCATGACAACCCAATGGGCCTGAACGGCTTTGAGTTCGTCGAATTCACCAGCCCTGACCCTGAAGCGTTGGCCGGCCTGTTTGAGAAAATGGGATTCACCCATGTCGCCAATCATCGATCAAAGAATGTGCGGCGCTATGCCCAGGGCGACATCAACTTCCTGCTCAACATGGACAATGCCGGCCAGGTCGCCGGATTCCGCGACGCCCATGGCCCAAGCGCCAATGCCATGGCATTTCGCGTCGCTGACGCGGCCAAGGCGGTGCGGCTCGCCGTTGAGAACGGCGCCGTCGCGGTCGAAGGCAAGGTTGGTCCGGCAGAGCTCAACATTCCGGCGATTGAGGGCATTGGCGGCGCCAACCTTTACCTTGTCGACAAACGCGGCGCGGCGACAATCTATGACATTGATTTTGAACCTGTCCCGGGTGCAAACCCGAACGACCACAGTGTTGGCCTGCACACGCTCGACCATCTGACCCACAATCTGCAGCGCGGGCGGATGGATTATTGGGCGGACTATTACGAGCGCATCTTCAACTTTCGCCAGATCCGCTATTTCGACATTGAAGGCCAGGCGACCGGCCTGTTTTCAAAGGCAATGACCGCGCCTGATGACAAGATCCGCATCCCGCTCAACGAAAGCCAGGACGAGCATTCGCAGATCGAGGAGTTCATCAAGGACTATAAGGGTGAAGGCATTCAGCACCTCGCGCTGGCGACCGATGACATTTTCACCACCGTCGACAGGCTGCGCGCGAACGGCATCCGTTTCCAGACCACGCCGCAAACCTATTTCGACCTGATCGACAAGCGCCTGCCCGGCCATGGCCACGACGTAGAGGAGATGCGCAAGCGCGACATCCTGATCGACGGTGCACCCGAAACGGGTGGCGGTCTGCTGTTGCAGATCTTCACCGAGAATATGGTCGGCCCGATCTTCTTCGAGATCATCCAGCGCAAGGGCAATGACGGCTTTGGCGAAGGGAATTTCAAGGCCCTGTTCGAGAGCATCGAACTGGACCAGATCCGGCGCGGGGTCATTCCTGCCAGTGCTTGAACACCAGCAAGGCAGTTTTGCTCAAAGGCGCGCGGAAAGGTTGAAAGGGTGAGATGACCGACAGCAACTATATGACGGGCTTTGGCAACCACTTCGCAAGCGAAGCGGTTGCGGGCGCCCTGCCAGTGGGCCGCAACTCGCCGCAAAAGCCGGCCTTTGGCCTGTACGCAGAGCAATTGTCTGGAACAGCGTTCACCGCGCCGCGTCACGAGAATCGCCGTTCCTGGCTCTATCGCCTTCGCCCTTCCGCAGCGCACCCGGCTTTTGTCCCCTATCAAGGGGCGCCGCAGTTCGGGAAAGACGCCAGCGCCACGCCGCTTGCCCCCAATCGCCTGCGCTGGAGTGCACTCGATCTTGAAGACATGGACTGGCTCGACAGCCTGACGACGATGATGGTGGCGGGAGACGGCGGCCCGGCGAGCCAGGCGGGCGTGGCAATGCATGTCTATCGCGCGCGCCGCAATATGATCGACCGCGCCTTTATGTCGGCTGATGGCGAGATGCTGATCATGCCCGAACAGGGCGCGCTGCGGCTGGTAACCGAATTGGGTCTGATTGACGTGGCGCCGGGGCAGATTGCGCTGATCCCGCGTGGCGTGCGCTTCCGCGTCGATCTGGCCGACGGCGCGGCGCGCGGCTATGTCGCCGAAAATCACGGCGCACCCTTCCGCCTCCCCGACCTTGGGCCAATCGGCGCCAACGGCCTCGCCAATCCGCGCGATTTTGAAACACCGGTGGCCTGGTTCGAAGATGTTGAGCGCGATTACGCACTCGTCCAGAAATTCATGGGCAAGCTATGGACCACGCAGATCGGCCATTCGCCCTTCGACGTGGTGGCATGGCACGGCAATTATGCACCGTGCCGCTATGACCTTGCGCGCTTCAACACCATCGGCACGGTCAGCTTCGACCATCCCGACCCCTCAATCTTTACGGTGCTGACCTCGCCAAGTGACGTGGCCGGCACCGCCAATATTGACTTCGTGATCTTCCCGCCACGCTGGATGGTCGCCGAAGACACCTTCCGCCCGCCATGGTTCCATCGCAACACGATGAGCGAATGCATGGGCCTGCTCTATGGTGCCTATGATGCCAAGGCAGACGGGTTCCAGCCCGGCGCCTTGTCATTGCACAACCAGATGAGCGGGCACGGCCCCGATGTCACAAGCTGGAAGGGCGCGAGCGAGGCGGAGCTCAAGCCGCACAAGATCGCGGGCACCATGGCCTTCATGATTGAGAGCCGCTGGGTATTCCGGCCCACTGACCACGCACTGGCCACGGGTACCCTCGACGCCGATTATGATGCCGTGTGGAGCGGTTTCCCGAAAGCAATCGTGCCGAAGTGATTTTCGGCACGGGGTAGATCCCGGCTCCTCGCGCTCACTTCATCTGGCGTTTGGCGCTCGCAATAGCGGCCTTGCCATAGGGTGGTTTCAGCCCGGCAAGCTTGGCAACATCGACCTTCGCCTGTTGATAAATCGCCTTGGCATGGCTGAAGGTTCGAAAGCCCTCGACGCCATGATAGGCACCCATGCCTGACGGACCTATGCCCCCGAACGGCAATTCTTCCATCGAGATGTGGAAGATCACATCGTCAAGCGTCACGCCGCCGGAAATGGTCGTATCGAGAACGCGGCGCCGTTCGGTGTCATCGCTGCCGAAATAATATAGGCCCAATGGCCGGTCACGGCGGTTGACCTCACCAATCGCCTGATCAATCCCGTCATAGCGGCGGATCGGCATGATCGGGCCAAAAATCTCCTCCTGCATCACGGTCATGTCATCGGTTGCGTCCCGGACAATATGCAACGGCATCTTGCGCGCATTCGAGGTGGAGAAATCCTCATTGCCCGGATTGACCGTTTCAATCGTGGCGCCCTTGGCTCGGGCATCATCAAGCCAGCCGTTAAGGCGTTCAAAGTGCCGATCATTGATGATCGCGGTGTAATCCGGGTTGGCAAGCAAGGTCGGGTACATCGCTGTTACCGCCGCTTTCAGCCCATCGACCACCGCCTCTTCCTGCGCCGATGGCACCAGCATGTAATCAGGCGCCAGACAGATCTGGCCAGCATTGAGCATCTTGCCGAGCGCAACCCGCTCGGTTGCCCGCGCCATATCGGCGCCCTTGCCAAAGATCACCGGCGACTTGCCGCCCAGTTCAAGCGTGACCGGAGTCAGATTGTCAGCCGCAGCGTGCAGGATGTGCTTCCCGATGCCGGTCGCGCCTGTGAAAATAAGGTGGTCAAAGGGCAGCTCCGCAAATGCCTTGCCGATCTCCGGCCCGCCAGAGACAAAAGCCAGTTCATCGGCAGAAAAATAGCGCGGGCAAAGTTCCTCAAACAGCGCGGCGACACGCGGCGTATATTCGCTCGTCTTGACCATCGCGCGGTTGCCCGCCGCGAACACACCAGCAAGCGGGGACATGACCAGCTGGACCGGAAAATTCCACGGCGCAATCACGCCGACCACACCCTTTGGCTGATATTCGACCCATGCCCGCGCGCCGAGCAGACCCAGCGGAAACTGAACCGGTCGCCGATCAGGCCGTGACCAGCGATCAAGCGATTTGATCGCATGGTTGATCGGCGCCACCGACGCGGCGATGTCAGTCATCAGCGATTGTTCACGACTGCGATGGCCGAAATCTTCCGACAGCGCATCGCAAAAGGCGTCGGCATGTTCCCGCATCATCGCCGCCGCGCGCTGCAACCGATCCTTGCGAACCGCCATGCCAACGGGAAGCTCGGCCATGAACGCCGCGCGCTGGCTCGCCAGAATTTCCTGCATCGTCGTCATCACTTTCCCCCTTCAACACAGCCGATCAGCCCGGCCACCGGCAGAACGACACTATCCTTGCCAGCACGATCCAGGCGCAACGTCGCCTCGGGAATTGCGGCGCCATCTTTCAGGTCTTCGCGCACTGTCACGGTCATTACCAGCGTCGCCACGGTTGTGCCGGAACGATATTCCGTCGTCGGCGAAAAACCGAAGCTTGCTGCTCCCTGTTGCGTGTCGCGCGGCAAGTCAGTGATCGTCCCGTCAACCGACAGCCGCAACTGCGCCGGATCGGCACTGGCCATGGCAACCAGCGTGCGGGCCTCACCCCGGCTCCACAGAAAGGCTGCACAGCCATGCTCGGGCAAGGATTGGCGGGGGATGGCACCAAGCGGAATGCCGTCCGCACTCGCCGGCGCCGTCTGGCCAGACAACAGCATCGACAAAATCGCGACAACGGTCATGCGGCAGAGCCTAGCAGGAACAACCATGTCGGGTAAGCGGCGATTGCCAGCAACGCACCCAGCGGAACGCGATCATCCATCCGCGCGGCTTGTCCACCAACCACACGAACCAGGATCAGGGCAAAACCCGTCAGCGAGGCAAGCATCAATATGATCGGCAACACCTGCCAACCAACCCACAACCCGATGGCACCGAGGAGCTTGGGGTCACCGCCCCCCAACCCTTCCCGATGTCGCAGCAGTTGATAGCCACGCCCGATCAACCACAAACCGGCAAACCCCGCGCCGCCGCCAATCAGCCGGTCGGCCAGCGGCGGATCAATTCCGGTCATCCCGGTAACCAGGCCGCCAAGCGCCAAGGTGCCCGTCAACCGATCCGGCAGCCAGAACTCACTGACGTCCAGGGCGGCAAGCGCGAGCAACAGCCAGCCGAACACCGCGCCTGCCAGCGCGGCCGGCCCCGGTACAGCCAGGGCCGCAACAAGTCCGATCGCCGCCGCACCAAGTTCAATCTGCCAATGGCGCGGGTCAATTGCTCCACCGCAGTGGCGGCAACGCCCGCGAGCCAGCGCCGCGCTGAACAATGGGACAAGGTCACGCGCCGCCAGCACCCTGCCGCAATGATCGCATTGTGACCGCCCGTGCGCCACCGAACGGTCCATCGGCCAGCGGATCACCAGCGTCGCGAGGAAACTGCCGACAACAGCCCCCAGGGCCGCCAGCATCGCGGGCATTGCGATGATCGTCATAAGCCTGTCCATCGCATCAGCAATAGGGCGCCTTTCCGCGCAGGTCTGCCGATAATTCTTCTGCAGGGCCACCAGGAAGGCTCGCCAGAAGTTGCCGTTTACGTTAAGAACGGGGATATGATCACCCCCGCCTTCGCATCACATACCTACAATGTTGAGATCGACCCGGCCGATATCGACTTCATGGGCCATGTGAACAATGCCAGCTACCTCAAATGGGTGCAGGCGGCCGTGATCAATCACTGGCAGCGTTTTGCCCCCGCCGATGCCATTGCCGAGCATCTGTGGGTCGCGTTGAAGCACGAAATTACCTATCGAAAACCGACCTTTCTTGATGACGTGGTGATCGCGACCGTCTTGCTCGAGAAGGTGCAGGGCGCACGCGCCTTTTATGAAACGATCATCCGGCGCGGCGAGGAAGTGCTCGTCGAGGTCAAATCCAGCTGGTGTTGCCTCGATGCACAGACGTTGCGCCCGGCGCGAATCGCGCGTGAGGTGATGGAGCATTTCTTCAAGCGTTGAGGCAAACTGCTCTCGCCCGGCGAGCCGGGTTTGTCATTCTGCGGTTGCGCGACTAGATCGCTGGCAAATTCCAGTCCGATAAAGGCGCCCGACATGTCCACCGATCCAGTTGTCATCCTGTCTTATGCCCGCACGCCAATGGGCGGTCTGCAGGGCGCGCTGTCCGGCGCCACAGCGACCGAACTGGGCGCCACAGCGGTAGGCGCCGCCGTTGAACGCGCGGGCCTGTCAGGCGAGGCCATCGAAAAAATCTATATGGGCTGTGTGCTGCCAGCGGGCCTGGGCCAGGCGCCTGCCCGTCAGGCGGCGATCAAGGCTGGCCTGCCCAACCATATCGAGGCAACCACCGTTAACAAGATGTGCGGGTCCGGGATGCAGGCCGCGATGATGGCGGCGGATGCGCTTGCTGCCGGTTCAGCCGATATGATCGTGGCCGGCGGCATGGAAAGCATGACCGGTGCGCCCTACCTCACGCTGCGGCATCGCGGCGGCGCGCGGATCGGCCATGACCGGTTGATGGATCACATGTATCTTGATGGCCTTGAGGATGCCTATGAACCGGGTCGCCTGATGGGCAGCTTTGCCGAGGAAACCGCACAACATTATCAGTTCACGCGCGAAGCGCAGGATGGCTTTGCCATCGCCTCGCTGGAACGCGCGCAACGCGCCCAGCGCAGCGGCGCCTTTGATCGTGAAATCGTGCCGGTTGAGATCAAGGGTCGCAAGGGCGTCGAGACTGTCAGCCTCGATGAACAGCCGGCAAAGGGCGATGTCACCAAGATTCCAACGTTGAGGCCCGCCTTCGCCAAGGACGGTACAATCACCGCGGCTAACGCCTCGTCAATCTCCGACGGTGCCGCGGCATTGGTGATGACCCGCGCCAGCGTCGCTGAGCGGCTTGGGCTCGACCCCATTGCACGTGTCGTGGCGAGTGCAGGCCACGCCCACTCTCCTGCCCTGTTCACCACCGCACCCGTATTCGCGATGAAAAGGGCACTTGAACGCGCCGGATGGTCAACGGGCGATGTCGATCTGTTTGAGGTCAATGAAGCCTTTGCCTGTGTCGCGATGATCGCGATGCACGACCTCGGGCTGAGCCATGATGTCGTCAACATCAATGGCGGCGCCTGTGCGCTGGGTCATCCGATTGGCGCCTCGGGCGCACGGATCCTGGCGACATTGCTGTCGGCATTGCAGGCCTCCGGTCAGAAACGCGGGCTGGCGTCGCTGTGCATCGGCGGCGGTGAAGCGACAGCGATGGCGGTGGAATTGTTCAACTGACGCGCTGCCGCAGTGCCGGTTTCGGCGTGGATGCAAATTCGTTTGACCGTTAGCAATAATGCCCGGACCCTGGCTCAGGCACCACGCGCACTCGGCCGATCATATTGACCGTGTGTAGTAGCGGCTGAATCGGGTGTCGGTATAATCACCGAACGGGCCAGTTTCATCGAACCCGGTTCGTTCATACAAACGCCGTGCTGGCGCAAAGGCGTCGGTGGAGCCCGTCTCCAGGCTAACCCGCTGGTACCCGCGCTGACGCGCTTCACCGATCAGATGCTCAAGCATCCGTCGGGCCACGCCATGCCGCAGATAGCGCGGGTCAGTGCGCATTGACTTGATTTCACCATGGGCCGCATCACGTTGTTTGAGCGCGCCCATGCCCGCAAGGTTCCCGTCGTCCCAGGCCGTCCACAACGTCACTGCCGGGTCGCGCAACCCCGACAGATCAAGGGCAAAGACCGCGCCCGGCGGGGAGTTTTCGAAGGCGGAACGCAGGTGCAGCGAGATCAGATCCAGCACTGCTGGATGCGTCAAATCATCGCGAACGATCTGCATATCCACAACGCTCAGTTCAATGCCTCTTGCGGATCAACCCCCCACAAGCGGTTGGTCTCAACAAAGCCGCCACGACCGTGAACATCAAAATGACACCAGCCACGCGCGCATTTGCTCAGGCGCCCGACCACGCCCGGCGCCACCCGCCAAAGCACCTTGCCGCCAAATCGCGGCGAATCGCGCAACTCGGCAACGCTACCCATGACCAGCCCGGTGCGCGTTTCGCTGACCAGCGTCCCCATGATCCAGCCCTGTGTGCCGCTGGGGTCTTCAACCTTGTACCAGGCGCCATGATCATAAATGTCCAGCACCTTGACCGGCAGGTCAGCACGCTGGAACAGCCAGCTTGCCGGGTAGGTTCGGCCCGGGCCAGTCCGCATCCGCGCCTTGCTCGCTGAAATTGAACCATAATAAGGCGTCTTCTTGTTCACCAGCCCGGCCAGCACCGGCGCCGCTGTGGCAAGCGCGAGCGCCACCCCCAGCCATCCTGCCATCGCCTTGCCTATGATCCGCATGTTTCTGCCCCTTGCCGCACCACCATGGCTTACCGCCTCATCGCATCAGGCATCAACCACCGTTGACGCAGGCCGACTGCTCCGCCAAGCCATTATCGTGCCCGAAATGAGACGCATTGATAAACCCGGGGTGATCGTCACCCGCGAACTGCCCGATGCGGTGATGGACCGCATGGAGCAGCTGTTCGACACCCGCAACAATCGCAGCGACGTCGCGATGACGCGCGACGAACTTGTGGCGGCGGTGGCCGAATGCGACGTGTTGGTCCCGACGGTTACTGACCAGATTGATGGTGACCTGATCGCTGCGGCAGGCGACAGACTCAGGCTGATCGCCAATTTCGGCGCCGGTGTGAACCATATTGACCTGCGCGCCGCGCGCGCGCGCGGTATCATCGTTACCAACACGCCAGGCGTGCTGACCGAAGACACTGCCGACATGACGATGGCGCTGATCGTGTCAGTGCCGAGAAGGCTGGCCGAGGGTGAGAAGCTGGTCCGATCCGGCCAATGGAAGGGCTGGAGCCCGAGCGGAATGCTCGGCCACCGGATCGGCGGCAAGGCGCTCGGCATTGTCGGGATGGGCCGGATCGGCCAGGCCGTTGCACTGCGCGCTCGCGCGTTTGGCCTGTCGATCCACTATCATAACCGGCACCGTCTGCCTGCCGTGCTGGAAGCGCAGCTCGCCGCGACATGGCACGAAAGCCTTGATGACATGCTTGCGGCCATCGACATTCTGACGATCCACACACCGCGCAATGCCGACAGTGAGAACCTGATTGACGCGCGACGCATCGGGCTGCTGCGCCCCGATGTCTATCTGATCAATGCGTCACGGGGTGGCATCGTCGACGAGGAAGCATTGGTCAGCGCCCTCGAGGAGGGGCGCCTTGCGGGTGCCGGTCTGGATGTGTGGAAACACGAGCCAGCAATCGACCCGCGCCTGCTCGCGCTGCCAAATGTCGTGATGACACCGCATATGGGGTCCGCAACCTATGAAGGCCGGATGGCGACCGGTGATAAGGTGATCACCAACATCCGAATGTGGGCTGACGGGCACCGCCCGCCAGACCAGGTGCTCGAAGGCTGGGCCTGACCCGGCCCACCGGGCTGCGATCAATCCCCGGTCAGGATGCGATCAACCAATTGCTTCACCGTCGGCACAAATCCATTTGAATAAAAGGGATCGCGCTTGAACTGGTAGGCGCTGTGGCCCGCAAACATCAGGTTTTGTTCGACATCACCGCCATGGGCGATGTCCTGCAACGTCTTCTGAATGCAGAAGCTGCGCGGGTCGGCAAGTCGCCCGGTCGAGTTCGTTTCGCTATCCGCCCATGACGAAAAGCCACATTGGCTGAGGCACCCCATGCAGTCAGCCTGGTCCTTGCGGATCAACTGCTTTTCGGCGGGGGTTACGAAGACGAGCGTGTTGTCAGGGGTTTTGAGCGCATCGGTAAAGCCCGCGCCAAACCATTGCCGCGCACGCAGCAGGTCGTTGCGCGTCACCCAGAAATTTTTCCCCTTCACCCCGACATCAAGCTGGAAGGTGTGGTCACCCGCCTCCTGGGTTGAGAACGGAATCTGCCGCTCGGACCGGGCCTCGAGATTTTGCAGAAAGGGATTGCGCACCGCGCTCGAATAGAAACCGGTCGGCGAAAAACGATGCAACAGCACCTCGCCTTCCTCGATATTGGTCAGGCGCGCTTTCCAGTCAGCGGGGATCGGGCTTTCCTGCGTCAACAACGGGCGCGTACCGAACTGGAAGACAATCTGGCCCAGTTCCGGGTTGTCGATCCAGTCATTCCAGTCGCGCAGGTACCAGACACCACCCGCCATCACGATCGGCACGCTGTCCGAAATGCCGCCCTCGCGCATTGTCGCGCGCAGTTCCTTCACGCGTGGATAGGGATCTTGCGGCTCGAGCGGGTTCTCTGCGTTTGACAGCCCGTTATGGCCACCCGCGAGCCATGGATCCTCATAGACCACGGCCCCAAGCCATTCCGATGCCTTGGAATAGGCCCGCTTCCACAGGGCGCGAAAGGCGCGGCCGGAACTGACAATCGGCAAATAACTGACATCATAGGACGCCGCGATCTCGGACAGCTTGTACGGCATCCCGGCGCCGCAGGTTACGCCCGCGACAAGGCCGCGTGTCCGCTCAAGCACACCGTGCAGGATACGCTGCGCGCCGCCCATTTCCCACAAAACGTTGATGTTGATGGCACCTTTGCCACCAGCAATTTCGAACGCCCGCTTCACCTGCTGAACGGCGCCCTCAATGGCGTATTCGATCAGCTCTTCGTGGCGCTCGCGCCGGGTCAACGCCCGGTAAATCTGCGGGATAATCTTGCCTTCAGCATCATAGCTGTCGGCGTTGACGGCCGACACCGTCCCGATGCCGCCAGCAGCAGCCCATGCGCCAGCGCTGGCATGATTGGTCGCTGCAACGCCTTTGCCGCCCTCCACCAATGGCCATACTTCACGGCCATTATACTGGATGGGCTTCAGACCTTTGAACACGTAGCGACCTCCGGAATTCTTTCGGCTGGCTATAACGCGAGAATGGCGACATGCGAGCAAATTGACTCAGCGAAACGCGTCAGTCCGCCCTATCGCCTGCCCATATAGGGTAGCATAACGCGCGATCATTGTCGCCTCGTCATACTCCGCAATCGCCTTTGTGCGATTCTGTTCGCCCAGCCATTTGCGCCCCTCAGGCTTTGCGCTGGCCACCGCTTGCAACGTATCGCGCAGCCGGACCTCATTGTTGCTGGGCGACAGATAGGCGACATTTTCCGGCGCAACCATCAGGGGAATATCGCCAATTGCCGGCGCCACAATCGGCAAACCTGCCGCCATCCCCTCAACAACGGCAATCGGGAACTGCTCGCTGCGCGATGACAATGCCATGATGTCGAACAGGCCGACATAGCGGTGCGGTTCAGGCAGAAAGCCCGGCAGATGAACCCGGTCCGCCATGCCCATCAGCTCTGCGGCTGTCCCGATCCGCGCGCGCTCCGGCCCCTCACCGACGATAACAAGCCGCGCGCGCGCCGACATACCGCCAACCGCACGAACCAGGGCGGGCAGATCTTTCACCTCGCGCAACCCTGCCAGCGTACCGATCACAATTTCTCCGGGCTTTCGCCGGAACCCCGGTATGGCCTTGGGATCAGGCTTCTGCGCGTAGCGGGAAACGGCGATACCATTGGAAATACGATGAACCTTGTCGCGCGACTGGTGCCATGTCTTGAGCGCGATCTTCTCCAATGTGTGCGAGGGCACCACCAACGCGTGCGCCGCCCCAAGGGCGAATCGCCGGTAGATATTGCGCTGTGGCTTCAATCCGCCAGCCTCATCGGCATTGAAGCCGTCTTCGTGGTGGATGATCGGTGGCATACCCTTGCCGAACACACGGCGCGCCATAACGCCGTCTATCGCTCCCCAGTTGTAGGTCAGGACCAGATCAAAGCGGCGCATGAATTTCGCAATCGCCTCGAACCGGGCGACCGAGGGCTTGCCCGTCAGCGAAGGCGGATTTTGCGCGATTTCATATTTTATGCCCGGCGCAATGGCCGCCCGTGCGTCGAGTTGATCGGGCATTCCCGAAACAATGGTGTGGCGCGCCCGGTCACCGAACGCATTCATCAGCCGCACGGCGCGCGCCTCCTTGCCGCCCAGGGCGAAGGTTGAGTGCAGGTGCAGGATGTGAACAGGTAGCCCCATGATGACGCTGCTTAGCGGGCTTTGCTGGCGAAATCAGCCCATATGGGTGCAGATGTCGAAATCGCATTGCACTTCCCGCGATTGTGCGGTGATTTAGGCAAAACCAAGGGGATGCCTGTCATGATCAAATCCACACGCCGCGAAATGCTGGCAGGAGCCGGTGCGCTCGCTCTTGCACCGGGCCTCGCGCGGGCAGAATCGGCAAACGGCAACGCACAGGTGCTGTTGAACGAGATTACCGAGGAATTGCTCAACGACTATCCCGACACCGCCCTGTATCTCGGCATCGACAAGGGGCCGCGTGCCGCACTGCGCGGTCGCTTCGCTGATCGCACGGCCGGGGCAATGCATGACCGCGCCGCCCGCGCCACAAGGCGACTGGCGCAACTGCGCGCCGTCGACCGCCACGGCCTTCCCGCCAGTGTCGCGCTGGACGTCAATACGGCAGAGGCCGCCTATGCACTGGCGGTCGATGGATGGCGCGCCATGCCGGTTGGGGAAGTCGCAACGCTCAACACCAACAACAGCTTCCGCAATACACCTTATACCGTCTCTCAGCTCGCGGGCGCCTATTCCGATCTGCCGGACCTGCTCGAAACCAAGCACGATGTCGCAGATGCATCCGACGCCGACGCCTATTGCGCGCGGATCGAAAGCTATGCGGCTGCCGTGGATGGCGAAACCGGGCGCACGCTTTCTGACGGCGCCAAGGGTGCGATCCTGCCGGATTTCCTGATCGACATCACCACCGGCCAGCTCAAGGGCATGACCAGCCAGCCGATCGCACAATGGTCTATCGTTGAGAGCTTTGCCGCAAAATGCGCCAAGGCCGGCCTGCCAGCGCGTCATGCCGAACAGGCCGCGCAGCTTTCACAGGAAAAGGTGTTGCCCGCGCTGCAACGCCAGATTGCTGCCTTTGACTCACTGCGCCCCAAGGCGATTGCCACGCCCGGCGTCTGGGCACGGCCTGGCGGTGACGAATGGTATCGCTGGCTGGTCAAGGCTGGCACGACGACCAATCAGGCACCCGAGGCACTGCATCAGCTCGGCCTTGCGCAGCACCGTGCGATCAATGCCGAGATCGATGGCCTGTTGAAGGCACAGGGGCTGACCAGGGGCAGTGTGGGTGAACGGCTGACGGCGCTCAGCAAACGCCCCGACCTGCTGTTTGCCGATGATGATACCGGTCGTGCCGCCTTGCTGACCTATCTCAATGGGCGGATCGCCGACATTCGCACCCGCCTGCCCCGCGCCTTCGGCACCTTGGTGAAGGGCAATCTGATCATCAAGCGCGTCCCCCCGGCGATCCAGAATGGCGCACCAAACGGTTATGCCGGTCCCGGCTCGATCGACGGCTCACAGCCGGGCATCTACTATATCAACCTCAAGACGACCAGGACCTGGCCGCGCTATTCCTTGCCTACCCTGACCTATCATGAGGGGATTCCCGGCCATATCTGGCAGGGCGAGTATAGCTATCGGCTGCCGCTCATCCGGTCGCTCCTCGCCTTCAACGCCTATTCAGAAGGCTGGGCACTCTATGCCGAACAGCTCGGTGATGAGCTTGGCGCCTATGAAGGGGATCCGCTCGGCCGCATCGGCTATCTGCAATCAATGAATTTCCGCGCCTGCCGGCTGGTCGTCGATACCGGTATTCATGCCAAGCGCTGGACCTTTGCGCAGGCATTGGCCTGGTTCCAGGGCGCAACGGGTATGCCGTTGAACCAGTTGACCGCAGAGCTGCAGCGTTACTGCGCGATGCCGGGTCAGGCTTGCGGCTACAAGATGGGACACAATGAGATCAACCGCCTGCGCCGCGTCGCAAAGGCAAAACTTGGAACCCGTTTCGATCTGAAGGCGTTCAATGACCTGATCGTGAAGACCGGAAATGTGCCGCTGACGCTGCTTGATGGAATCGTTGCCCGTCATATCGCAGGAGGCTGATCCGGTCGCCACGCGCACAAGGATTTTTCCATGCCGCCGCGCCGCCCTGTGATGCTTGCCCTGCTCCTGATCTCATCCAGCGCAACAAGGGTCAGTGCGCTGTCGCCGCCGCAAAATGACAACACGGCGGCAGAGATGGGGCGTATCGCGTCACAGCCCGCGCGCGACATCGGCGTGGTAAAAACCCGGGTGCCACCCTTGCTGGAACGGGCAGCGGATGCGCCCTACACCATGGCCGGAACCTCGAGTTGCGCGCGGATAGCTGCGTCAATCCATGCCTTGAATGCCGTGCTCGGCGCAGACTTCGACGATACCGACACGCCACGCGGCAATCGCGCTGGCACTATCGCCAAGGCCGGCGGCGCGGCATTGATCGACAGCATCATCCCGTTCCGTGGCATCGTCCGCGAGGTCAGCGGCGCGGCAAATGCCGAGCGACGGGTTCAATTGGCGAAATTCGCCGGCGTTGCCCGACGCGGGTTTCTGCGCGGCCTTTACCGTGCACGCGGCTGTCGCGGGCGCCTGTAACGCAGCGAGTAGCAGACCGTCAGGAGACGCGCGCAAGCAGGCGGTGGATCGCCGCAACAGCCTCATCTTCGGCAAGCGTCGGGGTGTGGCCAACGTCAGCGATTGTTACCAGCTCGACATCATCCAGCGCCGCCGCCATGCGTGCTGCGGTGCTTTCCGCCAACACATCTGATCGCGCGCCCCGCGTGATGAGGGTCGGCACCGTCTTCAGGTGATTGAAGGCACTCCACATATCGGGGCCAGCTTCATTGCCCGGCACGCGGAATGGTTCGGCAATCTTCATGTCATAGTCGAGCACGATGCGCCCCGCGCTGTTGAGCCGATACAGCCGCTTGGCCATCGCCAGCCAATCGGTGATGGTCCAGTGCGGATAGACATCGCCATTGGCCTCCGCCACCGCACGTGCGGCGTGCATCCAGGTCGGCCATGAACTCGCCTTGCCGACATAGCCCCTGATCCGCCCAAGCCCCGCCGGGTCAAGCTCAGGGCCGACATCGTTCAGCAACGCGCCAACGATATGCCGCTGCGCATTACCGGCGAGCAACATCGCGACAATGCCCCCCAGCGATGTGCCAAAGGCAATGTAGCGCTCCACATCAAGGGCCGTCAGCAGCGCTTCCATATCCTGGCGATAGGTCAGCGGGACATAGCTCATCGGATCCTTGGCATGGGCGCTCTCGCCGCGCCCCCGGAAATCAACCGCGATCACGCGCCATTCGCCCGACAGCTGCTCCGCCAGCGCAGCGAAATCACGCGCATTGCGCGTCAGCCCCGGCATACAGATAATCGGCGGGCGGTCCGCCCGGCCGGGATAGTCGCGGTAATGCAGGCGCAATCCGTCGTCCGACGACCAATAGCAGTTTTCATATGCGGCCATGGTTGCGTCCTGTGGTTATCACCCTCCATATCGCCGCATGATCGAACGCCCGCAAGCTTGTCAGCCCGAAATGGCGATTCTGGAACTCGGCGACGAATTCTATGATCGCGTTTCCGCCGCCCATTTCCCGCAAACGCTGCTGCGTTTCCGCAATGACCGTGCCGCGAAAGAGGTTGGGCTGCACGATCTGGATGATGCGGCATGGATCACGCATTTCGGGCGCTTCGCTCCCTTGCCTGGCAGCCTCGATACTCCGCTCGCGCTGCGGTATCACGGCCATCAGTTCCGCGTATACAACCCGGAGATTGGCGACGGTCGCGGTTTTCTGTTCGCGCAATTGCGCGATGCCGACGGCCGATTGATGGACCTTGGCACCAAGGGTTCAGGCACGACCCCCTGGAGCCGCTCGGGCGACGGTCGCCTGACGCTCAAGGGCGGCGTCCGCGAGGTGCTGGCGACCGAGATGCTGGAGGCACTTGGCGTGCCCACCTCGCGCAGCTTTTCGCTGATCGAAACCGGCGAGGCGCTGCAACGCGGCGACGAACCCTCCCCGACCCGCTCGGCGGTGCTGGTGCGGCTGAACCACGGTCATATCCGCATCGGCACTTTCCAGAGGCTCGCCTATCATCGCGATGCGGAAAACATGCTGCGGCTGGTCCATTATGTGCTGCGTCATTATTATAATGAGCAACCGGGCGATGATGCACCGGCCCGCCTGCTGGCGCTTGTCGTCGAGCGGACGGCGCGGCTGGCGGCATCCTATATGGCCGCCGGTTTCGTCCATGGCGTGCTCAATTCCGACAACATCAATGTCGCGGGCGAAAGCTTTGATTACGGTCCATGGCGCTTCACCCCGGACTGGAACCCGGCCTTCACGGCGGCCTATTTCGATCACGCTGGCCTCTATGCCTTTGGCCGTCAGCCAGAGGCGATCCATTGGGATGTGGCGCAGCTCGCCATCGCACTGCGGCTGCTCAGCCCGGCCGAACCGCTGATCGCCGCGCTTGATCAGTTCGGCGATCTTTACCAGCCGGAGGTTGCCCGCGCCATGATGTGGCGCCTTGGCCTCACCGCGCGCGACCCGGCCAGTGATCGTGCCCTGATCCAGACGATGGAGCCGGTATTGCGCGCGACCGGGGCACCGCTCGACCGATTCTTCTTCGATGCCTTTGGCGGGCAATTGCCCGACACTTATGGGGAGCAATGGAGCGATGTTCGCGCCGCGTTACAGGCCTGTTCCCCGCGCACTTCGCGCGACAATGCCTATTGGGCGGGAACCCCGTGCACGATGCAGATCGACGATGTCGAGGCGATCTGGGCAGCGATCGACCAGGCCGATGACTGGGCGCCGTTCAACGCCAAGATCGCCGCAATCAGGGCAATGGGTGCGGCACTTGCCTGAGCTTCGTCGAGACCCCTTCGACAAGCGAAAAGCGAGCCGTTAAGGAAGGGCATGGCGGAACTGATTTCATACGAGCCGGCAACCGGCGCGATATTGTGGCGTGGCAACAGCGGTGATGTCGATGCGGAGGTTGCCGCCGCGCGCGGCAGCTGGGCAGCATGGGCATCGCACCCCCTGACCTACCGGATTGAGGCGCTGCGGCGCTTCGCCAATGTGGTCCGCGCCAAGGCCGATTCCTTTGCCGATACGATCGCCCGCGAAACCGGCAAACCGGTGTGGGAAGCGATGACCGAGGTCGACTCGGTCATCGCCAAGGTCGATATTTCGGTAAAGGCCTTTGCCGAGCGTACCGCACAGCGGCGGCTCGATTCGCCGATGGGCAGCCGCATGGCCTTGCGCCACAAGCCGCATGGCGTACTGGCGGTGCTCGGGCCGTATAATTTCCCGGCCCATTTGCCCAATGGGCACATCGTTCCCGCACTGCTCGCCGGCAACGCCGTCATCTTCAAGCCTTCCGAAAAGACTCCGGCAACCGGTGCCTTTCTGGTTGAGTGCCTCCACGCCGCCGGCATCCCCGAAGGCGTTGTCCGGCTGCTGCTCGGCGGCCCGGCAGAGGGCAAGGCACTGGCCGCGCATGACGATATTGACGGGCTGTTGTTCACCGGCTCCGCAACCACCGGCATCGCGCTTAACCGCGCCTTCGCCACCCGGCCGGAGAAAATCCTCGCGCTGGAAATGGGCGGCAACAACCCGATTTTGGTGTGGGATACCCCCGATCTGCTGACCGCCGCCACGCTGGTGGTGCAATCTGCCTTCACCACCGCGGGCCAGCGCTGCACCGCCGCGCGTCGCTTGATCGTCGATGCCAAGCTCTACGATCCGCTGATCGAAACCCTGCTCAAGCTGCTCTCGCGCCTCATTGTCGGCGGCCCGCATGATGATCCGGCCCCGTTCATGGGCTCGGTGATCGATAATGAGAGCGCTGACATGCTCACGGAAAGCTTTCTTGAGCTGATGATGCGCGGCGGCAAGCCGCTGCGCCACCTTGAACGTCCCGTTGCCGATCGGCCCTTCCTGTTGCCGGCACTGATCGACACCACCGACATGAAGGAACGGCCCGACATCGAATTGTTCGGCCCGATCCTGCAGGTGATCCGCGCCGAGAGTTTCGACGACGCCATCGCAGAGGCCAACAACACCCGCTACGGCCTGTCCGCCTCGCTGGTCAGCCAGAATCCGGCGCTCTATGATCGCTTCTGGGCCAATGCCCGCGCCGGCATCGTCAACTGGAACCGCCCGACCAACGGCGCCTCCTCCTCGGCGCCGTTCGGCGGTATCGGCTGGTCGGGCAACCACCGCCCCAGCGCCTATTACGCCGCCGATTACTGCGCCTATCCGGTCGTCAGCAACGAAGCCGACCAGGCCCGCGCGAGCATCGGCATTGGCCTGCGCGACGCGTGAGCTTAGCGAGTTCTTCATCTCCTGAGCCCCTCCCCTTCAGGGGAGGGGTTGGGGTGGGGCCTCTCCTCGAGCGCGGCGATTGCGGGACTGCCCCACCCCCAACCCCTCCCCTGAAGGGGAGGGGCTAACCTATTATGACCAGCAACACCCGCAGCCGCCTGATCGCCCTGTTGGCCACGCTGGCGGTCTTCGCCTCACCCCTGCTGGCCCTGCTCTGGATGACCGCCGTCCCCGGCAAATCCTTCCACGGCCCCCTCCCCGCACTCACCGCCGAACAGCGCACCCTCGCCACGCGCCTGCACGACCATGTCGTCGCCATCGCCAGCGAACCGCACAATATCGGCCACCCCGCCGCACTCGAATCCTCTGCGCGTTACATTGAGCGGCAACTTATCGGCATGGGCTACACCGTCCACCGCCAGTCTTTCGACGTCGACGGCCACCGGGTCCGCAATATCGAGGTGATGATCACCCCGGGTGTTCCGGAATCGCGCACGCTGGTCGTCGGCGCGCATTATGATTCTGCCTATGACGCGCCCGGCGCCAACGACAATGGCAGCGGCGTCGCCGCGCTGCTCGAAATCGCGCGCGACATGCGCCGGGTCGATGGCCGCGCGATGATGCGCTATCGTCTGGTGTTCTTCGTCAACGAGGAACCGCCTTATTTTCAGACCCACAAAATGGGCAGCTATGTCTACGCCACCCATCTCGCCCAGACCGGCGAGCGCGTCGCCGGGATGCTCGCGCTGGAGACGATGGGTTATTACAGCGACCGTGCGCACAGCCAGCGTTATCCCTTCCCGCTCGACATGATGTATCCCGACACGGGCAATTTCATCGCCTTTGCCGGGATGACCGGATCACGCGGCTTCGTGCGCAAGACCACCGCCGCCTTCCGCGAAACCGCCGCCTTCCCCAGCGTCGGCGGCAGCGCCCCGGGCTTCCTCCAGGGCATCGACTGGTCAGATCACTGGTCGTTCGCCCAGGTCGGCGTGCCCGCGCTGATGGTCACCGACACCGCGCTGTTCCGCTACCACTTCTATCACACCGTCAGTGATACGCCGGAGCGTATCGACTATGACCGGCTGGCGCGGGTGGTGACGGGGCTTGGCGACGTCATAGCCGAGTGACGCAACTAGAGTTGACCATTGGAAGCTCTACCGCGTCGTCACCCCGGACTTGTTCCGGAGGAAAGAGGCACAAGTTTAAAATGGGCAGGAGGCTACCAGACCGCTGGCGTGTTGAATGATCGCTTCGCGGCAAGTTCTACAGACGCGCCGAGTCGGAAGCGCTTCATCCAGCCGCCTGACCGCATTCGTGGGATATTAGGGTCCGGACCCATAAACGGGGTTCCCAAGGGATCGAAGGAATGATTCAACGCGTCGGGTGAGGAGGCGTTGGCTATGTCGGATTTCTTTTGGTTTTCGGATGCGCAATGGTCGCGAATCGCGCCGCATTTGCCGACCGACACGCGCGGGAAGCCGCGTGTTGATGACCGGCGTGTGCTGAGCGGGATCGTTCACGCGCTGCAAAGCGGTGGTCGCTGGGGTGACTGTCCCGAGCACGTCTATGGTCCGAAGAAGACGCTCTACAACCGCTTCGTACGTTGGGCCGAACGCGGGATATGGGAAGGCATTTTCAGTGCGCTGTCGGGTGCCGAGGGCGCGCCCGACCGACTGTTCATCGACAGCACCTGTATCAAGGCGCACCGCACAGCGGGCGGCGCAAAAGGGGGGCCTTGGCCAATGGTATCGGCCAGACACGTGGCGGTAGAAACTCCAAGGTCCACGCGCTCTGCGATGTGAAGGGCCGTCCCTGCGTCTTGATGATCACGCCGGGAAATGTGCACGATATGAAGGTCGCCAAGGCCTGCATCGCGGCCATGCCGCCGTCGGCCGAACTGGTTGGCGACAAGGGCTATGACAGCAACGACCTGCGCGCCTGGCTGGCCGAGCGAGGCACCACCGCCGTCATCCCGTCCAAGCGCAACCGCAAGGTACAGCTCGACTGCGATGGGAAAATCTACAAGCAGCGCAACATCATCGAGCGCATGTTCTGCCGATTCAAGGACTGGCGAAGGGTCGCAACACGCTTCGATCGAAACATCAAGACCTTCATGGCAACCATCGTCATCGCAGCTACCGTCATCTGGTGGCTCTAATGAGTCCGGACCCTAGGCAGCAAACGCACGAAATAGAGTGCCGATAGTTGCCGAGCCCCCAATATCGCGTTGACGGGATTAGCTGTCTGTGTTCTTTTGCGTCTCAACATGGGAGACACCAATGAATCTTGGGCGGATTTCTGGCGGTATAGCCATTTCGGTTCTTGCATCGTTGGCGCTTACTACGACCGCTCAAGCGAGATTTCTACAGGTTGATCCCGTCGGGTATAAAGATCAGGTAAATCTATATAACTACGTTAATAATGACCCACTGAATCAGAGAGACCCAACGGGAACTGATTCATATGTTATTAATGGTCGCATTGTAATTGACCCGGTCGAAAAGGGTGTTCCAAGTGTTTCTATACCAGCGGTGAAGGGCGCGGCAGGTGTAGATTCTGTTGCAGATCTAAACTTTCATCACTACAACCTATATGATGGCGGCTCCAAGATCAGCCAGCCAGATGCCGCTTCCAGAAGCCTCGCATCTATTCCAACACCCGGCCCGGGCAATAGAGCGGCAACTTCAGGGGGGACCATGAATGATGCCGGCCCGCTTGCCGGCAGTTCTTCAAATTACGTTATGTCATTTTCGGTAAAGTCCCCAGACGCATCGAGATATACAGATATTGTGGCAAATTACACGATATCTGGAAAGCATATTCTCAACGAAGGATTTGTGATGCGTTACGGAGTGATCGGATCAGACGGAAAGGTTTCAGGTGTCAGAACCTATGGAGAGGGGAACAGTGTAGTTCAGGGCGGCTATCCTGAGATAGTTCAACGTTTGGTCACTGACCCCATTACGAGAAACGTCTGGAACAAGGTGGACAGAAAGCTCGGATTCTGATGAAACTTCCTGCTACATACATTGTAATTGCCATTGGCGGTATTATATTTTCTACCATACACTATTTTGCGGTAGCCAATCAATACATTGCTGGCGGGACGGTTACGAATTTTTATATTGTGAATGCAACTTACATCATTTGGACGTGCATTTTTGTGATGCTGGCTATAAATGGTGGTTTTCTTCGATCATTTTTTCTGTTTCTTTTAATATTCCCACTGCTCTCTGTTGTCGGCAGGGATCTTATGTATATTGGGTCAATTGGGTTTACGATTATTCTCGCAATTTTGTTTGGGGGATTTAGAAGAATTGTCGCGTGATGTTCGTATTCATTGTAGGCCGATGCCGTACTACCGAGTCATCAAATGCGGTATTCTAACTATCGTTTTCTTGTACGCTGCAACGTTGCGATACTTTTAATTGCCTTCGGCTTGATGGCCAAGAATGGTGGCGCGGCTACCCCTTTGACATCGCCCGCTGTAGTCGTTCGGGAGATATTGCACCGCCCGGAAGCGCAACAGGATTACGCTGCCGCCACGATAGCGTTTGATCGGTTGATTGACGCTAACGCCAACGCAGCGACCGATGACGCGATTATTGCACGGCTGGTCGATGCCGCCCGGCAGATGGCAGGGCCAAATCCGACCGACGCTTACAAACTCTCCGCGATCCGCAAAGCGATCTATGATGCGGGATTGTGGAATTACAATCGTGCGTTCAGCTATGATTTGGCGGACCCGCTTGGCCAAAACCCGAAAAGCCGTTTGCTTTCGACTTACATTCGAACCCGCAAGGGTAATTGCGTTTCGATGCCGATACTGTTCTTGATCGTCGCTGACCGAATGGACCTGAAGGTCCACCTCGCCAGTGCACCGCTGCATCTGTTTATCCGATACACGGATCCGACCGGTGTGGATCACAACCTGGAAGCGACCAGTGGTGGCCACGAGGCGCGCACAGAATGGTATCGCGAGCGCCTGCCGATGACCGATCGTGCGGTTGCGAGCGGCATATATATGCGGACCTTGAGCAGGCGCGAGAGCGTCGCCGAAATGGCAACAACCGTGGTGGAATTCCTGATCGACAACCATCGCTATCAGGACGCCATCGATGTTGCCGACGCCATCCTCGCGGCCAATCCGCTCGATGCCTACACGATGGTCAAGAAGGGAAGCGCCATCGCTGGTATGATGCAAGCCGAGTTCATCGAGAAATATCCAAACCCGTCCCTCGTCCCCGTCAGCCTTCGACCTCGCTACCAAATGCTGGCGGCAGCGAACGCGAAGGCGTTTAAGGATGCTGAAGCGCTTGGCTGGGAACCGGCGAAGTAGGCGCATCCGGCCGAACTGCGCCAAAAAACGAACTATGATGGTGCAGCTCGGCGAACTGGCAAAATGGAACCATTTACCTGCACCAAAAGTCGGCACCAAAATGGCGAGATGAAAATCGTCGAGGGTCAGCGGTGTCAATTTTGAAGTGCAACAGCGGCATTTTTGGATCCCGGTGACACCGCGTAATTGAAGTAGCCACCCTCCTCGTTGATACGAAGTCACCCCTGGCGGGAGCTTCAAAAGAGGAGGGTGACCGATGAAGATTTATGCTGGTTTGGATGTGTCTGACAAGACGAGTCACATCTGTGTGGTCGATGGTGCAGGCGCTGTAATGCGGCGTGACGTGGTGGCGAGCGATCCCGACATTCTGGCGAAGTGGTTGAAGCGGCATTTCCCTGGCCTGGTGCGGGTGGTGCTGGAGACCGGACCGCTTTCGACGTTCCTCTATCATGGCCTTGTCGAGCGCGCTGTGCCGGTGATCTGCATCTGTGCTCGCCATGCCAAGAAGGCCTTGTCGGCGCGGGTAAACAAGTCCGATGCGATTGATGCCGAGAGTCTGGCGCAGCTTTGCCGCACCGGCTGGTTCAAGACGGTGCATATGAAAGCAGGGGCGACGCATATCGACCGGGCGGCGCTGAAGGTGCGCGAGCAGCTGGTCAAATCGCGCAACGCCATGGCCAACCAGCTTCGCGGCATGCTCAAGCTGTTTGGCCTTCGTATGGGCAATGTCACCACGCCGGGCAAACGGCGCGAACGGCTCGAGGCGCTGTTTACCCAGCGTCCTGATCTGAAGCCGGTCTTCGCCGGGCTGATCGAGAGCATCGAAGCACTCGACGTGCAGATATCCCGATCCTTCAAGCTGCTGGAGAAGCGTGCCGAGGCCGACCCGATCTGCACCCGGCTGATGACGGTGCCGGGCGTCGGTCCGCTGACCGCGCTCACCTTCAAGGCAAGCATCGAGGATCCCGGGCGGTTCAGTCGCGGCAGCGATGCCGGGGCCTATGCCGGGCTCGTGCCCAGGCGATCCCAATCGGGCGAGCGCGATTACAAGGGCCATATATCGAGAGCAGGCGACAGGATGTTGCGCTCGGCACTTTATGAGGCGGCCAACTCGATACTGGTGCGCTTGAAGCGACCCTGCGCTCTGCAAAGCTGGGCGCGCAGGCTGGCCGAAGCCATTGCGCGACGCTGACCACCATTTCAGCGCGCGCCGTTAACCCGATCCAGCCTCCTTGCCGCTAAAGCGAAGTTCGGCAGGAGAAATCACCATGAAATTCATCGAGCTCAAATCGCGCGGCGGCGACTATTTTGTCGTGGCGGCGAACATCGCCTACCTCCGTGCCGATGAGAATGGGCAGACCAAGATTGGCCTGATCGGCGGCGACTCACTGCTCGTGGTGGGCGGCATCACGGAGATTGCCGCATTGGTTCTGGCGGGATAACCCAGACCGGATCCCAACTCCGGCGAACATGCATTTAATCTACTGATATACAGTGATATAAATACACGCCACCAACACCCTCACCCATTGCGCACCCAGCGCGTCCGCGTCACAGCACCGACCAGCAGCTTCGACTTGAACGCCTTGCGCACGATCTCGGCATCGTCGCCGTTCATCATCACGACGCGCGTGCCGCCTGACAGCAGCGGCTCGATCGCGCTGATCGGGGTCTTGAGCTTGGCGCAGGTCTCGATCACGTCGGACTGCTTGGCATTGATGTTCATGGCGCGTGACATGGGCTGTTCTCCGGTAAGTAACGAGCGAGCGCCGCACGGCGCAGGCAAAATATGGCGTCGGAAGGAACAGCGTTCGAAAACACGGGACACTCCCCAGCGTAAGCGGGAGCACGTCGTGTCTCTCAGTCGCCGGCGCCTACGAAGTGGCCGTGCCGGCGATGACCCGCCTATGGCAGGTTCGGCGCGGCAAAGATAGCGCAGCACCGCGCGCAGGCCGGTGCAAAAGTTTCCCTACCCCGCCGGAAAGCAACCATCCGTTGCTGATCACTCGCCCCTCGCCCATTTGCAGGGCATGGCTACTCTTCTCGATCCCACCGCGCGCGGGCGCGTCATTCTGGTCGGTGCCGGGCCGGGCGACCCCGGCCTGCTGACCGTTCGCGCGGTTGCCGCACTGCAATCCGCCGATGTTGTCGTTCATGACGGGCTGATCGATCAGCGCGTCCTCGACATCGCCCCGCCCACGGCGCTGCGCATCTCGGTCGCCAAGAGCCGCGCGCGCCACACCCTGCCGCAAGAGGGGATCAACGCCCTGATCGTCGCGCATGTGAAAACCGGCGCCATCGTCGTGCGGCTGAAGGGCGGCGATCCGTTCATTTTCGGGCGCGGCGGCGAAGAGGTTGAGGCGGTGCGTGCTGCCGGCTTGCCGGTTGAGGTCATTCCCGGCGTGTCCGCCGCGCTGGGCTGCGCTGCCGAGGCGATGCTCCCCCTCACCCACCGTGATTATTCCAGCGCCGTCAGCTTTGTCGCCGGGCAATGCAAGGGGTTGAGTGAACAGGATTGGTCGGGCCTTGCCGGTCACGGGCGCACGCTCGTCATCTATATGGGCGTCGCCACCGCCAACGACATTGCTGACAAGCTGATGGCCGATGGCGTCGCGCCCGACATGCCGGTCGCTGTGCTGGAAAAGGGCACGCTCAGCGGCAGCCGCGCCATGCGCACGCTGCTTGCTGATCTCGGGGCGATGGTCACGCGTGAACAGGTCGCCAGCCCGGCGATCATCGTGGTTGGGGAAGTGGTCGAGCTGTCCGATGCTGAGGACAAGCTGGCGCGCTGGGCGCGCGTTGCGGAGGACATGGCAGCATGAAATTGTTGACGGGCAATGATCTCCCCAGCGGGGACGTAATCTGGTGGACCGGCAGCGGCTGGTCCCGCCATGTGGAGGATTCAGCCGACGTCGCCGATCAGGGTGAGGCCATCGCACGGGCAGAGGAAGGCGCCCGGCGCGTCAACGCACCCTATGTTATTGACGCAACGTCTACGGCGGAAGGGCCGCGTCCGGCACATATCAAGGATCGCGTCCGCGCCCTCGGGCCAACCGTACGGCCTGATCTCACACTCAAACCCGCCGATCCGGCGGCAGGTGACTGGGTAATCTGATGAACCCATTTGTCGAAATACAGGCGCAGCGCTCCTGCGAACGCAGGAGCCCAGGGGTACAAACGCGGCGCCCGTGGCTCCGGGTTCCTGCTTGCGCAGGAACACCCTTCTCTGTTCGGTCGGAATAAGCATCCATGTACAAATATGACCATTATGATCAGGCAATTGTCGATGCCCGCGTCGAGGAGTTCCGCGATCAGGTAAAGCGCCGCCTCGCCGGCCAGATCACCGAGGACCAGTTCAAGCCGCTCAGGCTGATGAACGGGCTCTATCTCCAGCTCCACGCCTATATGCTGCGCGTCGCCATTCCCTACGGCACGCTCGACGGGCGCCAGATGCGGATGCTCGGCCACATCGCGCGCAAATATGATCGCGGCTATGGCCATTTCACCACGCGGCAGAACATCCAGTATAACTGGATCAAGCTCGACGAGGCGCCGGAGATCTTGGCCGATCTCGCCACGGTCGAGATGCACGCCATCCAGACCAGCGGCAATTGCATCCGCAACATCTCGTCGGACCAATATGCCGGCGCCGCTGCCGACGAGATCGCAGATCCGCGCCCCTGGGCCGAGCTGCTCCGCCAGTGGAGCACCTTCCACCCCGAGTTCAGCTATCTGCCGCGCAAGTTCAAGATCGCGGTGATCGCGGCGGACGAGGATCGTGCCGCGATGCGGCTGCACGATATCGGCATCCAGCTGGTCGAGCGTGACGGTGTGCTCGGCGCCAAGGTCTATGTCGGCGGCGGCATGGGTCGCACCCCGATGATCGCGCCCGAGATCAAGGATTTCGTCGGCGCCGACGACCTGCTGAGCTATGTCGAGGCGTGCCTGCGCGTCTACAATCGCTACGGCCGGCGCGACAATATCTACAAGGCGCGGATCAAGATCCTTGTCCACGAAATTGGCGCGGCGGAATATACCCGCCAGGTCGAGGAAGAATTCGCGCTGGTCAAGAAGCTCGGCATTGATCCGCCGCTCGCCGAGCTGGAACGCATCACGTCAATGTTTGCGCCGCCGGCCTTTGATGGCGCCGCCCGTGATGCCGTCGATCGCAGCGATCCTGATTTTGCCGTGTGGGTCGACCAGAACGTCAAGCCGCACAAGCAGACCGGCTATGCCATCGTCAATATCAGCCTGAAGCCGATCGGCGGCATCCCCGGCGATGCCTCGGCCGACCAGATCGACCTGATGGCCGACCTCGCCGAGCGCTTCAGTTTTGATGAGCTGCGCGTCACCCACGCCCAGAACATCGTCCTGCCGCATGTCCGCAAGGCTGATCTTTACGCGGTGTGGCAGCAACTGCACGAAGCCGGTCTGGCCGAGGCCAATCTCGATCTGATCAGCGACATCATCGCCTGCCCCGGTCTTGATTATTGCAGCCTCGCCAATGCCCGCTCGATTCCGGTCGCGCAGAAGATCGCGACCCGCTTCGCCTCACCTGAGCGGCAGCGCGACCTGGGTGAACTCAAGCTCAAGATCAGCGGCTGCATCAATGCCTGCGGCCACCATCATGCCGGTCACATCGGTATCCTCGGCGTCGACAAAAAGGGGACCGAGAATTACCAGCTGCTGCTCGGCGGCTCGGGCGCGGAGGATGTCAGCCTCGGCAAGATCACCGGCCCCGGCTTTGATGAAGATGGCATCGTCGATGCCATCGAGCGCGTCACCGACAAATATCTCGCCACACGCGAACAGGGCGAGCGATTCCTCGACACCTATCGCCGCGTCGGCTTCGAACCGTTCAAGGAAGCAATCTATGGCTGATGATGAACAGCCCGCCGTCACGCTCGATGCGTTTCTCGCCGGGCAAAGCAATGCCACCTCGGTGCGGATTGAGGCGGGTGACGATGCCCGCGCGCTCCTCCCCCATCTCGGCCAGCTTGCGCTGATCGAGGTCAGCTTCCCGAGCTTTCGTGACGGGCGCGGCTATTCCGCCGCGCGTGTGCTGCGCGAGGGCGGCTATCGCGGCGAACTGCGCGCCGCCGGTGATGTGCTGGTTGACCAGGTGCCACTGATGCGGCGTTGTGGCTTTGACAGTTTTGCACCCGATGCGGAGATTGACGCGGCCACGCTCGCCGCCGCGCTGGCGCGCTATGATCATGTCTATCAGGCCGCCGCCGATGGCCGCGTCCCTGTGTGGAAGCTGCGTCATGGCTGAGGCGGCACGGCGTCTCGACATCATCGACACCAGCCCCGCCTTCACGCGCGAGGATGCTGCGGCGATGGAACGGCGCTTTGCCGGCGTCGGTACCGGCGACATGCTTGGTGAACTGCTGACCGGAGAGCTCAAGGGGCGCGTCGCCGCCGTCTCGTCGTTCGGCGCCGAAAGCGCGGTGCTGCTCCACCTGATCTCGCAGATCGACCGCGACATCCCGGTCATCTTCCTCAACACGCAAAAGATTTTCGGCGAAACCCTCGCCTATCGCGATGAATTGTCGGAGCGGCTCGGCTTGACTGATCTGCGCGTCTTCCGTCCCGATCCACACCTGCTCGCCAGCAAGGATGCGACCGGCCTGCGCTGGTCCTATGACCCGGACGGTTGCTGCGACCTGCGCAAGGTCCAGCCCCTGCGCCGCGCGCTCGCCCCGTTCGATGCGTGGATCTCGGGCCGCAAGGGTTTCCAGGCCGGCACCCGCACGCTGATGCCGCGCTTTGAAGAGGATGAAGGCCGGCTGAAACTCAATCCGCTCGCCGACTGGGACAAGCCAAGGCTTGAGGCATGGTTCGCCGAGCACAAGCTGCCGCGCCATCCCCTCGAAGCCGAAGGCTATCCCTCCATCGGCTGCGCGCCATGCACCTCCAAGGTCCAACCCGGCGAAGACCCCCGCGCCGGCCGCTGGCGCGGCTGGGAAAAGGTCGAATGCGGCATCCATGTGCCAGAGAAGCCCGGCGAAGAACCGGTGTTCTGAAATACCTCCCCGGAACGGGGAGGATTGAAGAAGTGGTACCACCCGGCCAGCATCGGTTTTTCAGCCCCCCTTCAGGGGAGGGGCGCTTGGTGCCGATCTGCGAGATTCGACAAAGGTCACCCGCCTGATTCAACGCCGCCGCCTTTCATGGCAGCGCGTACCGCCCGGGGAAACTCCCGCCCGCTCCTTCTCATTGTCGACCATCCGGACCAGGTTCGTCACGCATGGCCCATGCCGCGCGCTCTGTTCCGGCCTGTTCCGCTCTGATCTGGCCGTTGTTATCCCCTGTTATCGCCTTCTGTTACCGCTCTGTTCCGATGGATCGGAACTGACGCGGAAAATTGTCTTTAATCATTTGATATATCGATGTTATATCTCGGTTTCGCAAGCCGCGCATCGCCCCGGAACAGAGCAAAAAAACAAACAGCAGGTCAAAAACAGAGGGAACAGAGAACGCAGCCCGCCCCACGCGCCTTTAAACCGGCCAGCTCAATATCCGACAAAGTCCGAGAACCGCGTCACACTCGGCTCGAACTTGAGGATCACCTTGCCGGTCGCGCCGTGGCGCTGCTTGGCGATGATCAATTCGGCCAGGCCGAACACACGCTCCATGTCAGTCGCCCATTGCGCGTGATCCTCGAAGATCTTGGCGCTGTCGCCCTCGACCGGGCGCTTGGGTTCCTTTGCCGCGACATAATAATCCTCGCGATAAACGAACATCACGATGTCGGCGTCCTGCTCGATCGATCCCGATTCACGCAGATCCGAAAGCTGCGGGCGTTTGTCCTCGCGCTGCTCAACCGCGCGGCTTAGCTGCGATAGCGCCATCACCGGCACGTTCATATCCTTGGCCAGTGTTTTCAGACCACGGCTGATTTCGGAGATTTCCTGCACGCGACCATCGCCCGACGCCTTGGCCGAGCCGGTCAGCAACTGGAGATAGTCGATCACCACCAGCCCGATCTCATTATTGTGGCGGCGCTGCAGGCGACGCATCCGCGTATGCAGCGCGCCGATCGTCAGGCCGGCGGTATCGTCAATGAACAGCGGCAGATTCTCAAGGTCAGCGGCGGCGGCGGCGAGCTGGTTGAACTCCGCCCGGCTGATCTTGCCCATGCGCAGCGCCTCGGACGAAATCCGCGCCTGTTCCGACAGGATACGCGTCGCGAGCTGATCGGCCGACATTTCGAGGCTGAAAAAGGCGACCTTGGCGCCGACCGATTCCGACGGCGAAATGCCATCGCGCATGTCACGCATCCAGCGCTGTGCCGCGTTGAAGGCAATGTTGGTGGCAAGCGATGTCTTGCCCATGCCGGGGCGTCCGGCAAGGATCATCAGATCGCTGTGGTGCATACCGCCGATCTTGGCATTGACCGAATCGAGACCGGTTGTGATGCCCGACAGGTTGCCGCCGGAATTGAGCGCGCGCTGCGCCATCTTGACCGCCATCGTCGTCGCCTGGGCGAACGTCTTGACCGCGCTCTCCGTACCGCCGTCCGCCGCGACCTTGAACAATTCTTCCTCGGCGGCCTCAATCTGCGCGCGTGGGTTGACCTCTTCCGAGGTATCCATCGCCCGTTCGACCAGCCCGCGCCCGACCGTCACCAGCGTGCGCAGCATGGCAAGGTCATAGATTTGTTGCGCGAACTGGCGCGCGCCGATCAGGCCCGCGCCCGATCCCGTCAACTGGGCAAGATAGCCCGGCCCGCCAAGCGCCTTCATGCCCTCGTCCGCTTCGAACATCGGGCGCATCGTCACCGGACTGGCAAGCATGTCATTGCCGCGCAGCGTCTTGATCGCGGCAAAGATGCGGCCATGCACCGGCTCAAAGAAATGTTCCGGCTCGAGCTTGTCGAGCAGGTCGTCGGCAAGGCGGTTGTCGATCATCATCGCGCCGAGCATCGCCGCTTCCGCCTCGACATTCTGCGGGAGGGATTGCGCTTCAGGTGTCGCAGGGTGAATCAAGACAGTGGCCATCGCGCCGTCATACCCATCGGGGCGGCAGCCTCAAGCAGCTTGCGACAAAGCACCTGTGGATTACGGGCATGACCTTTGTCAGTGGCGACATGCGCCGCTATCAGCGCGCGCATGACATATGACATCCACATCATCGGCGGTGGCCTTGCCGGGTCGGAAGCCGCCTGGCAGCTGGCCGAAGCCGGTTTCAAGGTTCGCCTCTCCGAGATGCGCGGTTCGGGCGAGATGACACCCGCCCATCACACTGACGGCCTGGCCGAGCTGGTCTGCTCCAACAGCTTCCGCTCGGACGACGCCACCAGCAATGCCGTCGGCCTGCTCCATGCCGAGATGCGCACGCTGAACTCGCTGATCATGCGTGAGGGCGACATCCACCGCGTCCCCGCCGGATCGGCGCTGGCGGTGGATCGCGATGGCTTCTCAGCCGGCGTGACAGCGGCGCTCTCCGCGCACCCCAACATCACCATCGTCCGTGAGCGGATCGATACGCTGCCAAACGATGGCCCGGCGATCATCGCCACCGGGCCCCTCACCGCCGCGCCACTCGCCGCAAGCATTGGTGCCGCAACCGGCGCCGACGCGCTGGCCTTTTTCGACGCCATCGCACCGATCGTCTATTTCGACAGCATCGACATGGAAACGGCGTGGTTCCAGTCGCGCTGGAACAAGGGTGAAGGCAAGGACTACATCAACTGCGCCATGTCGAAGGAGGAGTATCTCGCCTTCCACACCGGCCTGATTGAGGGCGAGAAGACCGAGTTCAAGGAATGGGAGCGCGACACGCCCTATTTCGAGGGTTGCATGCCGATCGAGGTGATGGCCGAGCGCGGGCTCGACACGCTGCGTTTCGGCCCGATGAAGCCGGTCGGGCTTGACGACCCGCGCACCGGGCGCTGGCCGCACGCCGTGGTGCAGCTGCGTCAGGACAATGCGCAAGGGACGTTGTGGAACATGGTCGGCTTCCAGACCAAGCTCAAGCACGCCGATCAGGTGCGGCTGTTCCGCACCATCCCCGGCCTTGAGAAGGCCGAGTTCGCGCGGCTCGGCGGGCTGCACCGCAACACCTTCATCCGCTCGCCCGAGTTGCTCGACGAAACGCTGCGGTTGAAGTCAAAGCCCAATGTTCGCTTCGCCGGCCAGATCACCGGTTGCGAAGGCTATATCGAGAGCGCCGCGATCGGGTTGCTCGCCGGGCGCTTCGCCGCTGCCGAACTGCGTGGCGAAACGCTGACCCCACCCCCGGTCGAGACCGCCTTCGGCGCGTTGCTCCATCACATCACCGGGGCAGCCGAGGCCGAGACCTATCAGCCGATGAACGTCAATTTCGGCCTGTTTCCACCAATTGAGGGCAGGACCAAAAAGGCCGACCGCAAACGCATGTACACCGACCGCGCCCGCGACGCGCTGGCCCGCTGGCTGGCGGCTTAGTCAGCCTTCGTCTCCGCCTGACTCACCTGACTGGTCACCACGCCCTGTGGGAGGGCATTTGGGGCGGGGACGGGTGTTGCGCTTGACGGCGGTGGTGGCGAACTCGGCAGGGTTCATCGCGCCAGACTTGTCGGAGTCAGCGGTGGCGAACTTGGTCTCGGCCTTGATCGCCCATTCGTCGAACGACAATACGCCATCATGATTGGCATCGAGCTTTGCATAGGCCTTGCGGCGCGCGGCGAGGAACTCCTCGCGCGTGACCTGCCCGTTTCGATCCTTGTCATAACGATCGAACCGCTTTTGCTCGCGCGTCTTGTCGGGAACCTCCGGCACCGTATCCGGCAGCGGTTCATCACCCTGTGCCGCAGGGGCGGCGGCAGCAAGCAGCGGCGTGGCCGGCCTGCCATGCGAAGAGAAGAACACAACACCGGCACCCGCCAACATCAGTATCGCCGCACCGCCCGCCAAATATCGCCACATAACGCCATCCTCACGTCAGGTCACAACAGGCTATCGCATTAGCTGTCTTCTTGAAAGATCAATAACCTGTCAGTCGGTGCCATGCCAAACGAGCAACGCGCGTGGGTGATCCGTATGGCAATGGTCGATCAAGCGGGACCGCCATGTCGCGCATCGCCAGCCGCGTCAGCGCGCCAAGCACCCGTACTTCACGCGGCCAGCGGCGGTTGGCAACCTTTGCCAGCGTTGTTTGCGCCTTAGCCCGAGCTGCCTCGGCGGCGGTGCGGTCGGCGAGATGGCGCGCGAGGTCAGCAAGCGCCCAGCCCCTGCCGGCAATCCCAAGCGGGATTTGTGCTCGTGCGCCCAGCAACGCGCCAGCGATGCTGAACAACCCGGCCCCGCGCCGGTCCGCGAACTTCTCCCATGCTGCAGCGTCAAGCAGCTCGCCCTCAAGCAGAGCCTCCCATCCCTCGATCATCCCTGCCAGTCGCGCACCCGGGATGCCGGACGGCAGGACGGCGTGCCAGAGTGACTGGAGGATTGGCTCAGCCGGAGGCTCCGCCACATCGAGGCGCGTCAGCGCCTCATGCCACCAGGTGAGCCGCATCTGGCTGACCAGTGGCTCGCGCCCGGTTTGCAGTATCAGGCCCAGCGCCTCGTCAAGCGCGAACAGCGCATCAATCCCGGCCCGCGCGCTGCCCGGCGCATAGCTGAGCGCCAGTGCCCGTTCCGCCCGACGCGCGCCGGGGATTTCGGCGTCAGCCATCGCAGTGCCGGTCACCAGTCTTACCCGGTCGTTAACCATATCGTTTGAAACTCGCTTATCCAATCACTGGCCATAAGCCCGCGTTGGTGTGGAATTAGGGTTTGGGCGGAGCCATAGGATGTCGGGCACGAAGCCGAAAGTAACCTCGCAACAGCGCGGCTTTCTGACCGCGCTGCGCGGGGACGTGCGTGGCAACACCCTGGCCATTCTCGCCATCTCGCTCATCCCGCTTGCCGGCCTCACCGGATCCGCTGTCGATATGGGACGACTCTATGTCGTCAAGGTCCGCTTGCAACAGGCCTGCGACGCCGGCGCACTGGCCGGGCGCAAGTTCATGACAGATGCCAGCACCTCAACACCACTGGATGCAACGGCAACAACGCAGGCGAACAAGTTCTTCAGCAGCAACTTCACCAGCGGCTGGATGAACACCAGTGGCGTGACCTTTACCCCAGCCAAGACGGCTGACAGCCAGGTCAGCGGCACGGCATCGGCAACGGTGCCGATGACGATCATGAAGATGTTCGGCGCGACAACGCAAACCCTTACGGTGACCTGCCAGGCGCGTTACGACATTTCAGACACCGACATCATGTTCGTGCTCGATACGACCGGGTCGATGGCATGTACGACATCGGGAACATGCGCCGGTGGAACAAGCAGCTACACCCGTCCAGACGGCACGACGGGGTATCGGGCCAATGAAGCAACAGGCTCAAAGATCTCCGGGCTGCGTTCGGCCGTGCTCAGCTTTTACGACACATTGGCGGCAAACTCGAGCACCTCATCGCATATCCGCTATGGCTTCGTGACCTACACGTCGGCGGTCAACGCAGGCTATTTGCTGCCAACCAACTATCTCGTGACCAACTGGAGTTACCAGTCGCGCAAGGTGGTGGGTGACACCAATGTCGGAGCCGCTACCGCCAGCGCCACCACCTCGACATCGCAGACAACCTGCAACACCCGCGCGGGACGAACGCCAGCCACTGGCTATGCCACTGATGGCAGCGCCATCGTCAAGACAGTTGCGTGGGTTTCATCAAGCGGCGGCACGTGCACCACCACCACACAGATGGTCCAACCAACCTGGCGTTATGGCCGATGGCCGTTTGACGTCAGCCAGTTTGTCACCGGTGCGACGATCGACGATCCGAGCAAAGTCACGACAGCTACGTCAAAATGGCAGGGGTGCATTGAGGAGCGCGACACGACGGTTTCGGCGACATTCAACATCAACAGCCTGCCCTATGATCTTGATCCGGACCTCGTCCCCACAAACGACGCCACCAAGTGGCGACCGATGTGGCCGGATGTCATCTATCAACGCAACGGCCTTGTCAGCGGAACCGCAGACTATTCCGGTTCCAGCACAACACCTTATGGCGACGATCCCGGCGGCTATGGTTCATATTCAAATGTCGGCAACTCGTCATGGATGACATCAGGCTATGTCAGTTGCGGCAAGCCCGCGACACGCCTCGCCACCATGACCCGTTCGGACGTGTCCAACTATGTCAACGCGTCGGACTTTGTGCCGCAGGGCGGCACCTATCACGACACCGGCATGATCTGGGGTACGCGCCTCATTTCCCCGACCGGCATTTTCGCATCTGACACAGCGGCATGGCCAGGACACAACGCCCCCAATCGCTATATCGTGTTCATGACCGACGGTGACATGTCACCGAACTCATCCATCTATGGTATGTACGGCATCGAGCAATATGACCAGCGTGTGACCGGCGGCACCCTTGCCAACGACACCGATTACCACAATGCGCGCTTCCTTGCGGAATGCGCTGCCGCCAAGGCACGCAATATCAAGATCTTTGTCGTCGGTTTTGGCCAGACGCTGACCACTGAACTGACGACCTGCGCTTCGCCGGGCAGTGCCTATTATGCCAATGACAACGCATCGCTGACTGCTGCGTTCCAGAGCATTGCCGGCAAGGTCGCCATGTTGCGGGTGTCGCAGTGACAATGGCGGCCACCCTGCTTCGCAAACTCAAGCGCGACCGTCGCGGTTCGGCGCTCGTCGAGTTTGCCATCATCTCACCGGTCATGATGTTGCTGATCATGGGCCTGGGCGACCTGTTGTATCAGGAATATACCCAGGCCGTGCTCAACGGTGCCGTGCAGAAGGCTGCGCGCGATTCGGGTATTGAGGGCGGTTCGGCCAATACCGCGACGATTGACGCGAAGGTGATCGCGATCGTGCAGACGGTCGCCAAGAACGCAACGTTCGTCTCAACCCGCAAGAACTACGACACTTTCACCGCCGTTGCACCGGAGCCGTTCACTGACACGAACGGCAACGGGATTCGCAACGCGGGCGAGTGCTACTCGGACACCAATGGCAATAACCAGTGGGATGCGGACCCGGGCGTGAGCGGCCAGGGCGGCGCGAACGACATTACCCTCTACACGATGACGGCAACCTACCCGCGCCTCTTTCCGGTCGCGGGCCTGTTTGGCTGGCCCAGTTCGCAAACCATCAGCGCGCAAACATTGCTGAAGAATCAGCCCTATGCAGCGCAAACCACGACAACAGTCTCAACGGTATGCACATGACACCAAGCCATGCCGCACGCCCGCTCCGGCGATTACTTGACCGCCTGCGCCAGCTTCGCCGCGACCGCAGTGGCGTTGCCCTGCTCGAATTCGCCCTGGGAATGCCCGTTGTGCTCGGGCTTGGCCTGTATGGCGTCGAAACGGCAAACCTTGCGCTGCTCAACCTCAAGATCAGCCAGATCGCCCTCAACCTTGCCGACAACGCCTCGCGCGTTGGCACGTCCAGCACGCTGGCGACGCAGCAGTTGCGCGAAGTCGATATGAATGACGTGTTGCAAGCCGCCCGCTACCAGGGGGCAAGCATCAAGCTGACAACCAATGGTCGCATCATCGTTTCGAGTCTCGAGAACCAGTCGGGCACGCAATATATTCACTGGCAACGTTGCATCGGCCTGAAGAGCGGTACCGGTTACGATTCAAGCTATGGCACGACGACCACCACCGCAGGAACGGACGCCACCGCCGGCAACGCCGGCACGCTCGCGCCAACGGGCATGGGAGACGCCGGTTCGATGGTCAACGCGCCAACCGGCTCCGGCGTGATGTTCGTCGAGATCAACTATGCCTATCGCCCGCTGACGGGAACCTGGCTGATGCCGGCGGGCCGCATCCACTATGTCGCATCGTTCATCGTGCGCGATGTCCGTGACTTCACGCAGATCTACAACCCGTCACCGGCTGCGACACGCTCAACCTGCAATCTCTATACAAGCTGAACGGTCGATCGGTCAGCTTGTAAACATGACCTTCCTTACCGTCGCGACGATCTTGTCGGCGGAAATGAGCGCCAGCTTTTCAAGGTTTGCCGCATAAGGCAGCGGCACATCCTCATTGGCGACACGCAGGACCGGTGCATCGAGGTCGTCAAACCCGTCTTCCATGACGAACGCGGCAACCTCGGAGGCGATCGAGCAGGTCGGCCAGCCTTCTTCAACCACAACAAGGTGATTGGTTTTCGCGAGCGAGGCGAGCACCGTCGCCTTGTCGAGCGGGCGCAGGGTTCGCAGATCGATCACCTCAGCATCAACGCCCTCAGCGGCAAGCGTTTCCGCCGCCTCAAGTGCGAGGCCGACACCGATTGAGTAGCTGACAATCGTAACGTCCGTGCCCTCGCGCATGATCCGCGCCTTGCCGATCGGCAGCACATAATCATCAACCTGCGGCACGTCGAAGCTGCGGCCATAGAGCAGTTCATTTTCAAGGAAGACGACCGGATCTTCGCTACGGATTGCTGCCTTGAGCAAGCCCTTGGCGTCGGCTGCGTCATAGGGAGCGATGACAATCAGGCCGGGAACGGCGGCATACCATGGCGCGTAATTTTGCGAGTGCTGCGCGCCAACCCGGCTAGCCGCGCCATTCGGGCCACGGAACACGATCGGGCAGCGCATCTGACCACCCGACATATAGTTGGTCTTGGCGGCTGAGTTGATGATGTGATCAATCGCCTGCATCGCGAAATTGAACGTCATGAACTCAACGATCGGACGAAGGCCACCCATTGCGGCGCCCGTGCCGACACCGGCAAAGCCATATTCGGTGATCGGCGTGTCGATCACCCGCTTGTCGCCGAATTCATCGAGCAATGCCTGTGTGACCTTATAGGCACCCTGATATTGCGCGACTTCCTCGCCCATCACGAACACGCGTTGGTCGCGGCGCATCTCCTCCGCCATTGCGTCCCGCAACGCCTCGCGCACGGTGGTCTTGACCATCGCGGTTCCTGCCGGGATCGTCGGATCGACCAGAACGTCGCGCACGGCCGCTTCGCGGGCAACGGGCGCAGCAGGCTCAGCTGATGGCGCAGCGGCGGCAGGTGCGGCTGGCGCGGCGGCGGGCGCGGTGGAATCTTCATCCGCACCGGCCAGGGTCGCAATGACCGTGCCGACCTTCACATTGTCGGTGCCTTCAGCGACGAGGATGGCCGTAACCACGCCTTCATCAACTGCTTCGAACTCCATCGTCGCCTTGTCGGTCTCGATCTCGGCCATGATGTCACCGGACTTGACCGTGTCGCCCGCCTTGATCAGCCATTTGGCGAGCGTGCCCTCCTCCATGGTGGGCGAAAGCGCCGGCATCTTGATCTCGATCGCCATCAGTACGACTCCACCAAAACGTCAGTGTACAGTTCACCGGGTTCCGGCTCCGGCGTACTTTCGGCGAAATCGGCGGCCTCGTTCACGATCTTGCGGATTTCCTGTTCAATCGTCTTCAAATCGGCTTCCTTGACGCCTTCGGCCTCAAGCAGTTTCTTGCAATGCTCAATCGGATCCGACTTGTCGCGGACCGACTGGACCTCCTCGCGGCTGCGATATTTGGCCGGGTCAGACATGGAGTGACCACGATAGCGATAGGTCTTCATCTCAAGGATGATCGGCCCCTTGCCAGCGCGAACCCAGGCCAAAGCCTCTTCAGCAGCACCGCGCGCCGCCAACACATCCATGCCATCGACCTGGATGCCCGGAATGCGGAAACTCTCACCACGTCGATAGAGCTGGTCCTCGGCAGAGGCGCGATTGATGCTCGTCCCCATCGCATATTGATTGTTCTCGATCACATAGACGACCGGCAGCTTCCACAGCTCGGCCATGTTGAAGCTTTCATAGACCTGGCCCTGATTGGAGGCGCCGTCGCCGAAATAGGCCAGGCACACGCCGCCATCGCCGGAATATTTGTGCGCAAAACCGAGACCGGTCCCGAGCGACACCTGCGCACCAACGATGCCATGGCCGCCGTAAAATTTGTGCTCGACGCTGAACATGTGCATCGAGCCGCCCTTGCCGCGCGATATACCCGCCGCGCGTCCGGTCAGCTCAGCCATGACGTCCTTGGGAGGGATGCCGCACAACAGCATATGGCCATGGTCGCGATAGCCGGTGATGACGCTGTCCTTGTCAGACAGGGCCGACTGCAACCCAACCGCGACAGCTTCCTGACCGATGTAGAGATGGCAGAAGCCGCCAATCAACCCGAGGCCATAGAGCTGGCCAGCCTTTTCCTCGAAACGGCGGATCAGCAACATCTGACGATAGAATTCCAGCAGCTCCGCCTTCGACGCCTTGTAGAGCTGTGGCTCGGCAGGCCGTTCGCGATTGGGAATCGCCGGTTCGGTCGAGAGTGGTTTGGCGGGAGCTTTGGCCAAGGGAAAACCTCGTTTCCGTAGGGGAGAAACCGCGCCTATAGGCCCGATCCACACCATGTTTCAATCTCGCAACGGCCTAGTTTCCAAGGATACGAATGCATGGCGATACCCAGGCTATCATCGTGCAAAGCAAAGGCCATTGCCGCGCGCCGCTTTCGCCGCCTAAAGCAGGCTTGATGTTGCCCGCCGACCACCCGTTTCGCATCGCCAATTTCCGGGCCTATTGGTGCGCGCGTTTCGCCATGACGATCGCGCAAAATGGCATGATCATCGTGATCGGGTGGCAAACCTATACCATTGCGCGCGAAACGATGTCGCAAGGTGCCGCTGCGGCGCAGCTGGGGTTGATTGGCCTGCTCCAGTTCCTGCCGCTGTTCGTCACCACGCCGGTAACCGGCTGGGTCGCCGACAGATTTGATCGCCGCATGATTGCGCGCCTGACCGTGTCGCTGCAGTTGCTGTGCGCCCTGATACTCGCGCTGGCGACCTTTCAAGCCTGGCTTGCGCTGCCAGTGTTGTTTGCCGTGGCCATTCTGCTCGGCGTGGCCCGTGCATTCGCCGGACCGGCATTTTCAGCCCTGGCGCCAAATCTTGTTCCCCGCGAAGTCCTGCCCACGGCGATCGCGCTCAGTTCAATCTCCTGGCAGGTCGGGACAATCATCGGCCCGGCGATTGGCGGCTTCGCTTATGCCCATGCGCCATCTGGCGCCTATTGGCTTGCCACCGGATTGTTCGGCACAGCGCTGATCAGCATGATGCTGATCAGCAAGGTTCCCCAACCGCCACGATCCAGCGCGCACCCACTGCGCCAGATTGTTGAGGGTTTGTCCTATGTCTGGGTGAACAAGTTGATTTTCGGAACGATCACACTCGACCTCTTCGCTGTCTTTCTTGCGGGTACAAGCGCGCTGTTGCCGATCTATGCGCATGACATATTCAAGGTGGGGCCGCAGGGGCTAAGCATGTTGGCAGCAGCTCCCGCCGTCGGTGCCTCAGTTATCGCACTGTTTTTTGCGATCCGCCCGCTCAAGACGAACGTCGGCCCCAAAATGCTTGGCGCCGTCATGATCTATGGGCTGGCAACAGTTGTTTTCGGGATCGCCCATCTCGTCGTCCCTGCCCATGCCTATCAGGTTGGCGTTGTCGCCTTGACGGTCGCCGGTGCCGCCGACATGTTTTCAGTCTATATCCGGCAATCGCTGATCCAGCTTCACACACCGGACGACAAGCGCGGCCGTGTCGCCGCCGTTTCACAATTGACGATCTCCGCCTCCAATGAGCTGGGCGAGGCCGAGTCAGGGTTTCTCGCCGCTGCACTTGGCCCGGTCGGTGCCGTGCTGATCGGCGGTGGCGGGGCGATTGTCGTAACGATCCTGTGGACTTATCTCTTCCCCGGAATCCGGGCAGCCCGGACATTCGACCCACCCAAAGCGGAGACCGCGCCATGAAAGCCAACAACATCCTGGAGACGATCGGCAACACGCCCCATATTCGCGTCCAGCGGCTGTTCCCCGGAGCCGAGGTCTGGATCAAGGCGGAGCGCGCCAACCCCGGCGGGTCGATCAAGGACCGCATCGCCCTGGCGATGATCGAGGCTGCCGAACGTGATGGCCAGTTGAAGCCGGGCGGCACGATCATTGAGCCAACCAGCGGCAATACCGGCGTCGGCCTGGCGATGGTGGCAGCGGTCAAGGGCTATAAGCTGGTGCTGGTCATGCCCGAGAGCATGTCAATCGAACGCCGGCGCCTGATGCTTGCCTATGGCGCCAGTTTTGACCTGACGCCGCGCGAGAAGGGCATGAAGGGCGCGATCGAGCGTGCGCTGCAGCTGGTCGATGAAACGCCCGGCGCATGGATGCCGCAACAGTTCGAGAACCCGGCGAATATCGAGGTTCATCACCGGACAACTGCACAGGAAATCCTGCGCGACTTCGCCGACACACCCATCGACGTGATCATTACCGGTGTCGGGACCGGCGGGCATATCACCGGTGTAGCCGAGGCACTCAAGAAGGAGTGGCCCGGCCTCAAGGTCTTTGCGGTCGAGCCGGATGCCTCCCCTGTCATTTCGGGCGGCCAACCTGGCCCGCACCCGATCCAGGGAATCGGAGCCGGCTTTGTCCCCGCCAATCTCCACACCCAGGCCATTGACGGGGCGATCCGCATCGACGCCGCCGATGCCAAGGAAATGGCGCGACGTGCCGCGCGTGAAGAAGGGATGCTGGTCGGCATCAGTTCGGGCGCGACGCTTGCCGCAATCGCACAGAAGCTGGCGGAGCTGCCAAGCGGCACGCGTGTGCTCGGGTTCAACTACGACACCGGCGAGCGTTACCTGTCGGTGCCGGATTTCCTGCCTGAAAGCTGACCCGGCCTTGCCAGTGGCAGGTGGTGGAACATTGCCCGTGACACAGCCCAATGCAGGAGCCTTGTGTCACGGGTTCGCTTTTGCAGCGAATTCGGTTAGGGAGCGCCGTCCTATCGCCAGGAGCCATGATTGACCTGCTGTAACGCCCGCGTACCTGGCAGATGACTGACCAATCCGCGCAGGAAGAAGAGCGACCACCAAGCCTCGCTCTGCGGACGCTGCTCGCCCTGACGGCGGTTGCGTCCCTTGTTGTGCCGGCGATCATTGTGCTCAAGGCGCCACCTTTCGCCCCGCATCGCCACCACAAGATGCCCCCTGTCAGGGTCGTGCCGAAAGCAGAGGTTCCGCAGGTCGAACCCATGGCGTTTGAGGACATGTCGATGGATGAGGCGCGCGCCTATAACGCCTCCATCCCCTTTGTAGATGCGCCGAACCCAAGCGCCCGGCCCTTTGTCTTTGCAGGGAGCCCGGAACAACGCGCCCGCGCCCTCGACTGCCTTGCTGTCGCAATGCTTTATGAAGCCGGCGACGACCCGCTGGGTCAGCGCGCCGTCGCACAGGTCGTTATCAACCGCGCCCGCCACCCCGCCTTTCCCAACACGATCTGCGGCGTTGTGTTTCAGGGGTCGGAGCGGACCACCGGGTGCCAGTTCAGCTTTACCTGCGACAATGCGATGACGCGGCACCGGTTCGCCGATGCGGCCTGGGCCAGGGCGCGGCAACTGGCGGGGACATTTCTTGATGGCGCCGTGTTCCGCACCGTTGGCTACGCCACCCATTATCACACCGATTGGGTGGTGCCGTACTGGCAATCCAGCCTCGACAAGATTGTCGCGGTTCACACCCATCTTTTCTTCCGCTGGACCGGTTGGTGGGGCACGCCCGCCGCCTTTGCGCACAGCATTTCCCCGGACGAGCCCGTCATTCCCGCGCTCGCCCCGCTGTCCGATGCACACAAGACCGGCGCGGCCCTGGCCGAAGCCGCCGCAGCCACGGCTGAAACGGCGCCCGTCACCGCTGCGGTCACGCCAATTTCCGGTGGCGACAATAACAGCTTCCTGATCTCACTTGATCCAAAGATGCTGCCTGAAGCCTATGCTGCGATCGCCACACGGACCTGCGGCGACCGGCCTTATTGCAAGGTGATGGGCTGGACCGACCGGAGTAAGCTGCCGACCGGGCTGCCGCTGCAACAGGCACAGGTCGCAACGATGTCGTTCAGCTATCTGCGGGACCGTGCGCACGGTTTTGACAAGGCCCTGTGGAACTGTGGCGAGTTTCGCCGCAGCGACCTGACGCAATGCATGAAATTGCAGGTTCTGGTACCAGTGACCCGGACACAGCCGGACAGTTTCAGGCTGGAGAATCTGCCCGGCGCGCACCGTGTAACACCGGCACCGGCCATCGCTCCGCCGCCACCGCAACCCCGCCCAAAAGTGGGCACAGCGACGACCGGTAACCGGCAACTGCCCGAGGGACGTTAGAGCGCGCTGAAAACCGGCGTCGTCGGTTCAGCGGGTTGCCTCACGCAGCGAAGAACATCTCTGGCGGGAGCGCCATCATCGCCTCGGCACCGCCTTCAATCTTGCGGCGCAGCGACCCGGTTTCGGGCATGATCCGCTCAGCAAAATAGCGCGCGGTCACCAGCTTGGCATCAAGAAACGCAGGATCACCCTCCCCTGCGGCCTTCAGCCGTGTCGCGGCGACCGCCATGCGCAGCCACATCAAGCCGACTGCGACAATGCCCATCAAATGCATATAGGGATGTGCGCCCGCGCCGACATTGTCGGGGTTTTGCATACCATTTTGCATGAACCACATTGTCGCGGCCTGCAGCTCGCCATTGGCCTTTTCAAGCCGGGTTGCGAAATCAGCCGTCGCCGGATCAGCCTTGGCCGCAGCAACTTCCTCTGCAACGATCCGGAACAGTGTCTGAACCGCGCGCCCGCCATTCTGGGCAAGCTTGCGACCGACCAGATCCATTGCCTGGACACCATTGGTGCCCTCGTAAATCATCGCGATCCGCGCATCACGGACATATTGTTCCATGCCCCATTCGGCGATGTAGCCATGGCCGCCATAGACCTGCTGCGCGTTGGTCGCGATGTCATAGCCCTTGTCGGTGCCATAACCCTTGATGACCGGGGTCAGCAGCCCGATCAGATCGGCGGCAAGTTGCCGTTCTTCCTCGGTTGGCGCCTTGTGCTCCAGATCAACCTGAAGCGCGCCCCACAGACACAGCGCGCGCAACCCCTCGGTCAGCGCCTTGGCGTCCATCAGCATCCGCCGCACATCGGCGTGGACGAACAGCGTATCAGCCTTTTCGTTCGGTTCCTTGGCGCCGGTCAGGCTACGGCCCTGACGGCGGTCATGGGCATATTGCACGGCGTTCTGGTACGCCGTTTCGCCAACGGCGAGGCCCTGCATCCCGACGCCGAGACGCGCCGCGTTCATCATGATGAACATGGCGGCCAGCCCCTTCATCTCTTCACCGACGAGCCAGCCCGTGGCCCCGTCATAGTTCATCACGCAGGTTGAGTTCGCGTGGATGCCCATCTTGTGCTCGATCGAGCCGCACGACACGGCATTCCGTTCACCAAGCGACCCGTCATCGTTCACGAGAATCTTGGGAACGACAAACAGCGAGATCCCCTTGGAGCTGTCCGGTGCACCGGGCGTTTTTGCCAGAACAAGGTGGATGATGTTTTCGGTCAGGTCGTGCTCACCCGACGAAATGAAGATCTTGGTTCCGGTAATCGCGTAGGAGCCATCCGCCTGGGGCTCAGCGCGTGTACGGATCAGGCCAAGGTCGGTGCCACATTGGGGCTCGGTGAGGTTCATCGTGCCGCCCCATGTGCCAGCAACCATTTTGGGAACATATTTCGTTTTCTGTTCCTGGCTGCCCTTGACGAGCAATGCTGCAACCGCGCCATGAGTGAGGCCCGGATACATGGCAAAAGCCATGTTGGAGGAGATCATGAATTCCTGAAATGCCGTCGATACGACATGCGGCATCGCCTGACCGCCAAACTCCTCTGGCGCGGAAAGCGTACCCCAGCCGGATTCAACGAACCGCGCATAGGCTTCCTTGAAGCCCTTGGGGGTGGTGACCGATCCATCCTCATGGCGGGTACACCCTTGCTGGTCGCCGCTATGATTGAGCGGAAACAGCACCTCGGCGACGAACTTGCCGCCCTCATCAAGCACCGCATCGACAAGATCTGGCGTGGCATTCTCGAACCCCGGGAAATTGGCATAGCTGGCCAGCCCGACAACATGATCAAGAATGAAGCGCGTATCGCGCACCGGCGGTGTATATTGCGGCATGAGAGTTCCTTCAGTCCTGCTTTTCAACAAGCGCGACGAACGATTCGAGCTCGCCAATCGCCGCATCAATGTCCTGCTTTTGCGTCGCGAGCAGTGCGATGCGTTTCCGGCACCGCTCGATCGTCACGGCGCGCTGGCTCTTGCGGCCATCGCCCAGGTCATAAAGGTCAATCATCTCGCGAATCTCGCCAAGACTGAACCCGACCCGTTTGCCGCGCAAAATCCATGCGAGTCGCGCACGATCACGATGAGAGTAGATCCGGGCGGTGCCGCGCCGTTCCGGCGCGATCAGCCCCTCATCTTCATAAAAGCGCAGCGCGCGGGCCGTCACGCCGAATTCGGCGGACAGGTCTGAGATCGAAAAATGGTCACGATCGGGGTGACGCTCGATCGTGGCATAGGCGGCGACGCTCGACATGATTCAGACTTAACTTCCCTTTACGTGAACGTCAAGATCAACGGCCGCTGCTGCACAACAGGCGACCGTGCGAATCGCGCAAGGTGGCGGCCTCCGCGACCGACTCGCTCAAGCGATCCACATCAAGCGCGGCCATTGACGCGCGATGGGTGCAAATCTTCTGGCAACTATCCGGCACGCGACCGGGGAAAACGAGCCTGTCCCCTTCAAAGCGCGCGTCAAAGCCACACCCTGCGGCACCGTCCATCTCGATATGAACAATCTCTCCGGCGCGGGTAGCCGTGCCCGATCCGCCGCATTTTTGCTGTTCATCATAATCGACAGACACGCCGACGCGGTACGCCGTGGCACCCGGCACGATGCACACGCGGTCGGTGTCGCGGGCATAGAGCCCCGTGATGTCGGTATCGGCAGGATCGCGGATGACACCGGCCTGGATCGCGGCAGCTTCCAGCCCGGTGGCGGCATTGCCTGACTTGTCAGCAACGGGTGCAGCACCGCGCGAACAGGCGGCAAGCAGCATCAGGCCCACCAGACAAAGGCGCCTCATGCAACGGGCACCAGCGCGTCACCGTCCACGCGGCGATAGAAACAGCTGCGTTGGCCGGTATGACATGCCGGACCGCGCGGATCGACAATCAGCCAGACCGCGTCCTGATCACAATCAATGCGAATCTCGGCAACCTGCAGGACATGCCCGGAGGTCTCACCCTTTTTCCACAGGCGGTTGCGGCTGCGTGACCAGAAATGCGCCTCACCCGACTCGACCGTCTTGGCCAGTGCCTCGGCATTCATATGAGCGAGCATCAATAGCTCACCCGTCGCCCGATCCGTCGCTACGGCTGTGATCAGGCCATTGGCATCAAATTTCGGGTCCAGCGCCAGGCCGGTTTCTCGGGTATCAGGCATTGCCACTGTGTAACCTGCACTGGCAGCGACGTCACCTCACGCAGCGAAATTGGGTAAATGCGACAAGTTGATCGAAGAATGATGACAAACAGGCGACAAACCGAATTACCCGCTCTATAGGCCGGTCCCGACGCTACCTCCCTGAAGGGCGCCATGCTGACGACACACCCTTTCGATGACGATCACCTGCGCGAAGAGTGCGGGATTTTCGGCGTATCCGGCAACAGCAGCGCAGCCGCGCTTGTCGCGCTGGGGCTCCATGCCCTGCAACATCGCGGGCAGGAGGCCGCTGGCATCACCAGCTTTGACGGTGCCGAATTCCATACCCACCGCGCCATGGGGCATGTCGCCGGTAATTTTGATCGCGACGACATCATCCAGGCACTGCGCGGCACCGTCGCGTGTGGCCATGTGCGCTATTCGACCACGGGCGAGACGGCGCTGCGCAACGTTCAGCCGCTCTATGCCGACCTTGCTTCCGGCGGCTTCGCGATTTCGCATAACGGCAATATTTCCAATGCGATGCGCCTGCGGCGTGACCTTGTTCGCCGTGGCTCGATCTTCCAGTCGACATCCGACACCGAAACGATCATCCATCTGGTCGCAACGTCCAGCTATCGCACCGTTGTCGACAAGTTCATCGATGCCCTGAAGCAGGTCGAGGGCGCCTATTCGCTGATCGTGATGACACCCGAAGGCATGATCGCCTGTCGCGATCCGCTCGGCATCCGTCCGCTGGTGATGGGCAAGCTCGACGACGCGATTATCTTTGCCTCCGAGACTGTGGCACTTGATGTGGTCGGCGCGACCTTTGTTCGTTCGATCGAGCCGGGCGAGCTGGTGATGGTCAAGGGCACCGAGGTCAGCTCGCACCGCCCGTTCGCGCCGGTCAATCCGCGTCCCTGCATTTTTGAATATGTCTATTTCTCGCGGCCCGATTCGATCTCCGATGACCGGTCAGTCTATACCGTGCGCAAGGCGATTGGCGCACAGCTCGCGATTGAGGCCCCGGTAGAGGCCGACCTTATCATTCCCGTGCCCGATTCGGGGACGCCGGCAGCGATTGGCTATGCGCAGCAATCGGGGATCCCGTTTGAACTGGGTATTATCCGCTCGCACTATGTTGGCCGCACCTTCATCCAGCCCGGTGACAAGGTTCGTCACCTCGGCGTCAAGCTCAAGCACAATGCCAATCGCGCGCTGATCAAGGGCCAGCGCGTCGTGCTGATCGACGATTCGATTGTGCGCGGCACGACCAGCCTGAAGATTGTGCAGATGATGCGCGAAGCCGGTGCCGCCGAGGTGCATATGCGCATCGCATCGCCGCCGACCCGCCACAGCTGCTTCTATGGTGTCGATACGCCGGAGCGCGCCAAGTTGCTGGCGGCGACGAAGAATGTCGAAGAGATGAACGCCTTCATCCAGGCTGACAGCCTGGCCTTTGTGTCGATCGACGGGCTGTACAAGGCGCTGGGCGAACCAAAGCGCGCCGACATCCGCCCGAGCCACTGCGACGCCTGCTTTACCGGCGATTATCCGACGACCCTGACCGACCAGGATGACGTCGCCTCGGTCGACCAGTTCGCGCTGTTGGCAGAGCGGGTCAGCTAAACCGGGCTTGTCCCGACCGGCGGACTGGGGCAAGCGCGCCGCCATGACTGACAAGCCGCTCGCAAACCAAACCGCCCTTGTTACCGGTGCCAGCCGGGGCATTGGCGCCGCCACCGCCCTCGCCCTTGCCGCGCACGGCGCCCATGTCGTGCTGACCGCCCGCACCGCATCGGCGCTGGAAGAGGTTGAGGAAAAGATCTTCAATGCCGGCGGCTCTGCGACAATTGCCCCCGTCGACCTGACCCAGACCGATGCCATTGCGCGACTGGCGACGGCGGTTGGCGAACGCTGGCAGGCGCTGGACATCATGGTGCTGAACGCCGCGACACTGGGCAGCCTTGGCGCCGTGCCGGCGATTGAGCCCAAGGAACTGGCGACAATCATGACGCTGAATGTCAGCGCCCAGGCGGCGTTGATTACGGCGTTTGACCCGATGTTGCGCAAATCGCCCAACGCCCGCGTCTTTGGGCTTACCTCAAGTGTCGCGCGGCAGCCGCGCGCCTATTGGGGCCTGTATGGCGCCTCCAAGGCTGCATTTGAGACATTGCTTGCCGCCTATGGCGCCGAGATGGCGCAGATCAGCAAGATCCGCACCGCGATTATCGATCCGGGCGCAACCCGCACGGTGATGCGCGCGCGCGCCTATCCCGGCGAAGACCCTAAATCGGTCAAGGAGCCAATGGTCGTTGCAGAACGCATCGCCGCGCTCGCTGTCGCCGGGTTTGACTCCGGCCATTTCGAGCGCGTCGACGGATAGGGCCTATCGCGCGGTTGCCTCAAACAGCTTCTGCATGAAGGCAAAGCGCGCCAGCGAATAGGCCCGGTCACTTGCCTTTGGTGCCGCGCTGACCATCGCGATGACCACGCGGTGCGCCGGATCAATCGTGATGCTCTGACCGAAAATTCCCTGCGCGCCATAGCGGCCCTGCGGATAGGTCCACCATTGATAGCCATAGCCGAAATCCGGTGCACCGATCGGGGCATGGGCCGTGGTCGCCTTGGCGAACCAGTCATCGGGAACCACTCCCTTGCCACCTTCCAGTACAAACTGGCCCATCCGCGCATAGTCGCGCAGACTGACCGACAGGCAGCAGCCGCCAACTTCATGCCCGGCCTGGTCGATCATCCAGAAGCCGTCATGCTCCATGCCATAAGGCTTGAAGACCTTCTCACTCAGATAATTGGCCAGAGGCTTGCCAGTGGCACGTTGCACCAGCGTGCCGATCAGATTGGTCTCACCCGTTTTATAGACCCATTTCGTCCCCGGTGCATCGGCACGCGGCAAGGTCCGCATATAGGCGATGATCGGGTCGACGCCTGCTGGCACCGGCTTGGCATACATCTGCGCCACGTCGGAATTCGGATCAGTATAGTCCTCGTTCCAGCGAACGCCGGAGGTCATGGTCAGCAATTGCTCGATTGTCACACCGTCATAGCCGCTCCCGGCAAGGTCGGGCAGGTAGCGCGTGACCGGCTCGTCAACAGACTTGATATAGCCATCGCGGATCGCGGCGCCGACCAGGGTCGAGGTGAAGGACTTGGCGACCGAGAAGGACGTCCAGCGACCATCACGGCCAAAGCCACGGGCATAGCGTTCAAGCCGCACCTTGCCGTCCTGCAACACAATCAGACCGGCAACATTCTGGCTTGTCATATAGGCATCGACATCGCCGTCGCTGATCGGCAGCACCGGCCCGGCCGGCAACGGATGAACGCGCCCGCCGGCCTTGACGACATGCCCGGGGAAACTCCCCTCCATGTTGCGGAAATTCGCGTCACGCTGCGTCTGGTTCCAGAACAGGATTTCCCCGCCGGCCTGACGAATATGTGCCTCGGCAGCCGGATCAAATGCCTGTCCGGCCAACACGGGCGCCGTGTCGATGTTGATACTCGCGCAGCCGGTGAGTGCCAGCGTGGCGAGAATCAGGATCGATCTTTTCATTACCCCTCCTTGACCAGCGTTACCTGCACGACGTCGATGCCGCCGCCGCGAAAGCCGCCCTCACAATACATCAGATAGTAGCGCCACATAGCGATAAAGTGCGCGTTGAAACGGTCCGGCAGCCGGTTTTGCTGTACCGCCTCATCAAAGGCCAATCGCCAGCGCAACAGCGTCTCTGCATAATGCCGCCCGAATCCATGCCGGTCGTGCCACGCAAAGCCGATCTCTTCCGCCAGCGCCCGAAACCGGCTTTCCGACACCAGCATTCCACCGGGGAAGATGCAGCGCTGAATGAAATCGACCCCTGACGCATAGGCGTCAAAGATCGCATCGTCGATCGCGATAAACTGGATCGCGGCGCGCCCATTTGGTTTGAGTGCGGTTGCAATGGCACGGAGATAGTCGGCCCAGAAGGCAGCACCGACGGCTTCGACCATCTCGATACTGACAACAGCGTCATAGCACCCGGTGACGTCGCGATAATCGGTCAGCGAAATCGAGACACCGGGCAAATGCTGCGCATCAACAAAGGCCTTTTGCTCCCCCGACAGGGTAATGCCGTGCAGGCTTATCCGCTTTTCTGCCGCGATTGCGGCAAGTGAACCCCAGCCACAGCCGATCTCAAGCAACCGGTCACCCGGACCAGCCCCGGTGCGGGCGAGCATGGCTTCAAGCTTGTTGCGCTGTGCAGCGTGAAGCGATTGGCTGGCCGAAACCGGTTCCGCGAACAGCGCGCTCGAATACGTCAGCGAAGGGTCGAGCCACGCCCGGTAAAAGTCATTGCCCAGATCATAGTGCGCCGCGACATTGCGCCTCGCCCCAACCCGATCATTGCGCCGCAGCCAATGCCGGACGCGGCGCAAGACCCGCGATACTCCGCTGGCCCGGGCGACCGAGCCCAGGGTCCGACGATTGCGCATGAACAGTTCAAACAGGACGACCGGATCGGGACTGTTCCACTCGGCCGCCACCCAGGCTTCGAACCAGCCAACAGACCCAGCCGCCGCCAGGCGCCGCAACGCACGCCAGCGATTGATTCTGACCACCGCATATGGCCCGTCAGCCCGGCCACCGATGACGCGCATTGTCCCGTTTGGCAGCGTGGCTTCAATCGCACCCTGCGCCAGCCGGTGATCAATAAGATCGAGGATGCGATCACCGAAAGGCGCCATCACAAACGATCCCGATGCGGCCCGATATTGGCGAGCTTATCGCAGCGCACGCACTGCCGCCAGCGCGCGCTCCCGCGCGGCACGATGGTCGATAATCCTGGCAGGATAGTCTTTTGGGCGGCACCCTGCCTCTTGCGGATCATGGATTGCGGTATCGGAAAGATGCGCAAGTTCAGGCACCCAATGGCGAACATAACCCGCAGCATCGAATTTCCCTGACTGGCTGAGCGGCGCCATGATCCGCACGAACATGTTCGAATCGACGCCGGTCCCCGCAGTCCACTGCCAATTGACCGCATTGCTGGCATAATCGGCATCGACCAGCGTGTCCCAGAACCATTGTTCGCCTTGCCGCCAGTCGATCAGCAGATGTTTGATCAGGAACGAGGCAGCGATCATCCGCACGCGATTGTGCATCCACCCCGTCGACCAGAGTTGACGCATTCCGGCATCGACAATGGGATAACCCGTCTCGCCGCGCTGCCAGGCGCGCAGTTCCGCGTCCGCCGTACCACCCAACCGCCATGGCAGATCGTCCAGCGCGGGTCTGCCATTGCGGGTGCCATAGTCGGGAAATTGCAGGATCACGTTCTGGGCATAGTCGCGCCAGCCGATCTCGCCGAGAAAGGTCGCGACCGAACCGCCCAGACCAGCAGTGCGCTGCCAGACCTGCGCCGCCGAAATCTCTCCAAAATGGAGATGCGGGGAAAGTCGCGAACTGCCCTCAATCGACGGCAGGTTGCGCGCCGCCTCATAATGCGGCGCCCGGCTGCAGAAATCCTCCAGCCGGGCCTGTGCGCCCTGCTCGCCGGGCGTCCATTCCCTTGCGAAACCCGTCGCCCAATCTGGCTTGTGCGGTAGCAGCCCCCAATCGCCCAATGCGTCACTCGACGGCCACGTGGCCGGCGCGGGAATCGCGGGCGGAGAAGGCAGCGGTCTGGGTGTTGGCATCTGCTGCTGCAGCGCGCGCCAGAAGGGCGTGTAGATCTTGTAGGGCTGCCCCGCGCCGGTCGTTACCGATCCGGGCGGCATGAGGTAGTTGCCGTCATGACAGACGAGATCGAGCCGCTTCGCCACCGCACGCTCGGCATTGCGCCACCATGGCTCGTAGTGCCGGATGGCGTGAACGCGCGTCGCCCCGGTTTGCTCAGCGAGCGCAGCCAGCACGTCCTCCACCCTGCCCCGCCGCAGGATCAGCCGCGAGCCCATCTCGCGCAGGCTGGCATCGAGCGCAGTGAGGCTGTGATGCAGCCACCAGCGTGAGGCACCACCCATCCGGCGATGCTTCGGCGTGTCGTCGTCGAGAATATAGACCGGGACGACCGGCCCTTCTCGCGCAGCAGCAATCAGCGCCGCCTGATCTGAGAGGCGGAGATCACGGCGAAACCAGACAAGCGAAGGCGCCGTCACATCTCGTGCGGATGCGCTTCGACCGTCCAGGTCTGTCCCTGGCTGAGCAGCTTCTGCAGATTGGGCGTCTTGCCCTGCGATGCCGTGGCATTTTGCGCGATCACCGCCGCCTCAAATGTTGGTGCAGGGTCATCGTAGATTACGCCCAGCGCCATCGGGAAGGCACCGAAGGGCATCTCGACCAGCATGTGCGCGAGGCCGCGATTGGTCTGGTCGTGTACCGCGACGCCGACCGATTGCCAGTCGCCATCGACCACATCGACGACCTTGAGCGTCAACCGCGCAAGATCCATCGCCAGCCCCTTGGTACCGCCAGCGAAGAGCAGCGGCTTGCCATGTTCGACCCATAGCTGGTTGGTGCCGGCATTCGCCTTTTCGGTGAAGGCGCCGAACACCTCGTCATTATAGACGATGCAGTTCTGGAAAATTTCGACGAAGCCCGTGCCCTTATGGGCGTAAGCCGCCTTGAGCACCGCCGGCAGGTTCTTGTTGACGTCAATCGCCCGCGCGATGAAGCGCCCGCCCGCACCAAGCGCAAAGGCGCAGGGCTTGGCGGGATGATCGACCGAGCCATAGGGTGTGGAAGGGCTGCGCGTACCCTCGCGGCTGGTCGGCGAATATTGCCCCTTGGTCAGGCCGTAGATCTCATTGTTGAACAGCAGCACCTGGCAATCGAGATTGCGGCGGATGAGGTGCATCGTGTGGTTGCCGCCGATCGACAGCGCATCGCCGTCGCCTGTGATGATCCACACATCGAGTTCGGGATTGGCCAGCTTGACCCCGGTCGCCACCGCCGGCGCGCGGCCGTGGATGGTGTGGAAGCCATAGGTTTCCATATAATAGGGAAAGCGTGACGAGCAGCCGATGCCGCTGACGAACACCGTGTTTTCAGGCCGCGCGCCGATCTCCGGCATGGTGCGTTGCACTGCCTTGAGGATCGCATAGTCACCGCAACCGGGACACCAGCGGACTTCCTGATCGGTTTCCCAGTCCTTGGGCGTGGTCTTTGCGACGGGGGTCATGTCGTTCATGCGAGCATCTCCTCGATGGCTTGCTCAATCTCGAAGATGCGGAAGGGCTGGCCAGACACCTTGTTGAGCGGTTTGGCATCAACCAGGAACTGGTCGCGCAGCACCGTCTTGAGCTGGCCAGTGTTCATTTCAGGAACGAGTATCTTGTCGTAACTCTTCAGCAGGGTGCCAAGATTCGCAGGCATTGGCCAGATGTGGCGGATATGGACATGGCTGACATCAAGCCCCTTGCGCCGCGCGCGCCGCACTGCCTGATGGATCGGTCCGAAGGTCGAGCCCCAGCCAACAACGACGAGCTTGCCGCCCGCCCCACCCATCGCGACGTCCTGATCGGGTACCGCGATATTGGCGACCTTGTCACGGCGGATGTTGGTCATCGCCTGATGGTTGGCCGCACCATATTCAATGTTGCCGGTACCAAGTGCCTTCTCGATCCCGCCGATGCGGTGAAGCAGGCCCGGCGTCCCTGGCTTGACCCACGGGCGCGCCAGCTTCTCGTCCCGGGCATAGGGCAGGAAACCGCTTTCTGGCGCAACATCCATGAACGTGACCGGGAATGGCGCAAAGCTGTCCATCGCCGGCACCTTCCACGGCTCTGCAGCATTGGCGATATAGCCATCCGTCAACACCATGACGGGCGTCATATATTGCGTCGCGATCCGCACCGCCTCAATTGCCACCTCAAAGGCATCAGACGGTGAGCAGGCCGCGATAACGGGCATCGGCGCATCGCCATTGCGGCCATAGACTGCCTGATAAAGATCGGACTGCTCGGTCTTGGTCGGCAGGCCGGTCGAGGGGCCGCCGCGCTGTGAATTGATGATGACCAGCGGCAATTCCGTCATGATCGCCAGACCAATTGCCTCACCCTTCAAGGCGATGCCGGGGCCTGATGACGAGGTAACGCCCAGTTGGCCAGCATAGGACGCGCCAATGGCGCTGGCGACGGCCGCAATCTCATCCTCCGCCTGAAAGGTAGTGACGCCATATTCCTTCAGCCGCGACAGATGGTGCAGGATCGCCGAGGCTGGTGTGATAGGATAGCCGCCGAAGAACATGGGCAGGTCAGCAAGCTGCGCACCCGCCACCAGGCCAAGCGAGATCGCCTCGGCACCGGTTACCGTGCGGTAGAGGCCGGGTTCGGCAGGCGCCGCATCAACGTGCTGCTGATGCAGGCGCACGCCGCCAAGGCCACTGCCCGAAAGCTCTGCGGTCTCACCATAGGCGTGCCCGGCATTGAGTGCGGCAATATTGGCGTCAGCCAGAGTCGGGTTCTTGGCGAACTTGCCCTTCAACCAGTCGATGATCGGTTCACGGCTGCGGTCGAACATCCACAGCGCGAGGCCGAGCGTCCACATATTCTTGCAGCGCAGCGCTTCCTTGTTGCCCAGCCCGAATGGCTTGACCGATTCAAGGGTCAGCTGCGAGATGTCGAAGGCCAGCACCTGCCATTTTGCCAGACTGCCATCGCCGAGCGGATTGGCGGCATATTTCGCCTTGGCGAGATTGCGATCACCAAATTCGCCGGAATCTGCAATCACCAGACCGCCGGGCTTGAGATCGCCGACATTGGTCTTCAGCGCCGCCGGGTTCATCGCCACCAGCACATCGGGCGCATCACCCGCCGTCTCAATTGCGGTCGACCCGAAATTGATCTGGAATGCCGACACCCCGAACAACGTGCCTTGCGGGGCGCGGATTTCCGCCGGGAAGTCAGGGAAGGTCGCAAGATCATTTCCAGCCAGGGCAGTCGACAGCGTAAACTGTCCTCCGGTGAGCTGCATCCCATCACCAGAGTCGCCAGCAAAGCGGACAACGATTGATTCAGCGGGTGGGTTTGCGGACGCATCTTGTGGCGTAGTCAGGTGGGCGGCAGTCGCCATCAGCATTTTCCTGTAAGCTTCGTTGCGCCGCCCTTATGCGTTGGACGGTGGTGGGCCAACCTAGTTTCATGCGCGGGTGGTGCAACCGCTACTTTCCGACAAACTGCCTCGCCAAGGGCCATATGAGGCGCAAACACCGGTGAAATGACGGTGATGCCCCCACCCTCGCCCGCATGTGCAGCCGCGTTTGCGAGAAAATGATATTGGAAATTCAATATTTTTGTCACCGCGCGCCGGCATGGGTGAACGCGGCTCGAGCGGCATCAGCCGGCGGGACCGCAATTTTTCAAAAACCCTCCCCGCGGCGCCGATTGGCAGGCTCCCGGTCAAAAAAGCCCGGAAGCGCTGCCCAACATCGCCTTGCGCACCAGAGGCAGCGGCGGCCCGCCATAGCTGAGCAGCGTGTCGTGGAATAACTTCCACCCCTGCCGCCCGCCATGTTTTGCCGTCCAGTCGGCGCGCAGCTTGCGGATCATCAACTTGCCCATGGTGTAGTTGAGATAGGCTGGGTCATAGGTACCCCGCGCCGCCTGCTGATCGGCGGTGCCATCATCCTGATAGCATTGCTCAACGAACATCCGCTTTGACTGGGCCATGGTCATCCCGCGTGCATGCAGCCCAATGGCCGACAGGAAGCGGCAGTTGCGCAACAATGCTTCCGAAAGCTGCCCGAGGTGCGTTTCAGGGTCGCCATTGCCGAGACCCGCTTCCCACATCATTTCCTCGCTGTAATGCGCCCATCCTTCGGCAAAGGCATAGCCGACAAACAGGCTGCCAAATTTTGACGGCGAGCGGTTCGCGTGGAGGAACTGGACAAAATGGCCCGGCATCACCTCATGCACCGAGGTGAACAACAAGCTGCCATAGCTGGGAATGAAGGCTTGCTGCTTTTCCTTCGACCAGGACGGGTCTGGTGGCGCAATATAGTAGATGGAGGGCACGCCCTTATCGAACGGTCCCGGCGGGTCGATATAGGCGCCATTGGAGCGGTTATAGGGCGGCGACTCCTCGACCAGGGCCTGCTCCGTGCCCGGAATTGAGATCAGGTCATTCTTGACGATAAATGCGCGCAGGTCGGGGATCATCTTGCGCGCAGCGGCAACTGGCCCGCCATCCGCCTTGTGTGCGCCCGCCTTTGCCATACAGGCGGCAATTGTTGCGCCCGGCGCATAACGGGCGCAGGCGTCCTTCAAGGCGGCCTGATTGCGCGCAAGGTCTGCGCGGCCCGCCGCCTCAAGCGTTTCGAGCGGCACCTCAACACCCTCGGTCTGGCTGACCATGCGGGAAAAGCGATCCGGCCCAAGGGCAAAATCCTGGGTTGCGGTCCCTTTTTGCGCGTCGAGCCAAGCCGCGAGGTCTCGCATTGCCCTGGCAGCCGGTGCCGCAGCTTCATCAAAAGCCTTTTGCAATGCCGGATCCTTGACCTCGGCAAAGGCGGCCTTGGCATCGCCGGTGTAATATTCGGCAAAACCATTGAACGCCGCAGTGCCGAGCTTGATAAAGCTGGCAGGCATCGGCACCTTCAGATTGGCCCGAATGTTCGCTGCAGCGCCCGGCACCTGTTTGTAAAAGGCAATCAACGCCTTCATCCGTGTCGGCGCATCGGCATAGTTGCGCGCGACATAGACGTTCGGGTCAAGGCCGTTGCCGATATACCAGGCTGGATTGCTATGGGGTTGATCAGCCTCTTCCAGCCAGAACAGCTTTCCTTGTGCCACCGACACCAGATAATCACGTTCAAAGGCGTCAGCCTGGCTCAATTTGCCCGCATCAAAGGCCCGCGCCTTGGCAATGGCATCCCGCAGAAAATCACCCTGCGCCTTGAGACCCGCTGCACTCCAGTCGCCAAGCTTGCCGTCAAATTCATGCTTGCCCTGATAGGCAGCGTTGGCCGGGTCGATGACGAACCAGTCATTGATAAACGTGTCACGAAATTTCGCCCAATCGCCGGTTGGCAGGGGCATGATCGCGGTCGCGTTGCCGCCTGTGCCATCGGTTGAAGGGGAGCAGGCTGCGAGCACAACCAGCGCTGCAGCACCAAGCAATTTCAAACGCATCGCGGTCTCCGACGAGGGTGGTGACGGAATGCTGGCAGATTTGCGTTCATTGTACCAGAGCACCGGCGCGGGCCGGTGAGCGAGCCCCTATCGCTTGAGTGGCACAATCACCTCGTCAGGATGGGCAACGTTGAGATCCTTGCGGACGAGTTCATCAACCATGTCCGGATCAGCATTTTTCGGGTCAAGCAGATTGACGCGATTGCGCAATTCCGCGCGGTGCTGGTCAAGTGCCGCGAGCTCCACCTGACGCTGGGCCAATTGTCGCTTGATGTCGCCATAGGCAAGCGCACCATTTGGCCCGAGCACGGCATAGCCACCAAAAAAGGCGCCGACGATGAGCAGCGCCGCTGGCGGGCCAGCGCGGCGCAGCATCGTGCGAACCGTTGATCGGGGCTTGATCCTCATGGTTAATGATTCTTGCAGTACGCGAGTCTGCGATCAAGCCCTTAATTTCACTATCTTGATGGCAACGTTATCGCTTCGCCGGAAAAAGGCGCGGATTGCGCAGCAAGGCGGCCGAAAACAATGCGACCGGAAAGCTGACGGGAAGCATTTCGGAAAAGGTCATCCCCATGCGCCACAGCGGGTTCTGGTAGTTCGCGCGCAAGGCGTCCATCTCAGATATGACCCTGGCCAAGGCAGGACCGCTGACCCCATGCGCCTTGCTGTCACGGATGACGCCAGCCGCGTAACTGTCGATAAAGTTGTAATGGGTCAGCGCCAGATACAGTTCCCACACAGCCACATAGGAAATGCCCGCAACCGTTGCGATACCGAGGGCAACGACAAGGGCCGGCCAGAACCGCACCACCCCGCCGCATTCGACGTCACGATACCGTTTCACCCCGACAAAGATGAATACCAGCGCGACGAGCATGACCAGATAGCCAAACCAGACCGAATGAGCGAACCCGCCAACGGCCATGCCGCCGATAATCGCCGCGATGACGACCGCGCCAACCAACATCCCATAGATCAAGGCATATCTTGTCTTCGCCATCATGGCCTCCCCGTTTGATTCCTGTCCTGCTGACGGGGTTCAAAGTGCAGGAACGACAGCAAAACGCCATCACCCGGAAGGGTGATCCAGGCAGATTCATTCAAAAATCTTGTCACTTCCCGGGATCAGGGCGAGCGCGCGCGCTTCCTCAATGGCGCGGATGCGCCGATCGACACCGAGCTTTTCATAGAGGCGCGCAACATGGGTTTTCACCGTGTTGGGTGAAATGCCGAGCGCACGGGCCAGCTCCTTTACCGACATCCCGGAAGCGAGGAGTTCGAGGATTTCACACTCCCGCGCGGTCAGCCCGAGTGAGCGGATCGCCGCTTCATTGCGCTCGAACCGCTCGGCTGTCGCTCGCGGCCGCGTGAACTGCCGCCCAACCCAGATGCCCAACGCGGTAAAACCACATGCCAGCAGGCCGACATACAGGTCGGGTGAAATGACGTGCGCAGCATAATGCCACCGCAGCCATTCAGTTGCTGCCACCACCAGCGCCAGCGCGATTGCGTAAAGGGTGACCGTCCTCACCATCCGGCAAGGCTGCCAGAATTCTCCCATATCTGCCAGCGCAGCATTGATGACGCATATTGGCATTGATAATGCCACAACATCGCTTCATACATGCGGCACAAGGGTGGGGAGAGCGCCATGCGCACGCGCAACAAGGTGTTGATCACGATTGCCGGGCTGCTTCTGGTCACCGCGCTGGTTGTCAAACTGCGCCAGGCACAAATTGGCAATGCGCTGTTCGAGCGTGCCGTAACAGCGCGGATCGGGCGTGATTCAACGGTTGGGCTGGCGGATGGATTGCACGTTGCGCTGTGCGGCACGGGATCGCCCTTGCCGAACCCCGCACGCGCGGGGCCATGCAACGTGGTTATTGCGGGCAAGCACATCTTTATCGTCGATATTGGTGAAGGCGGTGCGCGCAACATCAACCTGATGGCCCTGCCGATTGGCCGGGTTGAAGCCGCCTTCCTGACCCATTTCCATTCCGATCACATCGACGGCATGGGACCGATGATGCTGATGCGCTGGACCAGCGGGACCAATACAGCACCCCTGCCGATCCACGGACCAACCGGCGTTGATGCTGTCGTTGCCGGCTTCAACGCGGCCTATGCCATCGACGACACCTATCGCACCGGGCATCATGGTCCGGCGATCGCTCCGCCATCGGGCGCGGGCGGTGTTGCCCTGCCCTTCACCCTGCCCGAGCCGGGACGTGGTGACAGCTTGGTAATATTGGCTGAAGACGGGCTGAAGGTCACAGCTTTCCGGGTCGACCATGGTCCGGTCAAACCGGCAGTCGGATATCGCTTCGACTATAAGGGCCGTTCACTGGTCATCAGCGGTGACACAGCCAAATCGGCTTCTTTGATCGCCGCAGCCAGGGGCGCGGATCTGTTGGTCCATGAGGCACTGCAACCGCGCATGGTCGGCGTGATGGAACGGGGCTTTGCCGCCAAGGGCAACAAGAACCTTGCCCAGATCATGCGCGACATCGTCAACTACCATACGACCCCGGAACAGGCCGCCGAAGTCGCCAAGGCAGCCGGTGTGAAACAACTGGTGTTGAGCCACATCGTGCCGATGGTCCCCAACAAGTTTTTCTACCCGGCATTCCTCGGTGACGCGGCCACACGCTTTGCCGGGCCGATTGTCGTTGGCGAGGATGGCATGATGTTCAGCCTGCCTGCCGGCACGACCGACATCAAGCGAAGCACGTTGATGTAGCAGGAGAGTCCCTTGTCCAATCGCTTCCTCGCCGCGACGGGCGCCCGCTATCCGATTATCCAGGCGCCGATGGGCTGGATCGCCCGTTCGCAACTTGCCTCCGCCGTGTGTGCGGCGGGAGGTCTGGGCATCATTGAAACATCTTCGGGTGAGACAGACGCCTGCAAGGCCGAAATAGTGAAAATGCAGGCGCTGACCGACGCGCCATTTGGCGTGAACCTGCCGATCAGGTTCCTCAAGGATGATGCGATGCTGCATTTCATCTGCGGCTCAGGCGTGAAGTTCGTCACCACATCGGCGGGCAGCCCGGCAAAATTCGTCGGCCCGCTAAAGGAGGCGGGAATCACTGTTTATCATGCAGTCCCGACAGTCGACACGGCGGCGAAGTGCGTCGAGGCAGGCGTTGACGGCCTGATTGTCGAAGGATCCGAGGGCGGCGGGTTCAAGAACCCCGAAGAAGTTTCGACGCTGGTGCTGCTCCAGGCGATCCGCCGTATCACCGACATTCCGCTTATTGCAGCGGGCGGGATCTGTGATGGCAAAGGCATGGCCGCAGCCTTCGCGCTTGGCGCCGAAGGGGTGCAGATGGGGACGCGGTTCGTGTCGTGCGCGGAAAGCCCGGTACACCACAATTACAAACAGGCGATCATCGATGCGAAGGAGACCGGCACGCTGGTGCTCAACCGGAAATCGACACCATGCATTCGCGCGCTCAAGACCGAACGCACGGTCGCGATCCACGAAGCGGGGCTGATGCCTGCCGACACGTTCGCACGACTGCTCGATCTCTATTTTGGCGGCGACATGGAAGCCGCCGTCGGGCTGGCCGGGCAAACATCGGGACTGATCGACAGCATCAAGACCGCAAAGCAGATCATCGATGAAACGGTCGCAGAATTTCACGTGATCGCGGCCCGCATGGGCGCGATGGCGACCGCAGAGAATTTCGACTGAGGTGGGGCGGATGTACATTATCAACGGCGCGCTCGGCTCTCCCTATTCGCTCAAAATTCGCGCGCTGATGCGTTATCGCCGGATCCCGCACATCTGGCAGCATGGTGCAGCGACACATGGACTGGCCGCCGCGAAGGTCAGGGCACCGGTCATCCCGGTGATCGAATATCCCGATGGCAGCTTCCACAATGACTCGACGCCACTGATTTACGATCTTGAGGCGCGCCACGCCGAGCGATCAGTCGTGCCGCCTGATCCTGCGCGCGCGTTTCTGGCGCATTTGCTGGAGGATTTCGCCGATGAATGGCTGACCAAGGCGATGTTCGGCTATCGCTGGCTGGCGGAGGTCGATCAAATCCAGATGAGCCGCTGGCTGGCGTTTGACGCGCTGAAAGGCGGCGGTCTGGAGAAATCCATGGCCTATGCCGCCCAGTTCCGGTCGCGTCAGGTCGACCGCATGGCGATTGTCGGTTGCACGGCAGAGAATTTCCCGCTGATCGAGACATCGACGCGCGCCGTGCTTGCGGCGCTGGAGGCGCATGTCGTCAACCGACACTGCCTGTTCGGCACACGCCCGAGCCTGGCCGAGTTCGGCATTTACGGACAATTGTCGCAACTTGGTGTCGATCCAACAGCGCAGGCGATGATGCGCGCTGATTATCCCTACAGCTTTCGCTGGTTGCTCCACATCGACGATATGTCGGGAATTGACGGTGAGTGGGACGCCGCAGATGCCCCATACAGCCCGATCATCGCGCAGGTGCTGCAGGTCGTGGGGGATGTCTACCTGCCCTTCCTGCTGGCAAATGACGTTGCCGCGCGTGCGGGCGAGACAAGCTTTCACATGACCGCGATGGGCCTGCCCTACAGCCAAGGCGTGTTCAAATATCAGGTCAAATGCCTCGCCGACCTGCGCACGCGCTACGCTGCACTTGATACCGATGCGCAGGCCAGGCTCGCACCCTTGCTCGACCAGACCAACATCAGAAAGGCCCTGTAAATGAAGCTTCCTGTCGTGATCGCAGCGCTCCTCACCACAGCCGCGCCGGCCCTTGCCGAGCTCAGCCCGACCCTGGATGCCCAGTTGACGGCGCGCTTTGCTGCCGCTGACAAGAACAAGGACGGCAAGCTGACGCTGGAGGAAGCAAAGGCGGGTATGCCACGCGTGGCGCGGGGATTTTCCTATATCGACAGCGCCAACCGGGGTTATGTCACGCTGGCACAGATAAAGTCTTTCGCAGCAGCGCGGCTTTGATGCTGCGCCGGCATCTTCCCTGGATGGCGGCACTGGGCGTGGCGGTGTGTTTCGCCGCCCCCGCAATGACGGGATCGCCCGCCAAAATGCCCAATATTGTCGTGCTGCTGGCGGATGACTGGGGCTTTAGCGATGTCGGCGCGTTCGGCGGTGAGATAGCAACCCCCAATATTGACGCACTGGCAGCGCGCGGCGTTCGCTTTTCCAACTTTCATGTCGCGGCGTCCTGCGCGCCAACGCGTGCCATGTTGCAGACCGGGGTGATCAACCACCGCGCCGGGCTGGGCAATATGCCCGAGACAATCCCGCCCGAGCATCTTGGCCAACCGGGTTATGAATCGCATCTCAACAACCATGTCGTGACGATTGCTGACCTGCTGCGGGCCGGGGGGTATCGCACCTATTTGTCGGGCAAATGGCACCTTGGGCATACCCCCGACACACTTCCCACGGTACATGGCTATGACCATGCCTTCGCGCTGTCACAGTCCGGCGCCGACAATTTCGAGGAAAAGCCCAACCTGCTGCTCTACGACAAGGCTGACTGGAGCGAAGACGGCAAGCCAGCCCATCTGCCCAAACCCTATTACTCATCACGCTTCATCGTTGATACGATGATCCGCTATATCGATGGTGGCCGGGCAAGCGGCAAGCCGTTCCTTGCCTCGGTCAATTTCCTCGCCAACCACACCCCCTTGCAGGCACCCGACGCGGACATTGCCGCCTATGCAAGGCGTTACACTGCGGGATGGACTAAACTGCGCAACGCGCGACGCGCCGGTACGATCAGCAAAGGCGTGATGCCGGCGGGCGTGCGGATGGGCACGATGAAGACCACCGGCGACTGGAATGCCCTGACCGCAGAGGAAAAGGCACAACGCGCCGGGGCAATGGCCGCCTATGGCGCGATGGCGACAGCGATGGACCGGGAGATTGGCCGACTTGTCGCGCACCTGAAAGCCAGCGGCGACTATGACAATACCATCTTCGTCTTCTTGTCGGACAATGGCGCAGAGGCGATTGACCCGATGAACTCCGGCGCGCTCGCACGCTGGAATGCCAACCATTATTACGACCAGAGCATCGCGCAACAGGGGAGGCCGGGATCGCTGACAGCGATGGGCGCAGGCTTTGCCAGCGCCGCGGTCGCGCCGCTGCGCGGGTACAAATTTACCGCCAGCGAGGGCGGTTTACGAGTGCCGCTGATCATCGCGTGGCCGGGCAACCCGGCAATCACGGGTGGCCGCGTCACCGGCAGCTTTGCCCATGTCACCGACATTGCCCCAACTCTGCTCGCGCTGGCGGGTGTGCCGGGGCAGCAAGGCCATTTCAACAACCGCACGGTGGAGCCGATGATTGGGCGCAGCCTGGTCCCGCTGCTCAACGCCACCGCGACCATCGCCCATCCGGTTGATGCGCCGCTCGGTTATGAACTCTCGGGCAACAGGGCGTTGTTCAAGGGTGATTTCAAGCTGGTGTCCAACCTGCCGCCCTATGGTGATGGGCAGTGGCATCTCTATGACATTGTCAAAGACCCTGGCGAAACCACTGACCTGTCGACATTGGAACCAGCCCGCTTCGCGACAATGCAGGCCGATTATCGCGCCTTCGCCAGCGCAAACCATATCCTGCCGATGCCGCCGGGATATACCGCGCCAAAGCAGATCATGGACAATGCCCTGCGGGAACTGCTTGTCCCGCGCCTGCTCGCGCTGTGGCCTTATGTCGCGGGGTTTGTCGGCATGATCGCCGCGCTGGTCTGGTGGCGGAAACATCGGCGCGGAGCGCGTGCATGAACGTCCATCGCGCTACCGCGAAGAATTGCGCAATTCGGGTGTGCAAATCACTTGATCCCGATGATCGGGCGGGCGCATCCTGCCAGCACTGATGGTCGACAAAATCCGCAGCGCAAACGCGCGGACACAAGAACGAAACGACAAGCGGAACGGAGGGGAGAAAAACATGCGGATCGCAACGAAAAGCCTGGCGGCTCTTGGTGTGGTGCTGGTCACCTTGTCATCATGCAACCAGATCGCCAACTGGAACCGCAAATCTGACGCCGACATCAAGGAAACCGCCTTTCCCGAGCGCGTCTATTGGGGTGACACCCATCTCCACACGTCCAACTCGATTGACGCCTTTGGCTTTGGCGTAAAGCTTGGGCCGGAAGAGGCACTGCGCTTTGCGCGCGGCGAGGAAGTTACCGCGACCTGGGGCCTCAAGGCCAAGCTGGACCGGCCGCTCGACTTCCTGGTGATCGCTGACCATTCCGGCGGGCTAGGCGCGACGCAGGCGCTTTACGATGCCCCACGCTTCATGATCAGCGACCCCACGCTGTTGCGCTGGTACGATATGATGCACGAAGGCCCGGACGGTCGGGTTAAGGCAACATCCGAACTGATCGACCTGGCCGGTCGCAATGCCCTGCCAGCCGCGCTCAGCAACCCGGAGAAACAGAAGAAGAATTCGACCCGCATCTGGACCACACACAGCAGCATCGTCGAGCGCTATAATGATCCGGGCAAGTTCACCGCCTTTGTCGGTTTTGAATATACGCTGATGCCGCGCGGCGACAATCTGCACCGCGTCGTCATCTTTCGCGATGGCAAGGAACGGACCGACAAGGTGCTTCCGTTCGATCCGGGCCAGGGCGACAGCCCGGTGAGCCGGTTGTGGGATTATATGGACGCCTATGAGAAATCGACGGGCGGCAAGGTTCTGGCCATCCCGCATAACAGCAACGTCTCAAACGGCCTGATGTTTGAGATGGTCGGCCCCGGTGGCGGGCCGATGACTGCCGCCTATGCCCGCCGCCGCGCGGCGCACGAGCCGCTGGTTGAGGCAACCCAGATCAAGGGAGACAGCGAGACGCACCCGTTCCTGTCACCCAATGACGAGTTTGCCGATTTCGGCAAGGCTGGCTGGGACAAGGGAAACCTCACCCTGCAACGGGCGACCACGCCCGACATGTATGCCGGCAGCTATGTTCGCGAGGCGCTGAAGCGAGGGCTGATGATCGAGGCCCAGACCGGGGTCAATCCGTACAAGCTGGGGATGATCGGATCGACCGACAGCCACACCGCCCTTTCGACAGCAGATGAGAGCAATTTCTTCGGCAAGCATTCGGGCGTTGAGCCGAATGCAACCCGCGCCAGCCTGCCGCAAAATCTGGGTACGCGGCAGGGCCGCTTTGGCTGGCATTATCTGGCCGGTGGCTATGCCGGGGTGTGGGCGAAGGCCAACACGCGCGGCGCGCTGTTCGATGCCATGATGCGCAAGGAGACCTATGCCACCACCGGGCCGCGCATGACCGTGCGTTTCTTCGGTGGCTGGAACTATGGCGCCGATGCGCTGAAGGGCAATTGGGTCAAGGCGGCCTATGCCGGCGGTGTGCCGATGGGCGGCGATCTGACCGGCGCCAAGGGCGCGCCGAAATTCATTGTATCGGCGACCAAAGATCCGATCGGCGCCAATCTTGACCGGGTGCAGATCGTCAAGGGCTGGACCGACGCCCAGGGCCAATCGCACGAGAAAGTGTTCAACGTGGTGTGGAGCAGCCCAGAGACACGCAAGCTGGTCGGTGGTAACCTGCCACCAGTAGGCGATACGGTCGACGCAGCAACCGCCAGTTACAAGAACACGATCGGCGCGGCACAGTTATCGACGGTGTGGACCGACCCGGAGTTCAACCCGGCCCAGCGCGCCTTTTACTATGCGCGTGTGATCGAGATTCCGACGCCGCGCTGGGTCTTGTTCGACGTACTGCGCTACAAGGCCAAGCTGTTGCCAGGCACGAAGATCAAGGATCAGGAACGCGCCTACACGTCACCGATCTGGTACAATCCGAAGGGATGATGCGTGCGGTTGATTGAACGGCTCGCGCCGATCGCGCGCGAGCCGCTGGTGCATTTCCTGATTGCCGGCGCGCTGATCTTTGCGATGTTCGGCGGTGCGTCGCGTGACCCCGCCAGCCGCACCATCACCGTCAACGAAACGGAAGTCCGGGCGCTGGTCGAGCAATGGAACCAGACCTGGCGGCGCCAGCCCACAGCGGCCGAGTTTGACGGGCTGGTCCGCGATTATGTGAAGGACGAGATTTACTATCGCGAGGCGATCCGGCTCGGCCTCGACAAGGATGACGTCATCATGCGCCGCAGGATGCGCGCCAAGATGGAATTTCTTGTCGCCGCGCAGGCAGAGAGTGAAATGCCCAGCGACACGGCGTTGCAGGCATGGCTCGACGGCCACCAGAAGGATTACGCAACGGCGCCTGCGATCAGCTTTGACCAGATCTATCTGGGAAATGACGCTGCGCGGAGCGGACAGGTGCTGGCGCAATTGCAACACGGCGCAAGTCCGGAAACGCTGGGCGCACCCTTGTCAGTGCCTGCCACCCTGGATGCGACCAGATCCGACGAGATTGATCGGCAATTTGGTGACGGCTTTGCGGCCCGCCTTGCCAGCCAACCAATCGGCCAATGGAGTGGCCCGGTTTTATCGGGCTTCGGCCAGCATATTGTCCGGGTACGAAAGGTCGCGCCGGGCAGCGTGCCGCCGTTGGCAGAGATTCACAAAGCCGTCGAAAATGACTGGCGCGAAGCGAACCGGGCGCGCCGTGAGGACCGGGCATATCAGGCGCTGCTCGATGGCTACACCATCCGGATCGCCAAACCGCAATGAGCCTGATCCGATGGCTCGGCGTGCTGCTCTGCTGCGTTGCTTCCCTGCCCGCCCATGCCGATGAACTGCGCCCGGGCTATCTCGAACTGACCCAGCAAAGCGCACAGGTCTGGCGCATGACATTCAAGGCGCCGGTAAAGGGCGGCCTGGCCGCCGGCGCTCAACCGGTATTGCCGGGCTTTTGCAAACCCGGTGTTCCCTCACATGAGCTGCGCGAAGGCTCGCTGATTACGACCTGGCGAGTAAACTGCGAACGGTCGCTGATCGGTGCCAGGGTGGGCCTTTCCGGCCTCGACGCCACCGTCAACGATGCGCTGGTACGGATTGCGCCGCTCGGACGCCCGGTGCAGGCAGCACGCCTGACAAGCGCCGTGCCGATGACCGAGATTGTGGCGCGTGCCGGGGCAAGCCAGGTAGCCGCAACCTATTTCGTGCTTGGCGTGCAACATATTCTTGGTGGCTATGACCACCTGTTGTTCGTGCTGTCACTGGTGCTGCTGCTGGGCGGCGGATGGGTGATTGCTCGCACGGTAACGGCCTTTACCATTGCGCATTCGATCACGTTGGCGGGTGCAACACTTGGCTTTCTCGGCGTCAACCAGAAGCCGGTCGAGATCTGTATCGCACTGTCGATCGTGTTTCTCGCGGTCGAGGTGGTGAAGCGCGACCCGAACCACCCACGCCTTGCCGAACGCGTGCCGTGGGTGGTCGCATTTCTGTTCGGCCTGTTGCACGGGTTCGGCTTTGCGGGCGCATTGGCCGAGATCGGCATGCCTGAGGGTGAAGTGCCGATGGCACTGTTGACGTTCAATCTGGGCGTCGAGGTCGGCCAATTGGCCATTGTCGGTACCGCGTTGCTCGTGCTGACAGCGATTCGTCGCTTCGCACCACGCGCGCTACGCCCGACACAATTGGCCGCCGCCTATGCCATCGGGGTGATAGCGACGGTGTGGTTTATCGGTCGTGTACTGGCGTGAGCGAAAATAGCAGCAAGACGCTACCGCAAACGAAACCGCTCCCCCTCATAGACCCGAACAGCATTTCCACGCTCCAGCGCATGATGTCGGTCCCACAATTCGCGACGCTCGCTCGCGAGATTTTTGCCGCGTTGCTCCTCGAGCAGCAACGCCAGTTTCAACCGGGCGAGCTTCTTGTTGGCGAATTGTGATCGCTGGTCCTGCGCGGTGGTCGTGATACCGGTCGGGACGTGGGTCGCAGGTCATGGTCGGCAAGATATTCCTCAGCCGCCTCACTCCCCTCGATCAGCTCACCACTGCCTTTCAAGAGGTGGCGATCGAGGATCGCCTGGGGTCAGACGCAACCAGCGCGACGACAGGCCGGTTCAGCTCAGTCATCGCGACCTCCCGCCAGACCGAAACGACGCAGTTCGCGCTTGCCGGGTTTACGCAAGACAGTGACTTGCCAGGCTGGCGGGTCGCCAACGGGCTTGTTGCGCCGCCACTCACCCATTGGGAGGTTGCCCTGACAATAAGCCTGCGGGGCAGCTCGCCCACCCGCAACGAGCAACGCCAGCAATTCTGCTTCGCGAAGGTGCGGTGGAAAGTCGAAGGTCACAAGAAACCAGCAGCCGCGCCGCCGCCACAGAAAATGCCTGTCGTCGATGCGGCGCAAATCGGTCTGACTCCTTGGCGCCGCGCGGAACGAGCGGCGCGACGGAACGAGCGGCGCGACGGAACGACCATCCCCCGCACGCCCCAGAAGGTCGCAGCGCGAGCGTAGGAAGCGAGCCAACGGGGCCAGGTTCTCGTTGAAACCCTTGTGAGGGCACTTCTGCTCTTTCGCATGACGACGCAACCCGATTGAGCCTCGGTCATGGTACTTGTCACGGTCGAGCTTGGGGGATTCAATCCAGCGCGAACCCCAGCGTGGCCGTTCGACGATGACCTTGAACATGTCATCACGCATGACCAGCCTCCCCAACGGAGAGGATCGTCGAAAATGCAGCTAAGCGCGGGATGCGCGACAGCGGCCCCGGTGAAATAGTGATAGAAATTGCGACGTTAACGTCGCGAAACGTCAGGCAGCCGATGCCGCCCCAACAGGAAGTGCCCATGCACATTGTCCCTGAAAATGGAAATAGAAGGTCGAGCTGGCGATGATCGCTGACATGGGACGCTTCCTTTCCGTTCAAGAGACAATGGTACGTACCGCGTAAGCACGGACACGAGATCAGCGCGAATAGGGCAACATGGCTGGCTCGGCAAGCGTGAAGCTGACAAGCCCCCCCTGCCCGGACAGAGAGCCTGCTAAGCAGACCTCAGCGGAGGATGATTTCATCCCCCTCCCGGGCGACAGCAAAAAATGGGCCGCTCAATGACCCGACATTGCGTGCGGCCCATCAGAATTGCTATTTGGCTGGCGTAGCGACCGTCAGCGGGACATCTTCATCGACGAACCCATGAACTCCCGCGCCGATCGGCATGGTCGCACTGGTACCAGTGGTGAAAAACCCGGCGACTGGCACAAAAGCAATCGCAGCGACAACGCCGGCAGTCCCCGTAACGCCCTTGTCATCGAACACACCGCGAAGCCGAATTTTACGATCTCCCACAGTGACATAAAGCATCCGCGCGGCGATCCGGCCCGATTTACCCCACATCCCCTTGTTCCGGACTTCGGTGACTTCTGCGACGGCAGGACTGCCTACGGGGATCACGACAACGCCATTCACGAGAACAGGGTCCATCACTTCGAGGTGCGCTAGATAGCCGGCCTCGAGCTTCTTTCCCTTGGTGGTGATCGTTTCGGACATCTTGAAGTTGACGGGCGTTCCCGTGCGCAGGACATTGTCAGCCTGTGTGGTTCCCGCTGCAACTACGATCGGCGCGGTCGGTGCCGGCGGGGCCAGTGTTGCCGTCGCGGTCTGCGCAGTGGCTGGCACAACCCCAACCATCAACGCGCCCGCAAGCGCGCCAAGAAATACGGTCTTCATTGAAATACCCCCAATAACCGACTCGCCCATGAGTCAGTGCGTTATGAACGCCGGATTAGGTCGGACGTCAAATTACATATTGAAATATGAAGAATGTTCTGATTCAAACCTCACGCGTCGGTCGCTCTGTCACGGCGCTGGAGCCTATACCCGCAAGACACCCCGCCCGGCATAAACCGCACTATCACCCAGTTCCTCCTCGATACGGATAAGCTGGTTGTATTTGGCGAGCCGGTCCGAGCGGGCGAGGCTGCCGGTTTTGATCTGGCCGCAGTTGGTGGCAACGGCGAGGTCGGCGATGGTCGCATCCTCGGTCTCGCCCGAACGATGCGACATGACGGCGGTGTAGCTCGCGCGATTGGCCATCGACACGGCCTCAAGCGTTTCGGTCAGCGTGCCAATCTGGTTGACCTTGACGAGCAGCGAGTTGGCAAGGCCGTCGGCGATACCCTGTTTGAGCCGTTTCGGGTTGGTAACGAACAGATCGTCCCCGACCAGCTGGACCTTGTCACCGATCAGGTCGGTCAGCGCCTTCCAGCCGGCAAAGTCATCTTCGGCCATGCCGTCCTCGATCGAGAAGATCGGGTAGCGCCGCGTCAGGTCGGCGAGATATTCCGCCATTTCATGGCTGTCGAGAATCTTGCCCTCGCCCGAAATGTCGTACTTGCCGTTCTTGAAGAACTCGGTCGCCGCGCAATCGAGCGCCAGCATCACATCGTCGCCGGGCTTGTAGCCCGCCGCCTCAATCGACTTCATGATGAAATCCAGCGCATCATTGGTCGAGGCGATATTGGGGGCAAAGCCACCTTCATCGCCAACAGAGGTCGCCAGCCCCTTGTCGTGCAGACCCTTTTTCAGGGTGTGGAAAATTTCCGAACCGCACCGCACCGCCTCGACGATATTTGATGCGCCGACCGGCACGATCATGAATTCCTGGAAGTCGATAGGGTTGTCGGCATGTTCGCCGCCATTGATGATGTTCATCATCGGCACCGGCAGGACATGCGCAGAGACCCCGCCGACATAGCGGTAAAGCGGGAGGCCCCGCGCGTCGGCCGCTGCCTTGGCAGTGGCAAGGCTGACGCCGAGAATGGCGTTGGCACCAAGCCGGGCCTTGTTGTGTGTGCCGTCGAGCGCAATCATCGCAAGGTCGATGTCGCCCTGATCCTCGGCATCCATTTCGCGGATCGCGTCGGCAATCTCACCATTGACCGCCTTCACGGCCTGGTCGACGCCCTTGCCGCCCCAGCGACCCTTGTCACCATCACGTTTTTCGACCGCTTCATGCGCGCCGGTCGAGGCGCCTGACGGCACGGCGGCGCGACCAAAGCTGCCATCCTCAAGCAAGACATCAACCTCAACCGTTGGGTTACCCCGGCTGTCGAGGATCTGGCGGGCGTGAATGTCGATGATTGCGGTCACGGAACGATCCTTCTAACGAAGCGGGAACGATAAGGGATGGTATCGCGGCGAGCCTCTATCGGCTAACATCGGCGACGGCAATTCGTTCGCGGCGTTGGAACCCGAATGGGGGCTGGCAAGTTGGTCGTTACAACCTTTCCACCTGATATTTTCTTTTGCGAAAGCGAGGACAAGATGGCCGAAGAGAAACCCAAGCCCGCCAAGCCGGTCAAGAAGGCAGTAGCCAAAGCCGCGCCAGCAAAAAAGCCGGCAACGGCCAAGGCGGCAACCCCCAGGGCAGCCGCCAAGCCAAAGCCGGTTGAAAAGGCGCCAAAAGCCACAGGCCCAACCACCACCGCGACGCAATCACTCAAGGATGGCGCCGCGAAGCTGACCCAGGAAGCCACCGGCAAGGCGCGTGCCTATGCCGAGGACGGCAAGGCACGGGTCGGTGGTGTGCTGGACGAACTCTCCCGCATGATGGGCGATGCAGCAGGGACGGTCGATGAGAAGATCGGCGCGCAATATGGCGATTATGCGCGCAACGCCGCCGAAGCCGTTTCGGGCTTTTCTGAATCGCTCAAGTCAAAACAGGTCGATGACATTGTCGCCGATGCCCGCGCCTTTGTGAAAAAGAGCCCGGCCATTGCCATCGGGGCGGCGGCGGCGATCGGCTTTGTGCTGGTGCGGCTGATAAAGTCTGGCCTCGACAGCGACGACCGCGCCTGAACGCCCGGGACCGGGGGAATCGCGTATGGAGGGGCAACCCCCGCAACACGAATCCGGGGACGGCAGCAGCCGCGACCCTGACAGCATTGGCCATTTGTTTTCGCGGCTGATTGATGACGCTGAACGTTTCGTTCGGGCGGAGATCAACCTTTACCGGGCTGAGGCATTCGCACGGCTTGGCGAGGCGAAGGTCGCCGTGCTGCTGGCCTTTACCGCCTTTTTTCTGGCGCAAGCCGCGCTGATCGCCGTGCTGGTCGGGGTGATGTTGATCCTGCAACCCTTGCTCGGCGCAGCACTGGCAACGCTGATGGTCGTTGGCACCGCGCTGATCCTGGTCGCCGTCATGGTCGCTGTTGCGATTGCGAAAATCAAAAAGATCACGCGCGTGAAAGACGGGCCGGCATGAGCGACGCGGAGCCCGATCTGGCAGCCGCGCAGGCGCGTTCAGCAAACGCGCGTCAGCGATTGTCCGCGACACTGGTTGAACTTCAGGCGAGGCTCAAACCCAAGGCATTGGTGCGCGATGCCGTGCAGGAATTGCGTGAGGCGGGCCATGAACTGACGCGCGAAGGGCTGGAGATGGCCAGACGCCATCCCCTGACATTGGCCAGCATCGCGACCGGCGTTGGCCTGTTTCTGGCGCGACGACCGCTGCGCGCACTGATTGAGACAATGCCCGAGGAAATGCCACCTCCGGCATCCCCCTTACCCCCCAAGCCACGGACACGAGGAAAGCCACGATGACCGACCCCTCCCCCATCAAACCCGTAACCGTCGTGCGTGAAACGATGGAGCAGACCTATCGCAGCGCAAAGGATGCCGCCGGCAAGGCGATTGACACAACGCGCGGGGCGACACGCGACGCGGTCAAGCGCACCGCGCGCAGCGTCGAGGCGAACCCGGTCGCGGTTCTGGCAGGCGGGATTGCGGTGGGAATGCTGGCAGGCGCGTTCCTGCCGCACAGCGAACAGGAAAAGAAGTTGCTTGGCCCCGTTGGCAAGCGGCTGGCCGACACGGCAGCGGGCGCGGCACAGGCGGCCAGGGATGCCGGCAAGGCTGAGCTGGATGCGCTGGGCCTTAATCGCGATGCCGCGCGCGAGCAGGTCGGGAAAGTCATTGACGGCGTGATCCAGGCATTGTCCAGCGCGGGTGCCGCAGCGGCGAGCAAGACCAAGCCTTAGGCGAGGTGGATTCCTGCCGTGGCCACAGGATGAGGGCCGCAAGTGGCAGTGGTTTCTTAAGCGACGCTGATGCAGGAAAATGTTCGTGACAGGTTCACGACAGCAAGGATGCTGTCTAAGGCACCCACAACACCTTCAAGTGCGGAAAACACCATCATGAGCAAGCTCCACCTCGTTTTCGGCGGTCGCGTCACCGATCCGCAAACGCTCGACTTCAAGGAAGACACAATTGAGGTCGTTGGCATCTTCCCGACCTATGCGCTGGCCGAAAAGGCGTGGCGCGCCGCAGCGCAGCGCACCGTCGATGATGCAGAGATGAAGTTCGTCGTGGTTCACCTGCACCGCTTGCTGGAGCCAGACATCGACCTCGCCAAGGGGTGACGGATCGCATCCGCCCGGTGCGCCAGCAAGATCGACGGAGCGCTGCAACAGCAGCCCCGTCGAAAGGGCGATCAGATAAACTCGATCTTGGAAACGACGTAGTAACGGTCGCCCGCTGGCACCGAGACCTCAATCTCATCATCAACCTTGCGGCTGATCAGCGCGCGGCCAAGCGGTGAGTTGTACGAAATGCGCCCGCCCTTGGCATCCGCCTCGGTCTGGCCGACGATCTGATAGCGGATCGGCTTTTCATCTTCGTCGAGCAGCGTCACCGTTGCCCCGAACACGATCCTGTCACCCGACAGCTCCTTCGGGTCGATGATCTGCGCGCGGCTGAGCTTGTCCTCAATGTCAGAGATCGACGCCTCGATCTGGCCCTGACGCTCTTTCGCGGCGTGATATTCGGCGTTTTCCGACAGGTCGCCATGCGCGCGCGCTTCCTCGATCGCATCCACGATCAACGGGCGCTCCGCCTTGAGACGGCGCAAATCCGCTGTGAGCTTCTCGTGCCCTTCAGCCAGCATCGGCATCTTGTCGACCGTCGCCATCACTCTAGTCCCTCGTAAAATCTCCATCCCCAAGCGAACCCGAGGATCCGCCCGCACCTTCTTCTCTTCTGTCGGGGATTAATTGTGCGAGTGCGAATGATAGGATTGCAGGGGCCGAACTTCAAGGTCTCGCGTCGAAAGGGCAATGATCGCCTGTGCCGCCTCGACACTCGCCGCCGCTGTGGTGAAATACGGAATTCGCTGTGCCAGTGCCGCCGCGCGGATCGGCTGTGAGTCCTTGAGGCTCTGCCAGCCCTCGGTGGTGTTGAAGATCAGGTCGATGCCACCGTCCTTGATGCGGTCGACAATATGGGGCCGGCCCTGCGCGACCTTGTTGACCCGCTCAACCGCAACGCCATTGGCGGTGAGATAATCCGCCGTCCCGGCCGTCGCGACAATGATGAAGCCATGCGCCGCAAGGTTGCGGACACCCGGCAATATGACCGCCTTGTCGCTGTCCTTGACACTGACGAACAACGCGCCTGCCTTTGGCAGGATCGTTCCGGCCCCAATCTGCGCCTTGCCGAACGCAATGGAGAAATCCTTATCAATCCCCATCACTTCACCGGTGCTTTTCATTTCCGGTGACAGCACGGGATCAACGCCAGGGAAGCGATTGAACGGGAACACGGCTTCCTTGACCGCGAAATAGTCAATCGCGCGGTCGATCTTTGGCAGACCGGCCAGCATCTCCCCCGCCATGACGCGTGAGGCAATTTTCGCGATGGGGGAACCAATCGCCTTGGCCACGAAGGGCACGGTACGGCTGGCGCGCGGATTGACCTCAATCAGGTAAACCAGGCCGTCCTTGACGGCGAACTGGATGTTCATCAGCCCCTTGACCGACAAGGCGCGCGCGAGCGCTTCAGTCTGGCGCTCAATCTCCGCGATGATGTCGTCTGACAGGCTGTAGGGCGGGATCGAGCAGGCGCTGTCACCGCTGTGGACGCCAGCTTCCTCGATATGCTGGAGCACGCCGGCAACGACGACATCGACGCCATCGCTGATCGCATCAACGTCGACCTCGATCGCGTCGCGCAGATATTGATCGATCAACACAGGCGAGTCGCCGGATACCTGCACCGCCGTCTGGATATAATTGTCGAGCTGGGTCGGGCCGTCGACGATTTCCATCGCGCGACCGCCAAGCACATAGCTGGGGCGCATCAACACGGGGTAACCGATCCGCTCCGCAACCGCGATTGCCTCGTCCCGGCTGCGCGCAATACCATTGGCTGGCTGGCGCAGGCCAAGCTTGTTGATCAGCGCAGCGAAACGCTCCCGATCTTCGGCCAGGTCGATGGCATCGGGCGAAGTGCCCAGGATCGGAATACCTGCCTGTTCAAGCGCATGGGCGAGGTTGAGCGGGGTTTGCCCGCCAAACTGGACGATCACGCCGACCAATGTGCCGTTCTGCTGCTCGACATGAAGGATTTCGAGCACATCCTCGGCGGTGAGCGGCTCGAAATAGAGCCGGTCCGAGGTGTCGTAATCGGTCGACACCGTTTCGGGGTTGCAGTTGACCATGATCGTTTCGAACCCGGCGTCAGCGAGCGCGAAACAGGCGTGGCAGCAGCAATAGTCGAACTCGATGCCCTGGCCGATGCGGTTGGGGCCGCCGCCGAGAATGACGATCTTGCGCCGTTCGGTCGGCATACTCTCACATTCGGGCGTGCCAAAGCTGGGTGCCTCATAGGTGGAGTACATATAGGGCGTCTTGGCGTCGAATTCCGCCGCACAGGTATCAATCCGCTTGAACACCGGGCGCACGCCGAGCCGGTGGCGCAGCGCGCGCACCTCATCTTCGGTGACGCCGCCAGTCATCGCGACGACGACATCATGGATCAGGCCGGAACCACGGGCGATGCTGCGCGACATGCCTTCGCGCAGATTGGCTGATTGCAGCGCGAGCCAGGCCAGGCGCTTGTCGCTGAACCCCATTGATTTGAGCCGCCGCATCCCCGCCGCATCCTGCGGCAGGCCATTTTCCATCACTTCGTTTTCGGCAGCGACGATCTCGGCGATGCGTTCAAGGAACCACGGATCATATTTGGCGATGGCGTGGACTTCGGCGACGGTGAAGCCCTCGCGCAGCGCCTGTGCGGCGACGAGCAGCCGGTCGGGCGTGGCAATGGCGAGCGCGGCCTCGATCTCGTCGCGGGGCGCGCCAACGAGCCGGTCAACCATGTTGAAGCCCGAGAGACCCGTTTCCAGCCCGCGCAGCGCCTTTTGCAGCGACTCGTGGATGTTGCGGCCAATCGCCATGACCTCGCCGACCGACTTCATCGCGGTCGACAGCACCGCTTCGGCGCCCTTGAATTTCTCGAAGGCGAAGCGCGGGATCTTGGTGACGACATAATCAATCGTCGGCTCGAAGCTGGCCGGGGTCGCGCCGGTGATGTCGTTGACGATCTCGTCGAGCGTGTAGCCGACCGCGAGCTTGGCGGCGACCTTGGCAATCGGGAAGCCGGTGGCCTTGGAGGCGAGCGCCGAGGAACGCGAGACGCGCGGGTTCATCTCGATCACGACGAGCCGGCCATCCTTCGGATTGACCGCGAACTGTACGTTGGAACCGCCTGTTTCGACGCCGATTTCCCGGAGTACCGCGATCGATGCATTCCGCATGATCTGATATTCCTTGTCGGTCAGCGTCAGCGCCGGGGCGACGGTGATCGAGTCGCCGGTATGGACGCCCATCGGATCGATATTCTCGATCGAGCAGATGATGATGGCATTGTCCGCACGGTCGCGGACCACCTCCATCTCATATTCCTTCCAGCCGAGCAGCGATTCCTCGATCAGCACTTCGGTGGTCGGCGAGGCGTCGAGGCCCTTGCGGACGATCTCGATGAATTCCTCGCGATTATAGGCGATGCCGCCGCCCGTGCCGCCGAGCGTGAAGGACGGGCGGATGATCGACGGCAGGCCGGTGCGCGCCAGACCTTCCAGCGCCTCCTCGACACTATGGGCGATTGCCGAGCGGGCGGATTCGAGCCCGATGCGCGTCATCGCGTCCTTGAACTTGAGCCGGTCCTCGGCCTTGTCGATCGCCTCGGCATCGGCACCGATCATCTGCACGCCGAATTTCGCCAGCGTGCCGTCGTTGAACAGCGCCAGCGCGGTGTTGAGCGCGGTCTGCCCGCCCATCGTCGGCAGCACCGCATCGGGGCGCTCCTTCTCGATGATCTTGGTCACCACTTCGGGCGTGATCGGCTCGACATAGGTTGCGTCGGCGAGCTCGGGATCGGTCATGATCGTCGCCGGGTTCGAATTGACCAGCACGATGCGATAGCCCTCTTCCTTGAGGGTCTTGATCGCCTGCGTGCCCGAATAATCGAACTCGCACGCCTGGCCGATGACGATCGGGCCGGCGCCGATGACGAGGATCGAGGTGATGTCGGTGCGTTTGGGCATTACTATTTCCAGCCGAAAGTGCAGGACCAGACCAGAGCGTCCAGCGCCTCATCGGTAAGGTGGGGAAATTGGATCGCAAGACGTTCTCGCGCCCATTGTCCCGCGCTCACTAAATTCAGGTGACTCCAGTCGGGCTCAAGCTTTTCGGCAAAATCCAAAACCTCGAGAACTCTATGGCGAACGAGAGGATCAACGATGGCGTCAGCATTTGATTGAGGCCAACTGAACGAACCATATCCCAGATACGCCACGATCGAATCTGAGAATGGATCACTCACCTGCTGCCCCCAGCATCCCGACGAACTTCTCGAACAGATACAGGCTGTCCTGCGGCCCTGGGCTGGCCTCGGGGTGGTATTGCACGCTGAACGCCGGCCGATCGGTCAGCTCCAGCCCGGCATTGCTGCCGTCGAACAGTGAGACATGGGTTTCGCGCGCGGTCACCGGCAGGCTGTCGCGTTCGACTGCGAAGCCGTGGTTCATGCTGGTGATCTCGACCGCGCCATCGGACAGGCGCTTGACCGGGTGGTTGGCGCCGCGATGGCCCTGGAACATCTTGGTGGTGGTCGCACCGACGGCGAGGCCGAGCAACTGGTGGCCGAGGCAGATGCCGAACAGCGGCTTGCCGGTGGCGAGCAGTTGCTGGATCACCGGCACGGCATATTCACCGGTCGCGGCGGGATCGCCCGGCCCATTCGACAGGAAGATACCGTCGGGCTTCAGCGCCATGACCTGCTCGAAGGTGGCGTTGGCGGGGACGACCGAGACCTTGGCGCCGGCGGCAACGAGGTTGCGGAAGATGTTGCGCTTGGAGCCATAGTCGATGGCGACGACGTGGGGGCGGTCTTCACCGGAGGTCGAAGAAGCCCCTCCCGCAAGCGGGAGGGGGGAAGAAGATTCGTCATAGCCGAAGCCCAGCCGCCAGACGCCGCCGGCCCAGCCATAATGCGTTTCGGTGGTCACCTCGATCGCCAGGTCCATGCCCTCAAGGCCAGGCCAGGCGCGCGCCATCGCGAGCAGCGCGGGGATGTCGAAATCGCCGCTCGCCGAGTGCGCGATGACGCCATTGGGGGCGCCGCCGGCGCGGATGCGGCGGGTCAGCGCGCGGGTGTCGATGCCGGCAAGGCCGATGCGCGAATGGCGCTTCATCCAGGCGTCGAGTCGCTCGGTCGAGCGAAAGCTCGACGGATCGGTAACGTCCTCGCGCACGATCATGCCGAGCGCGTGCGGGCTGTCGGCCTCGACATCGTCGGGATTGGCGCCGACATTGCCGATATGCGGGAAGGTGAAGGTGATGATCTGACCGGCAAAGCTCGGGTCGGTCATGATTTCCTGATAACCGGTCATCGCGGTGTGGAAGCACACCTCACCCACTGCATGACCCTCGGCGCCGAATCCACGACCCCACACCACCTCACCATTGGCGAGGACGAGAACGCCGGTGGCATTTTCGGGCACGGCATAAGGCTTGGCGTCGGCCATTGCGGGCGGGCACTCCGTTGGTTGGTTTCACGATGTCGCTAAGGCGCCGTCGCTAGAGACGTGGGCCGGTGCCGTCAATCTGTTAAAGCCCGCCTCACCCGGCTAAGGCTGTGGATTACCGCAAAGGACCGGAAATGATTCGCGACGACATCAAGGACGCGCTCGTCAGCGCGATGAAGGGCGGCGACAAGACGACCACCGCCGCACTGCGCCTCGTACAAAGCACGATCAAGAACCGCGACATCGAGGCGCGCACCGGGAGCACCCCGGCCGATGACGACACCCTGGTCGTCGAGGTGCTGCAGAAAATGATCAAGCAGCGCCGCGAATCGGTTGAGATGTATGTGAAGGGCGGACGCCAGGAATTGGCCGACACCGAACTGGGCGAGATCGCGGTGATCGAGCGCTTCCTGCCGATGCAGATGAGCGAGGACGATACACGGGCCGCGATTGAGGCGATCAAGCTGGAACTTGGCGCGTCAGGCATGAAGGACATGGGCCGGGTAATGGCCGAGTTGAAGGCGCGCCACGCCCAGAGCCTCGACATGAGCAAGGCCAGCGGCCTGGTGAAAGCGGCGCTGGCGTAGGATGGACAAAGGCCCACTTCTTCCTCCCCTCCCGCTTGCGGGAGGGGATCAAGGGGTGGGCGCCCGGTTTCGGCCTGGGCGACCGACAGCCAGGGCGCGCAACCTGCGCAACGAGCCGACCAACGCCGAAGCGCGCCGCTGGCTCCAGTTGAAAGGGTCTCTGCCAGGCGGCCTCAGATTCTCACGGCAGAGGCCGATTGCCGGATATTTCGGCGATTTTGTTTGTCGCTCGGCTCGACTCGTCGTGGCGCTGGACGGCAGCCAACATGCCGAAGCGGCTGAATATAATGCAGCGCGAACGCGCACCATCGATGCGGCAGGTTACCGCGTTCTGCGGTTCTGGAATAATGATCCGACGACGAATATGGCCGGGGTGCTGGAGACAATCTTGAACGCGGCGAGCGCGGCTGCCGGGTGCCCACCCCCCAGCCCCCACCCGCCCGTGGGAGGGGGAGCGGAAGCAACGCCGACCGCACCGCCGGAGGGGAGTTCATGACCCTCACCCCACAATTCCTCGACGAACTTCGCTCGCGCACGCTGCTGTCGACACTGATCGGGCGAACAACCAAGTTGCAAAAGGCGGGGCGCGAGTGGCGTGCCTGCTGCCCGTTTCACAATGAGAAGAGTCCGAGCTTTTACGTCAACGACGACAAGGCCTTTTATCATTGCTTCGGCTGTGGCGCGCATGGCGATGCGATTCGCTGGATGACCGAGCAACGCGGGCTGCCCTTTATCGATGCGGTGCGAGAACTGGCGCTGGCGGCGGGCATGGAGATGCCCGCCCTTGATGCACGGGCAGCCCAGAAGGCGGAGCGCGCCAAGGGCCTGCATGAGGTTTGCGCCGACGCCGCCGCCTGGTTCACCGAGCAGCTCAATGGCATCGCCGGCGCGGAGGCGCGCGCGGTGCTGGAAAAGCGCGGAATAAAAGCCGAGACGGTCAGACACTTCTCGCTTGGCTTCGCGCCGGACTCACGCGGCAAATTGAAGGCTGCGTTGAAGGGATATGGCGACCCGATGCTGGTTGAAGCCGGGATGCTGATCAAGGTTGATGACAAGGAGCCCTATGACCGGTTCCGCGGTCGACTGATGATCCCGATTCGTGATCCGCGCGGGCGCGTGATTGCGTTCGGCGGCCGGGTGATCGGCGACGGCGAGCCGAAATATCTCAACTCGCCCGAGACGCCGTTGTTCGACAAGGGCCGCAGCCTTTACAATCTCGACCGCGCGGCGCCAGCCAGCCGCAAGACCGGCCGTGTGCTGGTCGTCGAAGGCTATATGGACGTGATCGCCCTGGCACAGGCTGGCTTTGATGAGGCGGTGGCACCGCTTGGCACAGCCCTTACCGAGGCGCAACTTGAGCGGCTGTGGCGGCTCGTTGATGTGCCGATCCTCTGCTTCGACGGCGACAATGCAGGGCAAAAGGCGGCGATTCGCGCGGCGCATCGCGCGTTGCCGATGCTTGGGCCGGGCCGTAGCCTGGCGTTTGTCACCCTGCCACCGGGGCAAGACCCCGACGACCTTGTGCGCGCCAGGGGCGCCAGCGCATTTGAGGCATTGTTGGCCGAACCGGAACCCCTGGTCACGCGGCTCTGGTTATCCGAGCTGGCCGCCGAGCCGCTCGACACGCCCGAACAACGAGCTGGCCTGAAACAACGGCTCAATGAACTGGCGAACGGCATTGCCGACACCAATGTCAGGCAAGAATATCTTGCCGATTTCCGGCGGCGCTTTGACGAGCATTTCGACCGGAAGCGTTCACCACAACAGCAACGCGCACCCCAGCGCAAGACGCAGAAAAATGGCAAGTGGCTGGCTCCCGCACCGATTGGCGGCGACCACCCTGCCGCGCGCGCAATCAGCGTTGATGGCATCGACCCGGCCCTGGCCAAGGCCGTGCTCGCTGGTTTCATTCGGCATCCGGCAGAAATTTCCCGCCACATGGAGGTGCTGAACGCGCTGAAAAAGGCGAGTGGCGCGCTGGGGCGGCTGTTTGAGGCGGTAATTGACGTCGCGGTGGAAGGCAGCGCGCTTGATAGCGGCGATTTTCGCACCATATTGGCGAAATCCGGTTTCGATCAGATAGCGAATGATCTGTTACGGGCTGACGCCACGCCTTATAGTTTCACCCAGAAAGATGCCGACCCGAAGCGGGCCAGCGACGACCTGAGCGAAGCCATTAATATCCTCGTGGAGAAGCCTGAAATTGACACGGCGCTTGCAAATGCAACCGCTGCGTTCATGGAGCATTCTACGGATGAAGCGTTCGAGCGACAAAAATCGCTCGTGGTGGAACAACAGGCGCTCGACGCGCGACTTGCAAATCTGGTGCAGTCGAACGAAGACGCGCGGGCATTAGGTACCGAGGGCAATTGATGGCGAAGACGGATATGGCGGACGCGACGGACTCGACCGAGACGAGCGACGCGCCGCTGATTGATCTCAACGATGCGTCGATCCGCAAGGTGATCACGCGCGCGAAGAAGCGCGGCTACATCACCTATGACCAGCTCAACGAGGCATTGCCGCAAGGTGAGATGTCATCGGACCAGATCGAGGACGTCAGCGCCGCGCTGAGTGAAATGGGCATCAACATCGTCGAGAATGACGAAGCCGGCGAGGATGGCGACGATGCCGAGACGCAGGAAGATGATGTCGAGGCAGTCGATTCGGCCGAGGAAAACGCGCCCGCACTCGAAACCAAGAAAAAAGAGGTTATCGACCGCACCGATGATCCGGTGCGCATGTATCTGCGCGAGATGGGCGCGGTCGAGCTGCTCAGCCGCGAGGGCGAAATCGCCATCGCCAAGCGCATCGAGGCCGGTCGCGACACGATGATCCTCGGTCTGTGCGAAAGCCCGATCACCTTCAACGCGATCATCGACTGGTCGACCGCGCTGAACGAAGGCACGATGCAACTGCGCGAAATCCTCGACCTTGACGCGATGCTGTCCAAGGATCCCGCACCGGAAAGCCTCACCGAAGATGGCGAAGAGGGTGACGGCGAAATCAGCGAGAAAAATGCCGGCCCGTCCTTCAAGGAAGAAGAAGAACCCGAAGAGGTTGCTGCGGTCGACGAAGACGAGGAATCGATGACCGAACGGCGCACCCCGCGCCCGTCGGACGACGAGGAGGAAGACAACACCCTCAGCCTCGCGCAGATGGAGGAGCAACTCAAGCCGATGGCGCTTGAGCGGTTCGCCAACATCACCTCAATCTACAAGAAATTTTCCAAGATGCAGGCCAGCCGCCTGGATCAGATGAGCGCCGGCGGTGAGCTCACCGCAGCGGACGAGCGCAAATATCAAAAGCTGCGCGAGGAACTGACCGCCGAGGTTGAGAGCGTCCAGTTCCACAATGCCAAGATCGAATATCTGGTCGATCAGCTTTACGCCTTTAACCGCCGGCTGACGGCGCTGGGCGGGCAGATGCTCCGCCTGGCCGAGCGCCACAAAGTTCCGCGCAAGGATTTCCTTGACCGATATATCGGCCATGAGCTCGATGAAAACTGGCTGCCGACCGTGGGCAGCCTCGACAAGAAATGGGCGGCCTTTGTTACGGCAGAGGCCGATGCGGTTGACCGCGTGCGCGTTGAAATTGCGGAAATCAGCCAGGCAACCGGCATGTCGCTCGGCGAATTCCGCCGTATCGTCAACATGGTGCAGAAGGGTGAGCGCGAGGCACGCATCGCCAAGAAGGAGATGGTCGAGGCCAATCTCCGGCTCGTTATCTCGATCGCCAAGAAATATACCAACCGCGGGCTGCAGTTTCTGGATCTCATCCAGGAGGGCAATATCGGCCTGATGAAGGCGGTCGATAAGTTCGAATATCGCCGCGGCTACAAATTCTCGACCTATGCGACATGGTGGATCCGTCAGGCGATTACGCGCTCGATCGCCGATCAGGCGCGCACGATCCGTATTCCGGTGCACATGATCGAGACGATCAACAAGCTGGTGCGGACCAGTCGCCAGTTCCTCCACGAGCAAGGCCGCGAGCCGACGCCGGAGGAGATGGCCGAACGGCTGTCGATGCCGCTCGAAAAGGTCCGCAAGGTGATGAAGATCGCCAAGGAGCCGATCTCCCTCGAAACGCCAATTGGTGATGAGGAGGATTCGCATCTCGGCGATTTCATCGAGGACAAGAATGCGGTCATCCCGGTCGATGCGGCGATCCAGGCCAATCTGAAAGAAACGGTCACCCGCGTCCTCGCCTCGCTTACACCACGCGAAGAACGTGTGCTGCGGATGCGTTTTGGCATCGGCATGAACACCGACCACACGCTGGAAGAAGTCGGCCAGCAGTTCAGCGTGACGCGCGAACGCATCCGTCAGATCGAGGCCAAGGCGCTGCGCAAGCTCAAGCACCCAAGCCGCAGCCGCAAGATGCGGTCGTTCCTCGACCAGTAAGTCAGCTCACCAACAGCGTGAAAGGGCCGTGGCGGGATACCACCACGGCCCTTTTGCTATCTGGACCGGGGCATGTGATCGCTGGCATAGGCAGCTACGCTTGGCGCTATCGGATCAAGCCGAACCCACAAGGCGATCATCAGCGCCAATATTATCAGCAGCCCCCCTGCCCGCAGCGCAGCCTGTCTGCCAACAGCCGGAGTCAGCGGCGCGGCCAGCACGACGGCGATTGCCAGCGGCAAGGCGACAACCATTGGCATCACCGGCCCCACCGCCTGGATCAGCAGGAAACCAAGCGTTATCATGTAACCGACGCCGAGCATTGCCGCGATAATGTTCGCCGCGACAGCAGTGCGTTGCCCGGCATAGCGGGAAACCATTGCAGCGATGCCGCCCAGAAAAAGCGGGACGATGATCGGAAAGGCAGCTGTCGGCGCTGTAACCTGGGCAAAAATCCCCAACAGGACGAGCGGCAATGCCAGGCCCGCCAACAACCCCGCGCTCATCGCCCGCCCACTCATCAGCCATGCCCAGGCGAGGGACGCAGCGGCAAGGCTCAGCAGCAGCGCCTGCACTTCGAGGCGTGGAATCGCGGCAAGGCGATCATAATAATTCACCTCACCATCTGCGCCGGAGACAAGGTTACCGACAAACAGCAACAGTGCCGCTCCTGCCAACACGGTCATGGCAAGCGCTGCACCGCGCCAAAGGTCACTGCGCTGTGTTCGCCCTGCTGCCGCTGCGCCATAACCAATCGCCCCGAATGCCAGCAGCAACCCGCCGACCCAGGCGGGATAGCTGATCAGCAACAAGCCAAAGGCATCAAAGAAAACGCGATCCGGCGATTTTGCCGGGAGCACGGGCGCGGCCAGCAGTCCACGCGTCAGATCAAGAACCTGCCGTCCCATATCCTGCAGCGCTCCCTGATCAAGCGCATCAGAAGTCGCCAGCGGCGAATGATACAGGCCGGGGCGACCAATGAAGGCGAAATTGAATCCGGGATAACCAAGCTTCTTGGCCACCGTGTAATCAGTCGCATTGGGCAGCTTCTGGTAGATAAATACGCTGAGCGAGGTGCTTACCGGGCGAGTGACTGCTTGCCCGAATAGCTGCATCATGGCGCCATTGTCGCTGCCGGTTTCAAACATTGAGGCGCGCCCACCGCCGCCACGCGTCTCGAGATTGACGATCACACCAACCCGGGCGCGCAGCGGGTGGTTGGCAAAAAACACCTTCGCCCCCTGCAGCCCAAGCTCCTCTCCATCGGTCAGCAGGACAATCAAATCGCGGGGCGGCTGCCCCGACGTCTTGATTGCGCGCACGGTCTCAAGCACCGCCGCCACCCCGGCACCGTCATCAGCCGCCCCCGGTGAACCCCACACACTGTCGTGATGGGCCATCAACATAATCGCTGGCAGGCTGCGGTCGCGTCCGGGCATAATGCCGATGATGTTGACCAGCGGTGGCGTCGGTGCGGGCGTCTTGCGCCAGCCTGCCAGACGTTGCGCGCCGCGATCGTCCATGTTTCCGCCCGACAGCGACACTTCAAGCCCCATCGCCTGCAACCGCCCGGCAAGGTAACGCCGAACCTGCGCGTTGGCTGTACTGCCCGTCGGATGGGGTTCGCGCGCAATGATACGATTATCGACCATCGCCCTGCTGGCCGAGAATGTCGCTAAGGGCGCCCCCATTGGCGCAGGCTCCGGTGGAGTCGTGGCGATAATCGCCAGCAACGTTGCGCCGACCGCCGCAGCAAAAAGGCTCCACCATTTTGTCATCATGTCCGCTCCCCTGGCAGACATAGCTATGGGAAGGCTCCGCGCCGGACAAGGGCGGGTTTCGCAAGGCCGGGCAAGGTTTCAGCCGCGCGGGCACATTTCGACGCTACCCGACAAAAAACGGGCCCTCACGAGGAGGTTTTGATTGCTCGAAAAGGAAGCCCCGACGGACAGGGACCAGCCATCCGCCGGGGCATTTTTGCACCACGTGCCGATGGGAGGCGCGTCATGCAAAGTCTTGTTAGCAGAGCAATTCTTACTTTTACCCGAACCAAAGGTCCATAATGGTTCGAGTTTTGGTGCGAGTGACATTCGCAACATTGTCCGCACGGTGTGGTTAGGTTGAGACAGCCTTAATCGCGGCTAAACCGCGTCTTTACTTGGTTCGGTATAAGACTCGCGACGAAAGATCGTGCGCGCGGATTTTCGCGTGGCTCGCTCAGGATATCGAGGGTTCATGGCGTTTGAATCAACTCAGTTGCGCGGCATGGGGGGAGCGTGGGACGTTATCGCCTCGCTCGCCGCTTCAGATGGGAGCGCGAATCATCCACATCTGCTGCGCCTGTCGCAACCGGGCGCGGCGCAACGTGACCTGGCTGACGCTGTACACGCAATCTGCGCGGTTCACGGGCGCACGACTGATCTGTTCAGTGAAGCGATGCGACACCGCGACGCAGCCCCTGGCGCTGGTCAGGCCGCGCCAGACTGGGTGGCTGCCGCCAATGCGGGCTTCTCCACGGAACGCTTCTATCTCGCCACCCTCACCGCCGCCGCAGGCCCCTTGCCGTCAACACCCGGCCAGGCCGAAACCGATGCGGCGCTTGTGGCGCAACGGCACGCCTTTGCCATGCTCTCACGCTCTGATCGCGCGGGTTGTGCAACCGGTGCGGCAATTGCGCTGGTAATTGACTGGTACGCTTTCCGGAATGCCATCGACATGGCCGCCGCCCGCTTTGGCGTGACGCCGCCAGCGGTTGCGTTGCCAAATGCCATCGACGTGGCAACGATTGTCGCGACACTTTCGGATTCGCCGGCGCTGCAACGCGCTATGGCGTTTGGCGCGCAGCAGCTTTTCGCACAGCATCGGGGGTTGTGGGATCTGCTCGAAGCGCGCGCCAGCGCCCGGGATCGCCAATAGCGGCACCCTGGACGCCCGGCATCGGCGCTGAAACCTGCTTTCGCACACGACGCGACTTGCGCGGCGCAACATTATCCCTCTATTCCGTACCCGATTTTCAAATGAAACGGGATTGAGCCGGATGAAGCGCTTCGAGGGTACGCAAAGCTATGTTGCAACGGATGACCTGAAAGTCGCCGTGAACGCTGCCGTGACGTTGCGCCGACCGTTGCTCGTCAAGGGCGAGCCGGGCACGGGGAAAACCGTACTCGCCTATGAAATTGCCAAGGCGGTCAACGCCCCGCTGATCGAGTGGAACGTCAAGTCGACGACCAAGGCACAGCAGGGTCTGTACGAATATGATGCCGTCGCACGGCTCCGCGATGGCCAGCTTGGCGACGAACGTGTTCACGACATTTCCAATTATATCCGCAAGGGCAAGCTGTGGGAGGCCTTTACCGCCCCCGAAGTGCCGGTGTTGCTGATCGACGAGATCGACAAGGCGGATATCGAGTTCCCCAACGATCTCCTCCAGGAGCTCGATCGGATGGAATTCCATGTTTACGAAACCAAGGAAACAATCCGCGCGGTTGAGCGGCCGATTGTCGTGATCACCTCAAACAACGAGAAGGAATTGCCCGACGCCTTTCTGCGCCGGTGCTTCTTCCACTATATCAAATTTCCTGATCGCGAGACGATGCAGGCGATCGTCGATGTTCACTTCCCGGGCATTCAGAAAATCCTCGTCAACAAGGCGATGGACATTTTCTATGATGTCCGTGAGGTTCCCGGGCTGAAAAAGAAGCCGAGCACCAGTGAATTGCTCGATTGGCTCAAATTGCTGCTCCATGAAGACATGCCGCTGGAGGTGCTGCAAAATCGCGACCCGACCAAGGCAATACCGCCGCTGCACGGGGCCTTACTCAAGAACGAACAGGATGTGATGCTGTTTGAGCGACTGGCATTCATGGCAAAACGACAAAACAACCAGCGCCCCTAGGCACTGATCCGGTGGGGAAGCGGGTCTGCAAGGAGAGAGATGATGGCTGATGATGAGGACACGCTTTCCCGGCGGGAGGTGATGGCGGCCTCAATCGGGCTGGCGGCAACCGGTGTGGCGACAGCGCCCGTTGCGGCAAGCACCAGGCCCGGTGCGAAACAGACTGGCAAACCGCTACCCAAGGGTTTTCTGTGGGGCACTGCGACCGCCGCGCATCAGATCGAGGGCAACAATACCAACTCGGATTTCTGGCTGGCAGAGAACATCAAGCCGACCTTGTTCGCGGAGCCGTCACTTGATGCCTGCGATAGCTACCACCGTTTCGCCGAGGACATCGCCCTCGCCGCCAGACTGGGCTTCAACACCCACCGCTTCGGCATCGAATGGGCACGGATCGAACCCGAGCCGGGAAAATTCAGCGAGGCTGAACTCGATCATTATCGCCGCGTTCTGGAAACCTGCCACGCGCATGGTCTGGCCCCGATGGTTACCTATAGCCACTGGACGGTACCGCGCTGGTTTGCCGCGCGTGGCGGGTTCGAGCACCCGGATAGCCCGGAATTATTTGCCCGGTTTGCCGAAAAGGCGACCGCAAGGCTTGGGCCGCTGATCAGCGCCGCCTCGACCTTTAATGAGGCGAATATCGCCCGGGTGGTCCGCGCCAGTCCGCAGGCCAAGGCGTTTCAGCCGGTAATTCGCGCGATGCTTGCCGCTTGTGCCAAAGCCTCTGGTACTGAGACCTTCCCGTCAGTGCTTTTTGCCGACATCGACAAGAGCGAGGCGAATATGGTGATGGCGCATGAACGCGCCTTTGCCGCGATCAAATCCGGGCCGGGCGAGTTTCCGGTCGGCGTTACCATCAGTATGCAGGCGATTGAGGGCGTTGGCGAAGGCCACAAGGCCGATGCGTTCGCGGCAGAAATGTACGGCCCATGGATTGAACAGGCCGCCAAAAGCGATTTCATTGGGGTGCAAACCTATACCCGGACCCGCGTCGGCCCCGACGGCGTCTTGCCGCCACCCAAGGGAGCTGAACGGACCGCAGCGGGATATGAATATTACCCGGAGGCGCTCTCCCATACGATCCGTTACGCTGCGGCCAAGACCGGCAAGCCAGTCTATGTTACCGAAAATGGTATAGCGACCGACGATGATGCGCGCCGCATTGCCTATATCGACACCGCCCTGAAGGGCGTGCGCACCTGCCTGAACGAGGGCATCGACGTACGCGGCTATATCCACTGGTCGCTGCTCGATAATTTCGAATGGGTGTTCGGCTACGCGCAGAAATTCGGCCTGGTTGCTGTCGATCGGAAGACCTTCAAGCGCACGCCAAAGCCAAGCGCTGTGCATCTGGGCCGACGCGCACGAGAAAACCGCCTGTAGGACGCGCCCCTGCCCTATGGTAATGTCATCGGTGGCAAGGTCGTGGGCCGTTCCAGCAGGCCATAGTTGATCAGTGCGTTGTTCCAGAAGATCGCTTTCCCCGCTTCGCCAAGCAACTGGTCACGCGCTGCGCGCCAGCGCTTGATCAGCGATTCCGGATCACTGTCGGGGTTGCCGAAGTCGCGATAGACCTTTGCCTTGTCGAGTTCGCCCAGCTTTGCCCAGTGCATCGAATAGGGGATGCTGTTCGCATCCAGCACGTTTCTGATCGCACGCGCGCCGGAAGGAAGCGCATCAGCGAGCTGGGCAAAGATGGTTCTGAGGTTGGGCGTATCAGCATCTTCAGGATCGAGTTCGACTGACTTCAGCCGCGAAACCAGTGGCGAAAGACCGTCAATCTCGATGACGGCATTTTCCTCGAAGCGGGTGAACGCCATCGTGCCCGTCGGATGGCTGACGAAGCGGATGGTGATGACAAACGACATTGGCAAACGCTTCACCGCGTCGCAAATCAGCGGAATCGCGGTCGACAGAAGGTTACGCGGAATGGCGTAGGAGGCGTTGTAGAGTGCGCCAGGCATCCCTCCGGTAATCTCATCGCCGTGAAGTGAGCTCCAGTGATAGCTTGGCCCCGCCTGGAAGCTCGTCGTGAACTTTCCCTTCTCGCGGTAATATTCAAAGATGGTTGTGGCGTTGGTGGTGGGGTCCGACATGCGCAGTGGCGGGTGCAGTGGAGGCGGATCACCAATGCCCTGCGACCATTGTTCAACCAGCGGCGCCATTTCGAACAGTTGCGGGTTGAGCAACTTGATTGAGCTCGAGGAGACGGTGGACGCATAGGCGACAATCGCGTCTCCGGGACGGATGAGGCCCGCCTTTTGGCGGGAGGGCGGCGCTTCTGTCACGCTGGGAAAGTACATGGTGTGGAGCGCACTTGGTCCAAAGGGATCATGCGGATCGAGCGTCGCCTCGTAGAAGGCCGGCTGGGTGTCGCGGCCAAGCCACGCAGCGACCTTGCGAAACTGCCCCGCATCAAGATCGCGCAACCAGTCAGCGGTCACCGCGCGATCAATCTTGAGCAAGTCAAAGGGGGTGTTGGCAACCAGCTGCACCGCAACACAATTCACGATGCCCATGGCACCAAGATGAACCAGCACATCCTCGAACAGATCATCGTCGCGGATGACCCTGATCGTCTTGTCCACAGCCGCCGAATGGACATCGAGCTCCCTGGCAGCAGCGTCGCTCAGCACCGGGTGACTGGCCCGTTCAATCCAGACATGCTCGTCTGGCCCGGTGATCAGGTGCATCCCGACCACCATATTCTGCAATCCGCCATAGCCAAGTCGGGAACCATGGCTGGCGGTCGCCATTCCCCCCGCAATTGTCGGGCCGAGATGCGTGCCGCTGGTCGCGACCGTCAGGCCGAATGGCTCGGCCCAGTTGATCAGTTCGCGCAACCGCGTGCCGCCCGCGACAAGTGCCAGGGTACCCGCTGGCGCATCACATGCCGGATGCAGCGATGCTGCAGCAAGCCGCGCACAACCCGCCAGACCATCGCACATCAACTGTGACGTATCGGCGCCGATCAACGGCGCAAAGCTCCAGCCACGTCCAGTGAGGCCGGCCGCAAATGGCTGGGTAATCGGACGGGGACCGATCTGCTTCACCGTCATCAGGCCAAGCACATGCCCGACATGCTGCATCAACATGGCGCCGGTGGCTGCGAAACGTGCAGTCGCGCTTTCCCCTCCCTGATCGGCGCAATGTACTCGCCCGACATCCTCAACCAACATGCTGGGAAACAGCTGGTTCCGGTCATTGTCACCGATCGTCAGATGGTAATTCGTCCAGGGAACGAAGGCGTCATAGGACAGGCTTGGCATGGGGTTCGATTCTTTCCGGTCACGAGGGAAAAGATACGGCTGTTCCGGTCAACGGTGTCTAGTGATCTCCCGGTCGCACCACCGGCACACTTGCCTTGATCGGGCTGAGTTTGATCCAGGGGTAGCCCTTCGCCTTTTCCTCACCCCAATCCACGAGACAGTCCATGAAGTCCTTGTCGAACATCACATCATCACCAGTTTTCTTCACGCACCTTCGCTGCGCCAGCGAGCGATACCCGTCTGCGGTCATCACGTTGATGTCGCCATCGGGATGCAACAGACGCAGGCCCGCGATGGACATGACTTCGGACTGGTTCACGATCGTCGAGTAACCGCGCATTGCAACGGCCCCCGCATCAGGCTTGGCGTCCACGGCGAATCTGGTGGAATCCGGGATCCGCTTGCCGGCACGGAGCACCGTTGGTCCGTTGCGAATGACATAGAGCGCCACCGGCACCCTGGAATCCTTTTGCGCCTGATCGGCAAGCTTTGCGGCATTGGCCTCAAAAACCGATAGCCGCACGCCGCCATCGACATAGGTTGAATAGGTACCGGCACTGGCGTCTCCGAGCCGCACCGGACGCAGAAAGACGGGGATCGCCGTCGACGCCATGGTAACGCCGGCGACACAGCGCGCGACCTTGTTGACCTTGTCCGGATCAGGGTTTGTCGCCATCGTTCCGTCAGCGGCGAGATAGACGTTCCGCAGCATTGCGGTAATATCCACAACCTTGAACGTTCCCGTGGCAATCTCGACCACCCCGATGAACAAATGTGGCCGCCCCGGTGCGGCGAGCCTTGCGAGCAGTGGACAATTTCCCGGCCCCGCGCAGATCAATCCTTCAAGCCGCTGGCGCAGCGGTGTCGTATTGAACAGCGAACCGCGCGTCAGAACGCCAAGGATGCCACTGCGCTTGGCAAGATCCTCCTGCTTTTCGATGTGATACTGACGTTCGAGCTCGTCATAATTGCCGTCTGCAACCAGCAAGGCCTGTAGCGCGCCCGTACTCACCCCGGTGACGGCGTGAAATCGAAAGGTCGGGTGCTTTTCGTGATACGCCTTCAAAAAACCCGCACCAAAGGCGCCCCAGCCACCTCCGCCAGACAGGAGCAGGACATTGACTGGCTTTGGCGCACTTTGTTCCAGAATCTTTTGCTGGTTCGCCGATTCCATGAGCGCCGCATAGATCGGGTCATGAACATTTGCCGGCGCAGGAACGGCGCCACTCCACGAACTTTCTGTAACGGATTCTGCTGCAAACATATGTGCGGTGGTGTCTTCCAGGTCACCGGCCGCATCGCGCTGGATCTCGGCCACGAGCGGGGACGCCTTGTATTCGACCCAATAGGGTTTGAGTGTTGCCGCCGAGCAATCAAAGTCCAGCGGCGCGGCGCCAAGCTTGAGGCAACCACACAGCAGCAGGAATATCGGCAAAGCCAGCAGGTTTCGCACGTCGGAGCCTCCCCAGAATGTCGCCGCTCACCCCTATGGGCGGCGTGATGTCCACGCGCCCCCATAATGACGCGCGCGTCCAAAAAGCGTGAAACTGATTGTCATCACCGTTGCCCCGCGTCTAACCTGTCCGAACCGGGGGGCCGAACAACGTGAATGGGCGCTATCGACTCGACCTGATAGGTCCATTCGGGCTATTTGCCGCCGACGGTCGGCGTATTGATATATCAAGTAAAAAAGCGATTGCCCTGATCGCATTGATCATATCGTCCCCAAATGGCGTGCGGTCGCGCCGCTGGCTTCAAACCATGCTCTGGGGCAGCCGCGAGGCGGCGCAGGCACAAAGCAGTCTGCGACGGGAATTATCCAACCTGTCAAAGCTGCTCGATGCACATGGTGCCGGTGACCTGCTCATCCGCGGCACCCAGCGTGTCGGGCTGGCGATTGACCAGCTGGACGTTGACGTTTTTTCGCTTGGCCTGAAGCTGCCAACAGACAAGCTGCCTTTCTCCGGAGAATTGCTGGAGGGCCTTGATCTTCGCGATTGCGAAGAGTTCGAAGATTGGTTGCGCGCCGAACGCGAGCGCATCCATGACATGATCGCGCTGTCGATTCCTGAAGCGAGCGCACAGCTACCCTCGGCCCAGGACATTCTCGGGATGGATCTACCAACCTCCGATGAATTGCTGAGCGATAGCCACCCTCGGTTGCCGCCAAAGCCATCGGTCGGCGTCTTGCCCTTTGATGAGCTCACGGTCGAGAGTCGGGGCTGGCTGGGCGCCGGGCTGGCCGATGAGATTGGCGTCATTCTGTCGCAATTTCCGCAACTGTTCATCGTTGCGGGCAACGCGGTGCGTGCGCTGAGTGCGGCGGGATGTACCAAGCAGGACATCGCCTCGCGGCTGGGTGTGCGCTACCTGATCGATGGTACAGTGGCACTTGTGGCGGGCCGGTTGCGCGTGTCGGTAATGCTGATCGAAGGACAGACCGGGGAACAGGTCTGGGCAGAGTCCTTTGGCGGAAGTCTCGAAGACAGTTTTGCGATCGAGCGGGAAATCGCCAACCGGATCGCGCCACAAATCTGGACCAAGGTCGATACCGCCGAACGGCACCGTGTCCTGCGCCATTCAGGGCCAGCAATTGGCAATTATCAGCGATACTGGCGCGCCAACGCCTTGTTCCGAAGCTGGCAAAAGGAACATGTGTTTGAAGCGATCAACCTGACCGACCAGATGATCGCCCATGACCCGACATGTCCCTGGGCGGCGTCATTGGCGGCATATTGTCACGCCATTGCCTATATGCTGAACTATGCTCCGGATCGCGAGGCAACGCGGCGCACCGCCATCGCACATTATCAAACCGCCGTCCGCTTCGGTGAGGACAATGTTGAGGCGCTTGGCTATGCCGCCGGAACATTGCTCAGCATCGGTGGCGACATGGCCATTGCTGATCGATTGATTGCTCACGCACTCAGTCTTTTGCCCGCCCACCAGCCGACGCTGTTCTGGGGTGGGTGGATCGACATTTCCAATGGGCGGGCCGAGCGCGCACGTGAACGGTTTGAACTCGCCTTGCGGATCAACCCGGCATCCGGCGTACGTAGCCAGACGTTATGTGGCATCGGGTTCGCGTTCATGCTGCAGCAGCAACTCCACGAAGCCTATCCGTTTCTCCTCCAGGCCAGCCAGACCGGGCCAGATTTTTTCCTCTCCCATGCCGGCCTGTGCGTTGTGGCGACAATGCTGGGTGAAAAGGACGTGGCGCGGGTCGCCGCGCGGCAACTCAGTATTGCGAACCCCGTAGAAGTTGCGGGTCTCTTCTCTGACCCGCAGTATCGGGATTTGTTTACCCAAGCCCTCAAATCAAGCCTGAGCGAGAGCCTGGCAGCGTAGCCGGATCGGCTTGCGCGGAACAATTCAAACCATAATGGTTCTTTTTCACGGCTTTTGAGCGCGGTTTTCACCGCTGCCAAGCGCAAGTGATGCTTTTCTCCCACCGTGCAGGCGATTGGTCCGCACGGGGAGACGTATCGTGCCGCACTCCAATCTGGGTCCAACCGGCTACAGGGTCGCGGCCATTTGCCATCTGCTCCGCACGCCCGCGATGATCGGGTGACTCGTTGACCAACGAATCCACGCTCTCGACAAAATCCCGCGCATCGGTGGCGGTCCCGATGTCACCGTTCAACGCTTCCCTCACCTTTGTAAGTCTGGTGGTCAAGCGCGACTGGCGCTCCTTTGTTGTAACCTTGGCCTGCTGTTCGGTCGCGGCGCTCGTCACCTGCTTTCAGTACAGCGTCTACACCTCCTTCGTTCGTGCCAGCGCGGTGGCGCCGCGCTTTATTGGCGGCGATGTGTGGGTGACGGCCGCAACCGTTGAATGCTTTGATTTCCCGACGCCGATCAATGAGGACTATGCGGCAACAGTCGCGCGATTTCTGCCGGGCGCAACATTTCGCCGCGCAGTGTTCGGCTTTGCCACATGGCGATCACCTTCCGGACGGCGCGGCAATGTCGCCATAATCGGGGTGGATGGCGCACAGGTCGATGATCTGGGCTTTATCGTTGATCAGGCTGATCTGGCGCGGCTTGATCTCGGCACCGTTGCCCCGGGCGGGCAGGCGCTGGCGACCATCAGCAACACGACATTGCGCTTCGCTGGAACAACAGACCAGCTCCCGACCTTTCTTGGCGCCCCTTATGTCGTCGTGTCGCTGGACCGTGGCCGCGCATTGCTGGGTATGGACCCCAGCACGACATCATTCCTGATCGGCGATCTTCCTGGCGCGGACCGCGGTCATATCGACGCCGCCACCCGCGCGGCGGCAACGTCATTTCCCGACATTGCCCTCCGCTCTGCGGCAGATTTTCGCGACAGCTCTGCCGCCTATTGGCAGGGCAAGACTGGCGCTGGAATGGCGATCCTGCTTGCCGCTGTTCTTGCCGGATTGCTGATGACAATCCTGCTTGCCAACGGTGTGCTGCGATTCATCCAGCGTTACCATCATGACCTGATCTCACTCCTGGGTCATGGCGCCGGCAAACGCGACATCGCCCTGATAGTTGCCGGGATCGCCCTCGTCATCGCGGTAGTGACGCTGATGACCGCGATAGCCGGTACACCGGTCATTATCCGCGCTGTGGCACCGATCCTGCCCTGGACCAGCTTCCAGTGGAGTGACGCGATCGTCCCTACCTGCGCCATCACGGGCGCATTGCTGGTGGCGATGGCGGCGGCGAGCAGCGCCATTGCCGGTTACGGCCCCGAAGCGGTGTTCCGGACATGAGGCTTTTCGCGCTGATACTCCCGCTGGCACTGCTGACCGGTTGCGGGCGACCGGCACCCACCCTGCCCGGCGATGCCCCCGCCCCGGCCTATCGGGCAACGGCGGTTGGCAGGATCGACAGCTTCAATGAATCGCGCAACCTTGTTGCGGCAGCCGATGGTGTCATCAAGACGCTGTTCGTTGAGCGCGGGCAGCGGATCAAGGCGGGCCAGGCACTGCTGGCGGTCGATTGCGCGCCGCGTCAGGCACAGATCGCGGCAAGCGAGGCAGAGGCACGTCGCGCGCACGCCGCCGCCACGCTCGTTGAGCAAGGCACCCGCATTGAAGAGCTTGCCGCAGCCCGCGCAACGCTCGCTGCCGCTGCGGCGATGAGACGTAACCAGCAGCAGCGACTTGACCTGGCCGCCGCCCTCATCGGACGCGGCTTCATATCGCAACGCGAACTGGATGCCCGCACCGCAGAGCGCGACGCAGCGGCAGCCGAAATGGCAGCACAGCAATCCCGGCTCGCGGCTCTTGAACATGGTGCACGCCCTGCCGAGCGCCGCGCCGCAGCGGCGGCGGCCCAGGCGGGTGATGCCATGATCCGCCTGGCCAGTGCCGCCGCAGATCAATGCGTGTTGCGCAGCCCGATCGATGGTGAGGTTTTGCAGATATTGCGGCGCGAGGGCGAATTTTCCGGCGCCACGCAGGGAACATCCCTGATCATCGTCGGCGATCAGTCGCGGGCGATCATTCGGGCCGAGGTTGGTGAGCGTGACGCCGCCCGGTTGCGGCTTGGCTTGCCCGTTGACATCTGGCTCGATGGTGAAGCCAGGCGATGGCGCGGTCATGTAATCCAGTTGGCGCAGATAATGGGGCGCCGCAGCGCGCGCTCGCTTGACCCGACAGACCGCTTCGACCGGGATGTTCGTGAAGCGATCATTTCATTCGACGGGCCATCTCCGCCCGGCGTTGTCGGCCTGCGGGTCACAGTGGGTTTCCGTTGATGACGGCGGCTGCCCTTACGCTCGATCTGGTCAGTCGCAGCATCAATGATGCCGGCTCGACGCGGCAAACACTGGCGCCGCTGAGCTACCGCTTTTCACCCGGCCAGTTTCATGTGGTCGCCGGGCCATCCGGCGTCGGCAAGACGACATTGTTATCGATATTGTCACTGGCCATCCCTGCGTCGAGCGGGACAATCCATTGGGGGCCACTTGACCTGACCTCGCTTGCCGGACCGCAGGCCGCAGCCTGGCGGCGCGAGAATCTCGCGCTGATTTTTCAGACGAGCCGGTTGGTAAGCATCATGACAGCGCTGGAAAACATCATGATTGCCGGGGCGATCCGCGCGACCAACGTCGCCGCCGAGGGGCAGGCGCTGCTCGAGTCCCTTGGGCTGGGTGAAAAGCTCCATCACAGGCCAAGCCAGCTTTCAGGCGGCGAGAAACAGCGCGTGGCAATTGCCCAGGCGCTCGCCTGCCGACCGACGCTGCTGCTCGCCGATGAGCCAACCGCCGCGCTCGACGAAGCCAATGCCCGCTTCGTCGCAGACGCACTGCAAAGCTACGCTCGCCGCCATTCCGCGACCGTGATCTGCGTCAGCCATGATCGGGCGGTCATCGAGGCGGCGGATCACCTTCTCACCCTCGAAAAAGCCTAGGAGTCAGCCATGTTTGCGGCATCATACGATCATCTCTATCGCGATTTCGGCGCAGGACGGCACGTTGAGGGAATAGACTTCCTCGCTGCGTTGCTCGGCTATCTGCGCAAATCCGACACGGAATGGCCCGGCGCAATAAGTGATTTGCGCAAACACCCGCTGTTCGAAATCATCCTGCGCGATCCCTATACCGCACACAGCTATGCTCGACCGCGCGGTTATCCAGGCGACGCCGAGTTGATCGACATGATCTACAATCAGCACCCCGGCGGCGATGTCGATCTTTTGGGCCGGGAATTATTTGATCGCACGACGGCCGTCAGCGCGACCGAAGCGGTGCGGCAACGCCTGTCGATGGCACGCGAAATACTGCAATCGGCGGTCGCTGACGGCAAGAGCATCTGCTCACTCGCCTGTGGCTATTTGCGCGAGGCGGAACCGCTGGCGGGCCAGGATTTGGGCCGCTTTACCGCTGTCGATCTGGATCGCCGCTCGCTTGACATTGTACGTGGTGTTCATGGCCAGGCGATTGAAATTATCGAGGCGAATGTCCTGAACTGGTTGCGCACTGCGGCGCGCGAAGGGCGGCGCTATGATCTGGTCTATTCATTGGGGTTAACCGACTATCTCACCGATCGCCAGTTGCGCCTTATGACCAGGCTGGCAGCCGGCATCCTCTCGCCCGGCGGCAAGTTGCTGCTGGCGAATTTCGATGAACATCCCTGGGCGGGCTATATGGAAGCGGCAATGGACTGGCAGCTCATCTATCGGACGGACGATGATATGGCCAGCAACGCTGAGGCAGCCGGGTGCAACTATCGCCTGTTTCGCGACAAGACCGGCCATGTCGTATTTTGTGAGATGTGGCGCTGAGCGCGCGCAATCCGGGTTCAGTCGATGCTGTAGGCTATCTCAAGATCACCCCAGCGCCGTCCCCTGATCACCATCGGAACATAAACGTTGCGCACAACGTCATAGCCACCGTCTTCTCGCTCGCGGCGAAACACGGCAATGTGAAATGGCTTGGTGCTGGCCTTTGCAATGACATCCGTCGTATCTGAAAATATCCGACGGTTGCGGCAAAAGGCGGCGTCATGGGCAGGATCGCCGGTCGGGGTACGGCTGAATTCCGTCGTGTGGGTCGGCAAATAGCCGTTCAGATCAGTCGCGGCTGTCGAAACGATACCTGGCATTGACTGAAGGATCAGGTCGAGCTGCGGTCGCCATTCGAGGTCAGCAAAGATATTGAGCCCGGTATCAAAGCGCGGTGGATTGGAGCCCATTATCGGTCGATAATGGGTGTCAAACAGGGCGGCTTCACTAAGCTTGCCATTCACAAGGGCCGTTTCGGTCAATGTGACCATCTTGTCCCGCCACGCAACCGCCGCTTCGACAAAGGCGCGGTCCGCCGTTTCGAGACCCGACCTGACAAGCGTATCAAGCACGCCATGCGCCTGCGCCTCGAGCGCCAACATCCGGTCATGCGCCTCGCCGAGCCGACCGCTATTGGCATGGGCCGCATCAGAAAATCCGTCGAGTTCGCTGCCCAGCCGGCAAACGCCAACATGGATAAGATTGGTCGAGCGTGCGATGTCATCGGCCTGACGATCGACATCCTGTACCAGTCGCGTTACCTCGGCAAAGGTCTCTGTGGCGACGGCAAAGCCCCGTTCCGCTTCGCGGCTCCGTTCAACGCCAACGCCCACCTCTGCGGCAAAGGCTTCCGCCTCGCCCGACAGCAGCGACATGGTCAGGCTGATTTCATCCGTTGCCGCCTGCGTATCACGCGACAATTTCTTGATCTCGTCAGCGACCACCGCAAAGGAGCGACCGGCATCCCCGGCGCGTTGCGCCTCAATTGCCGCGTTGAGCGCCAGCATCTTGGTTGTACGGGCAATCTCATCAATGGTCTGCGTGGTCCGCCGAACCTGGGTCATCGCAGCCGCGAAACTCGTTATCTTGTCGCCCAGGCGGGCAACCAGTGCGGTCAACTCGACGAACTCCGCAATGGATGTGCCGATTGTCGCACCGCTGACATCAAGATGGTGGCGAGCATTTTCAGAAAGTGACCGCGCCTCGGCAGTGGCATCTGCTACCTGGCGGTGATCCACCTCAAGCGCAGCAAGTACACCCCGGAGTTCTTCAAGCACTGCCGTCTGGCCAACGATGCTGTCAGCCACCGCCTGGATTTGTCCGGCAGCGTCAGTACAGCCAATAGCAAGTTCCCCCGACTGCCGCGCAGCGGCGTCGATGTGGCGCGCATCTACGGCGGACACAGAACCCATCTTCATCAGTGGTGTGGTAAACCAACTTGGTTTCCAGGATGTTAACCTAGATCGGGAACAGTACGGTGATTACCGGTCAGTTAGAACCCGGTGATGCGTACCCTGCGTCCCTCTATTGTAATCGGCATTGCAATGCTGACACTGGCCATGGTGCCCGCAAAGGGCACCTCGCTGCTCAACTATGTTGGCGAATGTGTCCCCTTTGCGCGTGCCGCCTCTGGCATCCAGATCTTTGGCAATGCCTGGACATGGTGGGATCAGGCTGATGGCCGCTATCGGCGTGGTCACCGACCCAAGGTAGGCGCTGTCATTGTGTTTGAACGCAATGCCCGCTTGCCGCTTGGCCATGTGGCGGTAGTCAGTCGCGTGGTTACCTCGCGTGTCGTGATGGTAACGCACGCAAACTGGTCCCGCATTGGCGGGGAGCGTGGTCATGCCGAGCAGGACGTTACGTTGACCGATGTGTCCCAAGCCGGCGACTGGAGCGCGGTCCGCGTGTGGTTCCGCGACATGGACGGCCTTGGCAGCTCAACCTACCCAGTTTATGGCTTCATCTACGGGACGCCAGCTGCGCCGACACAGGCCCGCGCCAAGGCCGCGCCCGAGCTTACCGGGCGCGATCCTGACTATGTCGGCGCGCTGATCGACGCCTATGTGCGCTGACACGGAGCCAGCGCGACACGCTGTTATTCGTGAATCCGCCAGCTTGCTTCGGTGCAGACATTGAAACTGCGCCGAACATTGGACGTATCGTCCGAAAACACCGCCTTGAGGTCAAAATTGCAATAGCATGACCCGTCGTCAAAATTGACCACGACCGTCTGTCCCGCGCCCAGCACCTTGGTACCAAGCACATCTTCCTGCCATGAATCGGCCCCTACGTTCGAGCCGTAGAGCTGCTTCATCGTGAAGGTGGTATCGTTGATAATCTTGATCCGGCGATTCTTGCCGTCACGGCATTCCGCCTGGGCCGAGGCGGCGAGGAACAGGGTAGCGAAAGCAATCGCACCCGCGCCAACAAGCTTCATCTTCATGACAACCCTCGTTGCTGTTTCTGTGTCGGGCGATCGCCCGTGGCCAGCAGATGCGCTTTCCCGTCACGGATGGATTGGACAAAAAGACGGAAATCTTGACGCCACGCTGGCGCCAAAAGCGGCGCGCGATCCTGGCCGGGGTGAATTTTCTCTTCCCGCCGGAACCGAAATCGACCATCCACACAGGCAGCAACCTGCCAGTATCAGGATGGACCGCGCGCCATGTTTCTGAATTTCCTCGACGAGCTTCGCGCGGCAGGGATTCCTGCGAGTCTCAAGGAGCATCTTATCCTGCTCGAGGCACTCGACCGTGAGGTGATCGAGCGGACGCCGGAGGATTTCTATTATCTCGCCCGCGCGACCTATGTGAAGGACGAGGGGCTGCTTGATCGCTTCGACCAGGTGTTTGCCAAGGTGTTCAAGGGTATTGCGACAACTTTTGGCACGCAGACCGCAGACATCCCTGCTGACTGGCTGCGCGCTGTGGCGGAGAAGTTCCTGACGCCCGAGGAAATGGAGGCGATCAAGGCGCTCGGCTCATGGGACGAAATCATGGAGACGCTGAAGAAGCGGCTCGATGAACAACAGGGCCGCCACCAGGGTGGCAACAAGTGGATCGGCACCGGCGGCACCTCACCCTATGGCAATTCGGGCTACAACCCCGAAGGCGTACGGATCGGCGGCGAGAGCAAGCACAAGCGCGCGCTGAAGGTGTGGGACCAGCGCGAGTTCCGCAACCTCGACAACACCAAGGAACTGGGCACCCGCAACATCAAGATCGCGCTGCGCCGGCTGCGGCGCTTCGCGCGCGAGGGCGCGGCGGACGAGCTCGACATCGACGCAACGATCGACGGCACCGCGCGGCAAGGCTGGCTGGACGTGGTGATGCGGCCCGAGCGGCACAATGCGGTGAAGCTGCTGCTGTTCCTCGACGTCGGCGGCTCGATGGATCCGTTCGTCAAGCTGTGCGAGGAGCTGTTCTCGGCCGCGACCACCGAGTTCAAGAATCTCGAATTCTTCTACTTCCACAACTGCCCCTATGAAGGCGTGTGGAAAGACAATCGCCGCCGCTTCGCCGAGCGAACGCCGCTATGGGACGTGCTGCACAAGTTCGGCCACGACTATAAGCTGGTATTCGTCGGCGATGCCTCGATGAGTCCCTACGAGATCACCCATCCGGGCGGCTCGGTCGAGCATTTCAACGAGGAATCGGGCGCGGTGTGGCTGCACCGCATGACCACCACCTATCCGGCAGCGGTATGGCTCAATCCGGTTCCAGAGCAGCAATGGGGCTATTCGCAATCGGTCAAGATCATCCGCGAATTGATGAACGACCGGATGTACCCGCTGTCGCTGAGCGGCCTCGACGATGCGATGCGCGAGCTGACGCGCAAGCGCTAGCTCAATAGAGCAGGTGCGACCGACGGATCTCGGCCCAGGCCAGCTCGTCGGGCAGCGTCAGGGCGTCCAGGTCACCGGGCGCCGCCGCTCCGTCATCGACCCATGTACGCAACCCCGGCCCGGCATTGATCACGTCGATGGCAAGCTTGTCGAAGACATATTCGTACGGAAAATCGCGCCACAGGTCGTAATCGGGATAGAGCGCACGGATCGCCTTGAAGCCGAGCGCCTGCAAGCGCCATGGGCGGAACACGGCGTGATCATAGGCCGGTCCCTCGGCGTGAATGAACACGCCGTTGCACAATGTTTTGGCGTGCTTGTGGAAGGTCGGCTCAAACCAGATGTCGCGCAACGTGCAGCCGTTCAGCCATTGCGGCGCAATACGGCGCATTGCGGCAATCACCGCGCGCGCATCGATATCAGGCGCGCCGAACAGCTCTAGCGGGCGCGTGGTGCCCCGGCCTTCCGACAGGTTGGTGCCTTCCAGCATCACCGTGCCGGCATAGGCGCGCGCCATGTTGACGTTGGCGGCATTGGGACTCGGGTTGATCCAGACGCGTTCGGGCGGCCAGCCAAAGCCCGTGCCAACTTCGGGCACCCAACCCTCCATTGCGATGACGCGATAATCGACGTCGAGATTGAAGTGATCGATGAACCAGTGGCCGAGTTCACCGAGCGTCAGCCCATGGCGCATCGGCATCGGGCCGGCGCCAACAAAGCTTTCCCAGCCGGGCAGCAATGTCAGCCCCTCAATCGGGCGCCCGGCTGGATTGGGGCGGTCAAGCACCCAGACCGACTTGCCATGCTCGGCAGCGGCCTCGAGCACATAGAGCAATGTCGTGACGAAGGTGTAGATACGGCAACCGACATCCTGCAGGTCGATCAATATGGTGTCGAACGTACCCATCGACTGACCGGTCGGGCGGCGCACCTCGCCGTACAGGCTGAACACCGGGATGCCATAGGTCGGGTCGGTGAAGTCAGGCGACTCCATCATATTGTCCTGCAAATCACCGCGCAGACCGTGCTGCGGGCCAAATGCCGCCGTCACGTTGATACCCTCGCACGCCATCAGCGCATCGATTGAATGCGTAAGATCAGCCGTAACAGAAGCAGGGTGTGCAAGCAGGGCGACGCGCTTGCCAACAAGCGGCGCGCGCAGGGCTGGGTCAGCCAGGAGGCGATCAATACCGAATTTCATGCCCGCTCAGGTGCCGCGAGCCGCGCGGTAAAGCAATCCGCGTTGTGGAAATCCGGTTTGCCGGGCGCATGAGCCAGCGCCCAGTAGGATTTGGTGCCATCCCTTGCTTCGATGACGGCAGAGAGGCCAAGGCGCCATTCGACGCCTGCAAACCGGGCAGGAAGCGTAGCGCGAACATGCATCTCTACGCGAGGCACCGACAGATCGCGAACACACCATGCCATTTTGGAAATCTCAACCTCATGGTCATCGCGCATGCTGTCGCGATAACTGTCGAACCGGTATGCTGCCCATTGCTTGCCCGGCGCAAAGTTCAGTTCGAGATACTCCTGTCCGGATGTCGCGATGAACGCCTCGAAACAACTATGTTCCCAAAGGTGATCGGTGCGACCTAACGACGACGCATCGGGCCACAAGACGTGCTCGATATCCCCGTAGACTCTGAAGCTCATCATCACTGCAGCATCGTCCGATCGACGTCCAACGTCCGCCTTGACGAAAAGCGACGATCCCGGTGCGTGATCTGGGTGCGATTTAAGCAGGAATACCATAACCGTCACACCTTCCCCGGCGAAGGCCGGGGTCCAGTTGGGATGTCGCTCATGGAAGCGCGATCCGCTCGTACAAATCTTCCCACGTCGGATTGAACCCCTCGATCTCACGCACCTTCCAGGCGCGCCGCCAGTCCTTCATCTGGAATTCGCGGCGGCGTGCCAGGGACAAATCACCGAAGACTTCATACCAAACCAGTAATTTGCAGTTGTAGCGCTTGGTGAAGCCCACGATGAGACCGTTGCGATGTTCCCATACCCGCCGAACAAGATCGTTGGTTGAGCCGAGATAGATCGTCCCGTTTCTGCGGCTCGCCATGATGTAGACATAGGCCGTCATCCATCAGCCAGGCCTTCCCACCTAGACCCCGGCCTTCGCCGGGGAAGGCGAGGATTCAGGCTCACGACAAGGCCGAGAGGATCGCGCCCATCACACAGTAGATCACGAGCCAGTAACCGGCATCAATCAGAAACAGCGTCAGGCTCATGCGTGAGAACAGGTAGTTTACGCCAATCGACGTCGCAATGAATGCCAGCGCAATGCCGCCCGCAATCATTACCGCGAGTGACATGCCCGGATGACCATAGGTGCCGAAGACATGATCGAGCACGAATGAGGCAACCAGATTAAGCACGAAGGTAGTCCCGAAGACGAGCGGCATGTTGAAACCTTCCTTCGCCGACTCCGGCGTTACGCCGCGTTCCGCCATCCATGCCTTGCCCAAGATTGGTCCGTACCACAGCCCGCCGACAACAAAGCCTGCAACCGCTGCAATCAAAATAGCCAGCCAGTGAACTTGCGTTCCCATGTCGCTCTCCCCCACATCCTTTCGGATGCCGCAGGATAGGCATGTCAGCCTGCCCTGTTCAAGTCGGTCCAAACGCATTATGTGAGCGGCCTCCCATGGCTACTGTCCTCCCTTCCCCGCCACGTGTCGGCATGGTTTCGCTCGGCTGTCCCAAGAATCTGGTCGACAGCGAGCGTATCCTGACCAAGCTGCGCGCCGACGGCTATCAGATGTCGCCCGATTATGCCGGTGCCGATGTCGTGCTGGTCAACACCTGCGGCTTTCTCGATTCCGCCAAGGAAGAAAGCCTTGAGGCAATTGGCGAGGCGATCGCCGAAAATGGCCGGGTAATCGTGACCGGCTGCATGGGCAAGGAAGCTGAGGTCATTCGTGCGCGCTTCCCCGGTGTGCTCGCGGTTACCGGCGCGCATCAATATGAGGAAGTGGTCGGTGCGGTGCATGAGGCCGCGCCAATGCCGCCCTCGGCCTTTCTCAATCTCGTGCCTGATGCGGGCCTCAAGCTGACGCCACGCCACTACAGCTATCTCAAAATTTCGGAAGGGTGCAACCATCGCTGCGCCTTCTGCATCATCCCCAGCCTGCGCGGCGATCTGGTCAGCAGGCGCCCCGACGCGATCCTGCGCGAGGCCGAAAAACTGGTTGCGGCGGGCACCAGGGAATTGCTGGTCATCAGCCAGGATACCTCGGCTTACGGCGTCGATATCCGCCACCAGCCGCGCCCCTGGCATGGCGGCGAGGTGCGTGCGCACATGACAGACCTGTCGCGCGAGCTTGGCAAGATCGCCCCCTGGGTGCGGCTGCACTATGTCTATCCCTATCCGCATGTCGATCAGGTCATCCCGCTGATGGCCGAGGGGCTGATCCTCCCCTATCTCGATATCCCGTTCCAACATGCTGCACCCAATGTGCTGCGCGCGATGAAGCGGCCGGCGAACGAGGCCAAGGTGCTCGAACGCGTCCGCAAATGGCGCGAGATCGCCCCCGATATCACGATCCGTTCGACCTTCGTGGTCGGCTTTCCCGGCGAGACCGAGGCCGATTTCCAGTATCTGCTCGACTGGCTCGATGAGGCACAGCTTGATCGGGTCGGTGCGTTCCGCTTCGAGCCCGTCGAAGGTGCCGCCGCCAACGCGCTGCCCGACCATGTGCCCGAGGCGGTCAAGGAAGAGCGTTACGCGCGCATCATGGAGAAGACTGCGGCAATCTCCGCTGCCAAGCTCCAGGCCAGGATCGGTCGCACGCTCGATGTGATCATTGATGTGGTCGATGAGGAAGGTGCAACGGGCCGCTCGCAGGCCGACGCACCCGAGATCGACGGCGAAGTGCATCTGCGCGATGCGGCTCATCTGGCTGTCGGCGACATCGTCGCTGTCAAGATCGAGGATGCCGACGAGCATGATCTTTTCGGGGTTCCACTGACCTGAGCCTATGCGCCGGGTGATCCTGTCGTTACGTCTTTGGTGATGCGCTGGTGTAACGGATTCGCGACGGGGTTGCTGCTGTTCGCGGCTGCACATGCCACGGCGCAGAACCGGCAGGTGACCGAACAACCGCTGACCATTGAAACGGTCGATCCACTGACCGTGCCAGACGAGGACTTCGCCCGAAACCGCGACCCGGAGAACTGGGCCGGTTTATCCGTCAGTCGCCTGACCTGGGGGGAACAACAACTGACCTGGCGGGCGTGGCGAATCGTCAATCTGCAACGCACCGATGGCCCGTTGTGGGTCTTGCCGCACGACAATGAAAACTCGACCTTTGCGGCGGCGTTAATCGCCTTGCGCAGTTGGGGTGGCGTGATGATGGCGATCGACAGCGATCCCGCGGCCCAAGGCTATGCCACCCGTTTCAACGCCAGCACGTCCGGATCGCGGATCGACCCAAACCGGAATTTCCGCGATGAATTGCCGCGCTATGCTGGCACGATGCTCGCCGATCTTGGGGCACCACCACGCCTGATCATCGCGTTGCACACCAATGAGCCGGGCTTTGACGCCAGCCTGTCGCAATGTCCCAGGCCGTCTTACGGGGGGCGTGGCAACATTTCGGTGCGACTGTGCAACGCGCGCTTCCACCCCAGCGCATCACGCGATCAGATATGGCCGTTCGACGATGATGATACGCTGGCGTTGCTACCCTATCTGCGGGAGAGCGACATGCAGGCAGGATTTTGCGCAAAACGTTTGAATGCGGCTGATTTCAACATCGTGTTTGAACATGTGACAACAACTGATGGTTCGCTGTCAAACTACGCCGCGCTCCATGGGCTGCGCTATATCAACCTTGAGACGGGGGAAACCGGATCATCACCGGACGCCCTCAACAGCGCCCGTAACCGCCTGATCGATATGATCGACCGGGTGATGAACCTGTGCGGCGACAGCCCCGCAATATCACTCGCCGTACCGCCCGCACCCGTGCAGAAATAGCAGCGAAGGCGCTCAGATGCTGCCAGATGGCTTATCCTCGCCGCGATAATAGCAAAATGACAGCCACAATGATGTCGCGCCGAGCAGATGCCAGACAGCATGGCCCTGCAACAGGCTGTGCGGCGCACAGACGATGCCGTGCTGGTCAAGGTTCCAGATCGCAAAGGCGACCGCCTTCGCAACGATACCGCCAATGTAGAATCCGACACGAGCGCCGGGCCGCAGCGGTCGCGCGAAGGCCAGCTCCACGATGATCGCGGTGATGAGCAGGACCGCGAACAACCACCGGCGAACCTCCGGCATCACAACCAGCGCAGCAACCAATATCGTGCACAGCAGCACATAGATCAGGATCGCCCGATTGTCGGGGATTTGCCGCCAGCGCGAAAGGGCACGCACCAGCAGGAACGCGCCCACCAGATACATGCCAAGCACATCAAAGAATTGACCCCATAGGGTCAGCGTGGCGTGCATCAGCACCGAACCGAGGCCAACCGTAATGGCGGTGATGCCAAAGGTGCGCGCGGCAAGCGGGGGCATTGCCGAGTTCCAGTCGCGCGCGCCGGCCAGTACGATCATCAAAAAACCGGCAAAGGCATAACCATAGGAAGACCAGCTGTCGGCTGGTTGCAGCACCAGCGAGCCAAGGCGCGGCATCTCGCAAAAACAGCGCGTCGCGGTACAGGTCGCCGGGGCAAAGATCGTCCAGTCCGGCCCCAAAGTGGCGAGCACGCCGAGAATCCCCAGCGCCGACAGCAATGTCAGCCCGAACGCGATCAGAATCGCGCGTGCCGGAATTGTTTGCGGCATGTCCCATCTCCCCTGTTTCATCAGGAGCCTAGCAAGGCCCGGACAAAAAGCCATGCCCGCCAGCATCTGGCGCATCGCGTATCATTCTGTAAGGATCACGCCCTTGCCCGTCACTGCCGAGGATTGTGATGAACCTGCTTCGCTGTGTTGCCACCTTTGCGCTGGCGCTGTTTGTTGCGCCAGCCACGGCCCAGGATCTGTCGGCCGCTGAGCGAGTGGCGGTCGACAGGATTGTTGAAGCCCAACTCTCCGCGACGGGAACGCCATCTGCGTCAATCGCGATTGTGCGCGGCGGGCGCATCGTCCTGGCGAAAGCCTATGGCAAGCAGTCGGAAACCAGGCCGCAGACGTCTGTCGACCTGCCTTATCAGATCGCGTCAATCTCCAAGCAATTTGCCGGCGCGGCGGTCTTGTTGCTCGTGGAAGACGGCAAGCTGAGCCTCGACGATGTCGTGTCAAAATATATCCCGGACATCTCCGGTGGCGATCATATCACCATTCGCCAGTTGCTGAGCCATACCGCAGGATTGCAGGATTATTGGCCGCAGGATTACAGCTTCAAGGCGATGGCAACGCCTGTGACGCCACAGGGGATTGTCGACCAATGGGCCAGGAAGCCGCTTGACTTCGCGCCGGGCACGCAGTGGCAATATTCCAATACCGGTTATGTCCTCGTCGGGATGATCATCGAAAAGGTCACTGGGCAGCCGTTGCTCGATTTCCTGCAACAACGCATTTTCAAGCCGCTCGATATTACCGCCTATGATCAGGATCTCGCGGTCGGGCCAAACTTCCCGCAAGGCTATGGCCGTCATGCCCTTGGCCCGATCCGGGTTGAGCCCCCGGCGGCCCGCGGCTGGCTCTATGCTGCCGGTGAACTGGCAATGAGTGCAACCGATCTGGCAAAATGGGATATCGCGCGGATCAATCGCACGCTGCTCTCGCCCGAGGCATGGAAGATTCAGGAAACGCCAATCAAGCTCAATGACGGCAGTAATTCACGCTATGGCCTCGGCGTTTTCATCGGGTCGCGTGATGGCCGGCACTTTATCGAACATGGTGGCGAGGCCGTCGGATTCATCTCGGAAAATATCGTCTTCCCCGATGACAAGGCGGCATTCATTGTCTTGACCAACACCTGGTCAAGTGGCGCGGCATCGAGCATTGCGTCAGGGCTATCGGGCCTGTTGTTGCCGCCGCCGCCAGCCAGTGCTGCTGATCTCGCAGCGGGCGAGCGGGCGCGTGCCTTGTTCAATCAGTTGCGCGCCGGTCAACTTGATCGCGGCCAACTGACCGACAATGCCAACTACTACTTCACCGCGACGGCAATTGCTGACTTTGCCAGCAGCCTGCGTCCGCTCGGTGACCCGCTCGATTTTGTCCAGTCAGGGCCGATGCGGTTGCGCGGTGGCTTTGTACTGCGGAGCTATCGCATCACCTACAAGAACAAGAAGCTGAATCTCAGCACCTTTCTTGAACCCGGCGAGAACGGCCGGTTTGAACAATTCCTCATTTCACCGGCAGATTGATGACTGATCGTTTCGCAGGACTATTGCAGCCCGACCGTGGCCAGGCGGCCCGCACCATCCATGTTGTGCATCCCGACGCGTGGGAAACCTGGCTCAAGGCACAACCACCGCGAATCCGCACTGCGGTCAGCGCGCACCGGCTGACCGGCAAGGCGGGCAATCGCGCCATATTGCCGGGTGACCAGGCCGATGACTGGTCAATGTTGCTGGTGTGCAACGAGGCGGAAAGCTCGCCGTGGCGTATCGCCTCGCTTGGCGACCAGTTACCCGAAGGAACCTATCGCCTTGCCAACGGTGAACCTGGAGCGGCGATGCTCGGCTGGCTGCTCGCCCAGTATCGCTTTGAACGGTATCGCAAGGATCCCGCCCCCGTCGGTCCGCGCATATTGTTGACCGGGGAACCAGCGCGGATTGACGAAATTGTCCGCATCGCTGCGGCAACGGCAAAGGTACGCGACCTCGTCAACACCGCTGCCGCCGATCTCGGGCCGGCCGAGCTCGAAAGTGAAGCTGCTACCCTGGCCAAGGCGCATGATGCGGTGTTGCATGTCACCAAAGGTGAGGCACTCGCCAAGGGTTATCCCATGATAGTCGCGGTTGGTCAGGCCGCCGCGAAAGGGCGTGAACCAAGGCTGATTGAACTTGAATGGGGCAACCCGAAGCACCCCCGCATCGCGATCATCGGCAAGGGTGTCTGCTTCGATTCGGGTGGGCTGGATATCAAGCCGTCCTCCGGGATGCGGCTGATGAAAAAGGACATGGGCGGTGCCGCCCATGCGCTGGCACTGGCGGGGCTGGTAATGGCAGAGCGGCTCAAGGTGCGCCTGCACTTGCTGATTCCAGCGGTTGAAAACAGCATTTCGGGCAACGCCTTCCGCCCCGGAGACGTGCTGGCAACGCGCAAGGGCCTGACCGTTGAAAACACCAATACCGATGCCGAGGGGCGACTGATCCTCGGCGACGCGATTACCCGCGCCGGAGAGGACAAGCCGGCATTGATGATCGATTTCGCGACCTTGACCGGCGCCGCCCGCGTTGCACTCGGCCCTGACCTTCCGGCTACCTTCGCCAATGACGAGGAGCTCGCAACCGAGTTGCTCGCGGCGGGCAGCGCTGTCGGTGACCCCTTGTGGCGGCTCCCGCTATGGGATGGCTATGACGAGATGTTTGCCTCCGACGTGGCTGATCTTGTCAACGCACCCGATGGCGGTTTTGCTGGCGCGGTGACAGCGGCGCTGTTCCTGCGGCGCTTCGTTCCTGAAGGGACGCCCTGGGTTCACCTCGACACCTTCGCCTGGCGCCCTGCGGCAAAACCAGGACGCCCCAAGGGCGGGGAGGCGCTTGGCCTGCGTGCCACCTGGGCGCTGCTGAAGGCGCGCTACGGGCGGTAGCCGTCAACCGCCCTCACCTTCCGTGGCCAGTGCGGTAGAAGGCGGAACCCTAGGTCGCAGCCGCAATAATCGGCACGAACTTCGCTGCGGTCAGGCTCGCGCCGCCAACCAGCGCACCATCGACATCGCCCGCACCCAATAGCTCATGCGCGTTGTCGGCGGTGACTGATCCGCCATAGAGCAAGCGCATCGCCGCCGCGTCGTCGCCAATCAGCGATTGCAACTTCACGCGAATCGCGCCGTGCATCGCCGCGACATCTGCAACCGTCGGCGTCCGCCCGGTGCCGATTGCCCAGACCGGTTCATAGGCGATCGACAACCATGATGCCGCCGCACCTTCGGGGAGCGAGCCAGCGAGTTGCGCCGTCACTACCTCAACCGCCCGACCGGCATCGCGCTCGGCCAGGGTTTCACCAACGCACAGGATCGCCGTCAGGCCGTGGCGACGCAACGCCTCGGCCTTGGTCTTCACCTCGCTGTCAGTCTCACCGCAATCAGCGCGGCGCTCACTATGCCCAACCAGCGAAAAGGTCGCGCCAGCCTCCCGGATCATCGCGGCGGAAATGCACCCGGTATGGGCGCCCTTGTATGCGGCATGGACGTCTTCCGCCCCGATCGACAGGCTGGGCACGCGCGCGGCTGCCGGGGCAATCAGCGTCGCTGGCAGCGCAATGGCCACATCGATGTCGGCGCGCGCGCCAGCGGCCTCGGCGATGGCATCGAGTTCAGCCAATGCGGCCAGGTCGCCGTTCATCTTCCAGTTACCGGCCACCAGCTTGCGTCGCATATGTCCTCCGAAATCCGTTTCCTGAGCGCATAGCGCCGCATCGCGCGCGCACAAGCTTGAAGCCGCCCGCGCCTGCCCGTAAAGCGGCTCTTCAAACCATCGCCCCCTGCATAGATCGGCCTCGCTACACCATGCTCACTTTCCTCCGCCGCATGATCAATTCAAAGGTCGGCGTGGTCGTCAGCTTCCTGTTGCTGCTCACCTTCGCGCTGCTTTTTGGAATCGGCGACATTGTCGGCCTGACCGGCAGCCGCACCCCGACGACGCAGGACAATGTCGCTACCGTCGGCAAGGTGGGCATTGCAAGCGCAGACCTGCGCACCCGCGTGCAGACCGAGTATCAGAACTATTTTCAACAGGTGCAGGAACAGCAGCAACCGCCGCTCCCGCTGCCCCAATATATTGCCGAAGGCGGCATGGACGGCACCTTTGAGCGGATGCTGAATTCACTGTCCATCGAACAGTTCGCAACCCAGCAACGCATGTCAGTGACCGACCAATATGCGCTGGCCCAGGTCGCGCCCCAGTTTCAAAACCCCGCAACCGGCAAGTTCGATCAGCGCCTGTTCGACCAGTATCTGCAACAACAGCGCACTTCGACCGCGCAGATTACACGGTCGATTCGCCAGGATTTGCTCCAGCGCTTGCTGCTTCAGCCGACCTTGAGCGCGACACAGTTGCCGAACAAGCTCGCCGCCCCCTTTGCATCATTGTTGCTCGAGCGTCGCGACGGCCAGATCGGGCTGATCCCGGCCAGCGCGGTCCGCAGTGGCCCTGCCCCGACCGATGCTGAACTTACCGCATTCTATCGCCGAAACAGCGCCCGCTATATCGTGCCCGAAAGGCGCGCGGTTCGTTATGCGATCATCACGCCTGAACAGGTAAAGGCCGAAGCGGCCCCGACCGAGAAGGAAATTGCCGACAATTATCAGAACCAGCGCGCAAGCTTTTTGCCAAGCGAGAAGCGCTCCTTCACCCAGGTCTTGGTTGCGGATCAGGCAGCCGCCACGGCACTGGTGGCCAAGGTAAAGGCTGGTTCGTCGCTTGAAGCGGCAGCGCAGGGTATTGGCCTGTCGGCGGCGAAAATCACGGACACCGTGAAGGCTGCCTACACGACGCAAACCTCTGACGCGCTGGCAATCGCTGCGTTCGCTGCCAGCAAGGGCGCCCTTGTCGGGCCGATCCGCACGCCGCTGGGATATGCCATTACGCGCGTCGATGTGATCACCCTGGTACCCGGCAAGACGCTCGAACAGGCCCGGCCAGAGATCATCAAGGCATTGACCAAGGTAAAGACGCAGGCCGCATTGGGAACGCTGCACGACGCGATTGACGATGCGATCAGCAACAAGGCCAGCTTTGGGGATGTGGTCGCTCGCTACAAGCTTGCAGCGACCACAACAGCGCCGCTCCTTTCCAGCGGGACAGACCCGGAAGTCGCAACGTCAAAGCCTGATCCCAAACTGATGCCCATCGTCCAGGCCGCTTTTGCGCTTGATCCGGCACAAGGCGCGCAAATGGCACCCATGGGTGCTGATGGAGGCTTTGCGCTGGTGATGATTGACCGCATCGTTGCAGCGGCGCCGCGCCCCCTCGCGCAGATACACGACGCGGTCGCCAAGGACTTTGCCGCTGAGCGCAATCTTCGCGAGGCGCGCCGGATTGCAGGCTTGGTGACGGCGCAACTCGCCAAGGGCGTGCCAATTGCCCAGGCACTGAGCGCTACCGGCCTCAGCCTGAAGCCGCCGCAAAAAATCTCGGCTGCCCGTGCTCAGTTGATCCAGCAGCGCAACGCGCCACCACCGCCTGAACCGCTGGTGCTGATGTTCACGATGAACGAGCGTACCGCAAAGGTTATGGAGACGCCGGACCACGCCGCCTATCTGATCATCTGGCTCGACAAGATCACACCGGGGGATGCTTCCGGCAGACCAGATGTCATTGCCGGGGTTCACAAAGAGCTGACGCATCTCGTTGGGCGCGAATATGCCGAGCAGTTCGCCAAGGCCGTCCGCGCGTCTGTTGGCGTCACCAAGAACGATGGTGCGATGGCAAAGCTGCGCGCGACGCTGTCTGGCCAGGCCAGCCCCGATCAGCCCTGAGATGGATGATGGTCGCGCGGATGCAATAGCTGCACTTGCGGCTGGGCGCCCCGCGCTGATCTGGCGGCGCCAGATTGCCGATACCGAAACACCGGTCGCCGCCGCGCTGAAGCTGATTGAGCCTGGGCGCGGCGACTTCCTGCTCGAATCGGTCGAGGGCGGGGAAACCCGAGGGCGCCACAGCCTGATCGGTCTCGCGCCGGATCTGGTGTTTCGCGCCGAGGGAAATACGGCCTCAATCAACCCGCACTGGTTGACCGATCGCAACGCCTTTTCGCCCTGCGCCAAGCCGACGCTCGACGCATTGCGTGACCTTGTCGGGACATGCCGGATGGATGTGCCCGCAGAGCTCCCGCGCGCGCTGGCCTGTCTGGTTGGCTATTTTGGCTATGAAACCATTGGCCTTGTCGAACGGCTGCCACGCCCATCGCGCGATGCACTGGGTTTGCCGGATATGATGTTTGTGCGGCCAACGGTCATCCTGATCTTCGACCGCCTGGCAGACGCCCTTTTCCTCGTCGCACCGGCCTGGCCCGATGCAAAGCGCACAGCTGAAGCGATTGTCGCTGATGCCGAGGACCGGATCACCGCAACGGCGGCCCGCCTTGCCACCGCTGGTTTGCCCCCGCCCGTCCGTTCGGCAGACCTTGATCAGGTTGCCCTGACACCTACCCTGCCCGCTGGCCGGTATGCCGAGATGGTTGCGCGGGCGAAGGACTATATTGTTGCGGGGGACATCTTCCAGGTCGTGCTGGCACAGCGCTTCACGGCGCCGTTCACGCTGCCACCCTTTGAGCTTTACCGGGCCCTGCGGCGCATCAACCCATCGCCATTTCTCTATCATCTCGATCTGCCCGGCTTCGCCCTGACCGGGTCGAGTCCCGAGATTCTCGTCCGCGTGCGCGATGGCGAGGTAACGATCCGCCCGATCGCCGGGACGCGACCACGCGGCAAAACCGCCGCCGAAGATGAGGCCAACCGCCTCAGCCTGCTGGCCGACCCGAAGGAGCGCGCCGAACATCTCATGTTGCTCGACCTTGGTCGCAACGATGTCGGTCGCGTGGCCGAGGCAGGCAGCGTAAAGGTAACTGCGAGCTACACGACCGAATTTTACAGCCATGTCATGCACATTGTTTCAAACGTGGTCGGCAGTCTCGATCCGAAGCATGATGCGCTTGATGCACTGTTTGCCGGCTTCCCGGCCGGCACTGTTTCGGGGGCACCAAAGGTCAGGGCTTGTGAGGTGATCGCGGAACTCGAGGGTGAGGTTCGCGGCGCCTATGCGGGCGGCGTGGGCTATTTCTCACCGGATGGCTCAATGGATTCGTGCATTGTGCTGCGTACCGCTGTCGTCAAGGACGGCACCATGCATGTCCAGGCCGGCGCCGGTATCGTCGCCGACAGTGACCCGGCCTATGAACAGCGCGAGTGCGAGGCAAAGGCTGGCGCGCTGCTCGCTGCGGCGCGCGAGGCGGTCAAGCGCGCAGGGGAGCTCGGCTTCGGCCAGTAAATTTCACATCAACTTATCTATGGCGCCGTCGTGTCATCGACCGGTCGCCCGTTGCGCTTGGCCCTCTGCTCTGCCGCCCATTGGCGAATCATTTGTGCCGTACACCCCGTCTGGCCACCCGAACCGATTGGCGAACAAGTGTTGGGCAGGCCACCAGCCTTGCGCCCGACCTCATCAATCGTCGCCGCACGATTGACCCAGCTTTGGTTTGTCGGTGCAATCGGGCCAGCGTTTCGCAACGTCTTGGGGATACGATAGGGCTCGTCCAGCGTGCGGCAAACCACAACCTCGTCATTCGCCGCTTTCGGGCAGGGTTGGCCTGCCGCCAGTGTCACGTCCCGGATGCGCTTCGGTGCCTGACCCGATTCGGCCTGCGGCTGGTCTGTCGGACCCACCGGTGCCTGCCCTGTTTGCGCAAAGGCTGCGGCGGGCAAGGCAAACAGGGCCAGCGTGGCAAGAATTCGAGACATTGGATGTGCTCCTCGTCGGGATAACCTCTGCGACGACGCCTTGCTCCATGCTGAACAAGCCAGTCATTGCAGATGGAATCCGCACCGATCAGTGAGGTGGCGATACCGGGGCCGATTGTCGAGTCCTGCTAAAAGCGTTAGCGGCGCTCCCCATGATCCTCGTCATCGACAATTATGACAGCTTCACCTGGAACCTGGTCCATTACCTGATGGAGCTAGGCGCTGAGGTGAAAGTGGTGCGCAACGATGAAATCAGCGCCGCCGAAGCGATTGCCAGCAACGCGCACGGGTTTCTGATCTCGCCCGGCCCGCGAACGCCCGACGAAGCTGGCATCAGCCTTGATCTGGTCGCCGCCTGCGCGGAAGCGGGCAAGCCGCTGCTGGGCGTCTGCCTCGGCCATCAATCAATCGGCCAATATTTTGGCGGACGGATTGTGCGTGGCGGGTTAATGCACGGAAAGACGTCACCGATCACCCATGATGGCAGCGGCGTGTTTGAAGGCATCCCTTCGCCCTTTACCGCGACACGCTACCATTCGCTGATTGTCGCCGACATCCCCGCTGACCTTGTCGTCAACGCAACGGCGGATGACGGGTCCGTGATGGGCTTTCGCCATGTGTCACTGCCGATTCACGGCGTCCAGTTTCACCCGGAAAGTATCGCGACCGAGCATGGCCACACGCTGATCGGCAATTTTCTGAAGCTGACCGGCGCTCGCAGTCAGGCGTTGATGTGATCGCCACCGTGCAGCTCCCGGATCCGTCACACTGCCTGTCGAGAGAAGAAGCGGCCCAGGCCTTTGCCGACATCCTCGACGCCAGGACATCCGAAGAGGCAATTGCGACCTTTCTTGTTCGCCTGTCTGATCGCGGCGAAACTGCCATTGAAATCGCCGAAGCCGCCCGCGCCTTGCGCGCGCGCCTGATACCGATCAACGCGCCCGCCCGGGCGGTTGATGTGTGCGGCACCGGCGGTGATGGTCACCATACGCTGAACGTCTCGACCGCCGTCTCAATTGTGGTTGCAGCCTGTGGTGTACCGGTCGCAAAGCATGGCAATCGCGCGGCATCTTCCACGGCCGGGGCCGCCGACACGCTTGAGGCATTGGGTCTCGACATGGAACGCGCCGGAGCGAAAGCCGAGGCCAGCCTAGCCGAAATTGGCATCTGCTTCCTGTTCGCCGCCAATCACCATCCGGCGATGAAACGCATTACACCGATCCGCCGACAGATCGGGCGACGGACGATCTTCAACCTGATGGGCCCGCTCGCCAACCCGGCCCATGTCACGCGCCAGCTGATCGGCATTGCCCGGCCAGATTATGCTCCGGTCTATGCCGACGCCCTGGGCCAGCTCGGCACCGAGGCAGGCCTGATCGTTTCCGGTGAAGAGGGCCTCGACGAGCTGTCGGGAGCCGGACCAAGCATTGCCGTCAGCATCGGTGCCGTCGATTTGCCCGATCATATCGCGCCCGAGGATGCCGGCTTGCCCCGCCACCCGATTGCCGCGCTCCATGGTGGAGATCCCTATTACAACGCTGCTGCACTCCGCCGACTGCTGCTGGGTGAACGCGGCGCCTATCGGGACGCCGTACTCCTCAACGCCGCGGCGGCCTTGGTCATTGCCGGCGCAGCCACTTCACTGGGCGCAGGCGCATCGCTTGCTGCCGAAACGCTGGACAATGGTGCAGCGAATGCACTGCTGGATCGCTGGATCGCCTATTCATGAGCAACATTCTTGATCGTATTCTCGAAACCAAGCGCGCCGATGTCGCGGCCCGCAAGGCGACCACCGCACTCAGCGAGCTTGACGCCAGGATCAGCATCCAGACGGCCCCGCGCGGCTTTCGCGCAGCGCTGGATGCGCGTGCCTCAACCGGACATGCGCTGGTCGCCGAGATCAAGAAGGCCAGCCCGTCAAAGGGCTTGATCCGCGAAGATTTTGATCCCCCGGCCCATGCCCGCGCCTATCAGGCTGGCGGCGCAACATGTTTGTCAGTCCTGACTGATGAACAATGGTTTCAGGGCGCAGATCAATATCTGACTGCCGCACGCGGCGCCTGCACCCTGCCGGTGCTGCGCAAGGATTTCATGGTTGATCCATGGCAAGTTCCGGAATCGCGTGCGCTGGGCGCAGATGCCATCCTGTTGATCATGGCCGCACTTGACGATGGCGTGCTCGCCGAAATTGAAGCCTGCGCCATCGAATATGGCATGGACGTGCTGGTCGAGGTGCATGATCAACGCGAGATGGAACGCGCGACCAGGCTCAAATCGCGGCTGATCGGCGTCAACAACCGTGACCTGCGCGATTTTACAGTCGATTTCGCGCGGACCTATGAACTGATTGGCAAGGCGCCAACGGGCTGCACCTTCGTCGCCGAGAGCGGGCTGATGACGCGCGCTGACCTTGATGAAATGGCAACGCACGGCGTCCACTGCTTCCTGATTGGTGAGGCACTGATGCGCCAGAATGATGTTGAGGCCGCAACACGGGCGATGGTCGGATGAGCAACCTCACCCATCTCGATGCGGCGGGCGCGGCGCATATGGTTGACGTGTCTGGAAAGCCGGTCACCGCCCGCGTCGCGGTGGCCGGCGGGCACATCGCCATGTCGGCTGCGGCGCTCGACGCGATCCGCGATGGAGCCGCCGCCAAGGGCGACGTGCTCGCTGTCGCCCGCATTGCCGGCATCATGGCCGCGAAGAAGACAGCCGAACTGATTCCGCTTTGCCACCCGCTCCCGCTGAACCAGGTCGCCATCGACTTCGTCTTTGACGACACCGGCGTCACCGCGACCGCGACCGCCACGACCGAGGGCAAGACCGGTGTCGAGATGGAAGCGATGACCGCCGTCTCCGTCGCCTTGTTGACGATTTACGACATGGCAAAGGCGGTCGACAAGGCGATGGTCATCTCGGGCATCCATCTGGTCAGCAAGACTGGCGGCAAATCGGGCGATTGGCACGCCTGACCACCCACCGCGGCGCCCCGTCTTTCGGAGGAGCCGAACGGGTGACTGCATTGGTCAAACGACAATGTTGCCACTGCATCCAACATGACTGGCGGCGCGGCGCGGCACCGGATAGGAGCGCGTTGTGAGCAATGCCGCAGCCCTGATCCCCGTAGCAGAAGCGCAGTCACGGCTGTTCGCCCTGTCTGCGCCCGTCAGCGTTGAAAATGTTCCGCTGGCGCTGTCACTCGGTCGCTGGGCTGCCACCGACGTCAAGGCGCTGCGTACCCAGCCTGCCGCCGACCTGTCGGCGATGGACGGCTATGCCATCCGTTACGCTGATCTGCCCGGCCCGTGGCGGCTGATCGGCGAAAGTGCCGCTGGCCGGTCCTTCGCCGGCACGCTTGGCCCGGGTGAAGCGGTGCGCATCTTTACCGGCGCGCCATTGCCCCAAGGGGCCGACAGCGTGCTCGTGCAGGAAGAGGCTGAAACCGATGCTGGCCAAATCCGATTGGCGGGCGAAGGCCCGAAACGCGAAGGTGGCAATGTGCGCCCGCGCGGACTCGACTTTCATCAGGGTGACGTGCTGATCGCAGCGGGTGAACGCATTACACCCGCCCGCCTGGCGGTCGCGGCCATTGGTGGTCATGTTGATCTGCCGGTGCGTCGCCGGGTTGTTGTTGCCATCGCCGGCACGGGCGACGAACTTGTGCGTCCAGGCGCAGCATTGCGCGACGATCAATTGCCCGAATCAAATGGTGCCATGCTCGCGGCAATGCTGGCTGACTATCCTGTTGAGGTGATTGATCTCGGCACCTTGCCAGATCGCCTCGACATGTTGCGTGATGCCTTCAGCGCGGTCAGCGCCGACATTCTTGTCACCACCGGTGGTGCCTCGGTTGGTGATCATGATCTGGTGCGCCCCGCCCTGATCGCGGCCGGCGGAACGATCAATTTCTGGCGCGTTGCGCTGCGCCCCGGCAAGCCACTGATGGCGGGTTTGATCAAAGATACCGTGGTCCTCGGGCTACCGGGAAACCCGGTTTCCGCCTTTACAACCGCCCTGCTCTTCCTGAAGCCGCTGATCGCATCCCTGTCCGGTGCGGCCAGTCCCTTGCCCGCAACCCGCATCGCCGTCCTTGGCGAGCCGCTCAGGCAGAATGATCATCGCACGGACTATCTGCGCGCAGCGACGCAGCAAGGGCGGGTCTTTTCGGCAGTGATTCAGGACAGCTCAATGCTGCGAACCCTTGCACGGGCAGACTGCCTGATCGTGCGGGAACCCCATGCGCCCGCCGCGGCAACGGGCGAAATCGTTGAAATACTCCCGCTCGCTTGACAATCCAACGGAACATTGCATAAACGTTCCTCGTCTGTTCCGACGGAGGATTGCCGGATGCTAACCCGCAAGCAGCATGACCTGATCTGCTTCATTCATGATCGACTTGAAGAGAGTGGCGTTTCGCCCTCATTCGAGGAGATGAAGGAAGCGCTCGACCTCAAGTCGAAATCGGGTGTTCATCGCTTGATCAGCGCGTTGGAGGAACGCAAGTTTCTGCGCCGCCTGCCGAACCGCGCCCGCGCCCTTGAGGTCTTGCGGATGCCTGAGCGCGCTGAGCCGGGCCGCAAGGCCGTCGCGGCCGCGCCGACACCTTCCAATGTACGAAACCTGCCACAGCCCGCCAATGATGTGATCGAGATTCCCTTGCATGGCCGCATCGCCGCAGGTGTCCCGATTGAGGCATTTGAAGGCAGCTCGATGCTTGCGGTACCGGCGGCCCTGCTCGGCGGCGGTGAACATTACGCGCTTGAGGTTGCGGGCGACTCGATGGTCGAGGCAGGCATCCTCGACGGTGACTATGCCTTGATCCGCCGCGCCGAGACTGCCCGTGATGGCGACATCGTCGTCGCACTGATTGAGGACAGCGAAGCGACACTCAAATATTTCCGCAAGGAAGGCGCGATGATCCGGCTCGACCCGGCCAACCGCGCCTATGACCCGCAGCGCTATCGCCCCGAACAGGTCCGCGTGCAGGGCAAGCTGGCCGGGTTGTTGCGGCGTTATTGAAAACGGGCGTCAGCGCTTCTGCCAGGGATGATCGCTGGGCCCCGATCGAACGGTTCGAATTGAGCCATTCGACAGGGCCAGTGCTACGCCGCCGCTGTGCGCAAGTGTCGCGCGATCAAGGCGCAACCATCGGGGTTTACAGCCTCTCGGCAAGCGGCGTTCGCTGATTACAATGTCAACCTGGGCGCAGCTGACGCTCAACTGTTCAACTGGCACGAGATAGGCGCTGCGCGTCGCGAGAATGCGCCAGCGCCTGCCGCCAACTTCCCGTTCCGCGAGGCACAGGTCGCGGCTGCAGCGTGCTTCAGGCTGGTCCGACAGCAGCATCGGCTCACCGTCCGCACCGCTATTCTCGCTCATCATATCTGAGACATAGTCTCCCGTTCTGTCGCGCAGCAACGCCAGCCCGCCATCATTGGTGCGCAGTGCGACATGTCGGCCATCCCCGGTAACGAGCAGGTCGGGCGCCGGCGTCAACAAAGCCCATATGCCACCGACAACCAGCGGCACGATGCCCAATCGCCGCCACCGCGTCCGCCACAGGGCGATCCACAGGCCACCCATCACCATCAAGCCATAGGCGCCACCCGGCATCGACGGCAGCGCGGCGACCGAACCGGGCAAATTCGCTGTAAAATGGGCGATCCACAATAACAGGTCGAGCGACCGCGCGGTCAACCACCAGAACGGTGCTCCCGCGCCCACCATGTCGAACACCAGTGCAAGCGCTTCCAGCGGCATTGTAATGAAGGTCGTCAACGGGATGGCAATGATATTGGCGACGGCGCCGTACACACCGGCCTTGTGAAAGTGGAACAGCGAGATCGGCAGCAAGGCCAGTTCCACGACGAAGCCGGTTATCAGCAGTGAAGCAACCTCGCGCCCGATCTTGCGCATCCGCCCTTCGTCGCGCTTCATGAACCAGCGGTTGATCCGCGGATGCTCGTGCAACGCGATGATCGCCGCGACCGCTGCAAAGGACAGCTGAAAACTTGGCCCCGGCAGTGCCTCGGGGAAAAGCAGCAGCACAACAAGGGCACCAGCCGCAACCAGCCGTAACGTCATCGCCTCTCGCCCCAGTGCCAGCGCAACCAGCACCAGCAGGGCCGCAACGCAGGAGCGCACCGTCGGCACTTCGCCACCGGTCAAGGCGGTATAGCCAATCGCGGCCAACGCCCCCGCGGCCGCAGCGAACAACCGTAACGGGAAGCGAAGCGCCAGCCATGGGCTAAGCGCGAGCAGCCGCAAGATGACAAACATCGTGCCCGCAACCACCGCCGTAATGTGCAATCCGCTGACCGACAGGAGATGGGCAAGACCGGATCGACGCATCGCATCAGCACCACTCTCGCTGATCGCCCCCTGATCCCCTGTCGCCAGTGCGGCGGCTATCGCGCCGGCATCCCCCGGCGCGCTCGCCTGGATATGTTGTGACAGCCGCCGCCGCAGACCATCGCCCTGTGCCGGGCCGGGTGACAATATCCTGACCGGCGCAAAACCGCGTCCGGTACCACCAAGCTGATCGAACCACGCAACACGGGCAAAGTCATAGGCGCCAGGAACTGCCGGCTCTGCGGGTGGCATCAGTCGCGCACCAAGGCTGATGGTTGCGCCCGGCACAAGGCCCGTCGGCACGTCAGCATCGGCAATGTTGACACGAAGGTGCGCGGGCAAGGTTGGCAGCCTGTCAGGCCCTGTTTCTTTCTTCCGGTAATTCCCGCGCCGTTCCGGCACGCCAACAACCCGCAACGGTGTCAGGCGCAAGCGCACAAGCTGGCGGGCGGGCAATGGCTCCACCCGCTCGACCCTTGCCTCAAACGTCACAATTGTCGGACCGGCCAGCGTTCTCCCCGTGTCGCCGGTGGATCGCCACCAGATCAATGCCAACCCCAACGCCATGGCAAGCGCACCAACCATGATCGCCCTGCCCGTCCGTCCGCCCTGCCCCAGGGCAGCCGCCGCAAAGGCGATCGCGAGCAACGCCCCGATCGCGCCGCGCCATTGATGGGCAAGCGGCAGCACAAACCAACTGGCAATGCCGGCACCAAGCATGACCGGCAGCCACAGGATGAGCTGATCACGCTCCGCCTCCAGCCACGACTCCAGACGAGTCAGTGTCAGCCGGACAGATTCCGTCACACGCACGATTTGAAGCGGCGAAGGTGCTGTGCTAGCGGCGTCGGCGGCTATATTGGCCATCGAATTTCATGTTTGGGAGCAGGCGCGTTTGGGCGCAAGGTCTGACATTGTGGCCGCCGGTTCTGGCGCGCCCGACACACCGGCAGTGGTGACGCGTTTTGCGCCATCGCCAACCGGCTATCTGCACATCGGCGGCGCGCGCACAGCCTTGTTCAACTGGCTGTTCGCGAAGCGAATGGGCGGAAAATTCCTGCTGCGTATCGAAGATACTGATCGCGCGCGCTCAACCCAGCCGGCGATTGACGCCATCCTTGACGGAATGCGCTGGCTCGGCCTCGACTGGGACGGAGACACCGTGTTCCAGTTCGAGCGCGCCGCGCGCCATGCCGAGGTCGCGCACGCGATGGTCGATGCGGGCGCAGCCTATCGCTGCTACCTCACCCAGGAAGAGCTGGCGCAAATGCGCGCTGAGGCCGAGGCGGCGAAGAAGCCGCTACGCATCCGCTCGCCATGGCGTGACAAGGTACCAAATGATGATGGCAAGCCGTTCGTTGTCCGGCTCAAGGCGCCAACCGAGGGCGCAACGACCATCGAAGACCGCGTTCAGGGTACGGTGACCGTGCAGAATGCCGAGATCGATGATCTCGTGCTGCTGCGTTCTGATGGCAGCCCGACCTATATGCTGGCCGTGGTCGTTGATGATCATGACATGGGCGTAACCCATGTCATTCGTGGTGATGACCATCTCAACAACGCCTTCCGCCAGTTGCCGATCTATCGCGCCATGGGCTGGGACGAGCCGATCTATGCGCACATCCCGCTGATCTTCAATCCTGACGGCAGCAAGATGTCGAAGCGCAAGAACGCGGTGGCCGTCGATGTCTATCGCGACGAATTCGGCATCTTGCCCGAGGCACTCGACAATTACCTGCTGCGGCTCGGCTGGGGGCACGGTGATGATGAGATTATCAGCCGGGCGCAGGCGACTGAATGGTTCGACCTGGGCGGCGTGGGTCGCTCGCCATCGCGCTTCGATCTCAAAAAGCTCGAGAACCTCAACGGACATTATATCCGCGAAGCCGACGACGCACGGCTCGCCGAACTGGTCGCCGCGCGGCTCGATTTTTCACCTGCTCCGGAACAGCATGAACTGTTGCGCCGCAGCATGGCGTCGCTCAAGCCGCGCGCTGCAAACATCGTCGAGCTGGCCCGCGCCACCGACTTCCTGTTTGTTACCCGCCCGCTGCCGATTGACGAAGATGCCGCGCCTTTATTGGCCGGTGATGCACCCGCATTACTTGCGCGTGTTCACGCCGCGCTTGACGCCGTCGAAAGCTGGGATACGGATGCTTTGGAAGATGCGGTTCGCCGCGTTGCGGAAGAAGCCCAGGTCAAGCTCGGCCAGGTTGCTCAGCCGCTGCGCGCCGCGCTGACGGGACGAAGGACGTCACCGGGAATCTTTGACGTGCTCGACCTGCTCGGGCGCGACGAGAGCCTGGGGCGGATCGCCGACCGGATGGCGGCGTAAGGGAACAGAAGGAAGGGCACGCGCAATGACCGACAATGCTACGATCAGCCTGGGCGACCATAGTTACAAGGTGCTGTCAGGCAGCGTCGGCCCCGATGTTATCGACATCCGCCGACTTTACGCCGACACTGGCATGTTCACCTATGATCCGGGGTTTACATCGACGGCAAGCTGCGAGTCCGCGCTGACTTATATTGACGGCGATCAGGGCATCCTGCTTCATCGCGGTTACCCGATTGGCCAGCTGGCCGAACAGTCGAGCTTCATGGAAGTCTCGTACCTGCTGCTCAATGGTGAGCTGCCAAGTGCCGCCGAGCTCGAGAATTTCAGCTACACGATTACGCGTCACACCATGCTGCACGAACAGCTTGCGACCTTCTATCGCGGGTTCCGGCGCGACGCACATCCCATGGCGGTCATGTGCGGCGTGGTTGGCGCACTTTCTGCCTTCTACAACGACTCTGCCGACATCACTGATCCGCATCAACGCATGATCGCCAGCCACCGGCTGATCGCCAAGATGCCAACAATTGCGGCGATGGCGTATAAATATTCGGTCGGGCAGCCCTTTCTCTATCCCGACAATTCGCTGAGCTACACCGGCAATTTCCTGCGCATGACCTTCGGCGTTCCGGCTGAGAAATATGAGGTCAACCCGGTCGTGGAAAAGGCGCTCGACCGTATTTTCATTCTCCACGCCGATCACGAACAGAACGCATCAACCTCGACTGTGCGGCTCGCCGGTTCGTCGGGCGCCAATCCGTTCGCCTGCATCGCCGCTGGCATTGCCTGCCTGTGGGGTCCGGCGCATGGCGGTGCCAACGAGGCCGCGCTCAACATGCTGCGCGAGATCGGCACACCTGATCGCATTCCGCACTATATCGCCCGCGCCAAGGACAAGAATGATCCGTTCCGCCTGATGGGGTTCGGCCACCGCGTTTACAAAAACTATGATCCACGCGCGACGGTCATGCAGCAGACGGTGCGCGAGGTGTTTGCCTCGCTCAAGGTCAGCGATCCGGTGTTTGAGGTTGCCCTGCAACTTGAGGAAATGGCGCTCAACGACCCCTATTTCATTGAGAAAAAGCTGTTCCCGAACGTCGATTTCTATTCCGGCGTCATCCTCTCGGCGATTGGCTTCCCGACAACCATGTTCACCGCATTGTTTGCCCTCGCCCGCACCGTGGGTTGGGTGGCACAATGGAATGAGATGATCGCCGATCCTGATCAGAAAATTGGTCGCCCGCGCCAGCTCTATACCGGGCCGGTCGCGCGTGATTACGTCCCGGTGGAGAAGCGCTGATGAATATTCTGCGTCCCGTTATGCTCGTCCTTGGCGTGCTGGCCATACTGATGGGCTTGCTGTGGGTTGGCCAGGGCCTGGGCCTTGTCCATTGGCCGGCATCAAGCTTCATGCTTGATCAGCGCGAATGGGCCGTGAAGGGCGCACTCGTTGCCCTGGTTGGTGCTGTGCTGGTGTTTATGAACCGGCCGCGCAAATCCTAGGATTTGGTGCCGCACGGTAAGGTAAACACAAACCGCGCGCCCTGCCCGGGTGCGCTATCAACGGTGATGTCTCCACCCATCGCCCGGGCCAGCCGGCGCGCGATATACAGGCCCAGCCCGCTGCCGCCGGGTTCGCGGGGATCAACACGCTCGAACTTGTCAAAAATGCGCTTCTGATCGTCAGGCGCAATGCCCTTGCCCTGATCGGCGACGATCACCGCGCAAATGTCCCCTTCACGCTCGATACGGATCCACACCATGCCATCGGGGGGTGAATAGCGGACGGCGTTACCAATCAGATTGACCAACACCTGCAACGCGCGGCGAAACTCGCCCGTGGCCATCAGCACATCGTCGGTACCGGGCTTGTCAATCCGCACCCGCGCTTCGGTCGCGCGTACAGCCAGCAATCCCGCAGCACGCCGCGCGACATCAGCCAGGTCGAGCGGTTCAGCGGCAACCGCAAAATCCGGGCGTTCGATGAACTGCAAGTCGACCAGATCATCGACCAGACCCGCCAGATGTCGCCCGGCGGTGGCGATGTCGGCGGCATAGTCAGCATAGTCCTGACGCAGCGGCCCTTCCGACTTGGCACTGATGCTGTCGGCATTGGCAATGATCCGGTCCAGCGGACCGCGCAGCGCCTGATCAAGCCGTGCCGCAAAGGCGGCGGTCGCAGCGTCTGCCTGCGGCATATAGGGGGCGGGCTTTGCCTCTTCGGCAATGGGTTCGGCCGACCCAACAAAGCCCGCAAATGCGCCGATTTCATCAATCCGCGGGCTTGCTGACAGCTTTACAGCAAGCCCATTCGCGCGAATTGTCGCGCGTTGGCCGTCAAAGCGCTGGTGCAGGGCCAGCCCGCCAAGAATCGGAAAACTGCCTTCGCCATCTTCCCCCAGCACGAACAATTTCGTCAGCGGCTGGCCAAGCAACGCCGCCGCATCAAATCCATTGCGCACGCCCATCGACAAGGACACGGCGGTGAGACGCAACGCCGCATCCGCTTCCCACAGCCACTCCGCATCACTGCGCAGGAAATCGCCGTCACGCTGCTGCGCCGGTGCTGCCGGCTGCCACGGGGTCCGCGTGCGCCAGCCCGACAGTGCCAGCCTGACGCCACCATTGTCGGGTTCGGCGCGAACCCACAGCTCGACATCACCATCCCCGTCCGCCGCGACAACCGCGCGCGATACCAGAATCCCGAGGCGTTGCGCCAGGCGCGCAACTGTTGCGATCTGCGGCACGGCAAATGCCGCCCCCAGCGATCCCCCCGCCCGCGCGTTGAGATCATGCAGGCGCTGTTCGGCCTCGATCAGTCGACCGTCGGCGTCGACCCATCCCCGTACCGGCGCCATCATTGGTTCGACCATGTTCATGCGCCCCCGCCGCGCCCAAGGGCGCGCAACGCGGCGCGATAGTCGGGGTGAAGCAACAGCGGCGCCAGGGCGATCCGCGCACTGACCGGTGGAAGGTCGATAATCGCATCAAGCCGGTCGGCAAAGGCTTCAAGGTCTCGCCGTGGATCGGCTTCGGTCAGGGCCAGTCCGATCCGGGCTATCGTCGTGCGGTCCAGGTCCAGCGCCCGCAGCGCCGGCCACAACTGGTCACCGCTCGGATCAAGCACGATGTCGCGCGCATCGCTGAAATCAAGGCCCAGCGCATGGGCGATCAGGGCTGTGAACAACGCCAGACACCGGTCGGCCAACGTTTCAACCAGCAAGGCCGCCAGCTCATCGGCACGGGCATCGATCGCGGCAGCAAGGCGCATCGCCGCCGCCTCGACCCGGTCACTTTCGTCATGGGCGTCGATCTGACGCAGCGACGCCTCAACAAGTGCGCGGTCGATAAAGACGATTTTCTCGCCCGCATCGGCGCTCCACCGTTCCCGTAACGCCGCTGCCACCCACCAGACCAGCTGGCGGTGCAGCGTTGCTGGCAAGTCACTCCAGCCCTGGACTTCACCGGGCACGACAGAGCGGCGCCGGCTTTCCGCGCCAAGTAGGGCCATTGCGCTGCCGGAAATGACACTGTCAGTGCTTTGCGCCAGCCGCGACAACAGGCTCGGGAAGTCGGGTTCGTCAGGCGCGCGCACCGGCAATGCCTCACCAAGAGCATCGGCTCGCACTCGACCAACAAGTTCACGCATCAAGGTCGTATCGCGCATCAGGCCAGCCGAGACCAGTCGCCCAAGGACCGGCACCCCCTCGGCAACAAGCTCTCGTGCAAGGTCGGGCTCAGCGCGTGCCGCCAGCAAGCGTGCGCCATGCTGTCGCAACGCGCCCTCGACGGCAGCGGTCATCCCGCCGATCACGGTCGTCAGGGCCGCGCGTGTGCGGTCATCCAGCCGCACATCATCGGGCAGGAAAAAGTCATCAATAGCCACGGCCAGCCGCTGATCGGCACGCGGGATCGCCGCCGCCGCAGATGCGAGCAGCGCCATGGCATTCTTGCGAGCGCCCTCATCAATGTCGCCAACGTTGATCGACATGGCTTCCGCTCTAGGGAAGTGTCGTTAAAACCGCCCTAAGGCTTTTCACGAAGCGCCTCTATCGCGGCAGCCAGCGTCAATGCGGCATAGCTGGCGGCAATGGCCAGCGCCGCGACAATCTGCCCGCCGGCAACAAGTGGCAACATGACGAGTGGATAGGCAACCGGACTCGCCCACCAGCGGCGACGGATTGCCGTCCCGCCCGCCCGCTCAACCAGCCCCGCCGCAACAATCCCGCCGACGGCAATGGCCAGCCCGGTCGTCGTTCCGTCGGTCAGTTTTGCACTGTGGCCCAGCAATATCGCGATCAATGCGGCGAGCAGCAACGTGCCGCTGCGACCAAAGGTGACCAGACCATCCTCATCGCGCAACCATGCCAGCACCGCGCCGATCGAAAAGGCAATGATGCCGAGTATCGCCAGGGCAAGCCCGCTGCCCGGCCAGCCCATCCAGATTGCACCGCAACCCAGTGCGGCAAGGGTCACGCCTGCCCCGCCCGGCACCGGGGTCGGCACGGCGCGCGCCACCAGCCGTGGCAAGGCCAGCCTGACCAGCGGCGCGAGAATGAAGCGATCTGCCCAGCGGATGGGCGGCGCAACCAGTGCGGCCAGGATCGCCTTTCCGCGACTGGCCAGATCACGGGAATCGCGGAAAATGCCATGGGTCGGGTCCGGCGCCGGCAGCCTGACATGCGCGGCGCCGCCTTGCGCGGCAACCCGCAACAGCGTCGACTGGAAATCATAGTCGCGCGGCAAGGCGGCGACCTCACCAATATGGCGCGGGTCGAGCCGCGCCAGCCCGGCCCATGCCGTCATCGCGCCGAGCCGTTCAAAACCGGGCGGTGCATCGCGGTCATCGACCACCAGCAACGCGTCGTCACCTTCGCTGGCAAGTTGCGCGACAATTTCTCCGGTGGTCACCAGACCATCGGCAACCACCACCAATCGTGCGAGCGGATGCAGCTTCTCGGCAACCTCGGTCGCGGTGCGTACCGCATCGACTGACACCCCCCGCCGCCCGATCCGGTTGATCGCGCCGAGCAGTTCCGGTGTCATCCGCGCAACGACGAGAATGATCTGCGACGCGCCTGCGCCGATCAACAGCCGCGCCTGAAACTCAACCAGCGTCAGCCCGCCAAAAGGCAGCGTCGCCGCGAGAACCCCCGGGCGGTCGTCAGCATCCTCAGTCGCAAAAATCAGGCCGGCCAGCATCGCGAGGCTGTTAAGCCTTCACACCCGGAATGGCAAAGGGCGTAACGCAGCAAGGCCGCAACATCTTCGCGTTCCTCCGCACGCAGGAACCCGGAACCAGGAGTGTCACCCGCGCGACCCCGGTGGCCCCGCTCGCACCCGGGCCGATTCAGGCATCCTAGACCTGTGCCCTGAAGGGCGAGAAATCGGTCCCCTCGTCATACACATCCACGCCCTCGCGCTTCTTCAGAAAGCCGACGACCGCGTAAGTGACCGGCGTCAGGATGATTTCCCAACTGACCTTGAGGATAAACTGGCTCAGCATCACCATCAGCATCGCGCTCAACGGCCAGTCCGGCATCCCGAGAAAGGCCAGCGGGTAAAAGACCAGGCTGTCCGCGCCTTCACCCACAATCGTGCTGCCAATTGTCCGCGTCCACAGCATCCGCCCGCTCGTCCAGATCTTCATCTTGGCGAGCACGAAGGAATTGAGCAGGTCGCCGACCCAAAAGGCACACAGCGAAGCAAAGGCAATCCGGCCGCCAATGCCGACATCGATATAGGGAAAGGCATTGGTCAGGTGCGGCGGCAGGCCAAAGACATATTCATATTGGGCCTGCCCGTTCCAGTCCGCCGCTGGCCGCAACGCAACCACCGTCCACTCCATCAGCACCAGAAAGCACAGCGCGGCAAAGCCGACCCACACCACGCGACGTGCGCGGGCATAGCCATAAACCTCGGTCAAAATGTCATCGAGAATGTAGGAGATCGGGAAGAACAAGATGCCTGCACCGAACGGCCACAGGCCGACAAGGGGCAGGTCAATCACCGCGCGTTTGCCTGCGCCAACCACATTGGACAGCACAAGAATCACCACGAACGCGGTCATTACAATGTCATAGTAACGAAAATGCGCGCCCTTCATGTCGCGCGCCGTTACCCGCTGCAATCTCATCACCCTGCCCCTGCGCCGAACTTGCGAAACCTTATGATGGGCGTTTCAACCGCGCGCAATCCACGCTAAGCGCGTCGCCGGGCGCCCGTAGCTCAGCTGGATAGAGCACATGCCTTCTAAGCCTGTGGTCGCAGGTTCGAATCCTGCCGGGCGCGCCATTCCCTTTTGATGTGCACATTTGGTGCACAGTACCAACACCGGCTTTTGACGTGCACCGGCATTGCGCGGGGCTAGGACAGTTGCAGGGGGAGCACCGACCGGGGCAAAGGCAACATAACAGTATCCCCCCGGTTCGCACCCATGCTGCGCCGAGACGATCAGCCCGGCATGATATCAATCCTCCTGTTTCCGCAAACACAGGGCCTGAGTGGAAAAATGCTGATCCCCGATCTGATCTTCCTGGCCTGTGTGCTGGCCCTGGCGACCTGGCGGCTGATCGCACCAGCCTGGCGACCGCGTCTTCGGCTCGCCGGCGTCGGCATGGGCTTGTTGTTGGCGGCGGTCCAATGGTTGCTTTGCGGCTTCACCTGGCAGAATCTGCCCGCCTATCTCCTGCTGGTGCTCAGCGCCCTGCCCCTGCTGCGCACGGGCGTCGTGCTGCGCTGGATCGGCCGCCTCGGTCTCCTCGGGATCGTCGCTGCCGCCATCGGGATCTGGATCATGCCTGCAGTGCCAACGCTGCCGCAACCGGATGGCCGCTACGCCGTCGGCACCCAGGTTTTTCGCTGGACCGACGCCTCGCGGGACGAACCGCATACGGCTGATCCCCATGACCATCGCAGCGTGATCGCGCAGGTCTGGTATCCTGCAACAGCGGGCAGCAATCCGGGTGGCACCACGCGCTTGCCCTATATGGACGGGATCGGTCACCTGCCCGGCCCGATCAGCGGTTTGCCCGCCTTTCTGTTTCGCCGCTACAACCAGATCGACACCCATGCCGAGGCGCTGGCCCCATTGGCGCCAAACAGTCGCCCCTGGCCGGTGGTAATCTTTTCACCGGGCTTCGGCGCGCCGCGTGCCTTTTATTCCGGTCTGGCCACCCGGCTCGCGAGCCTTGGCTTCGCGGTTTTTGTGCTCGATCATCCTTTCGAGGCCAGCGTGACACAATTGCCCAATGGACGGGTGGTTGGCACCCGCGAACCGGCGATGAGCGATCCGGGCCGCATCCACTATATGCCTGATCAGCAAGTCGTGCGCGCCGCTGACATCCGCTTTGTCATCGACCAGCTCGCGCGCCCACCGGCACTGGCAACGCTGCGGGGCGGCAACATTGACGGCACGAAGGTTGCCGTGATCGGCCACTCCTTCGGCGGCGCGGTGTCAGCCCTGGCACTCAGCGAGGATCAACGGGTCGTGGCTGCTGCCAATATCGACGGCACGCCCTATGGCGACCTGCCGGACCGCAAGCTGACCCGGCCCTTCCTGCTGCTACAGAGCGACCTCGCGGAATCGCCCCATGGCGATTTGTTCAAAACCGGCAATGCCAGGCTGCTCGCAACCACGACCGCCCCCGGCTTCCGCTACGAGATCAAGCACGCCAACCATTTCAGCTTCACCGATGGCCCCTTCTTCTTCGCCGCACCGGGCCGCTGGTTGCTGGCGCAGCTCATGGGTGGCGGGCGCGGACCTACAGCAACCCAGCAAGTGACCGCCGACATCCTTGCGGCCTTCCTCTCAGGCCCGCTCACCGGCAAACAAGCCGACCTGGCCGCGACAGTCGCCCGCTATCCCGGCGTGATTGGCGGGCCTGTGAAACCCGGCCCGGACGCGCTTGACGAAGGATCCGGCGCGACCAGCAAGCCGTCCGACAACCACCGGCCAAGATAGCCTCCGGCCCGGCTGACACCGTCGTGTTCGCCTGCTTCGGCGACAATCATCGCACAGAGCGCGCCAAAACCCACCCCAGCCCGTGCTTGCAGGATCGCGCGATGCTCCGCCGCATCAATTGATCGAAAATGTGAAACCATGTCGCGGCGCCACACCAGTATCGCACACGCGTCGGCGCGCTGCTCAACGGCGGGAGGCACTTCGCCATCCCTGAGCGACGACCAGATGGACGCAGCGTTGGTCCGTGCCTCACCAATATCCAGCGTCGGCGTAAAGCGAAGCACCGCCTCATCCCAGTCAATTCCGGCAGCAACCTCCAGCGTCAGCATGGCCGAATCAGCAGCCACAAACGCCTCACCCAGCGCCAGCTCCAGCCACGCCAGTTCGGCAATCTCGGGATCGTCGGGGTAAAGCATCCGGAACGTCGCCGGGAAATCACGCGGATAGGCGTCGAGTGTCCAGCTGCTCGGCGGTACCCGCTCGATATGGCGCACCACCGCATCGTGAAACGCGGCGCCGCCAATCCACGCCAGCGTCTGCGCAAAGCTTTCCTCGAGACAGGCGACAAGCTGCGCCCGATAGTTATTCTGATAGACGCGCAGGCCCGGCGCCGCGGCCGCGCCAAGCCGTGTGGCGGCATCGTCACTGCCGCTGTGCAGCCAGCGGCGCATGTCGCGCTGCAACTCAAGCAAGGTCATGCCGCGACCCGGTCGTGTGCGCCGCCAATTGCTCGTGCAACTTCGAGTTCGCCGAGCAATTCATCCAATGGCGGGATCGCATCGTCCCGCTCGATCATTGTCGCCACGGGGCCGAGCCGCGGCATGATATGCGCATAGAGATCCCAGACCGAGGCGCATACCGGCGCGTCATGGGTATCGATCAGCAGTTCGGCGCCCTGGCTATGCCCGGCGAGATGGATCTGCCGCACATGTCGCGCCGGCAACCCGTCGAGATAGGCGATCGGATCAAAGCCGTGATTGGTTGCACTGACGAAGACATTGTTGACGTCGAGCAGCAACCGGCACCCCGTGCGACGGCACAGCGCGTCAAGAAAGTCCCATTCCGTCATCTCACCGGCAAAGGCGACATAGCTTGACGGATTCTCGATCAGCATGGCGCGGCCCAGCACCGCCTGTGCGCAATCGACATTGGCGCACACCAGATCAAGCGCCTCCTGCGTATAGGGCAGCGGCAGCAGATCATGTGAATTGAACCCTTCAATCTGGGTCCAGCACAGATGGTCGGACACGAAGAGTGGCGCAATCTCGTCAACCAGCGCACGCAGCCGCTTCAGATAGCCATGGTCCAGCCCATCGGCCGAGCCAATTGACAGTGAAACACCGTGCAGCGCGATAGGGTAATGCTCGCGCACCGCGCGCAGGATCTCACGCGGGCGTCCACCATCGACCATGAAATTCTCGGAGATCACCTCGACAAAATCCACCGCAACGCGGCCCGCGAGGAATTCGGCATAATGCGGCTTGCGCATCCCGAGACCGAAGCCGGCAAAGGGGGAAAGACTCATTCCAAATCCTGTCGAGTAGGGCACCTCTTTCTGGCCCCTCCCCTTCAGGGGAGGGGCGGAAGAAGGTTGCTTCAGTTAGGCGCTGTCAGGCTGCCACCGGCGGCCTTGCACTTCTTGGCACTCAGCTCCTTGAAGCCCTGGCCCTTGCAGCTGTTCTGGCCCTTGCAGTCATTATGCGCGGTCTTGCAGTCAGACGTGCCCTTGCAGGTGTTGATGCCATAGCAATGCACAACCGCGCCCTTGGCCGCTGCCTGCGTGGCCGGAACGGCAACCGCGAACGCGACCAGCGCGGCGGAAGTAGCAATGCTGACGCCGGTTTTCATGGTAATCATTGTCTGGGGTCTCCCCGAAAGATTTGTGCCGGATTGGCTTCTCTTGTTCGGCCCACCGGGCCGATCGGTTACAGCACCATCCTGTCAGCACAGCATTTTTCGGACCGGGCCCCGCGCCGGGCTGCTGGGTCAGTTGCGCATCCGCCTCACGCCGGATGCTGTGCGGTCGCCAGTGCCAATGCCCCGTAAACGCCCGCGTCAGCGCCAAGCGCCGGTGCGACGATAAGCCGCTCCAACGCCGTCAGCCGATGGGTCGGCAAATAGCCATTCAACGCGCCGGCGGTTGCACGGCGGATCGCCGGCAACAATGCTGGCTGGCCCTGACCAACGCCTCCGCCAATAATGATGCGGTGCGGCGCAATCGTCAGGATCAGCATCGCCATCAACTCCGCCACCTCGTCGGCCACTCTTTGCCAGACGCAGTCATCCGGCGGCAGGGCTTCGGCAGGTCGACCAGCGCGCGCGGCAATGGCCGGGCCGGATGCCAGGCCCTCCAGGCAATCGCCATGGATTGGGCAGGTTCCGGCAAAGTCATCCCCAACGCTGCGTCGGACCCGCACATGGCCGATTTCGGGGTGGAAGATGCCATGCAATGGCTTGCCATCAACAACGATGCCGCCACCAATCCCGGTCCCGATGGTCAGATAGGCATGGACCGCGCAGCCAATCGCTGCCCCCCACCGTCCCTCGGCCAGTGCCGCCCCGGCGACATCGGTGTCCAGTGTCACCGGCACGTCGAACGCGTCGGCAATTCCTTTCACGATATTGACGTTCGACCAGCCCGGCTTGGGCGTGTTGACAATGCACCCATAGTCCGGCGCAGCGGGATCGAGCGACAGCGGGCCGAAACTGGCGATGCCAAGGGCCGTAAAGGGCTCGTTGCGGCGCGCAATGTCGAGCCAGGCCGCAATCGCACCGAGCGTGGCAGCGGGGTCGTCGCCCGTCGGCCACTGCGCGCGCTGAAATATGTGACGACCACGCGCCAGCACCGCAATGCACTTGGTGCCACCAAGCTCCACGCCCGCGACAAGCGGCGCCGGCCCCATCATGTCAGCGTCGCGCAATCGGCATCGAGTGCCAGGCGCAGCGCCACCGCCGGTGTGCCACCGAAATGGCGTCGCGCCACCGCCGGATCGACCGGTTCGTCGCCAAGCCCCGGTCGATCAACGAAACTGATGACGCTGAGATCGTCAAGCACGAGCCATGAATAGGCCTGGATCGGGGTTTCGATGGGGTTGGCAAAGACAAGGCCCGTGCCATTCAGCGGGCGCCACGGCCCCTGCAGCGCGTCAGCCACCATGCCATAGAGCCCATTCGGACCGGCAGGCACGTCGGCAGCAAACACCTTACGCTGCGTCGACCAAAAGCAATAATAGCGCCCGTTGCGATGGAGGATATGTGGCCGCTCAAGCTCGTTGTTGACGCCGTCCGCGCTGATCGGCGGCGGGCACAGCACCCAATGCCCATGTTCGCGTCGCGCCAGTCCGACCGCGCCATTCCACGGTGACACAGATTGCGCCAGCGATGCCGCAAACACGAGATATTCCGCACCATCAGCCGGATCGCGAAACCAGGCCGGGTCGCGAAACGCCTTGATTGTACCGATCCCGCCGCCGCCAGCCATATCGCGGCAATAGACGGTCCCGTCCGCCACAACTGATTCCGTCGGCACCGTCCAGTTGCCCAACCAGGGCACGCCGTCACGGACTTCCAGCGTCGCGCTGCATTCGAACAGCCGTTGGTCAAAGCTTGCGACCGCCTCACCGCGATGCCCCGCTGCGGTAAAATATAGCGTCATACGGTCGTGCTCAGCCGACACAATTGCCGAGCCGGACCATTCGCGGCTCCCCGGAGAAAGGCCATCAGGCAAGGCATTGCCAAGGTCACGCCAGCCCTGCGCCGTGCGGTGCATCAGCCGGATCCGCGCAATGGCATGGCGCTGGTCGGGATCCGGCAATATCGGTGCGGACAGCAACATCAGGAGCGTCCCGCCCGCAATAAGGGCGGTGCCGCCGTCTTGCTCCTGTACTGGCCAATAGTCCCACAGATCAAAGCCGGGCAGGACAGGCGCGATGGTTGCGGCATCGATCCCCGGCGCTGTGGCAATGGGCTTGTTCGCAATCGCGGCGACCGCATGTGCGGACCAGGCAGTCGTCATAATCTCGTCACTCGAACGCGGCCCGTGAAAATCCCCGGGCGCACAGGCCGTGCGCCCGGGGAAATATAACCTCAGAAGTCCAGCTTTATCGCTGCCGAAACCGTGCGTCCATTGATCGAACGGGCCCGGACGATGCCGTTGCCAGGGATCGCGCCTTCCTCCGCTTCGGTAAAGCCGGTCGTGTTGAACAGGTTGTTGGCGTTGATCGACAACTGCACCCGTTCAATCGGCCTGATGCTCACGAACGCATTGACCTGGGTGAAGCCGGGAAGCTTCAGCTGGTTGTTGTCCTGCGCGTAGCTTGAGCTTGTCCCGATGGCACTGGCACCGATGGTGAAAAGGCCAGTGGTGTATTGCGGGGTGATCTTGAACACGAACTCGGCCTGGCGACGCGGACGGTTGCCGACCACGGCGGGGGTGACATTATCGCTGACGATCTTCGCCTTGGTGTAGGTACCACTGGCCGCCAGGCTGAACCGGCCAATGCGATAGCTGCCTTCCAGTTCGAGGCCATAGGCGCGGTATGATCGATCGAAGAACTTCTGGCTCGTCGCCTCGAAATTCTGCTCCGCCGTCTTCGCCCAGAAAGCCGTCCCGTAGAGGTTCAGCCCACCATGGCTGTACTTGATACCAGCCTCCGCCTGCCGGACAAAATCGACCGGGCGGGCGCCCGGCTGAAGCCGGCCCGAGGTCGGGCTGACATTGTTGGCATTGAACAGGAAACGATCAGCATTGGCGCGGCCACCCCGGCTGTAACGTGCGAAAATCGAGAGATCATTCGCCAGTCGATAGTTCACGCCAAACGAGTAGGAGGTGTAGTGGAAGTTATAGTTTACCGGCTGCGGGCTGTTCAGCGGCACGACCGTCGTCTGGGTTTCAGGGAAGGAAATCGAACCATTCCCATCGACGTCAAACGTCGTCACCGGGCCATCCCCGACCACAAAGCCGCGCGCGCTGCCGGAGTCATAGCGCAGGCTGGCGTCGATGTTCAGCTTCCCGCCGGTATAGCCGAGCGACACAAAGGGGGCGTTGGTGTCATAATCGACATTGTAGCTGCGCCGGCAACAATTGCCGAAATAGGAGGCGCCATAGGCAATCAGGCCGTTGTCGGTACGTGACACCCCACCGGCGGTGCGCACGTTGAGCAACGCCGCATTGTCACCCTTGGCATCGAGCAGATAGGACGACCAGGTCCAGTCGATATTGATCGTCTGGCGCGACTTGTAAAAGCCGACGGAAAAATCGACCGCTCCGCCACCCGCATCGAACCGGTGGTTGATGCGCAGGTCGTTGGTGACATTGTTCAGGCTGTTAAGCCGCGTATTGAACAGCACCACACCTATCGCATTCGATGTCGTCGGGTTGGCATAGGCCTGGCCCGCAAGCGGACCATTGGCATAGCTCACCACCGCACCGGCGCCGCCAATGGCATTGGCCAGGTTCTGCGCGGTATCGACGGTCGCCGGAAAGGGCGAGATGAAGCGACCGGAAATGTCGGAGTAGCGGAACTTGTCGCTGACCTTCCAGCCATCGGCGACCTCGAACTCACTCTCGAAGCCGATCGCCTTGACGATTGGATGCATACCGTCGCGGATGTCATCAACCTCGCGGTTATTGGCGCCATCCAGTGTCACCGCGCGCGTGAAATATACGCTGTGGATGGTGTCGTTGTTGGGGCTGAGGCCAGGCAGCGCCGTATAGACCGGGCTGCTGTTGCTGCCAGTGACTCGTACCGGGCTGGGCAGATAGGCAATCGCGCGGTCATTGAGATATTTGAAGTTCAGGCGAAAAAAGCCGCGGTCAAACGTCTTGGTGATGTTGCCACGAATCTGGCCACCCTTGTTACCGTCATAACCGGCACGGCGCGGGCCTTCACCGACCCGATAGAAGCCGCCAACGTTGAAGCGCAGCGAGTCGGTGAGCTTGCCGCCATAGTCGGCGTCGAGACGATATTCGCCATAATCAAGCCCGACGGCACCCTGGATCGAGCCGCCTTCCTTTTCACCCGTCTTGGAAATCAGGTTGATGACGCCACCCGGAGAATTGGAGGCAAAGGTCGATGCCGAACCGCCACGGACCGCCTCGACCCGCGCGACATTGAAATCGGCGCGCAGGAAGATGTCGGTATTGGCAAAGGCGATGTCACCATATTCAAGGATCGGCAGGCCATCTTCCTGCAACTGCAGGAACTTGGCGCCACCCGAGGCGACAGGAAGGCCGCGCACCGCAATATTGGCATTGCCTTCGCCGCCCGAGGATTCGGAACGGATGCCCGGAAGGCTGCGAAACAGTTCCGCCGCCGAGCGCGGGGCGGCATTGGCGATGGTATCAGCATTGAGCGAGCTTACCGAAACCGAGCTGTCGAGCCGGTTCTGGCCGCGCGCTACGGCGGTGACAATAATGTCCTCCCCGCTCGCTGGCGCGGCATCGGCGGGCGCTTCCGCCACACTGGCCTGTTGCGCATAGGCCGGCGCCACGAACATCAGCGCGCTCGTTGCAAGTAGAATGGATCGCCCTTTCAACATGTCACTCTCCTGAATCACGACCTTTTGTCGGCCCGTGGCTTCACCTACCGCCCTTCCGCAAACGATTGCAAGGGAAATTTGCAATCGTTTGCGGAAATCCCTATCGTCACGCCAGAGCAGCCCGAAACTGCCACGGGGAGAGAGAAGTGACCAACCCATCGTCCGGCAAACCACATCTGTCGCTGGGGCGAATCCTCCAGATGAACCTTGGTTTTCTCGGACTGCAGTTCAGCTTCGGGCTCCAGCAAAGCAATATGGGCCCGATCTACAGTTATCTTGGCGCCGATGAAGGGGCGATGCCGCTCTTGTGGTTGGCTGGCCCGATGACCGGGCTGCTGATCCAGCCGCTGATCGGCTCAATGAGCGACCGCACACGCTCGCGCCTGGGGCGCCGTACACCCTATTTCCTGATCGGTGCAGCTTTGTGCAGCGCCTGCCTGTTCGCGATGCCCTACAGCCGCGCACTGTGGATCGCCGCCAGCCTGTTATGGGTGCTGGATGCCGCCAACAATGTGACGATGGAACCCTATCGCGCCTATGTCAGCGACCGGCTCGACGCGACGCAGCGGCCGCTCGGCTTTCTGACCCAAAGCGCCTTTACCGGTCTCGCCCAGACGCTGTCCTATCTCGCGCCATCGCTGCTCGTCTGGTGGGGGGTCAACAAGGACTTGCTGGACGCGAATGGCATCCCGGAAATCACCCGGATCAGCTTCCTGATCGGCGCTGTGCTCTCAATCGCGACGATCCTCTGGTCGGTCTGGCGCGTCCCCGAACTGCCTTTGACGCCCGAAGAGGATGCCGCCATTGCCGCCGAACCTCTGTCGGTGCGCTCAACCCTGACTGGCCTGCGCGATGCCGTGTGCGACATGCCACCGGCGATGCGGCAACTGGCGCTGGCAATGCTGTTCCAGTGGTTCGGCATGTTCTGCTATTGGCAATATGTCGTGCTGGCGCTGGCGCGCGGCGTGTTCGGTACCAGCGACCCGACCAGCGCCGCATTTCGTGACGCCGGTTTGCTCAATGGCCAGCTCGGCGCCTTCTATAACCTTGTCGCCTGCATATCGGCCTTTGCAATGATCCCCTTTGCGCGGCGCTTCGGTGCAAAGCCGATCCATGCTGCGGCGATGGTCGCCTCGGGCGTTGCGATGCTGGCAATCGCCTCAACCGGCTCGATCCCGCTGCTGGTGCTGGCGATGGTCGGCATCGGCATCGGCTGGGGCAGCCTGATGGGCAACCCCTATCTTATGCTGGCTGGTGCCATCCCGCCTGAACGAACCGGTGTCTATATGGGCATTTTCAATATGTTCATCGTTATTCCGATGATGGTCGAGATCCTGTTCGTGTGGCTCGCCTATCGACCGCTGCTTGGTGGCGATCCGCGTCATGTGCTGATGCTGGGCGGGGCAATGATGCTGGCGGCTGCGGTCGCAACGCTGCTCGTGCGGGCGCCCCGCGCGCTGCCCGGCGCGGCACAAACCTGACCTTCAGGCCGATCCGCGCAAGATCAACTCGGGCGGCATGGCCACTGAAACCACCTCACCGCCCTCCATCCGGCGGAACAGCAGATCGACCATCGTCCGGGCGCCCCGCCCCACATCCTGTCGAATCGTCGTCAGCGGCGGTGTCGTGTGCGTCGCGAGTAACACGTCATCATAACCGACGACGCCGACATCCTGCGGCACCCGCTTGCCGCGTGCGGCCAGCGCTCGCAGCGCACTCATCGCAATCACGTCAGAGGCCGCGACAATCCCGTCGGGCGAAGGATGTCCCGCAAGATATTCCTCGATTGCGCTGTAGGAGGATTCGCTCGTCAGGTGCAGCGGCAACAAGGTCGCGCCCTCGCTTCCCGCCGCGTGCAACGCCTGTTCAAACCCGGCATAGCGAGCCGCAAATTCGGGTACCTCGACATTGCCGAAAAAGGCCAGTCGCTTCCGGCCCTGGGCCAGCAGATGCTCGGCGGCAATCCGCCCGCCCGCAACATTGTCCGAACCGACCGTAACCTGAACCAGGCCGGGCGTGGCAGCACCCCAGACGATCATCGGACGATAGCGCCGGGCGACACGTTCGATGGTATCGACCTGGTTCGACTGGCCGATAATGATCACGCCATCGACGCGACCCGCATCGACGACCGCATCGAGCCAGCGATCATCTTGCGGAATGACACGCGACAGCAACAGGTCATGCCCGCGATCAGCGATGGCATCGGCCAACGGACCCAGCAGGCTCATGAAGAACGGGTCAGACAAATGCTGTTCGGCCTCATGCCCCAATGGCAGGACAACGCCGATTGCACCGGCGCGCTTCAGACGCAGGTTGCGCGCCGCCTGGTTGACCTGGAAGCCATGTTCACGCGCCAGCGCCACGATCCGTGTCCGTGTCGCCTCGGCAATCACAGAGTTGCCAGCCAGCGACCGCGACACCGTTGCTACCGAGACGCCTGCCAGTCGAGCCAGGTCGGCAAGGGTGGACGCGGGAGGCGGGTTCGTCATGGCGCCCTTGTGGCATTTAAGCCGACCGTCGCCAATGGATGATCGAAACAACGAACGGCGATGTTTGGCCACACAACATCAAAATGCTGGGGCGGCGATGCCCGCTTCGGCCTTCGCGGCAATCCCTGGCAAGCGCCGTCCCGACCGCCTTGTGCCGGATCGGTTTCCTTGTTCAGTCTCCCCGCCCGGTCAGGTCCAGCGCGATCCTACCAGCGCAGCATCCTCGGGCCGAGCAAGGCGCCAACCGACGCCGCCAGCAGGATGCCAAGCGAGTACCAGGTCAGCACAAAAATCGCTGAGACCTCGCCGCAATGCAGACAATAAACCGTGGCAGCAAAGGCACCTGCCGCCAGTCCTGCCGCGGCACCGGCCGCGCGCAACCGGGTCGGTGCGAGGCGGCGAAACGACCATAGCAGCCCAATGAAAATCGGCGCTGACAGGATCAGCACAAGCCAGGGACAGTGTTTCCAGCTTTGCCCAAGCCACATCGCCAGCCAATCGCCCGGCGGGGTATGCACAAGTTCACTGATGCCCACCACCGTCAACAGGCCAACCGGAATGGCGAGCAACCACAGACGGTGCAGGTTGCCCGGATCAGGCCGCGCCAATCGCGCGGTCGCATAGATTGCAGCGACCGAGATTGAGGCGGTGTACCCCCACTTCATCCAGAAGGAGAACTGGAACATCGCCGTGCCGAGATCAGCGCGCAGCCCGATGACAAACACCGTTGCCAACAGCGAGACAATCGCCCCGGCGGCGACGCCCAGCGCAAGCCGATGGCCCACACCATGCCGCGAAACCGGCATGACATTGCTGGCGAGCGAGTCGATCAACTGGTCAGTATTCATCGCTCGCTGCCCCGGATACGCGCTGCCAACGCTTTCAGACCTCGGTGCACGGACACTTTCACGTCGGACTCGCCAATGCCGCTGGCCAATGCGGCTTCAGCAACGCTGAGGCCATCAAGGCGGGTCGCGCGGATAACGCGGGCCTGCTTCACCGGCAACTCGTCCAGCAATCCCTCGACATCAATCCGCGCGTTGCTGCCATCCTCAAAACCTTCGGTGGCGAGAATGTCAGCGAGGTCGTCGATCGGCACATGCTGCCGGTTGCGGCGAAACTGATCGATCATCTTGTAGCGCGCGATCGCAAAGAGCCAGGCCGTAAAGGCGCGCTCACGATCATAGGTCGCGCGGCGGGTGTGAACGGCGATCAGCGTTTCCTGCACGAGATCCTCGATATCATCGGTACCGCCGGGCACCCGTCGGCGGTAAAAGGCGCGGAGCAACGGGACTAGCGCGCGCAGCAGCGCCGCATGGTCAGCGGAACAGCCGTCCAGCCCGCCGATCATCCACGCCCGCAACTGGCTTTCGTCCGCTCGCATTCACGCTCCCTTGGCCGATATTCGGATCAAGCCCGTCACCGGTTACATCGTGTCCGGCGCAATAGCGAAAAAATATCTGCTCTTTCATCCGTAACCAATACCGGCCCTGCGGCGAAATCACGATGCGACCGGGCCTTCATTCCCTCCGTTCCCGGTCGGCGCCGGCCGAGCCCCTCCCCCGCGCTCGGCCGGCGCGAGGAAGCCATCAGGAAGCATCCATCATGCGTACCACAACTGCTGCCCTTGCGGCGACGATTGCCCTTGGCATCGCCGCATCCCCGTCAATCGTCTCGGCCAAGACCGGGCCGGCGATGGAAAAATGCTATGGCGTGTCACTCGCCGGCAAAAATGACTGCAAGGCTGGCGCCGGCACGAGCTGCGCCGGCACATCGCATGTCAACTACCAGGGCGATGCGTGGAAGCTCGTCAAGGCGGGCACCTGCACCAGCATCAAGACCCCCAAGGGCAACGGCTCCCTGACGCCAAAGGTGTGATCCCATGGCCGGGCGTGGCGCCGTCACGCCCGGCCAATCCTGTTCGAAACAACCAGAAGGCACCACTCATGCTCGCCACCTATGATCGCGCGGTCGCGCGGGTCACATCCCTTGTCCCCGACGCGCTGCTGTTGCTCATCGCCCGGCTTGGCGTTGCTGCCGTGTTCTTCCTGTCAGGGCGAACCAAGGTTGAAGGCGTGCTGACCATCACGGACAGCACCTACGAGCTGTTCCGCACAGACTATGCCCTTCCGCTCGTGCCACCCGAAATCGCCGCACACGCCGCGACCTACTCTGAGCACCTCTTCCCAATTCTCCTCGTCCTTGGCCTGTTCACCCGCCCCGCCGCGCTTGCCCTGCTTGGCATGACGACAGTAATCGAGATCTTTGTCTATCCCGACGCCTGGCCAACGCATCTCAGCTGGGCGGGTCTGCTCCTGCCCCTGATCTTCCGGGGCGGTGGTACCTGGTCGATCGATCACCTGCTTCACCACCGGAAACAGTTTCGCTGACGGCGCTTGCAATTGCAGCAATAGCGCAACAGTCTCCGCCCGGATGGCTGAAGAGAACACCGCAACCCGCCCCTTTGGCTTCTGGACCGCAACGGCGCTGGTCGTCGGCGGGATGATCGGCGCAGGTATCTTCGCGCTGCCCGCACAACTCGCGCCGTTCGGATGGACCGGTGTCGCGGCGTGGTTCTGCGTCATCGCTGGCGCGGTCATGATCGCCGTGGTCCTGTCAAAGCTCGGCGCGGCCATGCCGCAAGCGACCGGTGCAGTTGCGATGTGCGCGGCGGCGCTGGGACCACTGCCCGGCGTGTTGATTGGCTGGAGCTACTGGGTCGCGGTATGGTCGGCCAACGCGATCATCGCGGTGACCGCGATCAACTACCTCGCGATCTTCGTGCCAGCGCTGAATGCAACGCCGATGCACGGCGCGGTCGCGGCTGTCGGCCTGATCTGGGCGATCACCCTGCTCAACCTCGGCGGCGCGCGCGCCTCAGGCCAGTTCCAGGTCGTGACGACCGTGCTCAAGATCCTGCCGCTGCTGGCGGTCGCCGCCATCCTCTTCCGGCTGGTGTTCGCCGGTGGCGCTGCCTTCAGCATCTATCCGCACACGGCCTTTGCGGGTGGCTCCCTGACCGCCGCTGCCAATCTCGCCTTCTTCGCGCTGGTCGGCTTCGAAGGCGCGAGTCTCGTTGCCGAACGCGTGCGCGACCCGGCACGCAACATCGTGCGCGCGACGCTTGGCGGTCTGATCGCCACCGGCCTGCTGTTCGTCGTCATCTGTTCGGGGATCGTCTTCGCCCTCCCCCAGGATGCCGCCGCGCACACCAATGCGCCAATCGCGCTGTTCGTCGAAACCTATTGGGGTCATGGTGCCAGCCTGCTGGTGTCCGCCTTTGCCGCGATCGCCGCGATCGGATGCCTCAACGGCTGGATACTGGTGCAGGGCGAGTTGCCCCTGGGCATGGCGCGCGCCGGAGTCCTGCCGCGCTGGCTCGATCGCACCAACGCGCGCGATGTCCCGGTCGGCATCCTCGTTGCGTCAAGCGCGCTCGCAAGCCTGCTGGTGCTGAGCAACGCCTCGGGCTCAACGGCGGGATTGCTCACCTTCATGCTCAACCTGACCACCGCCGCGACGATACCGCTCTACCTCGGCGTCTGCGCCTCCGCCCTGATCCTCCACATCGCACGCCCGATCGCTTTCATCGGATTGCTCTTCGCGGGCTGGATCCTGTGGGGCGCCGGCTTTGACGCGCTGAAATGGAATCTCGTCCTGATGCTGTGTGCTCTCCCGCTCTACTGGCTGCGTGGTTCAGCGCCCGTTGAACAACCGGCCTAGCAACGAGCGATCGCGAATGATCTCGTGCGCGGCGTTGTGCCCGGGCGCACCGGTCACACCGCCACCGGGATGCGTCCCCGCACCGCACATATAGAGGCCCTTGATCGGCGCGCGGTAATCGCCGTGACCGAGCACGGGCCGGGCTGCCCATAGCTGATCGAGCGTCATGTGGCCATGCATGATGTCGCCCCCGATCAACCCGAACTTGCGCTCCAGATCGACCGGCGAGTGGATCTGCCGCGCAATGATCGATCCCTTGAAGTTGGGCGCGTGCTTTGTGACGGTATCGATGATCAGGTCCGCCGCCGCCTCGCGCTCATCATCCCATGAACGACCGTCGGGCAGTTCCGGCGCGAATTGCTGGCAGAACAGGCTGGCGATATGCTGTCCGGGCGGTGCCAGGCTGTCATCGACCGATGTCGGAATCTTCATCTCGACAATCGGCTCGTCCGACCAGCCCTTGGCGCGGGCATCGACGAACGCCTTGTCCATGTAATCGAGCGTCGGCGAAATAATGATTCCACAGGTATGATGCTCGGCCACCTCCTTGCCCGGCAGCACCGAGAAATCGGGCAGTTCGGACAGTGCAACGTTCATCCGGAACGTGCCCGACCCGGCCTTGAAATTATCCATCCGCCGCGCAAATTCCGGCGTCATGTCGGCGCGGTCAACGAGCTGACGATAGAGCAAGGCGGGGCCGACATTGGCGGCCACCACATCGGCGGCGATCTCCTCGCCGCTTTCCAGCCGCACGCCAGTGACGCGATTGCCATCGACCAACACCCTGGCGACCGGCGCCTCAAGGCTGATCTCGACGCCAAGTTCAGTGCACGCCTCCGCCATGTAGCGCGTGATCGCGCCCATGCCGCCAACGCTGTGGCCCCAGGCCCCCTTCTTGCCATTGACCTCTCCAAAGACATGGTGGAGCAGGACATAGGCTGACCCCGGTGTGTCCACGCTGGCATAGTTGCCGACCACCGCATCAAAGCCGAACGCCGCCTTGATATAGTCGTTGTCGTACCAGCTATCGAGGAAGCTGCGTGCCGACTTGACGAACAGATCCATCACGTCGCGCTGCGCCTCAATGTCCATCCCGGCCAGACGCTTGCCCTGCGCGGCTGCCGCGAGCAGCGCGCGGACGCCGCCGCCAACATTGGGCGGAGTCTTCAGCGCCATATCACGCAGCACCTCGGCGACACGCTCCAGCGCTTCCTCATATTTCGGGAAGGTCTCGGCATCCTTGGCGGAATAGCGGGCAAACTCGGCCTGGGTCCGTGCGGTGCCGCCGCCAAGCTTGAGATAGCCCCCCTCATGCGGAAAGAAGTTCGAGATGGTGCGCTCAATGATCCGCCAGCCGCGTTCGTGCAGGCGCATGTCCTTGATCACCTTGGGCCGTAACAGGCTGACGGTGTAGCTGGCGGTCGAGTTGCGGAAGCCGGGATGAAACTCCTCGGTGACGCACGCGCCGCCAATAATGTCGCGACGTTCGAGCACACGGACCTTGAGCCCGGCGCGCGCGAGGTAGAAGGCGCAGACCAGACCGTTATGGCCACCGCCGATGATCAGGGCGTCATATTGTTTCGTCATTTATCTCTTGCTCCACCCTGCAGCCGGCGCGCGGTGCAGTCGCGCCTCCGGGATACGTTCACGAATCTTCCGCGCAAAACTGCGCAGGCAAACCTCGCTCGCCCCAATCGGGCCAAGCGTGTAGCTGTGCGAGGCCATCCCCTGCTGAACACGCTCGATCAGCCAGGTATCTTCCGCGTTGACGGTGCGATTGATCCGCCAGTTGGCATAGCGCACCAGCTTCATCTCGCGACGATCATCCGGCAGGGCGAACGCCATCTCACGCAGCAGCGATACGGTCGGCGATAGCGGCAGCCATTGCATGAAATCCACCTGGTCGGGGTAGATGTCGAACGCCATGTTCGGCCACAGCTTGTAATATAGCCACAACCGCTGGTGACTGTCGGGCAAATGGGGCGCGGCGGGCAGATGGTGCCGGTAGAAATTTTCCCACGGATTGGTCGAACGCCGATCAATGAGCTGGCCCGACATCTTGTCGACCCAGGGTTTCGCCTCGATCGCATAGCTCGCGCCGAACAACCGGACCAATCCGTCATGGGCGACCGGGATGTGCAGGTTGTCGGAATAATTGTCGCCAACATTCTTCCAGTTGACCGCGCGGCGGCGCTCACGCGCCGGGCTGATCGTGCGGAGCTCCGCGAAACGATAAGGGGCGATTTCGTCGGCATAGGGCGCCATCATCGTTTCGACCGAAGGACCGCCATCGTCCTCCAGCCGAACAAAAACGAACCCCTGCCATATCTCGACATCGACCGTCGCGAGCCCGTTTTTCGCCATATCAAGCGCAGGATAGTCACGTCGCATCGGCACGCCGGTCAACCGGCCATCAAGGTCATAGGTCCAGGCGTGGTAGGGGCAGACAAGTTTCCTTGCACACCCGCTCGCGCCCTCGACCAGCCGCATGGCGCGGTGGCGGCACACATTGGCAAAGGCGCGGACCGTGCCGTCATCGCCGCGCACCACAACGATGCTCTCACCGAGATAATCAATGCTGTGCCAGTCGCCCGCCCTGGCAATGTCCGAGACATGACAGACAATCTGCCATGATGGGCGGATGACCCGCGCCACCTCAACATCAAAATATTCCGGATCGGTGTAGAGCCAGCCCGGCAGGCTCCAGTCGGCATCTGGATCGATGCGTTCGCCAGTTTCTGCGGCGCGGTGCGCCATGCCTGCCTCCCAGAGCTTGTTATACGATCGTATAACAACTGGCGGCGGAGAGCAATCCGCTATATTGTGGCAATGATGAACCTGCCCGCCTTCACCCGCGCCGAACCCGATGCCCGTCGCCTGAGCCTGATCGAGGCGACCGCGCGCGTGCTGGCGCGCGACGGCGCCAGCAATGCCTCGGTGCGCGTTATCACGCGTGAAGCGGGTGTCTCGCCGGGGTTGCTCGGCCATTATTTCGACGGTGTCGAGGCACTGGTAGCGGCGACCTATGAGCATGTTGCGGCGCGCGTGAATGTCGCGCTGGGCAGTGCCATCACCGCTGCGGGTAGCGATCCACGCCGCCGCCTGAGCGCCTATGTCACCGCCAGCTTCGATCCGCCGATCGCGGACCCCGCCCTGCTCGCGACGTGGCTGGCATTCTGGAGTCTGGTCAAGGCACGGCCAGCCATCGCGGCCCTGCACGACGACATCTATGCGAGTTACCGCCGGGAACTTGAGGCGCTGCTCAGCGCGTGCGGTATCGCCGCCAGCGACCTGCGCCTTGCCGCCATTGCCATTACTGCCCTGGTCGACGGGCTGTGGCTTGAACTGTGCCTTTCGCCGCAAAGCTTCACCCCTGCCGAAGCGCGCGCCATTGCCGAACGGCAGATCGAAGCGCTGCTTTCCGCCGCCTGACCAAGCGGCGGGTTGGCGTAGATCGGTGGAAAGCGCTAAGTGCCGGTCATGGCGAAGCCCCACCCCTTCTACTCGATCCATAGCCACGGCCTGATCCGCGTCGGCACCTGCACACCCTGCGCGACGGTTGGCGATCCCGCAGAAAACGCCGCCGCGACGATCGCGCTGGCCAAAGAAGGGCATGGACGCCACGCCGACCTGCTCGTCTTTCCCGAGCTCAACATCAGCTCCTATGCGATTGATGATCTCCACCTGCAGGACGCGTTGCAGTCGGCAACCTCTGCGGCGCTGGGCGATGTCGTAAAGGCGAGCGCAAAGCTGCGCCCGGTCCTGATCGTCGGCGCGGCATTGCCGCGCAACGGCAGGCTGTACAATTGCGCGGTGATCATCGCGCGTGGCCAGATTCTTGGCGTGGTGCCGAAATCCTTTTTGCCCAATTACCGCGAATATTATGAAAAGCGCTGGTTCGCGAGCGGTGCCGGATTGAGCGGGCTTGAAATCGACGTCGCCGGGCAGCGCGTGCCGTTCGGCACGGACCTGATCTTTGCCGCCAGTGACCTGAGCGACTTCATTTTCCATGCCGAGATCTGCGAGGATTTCTGGACCCCGACCCCGCCCTCGACCTGGGGCGCGATGGCCGGCGCGCTGATCTGTTGCAATCTTTCGGCGTCCAATATCGTGATCGGCAAGGCGCGCGAGCGGGCGATGCTGTGCGCGGCGCAGAGCAGCCGCGCGATCTGTGCCTATGTCTTTTCCGCCGCGGGTCCGGGCGAGAGCAGTACCGATCTGGCCTGGGACGGCCAGGGCATGATCCATGAACTTGGCGAGTTGCTGGCCGAATCGACACGCTTTGGACGCGACGCCGAGTTGTTGCTCGTCGATGTCGATGCCGGACGGTTGCGGCAGGAACGGATGCGCAACGGCAGCTTCAACGACAGTGCCGTCGTTGCAGGCCACCCCGAAACGCGCTTCCGCCGGATCAGCTTTGATCATCGCCCCGACTTCAAGGATGTCGGCTTGCTGCGCGACATCCGCCGTTTCCCGTTCGTCCCCAACACACCCGAAAAGCTCGACGCTGATTGCTATGAGGCGTTCAACATCCAGGTCGAGGCGCTGATCCAGCGCTTCATCGCGGCAAAGGCCGAACGTCTCGTGATCGGTGTGTCGGGTGGACTTGATTCGACCCATGCGCTGATCGTCGCCGCCAAGGCGATGGATCGGCTCGACCTGCCGCGCGACCGCATCCTGGCGTTCACCATGCCCGGCTTCGCAACCGGCGACGCAACCAAGGCCAATGCCTGGAAGCTGATGCGCGCGCTCGGCGTTGATGGTGACGAGATCGACATTCGCCCGGCGGCACGGCAGATGCTCTCCGACATGGACCACCCCTTTGCCAATGGCGAACCGGTCTATGACGTGACCTTCGAAAATGTGCAGGCCGGGCTGCGCACCGACTATCTGTTTCGCCTCGCCAACCAGCGTGGCGGGCTGGTGGTTGGCACGGGCGACCTGTCCGAGCTGGCGCTTGGCTGGTGCACCTATGGCGTTGGCGACCAGATGAGCCACTATGCCGTCAATGCCGGGGTGCCCAAGACGCTGATCCAGTTCCTGATCCGCTGGTGCATCCGCACTGATCAATATGACGGCGAAACCGATGCCATTCTCGAGGCAATTCTCGCGACCGAAATCTCGCCCGAACTGGTGCCTGCTGATGCCGGTGGCGCGATGCAAAGCACCGAGGCGCGGATTGGCCCTTACGCGCTCAATGACTTCTTCCTGCATTATGTCGTGCGGCACGGCATGGCACCGTCGAAAATCGCCTTTCTTGCGCTGCACGCCTGGGGCGATGCCCTGGCTGGCAGGTGGCCGCGCGATTTCCCGGTGAGCGCCCGGCAAACCTATGACCTGGCCACGATCAGGGGCTGGCTGGAAAAATTCCTGTTCCGTTTCTTTACGATCAGCCAGTTCAAACGCTCGGCCATTCCCAACGGCCCCAAGGTTTCGTCCGGCGGCGCGCTCTCGCCACGCGGCGACTGGCGCGCACCCTCCGACGGCACCGCCGCGCCTTGGCTCGCCGAACTGGCGAAAAACCTTCCCTGACAGCCGATCAGCGGCGACCAGCGGGGAATTGTTGGAGGTTGTAGATTCCCTGCCGGCAGGCCGCTGGCAGGGAATTTTGTTGTTTTTTGCAGCGACCGGCAGGGATTTTTCGCTCCGCGATGTTGGAGCCGGCGGCTGGGTTGTCGGCGAGGGTCGGGCGTTGAGCGCAGTGAGAACCATGCGCTCGCGTCTGGCGCGGTTAGGCGAATGATTGAATCAAAGTCGGGTAAGCGAGGGCTAGTTCTGCTTGCAGGCATCTGGTCGCGTAGTCAGCGGATAGAAAACGAAGTGCGGTGGCTTGTTGCTCGACTTGAGCTGCTGCCGGTTTCGTGGACACCGAGATAAGGTGTTTATGGAACCGGAGGGTGACGATGCAACGACGGAAGTTCAGCCGAGAGTTCAAGCTTGAGGCGGTGAAGCTGGTGCGGGATCGTGGGGTGACAGCTGCTCAGGCGGCGCGCGATCTGGACGTGCATGTAAATGTGCTGCGTAAATGGGTGCACGAGGCAGCGGCCGATGCAGGGGCGGCATTCCCCGGCCACGGCAACATGAAGCCCGAGCAGCTTGAGATTGAGCGGCTTCGCCGCGAGCTTGTCAGGGTGAAGGCGGAGCGCGACATCTTAAAAAAAGCGGCGGCCTACTTCGCGAAGGACTCGATATGAGGTTCGCCTTCATCGCGAAGCACCGGGGTATCTGGCCGGTATCGTGGATTTGCGAGGCGCTCGGGGTCTCGCGCAGCGGCTTTCATGCCTGGCTCACGCGCGCGCCGAGCGCACGCTCATCCAGCGACGAGGCGTTCAGCGCGAAGATCCGCGCCAGCTTCATCGCCAGCGATCGGACCTATGGCGCGCGTCGCGTCTGGCACGATCTTCTGGCCGAAGGCCCTTCATGCGGCCTGCACCGCATCGAACGGCTGATGCGCCTGCACGGGCTGAAGGCGCGGCCCCGGCGCCGTGGCCTTCCCAAGGACGATGGCGAAAGATCGGTCATCGCCGGCAATGTTCTCGATCGCCAGTTCAGCGCCGACGCGCCGAACAGGAAATGGGTGGCCGACTTCACCTATATCTGGACGATCGAAGGCTGGCTCTACGTCGCGGCCGTCATCGATCTGTTCTCCAGGCGCGTGGTCGGCTGGTCGATGAGTGACACGATGACGGCGCAACTCGTCACCGACGCGCTGGTCATGGCGATCTGGCGGCGTGGCAAGCCCGACGCCCTGCTGCATCACTCGGACCAGGGCAGTCAATATACCAGCGAGCAGTTCCAACGGCTCATGGCCGATAACGGCGTCACCTGCTCAATGAGCCGGTCGGGCAATGTCTGGGATAATGCTGCAATGGAGAGCTTCTTCTCCTCGCTCAAAACCGAGCGGGTCGCGCGAAAAACCTATCGTACGCGCGATCAGGCAAGGGCCGATGTGTTCGACTATATCGAACGCTTCTACAACCCGACACGCAGGCACTCGACCTTGGGGTATCTCAGCCCCATGGACTTCGAGAAGCAAGCTAATGTAGCCTAACCTCGTGTCCATGAGACCGGCAGCAGCTCAACTGTTTCCTGCTGCGGAAACTACTAACCCGCTTACAGGTGCCACGTTCGTATGCAGAACTCCATCAACGAGGCACTGCCCCACCATCCACCCATTCGCCTACAACCTCTGAGCCCCCCGCTCGCTTATCAAGGTCCATCGGGACCATGAAATGGGCGACGAACCCCGCATTTGGGGGTGTGATGTCGAGTATTGGACCACTATCGGTGAAGGCAGAAACGACAATCCGCGTACCAAGTATGGTTATTGCCTTCCCGGCCTTGTCACGCTCGATCGAAAACTTGCCGAGATTGACCCAAAAATCCTTCCGTTCCTTGGACGACAAGTTGATGAGATAAGTCCGGCGATCCTTGTTCGCCCCCGCTAGTTCCAGATCTACGTTAATATGATCCGGCAGGCTGTCCGGTCTTGCCAAGGAATAAGTGGCCGGCGTGATCGGCACGGGTATACGGTTGGTCCAACCGGAAAGCAGAAAGTAACTGTTCGAAAAGAGATGGTAGACACCATCGAAGCGCCCGTCGCCGTCCTGATCAACAAAGCAATAGAAGCTCTCGTGCCCTTGGGGGCGGACCATCTCGCAAGCGGTAAATGGCTTGTTTTCGATCTGCACCAAGACCGTGCCTGCGGCGACGGTATTGCGCCCGCCCTCGATGATCACCTTCTCGGCAGTGACTACCGGATTCTGAGGCGCAAAGCGGCCAAGAGAAATGACGGCGCCACGTTTCGCGCTGAAATCGCGATAGGGATCGATGTCGGATAGGCTGATCCACGGCGGATAATAGGTCCGGGTCGGTGCCCATGCGGTCAGCACCTGTATTGCCAGCAAGCAAAGAAGCACTCTAGAAATCCGCATCCGCCGCCCAGTCCCAGCACGCATGTCGACTTTCTCCGCCGTTTGGTCGCGATCATACTGGCGAAATTGACCGCCGCAACCTGGTCGAGCCGCCTCCGAACTGCAGACAGCATCGCGGCGTCCGCTGGAAGTGAAGGCTGTGTAAGCGATTGTTTTGGAAGCTTTGATAAACTGACGCCCGCTCAGAATTGCGAATGGCGCATCGCTGGATTGCAAAAGCTGGACCATCTCCCGCCCGGTAGCTTTGCACCACACGACTCCCCAACGCTTTAGGATAGCCTGCCGGACTGGTTCGTCTTCGAACGGGGATAGGGGTGGTTCAGCGCGGACGCTACGCTCTTGCTCTCTCCTTCCTTTCGGAGAGAGGTAAGAAGAAGAGTGCCAACCGGCAGAGCAAACCCAGAAAGCTTACTTCCGCTGCTTCCGTGCGGCGTAGCGCGCGTCGCGGGCGGCCTTGGCTTCCATCAGGGACATCTTGGTGCGCTCGACGGCAGCGAGCTTTTCAGCTGCGGCGGCCTCGGCGGCAGCGATTTCGGCCTGGCGAGCGGCCTCGATCGCGGCGAGCTTTTCCTGCTTGGCCTGTTCGATTGCCAAGCGCTTGGCTTCGCGCTTTTCCGCTTCAGCTGCCTCTTTGGCCGCCCGTGCGGCAGCGCGCGCGGCGGCGATCGCGGGATCAACCGGCGGCTTGGTCTTCAGTTTTTCGAGCGCGCGCTGCTTTGCCTGCGCAGAAAGCGCCGCTCGATCACTGAAGCTCGGTTCCTTATATGCCATCGGTTCTTCTTCTGGCCGCACGCGCGGCGGTGAATATGGCGGAGAGGGTGGGATTCGAACCCACGGTACCCGTAAAGGCACAACGGTTTTCGAGACCGTCCCAATCGACCACTCTGGCACCTCTCCGCGAGGGGGAATTTGGCAGCCCATGCCGGAGAGGCGGGGTTGCGGATCGAATGAGCGCGGGCCTCTAACGCAAAGGTGGGGCGCAGACAAGCGCCGTACGCACCATCCGGGTTGTACGGCGCAAAGTTGTGACTAGATTGCACCAATGTTGCGTGACCATATCCCCTCCATTCCCACCGATTCGACGGTGCCGATGCCGACCATCGCCCATGCGCGCTTCACCATTGGTGATGTCGTGCGACATCGCATGTTCGATTTTCGCGGGGTGATTTTTGACATCGACCCGATCTTCGCGAACAGTGAAGAATGGTATGATGCCATTCCGGAAGGCATTCGTCCGGCGAAGGACCAGCCCTTTTACCACCTGCTCGCCGAGAATATGGAATCGAGCTACGTCGCCTATGTCAGCCAGCAAAACCTTGTGCCGGACGACACCGACGAACCGATTGACCACCCGGCAATTTCCGGCCTTTTCGGTGACTTCGCCGACGGACGTTACGAACTGCGGCGCGAACACCGGCATTAATCGGGTCTGGTAGCGACGCAGAGACGCACGCGTCGCACATTATCCAAAACACCCGCCCACATGGGACAAAAAAGGGGGCCTTGCGGCCCCCTTTCTCATGCTGGCAACGACGCCACCCGATCAGAATGAAGCGGTAAAGCGCGCGTACAGGAAGCGACCGTTGAAGCCGAATGGCGAGAAGCTGCTGTAGGGCAGGTAATAGTTCGCCAACGGATATTGTCCGCCAACGCTGGCAGGCCGGTTTCCGGTCGGCAAGCGATCCGGGTAAACATCGAACAGATTGTTCGCCCCGATCGCAAAGGTCGCGTGGCTCTTGAAGGTATAGCGGAGCTCGAAATCGCTGATCCACTTTGGCTGCATGAACACATCGTCCGGTCCAAAGAGTGTCAGACTGGTCTGATCGGCAATAGGCACCGCCGCACCGGGCGCGATGACCTTCCCATAACGCGTTGTGCGCATGTTGATGCCGAAATCACCAAAGGTACCATCGGCACTGAGCACCAGCTTGTCCTTGGGCTGGCCATCGGTGAACCGGATGCCCTCAACGCGACCGAACAGGACGAGACCCGGGATCGCTGCAAGCGGCCCCAGTGCCGAGATGCGATTGTCGATCTTGTTGCGGTTGATGTTGAGCGCGGCGGTCAAGGTCCATTTGCCGAACCCGCCCGCGTTGAAGCGATAGCTGCCGACAATATCAACACCCTCGGTCGTGGTATCGAGGCCGTTGATGAAGAAACGTGCTGCACCGACCGACTGGAAACCATTGGCATCCAGAATATCCTTCACCGCCTTATTCACCGCAGCGGTCCCGCTGCCGGCGGCGCCGAGATTTTCGCTCAGCACGATCCGGTCCCGGATCTTGATGTGGTAATAATCGGCGGTCAGGCTGAAACCGCGGAACGGATTGGCCGTCGCGCCGAACGAAAGGTTCAGCGAACGCTCCGGCTTCAGCGGCTTGGAGCCGAGTGCGCGAGCAACCGGGCTCGACACCGGCAGCGTCGAAATATCGACCGGCAGGCCGCCGATAAAGTTGGTCGAGGTAGTTGTGAAAAACTGCTGGTGCAGTGATGGCGCACGGAAGCCATTGGACACCGAACCGCGCACCGCGAACCCTGGGGCAATTTCAAAGCGCGCAGCAAGCTTGCCATTCCAGGTGCTGCCGAAATCCGAGAAATGCTCGTAACGACCGGCAGCCGTTACCGTGAACCCGGTGAAGATGTCGGTATCAAGCTCGCCATATGCCGCCCAGCTGCTGCGGCTCACATTGGTTGCGGCTGAGGTCGGGAACCCAGGGAAGCCCTGCGCGCCGACCAGGGCCGCGCGGCCCGGGAAGCTGCAAACGCCGCTGGAAAAAACCCCGTTCAACGTTGCGCAGTTCGCTGCCGTCGTCGTCTGAGACGGAACGAAGAACGGCCCGGCCGCAAATGACTGTGTCTCGCCCGGGCGAATCTTGAAACTCTCGCGCCGATATTCCGCGCCAAAGGCGACGGTCAGCGGCTTGGCAAAGCCAACCTCAAACTCGTGCGACACATCAAGATTGCCGGTCAACTGGCCAAAGGCCAGGCCACCCGAATCGAACGAGCTCTGGCTCTGCGGCCCATAGGAGACGTTCAGGCTGTTCTCGGTGCGATAATCGAACTGATTATGCCCATAAACGAGCGACAGGTCAGTGTTCCATCCGCCCAGCGCGCCCTTGACCCCGACCGCGATCGAATAATCAGTCAGTTTGGAACCAATGAACGGCAGAAAGCCATCCGGACGCAACGGTACGAAGTTTGTAGAACTCAGCGCTTCGCCAGGCGCCACCCTCGAGAAGTCGCGATTGTTTGCTGACGAGGATTGCCGCCAGTTGGCCGCCGACAGGCCATCGCGCCGTGAGTAGGAACCGAAGGCGTAGAGATTGAAGTCACCAATCGGCATCCCTGAATTGACAAACAGGTTCCAGTCTTCGGTCTTGGGATCGCCAAACTGGAAATTCTGGCGATTGAATGTAATTTCGCGCGGATCATAGGTTGACGAGGTCGGGCGAATGTAATTGGGCCGCGGATCGAAGCCCGCGCGGTTGGTGTTGTCGCGATCACGATATTCGCCGGTGATATTGATGAAGCCTGGGCCAATCGGAATGCCGACATTCATGCCAAGCGTCCAAAGATCACCGTCGCGGGCGCGCTTTTCACCATCAGTGGTGGTGGCAATGGCGCGGCCATCATTGGGGTCGGGTGTCGGCAGCCCGCCGGTCAGCGCGAGGCCCGTGATGTTGGCAACACCCTGCTCCGTCGTGACATATTTGCCGTAGCTGACCTGCGCCTTGCCGCCGTGATTGGCCTTTTTGAGCTGGATGTTGATGACACCGGCAATGGCATCAGAGCCATATTGCGACGACGCGCCATCACGCAGCACCTCGATGCGGTCGATTGCCAGTGCCGGAATGGTATTGAGATCAACCGCTGCCGAACCACGGCCAACTGAACCGTTGATATTGATCAGGGCGCTGACATGCCGGCGCTTGCCGTTGACCAGCACAAGCGTCTGATCCGGGGCAAGGCCGCGCAAGGAGGCGGGCCGGATCACGTCCGTACCGTCGGTGATCGATGGTTGCGGGAAGTTGAAGGACGGTACGAGCTGATTGAGAATCTTGTTGGTCTCACCGAGACCGGAAGCTGACAATGCCTCTGACGAGATGACATCAATGGGCACCGGACTGTCGGCGACGGTGCGGTTGACGGCGCGCGTCCCGGTTACAATCACCGTATTTGCTTCTTCCACAGCGGGCGCAGCGTCAGGCGCTGGCGCCGTCTGGGCGATGGCTGGCGCGGCCAGCGCGCTTGCAGAAACGCTCGCAAACAAGGCAATCAGGCTAACTCGAGACATGGCAGACCCCTTTGGTTCGGCAGAAATGGATACCCGTTATGCGAGTGCTACATTATGCGATGACATCGCTGTCACAATAGCTTTGCGCTCGAAACGGCCCTATTCGTCCGAAAATATCCGGCCTGTTGCCCTGGAACAACAATCCGCCCCCGCCTTTGCGGTTGACAGAATCAGCTACCGCCCTTAGCTGCGCCCCTTCTCCCGCCGGGCATGCCCGGGCGGGCACATGCATTTGGAAAGTGATAAGGGCCATGTTCGCAATCGTGCGCACGGGCGGCAAGCAATATCGCGTCGCCGCCGGAGATAAGATCGTCATCGACAAGATCGAGGGCGAAGCCGGGGCGTCAATCACGCTCGGCGACGTGCTGCTGGCGGGCGAAGGCTCGGAGCTGAAGCCGGTCGCGGGCTTGACCGTCGCCGCAGAGATCATCGCGCAGGCGAAGGGTGACAAGGTCATCATCTTCAAGAAGCGTCGTCGTCACAATTATCGTCGTCGTAACGGCCATCGCCAGCTGCACACGATCCTGAAGATCACCGCCATCGGTGCGCAGGAGAAGAAGGCCAAGGCGAGCAAGGCCAAGGCCGCCGAGGACGATACCCCTGCGGTCGCTGAGGCTTGAGTTTCAGGGCAGCGCGAGCGCGCTGCTCCAGGTATTTGTTGTCGCATCGTTCTTGCTGAAAACCGGTATCCACCTTTCAGCACGATGCTCTGGGAAGAGTCGAAATGGCACATAAGAAAGCAGGCGGTTCGTCGCGTAACGGTCGTGATTCGGCCGGTCGTCGCCTTGGCGTGAAGAAGTTCGGTGGCGAAACCGTGCTTGCAGGCAATATTCTCGTGCGTCAGCGCGGGACGAAGTTCTACCCGGGCCGCAATGTCGGCATCGGCAAGGACCACACCCTTTTTGCGCTCGTCGAGGGCCGCGTGGCGTTCCACGAGGGCAAGCTTGGCCGCAAATTCTGTTCGGTAGACATGCCGGCCATCGCGGCCGAATAATCGGGTAACCGTTCGGGTTGCCCACCAGGGCGACCCGGGTTTTCAACAGAAAACCGTAAAGGGAGACGGGTCGCCCCGGCTCCCTTTTTCTTTGCTCCCTCCCCCCGCCATTGTCGCGAACACGTCATATCGGCGTGCCAGCGCGTGGCGAAGCGACGAGGAGAGTAGCTATGTTCGCGCGTACAGCGAGATTGACGCTCCGGCCGGCCTGGCTGGAAGATGCCCCGCAATTGACGGCGGCGATTGCGCATGAGCGCGTCGTCCGTAACCTGTCAAAGGTGCCATGGCCCTACAGGCTCGCCGATGCAGAGGCATTTCTGACGCGTCCACGCGACCGGCAAAATGTGTTCTGCCTGATTTTTGACCACCAGGGTTCTGATACGCGGCTGATTGGCGGAATCGGCATGGCCCCGGTAGATGGCGGCCATGAGTTTGGCTATTGGCTGACGCCAGATGCCTGGGGCCGGGGCTATGCCACAGAGGCCGGTCGCGCGATGGTGTCCGCCGCGCGCTACACGCTGGGCTTGCGTCGCCTGAAGGCCGGTCACTTCGTCGATAACCCGGCATCAGGTCGCGTGTTGACCAAGCTTGGCTTTCGGCCAACTGGCAGTGTCACGCCGCGCGAAGCCTTGGCGCGAGGTGGCGAGGCACCGTGTGTCGACTTCACCCTCGAGCTTGCCGATGAAGACTGTCGAATGCACCTGCTCGCCGCCTGATCACCCATGAATGACCATGCCGCCCCTCCCCGTTGCGTTTGCGAGAGGAGGGGCGGCACACTTCCTATGGTTGCTTTCGCGGGCAAAACCGCCGAACAGGGCCGCTTGTCATCCGTGTTGCAGAATTGTCGTTCCCGTCATGTTGTCACCCCGCAAACGCCTGTCCCCTGAAGAATCGCGTGACGCCGCGATCGAGGCAGCGCGCGCGCTGTTGCTGGAGGAAGGCCCGCAGGCGGTAACGCTGAAAGCCGTGGCGGCGCGGATCGGGCGAACGCACGCCAATTTGTTGCACCATTTCGGCTCGGCGGCGGACCTGCAACGTGCGCTGATCAAGCACCTGGCCGACAGCATTACCGCGCGCATCCTTGACGCGGCAAAGCGTGCGCGTGCCAATGATCAGGATCCGCGCGAGGTGGTTGACCTGACCTTTGACGCCTTTGCGCGCGGCGCGGGGGCAATGGCCAGCTGGATGATCCTGTCAGGCAATCAGGATGCGCTGGACCCGATCCTTGATGCGATTCACGGCCTGGTCGATGAACTGGCGACCGACCAGGGCTATGACGGCGCCTCTGCCACTGCCTTGCGCGAGGAGACGCTGCAACTGGTGCTGACCGCGCTGGGCGATGCCTTGCTGGGTGGCCCGATGTCCAAGGCGCTCGGGCTGCCGCGCGAAACGGCGCGGACCCTGGCCAGCAATGCCCTGTTCGCAGCCAACCGCGCGCGCGCATCGACCGGAGCGCGCTGACATGCACTTTCTTGACCAGGCAAAGATTTTCGTTCGATCGGGCTCGGGTGGCCCCGGCGCGGTCAGCTTTCGCCGTGAAAAATTCATCGAATATGGCGGCCCGAACGGCGGCAATGGTGGCAAGGGTGGCGACATTATCTTTGAGGCGGTCGAGGGCCTCAATACGCTGATCGACTTTCGCTACACGCAGCATTTCCGCGCGCCGCGCGGCCATGGCGGCGCTGGCTCCAACATGACCGGCGCCGGTGGCGATGACCTTGTCATCAGGGTACCGATCGGAACGCAGATCCTGTCAGAAGACAAGGAAGAGGTGCTCGCCGATTTCACCGTCGCGGGCCAGCGCGAGGTGTTTCTGCGCGGCGGCGATGGCGGTCGCGGCAATGCCAGCTACAAGACCTCCACCAACCGTACACCACGCCAGCATGGCACTGGCTGGCCCTATGAAGAGGCATGGGTGTGGCTGCGCCTGAAATTGCTCGCCGACGCCGGGCTGGTCGGGCTTCCCAATGCAGGCAAATCAACTTTCATCAACGCCGTCACCAACGCCCAGGCAAAGGTAGGCGCCTATGCCTTCACCACCACGCGGCCACAGCTTGGGGTGGTCAGCCACAAGGGTCGCGAAGTCGTCGTGGCCGACATTCCCGGCCTGATCGAGGGTGCGTCTGAAGGCGCCGGAATCGGTGACCGCTTCCTGGGGCATATCGAGCGTTGCCGCGTGCTGTTGCACCTTGTCGATGCCAATGACCCTGATGTCGCCGAGAGCTACCGCGTCGTCCGCAACGAACTGGAAGCTTATGGCGCCGGGCTGACCGACAAGAAATTTGTCGTCGGGCTGAACAAGATCGACATGCTCGACGATGAGCTGATCGAAGCCCTGTCGGCTGAACTGGCCGAGGCGAGCGGGGCAGTGGTAATCCCGCTATCGGCGGCGGCCGGCACCGGCATTGACTGGGTGCTCGACAAGCTGATCGAGGCAATTGGCCCCGCCAACCGTTCTGTGGTGCCGGATGGTGATGGCGACGGCGAAGATGCGATCGAATGGTCGCCGCTCTGAGTTCGTTGTTCGACGTTGCCGCATGCCCGCGCCTGATCATCAAGGTGGGGTCATCCCTGCTGGTCAGCGCCGATGGCAGCGTGCGGCGTGAATGGCTTGCAAGCCTTGCTGCCGATATTGCCGCGCGTCATCGCGCGGGGCAGGAAGTTGCCATCGTTTCTTCCGGCGCCATCGCGCTCGGCGCACGGCGGTTAAACCTGCCAAAAGGCGGGCGTGCCAGCCTTGAGGATGCGCAGGCTGCTGCTGCGACCGGGCAAATCACTCTCAGCCAGATCTGGGCCGAGCTGCTGGCCGCCGAAGGACTGACCGCGGCGCAGATTCTCGTCACGCTCAACGATCTTGAGGATCGGCGGCGTTATCTCAATGCTTCGGCCACCTTGTCGCGATTGCTCGCCTTGCGGGTGGTGCCGGTAATCAACGAGAATGACAGTGTGGCGACCGAGGAAATCCGCTTTGGCGACAATGACCGGCTGGCCGCGCGGGTCGCGCAGGCAGCGGGTGCGCAGGGCGTGATCCTGTTGTCCGACGTGGATGGCTTGTACGACGCCAACCCCAACAGCAACCCGGACGCCCGGCTGGTTGAACATGTTGCGCGGATTGATGCCGTCATCGAAGCGATGGCCGATGGCGGCTCGGCCTCGGGCATGGGGTCAGGCGGGATGATCTCGAAGATCGCCGCAGCGAAGATTGCCACGACGGCGGGCGCACAGCTGGCGATTGTTTCCGGCAAGCACCAGCATCCGCTGGCGCGCTTCGCCGAAACCGGGCGTGGGACGGTGTTTGCCGCGACGGGTGCGGTGCGCGCGCGCAAGGCGTGGCTGGCGGGGCGACTGACAGCGCGCGGGGCGATCAACATTGATGCCGGCGCCGTCACAGCTCTGGCCGCTGGCAAGAGCTTGCTGGCGGCTGGCGCGACAAGCGTCGAGGGCGATTTTCGACGCGGCGACCTGATCGCGATCCATGCACCCGATGGGCGGCCCATCGCTCGCGGACTCGCCGAATATGACGCCGCCGACGCCGCGCTGATTGCCGGTCGGCGCAGCGAGGAGCAAGCCGCGATCCTTGGCTATGCGCCGCGCGCGACGCTGGTCCATCGCAGCCATATGGCGATGCTGTGAGCGTGATCGCGATGACCGGCGGCACCGGCTTTGTCGGGGCGCGGCTGATCGAACAGGCGCTGACGACAGGGCATCAGGTGCGTGCGCTGACACGGCGCCCGCAGGGCGCGCGTGCCGGCCTGACCTGGGTTGATGGTGCGCTCGACGACGCCGAGGCATTGGCCTTACTGGTGACGGGCGCTGACGCGGTGGTGCATGTGGCCGGGGTGGTCAACGCCCCTGACCGGGCTGGCTTTGCTTCCGGCAATATTGCCGGAACGCGAGCGATGCTTGCCGCGACCAGTGCGGCGGGGATCAGGCGCTTCGTCCATGTCTCATCGCTCGCCGCGCGCGAGCCCGACCTGTCAGTCTATGGTTGGTCAAAGGCGGAAGCTGAGGCGCTGGTCCTCACATCAGATTGCGACTGGACGGTGGTCAGGCCGCCCGCCGTTTATGGCCCCGGCGATCTCGAGATGCGGGAAATGTTTCGCCTTGCCTCCTATGGCCTTACCCTCTTGCCCAGTCCCGGGCGACTGTCTGTCATCCATGTCGATGACCTCGCCGCATTGCTTCTTGCACTGGCGCTGGGCGAGACCGGGCGCCTCGTCCTTGAAGCTGATGACGGGGTAAAGGGTGGCTGGACCCACCGGGAATTTGGGCGAGCACTTGGTGTGGCTGTCGGCAAGCGCGTTATCGCCATTCCCCTGCCCCGCCCCGTGATGTCACTGGTTGCGCATGGTGATCGACTTATCCGCGGCAAGAAGGCCAAGTTGACGCCGGATCGGGTCGATTATTTCTGCCATCCCGATTGGGTGGTTGATCCCGACAAACGCCCGCCGACGCAATTGTGGCAGCCAAGAATTGCCACAGCAGATGGGCTGGCAGCGACGGTCAGCTGGTACCGGGCGCACGGCCTGCTCTGAGCGTCAGCGGTGCGGCCAACCCGCCGCCGCTTGCAACAGAAATGCGACCAGGGTGAGGATGATCCCGACTAAAAATGCCTGATATGCTCTTGTTAAATAATAATATTTCTTCTTCTGCAGAACAATGCCATTCTGGTAGAGATCGCGCAACATGGTGCGATAGGTGGCCTCCTCGTTGCGCATGACATCGATCATCTGATCAACAAATTCGGCCTCGGATATGGTGCTGAAGACGCCAAAGAAGAGGAAATTGGGATTGCGCCCCTTCGGCGTCTTGATCTTGGGCATCACGGCCATCACCGACAACACGGTGGCGGCAAATGAAAAGACCCCGAGCAGGATCAAAGACGGCGAGGCAAGCAGGGTCGATGAGCCCATCTGGCCAATCGTCAGCGTGAATACGACAAAGGTTGCTCCCATCAGGATGCTGGCCTTGGTATCCGCCATGGCAGACAGCTGGACATGCGCAGCCAGCGCGGAAACCAGCATGTTGTGAACTTCCTTGGGAAATTCATATTCCGGATGGTCGTGTGGCAGCAAATTCGACATGGTATCCCCCGATTCATCCGTGCAATGCTGCGCCTTGTGTTCGCACTTGCCAAGCCGGTGCCGCCTTCCCGCCGCAATCGGTTGGCATTCGCCCCCTCGACCTAATAAGGATCATACATGACCGACCGGGACCAGATTTTCGCCACGATCGCTGAACAGATCGAACCTTTCAACAAGAAGGGTGTAGCGCTGAGCGATGCCACGACCTTTCAGGGCGACCTGGAATGGGACAGCCTGACCGTGATGGATTTCGTCGCGGCGATTGAGGATGAGTTCGACATCATCATCACGATGAACATGCAAGCCGAGATCGAGAATATCGGTCAGTTGATCGATGCGGTCGCGAAGCTGAAGGGTTGAACCCATGACTGACGATGGACTGACTGCCGAAGCACTGCCGGAAAACGCCGCCATGATCGCGCCCGAGCACGACCTGATGTCAAAATTCGACGGCCTGATCGCCGAGCGTCAGGCGTTGATGGATTCCGGCGTTACCGATCCGTTCGCCATCGTCATGGAACAGGTAGGGTCGCCGACCGAGGCGGTGATTGCCGGCAAGGACACCATCCTGCTCGGCACCTATAATTATATGGGCATGACCTTTGACCCGGATGTCATCCAGGCTGGCAAGGACGCGCTCGACCAGTTTGGCTCGGGCACCAATGGCAGCCGGATGCTCAACGGCACATTCCGCGACCATATGGAGGTAGAGCAGGCGCTCCGCGATTTCTATGGCGTGACCGGCGCAATCGTCTTTTCGACCGGCTATATGGCCAATCTCGGCATGATCTCGACGCTCGCCGGCAAGGGGGAATATGTTATCCTCGACGCCGACAGCCACGCCTCGATTTACGACGGCTGTGCGCAGGGCAATGCCGAGATCGTCCGCTTCCGCCACAACAGTGTCGAGGATCTCGACAAGCGCCTGGGCCGCCTGCCCAAGGAAGCCGGCAAGCTTGTCGTGCTGGAGGGCGTCTATTCGATGCTCGGCGACATCGCACCGCTCAGGGAGATGGTCGCCGTCGCCAAGAAGCATGGCGCGATGGTGCTGAGTGACGAGGCACATTCGATGGGCTTTTTCGGCCCCAATGGCCGCGGCGTCTATGAGGATCAGGGCTGCGAGGGCGATGTCGACTTCATCGTCGGCACCTTCTCCAAATCCGTCGGCACGGTCGGCGGCTTCTGCGTGTCAAACCACCCCAAATTTGAGGCAATCCGCCTAGCCTGCCGCCCCTATATCTTCACCGCATCGCTGCCACCGTCGGTGGTGGCCACTGCTGCCATGTCGATCCGCAAGCTGATGCACTCCCATAACAAGCGCGCGCATCTGTGGGAAAATGCCCGCACGCTGCACGGCGGGTTGAGGGAGATGGGTTTCAAGCTGGGGACCGACACGCCGCAATCAGCGATCATCGCGATCATCCTAGACGATCAGACCCAGGCGGTGGCGATGTGGCAGGCGCTGCTCGACGGCGGGCTGTATGTGAACATGGCACGGCCACCCGCCACGCCTGCAGGTACCTATTTGCTGCGCTGCTCGCTCTGCGCCGAACACACAGCTGAGCAGATCCAGATCATCCTGAAGATGTTCCGCGCCGCCGGTCAGGCAACAGGTGTGATTGCCTGAACCCCGCTACGCCGCTTCCCACCTGACGCGCGACCGGCTAGTGTCGCCATGATGAGCGGCAACATGGCGGACACAGCGGCTTCGGACGCCCCGCGCAGCACCTGGCGCACGATCATGCTGGTCGTGACGGCAGCGTTGGGCGCTGTTGTGCTTGTCGCCCTCATGACAACGCTTGGCGACGCCAATCGCCAGCGTGATCACGCCTTGCAGTTGCAGCGACACAGCTATGAGGTGATGATCCTCGCGCGGACCCTTTCGGGCACCATCGCGCAATCCGAAGCGTCACTGGGCCGCTATGTGATCAGCGCCGATGACGGTCTTGGCGCAACCTATTTTGACCAGTGGAAGCTCGCCGGCAACCAGATTGACCGCCTCGACCAGATCACCACCGACAATCCCGCGCTGCACCCGGCGATCCTTGCCCTGCGATCTGCCTATCGCGAACGGGGTGACGAGCTGGTCACCATTGCGCTCAGCACCCGCTACAAGAAGAACGAGCAGGCACTCGCCCGCTACTATGCGGCGCGCAAGGCACCGGCGCTGGCGCGTATGAATGATGCGCTCGAAATGATCATCGACCGCGAACGCACCGTGCTGGAGCGCAGGACCAGCGACGCGATGGCTTCGGTCAACAGGTCCAGCAACACGGCGCGGGTTTTGATGATCTTTGGCGCGCTTATTGTGTTTGGCGCCATCATCCTCGGGTGGATGATCGTGCGGGCCCTGGCCGAACGGGCCAGCGCCCGCGCCGAAGCAGACACCGAACGCGCGCGTTCGGCCGAGCTCGAAGACGCCGTGGCCAGCGCGACGGCGGAGCTTCGCGAACAGGAAGCGCGCCTGCGCCAGGTCCAGAAGATGGAGGCCGTGGGGCAACTCACGGGCGGCATAGCCCATGATTTCAACAATATGCTCGCGGTGGTTATTGGCGGACTTGAACTCGCCGCGCGGCAGCTCAAGGCCGGCGGCGCCGATCCGGCGCGCCATATCGACAGCGCCATGGAGGGAGCCAATCGTGCCGCCGCGCTGACCAGGCGCCTGCTCGCTTTCTCGCGCGAGGAAGCATTGCGCGCCGAGCCGATCATGCCTGGTGAACTGGTGGCCGGCATGTCCGACCTGCTTGATCGAACAATTGGCGATGCGATCACGGTTGTCGTCTGCGACGACGGATGCGGTTGGCAGACCCGCGCCGACAAGCTGCAACTTGAAAATGTCGTCCTCAACCTCGCCGTCAATGCGCGGGATGCGATGAACGGGCGCGGGACGCTGACCATCAGGACGTCTGGCAAAAGCCTGAAAGATGCGACCGGCCATGGCTGTGCCGCTGGCGATTATGTCACAATCGCCGTTCATGACACGGGCTGCGGCATGTCTCCGGACACGATTGAACGCGTTTTTGAACCCTTTTTTACGACCAAGCCAACTGGACAGGGTACGGGCCTGGGATTGAGCCAGGCCTTCGCCTTTGTGCGTCAGGCCGGTGGGGAGATCACCATCGACTCAACCCCGGGCGCCGGCACGACGGTCACTATGCTGTTGCCGCGCCACAACACTGCCGCCGCCGAACAGGCGGTTACACCGCACGCCGAGAACGGGAGTACGCCGATGGGATCTCTGCATGTTCTTGTGGTTGAAGACGATCCGCGCGTGCTCGGCGCGACCATGGGGGCGCTTGAAGAACTGGGCCACCACCCGATTGCGTGCAACAATCCGCTATCGGCGCCGGCCATGCTGGAGGAACATCCCGCGATAGACCTGATTGTCTCCGACGTGTTGATGCCCCAGCAAACCGGGCCGGAAATGGTCGCGGCATTGGCGCCGCATTTCCCGGATGTCGCCATTATCTTCGTCACCGGTTTCGCCGGCGAAGCATGTAGCGACGCGTTTGGCGGGCACCCGGTATTGCGCAAGCCCTTTACCATCGCGGCCCTTGAGCGTGGCCTGACCGAAGCCATGACCGCTGCGCGCGCGCGCGCTCATTCTGTTGCTGCCGAATAGAATTGATTTCGTAGCTGACGCGCGGGCATCGCCCCGATATAGCATCCCTGAGCGGGGCAGTTCCCGTCAACCCAGCCCGAAAAGGCCATTTGCAAGCGATCATGCCATCCGTCGACCGCTACATGGCCCGATTAATTGCCGGCCCGATGTTCTCATGCCTCGCGATCACGGCGATGCTGTTGATCCTTGACCGGATTCGTCTGCTGCTGGATTTCGTCGCAACAGAGGGCGGGCCGGTCAGTGTCGTGTGGCGCATGTTGGCCAACCTGCTGCCCGAATATCTCGGGCTTGGTATTCCCATCGGCCTGTTGCTGGGGGTTCTGCTGGCCTTTCGTCGCCTCGCGACCAGTTCGGAACTGGATGTGCTGCGCGCGGTCGGGCTCAGCTACACCCGGTTGCTGCGCGTTCCGTTCATGTTTGCGGTCGGGCTTGCCCTGGCCAATCTCGCTATTGTCGGTTTCATCCAGCCCGGCGCTCGCTACACCTATGAGAAGCTCCGCTTTGAACTGCGGACCGGAGCGCTGGGCGCCTCGATCAAGGTCGGGGAGTTCACCCATTTCCCGAACGGCGCGACCGTTCGCATAGAAGAGAGCCGCGATGAGGGCCGCAAGCTGTCAGGCATCTTCGTACAATATGCTGGCAAAAAGGGTGATTGGTACGCGGTAACCGCGGAAAAGGGCCAGTTTCTGGCCACCGACAATCCCGATGAGATTATCTTCCGCCTGACCAATGGCACATTGATCAACAACGCGCCTGGTTTCGTGGCCCCGCGCGTGCTGACCTTCACCTCGCATGACCTGCCCATCCCGTTGCCGAAATATGAAAATTTCCGGACGCGGGGCGGGCTGAATCTCGAACGAACCCTGCCCGAGCTGGTACGGATCGGCCACGACGCCAATGCCAGCGAGAAGGATCGCAACACCAGCCGCGCCGCCTTCCACTTCCGGCTTGCCGAAGTGTTGTCGATGTTTTTGCTGCCATTTCTTGGCCTTGCGCTGGGCGTACCACCCAAGCGCTCAACCTCGGCACTGGGCGTATTTCTGTCGATTGTGATGGTAGTGGCCTATCACAAGGTCAATGAATATGGCGAGGCGATCGGCGGCCTTGGCCGGATCGATCCGATTATCGCCCTGTGGGTTCCCTTCGCGATCTTCGCGTCAATCTGTGTATGGATGTATTATGTGATCGCCTTTGTTCCTGGCGGGCAACCCATTGGCGGCCTGGAGCGAGGGTTCTCAAAGATCACCAAGGCAATCGCGCGGATGTTGCCCAAACGGGCCGGGGCGGTGGAATCATGAGCTCGCTGCACCTTTTTCCATCACGCACCGTATCGCTTTACATGGCCAAGATGTTCCTTGGCCGGACGTTCGCCATTCTGGCCGCACTTGTCCTTGTCTTGCAGATGATGGATTTGCTGAGCGAATCTGGCTGGATTCTCGCTCACCCCGGCAACGGGCAGGCAGAGGAACTCCGCTATATCAGTTTGCGGACCCCGCAGATCATTGCCCGGTTTCTGCCCTTTTCGGTGCTGCTTGGCACGATCCTGACCCTGACGACAATGAACCAGAACAGTGAGATTGTCGCACTGAAGGCTGCCGGACTTTCAGCGCACCAGCTGCTTGCACCGCTGATCGTGGCCAGTTTTGGCGTCGCAATCCTGGCCTTCGCCTTCAATGAGCGGATCGTAAGCCGGGCAACCGCGACGCTGAGCCAATGGAAGGCGGTTGAATATGGTCCGCTGCCGATTGATCGCGGCGATCGCAGCAATGTCTGGGTCCGTGACGGCGATGACCTGATCCAGGTTGGCCGGATCAGCGGTCGCGGCGGTGCAGCGCAGCTCAGGGACGTTACCTTGTACGACCGTGAGGGTGGCAAGTTGAACGCGATTGTCCGCGCACCACAAGGGATTCGTGACGGGGATGGCTGGCGGATTGCCGGTACCACGCGCTTTGATGTTGCGGAAAGCAAACTTACCCACCTCGGAACCGTGGTGATCGGGCACGGCGTCCGTCCGGACCAATTCACCCTGTCCAACATCGACCCTGACGGGATGTCGTTCTTCGCGCTGCGGCAGGCAATCCTCGATCTTTCCGATGCAGGCCGACCGACAAAGGCCCTGTCGGGGTCGATGTGGCACAAATTGTCAGCGCCGCTGTCGTCGATGCTGATGCCATTGCTCGGGGCAATATCAGCCTTTGGACTGGCGCGATCAGGCAAATTGTTCCTGCGCGCCGTAATCGGCATGGCATTGGGTTTCGCCTATTTCGTCGGCGACAATTTCGCGCTGGCGATGGGCAATCTCGGTGCCTACCCGCCGTTCCTTGCCGCCTGGGCACCCTTCCTGCTGTTCCTGATGATCGGCGAAGCTGTGTTGATCAGGACAGAGGAATAGCGACCGGCACCGCGAGCATTGCGACTCCGCAATCGCGGACTGACCGCCAGCCTGTTATTGCGATGCCCTAGCGCCCGACCTTCATCGTACTGCGCGCAATCCGCCCGACCAGCGGCAACAGTCCAGCATGATTACCCTTATGATAGGGCGAATTAACCGATAGCGCGGCAACTAACCGTCGGTGCGCTTCGCCAAGGGCATGATAAGGGACGCTGGGCAGCAAATGGTGCAGCGCGTGGTATCGCAGCCCGACCGGTGCCCACAGGGCCGGCAGCAACCCTGGCGGCGGCACGTTCACGCTGTCGAGATACTGCGCGGTCACCGTCATCGGCTCGCCTTCATTCTCCCACAGATGCGCCACCAGCGTGCGCAACTGGTTCAGCAGCGTCACGCCGGATACAATAGCAAGGGCGATCAGGAAGCCCGTGATCGGAATGAGGCCGGTCGCGACCATTGTCAGGATCGCAATGGTCCAAAGGCTGGTGGCAGCCTCCAGCGCCAGCCATCGGGTGCGGAACTCACCCTCTGGAGGACGGCGGCTGAACTGTGGATTGATTTGCAGGCCCGAAGCGCGCGCTACCAGCCAGCGCCGCAGCGGTGGCACAATCACTGAAAGCGGCGCAAGCACCGCAAACCGGAAAAGCAGGGCAACAGGCGCGAACACCGCGACGACCACAAAAAGGGGCAATGTCCATGGCTTCATCAGGGCCAGGGGAAGATATTCCGGATCCTCGACCGTGCCATATCGCGTCCGCGCATGATGAAGCGTGTGCACGCCCTCGTACATGAATGAGGGCACCATCAGCGGAACGCCGATGATGATGTTCCAGCTCAACCAATATCCCGGCACCAACGAATGCTTCAGATGGGTCAGCTCATGGATGAAGCTGCCGGCACGATAGAGCGCGAGCACGGCGATGACAGCCGCCAGCAATACCCAGATCACTGAGGTCGAGGAAACCGCAACCGCAAGCGCCCCATAGCCGATTACGGCAGAAGCAAGCGTATCTGCCCAATAGATCAGCGGCTTTGGCGCCGCGAGGTCACGTGCGAGCTCGGCCGCGACGCGCAGCATGGCACGGTCATCGGCGATGGGTTGCCGGGCAGGACGCGCGGCGCCCACGGTCTCGGTCACCTGGTTCGGATCAAATACAAGGCTGCTGTTCATGGGATGGGCCAATGCCTCCAGATAGTGGCCATATGGTGGCGCCGATGGCTACGTAAAACCCCCGATGCAGACGATCCGCTTGACAGCGCGCGGCCAGCGCGGGACTGCAAGCACTTGTCAGCAAGGTATCCGCATCTTGGCCAGCTCCGCTCCTCTCTCCATCCGGCCGATCAGCAGCAAGGCCGATCGCAAGCGATTTGTTGCCCTGCCCTTCCGGCTTTACAAGGATGACCCTCATTGGGTTCCTCCGCTCAAGGGGGAAGCGCTGGGATTGATCACGCCGGAGAAAAATGGCTGGTTCAGCCATGCCAAGGCGCAATTGTTCCTTGCGGAACGCGGTGGCCAGATTGTCGGTCGCATTTCGGCGCACATCGACACCCTGGCGCTGACCATGCCGGCCGAACAGGGGTTTGGCCCGGGCTGCGGGCAGTTTGGACTGTTTGATGCAGAAGACGCCAACACCGCGCGCGCCTTGATCAACGCTGCTGAGGATTGGCTGCGCGGTCAGGGCATGACGCGCGTTCTTGGTCCAATCAGCATGTCCATCTGGGAAGAGCCCGGCTTGCTGATCGAAGGATATGATCATGCCCCGACGATCATGATGGGCCATGCCAAGCCGGAATATCGCGCGTGGATCGAAAGTGCGGGTTACCTGCCCGTCAAGCAACTCAAAACATACCGACTTGATATAACAAAAGAATTCCCGCCAATTGTGCAACGCATTGTGCAATCGGGCGAACGCAACCCGCGGATCAGGATCCGCATGGTCGACAAGTCCCGGTTCGATGAAGAGGCGGCGATCATTCTCGCGATCCTTAACGACGCATGGTCCGACAATTGGGGTTTTGTCCCCCTGACACCACCGGAAATCGCCGATGTCGGCGTGAAGCTGAAACCAATCGTGTTCGACGAACTGATCCGGATCGCCGAGCTTGACGGCCAACCGGTAGCTTTCATGATCACGCTGCCCGACCTCAACGAAACGCTCAAGCCGCTCAAGGGCAATCTGTTGCCGTTCGGCTGGGCAAAGCTGTTGCTGTGGCTGCGCCGTCCAAGGGCCGTCACGATGCGCGTACCGTTGATGGGCGTGGTCAAGGAACTCCAGTCATCGCGGATGGCGAGCCAGCTCGCCTTTATGATGATCGAATATATCCGCCGGGCCGCCGTCGCCAATTATGGCTCAACCGAGGGGGAGATTGGCTGGGTTCTTGATGACAATCAGGGGATGAACGCCATTGCCGATGCCATCAACAGTTATGTGAACAAGGTTTATCAGGTTTACGAGAAGCCGCTTTAGAGTCGGTCGATCAGCATCAATGCAGCCATCAGGAGCGAGCCGCCACTCGCGAGGAGGACAGCGCCTGCGGCCGCATCCTTGGCAGCAGCAATGCCGGGCGCAATGTCCGGATGAACCTGATCTGCAAGATACTCAATGGCGGCATTCGCCAGTTCCAGTGCCATGACCAGCGTTGCCGAACTCAAAAGCAACGCCACCCAGAGCCAACCGGGTTGTAATAACAACAAGACAAGCATCAAGGCGCCGGTCAAAACAACCTGAGCTCGAAAACTTGCCTCTCGTCGCCAGACCAGCAGCACACCTGCGGTCGCGAAGCCAAGACGCGCATGGAATGGTCTGTTTTTCATACCGCAGCGATGGGCCGCGCATATGCAGCCAGAATGCAGGGCCTGTGCTTTTCGCCTGCAGTGATGATGCCTGCGGTGCTATTCCCCGCACCGCAGGCACCCCAGGGGCTTACGGATTGAGGGGGTCAAATCCGCGAGCCAGCCACTCTTTCCGGGTGAGACAGGTCTTCACCGGGAGTCTTGAGCCAGTAATATCGTCAATCACACAATAGCGCTGTTCTTGCTTCGGGCTGGCCGTCGGTGTTGGTGCCGGGGCGACGGTCGTTCCCACCCCATTTTCCAGATTTGAGGCGAGTACCGGATTGGCGAACGCCGCCGTGACGGCGGCCATCGACAACAGAATGAACTTCGACATCACATCCTCCACAGCGACCGACCCGATGATCAGGCCGTAACTGTGTTGGTGCATTAACTGTGCCAAACACCACAAATGAGTAAATTCAACAAGTTGAACAAGAAACTGAACTCAAAATGAATAGCAATTCCCGCCGTTCTACGGGAAAAAATGCCAGATGTTGGCAATGCAGTGCGCCGGATGCTGCCGTCAGAAAGGCATTAAAAGCGACGGGAAACGCCTAGATAAAATTCAAAATCCGGCGAATCCTGATTCAAGCCCCTGACCCCGCCGACATCAAGCTGAAGATTGTCCCTGGCCATCCAGGCCAGCGAAACGGAGGCGAGTCCCTGGGTGGTGAAGCCTGCAGGGTCATGGTCACGCAGCAACTGCGCCTCAACCGAGGCCGTCAATTGCTTGCTCAGCTTGATACCGACCCCAATTGTCTCACTGGCAGCGAAGTGGCGCCCGTGCCCGTCCGCATCGACCGCAGCATCGATTTCAGTGGTCGTCGCCAGGTTTACGGTTTCACTGAGATCAAAGGTGACTGGAACAACCACACCCGCACCCCAGTCACCCGCGCCCAACGGCCCCCGCCCGACGGGAATGGTTGCGAACGGCTGCACGGCAATTGAAAAGCCCGCACCATCGGGGTGACGCAGATTGGCTTTCAGACCAATGGTAATGTCACCGGCTCGATCTGCAGTATCGATTGTCCCGCTCAATTTGTCGCGCGAACGTACCCGTCCAAAGGGCGTCCAGCCAAACTGCGCCTCAACCGAATCCGTCAGGCCGACCCGGACAAAGCTGTCCCCGATCAGCAACGTATCAACCCGCTGCGTCGAATCTTCCTCGAGCGTCCAGTCGGCCAGCGCCGTTTCCAACGAGAAATGGCCAGGTTCAATCGTGCAGGGTGTGGTTCCGAGTCCCGGGCGGGTCGGGCAATAGCCGCGACTCTCCGCTTGGGCGACACCCGGCAACAACAGCAACATTATCAAGGCGACGGTCTTCATCAGCCCTCCTCGGGCACTAGGCCTGGGTCAAACGGACCCATGTTGGTGCGTGGTCACTGGCCTTTTCACGACCGCGATAGTCCTTGTCGACGCCAGCATCGATCAGCCGGTCTGCGGCTTGCGGACTAAGCAGCAAATGGTCGATGCGAAACCCGGCGTCACGCTGCCAGGCCCCGGCCTGATAATCCCAGAAGGTCCATACCCCGCCTTTGGGAAAACGTGTGCGCAAGGCATCGGTCCAGCCTGTTGCCACCAGCGAACGATAGGCTGCGCGGCTCTCCGGCTGCATCAGCGCATCATCCTGCATGGCGCGCACGGAGAAGGTATCATCGTCATTGGGGATGACATTATAATCCCCGGCAAGCACCACCGGCAACTCTTCAGACAGGAGCGTCCGCGCGCGTTCCGCAAGGCGCGCCATCCAGCTGAGCTTGTAATCAAATTTCGGGCCAGGCTGTGGGTTGCCGTTCGGCAGGTAAAGCGCCGCGACGACAATGCCGCCCACTTCCGCCTCGATATAGCGACTATGGGCATCATCGGGGTCGCCAGTCAGACCACGCTGCCGTTCGACCGGATCAACGCCCCTGGCCAGGATCGCCACGCCATTGAACGCCTTTTGCCCGTGCCAGATTGCGCCATAGCCTGCGGCCCGGATTTCGGCCTCAGGAAAGGTTTCGTCGCTCGATTTGAGTTCCTGCAGGCACACGACATCCGGCTGCTGCTCGGCGAGATACTCCAGCAACCGTGGCAGGCGCGCCTTGATACCATTGACGTTGTAGGTGACGATCTTCAACGGATGCGCCGTCAGACCGAGAAACTGGTGCCGCAGCCGCAGCCCGACGCGGCATTGGGGTTGGTAACGCGAAACGCCGCGCCACCCAGCTCCTCGACATAATCAACCGCCGCGCCACGCACCAGATCGAGGCTGATCGAATCCACCACCAGCTGCACGCCGTCGGTTTCCGCGACGGCGTCATCACCTTCAGGGGCGTCGGCAAAGCCAAATTTATACTGAAAGCCTGAACAGCCTCCGCCCTCGACCGAGAGGCGCAAGATCGCAGGTTTGCCCTGCTTGGAAGCAATTGCCGCAACGCGCGCGGCAGCAGCCGCGGTCAAGGCGATTTCGGGAGCGGGTGACACCATGTCAGCGAGATAGGCTGTCACGACGCTGACGGCAACCGCAGCGACGCCTAAATCGGTTGCGAAGCGATCAGTCTGCGGGGCCGCCCACGGCGACCGGAGCGCTCTTGAGCGGACGATCCTGCGCCGCAAGCAGATAGTCGGCGTTCAGCAGGAACGGTGTCGGGTTGACCGCAGCGCCATCGATACGGACCTCATAATGGAGGTGCGGGCCAGTCGAGCGACCGGTCGAACCCATCAGGGCGATCAGTTGTCCGCGACGAACGCGGGTGAACGGCGCAACGAGAATCTTCGACAAATGGCCATAACGGGTGGCGATGCCCTTGCCATGGTTGATCTCAACCATGTTGCCATAGCCGCCCGCACGCTCGGCGCGACCGACGATGCCGTCTGCCGTCGCATAGATCGGCGTGCCGACTGGACCCGGAATATCAACACCGCCATGAAAAGCTGCCGTCCCACGGAACGGATCGGAACGGATGCCGAAATTGCTGGTAAACGCCAGGCGCTCCACCGGAAGAACCGACGGAATGGCAATGCTGCCCTGCTCCAGATTGTCGAGTTTCTTCCATGTCATGAACAATGACCGGAATTGCATGTCTGCGCGAATGTCAGCAGCGGCTTCCGCGCTATTGGCGGCTTCATAGGGGCCGCCCATCGCCGGCGTTGCTGCGACAAATCGCTCCGGCGCCAGGCCAAAACGACGGACCTTGGCGGCGGCAGCAGCATAACGCTGCTCTGCGACCTTGCGAACCTTGACCGCCGTGGCAACCTGCTGCTGCTCAACCTGCTTCAGTGGCGCGACAACGTCTGCGGCAAGGGCATCAGCCTCCGGATCAATCGTCTGGGGAATGATTGCCAGCGCATGTTGGTCGGCCTTGCCTGAGACCACCGCCGTAATGATTGCCTGACGCTGCTCGACACGCGCTGCATGAGCGGCTGCAACCGCGCGGATTTTCTCCACATCGGCCTGCATCGCCGTGACACGCGCCTGCATCTGGGCGACCTTGGCTTCCGGCGAAAGTGGCGCGCCAACAACACCGCTCAACGCAACCGCGCTGACGGCAGCCTGGGCAACACCATATGCAGAAAAGCTCAGTGTAACGGCAGCGATTCCGGCCATCATCGCCTGGGCCCGCCCACCGACGCTGAAGCGACGCAGATCGCGGCCATCATGAAAAATAAAGTCTCGCGCAATAAAATAGGTACGAAGCCGCGAAATGGCCTGCGTAGCTGACGCTATTGAGAATTTTACCATGCGTTCCCGACGACCCTCGCGATCACCGGAAACGCCCGGCCCCGCCCCTTATTATGTATCCGGTATAGCGGCCCCTCCGCGCACCGGACTTCGGGATCCTGTGTGACCGGTCCGGTCGGGCCTAGGCAAGGCTCGCATAGTAATTGAGCGTCAGACCGGCAGACTCCCGCGCCGAGTCGTTGAACGGTGGCTTAAGCATTCCGTGAAAGTGACGCGTGACCAACGCACGCCAATGCGAATCGGGTACAAACCCGTCGCGCGCGCAGGCAAATTCAAACCAGCGCGTGCCGGCGCGAACATGACGAATCTCATCCGCCAAAATGCGTTCGAGAATGCGCGCGCTGGCATGGTCTCCTGCCGCGACAAAGCGCTCTATTGTCATCGGGGTCACGTCGAGCCCGCGTGCTTCGAGAACCATCGGGACAATCGCCAGCCGGGCCAGCGCATCATGTGCCGTCTCGCTCGCGGCATCCCACAGCCCATCATGCGCCGGCATCGCGCCATAGTGGCTGCCCATCGCCCGCAACCGCCGGTCCAGCAGTGCAAAATGCATTGCCTCATCAGCCCCGACGGCAATCGAGTCATCGACAAAGTCGCGCGGGAAGCCGGCGCCGAACCGGCCAACAAGATCAAATGCCAGATCAATCGCCACAAACTCGATATGTGCCAGCGCATGAAGCAGGGCGATCCGCCCACGCTCGGAGCCGCCCTTGCCGCGTCGTGGCATCCGCGATGGCGACAAAAGTTCGGGTTGCATTGGTCGCGCAGGGCGATCAGGCATCAGACAATCGAAATCCTGACGCAGCACTCCACGCCGCCATGCCCGCGCAACCGCACGTGCGGCGCGGACCTTCGCCGCCGGATCAGCCACCTCCAGCACCGCACGGGCTGCGGCGGCAATGCTCCGTTCGATAATCAGCCCATCTCCCGGACGGCTTCAAGCACCGCACTCGCATGACCGGGCACGCGGACCTTTTGCCAGACGCGGACCAGCTGACCGGCCTTGTTGAACAGGAAGGTTGAACGGTCGATTCCCATATATTTTCTGCCGTAGAGGCTCTTTTCGACCCACACACCAAATGCCGCGATCACATCGCCGGTGTCGTCGCTGGCCAGTGGCACGGTCAGGTCATATTTATCGATGAACTTCTGATGCTTGGCCGGAATATCGCGTGACACACCCAGGACATTGGCGCCAAGCGACTGAAATTCAGCGTATAAGGCGCTGAAATCTTGTGCCTCCCGGGTGCATCCCGTGGTGTCATCCTTCGGATAGAAGTACAGTATCAACGGCTTGCCGAGAAAATCGTGCAAGTTGACGCGCCCGCCCTCCGGCGTTGCCAGATCGACCGCCGGGATCGTCGCCCCTTCTTCAAGTGCCATTGCCAACCCCATGATAGCATCCGCGGCCCGTGACAATTGCCGCAAGATAGTCGGACACCTCTTGCCGGGTCACGTCGAACGACGCAATCACGCTGCTCCAGTCGTTCACCCCCAGCGCGCGTGCGATAAGCGTGCAAATTGCCGGTGCCGGCGGCTTTGCATCTGGCGCCACCAGTCGCAACGTCACGAGCAACCGTGTCAGCATGTCGTGCGCCGCGCGCAACCCGGGTGGCGCCAATCCCTTTTCGGCAAGCAACGCGATTGCCGTGCCGAGTTGGGGATCAAACCCGGCAAGCTGGGTCAACTGAACCATGTGGACGGCGAATTCGAGATCAACCAGCCCACCGGGGAGCATTTTTGCATCAAGCGGCCCGGCCGGTGGTTTGTGCGTGGCCATCTCGGCCCGCATCGTCATGGCATCTGCCACGACATCCCGCGCCGGGCGATCCCCCGCCAGAACCGCATCAATAGCCGCCTGGGTCGCCTGGCGTGCGACGGCTGACCCAAATACCGGGCGCGCACGCGTCAGCGCCATATGCTCCCATGTCCAGGCACTTTCGCGCTGATAACGCTCAAAGCCATCAAGCGAGACGCTCAGCGGCCCCTGCGTCCCCGAAGGGCGCAGGCGGGTATCAATATCGTAAAGCGGTCCGGAAGCAGTCGGTGCCGACAACGCGCTCGTGATGCGCTGCGCCAGACGATTATAGTAGAGCACGGCGCCAAGCGGCTTGGCGCCATCGGACTCCGCCATATAATCCCCGCTGAACAGATAGATCAGGTCGAGGTCAGAGGCATGGGTCAAGGCGCCGCCGCCCAGTCGACCAAGCGCAAGGATGATCAGCTCGCTGTCAGGCACCTTGCCATGGGCCAGCGCGAACTCTGAGGTGGTTGCCGCAGCGAGGACGTTGATCGCCGCCTCGGCGATGCGTGCATAGCCAGCCGACACGTCGAGCGGATCACTGACGCCGGCGATAATCTGCGTCCCCAGAGCAAAGCGCTTCTCGCCAACAAGCTGCCGGACATGGTCAAGCTGTTGCTGATAATCGCCCGCACCCGCGCCAAGCCGCATCTCGCCGACCAGCGCCTCGACCGACCCGACCGGATCAAGCGCACTGGCATCGACCAGCCCATCGAACAATTCCGGTCGTCGGCCCAGCGCATCGGCGAGCGTTGGGGCATGACTCAGGATTGCGCCAAGCAAGGGCGTCAATGCGGGCCGCGCCTCGATCAGGCGAAAGAAATTCACCGCACTGCTGAGCCGGCCAAGCATTACGTCGAGCCGCACGATTGCCGCATGGGGGTCCGGCGCCGTCCCCAGCGCTGCGATCAGGCCGGGCAACACCGCCTCCAGCGCCGCGCGCGCCGCCGGGCTGCGCAGTGCCGGATAGGTTCCGCCACGCCAGCGCTCAATCAGTTCAGCAACGCCATCATTAAAGGCAAAGCCTGCAGCCTCCAGCTGCACAACCAGCCGGTCGCGGTCGGCGGAAAGGCTCACCTCTTCCCCGCCATCAAGCGAATCATATGTTGCCGCAACCGTCACGACACCGGGTCGGAGCAGGTCAAGCAACGCCGCGCCGTCAGCAACCCCGTGCAGCCGCGCAACACCATCCAACGCGGCATCGGTTGGCAGATGATGGACTTGCCGGTCATCAATCATCTGCACGCGGTGTTCGATGGTGCGCAACAATGTGTAGCTGTCGGCCAGCACAGCGGCTTCATCGGTGCCTATCCAGCCCGCTTCCGCAAGTCGTGCCAGTGCATCCCGCGTCGCTGGCGCCCGCAATGCCGGCTCGCGACCACCGTGAATAAGCTGATGAATCTGCGCAAAAAACTCAATCTCACGAATCCCGCCACGACCGCGCTTCAGGTCAAAGCCAGGACCAAATGCCTGCCCCTGGGCATGGTGGTCGCGGATGCGTCGCGAGATACCCCTGATCTCCCGGATGGCACCGAAATCAAGTGCGCGCCGCCAGATGAACGGGCTGATGGTATCGAGGAAGCGATTGCCAAGCGCCACATCGCCGCCCGCCGCACGCGCCCGGATAAAGGCCGCCCGCTCCCATGGCAGCGCGAGCGATTCATAATAGGAAATGGCGGCTTCCACGGGCAGCGCGATCGCCGTCGCCTCGGGTGATGGCCGCAGGCGCAAATCAACCCGCAGCACATAACCATCACCGTCGCGCGCCTGCAGCAGTTCGACCACGCGGCGCGCAATGCGGACAGCCGCTTCCTCCGGTTCCTCACGCGGGCGACATGGCAAGGAGGCGGGGTCAAACAACAGGATCGGGTCAATATCGGACGAGTAGTTCAACTCGTGGCTGCCCTGCTTGCCCAGCGCGATTGCGGCAAAACCCGCAACGGGCGCGCCCGGCGTCCGTTCGCTGATCGCCGCCCCAATCGCGGCATCAAGCGCATAATCGGCAAAATCACTCAGTGCGCCGGTAACGTTTGTCAGGTCGAACTGGCCAGCCAGGTCACCCAGCGCCACGATCAGGGCCAGGCGTCGGCGTTCCAGCCGCAGCCGCCGCGCGACTGGCATGTCCGGATCGTCAATCCGCGCATCCGCGACGGGCAAGAGCAAACCTGTCTCCGCCGCGTCTGCAATGTCAGGTTCACGATCAAGCAACAGGCGCAGAAAGGGCGATTCCACCCGCGCGCGGCGACAGGCTTGGATAACCGCCGATCGAGATGTGCCGATTTCCATCGCCCCTGTTTACCGCCGTTCGCGCTGCGCATTGCAAGAAACAAAATCGCCGGCTCGCGCGTTTCTCCCGGCGATGACAGACAGAATGCCCCTTGCGGATCCCGCCGCCGCGCTGCCGCCGCAGGTAATCAGCAGTCCGCGCGCCAGTGATTCGCTTGCGGCGGCGCTACGTTTCGCCTTCCCCTGCAACGAGATTCTGTCTGATGATTTCCTCGAGTTACTGACACGGATTGAACGCCGGGAGCAACGCACCACCCAATCCGGCGCGGCACCTACTCCTGATCGTGCCCTCGACTGAGCTCGTCAACTTCACCCATGATGGTATCCAGTGCCGTCATCCCCGGTGCATTGCTGTGCGTGCTGCGCGACGGCAGTGAGTTGTCGTTCATGATGGTTTCCAGCGCCATCCTGCCACGCGCAACCCGGCTCTTGATCGTGCCGACAGCGACACCGCAAATCTCCGCCGCTTCCTCATAGGCAAAGCCGCCGGCGCCAACCAGAATCAGCGCTTCGCGCTGCGGCTGCGGCAGGTGCAGCAGGGCGCGCTGCATGTCGGCGAGTTCCACGTGCCGATCCTGGCTTGCCGGCGCGGAAAGGATGCGGTCAGCGACCACATCATCCCACTCACCCTTGAAACGGGCACGCCGCATCTGGGACAGGAACAGGTTGCGCAGGATGATGAACGTCCAGGCGCGCATGTTCGTACCCGCCTGGAAACGCTGCCGCGCGGCCCATGCCTTCATCAGGCTTTCCTGCACCAGGTCATCCGCCAGATCGCGATTGCCCGACAGCGAACGACCAAAGGCGCGCAAATGGGGGATCACCTGGGCGAGCTGTTGCTTGAACTCATGGTCCGACAGCGCAATCCGTTCGCCTGAAACGTCCGGGTCTTGCAGGTCGCTTTGCTCAGTCATGCAGCTCCATTCGCTCGCGACGCGTAATTATCTTTTATTTCAAATAAGTAATTGTCAGAAACTGATCTGCAAGGCCCGCCATTGAATTCAGTCAACCGGAACTGTTGCCTGATCAAAAAACAATGCCTGACTGATCGCCGCCTTTACCGTTGAGCGCTGGAATGGCTTGGTAATCAGGAAAATCGGCTCGGGCCGCTCACCGGTCAACAAACGTTCGGGAAACGCGGTAATGAAGATCACCGGCACCTCAAACCGCGCCAGAATGTCCTTGACGGCATCAATGCCCGAACTGTCGTCGGCAAGCTGGATGTCCGCCAGCACCAGACCGGGCCGGTCGTCGATCGCCAGCGCCACCGCCTCATCGCGGGTTACGGCAACGCCGGTCACTTCATGGCCGAGATCACGAACAATCGTTTCGATGTCCATCGCGATGATCGGCTCATCCTCGATGATCAGCACCCGCGCGCGGGTTTGGTTGTCGATTTCATTCAGCGCCTCGGCAACAAGGTCATCGACGTCACCGGGTTCGACATCAATGACATAGGCCGCATCTTCGGTGGTAAAACCTTCCATGGCCGTCAACAACAATGCCTGGCGCGACAGGGGCGCAACACGGGCCAGCCGCGCCCGGGCAACAGCCTCAGCTCCCTCCAGCGCCCCGACAACCGAATTTTCCGTGGTTTCATCGAAATTGGTCGACGTCCAGATCGCCTGAAACATGCGATACAGCCCAAGCCGTGGGTCAACCTCGCGCGGGAATTCTGCCGGTGCCGCCACAATCGCCTCAAGCGTGGCACGGACATAGGTGTCGCCGTGCGACTGGCTTCCCGTCAGCGCCCGACCATAGCGGCGCAGAAAGGGGATATGTGGGGCAAGCTGCTTTCCAAGCGACATGGCTGTCGAAATCTCCCTCAAGAACGCGCGGGCCTTGTCCAAACCGGCTCACGCCAAATGCCACGCTTCCAACCGACAGAAACCAGTCCTGCGGTTTTTCACGCTGGATAGGGAACAATCGAAGCTGATTTTAGTTTCATCAGCTCGTGGCGGAATGTACGCGCGATACCAGGGTTCCGGCAACCGCCGGTGCTTTTCACGTGGACGGCTCAGCCGGGTGCTCAGGGGACACGAATTTGAGTTCGGATGAAGTGACTTCCAGAAAGCCGCCATCCGGGCGCGCCGCAAAGGCTCAAAACAGGGATCGTGACATGGGCGCAGCCCTGCGCGGCGTCTATCAAGAGACGGTTGAGGAAGCGATCCCGCCTGAAATGCTGGAGCTCCTGGGCAAGCTGGGCTAGCCGATGCCGATGTTGTGCGCCCGTGGATGATGCCGCACAGCCTGCGCCGGGCACAAACGACAAACGATCCTTGCTGGCGCGAATGCCGACCGGCGCAAAAATCTTCATGATTCTGAGCGCGGCGTTGTTGCCGCTGGCGATCATCGCCTTCCTTGCATCATTGCGCACCACGCAGACCGCCGATGACATTGCTGCCGCGCAGTTGCGGGTTGCCCTTAGTGAATCGGGTCGCAAGGTTGCCAATGAACTGGTCGGTGACATGACAGCGTTGAGCACAGCCATGGTGGCGCTCAATATCGACCGCGACGATGCACCAAGTTGCGCACGCGCGCAGGGCGTCTTCGCACAACAGGCAGCAAGTGGTACCCGCTTCGTCATCTTTGATCGCCATGCCCAACCACTATGTGGCACCGCCCTTCCCAAGGCGATTGCGCCGCTGCCACCACGCGATACCGGCCCGATCACCGCACGGGTAATCGCGGGAAGTGGCGTAACACTCTCGGTCGCCAACGGCGCAACCGGCGCCTATGCCGCAGCCTATTTCCCTGTCGGCTTTCTTACCGCAACCGCTCAGCCCAGTGGCTTCGCCCTGCCCCATGGCTTGCGCTTGACCGGGGCAGCCCAATCTCTGACGCTGGTCGAAGATCCTGCGACCGGGCCATTGCAGCGGAGCGCGAAACAGGGCCTCGGACTCGGCATTGACGATCTGACGCTGCAAATGACCGTGCCCCGCGCGCCAATCACCTCAACGGTCATCCTCGCGATGATGTTGCCGATCCTCATGTGGCTTGCGGCGGCATGTATCGGCTGGCTCGTCGTCGATGCGTTACTGCTGCGGCCATTGCAGCACCTGCGGCACAGCGTCGCTGCCTTTACGCCGGGCGAGGAAATCCAGCCGGGGACGATGCGGGCGGTACAGTCGCAGGAGATTCGCGATCTGGGTGATACGTTTCGTGCGCTCAGCCGAACTGTCGCAACCCACGAGGCCGGTCTGGCGGAAGGCCTGGTGCGCCAAACCCGACTGACCCGTGAGGTGCATCATCGCGTCAAGAACAACCTCCAGGTCATTTCCAGCCTGATCAACCTGCACGCGCGCAGTGCCCGCAGCGCAGAGGCAACGGGCGCCTATGCCTCAATCCAGCGCCGCGTCGATGCGCTGGCGGTGGTGCACCGTCACCATTTCGCCGAGCTTGAGGAACATCGCGGGTTGAGCCTGCGGTCCGTGATCGGCGAATTGATCTCAAACTTCCGCGCAACCACGCCGGGAACGGTACGCGATTTTGCCATTGTCATCGACATTGACTCGTTTCTCGCGACACAGGACACCGCCATCGCAGTGTCATTCCTGCTGACCGAATTGATGGAAATGGCCATCGCACTCACCCCGACCACCCAGCTGCGCGTATCGATCAAACCGGGCGCAAATGATGAAAGCGCAATCCTGCGCGTCAGCGCGCCGGCGCTGGTCGATGGTGATATGCTTCGTTCCCTGTTGTCAGAGCGTTATGGCCGCGTGATCGAGGGTTTGTCGCGCCAGCTGCGGGCGAAGCTCCATCATGACCCGTTGGTGGGTGCCTATGAGATTGTGATCGCCGTCACCGGCCACGAATGAACCGCGAAAAAATTCGAAAAAATTTCGCCCGCGCGGGAACCAAGGCCGGCAATCGTCGTTTTCAATATCGGATAGCGACCTTAAGCCCCCCCGCTTTCGCTATCCAAGACATGGGTCCGGACGCGCTTACCCCTCCCCCCCCCGGGTGGCGCTTCCGGACCCAAAATTTTCCCAAAACATTATTACGACCGCGAATTTGGGTCAGTTTGCGTCGGCAGCCTCGCGTGATCGCTTGCGCTCCGTAAACCAGATGGCAATCAGCGAAAGCTCGTAAAGCCCGATCAACGGCACCGCGAGCATGATCATTGAACCGGCATCGGGCGGTGCCAGGACGAGGGCAATGCCGAAGCAACCGAGAATGGCGTAACGCCGCGCTCCGACCAGTTGCTTGCGCGTCACAATCCCGGCCCGCTCCAGCAACATCAGCAGTACGGGCAAGAGAAAAGCGATGCCAAAGCCGAACAGGAACTGCATGATGAAGGACAGGTAATTGTCGACCGAAGGCAATGCCTCACGCTGCACACCGCCGACGGCACCCTGATAACCAAGCAAAAACTTCAACGCAGCGGGAACCGCCAGGAAATAGGCCATCGAGGCACCGAGTCCGAACAGGACCGGCGTCATCAGCAAAAAGGGCCGCAGTGCTTTCTTTTCCTTGCGATACAGACCCGGCGCGACAAACTGCCAGAGCTGGTTCGCAATCACGGGAAACGCGACCATCATGCCGGCAAAGAACGCCACCTTGAGCTGGACGAAAAACGCCTCGAACAATTGCGTGTAGATCAATTTGCTCTGGCCGGCCCTGACCAGCGGCCGCACAAGGATGCCGAAAATCGGCTCTGCAAAATACAGGCAAATGGCAAAGGCGACTGCCAGTGCCAGCAGGCTGAACAGCAAGCGGCGGCGCAGCTCGATCAGATGATCAAGCAATGGCGCACGGCTGTCCTCCAGCTCATCATGCGCTGTGCTCACGACAATGCCTCAGGCTTTTTCGTCACCGGCTTTTTGGCCGCGGGCTTCCGTGCCGGGGCGGGCTTGGCGGGAGTGGACCCGGCTGGCGGCTTTTTTGCCGCGCGCTTCCTTGCCGGCGGCGCGGCTGCCTCCGGCGCAACCGCCACGTCGCTGTTGGCAGGCGCGACAACGGGCTGCTCGACCGTCACAACCGGTGGCTCTCCGTCAGGGTCAGGCCAGGTGTGAACAACGGGAGGCGGGTCGAGCGCCAGCATCGCCGGGGTCGGCGGATGCTCACGCATGATCCGCTCATTTTCCTCGGCCCAACGCTTCTGCATTTCGTTCAGCTCGGACTCACGGATAATATTGTCGAACCCGGCGCGGAACTGACGCGCGGCACCACGCGCCCGGCCCACCCAGTAACCGGCAACCCGCATCGCCTTGGGCAGATCCTTGGGCGGAATGACAATGATTGCCACCGCGCCAAGCAGCAGCAATTCCGTAGGTGCAATGTCGAACATCTAACGCCCGTTACAAGGATTGAGCGTCAAATCTCGCGGTCGCGGGTGCGGTTGCCGTCCCGGTCGAGAACTGCATCCGCTGCCGCCTTGGAATCGATGCGGCCTGGCTCGCGCGGGGCCTCATCTTCCTCGGCCATGCCCTTTTTGAACTGCTTGATGCCCTTGGCGACATCACCCATCATGTTCGAGAAGCGCCCGCCCCCCAGCACAAGGATCGCGACGCCACCAAACAGCAGCCAATGGACGAGGCTGAAACTACCCATCACTCATTCTCCTAGAATGCCGCTTATCTAGGCGTCTTCGTCGGCGTTTTCCACCTCGACGTCATCATCCTCCAACATCCCGGCATGTTCCATCGCGAGATCGATCGGATCGAGCAGCCCGGCAGCGCGCAAATCGTCAATCCCCGGCAGGTCACGACGGCTCGCGAGGCCAAAATGGGTCAGGAATTCCGCTGTCGTCGCATAAAGCAACGGACGCCCGGGTACGTCACGCCGGCCCGCCGGACGGATCCACCCCGCCTCCATCAGCACGTCAAGCGTACCCTTGGAAATCTGCACCCCGCGGATCGCCTCAATCTCTGCACGCGTCGCCGGTTCATGATAGGCAATGATTGCCAGCGTCTCGATGCCGGCCCGGCTCAGCTTGCGCGCTTCCTCGCGATCACGCCGCAAGAGATGCGCCATGTCGGCGGCAGTCTGGAACTGCCAGCGTTCCCCGCGCCGCACCAGTTCGATTCCCCGACCGGTATAATCCGCGACCAGCTCCTCAAGCACCGCCCGCACCCCGGTTGCGCCGTTCAGTTGCGCAACAATAGCATCGACGGTCAGCGGTTCGGTCGCCGCGAACAACACCGCCTCAACCGCGCGCGTCAATTCGTCGGCCCGTTTCATGCCGTGGCTCCCGCACCCGGCGCCTTGAGGTAAAGCGGTGCAAAGGGTGATTTTTGCTGCATCTCCACCTTTCCTTGCCGCGCCAGCTCAAGCGCCGCAACAAAACTGGAGGCCAAAGCGGATTTGCGGAATATCCCCACCGCGCCATCAGGCAGAAACTGCTCGATTGCTGTCCATTCCACGCTTGCACCAACCAGCCGCGACACGCGCGTCAGCGCTTCCTCCAGTGTCATGACGGGCCGATTGGCGACAATGTGCATCACCGGTCGGCTGCGCGCGCTGATCCGGCCATAGGCCGCAATCAGGTCATAGATCTCCGCCTGCCACAATGCCTTGCGCACTGTCCGCAAGCCCTCGGCCCCCCCACGGGCAAAGACATCGCGACCAAGCCGATCCCGCGCCAGCAACCGCGCGCCGGCTTCCCGCATCGCATTCAGTCGCTCCAGCCGAAGCTGCAGCCGCAGCGCCAGTTCTTCCGGGCTTGGCTCGACCTCGGGATCTCGCGGCAGCAACAAACCGGATTTGAGATAGGCCAGCCACGCCGCCATCACCAGATAATCGGCGGCAAGTTCCAGCCGGATCGACTTCGCCTGTTCGACAAAGGCGAGATATTGATCGACCAGCGCCAGGATCGAAATCTGCTTCAGATCAACCTTCTGGTTGCGCGCCAGCGCCAGCAACAGGTCGAGCGGGCCTTCCCATCCCTCCAGATCAAGCGTCAATGTTGCAGAGTCGGCATCCATCGCACCGACGCTACACAATGCGATGGCGCTTCCCAACCCCAAGACGGTTCCAAAACCCGTCAGCGCGCACCGCTTGCCAGCTTCTGTCCACATCGCTAGCAATGTAGCGTTCGCTACATTTATGGAGGATATGACTATGGGCAGTCGCAACACAAATCCGGTTGATGTCGTCATGCACCTGCTGACCGCGATGCAGACCAATGACTAGACACAGCCTTGTCGTGCATCGCGCCGAACTGCGAATATGAGAATATGCCGATCGGCAAGGTCACCGGGCCAGCCGGGGTACGCGCCGTGCTGGAACCCTTTTTCTCACCGACATCGGAAAATGAGTTCATCATCCTGCGTCAGGCGGTCAACGGCACGACGGTCTTCATGGAACGGCTGGACCGCCACCACTTGCCGGATCGCTGGGTCGAACTGCCGGTCAACGGCGTGTGGGAAGTCCATGATGGATTGATCACGCTTTGGCGTGACTATTTTGATCTCGGAACCCTGGCTCGGCAATGGCCATACCCATTGGGGTAAGTGCCGCACCCGCCGGGGCATCAAACCACTGATAACAACGCGTCGCGCGCGGCGATCAACTCATCCATGTCACCCTGTGGCTGCCTGCCAGCGATGGTGGCCATGGCGCGATCAAGGCGCGCGCGCGACACCGCAGAAATGTCACCGAGCCGTTCGACAATGTCCTGCATCTCGTCCATCCGGCCCCAGCAATCGAGCACCACATCACACCCGGCGGCAATCGCCCCGGCAGCCTTGTCGCCTGCGCTGCCGCTCAACGCCTTCATGTCGATGTCGTCGGTCATCAACAGGCCATCAAATCCAATCGCGCCGCGAATTACCTGCTCAATAACAATCGGTGACAGGGTCGCGGGCCGTTCCGCGTCCCACGCGTCGAACACGATATGCGACGTCATACCCATTGGCGCGTTGTTGAGCGCACGGAACGGGTGAAGATCAACTTCCAGCTCATCCGGTGTCGCCGTCACCGTAGGCAAATGGTGGTGGGTATCGACCTGCGCACGCCCATGGCCGGGCATATGCTTGACCACCCCGACCACGCCAGCCCGGGCCAGGCCATCAAGAATGGCGCTGCCCATCGCCGCGACCCGCATCGGTTCACGTCCCAGTGCGCGGATCGAGATCGCCTCGGTCGTGTCGGGCTGAACCACATCCAGCAGCGGCATACAGTCGACGTTGATGCCAACCTCCGCAAGCATCAGGCCGATCGCCTGCGCATTGACCCTGGCCGCCTCAATGGCGGAAATTGGCGCCGCATCGTACAGCGCATCAAACGCAGGGCCAGCGGGGAATTCAGGCCATTCCGGCGCGCGCAGCCGCGCAACGCGACCGCCCTCCTGATCGATCAGGATCGGCAGGTCATCACGGCCAGACAAGGTGCGCAGATCATCAGTGAGCGCGCGAAGTTGTGCGCGGTCCGCGACATTGCGCCCGAACAGGATATAGCCCAGCGGGTCAGCTTCACTGAAAAAGGCGCGTTCATCCTGAGTCAGCGCCAGGCCGCTCAGGCCGAAAATAACTGGTTTCATGATCGCGGGTTAATCGATCTGTGCGCGTTATGACAGGGCGGCACGGGCAAAAATGCCCGTGCCGTCATGACGTCAGTCGCGCGCGACGAAACAGTCTTCGCCAGCGACCTTCAGCTTGCCGCACATTTCAGCCGCCTGGCCCGCGCTGCCCGCGTTGATGCGCAGGCGATAGACCGTGCGCCCGTTGACCTCAGCCTTCTGGACCGACTTGCCGAGCGACGCGATATAGCCAAAGCGCTTCGTCTTCTTGGCCCAGGCTGCATTGGCTTCCGCTTCACTCGGGAACGAACCAAGCTGGATCAAGCCGCTGGCAGCGCCAGCGGTCGCAGCCGCTACTGGCTTCGCCGGCGTCGTCGTCCCAAGCTTGCCACCTGATACCGGAACAGCAGCGACAGTCTTGGCCGAGCCGCTTGTTGCCGGGTTCGATGGCGCAACCTTGGTGCCATCAACTGGCGCCTCGGGTACTGCGCCCAGATTGATTGATGCGTTGCCCGTGCTCGAACCATCGCTGGTCGCAATCGCCGTGTCACCCTCACCGGTCACATTCAGGCCGCCGGGATCATCCGGCTTGACCTTGTAATCACCCTCTTGTGCCGCGATCAGCGCGCCATTGCCGTCAGCCGACTGGTGCCCCCTGAACCAGTAAAAACCAAAGATCGCTGCCGCAATGACGGCAAGCCCGATCGCCGCGAGGATAATCACCCGGACAATCGACGGACCTTCGCTATATTCTTCATCGACGGTTTCCAGCCATGGAAGCCGGTCCTCATCGCGCACTTCAATTTCATCGCCAGAGGTGGCCATCAGTTCATCTCCTCGACCGCCTGCACACCCATGATCGCAAGGCCGTTGCGTATGATTTGCCCTATCGCATCGGCCAAGAAAAGCCGCGCGCATGTGATAACGGCTTCGCCCTCGATCACAAAGCGCCGCTCCGGCTGGTCGTTTCCTAGATTATAAAGCGCGTGAAATTCAGCAGCCAGATCATTTAGATAAAATGCAATTCGATGCGGCTCACGCGCGGTTGCCGCTGTCTCAACGATACGGGGGAACTGCGCCGCAAGCTTGACCAGCTCCAGCTCACGCGTGTCAAGTTGGGACAGGTCGACATTGGCGCACTCAATTCCGGCGTCCTGCGCCTTGTTATGCAACCGCTTGATCCGCGCATGGGCATATTGGACATAGAATACCGGGTTATCGCGCGAGAACTCGACCACCTTGGCGAAGTCGAAATCCATCTGCGCATCCGATTTCCGCGTCAGCATGGTGAAGCGCACCACGTCCTTGCCGACTTCGCGCACAACATCAGCAAGGGTAACGAAGTTACCAGCCCGCTTGGACATTTTGATCGGTTCACCGGCCCGAAGCAGGCGCACCATCTGCACGAGCTTTACGTCAAAGCGCGTCTTGCCGCCGGTCAGTGCCTGCACCGCCGCCACGATGCGCTTGACCGTCCCGGCATGGTCCGCGCCCCAGATGTCAATCAGCGCATCCGCGCCCTGGGCCTTTTGCCAGTGATAGGCGAGGTCGGCACCGAAATAGGTCCAGTCGCCATTTGACTTCTTGATCGGCCGATCCTGATCATCGCCAAATTTGGACGAGCGGAACAAGGGGAGCACCACTGGCTCCCAGTCTTCCGGGGTCTCGCCCTTTGGCGCTTCAAGCATCCCGTCATAGACCAGATCGCGCGCGCGCAGCTCTCGCTCCGCCGCCTCCGGTTTGCCGGCTGCCTGCAATTCCGCCTCGGATGAGAACAGATCGTGATGGATGCCAAGCAAGGCCAGGTCAGCCTTGATCAGTTCCAGCATCGCCGCGACCGCCGCCTTGCGGAACAGGATCAGCCACGCGCTCTCCGGTGCACCGACATATGTGTCACCAAATTCCTGCGCCAGCGCCTGACCAAGCGGGACGAGATAGTCGCCCGGGTACAGCCCTTCCGGGATCGCCCCGATGTCCTCGCCAAGCGCCTCGCGATACCGCAGATGCGCGGAGCGGGCGAGCGTATCGACCTGGCCACCGGCATCATTGACATAATATTCGCGGATCACCTTGTGCCCGGCGAACTCCAGCAACGCCGCCAGGGCATCACCGACCACCGCGCCACGGCAATGCCCCATATGCATCGGGCCGGTCGGGTTGGCCGAGACATATTCGACATTGACCGTCACGCCCTTGCCCTGCGTTGATCGGCCATAATCCGCGCCCTCGTCACGGATCGCGGCCAATTCGGCGCGCCACGTATCCTCGGTCAAGGTCATGTTGATAAAGCCCGGCCCGGCAATTGACACCTCGGCCACCTCATCCAGCGAACGCAGTTGATCGGCGATTTTCTCAGCCAGGGCGCGCGGGTTGGTTCCCGCCGGCTTGGCCAGCACCATCGCGGCGTTGGTCGCGAGATCCCCGTGGCTGGCGTCGCGCGGCGGCTCAACCGTAACCGCAGTGCGGCCAAGCCCGGCGGGCAAGTCACCAGCGGCAACAAGGACATCGAGCGCCGCATCGAGATGCGCGGCAAAACGAGAATACAGCGTCATGAAAAATCCGGTCGTAAAGAGCGAGCGCGCGCCTTAGCGGATCGGCCTGTGCAACTCAAATTCGTGGCGCGCCAGATCGAACAGCGGCGCAACCTCAGTCACATTGCCAGAATTTACCCCTCGATGTCAGCGTCGGTCGTCCGACAGCAGAATGCACCCGCTCGCTATACACAGGCACAGAAATATGACTATAGTCACATATGACCCGAGTCGGAATTCGTGAACGGCGCAAAAAGGACACGAGAGCTCGGATCCTCGAAGCCGCATCGACGCTTTTCGCAGCGCGCGGGATCGCAGCTGTAACGGTCGACGACATCGCCAATGCGGCAGATATCGGGAAAGGCACGATCTACAACTACTTCGCCGCCAAAGAGGACATCGCCACCGCCTTCCTGATCGAGCTGGACCTGCACGCCCTGGAGACGATGGCTCTTCTCCCGACCGACGCCATGAGCACCGCCGAGGCGCTCGATGCCGCTGCCTGGTCATTGCTATCGCACAAGGGCCCCTATCGCGAGTTCGTGCGCGCGTTTCTGGCGCGGACCTTCGCCCCCGACAATTTTGCCTATGATCAGGTTGATTTCCACGAGCAGCTGGATGCCGCAATTGGCAGCCTTTTTGACCGACTGCTCGCGCGGCCCGGCATGGCACACGGGTGGGTGATCGCTGACCTCGTGCTTTCTTTCAAAACGCTGCACCTGGGTCTCAGCGCGATATGGACGCTGGAGGGACCGCCCTTCACGACTGCTCGCACACTCACCCGCCAGCACATGCTTCTTCTCGCGAAAGGTCTGGAGATATGATGTTCGGTCTTTACATTCTGACGACGTTTGCAGCGCTGGTGCTTGCCGCGGCAGTTTCCCCAGCGCGCGGACGAGCGCTGTGGCTGGCACTGCTCCTGCTCTGCTGGGGCATCGGTCAGTTCAATACACTGCTCGAGGCTGTCTTCTTCGCGGTCATGCCGATATCTGCCGCCGCAGTTCAGCTGTTTGTCGCCGCCATCGCCATTGCGATATTCGCGGCGCTCGCGGTGACGTTGGCTGGAAAATGGCGTGGACCTGGCCCTGGCGCTGTGCGGCTCACTCTCGGGTGGCAGCATCTCGTCGGTGTGATCGTCGGGTATGAGATCCTCTATTTCGGGGCAGGTACGATCGTCTGGCCCTTTGTCGCGCATTTCTACACCGATAAGCCGCTGCCATCCGTTGCGCTCGTCGCGGCGCTTCAGATTCCGCGCAGCCTCGTCTTCATGCTGGCCGCCCTGCCGTGGCTGCGTACCGGTCCACGCCATGCCCCGCTGGTGCTGGCCGCGCTCTTCGCGCTGATTGCCGCTATCGCACCAATGTTCCCTGATAATCCCTATATGCCAGCCGATGTCCGCTTCGCGCATGGCGTGGAAACGGGGGTGTCCAACTTCCTGTTTGGCATCTTGATCGGCTGGCTGCTGCGGCCTCGAAATGTCGCCGCGTAAACGGCTTCATCAGGAACGCCGCCGGACTACACCAACCCGCCAACCGCCGGCGCCCCGTTGCTGTCGGGGAACAGCTTGGCCATCGCCCGTGCCGGGTCGATCCCGAAATGTGCCGCCGCAGCCCCACCGATCAACGCATCAAGCTGCATTGTTGGCTTCAGGTCACGACCTTCAAACAGCGCCGCTTGCGACAGGCCGGGCCAGTCCGCGAGCACCCGCCCGCCCCTCACGCCGCCACCAAGCAACATCGCTGCGCTGGCGGTGCCATGATCTGTGCCGCCGGTGCCATTGACCGCAACCGTGCGACCGAACTCCGTCGCGACAAGAACCATCGTGTCGGCCCATAACGGGCCAAGCCCCGCCTTCAGCGCGCCGATCAACGCATCGAGATTGCGCAATTGCGCGGCCAGCCGACCGCGTTGCTGGGCATGGGTGTCCCAGCCCCCCGTCTCAATCATCGCGATGCGGGCACCATCGGCGGGCGCGAGCAGCCTGGCGGCGAGAGCGCCCGTTGCTGCGGCATTTTGCTGGTTGCCCGCCGCCATGTCACCGGCCAGGGTCTTGGTCGCCAGTGCCTCGCTCCACAGCGCATGAAGCTGACTGTCACCCTGATAGAGCATGGCGACGCGCTGCAGCAGGTCATCGGACGCCTGTGGCAAGGTTGATGGCGCGTAAGAGGCAACCTCATGCGGCCCGCGCAGCGCCATCGGTACCGTAGCCGAAATCGCCATCGCCCGCGCGCTGGACGGCGGCATCAGGTTGAGCATCCGGTTCAGCCAGCCATCCTTGACCTGATAGGCACCCGCTCCGCCGGTCTCGAGAACATTCTGCCCATCAAAATGGGATCGGTCACGATAGGGCGATGCCACCGCATGGGCGAACAGCGCCTGCCGGTCCCGGTACAGCGCACCAATGGTGGCCAGCGAAGGGTGGATCGCGAACATGGCGTCCAGCCTTGTCGCGGCGGCAAAATCAAGGGCAAGGTCACCCCGTTGGCCGACAAAAGCCGGATCGCCGACCGGGGCGATGGTACCCAGGCCATCCGCCGCACCGCGCTGAATGATGAAGACGAACCGCTTGTCCGTCTCCGCCTTGGCAAAGGCGATGCTGGGCGCGAGCATGGCGGCCAATCCGCCAATGGTGGCGGCCCCGACGAAATGGCGACGATCAAGGGTCATGGCTTATCTCCGCATGAATTCTGGCGCGACCAGCAGCAAGGCGAGCGCCTGCGCCGGACTGTCGGCATTGGCCAGGGCCTGTGTCGTGGCTGACGACAACCCTGCCGGAAACAGTTGCGGTGCAAGGGTCCGCGCATCCAGCGCACCATTGCTGCGTGCCGCAAAGCGCTCGGCCACCTCGATCCGGCGCATCAATGCGTCGGGGCCTGCCCAACTGGCAGCGATGTCGTCAAAGCCGGCGGGTGAACCGGGCCGCCAGGTCGGTTGGCCAAGCTGATTGAGCAATCCGGTAACGAGAAGCGGCTGAACCGTCTTCATGCCCAAGGCGCGCATGGAGGAGACCGTCCATTCCCACGGCGTCTTGAACTTCGCTGGCTCCTGCGACCAGCATTCCGGCGCCTCGACCAGAACGCGATAAAGGCTTGGAAGATCTCCCCCGCTTTTGAGGTAGGTAGACTGCAAGCGATCAACAAGCGCCGGTGGTGGCGTATCTCCGGCAAAATGGCGCGCCAGTTTTGTCGCGAGATGGGTCGCCGTTGCGGGATGCACCGCCAGATCATCAAGCACCGCCTGGGCCTGACGCACGCCCGGCTGGGCATAGTGCTTCCCGATGATCATGCGGTCGCCGGGTTCATGAAGCAGCTCGGCAAAGACAAAGTCACCGGCCGGTCCATCAGTCCCGATCAGGCGCGCGCCCGGCTGGCGCCCGATGCCGGAGACCGTCCAGCCAGTCATCGCGCGGGCAAACTCCGTCACATCAGCCTGGCTGTACCCCGTACGGACGCCAAGCGTGTGCAGTTCCAATATCTCCCGCGCGAGGTTTTCGTTCAGGCCAACCTTGCGCACACCACGCGCCGCAATGCGTGAACCGATCATGCTGTTGGGACCGACCGACTGCGCCTGATCCAGATAGAGCAGCATCGCCGGATGTCGCTCAACAGCATTGAGCATGTCACTGAATTTCCCCAGTACATGCGGGCGGATCGCTTCAAACTCCAACGTCCCGCTCAAACCAATCACGGTCAGCTTGTCGGCGGAAACCGCAAAATGATTGGCCCAGAAATGCACCAGACGCTCAACAAAGGGCGCCGGGGTGGTGAGCGCCGTTGTCACACGGGCGCCAACGGCCAGGGCGTAATCATCGCGACCTTGCCGCCGGGCAAATTGTCGGGCCTGCGCAACCGGATCATCCTTGCGCGCAACCGGTTCGGGCGTCCCGGCCGCAGGTTCGCCTGACATCATCGGTGCCGTGACGGGTGCCGTGGCCGCCGGACGCGCACGTCTCGGTCCCTCTTGCTGACGCAAGGCGCGGCTCTCGTCGAGATACTTCGCCAGCTCCTCCGCCACCGCGCGGCGCCCTGGCGCGGCCGCTATCGCCGCCGGACGTGGCTCAAAGCGGGCAAATTGATCGAGCAACCAGCGCCCCGGGTTGGCTGGCAAGGGCTCGTCAGGCCGACCGCCAAGGCCGAAGCGGTTCATGGCAATATTGATCTGGGCCATCGCGCTCTCCGAAATTCCTTTGTCGCGGCCATCATCCACGCAAAGTGTCGCGAGAGTATGTCCGGAGTGACATTCAACGCGCGCCAAGGTCGGATCGTCGCAGCGCCTGTGCATGTAGCGCCACAATCCGGCGGCCATGAGCGCGCAGCGGGAATGCGGGACACATGACAAAACTGTCTGTCCGGTCACACCCCAAAGCCGGCCAACCGCTTGGCTTCGCGCGGATTACCGGGCGACAGGCCCGTGGCATTTTGTCACAGGACGGGCAGAGCGGCGAAAAATGTCAGAAAGCGTCGGGCAACGCGATGGGGCCGACCGTTTCACGATAGCGCGCAATGGCATAACGGTCCGTCATGCCGGCGATAAAGTCTGCGATATGCCTGCTGCGGTCCGGTTCTGCCGAAGGCAATCGATCAAACCAGCTTGCCGGCATTGCCGCAGGGTCTGCAAGATACGCCGCAAACAGGCCAGCGACGACGGTTGCCGCCGCGTCGGCGGCCTCGAGCTGGCGCGGGTGGTGATAGAGATTGGCATACATGAAGCGCTTCAACGCCCGCTCGGCATCGCGCATCTCCGGGGAGAAGCCGACAAGGCAGTGGCCTGCCGCGCGGACATCATCCACGGTCTCGATACGCGCCGCAGCAATCCTTGCGCGCGTCTCGGCAATAACGTCATTGACCATCAAGCCGATCTGGCCTCGCACCAGTTCACCGATCAAGCGCTCGGGGGCGACATCCGCGAAGCGATCATTTGCCGCCGCCCAGCCCTGCGCGACAATCGGCACCTCAAGCAGTTGCTCGCGGGTCAGCAACCCGGCGCGCAGCCCATCGTCAATGTCGTGATTGTCATAGGCAATGTCATCCGCAATCGCCGCAACCTGAGCTTCAAGGCCCGGCCAATGGTCGAGTTCCAGCGGGAAGCGCGCATCAACATCGGCAAGCGCCCAGGACGGCTCAAAAATCGGGCCATTATGCTTGGCCAGACCCTCGAGCGTCTCCCAGGTCAGATTGAGGCCCGGCCATCGCGGATAGGGGCTGTCGATCACCATCAAGGCGCGCAACGTGTTGCCATTGTGATCAAACCCGCCATGCCCGCGCAAGGCCGCCTGCAAGGCATCCTCGCCCGCATGACCGAATGGCGGATGACCTATGTCATGCGCCAATGCGAGTGCCTCGGTGAGATCTTCGTTAAGCCCGAGCGCGCGGGCAATCGTCCGGGCGATCTGGGCGACCTCAAGGCTATGGGTAAGCCTGACACGAAAATGGTCACCATCAGGTGCGACGAACACCTGCGTCTTGTGCCGCAAGCGCCGAAAGCTGATCGAATGGATAATCCGGTCGCGGTCACGCTGGAACGCGTCACGCGGGCCACGCGCCGCAGCATCTTCCTCATCATATTGACGCCCGCGACTCTTGTCCGGGTGTGCGGCCCAGGAAGCAAGCTGTGTCACTTGGTCGGCAATCTGGTGATTTTCTGGCCAGCCTCGCTGGTGAAGGTAAACGCCTGCACTCCTGACTTGGCCAAAGTGTTGACGAAGGCGCGCGCGTCGTCATCCGTTTTGAATGGCCCGGCGAGCACGCGATTGGTGGCGCGCAAGGGCGTCGTCCACCCCTGCCGACCCTTGAACGCGGCAGGCGCCCGGCCCTTCATCGTATTCCATGCCATCACCAGCGCCGCCTCATTGGCGCCACCCGCGACCTGTACCCAGATACGCGCGGGTTCAAGCAGCTTGGGGTCGTTGCGCTTCTTCTCGTCAGCCGCCCTTTTCGCCGCAGCCACTGCCTTTCTCGCCGCTTCGGCTGCCTTGGCAGTATCGGCGGGCTTGGTCCCGGCCTTGGTGGTGGCGACCGTGACAGGGGCCGGCTTCTCAACCGGCGCTGCGACGGCTGGCGGCCGTCTGACAGGGGGCGGTCCGGCCAGTTCGGAGCCGGGAACGGTGATCCCGGCGATGATGGACGCAAGGATCGAGTCCTCGCTCCGTACCGCCCCGGCCTTGGCTGGCGAGCCACCCGCCACAACGGCAGGCGGCGGTGCGGGCGATACCATGGGCGGCGGCTTTACTGCTGACTCAACAGGGGCAGCGACCGGCGGCTGCTGTACCTCCCTGTCAGGAGTTTCCGCCACAATGGTCGTGGTTGTCGCGGGCGCGTCTTCCTCATCGCTTGCCGAATCCTGACTCGGCACAATCGGTGGCTCCGCCGAACCGGCGCTCCCCGGAATGCGCCTGCCCGTCTCGGCAACGGCTAGCGGCGGCAGGGGAGCAATGTTCGCTTGCACTGCCACGGGTGATGGTGGCGGTGGTGGCAGCGCAGGCACGACAGCCGGTGGGACGACGGCCTTTGGCAACGACGCTGCGCCAGCAGCGGTAAAAGAGACGGGCGGTCGCGATGGCGCACGAACAGGCGATCCGGAACCTGTCGGCAATGGTTGCACCATCGCCGTGCCTGACACGGACCGCGATGGCAGCGTCGATGCCGCCGGTGCCAGTGGCTCATCATCAAGCGCAAACGATGCAACATAGGCTGGCGGCGCAGGCAATGGCGGCGGCACGGGCACCGGCGCTGGCGCCGCCGCCGCCGCCACTACGGCTCCTCGCCGCCTGCGCGCGTTTCGCCGGTCATCATGGCTGACAGCGGCCACTGGCGCGACCGCCTGCGCGACAGCAACACGCGGCGCAAAGGGATCAGGGCCAAGCACGGGCAGAGGCGGGATATTGCGTGCGTCCGCAATACGCTCCGGCGTCGGGCGAATTTCACCGAAATGCACCGCGAAGGCACGATCGACCGCAGGCAAATAGGGCAGCCGTTCAAAAAACGGCTGTAGTCCCTGCGCCATGCCGGGCGGCAACATGCTGGTGGCAATCTGGGATGCCCCGGTTTGATCGCCATTCATCGCCAGGATGAACGCCCGCGACCGCCACGCCCCCCGGTCACTGCGACGAAGCAGCGGTTCAAGCACGGTAAAAGCCTCTTCCCGCTTGCCGGATATTCCCAGTGAAAGCGCGTAACGGCGAATCGTCTCGTCACTCGTGCCCGCCCGGAGCGCCGCACGGTATTCGCGCTGTGCACGGTCCTGCTCGCCAATCAGATCAAAGGCCAGTCCGCGATCAGCAGCAAAGGCACGCGGGTCAGCACCAAGTGCTTCGGCTTCTGAAAAGCGGCGCAGTGCTTCGCCCGGTCGTTCCTCGCCGACCAGCAGACTGCCCATGCCCGCCTTTATCCGCGCGTTGCGCGGATCGATCCGCTCGGCGCGGGCGAAAAAGCCCGCTGCCGCACTGTTGTCGTCCAGTCGCAACGCCAGCTCTCCGGCGCGGATCAGCGCGAGGAGATTTTGTGGATCAGCGGCAAGCTGGCGCATCTGCAACGCCAGTTCATCGGCGTCACCCGGCACCTGAGGCGCGACCAGCACTTGCGCGCCGGCAGTACTTGCACCGAGCAACGGCGAAGCCATTGCCAACAAACATGCCGAAAGGCGGAGGTCGCGCATCATCCGGATGCTAGACCCCAGCCGGGCATGATGAGCAACCGCCCAAAACCATCCGCCGCGCCGGAACGACGCTATGCAGCGATGAACCGGACGGCAGGCTTGACCTCATGCTCCGGTCGAGGCCGGTACATATTGGCCCGGATTACTGATTGTTCTGCCGGTGCAGGAAACGCGGAATATCAAGCGGATCCTTGTCGCCGGGTTCCTCTTCCTTGGCGGCGCCGCGCGTCACGCTCGACATCCGCTCAAACAAGGTTCCACCCAGTTTGACCCGTGGTGCTGGTGGTGCTGGTTCTGCAGCAGCCGCTTCTGGCGCTGCCGCCTCAGTCGGCGCACCGGGACTCAACCAGCGGCGACGCTGCGGCGCTTCAGGGGCTGGCTCCGATGCAACGGCAACGTCGTCACCGAAGACCAGAGGAGCCGCCGGCGCCTCCGGGGCAGGCGCCGGATCGGTGACTTCCGCTGCAGTATCAAGCACCAACTCATCAGCTTCACCCTGCGGGGTTTCCTCCTCAACCTGATCGGCAACCGGATTCGGCTCAAATGTCGCGCTGGCCTCTGGCTCTGCTTCTGGCTCGGGTGCTGACGGAACGAAAGTCGCGACCGACGCTGTCTCCTCGGCCTTTTTCGGTGCGGCAAAGCTGAAGGCGCGCGTACCAGTCGACGCAGCAGCCGGCGCAGCGCGCGAGTCAGCTTCTATACCCGTCGCCACGACAGAGACGCGGATCTTTCCTTCAAGCTCGGGATTGAACGCCGAACCCCAGATGATGTTGGCATCTTCATCAACCAGCTCACGGATGTGATTGGCAGCCTCATCAACCTCAAGCAGCCGCATATCATCGCCGCCGGTGATCGAGACGATGACACCCTTGGCACCCTTCATGCTGACGCCATCGAGCAGCGGATTGGCGATCGCCTTTGACGCGGCCTCAATCGCGCGATTGTCGCCCGACGCCTCGCCGGTGCCCATCATTGCCTTGCCCATTTCCTGCATCACCGAACGGACATCGGCGAAATCGAGGTTGATCAGGCCAGGCATGACCATCAGGTCGGTGATGCCGCGAACGCCCTGTTGCAGCACCTCATCCGCCATCAGGAATGCTTCCTTGAAGGTGGTGTTGGCATTGGCAACCAGGAACAGATTCTGGTTGGGAATGACGATCAGGGTATCGACGTACTTCTGCAGTTCCTCGATGCCCGCATCGGCGGCCTTGGCGCGACGGTTGCCTTCAAAGGCGAAGGGCTTGGTCACAACACCGACGGTCAGGATGCCCATGTCACGCGCTGCCTTGGCGATGACCGGCGCTGCACCCGTACCCGTGCCGCCACCCATACCGGCGGCGATGAAGCACATGTGCGAGCCTTCGAGCATCTTGGTGACCGATTCAATGGTCTCTTCCGCTGCCGCACGCCCGATCTCAGGCCGTGAACCGGCGCCGAGTCCCTGGGTGATCTTCACGCCGAGCTGGATGCGCTGCGGCGCCGTGGACTGCTTCAATGCCTGCGAGTCAGTATTGGCCACCAGGAAATCAACCCCGGCCACCTCTGCGCGCATCATATTCGCGATTGCGTTACCACCCGCACCGCCGACGCCGATTACCGCAATCCGCGGGGTCAGCTCGTCAACTTCGGGAGCAAGAAATTCTACCATCGCCCTGTCTCCGTCACGCCCCGAAACGCGGGCCGCTCTATTAACCGTAACCGTTCTGCACCATCAGTAGCGGTGACTCCAGCGCCAACCGCCAAATCTTGTCGTATTTCTTCAATAATTCGCTCTTGCCGCCGCAAGAAGGCGCCGAAAGATCGCAAAACCCCGCGGTCGGTGGACCAACTGACCTGTTACGGGCAGCGCGCGCAGGTCAATCGGATCGGCTGCTGCATAAAAGGCCAGCCCGGCCAGGGTGGCAAACCCAGGCCCGGAATGCGCCTCTGGCAACGCGGTCAAGCCGCGCGGACGACCAACCCTGACCGAACGACCAAGTGCCTGCTGCGCATAGTCGGCAATACCTTTCAGCTCTGCGCCGCCACCGGTCAGCACGACCTGGCGCCCAACCGGCCCTTCAAACTTCAGCTCGAGCAGTGCCTTTTGCACCTCGCCCATCAAATGCTCGAGCCGCTGGCGGATCACCGCAATCAACTGCGCCTTGGTTATGCGCGTGCCATCACTGGCATCGTCTTCAGCGGAGATCGGTGCAACATCGATCATTTCATGATTGTCGCGCGGGCTGGCATTGGCCGACCCGTGGAAACACTTCATCCGTTCCGCCTGCGCGCGGCGCGTGCCGAACGCAGAGGCAATATCGTCGGTGATGTCGGCTGAACCAAACGGGATCGAGGTCAGCCCGACCAGCATCCCGCCAGCAAACAGCGACACATTGGTAATCCCGGCGCCGAGCTCAACCAGGGCGACGCCAAGTTCGCGCTCTTCTTCTGACAGGCACGCCATGCCGGTGGCGACCGGTGAAGCGATGATGGCCTTCACTTCAAGATGGGCATTGGCCACGCACAGCCCGAGGTTGCGTACCGGCGAGCCGTCGGCGGCAACAACATGGATGTGAACGCCAAGCCGGTCAGCGTGGAGACCCAGTGGCTTCTTGACCCCGGTCAGCCCATCCAGCGTGTAGAGTGCGGGTTGCGCATGGAGCACCATCCGGCCAGCCGGATCGATCGACTCCCTGCCAGCCTGCAACAGGGCATCAATGTCAGCCTGTTCGACACGATGCCCGCCCAGTTCAAATTCAACCTCGGCAACATCGGAGACAAGTCCGCCCGCCGAAAAACTCACCCAGACATTTTCGATATTGGTCCCGGCAATGCGTTCCGCCTGCTCAACCGCCTCCCGCACCGCTGCCTCAGTGGCATCCGCATCGGCAATATAGCCGCGCTTGACGCCACGGCTCTCGCGCTGACCCGTGCCAAGCACGATCAGTTCGCCGCCATCGCCCTTTTGCGCGATCATCGCCGAAACTTTCGACGAGCCGATGTCGAGCGCCGTAATCAGACCTTCCGGTGCTGCCTTTGCCATTCGCCTTATCCCTGCCCTGTCGTCGCGGTTGAAGTTTCCCGAATTGTCGCCGCCGGCGTGTGACCGCCATCAGGCGCGCTGATCGCACGGTCAGCGATTTCGCCCGGCTTGCGTGCCACGATCTTGCCGGGGTCACGCATGTCAAAGCGGATCCAGCCCTTGCCGAGCAACGGCTTGGTCCCATCCATCTGCGCGAACTTGATCAAGGCTGCCGCTGCTTCCTGCTCGCCCTCGGGCAAGGCCAAGGTCTCGCCACTGACAAAGGTCAGGTTCCAGCGACGGTTACCGACCCAGGTTGCCGCCTTGACCTCTTTCTTGAGCGCGGGCGCAACCTCCAGCAAGCGGCGATAGGCCGCTTCCCGCAGGTTGGCGCCGGGGCCAATCAGCAAGGGCAGATCCGGCATGGCATCGGGGGAGATGCTTTCCAGCGTCACGCCATTATCGGCGATAAGCGACAGCTTGCCCTGATTTTGCCAGATCGCGCTCGGCTTGCGTTCAACGATGTGGATCAGCAGGGTGTCGGGCAAACGCCGCGAGACATGCGCATCGGCAATCCAGCCCTGACGGGCAAGAAGCTTCTCGCGCACCTGCTCCAGGTCGATCAGCGGCATCGCGCGTGATTTCTGGTCGAGGGCATCAGCATAGATCATCATCGCGTCAGTGCGGCTGACACCGGTGATCTGGATTTGCTCGACACGAAAGCCGGCGCGCCCGACGCCCTCGGCAATGGCCGTTCCAACCGCGCCAGGAATCCCGATCACGCTGGCGCCGACGATAACGCCCCCCAGCATGAGCGCAAAGATCGACCAGGCGATGATGCGGTGCAAGGTGTGTTCACTGACCGGCAACACGGCGACCAGCCGGTCAGCGACCGATACCGTCGGTTGTTTGCGGCGCGGCGGGACCGGGCGACGCGCCGGTGCGCGCTTGATGGTGCGGCTCATCGCCCCTCCTCGTCATGCATTGCGGCATCAACAATTGCCTGAACCAGTTCAGGATAGCTGATCCCGAGATGCCGCGCCTGTTCCGGAACTAGGCTGAGCGGCGTCATGCCCGGCTGGGTGTTGATTTCAAGCAGGAACAAGCCACTGATCCCGCGCTCATCATCCCAGCGAAAATCTGCGCGTGACGCGCCCTTGCAGCCGAGCAGGCGGTGTGCCTCCAGCGCGATTGCCTTGCACGCCTCGGCAATCTCATCGGGAACCTGTGCCGGAAAGATATGTTCGGTCAGGCCATCGGTATATTTGGCGTCATAATCATAAAAGCCGCTCTTGGGCTTCAGCTCGGTCACGCCAAGCGCGCGGTCACCAAGCACCGCTGTCGTCAGCTCACGCCCACGAATGAACGGCTCGGCCAGCAATTCATCAAATTCCTGCCACGGCCCCGCAACATCACGCCCGATCGGGTTGCCGTAATTGCCATCCGCCGTCACGATGGCGACGCCAACCGACGACCCCTCATTGACGGGCTTCAGAACATAGGGCCGTTGCAGCGGATCACCGTCAAAAATGTCCGCCGTCTTGACGATGCGACCGCCGGGCATCGGGATGCCGTGCGGAACAAGCGACTGCTTGGTCAGCACCTTGTCAATGGCGATAACTGACGTGACCATGCCGCTATGGGTGTAGCGCAGCCCCATCAGATCGAGCATTCCCTGCACCGACCCGTCTTCACCGGGCGTACCGTGCAGCGCGTTGAACACCAGATCGGGCTTAACCTCTGCAAGACGTGCCGCAACAGCGCGATCCATGTCGATGCGGGTCACGCGGTGGCCGAGCGATTCCAGCGCATCGGCAATACCGGCGCCGGAACTGAGCGAAACCTCTCGCTCGGCTGACCAGCCGCCCATCAGCACGGCGATGTGGAGCGGGCGAATAGCCCTCTCCCCTTCAGGGGAGAGGGTTGGGAGAGGGGAAGTCGGAAGCGCCGCGTTCATGACTGCCCCTCTCCCCGGCCCTCTCCCCTGAAGGGGAGAGGGAGTGTCGTCCCTACCCGCTGGATTTCCCATTCCAGCGTTACGCCCGAATGCGCCAAGACCTTCGCCCTCACCTCTTCGCCCAATGCCTCGATCTCCGCGCTGGTCGCGTTGCCGAGATTGAGCAGGAAATTGCAATGTTTCTCGCTGACCTGCGCGCCGCCGTTGCGCAGGCCGCGGCAACCGGCGGCGTCAATCAGCGCCCACGCCTTGTGGCCCGGCGGATTTTTGAACGTGGACCCGCCAGTGCGCGAGCGCAACGGCTGCGATGCCTCGCGCTCGGCGGCGATGCGGTCCATTTCGGCCTGGATCGTCGCGGGTTGCTCGGCATGACCGCGCAGGGTGGCGCTCACAACGATGGCGCCTTCCGGCAGGTTGCTGTGGCGATAGCTATAACCAAGGGCATCGCATGGCAGCGTTTTCCGTTCGCCATCACGCAAAACGATCTCGCACTCGATCAATATTTCCTTGGTCTCACGACCATAAGCGCCACCGTTCATGCGCACGAAACCACCGACGGTGCCGGGGATCGAACGCAGAAACTCCACGCCGCCGATCCCGGCATCCCGCGCCCGGGAAGAAACAAGGATGCCCGACGCGCCGCCGCCGCAGCGCAGTGTGGTCGCGTCAATTTGTTCAACGGTCGCGAAAGCCTTGCCGAGCCGTATGACGACACCCGGAAAGCCGCCGTCACGGATAATCATGTTCGACCCAAGGCCCAGCCCGATCACCGGAATGGCAGGATCCAGATCGGCAAGGAAGCTCGCGAGATCATCGCTATCGGCTGGCTCAAACAGCCAGTCGGCATTCCCGCCGCTCTTGAACCAGACAAGCGGCGCCAATGGTGCGGCGGCGGAAAGGCGCCCGCGCGCCGCCGGTATTGTCTGTGGTGCCAGGGCAGCACTGACCATCACTGCACCGCCTCGATGGCATCAGCCAGGCCAGCAGCCCATTTGGTGATGTCGCCAGCGCCAAGACACACCACCATGTCACCGGGCTGGATCGTCGCGGCAAGCACCGTTGCCAATGATGCAGCATCAGCAATCGTGGCAGCCGAACGATGGCCACGACGCTTGAGCCCCTCAACCAGCGCAGCGGCGTCAACGCCCTCAATCGGCGCCTCGCCCGCTGCATAGACGGGCGCGACGAACACCATATCGGCGTCGTTGAACGCGGCCTGAAATTCCTCCATTAGATTGCCCAGCCGCGTATAGCGATGCGGCTGGACAACAGCGATGACGCGGTGTTCCGCCCCTTCCCGCGCCGCCGCGAGAACCGCCTTGATCTCAACGGGATGATGGCCATAGTCATCGATAATCGTGACACCGCGCGTCTCACCGACCTTGGTAAAGCGCCGCTTGACCCCGCCGAACTTTGCAAAGCCCTGCTGGATCGTCGCATCGTCAATGCCAAGTTCCAGCGCGACACCGATCGCAGCAAGCGCATTCTGGACATTGTGGCGGCCCGGCATCGGCATTTCGATGCCTTCAATCGACCGGGTTGAACCGTCGCGGCTGCGCACAATCGCCTCGAAGCGATTGCCGCCGGGAAAGGGGGTGACGTTGACGCCGCGCACGTCAGCCTGCGCCGAGAAGCCATAGGTCACGACACGGCGATCACGGACGCGCGGGATAATGCCTTGCACCTCGGGATGATCGAGGCACAGCAGCGCCGCGCCGTAAAAGGGCACATTCTCGACGAATTCGACAAAGGCATCCTTGACCGCGTCGAACGAACCGTAGTGATCAAGATGCTCGGGATCGATGTTGGTGACGACCGCAATTGTTCCGTCGAGCCGAAGGAAGCTGCCGTCGCTCTCATCGGCCTCGACCACCATCCAGTCGCTCGCCCCGAGCCGGGCGTTGGAGCCATAGCTGTTGATGATGCCACCATTGATAACGGTGGGATCGACCCCGCCAGCATCAAGCAGCGCTGCGACCATTGACGTGGTAGTGGTCTTGCCATGGGTGCCGGCAATCGCGACGGTGGATTTAAGCCGCATCAGCTCGGCGAGCATCTCGGCGCGGCGCACGACCGGGATGCGGCGCTCCAGCGCAGCATCAACCTCGGGATTGTCGCGCTTGATCGCGGTCGACGTAACAACCACCGCCGTATCACCCAGATTGTCGGCGCTGTGACCGATATGCACGGTGATACCCTTGTCGCGCAGCCCCTGAATGACATAGCCCTCGGCCACGTCGGAGCCCTGCACCTTGTAGCCAAGATTGTGCATCACCTCGGCAATGCCCGACATGCCAATGCCGCCGATGCCGACGAAATGGATAATGCCGATATCGGTTGCGACACCCCTCATGCGAAAGCCAATCCATCTCTGGGTGTTGCCGGTTGCACGAGCCCAACCGGAATATCGCCGCCGGTCTCGGCCAAGCTCTCGACCAGGTCAGCAAGGTCGCGGGCCGCGTCGGGCCGGCCGCAGGTACGGGCGCGGGCTGCGGCGTTTTGCAGCGCCGACGGATCAAGGCCAAGGCGTTGCATCTGCTTGGCCAGTTCCACTGGCGTGAAATTCCGCTGATCAATGGTTCGCGCGCCGCCTGCCGCCGTCATCTCGCGGGCATTGACCGTCTGATGATCATCCGTTGCACTGGGCAAGGGTACGAGGATCGCAGGACGGCCTGCACAGGTAAGTTCCGACAAGGTCGAGGCGCCGGCGCGCGCGATGACCAGATGCGCCCAGGCCAGATGTTCCGGCAGATCGGGCAGATAGGTGGCGAGGTCGGCGGCAATCGACAGCTCGGCATATTTGGCGCGCGCCGCGTCAATATCCTCAATCCGCGCCTGATGCGTTACCTGCAGACGGCGTCGGAAACTGACCGGCAACAACGACAGTCCATCGGGCACGACCTGACTCAGGACACTGGCACCCTGACTGCCGCCGGTCACCAGCACCCGGAAAATGCCGTCCTCTTCAAGCACGGGATAGGGCTTTTCACGCAATGCAATGATCGAGTCCCGCACGGGATTGCCGACCAGGTGGGTCTTGCCGCGCCACGTTTCCTTGAGCCGTTCCACCGTATCAAAGGACGTGGCGATGGCATTGACCCGGCTGGCGACGAGCCGGTTCACGCGACCAAGCACCGCATTCTGTTCGTGCACCGCAGTCGGAATCTTGTGGTGAAACGCCGCGAGCAAGGTGGGAAGCGCCGGATAGCCACCAAAGCCCACCACTGCGGAAGGCTTGAAATGCTGCAGCAGCTCAATCGCCATGGCGCGTCCGCGCCACATGGCCTGCCCTGCCCGCGCCCAGCCAAGCGGACCACCGGAAAGCCGCCCGGCAGGAAGGATATGGGTCTGCACGCCGTCAAACAGCCCGGGGAAGCGAACACCCCGTTCATCACTGACCAGGGCGACACGATGCCCACGCCGGCCAAGCTCGGCGGCGAGCGAGGCCGCCGGGACCATATGGCCGCCGGTCCCGCCGGCAGCGAGAACGAAATGGTGGATCTTGCTCATTCGCCGCTCCAACGCGCGATATAGGGGCTGCGCGTGACGAACGGATTGCGCCGGGTAAAGGCCAGCAGCAAGCCCATGCCAATCGACAACGCAATCATCGACGACCCGCCATAGCTGATAAAGGGCAATGTCATTCCCTTGGAAGGAGCCAATCCGGTGTTCACGGCCATGCTGATCAATGACTGAATGCCGAACTGCGTGGCAAGCCCGGCGGCGGCAAACAGGCGAAATTCGTCGCGTTCATCAAGCAATTTGACGAACACACGCACCACGATTGCCAGGAACAGCATCGCGATGACCATGCAGGCAACAAGGCCAAACTCCTCACCGATCACCGAGAAGATATAGTCAGTGTGCCCTTCGGGCAGGCGAAACTTCATCGAACCGCCGCCCGGCCCGGTCCCTCGCCACCCACCGGCGGTAATCGTGTCATGCGCGGCATTGGTCTGGAAATGGTCCGACCCGGCCCCGCCCTCGGCGTGTGGAAAGAGGAAGGCATCAATCCGGGCGCGCGCCGTGCCGTAAAACATATAGGCCGCAGCCAGACCCGCTGGCGCCAGCGCGATCAATCCACCCATCACCTTTGGTGAGGTGCCGGAAATCATCAACAGCGCAAACCACACGGCCACGAACACGATTGTCTGGCCGAAATCGGGCTGCATCATCAACAACAGCCCGACCAGCGCGGTCATTGCACCGGTGATCAGGGTCACCGGGAGCGCTTCGTCGCGGACCTTCATCGACATCAACCAGGCACAGGTGACGATGAAGCACGGCTTGAGAAACTCCGATGGCTGAAGCAGCGATACGCCAAAGTTCAGCCAGCGCGTTGAGCCATTTTTCGTGACGCCCAAAAACGGCACCGCGATAAGCATGGCGAAGCAGATGATCGTCCCGAGCAAGGCCATGCGGCGCGCAAAGACGACGGGCAGCATCGAGACAGCGAGCAGCACGGGCAGCGAAACGCTGACCCAGATCAATTGCCACTGCAGGTAGAAGAGCGGCGGCACATGATGATGCTCATCCGAATAGCGCACTGCCGCTGAGGGTGAGGCGGAACCGACAGCGACCAGACCGACCGAGATCAGCAGCAGGGTCAGCAGCAGGACGACGCGGTCAATATCCCAGAACCACATGCCCAGTGGCGAACGGTCAGTGCGGCCACCCTGGCGCATCCGCTTCCACAGGGTCAGCTCGCCACCCTGGCGTGCTTCGCTCATGACAGCGCCTCGGCGAGCGCGCGGAACTGGTTGCCGCGATCTTCATAGTCACGAAACTGGTCAAACGAGGCGCAGGCGGGCGACAGCAGCACGGTATCACCCGGCACGGCCCGTGCCGCAGCGCTGTTCACGGCGCTGGCCAGATCACCGCTTTGTTCAACCGCCATATGCGGCGCAAGCAACGCCGCAAAGCGCGCGCCAGCCTCGCCAATGGTATAGGCATGGGCGACCCGGGCGAAATGCGGGGCGCAGGCATCAAGGTCATCGGTCTTGGCCTGGCCACCGACAATCCAGTGAATGCGCTGAAACGCGGCGAGCGCGGGAGCCGCCGATTCAGGATTGGTCGCCTTGGAATCATCGACGTACCCGACACCGCGCAATTCACGCACTCGCTCCATGCGGTGCGGCAGGCCGCGAAAGCTCGCCAGGCCGCTGTCTATCGCCGCTTCGGAAACACCAAGCGCCTGACAGGCGGCGATCGCGGCGAGCGCGTTCTGGGCGTTGTGCGGCCCTTGCAGCGACGGCCAGCGCGACTGATCCATGCACACACCCGGTGCGATTTTGGTGAGGTGCTCACCACGCGCCGACAGGCCGCGCGCAATGGCCGCCGAGGCGGTGTCACCAATGCCGATGATCGCAGCATGGTCGGCAGACTGCATCGCAAACAGCCGCGCCTTCGACGCAGCATAGCCCGCGAACCCGTCATAGCGATCAAGATGGTCAGGGGTGATATTGAGCAGTAGCGCGACATCGCAATCGAGGCTGAAGGTCAGGTCAATCTGGTAGCTCGACAGCTCCAGCACATAGACGCCACCCGTCGGCAGAGGATCCTGACCAAGGATCGCCAGACCGATATTCCCCCCCATCCGTGTCGGCACGCCAGCGGTGTCGAGGATATGATGGATCAGCGCCGTGGTGGTTGACTTGCCGTTGGTGCCGGTAATGCCAACGACCTTGTGCGCGGGCAGGGCGGCACGAGCCTGGGCGAAGAGCTCGATGTCGCCGATAATCGGTACGCCTGCGGCGCGGGCACGTGCCGCGACCGGATGGCGATTCAGCGGAACGCCGGGCGACACAACGAGCCCGTCGAAACCGGCAAGGTTGATCGATTCCGGATCGGCAATCTCTGCGCCATCAACACCGGCGCGGCGGCCTGCATCGCTGTCCCACGCAACCACCTGCGCCCCACCGTCGAGCAGCGCACGAACCGTCGCCGCACCTGACCGCGCCAGCCCCAGTACCGCGTAGCGTTTGCCGCGCCAGAGGGGCGAGGTGATCACCGAAGTTTCAGGGTCGACAGGCCGGCCAGGGCCAGGACCAGCGCAATGATCCAGAACCGGATCACGACGGTCGGTTCACTCCAGCCGATCTGTTCAAAATGATGGTGGATCGGCGCCATGCGGAAAACCCGCTTGCCGGTCCGTTTGTAGAAGAACACCTGGATGATCACCGACAACGCCTCGATCACGAACAGGCCGCCGATAATGCCAAGCACAATCTCATGATGTGCCGTCACAGCAATTGCGCCAAGTGCGCCGCCCAGTGCCAGGCTGCCGGTATCGCCCATGAACACCGCCGCCGGGGGCGCATTGAACCACAGAAAGGCGAGTCCGGCCCCGATCATCGCGCCGCAGAAAATCGCCAGCTCCCCTGCGCCGGGCACGTGCGGAATGCCGAGATAGGTCGCGAATTTCACATTGCCGACGAGATAGACGATGATCAGAAACGCAACCGAGGCGATGATCACCGGCATGGTGGCCAGGCCATCCAGCCCGTCAGTCAGGTTGACCGCATTGCCGAACGCAACAATCGTGAACGCGGCGAAGGCGACATAGAAATAGCCGATATCGAAATAATAGCCGCTGACGAACGGCAGATAGAGATGATGACCGTTCTGGCCGCTGATGATCCATGCCGCGACACCGGCAATCAGAAATTCGCCAAACAGCCGCGCCCGGCCTGACACACCCTTGGTGCTTGCCTTGCGCACCTTGTCATAGTCATCGAGGAAGCCGATCGCGCCAAAGCCGAGCGTCACGAACAGGCAAGCCCAGACATAGGGATTGTCGAGATTCATCCACAGCAGGATTGCCAGCGTCAGGCTGGTCAGGATCATCAGGCCGCCCATGGTCGGCGTGCCGCGCTTGGCGAGGTGTGACTGTGGCCCATCGCTGCGGATCGGCTGCCCCTTGCCCTGCCGGACACGCAACCAGCCGATGAAGCGCGGACCGATAATCAGCCCGATAAACAACGCCGTGGCAATCGCCCCACCAATCCGGAACGACTGATAGCGGAACAGGTTGAGCAGGCCGTGAAAGCCAAGCATCTGGGCGATGAAATACAGCATTATTGCTTCCCGCCTTGCAGCCCTGCGACCACCGCCGCAAGCCCGACTCCGTTCGAACCCTTGATGAGAACCGCATCCCCGGCCGCCAGCGTCGAACGCAGCGACGCGAGGGCATTCGCGGCATCGGCCACATGGACGAAATCAACCTGTCCCTCAAGCGCTGTCGCGAGCGGCGCCATCGCTTCACCGACCAGAATGACCCGTTCAACCCCCGCCGCCAGAATTGGCGCCGCCAGCGCCGCGTGATAACCCGGCGCCGCGTCACCCAGTTCGCGCATCTCGCCCAGCACGGCGATCTTGCGAGTTGCGTCTTCGGCCGCGAGCACGGCGAGCGTGGCGCGCATCGATGAGGGGTTGGCGTTATAACTCTCGTCAATGATCACGGCCTGGCCATCACCCACGGCAGTCGAGAAACGAGCGCCGCGACCGGCCAGTCCGCCCAGTTCCGCCAACGCCAGGCCAGCCAGCGCCAGGTCGCTGCCGACGGCGTCAACGGCGGCCAGCACCGCGAGGGCATTGGACACCCAATGTTCGCCGGGCTGACTGATGGTGAAGCTGAGTTCCTTGTCACCGAGCACCGCAGTGACAAAGGTACCGCCGCTCGCCTGGCGCATGGTCTCGATTGCGCGGACATCGGCGCCATCACCAAGCCCGAAGGTAACGATCCGCGCCGCATGGGGTGTTGCCGCAGCGATCAGCCGGTCGCGGTGCGGGCTGCCAAACGGGATGATCGCAACGCCGCCGGGCTCAAGGCCGAAGAATATCTCCCCCTTGGCATCAGCGATTTCGGTCTCATCGCGGAAGAAGGCGACATGGGCGGGTGCAATTGCGGTGATGATCGCAACATGCGGGCGCACCAGGGTGGTGAGGTGCGCCAATTCCCCACTATGGTTCATGCCCATTTCGAACACGCCATAGCGGCTCGCAGCGGGCATTCGGGCGAGGCTGAGCGGTACACCCGTATGGTTGTTATAGCTCTTGACCGAACGATGGGTGGCGCCCGGCGCAGCACGGTCAAGCGCAGCAAACAGCGCTTCCTTGGTTCCGGTCTTGCCGACCGATCCGGTAACGCCAATGATGCGTGCAGCGGTGCGGGCGCGTGCCGCCCGGCCCAGATCCTCCAGCGCGGCCATGGTATCCGTCACCAGCACTTGCGGGTGGCTGGTTGGATTGCTGACAATCGCGCCTGCCGCGCCACGTGCGAAGGCGCCGTCAAGAAAGCGGTGGCCGTCAGTCGCCTCGCCTTTCAACGCGATGAAAAGATCACCTTCGCCAACCTCGCGCGAATCAAAGGTAACCCCGCCAGCGGCAAAATCTGCCGACGCAGTTCCCCCGGTGGCCGCCGCGATCTCGGCCGAGGTCCACAGCGGCGTCCCTGCCATCACGAGGCCATCTCGCGGGCGACGGTCACATCGTCGAACGGCAACACCAGATCGCCAACGATCTGGCCCTGTTCATGTCCCTTGCCGGCAATCAATACAATGTCTTCAGGCCCGGCTTCGACAATTGCAGCGCCGATCGCATCACGACGATTGCCAATCTCGGTTGCGCCCGGCGCGCCCTTCAACACCATCGCCCTGATGGCAGCCGCGTCTTCCGTACGGGGATTGTCATCGGTGACGATCACATGATCAGCCATGGTGGCGGCGATCTTGCCCATTTCCTCACGCTTGCCCTGGTCGCGATCACCGCCGGCACCGAACACAATGATCAGCCTTCCCCCGGCATGTGGCTTGAGCGCGGCAATCGCAGCCTCCAGCGCATCAGGCGTGTGCGCATAGTCCACATAGACCGGTGCGCCACTGCGCGCGATCACCGCACGCTCAAGCCGTCCCCGGACAGGTTGCAGCCGGGCCAATGCAGCAAGGGTCGTCGCCACATCGCCGCCGGTCGCAATCACCAGCCCGGCTGCGGTCAGGGCATTGGCTGCCTGATAGGCCCCGATCAGCGGCAGGTTGACCTTGTGCGTGCGACCTTCAGCTTCAATCACCAGGCCCTGACCAAGCAAGGTCGGATCACGCGACACAAGCCGCAGCGTATCACCATGCTCACCAACGGTGATCAAGCGGTTGCCGCGTTCCCGCGCCAGATCAACAACCCGCGCGGCATGGTGATCATCAACCCAAACCACTGCGGCCCCGTCGGGCGCGAGCACTTCCGAAAACAGGCGCAGCTTGGCGGTAAAATAGGCCGCCATGTCGCCATGATAATCGAGATGGTCGCGGCTCAGATTGGTGAACGCTGCCGCCGAAACACGCAGCCCTTCGGTGCGATATTGCGACAGGCCGTGGCTTGAAGCCTCAAACGCGACATGGCTGACGCCTTCACGCGCGAGACCGGCGACATTGGACAGGAAGGTCACAACATCAGGCGTGGTCAGCCCGGTGGTGACGCGGTCATCTGCCGTGGTGACACCCAGTGTGCCGATCGAGGCGGCGTGAAATCCGGCCATCCGCCAGAGTTGCCGGGTCATCTCAACCGTTGAGGTCTTGCCATTTGTGCCCGTGACGGCAACCGCCGTTTCCGGGAACGGCGCGAAGAAGGAGGCCGCCAATCGCGCAAAGCGCTCACGCGGGTTGTCATCCGCGATATGCACCGCGCCGACGACTTTCGCCTGCGGCCGCGCCACCACCGCGATGGCACCCGACGCAATCGCTGCCGCGATAAAATCCTCGCCATTGACCCGCGCGCCCTCAAAGGCGCCGAAGACCGTGCCCGGCGCAACCTTGCGGTGGTCAATTGCGAAGCCGGTGATGGTCGCGCTTTCGGACCCGCCGGTCAACGCAGCGAGCTTCATTCGACCGCCGCCAGTTTCTTGGCTCCCGGCGCCTGCCACAAGAGCGGCAGCAGCTCTGACACATCGATGTCACGCGCGCCGTCAGGCAAGACACCAAGCATCGCACCGGTGCGCGCAATCACGCGATTCACGACTGGTGTCGCCGTATAGGCCGCCGTTGTAAGCCCCATGGATTCGGCATTGCCGATTGGGGAATCAAGCATAGCAACAACAACATAGCGCGGATGATCCATCGGGAATGCGCCGGCAAAGGTAGAGACATTGGTCTTCTTCGAATATCCGCCGACACCGGCAACCTCAGCGGTACCCGTCTTGCCACCGACGCGGTAGCCGGGAACGTCCGCCTTCCGCCCGGTACCCTTGAGCACGATGAGGCGCAAAAGCTGTCGCATCCGGGCGCTGGTCGCTTCGCTCAACACACGACGACCGGCGGGCGCAGCACCGGGCGCGACCTTAAGCAGGGTCGTTGGCCGCCAGATGCCGCCATTGACCAAAGTTGCATAGGCGTTCGCAAGCTGAAGCGGCGTCACGGCGATGCCATGACCATAGGCAGTCGTCATCACGGTGGTGCGAGCCCAGAAGCTTGGCCAGAGCGGCCGCGCCCGCTCGCGCAGCTCAATCTCGGGCTTGGTGTCAAAGCCCAGGGCCTGAAACATCGCCGCCAGACGCTTGGCGCCGATCTCGTCAGCGATCCGTGCCGTGGCAATGTTGGACGAATAGACCAGGGTTTCAGGGATGTTGAGCCACCGCCGCTGTTCATCGCCACGGTCATCATGAATGGTGAAGCGACCGATCTGCAACGGCACCGTCGCATCAAAACGCCGGCCCATTGATGTCACCACACCATCATTGATCGCCGCTGCCATGGTGATTGGCTTGAAGGTCGAACCAAGCTCATAAACCGACTGCGTGACGTTGTTGCGCAAGGCTTCTGCGCTGGTGCCCTTGAGCTTGTTCGGATTGTACACCGGCAGCGATACCATCGCGATTACCTCACCGGTATCGACATCCAGCACCACGCCGGTTGCGGCCTTGGCCTTGAAATCGACCATGGCGCGGCCGAGCTCGCTCTCAACCGCCGCCTGCACGCGACTGTCAACCGACAGCGTGAGCGGTGTCCCACGCGCAGCATTGCTCAACTGGGCGTCAAAGGCCCGCTCCATGCCGGCGCGACCGATGATGCGAGGATCGGTATCGGTCGGCGCAACATAACCAAGCACATGGGCAGCCAGGGTTGATTGCGGATAAAGGCGCTCTGCTTCCTGTGCGAAGACAATCGCGGGTTCACCAATGACATGAACCCGATTGACCAGGGCTGGCGACGCGTGGTGTTCAAGATAGGCGAACGACACATCGCGGGTCAGTTGTCCGTAATAATAGTCCTCGCTCTGACCCGGCATGGCGGCAGCCAGCTGACGCGCTATTTCATGCCGATCGCCAATCACCTGACGTGGGTGAATGCCGATTGTCCAGGCCGCAATGGTGCGGGCCAGCGGAGATCCGTTGCGATCAACAATATCGGCGCGCTGCATCAGCCCGCCGGTCGTCATGGCTGCGTTCGCGGATGAACCGAGCAGACCAAGCATGACGATGCGCCCGGTAACAAGGATGAACCCGGCGCCGATCAGCAGCATCAACATCATCAGCCGCACATGTGCCGTCGCGACCAGCGCCTGGCGCTGGCTGCCGGAGCGGCGCTGCGGCTGAGGGAGCGCCACCATTGCGGTCACCGTGCGGCGCCCCCGGTCTCGGCGCGGGCGCTGCTCATCAGGTCACCGATGGTTGAATCGCTCAACAGCTTGCGATCAAGCAGCGCAACAGCCTGCGACCTGCCGCGATGCGCTGCCGTGGCTGGCATCTCGCTGGCAGTGGCAGCAAGGCTGGCAACCGACGTGGCGCTGGCGGGCAAGATACGAACCTCCGGCGTGGCAGCATGTACAGTCGCCAGCCCGGTCGGGCGTGAGGGCACAACCAGGGCCGCCATCTGCACCGCTGGCTGCCCGGGTTGATCCGTCTGCGGCTGCCGCAGATCAATGCTGGCAAGCGCCGCCTCATCCGTAACATACTGCCCCGAAACCGGTGCCGTCAGACGCAGGGTATCGCCATTCCACTGTTCGAGCTGTGCAAGGTTGGCGCGCGTGTCGAATTCGGTTTCCAGCGCGCGAATGTCTCGCCGTGCATCCGCAATCTGCGCCAAGGTGCCATCCAGCTTCTTGCGCTCGGCCGCGACACGCAATGGCACGAGCAAAAAGCCAAGAGCTACCGCGACGATCGCGGCGAACCACCCGAAACTCTTCCACGCATAAGCAAGCATCACAACGCTCCCTCAAATTTCCATGCCGGGGCCGCAGTCCGTCGCGCCGTGCGCAAGGTCGCCGAACGAGCGCGTGGGTTGCGTGCCACCTCCGCCTCACCGGCACGCACGGCCTTGCCCACCAGCTCAAAACTTGGCTCAGCATGAGCGACGACATCGGGCATGTGCCGCGAGCCCGCCGGCATTGCGCCGCTGCGCTCCCGCAGGAACCGCTTGACCAGCCGGTCTTCCAGCGAATGGAAAGTGACGACAGCGAGGCGCCCACCGGGGGCAAGTGCGCGCTCGGCGGCAGCCAGCCCGTCTGCGAGTTCACCCAGTTCGCGGTTCACATGGATGCGAATTGCCTGAAATGTGCGGGTGGCAGGGTCTTTCTTGTCATGCGGCTTGTGACCCAGCGCCTTGCGGACAATATGTGCCAGCTCTCCGGTCCGGCTGATCGGGCGCGCCGCCACAATCGCGCGCGCAACGCGGCGGGAGCGGTGTTCCTCACCATATTCATACAGCACATCCGCGATCACGCCTTCGTCGGCGTGATTGACGAAGTCAGCCGCGCTTTCGCCCTCCTGGCTCATGCGCATGTCGAGCGGACCGTCCGACTGAAACGAAAACCCGCGTTCGGCCTGATCGAGCTGCATCGACGAAACGCCGATGTCCATCGTCACCCCATCAACCGGCAACGCATCACGGGCAGCAAGCTCGCTCTCCATCGCCGAGAATGGGGCGGGCACCAGCGTGAGCGCGCCGTCGCTCGCTTCCACCATGCCTTTGCCAGCGGCAATCGCATCGGGATCGCGGTCAAATGCGAATACGCGGGCGCCAAGGGAGAGCAGCGCCCGCGTATAGCCCCCGGCGCCGAAAGTCGCATCGACATGGCGCTCGCCAGGGCAGGCGGCGAGCGCGTCAACGACTTCGTCGAGCAAGACGGGGATATGTGGCTGGGTCGTCGTATCGATCACAACACGACTCCCTTTTCTTCAAGGAGATACTCCAGATTCTCACGCATGGTGCCGGAGGTTTGCCGCGCGAGCAGCGTCGCAGGATCCCAGATCTCGAAATGATCCCACTGGCCGTAGAAAAAGGCGTATTTGCCAATCCGGGCCTTTTTCTTGTGAAAGCCATGCATGATGAAACGGCCACTGGGGTCGAAGGGCAGATCTTCCCCGTTGGCGACGCGCCGCTTGTACTCGTAATCGATCTCGCCATTTTCATCGGCATGGGCAGCGTCGCGCGCGTTGGCCCGCTCGTTCAGCGTGATTCCCCAGGGCAAATCATAACCGACCAGGCAATCACCTTGCGCATGAACCGCAATGGTCACGCGCATGTCCCCTTCCGGCGAATTGGCGATGATCGTGTTGCGAAGCGGCGCAGGGATGGCAACGCGGAGCTTGTCATCGACAAGCTGCAACGCCGCTCCCTTGTAGATGCCCCTTGCCACTATGCTTATCCCACCCGGCGCAGGGCAGACCCGGCCCATCCCGGAAAGTGACCATCGTCACCCCCGAGCGCTGCTGTCGCGCAGGCACTTTGAGTCTGCCCCTCAATATCCAACGGCGTAGCGCGGGATAGTCGGGGATTCAAGGGGAATAGCGGGGATTTTAGGGGAAAGAGCCCTAGATACTTCGTTTCCCGTAGATTTTTTTCATCCGCATTTCAGCGTGTTCTTTCTTTGTTCATGCGCAACCAGCCCGAATCCCGCCTGATCCCGGGCGAATCCATGATCGCCCCGCAATTTCCCCGACAATCCCCTGAAACGAGTCTGGCGCGCCTCAAGGCTCAGCGCGGCGTGTGCCCGGCATGACTCGTATTGCTGTTGGCTGCAGGGTCGCTAGCCGTGATCGGCGCGACCCCCATATCGGCAAGCGGCTCACTGGCAGGAGCCGCGCCCGCTGCCTGATTTCCTGTCACGAGATTGGCAACGACGTCAGACCGAACGGCCCCAACAACCGCTGTCGGCTGTTGGTGGCTGACGGTGCTAAACACCGCCGCGGCAAGGCCGATCAGCAACAGCACTGCGGCAAGGCCGATCATACCGACCTTGACACGCTGCGACGTCTGGCCCTGATCCTGTCCGATCATCATCGTCACTGTGGCAGAAATGTAACGCATCTCACCCACCTTGTCGATGGCGGGGCGGCATATACGCTATTCGCGCATGAGCCATGCCGGGACAGGCAGCTGTTTTTGTTCAAGCCAAGGCCGATTGTAGAGCGTCGAAAGGTAGCGAAACCCGGTATCACACAGAATTGTCGCAACGCGCGCGCCGGGGCCGATCTGCTTCGCCAATCGCACCGCGCCCGCCACATTGATGCCCGAAGACAGCCCCAGGCACAGCCCTTCCTCCGCCAGCAGGCGGTAGGTCCATTCGAGACCTTCCTCGTCGGAAATCCGGAACTGCGCATCAATCGGTGCGCCTTCGAGATTGGCCGTGATACGCCCTTGTCCTATCCCTTCGGCGACTGAACTGCCTTCGGCCCTGAGTTCGCCACAGGCATAATATTCGTACAGCGCGGCACCATGCGGGTCGCTCAGGGCGATCAGGATTTTCTCATCCCTGGCTTTCAGGCCAAGCCCGACGCCCGCCAGCGTTCCGCCTGTGCCAACCGCGCAGGTAAAGCCGTCAATACGACCCTCGAGCTGATTCCAGATTTCCTCAGCGGTCCCGACGATATGGGCACGCCGGTTGGCAATATTGTCAAACTGGTTGGCCCAGATGGCCCCCGGCGTTTCCTCGGCTATGCGGCGCGAGGTATGAACGAAATGCGCGGGGTTTGAATAAGGCGCCGCCGGGACGAGCACGAGCTCCGCACCAAGGGCGCGCAGTGTGTCCATTTTTTCCCGGCTTTGCGTTTCGGGCATGACGATGATCGTCTTGTAACCCTTGGCGTTGCCAACCAGGGCAAGGCCAATTCCCGTGTTGCCCGCCGTCCCCTCGACAATCGTGCCGCCCGGCTTCAGCAGCCCCCGGGCTTCTGCGTCCTCGACAATCGACAACGCCGCGCGATCCTTGACGGACGCACCGGGGTTGGCGAACTCGCATTTGCCAAAAATCTCGGCTCCGGCAGCCGCACTTGGCCCCTTGAGACGTACCAGCGGCGTATTGCCAATCAACGCCAGCGCTTCAGGAATCGTGGTCATTGCCGGTAAATGGCCTGTGCTGTGCCCGGGGGCAAGCAATCGCTTCTGCACTGCCCCCAAGCAGGCATTGCCGCAGCATCACTCCTGCGAGGACATGTTCGTAACCATATTGGACAGGTCTGATGGCGCAGTGCCATTCGCCGGTTCAACTTCCGCCTGGGCGTTGCCAGTGACAGTTGGCGTGGCCTTGGGGATGGCAGCGACGATTTCCGCAATCGACGTTGTGCGAATCGACTCCTCACTGTTTGCACTCGCTGTTTGCTGGCTGGAGCAGCCACCCACTGCCCCGAGGATCGCCACCGCTGCGCCAAAACCAATCAACACGCGCTTCATCTACTCTCTCCATCAATCGGGCCACAGCGTGCGGCTTGCAGATGCGGCCCAAGCCGCCCGGCAAGCCACAGGAAAAACATCCGGTAGTCACTGACCAGCGACCACAGCGGGTAGGTGAATGTCGCCGGTCGATTGCGCTCGACGACAAAGTGCGCCGCCCAGGCGAAGCCATAGCCAGCCAGCGGCAATGTTGCCCACCACAAACCGCCGCGCGAGACCGCTACCGCGAGAAAAACAAGGGTCAAGGCGGTACCGATATAGTGCAAGGCGCGGGTTGCGGATCGCGAATGTTCGCGAAGATAATAGGGCCAGAAATCCCGATATGTCTTAATCGGCCGGTTCATCGCCACACCGGATTTTCAGCCCAGTCGGGCGAGTACATATTGGCATATTGCGCCATTCGCGGGCGCGTGGCGCGGTTCGGGCTGGCACCATGCGGCAAATCATAACGCCAGATGATCAGATCCCCGGCCCCTGCCGGAACGGTGATCGCCTCGCTGCTCAGATCCACCTGCCGCGGATCAGCATCACCGAGCGCATCGAGCCATCCGGCCAGGCGGTGATGAAATCCGGGAACAAGCTGCAACGCACCCTGATCGGCATCGGTATCGGTCATATAAAGGATGCCCTGTGTGCCGAAGGCGATCGGCTGTGCGATGCTGACATCCCAGTGGAGGTGCGGCCCCGGAAACGCCCTGCCCGGTATCTCGGGCGGGTTGAAGCTCATGCGGTCGGTACTAGACCACAGATCGGACGTTCCCCAGAGTTGCGCAAATGCCTTGTGGACGCGCGGTGAGCGCCGCACCACTTCCTGCGCGGGATGCTGAAAATGCTGGATCATGATGCCGTTGGTACGTGAGCCATACCATGTTCCGGGATCATCCGCCCGCCCGCCAACGACCCGCCACAACAGGGCTTCAAGTTCGGCGGCTGCGGTCTGATCAATCGCCGCGCGCAGCACGACATACCCCTGTTCCTCCCAGTGAAGGAGATCCTGATCATCAAGCACAGCAGGCATCGCATCAATCGCCGCGAGCCGCCGCACCGTCGCATCGGGCGCGGGCGCCCCGGCACACCAGGCATTGTAACGCCCTACCCGCTCGGCATCCGGTACGCCGACCGTATCAACCACCCAGGCCTGAAAGGTTACGAAATCTGGCCGGGCGCGCATCAGATATGTCAGCGTCTGTTCAATCCCGAGCCCGAGCGCATCGAGCAACATCCGGTCCGCCATCGCGTTGGATGACGCCCCCCCGGCCCGACCGGTCCGCCGCAGCCAATAATCCTCAATACCATGAAGGTGGTCGAGGGGCAGTGGCGGTGTCATCTGAGCAAGCGAAGCCATATCCGCTTGTCGAACGGAATCCTCCTGCGCGTCAACTATCTCAACGGCATCGGGTACCTGATCACCGTAACAAATCTGACATCTGCATCCCGGTTTTGACCCATGGCAACAAGCTTTTACCACCTCGTCATGCTATGGTCTTGACGCGCGCCAGCGGGTGCGCAAAGCAAGACGGGCTATGATGAATCGACTCCTTCCCGCCGCTGCCGTCGCGCTCCTTGCGCTGTCGGCCTGTAAACAAAAGACCGAAACGGTGACTTCGACCGCGCCGGACCCCCAGGCCGAGGCCCTGGCAAACCGCGCGCCGGTCGAGTTGCCACCGTCAATTTCCGCGACAAAGATTTTCCGGTGCAAGGACCAGAGCCTTGCAACGGTCGATTTCTACTCCGGCAACAAGCAGGTAACGATCAAGGTGGGCGATGCCACCGTTCCGGTCAGGCTGACCGCCGAAGAGGCGGGCGGCCCGTTCAAGGCTGATGGTTATGTGCTGACCGGTTCGCCAGCCGGGATCACGCTTGCCTCACCCGGCAAGCCCGAGCAGACGTGCAAGGCCTGAGCTGAGCGAAACAACATCGTTTCGGGGCCAGATATGATCGGCCTTGTTCTCCAACACGATGGACCGGCGGTGCAAGCCGCCGGTCTTTTTCGTTGTTGCGTGCTTGCCTCACCCTCGCAGGTTCGCCACGATAGCCAGAGCTGACAGCACGATAGCCAGAGCTGACAGCGGAGCCGCGCCTATGTCGACCATCGCGATCTACAGCCTGAAGGGCGGCGTCGGTAAAACCACGTTGACCGTCAACCTCGCCTGGGCGTCCGCGGCACTGTCAGCGCGCAAGACGTTGCTGTGGGATCTCGACCCGCAGGCGGCGAGCACGTTCCTCCTTTCTGAGGGGCGCGCGCGCGAGCCCGCGCAGGCGATCTTCTCCAAGGACATTGAACCGGCAAAATTGATCCGGCCAACGGCCTTTCCGCGTCTGGACCTGATTGGCGCGGACATTTCGCTGCGTGGCCTGGATCAGTTGTTTCATGAGCTCGACAAGAAAAAGCGGCTGCAAAAGCTGATTGAGGCCGTCCGCAAGGGCTATGATCGCGTGCTGCTCGATTGCCCGCCCGGGCTGACCGAAACAAGCGACCAGGTGATGCGCGCCGCCGACCTTGTGGTCGTACCCGTTATCCCCTCCCCGCTGAGTGAGCGCGCCTTTGCCGAGGTGGCCAAGCATCTCGGCAAAAAGCAGTTGTTACCGGTTCACTCGATGGTTGATCGTCGGCGCAAACTCCATGCCGAAGCTCTGGCGCGCCACCCCGACTGGCCGGTCATTCCCATGGCCAGCGTGGTTGAAACCATGGCGGCACGGCGCGCACCGGTCGGCGCCTTTGCCGCCAAATCACCCGGCGCGCTGGCCTTCGCTCATTTGTGGCAAGTAATCGAGAAACGCCTGGCACAATGACCGCCGTGCCGCCGGAGCTACCAGCCGCCCCCGCGCTGGACCCAAAGCTTGTGCTCGGCGCCTATTCTGTCGGTGTCTTCCCGATGGCGGACAGCCGCGATGCGGGTGACGTCTATTGGGTTGAACCCAAAACCCGGGCAATCCTGCCGCTCAACGGGTTCCACCTGTCACACTCGCTGCGCAAGACGCTTCGTGCCGACCGCTTTCGTGTCACCGTCGATACCGCGTTTGAACAGATCATTGCCTTGTGCGCAGAAGCGGCAGGGGGGCGAACCGATACCTGGATCAATCGCCAGATCGAGGATGCCTTTGTCGCGTTGAATCGCGCGGGTTTCGCGCACTCGGTCGAGGTCTGGGAAGATAGTCGCCTTGTTGGCGGGCTTTATGGTCTTGCGCTGGGCAGAGCGTTTTTCGGCGAAAGCATGGTCAGCCGCGCACGCGATGCATCAAAGGTCGCGATTGCCTGGCTTGTCGCGCGGCTGCGTGTCGGCGGCTTTTCGCTGCTGGACTGTCAGTTCATGACGGAACATCTTGCCTCGCTTGGCGCGATCGAGATCTCACGTGCTGACTATTTGGGGTTGCTGTCAGCTGCGCTTGGTGACGTCGCTGGCTCAGCGTCAGGCTTTACATCGGGTGGCTCAAGCCCTGGCGACTTCGGCGCGCTTGACCGGCCCGGCGCACCTGCCGACCCGACCAATCCGCTTGCACTGACTGAAGCGGGACCACCTTCAGGGAAGGTCATTGCGCAACTCTTGACCCAGACATCATAGATCGGGTGCTGAACCACGTTGAGCGCGGGCCGCTCCTTGTACAGCCAGCCCGAAAAAAACCGCCGCCAGCTCTTGTCAAACTGCTGGACATCAACCTGCACAAAGGCGCCGGTATAATGTTCCTGCTCCCATGGAGCAGTCTGTTCACAGGCGGACAGGCGGACGATCACATCGCCAACGCGCGTTGCCCCGCCCGGCTTGAGCGTCAATTCGCGCGCGACACCATTTCGCTTGTTAAGCAGACCGAGCACGGCAACCCGCTGCGCCATCGGCGTCGCACCATAGGAAGGATCAGCGCCATAGGGCAGGTCAACCGTCGTCACATCGGACGGCGCCTTGTCATCATCAAGCGCGGTATGCGGTGTTGCCTTGGCATTGGGATCAGCAACCGGCGTCTTGCGACCACATCCTGCCGCCACGAGCAGCGAAACCACTGCTGCCGCCTGCACCCAGCGGCGTCGATTGGTCACGCCTCGGGCGTCCAGGCTTCGTAATCGCCCGTCGCTGCCGCCCGGCGCCCGCCCTTTTCCAGCGCACCGGATGGACGATAAGCCTGATCCGTACCCGTCAGGTTAGGCACCGCGGGTTTCTGCCAGCCGCGTGGCGCAGCCGATCGCTGGTCAGGCAATTCATCGACCTGATGGTGCAGCCAGCTGAACCATTCCGGTGCCACGCGGCTGGCATCATTGGCGCCGCGATAGATTACCCAGCGTCGTGGATTGCCATTGGTGTCGCGCCCGCCTTCATAATAGACGTTGCCCAGCGAATCCTCGCCGACCCGCCGCTTGCCGCGCAGCCCGACCATGGTTCCCCAGCTGGCGCCGTTCCACCAGGTGAACGGATTGAGATTGATGCCCATGCCGCGCGCTTAGCCCGCCGCTCCGGCAGCTTCAACTGCGATCATCATGTCAGATCACTGTCCATGGCCGGTCCAGGTCACTTTATCGCCCTCGGCAATACCCAGTTCGAGCGCCCGCCCGCCCCGGATTTCAAGAATGGCCGCAACAGGCTCGCCCGACGGAATTGGTCTTTCGGACTGTGGCGTGGTGTTCTCGGCGATTCGCGCGATCGTTCCGTCGGCGCGAACAAAGATGATGTCGAGCGGGCTGGGCGTGTTTTTCATCCAGAAACTTGCCTCACGCGGTGGGCCGCCGTCCGGAGGATAGGGCGCGAACAACATCCCGCCATTGTCCGCAATGGTGGTGCGGAACATCAGCCCCTTCTCCTGCTCGGCTGCGGTCCGGGCAAGCTCAACGGTAAAATCATGTCTGCCGTTGCTGGATGCGACCGATAGCCTGGCCGTACTGGCAGGCGCCGTTGCCGTCGCCCCTGTATCCGCAGCAGAGCAACCCGCAAGCGGCGCGAGCAAGGCAAGCGCAAACAAGGCGGTGCGGCGATCGGCGAACATTCCGGCTTATCCTTCTCTTTCAACCACAACGGCGAGCGGCCCCTTTTGCCCCTCGACGATGCGCGCGCGCAGCCTTTGTTCGGGTTCAACCTCTTCAACTGCCCCGCGTCGCAATGTTTCTACATGCACGAATATGTCGGACAAGTCCGCGTCACGCACCAGAAACCCATATCCTTTCAGCCGATTGAACCACTTTACCGTGACCGGCTCAAAAGGCCCGGCCGATGCAATCAACGTTGCCGGATACCCCCGGTCAGCCGCGCCGGCGCGCGCGGGCGATTCAACAACATTGCCAAGGTCGATCGATAATATTTCGCTGGCCTGCAGACCCCGGTTTCCGCGCACGGCCCGGCATTCAAGGCGGGCGCCCTCTGGCAGACTGCGCCGGCCATGGGCCTGCAACACCGAAAAATGGATGAGTATGTCCCCGACATCCGCCTGATCAGCGACAAGGAAGCCGAAACCACGGGTGACATCGAACCATTTCAGCGTGCCCGACAGCAACAGGGCCGCCGCATCGGCAGGCTCCTCACCATCGACGTCGCTCCATTCCGGTTGCGCGACCGGCGCGCGCTGCGGATCATTACGCATACCCCAAGCCCCCGAAGCGGAATGTACACGGATCACCACCCCCGCGAAAGGCAGTGCCTTTACCTTTCGAACAAGGCGGCGACATCATCCCCCGGGGCCATCGCGACGATTATCCGCGCCAGCGCGAAATCATGGCCCGCGCGCACCATGGCCCCGAGCTGCTTCTCGCGCAGCGGCCGGTCCGCCACGGCCTGGGCGAAAGGCCCAATGCGCTTGCGGCGGGCGAACGCCAGTGCCGAATCGGTCGCCTGTTCGCCAATGGCCGGCGCGAGCGTCGCGGCATCGGCGTCATCGATACCGGCCTGACGCAGTGCGCCATCAACGCGGCGGCGACCCAGGCCGCGCCGCGCCATTGCCCTGGCCCGCGCTTCTCCAAAGGCAAGGTCATCGACATAGCCCAGCCTTGCCAGATGTTCAGCAATCTCCACGGGATCTGCCAGTGGCCCATCCCAGCCACGCTCCCGGATCTTGCGGCGCAAATATTCTGCCAACCGCACCCGTGTGGTTGAAAAGCGCTCGACATATCGCAGCGCCAGCCGTTCCAGCGCGGCCTTGTCCAGCGGCGCCGCGGGCTGTCTGGCGCGTTCAGCGCGACGAGGGCGAAACCCATTCAGCGACATGACGCCATCATTGTGCCACACTCAGAACCGATTTTGAACGCTTGGCATCGGCACGGGCGTTCGCTTGATAACAAGCGATCGCTACTCAGGGCCGCAAGCAAGGGCGCGAATAAATTATGGCAATCAACGTTACGGACTCCGGAGAGCTGCTGGCCGAACGGCCAACCCTGCTCCCGACCCCGTCCGAAGATGTGCTGCCCCGCCGAATGGCGGATTTTGTGACGCTGGGCGAAGCACTCGATTATGCTGCCCAAGGGGTGCGCGGCCTCAATTTCCATGACGCGCGCGGAGCCTTGGCGCGCGCCTATCCCTATCGCGAACTGCGCGAGGACGCGCTAGCGATGGCACGGCGGCTGATCGCAGCCGGTGTAAAGCCCGAAGATCGTATCGCGCTGGTTGCTGAAACCGGTCCCGATTTTGCGGCACTTTTCTTCGGTGTCATCTATGCAGGGGGCTGGCCCGTGCCGCTGCCGCTGCCGACATCGTTCGGTGGTCGCGACTCCTATATCGAGCAGCTTCGCGTCCAGCTTTCCAGCTGCGATCCGTCGATGTTGATCTATCCGCCAGAGCTGGCGCAGATGGCTGGTGAAGCGGCCCGGCTGGTCGGAACCGAGGGAATCGACTGGTCAGAGTTTGCGGAGCGCCCCGCCCCCGATGCTGTCCTGCCCGAGGCCGATGGTTCCGCGATCGCCTATCTGCAATATTCCAGCGGCTCGACGCGCTTCCCGCACGGCGTCGCCATCACCCATCACGCGCTGCTCAATAACCTTGCCGCACATAGCCACAATATGCACGTCGGCGGGAATGACCGCTGCATTTCGTGGTTGCCCTGGTACCATGACATGGGCCTGGTTGGCTGTTTCCTGTCGCCGGTCGCCAACCAGCTTTCGGCCGACTATCTCAAAACCGAAGATTTCGCGCGCCGCCCCCTGGCGTGGCTCGACCTGATCACGCGCAATCCGGGCACCAGCCTCTCCTATTCGCCGACCTTTGGCTATGACATCTGCTCGCGCCGGATCGGCAAGCAAAGTCATGTCGCTGATCGCTTTGACCTGTCGCGCTGGCGCGTGGCCGGCAATGGTGCGGACATGATCCGCCCCGATGTGATGCAGAATTTCGTCGACGCCTTTGCCGATGCCGGTTTCAAGGCATCGGCCTTTCTGCCGAGCTATGGCCTGGCTGAGGCAACGCTGGCCGTGTCGATCATGCCACCAGGCGAGGGCATTCGCGTTGAGCTGGTGGAAGAAACCCAGCTTTCCGGCGTGTCGCATGGCAAGGACCGCCCGCAACGCTTTCGGGCAATCGTCAATTGCGGCAAACCAGCGCGCGACATGAAGGTCGAGATTCGCGAGGAAGATGGCACACCATTGCCCGAGCGCGCGATCGGCAAGGTGTGGTGCAGCGGTCCGTCGTTGATGGTGGGCTATTTCCGCGACCCCGAAGCCACCGCCGCCTGCATGAAGGACGGCTGGCTCGATACCGGCGATATGGGTTATCTCAGCGACGGCTATGTCTATATTGTGGGCCGCGCCAAGGACATGATCATCATCAATGGCCGCAACCACTGGCCACAGGATATTGAATGGGCGGTTGAACAACTGCCGGGCTTCAAGGCTGGTGACATTGCTGCTTTCGCCATCACCACGCCCGGTGGCGAGGAGACGCCGGCAGTTCTGGTGCAGTGCCGCAGCTCCGATGAGGGCGAGCGCCTGCGCCTGCGCAACGAGATTCGTGAGCGGGTCCGTTCGGTGACCGGCATGAATTGCGTGATCGAGCTGATCCCGCCGCGTACATTGCCGCGTACAAGCTCCGGCAAGTTGAGCCGTGCCAAGGCGCGCAACCTGTATCTCAGCGGCGACATCAAGCCATACGATCTCGCTGCCTGAAATCACGGTCATGACGAGCACGGCAACAGCCCGCAGTGAGAGGGCTTTGCCGTTCTCGCGTCGCCCCCTATAGCCCGCGACCATGGAACGACTTGACGGCGGCTCCGCGCTGCCCCCGCACCTTGCCGGGGGTATCGTCGCGCTGGGCAATTTCGATGGATTTCATCTCGGGCACCAGGCCGTGGTTGGCCGGGCAATCGCTGCCGCGCGCGCGGCTGGCAGGCCCGCAATTGTCGCCACCTTTGATCCACACCCCGTCCGGCTCTTTCGCCCCGATGCCGCACCGTTTCGCCTCTCGACGCTGGACCAGCGCGAGCGATTGTTCGGCGCCGCAGGGGCGGACGCCATGCTGGTGTTCCGCTTTGACGCCGCGCTCGCCGCCCTCACCGCCGAAGAGTTCATTGTCCGCTGCCTGATGGGAAGCGCACAGATTGGTGGCGTGGTCACCGGGGAAGATTTCACCTTTGGCAAGGCCAAAGGAGGCAATGTTACGTTGCTCGCGGCAATGGGCGATCAGCATGGCTTCAGTGTCGAAACCGTCGGCCCTGTCTCGCTTGATGGCCGCACCATATCCTCCAGCAGAATTCGCGACATGCTGGTCAACGGCCAGCCCCGCGAGGCGGCGCGCTTGCTGACACGGCCCTGGGCGATAGAAGGGGTTGTCACCCACGGGGACAAGCTTGGCCGGACCATCGGCTACCCTACCGCCAATATCGATCTCGGCGGTTATTTGCGCCCGGCATACGGCATTTATGCGGTGCGCGGTCATTTGCCCGACGGCCGGGTTTGCGATGGCGCCGCCAATCTTGGCATTCGCCCCAGTTTCGAGCCGCCCAAGGAATTGCTCGAACCCTATTTCTTCGATTTCTCGGGCGACCTTTACGGGCAGCGCATCGAAGTGGAACTGATCGACTATCTTCGCCCCGAGGCAAAGTTTGACAGTCTAGAGGGCCTGACCGCCCAGATGGACGCAGACTGTGCGCTGGCACGTACGCTGCTTCAGACCGGCTGATTGATACGGCCCGGCAAAACCGGCGCCACAACGAAAATAGGGGCCGGCATTGCTGCCGACCCCTTGTCGCCGGACTTCAACCCGCTTGTCCGCTCCCGAAAGAACAAACCGCGCCGTCTGGTTTCGGCGGCCCGCTCCACCTCGTGCCGCGGGGGACACTAGAGCGGGCTGCGAATAGCTTGAATCGAATGTGGATTCCCAAGGGGACTCGGATGTGATTCAAGCTTTGGGCTGGGTTTGGAGGCCAGCCCTTATGCCACGAGCCTATTCTCAGGATTTGCGCGACCGTGTGATTGATGCAGTTGTGCGCGGCGGCGAGAGCCGCCGTTCGGCGTCGCGACGTTTTGGCGTGAGCGAGGCATCGGCGATCAAGTGGGTCCAGCGCTATGAGCGCGCCGGCGACCGGCGCTGTGCGGGTACCGGCGGCCATCGGCCATCGAAGGTGAAGCCGGAGCGCGACTGGTTACTGGCGGTGATCGCGGCTGAGCCGGACATCACGCTGGCGGCCTTGTCGGCACGGTTGCTGTCCGAACGCGGCGTGCGGGCAGATACCGGCATGTTGTCGCGCTTCTTCGTCGGTGAGGGCATCAGCTTCAAAAAAAAGCGTGCTGCCCTCAGAGCAGGATCGGCGCGACGTGGCCCGACGGCGGGCGAGCTGGAAGCGCTATCAGGGCCGGCTTGATCCGCGGCGCCTCGTCTTCATCGACGAAACCTGGGCGAAGACCAACATGACGCGCACCCATGGCCGCTGTCGCCGGGGCGAGCGGCTGCGCGCCAAGGTGCCGCATGGCCACTGGAAAACGCTGACCTTCCTCGCAGCACTCCGCTGTGACCGCATCGACGCGCCGGCCGTGATCGACGGCCCGATCAACGGGCAAAGCTTCCTCGCCTATGTCGAGCAGTTCCTGATCCCGACGCTCAAGCCGGGTGACATCGTCATCCTCGACAATCTCGGCAGCCACAAGGGTGAGGCCGTGCGCAACGCCGTTCGGGCGGCTGGTGCAAGGATCCTGTTCCTCCCCCCCTACAGCCCCGACCTGAACCCCATCGAACAGGTCTTCGCCAAGCTCAAAACGCTCCTGCGTAAAGCCCAGGAGCGATCCGTCGAGGCAACCTGGCGGCGCATCGGATCACTCCTCGATGCCTTCTCACCTCAGGAATGCGCCAACTATCTCAAAAACTCAGGCTATGCGTCGATCTAATCACAAAATGCTCTAAGGTATCGCGTTTCGGTCACCGGGGCCGGGTGCGATACCCTTGCGGGCCTCAGCACCGCGACCTCGGCGGCCAGCTCGGCGTTCCGGACCAAAGTCCTTTCCGCTTCGCCTTGGCCCCTACCTGTCGAACCGCCTTTCGCCCGGTGAAGAGCGCTGCGCATCCGGCCATCACGGCCAACGCCCTTCCTCAACCGCGGGGATGCGGAGGGACGTTTCGGCCTGCCATTCCTGCGATCACCACACCGATGCTTGCGCATCCGCATTTCTCGACCAGCAGCAACCCTGCAAACCTGCTCGAAAAGCGCGCCGAACCTTGCGATTCTCGTCTCTCTTCCAGCATAAGCTTCTGATCTCTAATCGGTTTCCCGCTTCGTCGTCATCCGCTTACAGTCATGATGGTGTCATCGATTTCGAGTCGCGCCAATGGCCAAAACACGCGCTGACCCTGTGGATAATGTGGATATCGTGGAGCGATTTGCGCAATGCAACGCACGCCGATACCCTGGATGAACCACTGGTTTTCTGAGGTTCATGCAACAAATCATAGAGGTGCAGCGTTCGGGTTAACAGCGTTCACGAGAGAGGGAGAAATATCATGCGCAAGTACATTATGGCGCTCAGTGCCGTTTCGATGCTCATTCCAGCGGTCGCCATCCCGACCAGCGCGGAGGCAAAGAAGCACTATTACAACGGCAGCACCTACAAGCGCACCAAGATTTGCCGTCACTCCAGCGGCACAACCGGTCTCATCGCTGGTGGCGTCGGTGGCGCCCTGGTCGGCGAGTCGGTTCTCGGCCATGGGGCGTTGGGGACGATTGCGGGCGGCGTTGGCGGTGCTTTTGCCGGCCGCGCGATTGACCGGACAATCACCGCGAAGAAGCGTTGCTATTACCGCTGACTGCTCGATACCGGCACTAATGGGAGGGCGCGGTTTACCCCGCGCCCTTTTCATTTTTGGGCGCGCCGCTGGCGGGAGGTCGGTTCGCGCCTTTCGTCAGGGTCAGATGAAACCGCCGGTAAAGAACAGGCGGATACCGCTTATGACAATGACCAGCAAGTTCAGGTTGCGGCCCGATTTATGCGCCGACATCAGGCCGACTGCCGCCCCGATAATGGCCACCGGCAGCGCTATCCAGTTAAGTAACGGGACAAATGGGATCGGGATGACGCCAACCAGCGCGACAAGCAGGGCCACGATGCCAATCAGGATCGAGAGTATATTCATGGTTAACTACATGGTGTGAATCGCCCGGCAGTGCAAGGAGAGCACAGCGCACCATGGCCAACGCTTCCTTAACCGCCATTGGTGCATGAGGCGCCGCACGTATCTGGAGCGTTTTGGATGGTTCGCAATCGGTTCCTGGGCTTTACCGCCCTCGCCCTGACATTGGCGCTCACCGCTTGTGGCCCGCGCGACAAGGACGGTCGCAATCTCGATTCACTCGACAATGAGCTGATCGAGGCGGGCAATGCGAACACCCACGACCCGGCAATGATGAGTGCCTTGCAAGACCAGATCATGGTCGATCCTGCACTGGCGCACAAAGCCAACGAAGACGCGGTACGCCCACCAGCGCAGCCGCTGTCCGGCGCAGTGCCGCCAGAGAGCATTGCCGCGACACAGGCGGGCACGGCGGCCACAGCCGGACAGGCATCCAGCCAGACGGTCAAGGCGACACCTGCACCCAAAGGCAATAGCTGCCCGCAATGCGATGCGGCCAAGGCTTCACTGACCCTGGGCGCCCTTGCCTCTCGCCAGCGCGATCATCGCACCGCCGCCTGCGCCGGCGACATGCGCTATTCTGCCGGCTGGGCCAACCGACTGCCATCCGACCTGCCACTCTACCCCGATGCGCGCGTTTCCGAAGCCGCCGGCGCGCAGGGCGGCAGTTGCGCCATCCGCGCCGTCAGCTTTTCGACCAGCGCCTCACTTCAGCAGGTCATGGACTGGTATTATACCCGCGTGACCAATGCTGGCTTCTCAGCGGAACATCAGACTGATGGTGGCCAACACGTCCTTGGTGGCACCCGCGACCGCGACGGCGGCGCTTTTGCGCTGTTTTTCACCAGCCGGAATGACGGCGGAACCGACGTCGATCTGATCGCCAATAACGGGCGCTGACACCCATTTATTCACGCGCGGTTCTCAATCGCGTCGATACGCGCTAACGGGGCGCAATGTTTTCCCTGTTTCTTGTGATGCTCGGCGGCGCTCTCGGCTCCGGCGCGCGATACCTTACCGGTATCGCCATGCTCAGGCTGTGCGGCCCCGACTTCCCCTTCGGTACGCTGACAGTCAATATTGTCGGCGGGCTGGCGATGGGCCTGCTGGTTGGCATATTGTCGCGTCTGGCTGTGCCCGGCGAGAACTGGCGGTTGATGATCGCCGTGGGCGTTCTGGGTGGTTACACCACCTTTTCCAGCTTTTCCCTCGACATGGCCAATATGCTGCAGCGTGGTGATCTGGGCATTGCGCTGGGCTATGCCCTGTTGTCCGTGGCAGGATCTGTCGCCGCACTGTTCGCCGGGCTCGCCTTGGTACGGGTGACGGCATGAGCGGGAAGATGAGCGAGACTGACGTCCGCCAGTTCAATGTCGGCTATGATGACGAGGGAATCCGGCTCGACCGCTGGTTCAAGCGCCACCTGCCCGAAACCAGCTTCACCACCGTCGCCAAATGGGCACGCACCGGCCAGCTGCGTGTCGACGGTGCGCGCGCAACCCCGGGCGACCGCATTGCTGCGGGTCAGGTCATCCGCGTGCCGCCAGCCGAACCGGTGCGCGTCGATGTCGTGACCGGCGCACCTGCTGGCCCGAAGAAGCGCGAACGCGAACCGCTCAGTGGCGAACAGACCGATTTCATTCGCGACCTCGTTATCCATCGCGACAGGCAGGCAATTGTCATCAACAAGCCGCCAGGTCTCGCGACACAGGGCGGCACCAAGACCACCGAGCATGTCGATGGCCTGCTCGACGGCCTGACCTTCGATGGTGAGAGCCGCCCCAAGCTGGTCCACCGGCTGGACAAGGACACCTCCGGCGTCCTGCTGGTGGCGCGCACCGCACGCGCTGCGGGCTATTTCGCCAAGGCATTCTCGTCGCGCAGCGCCGAGAAGGTCTATTGGGCGCTGATCGTCGGCGTGCCGTCGATCGAAGATGGCATGGTCGAACTGCCCATTTCGAAACAGCCGGGCAGCGGCGGCGAAAAGATGCACGTCGATGAGGCTGAAGGGCAGCCCGCCCGCACCCGTTACCGGGTCATCGAGCGTGCCGGGAACCAGACGGCATGGGTTGAACTGCGCCCGTTTACCGGGCGCACCCACCAGCTACGCGTCCATATGGCGGCGATCGGCCACCCGATTGTCGGTGACGGCAAATATGGCGGTCAGGCGGCGTTCCTGACCGGCGGGATCAGCCGCAAGATGCATCTGCACGCGCGGCGATTGCGGATCGACCATCCCGACGACGCGCCAATTGACGTCACCGCCGAGCTGCCAACGCACTTCGCCGACAGCCTCAAGCAGCTCGGCTTCGATGAGATGCTCGGCAACACAATGCCGCTCGACAAGCCGCCGCCGCCAAGCCGGGAGGTCAAGAAGCAGCAGGCCCGGCAACATGCCAAGAGCGTGCGCAAGGCGCGGCGCGGCGAAAGGCGCGGGCGTGGTGAGCGCGAAGCCGCGCCCAGAACCCGTCGCTAGGGACTCCTGCGTGCACCCGAACCGCGCTTTCCGTTTCGACAGTGACGACGCCATCATCAACTGGGCGGTGGCGCGCGGCTTTGCGCACATCTTTGCCGCCACCGCAGAGGGGCTGATGGTGGCCCATGCCCCGATCATCGCCACGGGGCCAAGATCGCTGCGCTTTCACCTTGCGCGGGGAAACCGGATAACATCGCATCTCGACGGCGCACGCCTATTGATCAGCGTGACTGGACCCGATGGGTACATCACGCCAAACTGGTATGCCGAAGCCGCGCAGAGCGTTCCCACCTGGAACTATATCGCCGCCGAGATCGAGGGTGTTGCGCGCGTCAGCGATGAAGACGAACTGGTCGCGCAGCTCGATGCGCTCGCGGCGATGCATGAACCGCGTCTTTCGCCCGACCAACCCTGGACTCGCGACAAGATGGACGATTCGCGTTTCCGCGCCATGCTCAAGGCCATTATCGGTTTTGAGGTTACCATCGACACAGTTCGTGGCACCACCAAACTGAGCCAGAACAGGTCCGCAGATGACCATGCGCGGGTCATCATTGGCCTGCGCGACACGGGTCATCACGACCTCGCTGACACCATGGACATCGCACAATGAACCGGCTTGCCCTGTTCGATTGTGACGGCACGCTGGTGGATAGCCAGGCCAATATCTGCCTCGCAATGGAAGAGGCTTTTGCCGGTGCCGCACTCCCTGCCCCATCCCGCCCGGCGATCCGCCGCATTGTCGGTCTCAGCCTGGTTGAGGCTATCCGTGCCTTGTTGCCGGAGGCGGACGACATGTTTCACCGCCAGTTGGCCGCAGATTACAAGGCGGCCTTTTTCCGGTTGCGCGGATCGGGTGCGATGGCCGACGAACCGCTGTTTGACGGCATGGTCACGGCGCTCGACGCCCTTGCCGAGGCCGGGTGGCTGTTCGGCGTCGCGACCGGCAAGTCCGATCGCGGGCTTGCCCATATCCTGGCGCATCACAACATCGCCGATCGTTTCGTTACGCTGCAAACGGCCGACCGCCACCCTTCGAAACCTGACCCGGCGATGATCCTTGCTGCCGTTGCTGAAGCTGGTGCAGCGCCGGAAACAACCGTGATGATCGGCGACACCAGCTATGACATGTTGATGGCACGCGCGGCTGGCGCCCGCGCGCTTGGCGTCGCATGGGGCTATCACCCGGTGGACGAGCTCAGCGCTGCCGGCGCCCATGACATTGCAACACAGGCGTCCGATCTCCCCCGGCATATGGAGTTATTGTGAGTAGCCCGGAAACCACCGCACGCAATCGCTACCTGATGATTGCCGCGACGCGCATCGCCGGGTCACTCGGCGCCATCCTCGGCATTATCCTGCTGGCGCGCGCGCATGGCTGGCCGGGCAAGATCCTTGGCGTCGCCATCGTGCTGGCCGCCATGTACATGATGGCGACCGTACCAGCCGCGCTGGCCCATCGCTGGCGGACGCCGCCGCAACCGTGAAACGCTTCTGGAAAGAGGTCACCATCGACACCGAGCGTGGCATCGCGCTCGACGGTCGGTCCGTGCGAACACCGGGCAAGGCTGCCCTTACCCTTCCCACGCCAGCCCTGGCCGAAGCCGTCGCAGCGGAATGGCGCGCCGTTGAGGGAGAGATCGACCCGCGTGCCATGCCGATGACCGGCCTGGCCAATGCCGCGATAGATCGCATAGCGGCTGATCGCGGCACCTTTGCCGCCAGTATCGCGCAATGGGGCGAAAGTGACCTGTTATGCTACCGTGCTGAATCCCCCGAACCACTGATTGCGCGCCAGGCCGCCGCATGGGATCCGCTGCTTGATTGGGCGCGCAGCCGCTATGATGTGCGCTTTGTGGTGACCGCTGGCATCATGCACCAGCCACAGCCTGTTGCGACGCTTGCGCGCCTGCTTGAGGCGGTCACTGCCAGGTCGCCCTTCGAGCTGGCACCGCTTTCAACAATTGTCACCATTACCGGCACCCTCATTGGCGCGCTCGCCCTGCTGGAGGGCGCTGCTGAACCGGACACATTGTGGACGGCGGCGCATGTCGATGAAGATTGGCAGGCCGAGCTATGGGGACGCGATCCCCTCGCCCTCGCCGCCTATGAACAGCGGCAGCGCGATTATGACGCAGCGATCCGCTTTCTCAAGCTGCTCCAGAGCGTGCTGACACGAGGCTGACCCGCCGTGACGGAGCGGATTTTGGCGTGTGGGTAGGAGCGAGGAGGAATCGGGGCTTTGCCCCCGTGACCGACGAGCGACGCGGCCACACGCCAAAAGGCGCCCGCCGCTTCGCGGTTGCCCTGAGCCGCCCGCCGGACATCGTCGCGGCGCTTGCACGGGCTACCAGCCCGCACTGCGCGCCGCTCCTCGCCGACGAACAGCTCAGGGCAATCACGGTGGGTCAGCCTCGTGTCAGCACGCTCAACGCAGCAGCTTGCGGATAAATCCGATGATGCCCGTCTGGCGTGAACGTTTGAGCCGTTCGGCCGCCAGGATCGTTTTCACGTGCTGGAAACATTGCTCAACATCATCGTTCACCAGCACATAATCATAGCCGTCCCAGTGGCTGACCTCATTTGAGGCGCGATCCATGCGGGCATTGATCACATCCATCGAATCAGTCGCGCGCCGCTCCAGCCGGGCGCGCAACTCGACCATCGACGGTGGCAGGATGAACACGCGCACCACGTCGCCGCCAGCCAGTTGGTGAAGCTGCTGGGCGCCCTGCCAGTCGATGTCGAACAGGATGTCCCGCCCCTCGCCCAGGGTATGAAACACATCCGCCTTGGGTGTGCCATAACGATGGCCAAACACATGCGCCCATTCGAGAAATTCATGATTCGCCACCATGGCGCGAAAGGTTTCAAGGTCGATGAAATGATAATCGACCCCATCAACCTCCCCGGGCCGAATCGGGCGCGTGGTGTAGGACACCGACATGCCAAGCTCCGGCTCATCGGCCAGAAGCTTGCGGGCAATCGTCGACTTTCCGGCGCCCGACGGTGATGAAAGTACGAAAAGCACGCCACGGCGTTTGAAGCCATGCGGGTCGGCGGTGATGCTATCGTCCATGCGCGCTAGTGGCGCGCGACACGGCGGGGCGTCAAGACTTGGCTGCAACGGAAAGGGTTAAAAGCTGATTCAGGCCCGCCCGCAACAGGTTCACACGGGCGCGAGGGTATCATCACTTCCCAACCATTGTTTCAGGCCGCACCAACCGGTCAAAGGTTGCAGCATCGACCAGCTCAAGCGCCAACCCGGCCTCACGCAACGTCAGCCCGTTTTCATGGGCATATTTGGCGATCCTGGCGGCATTGTCATAGCCGATCTCGGGCGCCAGCGCCGTAACCAGCATCAATGACCGGTCGAGCAGTTCCGTGATTCGAGCGCGATTGGGTTCAATGCCATCAACGCAACGCGTGACGAAGCTGTCCATTGCCACAGCGAGAAGGTCGATGGAGCGCAGTACATTGGCGCCAATCAACGGTTTGAACACATTGAGTTCAAGATGCCCCTGCATCCCGCCAACGGTGACGGCCATGTGATTGCCGATCACTTGCCCGGCGACCATGGTCAGCATTTCGCACTGGGTCGGGTTGACCTTGCCCGGCATGATCGAGCTGCCGGGTTCATTAGCCGGCAGGTCGAGCTCACCCAGCCCGGATCGCGGCCCGCTGCCCAACAGGCGGATGTCGTTGGCGATCTTGGTCAACGCCACTGCCAGGCTGTTGAGCCGTCCGGAAAAATCTACCAGCGTGTCGTTCGAGGCAAGTGCCTCAAACTTGTTTGGCGCGCTCTCAAAGGTAAAGCCGGTCAATGCGCTCACTTCCCGCGCAAAGGCTTCGCCAAAACCGTGCGGTGCGTTCAACCCGGTGCCGACCGCCGTCCCACCCTGCGCCAGCCGCGACACGGCGTTGACGACGAAAGGTTCGGTACGCACCCGCGCCAATCGGATTTGCGCGCCGTACCCTGAAAACTCCTGCCCCAAGGTCAGCGGTGTGGCGTCCTGCAGATGCGTGCGACCAATCTTGACGATGTCGTCCCACGCCGCCGCCTTGGCAAATAATGCCTGTTCGAGCCGCTCCATCGCGGGGAGCAACCGGCGGCTGGCGGCGAGCGCAACGGCGATGTGCAGTGCCGTCGGGAAACTGTCATTCGACGACTGGCTCATATTCACGTGATCATTCGGGTGTACCGGCGTCTTGCCCCCGCGCTTGCCCGTCAGCACCTCATTGGCACGGCCAGCGATCACTTCATTGACGTTCATGTTGGATTGGGTGCCGCTGCCAGTCTGCCAGATGACCAGCGGAAACTGGTCATCGAACTTGCCAGCGACAATCTCCGCCGCAGCCGATTCAATCGCGTCGGCAATGGCCGGATCCAACCCATGCGCGCGGTTAACCCGCGCGGCCGCCTGTTTCACCAAGGCCAGTGCGTGAATGATGGTCAGCGGCATTTGCTCGCTGGCCGGAAAGGGGAAATTCTCGATCGAACGCTGGGTCTGCGCGCCCCAATAGGCGTTTGCCGCTACGTCGATTGCGCCAATCGAATCGCTCTCGCTCCGGGTTTCGGTCATTTCCAGCCTGTGCCTTTTTTAAAGGAACCGAAGCGAGGCTATTTCTTCCGCTTGAAATCCACCGCGACGACATTCGATCCATCCTCGACCGGCATGATCGTCGGGCCGTCATTTTCTGCCGAATCATGCGGCTCGGGGCCATCGGGGCCTTCCTGTGCCTGGAAGCGCAGTTCAAAATGTACCGCCGGATCCTGAAACCCGGTGATCGCCGAATAAGGGATGATCAGTTTCGACGGCACCTGATTGAAACTGAGGCCAATCGAAAACTTCTCATTATCGACCGCCAGATCCCAGAAGCGATTTTGCATGACGATCGTCATTTCGTCGGGAAAGCGCTCGATCAATCGCTTCGGAATATCGACGCCGGGCGCCTGGGTCTTGAAAGTGATGTAGAAATGATGGTCGCCGGGCAGGCCCCCATTCTCTGCAACAGAGCCAAGCACACGGCCAACCACCGCGCGCAACGCCTCCTGCACGATCTCGTCATAGGGAATCAGGCTATCGGGCATTTCATCGCTCATGCCGCTTCGGTAACGAGGTCTGGCGGCGGGTCAAGATTGCGCGCGTCGGAACAGGCGCTATGGGGGCACGATGCGCAGCGCCACTATCAGCCGCAAGACGAGCGAAACCTCGATCGATGTCACCGTCAATCTCGATGGCACGGGTGCCTATACCGTTTCGACCGGCATCGGTTTTTTCGATCATATGCTTGAGCAACTCTCACGCCACGGATTGATCGACCTGAACGTAAGGACGGTCGGCGACCTGCATATCGACCAGCACCATACGGTGGAGGATACCGGCATTGCCATCGGTGAGGCGATAAAACAGGCACTTGGCGAAAAGCGCGGCATCCGTCGCTATGCCGAGGCATTGTCGCCGATGGACGAAGCGCTGACGCGGGTTGCGCTCGACATTTCGGGGCGTCCGTTTCTCGTGTGGAAAACAGAATTCTCGCAAAAGCGGCTCGGCGAGATGGACACGGAAATGTTCGAACATTTCTTCCACAGTTTCGCACAGGCCGCCGGCATCACGCTGCACATCGAGACGCTGTACGGCCAGAACAACCACCATATCGCCGAAAGCGCGTTCAAGGGCCTGGCCCGAGTCCTGCGCACGGCAGTCGAGATTGATCCGCGCAAGGCGGATGCGATTCCATCGACCAAGGGGACGCTCGGTGGCTGAAGCCATCGCGCTGATCGACTATGGCGCGGGCAATCTCCACTCGGTCCACAATGCGCTGAAGGCTGCGGGTGCCGCCGGGGTGATCGTTACCGCCGACCCTGATCTCGTGCGCCGGGCGGATCGCATCGTGCTCCCCGGCGTTGGGGCGTTCGGCGCCTGTGCCACGGCATTGCGCGCGGTCGAAGGCATGGTTGAGGCGCTCGACCAGCGTGTGCGTCACAATGGTGTGCCGTTTCTTGGCATTTGCGTCGGGATGCAATTGATGGCCGACCATGGCGAGGAACTCGGTACCCATGCCGGGCTTGGCTGGATCGCCGGCAAGGTCCGCGCGCTCGTCCCCGACCGGCCCGAAACCAAGATTCCCCACATGGGCTGGAACGACGTTGTCCCCACCGCCCGCCATCCGCTGATCGCCCCGGGCGAAGCCTATTTCCTGCACAGCTTTGCCTTTGACGGCGATGATGTGATCGCAACCAGCGATCATGGCGGCCCCGTGACCGCCGCGATTAGCCGTGACAACCTGCTCGGCGTGCAATTTCACCCTGAAAAAAGCCAGCGCTACGGACTCGATCTGCTGGCCCGCTTCCTGGACTGGAACCCATGACCCTGATCGTTTTCCCCGCCATTGATCTGAAGGCCGGACAGGTGGTGCGCCTTGCCGAAGGCGATATGGCGCGCGCCACCGTCTATGGCGATGATCCCGCCGCCCAGGCGATGATCTTTGCCGAACAGGGGGCGGGGTTCCTCCATGTCGTCGATCTGGACGGCGCCTTTGCCGGCAGCTCGGTCAATGGCGATGCCGTTGCGGCGATCCTCGAACAATTCCCCGGCCATGTTCAACTCGGCGGCGGCATCCGCAATCGCGAATCGGTGGAGCGCTGGTTCGATCTGGGGGTGTCGCGCGTCGTGATCGGCACCGCTGCGCTGGAAAACCCCGATTTTGTGCGCGAGGTGGCGCGCGACTTTCCCGGCGGGATTGTCGTGGCGGTCGATGCGCGCGACGGGATGGTCGCAACGCGCGGCTGGGCCGACATCTCTGATGTCACCGTGATCGACCTCGCCCGCCGTTTCGAGGATGCCGGTGTCGCATCATTGCTGTTCACCGATGTCGGGCGCGACGGGATGCTCAAGGGTTGCAACATTGATGCGACCATCGATCTTGCCCGTGCGGTTGATATTCCCGTTATCGCCTCGGGCGGTGTCGCCGGGATCGGGGAGATTCATGTTCTGGCGATCCACGCCAGCGCCGGTATCGAAGGCGTCATCACTGGCCGCGCGCTCTATGATGGCAGGCTCGATCTTGGTGCCGCACTCGCGGTGGCCGCTGCTGCATGACGGTCCGCGCGCGCGTTATCCCCTGCCTCGACGTCGCCAATGGCCGCGTGGTCAAGGGCGTCAACTTTGTCGACCTGAAAGATGCGGGCGACCCGGTCGAACAGGCACGTGCCTATGATGCGGCGGGTGCCGACGAACTCTGCTTCCTCGACATTACCGCCAGCCATGAGGCACGCGGCACGATCCTCGACGTGGTGCGCCGCACGGCAGAAGTGTGCTTCATGCCGCTGACCGTCGGTGGCGGGGTGCGTTCAGTCGAGGATGCGCGCGCATTGCTGCTGGCGGGCGCCGACAAGGTCGCGGTCAATTCCGCTGCCGTTGCCCGGCCCGAACTCGTTGCGGAACTTGCCGACCGATTTGGCAGCCAGTGCGTCGTCGCCTCGGTTGATGCGCGCGCCACGGAACATGGGTGGGAAGTTTTCACCCATGGCGGCCGCCGCGCCACCGGCATAGACGCGGTCGAACACGCGCGGCGCCTCGCCGAACTCGGCGCGGGCGAACTGCTCGTCACCTCGATGGACCGCGACGGTACGCGCGACGGTTACGACCTCGTCCTGACCCGCACCATCGCCGACATGGTCGCGGTGCCGGTGGTCGCCTCGGGCGGCGTCGGCGGGCTGGCCGATCTCGTCGCCGGCATTACCCAGGGCCATGCCAGCGCCGTGCTCGCCGCCTCGATCTTCCATTTCGGCGAAGCGAGCATCGCCGACGCCCATGCCGCGCTCGCGGCGGCGGGTGTGCCGGTGCGGCGACCGGTCGCTTAAGACGTAGACTCATAAAGCGGTCATTCCGCTTGCGCCCAGTTGCGCATGTTTTTCATTACGGTGATAATTGCGAAGCAATTTTACCGGGAGAACCTTTTTGGGCACCGACATCAACGCCTATCCGGAGGTCATGTTCGAGGGACCTTCCGAAACTAGTTGGCTGTCGATTGCTGGAGGGTTTCACCTCTCTCGAAATCGTGAATTGTTTCAGTTGGTCGGTTATGCAGACGCTCGGCTTACCCACCAGTCGATCGTTCAGCCCATGTTTACGACCAGAGGTCTGCCGACCGATCTTGGCTGGGACGCATCTCGAGAAGCGTTCATCGGCATCGACTGGGATTGGAGGACTGATAACGCTGTCACCAGAGAAGATGCCATGATGATGGTTGAGAATGGAACAACCACATGGGCCGACAAGAGTCGTAATTTTATCCGCGATCCAGACATCCTTGGCGCGACTTGGCTTTTTAGTCACGAATACAGCCAAGTTCTTCAGTCTGCGGTAGAGGAAAAGCCTTCAACCGACTGGTTGGGTCTACTCGCTCTCCTAAACGAGTACGAAAAGCACGGTGCCTCCACACGAGTGATCCTCTGGTTCGACTCATAGCATGTGCGGCCTGCCTGATAGCCGACCGGCAGGTGTCAGGACGGAAAGCTGCCCGGCGGCAAGCGCCCCAGTAGCGGACCCCACTGTTTTTAGGCATGGTAGCATCGTGAGCGTCCACACTCGTCACGATCTTGAGAGGCTAAGCCGGTTGACGCGTCGGCGGTTCAGCCACGCTCTCATGTCAGACACGAAATGGTGGAAGCTATTCGACGCCGTGAGCGAGTCGGACTGGCAGCCAAGTCTGGTGAATGTAAGCTTCGTCGATTGTTTGCGGGACCTGTCCGAACCAACGCTCATGTCGTGGCCAAACTCCGATCGCTTCTGGGGGCCTCCACCGTGGGTCGACACACCGGAGTTCGGCCCGATTGAACTTCGATCGATCGAGTGGCTGCTTATACCACCGGTCGTCGTCACCGGACCTTATCTCATGGATCGGGAAAGGGCAGGCCTTCCGCAGAACTTCGTGGCGATTCAACAGGCGCTGTCGAGGGTGGGGCAGTTCCCTCTGGAGGAAACGTCGGAGGGGCTGAGGATCATCGGCTATCGGTAATAACCCACGTCCGCTTTCCACCACTTTTCCCCGTTCCGGCGCTGCCAACCGACGCGACCCGCCTGAAAGCCGACAGGCAGGTATTGGGACGGAAAGCTGCCCGGCGGCAAACGCCCCAATTGCGGACATAGACCCTGCTGCTTACGATCCTGCTCTTATAGGAGTTTCCGATGGACCAGTTGCAACGCGCGGTAGTCGCTTTGGCCCAACCGGCCGAAATACAAGTCGGCCTGTTCCCGGACGGCGTTTGCAAGGCGGACGAACTCGCTCTCGACTTTGAGGAGGCCCTCCCGAACCTAAGCGACAAACCGGTAAGTGCCGAGCAACGGGCGGCAATCGGCGCGTTGGACGAGTTGATCTTGGCAATGAGCGGCGAAAGGAACATTGAGTTCTGGACCGACGAGGCCCTTCTTCGCTCGCACCCTACGTGGGGAGAAATCAGAGTTTTGGCGAAGGCATGCGCCATCGCTTTCGGGTGGGACTTGCGCCCACCTCCACCATCCGGCGCGATCTATATCGTTGCTGGCGGTAACGGCAGCTAACCACCTGGTCGAGCCGTTCCGCTCCCGACGCGGCAATCGGCACACCTGCGCGAGGGCTGTCCATCGGCTAGCCACCAAAGCGGACCATTATGCCCTTGTTCCGAACGGTCGTTTATGGGTTCACTGCCCGGTTCCTTTCCTTCCCCGGCGAAGGCCGGGGCCCAGTTGCGGGCCGGTAGAAAATTGGCCGTGCGTTCCCTTACTTCAGCCTTTCCAGCTGGGCCCCGGCCTTCGCCGGGGAGCAAAGTATGCGCGGGCAAACCAAAATTTAGGAAGCGCGCGTTACAAGAAGCCCATGCGCTTCCTGCCCCTCGCCCTGTTGCTCGCCACCCCGGCGCTCGCCGTGACACCTGCACATACCGGTGTGGCGAAGATCCGCACCGGGCCGGAGCTGTCCGACATCGCGCTGTTCGTGATGGCGGCGCTTGGCGTGTGGCTGGTGCGCCGCGCGATGCGCGCGCGGTTCGCGAAGACCACCAGGGACGACAACACGGAGGATTGACCTTCGCGCCGGTCTGGGCCAGCCGCAATTCATGGCCGAAGACACTCTCGACCGCCTTGAGGCAACAATCCGCGCACGCCGCGTTGCTGATCCATCCGCGTCTTATGTCGCGAAGCTGACCGCGAAAGGGCGCGCCAAGATCGCGCAAAAGCTCGGCGAGGAAGCGGTGGAAACAGTAATTGCCGCGACCAGCGGCAACGATGCCGCCATTGTCCCCGAAGCCGCTGACCTGATCTTTCACCTGCTCGTTCTGCTCGCCGATGCCGGGCTCAGCCTTGACGATGTCCGCACCGAGCTGGCGCGTCGCGAGGGCCTGTCGGGAATCGAGGAAAAGGCCGGCAGAGGAGCCGATTAATGCCGATTGACGCGACCCTGCCCTATGATGACCAGAACATCTTCGCGAAAATCCTGCGCGATGAGATTCCCTCACGCCGTGTTTATGAAGATGAATGGGCAATCGCCTTTTACGACATCAACCCGCAGGCGCCGACCCATATCCTCGTCATCCCGCGCGGCGCCTATGTCAGTTGGGATGATTTCAGCGCCCGCGCCCCTGAGGCAGAGATTGCCGGTTTTGTCCGCGCCGTCGGCAAGGTTGCGCGCGATGCCGGGCTGGTCGCCCCAGGCTATCGCCTGCTCGCCAATACCGGGCTCGACGCGCACCAGGAAGTGCCACACCTGCACGTCCATCTTTTTGCGGGCAAGGCGCTTGGCCCCATGCTGATGCGCTGACGATGGCCAGCACCACCGATGCTCACGGGTTCATTCGTTCGGCAAGCTTCTCAAGCCGGTCAAAGCGACTGTTCCACAGCGCACCGTAATAGGCCATCCAGTCAACCATCGGCGCGAGTCCGTCCACCTCGGCCTGATAATAGGTTTCGCGCCCTTGTGGCCTGTCGCGCACCAGCCCGGCGACCTTCAGCATGGCAAGATGCTTTGATACTGCCGGTTGGGAAACCCCGGCGCGTTCGGTCAGCCAGCGTACCGTCTGCTCCCCCTCACGCACGAGGCGCTCGAAAATCGCGCGGCGTGTCGGGTCTGCCAATGCCCTGAACAGCAGCGCGGCAGGCAAGCTATCTGTCATTACTATTTCCGTTCACCCTGGTCAGGCTGGACTCGCATGGTCGCTGCCAACCATCGCGCCGCCAGCCCTTTTTTGATAACTGTTCAGTTATTGGTGGCTGTCAAGACCCGCTTTTGTCAACCTGTTCACCCCGCCATCATCGGCGAACATGCGATAGGGGATTGCACAGGGCTGATTTGCCACTAGGCTTTCGCGCTTATGATGAGCGGCGGTCAACGCCACCATCCTGACTTTCAGGGGAATATGTTGATGATCTTCGGGCGCGTAAAATCACTCGATGCCATTCTCGCTACGGCAGAGAAGAAGGGCCTGCACCGTTCGCTCGGTGCCTTCCAGTTGACCATGCTGGGTGTCGGGGCCGTTATCGGCACCGGTATTTTCGTGCTGACGTCCGAGGCCGCGCAGAAAGCCGGCCCGGGCATGTTGATCAGCTTCATCATCGCCGGCTTCGTCTGCGGCGTGGCGGCGCTCTGCTATTCCGAACTCGCCTCAATGGTGCCGGTTTCCGGCTCAGCCTATACCTATACCTATGCTGTCACCGGCGAGTTGCTCGCCTGGATGGTCGGCTGGGCGCTGATCCTCGAATATGCCGTTGGCGCCAGCGCTGTTGCTGTCGGGTGGTCCAATCACGCGGTCGGGCTGCTCAAGGGGCTAGGTATCCATTTGCCCGCCGTGCTCAGCAACGGCGACGCGCTGATCGCCAAGGTGCAGATTGCCTTTGGCGCGACCGCGACGCCCGACCTTATCACAGCCACACAGGTTGGTGGTTATTTCAACCTGCCAGCCGTGATCATCTCGGTGCTTGTCACCTTGCTGCTCATCCTTGGCACCACCGAGAGCGCCCGCGTCAACGCCATCCTGGTTGCGATCAAGATCACGGCGCTGACAGCCTTCATCTTCCTCACCATCCCGGTTCTCAAGGCAACCAACTTCACTCCCTTCGCCCCCACCGGGGCGTCAGGCATGTTCGGCGCCGCGGCCTCGATCTTCTTCGCCTATGTCGGTTTTGATGCGGTCTCGACTGCTGCTGAAGAAACCAAGAACCCGCAACGCAACGTACCGATTGGCCTGATCGCCAGCCTTGGCATCTGCACAATCTTCTATCTGCTTGTTGCCAGCGGCGCGATTGGCGCGATCGGCGCACAGCCGGTTACCTCACTGACCGGCGGCGTGCTGTCACCGGGTTCGGCTGAAATGGCCGGGCGTTGCGCCTCGATCCTTGGCAGCGGCGCACTTGAACCGCTGGTCTGCTCAAAGGAAGCGCTGGTTCATGTGCTCGATTCGATTGGCTGGCCCGCCATCGGTCGCCTCGTTGGCCTCGCCGCCGTGCTGGCGCTGCCTTCGGTCGTGCTCATGATGATGTTCGGCCAAACCCGCGTGTTCTTCGTGATGGCGCGTGACGGCCTGCTCCCGGCCCGGCTGGCCAGCGTCCATCCGCGTTTCAAGACGCCGCACGTGGTAACTGCCGTCACCGGCGTCGTTGTCACCATTGCCGCCGCCATCCTGCCGGTTGGCAAGCTTGCTGACTATTCCAACTCGGGCACGCTATTCGCGTTCATGATGGTCGCGATCTCGGTGATGGTGCTCCGCCGCAAGGATCCGTCGCGCGTACGTCCGTTCCGTACGCCGGCCGTATGGATTATTGCTCCGCTGGCCATTGTTGGCTGCCTTGGCCTCTACCTCTCCCTGCCGCTGATCGCGATCCTGGTGCTCCCGATCTGGGGCGCGATTGGTCTGTTGGTGTATTTCTTCTACAGCCGCTCACGCAGCCATGTCGGCCTTGGCCTCGACGAGGTACATGAACTTGACGCCGATGTGCCGCCGATGCCGGTACCGCCGATTTCCTGATCGGTAATCGCGGGGCTCAACCAGTATTGATTGCCCCGAACGCAACAAAAAGGGGGCCGCGACACCATTGTCGCGGCCCCCTTTCCTTGTCGGCGGTGTGAAGGTCAGCCCAGCTTTTCAGCCACCAGCGCCTGCATGTCGCACATCGGGCGGGCGCCGACGTGCGAGATGATCTCCGCCGCACAGATCGCACCAAGCCGCAGCGATTCCTCCAGACTTTTCCCCTGCGCCTGACCACGCAGGAAGCCGGCGGCGAACAAATCGCCAGCGCCGGTCGTATCGACCACTTTCTCAATCGGCTCAGCCGACACCGCGACCGTGCGACCGCCTGACACCGCAATCGCTCCATGTTCGCTGCGCGTGCAGACCAGCAACGGAACCTGTACCGCAGCGCGCGCCACCGCATCGTCAAAGCTGTCTGATTCCATCAGCGCGAGAATCTCATTCTCATTGGCGAACATGATGTCGATCAGCCCGTCGGCCATCAGCGCGCGAAAATCCGCACCATGACGCGATATGCAGAACACATCACTCAGTGTGAACGCCACCTTGCGCCCTGCGGCACGCGCGACAGCAATTGCCTCACGCATCGCCTGGCGTGGTTCTTCCGGATCCCACAAATAGCCCTCAAGATAGAGGATCGCGCCGCTCGCGATCATCTCGCGGTCAAGCGCGCTGGCAGGCAGAAATTGTGACGCGCCAAGAAAGGTGTTCATCGTGCGCTGGCCATCAGGCGTAACAAATATCAGGCAGCGCGCCGTGGTCGGCTCGCCGTCACGCGCGGCCGTGGTGAAGCTGACCCCAGCGGCACGAATGTCGTGCGCAAACACTTCACCCAACTGGTCATTGGCAACCTGGCCGATGAACCCGCACTTGCCACCCAGCGCCGCGATTCCGGCTACCGTATTCGCCGCCGATCCGCCGCTTGCCTCAATCCCGGGGCCCATCTTGGCATAAAGCGCATCGGCTTCGTCCGGGGAGAACATCAACTGCATTGATCCCTTGGTCATCCCCTCGGTTTCAATGAACTCGTCTTCGGCGTGCGAGAGGACATCGACAATCGCATTGCCGATCGCAACGACGTCATAGCTGTGGCTGGTCACTTGGTTCTCCGGGCGAGTAGGAAGCGCAAGGCCCTAGGGCCACAGAATAGGGCGCGCAACTGGACTCACACGGCGACCAGGCTAGATCGGTGCCATGATCCGCGGTCTATTCCTTTCGCTCGGCCAGCTTGGTGACCCGAAAATCGTCGCCGTGTTTCTCAAATCACTTGGCGTAACCCTGCTGATTCTCATCGCGCCGGGCATAGGCTTGTGGTTCGCCGCGCCCAGCCTGCTGGCGCGCATCGGCCTGGACAGCACCGACAGCGTCTTTGCCATGATCGCCACCATCGCAGCGACAGCTATCCTGGCGTGGCTATTGTTTCGCGCAGTCGCCATCGCTGTGCTGCAGTTCTTCGCTGACGATGTCGTCGCGGCGGTTGAGGCGAGGCACTATCCTGCCGAACTGGCCAATGCCCGACCGGTGCCGGTCGGCCGGGCGCTCACAATGGGCCTCGGCGCGGCGGCGCGCGCGTTGCTCGTCAACCTTGCTGCCTTGCCGCTCTATCTCTTGCTGTTCTTCACCGGCATCGGCACGCCCATTGCCTTCATCATCGTCAATGGCTGGCTGCTCGGGCGCGATCTCGGCGACATGGTCGCCGCTCGCCATTTGCCAGGCGAGGCGATGCGTGGCTGGCGTGAGACGACCCGCCTGTCGCGCTTTGTTCTGGGGCTTGCCGTCGCCGGCCTGTTCGTGGTTCCGCTGTTAAACCTGCTGGCGCCAGTGATTGGTGCAGCAATGGCAACGCATTTGTTTCACGGAAGGAAGCGGCCATGACCCGCCCGCCACTCATCCTGCTTTCCGCACTCGCACTTGGCGCCTGTGCGAGCGATGGCGCACCGGCCCCGCAAACCCATATGCCTGCGCCTTATGTTCCCATCCCGACCGGATCAGCCACCGCCGCCGGGATGAACCGCGTGATTGGTCAACCCGCAGGAGCGTTGATTGGCCTGTTCGGCCAGCCCGCTGCCGATATTCGCGAGGGCAGCGCCCGCAAACTCCAGTTCGGCAACGCTACCTGTGTTCTCGATGCCTATCTTTACCCGAAGGGGTCAGGTGAGCCGCTCGTCACCTATGTCGATGCCCGACAAACCGATGGCAGTCCGATCGACCGGGCAAGCTGCGTCGGCGCGCTTCAGGTCGGGCGCGGCGGCCGGCGGTAGCTTGCTTCTCCGGGCGTTCGCCGTCAGCGGGTTTGCAACTGTTCCGACGCCCATATTGCGGCCTCGGCCACCACCGGATCAGTATCATCACGCAACGCCACGACCTGCGCGAGCAACCGGACTTCGCCGCTATTCCCTGCGGCGATCAGCGCGTTTCTGACCATGCGATTGCGCCCGATGCGCTTGATCGGCGAACCTGAAAACACCGCGCGAAACGCCGCATCATCCAGCGCGAGCAGATCAGCCAATGCCGGCGCGGCCAGCTCAGCGCGCGGCGCAAACGCCAGGTTGGCGTGCGCCGCACTGGCAAATTTGTTCCACGGACAGACGGCCAGGCAATCATCACAGCCATAGATGCGGTTGCCAATCGCCTTGCGAAACTCAAGCGGGATCGGCCCGCCATGCTCGATCGTCAGATAGGAAATGCAGCGCCGCGCATCGACCTGATAGGGCGCCGGGAACGCATCGGTCGGGCACGCGCGCTGGCACGCGTCGCACGAACCGCAACGGTCCTTGCCCGGCGAATTGGGCACAAGGTCCAGCGTGGTGTAGATCGCACCCAGGAACAGCCAGCTGCCATGTTCCTGGCTGACGAGATTGCTGTGCTTGCCCTGCCAGCCCAGCCCCGCCGCCTCGGCCAGCGGCTTTTCCATCACCGGCGCGGTGTCAACGAACACCTTGAGATCACCCCCGGCCCGCTCGACCAGCCAGCGCGCCAGCGCCTTCAGCGCTCGCTTCACCACATCATGATAATCCTGCCCCTGCGCATAGACAGAGATTCGCCCCCGGTCGGGAACTTCTGCCAGCGCCAGCGGGTTGGCGGCGGGTGCATAGCTCATCCCCAGCGAGATCACGCTCCTCACCTCACCCCACAGCCCGGTCGGGCTTTCGCGGTGGTGCGCGCGTGATTCCATCCAGATCATGTCGCCATGCATCCCGGCGTCGAGCCATGCACGCAACCGTGCCCCTGCCAGCGGCGCGGCATCGGCGCGCGCAATTCCACAGGCGGCGAAACCCAGTTCAACCGCTTTCTTGGCCAACAAGGCTTCGAGTGACTTGTCTTGCTCCACCACCAACCGCTACCACGCGCCAAGCGTACCGCCTGAGGAATTTTCGTTGCACGACAATCTGGCGATCAGCGCAACCGGGCTGATCAAGAATTTCAGTGGGCGCCGTGTGGTCGATGGCGTCGATATCGCCGTGTCCACGGGCATGATCTATGGCGTGCTCGGCCCCAATGGCGCTGGCAAGACCACCACGTTGCGCATGTTGCTCGGCATCATCGAACCTGATGGCGGGCATCGCACCCTGCTCGGCCATGAGCGCCCGCGCGAGGTCAGCGACCGGGTCGGCTATTTGCCTGAGGAGCGCGGCCTTTACCCGTCAATGAAAGCGAGAGAGGCCATCGCCTTTATGGGCGCCTTGCGCGGCCTGCCGCTGCGCACCGGTCGCAAGCGCGCCACCGAATTGCTGGAAGCGGCGGGGCTTGGCCACGCGGCGGACGACAAGATTCGCAAACTGTCAAAGGGCATGGCCCAGCTTGTCCAGTTGCTTGGCTCCATTGTTCACCAACCGGAGCTGCTCGTGCTCGATGAGCCATTTTCCGGACTCGATCCGGTCAACCAGGAACGGCTCGAGGCACTGATCCTCGCCGAGCGTGATCGCGGTGCGACGGTGGTGCTGTCCACCCATGTCATGGCCCATGCCGAACGCCTGTGTGATCGCCTCGCAATCATCGCCAAGGGCTGCCGCCGTTTTGAAGGCACCGTGGCCGATGCCCGCGCACTGCTGCCAATGCAGGCGACCTATACGCCACGCAATGACGACGCCCATATCGCCGATTATTTGCCCAAGGGCGCGCAACATCAAGGCGACGGGTGGCGCTTCACTGTTCCTGATGAGGGTTCCGAACAGGTTTTGAGCCGTTTGATCACCGCCGGTTACGGCATTTCGGGCCTGTCGATTGAACGACCGAGCCTGCACGATGCCTTCGTCAAGATTGTCGGCCGCGCCGCATTGGAGGATCAGGCATGAGCCGGTTCCGCACTCTTGTCCGCCAGACGCTGACCATCGCCCGGCGCGATTTCGTCGCTACGGTGTTCACGCCGACCTTCCTGATCTTCCTGTTCGCACCGGTCGTGATGGGCTCGTTCGGTGCCATTGGCGGGCTTGGCGCCAGCGCGGCGACATCCGGGTCAGGTGACAAGACGCGCATCGTCGCGCTGGTGTCGGGAGAAGAGGCGCGGCTGATGCTGGCCAATGATGTCCTGTTGCGCCGTATCTACCGCAATGATGATGAAGCGCCCGCCATCTTGCGCACCGACGCGCCAAAGGGTGACCCCATCGCCCAGGCGCGCGCGCTGATCGAGGATCGCAGTGTCGATGTTGTTGCTGTACTGGCCGGACCACTCGACCACCCGCAAATCCTGCACACATCAATGGCACGGCGTTCGTCGGACTATCTTGCCCAACTCGCCGAGCAAACGCTGCGCGCCAGCCGAAGCGGCGGCGCCACGGCCCTCAGCACGGCGACGAAGATTGAGGTAAGCCGGGTCGCGCCCCGGATGCGCAGCGCGAAGGAATCAGGTTTCTTCGCTGTCTTTGCCATCTTCTTCCTCACCCTGCTGCTCGCCGGGCAGGTGGTCAGCGGCGTTGCCGAGGAAAAAGGCAACAAGGTCATCGAAATTCTCGCCGCGGCCGTACCGCTGGAATCGGTGTTCTTTGGCAAATTGCTCGGCACCTTTGGTGTCGCGATACTGTTCCTGACCTTCTGGGGCACCTTGGTCACCCAGATCACCACGCTGATGCCGCACGGCATGGCGGCCGGGCTTGCCGCCCTGACCCCGGCGATGGGAATGCCACTCTTTACGCTGCTCTTCTTTGCCTATTTCACCATGGCGTACATGCTGCTCGGCGCGGTGTTCCTTGGCGTTGGCGCGCAGGCCTCCAGCGTTCGTGAAATCCAGCTGATGTCGCTGCCGATCACCTTGATCCAGGTCTCGATGTTTGGCCTTGGCGCCGTCGCGATCTCGCATCCGGGCGGCTGGCTGGCGACCTTTGCTGAAATCTTCCCGCTCAGCTCGCCCTACATCATGGCCGGTCGCGCCGCACAATCAGCCGAGCTCTGGCCCCATGTTGCTGCACTGGCGTGGCAGGCGCTGTGGGTGGCGGTGTTCATCGCCGTTGGCGTTCGCGCGTTCCGTCGCGGCGTATTACAATCGGGCAGCGGCAAGTTTCGCTGGAAGGCGCTGCTGACCTTCGGCCGTGCCGCGTAAACTTTGCTCTATTGACATTGATGTCAGTTATCGCTTTTGTGGTCACATAAAGGAGAGTGGATCATGGCGACTCTGGCCCAGGATGTTGCGCACAACGAAGCGGTCGACCCGTTTGATGTAAGTCGCCCGGAGCTCTACGCTGAGGATCGCTGGCAGGAGCCGTTCCGCCAGCTACGCGAAACCTCCCCCGTCCATTACGTTCCCCACTCCGGCTTTGGCGCCTATTGGTCGGTGTCAACCTACAAGCCAATCGTTGAGGTCGAATCGCTGCCGGACCTTTATTCGTCACAGGCTGGCGGCATCACGCTCGCTGACTTTATCGAGAATTCAAATTCCGATGTCCGCATGCCGATGTTCATCGCCATGGACCGGCCCAAGCATACCGGACAACGCCGCACCGTCGCCCCGGCGTTCACGCCCAGCGAAATGGTGCGGATGAGCGACGATATTCGTCGCCGCACCAACGAGATTCTCGATGGCCTTGAATGGGGCAAGGAATTCGACTGGGTAGACCGCGTGTCGATTGAACTTACCACGCAGATGCTCGCCATCCTGTTCGATTTCCCGTGGGAGGATCGCCGCAAGCTGACCTTCTGGTCAGACTGGGCTGGCGACATTGAACTGGTCAAGACCGAGGAACTGCGGCTCGAACGGCTCAAGCACATGTATGAGTGCGGCGCCTATTTCCAGAATCTGTGGAACCAGAAACTCGGCAAGGAACCAACGCCTGACCTCATCTCGATGATGATGCACAGCGACGCCATGGCCGAGATGGACCAGATGGAGTTTCTCGGGAACCTCATCCTGCTGATCGTCGGTGGCAACGATACGACGCGCAATTCGATGACCGCTGCGGCCTATGGTCTCAACAAATTCCCTGACCAGCGCGCGAAGCTGGAAAGCGACCCGTCGTTGATCCAGAACGCCGTCCAGGAAATTGTCCGCTGGCAAACCCCGCTCGCCCATATGCGCCGCACCGCGACACAGAATACGGTGCTTGAGGGGCAGCAGATCAAGGCCGGCGACAAGCTTGCGCTCTGGTATATCTCGGCCAACCGCGATGTGAGTGTGTTCGGCGACAATGCCGATCAGATCGTCGTTGACCGCCCCAATGCCCGTCGCCACCTTGCCTTTGGCCATGGCATTCATCGCTGCGTCGGCGCACGCCTTGCTGAATTGCAGATCAGCGTGCTGCTTGAGGAGATGGCCAAGCGGCGGATGCGCGTAAACGTGCTCGGTGAGCCGGAACGCGTCGCCGCCTGCTTCGTCCATGGCTATCGCAAGATGCCGGTCGAGATCAGCAAATACTGATCCCCTCGACGCCCGGCCCGCTCGCGGAGCGAACGGGTCAGGCGCGGGGATTTCAGTTGCTGAAAGCAGGGCCAGCCAAATCCTTTTGCATCCAGATGGTGTAACCAAACGTTCCTGTGTGCCGAACATGGCCAAAGAGGACCGAACAATGAACCCCAACCGTCGCACCTTCCTGACCTTCGCTGCAACGGGCAGCGCCGCCATCGCGCTTTTTGGCTGTCGCGACGCCAATGCCGGCGGGCCGGAACAATTCGCGTTCAAGTTGAGTGATGCACAGTGGAAGGCGCGGCTGTCACCAGCGGCCTATCAGGTGCTGCGCCACGAAAATACCGAACAGCCTGGCAGCAGCCCGCTCCTCAATGAACACCGCGCCGGCACCTTCTCCTGCGCGGGCTGCGCGCTGCCCAATTACTCGTCAAAGACCAAGTTTGAGAGCGGAACCGGCTGGCCAAGCTTCTGGGCACCGCTGCCTGACGCCGTGCGCACACGTATCGATGGCTCGCTCGGCTTCACCCGTACAGAGGTGCATTGCCGCCGCTGCGGTGGACATCTCGGCCATGTCTTTGATGACGGCCCCAAGCCAACGGGCAAGCGCTATTGCATGAATGGGCTCGCGCTTAGCTTCAAACCCGGCGCGGCGTAAGGCACAGCCGCGCCACTCCCCGTCGCTGAGGTGGTATGACCACCTCAGCGGGCGGTGGTGTCGCCATAGCTGGTGTCGGCGCTCGCCATCGTCAGCGGCGCGAGCGGTGCCTCTACCTCGGTGCTGCGACCAGAATAGATAAAGCCCTTGGTGACATAGGCGCTGGTGCCAAGGCCACCAATCGGGCCGTACCAAACCTTCACGCGGCTCCAGTCGCCGGCAGCCGAAATATCAATCGCGCGGACATTGCGCTCAACGCCACCACGGCGCGACCAGTTAGCGTGGGTCAGCAACACTTCACGGTCACTCACCACTTCACTGACCATGGCAACATGGCCCATCGGCATCGAACGGCTGGCAGCAAAGGCGAGTACCGCGCCGACGCGCGGGGCATGGCCGCGATCATAACGACCGGCGGCCTGCGCCCACCAGGTGTTGGCGTTACCGCGAATGGCAATGCCGGAAATCTGACGGGCGAAAGGCGCACACTGCCAGAACTGCGCGAAGGCGGGGGTGGCCGTCATCAGGCCGCACGATACCACCAGCGCGAATCGCGCTGCTACAGTCTTGAAATTCACGAGACCCCCAAGGTCGCTGAACGCTTGTTAATCTTGCGCTAGAGCGAGGGTCGCGGCTTGGAAACCCCGCCAACGGTTCATCGGGAACCTTTTAGGACGAACCGTGTTTGCGTGCCGACCAACCGACAAACTGCGTTGGCCGACACCCGCGACGATCGGACGAACCTAGCGAATCACCGGCGTTGACGGCGAATCGCCCTCCGCGTTGAAATGCTTCAACCGCGCCTCATGCTCAGCCCGGCCGAACGGGAAAAAGGCATAGAGTATCGCGCTGCCACCATAGAACAGCAGCATTGCCGCGATGTACCAGATCGTCATGCGGTCAATTGTCGCAACCGGGATACTCCCCGGCGCCGCAGCTTGCGGGAAGGAAGCGATCGACAGGATCTGGCCCGCAAACAAGATGCCCATCCCGCCGCACAGTTTCTGCACGAAAAAGCCTCCGGCATAGAAAACCCCCTCGGAGCGCTTGCCCGTGCGCACTTCCGAATCCTCGACGACATCGGCCAGCATCGCCGCGCCAAGAATGAAAGCGGCCACGCCGGTCGCGGTGTTCAGCACCCAGATCACCATCAACATCGGCACCAGCATCGGCGTGCCCGGCAACGGAAACACACCCAGCAGCCGCAGCGTATAAGGCGTGATCAGGAAAATCACATTGAACGCCAGCAACCACGCCGCAGCCCCGGCCTTGTTGCCGCCACGGGTCAGGCGCGGCGCGATAAAGAAGGCGATGACTGCCCCCACCATCAGCGCCAGTGGCAGCAACACATAGTCGCCCCCGTGCAACTGCCAGACAAACTGGTAATTATAATTCGACAGCGCAAAGGAGATGCCCTGCGCGGTATAGGCGCACAGACCGGCCGCCATCAGGATGAGAAATCCCTTGTTGGCGATAGTCTTGCCGAACATGCCAAAATGCTCACGCAATGTGCCGCCTGCCGGTGGCGCCAGCGGCAGGCGATCAATCTCATGGTGCAGCCCGATGGAAGAGGCGACGATTGCCACGCCCATGACAACAGCGGCCAGCGCCGCCATCGCGCGATAGCCGTCACCATTGGTCAGGCCGGTGGCATGGGTCGCATCGGGTTGCAGGAAAACGACATAGGCCAGGAAAAGCATGACCAGCCCACCGCCCCAGCCAAACAGGTAACGATAGGAGAACAACCGCGTCCGCTCGTCATAGTCGGACGTCAGCTCAGGCCCCAGCGCCGACGACGGAATCTCGAACGCCGAAAGCGCAATCCGCACCAGCAAGGCTGTCGCAAAGAGATAGAACAGCAGCGGCCCCTGCTGCCAATGCGGCGGATTCCACAGCAGCCACCAGCCCACCGCAACCGGCAAGGCTGAAGCATACATCCACGGGTGGCGCCGCCCCCATTTGCCGCGCGTATGATCTGACAGATAGCCGATCAGCGGATCAACAAACGCCTCAAACACCAGCGCCGCGCCAATCGCATAGCCAACCAGGTCCGACGGCAGGCCAATCACCTGGTTGTAAAACAACAGCAGGAAGGTCGCGAAGCCATTGTCCTTGATGCCATAGGCGATCGAGCCGACCCCGAACGACCAGCGGCTGCGCGCGCCAATCGGGCGCGGCGGCGGCGCTGCGATGGGCATTCCGCTCACGCCGCCAGCCCGTCAAGCGCCGAGAACAGGCTCGGCGCATTCTCATCCCAGCTTGACCGCGTGCCGACCAGCATCCCGCCATCAACCAGAATGTGCGTGCCAGTAATGAACGCGGCATCCTCGCTCGCCAGAAAGGCGACAGCGGCAGCAATATCTTCCGGGCGCCCCGCGCGCTGCACTGGTTGGGATTGCGCGGCCACGCCGGCAATTGCCGCATCGGCCATCGCCTGCTTTTCAGCATCAAGGTCGAGCGATGCCGTAAAGATGCCCGTCATGATGAACCCCGGCACCACCGCATTGACCCGGATCTTGTGGCGCGCCAGGTCAGCCGCAGCCATCTTGGTCAGGTGCAGCACCCCGGCCTTGGCGACCGAATAAGCGGTCGGCGCATAGCCGCTCCCCAGTGCCGAAACGCTTGAGGTATTGACGATTGCCCCGCCGCCGCGCGCCGCCATCAGTGGGGCGGCATAACGAATCCCCAGCGCGACCGATCGCAACAGCAATGCCTGGGTCCGGTCCCAATCCTCTGCCGAGACCAGATCAATCTTCTCGCGTGCGCCGCCTGCCCCGGCATTGTTGAACAATATGTCGATGCCACCGGCGGCATCCGCTGCCGCAATCAGCGCGGCAATGTCACCAGCCTCGCACACGTCGGTGCGCCGGAAATGCACCCGCCCGTTGGATGTTTCCGCGATCGCCTGGCCACCGTCCGAATCGATGTCACCGATCCACACCTCGGCGCCTTCATCGACCAGTCTCTGCACCGTGGCGCGGCCGATTCCCGACGCGCCGCCCGTCACCACGGCACGCTTGCCCGCAAAACGCATCTCACTCTCCAATCACATTTTTGCCAACCATAGTATGGCTTCTGCCCCGGTCAATCACGCGGCTTTCGAATTTCAGGTTTGCGACGACTTGCCCGCGCCGTCAGCATTGCCTAACCCTCCACCTCACCTCATCACTGCCCGCGCACGGTCTCAATGCGGCGCCTCAGGAGAAGACGAATGGATACCTCGAAACTGTTCCGCCTTGATGGGCGCGTTGCCCTTGTCACCGGCGGCAGCCGCGGCATCGGCAAGATGATCGCCGCCGGCTTCATCGCCCAGGGCGCCAAGGTCTATATCTCATCACGCAAGGCCGCTGCCTGTGAAGAAACCGCCGCTGAGCTCGGCCCCAACTGCATCGCCCTGCCGCAGGATATTTCCAGCGTCGCTGGCTGCACCGCGCTGGCCGAACAGTTTGCGCAGCACGAGTCAAAACTCGACATCCTCGTCAACAATGCCGGCGCGGCCTGGGGGGTGCCGTTCGAGGAATTTTCGGAAGTGGGTTGGGACAAGGTCATGGACCTTAACGTCAAATCGCCCTTCTTCCTGACACAGAAGCTGCACGGTGCGCTCAAGGCCGCCGCCAGCCATGCCCGCCCGGGCAAGGTGATCAACATCACCTCGATTGACGGCCTGCGCCTCAACCCGTGGGATACCTATAGCTACCATGCCTCGAAATCGGCGCTGATCTATCTCACCAAGCGCATGGCCGCGCGGCTGATCAAGGACTCGATCAACGTCACCTCGATTGCGCCGGGCGCTTTCGCAAGCGAGATGAACCGCGCAGCGCGCGATCATGGTGATGAAGTGGCCAAGAGCATCCCGTCACGCCGCATCGGTGATGCCGAGGACATGGCCGGCACCGCGATCTTCCTCGCCAGCCGCGCCGGTGACTATATCGTTGGCGACACAATCGTGTGCGACGGTGGTCTCGTCAACGCCTCGCTCGGCTCGTCGATCGACGCCTAGTTCTTTCTCCCCTCCCCTCGAGGGGAGGGGCTGGAACCTGCCTCGCGATCCTGGGTCGTCGCCTCCGCCACGCCCACCGGGTGATGCGGCACCAGCACCATGGTACGCCCCTCGACGCGCCATGACTTCAGCCGCGAGAGCAAGTTCATCCCGATCACGTCGGTGTCACCAAAGGCCGGTGACACCACCACCGGCAGGTTACGCGCCACAACATTGCCGATGCGGATTTCAGGCAACGTCGCGGTCTGCGCCGCGACCGCGCCATTGGCGGTGCGTACCTCGATCGGGAACGGCGCGTCGTCGGGGGACAGGCCCGCTGCGGTGGCGGTCTCGCTGGAAATCGCGGTGACGGTGGCGCCGCTGTCAACCAGCATCCGCCGCTCGATCTGCCCGATCTTCACCCGCACCCAGAAATGCCCGTCGCTCGCCATGGGCACGCGCAGCTCCTTGCCCACGGCCTCTTGCTGCCGTTCACCAAGATGCAGCGTATCAGCGATGCGCGCAAAGGCCGGGTCATAATGCGCGCGCTGCCCGATCAGCAGCACGACAAACGCCAGCGATACCGCCATCACCGCCAGGGAAACAAAGCGCCCGACCACCGGCACGCGCTGCAACATCGCCACAACAATGACCGCTACTGCGATCAGCAGGATCAACGTCGCATGGGCGCTCAGATAGTCGATCATGGCCGACATATTGGCACGAAAACCCTGTCTGCAAGCTGACCGCCCTCCCCCGCCTGATCAGCGCGGGGGATAGCAAGCGCGCTAGCGTGCAATCCCGCCCGCCGCGAGCACGGCCAGCGTCACCAGTTCCCCGGCGGTGGAGGTCATCGGGGCAATCTGCACCGGCTTCTCCATGCCAACTAGCATCGGGCCAATCACCGCATCGCCGCCCAGCTCACGCAGCAGCTTGGCCGAGATATTGGCGCTTTGCAGCCCCGGCATGATCAGCACATTGGCCGGCCCGGAAAGCCGCGCAAAGGGATAGTTCGCCAGTTGGCGCGGGTTCAGCGCCACGTCCGGCGCCATCTCGCCCTCATATTCAAAGCTTACCTTGCGCCGGTCGAGCACACACACCGCCTCGCGCAGATTCTCGAGCCATTTCCCTTCCGGGTTGCCAAAGGTTGAATAGCTCAGGAACGCCACGCGCGGCTCATGCCCCATGCGCCGCGCCACGGCTGCCGTGCCCTCGGCAATATCGGCCAGCTCCTCGGCACTCGGCCGCTCGTTGATCGTCGTGTCGGCCATGAACACGGTATGCGCCTTGCCGACCATCAGATGGATGCCAAACGGCGTCCGGCCGGCCATCGGGTCGATCACCTTACGTACCTCGCGCATGGTGTGGGCATAGGTCCGCGTGATGCCGGTGATCATCGCATCGGCTTCGCCAAGCTGGAGCAGCACCGCGCCAAAGATATTGCGATCCTGGTTGATCATCCGCTCGCAATCGCGCTTCAGGAAGCCGCGCCGTTGCAACCGCGCATAGAGGAAATCGACCATCTTCGGCACCAGGGTCGATGTGCGGCTGTTGTGCAGTTCATAGCTTTCCGGGTCGCTCACACCCAGCGCGCGCAGTCGATCAGGCACATCGTCGCGCCCGACCAGCACCGGCGTCCCGTAACCACCCTCGCGAAAGGCAATGGCCGCGCGCAGCACCACTTCTTCCTCGCCCTCGGCAAACAGCACGCGCTTGGGGTGCGCCCGCGCGCCCTCATAGGCCAGTGTCAGCACTGATGTTGTCGGGTTCAGCCGCGCGCGCAATTCATGGCGATAGGCCGCCATGTCGAGGATCGGCTTGGTCGCCACGCCCGAATCCATCGCTGCCTTGGCCACCGCCGCCGGCACCACTTCCATCAGCCGCGGGTCGAATGGCGCCGGGATGATATATTCGGGGCCAAAGGTGTAACGCACACCATAGGCCAGCGCGACTTCCTCCGGCACCTGCTCCCGCGCCAGCTCGGCAATGGCATTGGCCGCCGCAATCTTCATCGCATCGTTGATGCCGGTCGCGCGCACATCAAGCGCGCCGCGAAAGATAAACGGGAAGCCCAGCACATTGTTGACCTGGTTGGGATAGTCCGACCGGCCTGTCGCGATAATCGCATCGGGTCGCGCCGCCTTGGCCAGTTCGGGCAGGATTTCCGGCATCGGGTTGGCCATCGCAAAGATGATCGGCGCCTTGGCCATCTTGGTAACCATCTCGGGTTTCAACGCGCCCGCTGCCGACAGGCCCAGAAACACGTCTGCCCCGTCCAGCGCCTCTTCCAGAGTGCGCTTTTCGGTCTTCACTGCATGAGCCGATTTCCACTGATCCATGCTGTCAGTGCGGCCCTGATAAATCACGCCACTGCGGTCGCACATGATGACATTGTCGGGTCTTACGCCCATCGCCTTGATCAGCTCGGTGCAGGCAATCGCCGCCGCCCCGGCACCGTTCACCGCCACCTTGATATCGCCCAACTGGCGCCCGGTGAGCAGACATGCATTGATCAGCCCCGCCGCGGTAATGATCGCGGTGCCATGCTGGTCGTCATGAAACACCGGAATGTTCATGCGTTCGCGCAACGTCTGCTCGATGATGAAGCATTCGGGCGCCTTGATGTCTTCCAGGTTGATGCCGCCAAAGCTTGGTTCCATCAGCTCGATCGCATCGATCAACCGGTCGACATCCTCGGTCTTCAGCTCGATGTCGATCGCATCGACATCGGCAAAGCGCTTGAACAGCACCGCCTTTCCTTCCATCACCGGCTTTGACGCCAGCGCGCCAAGATTGCCCATGCCCAGGATCGCCGTGCCGTTGGAAATCACCGCCACCAGATTGCCCTTGGCGGTGTAATCATAGGCAGTGGCAGGATCATCAGCGATGGCCTGTACCGGCGCCGCGACGCCGGGCGAATAGGCCAGCGCCAGATCACGCTGTGTCGCCATCGGTTTTGATGCGATGATCTCGATCTTGCCCGGCCGCCCTTCGGAATGGAACAACAGGGCTTCACGATCGAGCTGGGCGTTGGATTCGTCTGACATCAGGACCTCTCTGTTGGAATGCCCTTACGGAATGTGGCGCGGCGCGTCACCCTTGTTGTCGTCGGGATCGCGCTGGCAGATGCAGGCGCTGGTTCAGGAAAGGTGAGCTGGCTAGCGGTGATCCGTAACGGCCACCACAACGGCCTGCGCCAGAGCACTACGTGCCAGGAGCATATGTACGGGCTGTGCGACGATGATAAGGCCAACGCCCCATAAATAGGCAGGATGAACGCTGCGCCGGCGGTAGAGGTCATGTACCGGTCCGACCAACGCCAACGCAACCAGCAGCGCCAGTGACACCGGCACAATCATCGCCAGGCCCAGCGCATGGACCGGTGCCAGCCGGCCAAACGCAGGCCATGTTAGCAGTACGGTGGCGCACAACAGGAGACGTTTGTGCCAATCAGTACGCCGCCGCCACGCGATAGCCCAGCCGAACAAGGCCGCGAACAGCAATATGTCTGTCAGGTCCGATGAAAACATCATCGCAGGGGTGAAGAACGGCGGTGTCGCGCCACGCCTGATCGCCAGCACATCCGTGGCAATGCCGAGCGGCACCATAATGGCGACCAGTGCGATCGACGCGAAGCCAAGTGCACGATGCCATCGATGGTTCCGCCGGCGGACAAGCACGATCTGCACGGCGAACAACGTGATCCAGGTCGCCATGACCCCACCGTGCAGGTGAACCCAAAACGGCAAACCCGGCGGTACAAGGCTCGTCGCATAGCTGGGCCCGAAACCGGCCACGATTGCGAGCATGACAACGATCGACATCGTTGCAAAAAAGCTCCAGCGGCCGCGCGTGGGACCGCCCTCCCCGGTTGAAACCCTTGTCAATTTCCCGCCCCTGCCCTGGTCCGGACAACCTGGCACCCGGCTGCATCCGCGACAATCCTATAATCGAACGCCACACGAAAGTGACTGCGTTGGACACGATTGCAAGTCGCCTCAATGGCAGGCAACGAAGCCGGTGCACCTACAGGAAGCAACGCCGATTGTGAGTGGTGGCGCGACCTATGTCACCGGACCATGGCGAAAGTTGTTCGCCCATGATGCATTGAGCGGCGAAATGCTTTGGGCGACGCAAACCATTGACAACAGCAAGCCCTATACCATCGCCAGCGTGCAGCGCGTGATGCAGGTCAGGGTGCTGATCGGTAATCGTGGCGTCGCGTTTGGCGGGCGCGACTGAACTATTGCCGAGCGCGTGATACCCCCAGCGGCGCATCGGCCTCGTCATCGGTGCGCCCGCTATCCTCGCTGGCACCACTTTGCGATCCGGATGATCCATCAAAATGCCCCGATAGCAAATGAGCTACCTCGTCCATTGAGCAGGCGTCCCATGCCTGCTCGACGGTTTTCGCCAGCAGGATCGCGGAGATCGAGCGTTGCCATTGCGCCAGCCGATCAATCGCCTGCAGTTCTTTGTGGAAGCGGATGCACAGTGCCGCATCCCCACAAATCAGCGCGCCGACCGCTTCGGTCTCGACCGCCATGGTGGCAAGCTGACGCGCTACGCGCCGGTGAAGCTCATCGCGATCAATGTTATCGCGGATCATGCGTCACGCGACCCGATAGCGGTCACTGCGAGCGTGGACGGTGCGGCGACCGCGATGCCACTATCGCGCGCACGCGCTGCATCGATCACGGTGCGGACAAGCGCGGTTTCAGGCTGCTGTATGGCGCAGCGCCCACCCGCCGCGTGGAGTGCCGCGATGCCGGCTGCGCCATCGACCCCGTCACCGGACAATAGAATGGCGCGTGCGGCCGGGCCGGCCGTGCGGGCAATCGAGCCGTAGAGCAGGTCGGCGGACGGTCGGATTCCTGCCACCGGATCGCGATCCACCAATCGCAGATTTCCGTCTGGCCAGCGATCAATCACGGCATGATGCAAAGGATCCACGACGACATGGACAACGCCGGGTTCAAGCTTCGCGCCATCAACAGCCAGCTTGACGGTGGGCGCGATGAGACTATCGAGTTGCGCGGCAAACGGCGCGCTGATGCCTTCATCGACAGCGAGCAGCACTATTGTCGGTGGGCAGTTAATTGGCAGGGCGGAAAGCGTTTCCCGCGCAGCCTCGACCCCCCCGACACCGCCGGTGACAACAAGCAGCGAACCATCCCAGCGATAGTCGATCGTCGCGGCGGTTGCCTTACGGGCCTCACCCGCTCGCCGTGCCTCAAGGTTGGTCTTCGCGGCGGTCAGCACGACCTTGCACAGCTTGGCTGATACTTTCTCGAATTCATCAGGCGTGGCGCGCGCCGGCTTGGGGAAGCAATCGACCGCCCCCAGCGCAAGCGCGCGCAGCGTCACGTCGGCGCCCTTCTGGGTCAATGTAGAGAGCATCACCACCCGCATCGGCGCGGTCGTCATGATCTCTTCGAGAAACTCGATCCCGGTCTTGCCCGGCATCTCGACGTCAAGCGTCATGACGTCGGGGTGATATTGCGCAATCATCTCACGTGCCTCACTGGCCCCGTTTGCGGCGCCGACAACGATGATATTCTTGTCGCGCTCAAGCGCACTACTGAACAATGCGCGCATGGTGGTTGAATCATCGACGACAAGCACTTTTATGGCCATTTTTGCGTGGTCCCGCTACAAGGATGGCTGAGAGGTAGTGTTCAGGCTGCATCGGCAAGCATGACATCGTTGGTCAGCGACGGCAGGTCGAGTACCATGACCATGCGCTCGTCGATGGCGACAAGCCCTTCAAGAAAGGGGACCACGGCATCGCTCGTGGTCGCTGGCAGCGACTGCAGCGCATCGGCCGCGATAGTCACGATATCGCTGACTGCATCGACGATCAGGCCACGAAACTGCCCTTCAACCTGTGTGACGATAATGACATGGCGTGCCGTCGGTTCGGTAGCACGCCAGCCAAGTCGGGCGGCGAGATCGAAGACGGGCAACACCGTGCCGCGCAGATTCACGACACCAGCTACGAAATGCGGGACGTGCGGCAACCGTGTCGTCGGCGTCCAGGCGCGGATCTCGCGAATGGCCATGATATCGACGCCGAAAACCTGATTTTCGACTTCGAAGGTAATAAGTTGGCGATGCATGTTTATCCCCTGCTGCAATCGGTCAATGCGTTACGCGACGAATCGCTGAGACGAGTTTTTCGGCGTCAAACGGCTTGACGATCCATCCGGTCGCTCCGGCGGCGCGGGCGCGGGCCTTCTTCTCGTCGGAGCTTTCGGTAGTCAGCACCAGGATCGGCCGGTCGCGATGCCGTGCGCCCCCGCGCAAACGCTCGATCAACCCAAAGCCGTCAAGCCGTGGCATGTTGATATCGGTGATCACGAGATCGACCTCGTTGCATTCAAGCCATTCGAGGGCCGCGACCCCATCCTCGGCGTGCTCGACATGAAAGCCGTGCGCGACGAGCGCGTGTCGCAACAGCGCACGCATACTTGCGCTGTCGTCGACGGTCAGAATTCGCATTGCTTCAACTGTCATCTCTTCAGCCCCCTAGAAAAGCTCGACATCACCACCGGCGCGCGCCGGGCGAGTCGTTAATTTGAGATTTGGCGCCATCGCACTTGCGACGGTGCGACTGCGTGCGCGGCCCAGCGAAGCCTGAAAATCAACCCGCCGTGCGGACGTGCCGCCGATCTCACTGCGCACCAGCGGGATACGTTCGCGCTCAAGGAAATCGCGGGCAAACATGCTGTTGGCGCTACCAATCCTGGTCATCCCGGCGTGCAAATTGGCTCCGCCATAGATATGCGCGCGCAGATTGACCTTGCTAGCACCCCAGGCGAGCATCTCGTTGATCAACACTTCCATCAAATAGACGCCATAATTCTCATCGACGCGATCGCCATTCTGTCGCGCAGGCTCGGCGAGCAGAAAGTGATTCATCCCACCCACACCGTTCACGGGGTCAAAAAGGCATGTCGCGATGCAGCTGCCGAGGACGGTGGTCAGCTCGACCCGCGCGTCGCTCGTTACGCGAGCCTGCCCTTGCATGACCGATACTCGCCGCACCGTTTCCGCCGCCGGCTTGATAGACGCCATAAAGCTCATAATGCCCTCGCCAAAGCTCGCTCGGCGATGCGGCCAATCGGGGTACCGACATCGGCGGCCCCCAACGCGAGCGCGGCGCGCGGCATACCAAACACCGTTGAACTCGCCTCGTCCTGCACGATGGTGTACGCGCCAGCCTGGCGCATCGCCAGCAAGCCGGCGGCGCCATCACTGCCCATACCCGTCAACAATACGCCGATCGCCGCTGCACCAACGCTTTTGGCGGCGGAGTGGAACAGCACGTCGACGCTCGGGCGGTGGCCCGAAACAAGATCACCCGGGCGCAGCCGCATGAACAGGTTGTCAATCCCGCGCACCTCCAGATGGCGGTCGCTGCCCGGCGCGAGATAGACATGACCACGCTCCAGGCGAAGATCAGGCTCAGCCGTCTGCACTTCCGGCGCACACTCGGCGTTCAGGCGGCGCGCCACTGCGGCTGCGAACCCCCCGCTAATATGCTGTACGACGATGGTCGGCGGGCAATCCGCCGGAAAGCTGGCCAGTACGGCCTGCAGTGCCTCGACACCACCCGTCGAGCCGCCGATCGCGATCAGCCTCGCGCTTGACCGCGGAAGGGTATCCGGATGGACCGGCGCGGCGTAAGAACGCGCCACGCGCCGTGACTGGGCGGCAACGCGGACAAGTTTTGCCAGCTGCCCACCGTCGCTGGTCAGCAGCTCGCCGCCCCCGCCACCAGGCTTGGCATAACAATCGACCGCACCAATCGCCAGTGCCTGTGCACTTGCGTCCGCCCCCGCACGTGTCAGCCCGGACACAACAACGACCGGGATCGGCCGGAGACGCATTATCCGCTCCAGGAAATCGAGACCGTGCATATGCGGCATTTCGAGATCAAGCGTCACAACGTCAGGATCGAGCGTGCGGATCATTGTCCGCGCTTCGTTCGCGTCGGCGGCGGTGCCAATTACTTCGATATCACTCTCACGATTCAAGAGCTCACTGATCAGCGCGCGCATAGTGGGGGAATCATCAACGACGACAACACGAATGGTCATGCAGCGCTCCGTTGATAAGTGGTGTTGCCTATCGGCTTGAGGACGGCAGCGGCTGGGCCAGTGACGCGCTCGCTATGCCCGATATAGAGAATGCCGCCGGGTGCGAGCGCCCGCGCGAAGCGCGCAACAAGACGTTCCTTGGTTGCCTGATCAAAATAGATCATCACATTGCGACAAAAGACGACATCGAACGGTTGGCGCATCGGCCATTCGCCCAGCAAATTGAGCGTACGAAAACGTACCATACCGGTCGCATCAGCGCCGATGGTCGTCTGGCCGCTCTTGTCGCTGGCCCATGATCGACGCAAAGCGCTCGGCACCGGCGCGAGCGAGGTGGTCGGATAGGTCGCCGCCCTGGCAGTATCGAGCGCGTGCGTGGCAATGTCAGTTGCCAACACCGCAATATCAGCACCGGCGATGCGCCGACCCATCGTCTGGTCTTCGCCCAGCAAGGTCATCACCAGCGACCAGGTTTCCTCACCGCTCGAACAGCCCGCAGACCAGATTCGCGCCCGCCCGCCATTTGCCACGCGATCAACCAGTTTCGGACGCACGACCGAAGCGAAATGCTCGAAATGATGCGCCTCACGGTAGAAAAAAGTGTGATTGGTGGTCAGTGCACCGATCGCCTTGCGGCGCTCTGCGGGATCGCCTTCGATCAGCTTGACATAGGCGCTGAAGGTTCCGCTTCCGCTCGCACGAACCAGCGGCGCAAGGCGCGAATAAACCAGCATTGCCTTACCCTGTGGCAGGACAATGCCAGCTTCGCCGTGCAGAATATCACGCACGGCAACGAAGTCAGCCTCGCCGTAAACTGCGGCACTGACCGGCAGATCGGCAAATTTGGGATTGGAGTTCATGCCGCATCCTTCAGCGACGTCTCGACCGAACCGGCAACCACCGCATCAACATCAAGGATGAGCGCGACGCGCCCGTCGCCGAGAATGGTAGCGCCAGCGACACCACCGACTGCACGGAAATTCGCGCTGAGGCTCTTGATGACGAACTGGCGCTGATCGCAGATCGTATCGACCTGCAACGCGGCCTGACCTGTCGCCTCGGTATCAACGACGATCACCACCCCTTTGGTCGGATCAATCACCGCGCCACGTGCACCGACCTGATCGGCAAGCGGCAGGATCGGTATGAAACGACCACGGACGTTGAGCATCTGCCGCCCGGTACCCAGGCGCGCGACTTCCTCGGCCTGCGGACGCAGGCTTTCGACAACATGCGCCAGCGGCACAACCAACGTCTGATCGCCCACCGTCACGATCATACCGTCAGAGATCGCCAACGTCAGCGGCAACGCCAGCGTAAAGACGCTGCCCTCGCCAGGCCGGGATTCCACGGTGACGCGGCCACCCAGGTTCTTCACATTCTGCCTCACGACATCCATGCCGACGCCGCGACCGGAAATGTCGCTGACAACATTGGCGGTTGAAAAGCCGGGCGCAAAGATCAGGTTGTCGATGTCTTCGTCGCTCAGCGACGCATCCGCCGCAACCAGCCCGCGCTCCACCGCCTTGGCGAGAACGCGCTGGCGGTCGATGCCACGGCCATCGTCGCTGATCCGGATCAGGATACGACCGCCACGATGCTCGGCGAACAGCCGCAGAACACCCTCAGCGGGCTTGCCGGCGACAATGCGATCGGCAGGCGTTTCGATACCGTGATCAACCGCATTGCGGATGAGATGGGTCATTGGCTCACCGAGCCGTTCGATTACCGTCTTGTCGAGCTCGGTTGTCTCACCAGCCATTTCGAGCCGGACACGCTTGCCTGTCGATACCTCAAGCTCGCGCAACATCCGGGGCACGCGACTGAACACCGAACTGATCGGCTGGGCGCGGATCGCCATTGCGCTTTCCTGGATATCACGTGTCAGCCCGTCGAGCATGGCCAGCTCCACGCTCGCATCGAGACCTTGTTCCGAAAGGCGCTGCGACGTCATCGCCTGGGCGATAACCAGTTCCCCGACGGTATCGATCAGCCGATCCAACTTGGCGAGATCGATCCGGATCGATTGGCCAGTATTTGATACAGCGGGAGCGCCTGATGCGCCAGTCGCGCTTTCCTCCACCGGGAGTGCGACAGCAGAGGCGACCGCCACGACCGGCACGACCCCTGCGACCGGCGCGGCGGCGACAACGGGTGCCATGACAGGTGCCTCGGGAATCACCGCCGCCTCACCAATACGGCTGATCGTCAAGCCGCAGGTGTCCCCAGCAAACTCAAATACATCGTTGATGTCTTCGCGCGTCACCGTCGCAGGCATATGCAGCGTCCAGGCGAGATAGGCGGCGTCGGGATCGAATGAGTCGAGCTGCGGCACGTCACGCACGTCAGCCAGCACCCCTGTCCCGCCGAGCCGTACAAGCTCGCGCAGCAAAAGAATTGGCTCCCCGCCATTGTCGAGCGCTTCGTCAGTCGGGCGCAGCGATACGAGCCAGTCCTTGGACGTATCACCGGATTCGTTGTCGGCCTGAGCCACCTCACCGCCGATGTCGGCTAACATAGCGTCAAGATCGAAGTCGAAATCACTACCGGCGGGCACTGCGGCTTCCGCCGTAACGCCGCCTTCCCGCTGCGCCGCCTCTAGCGCTGAGATCAACCCCGTATCGTCGCAGGGCGGACGCGCCTCACGTACCGCTGAAACATGATCGTCCAGGCCATCCAACGCTCGCAACATCAGCGCGGTCAGCGCCGGGTCTATTGCGATCACGCCATCACGCACGTCCGAAAGCAGCGTCTCAAACACATGGGTGTAGCGCTGCAGGGCGGTGAAGCCAAACGCGCCAGCGCCGCCCTTGATCGAATGAACCGCCCGGAAGATGGCGTTGATGGTATCATTGTCATGAACGCCATCTCGACAGGCGCTCAACCCGGCCTCAGCCGCCGCCAGCGCTTCATCACACTCCTGGAAAAAAATTCCCTGGATCTCTTCGTTGGTCACGCTGCTGCCTCTATTGCACAAAGACTCTCCACGCCGGCCAGCTGTGCGCAGCCGCGCAAAGCCTCGGAAGCGGAGATAGTGAAAGCGCGGTTCTGTGCTTCAGCTGTCGCGCGCGCGCTGAGCAGCAGCTGAAGTAGCGACTGGCCGGCGCGGGTAACGGCGCCACCGTCGATCAGCAGGTCACCTGCATCAATGGCGTGGATGATCTCGGGCAGGAGCGCCGCTACGGCCGCGCGATCGCAATGCGCAGGAAGGTTGATGGTCCGCATTCTCGTTCTCCACTTTCGTCGGGAAGATCAGAATTCAGCCCAATCCTCGTCATCGGCATCCACCTTGAGCGCGAGGTTACCGCGTGTTGCCGGCGCACGTCGCGGCGGAGCGCGGCGCTGGGTCTTTACCGGCGGCATCGCCAATTGTGCCGGTCCCCCGGTGTCGAAGCGCGCAACGAGCGTGCTCAGCTCATCCGCCTCACCGGCCAGACTACGCGCGGCGGCCGTGCTCTCTTCGACCATCGCGGCGTTCTGCTGGGTCATCTTGTCCATCTCGCCAACCGCGCCGTTGACCTGGCGCAGGTTGGTCGCCTGAATTTCGGCGGAGTCAGCAATACCGGTAATCAGTGTGCTGATCTCGCCGACGCGCGCAACAATGCGTGACAGCAAGGTCCCCGTTTCGCCCACCAGCGCGACGCCCTCGCCAACCTGTTGCGCACTCGTCATGATCAGCGCCTTGATGTCCTTCGCAGCATCGGCCGAGCGCTGAGCCAAAGCGCGCACTTCGTTGGCGACCACGGCGAAGCCCTTGCCAGCGTCACCCGCCCGCGCGGCCTCGACACCGGCATTCAGCGCCAGCAAGTTGGTCTGAAAGGCGATTCCGTCGATCACATTGATGATCTGGGTAATCTCGCTGGCCGATTTCTCGATCGCGCTCATTGCACCGACCGCACGTTCGACGACACGACCACCTTCATTTGCTTCGCGATGCGCTTCGGTGATCGACAGGTTGACCTCGGCAGCGCTCTTGGCGGTACCCTGAACCATATCCGTCACCTGATTCATCGCAGCGGCGGTCTCTTCAAGCGAAGCGGCCTGTTGCTCGGTACGCTGCGCGAGATCATCAGAAGCGGCTCGTATCTCTGATGCGCCAGTATGGACGCTTGATGCTGAACCAGCAACGCGCGTCATGATGTCGGCCAAGCCATCCATGGTTTCGTTGTACCGGTTACGCAGCGTTTCATATTCCGCGACGAAGGTCGTATCGATCCGGTGGACCATGTTGCCCTTGCTCAGTTCACTCAGCGCCTGGGACACGGTATCCACCACGCGCTGGGTTTCCTTCGCCCCGACCTGGGCCTTGGAATTGGCACGGAACACCTCGATCGCTGCTACCATATTGCCGATCTCGTCCTTGCGATCGCTCCCGGCGACCACGACGTCGAAATCGCCCTGTGCCATATGGGTCATCGCGTCTGCCGTCGCGGCAAGCGGTGCGAGGGCGCGACGCGAAATATAGATGACACCTCCTACCACCAGGCCGAGGATGGCCATAGCGAGAGTGATCAGCCAATAAACCGTCGATTGAAGCGTCGATGCGGTTTCATCAGCAAGAGTTTTTTGCGCAACCGCCGTTGCCTCAACCAGCTTGTTGATCCCGGCGCGGTGCGCGGCATAAATCTGAGTAAGGTTGGCGTAGCTCGCGTCCATCGCGGCATGGTCACCGCGCGTGGCAGCCGGCAGCAACTGACCGTTGATTTCCGTCCAGAAACGCTGGGCGTCGGCGCCGGAGCCATCGAGCAACTGCGCCTTGAGCGAATCAGCGATCGGCGCGGCCTTCCAGTAAGCCTGGCGATCATTGAACTGTGCCTGCAGTTCACCGAGCCGTTTCTTGTGTTCCTCGACCGACCCACGAGCGCTCACAAGCTGGCTCGCCTCGAGATAGGATTCGATCACATATTCGGGCGGCGGCAATATGTCAGCGGTCAGCTCACTCAGCAGCTGGTTTTTCTGATAGACAGGGCCGCCAAAGCGGATCGTGTTCACCTGATAGGCGGTAAGCCCAATGGCGGAAACCATTGCGACCAGTACAACGCCAGCACCAATCTGACAGTTACGCTTGATTCCCATTATATCCCCCAGAACCGCGGTTGCGACGTCAAAATACGCCTTGCCGTGTCTGGTAATCTCGACCCGTTAACCAACTCTTTCGGGCTCGATAGGAGGGGATTGCGCAAAGCGTCAGATCCATTGAAGCGACCTCGACGGTCGACCTTTCACGCCCCCTCAATACTGTGCGGATCGCCGGATACATGATTGTAAAATTGAATGTTGCGGCAAGTGAAAGATACGTTTCGAGCGGCTGCGCAGGAGGATCGGCGACGATACCCGAAATGGGTACCAAAGTTACCCCGTGCGATGACCGATGGCGGTGCGGGATACCGCTATCGCCCTGTTCACGGCCCCAATGAACATGAATTGTCTGCCAGATAACACCCACATGAGGCCAGCCGCGTGAGGTTCCGCAAGCGACGCTCCATGCTCGCGCCGGCGGCCTGTCCCATCTGGGTCAGGTGGACATTATCAGGGACCACGTCACGGGTTATGGTGACGCTGTGGACGGCGCTCCTCGCTGGGTCGCCTTGACAATGATCACAGGCTGCCAGCGGGACTTCCCGGATCAACCGCCAATCACCGCGATGCCCGCAACACCATTGTTATTCCTTGACTCCATCGTCTGTGCAACCTGTCGCGCCGTCAGAGAGATTGCCGCTCGCTTACTGGGCCAGCGCCCCACCCTCCAGCGCCACCAACAACAGATCGGGCAAGTCATGCCCTTCCCTTTCCTCTCCCCCTGCGCCACCATCGCCGCCAATCGACTCCGCCTGGGCGGGGCGCGCAGGGGGAGGGGTTTATGCGGCGTGGTTTTGTGGTGCTGGCGGCGGCGGTGTTGCTGGCCGGGTGCATCAAATTGGGCAGCGCAGACCAGCAGGGCGGCGATGCGACCGACCTGACCGCGTTGACCGGCGCGGGCAAGATTGACGCCGCTTACCTGACCAGCGGGGGCGATGGCAGCGACTGGGCCGCCGCCGGGTACAATTATGACGAGCAGCGGTTCAGCCCGTTGACGCAGATCAATGACGGCAATGTCGGCGGGCTGGGGCTGGCCTGGTATGCCGACATGCCCGATGCGCGCGGGCAGGAAGCAACGCCGATCGTGATTGACGGCACAATCTATGTCACCGGGCCATGGTCAAAACTGTTCGCCTATGACGCGTTGAGCGGCAGGAAATTGTGGGAATTTGACCCCGGCGTTGACCACAGCAAGGGCGTTGAGGCGTGTTGCGACGTGGTCAATCGCGGCGTCGCGGCGTGGAAGGGCCGGCTGTACCTGGGCACGATTGACGGGCGGCTGATCGCGGTTGACGCGAACAGCGGCAAACAATTGTGGGCGGTGCAGACCACCGACAACAGCAAGCCCTATACCATTACCGGCGTGCCGCGCGTGGTGAAGGACATGGTTCTGATCGGCAATGGCGGCGCCGAATTTGGCGTGCGCGGCTATGTCACCGCCTATGATGCGGTGACGGGGGCGAAGAAATGGCGGTTCTACACCGTGCCCAATGCCAAGGGCGAGCCGGACGGCGCAGCATCTGACGCGATCCTGAAAACGGCGGCGGCGCCGACCTGGTCCCCCAAGGGGCAGTGGAAGCAGAGCGGCGGCGGCGGCACGGTGTGGGATTCGATTGTCTATGATGCCGCGCTGGACCAGCTTTATATCGGGGTGGGCAATGGCAGCCCGTGGAACCATGGGCTGCGGTCAGAGGGAACGGGCGACAATCTGTTCCTGTCCTCCATCGTCGCGCTGAAGCCCGAGACCGGGCAATATCTGTGGCATTATCAGGAAACCCCGGCGGAGACGTGGGATTTCACCGCGACGCAGCCAATTGTGCTCGCCGAGCTGTCGATCAACGGCGCCAAGCGCAAGGTGTTGATGCAGGCGCCGAAGAACGGGTTTTTCTTTGTCATCGACCGCACCAATGGCAAGCCGATCCTGGCGGAGAAATTTGCCAAGACCGTGACCTGGGCCGACCGTTATGGGCCGGACTGGCGGCCGGTGGAGAGCGCAGCATCAAGATATTACCGCACGCAGCAACCCTTTATCGGCCTGCCCTCAGCACTGGCGGCGCATAACTGGCAACCGATGAGCTTCAGCCCCAGGGCGGGTCTGGCCTATATTCCGGCGCAGGAAGTGGCGCTGGCCTATATCCCGCCGCTGACGCCGGGGGATGCGGTGCATCAACCCATGGGGTTCAACACCGGCACCAACATGTCAGAAGGGATGTTGCCACGCGATGCCGGGGTGATTGCCGCCGCAACCGCCGGGACGACCGGCGCATTGGTGGCGTTTGACCCGGTGACGGGCAAGGAGCGCTGGCGCGTCAACCACCCCGTGCCATGGAATGGCGGCACGATGTCCACCGCAGGCAATCTGGTGTTCCAGGGGACGGCACTGGGTGAGTTCCGTGCCTATGCCGCCGACAGTGGCAAGCAATTGCTGTCCTATCCGGTGCAGTCGGGGATTATGGGCGGCGCGGCGACCTTTACGGTGAAGGGCGTGCAATATGTCGCGGTGCTGAGCGGGCGCGGCGGCAGCTTCCCGCTGGCCGCCGGCTATGCCGGGGGCGCCGCACGCACCGTGCCGAACCTCCCGCGCCTGCTGGTGTTCAAACTGGGCGGGACGGCGAAGCTGCCGCCATTGCCCGCACCGGCAGAAGCAGCGTTTGCGCCCCCTGCCCCCGCTGGCAGCGCGGCGCAGATTGCCGAGGGCAAGGCGTTGTTCGGGCGATATTGCCAGGTGTGCCACGGCGCCAATGCCGGGGGCAGCGGTGTGCTGCCCGACCTGCAGCGTTCCGCCATGCTGGCCGATGCCGCCGGGTGGAAGTCGATCCTGATCGACGGTGCGTTGAAGGGCAATGGCATGGTCAGCTTTGCGCGGGTGATGACACCGGCACAGGCGCAGTCCGTGCGGCTGTACATCATTGACGAGGCAAACTGGGCCAAGGCGCATCTGGGCAAACCGGCCGGGGCGACCAGCACGACAGCGACGGCCAGCCTGACGGGCAAATGACGTTGGCCGGGTGAACCACGGGGTGTCGGCAAAGCCAGCACCCCGCCCCGGCCAGATGCCCGAAAAACAGGCAGCGGACGCCATGTTGCACCAAAAAACGGCAGGTCCGTTGTCGTGCTGAACGACCGATAGAAGGAGCGTGCCATGCTCGCGCGGCTGGCACGTTTCATGTAAGGTGCGCGGACATTATCAGGGACCACATCACGTGAAAAAGATCGAAGCGATCATCAAGCCGTTCAAGCTGGATGAAGTGAAGGAAGCGCTGCACGAGGTAGGGGTTTCAGGCATCACCGTGGTCGAGGCCAAGGGGTTCGGACGGCAAAAGGGCCACACCGAATTGTATCGCGGTGCGGAATATGTCGTCGATTTCCTGCCCAAGGTTAAGCTGGAGGTGGTCGTCGAGGACAGCATGGCGGCGCGTGTGGTCGAGGCGATTGCCGCCGCCGCACAGACCGGGCGCATTGGCGACGGCAAGATTTTCGTCCTGCCGGTGGAAAGCGCATTGCGGATCAGGACCGGTGAGCGCGACGAGAATGCGATTTGACGCACCGCAGCATTTTATGACAGTTTGGGCCCATTGCGGCGCAAGATGATTCCCGCCAGCCAGCGGGTAGATGACATTAAACGAAAGGGTTTGGGGTAATGGCGAATTCGGTGAACGACGTCCTGCAGATGATCAAGGAGCAGGAGATCGAGTGGGTCGATCTGCGCTTCACCGATCCCAAGGGCAAATGGCAGCATCTGACGATGGTTGCCGGTGTGGTGGGCGAAGACGAGCTGACCGACGGTTTCATGTTCGACGGATCATCGATTGCCGGGTGGAAGGCGATCAATGAATCCGACATGATCCTGAAGCCCGACCTGGACGCGGTGTGGACCGACCCCTTCTCGGCAACGCCGATGCTGATCCTGGTGTGCGACATTGTCGAGCCATCGACCGGTGAGCTCTATGCCCGCGACCCGCGCTCCACCGCGAAGCGCGCCGAAGCCTATCTGAAGACCACCGGCATCGGCGACACCGTGTTTGTCGGCCCGGAAGCCGAGTTCTTCATGTTCGACAATGTGCAGTTCGAGACGAGCTACGCCACGAGCTATTACAAGATCGACGATATCGAGCTGCCGACCAACACCGGCACCAGCTATGAGGGTGGCAATCTTGGCCACCGCCCGCGCGCCAAGGGTGGTTATTTCCCGGTCGGCCCGGTTGACAGCGCGGTCGATATTCGCGGCGAGATGGTCTCAACCATGCTCGAAATGGGCCTGCCATGCGACAAGCACCATCACGAGGTTGCCGCCGCGCAGCACGAGCTGGGCCTGACCTTTGGTACCCTGACGCTGACGGCGGACCGGATGCAGATCTACAAATATGTCTGCCACCAGGTCGCCCAGGCCTATGGCAAGACCGTCACCTTCATGCCGAAGCCGATCAAGGAAGATAATGGCTCGGGCATGCACACCCATTTGTCGATCTGGGACAAGGGCCAGCCGCTGTTCGCGGGCAATGGCTATGCCGGCCTGAGCGACACCTGCCTGTATTTCATCGGCGGCATCATCAAGCACGCCAAGGCGGTGAATGCCTTCACCAACCCGACGACCAACAGCTACAAGCGGCTGGTACCGGGTTATGAGGCGCCGGTGCTGCTCGCCTATTCGGCGCGCAACCGCTCGGCATCGTGCCGCATCCCGTACGGCACCGGCCCCAAGGCAAAGCGCGTCGAGGTGCGCTTCCCCGATGCGATGGCCAACCCGTATCTGTGTTACGCCGCGCTGTTCATGGCCGGCCTGGACGGCATCCAGAACCGCATCCACCCGGGTGAGGCGATGGACAAGAACCTGTACGACCTGCCCCCGGCAGAGCTCGCCCAGGTGCCGACCGTCTGCGGATCGCTGCGCGAGGCACTCGACAGCCTGGCCGCCGACCACGACTTCCTGCTCAAGGGCGACGTGTTCTCCAAGGACCAGATCGAATCCTATATCGAGTTGAAGATGGAAGACGTCGCGCGCTGGAAATGACCCCCAGCCCGGTCGAGTTCGACATGTATTATTCCTACTGATCGCGTTCTCCCGCGCATCAAATAAGAAGGGCGTCCGGTACGAACCGGGCGCCCTTTTTTTTGTATGATGGCTGTCGAGATGCTGGCATTCTCGCCCGGTGATCCACGTCCACACCGCCCCCTGGCTGCACCATGTCTTCGACCTCGCCGCATGGCTGAGTGCGGCACTGGGCGGGCGGTGGGTTTATCGCCATCGGCGTGCGGCGGTGGAGCGGCTCGCGCGGGAGACATCGCCGGGTTATTTCATCATCCTTGCGCTGGGCGGCGCGGCGGGTGCGTGGCTGTTTGGATCAATCAATACGCTGCGGCTGTCAGCGCCGGTCCTGTCGCACAGCATCGCCGGGGGGCTGATCGGGGCGATTGCGGCGGTGGAGCTATGGAAATGGCGCCATGGCATCACGCGATCAACCGGTGGGCCGTTCGTCATTCCACTGACCATCGGCATTGTGATCGGGCGCTGGGGGTGCCTGTTCGCCGGGCTGGCGGATGCGACCTATGGCACGCCAACGACGCTGCCCTGGGCGGTTGACCTGGGCGACGGGATTGGCCGGCACCCGGTGCAGGTTTATGAATCGCTTGGCATGGCGGTGTTCCTGATTGGTTATTGGCGTGCATTGTTGCGCGGGCGACAATGGGCGGTCGCGCATGGTTTTCACGCCTTTGTACTGGCCTATGCTGTGCAGCGTTTTGCGTGGGAGTTTCTGAAGCCCTATCCAGCGGTGATCGGGCCGCTTAATGTGTTCCATCTGTTGATGTTGGGGTTGGCGAGCTATGCCATTATCTGGATCGTCCGTGGCCGCCATCGAACCGGTGACATTGCTGGAGCGCAAGGCGGCGCCCTATCTTTTCCACGGCCAGACGACGAGCCTGTGTGAGACCTGTCTCGTCCCGGTCGCGGCCAAGGTGATTATTGAGGACGACAAGGTCTTTTACCTCAAGCGGTGCCGCGAGCATGGCGTGCAGAAGACGCTGATCAGCGACGATCTCGACTATTGGCGGTCGCAGAAATTGTGGCTCAAGCCCGGTGACCGGCCACTCCACACCCATACGCGCACCAAGGCCGGCTGCCCGTTTGATTGCGGGCTGTGCCCGGACCACGAACAGCATAGCTGCCTGGCGATCGTCGAGATCAATTCGGCCTGCAACCTCGCCTGCCCGGTATGCTTTGCCGATGCCGAGGATGTCCACGGCGCGCACCTGCCCGTCGCGACGGTCGAGCGGATGCTCGATGCACTGGTGCTGAGTGAGGGCGAGCCCGATCTCGTCCAGCTGTCGGGCGGTGAGCCGACGATCCACCCGCATTTCTTCGAAATCCTTGACGCGGTGAAGGCGCGGCCGATCCGCCATGTGATGATCAACACCAACGGCGTGCGCATCGCGCAGGACCCGGCGTTCGTCGAACGGCTGGCGAGCTATGCGCCGCGACTGGAGGTGTATCTCCAGTTCGACAGCCTCGATGACGAGGCGTTGATGAACCTGCGCGGCGCGCGACTGTCGCGCATCCGGCAACAGGCGCTGGAGGCGCTGGAGCGGGTCGGGCTGTCGACGACATTGGTTGCGGTGGTCAAGCGCGGTGTGAACGACCAGGAGGTCGCGCCGATCATCGAACATGCGCTGCAATGGAAGTGCGTGCGAGGCGTGACCTTTCAGCCGGTGCAGGATGCCGGGCGCAATGACGGGTTCGACGGCAAGGCCAACCGCATCCTGCTGACGCAGATCCGCCGCGAGGTGGCCAAGGCGGGTGTGTTCGGGCTGGAGGACATGATCCCCCTGCCCTGTAACCCCGACCAGATCTGCATTGGCTATGGCCTGCGCGACGGGACGCAGGTGACGCCGATTACATCACTGTTGCCGCGCGAGCTGATCCTGGAGGGGCCAAACACGATCAGTTACGAGGCCTATCCAAAATTGCGCGAGGCGGTGAACGACTTGCTGAGCCTGGCAACATCACAGGCCAATACCGAAGAGAAGCTGGCCGGGGTGCTGTGCTGCCTGCCGCAAGCGGCGGTGCCGGCCGAGCTGGGCTATGCCAACAGTTTCCGGGTCGTCATCCTGCAATTTCTTGATCGCTATAATTTCGACCTTGGCACGGTGAAGCGCAGCTGTGTTCACTTCGTCACGCCGCAGGGGGCGATTATTCCGTTCGATACCTATAACAGCTTCTACCGGCCCGGCGCGGAGGGCGCCGATATTGTGCGCCGGGCGCGTGCGGGGGAAAGGCTATGAAACAGTTTTTCGGCGGCCTGATGCTCGCCATCGGGATCTTGATGATGACCGGGAGCGGCCTGTGCACGCTGGCGATCATCATTTTCGGGGCGGGCGGCATGAGCTTTTCGGAGGCGATTTCCATGCTGCCTCTGCCGCTGATCGTTGGCGGCATTCCCTTCGCCCTGGGCACCGGCCTGTTCTTCATCGGCAGAAACTTGTTGCGCGAGAAATGACGACCAGGGTTGCGACAGAAAAGGAAGCGGTCACGTCACTGCCGGCGCCGTGCGCGGTTTGCCCGGTGCGCGATGAGGCGATCTGTGCCGCGCTGAGCCCCGCCGAGCTCGATGCGTTCAGCCGGATCGGTCGCCATCGCCGCTTTGCGCGGGGCGAGACGATCTTTGCCGCCGGTGACGACAGCGTCGCCTGTGCGACGCTGGTGCGCGGCGCGGTGAAACTCTGTTCGACCGGCGCCGATGGCGTCGAACGTATCGTCGCGCTGGTCCATCCGGCGGGGTTGCTGGGGCAACTGTTTTTCGCGCGGATCCGTTATGATGCCGTGGCGCTGACCGACAGCGAACTGTGTCTGGTCCCACGCACTGATTTTGAGCGGCTGATGCGCGAGGCGCCAGCGTTGCAGCAAAGCGTGCTGCAGCGCGCGGTCAACGATCTTGATGATGCGCGCGCGCTGACGGACCTGATCGGCCGACGCGACGCGCGCGGGCGGGTCGCAGGGTTGCTGCTGGCCTTTGCCGATGCCGCAGGGCCGGGCTGTCACCGCGCCGCCCGCTTTGACCTGCCGCTGACGCGCGGTGAAATTGCCGGACTGCTGGGGCTGACGATCGAAACGGTCAGCCGCCAGTTGAGCGTGCTGGAGCAAGCCGGACTGATCGAGCGGGCCGGCGCGCGTGGCATCATATTGCGCGACGCCGATGGGTTGAATGCCCTGCTTGACTGACCGCTGAAGGCAAACGGGAGCCGAGGCGCGGCAAGGCAATGATGGCGTGAACGATTTTGTGCTTTAGCTTACTAACACACATGCTATGCTCCCTGCCATTCGGGGGAGAATGCACGATGCTCGAACTGACCAACGTCACCCATGTCTATGCCAATGGCACACGCGCACTTGATGATGTGTCGCTGAGTATTCCCAAGGGGATGTATGGCCTGCTCGGCCCCAACGGGGCGGGCAAATCGACGCTGATGCGGACCGTCGCAACATTGCAGACCCCGACTTCTGGCGGTGTGCGATTCGGCGACATCGACGTGATCGCAGAGCCTGAGAAGCTGCGCGAGCGGCTGGGTTATCTGCCGCAGGATTTCGGTGTGTACCCGCGCGTCTCGGCCTATGACATGCTTGATCATATGGCGGTGCTCAAAGGCGTCGCCTCGGCGCGCGAGCGCAAGGAAACGGTCGAGACGTTGCTCAACCAGACCAATCTCTGGACAGTGCGCAAAAAGGCCATCGCCGGCTTTTCAGGCGGGATGCGACAACGCTTCGGCATCGCCCAGGCGCTGATCGGCAACCCCGAACTGATCATCGTCGACGAGCCGACCGCCGGACTCGACCCCGAGGAGCGCAACCGCTTCCTTAACCTGCTCGCCGAGATCGGCGAGAATGTCGTGATTATCCTCTCGACGCATATCGTCGAGGACGTCGCCGACCTTTGCCCGCGCATGGCGGTGCTGGCGGCGGGCAAGATCCAGCTCGAGGGCGCACCGCAGGAACTGATCGCGCAATCGCGCGGCAATGTCTGGGCGAAGACAATCGAGCGCGACCAGCTCGACGACAATCGCAACCGCCACGAGGTGATCTCGACCCGCCTGTTCGCCGGCAAGACCATCGTCCACATCCTCGCACCGAGCGATCCGGGCGACGGCTTCACCAGCGTGTCGGGCGGGCTGGAGGACGTCTATTTCTCGACGCTGGCGCGTACGCGCCGCGTGCCCATGCCAGCAGCGGCCTGACCGCCATGTTCGGCAAGATCGCCAGCTTCGAGCTGCGCTACCAGTTGCGCAACCCGGTCTTCTGGGTGGTGGCTATCACCTTCTTCCTGCTCGCCTTCGGCGGCATGAACATTCCGCAGATCCAGATCGGCAGCGGCGGCAATATTCTGCGCAACAGTCCGACAGCAATTGCCCAATATCACCTGACCTTCTCCGTCCTCTACATGTTCGTGACGACGGCGTTTGTCGCCAACGTGATTGTGCGCGACGACGAGAGCGGGTTCGGGCCCATCGTCAGATCGACCCGCGTGACCAAATTTGCCTATCTCTTCGCCCGCTTTCTTGGCGCGTTCGCCGCTGCGGCAATTGCCTTTTTGGCGGTCCCGCTGGCGATCTGGCTGGGATCACATATGTGGTGGCTCGACCCCGAGACGGTGGGGCCGACGCGGATCGGCGACTATATGTTCGCCTATTTCGCGCTTGCGTTACCCGACATCCTGCTGACCGCCAGCCTGTTCTTCGCCGTCGCGACGATGACACGGTCGATGATGTATTCCTATGTCGGCGTGGTGGTGTTCTTCGGCATCTATATCGTCGTCAACAACGTCATCCGCGCCTTGCCAGACCTGCGCGCCATCGGTGCGTTGATCGAACCGTTCGGCGGCACCGCCTATCGTACCGCGACCAGTTACTGGACACCGGCGGAACTCAATGCCGGCCATGCGCCCTTGGCGGGCAAGTTGCTGGCCAACCGGCTGATCTGGTTCGGTGTGTCGCTGGCGGCGCTGGCGCTTGCCTATGCGCGTTTCAGTTTCACCGAGCGCGGCATCTCGGCGGGGCAGTTGCGGCGTCAGGATAAGCGCGACGCGAGGGCCGCAGCGGCCCCCGTAACGCTGATCGAGACATTGCCGTCGGCGCGGCCGGGCTCCGCCAACCTCGCCCGGCTATGGGCGCGCACGCGGCTGGAAATGGAGATGGTGTTTCGCAGTCCGGCCTTTTCGATCCTGATGGGGGTCGGGTTGACGTTGTCGGGCGCGATCATGTTCTTTTCGGACCGAGTCTACGGTACCGACACCATCCCCTTGACCTTCACGCTGATTCCGTTGCTGGGCGGGTCGTTCAGTATCGTGCTGGTCATCATAGCGATTTACTATGCCGGCGAACTGGTGTGGCGCGACCGCGACCGCAAGATGAACGAGATCATCGATGCGACCTCGCTGCCCAACTGGGCCTATCTCGTGCCCAAGATGATCGCCCTTACCGCCGTGCTGTTTTCAGCGATGCTGGTTTCGACGATGGCGGGCGTGTTGCTGCAGATCGGGCGCGGCCAGTTCGAGTTCGAATTTGGCAAGTACATCGCCTGGCATATCCTGCCAGTCACGATCGACATGTTGCTGCTCGCCGTGCTCGCCGTATTCATTCAAGCGCTCAGCCCGTACAAATATCTCGGCTGGGGCCTGATGGTGCTGTTCATCGTCGCAACAATCATTTTCCCGAACCTTGGCCTGCAGCACCCGCTCTACCTTTATGGCTCGACCGGACAGACCTTGCTCTCGGACATGAACGGCGCAAATGTCGGCGGCGCGACGGGCTGGTGGTTGCGGCTCTATTGGGGCGGCTTCGCATTGATCCTTGGCGTGCTGTCGCACCTGTTATGGCGGCGTGGCACCGCCATTTCCCTTAGGGCACGGGTCAAGCGCATACCGGCGCGACTGGCCGGCGTCCCCTGCATTCTGATAGCCCTTGCTGTGGCGATCAGCGCCGGCAGCGGCGGGTACATTTATTACAATATGAACGTCCTCAACCACTATCGGACGAACGACGACCAGGAAAAGGAACTTGCTGACTACGAGAAGAGATATCTCAAATATGAAAAGGTCGCCCAGCCCTCCACAACCGACATCAAGCTGAACGTCGCGCTTTACCCGGGCGAACATCGCATGATCGCGCAGGGGCGTTATGCGCTGGTCAACGACACCGGCGCACCGCTCAGCGACCTGCACGTGCGATTCCAGGACCCCGACATCGAAATACTTGCGCTGGATGTACCCGGCGCGAAACTCGCGATGGACGATGGCGCAAACAAGTATCGCATCTACCATTTCAACCGCCCGCTGGTGCCGGGCGAAAAAGCCAGCCTGTCCTTCACAACGCGACGCTGGCAGCGTGGTTTCCGCGCCGATGCCGATGATGTCAGCCTGGTGGAGAACGGCACTTTCCTCAACAATTCCGACTTTGCGCCGCGAATCGGCATGTCGCGCACGGGGCTGCTGAGCGATCGAACGACGCGGCGGAAATATGACCTGCCGGCTGAGCTGCGGATGGCCAAGCTTGAGGACACCAGCGCGCAGGCACGCAACTATGTCGGCAATGCCGATTGGGTGACGTCCGACATCACCGTGTCAACCGTCGCCGGGCAAACTCCGATCGCCCCAGGCCATGTGGTGTCCGATGTGACCAAGGACGGGCGGCGTACCGCGCGCTTCGTCACAACGGCACCAATCCTGGCTTTTTTCTCAATTCAATCAGCAAACTATGCTGTCCGATCAGCCGACGCCGATGGGGTCAAGCTGTCGGTCTATTTCCACCCACGACACAGCTACAATGTTGATCGGATGCTGGCGGCGATGAAAACATCGCTGGCCTATTACCGGAAGAATCTTGGACCGTTTCAGTTCGACTATGCGCGGATTGTGGAATTTCCCGGCTACCGGACTTTCGCCCAGTCCTTTGCTGGCACGATCCCCTATTCGGAGCAGATCGGGTTCATTGCCGACACGCGTGACCCGGCCAAGATCGATTACGTCACCTATGTCACTGCGCATGAACTGGGCCACCAATATTGGGCGCACCAACTGATCAGCGCCGACATGCAGGGCGGCACGATCATGGTCGAGACCATGGCGCAATATTCAGCGCTGATGGTGATGAAGCACCTTTATGGCGAGGACAAGATCCGCCGCTTCCTCAAATATGAGCTCGACAATTACCTGCGATCGCGTGGGTCGGAGCGGATCGAGGAACTGCCGCTCGATCGGGTCGAGAACCAGCCCTATATCCATTACCGCAAGGGCGCGGTGGTGATGTATCTGTTGCAGGACCGGCTGGGCGAAGACCGCGTCAACCACATGCTCGCCGGGCTGCTCGACAAATATCGCTTCAAGAGCCAGCCCTATGCCCGCTCGCTTGATCTGGTGAACGGCTTCCTGTCGCTGGCGCGCTCGCCCGCCGAGCATGAGCTGGTGCTCGACCTGCTCGACCGTATCACAATCTACGACCTGAAGGCGCCGACCGCGACGGTGCGCAAGCTGGCGGATGGCAGGTACGAAACGTCAATCACCGTCGATGCCGCGAAATTCTACGCCGACAGCAAGGGCAAGGAGCGCGCGACGCCACTGGCCGATGAGATTGATATTGGACTGTTCGATGCGCGGCCCGGCCTTGCTGCCTTTGCGGCGAAGGACGTGATTTCGATGACCCGGCTGCCGGTAAAATCAGGCAAGCAGGTGATCCGGGTAATCTCAACCCGCAAGCCCGCCTTTGCCGGTATCGATCCGTACAATAAATATATCGACCGGAACAGCGATGATAATGTCGTGGCGGTAACTGGCTAAGGCCGGCTGACCGATCCCGAAACACACCCTCCGCCGGATTGCGGCGGAGGGGCAGGCATCAGGGCAGCAAAACCGTTGAACCGATGGTCTCACCCGCCTCGAGCGCGCGGTGAGCCTCTGCGGCATCTTCAAGGGCAAAGGTCTGACCAATCTCGGGGACAATTGCCCCCGCCGCGAGCATCGCGAAAACGCGGTCGATTCCTGCCTGACGTTCTTCGGGCGTGACATAATAGTCGAACAAGGTCGGACGGGTGACGAACAGCGACCCCTTTTGCGCGAGAATACCAAGGTTGACGTTATCGACCGGCCCGCTGGCATTGCCATAGCTGACGATCAGGCCACGCCGTGCCACGCTGGCCAGCGACACCGGCCAGCTTGTCTTGCCGACACTGTCAAACGACACCGCGACACCCGTGCCCCCGGTGATCTCCCGCACGCGCGCGGCAACATCTTCCTGCTTGTACAGCAGCACATGATCGGCACCCGCGCGCTTTGCCCGGTCGACCTTGGCAGCGTCGCCGACGGTACCAATGACATGCGCCCCAACCGCCTTGAGCCAGCCGACGAGCAACTGCCCGACACCGCCAGCGGCGGCGTGAACCAGTACCGTCTGCCCCAGCGCAACCCGCGCGCAGCGCTCGACAAGCATTTCGGTGGTGCAGCCCTTCAGCAACAGCGCCGCCGCGACCTTGTCATCGACGGTGTCGGGCAAATGGAACAGCTGGGCCGCCGCAACATTGCGTTCCGTCGCATAGGCACCGAGTGCAGGGCCGAACGTGCCAACACGGTCGCCAATGGCAAAGCCTGCCACCCCGTCGCCAAGCGCCTCTACAACGCCAACGGACTCCCCACCGAGGCCAGTGGGCAGCGCGAGCGGATACAGGCCCTTGCGATGGTAGATGTCGATGAAGTTCAGCCCGACCGCCGTGTGGCGGAGGCGAACCTCACCGGGGCCGGGCGGTGGCACATCGACATCAGCCCACAGGATCACCTCCGGCCCACCAGTTCGTTCAATTCGGGCAACGCGCGCCATGACGATCTCCTTCAGCTTCATTCAATATGGCAAGCGGGTTTCGGGTTGCAACCGATCCCCCCCAATGCCTACATACTCGACATTCCAAAATGACAATCGCTGGAGACGAACCGATGCGCAGCTATCTCAAGCACTATATTGATGGGCAATGGGTCGCCAGCGAAGGTGGCAAGCGGCACGAGGTGATTGACCCGAGCAACGAACAGCCCTGCACCGAAATCACCCTTGGCAGCCAGGCCGATGTCGACAAGGCGGTCGCCGCAGCGCGCAAGGCATTTGGCAGTTGGTCACAATCAACGGTGGCCGAGCGCGTGGCGCTGCTTGAGCGCATCATTGAAGGGTACAAGGCCCGCATCCCCGACCTTGCCGCTGCGGTGAGCGAGGAAATGGGTGCACCGATCGGTCTGGCCATGGCAGCACAGGCACCTGCCGGATTGGGCTATTTCATGGGGACGCTGAAGGCCCTGCAGGAATTCCAGTTTGAGGAGCAGGTTGGCAAGACCCGCGTCGTGCACGAACCACTGGGCGTGGTGGCGATGATCACCCCGTGGAACTGGCCGCTCAACCAGATCTGCGCCAAGGTAGCGCCGGCGCTTGCCGCCGGTGACACGATGATCCTCAAGCCATCGGAAGAATCGCCCGCCTGCGCGATGATCCTTGCCGAGATCCTTGACGCGGCAGGTGTGCCGGCGGGTGTCTTCAACCTTGTCAATGGTGACGGGCCGGGTGTCGGTTCGGCACTGTCATCGCACAAGGATGTCGACATGGTCAGCTTCACTGGCTCAACCCGCGCCGGCATTGCGGTGGCGCAGGCAGCAGCGGCAACGGTGAAGCGCGTCCATCAGGAACTGGGCGGCAAGGCGGCGAACCTCGTGCTGGAGGGTGCCGATCTGGCGACGGTCCTGCCGCCAACGGTGGCGGGTGTATTGGCCAATTCCGGGCAGAGCTGCATCGCGCCCACGCGCTTGCTGGTCCACCGCAGCCAGGTTTCTGACGCAACCAATGTCGTCAAGGCGATCATGGATGCCACGCAGGTCGGTGAGCCCGCGACCATGGGTGCGCATATCGGCCCGGTCGTCAACAAGGCACAGTTCGAGAAAATCCAGGGCCTGATCCAGTCGGCAATCGATGAGGGCGCCACGCTGGTTACCGGTGGCACCGGTCGCCCGGACGGACGCAATGCTGGCTATTTCATCAAGCCAACCCTGTTCGCCGATGTAACCCCCGACATGCGCATTGCGCGCGAAGAGACATTCGGGCCGGTTGCAACCATCACGGTCTATGATGATCTGGATCAGGCGGTCGAGATTGCCAACGACACACCCTATGGCCTCTCGGCAACTATCTCGGGTGACCCGGCGGCTGCCTCAAAGGTCGCGCCGCGCCTGCGGGCCGGACTGGTATCCATCAATGGCTGGAGCGGTGGCGGTGGTGGCGCACCCTTTGGCGGTTACAAGCAATCGGGCAATGGCCGCGAAGGCGGCAAATATGGCCTGGCCGATTTCATGGAAATCAAAGCCATTGTCGGCGAGCCCGGCTAAACGAACCGGCAGGGCGCGCTGGTGGTGCCAGCGCGCCCTGCCCTTCCCCGATATTCAATAATCCTTCGAAATACGCACGTTGACGCTTTGCCGGCCCAATGTCGAAATACTCGACAGCAGCGACAGCCAGCGCGTCACCTGAAATTCGACCTGGGTCGCTGAATAGCCCTGCCCGTCAGTAATGATTTCTGCGTAGAGTTTGCGGTTGATATATTTGCCGGCGGCGATGGCGGTTTTTGCCCCGGTCTGCGCATCCGCCGCAAGAAAACGCAATCGATCCAGCCCGGCAACCCGGCGCACCGCGTTGATCGGGTCAAGACCGCCCTTGCCGTTTTGCAAGGCACCGACCGCTGCCGCAAGCTGCAACGCCTCGGGCGCCGAGAGATTGGTGATCGATGTCCCGAACAACAGGCGCGACAGCAGCTCATCCTGCGGCAAGGCAGGAACACTGGCAAAGCTGATATCGGGCTTTTGCGCCAGCCCGGTGACACGGATGGTCGCGCTGAGCCCTGTCGTATCGGCATTGGCAACAATATCGAGCGCCGGGTTGGCGGGCACCTCTCCGGCAAAGCGAATGATACCGCGTGAAAGCTGGAACTGCCGCCCGGCGAACTGATAGTCTCCCCGGATCAAATCCGCCCTGCCACTGATCGCGGGATTGTCTGGCGCGCCGCCGATCTGGAGATCGGTTGACCATTCGCTCGACAGCCCGAGGCCCGTTACCATCAGCTGATTGGCGGCACGCGCATGAACCGCAAGCCGCCATGGTACACGCGGCGTATCTTCTTCCTCACCCCCGCCCGGCAGGTTGATTTCGCGAAGGTTGAGTTGCGGGACCGCGCTGGCTGCCGTCGCCTGACCCAGACGATAGCGGCTGCGATCCAGCCGTAAATCACCGGTAATGATGCCACCTTGCCCGTCTGACTTGAAGGTCAGCGGCCCGGTGATCGTCGCGCCGAGATCGTCACGATTGATCATGACGGCGCGGTCCGCCTGCATGGCAAAATCAATTCCAAGGCCGTGCGGCGCCGCAAAATCAATCGCGCCAGCGCCGGTAACGCGCCCGCCCTTGCCCGCATCCGCCGCAAATTGCTGAATGACCAGCCGGGAGCCACCAAATCGTCCGGTCGCCTGAACATTGGTCAGTACAGCGCCGATCGTGCCGCTTTCCATTCTGGCACCGCGCGCCTGCACAACGCCCTTGATCTGCGGGTCATCGACGCGCCCGCCGGCATCTGCGGCGATGGCCACCGGACCGGTCAGGTCAAACAGCTCAATGCCCGTCAGGCGCCACAAGGTGTTGGCAGGACCATCATAGCGCATCTGGGCAAATAGCCCGGCATGGCGAATTCGCATCGCCAGATCTCCCTCGCCTGGCAAGGTGAGCAGTGCCTGGGCGCGCCCGACATTGTTCCCGCCCGTCGCAACCACGGCCCGCAGGCCGATCTTGCCGGGTTGCAGTACACCGGCAAGACCAAGATCAACCGGCTGCGACGACAGCACCAGACCGGTGCGGGTCAATCCGCGCACCGTCATGTCGATCTTCCCGGTTGGCGCTGCGCCGCGCATCTGCGTGAAGGATAATGTTCCCGACGCATTCCCGCCCAGCCCCAGCCCGGGGAGGGCGATATCGAGCACCGTCAACGGCATACGACTGAGCGACGCATCGAGCGCCACCGCGCCGCCCGCGAGCCGACCGCCAAGCACGCCTTCCCCACCGGCATAGGCGAGCCGGGCCGGTGCAAGTTGCCACCCGTCCCCGGCGCGGCTCAGAACGGCTGGCGCGAGCAACTGGATCGGGCGACGGTCGAGCGTGCCTTGCGCCGCGATGGAAATGCGGTCGGGCGAAACCTGGGCGAGCGATTGAATATCAAACGTCCGGCCCCGCGCGCCGGCAACGGACAGCTGGATCGTACCGGACCCGCCGCGCAGATGCGCCGTGCCTGCGAAGCGCCCGAGCGACAGCTTGCCTCGCTGCAACCCGGCACCGTTGGCCACCGCTTCGATTGAAGCACCAGCCGGATCAAGCAACGCCACAAGATCAAGGTGCCCGCGTCGCAGCGTAACCGGGTTTGGCGTCAATGAATCCCACAGCACGGCGCCGTTGGCATCAAGATGCGCCTCAATGCGCTGCACCGCGCCAACCGGTCGGAACAACATTTGCCCGGTCAAACCGCCGCCGGACAAGGTCAACTGACCGTCAAATCCGCCATCCGCAATGCGAAGCTGGCCGACCGCATGACTTTTGCCAATGTCGAACCCGGTAATCGCGATACTGGCATCCCCGCCCGCAGGAAGCAGGATCGCCCCGGCACCATTGAAACCACCGAGCTGAGACTGCCCATGCGCCGTGAACGCAAAGCCCTGCAGTGTCGGATCGAGGTGAATGACAATATCTCGCAGGCCCAGGTTGCTATCGGGCCGGGCGAAAACAAGGTCGATCACCGGCCTTTCCACCTTTCCGTCAAGCTTTAGCGACAGCGGGCCATAATGGCTGTGCTGACCGCCACCCTCGAAATGGAAACTACCGTCACGGCGGCGCATCCCGTTGCCCGTGATCTGCAATTGCGGAGCGGCAAGCACCAGCCGGGTGAACAACAGGGTGCCATCCGGTGTGCGTTCCAGCCCGGTCACGATACGCGGCAGCCCCCCCGCGAGACCGCGAAAGAAGCCATTGTCGAGACGCACCATTTGCGCCGTCGCCGTACCGACGACACGGGTGCCGCGCCCGCCGGCCCCCGGCACGACCTTCAAGGTCGAGGTAATGTCCACGACACCGAGCCCCGGTATCAGATACCGCCCCAACGCGCCGTTGATGCCGATGCTATACTGACCATTGGTCAGGTCGAGCATAAGGTTGACCCGCGCCTTCAGCTTGTCGGAACTAACCGCCAGATCATCACCGGTGAGCAATGACGATGTGACGCGCAGCACGCCATCGACCGACAGATTGCGCAAGATCCCCCCCGCCACATCGCCAACACCGGTCACCCGTGCAGCGGTGAGGCGGACGGGAACAACAAGCGGGGCGGCTGAAAAATGTCCAGTCCCGCCGGCGCGGGCCACCTCAAATCCGGTCTGATCGAAAGCAACCCGGTCAGCGGTCAGACGGTAATCAAAGGCCGCTGTTGCGAAGGCACCGTCGAGGATGGCGCGCAGCTCGATATTGCTGCCCGTCATATTGGGGAACAATGCTGATGGCTGGAGCAACCGCGCCCGGATCCGCATGTCGCGATAACCACCGACTGCCAGATCAAGCGCGCCATCCGCCTGTACCGCAAGTGCCGCAGAGCGCAGCTGAAGCTGACCGGCAAGCCGACGATTGGCCAGCGCAGCGTTACCGACAACGCGCACCTGCGGACCGGTCAGGCTGGCCAGCTTGCCACGGCTGATTGCCGCAGGAGCCAGCGTGCCGGCCACGGCATAGCGACCTGACTGGTTGGTCAAGGCCAGATCAACGATCCGCACGCCATTGGCGGAACCGGTCGCGGTGCCGCGCCAGTTGCGCCAGCTGCCATCACCCGCGAGATCAAAGATCAACGGGCGGGAAATGCCGCTCAGTTGCGCCAGCACGCCGCGCGCCGCACCACGAACGTGGACATCAACATCGAACCGGTCGCGATCAGGCGCCGCATCAAGGACCAGCTTCAGGCTGTCACTGCCACTGACCAGCGCGGCAAGATTGATGAGCGCGCGCCCGTCACGAATGTCGGCATTGGCATGGATGCGACCGGTGCGCTCAACCCCCGTTACCGGCGCATTGACCGTCAGCCGGTCAATGGCGAGCGAACCGAGATGAATGTCATAGCCAGGCAGGATTGATCCACGGACGCCCGTCGACCTGGTCCTGGGCAGGCGCAGCAGGTTTGCGCGCGGAATATCAAGCCGGTGAATCTCGAGCCGGTTGCTGAACCAGGCAAGCGGCGACCAGTCGAGCTCGGCACGCGGCGCACTGAACACCAGTCCATAGGGATCGCTGATCCGCGTATCGACAAGGCGCACCTTGCCGAACAACGACCCGTCGATCCGACCAACCTTGTAGCGCATGCCATTGGCGGGTTGCAGGCCAGCGATCTGGTCGGCCACCCAGCGGTGGCCGATATCAGTATCGAGCGCCAGAAGCCCGGCAGCACCAAGACCGACCAGACCAAGCAGGCCCGTGCCAAGCCGCCGCAACCAGCGAAAGCGCGGTACGGGCGGCTGCGGTGCGGCGGTATCCGGCAACCCGGTCAAAATGCCTGCCCCAGCGAAACAAAGACAGTAACGCGCGGCTCGCCTGTCTGGCGATTGATCGGCGTGCCGACATCCAGCCGGATTGGCCCAAAATTTGAGTAATAGCGCAAGCCCAGACCAGCACCGTAGCGCATACCGCTAAAGTTCGGCAGCGCGGCAGTGTAGATATTGCCCGCGTCAATAAACGGCACGATGCCAAAGCTGCCAAACACCTTGACCCGCGCCTCAAGCGAGAATTCCGCAAGGCTGCGTCCGCCAACCGGGGCGCCATTGGGGTCTTTTGGCCCGATGTCCTGATAGCCATAGCCACGGATCGAACCACCCCCACCGGCATAGAACCGGCGCGACGGGGCGATGGCATCACGCGGGGCGCCGGCAATTGTGCCGAGCCGAACGCGGCCCGCAATAACCACGCGGGGCCCGACCGACTGATAGGCGCTGGCATCCAGTTGCAGCCGCGCATAACCAAAGGCTTTGCCGGCAAATGACAGTTCGGGCGACAATCGCCCGCTCAGGCGAAAGCCGTGCTTCGGATCAAGCAGATCATCCGATCCATCATAGCTGAGTGAGGTCGGCAATGCCCCGATATAGTAGATTCGTTTGCGCGGCGCGCCCGTCGCAAGGATCACGTCACGTTCGTCGCTGGCGGTGATTTCCCCGCCGAGCGACCAGGTCCATTTCTTCTGGAAAAAGATCGTTGTCTGGCGTTCCAGGCTGCCGCTCAGCGACACCGACTGGGCGCGATAGGCATCACGAACAATGTTCGAGATCCCGAACTGCGCGGTCAGTACACGATCACGCCCACGGAAATTGTTGCGACGAAAAACCGCAATGACAAGTTGCTCGCGTGTGCCCAGTACACCACGCAGCGTCAGCGCACCTTCCGGCGGGAACAGGTTTCGGTGCGTCCAGTTCACCTCAACCCGTGCACCTTCACCCGTGCCATAGCCAAGCTGGGCGGCAATCGTCCGGGGTGGTGCACGCTCCAGCGCGACATCGATATCGACCACGCCGTTGCCGGCATCGACCGGCTTGATATCGACGGTTGAAACCAGACTCGTCTGGATCAGCGCACGTCTCAGGTCCATCAGGCTGTCGGCATTATAGGGCTGCCCGGGCGCAAAGCGTGCAATCTCTTGAATATGGCGCGCGCCGAACACCCTGTTGTTGGGATTGGTAGTGATTTTTCCAAAGCGCTTCGCGCCGCTTGAGTCGATCACCATGTCGAGCGTGGCGAGATGAGTCGCATGGTCCACGACAATCTGCGGCGACTCAACCCGCGCAAAGGGGAAACCATCGGTGCCAATCCGGGCGCGCAATTGTGCTTCCCCGGCTGCGATCTTGTCAGCATCAACCGGTGCACCAGGCTTTATGTCAAAGGCCGCCTCCAGCCCTGCGGCCTTGTCGCCAGCGGTCGACAAGCCCGCAAGTGTGACGCTGTCAAATCTGTAGACCGTGCCCGGATCGGCATCGAGTATGACCAACGGCCGACCCGAGCCCGCTTCGAGGCGGAAGGTGACACGGGCATCATAATAGCCCTGGGCGCGCAGCAAGCCCACCAGCAGCGCGGCGTCCTCGCGGGCGCGACGATCCAGCTGCGCGGCATTTGCCGGCGCAGTACTGTGACCGGCAAGGGTTGACAGTTGCTTGAATCGATCGCGCAACAAAGGGGTCGCCACATTGTCGATCCCATCGACACGGTAATCATACCGCACCTCGCCCGCGAGCTCGGGCGAAGCGTTGGGATCAACTGGTTCAGGCGGCAGCGCGGTGAGATCGGGCCAGGCGACCCCGATATCGGGCATCGCAGCCAAAGGAGATTGCGGATCGATCTGGTCAGCAGGCGCAGCTGCAGGTGCAGGCGTCGTGCCCCGCTCCTGCGCAAACGCGCAGCACGGGAAGACAAGAAAGATGTTGGCAGCGCCACAAATCAACGCGCGGCGCCACCTGGGGGACAAGGGCATAGCTTGTCCTAGGGATGTGCCCTGCCGACCGCAAGCAAACCGGGTTAGATGACGGTCAATGCACCGTGCCTACGGCATGGTCTACCGACAACAGCATGATAAGGCGCTCAATCTGGCGCCAGTGACAAAAATGGATGTGGTTGCCGATATCCCGGCTCCGGTCGGCACGCGCCGCCGCCTCAAGCCCGGCATCATCACCGAACATCGCAATCAGCGTGTCAGCATCGGCAATGGCGCGGCGATCAGCGAGAAACGGCATGAACGACATTCGATAACTCTCCGCGCTGTGATGCGGGAGGTGTTACAAGTCATGTGCCATGATGCGTTATCGACGCGGATCGGCGCATGACAGTGGTAAACGCCCGTCAGGCACCCTGCCCCGCCCGTCCCATGCGGGGACGCTGGCATCCCGCTGCGGGACGTGGCAGTGAAACAACATGGCCAACACACCTCCCCGCAAGACTCCCCTCGCCGGCGGCGTGCTGATCGCGCTTGGGGCAGTTGGCGGCGCCTTGTGGGGCCTCCACAACGGACAACCGACCATCGGCCTGCTTGCCGGGGTTGGCATCGCCGCACTTTTGTCCGTGCTGCTATGGCTGATCAGCCGCGATTGACGCTGCCCCGTCCCCTAAAGTGAGCGGGACAGCCATATGACGCGCCCGATGACATCAACCTCATTGGCAGGCCGTGGCGCGATCAGTGGATAATCGGGGTTATCACTCGCGATGACAACATCGCCCGCCTTCACATTGACACGCTTGACGACCAGCGCCCCGTCAAGCCGGATCACATAGATGAAGCCGCGGCTGCCTGGCCGTCGATCATTCTCGTCGACCAGCATCATATCGCCATCATGGATCACCGGCTGCATCGAATCACCGCGTGCCATCAGCAGCGACACCCGCGCCGGATCCCGCCCGCCGAGAATTGCCGGGTCAACCATCATGCTTCCAGCCAGCCGGTCATCCTCCGCCAACCCGCCCGGACCAGCCGAAGCCGCGAGGTCAAGACGGCGGATCGCCGCAGGCATCGCGCTCGCAGGGCCGCCCAGCACCTGCTCATCAACCCGCAGGAAAGCGGCCAGCAACTTGCGGTCCTGCTCCGCCAGCGCGCGCGGCGTACCGCGTTTGATGTACTGCTGCAGATAGGCCTCATTGCGTCCAATCATCCGCGACAAGGCGGCATAGCCGACCCCGCGTTCGGTGATCAGCGCGTCAAGCGCGGAGCGTGGATCAGCGATCGTCATATTTGACAGCATAGTCATAGGATTTTTCCTAGACAAGTTGGAATTGATGGAACAAAACATGAACTTCCAGTGAGAATCAGCAAAAGGAAGCTCCATGTCGCTACTCGGCAAGATCAACCGGTTCCTCCGCGCAACCAAGATGCCGGAGACAACTTTTGGCCGTCGTGCGGCCAATGACCCCCGGCTGGTACGTGACCTGCGCGCCGGGCGTGAACCGCGCGCACCACTCGCGGCCCGGATCGAGGCGTTCCTTTGCGCCGAGCAAAGCCATGGCGCGTGAGACGGACCCGGCAATGCTGCTGATGCGCGCGCTTGACGCCGATGCACAACGCGCCGGCTGCGCCGTAACCCTGACACGCGCCGAATCGACGCGCTGGTCAAGCGCGACATTTGTCGGGGAACGCCATGCACTGACGCTGGAAGCACCGGATTCACCCGAGTTTGATTCATGGCTTGGCGCACTGCCCGAGGCGGAGCTGCCGGTACGCTCACAACTCGTCGCCGATCTGGCCGTCAAACAGGTGACGCGCGAGGCAGGCCTCGCCCGCGTGGCAATCGAAGCCTTGACGGTCAGCCTCTGAGAAATTGCGAAAGGAGTCTTTTCAATGGCGGGGAAACGTTGGGGGCCATGGACGCTCGACCATCGCCACGCATGTCTGGTGTATGACGGCGAAACCTATTTCGTATCGATCGATGAAATGACCACAGCCGCGCAAACGCTCGACTGGATTTTTCACATGGCCGAAACGAGCTGGGTCACACCCGCCGATATTGGCCATCTGGTTATAGCGATTGAGGAAATTCTCGGTCGGGACATGGCGGGCTGTGGGCGAAGCAAGCGCATAGCCCCATTGCCGCGCATGCGGGCTTTCGCCAATAGCCTGGCCTTTCGGTACAACCACACCGATCAGAAGTGAGGCGGCAATCGGGCTGGCCCCTGTAATGGAGTGAAGGCCATGACCCCGCGCGAACTGATCGGGACTGCCATTGTGCCAGGCGGGGAACCGCTGCGGCTGTTCCGTCGTGGCGGTGACTTCATGATCGTTCTGGAACGCAATGAGCTGATGAACAGCCGGATGAGCGGTTCGGAAGAGGCCCTGGCGACGATGACCTGTGCACGGCTCGGCACATCGACGGCACCGCATCTGCTGATTGGCGGATATGGCATGGGGTTTACGCTGCGCGCCGCACTCGGTGCGCTGGGCAATGCGGCGCGGATCACTGTCGCGGAACTTGTCCCCGAGATCATTGCCTGGGCGCGGGAGCCGATGGCGGCGCTTACCGCCAATTGTCTGGACGATCCGCGCGTGACCATTGTCGAAGACGATGTTGCAACGCTGATTGCAGCGGGCGCCAACAGCTATGATGCCATCTTGCTCGACGTCGATAATGGCCCTGACGGGCTGACGCGGCGCGGCAACAACCGGCTATATTCGATGCACGGACTTGAGGCGGCACGCGCAGCGCTGGTGCGTGGCGGTATCCTGGCCGTGTGGTCAGCAGCCCCTGACACAGGCTTTGCGCGCCGGTTACGCGACGCGGATTTTGCCGTGGAAGAAGTTGCGGTCCGTGCCCGTTCGAACGGCAAGGGGCCGCGACACGTAATCTGGTTCGCGACGAAGCGTTAGCGCCGGGTGGCGAGGCGGCGCAGTGCGTCAAGCGCCTCTTCGATCGTTTCTGCCTGGCGGACCGGCGGTGGCGCAGGCGGCGCGACCGGTGCAGGCGGGGCGGCAACCGGCGCTTCACGCCGGGTGACGCGCTGTTCCAGCCGATCAAGCAGGGCGTGAATTGTCGCCGAGGGATCGCCGCGTGGCATCGGTGGCACTGATGGCACAAACGGCGATGGTGTGGGCGAAGGAATACGCGGGGGCGCGGCAGGGAGGTCAAATGTCTCGAAACGCTCGCCCGCCTCGAACAGCGGACGGCGCGGCGTCATGCGGAGCGGTGCGGGAGCAGGGAACCAGTCTGCGGGATCATCCAGGATCGACGCCGGATCATAGGCGGCCAGTGGCTGGTCAAGATCAGCCGGCAGCGCTTGCTCGACGAGCGGCGGTGCAACGGGCTGTTCCTGTTGCGGCACGGCGGACAATTCCGGTGCCGGGCGATCTGCCTGCGGCTCAATCTCGACCACTTCCGCGCCATCTTCCTCCACGCCCATGTGCAAGGGTCGCTCGGCATGGACCTCAAGAAACGGGGTTCCAAGGTCACGGGTCGCGGAAAGCGGCCGTCGGGCGGGAGCATCTGGATGTGCATCGGCACGGCGCAGCACAGGTGCCCGCTCCTTGTCCGCATCCTCCCCGGCAGGCCGGATGGTGATTGAGCGGCCACCGATCAGCAGAAACAGCGCAAACCAGTTGATGGCGCCAATCCCGCCGCCAACGAGGAAGATCAGCGCGAATCGCGCAGTCAGGCCCAGTGGCGGTTCAGCCGCAGCAATTACCGAGGCAATCCCCGAATCGATCACGAGATCTTCGAGCACGGCGGCCGGAATCAAGGCAAAAAGGACGGCAGCGACAATGCCGATCATCGCGCCGGCAAGCGGCGCAACGGGCAGATTCAGGCGCTGGCGACTGAGGATGGCGACCATACAGGCTGAGATGCCATGCCATCCGTGAGTTTTTGGTAAACAGGATCATAACGAGCAACATTTGTTGCCCAGTTACGTTCTGACCGGACAAAGGCGCGGCCACGCGCGCGCCGCGCTTCCCAGTCACCCCGGTCAGCGAGCAACTCCGCCAGGCTTTGCGCCATTGCCGGTGGATCGTCGGGCGGAAACAGCAGGCCGGTCTGCCCATTGCGGATCAGCTCGCGGTGGCCACCAACATCTGAAGCAGCAACGAGGCGCCCCTGCGCCATCGCCTCAAGCGGTTTGAGCGGCGTCACCAGATCGGTCAGACGCATCCGCTTGCGCGGATAAGCCAACACATCAATCAAGCCATAATATCGCTCGACCTCGTCATGCGGCACGCGACCGACAAAATTGATATGTCCCGCGACAGGCGACGCGGCAGCCTGTGCCCTGAGTTTTGCTTCGGCCGGTCCACCCCCGACAAGCAGCAATTTCGCTGCCGGACGCAAACTGACCAGCACCGGCATGGCCGCGATCAGGTCATCAAGGCCCTCATAATCATAGAAGCTGCCGATGAAGCCAATCACGTCGGCGCCTTCGAGGCCAAGATCATGCGCCAACGCCTCATCGCGTGGTGCCGGCTCGCCAAACAGTGACAGGTCAACGCCGTTGGGGGAAACGATGATCTTGTCCGGATCAACACCGCGATCAAGCAGATCACGCTTCAATCCTTCGCAGATCACGGCAACAGCATCAGCCTTGCCAACCGCCCAGCTTTCGAGCGCACGGGTGGCACGGTAACGCCACGAACCCTCTTGCCCCTGCCCGTTGCCAACGGCAGCGTCTTCCCAGAAGGCGCGAATTTCATACATCAGCGGCAGTTTGCGCCGTTTGGCCACGCGAAGCGCGGCCAGCGCATCAAGCACCGGTGAATGGGCATGGAGAATGTCTGGCCGAAACGCGCTGACCACCTGGTCAATCCGGCGGGCAAAGGCGCTGATCTCACGCAATTCACCAAAGGGGCTGGGCCAGGGAGACGGCGGGACGGTCCGATAAAAATCGATCCCGTCAACCGTTTCAGCGTCAACCGTGAAGGCGCCGTGGCGCGGGCTGGTGACAGCCGCGACCTTCCAACCCTGCCGCATCTGCGCCTTCAGGATTGCTCGGGTGCGAAAGGTATAGCCGCTGTGCAGCGGCAAACCGTGATCAAGGATATGTAGGACACGCATGGCAAGTCTGCTGTGCCACGCCAGTGTTTAACGGCACGTCAACCCGGTGCCCTTAGATGGTGACAACTTACGGTTCCTGCCGAACCTGTCGAAGCACCACCCGATGCCCGGCTTTGCCCGACGCAACGGACCTTCGGCAAGCCTGGCATGAACGGGGCAGTTGGACGGGACTGAGGCGCGCCGCATGATCGACAATTTCGCGCTCGCGATCAGCCACGGCCTGATGATGCTTGCCGCATGGCTGTTGCTGCGCCGCGATGATCTCGACCGCGAACCGGGGCCGCGCGATGCGATAGAACAGAAAAAGGGGCGGCGCGGTGCGTGACCTCGTTTTCGTCGCCTTCCTGCTCGGCTTGTTCGGCACCGGGTTCCGGCGCCCCTTCATGTTCGTGCTGGCCTATGTCTATATCGACATCGTCTCGCCGCAGCGACTGACCTATATCCTGCTCAACAGCGTACCTATCTCGCTGATCGCTGTCGGCCTTGCGGTGGCCAGCTGGGCACTGGTCGATGACAAGCGCGACACGCGCGTTGCCCCGCGCCAGGGGCTGATCCTGCTGCTGCTGCTATATTGCTTTATCACCACGAAAAGCGCCGATTTCCCGATTGAGGCAGCGGACAAATGGGATTGGGTGTGGAAGGCGCTGGCCTTTGCCGCCTTTCTGCCGCTGACCCTGCGGACCCGGTTGCGGATCGAGGCATTGCTGTTCTTCATGGTCGCCTCTGCCGCCTCAATCATCATTGTTGGCGGCATCAAGACGCTGTTTTCGGGCGGCGGTTATGGTGAGCTCAACCTGATGGTGTCGAACAATTCGGGGCTATATGAAGGCTCGACCATCTCCACGGTAGCGGTGGCGATCGTTCCGCTGATCCTGTGGTTCGCCCGCCATGGCACGATCGTCAAACCCGATTGGAAGGTGAAGGGCTTTTGTGCCGCGCTGATCTTCGCCTGCCTGTTGATCCCGGTCGGCACCTCGACCCGCACAGGCCTGTTATGCATCGTGCTGGTCGCCGTGTTGCTGCTGCGGGAGACCAAGCGCAAGGTTCTGTACCTGTGCATCCTCGGCGCGATCGGTCTCGCGGCGGTGCCCTTGCTGCCTTCATCCTTCACCGACCGGATGAGCACGATCAAGACCTACAAGGCCGACGAATCAGCATCGACCCGCCTCGCGGTGTGGAAGTGGACATGGGAATATGCCCAGAACCACCCGTTCGGCGGCGGCTTTGAAATGTACCGCCAGAACCAGATTCGTTACGACACCGAGAAGGTTGAAGGCGCTGGTGGCAATGTCGCCATCGATCGCAAGCTGACTGTCGACAAGGCGCGCGCCTTCCACAGTGCCTATTTTGAAATGCTGGGTGAACAGGGTTGGCCCGGCCTGATCCTGTGGCTGACAATCAACCTGCTTGGGTTGGTGCGCATGGAAATCATCCGCCAACGCTATCGCAAGGCGGCGGAAAGCGAAGCCTGGATCACGCCGCTCGCCGGCGCGCTGCAATCGGCCCATCTCGTCTATCTGCTTGGTGCGGCCTTCATTGCCATCGCCTTCCAGCCCTTCGTCTATATGTTGATCGGCGCCCAGATCGGGCTTGATACCTATCTCAAGCGGCGGCGCAGCGAGAGCGCGTGGCGGGGCATGCGTAAGGCGAAAACGCCCCTGCCGGAGCCGGCCGTATGAAGTACGAGCTTCGCGCCCTGACCAGCCTGCGCGGTATCGCGGCATGGTTCGTCGTACTCTACCATATCCGCCTTTCCGTCGACGGCCTGGGCGCCGCCACGGTCGCCTTTTTCGCGAAGGGCTATCTGGCTGTTGATTTCTTCTTCCTGCTTTCCGGCTTTGTCATCTGGCTCAGTTGGGGGGAGCGGCTGCACAAGGAGCGCTGGCGCGCCGTACCCGCCTTTCTTCAGAAGCGGCTGGCGCGGATCTGGCCGCTGCATCTTGTCATGCTCGCAACAGCCGTTGCGCTGGCACTGCTGCTGGTCATCACGGGCCACGCGGCCCCTGACGACTATCCGTTCGCCCAGATCCCGCTGCACATGCTGCTCCTGCAAAACTGGGGCTTTACCGATCACCTCGCCTGGAATGACCCAAGCTGGTCGATAAGCTGCGAGCTCGGCGCCTATTTGCTGTTCCCGTTGCTGGCACTGGCCATCGACTGGAAGCGCGTCCCTACCCTCGCCGTCATCGCGACCGGCGGCGCGCTGCTGGCGCTGCTTCATCTCATGATGGCCGAAGGCGGCGCGGCCCACCTTGGTTATGATATCGCCCGCTTTGGGTTGCGCCGCTGCATCCTGGAATTTGCCTGCGGCACCACAGTCGCGGCATTGTGGTGGCGCTGGCGCGACACCCCTCGCCTGCCGGGCGTGATGGCTGGCGGCGTCGCGCTACTCCTCATGCTGTTCTGGGCGGGTGGATTCCTGCCTGAGACGCTGGCCCTGCCCGCTGCCTTCGCTGCCGCCTTGCTTGCCGCCGCATTGTCGAGTGGCAACAAGCGAAACCCGCTTGAGGCAGGCTGGTTGCACTATCTCGGCGAGATCAGCTACGCGACCTATCTGTCGCATTTCGTGCTGTTTATTTTCTTCAAACTGCTTCTGGTCAGCGATGCCCATGCCATCCCGCAAACGCTGATCCTGCTGTATCTTGCGATGCTGTTGTGTGCCTCAATTGCGCTCTATCATCTGGTTGAGCGGCCCGCGCAGCGCTGGGTGAACGGCGTGCGCATATTTCCAGGCGCGCGGGCGCGGACGCACCAGCCTATTCAGTAGTTGTTGCCGCACACCGCCCGCTGCGATAGCGCGAGGCTATAGAGCGCTTCGGGGGGAGACGGTGATGCATGAATTTGGGGCGCGTGCCCGTATCCTTGCGTTTCCGATGCTGGCCGCACTGTCCTTGTCTGGTTGTGGTGGCGGCGGCACGACCACGACCACAGCGATCGTCACACCCGCGCCCAGCCCGACACCCAGTCCGACACCTACCCCAACGCCAACCCCCACGACACCGCTCGGGGTTACCGATTTCACGACGATCAGTTTTACAGCGCTCGCCAATTACGCAGCGCCGATCTTGCCGCCCTATTACGATGCCACGGTTACCCCGGACGACAACACTCCGCCGGGAAATGCCATTTCTGACCGCGTCGCAACGCTTGGACGCGTGCTGTTTTATGACCGTCGTCTCAGCACCAATGATACAACGTCATGTGCATCCTGCCATCAACAAGCAAATGGCTTTACCGATCCGCGTCGCTTCAGCACCGGCATATCAGGCACGGCGTTCACATCGGCACATGCCATGCGGCTCGGGAACCTGCGCTACTACCGGCCAGGATCAATGTTCTGGGACAAGCGCGCTGCCTCCGTGGAGATACAGGCCACCGTTCCGATCCAGAATGTTATTGAAATGGGCTGGGACGCAGCCGCCGGGGGGATGCCGGCATTGATCACAAAGATGAATGCGACGAGCTATTATCCGGACCTTTTCACCTTTGCCTTTGGCAGCCCGACGATCACCGAAACGCGTATCCAGCAGGCGATTGCGCAATTTGAGCGGGCAATGCTGGCAACCAGCAGCCGGTGGGACACGGGCTATGCGACGGTGTTCAGTGCCACCGGACCAAATCGTAATCTCGGTGTGGATTTGCCCAACCTGACTGCACAGGAAAATCGCGGACGGACATTGTTCATGGGCGGACCGGGCGGACTCAATTGCGAGTCCTGTCACGCTGCGCCGACATTCTCGCTGGGCCCGAACGCGCAAAGCAATGGGCTGGACGCCGGTGAGACGCGCATTTTCAAGTCCCCCTCACTCAAGAATGTCGCTGTCTCAGGCCCGTATATGCATGACGGACGCTTCGCGACCCTGGCCGAGGTGATCGAGTTTTATGATCACGGGGTCCAGAATGGGCCGGCGCTTGATAACCGGCTGAAACAAGGTGGTGTGCCGCGCGTCCTTAACCTGTCAGCAGCGGACAAGGCCGCACTGGTGGCATTCCTGGCCACGCTGGATGACACATCCTTGAATACAGACCCCAAATTCAGCAATCCGTTCAAGAAATAGCGCTGGCGCGGGCAGCAATTCGCCCCTCACTCCCTTGCATCCTCGGCCCACACGCCTAGCTGGAAGCGATGCGCGTTCCCGCCAATTTCATATCGGGCCAGCGATGGCCGATTGCTCAACCCCTGTTGATACGTCGCCAGCCGATCCCGCTGCGGCCAACAAGCGCACGCACCAGGAAAGCCTGACCCATGCCCGCTACTCCACGTCCGGCGTCGACGCCGCTGCCGTTCACCGTCTCTGACATCAACACCCAGATCCAGCACATGATCGATTCCAGCGGCGCCTGGTTGCGTGCCGAGTGGTTGCAGGTGCTGATCGCCGTGGCGATTGGGGCGCTGATCGTGGTCGTTCTTTCCGCCGGTCGCACGCTTGGCCATCGCCTGTGCAAGCGCGATACGGGCGAGACGGGCTGGTGGACCGTCATCGGCCGTGCCGTCACCCGCACCAGTTACTTCTTCATTATCATGCTCGCGATGATCGTGGTGGTGCGATTGCCCGCGCCACCCGAGAGCATCATCCATCTGGTCTCAGCGCTGTTCACCATCGCCGCTGCCTATCAAGGCGCGATCTGGGCGCGCGAAATCATCCTTGGCGCGGTCGAACACAAGACCGCGTCGAGCGACTATCATGGCGAAACGCTGGGCAATGCGGTCGGGCTGATCCGCGTGCTGGTGACCTTTGCGCTGGTCGCGATCGCACTTGTCGTCATCTTGTCGAACCTCGGTTGGAACGTCAGTGGCCTTATTGCCGGCCTTGGCGTCGGCGGCATCGCCATCGGTCTGGCGGCGCAAGGAATTTTCGCCGACCTGTTCGCAGCCCTGGCGATCATCTTTGATCGCCCCTTCCGGCGCGGCGACGCGATTACCTATGACAAATCATCCGGGACGGTGGAATCGATCGGCCTGAAATCAACGCGGATCCGCGGCACCAGTGGCGAGGAGCGCATCATCGCCAACAAGCAATTGCTCGAAAAGGAAATCATCAACAATACGCAGCGCGACTATCGCCGCATCATCTTCACCCTTGGCATCGCACAATGGACGCCGCTGGCGAAACTCCAGTCGCTGCCCGGCATGATGCAGGACGAAATTGAGCGTGCCAGGATGGTCTTCGTCCGTGCCGGGTTCATCGCCTTTGGGACCAGCAGCTATGATTTCGACGTTGAGTTCGATTCACCCGGCGCCGCATTTCAGGATGCGTTTGATGCCCGCCATATGGTCGGCCTGGCAATCATTCGGCGGCTGGCCGATGAGGGAATCGACCTTGCCTATCCAACACAGACCGGGCTGACTGCCGTCGAGGCGGGCATGGAGCCCGCACTCGCTACCGGTCGCCGGCGGACCGGCAAGATCAATCCTCCGCCGTCATCGGGGGACCGATCCGCCGTTGACCAATAGCAAGCCTGCCAGCATCAGCCTTCAAGATTGTCAGGCTCACGCACAAACAGACCCTTGATCCGCTTCCATGCAGCAGCAACGCCTATCGCCACCAAGACGAACAGCTTTTTGCCAAAACCAAGCATGATGGCGAGGAGGCCCAGCTTCTTGACGGCAACTGCACCGACCCCGGCGGCTACCAGCCCGGCAAGGCCATATTCTGCGGTCTTGTCGACTGACTTGTCATAATCGGCATAGGTCGCCCCCTTCTCAAAGCTGGCTGCGTTGCCGAGATCAGCGGCGGCGGTGCGCACCTCGGCGAGGTGCGGCATGTCCCAGATCATGTTGAGGCTCAACACACCGTGCCGGCCGAGTGACCGCACGTCATAATTCAGGCCATCGATTGTCGCATCGCTTGACCGGAGGTCACGCGCCCAGATCAGCGAATGGTTTGCCTTGTCATAAGCGGGCGGCTCCGCCCAGCCAACGACATGAAGTTCCGGGTAGCCCTCCTTCTTGCGGGCTTCATTGTCTGCCGCCTCGCCCTCACGCAAATCACTCAGCACCTTGTCATAGTCCTGCCTGCTCGCGTCTGTGTCAGGGACATAACCGCTGTCCTGATAGGTGACGACCGCCCCCCAGACATTGTCCACCACGCTCTTCCCGGCGGGCAGGATCAGGCCGAGAACCCCTTCACTGGCACTGGGCGGATTGTGCCATATTTCGGTCAGCACCCGCCGCGCCTCAGTTGGGCCCAGGAAATAATAGCGGCTTCCAAGATGCATCACAGCATGGGCTGCCGGGATTGGCACATCGCCACCCTGTTTGTGCAGGTTTTTGACAAAATCGACCAACTCAGCGGACGGTCGACCATTATTGCTGTCCTGGGCGACGCCTGGGCTTGCTACGAACAATAGCGCGCACGCGAGCGCGCTCGCCGCCAATCCCATCTTCATGTGTCTTATCCCCCGATTCGACGAAACAAGCGTCGCGTCTGCAATCGAGCCAAGAAAACAAGCTTCGTCAAGTACCTGCCTAATCGCTCCGCCCCCTTGCTACGCACGTTCCAGCAGGGACTGATTCGAGCGCGACGAGATTGATCGGTGAAGCGTTTAGAAGTTCGGGTTCGGTGGCGATCTGGCATAACCATATGAATACAGGAAATATGTATTCGCTTACCGGGCGTAATTTCCTGTTTCCGGTCGGGCGAGGCTTGCGCAGGCGTGACGTCGATGCCTAAGGGGATCGGCGCACCGAGCGCATAGTCGCAATGAGGAAAGCCATGTCGACGATCACAGCCCAGGAACGCGCCCAGCAGATTGGCAGCGAAACCGTGTCCGAATGGGTGACGGTGAGCCAGGAAATGATCAACAAGTTCGCCGATGCCACCGGCGACCATCAGTTCATCCATATCAACCCGGAAATGGCCAAGATGACGCCGTTCGGCGGCACCATTGCCCATGGCTTCCTGACCCTGTCATTGATGCCGCTGCTGTCATCCAAGGTGATTGACGCGCCGCAGATCGAAGGCGTCAAGATGGGCGTCAACTATGGGGGCAACAAGGTGCGTTTCCTCCAGCCGGTACGGTCCGGCAAGCGCGTGCGCGGTCGTTTCAAGCTGATCGAGTTCACTGAAAAGCGCCCCGGCCAATGGCAACAGACAGTCGAATTCACGGTTGAGATCGAGGGTGAGGAAAAGCCCGCCATGATCGCCGAATGGATCAGCCAGATTTTCGTTTGATGTAATTCATCCCCATATGGGGAAGTCCCCCAAAAGGAGAAGTTCCATGCGTTCCGCTGTTATCGTTTCCACCGCCCGCACGCCGATTGGCCGCGCCTATCGCGGTGCGTTCAACAACCTGCCTTCACCATCGCTCGGCGCCCATGCCATTCGCGCTGCCGTAGAGCGCGCCGGTATTGACGGTGCAGAAGTGCAGGACGTGGTGTTCGGCTCCGCCCTGCAACAGGGCCATCAGGCCGGAAACATCGCGCGCACGGCGCTGCTTCGCGCTGGCCTGCCGGTATCGGTGGGCGGCATGTCGGTTGACCGGCAATGCGCCTCTGGCCTGATGGCGATTGCCACGGCGGCCAAGCAGATCGTCGTCGACAATATGGACATCACCATCGGTGGCGGGCTTGAGAGCATCAGCCTTGTGCAGACGCCGAAGATGAACGTCGCGCCGGACCCCGAGCTGCTTGCGATGCACAACGCAATTTACATGCCGATGCTGCAAACCGCCGAAGTGGTGGCCAAGCGCTATGGCATCAGCCGCGATGCGATGGACGAATATGCCCTTCAGTCACAGCAGCGCACCGCCGCTGGCCAGGCCGCCGGGAAATTTGATGCCGAAATCGTACCTGTCACGGCGACGATGGCGATCACCGACAAGGAAACCAAGGAGGTTTCCTACAAGGAAGTCACGCTTTCCAAGGACGAAGGCAACCGCGCCGACACCGCGCTGGAGGGACTGCAGTCGCTGAAGCCAGTGCTTGGCCCCGACATGACAATCACTGCCGGGAATGCCAGCCAGTTGTCAGATGGTTCCTCGGCCAGCGTGCTGATGGAGGAATCCCTTGCCTCGAAGCGCGGCCTTACCCCACTCGGCCGCTATGTCGGCATGGCCGTCGCCGGCACCGAGCCCGACGAGATGGGCATTGGCCCGGTCTTCGCGATCCCCAAATTGCTTGAGCGTTACAACCTCAAGATGGACGATATCGGCCTGTGGGAGCTGAACGAGGCGTTCGCGGTGCAGGTGCTCTACTGCCGCGACAAGCTGGGCGTTCCCAACGAGCTGCTCAACGTCAATGGCGGTGCGATCTCGATTGGCCACCCCTATGGCATGTCCGGCGCGCGTATGACCGGCCATGCACTGATCGAAGGCAAACGTCGCGGTGCGAAATATGTCGTGATCACAATGTGCATTGGCGGCGGCCAGGGCGCGGCGGGCCTGTTCGAGGTTCTGTGACCTCCGGCACATGAAAAAGGGGCGCTGCACTCCCGGTGCGGCGCCCCTTTTCTTGTCCATTGCCGCGAGACCTAAGCCGAGCTTGCATTCTCGTGGAGGCCGCTCGCCTATGCGTGCGTCGCGATCCATTCCTCGACGACCGGCGCGATGATGTTGCGCCATTTGCTGCCGTTGAAGATGCCGTAATGGCCAGCGCCTTCAGCCATCAGGTAGCGCTTCTCACTGTCCGGCAGGTTGGTCGCGAGTTTCAGCGCAGCCCTGGTCTGGCCGAGGCCGGAAATATCGTCGCGCTCCCCCTCGACCGCCAACAGCGCGATGTCGGTAATGGCGCCGGTATCAACCCGCCGTCCGCGATGTTCCATGGTGCCCTTGGGCAGGGCATGATCCTGGAACACCACATCAATCGTCTGGAGATAGAATTCAGCAGTCATATCGCAGACCGAGCGATATTCTTCGTAGAATTCCTTGGTCGCGTCGGCGCTTTCGCCATCGCCCTGAACGAGGTGTTTGAACATCTCATAGTGCGACATCATGTGGCTGCCGAGGTTCATCGACATGAAACCGGCAAGCTGCAAAAAGCCGGGATAGACACGGCGCCCGGCACCCGCATAGGTTCCCGGGATCGTGGCAATGACATTCTGCTCAAACCACGCATGGGGCCGTTCGGTCGCCAGCGTGTTGACCGATGTCGGCGCCTCGCGCGTGTCGATTGGTCCGCCCATCATCGTAAGCGTGGCCGGACGATGCGGGTGCTTGTCGGCGCTCATCAGCGCAGCCGCAGCAAAGCAAGGCACTGAAGGCTGGCACACAGCCAGCATATGCGGGCGGCTGCCATTGCCCGTTTCACCAATCAGGGTGAGGAATTCGACCAGATAATCGACATAGTCATCAAGGTCGAAACTGCCGTCACTCAGCGGCACCAGCTTCGCGTCGCGCCAGTCAGTGATGTACACATCCGCACCCGGCAGCATCCGCTCAACTGTTCCGCGCAGCAGCGTGGCATAATGCCCCGACATCGGTGCAACGATCAGCAATTTCGGCCCCGCCGCCACACCGTGCTTTTGGAAATGCTTCAACTGTCCAAAGGGTTTGCGCAGCACAATCTCTTCGGTGACAGGAATATCGCGGCCATCCACGACGACATGGTCGATGCCGAATGTCGGCTTGTTGCGGGGCGCCGAGGCATGGGCAAATACCTCAAGCGCGGACGCGATCATCGGCCCGCCACCAAAATAGGCGAAGGGATTGGCGGGGTTGTTCAACATCCCCGCGCTGAAATTGGCCATCGCACTGGCCCCTGCCAGCATCGAGCGTTGCATCTCATAAGCGTTGTACAGCATGGATACCCGATTTCCGAAAAACCTGACGCACCGGCCTATAGCTTTTTGGTTGCAATGCAACATGGCATGATAATGTGAGTAACTGATGAAGGCGTGTTGAGGGTCGCCCTTGCGCCTGCTAGGCGCGGGCCATGGCCGAAATTGACCCCGCATCGCCGCCCACTGCCGAACCATCGAAACGCCGCCTGGGCGACCTGAGGATGGTCTGGGAGAGCGCGTCCCGATACCCGCGCCAGATTGCCATCGCTGGCCTTGCCTTGATTACAACATCGGCCGCGACGATCGCCATTCCATGGGGGTTCAAACAGGTAATCGATCGCGGTTTCGGCGCCGGTGCCAACAGTTCGGTTGGCGGCTGGTTTCACCTGTTGCTGGGCATCGTGGTGATCCTCGCAGTCGCCACCGCCATTCGCTTCTATTACGTCTCGTGGCTCGGTGAGCGCGTCGTCGCCGACATCCGGTCGCGGCTGCACGGCCATTTGCTTACCCTTGCGCCGCGCTTTTTTGAGGACAACCGCCCCTCCGAGCTTGCCTCGCGCATGACCTCCGACACAGGGTTGATCGAACAGGTGGTCGGGACCACCGTTTCTGTTGCCCTGCGCAACACGGTGACGGGCATTGGCGGGTTGATCTTCCTGTTTACCCTGTCGCCCAAGCTGGCCGGACTTTTGCTGCTTGGCATTCCGGTCATCATCACACCAATCGTGGTGTTGGGCCGTCGCGTCCGCAACCATTCCCGCACATCGCAGGATCGGGTCGCCGATGTCGGCTCAATAGCAGTCGAGACGCTGAGCGCCATGAAGATCGTGCAGGCATTTGGGCAGGAAAGCCGCGAGGCCGCGCGCTTCACAAGTGCGGTTGATGCTACCTTTGCCGCCGCCAAACGGCGCATCCGGTTACGCGCACTGATGACGGCTGTTGTCATTGGCCTGATCTTCGGATCAATCACCATGGTGCTGTGGGAAGGCGCAATTGACGTCGAGGCCGGTCGCATCACCGGCGGTGAGATTGCTGCCTTTGTGTTTACCGGCGGACTGGTGGCCAGCGCCTTTGGGTCATTGACCGAGGTCTATGGCGACCTGTTGCGCGGCGCAGGCGCGGCAGGAAGGCTTGCCGAACTGTTGCGCGAGGTGCCGGAGATCCATGCGCCAGCCAATCCGACCGCCCTGCCCGTTCCGGCACGCGGTGCAATCACGTTCGACCATGTTGAGTTCCGCTATCCCAGCCGTCCAGACGCCCCGGCGTTGCACGATTTCTCGTTGGATGTAGCCCCCGGAGAAACCGTTGCGGTTGTCGGCCCTTCGGGCGCAGGCAAGACGACGCTGTTTCAACTGATCCAGCGTTTTTACGACCCGGAAGGCGGACGCATCCTGCTGGACGGCGTGCCGTTGCCCGAAGCCGACCCTGCCGCCATTCGCGCCCGCATTGCGATGGTGCCACAGGAGACGGTGATCTTTGGCGCGTCGGCGCGCGACAATTTGCGCTATGGTGACTGGGGCGCCAGTGACGAGCGGTTATGGGCCGCCGCTGAAGCCGCCAATGCCGCAGAATTCTTGCGCAAACTTCCCGAAGGGCTTGATACGTTCCTTGGTGAGGGGGGTGCGCGGCTTTCCGGCGGCCAGCGCCAGCGGCTCGCCATCGCCCGTGCGCTGTTGCGTGATGCACCGATCCTGCTGCTCGATGAGGCCACCAGTGCCCTGGACGCCGAGAGCGAACAGCTCGTCCAGCAAGCACTCGACCGGCTGATGGAAAACCGCACCACCCTGGTCATCGCGCACCGGCTGGCCACGGTCCGTGCTGCGAGCCGGATCATTGTAATGAACGAGGGCCGCATCGTTGAAAGTGGCACCCATCAGAGCCTGATCGGCGACAGCGGTCTTTACGCGCGGCTGGCGAGCCTGCAATTCAACGAGGCGGCGTAACTCTCCCTCTCGCCATCTGCTGGAAAGGGTTTAAGCAATGGCGTGGGGAGAAATGACATGAGCCGTGAGTTCGACATCATTGTTTATGGCGCCACCGGGTTCACGGGGCGACTGGTCGCGGAATATCTTGTCCAGACGGGCGCGCCGCGCTGGGCGATGGCCGGACGTTCCCTGACAAAGCTGCAGGAGGTGCGCGATGAGATTGGCGCCCCGGCAGCAACACCGCTGATCACCGCCAATTCCGATGACCCCGCCAGCCTGGCCGCAATGTGCCAGCGCGCCACCGTGATCATTTCGACCGTCGGCCCCTACCAGCTCTACGGCAACGACCTGGTCGCAGCCTGCGCCGCCACGGGCACCGCCTATGTCGATCTGTGCGGTGAGCCTGCCTGGATGCGCCACATGATTGATGCACATCAGGAGGCTGCCAAGGCGAGCGGCGCACGGATCGTCTTTTCCTGTGGTTTTGACTCGATTCCGTTCGATCTCGGTGTGCTCGCCCTGCAAAATGCTGCGAAGGTGAAGTTCGGCAAGCCCGCGCCACGTGTGAAATGCCGTGTGCGCAAGATGCAGGGCAGCTTTTCCGGCGGTACCGCCGCCAGCCTCAAAGCGACGCTGGCCGCCGCAGCCAGAGACCCCTCAATCCTTGGCTTGCTGGTCAACCCGTTCGCGCTTGCGCCCGGCTTTGACGGTCCAAGCCAGCCGAAGGGGCTGCTGCCCGAATATGACAAGACGATTGAGGCGTGGGTTGCCCCGTTCATCATGGCGCCGATCAACACCAAGAACGTGCATCGCACCAACTTCCTGCTCGGCCACCGTTACGGCACTGACTTTGTTTATGACGAGATGATGGTCGCCGGGCTGGGCGATATGGGCAAGGCGGCGGCAGAGGCAATCGCCAAGATCAACCCGCTGGCCAGCGACAAGGGGCCGAAACCCGGAGAAGGCCCTTCAAAGGAGGAGCGCGACAGCGGCTTCTACGACATCATCTTCATTGGCGAGATGCCCGATGGCAGCCGGGTCGAAGCCGTGGTGACCGGCGACCGTGACCCTGGCTATGGCTCGACCAGCAAGATGATCGCTGAATCTGCCTTATGCCTGGTTCACGATGTGGCCGGCGATGGCGGGGTGTGGACGCCAGGCGCCTTGATGGGCGAGAAACTGATCAAGCGACTTGAGGCCAATGCCGGGCTTAGTTTCAGGGCCGGATAGCGGCCCGGCGATGCCCTTTGTCGCGCAACGACGTTTCAGCGTGGCAAACCAAGCAAAAGCGCCACGCCCCCAAGCATCAATATGGCCAGCCCGACCAGCAAGTATTTGACGCGGCTGCGTTGGCTTGTCTGAAACGCATCCCACGCCGGCGGGTCAAGATAATAGCCACCTTGTGCGCCCGGCAGGATGACACCACGATCGCGCAGGCGGTCGAAAAAGCGTTGTTCCATGTGGCGATCCGTCGTGAATGGCACGGCCTTTTCTGCAGATACTGCGTTGCTGGCCATGAAATGGGAGATAATACCAAATCTCGTGAGCCCTGACTCATAGGGGATTCCCAAACGGCCAGAAGTTCGATTCAATGGTCGCGAACGTGAGGGAGGTTTGCGATGGGTGCGGCAGTGGCGCTTCGAGCTGATTTTACGGCGGCGAGGATGCGGGCCTTAGCGCGATCGAGCAGTGACGCGAACCAGGTGCGTCGGCTGCTGGCGCTGGCGGCGATTTACGAGGGAGGGACGCGGAGCGAGGCGGCGCAGCTTGGCGGCGTTGGGCTCCAGACGGTCCGCGACTGGGTGCTGCGGTTCAACGCTGGCGGGCCTGATGGGTTGATCGATGCGGTGCCGCCCGGTGGCGTGCCGCTGCTCGATGACGCGCAGCGTCGGGCTTTGGCGCAGATCGTCGAGAGTGGTCCGATCCCGGCATCGCACGGTGTCGTACGCTGGCGGCTGATCGATCTCGCGCAGTGGGTGTGGGACGAGTTTGCCATCAGCGTCAGCAAGCAGACGCTGAGCCGAGAACTGCGTGGCTTGGGGTATCGCAAGCTGTCGGCGCGGCCGCGCCATCATACGCAGGATGATGACGCCATCCCGACGTTTAAAAAAACTTCCCCGCCCGGGTGGCGACGATCCGGGCAACGCTCCCGCGCGGCACAGCGATAGAGCTGTGGTGGCAGGACGAGGCGCGGGTCGGCCAGAAGAACGGGATCACCCGGCGCTGGGCGCGTCGCGGAACCCGGCCTTCGGCGCCGAAGGACCAGCGCACGTCATCGGCCTATATTTACGGGGCGATCTGCCCGGCCGAGGGCAAGGGCGCGGCACTCGTGCTACCGCGATGCAACACGCAGGGGATGGCCTTGCATCTGGCCGAAATCTCCGCCGCCGTCGCGCCAGGCGCGCACGCCATCCTGCTCCTCGACCAGGCGGGATGGCATGGCTCTGGCGCGCTCACCGTCCCCGCCAACATCACCTTGCTGCCGCTGCCGTCGAAATGCCCTGAACTCAACCCGGTTGAGAATGTCTGGCAGTTCATGCGCGATAACTGGCTCTCGAACAGGATCTTCAAATCCTACGCCGACATCCTCGATCACTGCTGCTTTGCATGGAACCGTCTCGTCGATCAGCCGTGGCTCATCATGTCCATCGGCCTGCGATCATGGGCACATGGGTGACCGTCCATGGGACTTGGTATTACCCGTCGTTTGGCTTGCGCGACCGCCGCTGCGACAACTGCTCCCCCCATCTTCACCTCCGTCTTTCGTCAGGCGGAACCTGACATGGTTCAGCCGCGATAGAGCAACAACAAAAGTGCCGCTACAACCAGTGCGCCCAACCCGATGGGCACCGCACGGCGCTCCAACACGTCGCCCCGCGCCTGATAGACGCCAATGTGCAGGAAGAAACGGTTTGGCGCTGCCTCCACCACGGCGCCACGCCGTCGGAGCCGGGTGAACAACCAGGTCTCAAACCATCCCTTGGGCTGAAAGGGTACCGCAGTCGCAGGCGTCAGCGCCCCGAGCATTACCAGACGGTCCGCCACCCGGTCACGCACCTGGATCCTGATCGGCCCATTCACCGCTTGCGGCCCTGATGCCGGATATTTGCCGGTCGCCCGCGCCGCTTGATCTCCCGATGCGGCTTCTTGCCCGGCATCGGGCGCCCGCGACCTCCCGGTGTGTCAACCAGTTCAAAGCGGAGCGCGCCGGTCACGGGGTTGGCTTCGGCAAGTCGCAGATCGAGCCGCTGGCCAAGCGAAAACTCGGTGCCGCTGCTCTCGCCGGTCAGCGTGCGCGCGCCTTCGTCGAAGCGGAAATATTCGGTGCCAAGGTCGCGCACCGGCAAAAGTCCGTCGCCGCCGACGCCCTCGACCGTCGCGAACACGCCGAAATTGACCACGCCGGTGATCCGCGCCGACACCGTCTCGCCGATCCGCTCGGCGAGGAAGGCCGCGACATAGCGGTCGATCGTGTCGCGTTCGGCCTCCATCGCGCGGCGCTCGAGCGTCGAGATGCTCTGACCGATCTGCTCCATCGCCGCGGCCTCTCCCGCGCTAAGACCGCCGGGGCCGAGGTTGTATGCAGCGACCAGCGAACGATGGACGAGCAGATCGGCATAACGCCGGATCGGTGAGGTAAAGTGGCCATAGCTACCCAGCGCCAGCCCGAAATGCCCGGCATTGACCGGCGCATAATAGGCCTGGGTCTGCGTGCGCAGCACCTGCTCCATCACCTGCGGGCGGAAATCGACTTCACCGATGCGGTCGAGGATATGGTTGAAGGTGCCCGGACGGATCACCTGGCCGAGCGCGAACTCCACGCCGAAGGTGGCGAGATAGTCCTTCAACGCAATCAGCTTCTCGCGGCTCGGCGGCTCATGGACGCGGTACATTACCGGCGCCTTCTTCGTTTCCAGCGCCTTGGCCGCTGCGACATTGGCGGCGATCATATAATCCTCGATCAGCTTGTGCGCGTCGAGCCGCTCCCGCGGCGCGACCGACATGATGCGCCCCTTCTCGTCGAGCACGACACGGCGCTCAGGCAGGTCGAGGTTGAGCGGCGCCCGCGCCGCGCGCGCCTTGTACAGCGCGCGCCAGCACGCCCAGAGCGGCTTGAGCGCGGTCTCGGTCAGCGGATGCTCGATCGTCCCGTCGATCGCCGCCTGCGCATCCTCATAGGCGATGTTCGCCGCGATCCGCACCACCGCGCGGGTGAAGCGCCAGCTCTTCAGCGCGCCACCCTTGCCGATCCGCAGATGACAAACCAGCGCGGCGCGGTCGGCGCCTTGCTTGAGCGAACAGACATCGGCCGAGAGGATCTCGGGCAGCATCGGCACGACGCGGTCGGGGAAATAGACGCTGTTGCCGCGCCGCCGCGCATCCTTGTCGATCGCCGAGCCGGGGCGGACATAGAAACTGACATCGGCGATCGCGACGATCGCCTGCCATCCGCCTTCATTGGCCGGGTCGTCATCGGGCGCCGCCCATACCGCATCGTCATGGTCGCGCGCATCAGCCGGGTCGATCGCGACGATCGGAATATGGGTGAGGTCTTCCCTTTCTGCTCCTCCCCCGGAGGGGGAGGGGGACCGCGAAGCGGTGGAGGGGCTTGGAGCGAGCGGCGCGGGCAACGCGCTCCAAGCCCCTCCACCATCCTTCGGATGGTCCCCCTCCCCGTTCCGGGGAGGATTTAAGGGAAGCTTCGCCACCTGCTCCGCTTCCTCGATCGTCTCGGGTGCGAAGACGTCGGGAATACCGAGCTTGTGGATCGCGATCAGCGAGAAGCTGCGCGGTGCGAACGGGTCACCGAGCCGCTCGGTCACGCGTACGGTGATGCGCGGCGGGCGCCCCGCCTTTTCCGCCAGCACAAGATCGCCCGGCTCGGCACCGCCGGCATCGGAGACCTGGAAGTCGCGCCGCTCACGCTTTTCGACACCTTGCAGCCAAAGCCGCCCGCCTTCCTCGTGCAATACACCAAGCACGAGTTCCTCGCCACGCGCGAGCTGCTTCATCGGGTGGGCGATCCACCCATTGCCGGCTTCCTCCGTCCGCGCGAGGATGCGGTCGCCAATGCCAAGGCTGCCACGCTTGCGTTCGCGTACCCGCAAGCGCGGCACGGGGGTATCGGCTTCCCATCGTTCAGGCGCTGCCCAGATCGTACCACTGTCATCGGCATCGACGATGCGCAGCACCGTTACCTTGGGCAGGCCGCCCAGTTTGTGGAAGGCCCGTCCGGGAGCACCATCAATCAACCCCTCATCGGCCATGTCCTTGAGCAACGCCTTGAGCGCAATCTTCTCCTGCGCCGTCAGGCCGAAGGCACGGGCAATTTCTCGCTTTCCGGCAGGGACGTCGGAAGCAACGATGAAATCGAGAATTTGCTGCCGGGTAGGCAGGCCGGCAGGGGGGCGTTTAGGCATGGATCATGCGATACGCCGCAGACGCGCGAATGTCATTCCCGTCAATAAGCGAAGGGGCGCGGCGCTTGTCGCGCCACGCCCCCCGCATTCAGGCAAATGTCCCGATCAGAACTTGCCGCGGAGCGTCACACCATAGGTACGCGGCTCAGCCAGGAAGGCCGAGAAAATCTGCGCACCGCCGGGATAGCGGGAATCCGGGGTAAAGACCGCATTCGCGCCACCAGCCTGGAACGGCGAGCTGAACGCAACCTGGGTGTACTGGGTGTTGAGGATATTCTGACCCCAGAATTCAACCGCCCATTTCTGCCCCGGTCCACGAATGCCGATACGGGCATTCATCACGAAGAAGCTGTCCTGCTCCTTCTGCGGGAACAGGTCAGAGCCCGAATTATAGTCACCCGACAAGCGACCATCGACATAGAACAGGCCCGTCATTCCGCTCGAGCCGAGCTTCGGCGTCCAGGTGACAGCAGTGGTCACGACCATTGACGGCGCATTGGACAGATTGTCGCCTGGCAACAGGCGAAGCGCCGGATCAAGTGGTGATCCGCTGCTGTTGCCGACCAGGTTTTTGCGATACTTGGTCTGCGCATAGGTGAAGCCGGCATTGACGGTGAAGTTACGCACCGGCGTAATCGCCGCCTCAAGCTCGACGCCCTGCGATATCACACCGGCCTGCACGTCACTGGCGGCGCAGGCGCCGGTCGTGGCACTCAGATCCTTGTCCGCACCGGCCAGGTCCGTCTTGCAGGCGTTGACGGTCTGCACGAGGAAGACCGAGCCGTTGAACGTGTTCAGCTGGAAATTCTTGAACGCCTGCCGGAAGGCAGCAACGTTCAGGCTGAAGACCGGTGACGAGTATTTCACACCGAGTTCCAGCGCGGTGTTGATTTCCTGCGCGAACTGGAGGTTCCCGACCAATGCCTGCGCGCCACCAGCGGCAGCAAAGGTGCCGAGCGGGCCCTTGAGCGCGGAGCGATCAAGGTTGAAACCGCCCGACTTATAACCACGCGCATAGCTGGCATAGGTGAGCAACCGCGGCGTTACCTTGTAGGACAGGATGCCCGTGCCCGTCAGCTCGCTCTCACTGCGCTTGTCACTGATCGACACGCCATTGAGTTCCGAGGTCGAATTGCCCTGGCAGCTAAGCCCGATAATGCCCCCGGCAACCGCCGCCAGACCTGCGTTGCTCAGGAAGCCGGACAGGGCCGCCTGTTGCGCCGGACACACGGTATTGTTGTTGGCAAAGGTCGAGTTCAGCGTCTTGGTCTCATGCGTCCAGCGCAGGCCAACCGTCAGCTTCAGGCCATCGGCGATTTCGAAGATATTGTGCGTAAAGAACGCATAATTCTTGCTGTTCTGATTATAGACCGAACCGGTATCACCCATGTTATTGAGCGTATCGAGCCGATCAAATGCTGCCAGGATCGTCGGACCAGCGGCACCGAACGCCCCGGAAACGTTAGGGCGCAGCGCCGGATTGATGCATCCCGATGAGGTGGGATCAAAGGAGAAGGCCAGCCCGCCACCGTTGATGATACGGCAGGAAGCAAAACGACCATATTGCGAACCGAACTTCAGGTTCTCGCGAACGCCCAGATCCTCATTGGCGAAGAACCCGCCGATCAGCCAGTCCAGCTTGCCGCCCAGTGCCTCGCCCTGCAGGCGGAGCTCCTGCGAGAAGGTCTTGAACTGGCGACGACCAGCATCAGGGCCGGGTGCGCGATACAGGATATCGACAAAGCCATAATCCGTGTCGGACGCCTGATAGTTGTAATAGCTGCGATAGGCCGTGATCGAGGTCAGCTTGGCACCGCCGAAATTATAATCGATCTGGCCCGAAAGGCCCCAATCCTGCGTCTTGCCGGCATAAGTGCGACCGGGCGACAGGTAGAGATTGCGCGAATAGGGATTGCTGAACGCGGCAACCGGTTCGCCGAGCCGTGTCAACACCGGGATGATGGTGTTGGTGGTGCTCAACAGGTTCTGGTTGGCAGGCGCGACCGTCTCATCAATATAGGCTGCCGAGCAGCATTTTTCGCTGCGCGTGGTGAAGTCACCGATCAGGCGCACCGTCAGGTCGCTCGACGGTTGGAATAACAACTGTCCGCGGATGAAGAAGCGATTACGGTTATTGATGTCGGTGTTGTTGGTCACATCGCGGTAAAAGCCGTCGCGCTTGACATAAACGGCATCGACCCGCGCGCCGACCGTGTCGCTGAGCGGCACATTCACATTACCGTCAACGCGGATGTAATTGTAGTTGCCATAGCTGGCCGATCCGCCGCCGCTGATCCGGTTCAGGTCGGGCATCTTGCTGGTAATCGAGATGATGCCGGCAGAGGCATTGCGGCCAAACAACGTGCCCTGTGGGCCACGCAGAACCTCGACGCGCTCAAGATCACCCAGCTCGTTCAGGCCGATGCCCGACCGTGACCGGTAAACACCATCAACGAACACCGCCACCGAGCTTTCCAGCCCGGGATTGTCACCGACCGTACCAATACCGCGCAACCGCGCCGAGCCATTGGATTCGTTACCCGTGGATGACACCTGCAACGAAGGCGCGATCTGCGCGAGCTGCCGAATGTCGCTGGCGCCTGAACGCTCAAGGCTGGCCGCATTGATCGCCGAAACGGCTAGCGGAACGCTCGACAGCACCTGCGCACGGCCCTGTGCCGTGACAACCACGTCCTGCGTGGTGTCGGGTTCATCCTGCGCGGCGGCCTGGGCGGCTGGCTGCGCAGCAACCACGCCCTTGGCCCAGGCAGGACTGGCCATGCCGATAGCCAGAGCCGACAGACCACACATCGAAAGATACCGCGAGTTCAGCATAATCCTCTCCCCGGGTTCGTGACATTTGGCTGTCACCATACCCAAGCCTCGAATTGCTCTGCGATTGCCGTTACGTCAAGCGTGAAGGGCGCACGCCTGTCCAAATCCTGTGCGCCTGTTGCCAAAATGACATAATCAAAAACACGCCGCCAAACTGGCAGCAGCAATATTCCATCCAACGACTATCACAAGGTGTTTAATACCCGTTGAGGCGCGCAAACCGCTCGCGGTGCCACGCCGCATTGCCCCACATCGCCTGCAATACCGCAGCCCGTTTCAGGTAGAAGCCAGCGTCATGCTCATCGGTCATGCCAATGCCGCCGTGTAGCTGAACCATCTCGCGGCTGGCGAGATGAAGCGTATCATTGGCCAATGCCTTGGCAAGGCTGACTGCCTGATCAACATCGGAGCGAGCTGAATCAATCGCCTCCAGCGCGCCCTCAACGGCTGAGCGCATCAGCTCAAGTTCCGTGAAGATTTTCGCCATACGGTGTTGCAAGGCCTGAAAACTGGCCAGCGTCTGGCCGAACTGAACGCGCGTTTTCAGATAATCGTTCGTCGTTTCAAAAGCCTGTGTCGCCAGACCCAGCATCTCGGCGCACGTCGCTGCGGTTGCGCAGTCAATGATCCTCGCCGTCAGATCAGAACCGCCCAGCCGCGTCGCCGGGGCATCTGCAAAGCTGACCTCGGCATGGCTGCGCCCGTCCGCCATGCGCCGCGTGGACCGTGTGACGCCCTCGTCGCCAGCGACGAGATACAGCCCGTCCGTCGCTGCAACGACAAACAAACCAGCCCCATCACCCTCCGCAACAAAGGCTTTGGTGCCGGTCAACTTGCCTGCCGCGACGGACGTGTTGATTTTCGCCGGATTGTGCACCGGCCCTTCGTCCACGGCCAGCGTTGCAATGACCTCTCCGGCGGCGATACGCGGCAGCCACTGCGCCTTTACGGCTTCGTCCTCGCCTTGTGCGATAGCGACGGCTGCAACGGCGGTCGCAGCGAGCGGTGTCGCCGCCAGGTTGCGCCCAAGCTGCTCCAGGACGAGCCCGAGGGACAAAAAGCCAAATTGCGAACCGCCATAGGCTTCGGGCACGACAATGCCGGCCCAGCCCATATCGCCCTGGGCACGCCATGCATCGCTGTCAAAACCCGACGGAACGGCGGCATTCCGCAACTGGCGAAAGGCGGTGACGGGCGATTCATTGTCGGCCCATTCGCGTGCCATGTCGCGCAGCATCACCTGTTCGTCGTTCAATACGGCCATTGCCATTCTTCCCTGTCTGAATTCCTCGAACGCCCACAAGACCTGCCCTGCGATCGTTCGCTATGCCTTCCGCATCCGCCCTGCAGTTAACCGGGGGCAGACATGACTATTGATGATCGAGCATCCCCAGAATGCGCTTGGCGATCACATTGTTCTGGATCTCGGTCGAACCGCCATAGATCGACACGGCCTTGCCCCACAGCCAGGTGCGGGTCTGTGCCAGTTCGGCATCGCTGAACCCCTCACCTTCCCAGCCAAGGCCGCTCATGCCCATGATCTCAATGGCAAGTTCGGCCTTGTCCTGGGTCATGCGTGCACCAACATTTTTCATGATTGATGTTGCCGCTGACGGTCCCTGGTTCGATTTGGCCTCCAACGCTGCGCGACGCAGCGTCAACATGAAGGCGCGGCTGTCCATCTCCTGACGCACAATCCGCATCCGCAAGTCGCTGTCGGCGATCTTGCCCTCTTCCTCGCCGCGATACTCCTTGGCGAGTTGTGACAGCGATTTTCCGCCAAACAGCCGCGCCGCATTTGATCCGCCGCCCGACAGGTTCTGCCGCTCATGTTGCAGCAGCCGCTTGCCAATCGTCCAGCCTTCGCCCTCGCGACCAACGAGGTTTTCCTTTGGCACCTTCACATCAGTGAAGAAGGTCTCGCAGAACGGTGACGACCCTGAAATCATGCGGATCGGCTTCACCTCGACCCCGGGTGAGGTCATGTCGATCAGCAGGAAGCTGATGCCTTCATGCTTCTTTGTCTTGTCGGTACGCACCAGCGCAAAACACTTGTCCGCCCATTGCCCGCCAGAGGTCCAGGTCTTCTGCCCGTTGACAAGATAATGATCGCCCTTGTCCTCAGCGAACGTCTGCAGACTGGCCAGATCGGAACCGGCACCCGGCTCTGAATAGCCCTGGCACCAACGAACCTCACCCCGCGCAATGCCGGGAATATGCCGCTGCTTTTGCGTCTCGTTGCCATATTCAAGCAAGGTCGGCCCGAACATCATCATGCCGAGGCCACCAATCGGGTTCCACGCCCCGATACGATCCATTTCCTGTTGCAGCACCCGCGCCTGCGCCCGATCCAGCCCGCCGCCGCCATAAGCCGCAGGCCATGTCGGCACGCCCCAGCCCTTGCCTGCCATCGCAGTCTTCCAGGCAGCCTCATCGGCGGAAAGATTTGTCGGGCCGTCAATCGAGGCCAAGGCGTTATCCTTGCCGCGCAACGCCGTCGGGAAATTGGCCTGGAGCCAGGCACGCGCCTCGGCACGAAACGCCTCCAAGGCGTCGGCAGGGCGGTCGAGATCGGCGGCAGTCGCCATGGGCTCACTCCTCATGAAATCAAATCTGAAGATCGGGTATGGCCGTGCTATCGCACAAATTGACGGAAACGGAAAGCCCCGATGAGCGCGGCATTGCTCGCCTTGTTCCTGCTCGCGCTGCCATTTCCTGCCGATCAGTTGCTTGCCCGCACCTCGGCCCATGGCGCAAAATCAGCCCCAAAAGCAGCCATTGTCGCCAGCGCCTGGCCTGTGCGACAATCCGGCCCCATGCCAAGCTTTCCGCACCGCGCCATCCCGATCGCCCTCGCTGCCGTTTTGATCGACACAATTGGCTTCGGCGTCGTCATTCCGGTTCTTCCGCGCCTTGTGACCCAGCTGGGGCATGTCGATATGGCAAAGGCCGCAACGATTGGCGGATGGCTGCTCGCCACCTTTGCCATTACCCAGTTTTTTGCCGGACCGATCATCGGCAATCTGAGCGACCGGTTTGGCAGAAGGCCGGTACTGATCGCGGCGATGCTCGCCTTTGGAATAGACTATGGGTTGATGGCCTGGGCACCAACACTTGCCTGGCTGTTCTTGGGGCGGGCCATCGCCGGGGTTGCCGGGGCGATCTATGCGCCTGCTTCCTCTGTGCTTGCTGATGTGACGCCACCGGAAAAGCGCAGCGCCACCTTCGGGTTGATCGGGGCTGCATTCGGCATCGGCTTCATTCTCGGCCCGGCACTGGGCGGGTTGATCGCGCAACTCGGTCCGCGCGCGCCTTTCATTGCGGCATCAGTAATGGCGCTGATCAATGCGGTGCTGATGATGACGATCATGCCGGAAACGCTCGCGCCGGAAAATCGCCGTCCATTCCGGCTGCGTGACGCCCATATTGTCGGCGCATTCCGCCCGTTGTTCACAGCCGGGAAGGCGGGGCCTTTGCTGCTCGCCTGGCTGCTCTGGCAACTGGCCCACAACGTCTATTACGCCACATGGTCTTTCTGGGCAGCGATTACCTTTGGCTGGGACAGCACAGCGATCGGCTGGAGCCTCGCCTTTTCCGGACTGGTCATGGCGACCGTCCAGGGTGGTCTGAGCGGCAGGGTAATCGCTCGCATCGGAGAGCGCCGCGCGGTCGTGGTTGGCCTTACCTCTGGAACCTGCTCATTCTTCCTCTTCGCCTTCGCATCGCATGGCTGGCAAGCCTATGCGCTGTTCCTTTTCGGCGCATGTTCGGGTTTCGTGTTCCCCTCGATGCAGGGCCTGCTATCGCGCATGGCCGATGCGACACAGCAAGGCGCGCTGCAGGGTGGCATGTCGAGCCTTGGCAGCATCGTGATGATCGTGACACCGCTGATGATGACCAATGCCCTAGCGATCGGGACACGTCACGGCTTTCCCGGCGCTGTGTTCCTGCTTGCCTCGGTTCTCGCCGGGCTCGCACTGACCATCGTGGTTACGCGTGTTCTGGGAAACCTCACCCCGGCAAAGGCACCCTAACCCTCGCGCCCAGGCCGCCGTGACAGGCCGACATCAAGGTGCGCGCCCGCGTCGACCAGCGTGACTTCTCCGGTCACGGCGCGCATTGCCGGATCGAGCAACATCACAATCGGCCCGGCAATGTCGTCTGGCCCTGCCGCCATCGCCATGGGTGTGGACGCAGCGATCCGCTCGTTGAGACGGGCGAAACCTTCCTCACCCAATCGCTTTTCGAACCAGCCTGTACCGACATACCCCGGCGCCACGGCATTGACCCGGATTGCCGGCGCAAGGGCCCGCGCCAGGCTTCGCGTCATCGTGACCAGCGCGCCCTTTGACGCAGCATAGGCGACCGAGGAACCGTGCCCGAAAACCCCGGCGACCGACGCAACATTAACGACCGCACCAATACCGTTTTCGCGCATCGCTGGCGCACAGGCACGGATCATCTGGAACGGCGCGATCGTGTTGAGCCGGTAGATGTCGATGAAATCCTCCGCAGCCAGTGCATCCAGATCCTCATGATTGGCGAATTTGGTGCGGCCAGCATTGTTGACGAGAAAATCAACGCGCCCGAACGCCTTTCGCGCCGCATCGACCAGTTGATGACAGGCGGCGTTCTCCACAATGTCGGCTTGCACGGCAACAGCTGCACCGCCCAACTCAGCAACCAAGGCCTCAGCGTCATCGCGGCTGGAGGCATAGTTGACAACACAGCGCACATCGCGCGCGACAAGCTGGCGCACGACCGCAGCGCCAATACCGGTGCCACCCCCGGTAACAATTGCCACGGCGCCCTTCATGCTGCCGTACTCGGGCGCGCAGAGGCGCGTTGGTGCCACGCGCGCAGTGCCTCATATTCCTCCGGCACAGCGAGGCCAATGAACGCCGCGAAATCGATGGTCGTAAGCAGCACGATGTCAGCCATCGTGTAACGGCGACCATCAAGAAACTCCCGGCCATCAAGCGCGCGGTCAAACTCCCCCATCACGGCGATAGCGCGCAACCGCTGCGTCTCGCCAAACTCGGGGAATTGCGGCTTTACAACCCGCGCGGTGAAGGGATGGGTATGCGCCCACACCATGCCGACCGGCACCATCAGCCGCATCTCGACGCGCCTGATCCACATATCGACCTCGGCAACGTCCTGTGCACCAACACCGAACAACGCGGGTTCAGGATGCAGCCCTTCAAAATAGCGGCAAATCGAGATGCTCTCCGTCAGCACGCTTGCATCATCGAGTACGAGGCTCGGCGTCTGACCAAGCGGATTGACCTTGAGATAGTCTTCACCGCGGTGCTCACCGGCGGGAATCGACACGTGCGCCGTGGGAATACGCAGCCCCTTCTCGGCAAGAAAGATACGCACGCGCCGGGGATTTGGTGCCGGATTGGCGGAATCATAGAACAGCATGGAGACCTCGCGGCAGTTTTTCGAATATCGCGTATGGCATTTCGCAAGCTGCTCGCCTAGCGGATGATGATGCCCATTCTCGATTCCGCCACCATGCTGGCCAGCGATTTCGCGACCCTGCCCGACCTGATTGCCGCCCATGCACGCGAGCGCGGTGACAAGGAAGCGCTTGCTGCAAAAGACGGCACCATCGATTTCGCCGGGCTGGATCAGTTGCTGGATCGCATCGCGGCCGCATTGCAACGTGATGGCGTGGCGCAAGGACAAGCGATCGCAATCGTCGCCGGTTCCTCGCTCGAATATGGCACGGTGTTTCTTGGCGCCTTGCGGGCGGGCTGCGTGGCGGCACCGCTTGCGCCGTCCGCAACCGGTGAGGCGATTGCGGCAATGATTGCTGATTGCGGCGCCCCAATCCTGTTTCTCGATCATGATGCTGCGCAAACGCTCAAACCCTTCACGCTGGATATTCAGGTCATCCGGCTCGACACCGAGGCCTTTGCCACATGGCTTGCGCCCGAAGGCAGCGTGCCTGCCGCCGTCACCATCGCACCCGCCGACGGCTTCAACATCATCTACTCCTCTGGCACGACGGGTACGCCCAAGGGTATCGTGCAAAGTCATGCGATGCGCTGGGCGCATATCAGCCGCAACGCCAATGCCGGGTTTCAAGACGCGGTTACGATGATCGCGACACCGCTCTATTCGAACACGACCCTGGTCAGTCTTTTGCCGACGCTGGGCTGGGGCGGCACCGCGGTGCTTATGAACAAGTTTGATGCGCGGGGTTACGTAACGCTCGCCGCACGGCACCGCGCGACGCACACCATGCTGGTGCCCGTGCAATATCAGCGCATCATGGGGTTGCCCGATTTCGACCAGTTCGACCTGTCGAGCTTCCGGTTCAAGACCTGCACCAGCGCGCCCTTCTCCGCAGCACTCAAGGCTGATGTGCTGGCACGCTGGCCGGGGCTGTTGATCGAATATTACGGGCTGACCGAAGGCGGCGGCACCTGCTTGTTGGTCGCCAACCAGTTCCCCGACAAGCTGCACACGGTTGGCCGACCGATCGAGGGACACGACATCCGCCTGATCGACGATGACGGCAAAGAAGTCGCACAGGGCGAGACGGGCGAGGTAGTCGGTCGCTCCCCGGCGATGATGACGGGATATCATGGGCGCAACGAAGCGACCGCGGCCGCGGAATGGTTCGACGCCAAGGGCAACCGCTTTATCCGCCACGGTGATATCGGGCGGTTCGATGCAGACGGGTTCCTGACCTTGCTCGACCGGAAGAAGGATCTGATCATTTCCGGCGGCTTCAACATCTACCCGGTCGATCTGGAAGCCGTCTTGGCGCAACATCCCGCAGTGGCCGATTGCAGCGTCATCGGCATTGCCTCCGAGACATGGGGGGAGACGCCGGTCGGCTTCTATGTACCCCATGCCCTTGCCGCAGAGGATGCGGCAGCGATCCTTGCCTGGACCAACGCGCAGCTGGGCAAGACACAGCGCCTGTCGGCGCTGCATGTGATTGAGGAATTGCCGCGCAGCGCGATTGGCAAGGTTCTGAAACGCGAACTGCGCGATTCATTGACGGGGGCAAAATGACGGCACTGCGCGACATCCTTTCTGCCGCCACGCCGGTCGAGGGGGGCTTCCGGGCGATCATCCCGGCCGATTGGCTGCAAGGGCGTACGGCCTATGGCGGCTTGTCGAGCGCGCTGGCGCTATACGCCGCGCAAGCCATTGAACCTGATCTGCCGCCGCTGCGCAGTGCGCAAATCTCATTCATTGGCCCCTTGTCGGGTGACGTCACCGTTACCGCGACGAAATTGCGGCGTGGGCGCAACGCCGCGTTCATCCAGGCTGACATCGCGTCCGAGGCCGGACTGGGATTTCGCGCCACCTTCGTGTTCATGGCCGACCAGCCGTCGCGGGTTGATTTTACGGGCCGGATGCAAGGCCAGCACCGCCCGCCTTCCCCCGACACCAGGGTCTATACCGGACCCGAGGGCTTCTTCATCAGCAACTTCAACTTTCTCGACCTGAGAGCTGAAGCAAAGGGCGAGGCAGAATGGCTGCGCTGGGCACGGCTGCGTGAGCATGACGGACTTGATCCGATGGTCCATCTGATCGCGGTGGCCGATGCCCTGCCGCCAGCGGCGTTCAAATTGCTCGGCAAGGAACCCGTGCCGGTCAGTTCGCTGACCTGGATCGTCAACCTGTTGACCCCGACACCTGCGACGGATGACGGGTGGTGGTTGCTCTCGGCGGTTTCTGACCACGCCGCCCATGGTTGTTCAAGCCAGGTCATGACGATGTGGAACGCTGCTGGCGAGCCAGTAGCGCAGGGGATGCAAAGCGTCGCGATCTTCGGCTGAACGACAAATTCATCCGCGACAATTTGCGACACTTTCTCGTTTCGCTGACACAGTCGGATGACAGGTTCCCGCCATGACGGTCCATGACGTGGGGTGTGGACTGGTTGCGCCCGCTAACAAGGATGAAGAGGCATGAAAAAGCTTTTGCTCGCCGCAGCGCTCGCCGGCACAACCATCGCGGGCCTGGCCGTTGCGCAAACCGCACCGGAAACAACACGCACCGCCGGTCGCGGTATGGGTCGCGCCGATGGCGATGGCGATGGTCGCATCTCCAGGGCGGAATTTCTTGCGCGCGCCGATGCGCGCTTCACCAAGATGGACAAGAATGGCGACGGCCAGCTTTCGGCCGATGAAATGGCGCCGCGCCGTGATGCACCCCCGCCACCGCCCGCCAGCGCCGGCACCGGCACGCCCCCGCCACCCCCGCCACCACCACCTCCGGGTGGCCGGATGCGCGAACGGATGATGGAGCGGTTCGACACCGACCATGATGGCAAGGTCAGCCGTGCGGAGTCACAGGCCCAGTCGAGTGCGCGATTTGACCGCATGGACATGAACCATGACGGGTTCCTTGATCAGAGCGAACGCGATGCAATGCGTGATCGCGCTGGCGCAATGATGCAGCGCGGTGGTGCAAACCCGCCGCCGCCACCAAACCCTGGTCAGTAATCCCCCTGATCGGGTCGCCGGGCGAGCATCCCCCCCTCCACGCTCGCCCGGCATCTCCTCCCCACAAGCCATTCCTCATGCTAGATGTCGCGCCAATGGGAGACATGCCGCACCTGCTGCTGGTTGATGACGAGCGCTCGATCCGCGAGCCGCTCGCCATATATCTGACCAAACAGGGCTTTCGCGTAACCCAGGCGGCAGACGCGGAGGCCGCGCGCACCCGCTTGTCGGCCTATGCCATCGACATCATCATTCTCGACATCATGATGCCCGGTGAGGACGGGTTGAGCCTGACCCGACATATTCGCGCGAACAGCGATATCCCGGTCATATTGCTGACCGCGAAGAGCGAGGAAACCGACCGCATTGTCGGGTTGGAGATGGGTGCGGACGACTATGTCGTGAAGCCGTTCAGCCCGCGCGAGCTGGCAACGCGGGCCAAGGTCGTATTGCGCCGTGCGGCGGCTGGCGGTGTCCGTCAACATGCGCCTGACAGCGCCTCATACAGCTTTTCCGGCTGGTTGCTGAAATCAGGTGAACGTGCCCTGGTTGACCGCGAGGGCGTGTCAGTCCCGCTATCGACGGGCGAATATAATTTGCTGCTCGCGCTGGTAACGCGACCCCGCCAGGTGCTGACACGCGACCAGTTGCTCGACCTGACCCAGGGCCGCGAGGCCGCTGCGTTTGACCGGGCGATCGACAACCAGGTCAGCCGATTGCGGCGCAAGATCGAAACTGATCCGAAAAGCCCCGAACTGATCAAGACCGTATGGGGTGGTGGGTACACGCTGGCGGCTGAGGTCAAGCGGCTGTGAGCCATATCCGGCTTTGGCCGCGCAGCTTTTCCAGCCAGCTGGCACTGCTGATCGCGGTGGCGCTTTTCGTCGCGCAGGGCATCAATTTCGCGTTGCTGCTGACCGAGCGCCGCAACAACCAGATTGATGCAGCGACTGGCCCGGCCGTTACGCGCATCGCCGATGCCATTGAGCGCGAGGCTGCGGGTCGCCCGATCCGCGCCGACGGCGGGCGGGTGCGGCGTGCTGACGCGTCACCGATCACACCCGGCGGCGTGCACCGTCCGGATGTTGAAGCGGCCTTGCAAGCGGCGCTGAGCGATGCCGGTATCAAGGCCGGTCGTATCGAAACCGAGATCCGCCCCATTCGCCCCGATGACCCCCGGTTGCGTTTTCAGCCGGCACGGCGCGTCGAGCGGATGGTCCGATTGGGCGGTGAACTGGTGATCGCAGTCGAACAACCTGGCCATGGCTGGCTGGTAACCTCGTTACCCTGGGCACGCAGCGAGGCGGGCATTATCTGGCGACTGATCTGGCAGACGCTGGTGCTGTACGTGATCCTGCTGGTCCCGGTCCTGCTTGCGTCCCAGCGCCTCGCTCGACCGCTGCGCGAACTCGCCACCAACGCCCGGCGATTCCGCCCGGGCGATGAGGGACCGCCCGTCGCAGAGCGCGGCCCGACGGATGTGCGCGCCGTAATCGCCGCCTATAATGCGCTCCGGCTGCGTGTGACGGCGATGCTCGACGAAAAGGATCGGATGCTCGGTGCGATCGGCCATGACCTGCGCACCCCGCTCGCCGCGTTGCGTGTCCGGATCGAGTTGGTCGAGGACGAGCAGGGCCGTGCAAAAATGGCCGATACCATTGCCGAGATGAACCGTACGCTGGACGACATCTTGTCGCTGGCCCGGCTTGGTCGACCGAACGAGGCACTGACCGAGGTTGACCTTGCTGCACTGGTCGATGCCGTGGTTGATGATTTCCGCGACCTTGGTGCCCCGGTAAACTTCACGGAAGCACCGCGATTGACGATGCGACTGCGCCCGTCACTGATCCGGCGCGCCATCCGCAACCTGATTGAAAACGCGATCAAATATGGCGGTGAAGCGCAGGTCACACTGGCTGGTGACACCCATCGCGCGACTATCATTGTAACCGACAATGGCCCCGGCATTCCCGAAGAACAAATGGCCAATGTGTTTGAGGCATTCACCCGCATTGAGACATCACGCAACAAGGGCACCGGCGGAATTGGTCTGGGGCTCGCCCTGGCAGCCGCGATCGTGCGCGAGGCGGGTGGTGACATAACCCTGACCAATCGCGACACAGGCGGCCTCGAAGCGCGGATTGTCTTGCCGCGGGGATAAGCGGCGCCGGGCGAAGCGGCGGAGTATCCTGCGCCAGCTGTGCCGCGCAGGTCAGGGGGAAGACACACAAAGCGAGCAGCGCCCTTTGCTTATGCTGCACTGCATGATAACGGCGGCGCCATGCTCAATATCAATGGCATCACGGTGCGCCTTGGCGGGCGCACGATCCTTGACCGTGCAACCGCCGCGTTGCCGCCGCGCAGCCGTGTCGGGCTGATCGGGCGCAACGGCGCCGGCAAGTCGACGCTGATGAAGGTGATGATCGGGTCACTTGAGGCGGATGAGGGCGAGATCGAGATGCCGCGCAAGACGCGCATTGGCTATATCGCCCAGGAGGCACCAAGCGGCCTGACCACGCCAATTGAGGCCGTGCTTGCCGCCGACACCGAGCGCGCGGCGTTGCTTGCCGAAAGCGAGACATGCCATGACCCGGACCGGATCGGCGAGATTCATGACCGGCTGATCGCGATCGATGCCTATACCGCCGATGCGCGGGCGGCGCGTATCCTGGTCGGCCTGGGCTTTGACGAGGAAATGCAGAACCGTCCGCTCGACAGCTATTCGGGCGGCTGGAAGATGCGGGTTGCGCTGGCATCGCTGCTGTTTTCCGAGCCCGACCTGTTGTTGCTCGACGAGCCATCGAACCATCTCGATCTTGAAGCGACGCTGTGGCTGGAAAATTTCCTCAAGGCCTATCCGGCAATGATCGTGGTGATCAGCCATGAGCGTGATCTGCTCAACAATGTCGTCGACACGATCCTGCACCTCGAGGGCGGCAAGGTGACAATGTACACCGGCGGCTATGACAGCTTTGAGCGGCAGCGCGCTGAACGGGTCGCGCAATTGGCGGCGGCCAAGGCGGCGCAGGATGCGCAGCGCGCCAAGTTGCAGGACTATGTCGCGCGCAACAGCGCACGCGCCTCCACCGCAAAACAGGCGCAATCGCGCGCCAAGATGCTGGCCAAGATGCAGCCGATCACCGCGCTGGTCGAAGACCCGAGCCTGTCGTTCGACTTTCCCAGCCCGGACGAGCTGAAGCCGCCACTGGTAACGCTCGATATGGCAAGCGTCGGCTATACCGAGGGCAACCCGATCCTCCAGCGCCTCAACCTGCGGCTCGACCCGACCGACCGGATCGCGCTGCTTGGTCGCAATGGTAACGGCAAGACCACCCTCGCGCGGCTGCTGGCCGCGCAGCTGGCACCGATGGACGGGGCGATGACTGCATCTGGCAAGATGCGCGTCGGCTATTTTACGCAATATCAGGTCGAGGAACTCGATACTGACGATACGCCGCTAGAGCATATGACACGGATGATGAAGGGCATGACGCCCGCCGCCGTGCGAGCACAGCTTGGCCGGTTCGGTTTTTCCGGCCCCAAGGCGACAACAAAGGTTGGCAAATTGTCGGGCGGCGAGCGCGCGCGACTGGCACTGGCGCTGATCACGCGCGAGGCGCCGCACATGCTGATCCTCGACGAACCGACCAACCACCTTGATGTCGATGCGCGCGAGGCGCTGGTCCAGGCACTCAACGCCTATGACGGCGCGGTGGTGATCGTCAGCCATGACCGTCACATGATTGAACTGACAGCAGACCGACTGGTGCTGGTCGATGGCGGACGGGCGACTGAGTATGCTGGCAGCATGGAGGACTATATCGCCATGGTCCTCGCTGGTGACGGGTCCGCCAACAATGGCGGCGCAAAGCCGAAGGGCAACAAAAAGGAAGACCGCCGCGCCGCAGCCGAGGCGCGGGAGAAGGAACAGGCCGCAAGGCGCAAGGCACAGCAAGCCGAGGCAGAGCTGGCCAAGCTTACTGCCAAACGCAGCGCCGTCGACAAGGCAATGTTCGACCCCGCAGGCGCGGAATTGTGGCTCACCAAGATGAGCATGACCGAGCTGATGAAACGCCGCGCAGAACTCGACGCCCAGGTCGAGGCGGCAGAAGCGGCGTGGCTGGAGGCGAGCGAGGCGCTGGAAACCGAAGCGGCATAGACTGGCCGCTCGTTCCCCTTGACGGGAGAGGTTGTTATACCAAATCTCGTGAGCCCTGACTCATAGGGGATTCCCAAACGGTCAGAAGTTCGATTCAATGGTCGCGAACGTGAGGGAGGTTTGCGATGGGTGCGGCAGTGGCGCTTCGAGCTGATTTTACGGCGGCGAGGATGCGGGCCTTAGCGCGATCGAGCAGTGACGCGAACCAGGTGCGTCGGCTGCTGGCGCTGGCGGCGATTTACGAGGGAGGGACGCGGAGCGAGGCGGCGCAGCTTGGCGGCGTTGGGCTCCAGACGGTCCGCGACTGGGTGCTGCGGTTCAACGCTGGCGGGCCTGATGGGTTGATCGATGCGGTGCCGCCCGGTGGCGTGCCGCTGCTCGATGACGCGCAGCGTCGGGCTTTGGCGCAGATCGTCGAGAGTGGTCCGATCCCGGCATCGCACGGTGTCGTACGCTGGCGGCTGATCGATCTCGCGCAGTGGGTGTGGGACGAGTTTGCCATCAGCGTCAGCAAGCAGACGCTGAGCCGAGAACTGCGTGGCTTGGGGTATCGCAAGCTGTCGGCGCGGCCGCGCCATCATACGCAGGATGATGACGCCATCCCGACGTTTAAAAAAACTTCCCCGCCCGGGTGGCGACGATCCGGGCAACGCTCCCGCGCGGCACAGCGATAGAGCTGTGGTGGCAGGACGAGGCGCGGGTCGGCCAGAAGAACGGGATCACCCGGCGCTGGGCGCGTCGCGGAACCCGGCCTTCGGCGCCGAAGGACCAGCGCACGTCATCGGCCTATATTTACGGGGCGATCTGCCCGGCCGAGGGCAAGGGCGCGGCACTCGTGCTACCGCGATGCAACACGCAGGGGATGGCCTTGCATCTGGCCGAAATCTCCGCCGCCGTCGCGCCAGGCGCGCACGCCATCCTGCTCCTCGACCAGGCGGGATGGCATGGCTCTGGCGCGCTCACCGTCCCCGCCAACATCACCTTGCTGCCGCTGCCGTCGAAATGCCCTGAACTCAACCCGGTTGAGAATGTCTGGCAGTTCATGCGCGATAACTGGCTCTCGAACAGGATCTTCAAATCCTACGCCGACATCCTCGATCACTGCTGCTTTGCATGGAACCGTCTCGTCGATCAGCCGTGGCTCATCATGTCCATCGGCCTGCGATCATGGGCACATGGGTGACCGTCCATGGGACTTGGTATTACCTCCGCGTCTTCACCCTGGCCCTGAACTGGTGCAGCAGCGGCTCGGTGTAACCATTGGGCTGTTCCACCCCTTCGAACACCAGCGCCCGCGCCGCCTGGAAGGCCAGGCTGGTGTCGGCATGGCCGGCCATCGGATGGTAGAGCGGGTCACCGGCATTCTGCGCATCGACCTTGGCCGCCATGCGTGACAGCGCGGCGTCGGCCTCAGCCGGGGTGGCGATGCCGTGGAGCAGCCAGTTGGCCATGTGCTGCGACGAGATGCGCAGCGTCGCACGGTCTTCCATCAGGCCGACATCGTGGATGTCGGGCACCTTGGAGCAACCGATGCCCTGGTCGACCCAGCGCACGACATAACCGAGAATGCCTTGCGCATTGTTGTCGAGTTCCTCGCGGATTTCGTCGGGCTGCCAGTTATGGCCCTGCGCGACGGGAATGCTGAGCAGGCGGTCGAGCGAGGCGACGCCCTCCCACGCCCGCTCGGCCTGGCGCGCGAACACGTCGATGGCGTGGTAATGCGTCGCGTGGAGCGTCGCGGCGGTCGGTGATGGCACCCAGGCGGTGTTGGCGCCGGTGCGCGGATGCGCGATCTTCTGTTCGAGCATGTCGGCCATGCGATCGGGGGCCGCCCACATGCCCTTGCCGATCTGCGCCTTGCCCGACAGGCCGCAGGCCAGCCCGATCTGGACGTTGCGGTCCTCATAGGCCTTGATCCAGTCGGCATTCTTCATGTCGCCCTTGCGGATCATCGGCCCGGCACGCATCGAGGTGTGCATCTCGTCGCCGGTGCGGTCGAGGAAACCGGTGTTGATGAACATGATGCGGTCCTTCACCGCATGGATGCACGCCGCGAGATTGGCCGAGGTGCGACGCTCCTCGTCCATTACGCCGACCTTGATCGTGTGGCGCGTCAGGCCGAGCAGATCCTCGACCGCGTCGAACAGGCGGTTGGTGAACGCCGCCTCGTCGGGGCCGTGCATCTTGGGCTTGACGATGTAGATCGAGCCGGCGCGGCTGTTGACGAACCTGCCGGTCCTCTTCAGGTCGTGCAGCGCGATCAGGCTGGTGACGATGCCGTCGAGAATACCCTCGGGCGCCTCGTTGCCATCGGCCAGCAGCACTGCCGGCGTGGTCATCAGATGGCCGACATTGCGCACGAACAACAGGCTGCGGCCGGGCAGCGTGAAGGCGGTGCCGTCGGGTGCGGTATAGGCGCGGTCGCCCTCCAGCGCGCGCGTCATGGTGCGGCCGCCCTTGTCGAAGCTGGCGGTGAGATCGCCCTTCATCAGCCCGAGCCAGTTGGCATAGGCAGCGACCTTGTCATCAGCATCGACCGCCGCGACCGAATCCTCGAGATCGACGATCGTCGACAGCGCGGACTCGAGCACGACATCGGCGATATGCGCGGGATCGTCCTTGCCGATCGGGTGCGTCGGATCAATCACCAGTTCGATATGCAAGCCGTGATGGCGCAGCAGGATATTGGCGCCGGCATGGCCGACGAGTTGCGTCGGATCGGCCAGCGCGGGGGTGCCACCGGTCCAGTCGGCCCAGCTGCCCGAAGCGAGTGGCACCGACCGGTCGAGAAACGCCTTGGCCCAGGCGATCACCTGACCGCCGCGCACCGGATCATAACCCTTGCCGGTCGCCGCGCCCGGCAGCGCGTCGGTGCCGTAGAGCGCGTCGTACAGGCTGCCCCAGCGTGCATTGGCCGCGTTGAGCAGGAAGCGCGCGTTGAGCACCGGCACGACGAGCTGCGCGCCAGCGAGCCGCGCGACCTCGTCATCGACCTTGGTCGGTGCGACGCTGAACGGTGCGGGCTCTTCGACGAGATAACCGATCTCGCGCAGGAACGCCTGATAGGCGACCATGTCGAACGGCTGTCCGATACGCGCACTGTGCCACGCGTCAATTTGCGCCTGCAGCGTATCACGGGTTGCCAGCAGGACCACGTTTTCAGGGGCGAAGCGCGCGAAAATGTCGGCGACACCACGCCAGAAACTGTCCGTGTCGAGCCCGGTGCCCGGCAACGCCTGGCCGTCAACAAAGGCAGCCAACTCTGCCGCAACCCGAAGTCCGCCCTTGTCGATCATCTGCGTCATCTGGTGCGACCCTTTATTGCTGTGACGAGCTGCTAGACGCTTTCTCGCTTCATCGGTAGATGATCAAAAATGAAATCTGCTTTTCTTCTGGTGAAACAATGATGGACCCTGATGTGGCCCTGTTCACCCATGTCGTCGAGGCCGGAAGTCTCAGCGCGGCGGCGCGCGCGCGGGGCATTTCCCCGGCAATGGTTTCAAAGCGCATTGCCCGGCTGGAGGCGCGACTGGGCGTGCAGCTGTTACGTCGCACGACCCGACACCTTGAAACAACGGCCCGCGGCGAACGCTTCTATCATGACATGACCGCCATCCTTTCTGCCATTGGTGCCGCCGAGGCACGTGTGGCCGACCGGGATCTTACGCCGCAGGGCGCGCTCAGGGTGAGTGCGCCGACCTCCTTTGGCCGGTTGCACATTGCCCCGAAGCTGAAACCCTTTCTGGATCGCTTCCCGTTGGTCGAGCTTGAATTGCTGTTGTCCGATGCCTTTGTCGATGTGGCACGTGACGGCATTGATCTGGCGATTCGCATTACCCCGGCGGTGGCACCGGAACTCGAAGCGCATCGGCTGGGAAGCAGTCGTCGCGTCCTGTGCGCTGCACCGGCCTATCTCGCTGCTGCGGGTGTGCCTGACAGCGTCAACGCATTGGCGGGGCATCGCCTGCTGGCCGCCTCAGGCCAATTGCCATGGCGGCTTGGCGGGCCGGACGGCGATGTCACGATCCAGGGCGCAAGCCATGTGCGGACCAATTCGAGTGAGGTGGCGCGGGAACTGGTGTTGTCGGGGGTCGGCATTGCGCTGCGTTCGCTGTGGGATGTCGGTGAGAACCTCGCACGCGGCGAACTTTTGCGCGTCCTGCCAGCACTGGAAGGATCGAGCGATGTGGGCATCTATGCCGTCCATCCGCGCGGTCGACTGTCATCGGGCGGGCGGGCGTTGCTCGACTATCTTGGAACATTGTGGTCGCCGCTGGCGCCATGGGATTGATGTCGCAACACTGACGGGCTGACGCAGGGCTTGCCGTCCTGCCGGGTCTGACGCACGATTGCAAAAATCAGAGCAGCGAGAATCCAATGCCCCATTATGGCGATTTGCAGAACGAGATCTATGGCGCCGGGCTGCGCGGCTTTGTGCCGAAACTGCCTGTCGATTTTGCACTGCTCGAACAACGCGCAACGGCGGCGATGCCGCCGGCCGTGCTGTCTTATCTGCAAGGTGGCTGCGGAGATGAATTTACCCAACGCCAGAATGCCGATGCCTTTCGCCATTGGGGCATGACGCCGCGCATGATGGTCGATTGCACGAAGCGCGACCTGTCGATCGAACTGTTCGGGCTGAAGCTCCCGTCGCCGCTGTTCATGGCGCCGGTCGGGATCAGCGGCATCTGCACCCAGGATGGCCATGGTGATCTGGCGGCAGCGCGCGCGTCCGTGATGACCCAGGTGCCAGTCATGGCGTCCACCCTCTCGAACGACCCGCTCGAAAAGGTCGCCGAGACGCTGGGTGACATGCCCGGTTTCTTTCAGCTCTATACCCCAAAGGACAAGGCGCTGGCCCAAAGCCTTGTCAGCCGCGCCGAGGCGGCAGGATTCAAGGCAATCGTCGTCACGCTGGATACCTGGGTAACCGGGTGGCGCCCACGCGACCTCAACGCGGCGAATTTTCCGCAACTGCGCGGCGCGGTGCTGATGAACTATTTCAGCGATCCTGTTTTCCGCGCGATGCTCGCCAAGCCGCCTGAGGAAGATCTGGCAACGGCAATTGGCACATGGGGCGCAACTTTTGGCAAGGTGCTGACCTGGTCAGACATGCCCTGGCTGCGGTCGATGACCAAGCTACCGATCGTGCTGAAAGGCATTTGCCACCCGGATGATGCGCGTCGCGCAATCGATGAAGGTGCCGACGCGATCTACTGTTCCAACCATGGCGGGCGCCAGGCCAATGGTGGCATCGCCGCAATCGACATGCTGCCCGGCGTGGTCGCCGCGTCCGGCAAGACGCCCGTGCTGTTCGATTCAGGCATCCGGTCTGGGTCAGACGTCGTCAAGGCGCTGGCGCTGGGGGCAACCGCCGTTGGTGTCGGGCGTCCCTATGCCTATGGCCTCGCGCTCGGCGGCGCGGAAGGTGCCGCACATGTGCTGAAATGCCTGTTGGCGGAGGCCGATCTGTTGATGGCGGTCAACGGTTATCCGACAATTGCGGATGTTCGCGCTGCCGGTGCGGTGCGACATTGACGCTGCGGTGTATTGACGCTTCACCGCACTACACAACACCGGGGCTTCACATCATCGTTGCTTTAACGCCGCCAATCCAGCGTTCGCGGGGTACAATCTGATCATCAAGTGCGACAAGGTCCGCGCGCAGACCCGGCGCGATCCGGCCGGTCACATTGCCAAGCCGCAAAAAGTCCGCCGGGTTGGAACTTGCCATGGCAACGGCGTCCGCCAGTGGCAGGTTCAACATCATCATCGCATTCCGCACCGCCTGCGCCATGTCGAGATCTGAACCGGCAAGCGTGCCGTCATCGTTCAGACAAACGCCGTTTTCGACCCGGATCTCGTGCCCCTGCAGGGTGAACCGCTTGTCGACTGTGCCGACACTCGGCATCGCGTCCGTTACGAGCATCAACCGGTCCAGCGGTTTGCAACGCAGCGCGATCCGGGCCGAGGCCGGGTGGATATGATGGCCATCGATAATCAGGCCACACCAGCTTTGGGGATGGTCCAGCGCGGCACCCACCGCCCCGGGTGCCCGCGACCGCAATGGCGACATGGCATTGAAAAGATGAGTGAAACCGGAAAGGCCATACTGCAACGCCACGCCGATTTCCTCATAGGTCGCGTCGGTATGGCCTGCCGCAACAATCAGCCCGGCATCCACCAGCCTTCCGAGCATCTCGGGCGTGGTACGTTCCGGGGCCAATGTTATCAGGGTCCGACCATTTTTCAGGCCCGCAACCGCGTCAAACCCTTCCTTGTCGAGCCGCTTGATCTTGGTTTGATCATGGATCCCCTTGCGGTCAGCGTTCAGAAACGGCCCTTCGATATGAATTCCGAGGACACCGGGAACAGCTTGCGCAATGGCCTGTTCCACGGCGGCGACACCTTTTCGAACAATGTCGAGGTCATCGCTGATCAATGTCGGCAAAAATCCTGTGGTACCAAATTGGGCATGGGCCGCACCAATGGCGGCAATTGCGTCAACGCTGGGATCGTCGTTGAACAGGACGCCACCCCCGCCATTGACCTGCGAATCGATAAAGCCGGGAACGAGCGTCAGCCCGCCAAGATCGTGCCGCCCGGCGGACGCCGGAATATCCCCATCACCGACGATGGCGACGATCCGGCTACCCTCGATCAAGACCGCCTTGCCTTCGACAAGCTGGCCATCAAGCAGCACCATGCCCCCGTGGATTGCCAACACCATCAGACTGTTTCCGTAACCTTGCTGAGGTTGCGCGGTTGATCGGGGTGATAGCCGCGCGCCAGCGACAGCGCATTGACCGCGCGGTAAAATGACTGAATCTGGATGATGGGCTCAATGGCCGGATTTTGCTGTACCGTTGGCAGGCTGATCGCCCCCCGGGGCGCTTCTCCAGCCACCAGCACTGTCGCGCCGCGCGCGACAGCAGCCTCGATCAGTTCATCCACACCCGCCGCTGTCTCATCAGATTGGCGAAAGACCAGCAGGGGGAAATCAGGGCCGACGAGCGCGACAGGCCCGTGTCTCACCTCTGCAGCGCTGAACGCCTCGGCATGGAGCCCACAGGTTTCCTTGAACTTCAGCGCCGCTTCCTGCGCCACCCCCAGGCCAATGCCACGGCCAATGACGAACAGCCCCCTTGCCTCCAGCAGCTTCTCGGACATCGCAGACCAGTCCGCCATCCAGGCACGTTCAAGATCATCCTCAAGGCCAGCCAGGGCGCGGCCCAGACCCTTGTCGTCACCCCACGCCGCTACAAGGCCGGCAATGGCGGACAGTGAGCCGATATAGGATTTGGTCGCGGCCACGCTGGTTTCCGGCCCCGCCCCGATAGGAATGAAAAAATCGGCGATCCGGGCGAGCGGCGAATCCGCGTCATTGACCAACGCCACCGTGCGTGCACCCGCTTCCGCCGCGGCGGTTACCGTGGCCCGCAGGTCCGGGCTCTGGCCCGATTGCGAAATGGCCAGACACAGGACATCGCGACGCTCCGGACCAACGCCATAGACCGAGGCGAGTGACGGTGACGCTGAAGAAACAAGCGTCCCGATTCTCGTTTCGATCAGATATTTTGCATAGGTTGCCGCGTGATCCGAACTGCCGCGCGCGCAGGTCAACACCGCGCGCGGCGGTTCTGTACGCAACGCGCCAACCAGCTCGGCAATCCGCGCCACATTATCGATTCGCTGCTGGCCGACAATGTGCGGCGCCTGTGCCGCTTCGGCAAACATGCGTGTCATATCGGGCTTCATGCCAATGCGTTCAGTTCTGCAACAAAATCATAGGCATCGCCGCGATACCAGCTCTGCGTCATTTCGATCGCCCGACCATCTTCAAGGAAGCCGCGCCGTTCAATGAACAATCCCGGCGCGCCGACATCAACCCCGATCAATGCGGCGCGCTCTGCATCAAACAGCACCGCGCGCAGGCGCTGCAACGCGCGCACCGGTCGATTTCCTGCCGCTTCCAGTGCCGCGTAAAGCGAGGCATCGACCGCATCCAGGCTGGGCAAGCCATAACCGGCGATGGTCGAATATTCGAGCGCCATACCCTGATCATCAGCGTATCGAATCCGGTGAAAGCGATACACCCGCGTACCCGGGCTCAGCCCCAGGGTGAGCGATTCGTCGGACGACACGGCGCCCTCCGATTTGTTGAGCCAGCGGCTATAGGCTGTGCGCCCACGGGTCGCCATGTCCTCGGAAAATGAGGTCAATTTGGCAAATTGCTTTTCAACACGCGCGGCAACAAATGTCCCCGCCCCCTGGCGGCGGAGCAACAGCCCCTCACCAACCAGACCATCAATCGCCTTGCGCACTGTGATGCGCGAGACGCCATATTCGACCGCCAGGTCACGCTCGGGTGGAAGCGCTTCTTTCGGCTTGAGAATCCGGTCGTCGATCGCTTGTCGAACGACATCCTGCAACCGGCGATACAGCGGCGCCCGGCTGTCATTGTCAATCGGCCCGACAGTCTTCGCAAAACCCATTGAACGCCCCGTTGTCCGATTCAGCTTCAGATGCGATATAAGACCAATTCGATACCATTGGCCAGCGCTATTTTGCCGATCGTACAAGCTTACGCAACAAAAATGAGTTGACGTACCGACCTATTTCAACAATGGTATTGCAATTGGTGCTTGTTTGGTAACAAATTGGGCCTGCCAGATAAGGCAGGCGAAATTAGGGGATGAACATGATGAAGCGCACATTCTTGATCGGCTCTGCCAGCGCGATTGCGCTGATGTCAGTGCCATCCGGCGCCAGCGCCCAGGCGGCGGCGTCAGCACCCGAAGCCCAGGGCGATGAAGTCGTTGTGACCGGTTACCGCGCGTCGCTGCGCGCCGCCATCCAGGACAAGCGCGACCTCGGCGTTATCGCTGATGTCATTACCGCTGAAGACATCGGCAAGTTCCCCGACCGCAACGTCGCAGAGGCCCTGCAACGCGTCCCCGGCATTGTCATCAACCGCGAATTTGGCGAAGGCGAGCGCGTGTCACTTCGTGGCACTGCGCCGAATCTGACACGCACCACTGTCAACGGCCACAGCATCGCGACGGCAGACTGGTTCGTCCTTGAACAGCTCGCCGCGACCCGCAGCTTCAACTATCTGACGCTGCCGTCGGAAATTGTCGGCAAGCTCCAGGTGTACAAGAGCCCTGAAGCTGACATTGAGGAAGGCGGCCTTGGCGGCACGATCAATGTCAACACGCGCAACCCGCTCGACCTTGACCACCTGACGGTCTCGGCATCGGCGCAGCTGGTCTATTCTGATCGTCGCAAGTCAACGAATCCGCAGCTTTCCGGGATGGTGAGCTGGAAGAACCAGGCCGACACATTCGGCATCCTGCTCGGCGGCGTCTACCAGAAGCGTGATATCCGTCGCGACGGCGTTGAGGTGCTCGGCTATCAGGACGTTGTTGTTGGCGGGCAAACCGTCAGGGCACCATCGCTGATTGGCTCTGCCCTCTTCAACCAGGAGCGTGAGCGCTACGGTGCCAATGTTGGTATTCAGTTCCGCCCGTCCAGCGCGCTGGAAGTGAACATCACGGGCCTCTACTCAAAATTCAACGCCAACAATTTCAACCAGAATTTCCTCGCCTGGGGCAGCAACGCGCTTGGCGGCGGCGGCACACTGACCAACACCACCATCACCAACGGCACCGCCGTCAAGGGCACGATTGCCTCGACTGCTGGCGGTCGCGGTGCAGTCTATGATGCGATTGACCGGCAGGCATTCGCCAAGACGCTCTCGGGTGATTTCGACCTTGTCTGGCATCCCGGCGACCAGGGCACGCTGCATTTCAAGGCTGGCTATACCGAAGCCCATGGCGACACCACACAGCAGCCATTTTACGAGGGCGGCGCGCCGGCGACCTTCACCTATGATCTGACGGGGACCACGCCGAAGGTAACCTTCACCAATCTCGATCCGACAAACCCGGCGGCATTGGCGTTTGATTTCGGCTCGCTGCACCAGATCACCAACTCGGACTCGGAGCGCTACGTCTATCTCGACTATGAGCACAAGCTAGATCTGGGGCCGCTCAACGCGCTGAAAGTCGGATTCAAATATACCAACCACAACCGCGCAACCGTGTTTCTGGCGACGACCTATGGCGGCTTCTTCCTGCCGCTGCTCGCCAATGGCTGCGGCGGGCCATGTACCTCGGCCAACTTCGCCGGGCCGTCCACACCAAGCGATTTCCTGCAGAATATCGGTGGCGCGGGCGTGCTGTCCAAATATTGGCAGGTTGACCGCACAAAGCTCCAGAACATCTATAATGCACTTCCCGCCGCTGTACGTGCGCGCATCATCAACCCGCCAGAGAACTTCACCATCAACGAAAAGACCTATGGCGGCTATGTCATGGCGAAATTCGGCGGCGATGGCTGGCGCGGCAATCTTGGCGTTCGCATCGTCAAGACGGACCAGACCTCGACCGGCAACCTGATCGGCGTGCCCCAGAGCGCGACGACGGTGAACAACAACGCGTTTGGTGTCTATCAGCCCGTATCGGTTTCACGTTCCTATACCGATGTGCTGCCCAGCCTTAACGCCAGCTTTGACCTGAACCGTCATCTGGTGCTGCGCGTTGCTGCCGGGCGCACGGTGACACGGCCCGACTATACCGACATCGTGCCACGCGTCAGCCTGAACCCGGGTTCGCTGACAGCAGCCGGGGGTGATCCGAACGTCAACCCGTATCGCGCAAACCAGTATGACGTTTCGCTGGAATGGTATCCGGACCGCGACACGATTGTGGCAGCCGCTGTCTATTACAAGGACATCGAATCCTACATCACGGATGCGATCACCCGTGAGATTTTCCCGGTCCAGACGGCTACCCCCAACCTGGCGCGTTGCACGCTCGTCAACATCGCCAACAACCTGTACAATTGCAGCTTCGACGTGAACCGCCGCGCCAATGGCCCCGGTGGCACGAACAAGGGCTTTGAACTGCAGGTTTCCCGCGCGATTGGCGGTGGCTTTGGCGTCAATGCCAACTACACCTATTCCGACGCCAAGATCCGTGGCGGCGGCGAGGTTGCCGGCAATTCGCGCCACACGCTGAACCTCAGCGGCTATTATGAGAGCAAGTTGCTGTCAGCGCGGTTGAGCTACAATTACCGTTCGGCATTCTTCATCGCGATTGATCGGGCGGCGCCACTCAACCAGAAGGCAACCGGCTCGCTTGATGCCTCTGTCAGCGTCAATGTAACACCCAATATCACGCTGACCGCAGATGCGATCAACCTGACCAACACAAAGATTGTGCAATATTCCGGGACCATAGATCGCCCGCGCGCGATCTATGACAATGGGCGCCAATTCTATCTTGGCGCGCGCGTCCGGTTCTGATCACTCCCCCTGCAGCCGGATGGCATTGTGCCCTCCGGCTGCCCTTTTCTTGCCTCGACCGCACACGCTGTTAGGGTTGAAGATGATCCAGGTCACCGGAGCGGCGGCATGATTTCGAAGCGGCTTGCGTTTGCCCTGACCCTTTCCCTCCCTGTCGCGCCCGCTGGGGCAGAGACATTGGGCCTGTTGCCTCAGCCACGATCAATCGTCGAACAGACCGGACAGCTCCAGCTCAAATCCGGCGCGACAATCACCATTCCACGCGCCGACAAGGGCGCGGATCGCGCGGCGAGCCAGCTTGCGGCGCTGATGCAGAAAACACCGCATCTGCGGATGAACCGGGCCGCTGCGGGTGGCATCATCCGTTTTGTCCGCCGCCCCGGCTTTCAGCCTGAAGGTTACCGGCTGCGGGTTGATCGCAACCACGCCACGATCAGCGCCAGCGACGATGCAGGCCTGTTCTACGGCGCCGTGACGCTATGGCAGCTGGCGAGCACGCGAAAAGGCGCCATCCCGGCGGTTACCATCAACGATGCCCCCCGCTTTGCATGGCGCGGGCTGCTGCTCGACAGCGCGCGGAATTTCCAGTCGCCAGCCTTTATCAAGACTTTGCTTGACGCAATGGCCGCGCACAAACTCAACCGGCTGCAATGGCATCTGGTTGATGATCAGGGCTGGCGGATCGAAATCCGGAAATATCCACGGCTGACCGCCATTGGTGCCTGGCGCAGGCTGGCAACAGCGCCGGGCGCACCGCCCCTGCCGGCGGTCGGCGGATTCTACACCCAGGCCCAGATCCGCGAAATTGTTGCCTATGCTGCGGCGCGCAACATCACCATCGTCCCAGAGATCGAAATGCCCGGTCATGCACTTTCGGCAATCCGCGCCTATCCGTGGCTCGGCGCAAACACCGCCATTACACCGGGCATCGAATCCCATTGGGGAGTGTTCAACACAATCTATAATGTTGACGATCGCACCTTCGGATTTCTGGAAGACGTGCTCGACGAGGTGATGTCACTGTTTCCGTCGCGCTACATCCATGTTGGCGGTGACGAGGCAGTCAAGGATGCGTGGCGGGCGTCACCGGAAATCCAGCGCCGCATCAAGTCGCTCGGTCTGGCCGACGAAAATGCCCTGCAGGGCTGGTTCACCAAGAGAATTGAGCGCTTTCTCTCAACTCATAACCGCAGGCTGATTGGTTGGGACGAGATACTGGAAGGCGGCATTCCCTCGGGCGCCGTCGTCATGTCCTGGCATGGCATCGACGGCGCAATTACAGCGGCGAGCAGCGGGCATGATGCGATCCTCGCCGCATCCCCCACGCTGTATTTTGATCATTTGCAGGGCGCAACGGCGGCCGAGGGTCCGGGGCGTGGGCCACCGATCACGCTCGCCGACGTCTATGCTTTCGATCCGGCACCTGCAGCGGTGGCAGCAAGCCAGCTCCCGCATATCCTTGGCCTGCAAGGCAATTTGTGGACCGAGCATGTCCGTGGTGACGAGCGTGCAGCCTTGATGGCCTTTCCGCGTGCATCCGCCGTGGCGGAGCTGGGCTGGTCGCCACAATCATCCCATGACTTTGCCAGTTTCGCCGAGCGTCTGGTGCCGCAGCTTGAGCGATTGCACGCCCTGGGCCTTGCGCCTTCGATGAGCGCCTTCACACCGTCATTGGTCCAGCAATTGGGTGCAAACGGCGCATCCGCCTCGGTCACGCTCACGAACCAGACCGGCGTCACCATTCGCTACACCACCGATGGTGCAGCACCCACGCGCTTTTCGACTGCCGCACAGGTGCCCATCACTGTCGGCCTCCCCACGCGGATCCGCGCCGCCAGCTTTGCCAACGGTCAGATGGTTGGTGCAGATCTCGACACGATCGTCGATGCCGTGTCGGTGCGCCGCCGCGATGATCGACAGTTGCGACTGTGCGATCCCGGCATTTCCCTTGCGCTTGAGGACGACGCGCCGGGCAAGGGCAAACGCGCAAGCTTCCAGACCAATATTCTCGCGCCATGCTGGATTTATGACCGGGCGTTGCTGGACGATGTACGCACCATCCGCATCAATGTCGGACAATTGCCGTTCAACTTTCAGATCGGCAGGGACATGGAGAAAATCAGGTATCGCAAACCTGCGACGCTGGCCGGCGAGTTTGAAATCCGTACCAACAACTGTGACGGGAATGTCATCGCCACCCTTCCCCTCGGTGCAGCGGCAAACAACCCGGCGGTCTCAACGCTTTCCGCAACTATCGCGCCGCAATCAGGCAGCCATGACCTGTGCATCACCTATACCGCCAATGGCCCCGACCCGCTTTGGGCGATCCAGTCGATCGAGCTTCTGACACAATGACACAGGTCACGCTATCAGCACCGTGCCGCGGCTGGTTATCGGCCTTGGACAGCGTACCCGATCCCGTGTTTGCAGACCGGATGCTGGGTGACGGCTTTGCCATCGACCCGCTCGACAATCTGATCTGCGCGCCGTGTGACGCCACGGTTATCGCGATTGCGCCAAGCGCGCATTCTGTCACCCTGGGCCTTGCGAACGGCGCACAGGTGATCATCCATGTCGGGCTTGAAACCGTTGCCCTGGATGGCCGGGGCTTTACCCCCCGCGTCGAAATTGGCGCAGCGGTCAGCGGCGGGGCGGTGTTGCTTGAACTTGATCTCAATCTGATCGCTGCCGCCGGGAAGAATCTCATCACGCCGGTGGTGGTGGTCAGTGACGGGTTTGAGATTACCCGGGTGGCGATAGCGGGCCTCGTCGATCGTGGCGCCCCGATCATCATGATCTCGCCATCCACGCCGACCCACGCCATCGCGTCAGGCGGAGGCGAGACTGCCAGTCGGGATCTGGTCATCCCCTTGCCGCATGGCATTCACGCTCGCCCGGCCGCACGGATCGTTGCCGCCCTCCGGGGGCTTGAGGCAGAAGTGTCAGTCGCGCGCGGCGAACGGACCGCCAATGCACGCAGTACCGTCGCGCTGATGGCGTTGGGCGCGCGACTTGGCGACACCATCACCCTCAACGCCCGTGGCAATGACGCCGAGGCGGCCATCTCGCTGATCGCCAGGCTGATCGAAAGTGGCATGGGTGAGACGGCAGAGCCCGCCCCACATGCGACCCCTCCCGTGGCCCCGGTTGGTCAATCTGGCCCGCTGTTTCACGGTGTCCGGGCGTCACCTGGCCTTGCCATCGGCGCGATTCACATCCTGCATCAAGCGCGTTTCGACATTCCCCGGCACGGTCGGGGTAGTGAAGCGGAGCGCACGGCGTTTGACGCCGCCCTTGCCAGGGTACGTGACAGACTTGGTCAGGCGTCAGGCCCGATCGCGCTGGCGCATCTCGGCATTCTTGATGATCCCGACCTGGCGGGCACCGCTTTTGACGAGATTGAACGCGGCGCAAGTGCCGCACAGGCGTGGCATGTCGCCATTGAGCGCGCGAGCGCGGCAATCACAGCCACTGGCGACCAGCGTCTGATCGAACGGATTGCCGACCTCGTCGATGTGGAAACACAGATCCTGCGCGTGCTGCTGCCCGATGCAGCAACAGCGCCCGAGGCCATTCCACCCGGCAGTATCGTGGTCGCGGAAGAGATTTTGCCGTCACAGTTCCTTGACCTGTCACGCGCGCACATTGCCGGCATTGCCACCGCGCGCGGCGGGCCAACATCGCATACCGCAATTCTGGCGGCGGCGGCCGGAATTCCCATGATCGTTGCGCTTGGCGAACAGCTTCTCGCGCTGCACCCCGGTCAGGACGCGCTGCTTGATGCCGAGGCCGCGATGCTGGACACTGCGCCGACAGAAGGGGCACGGGCAAAGATGCAAGATCGCCTCGTCGCCGCTGCGGCAGCCCGTCAGGCGCATCACGAAATGGCGCACCAGCATTGCCGCACCGCCGACGGGATGCGCATTGAGGTGTTCGCCAATCTCGGGTCAGTTGCCGACGCCGAAACAGCCGTGGCGCAGGGGGCCGAAGGGTGCGGACTGCTGCGCACCGAATTTCTCTTCCTCGAACGCGAGACGGCGCCAGCCGAGGCAGAACAGCGCACCGTCTATGCGGCAATTGCGGCGGCGCTTGACGGTCGGCCGCTGATTGTCCGCACGCTCGACATCGGTGGCGACAAGCCAGTGCCGTATCTGCCAGCGACGCAGGAGGATAACCCGGCGCTGGGCGCGCGCGGCATCCGACTCGGACTGGCGCAACCGGACATGCTCGCAACACAGTTGCGCGCCATCATTGCCGCCGTGCCCGGCAGCCAATGCCGGATCATGCTGCCCATGATTGTTGATCGTGACGAGCTTCGCACCGTTCGCTCGCTGGTTGACGCCGCCGCGCGGGACGTCGGCTGTCCCGATCGGATCGCCCTGGGCGTGATGATCGAGACCCCCGCCGCCGCCGTCCTTGCGGATACGCTGGCCGAAGAGGCAGATTTTGTTTCGATCGGCACCAATGACCTGACGCAATATGCGTTGGCGGCTGATCGGGGGAATCCTGCCGTGGCCGCGCGCGTGGATGCCTTCCATCCTGCCGTCTTGCGGCTGATCAGCATGACGGCGACCGGCGCTGCGGGGCACGGAAAATGGACCGGCGTTTGCGGCAGCCTGGCCTCAGATCCCGCCGCCACCCCGCTGCTCATCGGGCTTGGCGTAACGGAGTTGTCGGTCGCGCCAAATGCTGTTGCCGCCATCAAGGCGCGGGTCCGCCAGTTCACCATCGAACAGTGCCGCGATCTCGCCACCCGCGCGCTGCACTGTGCCACCGTGCATGAGGTGCGCGCTCTTCTCGGGGGATTGTGATGCGTCTGTCACTCAACGCCTTGCAGCCTCTCGGGCGGGCATTGATGCTGCCGATTGCCGTCTTGCCCGTTGCCGGCATCTTGTTGCGCCTCGGTCAGCCTGATCTGTTGGGCATCGCCTTTATCGCCGATGCCGGCGGCGCCATCTTCAGCAATCTTGGCCTGCTATTCGCCATTGGCGTGGCGGTTGGCCTGGCGCGTGAAAACCATGGCGCGGCGGGCCTTGCCGGCGCCGTCGCCTATTTTGTCACGTTCGAGGGCGCGAAATCGCTGCTGATCATCCCACCCGACATTACGGCTGGATACAAGGATGCGATCGCAGCGACACTGGGCACCGCCTGGAAGACGAAGGAGATGGCCAAGCTTGGTGTACCGGTCGGCCTCTATGCCGGGCTGATCTCAGGCTGGTTATATAATCGCTATGCCACCATCGCGCTGCCCGACTATCTCGCTTTCTTTGGCGGTCGGCGGTTCGTGCCCATTGCTGCGGGCTTTGCCGGGCTGTTTGGCGCGGCGCTGTTCGGCTATGGTTTCCCGTCGGTTGAGGCAGGGCTCGATGCGCTAAGCCAGGGGGTCATTGGTTCCGGTAACTGGGGCCTGTTCGCCTATGGCGTATTGAATCGGCTGCTTATCGTTACCGGCCTGCACCACATCCTGAACAACATCGCCTGGTTCCTCATTGGCGATTTTCACGGCACGACGGGCGATCTCAACCGGTTCTTTGCTGGCGACAAGACTGCGGGCGCCTTCATGTCGGGTTTCTTTCCCGTGATGATGTTTGGCCTGCCGGCGGCCTGCCTCGCCATGTACCGTTCTGCCGCGCCAGAGCGTCGCAAGGGGGTGGCCGGCCTGTTTCTCTCGCTTGGCCTTACCTCGCTGCTCACCGGTGTGACCGAGCCGATTGAATTTACCTTCATGTTTCTCGCCCCGGTTCTTTACCTGATCCACGCCATCCTGACCGGCGTTGCGATGGTGGTGATGAGCCTGTTGGGGGTCCGGCTTGGCTTTGGCTTTTCCGCCGGCCTGATCGATTATGTGCTGAACTTCGGCCTTGCGACCCGGCCACTCCTGCTGATCCCGATCGGCCTTGTCTATGCTGGCGTCTATTATGCCAGCTTCCGGTTTTGCATCGTGCGGTTCAACCTGAAGACACCGGGACGTGACAAGGCAGCCGCGACGGCGACCAGCAGCGTGGCGGGCACGACACGGGCCGAGGCCCTGATCGCGGCACTGGGCGGCAGTGGCAACCTGAGATCGATCAACGCCTGCACGACACGCTTGCGCCTCGAAATCGTCAACATGGCGTTGATTGACGAAGCGGCATTGACCGCCGCCGGTTCACGCGGTGTGCTCAGGCCCGGTGGCAATGCGTTGCAGGTTGTTCTCGGCCCGATCGCTGACAGTGTTGCCGGCGAAATGCGTGCGATACCATCCCACGCGCACAGCGCTCTGCCACCAGCGATCGTCACGGCATTGGGTGGCGAGCAGAACATCGCCCGCCATTCCCGCAGCCCCGGTCGCCTTCAGGTTGAACTGCGGGAGGCCGGGCGCATTGACGATAGCGCGCTCGACGCGGCCGCCACACGTGGCTGGTGCCGCGCCGGTGGAAACGCGATCCACATTCTCGACTGATGGGAGCGTGAGACATGCCCGGCAGCGCGCATTCGCTGCGGGGCTTTCTGGTGCGGGCGGTGGGAATCGAACCCACACTCCTTGCGGAACCGGATTTTGAGTCCGGCGCGTCTACCAATTCCACCACGCCCGCAGCCGCGCCGTCGCTAGACCAAGCGACGCGCGACCGCAAGACACTGGATCACGCAATCACCCAAACACCTCCGCAAGGTCTGCCGCGCCGTCGGGGTCACGCGGATCAGGGCCATAGCGGTTCACGCCGCGCGTCCCATCAAGGCAATAAAGCACGATCAGCGCAATCACGCCGCCAAAGCTCAGCAGGAAGAACAGGCCGCCGATCAACATCATGGTGATGCTGCGTGATGCCGCCCCGATCAGCAGAACCAGCAGTGTAACCAGAAAGGGTGCAAAGGGCATCAGCACCCACCATCCGGATCGGTCACTGTCATGCAACCGGCGCACCTGCACCGCGAGATGGGGAATCAGCACCAGCAACCAGAAAACCCATGTCAGCAAACCCGCTGTGGCATAAATGCCGTAGCTGAAACTTCCCGGCGCGCTACCGGCACTACGGCCGATCTGGTGCGTTCCACCAAGCCCGAGCACATTGTCGAACGTAACCAGCAAAATCGTAACGAGAAAATAGAACAGCATCCACATCCACAATTCGACACGCTGTGAACGCCCGCGAAAATCAGCGTAGCGCCGCAACGGCATGATCATCCAGCGCATATTTACCCCCTGTAACAAGCGGCTGACCCGACCGCCCCGGCGCAGCATGGCGCGCGACAGCAGACCATGCAAGCCATCCCCGACGGGCAGGTTGCGCGCGCTCGCTTGCCAAGGCACTCTCATATCGTCGCCCTCACATGATCGGTAAATGATCAACGATGTTTCTGAGAAACGCCTGGTATGTCGCCGCCTGGACAGATGAAGTCACCCGGTCTCTTCTGCCGCTGGAGATCCTCGCCGAACGGATTGTGCTGTTTCGCGCATCGACCGGCGATGTTGTGGCCCTGGAAGACGCCTGCCCGCATCGCAAGCTGCCGCTTTCGATGGGGCGACTGGTCAACGATACCATCATGTGCGGCTATCACGGCCTGACCTTCGATGGTGCGGGCAAGTGTGTCGCCGCACCTACATCGGCAGCAATCCCGCCCAAGGCCGCTGTGCGATCCTATCCCACCGTCGAGCGCTACGGCCTTGTCTGGATATGGATGGGCGATGCGGCGCGTGCCAATCCGGACGATATTCTCGCCATTACTGACTGGGGTCGGGCTGATCGCGGCTTCAGTCACGGCCAGCCGATGATCGTCGACTGTCACTATCTCTATCTGGTCGACAATCTGCTGGACCCGACCCATGTCACCTGGGTCCACCCAGGTTCCTTTGGTGACAGCTCGTGCGCGTCAGTGCCGATCAAGACCCGGTCAGACGCTGATGGAGTAACGGCATCGCGGTGGATTTTCGACGCTGAGCCTGCGCCATTTTACAGGAAGCACCTCAAATTCACCGGCCGGTGCGACCGTTATCAGCATTATGAGGTGCGCTATCCCTGCCACGCCATCATCAAGGCGATCTTTACCCCGGCGGGCTGCGGCGGCGGCGACGCCCCGCACCATGACGATGTATTTCTGATGGACAGCTACAACTTCCTGACGCCCGTCAATGCCACACAGACCCGCTATTTCTGGTTTCAACTGAGAAGCTTCGCACCCGATGACCCGGCTGTGTCACAGGCATTTGCTGACGATGTCAAAGCGGCTTTTGAGGAAGACCGGTTGATCCTGAATGCGGTCCAGATCGGCATGGACAACAAGACCACGCCCCATATCGACCTCAAAAACGACCTGTCATCCCTGCGATTCCGAAAGCACCTCGGCAAGATGGTTGCCGACGAAGCGGCGACCCGTCAGTTGCGCGGCGCCTGACGGCGATAGCTCAGCGCCTCGGCGATATGGATGCGCCCTGTCCCTTCGCTGCCCGCCAGATCAGCAATGGTCCGCGCCACCCGCAGGACACGCGTATAACCGCGCGCCGAGAGCCGCATCGCCTCAGATGCCTGCGCCAGCAAAGTTCGACCCGCCTCGTCCGGTGTCGCCACCGCCTCGAGCAAGGCGCCATCAGCCTCGGCATTGGTGCGGACCGGATGATCGGTATAGCGCACCGCCTGAACCGCCCGTGCCGCCGCGACGCGTGCGGCAACCTGCGCTGATCCTTCCGCTGGCGGTGGCAGGACAAGGTCGGCGGCACTCACGGCGTTCACATCGACATGCAGGTCGATGCGGTCGAGTAATGGGCCTGAGACCTTGGCCTGATAATCCGCTGCGCAACGCGGCGCGCGCGAACAGGCCAGTGCGGCATCCCCAAGATGCCCGCATTTGCACGGGTTCATCGCCGCAACGAGCTGGATGCGGCTGGGAAAGGTAACATGGGCATTGGCCCGTGCGACACTCACCGTCCCCGTCTCGAGCGGCTGGCGCAGCGAATCGAGTACGGCGCGCTGGAATTCCGGCAACTCATCGAGGAACAGCACACCAAGATGCGCCAGGCTGACCTCGCCCGGTCGTACGCGCAGACCACCGCCAACCAGCGCCGCCATTGACGCCGAATGATGCGGCGCGCGGAACGGGCGTGTGCGGGTCAGCCGCCCGCCGGTCAGCGTCCCGGCAACGCTCGCCACCATCGACACTTCCAGCGCTTCGCTGGGGTCGAGCGGTGGCAAGATGCCCGGCAAACACGCTGCCATCAGCGACTTGCCCGATCCGGGTGGCCCGACCATCACAAGATTGTGCCCACCCGCCGCGGCAATCTCCAACGCGCGTTTGGCGGTTTCCTGCCCCTTGACCTGTTTGAGATCGGGGCCAGCCATCACATCATCGGCCTCGCCGGGTTGCGGCGTGGCCAACAAGCCGTGACCCTTCAGGTGGTTGAGCAACGACAATATGTCCGGCGCGGCGACAATCCCGATTGACCCGGCCCAGGCCGCCTCGGAACCTTGGGCAGCAGGGCAGATCAGCCCCTTTCCGATCTCGGAGGCATGAAGCGCCGCCAGTAACACGCCGGGCGATGGCGCAATGCGCGCATCCAGCCCCAACTCTCCGACCACGACATAGTCAGCCAGCGCCTCGGCATCGACCACCCCCATCGCCGCGAGCAGGCCCATGGCGATAGGCAAATCGAGATGCGTGCCCTCCTTGGGCAGGTCAGCCGGGGACAGGTTGACGACAATTCGCTTGGGCGGCAGCGCCAGACCGAGCGCGGCAATCGCGCCACGCACCCGCTCCCGGCTTTCCGCCACCGCCTTGTCGGCCAGTCCGACGACATTAAAGGCTGGCAGGCCCGCAATCAGTTGAACCTGCACCTCGACCGCCCGCGCCTCCAGCCCGAGATACGCCACTGTCGAAACGCTCGCGACCATTGCTAACCCCCCGGAACCAATGCGAACATAGCGTGAATTTGCTGCGGGGGAAGTTCAGTTCGCGCTGTCCCGTTCCCAACGCCAGACCGGACCATCGTCAGGGTCGATGACGGTACCGACTTTCGCAAACACCTGCCGCGCAAGCGCCGCGTTCGACGCATTTGGTTCGGGCAGTGTATGCGCGACAATCGTCGCGACTTCACCCTGCGCCAATGCAACGAGACAAGCGATCGCCTCTTTCGCATAACCCCTGCCCTCAAAGCGGGGGAAGGTAAGATATCCGATCTCGACCCGGCCAGCATCTGGTGCGGCCTTGAAGCCAGCAAGTCCGACGACGGCACGATTGGCCACCTCGACGCACCAATAATGCGCCCAGCGAATTCTGATCTGTCCTGCCATCAGCGTGGCCATCACCTCACGCAACAGGTGCAGTGCGGCGGCGTGGTCGGCAAAGCCACCTTCAAGTCCAGCGCTTAGCCGGGGAAAGGGATGATCAAGGTCATCCAGTTCGGCGGGAACGAGCAGGAACGACGGCATTTCAATCGCCCGATGGGCGCGGTCTGGAGACAATGTCATGATAACCTCTTGAAGCCCGGATAAACGCGCAAGGAAAACCCAGCGGCCGCGCACGGCCACCGACAATCATCAAACCGGCCTCGCCGGAGGTTATTCCTGTAACAGAGGCGTGTATCCAGGCCGCAACCCCGCGACCGATACGGGCTAACGCGATGGCATATTTTGGTCAACCGAACCCCTGACGACCGAAAAGACAACCCCGTCTTGCCATTCCAACACACCGCACCCACATCGCGATGATGGAGATCGAACGCCGCCACCCCGCCTTGCGTGTCGCGCAGCTTGTGCTTGGCGTGCTGCTTATCATCGGCGCCGGGCTGGTCGGGCCAATCCCCGGCCCCGGCGGCATCTTCCTGTTTGCCGGCGGCATGGTGCTGATCCTGCGCAATTCGGGCTGGGCGCGGCGCCAGTTTGCACGGTGGAAGCGGCGCTGGCCCAAGACCGGCCATGTCGTCGATCTGACGATGCGGCGGGGCAGCGCGATCCGCCGCCGTGAGCGTGCAAAGTCGGAGGGGGCGCCCGGCAACGCAAAAGAGCCGGCGAATTGACTTTCACAAGAGTCGCGCTTATGCGCCAGCCCAACGAGGCCGTCCCATGGGCGGCCCTTTTCCATTCTGACGACCAGGTGATGAGCGATGAAGCGGACCTTTCAACCGAGCAATCTCGTGCGCGCACGTCGGCACGGCTTTCGTTCGCGCATGGCGACGCCGGGCGGCCGCAACGTAATCCGCGCGCGCCGCAACCGCGGTCGCAAGAAGCTGTCGGCCTGAACACCCTGACGCGTCGCGCGGATTTCCTCGCGGCGAACAGTGGAAAGCGCGCACCGATGCCGGGGTTTGTCCTGCTGGTGCGCGAACGTAACGACGACGATTCGATGATGCGAATCGGCTATACCGTGACCAGGAAAATTGGTGGCGCCGTGGTGCGCAACCGCATGAAGCGCCGCCTGCGCGCGCTGGCGCGCGAACTGCTTCCCGAATCAGGTATCCGTGGCGCTGATCATGTCTTGATTGGTCGCGCTGGCGGAGTTGAGCGTGATTTTGCCACGCTCCGCACCGAACTGCTCAAGGCACTGGCCAGGCTTTCCCGCGCCACACCTGACCGAGCGCAAGGCTGACAATGTGCTCATCCGGCTGCTCATCGCACTGGTCCGCTTCTGGCAGATTGGCCCTTCGGTCATCCTGCCGCCATCATGCCGCTACGACCCGACCTGTTCGCGCTATGCAATTGAGGCGCTTCGCCGCTATGGCGCGCTCAGGGGCGGGTGGCTGGCGGCCAGACGAATCGCGCGGTGCCATCCCTGGGGCGGTCATGGCCATGACCCTGTCCCCTGACATCGAGCGCGCATTGCAAACAGGAATTACCAGGTGAACGAAGAACAGAGAAACTGGGTGCTGTTCGCGGTGCTCGCCGCGCTGGTGCTGTTTGGCGGCCAATTCCTCACGGCGAAATTCTTCCCGCCAGCCAACCCGCCTGTGACGCAGGTCGCAGGTGGCAAGACCACGCCCGTCTCAAGCGCGCCGGTGGCAACGCCTGCCAAAACGCGCGACCGCAACCATGTGCTCGCGGAAACACCGCGCGTAAAGATCGTGACCCCGTCGCTCAACGGGTCGATCAACCTCAAGGGCGCACGCATCGATGATCTGGTGCTGCCAACCTATAAGGAAACCATCGCCAGGGATTCGGCGGCGGTCCGCCTCTTCTCGCCTTCGGGCACCGAAAATGCCTATTTCGCCGGGTTCGGCTGGACTGGCGACGGCGTGCAAACGCCCGGCCCCGACACGGTCTTTACCGCCAACGCCACTGAGCTGACGCCGGCAAAGCCCGTGACGCTGAGCTGGACCAACGCCAGCAACCAGCGCTTCGACATTACCATCGCCGTCGATAACAAGTTTATGTTCACGGTGACGCAACAGATCACCAATGGGAGCACCACAGCGATGTCGGTGAAGCCCTATGCGCTGGTCTCCCGCCACGGCCCAGGTAGCGACCTCAACACCTGGACCAACCATATCGGGCCAATTGGTGCATTTGGTAGCGGCGCCCTGTACGACATCACTTACAAGAACCTTGATGGCGAAGAAGCGAGCTTCTTCTGGAAGCTGTTTGGGGACAAAAGCCGACCCGGCGACAACCATTTTAACACCACGGGCGGATGGACGGGCTTTGGCGACAAATATTGGCTAGCCGCCCTGATCCCGGATCAGGGCGCCGCTGTCCATATTGGCTTCCCGCCCGTCAATGGCGGTCAATATCAGACGGATGTCACCCGTGCAGCCACGGTCATCGCGCCAGGCAAATCATCTGTCGCCACCACGCGCCTGTTCAGCGGCGCCAAGGAAGTGGTCACGCTCAACGCCTATACCGATGACCCAAAGACCGGCATCCCCTATTTTGATCGGGCCATCGACTGGGGCTGGTTCCGCATCGTCGAGAAGCCGATCTTCACCTATCTCGACTTGCTGTTCCGTCTCGTCGGCAATTTCGGTGTCGCGATCATCCTGTTGACGATCACGATCCGCGCGCTGATCTTCCCGATTGCGCAACGCCAGTTCGCCTCGATAGCCGCGATGAAGGCGATCCAGCCCAAGATGAAGGCGCTGCAGGAACGCTACAAGGACGACAAGGCGCGTCAACAGCAGGAAGTGATGGCGCTGTACAAGGCGGAAGGCGTCAACCCGCTTGCTGGCTGCCTGCCTACCTTCCTGCAGATCCCGATCATGTATTCGCTCTACAAGGTGCTGCTGCTGACGATCGAAATGCGTCACCAGCCGTTCGTGCTGTGGATCAAGGATCTGTCCGCGCCTGATCCACTGACGCCGCTCAACCTGTTCGGCATTCTCGATTTCCACCCACCGGCAATGATTGCTATCGGTGTGATCCCGATCCTGCTCGGCATTTCGATGTTCTTCCAGTTCAAGCTCAACCCGGCGCCAATGGATGAAGCGCAGAAGCAGGTCTTTGCCGTTATGCCATGGGTGTTGATGTTCGTGATGGCGCCGTTCGCGGTTGGTCTGCAGGTGTACTGGATTACCTCGAACTGCATCACCATCCTGCAACAGCGGCTGCTCTATGCACGGCATCCGGGACTGAAAACGGCGCCGGTTAAATGACCGAAGCCTTTGATCCCGACCAACTCGAAACAGCGCGCAAGATATTTGCCGGGCCGATTGCCTTCCTGAAATCGGCCCCGACGCTTGAGTTCATCCCCGATCCCGATGTGCCCGAGCTTGCCTTTGCCGGACGGTCCAATGTCGGCAAGTCGTCGCTGCTCAATGCGCTTACCGGGCGCAACACGCTGGCGCGTACCTCAAACACGCCGGGTCGCACGCAGGAGCTGAACTTTTTCGACGTGGGTGAGCCGTTGCTGATGCGGCTGGTCGACATGCCCGGCTACGGCTTTGCCAAGGCGCCGCCAGCGGTGGTCAAGAAATGGCGCTTCCTGATCAACGATTTTTTGCGCGGGCGGCAGGTTTTGAAGCGCGCGCTGGTGCTGATTGATGCGCGCCACGGCATCAAGGAAGTCGACCGCGACATTCTCGAAATGCTCGACAAGGCCGCCGTCAGCTATCGCATCGTCCTGACCAAGGCCGACAAGATCAAGGCGACCGATCTCGCCGAGGTAACGCAGCGCACCATCGACGAGGCGCGCAAGCGCACCGCCGCCCACCCGCAAATTCTCGCCACCTCCAGTGAGACGGGCCTCGGCATCGCAGAACTGCGCGCGGCAGTGATCGAGGCGCTGGGCTGACATCATGGCGCTGCTGATCCGACCCGTCACACACGACGATCATGCGCAGTGGCTGCCGCTGTGGGACGGCTATAACGCCTTTTATGAGCGCAGCGGCCCAACCGCACTCGACCCGGCGATCACGGCGGCGACATGGGACCGCTTTTTCGACCCTGACGAGCCAGTCCATGCACTGGTGGCGGAACGTGACGGGCAGTTGCTCGGACTGACCCACTATCTGTTCCACCGCAGCACGACGTCGATCGCGCTCAGTTGCTACCTGCAAGACCTGTTCACCAGCCCGGCAGCGCGCGGCAAGGGTGTCGGTCGCGCCCTGATCCAGGGGGTCTATGACCGCGCCCGGCAAGCAGGGTTGCCGCGCGTCTATTGGCACACCCATGAAACCAACCTCACCGCAATGCGGCTCTACGATCAGGTGGCCGAACGCCCGGGCTTTGTCGTCTATCGCAGCCAGGTCTGATCACGCGGCGTTGCGGTCAAGGCTGCCACTGTATAGCCTTTGCCGATGGCCGCTTCCGCCCCACTTCGCCTGACCGGCCTTGATCTTTTCCGCGGCACTGCTGTTGCGGGCATGATCATCGTCAACACGCCGGGCTCGGGCAAATATGTCTGGGCGCCGCTCGATCATGCGGCCTGGAATGGGTTTACCCCGACCGACCTCGTCTTCCCCGCCTTCCTCTTTGCCGTTGGTGTCGCGCTGGCGCTGTCCTTTCCCCGCCATGTCAGCGCCCTGCTGTGGCGCCGCGTCGGGCGGCGCGTGGCCAGTCTCATTGCGCTCGGCTGGGCCTGGCAGATGCTGGCGCGACCCGGCTTCGCCACCTTTCGGTTGATGGGCGTACTGCCGCGTATTGCGCTGTGTTACGGTCTGGTTGCCGCCTTTGTGATGTTGACCGCGCGACGCGACGCCGATGGCCGCGCCCGGCTCAACCCCTGGATCATCGGCAGCACGGCGCTGGCGCTGCTTGCGGGTTACGCCGCCGTGATGCTGCTTGTTCCCGTACCCTGCTATGGTCCCGGAAATCTGACGCCAGCGGGCAATCTTGCCGGATTTGTTGACCGCGCCATCCTCACCCCTGCCCATATGTGGCGGCTCGGCACGGATGCGATGGGCCGGATCGTCTATGACCCGGAGGGCCTGTTCTCCACCCTGCCCGCGCTTGCCAATGTGCTGTTCGGAATGCTCACCGCCCTGGCATGGCAACGTGCACCGGCCCGCGCGGTATTGTGGATCGCCCTTGGCGGTGTCGTGCTGACAGGTGCCGGGCTGTTGTTCGACCCCGTCTTCCCGATCAACAAGCGGTTGTGGAGCAGCAGTTTCGCACTCTACACCTCGGGCCTCTCGGCGCTGTTGTTCGCCCTGGCGATGCGTGTCGGCACCCGTCCGACGCTCACCCGTCTGCTCGCGCCGCTCAACCTGCTCGGGATGAACGCCATCCTTGCCTATATGGTATCGCTGCTGCTCGGGCTGGCCGGAATGCGGCTGTTCCTGGGTGGCAAGACGCTCGGCGCCCATGTTTTTGCCGCGATGCAGACCATCGCGCCGGACCCATATCTGGCCTCATTCCTGTGTTCGCTGGCGGTGCTCGCGCTGGTCATCGGCCTGCTCGTACCGCTGCACCGGCGCGGAATCCATTTGCGGCTCTGACCGGCAAGTCGCTAAGCGGGGCCATGTTCAAACTTATCATCGGCAACAAGGCATATAGCAGTTGGTCGTTGCGCGGCTGGCTCGCGGCCAAACAGTCAGGGCTTCCGTTTGAGGAGGTTGTGGTCCCGCTGTATTATGCCGATTGGGACCAGCGCCGACAGGCACCAGATCTCGCCCCCTCGTCGGGCAAGGTGCCGATCCTGTGGGATGGCGACATTGCGGTATGGGACAGCCTCGCGATCCTTGACTATCTCAATGACAAATCAGGTAATACGCGCTTCTGGCCCGTCAATGACGCGGCGCGCGGCATGGCGCGGTCAATGGCCGCCGAGATGCACTCCGGCTTCACTGCGCTGCGCCGCAAGCACGGCATGAACACCCGCCGGACCTTCGCCCCGGTACAGCCCGATGACGATGTCGCCGCCGAATTGGCGCGCATCATGGCGTTATGGGCGCAGGCCCGCGCCCGGTTCGGCGGGACGGGAGAATTCCTGTTCGGAGACTTCGGCGCCGTCGACATCATGTTCGCACCGGTCGTAACGCGCATCACCAGCTACGGCCTGCCGGTCCCGCGCTTTGCGACAGCCTATATCGACGCGGTCCTCCACCACCCTTTCATGCAGGACTGGATCGCCGCGGCACAGGGAGAGGAGTGGGTGATCGAGCGGCTGGAATAGCCTGCTCCGCGCTGGACTGCTCTTCAAACTCCGTCGAGATATGACGACAATTTCGTGATCAGCCCCTTGACGCTGGCACGGTCACGGTCATTCGCCGCCTGTTCAAGCGCCGCGCCAAAATCAGTGATCTGCGAAAAGCCGAACCCGCCACCGGACCCGCGCAAATTATGCCCCAGGATCACCACCTCAGGAAAGTCATCGCGCGCCAATGCCCCGCGCATCGTGACCACATTCTCGCGGCAGTTTTCCAGATAGGCCGGCGTCCGCTCGGCCAGCCGCATCGCTGAGCGCGACAGCTTCGCCTTTGGCCCGCCCGCCCTCCGGGCCGATTTCGGCTCAGCCGCAGCATAGTCCCGGATTGCCTGACGGAGCACGTCCTGCTTGATCGGCTTTGTCAGATAGGCAGTGCAGCCTGCCGCAAGGCAGGTCTCCCGGTCACCCTTCAGCGCAGACGCGGTCAATGCGATGATCGGGGTCGGCGGGCGGCCATGCGCCTTTTCCCATGCGCGCAAGGTGCGGGTTGCGGTCAGCCCATCCATCACCGGCATCTGTCGGTCCATCAGTACCAGATCATAGTCACCCGCCCGGAACATCTCACAGGCAATCGCCCCGGTTTCAGCGATGTCGATCAGATAGGGTGTGTCTTCAAGGTAAGCCAACGCAATGGTGCAATTGTCGGGCGAGTCCTCCGCCATCAGGATGTGCAGTGCCGGCAACGCAGCATCCAGATCGGCACCAACCGGCGCCCTTTCAGCGCCCGCACTGACAATCCAGATTTCGAAGGGTACCGCGAAGCCAAAGGTGCTCCCCTCGCCGACATCGCTCGTCACCCAGATGCTGCCGCCCATCAACTCAACCAGTCGCTTCGAGATCGTCAGCCCCAGGCCAGATCCGCCAAAGCGGCGGGTGGTGGATGAGTCCGCCTGGGTGAAACGCTCGAACACCTGGTCAAGTTTTGTCGCGGCGATTCCAATACCGGTATCCGAGACGGTAAAACGCAGCGCGGTCGGCACGGCCCGGTCGCCATCCCGTTCCACCTTCAACGCTACACTGCCATTCGCGGTGAACTTGATGGCGTTGCCAAGCAGATTGAGCAGCACCTGCCGCAGTCGCGTGGGGTCGCCGACCAGGTCGTTGCCAACGTCCGGGCTGATCTCACACAGCAGCGTCAGCCCCTTCTCGGCGGCACGCGGCGCGACCATTTCGATCACCTTCTCCAGATGATCGCTGAGCGAAAACCCCGTCCGCTCAAGGTCGAGCTGTGATGCCTCCACCTTGGAGAGATCAAGAATGTCATTGATCAGGTTGAGCAGATTGTCGCCGGAACGACGGAATATCTGGACATATTTGTCCTGCTCGGGGGTCAGCGTGGTCTTGGCCAGCAGATCGGCAATCCCCATGATCGCGTTCATCGGCGTGCGGATTTCGTGGCTCATGCTGGCGAGGAAATCGGATTTGGTCCGGCTCGCGCTTTCTGCTGCCGCCTTGGCTTGCTGCAATTCCTCCTCGACGCGCTTGCGCTCGGTCACATCGCGCGCTGCGGCAAACACGCCCTGCAAGGTCCGGCTGCGATCGTAAAAGGTCGTCGCATTGTACGAAACCACAGTTTGCTTGCCATCGCGCGCCCGCGCGGTCAGCTCATAATCAGTAACGGATTTCTCGCTCAGCACGCGCTTGATGCCCGCCTCGGCGCGGTCAGGGTCGGTAAAGCAATCCTTGAACGGCGCACCGATCAGCTCGTCGCGTGTGCACCCGGTCAGCGCTTCCATCTGCTTGTTGACGTCGGTGATGATACCGGCGGGGTCGGTCGTCATCAGCGCGTCGATGTTCGATTCAATCAGCGATCGCGTGTAGAATTGCTGGTCGCGCAGCCGCTGGTCAGATTTCTTCTGCTCTTCCTCGACCAGTTTGCGCGCGGTGTTGTCAGTGCCGATCAACAGATAGCCGATGATCAGACCCATCGCATCACGCAATGCCGTAACCGAAACCACCGCCGGCAGCCGCGACCCATCCTTGCGGACATAGGTCAGTTCATAAATGTCCTCGATGCCGCGTGATGCCTTGAACACCAGCGCCTCGAAACCTGGCGTGATCGGCGTGGCGAGTTCAACACTCAATGACTGCGCGCGCGCGATCAACTCCTGCGGATCAGAAATGTCCGCCGGGGTGATAATGTTCGTCACCTCCGCCGCCTTATAGCCGAGCATACGCTCCGCGCCGACGTTGAAGATCTGGATGACGCCCCGCGCATCGGTCGCGATGCTGGAAAAATTGGCGCTGTTGAAGATCGCGCTCTGCAAGGTGCCGGCCTTGAGGATCGACTCTTCCGTCTGCCCCTGGGCGGAAACGGGTGCGACCCGGGCAAGGGGATCGATCGGCCCGGGCACTGCTTCTGAAATGGAAATCTACTGTCCTGACGCGGTGGTCGGTGCCCGGGGGATTGGTTGCAGGCTGGGCGCCCGGGTAAACCTGAAGGAAGTCGCGGGGAAATTGTCGAAAAAATTATTGCAGCATCGCGCCGATACAGGCTTCCAACTGGTCCGAAGAATAGGGTTTCTGCAAAAATCGACCGCCCGCCACGAACCGGCCCGTCATCGCCAGGGTCAACGTGGTGCCAGAGGTGTAGAGCACTGGAAGGCCGGGCCGGATATTGACGGCATGATCAGCGACCTCATAACCACCAAGCGGCAGCGCGGCGAGCCGGATGTCGACAAACAATGAATCAATCGGCGCATCGCTGGACAAATGCGCACGGGCCGTTGCAACGTCATGCGCGGTGAGCGCTTCATGCCCGAGATCTTCCACCGTCCACACCGCGCTCTCGCGGATGAAAGTTTCGTCCTCGACGACGAGAATCATCGCCATCAGGACGGTGGGTGCATTGAATGCGGCATCTTTACGTAAACCCCGGCGCCGCTTGACTCTACGCAACACCCGAGCCCGAAACGCATAACCTCGCAAAGGGTTCCACGATCACGCACAAGCGATCTGATTTTCATCGACCAGATCCAAGTTTACCGCCTTAGAACCCGCTTCCGTCCTTGCGCTGGAAGCGCCCGCCGCCCGGCAGATGCATGTCGATGTCGGGATAATGGCAATCGCTCTCCGCCCTGCCCGCCGTCGCGGCGTTCGCCCCGACCGCCACGAACACACAATCCACGGTGCCCCTGTTCTGCAGCACATGTCCGTTGCCGTCGCCTTTGGGAAAGCTGGCGCAATCGCCCGCGCACATCACATGTTCGCCCTCATGGTCGACCAGCACAGCCTCACCGGCCAGCATCACGACAAACTCGTCCTCGCCCTCATGCCAGTGGCGCTGCGACGACCAGGCGCCCGGTTTCAAGGTAACATGGCTCACGCCAAAATCCGTCAGGCCGGATGCCGGGGCAAGGCGGCGATACCAGCGGCCCTGCACATTTTCCGAATATGGCGCCGGATAACCAGTCTTGTTGGTCTGCGGGATTGTATCAAGATCAAGCTTGGGCAATGTCGCCTCCCATGAACAATGTCGCCACCCTGCCCGATGTCGTCGATCTCACCAAGGCGCTGATCGCCTGTGAAAGCGTCACGCCCGCACAGGGCCATGTGTTCGACGTGCTTGAGGCGGCACTCACTCCGCTCGGCTTTGTGGTCGATCGTTTTATTGTCGGCGAAGCACCGGACGGCCCGGTCGAAAACCTTCTCGCCACGCGCGGCGGTTCGGGAACGCATCTCGCCTTTGCCGGGCACCTCGATGTGGTGCCGCCGGGTGGGGGCTGGACCAGTGGCGCCTTTGTGCCGGAGGTGCGGGGGGGCTTGCTTTACGGGCGCGGTGCGGTCGACATGAAGGGCGCCATTGCCGCGTTCGTCGCCGCCATGGCAGATGTGGCGCGCGATGTTCCGCTCAGCCTGATCATTACCGGCGACGAGGAAGGGCCGGCCACCTATGGCACCGTTGCACTGATCGAGCGGATGGCCGCCAATGGCGTAAAGCCCGATCTGTGTCTGGTGGGAGAGCCAACCTCATCGCAGCGCCTGGGCGATATGATCAAGATCGGACGGCGTGGTTCGGTCAATATCTGGATCGAGGTTCCGGGCCGGCAGGGTCATGTTGCCTATCCACATCTTGCCGACAACCCGATCCCGAAACTGGTCGCGGCGCTGGCCGAGATTGACGCGATTGTCCTCGATCAGGGCAGCGAATGGTTTCAGCCTTCCAATATCGAGGCAACCGACATCACCGTCGGCAACCCGGCGACCAACGTCATTCCGGCCCATGCCTCGGCGCGGATGTCGATCCGCTTCAACGATTGCCAACGCGGAGTCGATCTGGTGGCGCGGATCGAGGAAATAGTCGCCCGTCATGCTCCCGATGCACAGGTAATCGCGCGCATCTCAGGCGAGGCATTTTTCACCGCCCCCGGCGCCTTTTCCGCCCTGATCAGCGATGCGATTCAGACGCGGCTCGGCATTCGGCCCGAACTTTCCACACTGGCGGCACGTCGGACGCACGTTTCCTGTCAAAGTTGTGCCCTGTGGTCGAGTTCGGCTTGGTCAACGCTACAATGCACAAGCTCGACGAGGCTGTCGCTATCGACGATCTTCACGCGTTGACCGGTGTTTATGCCGACATCATCACGCGCGTGGCGGCACTCTAGGCGAGTATCACCGCTTGCCTGTGCGACGCTTTGCCGCGCTGGCATCCATAACGATGCCGGCCACTTGCCCCGGCTTGCCCGGCAATATTCCCACCCAGCGCACCACGACCCGTCGCCCCGGCGTCACGACCTCCATCATATGGTAGGTCGCATTGCGATCCGGCTCGCGCGGCAAACTTGAGGTCACAGCATAGAGTGACGCGTCACCCAACAGCCGGTTGAGCACGGCGCCTTCTGCCTTGCTCAGCTTGCGCTTCTTTTCCGGAATCACCGAAATCGCAATGGACTCAGTCGCCGGCCCGCGCTCACCCATCGCACTGATCATCCACCCGCCATCATCATCGCGGGCCGCCATGAAGCTATGCTCCTCACGGGTGCGGTTGACCGCGATGCTGTGGATATAGATCACCGTGTCGCCGGTCAGCGACGGGATCCGGTTGCGTGATCGCAGGATGAAAGACTGCTTCGTCTCCGCCGCCATGACCGTACCCGCAGGCTGCGCAGCGGCCGGCGCGCTCGACAAGACAGCCAACGGCACCAGCAAGATCATCATCATCTGTTTCATGGTCGTGCTTGTGTTGGTTTTCCATCGCCCCGGCAAGACCACAAGAGCGCCCCGCCCGTCGCCCGGCGCGATTCAACATTCGCGCGTGCCTGTCATGCCATTCGCAACCGCGCGCACCGAGGCGCCAGGTCGCTCTTTCTCATTGTCAGCTACGCGATAATCGTGACGGCCACGGTGCGGCGCTCGCTGTTACCATGCCCGATCTCCCTGTTTGTCACCGATCACTCCCTGATCTCAATAACGGGTAGTGCGCAACAACACGCTGTTTTCACTGGTTGTTCTGCCCGCGCGTTCACGGCTGGCGCGGAAAAACGCATTTTTGCGCGAAACAGGGAATAACAGGGAGGAACAGGGAGAAACAGCGAGCGCTCACCAAGGCGCATGACGCAAGCGATTCCAAAGACTCACGATTCCAGAACGACTCGCCGGAATCATTCGATTTTCTGGACGTGAGTCGCGGATTCGATTATCCCTGTTTACCATGATGAGAGCTCTTGCATCGATTGAACCATGGTTCGTCGTCGCCGTAACGTGCAGCGTCGCGGCGTATGCGCTGTACCTTGTCGGCCTCAAGCGACAGCTCGTGCGGCCCAATCGCATCTCATGGCTGATCTGGAGCGGCGCCACCGCCGCCGAGGCGGCGACCTATGCTGCGGTCAATCAGGGTGTGTTGCAGGCATGGGTGTTCGGCATCTCGGCAGTGGCCTGTGTTGCCATCACCCTCGGCATCTGGCGCGGCGCGGTGTGGGAACGCCCCTCAAATGGGGAGGTTGTCTCGCTCGCCGCCTGCTTTGCTGCGCTGATCCTGTGGCTTGCCTTCCGCCAGACCTATTGGGCGCACATGCTGCTGGTTATCGCCGTACCGGTCAGCTTCTGGCCGACCTGGCAAAGCGTATGGCAAGACCGTTCGCGCGAGCGGTCCCCGGCCTGGGGGTTGTGGACCGTCGGTGATCTTGCCACCCTCATCGTGACCACGCGGACCGGCGATCAGCATATTGCCGAATATGCCTATGTCCTGGTCGAGCTGCTGTGCCACGCCAGCGTCTGGTTCATGGTCGGCCTGACGACGATCAACCCGCTCCGTTCGCTCGGTTTCCGCGACGGGCGCTTCTATGTGCTCGATGCCTTTGCCCCGGCAGCCAACCTGTTCTCGGTGGGAGAGACGCATCTCGGCAAGGCAGTCTATGCCGCGCAAGGCTTTGCTGAGGGGGAGGAGATCATCCGGTTTACCGGGCGCCGGTTCCGGCAGGATCGTGTGCCAAGTGTGATGCGGGGTGCGAGCGATCGCTTCGTCCAGGTCACGCCCGACCATTATATGGGGCCGTCAGGGCGGATCGACGACCTGATCAACCATAGCTGCTCACCCAATGCCGGTCTGCGCTTCACCGAAACAGGTCCGGTGCTCGTCGCGATCCGTACCATCCCGCCCGGGGAAGAAATCAGCTGGGACTATTCGACCACCCTTAAGGAATCGAACTGGCACATGATCTGCCAGTGCCGCAGCCCTGAATGCCGTCGTGTGATTGGCAATTTCGAAACGCTCAGCCCGGAGCGGCAGGAGTGGTTCCGCGCCCGCAACCTCGTCGCACCTTATCTGCGGCGCCGTGACGCCCCGTCCGAGCGCGAGGAGGCAGCCTAGGACGCGCCCACCAATCGGGTGATGCGCGCCGCCAGTGCATCGATGGTGAAGGGTTTGGCGAGCAGCTCCATCCCGCTCTCCAGCGGCCCATCTCCGACCACGGCATTTTCGGCGAAGCCAGTGATGAACAGCACTGGCAGACCGGGTCGTGCGGCGCGGGCGGCATCGGCAACCTGGCGGCCATTGATACCACCCGGCAAACCGACATCAGTGATCAGCAAATCGATCCGCGCCGAAGAGTGAAGCGCGGCGATGCCCTCTGCTCCATCACCGGCCTCGATCGCGGTGAAGCCGAGTTCCTCGAGCAGGTCGGTCACCAGCATACGCACGCCCGGCTCATCCTCGACGACCAGGATAACATCGTCGCTTGCCACGCGCCGCAACGCCGCACGCCGCCCATCTTCACCTTGATCGACCACCTCACCGGTATGGCGCGGCAGGTACAGGCTCATCGTGGTACCCGTCCCCGGCGCGGAACGAATCTGGATCTGTCCGCCGGATTGTCGGGCAAAACCGTAGATCATCGACAAGCCGAGGCCGGTGCCCTGCTCCTTGGGCTTGGTGGTAAAGAAGGGTTCAAACGCACGCGCCGCCACCTCGGGCGGCATCCCCATGCCGGTGTCCGAAACGCAGACGGCAAGATAGGCACCGGGCGCCAGGTCACGTTCGGCAGCACCCGCATCATCGAACCAGACATTGGCGGTCTCAACCGTCAGGACACCGCCATCCGGCATGGCATCGCGCGCATTGATGCACAGGTTGAGCAGCGCATTCTCAAGCTGGTTGGCATCGACCTGCACCGGCCAGCCATCAGCGGCGTGAAGGATGCGCAGGTCAATCGTCGGGCCAACCGTGCCGCGCAGCAGATCTTCAATCCCGTCAATGAGCCGCCCGACATCAATCGGTCGCGGGTCAAGCGGCTGTCGCCGGGCAAAGGCAAGCAAGCGGTGAGTCAGCGCGGCGGCCCGTCCGGCGGCGGTCTGCGCGGCGCTGATATAGCGCGGCAAGGCGTCGATACGCCCCTGTTTGAGGCGCAACTGCATCATCTCAAGGGCGCCGGAAATCCCGGTCAGCAGATTGTTGAAGTCATGCGCAAGACCACCGGTCAGCTGGCCGACCGCCTCCATTTTCTGCGCCTGCCGCAGGCTTTCCTCAAGCTCGCGCAGTCGCGTAACGTCGATGCCAACACCGGCAACTGACTCAAGCTGTCCCTGTTCATTCAACAGGCTGTGGTTACGCACCATCACCCAGCGGATCGAGCCATCGGGGCGCGCAACGCGGTACTCGACCTGCCCGCCACCGGTCTGGTCGCGCATCTGGCCGATCACACCCATCACACGCTCAAGATCATCCTGATGCACGCGCGACAGGAATTCGACCATCGTCACGCCGGTTTCAACTCGGTCCGGCGTGAAGCCATAAAGCTCCGCAAACCCGGCATCGCTGCGGAAGCGATCGGCAGCGATGTCATAGGACCAGATACCGACGCCATCCATCGCGCCAAGCACCAGCCTCGTGCGCTCCTCCGCCGCGCGCAACGCGGCCTGTTGCCGGCGCTCATCGGTCACATCACGCGCGATGGCATAAAGCCGCCCGTCAACCAGCGTCGCAGTCCATGACAAATGACGATATTCGCCACTGCGCGCGCGCATCCGGATCTCGTAACGGCTCAGCTCGCCGCCACGGCCCAGCGCATCAAGACGGTCGCGCCGCGCGACCACCTCGTCGGGGTGGAGCATCCACTCGGATGTCTTGCCGATTACCTCGGCTGGCGCCCAGCCGAGCGTCCGTGTCCAGGCCGGGTTGATACTCCGCCAGGTGCCGTCAGGGTCGGCGATGCCGAGCAGATCGTGGCTGACCTCCCACACCCGGTCGCGTTCCTCGGTTCGTTCCGCCACCTCGCCAGCGAGGCGCTGGTTGAGTGCGCGCAACTGCAGCGCGCCACGGGCGCGTTCAACGGCGTCCCACGCCAGTTGCGCCGCCTCTTCAACAATCGCGATCTCACCCGGCGTCCATGAGCGGTTTTCAACCTGGCCGAGATAAAAGGCGCCTTCCCACCGGCCATGCCGAATGAACGGGACGCTGATCCCGGCCCGGCTGCCGGTGGCATCGAGCGCGGCCTCGGTCGGGCCAATGCCGTCACCGGCACCGCCAAAGGCCAGTGTCTCACCCTGACGGATCACCGCACCAAAGGCTTCCCCAAACACTGCGGAAGGCATTTCGCCTGTCAACACCGCAAGCTTGCCGTTGCTCCAACACGGGCCAAAGCGGATGATGCTGCCATCGACCACTTCAAAAAAGCCGGTGCGATCAACCCCGAGCCGCACCCCGACCGCTTCGGCGGTCATCTGCATCAACGCATCAGGATCCTGGATCGAGCGCTGCCGGGCGACCAGCCCGAGGATGAAATCGCGTTGTTCCTTTTCCCGGCGCAGAGCAGCTTCGGCGCGTTTGATCGCCGTAATGTCAAAGGTGACACCGGCGAACAGCGTTGGCCGCCCTTGCTCGCAGTGGCGCGCGCGGCCCTGCACCGAAATCCAGCGCTCCTCGCCATCGGGCAGCGACAGGCGATACTCAATCTCCAGCGGTGCTCCACTGGCGATCACAGTCAGGAACTGCTCACTGACCGCTGCATAATCGTCGGGATGAATATGGGCGAGAAAGGCTGCCGCCGGCGCACCGTCCGTCGCCAGATGTTGTTCGACACCATATAGCCGGGCGGTGCGCTCGTCCGCAGTCACAATGTCAGTAGTGAGATCCCATTCCCAGGTGCCGATCCGCCCCGAGGCATCGAGCGCCATGCGCAGCCGCTCGGCGCTCCCGGTCTCAGTCATGACAGTTCAAAGGGGCCGCAGGCATTGTTGCGCCATACCAGCATCGCAGCGGGATTGAAGCATTGTGTCATGGAGCCGGCCCGGCAGGTCAAAGCAGGTCGAAGTCGATTACCCCATCCTTGTTGATCGCCGCATCCGCCGCCGGCATCGGATATTTCAAACCGGTGGCACAGTTGAACAGCACCACCTCGTCATCCTCATCGACCAGCCCGGTGTTCAGCGCCTCACGATAGGCCGCCAGCGTCGCGCCTCCTTCGGGGCAGAGCAACAGCCCGTCCTTCTTCGCGCAGTCATCAACTGCCTTGAGGATCGCGGGATCACCAACCGCCATGGCCTTGCCGCCACTCTCGCGCACCGCGCGCAGGATCAGGAAGTCGCCGACGGCGCGGGGCACACGAATACCCGCCGCCACGGTGCTGGCATCTTCCCAGCGCTCGGCATGTTCCACACCTTCCTCAAAGGCGCGGACAATCGGCGCACAGCCCGATGCCTGCACCGCAAACATCTTCGGACGCTCCGACCCGATCCAGCCAAGCTTTTCCATCTCGTCAAACGCTTTCCACATGCCGATCAGGCCGGTGCCACCGCCGGTTGGATAGAAAATCGCCTTGGGTAACCGCCAGCCGAATTGCGCGGCGAGCTCCAGCCCCATCGTCTTCTTGCCCTCAATCCGGTACGGCTCTTTCAGGGTCGAGAAGTCGAACCACCGCCCCTCCGCTGCACCCTTGCCGACAATCGCGCCGCAATCATCAATCAGCCCGTTGACGCGGTAAACCCGCGCGCCCTGCAGCGCGATCTCGCGCACATTGATTTCGGGGGTATCGTCGGGACAGAAGACAATCGTCTCGATCCCGCAGCGCGTGGCATAGGCAGCCAGTGCAGCCCCGGCATTGCCGTTGGTCGGCATCGCGATTTTGGTAACGCCCAGCTCGCGCGCCATTGCCACCGCCATCACCAGCCCGCGCGCCTTGAACGATCCGGTCGGCAGGCGTCCCTCATCCTTGACCAGGACATTCGGGCCAGCCGAACGCGGGACCGGCACCAGCGGCGTCTCAATCTCGCCAAGGCTGACGATGCTCTTCGTGTGCCGAACCGGCAATATCTCGCGCCAGCGCCACAGATCAGTCGCCCGCGCCGCAATCATCGCGCGCGGCACCGCCGCCCGCACCATGTCGAGGTCATAGCGCACCAGCAACGGCCGCCCAACGCGCGACAACCCATGCAACTGGTCCGCCGGATACTGCTCGCCCGTCATCGAACATTCGAGATGCGTGACAAAGGTCGGGCGGTCAGTGGTGAGGTTCTGGTTCATGCTGCCTTGCCTGTTTGGTGAACAGTTTGCGAAATCAATGCTGCGGTCGCCGCCGCAAACTCGCTGAGATTGTTGAGGGTAGCCGACCGGCCATAATAGCCATCGACAGCAAAATTGATCCCGATCGCTGCCAATACAGGATCATTGCGGTCTTCACAGCCTGCGATGACGGATTTGATGTGCCGCAGCAGATAGCTGGGGCCATTCGCGCGCAAGGTCGCGTCATCTACCGGCGCCCCATCGGACATCACGATCAACAATTTGCGCGTTTCCGTGCGCTGACGCAGAAGCGATACAGCCCATTCAATCGCCTCACCATCGACATTCTCATGGAGAATATCGGGATGGAGCATCACGCCCCAATCTTCATCTACCAGCGTTTCGCCGAAAGGCTGGTAGATGACGTGCAGCAAGGCACAAAGTCGCCCGGGTCGTTCTGGCCGCCCGTTTTGCAGCCATTCCTGATAGACCTTGCCGCCTTGCCAACCGACAGTGGAAAATCCCAGCACGCCGACCGTTACGCCAAGTTCTCCCAGCATTGTTGACAGCCACTTCACCCCCGAAGCGACCTGCGAGATGGGATCGTCACGCATTGAGCCAGACTGATCAACGAGCAAGCCGATTGCCCAATCCCGCGCGGCGCGCTTGTCAGCAAACGCTTCGCGCAGCGACATCTCTGCCTTGCCGGTCGGGTCGGCATTGGCGGTTGCTCCCGATGCGTCAGCAACCTTCCGCTGCCACAATTCCGGGGAGGTCGATGCCCAGCCTTTGGACCGATCATGACCGTCCTTGTCGAGCGCTCCGGGTACATCGCGTGCGCGCAAGGTCAGGTCATGCTTGCGCGTGTAAACGCGGTACACTTCATCGGCCGGAGCGTCCGAGACGCTCGCAGACCTAGCACGGCGCCACAAAGGCCAAAACAACAAGCCGACGAAGCCCCCCGAAAGCAGAATCGTCGGCAGGGTATTCCAGTCGAACGCGCCCCAATTCACTCCGGCTTCTTCGCCACCCCGACGAGAGCCGGGCGCAGCAGGCGGTCCTTGATCATGTAGCCGGCCTGCATTTCCTGCACGACCGTGCCGGGTGCCTCATCGCTGGGCAGTTCGAACATCGCCTGATGGCGGTTCGGATCGAGCGCCTCGCCAATCGTGGTGATCTTGACGATGCCGTGGCGCGCGAACACCGACGCGAGTTCGCGACCTGTCGCCTCAAGCCCGGTGACAAGGCCCTTCATCTTCTCATCGTCGCGCAGCTCAACAGGGATCGCCTCAAGCGCGCGGCCAAGATTGTCGGCGACAGTCAGGATGTCGCGCGCAAAGCCGGTCGCGGCATAGGTGCGTGCGTCTGCCACCTCCTTTTCGGAACGGCGGCGGACATTTTGTGCCTCGGCATGGGCATAGAGCACCGCTGCTTTCGACTCGGCGAGTTCCTTTTCGAGTTCGGCAACGCGGTCGACGCCGCCGGCGAGCGCCGCCTCAGCCTGCTCGGTCGACAGTTCCTCAACCTCGGCAATTTCGGGGGCAGTGTCGTTCTGATCCTTGGTCATTCTTCTCTCTTAACTCATGAGCCGCGCGAGGGTCGCGGCTGTGAAATCCACCATGGGCACGACGCGCGCATAGTTCAACCGCGTCGGGCCAATCACACCAACAACACCGACCACGCGACCACCGGCCCCGTGAAACGGTTTGGCGATGACCGAAGAGCCAGACAGCGAGAAAAGCTGGTTCTCGGCACCGATGAAAATGCGCGTCGCATCCCCCGCCGCCGCGCTGTCGAGCAGGCGTGCTATTTCCTGCTTCCCCTCAAGATCATCAAGCAGTTCCGTAATGCGCTCAAGCTGGGCGGCGTCCGCTGCGTCAATCAACCGCCCCTGCCCGCGCACAATCAGCACCGGGCGGCGATCACCATCTTCGCTCCACACCGCCAGCCCGCGCTCGACCAGTGCGCGCGCCGCGCCGTCAAGCGCGGCACGTTCCGCCGCGACCTGCCGCAACATGCGTTCGCGCGCCCCCGCCAGGGTCAGCCCGCCGAGCGTTGCGGTCATATAATTGCCCGCCTCGACCAGGGCGCTCGGCGCAATGCCGGGTGGCAGGTCGATGACGCGATTCTCGACCCCGCCAGCATCGCTGACCAGCACCGCCAGTGCCTTTTCAGCCGACAGCGGCACGAAGCTGATCTGGCGCAACACCAGTTCGCGCTTGGGCACAAAGACCAGCCCGGCACAGGCCGACAGCCCGGACAGCGCCGCCGTGGTCGCGGCAATCGCCTCCTCTACCGGGCCAACCTGGGTAACGCGTGCCTCAATCGCCGCACGTTCCTCCGCACTCGGTTCGAGCGCGTGCATCATGCCATCGACGAACAGGCGCAGGCCGGACTCGGTCGGCATCCGCCCGGCGCTGGTGTGCGGCGCGGCGAGCAAGCCCAGCTCCTCAAGATCCTGCATGACGTTGCGGATCGAGGCCGGGGACAGGCTGAGGCCCGACAAATGGGCAATGGCGCGCGAGCCGATCGGTGCCCCGGTGTTGAGATAACTCTCCACCACAACGCGGAAAACATCGCGCGCACGGTCGTTCAGTTCGGTGATCGGCGGCGCGGACATGGTGCCCATGTAGGGCGTGGCTGTACTTCGCTCAACGCCCATCATTCCATCACCTTCGCAATCCGCGCGGGGTGACAGTCCGACGGGCGGGCGCTAGGGGCAGAGACCCATTCAAGGAGTTCCCCCATGCGCCCCTCCGGCCGCACCCCAGACCAGATGCGCAGCATCACCATCGAACCGCATTTCACCCGCCACGCCGAAGGATCGGTGCTGATCGGCTTTGGCGACACCAGGGTGCTGGTGACCGCCTCGGTCGAGGAGCGCCTGCCGCCATGGCTGCGCGGCAAGGGTGAGGGTTGGGTGACGGCAGAATATGGCATGTTGCCGCGCGCGACCCACACCCGTGGCAATCGTGAAGCGGCAAAGGGCAAGCAGTCCGGCCGGACGCAGGAAATCCAGCGCCTGATCGGGCGGAGCCTGCGCGCGGTGACCGACCTGAAGCTGCTTGGCGAGCGCCAGATCACGCTGGATTGCGATGTCATCCAGGCCGATGGCGGCACGCGCACGGCGGCGATTTCCGGCGCCTGGGTTGCGCTCCGGCTGGCGATCAACGGCCTGATGGCCGAGGGCAAGCTGACCGCCGACCCGCTGACGCAGAAGGTCGCCGCTGTATCATGCGGCATCTACAAGGGCACACCGGTGCTCGACCTCGATTATGACGAGGATTCGAACGCGGATGCCGATGCCAATTTCGTGCTGCTGGAAAACGGCAATATCGCCGAGGCACAGGCCACTGCCGAAGGCGCGACCTATGACGAGGAAGCGTTGCTGCGGCTGTTGCGGCTGGCGCGGATCGGTTGCGCCGACATCTTCGCCGCCCAGGCCAAGGCAGTCGCGAAATGACCGAAGTGGCCGACGCGCCCCAGGCGATCCGCAAGCTGGCGCCCGGCAAGCTCGTCATTGCGAGCCACAATGCCGGCAAGGTGCGCGAGATCAGGGCATTGCTCGGCCCTTTCGGCATTGAACCGGTATCCGCCGCCGAACTCGACCTGCCCGAACCGGAGGAAACCGGCACAACCTTTGTCGCCAATGCCGAGCTGAAAGCGATGCAGGCTGCCGACCTGTCGGGCTTGCCGGCACTGGCCGATGATTCCGGGCTGTGCGTCGAGGCGCTTGGCGGTGATCCGGGGATTTTCTCGGCGCGCTGGGCCGGGGCGGACAAGGATTTCGGCCTGGCGATGCGGCTGGTCGAAGACAAGCTTGCCGCCATTGATGGTGCGTCGCGTGATGCGCATTTCATCTGCGCGCTGGCACTGGCCTGGCCCGATGGCCATGTCGAATGGTTCGAGGGCCGCGTCGACGGAACATTGGTGTGGCCACCGCGTGGCAACCGGGGCTTTGGCTATGATCCGATGTTCCTGCCCAATGGCGAGGCATTGACCTTTGGCGAAATGGAACCCGAGACCAAGACCCCGCTGACGCACCGCGCGGCGGCGTTCCGCCAGTTGGTTGCTGCTGTTCTTTAGGCCGTGAGTCCGGAGGCGCTACACCTCCGGACCTTGACCATGCGAGAGGTCGACGTGGAAACAATCCAGCCGCACATTGCCGATGAGAAGACCTGCCCGACCGACGGCTGGGACGGGTATCGCTGGAAGACGCTGATCAGCAGCGACCGCACGCCAACCTGCCAGATCACGCAGGGAATTGCCGAGCTGATGCCGGCCCCACGCGACAGTTTTCTGGTCCACTGCCACGCCCAGGGCGAGACATATTATGTCCTGTCGGGCGAAGGGCTGTTATGGATCGGCGAAGATCAATATCCCCTGTCACCGGGCGTGGTTGCGTTCATTCCGGGCGGAGCACATCACACCACCTGCGCGACCGGGGATGAACCACTGCGCATCCTCTACACCTTTGCCGCTGATTCATTCAGCGATGTGATCTACGAATTTCCCGGTCTCAACGCTTTCGGGTAGGGGTGAGCTGCCGGGCGGGGTCGATCCGCGATTGCCTGGGCGATCTACCGAGGCGCTGGTCATCCGAAGTGCACTCGATCCACGCGACAAGCCCGTTGTCGCTAGGTTTCCACCCATCGCAGAACACTGTCACGGATAGTGGAGCGCGTTATCAGGGGTGCCGGTGATCCGTCCCGTTCCCGGCCGTGCGTCCCGCAGAAGGACCAACGAGTTGTGATCCCGCCTGATGGCTAGTCGCAAGCAACCGCAAGGCGAACTCGATTGTTGCTCCAAGCGACGCTCAAGCGTCGGTGGCAGTATCATAATTCCCAAGACTCGCTCGATTACAGGATCGCAATATTTCCATCAAAGTGCTATATTGACATTTTTTCGTCAAAATCGTAGTTTGAGAGCGGAGGAATCGCGCCATGCTCTACAAACTCGAGATTGCGAATTTTTACTCGATCCGCGATCTTCAGGTGATCGACCTTACGATCGCACCAAACGTCCCGGACAAGGAGGGGCGCTTCGCCCCCATTTTTCCCGGCTCAGAGTTGCGCGCTCCAAAGGTGGTTTCGATCTACGGCGCGAACGCATCGGGCAAGACCACCATACTAAAGGCACTTCAATTTCTTATCACATTCATTCGAGACAGTACCCAGCGAACCACGCCGGGATTTCCATGTGAGAGATTCAACGATCTGGAATCCTGCTCGCGCCCGATAAGGCTTGCGATTGAGTTTGGCGGTGTAATGAATCTCAGCCGGGAAACGATGGAGCGCATCGAAGGGGGCGACGAAGTAGATTTCGGCGTCTATCGATATGATTTGGAAATCGAGGTGAGGGAAGGCGACCCGCATCGCGTATTGAGCGAGACGCTGCGTCAAAAGCCAAAGGGTCAGGGCAAGTGGCAGCGCGTATTTGAACGCGATGAAAAAGGAGGAGTCAAAGATTCTCGCTCGTTCTCGCTCACGGGTTTCCACCATTTACTGAATACGCTGCGTCCGAATGTGTCTGTCTTGTCGTCATTCGGGCTGTTCCAGCACCCCACATCTATACTCTTTCTGGATGCTGCTCGAAAGGTCTGGTTCCAGATCGGGCCGACCCAGTTCAGCCAGGATCAGACGACCATCAACTTTCTCGGGCACGCCCCCGAAATGCTGGAGCGGCTCAATAAGGAGCTGAGCCGTATTGATGTCGGTGTCGAAGGCATGCGGTTTCAGGAAACGCAGACCGGACTTCAGCCCATGTTCCGACATTCAGGCCTGCACGTCGAAATGCCATGGAATCTCGAGAGCCACGGCACACAGTCATTCATCAAAATCTTCCCGCTGCTGGCCCTCGCGCTCGAGCAAGGCGGCCTTTGCATCATCGATGAATTTGATGCGTCAATCCATCCTCTACTTCTGCCAGAGCTTATAGGATGGTTCTATGACCGCGAGCAGCGCAACAAGCTCGGCGCGCAGTTCTGGTTTACCTGCCATTCCGTTTCACTGCTCGATGACCTCACGAAGGAGGAAATCATCATATGCGAGAAGGATCGGAAGGGTCGGACAAAGGCTCACAGCCTTATGGACGTGAAGGTTCGTCGTGACGAAAATCTGTACCGCAAGTATCTTAGCGGCGCATACGGCGGCGTACCGCAAATCGGATGAAAACGCGACGTCCCTTTATTCTCCAGCGCAAACCGGTCTTCATCGGTTGCGAAGGCGAATCCGAGCAGGGGTATGCAGGTTTCCTGCAAGACCTAATCCACGAGGCCGAGCTGAATGTTCATCTCAATATCGAGCTACTCAAAGCAGGTGATCCGCTCGCCCGCATTGAACTCGCGATCCGTAAGCTCGATCAGCTTCGGAAAACGCGCGGTACATTCAACGACAGGTTTGTGTTCCTAGATACAGATCAGCTGGCTCTCTCAGCTGACCGCGCGCATCGTGCGCGAGAGCTGGCTATCGCGAATAATATAAAGGTCGTCTGGCAAGACCCGTGTTTCGAGGCCGTACTGCTACGTCACTTTGTCGGCAAAACCACACACAGACCGCCAACCAATCAGGCTGTTGAGGATGCGATCCGGCGTGAATGGCCGGAGTATCAAAAGCCGATGAGCCGCGCCGAATTGGCGAAGAAGATCGATCGAGAGGCCATAGCACGCGCGGCAGAGGTTGAGGATGATCTGATGGCGTTGCTTCAGTGTATCGGTCTGATGCCGCCCAAAGCGCAACAGGCCGATGGCGCATAAGAGTTCGATATACCATGCCTTTCAAGCGCTCCCACAGCTGCCGAGAGCACAAGCATTCCTGGCAGCCCCGTCCGAGCGATCAGTTCAGGCCCCACATTGCGGCTCGATTGCGCGCCAGTTCCTTCATGAAATCGTCCAGCGCCGCGAGGCGGCGGTCGATCTCTGAGGCGGGAACGCCGTTCCAGACAGCGGGATCATAGTTTTCCCTCAGCGGCTTGAGGTCATCACCGGCCTGGAAGCGCTCGGACATATAGAGGGTTTCGAGCAAGTCTGCGGGGCGTTCGCGCTCGCTGGATTTTGCGAGCGCATATTTCACGAGATATTCGGACATGATGCCTTCGTTTGATGTACTGACCATTGCCGCGTCCCTTCTGGCCTGGACATGGGAAAGGCAGGGCAGACAGTCCAGAGCAGTGGTGGTGGTTGGCACCACCAAATTGCGCGCGAATAGCGGTGATTGGGGCGGTTCGCGCCAGGCAGCTTCCGTCCAGAAACCTGCTGATCAGGTTTCAGGTGGGTCATATTGATCGGTGGAAAAAGAACGGCGAAAAAGTTGAAAAATGGTCGCTAACCGATGCCGTTACACTCAGCCAAGAGTACGCGGTGCGCCAATATGTCGTACTCAACACGCACTTGAATGCAGCCACCGTCAGAAGCTGAGGGAATGTCGTCCGGATTTTTGAACCAGCGCCGCTGGCCAGCCTGCATTTCAGTCGCGGCAGCATTCCTGGTTCGGGCCGAATCTGACGTGACCCCCAATGTTCATCCAGCCAAAACTAGAGTCCGCTCGTTGTTGTCGCGCGTGAGCGCGGGTGAAGCAATGGCCTGCACGCGTGCAGGCCATTGCTTTTCGAAGCCGGCGGCGAACGCTGCCGGAGTGGCGTAACCAAGCGACGAGTGCGGTCGCTCGGCGTTGTAGTCTTCGACCCAGGCGGCAACCTTCTCGCGGGCATGCGCGATGCTCGCGAACAGCGTCTCGTTGAGCAGCTCGTCGCGCATGCGACCATTGAAGCTCTCGACATAGGCGTTCTGGGTCGGCTTTCCTGGCGCGGTATAGTGCCATTCGACCTTGGCATCGCCGCACCATTCGAGCACTGCGTTCGAGGTCAGTTCGGTACCGTTGTCGCTGACGATCATCCCCGGCTTGCCGCGCATGGCGATGAGACTGGTCAGTTCCCGCACGACCCTTTTGCCCGAGATCGACGTGTCGGGGATCGCCGCCAGGCATTCGCGCGTCACATCGTCGACGATGTTGAGCACACGGAACCGGCGGCCCGTCGCCATCTGGTCGTGGACAAAGTCCAGGCTCCAGCGCTGGTTGGGCAGCGTCGGCACGGGCGCCGTCGCCCGCGCGCCAACGGCGCGCTTGCGGCCCCGGCGGCGACGTACCGTCAGCCCCTCCTCGCGGTAGAGCCGCTGCGTCTTCTTGCGGTTGATCGTGATCCCCTCACGCCGCAGCAGGACATGCAGCCGCCGATAACCGAACCGCCGGCGCTGATGCGCCAGCTCGCGCAGCTTCTCCCGCACTGGACCGTCGTCGTCGCGGCGCGACTGGTAGCGCATGCTCGTCCGGTCGGCCCCGATCACCCGGCACGCCTGCCGCTCGCACATCCCGAACACCGCCCGGAGATGTGCGACAGCTTCCCGCTTCGCGGCAGGCGTCACCATTTTTTTGTCAGCAGATCCTTCAGACCCGCATTGTCCAGCATCGCATCCGCCAGCAGCCGCTTCAGCCTGCCGTTCTCGTCTTCCAGCGCCCGCAGTCGCTTCGCTTCCGACACCTCAAGGCCGCCATACTTGGCCTTCCAGTTGTACAGCGTCGCCTCCGATACTCCGTGCTTACGCGCGAGGTCGGCCGTCTTCGCGCCCGACTCCGCTTCCTTCAACACACCGATAATCTGCTCTTCTGTGAACCGTGATCGCTTCATCGTCCGTCCCTTCTCAAGGCCGGACTCTAATCGTGTCTGGTAGAAAATCAGGGGGTCACGTCAAATCTTCGGCAATTTCTTGCGTTGTGCAAGGTCGGGAATTGAGATTTTCCAGCATTACCTCACAGTTCTTACCCATCTCAATCGGCGGGAACGGTACGAGGTAAGTGGCAACGACCTTTCCCCCGCTGGAGAAGGCATAACCCCTGCCATATGAAGCCAGTGGCATCGCGCCCTTGGGCAGCGCGACCTTGTGCTCAATTTCGTCCATCAGCACTTCCTCGCGTGAAGGAACGCGAGCGCAGCCTGCAATGGCCAGAAGCATCAGGAGCAGAATCGACAGAGATCGCATAGCGCTAAGCTATTACAGCCAAAGGCAGTTGGCTATCGGCTCGTTAGGGGAACGCCCCCTTTACCGCCTCCTAATAGGCCAACCGCCCAACAACATTGCCCGCCGGGGCATAACGGCAGACGAGATAGTCATTGTCACGATTGCTGGCGATTGCGCAGCCGACCGCCGTTGTGCCGCGCCAGATGATCTGGGTGTAATGGCCGACATCAGCCCAGTTTCCCGTGGTGCTGAAATTGGGGGTTGGCGCGTGGCGATAAAAGCGCCGTTCATCGACCCAGTGCTGGACCATCTCGTCAAAGCCATAGGCGCCGCGCGTGCCCATCCACAGATTTTCGCCCTCGCGGGTTGGCCCTTGCGGTTGCACGGCATGTTCAAAACGGTTCTCACGCGCCAGCCAGGTGGCATAGGCGCCGGCGCTGGCGGCGAGGCGATCACTCCATAACAAGGGCGGCACGCCAACCGCCGCGCGCGCCGCCGCATGGCCACGCAGCATGACAGCGCGCAACTGTAGCGCGCTGCGCGGCGCGGGAATGTTGCTGGGCCGCACTTCCCTGACCGGTTGTGGCAGGGCCGCCGCGCTCCCCGCGACCGCCAGCATCATGAGCAAAAATCCGCGCATCTTCCCTCACTCCCTCCGGCACGTCATAGCGCCTTCCCATGAACGCTGCCGAAACGTCGCCACTCGCCTTATATGTCCATTGGCCGTTCTGCGTCTCCAAATGCCCCTATTGCGATTTCAACAGCCATGTGCGCGATGATATTGACCAGGCCGCATGGCGCGCCGCGTTGCTCGCCGACCTGGCTTATGAGGCAGCACGGTTGCCGGGGCGGCGGCTTGGGTCGATTTTCTTTGGCGGCGGCACACCCTCATTGATGCCGCCGGAGACGGTCGCGGCGATAATCGACGCGGCGGCGGCAGCCTGGCCATTTGATGACGACATCGAGATTACGCTGGAGGCCAACCCCTCCTCCGTTGAGGCGGCGCGCTTTGCCGATATTGCCCGCGCCGGGGTCAACCGTGTGTCACTGGGGTTGCAGGCGCTTGATGACCAGGCGCTGCAGTTTCTCGGGCGGGCGCATGATGTGGCCGAGGGGCTTGGCGCGCTGGCGACCGCGCAGGCGGCCTTTGCGCGGGTCAGTTTCGACCTGATCTATGCCCGGCCCGGCCAGCCATTGCCGGCATGGGAAAGCGAGCTGGCGCGGGCGCTGGCGTTCGGCACCGAGCATCTGTCGCTCTATCAACTGACGATTGAGCCGGGCACGCGCTTTGCCACCGAGGCGGCGGCGGGGCGGCTGACCATCCCCGATGGCGATGCCGCCGCCGATCTGTTTGAGGCGACGCGCGCGATGACCAGCGCCGCCGGCCTGCCCGCCTATGAGATTTCCAACCACGCCCGGATCGGCGCGGAGAGCCGCCACAACCTAACCTATTGGCGGTACCGCGACTATGCCGGCATCGGCCCCGGCGCGCATGGCCGGCGCGGCGGCATGGCGACGGTGCGCCACCGCAAACCCGAGAACTGGCTGTCAGCGGTCGCCCGCAACGGCCATGGCACGCAGGGCGAGGAGGCGTTGATTCCCGCCGACCGCGCCAAGGAGGGCCTGTTGATGGGCCTGAGGCTGCGCGAGGGAATTGACCTGTCGCGCATCGCCCTGCTGGGTGCCGCGCCGGTAGCGGCATTGGTCGATGAAGCGGCGATTGCGCGGCTCGTCAATCAGGGGCTGATGGCACGCGACAACGACCATCTGCGCGTGCGTGAGGCCGGGATGTTGTTGCTTGATGCGATCCTGCCGCTGGTGGTGCGGGGGTAGCGGGGCGATGATCCGCGCGGTCTATTTCGATGTCGGCGAAACACTGGTTGACGAAACGCGGCAATGGGGCCTGTGGGCGGATTGGCTGGGCGTGCCGCGTCTGGCGTTCTTCGCCGCGATGGGTGCGGTTATTGAGCGCGGTGAACACCATCGCCGGGTATTTGAGCTGTTCAGAACCAATTTTGACATCGCACAGGCAAACCGGGACCGGGCCGCAGCCGGAAGGCGTTACGCTATCGAACCGCGCGACCTTTACGCCGATGCGATCCCCTGTCTTGCGGCATTGCGCGCGGGGGGCCTTGTTGTCGGCATTGCCGGCAACCAGCCGGAGGAGGCCGAAGCGGCATTGCGCACCAGCGGGATCGTTGCCGACCATTTCGCATCATCGGCGCGTTGGGGCATCGAGAAGCCGGACCGCGCCTTTTTTGAAAGGATCGTGGCGCAGGCCGGGTTGCCGCCCGGGGAAATCGCCTATGTCGGCGACCGGCTCGACAATGACGTGCTGCCCGCGCGCGCGATCGGCATGATGGCGATCTTCATCAAGCGCGGACCATGGGGCGCAATCCATGCATCACGACCGGAATGCGCGCTGGCGGATGCGCGGATCGATTCGCTGGCGGAGCTGCCCGCGCTGCTGGGGGTGCGACCGGGCTAGAAACCCGTCGGTGCAGGCGACACCACCACCGTTGTTCCGCCGCGAATTTCCTGTACCTCAAGCGCGCGTTCGGCGGTGCCATCACGACCGAAGCGGAAGGCGCCGTCGAGGCCGGCAAAGCCGTCCGGGTCACGCAACCGCGCCTCGGGGAAGGGGCGCCCGATCGGCCAGTCGCGCGCAATGCGGATTGTCAGCAGCACCGCATCATAGCCCATGCTTGAAAGGCGATAGGGCGCAACACCAAAGCGGGCGCGGTATTTGGCGGCATATTGGTGATAGAGATGATCCGGCACGCTGGCGAACCAGGCGCCGTTGAGCGAGGCTTTGGCGGCAAGCGCGGCATCGAGGTTCCATTGATCGGTGCCAAGGATATGCGCCCCGCCCCCGCCCGTGCGGCGGACCAGCGCGACGACGCCCGATGCAGACCCGCTGTTATCGGCGACCAGCAACGCCTGATATGGCCCGGCCTGCCCCAGTTTGCTGATCGCGGTGGCCAGTGTCGCCTGGGCATAGACCTGCAGCGAGACAACCTTGCCGCCATCAGCCTCCACCGCGCGCAGAAAGGCGGTTGAGGCGCGTTCGCCATAAAGGCCATTGGGCACCAGCCCGGCAAAGGTCGTGACACCCTGACTATAGGCATAGTCAACAACGCGACCGATCGACTGGGTCGGCAGATTGCCCATCAGATAGGCACCGTTACCGGCAACGCTGGCATCGTTGGAAAAGCTGATCACCGGAATGCCGGCACCGCGCGCAACCGGCATGACGGCGCGTACATCGGCGGCGAGCAGCGGACCGAGAATCAGCTTGTTGCCATCGGCAATGGCCTTTTGCGCGGCAGCGGCGGCGCCGGTATTGGTGTCATAGGTGGTAACACGCAGCCGCTCATTGCGGGTATCAAGCAGGGCGAGCTGGGTGGCATTGGCCAGGCTTTGGCCGACACCGGCATTGGTGCCGGTCAGTGGCACGAGCAGCGCGATACGCTGACGTTCGGTGTCGGTGGGAATTCCCTGTTCAACAACAGGCTGTTGCACCGGGACCGGGCGCACCACGGGTGCCGTCGGCGCCGGTCGGCCACGCGGCACGACCGTCTGGCAGCCACTGAGAATCAGCGCCGAGACAACAATTGCCATGCGCCAAAATGTCGATGCCCGTTGCGGTACTGCCGACGACTCTGCCATGCACCCTGCTCCCATGAACGCTTTACTTCCTCCAGGCCTGTACATCGTCGCCACCCCGATCGGCAATCTCGGCGATCTGTCGCCGCGTGCCGCCGAGGTTTTGACGAAGGCCGCCATCATCGCCGTGGAGGACTCGCGAGTCACCGCCAGCCTGCTTCGTCATATCGGCGTCAAGCGCCCGATGACACCCTATCATGACCATAATGCGGAAAGCGTGCGACCCGGATTGATCGCGCGCATGGGGCATGAGGCCGTCGCGCTGGTCTCTGACGCCGGGACACCGCTGATTTCAGACCCGGGGTACAAGCTGGTGCGGGAGGCGCGCGCGGCGGGACACAATGTCGTGACGATACCCGGCCCCTGCGCTGCGGTGGCGGCGTTGACACTGGCCGGACTGCCGACCGACCGGTTCCTGTTCGTCGGTTTTCTACCGTCCAAGGCCAAGGCGCGCGATGACGCCATTGCCGAGATCGGCGCGGTGCGCGCGACGCTGGTGCTGTACGAATCCGGGCCACGACTCGCCGCATCGCTCACCGCCCTGGCGGCGGGACTTGGTGACCGCGAGGCGGCGGTCACGCGGGAGATCACCAAGCGTTTTGAGGAAGCCGTCACCGGCAGCTTGCTGTCACTCGCCGCGCGCTATGCCGATGCACCGCCCAGGGGCGAGATTGTCATCGTCATCGCCCCGCCCGGCGAACCTGACGCGCCAAGCGCAGCAGATGCCGATGCCGCACTGGCCGAGGCGCTGACCCGCCTGCCCGCTTCAAAGGCCGCTGGCGAGGTGGCGCGCAAGTTCGGGCTCGACCGCAAGGCGTTATATGCCCGTGCGATGGAGATGAAGGGATGAGGGACCGGCGCGTCGCCGAGGCTGCGGGCCGACGCGGCGAGCGACTCGCTGGCTGGTGGCTGCGGCTGAAGGGCTGGCGCATTCTTGATCGCCGGGTGCGCACACCGGCCGGCGAAGTCGATCTGGTCGCACGGCGCGGCACGCTGATCGCCTTTGTCGAGGTGAAAATGCGGGCCAGCGCCGCCGAACTTGATTTCGCAATCGACGAGCGCCGCTTGGCGCGGGTGGCGCGGGCGGCGGAATATCTCATGCCGCGCTATGCCGGGCCGGGCGACGACATCCGCGTCGATGTCATCCTGATCGCACCGGGCACGAGACCGCGCCATATCGAGAATGCGTGGGTTGGGTGATGTGGGATCGGGTGACATCGCGGTTCCGGCTCCCTACATGCGCGGCGACAGGGAGAATGATGTGAGCCTTACCGTCGCCGTCCAGATGGACCCGCTCGACCAGATCAACATTGCTGGCGATTCGACCTTCGCATTGATGCTGTCGGCGCAGGGGCGCGGCCATGCGCTGTTCCACTATGCCGCCGAGGATCTCAACTGGTCCGAAGGCAAGCTGTGGGCCAAGGCGCATCCGGTGACGGTGCAGCGCGTCGAGGGGGAGCATTTCCGGTTCGGGGCGCCGGTGGCGCTCGATCTTGGCGATCACGCCGATGTAATCCTGATGCGGCAGGATCCGCCCTTTGACCTTGGCTATATCACCGCGACACACCTGCTTGAGCGCATCAGTGAGCGCACCCTGGTGGTCAATGATCCGGCCAGCGTGCGCAATGCGCCGGAAAAGGTCTTTGTGCTCGATTATGCGCGTTTCATGCCGCCGACGCTGGTGACGCGCAGCCTTGATGAAGCGCGCGCCTTTCTGGCGGTGCATGGCGAGATTGTCGTCAAGCCGCTGCACGGCAATGGCGGCAAGGCGATTTTCAAGGTCGGCAGCGATGGCGCCAACCTGTCCGCGCTGATCGAGGTATTCAACCAGACCTGGCGTGAGCCGCACATGATCCAGGCGTTCCTCCCCGATGTGGCAAAGGGCGACAAGCGCATCGTTCTGGTTGATGGCGAAGTTGCCGGTGCGATCAACCGCCTGCCCGGCGAAGGCGAAATTCGCTCCAACCTCGCCGTTGGTGGCTCAGCCGAGAAGACCGAACTGACAGCGGAGGAACGCGAAATCTGCGCGGTGCTCGGCCCGGAACTCAAGCGACGCGGCCTGTTGTTTGTCGGCATCGATGTGATCGGCGGCAAATGGCTGACCGAGATCAACGTCACCTCACCAACCGGCATCGTCGCGATTGAACGCTTCGACGGCACCGACGTCGCCGGACTGATCTGGGACGCGATCGAACGCAAGGTGGACCAGCGCGGGCTGGCCGCGCTGTAACTGCCCGTTCCGCCTCACGCTCGCGGGTGGGCGTTGCGGTACACGTCCAGCAGATGCGCTGCATCAACCTGGGTATAGATCTGGGTCGAGCTCAGGCTGGCATGGCCAAGCAATTCCTGCAGCGCGCGCAGGTCAGCGCCGCGACCGAGCAGGTGTGTGGCGAACGAATGGCGCAGTGCGTGTGGTGTCGTCCGTTCACCAAGGCCGAGCCGGCCCCGCGCGGCCTGTACCGCACGCCGGATCAGCACGGGCGACAGCGCCCCGCCCCTGGCGCCGCGAAACAGCGGCTCGTCACGTTTCATCGGCCAGGGGTTGAGCGCGACATAGCGTTCAATGGCCTCGCGCACCTGGGGCAGCAACGGAACAATCCGGGTCTTGTTGCGCTTGCCCGTCACGCTGAGCGTCGGACCGAGCGGCATGATACCGCCCGGCAAGCCGACCGCCTCGCCAATGCGCAGGCCCGCGCCATAGAGCAGCATCAACACCGCCCAGTCGCGCGCGCCAATCCATCCCTCGCGTGCGTCGTCGGCAACATCCTCAGCCAGGGCGACCGCCTCATAGGGAGAAATCGGGCGCGGCACACCCTTTTTGACGCGCGGCCCCTTGAGGCGCGGCGCGCCGCCCTCTCCGGCGAAGAAGCGCAGGAAACCGCGCACTGCCGACAGTTCGCGCGCCGCCGAGGCATTCCCAAGCCCCTCACCCCGGCGTTGCGCGAGATAGGCCCGCAGGTCGGCAGCGCTGACCTTTGCCAATGAAACGGCATCGACAGCACCGCCCCAATGACCCGACAAAAAGCGCGTCAGACGTTCCGCCGTTGCCTGATAGGCGCGGATCGTATGCGGTGATCGTCGCCGGTCACGCGCAAGGTGTTGGGCCCATTTTGCCGATAAATGATCCATGCCACCGCAATAACCATCAAAATCGATGCCGAATACAACGAGATTTTAAGCTGCGCCGGTCAAAGCTGTGCAGATGGATTCGACCCGCGACCCAGATTATGCCGAGAAGCATGACGAAGCCGCGCGATTGGCGGTGCTCGCCAAACTTGATCTCGACAACAACAAGCCGGACGCCGAGCTGGATGCGCTGGCGGCGCTTGCGGCGAGAATAACCGGCTGGTCGATTGCCGCGATTGTCATCGTTGGCGAAGGCAGCGTTTGGGCAAAGGCGCGGCACGGCGGCAAGACACTGATCAGCCAGCGCCATGGCAGCTTTTCTGACTGGATCGTCACCCATGGTGAGATGCTGTTGGTGGCCGATGGTGCTGTTGATCAACGCTTTTCCGTCAATGCCAGTGTAACCGGCAGCAACAGGACACGCGGTTTTGCCGGGTTGCCGATCACCGTTTCCGGCCAGCGCATCGGCGCATTGTGTGTTGCAGACAACGGGCCGCGCCTGCTCGATGATGACGGACAGACGGCGCTGCACCAGCTTGGCCTGATCACCAATGCGCTGATCGAGCGGCGGCTCTCACTGCGTATTGCCGAGCAGGCAGCGCGCGACAGTGTGGCCGCCACACGACGCTATCGCCGTCAGGATCGCACCTTCCGCCAGGCCGAGCGACTCGCCAAGGTTGGTTCATGGCGCTACCGGCTCGACGACGCACAGCTCGAATGGTCAGACGAAATCTATCGCATCCATGGCCTGCAACCCGGCGAAATGCCGCTGCTCGGTCGGGCACTTGATTTCTACGCGCCGCATGAACGTGGTCGGGCAAGCGAAGTGATTGCCCGCACTATTGAAACCGGAGATCCGTTCGACGTCGAGGCCGATTTCATCACCGCCAAGGGCCAGCATCGCCGGATCCGTTCCGCTGGCGAGCTGGAAATGGAAAATGGCAAGCCGGTGGCGGTCATCGGTGTGATGCAGGACGTGACCGATCGCTATAAGCTTGAGCAGAGTTTGCGCCTGTCCGCCAATATTGACGAGGTTACCTCAATCGCCAATCGCGCCAGCTTCAACCGTGCGCTGGAGATGGCGATGATGCGCGCGGGCGAGCGCGGTTCACCAATGATGGTGGCGGTGATCGACCTGGACGACTTCAAGATCATCAACGACACCCATGGCCATATGGTCGGCGACGATGTGTTGCGCGCGGTTGGTGCCCGGTTGCGCCAACCATGGCTGTGCGACAGTTTTGCCGCCCGTCTGGGTGGCGACGAATTCGCACTGATCGTCGAGGACGCACAACTGGTCGCCGACCCCGATGGTTTCACGCGCCGCCTGTCGCGCGCCATGGCCGCGCCGGCGATTACCCCCTCGGGTGAAATTCCCGTCTCGGGCACCGTTGGCACCGCGATTTTGAGCGACGATATCGAGGCGATGCGTGATCTACTCCACGCCGCCGACAGCGCCCTGTATGAGGGCAAGCGCCGCCGCCGCAGCAGCGCGGCACAACAGCGTTTTTCGCGCGCCGCCAACGAATAGTCTGACGCGCCCGGTTCACGCGCCGCCAATCCGTCGCCATATGGGTGACAATGTCCCGCGCTCGCGTCCTTGTCATGAATTCCGCGCTTGGTCCGCTCGACTACCGTGTGCCGCACGGCATGACGGTCGAGCCGGGGTCGATTGTCGTTGCGCCACTCGGTCCACGCCAGTTGCTCGGGGTCGTCTGGGAACCCGAGCGGCTCCCCTCAGACGCTGAGGTCGGCGACAATCGCCTGCGCAACCTGGTGGGTGTGGCGCCGGTCGCGCCGCTTGGCGCGCCATTGCGCCGCCTGATTGAATGGACCGCCGACTATTATCTCGCGCCACCGGCGGCGGTCGCGCGGATGGCGATGCCGTCCAGTTCGGCGCTGGAGGGTGCACGGACGGTAACCGAATATCGCCCAACCGGGCTGGTCCCGGAACGTCTGACGCCACAGCGCGCCCAGGCGCTGGAGCGTATCAAGGGTCGCCAGGGCCTGATCCGGGAGCTTGCGCTGGCCGCTGATGTTTCGGACGCGGTCATTCGCGGACTGGTGAAAAATGGCGCGATCGAGCCGGTCGAGGTTGATATTGACAGCCCCTTCCCGCGCCCCGACCCGGATTTCTTCCAGCCAGCCCTGTCACCGGACCAACGCGCCGCTGCGACCACGTTGGTCACCGATGTTACCGCCCAGCGTTTTCAACCGACGTTGCTCGACGGCGTGACCGGCTCGGGCAAGACCGAGGTATATTTCGAGGCCATTGCCGCGGCCATTCGCGCGGGCCAGCAGACGCTGGTCATGCTGCCCGAAATCGCCCTGACCGAGCCGTTCCTGACCCGCTTTGCCGCGCGGTTCGGCTGTGCGCCGGTGGCATGGCATTCCGGGCTGCGCCAGTCGCAGCGCCGCCGCGCGTGGCGGGCCATTGCCAGTGGCGAGGCTCTGGTCACGGTCGGTGCGCGCTCCTCCCTGTTCCTGCCCTATGCCAAGCTCGGCCTGATCGTCATCGACGAGGCACATGAGACGAGCTTCAAGCAGGAAGAAGGCGTGCATTATCATGCGCGCGATGTCGCGGTTATGCGCGGACTGTTTGAGAAATGTCCGGTCATCCTCGCCTCGGCGACACCGGCAATCGAGACGCGCCAGCAGGTTGAGGCCCGGCGCTATGCCGAGTTGAAGCTGCCGGGGCGGTGGGGCGCGGCGGAACTGCCGACGATCCAGGCAATCGACCTGTTGCAGGAACCGCCCGAACGCGGACGCTGGATCGCACCCCGCCTGCTCAGGGCGATGGAGGAAGCGCTCGAGCGCGGCGAGCAATCGCTGCTGTTCCTCAACCGCCGTGGCTATGCTCCGCTGACGCTGTGCCGTACCTGTGGCCACCGCTTTCAATGTCCCAATTGCACCGCGTGGATGGTTGAACACCGGCTGGTGCGGCGACTGGCCTGCCACCATTGCGGCCATGTTGAGCCCGTGCCGCGCGCCTGCCCGGAATGCGCGAATGAAGATACGCTGGTGGCGGTCGGCCCCGGCGTCGAACGCATCGCTGATGAGGTCCGCGCGCTATTCCCCGAGGCCCGGGTGGCAGTAATCACCTCCGACACAATCTGGTCGCCGGCCAAGGCCGCCGAGTTTGTCGCGCGGATGGAAGCCGGCGAGATCGACATCATCGTCGGCACCCAGCTGGTCACCAAGGGCTATCACTTCCCCAATCTCACGCTTGTCGGGGTGATCGACGCCGATCTTGGCCTTGGCGGCGGCGATTTGCGCGCGTCGGAGCGCACCTTTCAGCAGATCATGCAGGTATCGGGGCGGGCCGGGCGCGGCGCCAAGCCGGGGCATGTCTATATCCAGACCCACAGTCCCGACGCGCAGGTGATGCGCGCGCTGATCACGGGCGATGCCGACAGCTTTTACGCCGCCGAAACCGAAGCACGCCGCGAGGCCGGTGCCCCGCCCTTTGGGCGCTTTGCCGGAATCGTCGTGTCGAGCGAGGAGCAGGGCGCGGCCCATGACATCGCCAAGTTGATCGGGCGCAGCGCGCCCGAGGTTGAGGGGATGCAGGTCTATGGCCCCGCCCCGGCCCCGCTCGCCATGCTGCGCGGTCGCCACCGTTACCGCCTGCTGGTCCATGCCCGCCGCGCGCTTGACGTGCAGGACGTCATTCGCGACTGGCTCGGTGCGCTCGACTGGCCGGCCAAGGTGCGCGTGGTCGTGGATGTCGATCCGTACAGCTTTGTGTAATCAGATGGCAGGCAAAGCGCTTGAACAGGTCGCCAAATTCCCCGACACCCGCTACATGGTGCACGATATGATCCGGTCAATGATGCGGTGGCTCTTGTTGCTGGCGGTGCTTTGCGGATTCGCCAGCGCCGCCCATGCCGACGACATTTCGGCTGCAGGCCGCGGCGTCGTGCGCGTCGTCACGGTGGCGATGGTCGATGACAAGGTCGTTGGCTTTGGCCATGGCAGCGGCTTCGCCATCGCGCCCAACCGTATTGTCACCAATGCGCATGTCGTCGAACTGGCAAAGCGTTACCCGGACAATGTCGTGATCGGCATTGTCCCGTCAGAAGGGGCGAAAAGCTATCAGGGCAAGGTCGTTGCGATTGATGCTGCGCGCGACCTGGCGATCATCGAATTCACTGGTGCGAAACTGCCGACCCTGGCGCTTTATTCGGGGCCGATCGAGGAAGGAAACCCGGTGACCGCACTGGGCTATCCCGGCAATGTCGATCTTGCGACGGCTCAGTCAGCGGCTGACTATATCCATCCGCTCAACCCGATCCGCTCCGAAGGCGTTTTCTCCGGTCGGCGCGCGCTGTCCGGGACACAGGTGCTGCTGCACACTGCCGGCATCGCGCGGGGTAATTCAGGCGGGCCATTGCTTGACCCCTGTGGCCGTGTGATCGGGGTCAACTCCGCCATAACCCAGGCCGAACAAGGCGACACCAGTTTTGGTTTCGCCATCGCCGCTTCTGAACTCTCGGCCTTTCTGGCGCAGGCCAAGCAACCCTATACGACGCTCGGCTCCTCCTGCACCAGCATGGCGGAGCTGATGAAGCAGGACAGCGATGCCGAGGCGCGCGCCTTGGCCGACGCAGATTCAGCGAAGCGTGAGGCAACAGCACGGGCCGCGCTGGCGCATGAGGTGGCACTCGCCAAGGCGCGTGATGGCGCCGAACGCAGCCGCGAAAACATCATCGCGCTTGCCGCATTGTTGCTGGTCGCCGGCGCGCTGGCGATTGGTGGTGCCGGGTTGCTGGAGGTCAAGAACAAGCGTCGCCAGGCAATCTGGGCGCTTGTCGGCGGCAGCGCCTTCCTGATCGCGGCGGCCATCATCTTCTTCCTGCGCCCGACGCGTGAACCAGTGCTGCCGCCCGAACCCGCACCAACCGCGATCACGCCCTATTCATCGACAGCAGCACTCGGCAAGATGGTATGCCGCTTTGTCCCCGAACGCAGCCGCGTGGTCTCGACCGCAGTATCAGATGTCGACCTCGACTGGGGAACTGCCGGCTGCGCCAATGGCCGGACGCAATATGCCGAGAATGGCACCAAATGGGATCGCATCCTGGTGCCGTCAGAAGAACAGACGGTATCGGTGTTGCAGTTCGATCCCGCCACACGCAGCTATGTTTCGTTGCGCTATTTCCTGACCGCTGGACAAATGGATACGCTGCGCAAGATCCGGTCGCAGGTAAAGCTCAAGGCCTGCTCAACCGACGAGGCGGCGCGCATCAACCTGTCACAGCAACAGGCCGCGATGCGCACCCAGCTGCCGACTTATCCGAACGAGAAGATCGTCTATTCCTGCGGCGCCGCCCGCTGATCCAGCGAAGCGCGTTTCCAGAACGGCGCAACAAAGCCGCCACGTCGATAGGCAACAAGGACCACCGCCACGCCAAAGGCGGTCGCGACAATGATGGCGGGCAGCGATGCCTCGGCGCCGAACGGCCCGCCGGTCAGCAAATCGGAACCGGTAATGCGCGGCACCAGCACGCCATCCATTGCCCCGCCTGACACCGGGATGCCGTAAATGCCCCCTTGTGCGAAGTTCCACGCCGCATGAACGCCAATCGCCGCCCATAACCGCCGGGTGATGAGGTAGATCGCGACGAGCATGATGCCGGCCTCCAGCGCAATCGCAGCACCGGCGAGCAGCGTCGCATTGGGATTGCCCAGATGCAGCGCGCCGAACAGGGCCGCTGACAGCACCAAGGCGATCCAGGTACCCAGCCACTCCTCAACCAACCGGAAGAACCAGCCACGAAAGATGATCTCTTCGGTAAAACCTGAGATGATTGCCAGCGCGAGCGCCGGTACCAGCACATCGGCGCTGCGTGTCCCGACAATCGTATAGCCGCCCAGCGCGGCGATGACGGCAACGATCGCGGAGAACAGCACCAGCCCGATGCCGATTCCTGCCGCCAGCTCAACCGCCGCGCCGCGCAGCCCGAATTCGCTGGCCGGACGACGTTCGATCAACCGGCAAAACAGCACATAGGCCCCGACAAAGATCGCCGCAGCGCAGCTTGTGATCACCAGTGCGTGCACACCGCCTTGATGCGCGCCCACAAGTCTGCTCACACCTTGCGACATCAGGCTCGCACCGATGATGAACAAGACGGCGACGACCAGTCGGAACATCGGGTGCCCGACGACACGGCGGATCATCGTTGGTTCGGCTGTTGCAGAAAGCGTCATGTTACCCCCTCTTTGTGTATTATTTGTATAATACACAAGCTGTCGATCACAATAGCGAAAGCAACAAGGGTTTAACCGCGATCGATGCGCGCCGCAAAACAGCCGGGTTTGGCAAAATGGACATGGAGATAGGCGGTATCCGGGTGTGCCAGCATCCGCGCAATGAGAGCCTCGACTTGGCGGCCATCGACAAGGTCAGCGTCAACCATCATGCCCGCTTCATCGAAGGCACGCAGCGACAGCATCCGGCTGCGAAATTGTTCCGGGATCGTATCACGATGCGCCGCAGCCGCGCGCGCATTCTCGCGGGCATAGACGGCATGGCTGGACCGAAAGGGCGTGTCTGCCGACTGATGCTCAAAATGCGTCAGGATCAACTGTTCTCCCGGTTCGGCATCGACCAGCGAGACGCGGCAGGGAAAGCCGGGCTTGCCCGTCGCAACAACCCGCCGGGCGCCCTGCGCGGCAAGCGCGTCGTCTGCCAGCGCGAACAGCGGCGCAAATAATGCGGGGTCGAGCCCGCTGATCAGAAAACCGGTCATGCCACACCTTCCCGTTTCAACAGCGCCAGCTTGCGATCGATGCCATAGGCATAGCCGCCCATGCTGCCATCACTGCGCTGCGCGCGATGGCACGGGATAATGATCGGCACATGATTGGCGCCACAGGCCGTGCCCGCAGCGCGCACTGCCCCCGGGCTACCCGCGATTGCGGCAAGTTCGCTGTAACTGCGGGTCTCGCCGAGCGGAATTTGCCGCAATGCCTGCCAGATCGCCTCCTGAAAGGCGGTGCCCTGCACATCAAGCGGCAGATCCTGATCACGTTCCGGCGATTCAACCGAGGCAACCACCCGCGCGGCCAGATCAGCCAGTGCGGCGCCACCCGGCGCGACCTCTGCCTTGGGAAAGCGCGCCTTGAGCGCTGCCTCATCCTCATCAAAGGCCACCCGGCACAAGCCCTTGTCCGTTGCAGCAACCAGCATCGGGCCAAGGCTGGTGTCGGCAATGGTCCAGCGAATCGTTACGCCAGCGCCACCCTTGCGCCACGCGCTTGGTGTCATCCCGAGCCGCCGCGCACCGCCTTCGTAAAAGCGACTCGGCGCCGAATAACCCGCCTCATAGATTGCCTCGGTAACGCTCGCTTCCTCGATCAATGCCTGTCCGACGCGCCGCGCCTTCAGGCCGCGCGCATAGGCGGCAGGGGTCACGCCGGTCGCGCGTTTGAACAACCGGTGGAAATGATGCGGCGCGTAACCGACCTGCGCGGCGAGATCATCAAGCGCGATAATATCGTCGGCCGCCTCGATCAGCGCCACGGCGCGCGCTACGGCGATGCGATCACGCCCAACCTCATCGGGCTTGCACCGCAAACAAGCCCGATAGCCGGCGGCACGCGCCTCCGCGCCATCGCGATAGAAAACCACATGTTCGCGTCGCGGATGGCGGGCCGGGCAGCTCGGCTTGCAGTAGATGCCGGTGGTTTTCACCGCACCGACAAAGCGCCCGTCATGGGAACGGTCGCGTGCCGTAAAGGCGGCCCAGGCGAGATCGGGATCGATGATGAGATCATGCGTCATGCCCTCGATATAGGCCAGCACACCGATAGCGACATCCCGAGGATTGCGTTCAAAGCCCGCCGACACCCGGCAGCGCTGTTGCCGTGCATGAATCCGGTGCCTAAGCTCACATGCATCAGAAGGGGATCACCATGAAAGCAATGCTCTGCGCCACCGCCGCGTTACTCGTCACACTCACCGTACCGGCAGTGGCAAAGGATGTGGCAATTCATGCCGGCACCTTGATCGACGGCACCGGCGCGGCGCCGCGCCATCAGGTGACCGTCCTGGTGCATGATGATCGCGTTGTCAGTGTCTCATCGGGTTATTCCGCACCCCCTGGCGCGGACGTGATCGACCTGTCTGGCGCCACGGTCTTGCCCGGGCTGATCGACACCCATGTTCACATCACCAGCCAGTTTGATGGTGGCGACCCGATCCGCGAAATGGTGACACAGACCGATCTTGATGCGGCTTACAAAACCCCGGCCTATGCCCGCGCAACGCTGCAGGCAGGCTTTACCAGCGTGCGCGATGCTGGCGGCTCGACCGACCTTGTCGTTGCGATGAAGCGCGCCATTGCCAGCGGTGAGATTGCTGGCCCGCGCATGTGGGTTTCGGGTGCGCCACTCGGCCCGACCGGCGGGCATGGCGACGCCCATTCGGGCCTCGATCCTGCGCTGTCGCAGCCGCAATGGGACGAGGCACTGGTCGATGGCGTCGATAGCGCGATCCGCATTGTCCGCGACCATCGCCGTCGCGGTGTCGACCTGATCAAGATCATGCCGTCAGGCGGCGTATTGTCGGTCAATGACGACCCCGCGCTGCAATTGATGAGCGACGCCGAAATCAAGGCAGTGGTCGATACCGCCCACGCGCTTGGCATGAAGGTCGCCGCCCATATTCATGGCCGCGAGGCCATCGCCCATGCGCTCGCCCTGGGTGTCGATTCGGTCGAGCATGGCAGCTTTGCCGGTCCGGAAAGCTATCCCCTGTTCAAGGCGCATGGCACCTATCTTGTCCCGACCCTGCTGATCGGCCAGCGCGTGTTCGAGATCGCCAGCACCCACCCGGAACAATTGCCGCCATCCTCCGCCGCCAAGGCGCTGGCCGTGGCGCCCATGCTCAAGTCCAACCTCGCTGCGGCCTACAAGGCCGGGGTCAAGATTGCGTTCGGCACTGACCAGACTCTGGTCGCGCATGGCCGCAACGGCGGCGAGTTCGCGCTGATGGTCGCGGCTGGCATGACACCCGCCGACGCCATCCTCGCGGCAACGCGCAACGCCGCCGACCTGATCGGTGACAGCGCCGATATTGGCTCGGTCCAACCGGGTCGCTTCGCCGATATCATTGCCGTCACCGGCGATCCGCTGGCTGATGTTACCCAACTCGAACATGTCGCCTTCGTGATGAAGGGCGGCGTGGTCTATCGCCGCGACAATCGCGATACCGGCGCGGGCGGCGTCCGTGGCTCGGGGGGTCATTGAACGGTAGGGAGCTTACTCAGCCACGCCGCAATCCGGCGGATGGTATCACCACGATAAATGATGCCATGGCCAGCACCCGCCACCAGTTCGAGCTTCGCATCGGGCCGCACCCTGGCCAGCGTCACACTGTTGTCGAACGGAATTGTCGCATCGTCGCGGCCATGCAGCAGCAAGACCGGACAGCTGATGCGCGGCAATTTGTCGATGGTACGGAAGCGCTCGGTCACCAGCAATTCCGCCGGAATCCACGGATAATGCTGGCGCGTAACGTGCGCCAGACCGGTATAGGCGGCAATCAGGATCACCGCGCGCGGTGTATGTTCCAGTGCGAGTTGTGCGGCAACGCCCGTTCCCAACGAATAACCAACCATCACGATCCGGCCAGGCGACACCCCGCGCCCGCGTAACCATGTCCATGCCGCACGTGCATCGCGGTACAACCCCTGTTCGTCAGGTTGGCCCGGATTGCCGCCAAAACCGCGATATTCCGACAACAGCATCCCATAGCCATCCGCCAGCAGCGGTCGCATCGCGGCTGCGCTGCCCGCCACGGCATGGCCGTTCCCATGGAACATCAGCAGGGTTGGTTTGCCGGGTCGGGGTGCATGGTACAGTACACGAAGCTTCAGCCCGTCACTCGTGGTCAGCATCACCTCATCGAAACCGACCTCGGATGCGACCAGGCCGCGCCGCCCGCCCGCACCGGGATAAATCAGATCCCGCTGCTTTATGTACAGGCCAGCCAGCACCGCTACATATAGCGCGACGACGAACAGCCCAGCCCAGAGCAGGACACGGCGAGCGGCTCTCATCCGCCGTTGGCGCGGAACAGGGACAGTGTCCGCTCACGGGCGAGATCGGCGCTGGGCTCGTGATAGTCCTTGCGGCGATCCGAATTGAAGCCGTGACCGGCCTCATAGACAAACACTTCGGCCAGCGGCCAGTCGCGGGCAATGACCTTTTCGACCCCCTCCATGGGAATGCCGTGATCATAGCGCCCGAAATGCGCGATCACCGGCACCTTGGGCTCCTCGTCGACCACGCCCGGGATCAGGCTGCCATAATAGCCCGAGGCGGCGGCCACCCCGGACAGGCGCGTGGCTGACATCCAGGCCAGCGAACCACCATAACAATAACCGACAACAAATACCGGCCCGTGATCCTTCAAGGCGTCTAAACAGGTCTGCACATCTTTCAGCGACAGGTCGAACGGGTGCAGTTCACGTGCGAGCTGCACCGCGCGTTCGAAATCCGGCCCGGTATAGGCGGCCTCAAAACCGGGATGCTCACGATCGAACAGGGCGGGCGACAGCACCTCATAGCCGTCTGCGGCATATTCATCGGCCAATTCACGGATATGATCAGTGACGCCAAAGATTTCCTGCACCAGCACCAGGCCGCCGCGCCGCGCGCCTTCGGGCTGGACATGATAGACAGCGACGTGCGCGCCATCAGACATTGTCATCTGTTCCATCGTGCCGCTGGTCATTGTCCACTCCATCCATTTTTGCCGTTGCCGGAAGAACCAGCCCCGTTCCCATTCCTGATCGGCCCGGGGGCGTTTCGCAACCTTTCGCTGCGCGACCACCGGGTCGTCCGGCAAATCACGATGGTTGCTGATGATACATCACTGCCACCTGCCGGGTTGCATCGCAGCAAAGCCGATGCTAACCGCGCGGCGACCCATCCGGGGGGCCGATTCCGGCCTCCCTTTTCATATGGGCCAACCCGTTGTTTACGAGGAAGCGAATCGCGTGGAGATCTCCAGCGGTCATTTGGGCGGCAGTATTCAGGCAAGCCTTGGCGGACGTTACGCCACAGCCTTGTTTGAGCTCGCGCGTGACGAAAAGGCATTGCCGGCAGTCGAGGCGAGTCTCGTTGGCGTGCGCGCCGCGATTGACCAGTCAGCCGAGTTTCAGCGACTGATCTCCAGCCCGCTGCTTGGTCGTGACGTTGCCAGCAAGGCGATTGCCGCTGTCGCCACCTCGATGAAGCTCGATTCGACGACCAGCAAGTTTCTTGGCGTTCTGGCACAGAACCGCCGCCTGTCGCAGCTTCCCGCCATCATCCGCGCCTTCCGCCAGCTTGCCGCCGCGCATCGCGGCGAGACGACGGCGGAAGTGACCTCGGCGCATCCGCTTGATGCTGGCCAGGTTGAGGCGCTCAAGGCCCAGCTCAAGACGCGGCTTCGCCGCGATGTTACCGTCGACCTCACGGTCGATCCCGCCCTGCTCGGCGGGCTGGTCGTCAAGATTGGCTCGCAGATGATCGACTCGTCGATCCGCACCCGACTGAACACACTCGCGCACGCAATGAAAGGCTGACAGCTACAAGCTGTTGGGAAAGGCTGACAATGGATATTCGCGCCGCTGAAATTTCAAAGGTCATCAAAGACCAGATCGCCAGCTTCGGCACCGAGGCGCAAGTCTCGGAAACCGGCCAGGTGCTCTCGGTTGGTGACGGCATTGCGCGCATTCACGGGCTGGATAATGTCCAGGCCGGTGAAATGGTCGAATTCGCCAATGGCGTGCAGGGCATGGCGCTCAACCTTGAGGCTGACAATGTCGGCGTCGTGATTTTCGGGTCGGACTCGGAAATCAAGGAAGGCGATGTCGTCAAGCGCACCGGCACGATCGTTGACGTTCCCGTCGGCAAGGGCCTGCTTGGCCGCGTGGTCGATGGTCTTGGCAACCCGATCGACGGCAAGGGCCCGATCGTAACGACCGAGCGCAGCCGCGTTGAGGTCAAGGCACCCGGCATCATCCCGCGCACATCGGTGCATGAACCCGTGCAGACCGGCCTGAAGGCAATTGACGCGCTCGTCCCCGTCGGCCGCGGCCAGCGCGAGCTGATCATCGGCGATCGCCAGACCGGCAAGTCGGCAGTGGCGATTGACACCTTCATCAACCAGAAGGCAGCCCATGCCGGCAAGAACGAGAGCGAAAAGCTCTATTGCGTCTATGTCGCGATCGGCCAGAAGCGTTCGACCGTCGCCCAGCTGGTCCGCACGCTGACCGAAAATGGCGCGATGGATTATTCGATCGTCGTCGCCGCCACCGCGTCGGACCCGGCACCGCTGCAGTTCCTCGCGCCCTATACCGGTTGCGCGATGGGTGAATATTTCCGCGACAATGGCATGCACGCACTGATTGTTTATGACGATCTGTCGAAGCAGGCCGTTGCCTACCGCCAGATGTCGCTGCTGCTGCGCCGCCCGCCGGGCCGCGAAGCCTATCCCGGTGACGTGTTCTATCTTCACTCGCGCCTGCTTGAACGCGCTGCGAAGATGAACAAGGACAATGGCTCGGGCTCGCTCACTGCGCTGCCGATCATCGAAACGCAGGCTGGCGACGTGTCGGCGTACATCCCGACCAACGTGATCTCGATTACCGACGGCCAGATCTTCCTCGAAACCGACCTGTTCTTCGCCGGCATCCGCCCCGCGATCAACGTCGGCCTGTCGGTCAGCCGCGTTGGCTCCGCCGCGCAGACCAAGGCGATGAAGAAGGTTTCGGGCTCGATCAAGCTCGAGCTGGCACAGTATCGGGAAATGGCTGCGTTCGCGCAGTTCGGTTCGGACCTCGACGCCTCGACCCAGCGCCTGCTCAACCGTGGTGCGCGCCTGACCGAGCTGCTCAAGCAGGCCCAGTTCTCGCCGCTGCCGTTCGAGGAACAGACCGCGTCGATCTTCGCGGGTACCAATGGCTATCTCGACAATGTTCCGGTGGACGCCGTGGTGCGTTATGAAGCAGCAATGCTTGCCGACCTGCGTGCGAACCACAAGGACGTGCTCAAGATGATCCGCGACACCAAGGATCTCGGCGACGATGCCAAGGCGAAGCTGAAGAGCGCGCTCGACGCCTTCGCCAAGACTTTTGCGTAACGACGGCTAACAACAAACACGCCGTCACCCCGGACTTGTTCCGGGGTCCACCGTGCCCCGGGCGACATCGCCAGTGGATGAGTGGATGCCGGAACAAGTCCGGCATGACGGCAGAAGGGAAGCGGTAACGGACTGAGATGGCGAGCCTTAAAGCTCTGAAGATCCGCATCGGCTCGGTGAAGTCGACGCAGAAGATCACCAAGGCGATGAAGATGGTCGCCGCCGCGAAGCTGCGCCGCGCGCAGGAGGCGGCGGTTGCCGCGCGTCCTTACGCCCTGCGGCTCGAAAAGGTCATGGCGAGCCTGGCCGCCAAGGTGACGGTGAGCGAATCGTCACCCAGACTGCTTGCCGGCACCGGCAAGGACCAAGTCCATATGCTGATCGTCGCGACCAGCGAGCGTGGTCTGGCCGGCGCGTTCAACTCGAACATCGTGCGCGCCGCGCGCCGCAAGGCCGAAGAGCTTGAGGCAGCCGGCAAGACCGTCAAAATCTACATCGCCGGCAAAAAGGGCCGCGTGTTGCGCCGCTTCTTCCCGAAGCAGATCGTTGCCGATCATGAGATGGGCCATATCAAGAATGTCGCCTTTGCCGATGCCAAGGCGGTTACCGACGATGTGATTGCCCGCTTCGAAGCCGGTGAGTTCGACGTCGCGCATCTGTTCTACGCCCGCTTCCAGTCGGCGCTGGTGCAGGAACCGGTTGGTCGCCAGATTATCCCGGTCGCGCTCAACGCCAGCCAGTCCGCCGCGAATGACGATGGCGCTGCCGTTGATTACGAACCCGACGAGGAATGCATCCTTGCTGACCTGCTGCCGCGCAACATCGCGATCCAGGTTTTCGGCGCGCTGCTGGAAAATGCCGCGTCGGAACAGGGCAGCCGCATGACCGCGATGGACAATGCCACGCGCAATGCCGGTGACATGATCAACCGCCTCACCATTCAGTATAACCGCACCCGCCAGGCCGCGATCACGACCGAACTGGTGGAAATCATCTCGGGCGCCGAAGCGCTCTAAGATATTCGATACAAGGAAAGACCGATGGCTACCGCAGCAACAAAGACCAAGGCGCCGGTGAAGAAGGCAGCCCCCAAGGCGCCAGCCGCGCCCAAGGCAGCCAAGGCGGCGGGCACGCCCGCCCCGGCGACCAGCAACAATGTCGGCCGCATCAGCCAGGTGATCGGCGCCGTGGTTGACGTGACCTTCAACCAGGGTGAACTGCCCGCCATTCTCTCGGCGCTTGAGACGAGCAACAATGGCAACCGCCTCGTCCTTGAGGTTGCGCAGCATCTCGGCGAGAACACCGTCCGCACCATCGCGATGGACGCGACCGAGGGCCTGACCCGTGGCCAGACCGTCACCGATACCGGATCACAGATCCGCGTGCCGGTCGGCCCCAAGACGCTCGGTCGCATCCTCAACGTCATCGGTGAGCCGATCGACGAGCGTGGCCCGGTCGGCCACACCGAAACCGCGCCGATCCACGCGCTCGCGCCGCTGTTCGTCGACCAGTCGACCGACAGCAGCATCCTGGTCACCGGCATCAAGGTCATCGATCTGCTCGCGCCTTACGCCAAGGGCGGCAAGATCGGCCTGTTCGGCGGCGCCGGCGTGGGCAAGACCGTGCTGATCCAGGAACTGATCAACAACATCGCCAAGGGCCATGGCGGCACCTCGGTGTTCGCCGGCGTCGGCGAGCGCACCCGTGAGGGCAACGATCTCTATCACGAGTTCCTCGATGCAGGCGTTATCGCCAAGGACGCCGACGGCAACCCGCAGTCGGAAGGTTCCAAGGTCGCCCTCGTCTATGGCCAGATGAACGAGCCGCCAGGCGCCCGCGCCCGTGTCGCGCTGTCGGGCCTGACGATCGCCGAATATTTCCGCGACGTCGAAGGCCAGGACGTGCTGTTCTTCGTCGACAACATCTTCCGCTTTACCCAGGCGGGTTCGGAAGTGTCGGCGCTGCTCGGCCGCATTCCTTCGGCGGTGGGCTATCAGCCGACCCTGTCGACCGACATGGGCGCGCTGCAGGAGCGCATCACCTCGACCAACAAGGGTTCGATCACCTCGGTGCAGGCGATCTACGTGCCGGCCGACGATCTTACCGATCCGGCGCCTGCCACCTCCTTCGCCCATTTGGATGCGACGACCGTGCTTAACCGCGCGATCTCGGAACTCGGCATCTATCCGGCGGTCGATCCGCTCGACTCCACCAGCCGCGTGCTTGAACCGCGCGTCGTCGGCCAGGAGCATTACGAGACCGCCCGCGCCGTCCAGTCGACGCTGCAGAAGTACAAGTCGCTGCAGGACATCATCGCCATTCTCGGCATGGACGAGCTGTCGGAAGAGGATAAGCTGACCGTCAGCCGCGCGCGGAAAATCCAGAAGTTCCTCAGCCAGCCATTCCACGTTGCGGAAGTGTTCACCGGTATCCCCGGCAAGTTCGTCGCGATCGAGGACACGGTGAAGAGCTTCAAGGCCGTGGTTGACGGCGAATATGACCATCTGCCCGAGGCAGCCTTCTACATGGTTGGCGGCATCGCCGAAGCCATCGCCAAGGCCGAGAAGCTCGCGCAGGAAGCGTAACCACATCACTCCCCTCCCCTTCAGGGGAGGGGCTGGGGGTGGGGCCTATCCGCAGATGCTGCGTCTGAGGCACTGCCCCACCCCAACCCCTTCCCTGAAGGGGAGGGGCTAAGGAATTGAGAAGATGCTGCACTTCGAACTCGTCACGCCTGAAAAGCTGGTCCGCGCTGAGGACGTCTATATGGTCGTCGTGCCCGGCACGGAGGGCGACTTTGGCGTGCTCGAGCATCACGCGCCGTTCATGTCGACGATCCGCGACGGCGCGCTGTCAATCTATCACAGCGACAAGGGCGAACCCGAAGTCCTGACCATCAAGGGTGGCTTTGCCGAAGTCAGCAAGACCGGCCTAACCATCCTGGCCGAACAGGTCGGCTGACCCGCCGCGACCTATCGGTCGCGCTTATACTGCCCCACCGCGACCTACCGGTCGCGCTTATACTGCCAACGCATCGCCTTGCTGCCATCGGCCAGCGAAATTTCGGCATTCAGCATCGCGCCGCTGCGCCAGTAGCGGATGCGCTGCGGATAATCATGCGCCGGGTTGGCAAAGACAATCTCCTGCGCCCCGCGTGACACCTCGGTGAAGGCGACGCGCGTTCCGCCATCGGGCGATGCCCAATAGACCAGTTTGCCATCCGGGCCGGGCAGGATCTGCGTCGCTTCCCATTCCCTCAGCTGCACACCCGTGCCGCTGCGCCCGGCGCCGAGCATCACCCCGCCACGCGGCGCCATCCAGCATTCCTCAGTCCATTTCGGCGCCTTGTCCTGCGACCAGCAGCCGGCCAGCCAGGTCAAAGGCGCCGCGCTGCCCGCCTGGGGCTGGGCTGTGCCCGCGCCAACAAACATGGTGGCGGCCAACATTGTTGAAATGAAGGTTGCGGTGCGCATCTTGCTCTCCCCTGCACATGGATTTCTCACCAGCTTAGCGTCATTCGGCACCACTGGCTTGAACCGACACGACATGGGATAAGTAGCCCGGTGGACTATTGCGAACGCCCCCTGCCCGCCGCGCTTGAAGGATTGGTCGCCGCGATCTGGACGATCGATGCACAGGGCGCCGCAGGTGCGTGGATCGAACATGACGCCACGCCAGATGGCTGTGTCGAGCTGATCTGGCGCCAGCAGGGTCGCTCGATCTGGGGCAGCGAACAGCCAGCCTTTTTCGCAACCGGGCTGAGCCTGGCGCCGGTGCGCTTTCGCATCAGCGGTGATGCGCGCTTCCTTGGCATCCGCTTGTGGCCCTGGGCGTGGCACGCGCTTGGTGGCCCGGCCTGCCCGACCTTTGCCAATGGCTGGATGGCATTGGCTGGCGACGGCCCACTTGGTGCCTTGCTGGGTGATCCAGAACGGGCCTCGCTCACCGCATTCAAGACGGTCGGAGTGTCACCGGTCGGCGCCGCCATTCTTGCGGCAGACAGTGTCGCTGATATTGTCAGCGCCAGCGGCCTGTCCCATCGCGCCGTGCAGCGCTGGTTCGCGCGCGTGGTGGGCATCACACCGCGTGCCTATCTGCGGTTGATCCGCTTTCGCCGGACAATCGCCAGCTTTGCGCGGCCGCACGCGACCCTGACCGATCACGCCGCCCGCAACGGCTTTGCCGATCACGCCCATATGGCGCGTGATTTTCGGCTGCTCGCCAACACCCCGCCCGCCACGGCGCGCGCGCGCGCCAAGGGGCCATTCCTGCCCGGCGATAGCTGAAGCGCGAATAGATTTTTGGCGCGGCGGCATTCTTCGAAATTTGGTTAGGCAATTATCAAGCCTTCGCCGCTAACCCTCATCTCGACCATGAAGGATCGGACGGCATGAGTGCATTCGGACGCCGCAGCGGCGGAGGGCAAGGCCCTGGCGCACGGCCGGCATTCGGGGTTGCTCGCCCCATGCAAGGCGGCGGCCCCGCACGACCGGCAGATACCGACGGCGGGGACCAGTTCCCGTCGATTGCCAACCTGAACCTGCCGCCCGCGACTGAATCAGAACCACCGCTGGGCAACATGCCCGGCACGCAGCAGGACGCGATGGCGCGTCTGCAGGAACGGCAAAACGCGTCGGGCGAAGCTGGTTCCAGCAAGATGGAAGGCTTCGAGACCTCGATCCACAAGATCAAGGAACAGGTTCTCCCGCGCCTGCTCGAACGCGTTGATCCTGAGGCTGCCGCCACGCTCAACAAGGATGAACTGGCCGAGGAATTCCGCCCGATCATCGGCGAGGTGCTCGCCGAGCTCAAGTTGACGCTCAACCGTCGCGAGCAGTTCGCGCTGGAAAAGGTGCTGGTTGACGAGCTGCTCGGGCTTGGGCCGCTTGAAGAGCTATTGGCCGATCCGAGCATCTCGGACATCATGGTCAACGGCCCTGAGCAAACCTTTGTCGAGCGCAAGGGCAAACTCGAACTCGCCAATATCCAGTTCCGCGATGAGGAGCATCTGTTCCAGATCGCGCAACGCATCTGTAACTCGGTCGGCCGCCGCGTCGACCAGACCACGCCGCTGGCCGACGCCCGGCTCAAGGACGGCAGCCGCGTCAACGTCATCGTGCCCCCGCTCTCGTTGCGCGGCACGGCGATCTCGATTCGTAAATTCTCCGCCAAGCCGATAACGCTCGACATGATGGCCGGCTTCGGTTCGATGAGCCCGAAAATGGCCACCGCGCTGAAAATCGCCGGGGCTTGCCGCTTCAACTGCGTCATCTCGGGCGGTACCGGCTCGGGCAAGACGACGATGCTCAACGCGCTGTCGAAGATGATTGACCCGGGCGAGCGCGTGCTGACGATCGAGGACGCCGCCGAACTTCGCCTGCAACAGCCGCACTGGCTGCCGCTCGAAACGCGCCCGGCCAATCTCGAGGGCCAGGGCGAAATCAGCATTCGCGACCTTGTGAAGAACGCCCTGCGCATGCGCCCAGATCGCATCATCCTCGGCGAAATTCGTGGCTCGGAATGTTTCGACATGCTCGCGGCCATGAACACCGGTCACGATGGCTCAATGTGTACGCTCCACGCCAACTCCCCGCGCGAAGCACTCGCCCGTATGGAGAACATGGTGATGATGTCGGACATCAAGGTGCCAAAGGAAGCGATCAGCCGGCAGATTGCCGACTCGGTTGAGCTGATCATCCAGGTCAAGCGTCTGCGCGACGGTTCACGCCGCGTGACCAACGTTACCGAGGTGATCGGCATGGAAGGCCCGGTGATCGTGACGCAGGAACTGTTCAAGTTCGAATATCTTGACGAGAGCGCCGACGGCAAGATTGTCGGCGAATATCGCTCAATGGGCCTGCGCCCCTATACGCTGGAAAAGGCACGCCAGTTCGGTTTTGACCAGGCGTATCTCGAAGCCTGCCTGTAATCTCGATACCCGCGTTTCCGTGAACCCGATCTTCCCTGGTAGCGGGACTGAGACGAACGGTTGCCCGGGGCGATGCACATCGTTCACATTACACCGTCATGCCGGACTTGTTCCGGCATCCACCGGGCAATGCGGGCGCGCCATCGGGGCACGGTGGGTGCCGGAACAAGTCCGGGGTGACGGGCCGGCAGATCGGCAATTCGCATGAAACTGATCTACCCGATCCTCTTCCTCGCCGCTGCCATCCCGATCGCGGAGCAAGCGATCGAGACATGGCTGGCAAATGACAGTGAGGCGCGCTGGGTGCCTTTCACACTGACCGGCGGCAACCAGATCCGCTTTGTCGCTACTGTTGATGGCCAACCGGTCGGGGCGATCCTTGATACCGGGGTCAGCGATTCCGCCATGTCGCATCGGCTTGCGCCCAGGGTGCGGTCACGGGGCAGTGCCGCCGGTACGGCAAGCGCGATCGGCGGAACGATCCCAATCGCCTGGGCAACATCACCACGGATCAGCTTTGGCGGGCTTGATCATCGCGGCGGGCGCATCGCGGTCATCGACGCGCCGGACACGGCAACGGGCGGCGAAAGCGTCGACCTGCTGGTCGGGCGAGACCTGCTGGCCGGTTTTGCCCTTGAAATTGACTATGACGCCGGAAGATTCCGCCTGCTCCCTTCAGGCAGGATGCCGTTTCGCGGCGTCAGCATACCGCTGACAATTGGCGGCGAGGCCCCGACCTATCTCAGCGAACTGACCATCGGCGGGCGCCGGACGCGGATGATTGTTGACACCGGGGACGGCAATGCCGTGACCTTTTCAGCAGCGACCTGGCGCACGCTCGCCTCTCCTGCGCGCGTTACCACCACCATTTCCTATGGCATTGGCGGCATGGCGGTGACGGAACTCGCGGTCGATCCCGCCCTGCCACTTGGCCCGCTGCCGGCGCAGCCGACCGAGGTCGCAATCGAACCGGATGGCGGCTATTCGCAAGGCTCCGGCGTCGGTGGCCGGATCGGCAATGGCCTGTTGCAGCGTTATCATGTCCTGCTCGACCCCGGCGCTGGCCATATGGTGCTGGCACCGGGGCAACTCATCGACGCGCAGCCACCGCGCTCAACCAGCGGGCTGTTACTGCGCCGTGAGGGTGACCGGCTCCATGTCATTCACGTCATGCGCGGTGGCCCAGCCGCCGCCAGCGGATGGCGCGCGGGCGATGCGATCTGCAGTGTTGATGGCGCAACCATTGGCCGGTTACCGGGAGAGGCCGCATTGTCATGGCCGATCGGACCTGCCGGGCGCACCGTCAGGCTCGGCCTGTGCGACGGCCGCAGCCGCGCCCTCACGTTGCGCAACTTTTACTGATTGACTACGCGACCCTGGCCGCGCCTATCGAGTTGACGATTGTCCCGCCCCACAATCCCGTGCGGCGAAACAGCTAGTCCGCGTCGCCCCAACGTCGCAGCAAATTCTCTTGAACGCGCTGCAGCCGGGTATAGGTCTTGATGTCCATCTTTTCGCCGGCGATGGCGCCGATCTCCATCAACTCGTAGAGCAATTCGCGCTGCTCGGCATTGGCGATCCTGCTCTCGATGAATGTCGTCACCACCAATCGCGTACCTGCGCGAACCGGCTCGACCTCATGGATGGTGGTCGATGGGTAGACGATCGCACTGCCCGCCTTGCCCTTGATGCGAACGTCGCTCGATCCGAGGCCAATCCGCAACGAACCGCCTTCATATTCGCTCTCGTCGCTGACAAAGACGGTACAGGACAGGTCGCTGCGAAGCACGCGCTGCCCCGATGTCATGAAAGCGGAATCGACATGGATGCCATAATGCATACCCACGTCATATCGCGTCAGTATCGGCGGCATCATCGCTTTTGGAAAGGCGAAGGCGCGGAAATTCTCGTTCCGGTATATCGCGTCGCCAACCAGCTGGGCGGACTGCCGATGCGCCTCGGGTTCCGTAAGCCAGCGATTGTTCTTCAGGGGTGAAACGAACTCCGAACCCTTTTTGGGGTCAACGAAGGTGGTTCGAGCGGCAATGGCCCGCAATTGTGCGATTTCAGCCGCTGTCAGCACATCGGGTATACTGAGGAACATGCCGCGATCTAGCAGCACTCCGGTAAATTTCCATAGCGAAGACGTCTCGCGGGATCGCTACGGCATGATCACGCCAAAGGCGGAGGCCAGCCTAAGGGCCCGGTCGCGCCCATATTCTCGGACGCCGCAGGCCGCAGGCGGCTTCTTGCACCCGCATCCGCGCACAAACGCCAGCGCTTACTTGCCGAGCTTGTCGATCTTGTCGTGAAGCCGGCCAAGTTCAGCCTTCAGCGCGGCAATCTCTGCCTCGGCATCCTTGCCTGCCATTGCGGCATCGGCGGGTTTGCCACCGGGCTTGAACGCCTTGGTCGCCGCCTCGAACATGGCGATATTGCGCTTGGCCAGCTCGGCGAAGGGCGAATTGGCAAAGGCGCCTTCAACCGCGGAACGGAACTGTTCCTGGTTACGGCGGAAACTGTCCATCGACGCCTCAAGATAGCCCGGCACCATCGCCTGCATCGAATCGCCGTACATCGCGATCAACTGACGCAGGAAATTGACCGGCAGCATCGTCTGGCCGCGCGCTTCCTCCTCCATGATAATCTGGGTGAGGATGTTATGGGTGATGTCTTCCTCGGTCTTGGCATCCACGACCTTGAAGTCACGGCCCTCGCGCGTCATCGCCGCGAGATGCTCCAATGTGATGTATGATGAGGTTTCGGTATTGTAGAGACGACGATTGGCGTATTTCTTGATCGTCACCGGGCCTTCGCCCGCATTATGCTTCTTCATGTAGAAGGCCTCCGCCACGCCCGTGTTTGATCCACATGTAACACCAAGCGATACCGCACCGCAACACGGACCGCGGCCCTTGCCGCTGTTTCTCGACATGTTGCGCAGCGAAACCGCAACATCGCCCGAACGACGCGCAGCGGCACTGGCCGGGCTTGCCGCCTTTCAGAACGCCTCGCGTGCAAACCGTGGTCGCCCGGCCCCGGCACGCCACCGCAAGGGCCGTGCCCGACTGCGCGACCATGGCGTGCCCGGCAGTGGCGGGCGGCCCATCATCTTCGTGCCCTCGCTGATCAATCCCCCCTTCATTCTCGATCTTGCTCCCGATGTCTCGCTGGTGCGGTGGCTTGCGGCACAGGGGTTCCACCCGTTCCTGCTCGATTGGGGCTGCCCGTTGCCGCGAGACCGGGACCTTGATGTTACCGGCCATGTCGCACAGCGCCTGCTCCCGCTGATCGCGAAGTTCGAGCAGCCGCCGGTGCTGGTGGGATATTGCCTGGGCGGCACCATGGCGCTGGCAGCGGCATGTGCCACGCACGTCGCCGGGCTTGCCCTGATCGCCACGCCCTGGACCTTTTCCGGTTTTGGTGATGCGTCACGCGCCGCCATCGCGGCACTGTGGCAAGCCGCGCAACCGCTGTGCGAGGGCATGGGGCTGGTGCCGATGGAGGTGTTGCAGGCCGGATTCTGGCGCCTCGACCCCACCAAGACGATCGCAAAATATGAGGCATTCAGCCGGCTCGATCCCGACAGCGCCGCTGCGGCCTCGTTCATTGCGCTGGAAGACTGGGCCAATGCCGGCGCCCCCCTGCCCTATGCCGCCGGGCGACAGTTGTTCGAGGATTTTGTCGCAGCCGACCTTCCCGGCAATGGCGGCTGGCACGTTGATGGCAGGGCCGCAACACCGGCATCACTCTGCTGTCCGGCGATTGAATTTGTTTCACTCAATGACCGGATCGTGCCTGCCGCCAGCGCCGCCAACCTGCCGGATCGGCATGACCTGGGTGCCGGGCATGTCGGGATGATCGTCGGGCGTGGCGCGCGCGATCAGCTATGGACCCCGCTTCGGGACTGGCTAACGGCGATCTGATCGCCTAGATAGTGCAGTGCAACATATCTCGGAGCCGATCCATGCAGGACATCGTCATCACCGCGGCAAAGCGCACGCCGGTTGGCAGCTTTCTTGGCGCCTTTGGCGGCACCCCCGCCCATGAGCTCGGCCGGATCGCCATTGAGGCGGCGCTGGCGCAGGCCGGCGTCGGCGGCGACGAGGTATCGGAAGTCATTCTTGGCCAGGTGCTGACCGCTGGCCATGGCCAGAACCCGGCGCGCCAGGCATCGATGGCCGCCGGCATCGCCAGGGAAATCCCGGCCTGGGGCGTCAACCAGGTGTGCGGTTCCGGCCTGCGCGCGGTGGCACTTGCCGCGCAGGCCGTTGCCACCGGCGATGCCCGCATTGTCGTTGCGGGCGGGCAGGAATCCATGTCGCTCAGTATGCATGCGCAGCACCTGCGCGGCGGCACCAAGATGGGCAATCTCAGCCTGGTCGACACCATGATCAGCGACGGCCTGACCGATGCGTTCAACAATTATCATATGGGCATCACCGCCGAAAACCTTGCCGAGCAATATCAGATCACGCGCGAGATGCAGGATGTCTTCGCCGTCCGCTCGCAGAACCTGGCCTCGGCCGCCCGCAGCTCGGGCCGCTTCAGGGACGAGATCGCGCCGGTCACAATCAAGGGTCGCAAGGGCGATGTCACCGTCAGCGATGACGAGTTCATTCGTGACGGCGTGACGCTGGACGGCATCGCCGGCCTTCGCCCTGCTTTCAAGAAAGACGGCACTGTCACCGCCGCCAATGCTTCGGGCCTGAACGATGGCGCTGTCGCACTGGTCGTGATGAGCCGCGCCGAAGCAGAAAAGCGCGGCAGCCCGATTCTCGCCCGAATCGCCAGCTGGGCCTCAGCCGGCGTCGATCCCTCGATCATGGGCATCGGCCCCGTACCGGCGACTCGCCGCGCACTGGAAAAGGCCGGCTGGAACATCGCCGACCTTGACCTGATCGAGGCCAATGAGGCGTTCGCCGCGCAAGCCCTGTCCGTCGGCAAGGAACTTGGCTGGGATCAGGACCGCGTCAACGTCAATGGCGGCGCCATTGCCATTGGCCACCCGATCGGCGCCAGCGGCGCGCGCGTGTTGACGACCTTGCTCTACGAGATGGCAAAGCGCGACGCGAAGAAGGGCCTGGCGACGTTGTGCATCGGCGGCGGTATGGGAATCGCGCTCTGCGTTGAGCGCTGAGCCCGGGCATCCCGCGTAAACGTCAGTCGGGAAAGCCTTGCGGACGGAGTGTCATAGCGTTGCAATAGTGCAACACTATGCGAACGATTCCTAACGATTCGGTCATCTGACGTTCATCCTCGCCTTGCGCGACGCCGTTGAATCCGGCTTTATAGGGCTTCATCGGACATTCCCGTCCGAGAGGGGCACATTCATGACTATCAAGCGGCTTCTGAGCGCGACTGCGCTCGTCGGCGTGCTCGCCGGCTTTCCTACCATCGTTTCGGCGCAAACCGCGCCTGCAAAACCGGCCAATCCAGAAACCCAGGCAACCGACGCCGAAAAGGCGCCTGATGTCGTGGTGACGGGGTCGCGTATCTCGCGCCCAAATGATGCCTCGCCGGTTCCAATCACTTCGGTCACTGCGGCCGAGCTCCTCAACAGCGGCAATCTGTCGGTTGGCGACGCCCTCAACCAGTTGCCGCAACTCCGCGCAACCTTCACCCAAGCCAACTCGACTCGCTTTATCGGGACGGCTGGCATTAACGCACTTGACCTTCGTGGGCTGGGTTCTGCCCGCACGCTGGTTCTGGTTGATGGTCGACGCGTGATTACAGCGACGCCGGGCGTGAACCGTCCCGACATCAACAACGTCCCCAACGATCTCATCGAGCGGGTGGATCTGGTCACCGGCGGTGACTCGGCTGTCTACGGTTCGGACGCTGTTGCGGGTGTTGCAAACTTCGTTCTGAAGCATAATTTCCAAGGTGTGCGCCTTCGCGCGCAGGGCGGCATCTCGTCACGCGGTGACCGTGGTTCGTATTTCGGAAGCCTCACTGCTGGCCAGAACTTCGGTGAAGGAAGGGGCAATGTTTCTTTTTCCGCAGAATATGCCAAGCAGAATACCTTGTTCAACACCGACCGTGACGAACAAACCGGGGCGTTCAGTGGCCGCAATCAGTTCAATCTGGTTCAAAACACTGGTGCCAACCTCAATCCAAATCCGTTGGCAGGACCGCTGCACGGAGCGGAAACCTCACTTGGCGATGGGATTTCTGATACCGCCTTTCTTCGCGGCGTGAAAAACAACTCCATTTCCGAAGGCGGTTTGTGGACGGCGACCTGCCCAACCGTCGCCGCAGCGGGAGAAACAGCCGCAGCATTTACCGCCCGACGCGCGGCAGCATGTAGTGGGATCCCGAACTTTGGTAGCGCCAACCCGCTCTCGGAATTTGGCAAAACCTTTGTCTTTAATCCAGATGGCACCTTGGTAGCAAATCCCTGCGTCACCGACCTCAGGGCCTTTGGCTCAGGCAATTGTGTTGGGGGACTCGGATCGACCCTCCGTTTAACGGGCATGTTGATACCGGGAATTGATCGCGCAGCCTTCAATTTCATTACGCATTTTGAGGTTTCGCCGGCTTTTGTCCCATACTTCAGCGCCCAATTTGTGCGGGTTCACGCCAACCAAGAAGGTCAGCCGACCTTTTTCAACAACACGTTCAGCATCAACAACCCGTTCTTGACGACTCAAGCGCGCAACACACTCGTGTCAGCGTTGGCGCCGGGCGCGACTTCTTTCTCCGCCCAGCGCTTCAACATTGACTTTGGTGGCCGTGGCGAGCTTCATAAGCGGGATACTTACCAAATCATCGGTGGTGTGCGCGGTACGTTTAATGAAGACTGGAAGTACGATGTAACTGTCAGTTATGGTCGACTTTACACCTATTATCAAACAAACGGGAACATAGACCGCGCAAAATATGCCAACTCAATTGATGCCGTCCGCAATGGCGCCGGACAGATCGTTTGCAGCATTAACGCTGATGCAAACATCGCGAACGATGATGCATCATGTGTCCCTGTAAACCTTTTTGGCAACGGCCAACCATCAGCGGCAGCGCTTAATTATTTCGGCTACACATCTTCACGTGTTCAGCGCGCCAGCCTGTTTGACGCATCTGCATTCATTTCGGGCGACTTGTCACAACTCTTCGAACTTCCTGGTGGTCCAGTCGGGTTTGTGCTCGGCGGCGAAATTCGTCGGGAGACAGCATTCGCGGCTTATGATTCATTCACCTCAAGCTCCGCGTGTGGGCCAACGGGGTGCACGTTCCTGAACATCATTCCGAACTTCGCTCCTCCGGCGATGGTGGTCAAAGAAGCCTTCGGTGAAATCCGAATCCCGATTTTGAAAGACTCACCACTTGGTCAGGAACTGACCATTGACGCAGCCGGGCGCTTCTCAAATTACAATATTGGTAAGACCGGAACGGTTTTTGCGTACAATATCAACGCCGTATATGCTCCTATTCGCGATCTACGCTTCCGTGCAGGATTTGCTCGTGCCATCAGGGCGCCAACTCAGAGCGACCTGTACGCTCCTTTGAGCCAAACCTTCCTTAATGGTCTGGTTGACCCCTGCGGTCAGCAAAATATCAACTCGAACCCCAATCGCGTTGCGAATTGTGCAGCCGCGGGTGTACCAACGACCCAGACTTTCAATGGTACTACCGAGCCGTTTTCTAACCGGCCGGCGTCGGGCATCTCTGGCTTCAACGGGAGCAACATTGGGCTAGAAGCGGAGCGTAGTAAAAGTATTACAATCGGTGGTGTATTCCAACCACGCTTCATTCCCGGCCTGACCGTGTCGGTCGATTATTATCGCATTGACATCAAGAATGTGATCTTCTCGCTGGCGGCTCAAACGATCATCAACCAGTGCTATGATAGCCCAACGGGCATCAACAACCCGTTCTGCTCTGCGGTGTTCCGCAATCCGAATGGCACTTTCAAGGGTCAGTCTGATGTTAGCCACGGCGGCTCCACGGTATCACTGACACCATCTGGCGCTTCGTTTATCTCAGGCCCGTTCAATTTTGCGCGCCAATTGACCAGCGGTATTGACGTGGACCTTTCCTATCGCAAGGCACTGTCAAAGGATTTTAGTCTGACGGTTCGTGGAATTGCGACGCACACTTTTGTGCGGAACAACTTTACTGATGTGACCGATCCGAATTTCGCTCAGCGGCAGTTGAGCACGCTTGGTGATCCGGAGTGGCAAGGTCAGATTTCGGCCAACCTAATCTATAATAAGCTGCTGAACTTTGGATATCGTATGCGCTACATCGGAAAGCAGACGGTCGCTGGTACGTATGAAACGCAAAATGCGTTTCAGGGTCGCCCAGCAACCAATCCAGATGCCCTTCCGTTTATATACTACCCAGCAGTTACGTATCATGATTTCCGTCTGGACATTACGCCTCCAGGGAAATTCAAGTTTTACATGGGTGTCGATAACGCATTCGACAAGCTTCCTCCATATGACTTGCTGGGTAACGAGGGCGGCAATCCCTTTAGCCCGGTGGGCCGGTTCTTCTATGCGGGAGCGGAGATTAAGTTCTAAGCACGTCGCGATATGTAGTCTTCAAGGCCTCCCCTTACGGGGAGGCCTTTTTTTTGGGCTTAGCGCTGCCGCAACAGCGCGCTGTTCACACGGTTGGCCAACGAGGCGATAGGAGCTATCTCAGCTTAAACGACGAGTTGGGGAGACGATGGTGACGGCTGCGACGACGAATAATGTACCCAGAGGAGTGCCTAGTGCCGCACCCCAGGACATCCGCCTGATCATCACCGCATCGTCACTCGGCACGGTGTTCGAATGGTATGACTTCTTCATCTACGGCACGCTCGTCGCCTCCGGCATCATCGGTCGGGTGTTCTTCCCCGCGGGCAGCGAACTGGCACAGACGCTCGCGGCCTGGGCGGTGTTCGCCGTCGGCTTCGGCTTTCGCCCCCTGGGCGCGGTGCTGTTCGGCTTTCTTGGTGATCGGCTGGGGCGCAAATACACCTTCCTGGTCACCATCACACTGATGGGCGTTGCCACCGCAGGTGTGGGCCTGATCCCGTCCGCCGCGTCGATCGGGCTGGTCGCACCATTCCTCGTCATCGCGCTGCGGATCATGCAGGGTCTCGCGCTCGGCGGAGAATATGGTGGCGCGGCAATCTATGTCGCTGAACACTCCCCGCCGGGAAAGAGCGGCTATTACACCAGCTTTATCCAGGCGAGCGTTGTTGGCGGTTTCATTCTCAGCCTTGCGGTTGTGCTCCTGACCAAGCTTGCCCTGCCCAAGGATGTCTGGGCAGATTGGGGCTGGCGCTTTCCGTTCCTGTTCTCGTTGCTGCTGCTGGCCGTGTCGCTATGGATGCGGCTGAAGCTGTCGGAAAGCCCCGTGTTCAAGGCGATGAAGGAAGCCGGCGAGACCGCGCGAAACCCGTTCACCGAGAGCTTCACCTATCCCGGCAATCTCAAGCGCCTGCTCGTTGCCCTGTTCGGCATCGCTGCCGGGCTGACGGTCATCTGGTACACGGCGATGTTCACCGTTCTGTCGTTCCTTCAGACGACGATGCGTGTCGAGGAAACCACCGCACAGTTGTTGGTCGGTGCCGGCGCGACCATCGGACTCGTCTTCTTCGTCCTGTTCGGCAAGCTGTCTGACAGGGTCGGGCGCAAGGCGCCGATCGTGATCGGCTATGCCATGACGCTGGCCCTGCTGTTCCCGCTCTTCTGGGTGATCGGTGGCGCTGCCAACCCTGATCTCGTCCATGCCGCGCAACGCGCGCCGGTCGTCGTGTCAGGTGCGGATTGCAGCTATGATCCCTTTGCAGCGAAGCAGAAGACCGAGTGCGGGCATCTGCTCGATTACTTCTCCAAAAAGGGCATCGCCTATACCAAGGGGACCACGCCGGTAACGGTTGTCACCATTGGCCAGACACCCGTTGCCGACATGAGCGATGCCGGCCTGGCAGCGGCGCTGACCGTCGCTGGCTACAAGCTCGACAAGGTAGTGCCGACACCGGGCAACATGCTGGTCATCCTGATCGCGATCCTCGGGCTGGGCGCCCTGTCGGGCATCACCTATGGACCGGTTGCCGCCCTGCTGACCGAGATGTTCCCACCGCGTATCCGCTACAGCTCGATGTCGATCCCCTATCACCTCGGCACCGGCTATTTCGGTGGGTTCCTGCCGGTGATCGGGCAGTTTATCGTCGCCAAGACCGGCGATCCTTATGCTGGCTTGTGGTATACCTTCGCCGTGGTGGCGATGGCACTGGTGGTGACGGCATTCGGCCTGCACGAAAGCAAGCCGGGCACGGCGAGCACGGACTAGCGCCGACGCGCCCGGACGGCTAACCGCCCGACATGCCTGCTCCACTCCGCCTGCGCCTTGATGGCGCCGCCCTGACCGACAACTGGCGTGCGCTGGCGGCAATGAGCGGTCGCGCAGCGTGCGGCGCGGCGATCAAGGCCAATGGCTATGGCTTGGGCGCGGCCGATGTTGCCCAATGGCTGGCGGTGGCTGGCTGCCGGGACTTCTTCGTCGCCACCTGGCGCGAGGCACGCGCCGTGGCGGCGACGGGCGTGTCGCTGTCGGTGTTGCACGGCCTTCGCGAATCCGATTTGCCGCTGGCCATGGCGGGCATCGCCCGTCCGGTATTGAATACCGCTGCCCAGGTGGCCCTGTGGAAGGCAGCAGGTGGCGGCACCTGCGATGTCATGGTCGACACGGGCATGAACCGGCTCGGCCTGTCAGCGGCGGATGTCAGTAGCGGGTTGCTCGACGGGTTGGTAATCGACACGCTGATGAGCCACCTCGCCTGTGCCGATGAAGATGCCGCGATGAACGCCGCGCAGCGGGCTGACTTCGCCGCACTCTCCGGCAAGACCGGTGCCCGCCGCATGAGCCTGGCCAATTCGGCTGGCATTGCCCTGGGTACCGATTACGCCTTCGACCTGACCCGTCCCGGCCTCTCGCTTTATGGCGGGATCCAACGGCGCGAGCTGGAAGGCCGCATCCGCCAGGTCGTCACGCCAGAGGCGCAGATCATCCAGCGCCGATGCGTGCCCGAGGGTGGCAAGGTAGGTTACAACGCTACCTGGATGGCGATCATGCCGACCGAGGTAGCGATCCTGAACATTGGCTATGCCGATGGCTATTGGCGTGGCTTCTCCAACAAGGGGCTGGCCCGTGCCGGGGGACAGGTGCTGCCGGTGATTGGCCGGGTGTCGATGGACCTGACGGCAATCAACGTGACGAACGCGCCCGAACTGGCCGAGGGCGATTGGGTCGCGCTCGACTACACCCTGCCCGAAGCCTCAGCGGTCAGCGGCATGTCGCAATATGAGCTGCTGACCGGAATGGGCAGCCGTTATGACCGCGTCTGGTCCTGACCCAATGTGCGGATGATCGCGGAGAAATCGAGCCCGCCATGGCCCGCCGCCGCGAACGCCTCGTAAAGTTCGGCGGCGCGCGCGCCCATTGGCGTATCGGCGTTGACGTCCTGCGCCGCACCCATGGCGAGCCGTAAATCCTTCAGCATCAGCGCGGTGGCAAAGCCACCCTGATAATCACGATCAGCCGGCGTTTCCGGGCCGACGCCGGGCACCGGGCAATAGCTCGTCATCGACCAGCTCTGGCCCGACGACACGCTGGCAATGTCATAGAATTTCTGCGCGTCGAGGCCGAGTTTCCCGGCCAGCACGAACGCCTCACAGGTCGCGACCATCTCCGCCCCGAGCAGCATGTTGTTGCAGATCTTGGCGGCCTGCCCCGCACCGCTGCCACCGGCATGGATCACCGCCTTGCCCATTTCGGCAAGAAATGGTTGCGCGCGATCAAAGCCTTCGGCGCTGCCACCAACCATGAAGGTAAGCGTCCCGGCATTGGCGGCGGCGATACCGCCGGAGACCGGGGCATCAACCATCGTCAATCCCTTGACGCGGGCGGCCTCTGCCACGCGCTTCGCAGTGGCGACGTCGATGGTCGAACAGTCCATCAATATTGCCAAGGGCGGCGCGACACCGAACACGCTCTCAGCATAGACCGCCTCGACATGGGTGCCGGCGGGTAGCATCGTCACCACCGCTTCCGCGCCGTCACACGCCGCAGCCGCACTTTCGACCGGAAGGCAGCCTGCGGCTTTCGCCCGCTCGAGGGCCTCGGTGGAAAGGTCGAAGGCACGGACGTCATGCCCCCTTTTCGCGAGGTTCGCGGCCATCCCGCCGCCCATATTGCCCAGACCGATAAATGCGACACGTGCCATGTTCTGCTTCCTTCTTGTTCTTTCCCTCTCCCCTTGTGGGAGAGGGAGGGAGCCGCGAAGCGGCGGAAGGGTGAAGGGGACTAGCCCGAGCGACCCGTCCGCACCCCCCCTCACCCTTCCCTCTCCCACAAGGGGAGAGGGAGTTGGTTACTTCCCCGTCCAGTTTCCCGGGCGCTTTTCGACAAAGGCTGCCATGCCTTCCTTCTGGTCGGCGGTGCCGAACAGGCCGTGGAACAGGCGGCGTTCGAACAACACGCCCTGTGCCAGCCCGTTCTCAAATGCCGCGTTGACCATCTCCTTGTTGGCCTTGACCGCGAGCGGGGCCATGCTGGCAATCGACGCCGCCACCCTCAACGCCTCATCAAGCAATTCCGCCGCCGGAATGATGCGGCTGACCAGACCAGCGCGCTCTGCCTCAACGGCGTCCATCATGCGGCCGGTCAGGCACATTTCCATCGCCTTGGCCTTGCCGACCGCGCGGGTCAGGCGCTGCGACCCACCCATGCCGGGGGCAACACCCAGCTTGATCTCGGGCTGGCCGAACTTCGCCGTGTCCGCCGCGAGAATGAAATCGCACATCATCGCCAGCTCGCAACCGCCACCGAGCGCAAAGCCAGCAACGGCAGCGATGACCGGCTTGCGCGTCGCGGTGAAGCGGTCCCATCCGCCGAAATAATTGTTGCCGTACATGTCGGCAAAGCCCTGCTCCGCCATCTCCTTGATGTCGGCACCGGCGGCAAAAGCCTTTTCGCTTCCGGTCAGCACCGCACAACCCTGGCTAGCATCGGTATCATAAGCGGCCATTGCCGCGTTCAGCTCCGCCAGCACCTCATTGTTCAGCGCGTTGAGCGCCTGGGGTCGATTAAGCGTGATCAGCGTCACCGCGCCGCGTTGCTCGACGAGCAAGGTTTCGTATGTCATTGTAAACTCCACCAACGTGCAGATGTAATCTTGGCCATCCTCGGGTCACACCGCGACGGGCGCCCCGATGCATACCCGGGTGCTGTGCCGGAGATATTCATAGCGGCGTCCATTGTTCGTCCTCGGCAAGCGGCTGGAAATAGGCATCCACCGCAGCGTCGGTAACCTCCGCCGGTGTGGCCGGGGTCCATCTCGGATCACCCGTCTTGTCGATCAACAAGGCCCGCACCCCCTCGGCAAAGTCAGCCGCGCGGTACATCCGTGCCATGATCGCAAACTCCATCCGCATCTCATTGACGAAGTGCGGTTGCTTGGGGCTCTCAACCAACATGCGCAGTGATACCTTGCAGGCGGTCGGTGAACGCCCGCCAAGTGTCGCTCGCTGTTTTACGGCCCAATCTGACCCGTCGGCCTCAAGCGCAGCGACAATCACCTCGAAATCGTCTGACGCAAACAGCCGGTCGATCAGCGGTAATTGCTCGATGATCGGCGCCAATGGAGGCACCTCGACCGCGCCAGCAAGGATTGACTCGGTCTTTTCGGGATTGGCGCAAATCTGGGCCTTCACCGCCTCGAGCCGGTCGGACGGCACATAGTGGCTCGCCAGGCCCAGCGCGACGCAATCGGCGCCGTTCAACCGGGCACCGGTCAGCGCGAGATATTGCGCGCTGCGACCACGCAGCCGCGAGAGGTAACGCCCGCCACCGACGTCAGGAAACAGGCCAATGGTGGTTTCCGGCATGGCGAACACCGTCCGCTCGGTCGCGACACGAAAACGGCATGGGCAGGCGATGCCGACACCCCCGCCCATCGTGATGCCATCCATGAAGGCAACGCCCGGCTTCGGATAGGTGTACATCAGATGGTTGAGGCGATATTCGTCGAAGAAGAAGGAATGCCCCACCGTGCCGCCATGCGGCACGTCCCGGGCAATCGCCACGACATCGCCACCGGCGCAGAACCCACGGCCTTCTGCATGATCAATCAAGATGATGCGCACGGATGGATCGCTGCGCCAGTCGAGCAGCGCATGGGTCATCCGTTGCACCATGGCGAGATTGAGCGAGTGCAGTGCGCCAGGGCGGTTGAGCCGCAACCGCCCCGCCCCGCCCTCGACATAGGTGTTCACATCTTCGGTCGTCATCAGATTCACGTTCGGGTCTCAGTTTCTTCGCGCCCCTGCGAGAGCAGGAACCCAGGGCAGGTGGAGCGCATGTGGCTCCGGGCTCCTGCTTTCGCGGGAGCACCGGTCGGGTAAAAGTCAGGCGCCATGGGCAATCGATACGTAGGAGCCGGGTGCAGGCTCAATCGGGTCTTGCGGCGTCCGAGCCGCGACATGCTCACCCGAACCGTGCTCGGCCAGCCAGGCATCCCATAATGGCCACCACGACCCGGCCTGCTTTTCAGCACCCGCGAGCCACGCGTCCGCCGTGGCCGGTCGGTCGCTGTTGGTCCAATAGCCATGCTTGTTGGCAGCAGGCGGGTTGATCACGCCGGCATTATGGCCTGAACCGCCCAGCACAAAGGTCACGGGGCCACCAAACAGCTTTGCGCCATCATAGACAGCCTCCCACGCCGAGACATGGTCGTCCTTCAGCGCGATCAGCATGATCGGGGTTTGCACTGTCGCCAGGTCGATCGCGACATCACCAACCTCAAAGCCGGTGCCGTGCTTGAGCGCGTTGGAGAACAGCAGGCCGCGATTATAGGATTTGAGGAACGCCTGCGGAATCCGCGCGCCATCCTCAAACCAGTAAAGCAGGTCACTGGCGGGAGCAGGACGGTCGAGCAGATAGTGATTGATCACCGACGACCAGATCAGGTCATTTGAGCGCACTGCAGCGAAGAGCTGTTGCAGCTCGGTCGAGTCGATATAGCCCTGCCGCTCAAGATGCCCTTCAAGCGCATCAAGATGTGCCTCATGGACGAATGCCGCCCAGTCACGCATGTCGCCGAAATCAACCATCGAACCGATCAAGGTTGCGCTGTTGACTTCCCCGGCGCGACCCTTGGCCTGCAGCCATGCCAGCGCCACCGCGACAAGCGTGCCGCCGAGACAGAAGCTGAACAGGTCAACGTTCGCCGCACTGGTGGCCTTGCGCACTTCACCAATCGCTTCGACAATGCCGTCAAGGACATATTGCTCAACACCACAGTCGCGATGGCGTTCATCGGGGTTGATCCACGATATCACAAACACCGTGCGCCCCTGGTCGACCAGCCATTTGACGAGGCTGGAACGCGGCTGGAGGTCAATCATGTAGAAGCGATTGACCAGCGGCGGCACGTACAACAGCGGTTCGGCGGCAACATCCGGCGTTGCGGGATCGTACTGGATCAGCTGGAACAGGTGGTTCTGGAACACCACGCTGCCCGGCGTGGCGGCAATGGTCTTGCCCTTCTCAAAGCTCTTGTCGGTACGGCGACGAACAATGCCCTTGCCGGAAACCACATCCTCAACAAGGTGCGCAAAGCCGGCGGCATGGTTGGCACCGCCAGTCTCGATCGTGCGCTGCACCACTTCAGGGTTGGTCATCGCAAAATTGGTTGGCGCGACGGCGTTGAGATATTGATCGACGAGGAAGTTCATCATCGCCCGGTTCGGCGTATCGCCGGTACCACTTTCAACCAGCCCATGCAGTTGCTTCGAGGCGAGCAGATAGGCGTCGCGGATCGTGCGGTAATAGGGTGTCTCTTCCCACTCGGCATGAGCGAAGCGACGATCACCGCGCGGCCGGGCTTCACCATCGGCCAGCGCTGGCCGGGGCAACCAGGTCGATGCCCAGAACTCTCCCCATTCACGCGCCGCCGAAAGTTGCGCGGCGAGCAATTGCTCTGGCCGTTCACCCAGCCCGACGGTGAAATCGGATATGGTGCGGAACAGCGCCAATGGATCAAACGGCCTTGTGGCATCGAGACGCGGCGGCGTGCGCGCAGCAGCCAGCATCGCGCCCGACACGTCTTCCAGTGCCTTGCGCCACAGGGCAGCAACATCAGGGATATTGGTTCCGGTCACTGCCTTGTCAGCTCACGACCGATGATCATGCGCATGACCTGGTTGGTGCCCTCAAGGATCGAGTGCACGCGAAGGTCTCGCCAGAAGCGTTCGATCGGATAGTCCATCAGATAGCCATAACCACCATGAAGCTGCAGCGCGCGATCAACCACGGACGAACCGGTGTCTGTCGCGAGGCGCTTGGCCATGGCGGCGAACCTGGTCTTGTCGGGTGCATTGGCCGTGACCTTGGCGGCAGCGGCGTAAAGCAGGATGCGCGCCGCCTCGAGCTCGGTCGCCATGTCGGCGAGGGTGAACTGGGTGTTCTGAAAATCGGCAATCGCCGTGCCGAACTGCTTGCGGTCCTTGGTGTAGTTGAGCGCCTCATCAAGGCAGCGTTGCGCGCCGCCGAGTGAGCAGGCGCCGATGTTGAGACGGCCACCATCAAGACCCATCATCGCGATCCGGAAGCCCTCACCTTCACCACCGACAAGATTCTCGACCGGCACGCGCACGCCGTCAAAGATCACCTGACGGGTCGGCTGGGCGTGCCAGCCAAGCTTGCGTTCATTGGCGCCGAAGCTGACGCCGGGCATGTCCTTCTCAATGACGAGGCACGAAATGCCCTTTGGTCCCTCGACACCGGTGCGGACCATGGTGACGTAAACCTCATTCTCCCCGGCGCCGGAGATGAACTGCTTGGAGCCGGTGACGACAAAATGATCACCATCGCGCACCGCCTTGGTCTTGAGCGCGGCGGCATCGGAGCCGGAGGATGGTTCCGTCAGGCAATAGCTTGCCATCCGGTCCATGGTGACGAGATCGGGGAGATATTTGTCCTTGACCGTCTGCGAGCCGAAACGGTCGATCATCCAGGATGCCATGTTGTGGATCGAGATGAAGGCACTGGTCGCCGGGCAACCATAGGCCATCGCCTCCATGATCAGGGCGGATTCTAGCCGGCCCAGATTGATGCCGCCACTTTCTTCCGAGACATAGATAGCGGCGAAGCCAAGCGCGGCGGCTTCCTTGATCACGTCGCGCGGGAAGATGTGCTTCTCATCCCATTCCGCAGCAAAGGGCGTGATACGATCGGCTGTAAACTTGCGCGCCAGATCCTGAATCTCGCGCTGGTCATCGGTAAGGTCAAACTGGTTGGTCATGCTCATATTCCTGAACGACCGGCATCATGCCGCGCCGCAAGTGGTTTGCCCGGCAAGGTCGGGGCCGGTGTTGGAGGGGCCGTTGGTATCGGCGATGGCGGCGCATTAGCGCGCAGAACGCGGTCCGCGAAGAGTTTGTTGGCGACCGCGACATCATTACGGTCATAGTAGAGCGGCCCCGGAATGTGTTTGGCCCATGCCAGCGCCTCGGGCAGTGTGGCGTTGGCGGCGACCAGTTCCGGATAAGATTGATAAACCGGATCGGCATAGGCCTGATCAGCGGTGATGATTTCCCACCCGTCATTGCGCAGCGCCGTCACCAGATCACCAATGTAGCGCGCCGCCAGATCGGTTTCGTGGAGCAGCATGACATGTGCGGGTGAGCGGCCAATCGTGCGTCGCATCACCTTGTCGGAAAGATCGGCGGCCTGAACCATTGTTTCGACATAGAGATCGCGCAACGCCTGTTCGTCGATTGGCTTGCCAGCCTTTTTCGCCTCGGTCGCAAGATGCTCCATGTTCCAGTCGGAACCATCAACCGTAACCCAGGCGACTTTCAGGCCGCGCGATTTCAACCCATCAAGCACGGCCCGGCGCTTCACCACATCGCGTCCGCCCTGGTTGAGACCGGGAAAGCGCAGCCAGGGGCGGTAGCCCGGCTGCGCGCGCAACCATTGTTCCGCCCGATCGACATCGGCGAGAAACTCTGCGGCGGGCAGCGATGCCACATCGCGATGCGAGAAAGTGTGGTCCGCCACGACATGACCAGCCGCGACATAGGCGGCAATCCGCGCGGCACCATCATTGAACGGACTGATACGACCGGGATTGGCGAAGAACGCGGCCTGCTGAACATCGGCAGCGCGCAGTGCCTCGATCAGCAACGGCGCGCGCTGGTTCGGCGCATAGAAGGCACCCGGGCCGCGCGGCACATCGTCGAAGCTCAGTGCGATCTTCTTCTCACGATGGGTCCGGTTGCGATCCCCGCGTCCGAGTGGATTGATCACAATCCATGTCACGCCGATAACCAGTGCGACGATGAGAAAGGCACGCAAGGGCCTCATGCCAAGGGACTCGCGGAAAGGCCGGGCGTGGGCATCAGTCTGGTCCATCCAATCAGCAGGAATGGCAATGCGCTAGACCCTAACCGTTCGACAAAGATATTGGGAGCGTCGTTATGCATAAAGCCATTCTGGGTCTGGCGCTGATCTTGCTCGGCGGATGTGCTGGCGATGATCTCAATATGCTGGCCGTCAGTGCCTGCCAGAACAGCAGCAACTGCACCGTGACCGACACGCGCGTGGCGGGCGGCCCGCAACAGCAACGGGCCATCGCCCCGGAAAACCAGCAGCGACCGCATTGATCCGCGACGGGTTCCTGCACAGGCAGGAGCGCAGGAACGCGGCGCCATCGACGCGCGATGGACGCCCCGCACGCTTGGCGGCATAAGCGACTGATGGATCGGCTGACCCTTATCGACACAATCCTGCGGATGCTGACGATCGGGCAATTGTTGCTGATGGCAATGGTTGTCGGTCGTGGTCAGGCGCCGCGACCGATCCGGCTGGCGACCGCCGTGCTGCTGCTCGGGGTCGCCTGTTATCTGACCAATACAACGCCGCTGTTCCGCCGGATCGACGGACCTTTCTGGGCGATGGTGCAGTTCTGTGCGCAGGCGGTCCCGCTTGAGTTGTGGATATTCGCTCATCTGCTGTTTGAGCGCCCGATCAATCGCGCGGTGCCACTGGCCAGCTTCGCCGTGCTGTTCGGATGCTGGGCCGGTTACTATTTCGCCACGGTGGCGCAATGGGACCATCGCGAGAGCATCGCCGTCTTTCTTCATCTCTTTTCGCTGGCCCTGATCGGTCATGCCATCGTCGTCGCACTGAAGGAACGCGGCGACGATCTGGTCGAGAAGCGCCGCCGGTTGCGGGTCGGTTTCGTGGTTGTGGTGGGAACGCTCGCCTTTGGCGTGCTGACGCTGGAGATGATTTTTGGCTTCCGCCGAGCCGGTACAGCCATCGCCATTGGCCAGGCGATTGCGATCCTCGCCGCAACCAGCGCGATGGGAAGCGCGTTGTTGCAAAGCGACCCGGACCTTTTGTTCGACCCGGACCGCCCGGCCCCGGCGCCGAGCCTCAGCCCCGCCGAGCATGTTTTGAACGTCAAGGTGACGACCGCAATGGCCGCTGCGGTCCATCGCGAATCCGGGCTGACGATCGGCGGGTTGGCCGAGCGGCTTGGCGTGCCGGAGCACCGGCTGCGCAGCCTGATCAACCAGCGGCTGGGCTATCGCAATTTCTCGGCGTTCCTGAACCATCACCGGATCGCCGATGCCAAGGCGTGGCTGGCCGACCCCGCCAAGGTCGACCTGCCAGTGCTGACCATGGCGATGGACCTGGGATATGGCTCGCTGGCGCCGTTCAACCGCGCGTTCCGCGAGGATACCGGACAAAGCCCGAGCGAGTTCCGGCGCGCGGCGATTGTCGGAAAACAAAAAATGCCGATCGATTCCGAAAATGATCGTGTTTTTCCGGCGCTGCGCAGCGGCACACCGGGCAATGGACTAGCAAATGGCGGGACAGCATTTCCCGATGGAGCCACATGATGTTCGACACATTTGCCAGTTTTGCCCGCCACTGGGTGCACAGTTTTGAAACCGAGATGATCCGCTATCTGATCGGCGCCGCCGGCGTGGCGGTGAGCTATTGGCTGTTGCGGCGCTGGACCGCGTCGCGCCGTATCCAGCAGCGCCAGGCGAGCTTTGCCGACCGGCGGCGCGAATTCTTCCTGTCGGTGCAGACCGTCGCGGTGTTTGGTGTGGTCAACATGATCAGCGTGGCGGGGATCGCCACGGGCGTGATCGAAATTCATCGCGGGCCGCCCAACTGGGCGATTTTCGCGGCACAGTTGATCGTGATGATCGTGGCCCATGACACCTGGTTCTACTGGATGCACCGTGGGCTGCACCTGAAGGCCCTGTTCCTGAAAGCCCATGCCGCGCACCACAAATCGCGCACCCCGACCTCCTGGGCATCCTATGCCTTTGCCCCGATCGAGTCGGTGTTCGAATCGCTCTATGTGCCGGTGCTGCTGTTCGGCATTTCGCTGGTCACGCCAGTCTATCCGCTGGCGATCTTCGTATTCCTTGGCCACCAGATTGCCCGCAATGCGATTGGCCATTCGGGACATGAACTGGCCTGGCCGGGCTTTACCCGCTCGCGCTGGACCGGGTGGCTGACGACGACCACCCACCACGACCTGCACCATAGCGAGGGTCGCTATGACTTCGGCCTGTACTTCACCTGGTGGGACCGGATCATGGGGACGCAGCATCCGCGCTATCATGAGCGGTTTGAAGCAGCCGCCAAGCCGTGGCTGAGCGGCACGCCGCAAGGCCAGATCGCAACCGAAGTCGCCTGAACGCGACAACCGGAAAATTCCCTGCCACGCAGCCGCTGGCAGGGAATTTGGCAGGGAATTTCGACTTTTTTCCGCCGCGCCGGCAGGGAATTTTTGCCGGTGACACTGCAGGGTCGGAAGGGCGAGGATACGCATCCGGCGAGCGCAACACGGTTGGGCGGAAGTTTGAATCAAGCGATCGCCGCGATGCCGGAGACCGCAAGGTGGTGGAGGGGAAGAGCCGCACGCGCTGCATTTGTGGCAATCCCCCTCCACCAGCTTCGCTGGTCCCCCTACCCGTGCCGGGGAGGAGTTAGGGAAAATCACCCCATGGTCGGGATGACGAAGGCGTTGGCGCCGTCACCGACGCCGCCGTCGGGCCAGCGCTGGGTGATGGTCTTGACCTTGGTCCAGAAGCGCACGCCTTCCATGCCGTGCTGGTTGGTGTCGCCAAAGGCGGAGCGCTTCCAGCCGCCGAAGCTGTGATAGGCAACCGGCACCGGGATCGGCACGTTGATGCCGACCATGCCGACATTGACGCGTCCGGCGAATTCGCGCGCGGCGTGACCGTTGCGGGTGAAGATCGCGACGCCATTGCCATATTGGTGCTCGCTCGGCAGACGCAGCGCCTCCTCGAAATCATTGGCGCGGACGATTTGCAGCACGGGGCCGAAAATCTCTTCCTTGTAGCTCGCCATGTCGGTGGTGACATGGTCAAACAGGCTGGGGCCAATGAAGAAACCCTGTTCATGGCCCTGCAGCGTGAAGTTGCGGCCATCGACGACCAGCTCGGCGCCTTCGTCAACGCCGGTCTGGATCCAGTTTTCGACGCGCTGCCTGTGCGCCGCGTTGACGACCGGGCCATAATGGGCATCCGCGTCGGTTGAGATACCAACGCGCAGTGCGGCAATGGCCGGAATGAGCTTTTCGCGCAGCGCGGTGGCGGTCTTTTCTCCGACCGGCACGACAACGGGCAGCGCCATGCAGCGTTCCCCCGCCGAGCCGAACGCCGCGCCGGCCAGATCGGCAACGACCTGATCAAGATCAGCATCGGGCATGACGATGCCGTGGTTCTTGGCACCGCCCATCGCCTGCACCCGCTTGCCCGCCGCGACGCCGCGCGAATAGACATAGTGCGCAATGTCGGACGAGCCGACAAAGCTGACCGCCGCAATCGCCGGATGATCGAGAATGGCGTCGACCATTTCCTTGTCGCCATGCACGACCTGGAAAATGCCGTCGGGCAAACCCGCCTCACGGAACAACTCAGCGAGGCGCACCGGGACGCTGGGATCGCGTTCGGACGGTTTGAGGATGAAGGCATTGCCGGTGGCGATGGCGACACCCGACATCCACAGCGGAATCATCGCCGGGAAATTGAACGGGGTGATACCGGCACCGATACCGAGCGGCTGACGCATCGAATAGACGTCGATGCCCGGGCCGGCGCCCTGGGTATATTCACCCTTGAGCACATGCGGGATGCCGCAGCAGAACTCGATCACCTCAAGCCCGCGCTGAATGTCCCCCTTTGAATCGGCGATGACCTTGCCATGCTCGGACGAGAGCAGTTCAGCCAGCGAATCCATGTTCGCCTCAACCAGCGCCTTGAAATTGAACATCACGCGGGCGCGGCGTTGCGGGTTGGTCGCCGCCCAGCCGGGCTGGGCCTGTTGCGCAGCGGCAATTGCCGCCTCGAGTTCAACCTGGCTGCCGAGATTTACCCGCGCCTGAACCAACCCGGTATTGGGGTTGAATACGTCACCGGTACGGGCCGCAGCGCCGCCAGCATGGCCGATGATGTGATGGTCGATAATGCGCATTGCGGGTCTCCAGGAAATCTTGGCCGGGATTTTCGTTCGCGCGCCTATCTCACCACGCATTTCTGCATACAAGCCCGCATCTTTGCGGATAGTATGTGCATTTTTGCAGGGGGTACAGGTGCCCAATTGGGATGACGTGCGAATCTTCCTGGCGGTGGCGCGGGCACAGCGGCTTGCCGCTGCGGCGCGGTTACTGGGGATCGACGTGACCACGGTCGGGCGGCGGCTGGCGCGGCTTGATGCGGTGATGGGGACGCCGCTGTTCGAGACGATGGGCGGGGAACGCCGGCTGAGCGAGGCGGGCCAGTCGCTGTTGCTGCACGCGGAAACGATCGAGGCCGCGATCCTGGCCGCCACCGAGGGTGACCAGCAGGGAGCAGCGCTGACCGGCCATGTACGCCTGAGCCTGGCCGAAGGACTGGCAACACATGTCATCGCGCCGGGCCTGGCGCGGTTCCGCGCGGCGCACCCGCAGTTACGGCTCGATCTGATTGCGGCGTCTGGCTATCTCAACCCGTCAAAACGCGAGGCGGATATTGCGGTGATGCTGGCACGCCCGCGCAACCGCCAACTGCACGCCAGCCGCCTGATCGATTATCGCCTGCAACTCTATGCGACGCAGGAATATCTGGACGCGCATGGCACGCCGGACACGGCGGCGGCGCTGAATGACCATGCACTGATCGGCTATGTCTCCGAACATATCCATGCCGTGGAACTGGATTATCTGAGCGAAATCCATGCCGGGCTGGTGGCGCGGGCGCGAAGCACGAGCATCAACGTGCAACATGCCATGATCGCGACCGGCGCAGGCATTGGCATTCTGCCCGATTTCATGGCGCGGCACGACAAGCGGCTGATCGGCATTTTGTCCGACCAGGTCGCGCTGGGGCGGACCTTCTGGATCGTAACGCATGAAGACACCTATGCGACGCCGCGCATTGAGGCGGTGACGGCGTGGCTGCGCGAGGTGGTGGTGGGTGTGGGGTGAGGTTTGGATCATTGAATCCGCGATTTCTTTGTCGGGCGTGACGATCGCGATTGAGGGCGGCGTACGGCCTCACCTTGTGGTTAGCTGCCGTTCGCGCACGAACGGTTTATCCATTCCCGAACGGTTTCTGTCGCTTGGTCAAGCATGGTACCGAGGCTAGCGACTGGCCCCTCCCAGGTCCGCTGATGCTCGCTATCGTCATCGGTATCAACGGAAGCGGCATAGACAGCGACCTGGCCGGAGACCGGCGGCTCAACCCAGATTTGAAAGCATTCGAAAGGGCGTAGACCCGGCAAATACGCGAACCTTGCGGGCTTGCCTGCCCACTCATCGAACAGCATCTTGACGTTGGCAACGGCCCAAGCTGCGATGGTCGCGTCAACTTCCTCATAGCCCGTCATTGCGACACTCTGCGGCAACCACTGAATGACCGCAACCGGGGCGCTTGCCGCCGGCAACTTTCCGTCCGGAGAACCGCCGATCTGCTCCCAGACGGATCGCGTCGATCGATTGGGTTGGACTGCGGGAACGTGGTCAGGAAAATGGCCATTTGGCCTCCAGCCTCTCGATTGGCCACCGGCCAGCCATTGCAGTAAGTTGGTCCCAACGGTGGCCAAGCGGGCGGTTGGAGCATGGAGTTCATCTTTGAGATAATATTCCAAATCCTGGGCGAGATACTGCTTCAGCTCGGTTTCGAGTTTCTCGCTGAACTGGGCCTTCACAGTCTCGCCGACACGGTGAAGAGACCGAAAAATCCCGTTCTTTCCACAATCGGCTTCGGCTTTTGGGGGGGCTTGGCTGGCGGGATCAGCCTGTTTGTTTTCCCGAATTCGCTGATCTCCAACCTCGTCTTCCGCAAGATCAATATTCTTGTGACCCCATTGGCGGTCGGCGGGGTGATGATGCTGATCGGGCGACAGCGGGACAAATGGGGGCAAAGCCTCGTCAGGCTGGACCGGTTTAGCTATGCCTTCGTCTTTGCGCTGGCGATGGCAATTGTCCGTTATTTCGGGACGGCATGAATTGGCTTTTCGAGGGGCATTTGCGGAGGCACGACAGCCCTTCGACAAGCTCAGGGCGAACGGCGGGGCGACCCTGCAAAGATCTGATCTAGGCGCGCACGCCCGAAGCCCGCGCCCAATCAGCCGGGGTCAGCTGATACACCGCCGAGTCGCGTACATAACCGGTCCAGGTCGTCATGTTCTTCTCAAGCGTGCCGGTGCGCCGCGCGCCGAGTTTTTCGACCGCGCGCATTGACCGACCGTTGCGGGTATCGACACGAAACTCGACGATGCCGATGCCGCCCGCAAAGGCGTGTTCGATCAGCAGCGTCTTCATCTTCAGGTTAAAGTCCGTGCCGCGCACCGACGGGGCGATATAGGTGCCGCCGATTTCGACGATGCTGGCGGCCTGATCGAGGTTGATAAAGCTGGTCATGCCGACAACATCCGGCCCGTTCAGCACAGCAAAAAGTTGCCAGTTTGGCCGGTTGGCGAGCAGGGCCAGCGAGCCGTCAAAATGCGCGCCGTACATCGAGATCGGGTAGATTTCCCAAATGTCCGCATCTTCCGCGCAGGCCGCACGGAGCGGTTCGATATGGCAATCCGCAAAGGGCAGGAGCGCGACGGGCGGGTCAAATAGCGGTGTCAGCAGGTTCATTTTTCACTCCGGACCAAGGGCTTGGGCGTGACAATGAATTGTGGCGAAAGCGCAGCCGGAAACGCACGCGTCGATGGCGAAGCGAAATGAGCTGCCGACGGGACGGGGCTAGTTTCGCCCGACCGGCACGAGCAGGCGGCCATCACCGGTTTCAATCCACCGCGCCCTGATGTCGAATATCCGGGCGATGCGCGCCTCGGTCAGCACATCGGCCACCGGGCCGAAAGCGTTGAGCTGACCGTGGTGGAGCAGCAGCACGTCATCAGCGATGCGCGCGGCGTGGCCGAGATCATGCAGGACGATGACCACCCCTGCCCCGCCATCCGCCACGGTGCGCAGCCGATCAAGGATGTCGAGCTGATGCGCCGGATCAAGGCTGGCGAGCGGTTCGTCAGCGAGCAGCCAGCGCGGCGCCCCGGCGAGGACGCGGGCGAGCAGGACGCGGGCACGTTCCCCGCCGGACAGGTCACCAACGCCGCGATCAGCAAGGTGGCTGGTCCCGGTTGCGGCGAGTGCCGCCATCACCGCATCAAGATCATGCGGCGATGGCCCGGCGACGGGCGCACGGTGCGGCAAACGGCCGAGCGCGACGAGTTCGGCAACGGTGACGTTCCACGCCGCGACGCCATCTTGCGGGAGATAGCCGATCAGGCGGGCGCGTTCGCGCGGTTCGATCCGCGTGACATCACGGCCATCAAGGGTAACGGTGCCGCCAAAGGGCACCAGCAGGCCAGCCATTGCCTTGATCAGGCTCGACTTGCCGGCGCCATTGGGACCGAGGATCGCCGTGATCCGGCCCGGCGCGAGATCAGCGCAGATGCTGTCGAGCACCTGGTGCCCGCCGAGCGACACGCAGGCCGCCTCAACCCTCAGTGCCATGATCGCCCCCCGCCACGCAGCAGCAACACCAGAAAGAACGGGGCACCAATCAGCGCCATCACCACGCCGAGCCGCACCTCACCCGCGCCGGGCGCGAGGCGGCAGAAGCTGTCCGCAACAAGCACCAGCGCCGCGCCGCCAAGCGCGCTTGGCAACAGCAGCGCGGAAGGCCGATGGCCAAAGATCGGGCGCAGCAGGTGCGGCACGACAAGGCCGACAAAGCCGACCACGCCGGTGACCGCGACACTGGCGCCAATCGTCAACCCGGTACCGAGCACGATCAGCGCCTGAACCCGGCCAAGCCGGATACCAAGAGAGCGCGCCGCCGCCTCGCCCAGGGTCAGTGCATCAAGCGCGCGGGCGGTGAACAGCAGCAACAGCGAGCCGAGCGCGATGAACGGCACAGCGCGGTGGACATCGTCAATGCTGCGGTCAGTCAGGGCGCCCATCAACCACTCAATCGCCTCCGCCACGGCATAGGGATTGGGCGCGAGCGAGATGAGAAACGCCGTCAGCGCACCGGACAGGCTGGCCAGCACGGTGCCGGCGAGGATGAACTGCACGCTGTTCTGCGCGCGCCAGGTGAGTCCAGCGAGCAGCGCCATCGACCCGCCGGCGGTGAGCATGGCGCAGCCGAACATCCCCCAGATGCCGCCAATGCCGAGTACAATCGATGCCACCGCGCCAAGCGCAGCGCTGGACGACACGCCGACAACAGCCGGATCAGCCAGCGGGTTACGCAGATAGCCCTGCAACACCGCGCCGGACAGGCCAAGGCCAGCCCCGATGGCGAGGCCGAGGATCGCGCGCGGCAGGCGCAGTTCGGTGACGATCACCCAGCGCGGATCAGCGGTGAACCAGACGCTTGGCGGGATCCAGTATTTGCCCGCGACGAGCGACAGCAGGAACGCCAGCAGGACCAGTGCGACAAGCGGGATGAGGCGGCGCGTCATGAGCGCAGGCTCCGCCGGATGGCGGCAAGGCGCTGGAGCGCGGGCGCGATGCTCGGCCCACCGCAATTGACGAGGTTGCGCGGGAAACCAGCCTGCATGACCGGTGCGCCCGTACGGGCGAGGACGCGGCTGCGGAGCGCGGCGGTGCGCGACGCATCTGGCGCGAGGATGACGCGCGGCGGGTGGGCGGCGATGGTCTCGATCGGCAGTGTACCGGTGGCGCGCAGGCCATAATCGGCGGCGGCATTGCGGAAGCCGGCGCGGGTCATCAGCTCGTCAAGCAAGGTGCCGGAGCCGTTGGCGAGATCACCGCCGATGAACAGCAGGGCGGAAGGTTCATCTCCCTTCCCCGGCGAAGACAAGGCGACCGCACGCTCAATCCGCGCCACCATCGCCTCCCCCCTGCGTTGCGCACCCAGCGCGGCGGCAAGCGAGCGGATTTGTGCTTCGCTTGCCGCGATGGTGGTGGGGGAATCGAGCGTCAGCACGGTCAGCCCGGCGCGATGATAGGCGGCGAGCGTGGCGGGTGGTGTGAAGGTTGAGGTAACGACCAGATCAGGGTGAAGCCCGATTACCTCTTCAGCCGTACCCGCCGTGGTGGCGAAGCGGCGCGCAACTTCCAGCGGCATTGAACTGGCATCGGCGCGGACCGAATAGTGGCTGATCGCGGCGATGCGGGCTGGTGAGACAAGCTCGACCAGCATCGCATCGGCGCAAGGGTTGGTCGACACGATTCCGCCACCACCCGGCGCGACCGGACGGGCGCAGCCTACCAGCGCGGCGAGCAGCAGCGGAATCGTCCGTTTCATCAGTTCAGCTTTACCCGCACGCCGCCATAAGCGGCACGGCCCAGCGTGCCATAGCCTGAGACAGTCTGATAGCGTTCGTTGAACAGGTTATCGATGCGACCATAGATTGCGAGGCGCTCGCCAATCGGCATCTCGGCGCGTAACCCGGCCAGCACATAGCCATCGAGCCGAACGGTGTTGGCGGCATTGTCAAAGCTGTCGCTGACATGGCTGACCGTGCCGCCAAGCGAGAGGCCGAACGGCAGGCGATAATCGACCGAGACATTGACCGTCTGACGCGGTCGCCGGGCGAGATCCTTGCCGAAATTGGCGCCGGCGGCGCGGTTTTCGGCCTGGATAAGGCTGTAATTGGCGGTGACCGTCAGATCGTCGATCGGGCGCAGCGTCAGCTCGGCCTCAACGCCCTGGGCGCGGGTGCGGGCGATGTTCTTGTAGGTGCCGAACGGGCGCTGGAAGCAGATCGTCGCGGCGTTGGTGACATCAGCCGCCGGGCATGAGGCAAAGTCGATCTGGTTGACGGTGTCGCGGTGGAACCATGTCAGGCCGATCGAGACCCGCCCATTGAGCAGCGACTGGGCAATGCCGAGATCATAGTTGCGCGCCGTTTCCGGCTGGAGTGCGCGGTTGCCGAAATTGCTGAACAACTGAAACAGCGTCGGTGCCTTGAAGCCCTCCCCATAGCTGGCGCGGATGGTCGTACCGCTGCCGAGCGCCAGCGCCGCATCGGCACCGAAACTGGTATGGCCGCCATAGGCGCGATGCTGATCGTGACGGAGGCCCGCCGTGAGCGTCAACGCGTGGATTGGCGTTGCAATTGCCTCACCGTAGAAGCTGGTGACGCCGGTCGACTGGCGCGCGCCATCGAAATAGCGGCTGTCCTCGTGCTCGGCACCGGCGACGAGACGAAGCTGACCCGTGACGCGGAAATCGCCCTGATATTCGTAACGCTGGGTACGCCCGCGCGCAAAGAAGCCGGGTGCCGTGCCAAAGGTCGGATCAAAATTGTCGCGGTTGATGTCGGCAATGGTGAAGGCGATGCGGTTTTTGAAACGGCCATTGGCGAGATCGGCATGGGCGCCGACATAGCCGTAAAATTCCTGCGTCGTGGCATATTCGGGGTCATCAGCCAGGCTGAAATTGGGCGGTGGAAAGCCATCCAGCGCGACGCGGCTATGGGCGTAATAGCCGCGCAGGTCGATGCCGACACCATCAGTGATGGTGACCCCGAGGCGCCCGGTCGCGCCATATTGGCGATAGCCGTCCGCCTCCTTGCCGCTGGCCGCCGCCGAGACACCGTCACTGCGCAGATAGCCGGCAGTCAGCGCGCCGGAGAAACGGTCATTGGCGCCCGAGATGACGGCATTGGCGAACAGGCTGTTGTTCGAACCATATTCGACATTGCCGCGCCCATGCACGCCATAACCCGGCGCAGCAGTGACGATGTTGACGACGCCACCCAGCGCCTGGCTGCCCCATGGCACCGCATTGGGGCCACGCAGCACCTCAACCCGGTCGACCGAACCCGACAGGAGATGGCCGAAATCAAAGCCACCGCCGGGGGACGACGGATCATTGACGCGCACGCCGTCAATGATGGTGAGTGTTTGCTCACCTTCTGCACCGCGAATACGCAGCGCGGTAAAGCCGCCGATCGGGCCGTTGCGGGACAGCGTGACGCCGGGGGTGGTGGCGACAAGATCGGCAATCGACACAGCCTGTCGCCGTTCGATCTCTGCGCGGGTAATGGTGGTGACCGCCTGTCCGACCTCGCGGGCATATTGCGGGACACCGGCGGCGACGATGATGTCGGGGTCGATGCGGCGGTCCGCGACCATGATATCCTGATCACCTGCGTCCTTTGGCGGGTCGGCCGGCGGTGCCGCCTGGGCGAAGGCCGGACTGACGGCGAACATGGCGGTGGCGAGAAGAATGGATCGGTAATGAATAGTCATCTGACATAGTCCCTTTGCGAGGGGCCGGAGAGCCGAATGACGCAGACGCGCGACACCCGGCCATACGGCCCGGTTATGTCGCTCGCTCGAAGGAAACCCCCTCGTCCGCCCGGTGCACCCCGCCCGCGCAGTGGATCGACGTGGGACAGGCAGGTCTCCTGGCTTCCGGGTCACGGCCTGATGCACCTCGCCTTCCCAGTCCGACAGGACCAGTGGCTGAATGAGGCGCCGGCTATCCGGTTACAGTTGCGGGGGCAGCATCGGCTTTGCGAGGTTGCCCCCGCGCACCGCTTTCCCATTTTGATCCCGTCTCCGGGAACCCGTCTCACCCGCGCTGTTATCGGTTGATCGGTCGGGCGGCAAGGGCGCGATCTGTAACTAATTTACATAATGACACGTGATCCGCCTCTCCGGGCCACCTAGCGACACGTTTTTCGGGCGAATTACGCTTATCTTGGCCGTATTTTTGTCGATTAGCACACAAACATCCGATGGCACGGCGACCCCGGCGCCACCGGCACGATCATTATCGAATGCAATTGCAGGAACGACCATGACATATCAGGACATCAAGAATCAGACCGCCAAGCTTATCGCCAGCCATGGCGGCACCTGGGATGGCATTGATCCCGAAGCGGTCGCCCGGATGCGGTTGCAGAACAGGTTCCAGACCGGTCTGGACATTGCGCGCTATACCGCCGCGATCATGCGCCGCGACATGGCCGCCTATGACGCCGACCCGGCCAACTACACACAATCACTTGGCTGCTGGCATGGCTTTATCGGCCAGCAAAAGATGATCAGCATCAAAAAGCATTTCGGCTCGACCAAGCGGCGTTATCTCTATCTGTCCGGCTGGATGGTTGCCGCGCTGCGGTCCGATTTCGGGCCATTGCCGGACCAGTCGATGCACGAGAAGACATCGGTCCCGGCGCTGATCGAGGAACTTTACACCTTCCTGCGCCAGGCCGATGCGCGCGAGCTGGGCATGATGTTTCGCGAACTTGATGCAGCGCGCAACGCGGGCAATGACATTGAGGTCAAGCGCCTGACCCAGGCGATTGAAGGCCATGAGACGCATGTCGTGCCGATCATCGCCGACATTGACGCGGGTTTCGGCAATGCCGAGGCGACCTATCTGCTGGCCAAGAAAATGATCGAGGCCGGGGCGTGCGCGTTGCAGATCGAGAACCAGGTCTCGGACGAAAAGCAGTGCGGCCACCAGGACGGCAAGGTTACCGTGCCGCATGAGGACTTTCTCGCCAAGGTTCGCGCCTGCCGTTATGCCTTTCTCGAGCTGGGCGTGGACGATGGCATCATTGTCACGCGCACTGACTCGCTGGGCGCTGGCCTGACCAAGCAGATTGCGGTCAGCAAGACGCCGGGTGATCTGGGCGACCAGTATAACAGCTTCCTTGATTGCGAAGAGGTCACTGATCTCTCCACGATCAATGGCGATGTCATCATCAATCGCGATGGCAAGTTGATGAAGCCCAAGCGGCTGCCGTCAAACCTGTTCCAGTTCCGCGAGGGCACCGGAGCTGATCGCTGCGTGATGGATTGCATCGCCTCGTTGCAGCATGGCGCCGACCTGTTGTGGATCGAGACGGAGAAGCCGCATATCGAACAGATCGCGTCGATGGTCGACCGGATCCGCGAAGTCGTGCCCAACGCCAAGCTGGTGTACAATAATTCGCCTTCGTTCAACTGGACGCTGAATTTCCGCCAGCAGGTGTTCGACGCCTGGGCGGAGGCGGGCAAGGACGTCTCAGCCTATGACCGGGCGAAGTTGATGAGTGTCGATTATGACGGCACTGCCCTGGGCGATGAGGCAGATGAACGTATCCGCACCTTCCAGCGCGATGCGGCGGCACGGGCCGGCATCTTCCACCACCTGATCACGCTGCCGACCTATCACACGGCAGCACTGAGCACCGACAATCTCGCCCGCGAATATTTCGGCGATGCGGCGATGCTGGGCTATGTGAAGGGTGTGCAGCGCAAGGAAATCCGCGAGGGCATTGCCTGTGTGAAGCACCAGAACATGTCGGGCAGCGACCTTGGCGACGATCACAAGGAATATTTTGCCGGTGAAGCCGCGTTGAAGGCTGGCGGCGTACACAATACGATGAACCAGTTCGCCGCCTGAACTGCATCAAGCCCCGGAACCGGCCCGCGCGTCCAGACGTGCGGGCCGATACCGCATGACGGGCTATGCCGCGAGACTGGTCGCGGCTTCCTGCCAGAAATGGATCAGCCCCGCGCTGAAACTCAGCGGAACATAGGCATCGCACGCATCGGCACTGACAACGTGCAGGCGCACATTGACATGATCGATCAACGTCGTCGCCGTACAACCGGGTGCAAATTGCGGATTCTCGGCGTCGAAAACGCCACCTTCCATCAGCAGGCCGCGCCAGCCAGCACCGGCAAGCCGGACGCGGACAACGCCGCCACCGATCGCGGTCAGCGCACCGTCTTCGGCGAGAATGTCATGCAGGGCATCTGTGTCACCCTCGACCAGCCAGACGGTTGGTTCGTACCGCATCATACGCAGCGCATCATTGCCTGCCGAGTGGCCCATTGTCGGCAAGGCAAAGCCGGTCGCATCCTCAAACCGGCGCGCCACGGCCAGCGGCGCGCTCCAGATCTCAAAGGCATGGAGCGGCGCGGCGGGCAGGACGGTGATCGTCACGTCAGTCACGGTAACGCTCCCCGCCTGCATCATAGAAATGGGGCGCCGTAACGCGCACCCGGGCGCGTTGCCCACGGGTTGGTGACGTCGCGATCAGTTCTTCGCCATGGCGCAGGAAACCGTTGACCAGTTGGCCAAGGGCAATTGCTCCCCCCTCCATCACACGGAATGCAGCGGCGGTGACATGGCCCTGCACGTCCCCACCCTCGCGCGCCACGAGCATGGCACCTTCGGGGATATTGCCCTCGACCGCCTCAAGCCCGACAAGCTGGCGGCGACCGGGCGCCGTCAATGCCGGCCGCGCAAGCCCTTGCGCGCCGACGAAACCGCCGGCCTTGTTGAGCATCTTGTCGAGCGCGAGGTCATGCGGCGTCATGCGCCCGTCAATCTCTCCACCGACAACAAGATGCCCCTTTTCGATGCGCAGGAATTCCATTGCCTCCATGCCATAACGGCAGCCGCCTTGCGCAACGACCTCGGCCTCACAGGCGTGCCAGACGGCAGCGGCGTGTGACGCCTCGGCATAAACCTCAAAGGCGCGTTCGCCGCTATAGCTGGCCGCGAGCACGAGCACGGGCACGGGCACGCCGGCGATGGTCGCGGGCACCGTCGACATATGTCGTGGCGGCGGCTCGCCGATCAGCGCCTCAAGCACCGATCTTGCCCGGGGGCCAGCGACGGCAATCCCGGCATAATGTTCCTGCGCATTGACCGCAGACACCCTGAAGCCCGGCTCAAGATACTGGCGGACGTAGGAAATATGCGCCGCCATCTTGTCTGCGCCACCGGTCGAGCTGGTCAGCAGATAGCGGTTCTCGCCAAGCCGCCAGACCGTGCCATCATCGAAAACAAACCCGTCCTCGCGCAGCATGAAGGTGTAGCGGCCACGCCCGACCGCGAGCTTGCTGACGGTGGTGGCGCAAATGATTTCCAGCAAAGCGGCGGCATCGGGGCCGGAGACCTCGAATTTTGCCAGCGTCGAGACGTCAGTCATGCCAACGCAAGCACGCACCGCGCGCGCCTCGCGCAGCGCGGCCTGTGCCAGTGTTTCATTACCCAACGGATAGGCGCGTGGACGGAACCAATAGCCGAGCGGCTGCCAGATCGGTGCCTTTGCGGCATGGACATCATAGAGCGCGAGGCGCCGGACATGGGCACCGGCATCACGCGCACCAGCACCGGCGAACAGCCCCATGGTGACGGGTGTATAGGGCGGGCGGAAGGTGGTGAGTCCGGCATCAGGGATCGACACACCCTGTTTTTCGGCCAGGCGCGCCAAAGCCGCCATGTTGCTGGTCTTGCCCTGGTCAGTCGCCATGCCAAGGGTGGTGTAGCGCTTGAGATGCTCAACCGAGCGATAGCCCTCCGCCCAGGCAAGATCGACATCGGCGAGGGTGACATCATTCTGGAAATCGACGAAGCTTTTCTTCGGCTTTCCGACCGGCACCATGGTGAAGGTCGGCTGCGGGTGGGCAGCCTTGCCGATGGTCGTGACGTTCTGCCTGCTTCCCTCTGGCACAAATGCCTGCGCGGCTTCATTCCAGGCAAGCGTGCCGCCCGCCTGCATATGGAGGTGAACAACCGGCGTGAAGCCACCGGAGACCGCAAGCAGATCCGCCGACCAGCTTTTCGCGGTGTTGTTGACCAGCGCGCTGACACGTTGAAGCCGGTGGCGCCCACCCGTCACCGAGAGCGGCACGGCATCATTGCAGACGGGGAAGCCACTGTCAGCGCCAGCCGGTGCCGGGCGTGCATCAATCACGGCAACGATTTCGGCCCCCACCTGCACCAGCGCATCGGCAGTCAGATAGGCATCGTCATTGTTGGTGGCGATCACCACACGCTGCCCCGGCAGCACGCCGAAGCGCCGCACATAGGTGCGCACGGCCTGTGACAGCATCACGCCGGGACGGTCGTTGCCAGCAAAGGCCATGGGCCGTTCAATGCTGCCGGTAGCCAGGATGACCTGGCCAGCGCGGACGTGCCAGAGCCGCTGTGCCACGCCATTCGATGGCGGTTGCCCCGGTTCGGAAAGTCGCTGGGTCAGCGTGACAAGATCATGCTCCCAATAGCCTGATGCCGTGGTGCGTGTCAGGATGCGGCCACCGGCAGCGCGGATACGAGTGGCGGTCGCCGCGACCCACACCGCATCATCTTCCCGTGGATCGCGGATCAGCGCGGGGCCAAGGATGCTGTCCTGCTCAACCAGAATGACGCGCTTACCCGCGTCAACCGCATCAAGTGCTGCCTGCAACCCGGAACGGCCCGCACCAACGATCAGGACATCGCAAAAGGCGGCGCGCTGGCTGAAACGGTCAGGGTCCGCCACGGTCGGCGCGTTACCGAGACCGGCGGCCTTGCGGATGAAATATTCGTAGCGCATCCAGCGCCTGGCCGGGCCAAAAAAGGTCTTGTAGTAGAAGCCCGCCGAAAAAACCGGGGCAGCCAGGCCGAGCACAGCACCGACATCGAAACGAAGGCTCGGCCAGCGATTCTGGCTGTGCGCAACCAGCCCTTGATAGACAAACACATCGGTGGCGCGGGTATTGGGTTCGCGCCGCCCCCCCTCACCCACCGTCACCAGCGCATTTGGTTCTTCCACGCCCGCCGTCATGATGCCGCGCGGGCGGTGATATTTGAAGCTCCGGCCGACCAGACAAATGCCGTTGCGCAGCAATGCTGCGGCCAGCGTATCGCCTTCCTGTGCCTGATAGGTCGTGCCGTCGAAACTGAAGCTGATCATGGCAGTGCCTCAGGCCCAACGGCACGGATGGCGCTGATGTCGTTGGTAATGCGATGTCGGGTGATGACCATCCACGCGCGACAACCAAAGCTATGCCGCCAGATCTCATCATCGACACCACGCGGATTGCCGCGTGTGAAAAGCGCCTGCATCGCCTCTTCCGGCCCGGCGCCCGTCGTGACGACAGAATCAACCGTGCGTTCAAAGACAAATTCGCCTTGCGCGCGGGGGCCGCAGTGAGGACAGGTAAATTGCATCATCAGCGGCTGCACGGCATCGGGCCGGTCCCTGTTTCATCGATCGTTGCCCCGGCGGAGAAACGATCCAGTGCGAACGGCGCGTTGAGCGGATGCGGTGCGCCCGTCGCCAGCGTGTGTGCATAGGTCCAGCCCGACGCCGGGGTTGCCTTGAACCCACCGTAGCACCAGCCGCCATTGAGATAGAGATTGGCAATCGGGGTCTCTCCGATGATCGGGGAACCGTCGCAGCTCATGTCGGTCACGCCCGACCATGTCCGCACCATCCGCAGGCGCGAAAGCGCGGGCACCAGTGCCAGCCCCTGGGCGATTGCCCCTTCCATCACCATCGGATGGCCGCGCTGGGCATAGCTTGGCCAGTTATCGGGATCACCACCGAAAACAATGCCGCCCTTGTCCGACTGGCTGATGTAACAATGCAGCGACAGCGACATGATCACGCTGTTGATCATCGGCTTCACGCCTTCGGTCACCATGGCCTGAAGCGTCTGCGATTCAATGGGCAAGCGCAAGCCCGCAAGGCCAGCGACATGACCGCTGTTGCCCGCAACACAGATGCCGACCCGGCCCGCGCCAATCCGGCCGCGGGTGGTTTCGACGCCAACGACCGCGTCGCCGTCGCGAACGAAGCCGGTGACCTCACATTTCTGGATAATGTCGACACCAAGGCTATCAGCACCGCGCGCATAGCCCCATGCCACGGCATCATGGCGCGCCGTACCACCGCGCCGCTGGATCAGCGCACCTTCAATCGGGAAACGCGCGTCGCGCGACATGTCGAGCAAGGGCTCCAGCCGGGCAACCTCATCACGGGTCATCAGATCGGCATCAATGCCGTCGCAGCGCATCGCATCACCGCGCTCGGCCAACCTGACCATATCGGCATCGCTGTGGCCAAGGAACATCGCGCCACGCGGGGAAAACATGACGTTGTAATTCAGCTCGTCACTGAGATTGTGCCACAGCTTGAGGCCGAATTCGAACAGGTCGTGCAGCGGCTTTTGCCGATAGTTGGAGCGCACGATGGTCGTGTTGCGACCGGTGTTGCCGCCACCGATCCAGCCCTTTTCGAGGACCGCAATGTTGCGCAGACCATGGACCGTGGCGAGATAATAGGCCGTCGCCAGACCATGGCCGCCGCCGCCGATGATGACGATGTCATAGCTGGGTTTCGGCTCTGGATCACGCCAGGCGGGCTCCCAGTGCTTTTGCCCGGTCAGCGCGCCCCGTAACAGTCCGAACGCCGAATAGCGGCTCATGAAATCGGCATCCACCCGCGCTTCTCGCGCCAATCTGCCTCAAGCCCGTCAAAGCGCGACAATTTGAGCATGTCGATGTTCGTGAACGAACAAGCGCCGTCGATCACGAGATCGCGGATTGCATGGCCTGACGCTGGCGACAGGCCGAAGCCAACGCCGGACATTGAGGCGACAACGACATTGTCCGGGCTGGTCAGCCGGTCGATGATCGGACGGCCATCCGGCGAGTTTTCGATCACCCCGGCCCAGCTTCGGATGATGTTAAGATGGGCAGCCTTGGGCAGCAACTCGGCGAGGCGGCTGGCGAGATTGCGCATCAACGGGGTCGAGGGGCGCGCGGCAGGGCCGGTTGCATCAACATCGATCCATTCATGCGGGCCGCCGCCATAGGCAAGGTTGCCGCGCATCGTCTGGCGGCCATAGAGCTTGTGCCCGTCAACGCCGCCAATCGGCATCATTGGCGCCGGTTCGGTAATGATCATTTCCGCCCGTGCCGGGGCCAGCGGGACGGTGACCCCAAGCTGGGCCATCAATTGCGGGATCTGCGGGCCGGCGGCGACCACCACTGCATCACAACCATAGCTGCCGGTCGCCGTCTTGACGGCGGTGACCTTGCCGCCAGCGGTTTCGAAACCTGTGACCGGACTGTGCTGAAAAATCCTGCCGCCAAGATCCTGCAAGGCCCAGGCATAGGCCTGAACGCTGCGTTGCGGGTTGGCATGGCCGCCGAACTTGTAATGTACGCCACCGAAACAATTATCGCCTGCCAGCGGCACAGCTTCCTGCACCTGTTTGACGTCGAGCACGTCGACCGGGTGACCAAGGCGGTTGTGACGTTCTGCGACGAAGCGATATTGTTCCCATTGCCGCTCGGTCATGGCGATCAGGATGCGATCTTTCTGGTGCTCGGTCGGGTAGCCGAGCAGCTCATCCATCTGCGGCCAGAGGCGTTGTTCCTCATTAAACAGCGGACTCTGATAGTGCGAGGCACCGCCGCCATTGCGACCCGATGCCTCCCAACCCACAATGAACTTGTCGAGCACGGTGACCTTGACGCCGGAGCGCGCCAGCCACCAGCCTGCGCTCAGGCCGGTCACGCCACCGCCGACAATAACGACTTCCGCGCCGCTCATTGGTACATTCCGGTGTACAGCATCTCGCGATGTTCATCCTCGTGCGGGGTGCCAATATCTTCAATCGGTACCCATTGGGTCGGGATGCCAAACCAGACGTCCCACGCCGCCGTCATGGCTTCGGGTTCGTTCCAGTCGGCCATGATCTTGAGCGGTAGCGGCCGGACCGGCGCGCGGTGCGTCGCCAGCGGAATGGTGCCGAACGGCTTGCCCGATTCCAGCGCAAGCAGCATCGCGACCTGATCGCGGCAGCGGCGCCCCTGGCATACCCCCATGCCCGCGCGTGTCAGCCGCTTGATCTGGTCCGGATTGGCCGGGCCATCCGCCAGCAATGTATCGAGCGAACGCGCGCACATCGGGGCGGGCCGTGACAGGTAATTTGGTGGCTGAACCCCAATCAGGTCAGCACGCGTAACCTCCTCGCACTGACAGATGATGGTACCATCAGTGCTGACACCGGCCAACCCACGCATCCAGTCCATACGATAAGCGACATGGTCAAAGCCGGAGTCCACCAACCCCGCACAAGCACCAACCGCCGAAATGCCATCCTCACCCACGGGAACATAGCCGCCGCGAACAGGGTCCAGCACGCGCGGCCCGTTCATCGCATCGACCAGCTCGATCGACGGAACGAGGCCAATGGCCATGCACACCGTGTCGCAGGCGATGACTTGCCCGCTCGACAACGTCACCCCCTCAACCCCGTTGATGCCACCCGTTGCGGACGCAATGACCTGGCCACACAGAAACGGGACGTGCTTTGCGGCCAGGGCCTTGGCCAGCGTCGCGCTGCCCTGAACCGCGTCCCGAACCTCAACAAGGCCGACGACCTCGACACCCTTTTCAATCGCGAGGAGCGCTGTTTCGAGCGCCAGATCATGCGACCCGACAATCAGCACGCGACGCCCGTCAAAGGCCTCGTACCGACCGAGCAGCATCTGCAGTGCCCCCGCCCCCATCACGCCCGGCTGGTTCCAGCCCGGAAAGGCCATTGCGAGATCACGCGCGCCCGTAGCCAGTACCAGCCGCTTGAAGCCAACCAGCCAGGAACGCTCCGCATCAGCAAGCCCAACGACGCGCTCGGGCAGGCTCGCGACACCAGGGCCGTTGCGATAGACACCCCATGCCGTCGTTCCCAGCAGCACCTCGACGCCAGCCTCCATTGCGGATTCGAGTGCAGGCATGGTCATGAACACAGCTTCGAGCATGCGATCACTGTTTTGCGTCGCCGCCGTCATGCGTCCGCCGAAATAGAGCGGCACATCATTGCCCATCAACGCGCCGGACACCGGATTTTCGTCAACCAGCAAAACCGACGCGCCCGCCGCCGCGCCAGCCATTGCGGCCTCGACGCCACTGAGGCCAGCGCCGATCACCACCAGGTCATAATGTTTCTCTGCCGGTGTGCGCGTGCCATTGATGGCGCAGACGTCCGTGCCCGTAAAATGAAGGTCCATCACACCGCCTCCAATGCCTGCGCCAGATCGGCGATCAGGTCGTCAACATGTTCAAGCCCGACCGAAAGCCTGATCGTGCCATCCGTAATACCCCCCGCCAGCCGGTCAGCCGGGGCGACGGCATAATGGGTCGTGCTTGCCGAGTGGCAGATCAACGTTTCCGAGCCACCAAGGCTGACCGCGAGCTTGAGCAGCTTCAGCCGGTCGAGCATCCGAAAAGCCTCGGCCTCGCCACCTTTGATATGGAATGAGAAGGTCGAACCGGCAGCCTTGCACTGGCGATCATAGACCGCGCGCTGGGGCGTGCCCTCGGCAAGAAAGCCAAGATAGGTCACCCCGGCGACCTTGGGGTGATCACGCAGATATTCGGCGACAAACCGGGCATTGGCCATCGCGCGCTCGGTGCGGACATGCACGGACTCAAGTGATCGCGCCACCAGCCAGGAGGTGTAGGGATCAAGGTGGTTGCCCCAGGTGGTCCGCAACAGGCGGATCGGGCCGAGCACCTCCTCGCGCCCGGTGATCCCACCCGCCAGCAGATCACTGTGCCCGCCGCAATATTTGGTGAGCGATGTCAGGCACAGATCGACCCCAAATTCGATCGGCCGCTGGGCAAATGGCCCGAGCAGGGTGTTGTCGACAACAACGATGGGACGACGCCCCTGCCGGCCTTCGACATAGTCGGCAATCCGGACCATCATCGCCAGATCAACGATTGCCGCCGTCGGGTTGGCCGGGGTTTCGGCAATGATCAGCGCCAGCGGCCCCTTTGCCAGCGCCTGATCCGCTGCCGCGCGGACATGTGCCTCGTCCGTGCCATCGACATAGTGGGCCACATGCGCGCCGAACTGCGGCATCACGGCCCCGTACAACATATCGACCCCGCCATAGATGGGTCGCCCATGCAGGACGCTGTCGCCGGGGCGGACATAGGCCAGCGCGATCGATGAGTGCGCCGCCATGCCGCTGCAGAATGCCACTGCGGCCTCTGCGCCATCAATCGCAGCAAGGCGCCGTTCCAGAATGTCGAGGCCAGGGTGACCAAGCCGCGAATAGATATGGTTGGCCTGCCCGACGAGCGGCCCGGTGCCCTCAAAAAAAGCCTCATGCACATGCTTTGCGTGTTGGGCAGACGGATAGACAAAGGTTGAGGTCATGAAGACAGGCGGTTTGACCGCGCCCATCCCCATTTCCGGGTCATAACCAAAGGCGACGGCAAGCGTCTCCGGATGGAGGCCGGTGCGATCAGTTGCCATGAGCGGCCAGATAGGCTTTGCCGGTGTTGCAGTACCAGTCGGTAAAACGCAGCGCGAGCATTTCGGCGTCGGTCGAATAGGGCCCTGGCGTGAACCCGGGGCTGTTTACGCCCAACTGGTTGTTCTCGGCCAGTTCCTTGTCCTGCAAATTGGTGCGCGTCCACAGATCAGCGAGATTGGCGACGTCATAATCGACCCCCTCAACAGCATCCTTGTGAACCAGCCACTTGCCCGTGACATGGGTTTCAGTCGGGCTGATCGGCATGGCGCTGAACATGAAGGTGTGGTCCGCCGTTGCGTGGACAAAGCAATGCGGGTCAATCGCCATCCGCATTGATCCGATCGCACCATTGTTGACATCGCACATCAGCTTCTTGACCGCGTGCTGGCCATCCATGGTGATCGAAACATTGCCAGCACTGAGCGCAAAGCGCGCCAATTGCCACCAGTCGCCCTCCATGGGCGTGGTTTCGAGGCCGCACGCCGCCATTTCATCGAGGAAGCGCTGCGCCGCGCGATCCCCCTCCACATCGAAATGCTTCGACATGCCGACCGGGAAGGTGCGGGCAAGTTCAGGATGACCGGTCGCGCAATGATAACATTCACGCCCGTTTTCCATCACCAGCTTCCAGTTGGCATTTTCGACCAGCACGCTTTGAAAGGCCAGCTTGGCATCGGCCCAGTGGTGCGGCGCCGCATAGATTGTCAGCTTTTCGCGAAATTCATCGAACGGCGGCGGCTGGTCAGCAAAACAGATGAACATCGCGCCTTCAACGATTTCCAGCGCGATCTGCCTGAGCCCGTGCTGCGACTTGTCGAAATCATCCGCCATCCGGTTTGCCGCAAACAGCGAGCCATCGAGATCATAGGTCCAGCGATGATAGGGGCAGACGAGCTTGGGACCGGAACCGCTGCCGGGCTGGCACAGGATCGATCCCCGGTGCCGGCAGCTGTTGTGGAACGCCCGGATGGTGTTGGCGCGATCTCGGATAATGATGACCGGCCATTTCCCGATCATCAGTGATACATAGCTGCCCGGCTTGGTCAGTTCACAAGTGAACCCGGCCATCAGCCAACTGGTGCCATACATCACCTGCGTATCGAATTCGAACACCTGGGGATCATTATAAAGTGCGCCGGGAAGGCAATGGCCCTCGCGGCGTGCATCGAAGTGACTGCCGATCTGAAACAGATCCATCCGAAAATTCCCGAAAGCGATGATCGGGGCAGGTTGGACCAAGACGAGGAAAGCGGCCAATCGGATTTTCGCATATGCCTATGTCAAACGAACAGCGTTACACGCCAGTGGATTGATTTTGACATTCACGCCCCTCTGGCCGGATAGTCGGGAGCGCATGTTGGAATCGGACCACCGGTATTCGACCGCAGCGGCAAAATGAGAAGGAACTGGTCATCGCAACCCGAAACAGCATCAATCGTCGCTGGTTGCCGCTGAACGCGCTGCGCGCCTTCGATGCCGTCGGCCAACATTCAAGCTTCACCCTGGGCGCAGCATCACTGTCGGTGTCACAAAGCGCGATCAGCCGCCACGTCATTGGCCTTGAGGAGTTGCTGGGCAAGCCGTTGTTCCTGCGCGAAGCATCAAGGCTGACCCTGACGGCTGAAGGTGAAGCGCTGCTGCCGGTGGTCAGCAAATCGCTCGACCGCATCGAACAGACGATGAATGCCATCCGCGATGAAAATGTTACGCGACCGGCGCTTCGCATCCACATTCCACCGTCGCTGCTGCAACAATTGTTCATGCCGATGTTGCGCGATTTCCGCATCGAACATCCCGACATCCGCATCGATGTGTCCAGCGCGCATGTGACGGGGTTGCCGCCGACCCATCTCGACATGGCGATTGTCTATGACCGCCCCAATGTTGATGACCGCGTCACCGACCTTTTGTGGATGGTGAAGGTCGCCCCCTTGTGCTCGCCGACAATCGCGCAGGAAGCAGCGGGGCTGTCACTGGAAGCATTTCTTGCCAGACAGGAATTGCTGCACCTGAAGCTTGAGGGCGAGCCACGTGACCTGCTGTGGTCATCCTATCTGCGCCAGTGCGGCATTGCCGCCGATGTGAATGGCGGGCTGGCATTCGATACCGCAATTGCCTCGGCACAATATGCCATGTCAGCGGGCGGCGTCTTTCTGGGCGATGTCGATATGTTTGCCGGGGAGATTGCCGCTGGCCGTCTGGCCATGCCCTATGAGATGCTGGTCGAGGAAGGCTATGGCTATTACCTGAAGCTTCATGCTGATGACCTGTCCGACCCGGCCATCGCGATGTTCCGAAGCTGGCTGATCAACAGGTTCGGGATGTTACCGCGCAGCAATTAGGCCAGCGATCTCGCCCACCGGCAGCTTAGCTGACCACGCCCGCTGGCACGTCAACAATCATCGCCGGGTGGCCACATTGGCCAAGAAACCCGCACAGCGCTGCACCCGACAGGCCAAGCGTCGCGGTGTTGCGCAGCGGATGGACATTGACCCGGTCTGCCCGCGCGAGGCGCCTGTCAATCACGACCGTTACCATCGCCGCCGCATCATTCATCGCCGCCAAGGGCGTCACCGAACCCGGTGCCACGCCGAGCAACCTTTCCATGTCATCGGCCTTGCCGAAGCTCAGCTTCTTCGCACCAATGACCGCGGGGAGCAGTTTCAGATCGACCCTGGCATCATGCGGCGCGCTGACAAGCCAGAAACGCCCGCCGGCATCTTTCAGGAACAGGTTCTTGGTATGGGCGCCAGCGATGCGGCCATGGAGTTCGGCGCTCTCTTCAACCGTGAAGACAGCGGCGTGTTCGATCACCTCCCAGATGATTCCCTGCCGGTCGAGCATTTCGAGCAGCCGGGCTTCATTGGCGGCGAGCGCGGTCATTTGAAGATCACCGTTCGATTGCCGCTGAGCATGACACGGTGTTCCAGGTGGAGCTTGACCGCGCGGGCCAGCACGCGGCTTTCGGTATCCTGCCCCTGGGCAATCAGATCTTCCACCGCATCGGCATGATCAACGATCGAAACGTCCTGCGTGATGATCGGCCCTTCATCGAGATCGGGGGTGACATAATGCGCGGTCGCGCCGACCATCTTCACGCCCCGATCATAGGCGCGATGATAGGGCTTGGCGCCCTTGAACCCCGGCAGGAAGCTGTGGTGGATATTGATCACCCGCCCGTCAAGCTTGCGGCAGAGCTGGTCGCTGAGCACCTGCATATAGCGGGCAAGGATGATGAGATCGACCTGCTGTTCCTCGACCATGGCGAGCAGGCGCGCTTCCTGTTCCAGCTTGTTGTCAGGCGTTATCGGCAGGTGGAAAAAGGGAATGCCCTCATGCTCGACCCGGCGCTGCCAGGTCGTGTGGTTCGAAACGACGCTGGCGACATCCATCGCAAGCCGATTGGTCGAGGTCCGGTAAAGCAGGTCATTGAGGCAGTGACCACCCTGGCTGATCATGATCATCGCGCGGGTTTTCCGGCGCGTATCATGAATGCGCCAATCCAGCCGGAACGCGGTGGCGACCGGGGTGAATGCTTCGGTAAAGCTTTCTGACGTCAGCGTGGACGGGCCGACAAAGGCCATGCGCATGAAGAAGCGTCCCGTACTCCTTTCGTTGAACTGCGCGCTTTCAACGACGTTGCAATCCTGACTGACAATCGAATTCGCGACCGCGGCAACGATTCCCTTGCGATCATCGCTTGCCACCAGGAGGACAAATTGGTTGGCCGTTGACATGACTCTATCTACTCCGGGTCGGTGGCGGCACTTGGGTGGGGTGATCGATAGAGGCTGAGACCGTCGGGCGTCATGTTAGCTTTTCTGCGCGTTCGTTAAAGGAAATGCCGGACAAGGGCTCGGGCAATGCGGCAGATCTGGCCTGCCGAACCCCTGCTGCTGATTAGAATCTTCCACTTCGGCCCGCCCGAGGATCGTATTCGAACAACCGCGCAAGGCGACATGCCAAAATTATATTTGCCAATGCCGAAAAATCGGTCAGTTGCTAAGCTGCGGTCTCGGGACCAGCTTTTTGAAACGTGCCGCAGAGTACGACAAGCGCAGTCAGGAAAGATTGGCACATACCCAAGGGGAGGCGATTGATATGAAGGCCAGATGGAATATCTCAACGGCAGCGGTCGTGTTGGCTGCGCTGGGCGCAGGCGGCGCTCCGGCTTTCGCACAGACGGCAAGCGCCGATGCCAGCCGGGCAGCCAATCAGGCGAATGACGGCCTCACCGGTGATATTGTCGTTACCGCCACGCGGCGCGACGAACGGGTGAATTCCATTCCGCTCGCCATCCAGGCGATGAGCGGCGATTCACTGGCCAAGCTCAATGTGACCAATCTGGAAAAGCTGGTAGAATATCTGCCGAACGTCCGCACCGCATCGCGCGGCCCCGGCATTTCATCAATCTATATTCGTGGCCTTTCAACCGATACGGCAGGCTCGCAGATTCTCGGCGTCGCCGGTGTGCAGCCGAACGTGGCGCTTTACGTCAACGACACGCCTGCCTCGACGCCAGGCCGCAACCTTGACATCCACCCGACGGACATTGAGCGCGTCGAAGTGCTCGCCGGTCCGCAAGGCACATTGTTCGGTGCGAACGCGATGGGCGGCGCGATCCGCTACATCACAAGCAAGCCCGATCTCAACAATTTCCATGCTGGCTTGACCGGAACTGGCTCTGTAACCAAGGGCGGCGCGGCAAGTTATGGCATAGACGGCTTTATCAACTTGCCGATCGTCAAGGATCGGCTGGGCATTCGCCTCGCCTTTTACAAGGACCATCAGGGCGGCTATATTGACAATGTTGCTGGCACTTACCGGATGCCGTGGGATCCGGGTGGGCCGGGCCGTTTGCCAACGGGCAACCCGTTGCTGGTTGGGCAGGCAATCCAATCATGCGTCGGCGTCCTCAACTGCGTTGCGACAGCCACAGGCACGACCGGCGGCTTCAAGGTTCCGCTCCGTCAATCGATCTCAAACACAGCGTTTGTTAAGGACAATTATAACGACGCGAACTATATTGGCGGTCGCGGCGCCCTGACCTTCAAGATCAGCGACTCCTGGTCACTTGAAGCGATGACGCTGTACCAGGAACTGAAGACCGACGGCGTGTTCGACTATGCCCCCGGCGTCGGCGACCTCAAAGTCCAGCAATTTGGCCAGAACACACTGCGCGATACGATCAGCCTTACCTCGCTGACCCTGAAGGGCCGGCTTGGCATCCTCGACCTGATCTACACCTCGTCATATCAGGACCACCATTCGGTACAGCAGTCCGATTACGCAAAATACGCAAACATCGGCCTGTTTATGCCGTTCTACAATTGTGACCGTGGTGTCTATTACGCCGGTTACGCAAGCTCGGCAGCAAATGGACAAACCTGCTATGCTCCGAACAACAGCTACAAGGTCAATGATCGCAACCGTCGCTGGACCCAGGAATTCCGCCTCACCACGCCCGCCGACAAGCGCATTCGTGGGACGTTGGGCGCGTTCTACGACGTCAACCGGATCTATGACATTACGCAGTGGAACTATGTTCTGCCGCAAGCGGGCTTCATCTACAATCTGGCGCCCAACCCCGCAGTGAACGTCCTGGGCGTTGGGCCGTTGCCGGGCGCTGGCTTCGTCAACACCATCTTGCGGCGTGACAAGCAGTTCTCGATCTACGGCGAAGCCTCGTTCGACATCGTTCCGGACAAGCTGATCCTGACCGGCGGCGCGCGCTATTACAATGAAACGGCCGGCATGTATGGTGGATCGAGCACCAGCTTCGCGGATTCGATTCGCGCAAACTGCGCCACGGTCAGCACCGATCCGGCTACTGGCCTAACAACCTGCAACTATATTCCGCGGACAACCCCGCCAGCCACGTTGAATGCCAGCGCAAACCTGGCGACCAATTTGGCGGGTATCAACCCGACCACCTATTCGGGTGTGATCTTCAAGGGCAATCTGACTTACAAGATCAACCCGGCTTCTCTGGTGTACTTCACCTTCTCGGAAGGTTTCCGTCCAGGTGGCTTTAACCGCAAGGGGTGCAACACTGGCGTCGCTGCCCAAGCGGCCTTTACGGCGGCCTGTGCTGCCAACCGGGCCTATGCTCCTGACAAGGTAAAGAACTACGAAATCGGCGCAAAACTGGGCCTGTTTGATCACAAGCTGCAGATCAACCTGGCAGCCTATGTCATCGACTGGAAGGCAATCCAGATCGCGGCGTTTGATCAAAACATCTCCAACCAGACCTTTGTGGGCAATTTAGCCAATGCTAGAATTCATGGAATCGAGGGTGACATCAATGCCCGCCCGACTCATGGACTCACAATTGGCGCTGGCTTCTCGTACAATGACACCAAGATCACCGGTTGTACCAATAACGCCATTGCCCAGGTACTTTGCGCCCAGGGTGTCATCGTCCCGGTGGGCTCGCCTCTCGCACTCAGCCCGAAATTCCAGGGCAATATCCGGGTGCGCTATGACTGGGAGCTGGACAATGGCCTGAAGCCATTTGTTCAGATGGGCTTCCACCATGTCGGAAGCACCATTACCTCCGACATCGCGAATACCAATATTCTCTACACTGGATGTGCCTCGCCTTACCTCGTTTGCGGGCAGACCGCGACGATAAATGGTGTGACGGTGAGGAACGGCGATGCCATCCAGCTCCAGCCGAGTTCTTTCGTTCAGCCATCTTACGATACGCTGGAAGCCTCGTTTGGCGTGAGCAAGGATGCCTGGTCATTGACGCTCTTTGCGGACAACATCACCAATGCCCGGCCACAGCTGTTCACCAGTGCCAATGATGGTGAGAAGCGTGTGACGACATCACGGCCGCAAACCTTTGGTTTGCGTGTTTCGTACAAGATGTAGAGTAATGTGCGGAGCGCCGGCCAACCGGTCGGCGCTCCGCAAACTCGCAGCGATTGCGTGAAGGCGGGTTTGGACACGTAAATTCTTGATTTGGAATGATCCGCGCACATGGCAATCGCAGCGCAACAAGATGAAGCCCCGAACGCGGGGACAGAAAGCGCCGATGCCCTGGTCGAACAGGCAAAGGGCGCGCTCCAGGCCGGACAATTGGCGACTGCCAGCGGCCTCTGCGACACGGCACTCAGCCAGACCCCTGAACATCAGGAAGCGCTTTACACCAAGGCTGTGTGTCAGCGTTATGCCAAAGACTATCAAGGGTCGCTGGCGACACTCGCCACGCTGATCGACCTTCACCCGGAATATGGCCGCGCCTATCAGGAACGCGGGCATAACCTGCGCGACCAGGGCGATACGGCAGGCGCGCTGACGGCCTATTTGCGGGCGGTCGCACATAACAGCGCGCTGCTCGCCAGCTGGCGAATGATCGCTGCGCTCCAGCAAAAGACAGGACGCGCTGAGGAAGCCCAGTTCGCCCAAGCCCAGGTGATCTATTTCGAAAGCCTGCCGCCTGAGCTGCAGAGTGTTGCGAGCCTGATCCAGGAACGCAAGCTGCTCAAGGCCGAACGGCTGTGCCGGTCATTCCTGCAAACACACGGCCACCATACCGAGGCGATGCGCCTGCTCGCCGACATCGGGATGAAGTTCAATTCCTATGAGGAAGCGGAGTTCCTGCTGGAATCCTGTCTCGTGCTGGAGCCGAAGAATACCAACGCGCATTATGACTATGTCAACGTGCTCAGCAAGCGTCAGAAATTTGACAAGGCGCTGACCGAGGTCGAGCAACTTCGCGCCAAGCAGCCGGACAGCCCGCAGGTAGAGATACTCTACGCCAACCAGAATCTGGCGGTGGGCAATTTCGACACCGCGCTCGGGATTTTTCGCGCGCACATCGCCCGGCGCCCCAACAACCCGAGCATCCATCTTGCGCTTGGCCATGCACTGAAAACGATCGGACAACAGCCCGACGCGATTGCCGCCTATCGCGACGCCTATGCGGTCAAACCAGATTTTGGCGATGCCTTTTGGAGCCTGGCCAATCTGAAGACCTACCGCTTCCTCGACGAGGAAGTGGCGCAGATGCGCGAGGCCGAGGCGGCACCGCGAACGGCGCTCGAGGATCGTTATCATCTGTGCTTTGCGCTGGCGAAGGCGCTTGAGGATCGCGGGGACTATGCCACCTCTTTTGAATATTATGAGCGTGGCAACCGGCTGAAGCGCGAGGAAGTGCGTTATGACTGGCGCCGGATCAGCGGCGAAATCCAGCTCCAGATCGAGCATTGCACCCCTGCCCTGTTTGACGCGCAGCGAGGATCCGGCAACCCGGCACCCGACCCGATCTTCATTGTCGGCCTGCCGCGCGCTGGCTCGACATTGCTCGAACAGATCCTCGCCTCGCACAGTCAGGTCGAAGGGACGATGGAGCTGCCCAATATCCTCTCCCTCGCCCATCGGCTCGACGGGCGGCGGCGGGTGGATGAGGAAGCGCGCTATCCGGGAAATCTCGGTGAATTGTCAGCCGATGAACTGCGCGCCTTTGGCGAGGCGTTCATCAAGGACACCCAGATCCATCGCAAGACCGGCACCCCGTTCTTCATCGACAAGATGCCGAACAATTTCCGGCACATCGGTCTGATCCATCTGATCTTGCCCAATGCGAAGATCATCGATGCGCGGCGCAGCGCGATGGGATGCTGCTTTTCAGGCTTCAAGCAGCTGTTCGCCGAGGGTCAGGAGTTTACCTACGGCCTTGAGGAAATCGGGCATTATTACAGCGACTATGTCCACCTGATGGATCATTGGGATGCCGTGCTGCCCGACCAGGTGCTGCGCGTGCGTTATGAAGATGTGGTGACCGACCTTGAGGGGCAGGTCCGTCGCCTGCTCGACCATTGCGGATTGCCATTCGAGGAAGCGTGCATTCGTTTCCACGAAAATGACCGTGCGGTGCGCACCGCAAGTTCAGAACAGGTGCGCCAGCCGATTTTCACCAGCGGGATGGATCAGTGGGAAAATTTCTCGCCTTTCCTCGATCCGCTACGGGCCGTTCTCGGCGCAGACCTTGTCTCGAAATAGGATAAGTTAGATGGCCACCACCGCACCACCCGTCGACGCCACAAGCACCGCCTCTCTTGGTGTACGCTGGTACGTGCTCTTCGTGATGATGCTGGCCTATACGATCAACATTGCTGACCGATATGTCATGTCGACCGTGCTCGAACAGATCAGGCTCGAGTTGAAGCTGACCGACAGCGGCGTAGCGTTTCTGACCGGTGTTTCGCTTGCCCTGTTCTACGTCGGCATGGGAATTCCGCTGTCATGGGTGGCGGATCGCTTTAGCCGCCGCAATCTCCTCGCCGTGTCGATCACAATGTGGTCGGCAATGACCACCTTGTGCGGTCTGTCGCGCGGCTATCTCCAATTGCTGATGGCGCGTATCGGCGTTGGCATTGGTGAAGCGGGTGGCACGCCGTCATGCAACTCGATTGTTTGCGACTATTTCCCTGCCAGCCGCCGCCCGATGGCGTTGACCATCTTTGCGCTTGGCGCGCCGATTGGCGCCTGGCTTGGCGCGGACATGGCGGGTGCCGTGGCCAGCGCCTATGGATGGCGCGCGGCATTCCTGGTCCTGGGCGTACCGGGCATCCTGCTTGCGGCAATCATCATGCTCACGATCAAGGAACCCAAACGTGGTTGCCTTGATGCGGTAACCGAAGATGCGACGCCGACACTTGGCGATACGCTGCGCTTTCTCGTCAGCCAGAAGGCGGCGGTCCATGTGCTGATGGGCAGTGGCGTATCAGCGCTTTGGGGTTGGGGCCTGATGTGGTTCACGCCGACCTTTATCCAGCGTACCTATGGGCTCGACGTGGGTGCGGCCGGCGCCGTGGTGGGCCCGATCCATCTTGTGATGGGGATTTTGGCCTCGCTGTTGACCGCGTGGTTGCTCTCGCGACCTTCATTTGTTGACCCACGCCGGATCGTCTGGCTGCTGGGCGGGGTGACGGCGGTTGCGACCGTCCCGTCAATCATCGCCTATTACACGCACTCATTGCCGCTTGCGACAGTGATGTGGTGGATCTTCATCCCGGCGATCTACTTCTACATCGGTCCGGCCTTTGCGCTTGGTCAGAACCTTGCACCGCCGAAGATGCGCGCGATGTTCAGCGCGGTCGCGCTGCTTGTCGCGAATGTGTTCAACCTGATCGTCGCACCGCAGGGCGTGGGCATGATGAGCGACTATTTTGCCGGACCGGGCGGCGCCGATGCCGCATCGCTGCGCCTTGCACTGCTGGTTCTGGCGCCCACCGGATTCTGGGCAGCGTTCCATTACTTCATGGCCGCAAAGACGATCATCGCGGATCAGAAGCGCGCCATCGGCTACGTCTGAGGATTACATGCTTCAATCATATATCAACGGCGGATGGACCCTTCCGCTGACATCAACTGCGTCTGTGGATGCGATCAACCCGGCAACCGAGGAGGTTGCCGCCACGGTCGCGCTGTGCGGCGCTGATGATGTCAACCTGGCGGTGGCTGCCGCGCGCGCCGCTTTCACCGGCTATGCCGCGCTCACGCTCGACGAGCGCATTGCGCTCGTCGAGAAGCTGATCGCCATTTTTGAGCGGCGCTATGAAGAGATGGTGACCGCCATCTCGACGGAAATGGGCGCACCTTACGACCTGTCCTACAATGCGCAGGCAGAATGCGGGCCGGGTCATCTGAAGGAAGCGGTCAAGGCAGCGCGCGCGATGGCATGGGAACGGACCATCGCGCAGGGTGCCAATCTGGTGCATGAGCCGATTGGTGTTTGCGTGTTGATCACGCCGTGGAACTGGCCGATCAACCAGCTCGCGGCAAAGGTCGGCCCCGCGCTGATCACCGGCTGCACCATGGTGTTGAAGCCGAGCGAGGTCGCACCGCTTTCCGCCCAGTTGTTCGCGCAGTTCATCGATGAGGCGGGATTTCCCGCCGGCGTGTTCAACATGGTGCATGGCACCGGGCCGGGCATCGGGGACGCCCTGACCAGCCACCCGGAAGTCGATATGATCTCATTCACCGGATCGACGCGCGCCGGCATCCAGGTCGCCAAGTCAGCCGCTGATACGGTGAAGCGCGTGTCGCAGGAGCTGGGCGGCAAATCAGCGAATATTGTCTTTGCCGACAGCGATCTGGAAGCAGCGGTGACGCGCGGCGTGAAGCATTGTTTTGAAAATGCCGGCCAGTCATGCAACGCGCCGACGCGGATGCTGGTCGAGGCAAGCATTTATGACCGCGCGGTTGAGATCGCCGCGCGGGTTGCCAGCGAAACCCGGCTTGGTGACCCGATGGCCAAGGGCCCGCATCTGGGGCCGGTGGTCAGCGCATTGCAATATGGCAAGATCCAGAAGCTGATCCAGGCAGGGATCGACGAGGGCGCGATCCTGGTCGCGGGCGGTGTCGGACGCGCCGAAGGCTTTGAGCGCGGCTATTACGTGAAACCGACCGTCTTTGCCGGGGTACACAACGCCATGACCATTGCGCAGGAGGAAGTGTTCGGCCCGGTGCTGGTGATGATCCCGTTCACCGACGAGGCAGAGGCCATCGCGATCGCCAATGACTCACCCTATGGCCTTGCCGGTTATGTCCAGAGCGGCGATCTTGATCGCGCACGCCGTGTCGCACGCGCAATCCGGGCGGGCAGTGTCCATATCAACGGCGCGGGGCAAGGCTATGAATCGCCCTTTGGCGGCTACAAGCAGTCAGGCAATGGCCGCGAATGGGGCGAATATGGCTTGCATGACTTTCTTGAAGTGAAGGTCATCAACGGCTTTGCGCTGGCATGAAACTCGCCGATATTGAGACATTCGTCGTTGGCAATCCGCCGCCCCATTTCGGCGGACGGTATTTCGTTTTCGTCAAGCTGACGACGGCGTGCGGGATTTCGGGGATCGGTGAAGCCTATTGCGTGCCGTTCGAGCCGCACCTTGTTGCCCGCATGATTGAGGACGTGTTTGCGCGCTACGCGGCGGGCAATGATCCGCACGACATCGAAACGCTGTGGCGGCGAGTCTATTCGAGCGGCTTCACACAACATCCTGACCTGACCCTGATGGGGGTACTGAGCGCGCTGGAAATGGCGTGCTGGGATATTGTCGGCAAGGCCGCGAACCAGCCAGTGTACAAACTGCTCGGTGGGCAGGTGCATGAGCGGCTGCGCGCCTATACCTATATCTACCCCCGCCCCGGCGATCAGACGGACGTGTATCACGACCCCGATCTCGCCACGACGCGCGCAGCGGAATATCTGGCGCAAGGCTTCACCGCGCTGAAATTTGACCCTGCCGGCCCTTACTCAGCCTTTGACGGACGGCAATTGTCGCTCGACGCGCTCGACCTGTGCGAGCGGTTCGCCCACCGTCTGCGCGAAGCGGTCGGAAACAAGGCCGATCTGTTGTTCGGCACCCACGGACAAATGACCGCCGCCGGCGCGATCCGGCTGGCAAAACGCCTGGAACCCGCCGACCCGCTATGGCTTGAAGAGCCGGTGCCGCCCGACGCGCCGGAAGAAATGGCCAAGGTCGCGCGCGCAACGAGCATCCCGGTGGCCACCGGCGAGCGGCTGACCACCAAATATGATTTTGCGCGGTTGCTCGATTGCGGTGCGGCAGCGATCCTCCAGATGAACCTTGGACGGGTCGGCGGACTGCTGGAAGCCAAGAAGATTGCCGGCATGGCAGAAGTGCGACACGTCCAGATTGCGCCGCATCTTTATTGCGGGCCGGTTGTCGGGGCAGCGAATATCCAGATTGCGACCTGTTCACCCAATTTCCTGATCCTCGAGAGCATCGAGCAATGGGGCGGGTTTCACAGCGCGATCCTGGAAACCCCGATCCAGTTTGAGGAGGGACATGTCATCCCCTCCACAGCACCCGGACTTGGCGTCGAGCTGAACGAGGATGTCGCGCGCGCCAACCCCTATACTGGCACGATGTTGCATCTTGAGATGACACAGGCCCCGGTACGGTGACCGAGGAATTTGATTACATCATCGTCGGCGCAGGCACTGCCGGCTGCGTTCTGGCGAACCGCCTGACCGAAGATGGCAAATCAACCGTCCTGCTGCTTGAGGCTGGCGGCAGCGACCTCTCGATCTGGATCCAGATGCCGATCGGTTATGGCCGGACATTCTTCAACCGGCGGATCAACTGGATGTATGACACCCAGCCGATCGCAGCGCTTGAAGGTCGCCGGAGCTATTGGCCGCGCGGCAAGGTGATCGGTGGATCGGGATCGATCAACGCGATGGTCTATGTGCGCGGCCAGCCGCACGACTATGAGGACTGGAAGGCGCTGGGAAATGCCGGCTGGGGATGGGACGATGTCTTGCCCTGGTTCAAGAAATCAGAGGATTTCGACTGGTACAGCGCGCATCATGGCCGTGGCGGCCCGCAGCATGTCACCGACATTTCATCGCACGTCCATCCGGTCTGCCACAGCTTTATCGAGGCCGCACGTGCGCTTGGTTTCAACGCCAGTTCCGACCTGAACGGTGCCGATACCGAGGGCGTCGGCATGTATCAGATCAATACGCGCGGTGGGTGGCGCGCCTCCACCGCAAACGCCTTTTTGCATCCGGCGAGAAAGCGCAAGTCACTCAAGCTGCAAACGCACGCTTTTGCCACACGGATCCTGTTTGACGGGCGACGAGCGACCGGCATCGCCTATACCCATCGCGGCAAGCCCCGCACGGCGACGGCCCGGCGCGAAGTCATCCTGAGCGGCGGCGCGATAAACTCGCCCCAATTGCTGATGCTTTCCGGGATTGGCGATCCCGATCAGCTCACGCCCTTGGGGATCGAGCCGGTGCTCGCGTCACGCAATGTCGGGCGCAACCTCCAGGATCATCTGGCGATATCCTATTTCTACAAGGCCCGCACCGCGACCCTCAACGACCTGTTATATCCGTTGCTCGGCAAGATGCGGGCGGGATTGCGCTATATGGCGGATCGCGCAGGACCGCTTTCGCTGAGCGTCAACCAGAGCGGCGGTTTCATTCGCAGTGATCCGGGCCAGCCAAATGTCAATTTGCAGCTATATTTCAGCCCGGTCAGCTATACCAGAACGCCCCTGTCTGCACGCAAGCTGTTGAACCCCGATCCTTTTTCAGCATTTTTGCTGTCGCATAACCAGTGCCGTCCAACAAGCCGTGGACATATCGAACTGGTCTCTGCGGACCCCAAGGTTCACCCGGCAATTCACCCCAACTATCTGGCGACGCAGGATGATATTGACGATGTTGTGGCTGGCAACCGGCTGATCCGCCAGATCGCCCGGACCCGGCCACTGGCTGACATCATCACCGAAGAGATCATCCCTGGCAGCGATGTAGCGGGCGACGAGGCGCAGATGGCCGATTTCCGCCGCCGTGCCGACACCGTCTATCACCCGACAAGCACCTGCATGATGGGTCCGGACCCGGCCAGTTCAGTTGTGGATGCGCGCCTTCGCGTTCATGGCATTGACGGGCTGCGCGTGGTTGATGCCTCGATCTTTCCGACAATTACTTCTGGCAACACCAATGCGCCAACCGTGATGGTCGCCGAGAAGGGCGCCGCGATGATCCTTGAGGACGCCCGTCGATCGGGTTGAGAAATGTCAATTAATTTTACCGGTTGCGTAAGCTGGAAGACGTGATCAGACTGCCATTGTTATGACGACGCAATCGAAAATCGATCTCAAGCAGTTGCCGCCGCTAAAGGCGCTGAAGGGCTTCGAGGCCGCGACCAGACGCCAGAGTATCCGCGACGCCGCCGATGAGCTGTGCCTGACCCACCCCGCCGTCAGCCACCAGGTACAGTTGATCGAGGATGCGCTGGGCGTTCAGTTGTTCCAGCAGGATGGTCGCCACATTGTCTCGACCGAGGAAGGCCGGGTACTCTACCCCTATGTGCGCGCGGCGTTTGAATCGCTGATCGAGGGTGTCGAGGCGGTTCACCGCAACGCGCTCGACAAGCCGTTGCGGGTGCAGACCTATGTTACCGCGTCGATCCGCTGGCTGGCGAAGCGTGTGCCACAGTTTTTGGCGGACAATCCCAAGCTGAAGCTGACCTTGAGCACCTGTGCGGTCGAATGGGAGTTCGACGAGGTTCATGCCGATGTTGGTCTGGTCTATTGTGAGACTGTGCCAAACCCCGCGCGCTATCATTGGGTGCCATTGTTTGAATATGCGCTCTATCCGGTGTGCAGCCCGGCCCTGGCGGCACGACTGGGACCATCGGCCACGCCCGCTGACCTGCTCAACCAGCCGCTCGTCACGATCTACACCGAAACGCGCAACTGGGAGACGTGGTTCGCCTCGGCGAACGTGGCGTTTGATGCGTCATCTTCCCATCTGGTGGTCGACACGCTGGCCGTGGCGCTGGAGATGGCTTTGAGCGGCGAAGGCATCGCGTTGGTCAACGGCCCGTTCGTCGATCAGGACCTGTCGAGCGGGCGATTGGTCCAGCCGGTCAGCCACAAGGCCATATGCCCCGGTGAGTGGGGCATTATCTGCCGCAAGGACATGAAGGAAAATGTGCGCGTGCGGACCTTTATCGACTGGATGGTCGGACACACTGACCAATCAGGCTAACGTTTGGGGACGACTTCATAACCCGGCTCCTCGGGTTCATCATCGACCATCTCTGCGGGAAAGCCGGTGCCCAATACCTTGATACCGAGCGGTTCTTCGTAGCGGCGAATGATATTGGGTGAAAACTCGCGCGGGCCATAGCTGGCCTCGCCTTCCTTGAACAGGCGAACGACGAGCGGCGACAGTTCGACCGGCACACCGGCCTCGCGCGCGATCTTGTCGAACAGGCCAATGTCCTTGGAGACAAGATCCATCGTGAAATTGATGTCACGGCTGCCGTTCAGGATCACCTGGCTTTCGGTTTCATGGACGAAGCTGTTGCCCGATGAAATCCTGATCGCCTCATAGGTAGTGTTCATGTCGAGGCCGATCGCCTTGCACGTGGTGAGTGCCTCAGCGAGCGCGACCAGATGCACGGTGCACAGATAGTTGGTCATCACCTTCAGTTGTGAGGCTGTTCCAAAATCCCCCGTGTGCAGGATCCGCCGCCCCATCGTGGTCAAGACCGGGAGCACAAATTCAAACGCCGCGCGCGGGCCACCGGCAAAAATCGCGATGTTCCCGGTATCAGCGCGGTGGCAGCCACCGGACACCGGGCATTCCATGAACATGGCACCACGCGCCTCGACCAGGGCGCCAAGCCGGATGATCTCGGAATAGTCGGTCGTGCTCATTTCCAGCCAGACCTGGCCCGGACGCATGACCTGCAAAAAGCCGTCTTCTCCCTCTGCCACGGCCGAACTTGCCGCCGGTGACGGGAGGCAGGTGATGATCAGATCAACCGTCTCACCCAGTTCACGGGGGCTTGCCGCCGCCTTCGCGCCACGGGCGACATACTCAGCCACCAGCGCATCGTTGAGATCACGCACGGTCACGTCATGGCCGTTGCGGATCAGGCTGCCGGCCAGTTTCCCCCCGACATTGCCGAGGCCGATGAATCCGATTTTCATATGCTCGTTTGATGCCCCTCTGCACAGGACGGGTTTCGCGGCGCAATTGCCGTCAACACCCGGGCCCAGCCTGCTTTGTATCGCCCCAACTAGACCGGCGCGACGGACCGGCCACAAATGAAAAAATTGCGATTACGGCTGAATTTTTTTGGCGTGGCGGTGGAACGGAACACGCAAATGGCAGCAACCTCGAAAAAATTTTCAGCCGATCCGGCGAAACGCTCATTTGTCGGCTGGCGCAGGGCGGGATTAGGTATCCGGATGATTCAATGCCGGGGTTAGGGGTTCCTGATGCAGACAAGCGCACGCGTGGTGATCATTGGCGGCGGCATCATGGGAGCAAGCCTGCTCTACCACCTTGCCGAACTCGGCTGGACCGACTGCCTGCTGATCGAAAAGGACGAGCTGACCTCGGGCTCGACCTGGCACGCCGCTGGTCAGTGCCCGAGCATCACGGGCAGCTATAATCTCGCGAAAATCCATGCCTACAGCAATGAGCTCTACCCAAAGCTCGAAAGCATGACCGGGCAATATGTCAGTTGGCACAAGTCCGGTGGCATCCGCTTTGCGACAAACGAACGTGAATTGTCGTGGTTCAGGACGATTCTGGGTTTTTCCAAAAGCATCGGCTTTGACATGGAAATTATCGATCCGGAGGAAATCCGCCGGATCAATCCGTTCGTCACAACCGAAGGCGTGATCGCCGGCGCCCGGACGACCGGTGACGGCCATGCTGACCCATCCGGCCTGTGCAACGCGCTGGCAATTGGCGCGCGCAATCTTGGGGCAAAGATTGTCCGCAAGAACCGCGTGACGGGTCTCGTCCAGCTCCCCTCGGGCGAGTGGGACGTGATGACCGAGCAAGGCACGGTCCGTGCCGAGATCGTCGTCAACGCCGCAGGCTGTTACGCACGCCAGATTGCCCGGATGGCCGGGATCGACATCCCGGTAACCAACATGGAGCATCACTACATCGTCACCGACCCGATCCCTGCGTTCATGGAACGCGAGGATGAGATTCCGGTCATGCGGTGCCCCTATGTCTCGGGCTATTTCCGGCAGGAGCAAAAGAGCGGCCTGATCGGCATTTACGAGAATGTGGGTCTGGCCGAAGCCTGGGCACCCAAAGGGATGCCGGAGTGGGAATCAACCAGCGAGTTGTTCATCGACGACCTGGAGCGCATCTCACCCTGGCTGGAACGCGCGATTGAGCGGATGCCTGTCTTTGGCCAGGTTGGCATTCGCCGCATCGTCAACGGGGCGATCCCGCATACCCCGGACGGCGGCCCCTTGCTTGGCCCGGCGACCGGCTTGCGCAATTTCTGGCATTGCTGTGGGACGTCGTTCGGCATCGCGCAGGGCGGTGGTTCGGGGAAATATCTCGCGCAATGGATGGTGTTTGGCGATGCCGACATCAACATGACCGAGTTCGATCCGCGCCGCTATGGCCCTTATGCCGATGAGGATTACAGCCGTGCCAAGGTGTTTCTCGACTATCGGATGACCTTCACCACCCGGCTTCCGGGCGAGGAAGAACCGGACGGAAGGCCGCAAAAGACCAGCACCCTCTACGAAAAGCTGAAGGCGCAGGGCGCCGCCTTTGGCGAAACCTATGGCTGGGAACGACCCAAATGGTTTTCCCGCGACGGGCGTGAGGAAGAAGGCGGCTATGGGCGCACCAACATATTTGATGTCGTGGCCAGTGAGGTCCAGGCCGTGGCCGAGCGCGTCGGCGTGCTCGACCTGTCGGGCTTTGCCAAATATGATGTTACCGGCCCCGATGCAGAAGCCTTTCTCAACCGCATCTGCGCCAATCGTATGCCCAGAAAGGCCGGCGGCATTGGCCTGGTCCACCCGCTTTCACGCGGCGGGCGAATCTATGGCGAAATGACCGTGACGCGCTTTGCCGATGATCATTTCTATTGCCTGTCCGCCGCCGCCGCCGAGCAGCGCGACTGGGATTTGCTGATCCAGAGCAAGCTGCCGCATGAAGATGTCACCTTCCGCAACCTGACGATGGATCTCGGCGTCCTGGTGATGAACGGTCCGCGCTCCCGTGATGTGCTGGCGAAGCTGACCAGCACCGATCTGAGCAACGAGGGCTTCCGCTGGTTGAGTGGCCAGGAAATCACGCTGGCGGGCATCAAGATGCGGGCGTTGCGGGTTTCCTATGCGGGAGAACTTGGCTGGGAGCTGCACCCCGCAATGGGTGATCTGGCGGCGCTTTATGAGGCGGTCTGGGAGGCGGGGCAGCAGTTCGGCATCGTCAATTACGGTCTCTATGCCGCCAACACGATGCGGGTCGAAAAGGGTTACAAGGCCTGGGGTTCCGAACTCACCAACGAACTCACGATGATCGAGGCGGGCATGGATCGCTTCATCAATTTCAAGAAGGATGATTTCGTCGGCCGACAGGCAACGCTGGATGCGCCTGACCGGATGCGGATCGTCTATGGTCAAGTGGAAGCGACCGATGCCGATGTGCGCGGCGCAGAACCCTGTCTGGTGGGTGACACCTGCATCGGCCTCGCAACATCGGGCAGCTATGGGCACCGCGTCGGCAAGAGCCTGTTCTTCGCAGCGGTCCCGCTCGATCATGCAATGCCCGGCGCGCAATTCGACATCCTGCTGCAGAGCGAACGGCGGCGCGCAACCGTGCTGGAACAGCCCGCCTATGACCCCGACAACCTCAAGATGAAGGTCTGACCGGTGGCTGAACTACCCCGCAAATCCAAGGTGGTGATCGTCGGTGGTGGCGTGATCGGTTGTTCGATTGCCTATCATCTGACCAAGATTGGCTGGGACGATGTTGTCCTGCTTGAGCGCAAGCAACTGACCAGCGGCACGACCTGGCACGCCGCCGGACTGGTCGGACAATTGCGACCGTCGATCAACATGACCAAGCTCGCAAAATATACCGGCGAGCTCTATCGCGGGCTGGAGGCAGAGACCGGGCAGGCGACTGGATACCGCCAGTGCGGTTCGATCTCGATGGCGACCAACGCCGAGCGCTTCGAGGAGCTGAAGCGCAGTGCCTCCATGGCGAAGGTGTTCGACCTGCCGGTCCATGTCGTGACGCCCGCGCAGATCAGGGAGCTGGCCCCGATCGTCAATGTTGATGATGTCATTGGTGGCATTCACATCCCGAGCGACGGCTATGCCAATGCGGTCGATATTACACAGGCGCTGGCCAAGGGCGCCCGCACGGGCGGTGCGCAGATTTTCGAGAACACCAAGGTCACAAAAATCCGCCACAATGGCGAGCGCGTGACCGGAGTAGAGACCGCCGATGGCGCGATTGATGCCGATTATGTGGTGATCTGTGGCGGCATGTGGACGCGCGATCTCGCCGCCAGCATCGGTGTCGCCGCACCGTTGCACGCCTGTGAGCATTATTATGTGCTGTTCGAAGGCGTCGAGGGCATCGACCCGACCCTGCCCGTGCTGCGCGACTATGATTATTGCGGCTATTACAAATATGACGCGGGCAAGCTGCTGGTCGGTGCGTTCGAACCCAATGCGCGCCCCTGGGGAATGGACGGCATCTCCGAAGATTTCTGCTTTGATGAGATTGCCGGCAGCTTTGAGCATTTTGAACCGCTGTTGATGGACGCCATGCGCCGCGTGCCGGCACTGGAAAAGGCAGGCATCCAGAAATTCTTCTGCGGCCCGGAGAGTTTCACGCCTGACGTCCGCTATCATCTTGGCGAAAGTGCCGAGCTGAAGGGTTGTTTCGTCGCCGCTGGCCTCAACTCGATTGGCCTGCAATCCGCCGGTGGCGTCGGCAAGGTCATGGCGGACTGGATCCGCGACGGCATTCCCCCCGCCGACCTGTGGACGGTCGACATTCGTCGCAACATGCCCTTTCAGATCAACCGCAAATATCTGCGCGAGCGGGTGACCGAAAGCCTCGGCCTGCTTTACGCAACGCATTACCCGTTCAAGCAATATGAAACCGCGCGCGGCGTCAGGCGGTCAGCGATCCATGACCGGGTTGCTGCCGCCGGTGCCTGTCACGGCGAGGCGTTCGGCTGGGAAAGGCCCAATTGGTATGGTGAGCCGGGCAGCACGCCCAAATATAACTATAGCTATGGCCGCCAGAACTGGTTCGACGCCAATGCCGCCGAATGCAAGGCGGTCCGCGAGGCGGTTGGCCTGTTTGACCAGAGTTCATTCGCCAAATTCCGGCTGGAGGGTCGCGATGCCTGCGCGGTGCTCAACCGGGTATGCGCCAATGATGTCGATGTCGCGCCGGGCAAGCTGGTCTATACCCAGTGGCTCAATGACAAGGGCGGCATCGAGGCTGACCTGACGGTCACGCGCCTGTCCGAAACAGCCTATTTGATTGTCACGGGTGCTGAGACCGAGACCAGGGATTTCAACTGGCTGAAGCGTCACACCCCGGATGGCGCACATGCTGTGTTGACCAACGTGTCATCGGGCATGGGCGTGATTTCGATCATGGGGCCAAATGCCCGCGCCCTGTTGCAGTCGATTTGCCCCAATGACCTGTCACATGAGGCGTTCCCGTTCGGCACAAGCCAGGAGATTGAGCTTGGCTATGCCATCGTGCGGGCGTCACGGATAACCTATGTCGGGGAACTGGGCTGGGAGCTTTATATCCCCACCGAATTCATGACCGGGGTCTATGACGAGATTGTCGCGGCGGGCGCTGCCTTTGGCCTGAAACATTGCGGTTATCATGCGCTCAACGCGCTGCGCATGGAAAAGGGCTATCGCCACTGGGGCCATGACATCACCGATGAAGACACCCCGCTGGAGGCGGGCCTTGGCTTTGCGGTGAAGATGGACAAGCCGGGCGGCTTTATCGGGCGAGAGGCGTTGCTGAAGCAGAAGCAGGAAGGGCTGAAGCAGAAGCTTGTCCAGTTCCTGCTGAAGACGCCTGAACCCATGCTCTATCACAATGAACCGATCTGGCAGGGTGATCGCATCGCTGGTTATATCCGCTCCGGCATGTATGCCCATATGCTCGGCGGCGCCTGCGGGCTGGGCTATGTGACCGCGGCGGACGGCGGTGTTGTCGGGCCAATTGGCGCCGACGATTATGAGATTGAGATTGCCGGGGTCCGCTATCCGGCCACCGCCTCGCTCAAGCCCCTGTACGACCCAAGCAATGCACGGATCAAAATCTGATGTCCAAATCGCACAGTCCGTTGATGGGACGCCTCGCCGCCAACACGCGGGTTGGTTACAGTTTCGATCAGGAATTCTACACCAGTGATGCCGTATTCCAGGCGGATATGGATCAGGTGATCAGCCAGAAATGGATTCTGGCCGGGCATGTCTCACGCATCCCGAACAAGGGCGATTACTTCCTGTTCCGGATTGGCAGTGAGCAGATCATTGTCATTCGCGAGAATGAAAACAGCATCCGCGCCTTCTTCAATGTCTGCCGCCATCGCGGCTCGACGATTTGCCAGGCGGAAAGCGGCAATGCGCCGCGCCTTGTCTGCCCCTATCACGCCTGGACGTTCGGCCTCGACGGACGCCTGATTTCGGCGCGGTTGATGCCGGAAGATTTCGACAAGGCAGAAAACAGCCTGTTCGCCTGCCACATCCGCACCTTTCACGGGCTGATCTTTATCAATTTGAGCGAGGGCGAGCCGGTCGATTTTGACGCGACCTTTGGTGATATGGGGGCGATCCTCGACTATCACGGCATAGCCGAGGCGCGCATCGCCCATGCCGGCAGCTACCCGACCACCGCCAACTGGAAGCTGGTCGTCGAGAATTTCTTCGAATGCTATCACTGCGTCCCGTCGCACCCTGAATTTTGCTCAATGCACGCAGCGGAATCGATCGTCGCGGTCGGTGCCGGACCGAGCTCCGGTCCAGCCGAGGCCATCGCCAGCTTCACGCCGAAACTCAAGGCATGGGAAGAACGCGCCGCCGCGCTTGGCCGCCCGATTGGCAATATCGATGACGTGCCGGACAGCAGCCATCTCCGCCTGATGATGCAGCGGATGAACAAGGAGGGCTGGGCCGCCGAAACGCAAGACGGCAGTGCGCCAGCTCCGTTGATGGGCAAACGAACGCAGGCCGATGGCGGGCGGATGCATTTGAGCTTCAGCCCGTTCAGCCAGATTGTCGCGGATGATCATTTCGTGATCCTGTTCCAGTTCACACCGCGCGGCGCACTGGCGACCGACGTGGAGATGATCTGGCTTGTCGATGGGCGCGCGACGGAAGACGAGGTCGATATCGACAAGATGATCTGGGGCTATCACGCCACCACGACCCAGGACAAGGTGATCACCGAGAACAACCAGGCCGGGATCATGTCGAGCCGCTATCGCCCCGGTCGCTATTCCGACCAGGAAGGCAGCGTGATCAAGTTCCAGAAATGGTATCTCAACCAGTTCGGCCTGGAACGCGCCGAGTGACCATCCCCGAGACCATGCGCGCGGTAATGCTGACCGGGCATGGCGGGTTCGACACGCTTGCAATACGCGATGACGTGCCGGTGCCAGTCCCCGGGCCGGATGATGTCCTGATCCGCGTGGGCGCGGCAGCGGTCAACAATACCGACATCAACACGCGCATCGGCTGGTATTCAAAAGCCGTTGCCGAGGCGACCGACAAAGGTGCGGCGACGGGCATAGCGGGCGCCGCTGATGATGGCTGGTCGGGCGCCGCCTTCGCCTTCCCGCGCATCCAGGGCGCCGATGCGTGCGGGCGGATCGTGGCGGTTGGCGCACGGATCGACCCGGCGCGGATCGGGGAGCGCGTTCTGGTTGAACCCGTGTTTCGGGGCGCGGCGAGCCATGATGTTTCGTACTTCGGCTCGGAAGTCGATGGCGGCTTTGCCGACTATGCCCGCGTGCCCGCGATCCATGCACACCGGATCGCATCTGGCCTGAGCGACATCGAGCTTGCCAGCTTTCCCTGTGCCTATTCGGCGGCGGAAAACATCGTGGCGCGCATTGGTGTGGCGCGGGGTGAGCGCGTGCTGGTGACCGGGGCATCGGGCGGGGTTGGCTCGGCGGCGGTCCAGCTCGCCACAAGGCGCGGCGCGACCGTGGTTGCCATGGCGAGTGCGGACAAGGCCGATGCCGTGCGCGCGCTGGGTGCAAGCGAGGTCATCCCGCGTGATGCCGATCTGGAAGCGATCTTCGGCCCTGAATGCTTCGACGCCGCGATCGACATTGTCGGTGGCGGGCAATTCGGGGCGATCCTGAACACCCTGAAACGCGGTGGCCGCTATGGCGTCGCGGGCGCGATTTCCGGTCCGGTCGTCCAGCTCGATCTACGGACGCTGTATCTGAAAGACCTGAGCCTGATTGGCTGCACCGTGCTGCACCACGACGTCTTTCCCAACCTGATCGGCTATGTGGAGCGCGGCGAGATCAAGCCGCTTATCGCCGCCACCTATCCCCTGTCACAGATTGTCGCAGCACAGGAAGCGTTCCTGACCAAGCAGCATGTCGGCAAGATCGTGCTGACCCTTCAGGACTGAAGACCTATTCGATCGTTTCGACCAGCTCACCAATTCGCCCGACCATCTCGTCGATATGGACCCTTTCCAGGATCAGCGGTGGTGAAAGCGCGATGATGTCGCCGGTGGCGCGAACCAGCAGGCCAGCCTCGAAGCATTTCACAAACAATTCATTCGCGCGTTTGGTCGGGGCACCGGGGCGAGGTGCGAGTTCGATGCCCGCGACGATCCCCATGTTGCGCACATCGATGATATGGCGCTTGCCCTTCAGGCTGTGGACGGCGTCCTCCCAATAGCCATGAAGGCTGGCGGCATGGTCCCAGATGCCTTCCGACGCGTAGAGATCGAGTGTCGCAATACCCGCAGCGGCCGCCAGCGGATGGCCCGAATAGGTATAGCCGTGGAAGAGCTCTATCCCGCCTGGCCCGCCCTCAACAACGGTATCGTGAATATGGCGACTGACCGCGACGGCACCCATCGGCACGGCGGCATTGGTCAGCCCCTTTGCCATCGTGATCATATCCGGGATCACGCCCAGCGTTCCCGCAGCGGTTGCGCCGCCAACGCGGCCAAAGGCGGTGATCACCTCGTCAAAGATCAGGACAATGTCATGCCGGGTGCAAATTTCACGCAGCTTTTCGAGATAGCCAACCGGCGGAATCAGTACCCCGGTTGACCCCGCCATCGGTTCAACAATGACGGCGGCTATGGTTTCTGCACCGTGCAGCGCCACGATCCGTTCAAGCTCTTCGGCCAGATGCCCGCCCCAGGCCGGTTGCCCACGGGTAAAGGCGTTATGGTCCAGGCTATGGGTGTGCGGCAAATGATCGACACCGGTGAGCAGCGTACCGAACTGGCGGCGATTGTTGACGATCCCACCGACCGAGATGCCGCCAAAGCCCGTGCCATGATAACCGCGCTCACGCCCGATCAGGCGGGTGCGTGTCCCCTGCCCGCGCGCACGCTGATAGGCGAGCGCAATCTTGAGCGCGGTATCAACCGATTCAGAGCCGGAATTGGTGAAGAAGATGCGGTTGAGATCTTCAGGCATCAGCGCGGCCACGCGCGAAGCGAGCTCAAACGCCAGCGGATGGCCCATCTGGAAGGTCGGGCCAAAATCCATTTCGCCTGCAGTCTTGCGGATCGCCTCGACAATCGGCGCGCGGCAATGACCCGCGTTGACGCACCACAGCCCCGCCGTGCCGTCGAGCACCGTTCGCCCGTCGCTCGACACATAGTGCATGTCCTTTGCACTGCTCAGCTGGCGCGGTGCGGCCTTGAAGGCGCGGTTGGCCGTAAACGGCATCCAGAACGCCGCGAGCGGATCATTTTCGAGTTTCACCGGCGCATCCTCCACCATTCTGCCTTTTGCCGACTATGCCGCGTCAGCACGGCGCCATTCGACTGAAAAGAATAGCGTGACCGGAAAATTTCATGCGCCGATGCCGGGTACGGCTTTACCCTCGGCCTTCACCGCCCTTGCCAATTAACCGGACGACCGGTTAGCCCGTGCGAATATGCAGTTGCGCTTCCTCGAATATTTCGTTGCGATCGCCAGGGAACGCCACTTTGGCCGTGCGGCAGAGGCTTGTCGCGTCTCGCAGCCAACCCTGTCCGCCGGTCTTGCAACATTGGAGGATATGCTGGGCGAACGCCTGGTCGTGCGCGACCGCCGGTTTGTTGACCTGACCAATCAGGGGCACGCAATCCTGCAATATGCACAGCAGATGATCGCTGATCAGGCCGCGATTCTCGCCGCGCTGAATGTGGCAACCAGCGGGCTTCGCGGCGTTGCCCGACTTGGGGTGATCCCGGCGGCGATGCCTGCCGTCGGTTATCTCGTGGCGGCAATGACCGCCATGCACCCCGATGTGCGGATTGCCATATCGTCAATGACGTCGCGGGAAATCGAGCGAGCGCTGCTGGCCCGTGATATTGATGCGGGCCTGACCTATCTGAACAGCGAGCCGCTGGCGCAGGTGCGCTCGGTGCCGCTCTATGCCGAACGCTTTGTGGCCGTGGCAGCAAGAGGTTCGGCACTTGCCAACCGGGGTGAGGCCCGACTGGCAGACATCGTCACGGAACGGCTTTGCCTGTTGCATCAGGGAATGCAGAACCGCAGGATTCTTGACAGCCTTTTGGGCACGCTGGGGCTTTCGGTCGTGCCGGTGGCAACAGCGGACAGCTATGTGGCGTTGCTGTCCATGGTATCGGTCGGGGGCCTGGCCGCAATCATCACCGACAGTCACGCGGCATTGGTTGCAGCCCATGCCAATCTGGTGACGGTGCAGATAGCCGATGCGATTGCGGTGAACGAGATTGGTCTGGTGATCAGTGACCGGAGTCCTTTGCCACCCCTCGCAACGGGACTGTACGATGTGGCGTTGACGCTCGACCTCGCGGCACTGAAAGCTCGTGATAGATAGCGTCTATCATAAATGCCACCTGGCTATTTGACATCCGCAATCAATGCTTGAAAATGATTGGTGTGGAGAGCTCCGAAAATCTGACCTCGATCCTTGAACGCCATCGTGGTCGTGAAGGGTCATTGCTGCCGATCCTGCATGATGTTCAGGCGGCCTTTGGCCACGTCAGCGAAGCCGCCGTGCGCGCGATTGCCAACGACCTGAACCTGACCCGCGCCGAGGTTCATGGCGTGGTGAGCTTCTATCATGATTTCAGGGCAGAGAAGCTGGATCGGCCCTGCATCAAGCTGTGCGAGGCCGAGGCGTGCCAGGCACGCGGTGTGACCAAATTGCGCGCCCTCGCCGATGCGCAATCACGCGTCCGCGTCGAACCGGTTTACTGCCTTGGCCTGTGCTCGGTCGGCCCGGCGGCGTTGGTTGGGCACGATGTTCACGCCCGGCTCGACGCCGTTTCCTTTGCTGCCTTGATCGACGACCAGACATGACAGTGCGGATTTCCGATGACGCGGTAGCAATTGCCTGTGGCGCCGATGGTGTCGCTGACGCGTTCGTCGCCGCCGGGTTCACGGTCGAGCGGGTCTCAAGCTGGGGAATGCATTGGCTTGAACCGCTCGTCGATATTGACGGCATTGGCTATGCCAACGCGACAGCGGCGATGGTCCCCGCCATTGTTGATGGCAGCGCCGCGAGCGTCGGCCCAATTGCCGACCACCCTTTTATCGCAAGGCAAACGCGCCTGACCTTCGCGCGGGCGGGAAAGACCCGACCGCTTTCGCTGGACGACTATGTCGCGACCGGCGGCTGGGCCGGGTTGGCGGCCGCTCGCGCTGCCGGACCGACCGAAACACTGGAAACAGTGCTCCAGTCAGGACTGCGCGGGCGCGGCGGGGCAGGCTTTCCTGCTGGCATCAAATGGAAAACGGTCGCGGTCGCGTCGGCGGATCGCAAATACATCGTCTGCAATGCTGACGAGGGCGACAGCGGCACCTTTGCTGACCGGATGGTGATGGAAGGCGACCCCTTTCAGTTGATCGAGGGCATGGCAATCGCCGCCCTGGCGGTCGGTGCTGGCAAGGGCTTTGTCTATATCCGGTCGGAATATCCGCAAGCCATCGCCAAGATGGAAGCTGCGGTGCGACTGTGCGCCGCGCATATTGCCCCCTTTGTGGTTGAGGTGCGCGTTGGTGCCGGGGCCTATGTCTGTGGCGAGGAAACATCGCTGCTCAACAGCCTTGAGGGAAAGCGCGGTGAAGTGCGCGCCAAGCCGCCGCTGCCGGCGCATCAGGGGTTGTTCGGAAAGCCGACCGTCATCAACAACGTGCTGACTCTTGCGGCGGTGCCGTGGATCATGGCGCATGGCGCACAGGCCTATGCACATTACGGCATGGGTCGCTCACGCGGGACAATGCCGATCCAATTGGCCGGCAATGTTCGGTATGGCGGCTTGTTCGAAACGGCCTTTGGCATCTCACTGGGCGAACTGGTGCAAGATATTGGCGGCGGCACGGCGTCAGGACGACCGGTTCGCGCCGTGCAGGTTGGCGGGCCGCTCGGCGCCTATCATCCGCCATCGCAATTTGACCTGACCTTTGATTACGAAACCTTTGCCGAAAATGAGGGGCTGATCGGGCACGCCGGGATCGTTGTGTTCGACGACAGTGTCGACATGGCAAGGCAGGCGCGCTTTGCGATGGCATTCTGCGCCATTGAGAGCTGCGGCAAATGTACGCCGTGCCGTCTGGGCAGCACACGCGGCGTTGAGACGCTTGACCAGATCATCGCCGGCGAGAATGTCGAAGCCAATCTGGCCCTCATCGCCGACCTGTCGGAAACGATGAAGTTCGGATCCCTATGTGCCCTGGGCGGGTTCACCCCCTACCCCGTCATGTCAGCGATCCGGCATTTTCCGGAAGACTTTCAGTGAAGCGGCTTGGCGCCATCATTGCCGGGGGGCAATCATCGCGGTTTGGGACGGACAAGGCGGAAGCCCTGCTGAACGGGCGCACCCTGATTGAACATGTCGCAGACGGCCTGCGCGCGCAGTGCGATGCGCTCATCATTTGCGGTCGGGCCTGGGGTGACTGGATTTCGCTCGCCGACTGGCCCTCCGCCGGGCTGGGGCCGCTGGGCGGCCTGTCTGCGGCGCTGCATTATGGTGCGCTGCACGGTTTCAGCAGTGTCGTAACCGCTGGCTGCGATACACTGCCCGTGCCCGTGATCGCCGATGACGGGCCTTTGCCGGTGGTGATCGCGCGGCACTATTTGTTTGGCCATTGGCCCGTCACGCTTGCCGGGCAACTGGACGCCCATCTGGCGAGCAATCCTGACCGGTCGATGCGCCACTGGATGGCAGCATGTGGCGCGCGTGAGATTGCGACGGCAACGCCGCTCTTCAACATCAACACCCAAGCCGATTTTCGCCATTATGTTGAGACGCAAGGATTGGCAGCATGACCTACCAACCCCAGGCTGATTTCGGCACGCCGGCATCAAGCGCAACGGATCTGGTGACATTGACCATTGACGGACGCGAAGTAAGCGTTCCGGTCGGCACCAGCGTGATGCGCGCGGCGGCTGAGCAGGGCACGGCGATCCCCAAGCTGTGCGCGACCGACAGTCTGAAAAGCTTTGGGTCGTGCCGCCTGTGCCTTGTCGAAATCGACGGACGGCGCGGTACACCGGCAAGCTGCACCACCCCGGCGGAAGCTGGCATGGTCGTCCACACACAGACGCCGCGCCTGGCAAAGTTACGCAAGGGCGTGATGGAACTCTATATCTCCGATCACCCGCTCGACTGCCTGACCTGCGGTGCCAATGGTGATTGCGAGTTGCAGGATCAGGCTGGCGCCGTCGGCCTTCGAGACGTGCGCTATGATGTGCAGGCGACGCATCTGGGCCAGCCAAAGGATCATTCGAACCCCTATTTCGATTTCGACCCGTCGAAATGCATCGCCTGTTCACGTTGCATCCGCGCGTGCGATGAGGTGCAGGGCACGCTGGCGCTGACCATGGACGGGCGCGGCTTTGCCTCGAAGATTTCAGCAGGCCTTGCGTCAGACAATTTCCTGGAATCTGAATGCGTGTCCTGCGGCGCCTGCGTCCAGGCCTGCCCGACGGCAACACTGATCGAAAAGAAAGTGATCGAAATCGGCACGCCGGAGCGCTCTGTCGTTACAACCTGTGCCTATTGCGGTGTCGGCTGTACGTTTCGCGCCGAGATGCGCGGCGAACAGGTCGTGCGGATGGTGCCGAACAAGGAAGGCAAGGCCAATCGCGGTCATAGCTGCGTCAAGGGCCGGTTCGCCTGGGGCTATGCCCAGCATCAGGAACGTATCCTGAAACCGATGATCCGCAAGTCGATCAGCGATCCATGGCGCGAGGTCGAGTGGGATGAGGCATTTGCCTATGCCGCTGCCGAACTCAAGCGGATCAGCGCGCGTTACGGGTACCGCGCGCTGGGCGGGATTACATCAAGCCGCTGTACCAATGAGGAGACCTTCCTCGTCCAGAAGCTGGTGCGCGCCGGGTTTGGCAACAACAATGTCGATACCTGCGCGCGGGTGTGCCATTCGCCGACCGGCTATGGCTTGAAGACGACCTTTGGCACCAGCGCCGGCACACAGGATTTTGACTCGGTCGAAGAGAGCGATGTCATCCTGATCATTGGCGCAAATCCGACCGACGGACACCCGGTATTTGCCAGCCGCATGAAGCAGCGGCTGCGCCAGGGGGCAAAGCTGATCGTCGTTGATCCACGACGGATCGATATGGTGCGCACACCGCATATCGAGGCGGATTATCACCTGCCGCTGCGCCCCGGCACCAACGTCGCGGTGCTGACCGCACTGGCCCATGTCATCGTAACCGAAGGCCTTGCCGACGAAGCCTTTGTTCGTGAGCGCTGCGACTGGGACGAGTATCGGCTATGGGCCGACTTTGTTGCCGACAAGCGCAACGCGCCCGAAACGCTTGAGCCGGTGACGATGGTGCCGGCAGCCGATCTGCGTGCGGCAGCCCGGTTGTTCGCCACTGCCGGCAATGGCGCGATTTACTATGGCCTGGGCGTGACCGAGCATAGCCAGGGCAGCTCGACCGTCATGGCGATTGCCAATCTGGCGATGGCGACCGGCAATATCGGGCGGCGCGGCGTTGGCGTGAACCCGTTGCGGGGGCAGAACAATGTGCAGGGCGCCTGCGACATGGGCAGTTTCCCGCATGAATTGCCGGGCTATCGGCACATCAGCGATGCGGATACGCGCCACCTGTTTGAAACCGATTGGGGGGTAGAACTCGACCCGGAACCCGGCCTGCGCATTCCCAACATGCTTGATGCTGCGGTCGATGGCGAGTTCAAGGCACTTTACTGCCAGGGTGAGGACATTCTGCAATCCGACCCGAACACCGCGCATGTCTCGGCCGGCCTGGCGGCGATGGAATGCGTTATTGTCCATGACCTGTTTCTCAACGAAACGGCCAATTACGCCCATATCTTTTTGCCCGGATCGACCTTTCTGGAAAAGAACGGCACTTTCACCAACGCCGAACGCCGCATCCAGCCCGTGCGCAAGGTGATGACGCCGCTTAACGGGCTTGAGGATTGGGAGGTCACGCAGCGGCTGGCCCAGGCCATGGGCCTTGACTGGCACTACACACACCCGTCGGAAATCATGGATGAAATCGCGCGACTGACGCCCAGTTTTTCGGGCGTTTCATTCGCGCGCCTGGATGAAGTCGGGTCACTGCAATGGCCCGTCAACGCTGCCGCACCTGATGGGTCACCGATCATGCATGTCGATGGCTTTGTTCGTGGCAAGGGCAAGTTCGTGGTGACCGATTATGTGCCGACCGATGAGAAGACCGGGGCACGTTTCCCATTGCTCCTGACCACCGGGCGCATCTTGAGCCAGTATAATGTCGGTGCGCAGACGCGCAGGACCGACAATGTCGTGTGGCACCCTGAAGACCTGCTCGAGATCCACCCGATTGATGCCGAAGATCGCGGGGTAAAATCGGGCGACTGGGTGAAGCTGGCCAGCCGTTCGGGCGAGACAACCTTGCGCGCAACAGTTACCGATCGCGTGGCACCGGGGGTGGTATATACAACCTTCCACCACCCGGCGACGCAGGCAAATGTGGTAACGACGGATTTTTCGGACTGGGCAACCAACTGCCCCGAATACAAGGTAACCGCCGTTCAGATCAGCGCATCAAACGGGCCGACCGACTGGCAGACAGGTTATGAAACGCTGTCCGAGCGTTCACGCCGGATTGAGGCTGTGCCGGCCGAATGACGACCGTCGACAACCTGGTCCGCATGATCAACCAGATCGCGGCAAATGTCGGGCACGAACCCGACCCGGCATGGGCAGTGGCGAACCATATCGAGCTGTTCTGGGATCCCCGGATGAAACGTCTGATCCGCGAGCAAAGTGATGGCGGGCTGTCGGAAACGGCCGCAGCCGCACTGGCAAGGCTGGAACAGCTGAATGGCTGACGGCGGATATCGGCCAACCGATCTGGAGGTCGTGCGGCCCGACGCCCCCATCGCCAGCATGACCCGGCCATTGGCAATCGAGGCGCCGGTCGCGATCGAATATAACGGATTTGCCTATGCCGTGATGATGGCAACCCCGATCGACCTTCATGACTTTGCGGTCGGGTTCAGCCTGTCGGAAAAGGTGATCAGCAAGCCTGCCGAGATCATCGATGTTGATGTTTTCGAGTCAGCAAAGGGCTGGTTTCTGCGCATCACGGTGAGCCCGGTGCGCATGGAACCGATTGTCGAGCGGGCGCGTCAGCGCGTCAGCGAGGGAAGTTGCGGACTTTGCGGGCTTGAGAATCTTGAACAGGTGATGCGCGCCCTTCCCCCGATCACCGCATCGGTGCAGGCAAATGCGGCGGCGATCTTTGCAGCACTGGCCAATCTTGACGGACGCCAGCCGTTGAACCGGGCAACGGGTTCTGCCCATGGCGCGGCCTTTTGCAGCAACAGCGGCGACGTAACCGTGGTGCGTGAAGATGTCGGCAGGCACAATGCGCTCGACAAGCTGATCGGAGCGCTGGCACGCGAAGCGCGCAATCCGGCGTCGGGCTTTTTCCTGCTGACCGCGCGGTGCAGCTATGAACTGGTGGAAAAAACGATCACTTCCGGTTGCCCGCTGCTCGTCACGATCTCGGCGCCGACAACATTGGCAGTCGAACGCGCCAAGGCGCACGGCCTGACGCTTGTCAGCCTGGCACGCGCCGATGCCATGCTGCTCGCTGCGGGACAATTAGCCGATTAGCGCATCCGACGCGGCAGCGGAGAGTGCTTGCCACAGCCACGGCGCAAAGCTGCGCCAGACCTCTACCTGCCAGCGATCCTCACTCTCGTGAAACAGGATGATTTCGACAGTCTCATAGATTGTTCGCGTCGCCCGACCGACAGCAAAGCGGTCGAGATCGAGCGGGCAGCCCGAGTTCAATATTGTCGCGGCACGCGGTCCTTCAACGATCAGGCAAATCGACCGTTCGCTGATGTCCACAACCGCGACCGCCGCGTCACCCGTCGGCGCGGTGCCCTGGTGTGCGGACCGCCAAAGCCATTCATCGGGGCCAAGGCAGGCGACATCGCCTTCGACATGCCCGATCTTTCCGGGAACATTGCCCCCCAACAGTGCTGTAATCGCCGACACATGCCGTGCGCGCAGCGAATAACGCGCCATGGGCGGCGCCAGGGACAGACGCACGCCCTCCGCCTCTAACGGCGTCATCGGCACCGGGTCGGTACGCGCCAGAATCTCAGACATGCAGCCGTGCGCCCTCTGAATCGAAAAACACCGTGTCGCTGACGGTAACGCGCACAACGCGGTCGGGCATGGGGACATGAAGCGTCTCACCCATCCGCTCCTGCCCGCCCTGCACCAGCGCCAGCGCAATCGAACGGCCCAGCGTCGCACTCCAATAGGCCGATGTCACATGGCCGATCATCGTCATTGGTACCGGCTGCTGCGGGTCAGCAACAATCTGCGCGCCCTCTTCCAGGACGATGTTTGGATCATAGGTGAGCAACCCGACAAGTTGCTTGCGGCCTGGCGCGACAATATCGGGACGCGACAGTGATCGCTTGCCGACGAAATCCGGCTTTTTCTTGCCGATTGCCCAGCCAAGGCCGGCATCCATCGGCGTTACCGTACCATCGGTATCCTGCCCGACGATGATGAACCCCTTTTCGGCGCGCAGGACGTGCATTGCCTCGGTGCCATAGGGGACAATGCCATATCGCTCGCCCGCCGCATGTACTGCTTCCCAGACGGCACGACCAAAGGCTGCCGGGACGTTGATCTCGAAACCCAGTTCCCCGGTGAAGCTGACCCGAAACAAGCGGGTCGGCACGCCGCAGATATGCCCCTCGCGCACCGCCATGTGCGGAAAGGCGTCTGCCGACAGGTCAATGTCCGAAACCAGTGGCAACAAGATGTCGCGCGCACGCGGCCCTTGAACGGCAATGACCGCCCATTGCTCTGTCGTGCTCGTGAGCCACACGTCGAGCTCGGGCCATTCCGTCTGGAGATAATCCTCCATCATATTGAGCACCCGCGCGGCGCCGCCGGTCGTGGTTGTCAGGTGAAAACGGTCAGGCGCAAGCCGCGCTGACACGCCGTCATCGGTGATGAAGCCGTCTTCCTTCAGCAGCAATCCATAGCGGCAACGCCCCGGCTCAAGTGCCTTCCACGGGTTTGTGTACATGCGATTGAGAAATTCGGCAGCGTCGGGTCCGACGACCTCGATCTTGCCGAGTGTCGAGGCATCGAACATGCCAACGCTTTTCCGTACTGCCCGGCATTCACGATTGACGGCAGCGAGCATGTCCTCGCCTGGCGCCGGAAAGTAGCGCGCACGGCGCCACTGCGCGACCAGTTCGAAAACCGCACCATTCGCCTCCGCCCAGCCGTCGATCACGGTCTTGCGCAGTGGCTGGAACAGCGCGCCCTTGGCATGGCCCGCCAGCGCGCCGAAGGTCTGTGGTGTGTAGGGGGGCCGGAACGTCGTCAGCCCCAGCGATGTCGCCGGCTGACCCGATGCGCGCGCAGCGATGGCAAGGCCGTTGATATTGGAGGTCTTGCCCTGATCGGTCGCCATGCCATTGGTGGTGTAGCGCTTGACGTGTTCGACCGCGCGAAACCCTTCGCGTACCGCAAGGTCAATATCCTTGGCGGCGACGTCGTTCTGGAAATCTACAAATGCCTTGATCCGCGCCGGGTCTCGGGGCGTCGGAAGCCGCTCGATATTTTCACCCTGCCCGAAATCCCACGCGCCCGCGCAGGCGCCGACGCAGCGCACCTTGTCGGGATGCGCGCGGGGCACAAACGCACCAAGGTCTTCGCGCCAATCGAGCGAACCACGCCCATGGGACCAGAGATGGACGCTGGGCGTCCAGCCACCGGCCATCAGTACAGCGTCACATGCCAGCCCGGCCTCGCCGGTGCCGTCGGCAGCGGAAATCGTCACGCCGGAAACAGCGTGCCGTCCCGAAACGGCGGTAACATTTTTCCCAAGGTGGACCGCAATGCCAAGGGCATCCGCCGCACGACACAGGTCAGTATCGACCGTTTGCCGTGCATCGATAATCGCCGCGATGGTCATGCCGCCTTCCGCGAGCGCGATTGCATCGCGCCAACCGCTGTCATGAACCGCCATGACCAGCACCCGCCTGCCAACGGCCACGCCAAAGCGATAGAGGAAGGTGCGCGCTGCTGACATCAGCATAACGCCCGGCACATCATTGCCCGAAAACACCAACGGGCGCTCAATCGCGCCCTGTGCCAGCACAACATCACCCGCGCGGATCCGCCACAGCCGTTCCCGCGCCCCTTCAGGCGCGTTCGGCTGATGATCGGCCAGTCGCTCGACCGCGCCGACAAAATTGTCATGATAGTGGCCGAATGCTGTTGTCCTGGCGAGCACGCGGATATTGGGGGCAGCAGCGAACGCCGCCTTGCTACGCTCAAGCCAGGACCATAGCGTTGGGTCCGAAAGCGCCCCGCCGCCAATTTCCTCCTGATCATCAATCAGGATCACACGGGCGTTATTGCCGCAATGTTCCAGCGCCGCATCAATGCCCGCCGGGCCGCCGCCGATAACCAGCACATCGCAATGCGCATAGGTCGCGGCATAGTGATCGGGATCAGGTGCGGTTGGCGCCGCGCCAAGGCCGGCCATCCGCCGGATCGCGGGTTCGTACAGCTTCTCCCAGGCGCCGCGCGGCCATTTGAACGTCTTGTTGTAGAAGCCCGCCGGAAAGAGCGGTCCGAGACGATCATTGATCGCCCCGAGATCGTGCCTGAGCGAAGGCCAGCGATTCTGGCTTACCGCCTCCAGCCCTTCATAGAGCGGCACGCTGGTTGCCCGCAGATTGGGTGTCACACGCCCTTCGCCCCGGTTGACGGTGACCAGCGCATTCGGCTCTTCCACCCCGGCGCCCAACAACCCGCGCGGACGGTGATATTTGAACGAACGGCCAAACAACATAACGCCGTTGGCGAGCAGCGCGGACGCCAGCGTATCGCCTTCCAGCCCCTGATAGACGGTGCCGTCAAAGGTAAAGCTGATCGGCCTGGCGCGCTGCACGCGTCCGCCATTTTCCAGTCTGAAACCGCTCACGCGCGCGGCTCCCCGGCCTTGTAGGTCGTCTCGAACTTGTCCGACACGGTATCGCGTACAGCGTTGAAAAAGCGGCCACAGCCATGAACATGCCGCCACCGCTCATGATGTCTGCCGCGCGGGTTGGCGCGAATGAACAGAAACGCTTCCCATTCGGCATCGCTGAGCACGGATGGGTCGGCCGGGCGTGCGATATGCGCCTGGCCGGCATTGGCGAACTCAATCTCGGGGCGATGCTCGTCGCAATAGGGGCAGTGGATCAGGATCATATCAGTGTGCCACCGCCGCTGCTGCCGCCTCGTCAATCAGGCGCCCGTTACGGAAGCGATCAAGATTGTACGGCGCGTTGATCGGGTGGGGTTCGTCCCGGGCCATGGTATAGGCAAGCAGGTCACCCGCACCCGGCGTTGCCTTGAACCCGCCGGTGCCCCAGCCACAATTAACATACAGCCCCTTGACCGGCGTCTTGCCGAGGATCGGCGAACGATCCGGCGTGACATCAACGATGCCACCCCATGAGCGCAGCATCCGCATCCGCCCGAAAATCGGAAAAATCTCGCAGATTGCCGCGAGCGTGTGTTCAATGATGTGCAGCGCGCCGCGCTGCGAATAGCTGACATATTGGTCGGTACCGGCGCCGATCACCAACTCGCCCTTGTCGGACTGGCTCATATAGGCGTGAACCGTGTTCGACATGACGACGCACGGGAAGATCGGCTTGACCGGTTCCGACACCAACGCCTGCAACGGATAGCTTTCCAGCGGGAAGTTCAGGCCCGCCATCTGCATGACCAGCGACGAGCTGCCCGCCGCCGACACGCCGACACGGCGGGATGCGATAAAGCCGCGTTCGGTCTCCACGCCTTCTACTGCGCCATCAGCGCCGCGCCTTATCCCGGTGACGGCACAATTCTGGATGATATCGACACCCAATGCCGCTGCAGCACGGGCATATCCCCAGGCCACGCTGTCATGTCGCGCGGTTCCGCCGCGCCGCTGCAGCGCGGCGCCGAGCACCGGATGCCGCGCGTCGGGCGAAATGTTGAGCGGCGGGCAAAATGCCTTGGCCTGCTCCGCTGTCAGCCATTCATTATCGACGCCGTTCAACCGGTTGGCGTGAATGTGGCGCTTGATGCTTTGCACGTCATGCACATTGTGCGCGAGCATCATGACACCGCGCTTCGAGTACATGATGTTATAGTTGAGTTCCTGACTCAGGCCGTCCCATAGCTTGACGGCATGGTCGTAAAGGTGGGCACTCTCATCATAGAGATAGTTGGAGCGGATGATCGTCGTATTGCGGCCCGTATTGCCACCGCCCAGCCAGCCCTTTTCGATCACCGCAACATTGGTGAGCCCATATTTGCGGGCAAGATAATATGCCGCAGCCAGGCCGTGCCCTCCGGCACCGACAATGATCGCATCATAGGCAGGCTTTGGCGTGGCATCAGGCCATTGCTCCGGCCAGTCGCGATGCGCGCCAAGCGCCTTGGCAAACAGGGTCAACGCGCTGAAATGAGTCATGCGTTCACCGCAGCCTGGAGGATCAGGGCGAGGATCATTTGACAGCCTGCCCCAGCGCCGTGTTGCACGCCGCGACATAGAAATTCTTGAAATCCTCGACGAGCTTTTCCTCCACCGCATAGGGGCCGGGAACATAGCCGTCCGTAGAGATGCCCCGGTGGTTCAGGCTGGAGAAATGCCCGTCCTGCGCATTCGTCGTGCGCCACAGCGCCGCGATATGGTCGGGATCATAGTCCACGCCTTCCACGGCATCCTCATGGACCAGCCAGCTTGTCCGCAGCAGCGTCTTTCCGGCTGACAGCGGCGTCAGCGAGAAAGTCACGACATGGTCACAACAGAAATGGTGCCAGCTATTGGGCTGGGTCCATACCGACAGGCTGGAACTTTCCGGCGTGGTGAAAGGGCCGATCAGCTTCCTGGAGGCAAGCTTGCCGTCGATCGACTGGGTAACCGCGCCATTCGCCAGCGGCAGCCGCGCCACGCGGTGCCACCAACCGTCGGGAAATTCGATCAGGTCGCGATACAGGCCAAGCGCTTTCCAATCCTCGCGCTTTGCTGTGAGCATCGCCTCATAGGCATTGTCGCTGGTGGCGACTCCACCGTCATCACCATCCTCCGGCAGCCCCTTGCCAAAGCCGTTGGTGCCGAGAACGCTGATCAACTCCGGGTGGCCGACATCGCAGTGATAGCATTCGCGATTATTCTCCATCACGAGCTTCCAGTTCGCGTCTTCGATCAGCTCATCCTGGACGGCAACCTTGCATCGTTCGAGATCATAGATCGCGATCTGGTCGACAATGTCGGCTTTGACCCGATCAATCGGTGGCGGCGTATCGCCCATGCAGATGAAGATCAGCCCGCCGATATTCTCAAGCGCCACCGGCGACAGGCCGTGATCCTTTTTGTCGAACCCCGGCGCCATGCCGCGCGCGGCAAGCAATCCGCCATCAAGGCCGTAGGTCCATTGATGATAGGGGCACATCAGCCGTGGTGACCGGCCACGTTGCGCCTCGCAGATGCGCGCGCCACGGTGGCGGCAGCTGTTCCAGAAGGCGCGCACTCCCATGTCACGCCCACGCACGATGATGATCGAGTTGTGCGCCAGCTCGAACACGAAATAGTCACCCGGATTTTTCACATGGGCAACGGTGCACGCGTACAGCCACACCGATTTCAGCATTACCTCGGTATCGAAGGCAAATGCCTCATCGCTGACATAGAGTCCGCGCGGCAGCGAATAGCCCTTCCGGTCTTGCTGCAGCCATTGACCAACAGGTTCGAAGCGGGAAATGGGCCTAACTCCTCAACGCGGTGTTTTCGGGATCGAATGGGGAATCTGGCATGATCGTGGCACGGCGCATCACGCCGAGGATCGCTATCTCAAACACGGTGCCGACAGCCGCCAGTGACGGCGGCACCATTGCCAGCGCCAGCGACTTGCCGACGCGCCAGCCATAGCCACCCGAGGTGGTGCGCCCGACAATCTTGCCGTCATGAAACACCGGTTCGGAGCCGCGCGCATCGGCATCGGTCACGTCATGGACCTCCATCGTCACGAGCTGGTTGGCGAGACCCCGCGCCTGTGCGGCGAGCAGCCCTTCCTTGCCGAAAAAGCCCGGTTTCTTCAGGCTGATGAAACGGTCCAGCCCGCTTTCATGGGCCGAATATTCCACCGACAATTCGCGCGGGATCAGCTTGTAGCTCTTCTCAAGCGCCATCAATGTCATGGCACGGATGCCAAAAGGCTTGATCGAAAACTCTGCGCCTGCCTCCATCAGCCGGTCGAAGATGTAATTCTGCATCTCGATTGGATGGTGAATTTCCCAACCCAGCTCGCCGATGAAATTGACCCGCAATGCCTCAACGCGCGCCAGGCCGATGCTGATCGTCTTGCCCGTCAGCCAGGGGAAAGCGTCGTTCGACAAATCGCTGTCGGTCAGCTTTTGCAATACATCACGGGCGCGTGGCCCGGCCAGCACCAGCACACCCATCGATGTCGTCAGTCGCTCGAAACTGACCGACCCATCGCGCGGCATGGCCTTTTTCAGATAGTCATGGTCGTGCCGCTCATAGGCGCCCGCCGAGACGAGATAGTAATGCTGCGGCGCGATCTTGTAGACGGTGAACTCGCTGCGGACGCCGCCCCTTGCGGTAAGCAGGTAGGACAAGGACACGCGCCCGACCTTTTTCGGAATGGCGTTGGTCAGCAACCCGTCAAGCCACGCCTCTGCCCCTGGGCCGGAAATCTCGCACTTGGCAAAGGCGCTCATGTCCTGAAGGCCGACATGCTGGCTTACATGCCGGCACTCCGCGCCGACATGTTCAAAATAGTTCGAGCGGCGGAACGACCATTTCTCGCGCACCGGGCCATCATTGTCGCTGGTCACGGGGTGGTTGTGGTTGAGCAGCACGTCAGGCTTGTCGAGATCTGCCTCGCTGAGTGCATAGCCCTCAGGTGCGAACCAGTTGGGCCGTTCCCAGCCAAAGACACTGCCAAACACCGCGCCAAGCGCCTTCATCCGATCATAACAGGGTGTCCGGCGCAACGCCCGGCCTGCCTCGCGCTCCTCATCAGGATAGTGGACGGTGAAGACCTTGGCATAGGCCTCCTCATTCTTCTCGATGAGGTAACCACGACCGGCATAATCGCCGAAACGCCGGGGGTCGACGCCCATCATGTCAATGGTCGGCTCGCCATCGACAATCCAGTGCGCCAGTTGCCACCCGGCACCACCGGCAGCGGTAACGCCGAAGCTATGACCTTCATTGAGCCAGAAATTTTTCAGCCCCCAGGCCGGGCCGATGATCGGCGACCCGTCGGGCGTATAGGCAATGGCGCCGTTATAGACTTTCTTGATGCCCACCTCGCCAAAGGCGGGAACGCGCTTCATCGCGGCCAGGATATAGGGTTCAAGCCGCTCAAGCGCGTCGGGGAACAGTTCATACTCGCTGTTTGCTGCAGGCCCGTCAGCGTAGCAGACCGGCGCACCCACCTCATATGGCCCGAGCAGCAACCCACCTGCTTCCTCGCGCATATAATAGCTGGCATCTGATTCCCGCAGCACCCCCATTTCCGGCAGGCCCTGGCGCCGTCGTTCCATGATCGCGGGATGTTGCTCGCTGACGATATATTGATGCTCAACCGGGATGACGGGAATGTCGAGACCGACCATCGCACCGGTCTGGCGGGCGAAATTGCCCGAGCATGAAACAACATGCTCGCAGGTGATGTCGCCCTGGTCGGTCGATACCAGCCACTCGCCGTTCGGTTGCTGTGTAATCGCGGTAACGGTTGTGTTGCGATAGATGGTCGCACCATATTGCCGTGCGCCCTTGGCCAGTGCCTGCGTAAGATCGGCGGGCTGGATATAGCCGTCATCAGGGTGCTGGATCGCACCGATGATGCCATCGGTGTTGCACAACGGCCAGATCGCCTTGACCTCTTCCGGGCTCAGATAATTGACATCGACGCCAATGGTCCGGGCAACCCCGACATAATAATTATACTCATCCATGCGGTCACGTGTCGTGGCCAGCCGGATGTTGGTGACTTGCGAAAAGCCGGCATTCAATCCGGTTTCGGCTTCCAGGGTCGGGTAAAGACCGACCGAATATTGATGAAGCTTGCCGACCGAATAGCTGAGATTGAACAGTGGCAGCAACCCGGCGGCGTGCCAGGTCGAACCGGAGGTCAACTCCTTGCGCTCGACCAGCACGACATCTGTCCAGCCGAGTTTGGCCAGATGATAGAGCGTACTGACGCCGACGACGCCGCCCCCGATGACCACCGCTCTCGCTGTTGTTTTCACTGTGCCTGTCTCACGCCAACCTGTGCCGTGACGCTAGGACGGAACCCGGACACAGGGCAACAGATGCGACGGCTCATGCCACTACATTAGCATTTCTAATGTTAAATATTACGACTAACCTCAGCAACGCGATGGCCGTCAAACCAGCCAGATCATTGAGATCGCTTGCCTGGAATATCCAGCCCGCCCACCCGCCAAACGGGGCAGCCGCACCAATTTTGCACAGCCCCATTATATTGAACGCTCAGTCAATATGAATTAGGCTGGATTTATGCGCAAGGAAGCTGAGATTCGCCGCCAGCAGATCATCGACGCCGCCCTCGAAGTGCTGGCCGAGAAGGGCATTGTTGAATTCACATTCAGTGAAATCGCACACCGTGCCAAAATCTCCGCCGCCCTGGTTGTCCACTATTTTGGCGACAAGGACGCCCTGCTTGAAGCCGCGTTTCGGTCAGTGGCGCGGCGCCTGAACCGCTTTGCCGCAGCCAAGGTTCGCCTGGCCGATGGCCCGCGCGCGCGGATCGAGGCGCTGATTGACGCGCATCTGGGGCATAGTGAATTTGACGAGCGGACGGCACGGGTCTGGTTATCCTTCTGGGGTCAGGCACTTTACGCCCCGCGGCTTGGGCGGGTGCAGCGAGCGCACCAGCAACGGATGCTTTCCAACCTGCGATTTGATCTGCGGCAACTGGTGGAAGCCAGCGAGGTTGCGCGCATGGCCGAAACCATCGCCGCGATGATTGACGGGGTCTGGCTGCGCGCCGCGATGAGTGGCGGATCAGCACTGCAAAGCGGCCTGGCGCGTGATCTGATCTTTGAGTTCATCGCACGCAATGTCAGCGGAACGGACCGCACCGCCATTGCGGACAGTTTTGCAACGATAAACCCGGCAACCGGCGAAGTGCTCGCGACGATCCGGATCGACGGCAAGGCCGAGGTGGATCGCGCGGTCAGCCGCGCCGCCGAAGCGCAAAGGCGCTGGGGCAGAACCCCCGGTGTTGAGCGCGGGCGCATCCTCCATCGCGCGGCAGCCTTGTTGCTCGAACGCAACGAGGAGCTGGCCCGGTTGGAAACCCGGGACACCGGCAAGCCGCTTCAGGAAACGATCGCGGTCGATATAATTTCGGGCGCCGACTGCATCGAATATTATGCCGGCCTCGCGCGCACCATTGCCGGCGAGCATCATGACCTGGGGACCGGCGCCTTTGGTTATACGCGCCGCGAACCCTTGGGCGTGGTTGCCGGTATCGGCGCGTGGAACTACCCGATCCAGATCGCCTGCTGGAAGTCGGCGCCCGCACTTGCCTGCGGCAATGCGATGATCTTCAAGCCGGCGGAACTGACGCCGCTCAGCGCCATCGAGCTGGAAAAGACCTATCGCGATGCCGGCCTGCCCGACGGGCTGTTCCAGGTAGTACAGGGCAAGGCTGACACCGGCCGCCTGCTCAGCCTTCACCCGGGCATCGCCAAGGTATCACTGACCGGCGAGGTCGGCACCGGCAAAAAGGTGATGATCGATGCAGCAGGCACGCTCAAATATGTAACGCTCGAACTGGGCGGCAAATCGGCGCTGATCGTGTTCGAGGATGCCGACCTGGATCAGGCGGTGTCGGGGGCGCTCCTCGCCAATTTCTATTCAGCGGGCGAGGTATGCACCAACGGCACGCGCGTGTTCGTGCACAGGAAGGTGCGCGATGCATTTCTGGACAAGCTGAAGGCGCGCACCGAAGCAATGGTGATCGGCGACCCGCTCGATCCGGCCACACAATTGGGTGCGCTGATATCCGAGGCGCATTTGCAGAAGGTGCTGGGTTATATCGCACTCGGCATTGAGCAGGGCGCAACCTTGCTTAGCGGCGGCAAGCGCGTGACCACAGGAACGCTTGGCAAGGGTGCCTTTGTCGAGCCAACGATCTTTACCGGCTGTACCGACACTATGGGGATCGTCCGCGAAGAGATATTTGGCCCGGTCATGGCGGTGCTGGATTTCGAGGACGAGGCTGACGTGGTCGCGCGCGCCAACAACAGCAGCTTTGGCCTGGCAGCCGGCATTTTCACCAATGACCTGACCCGGGCGCACCGGGTGATTGCCGCGCTGGAGGCGGGAACATGCTGGATCAACACCTATAACATCACGCCCATTGAGATGCCTTTTGGCGGCAACAAGCAATCCGGGCTGGGCCGCGAAAATGGCAAGGCGGCGATCGAACATTATAGCCAGTTGAAGAGCGTCTATGTGGCGATGGAGCCAATCGATGCGCCCTATTGACCACGCCGACTATATCATCGTTGGCGCAGGATCGGCGGGATGCGTGCTCGCCGACCGCCTCAGCGCGGACGGGCAATATAAGGTGGTGCTGCTTGAATATGGCGGCAGTGACCGGTCAATCTTCATCCAGATGCCGGCGGCACTTGCCTATCCGATGAACACAAGGCGCTGGAACTGGGGTTATGAAAGCGAGCCCGAACCGCATCTTGGCAATCGCCGGCTGAATTGCCCGCGCGGCAAGGGGTTGGGCGGATCATCGTCAATCAACGGGCTTGTCTATGTTCGCGGCAATGCGCTCGACTTTGAACGCTGGAAGGAAGCGGAAGGCGCGCGCGGCTGGGGCTATGCCGATGTGCTGCCCTATTTCAAACGCGCCGAGCGACGCGCCGAAGGCGGCAATGAATATCGCGGCGGCGATGGGCCGCTCTCGACCAGTTACGGCACGCTCAAAAACCCCTTGCATCAGGCATGGCTCAATGCCGCGCAGCAGGCGGGCTACAGCCTGACCGAAGACTATAATGGCCACCGACAGGAAGGGTTTGGCCGAATGGACATGACGGTGCGCAACGGCACACGCTGTTCCGCCGCCAAGGCCTATCTTTATCAAGCCCGCAAGCGGCGCAACCTGCGCGTGATTGACCATGTACTGGCAACGCGGATTGTGTTTGACGGCAAGCGGGCTGTTGGCGTCGAATATGAAGGCGGCGGTACGCGCCATGTCGTGAATGCCGCGCGCGAGGTGATCCTGTCAGGCGGCCCGATCAATTCAGTCCAGTTGCTCAAGCTTTCGGGTATCGGCCCGGCAGCCGAACTGGCGCAGCACGGCATAAAGGTGTTGGCAGACCGCCCCGGTGTCGGCGCCAATCTGCAGGATCATCTCGAATTCTATTTCCAGATGGCCTGCACCCAGCCGATCACGCTTTATGGCAAGGCCAATCCATGGGGAAAGGCGATGGTCGGCGCGCAGTGGTTGCTCCTGCGGTCAGGCGAAGGTGCATCCAACCAGTTTGAAAGCTGCGGCTTCATCCGCAGTCGCGCGGGCATCAAATATCCTGACATCCAGTATCATTTCTTCCCGATGGCGATCAATTATGATGGGTCGTCGCTTGCGACCGAACATGGTTTTCAGGCGCATGTCGGGCCGATGCGGTCGAAGAGCCGGGGAACGGTAACGCTGCGCAGCGCCAACCCGCATGACAAGCCGAAGATCCTGTTCAACTATATGAGCCATCCCGATGACTGGTTGGAGATGCGCGCCTGTGTCCGCCTGACGCGCGAGATATTTCAGCAACCCGCCTTCGCGCCTTATCGCGGCCGCGAGATTCAGCCCGGTGCGGACTGCGTAAGCGATGAACAGATTGATCGCTTTATCGCCGATCATGTCGAAAGCGCGCTGCACCCAAGCTGCACCTGCAAGATCGGCGACCCGGCTGACCCAATGGCGGTGGTCGATCCCGAATTGCGGGTGATTGGCGTTGCGGGGCTGCGTGTCATCGACAGTTCGGTGATGCCGTCCATCACAACGGGAAATCTGAATGCCCCGACGATCATGATCGGCGAGAAGGGCGCTGACCATGTTTTGGGCAAGCCGATGCTCGCCCCCTCCAACACACCCTATTTTGTCGCGCCCGACTGGGAAACATCGCAACGATGACGCTGACCATCCATGAAGCTGCGCGCGAGATTGCGGTGATCCGGCAGACTGATGTGCTGGTTATCGGTTCCGGTCCCGGCGGCCTTGCCGCAGCGCTCGCCGCCGCGCGGGCCGGCGTCGAGACGATATTGCTTGAGCGCTATGGCTGTTTCGGCGGCAACATCACCCAGGTCGGTGTGGAAGGCTTTGCCTGGTATCGCCACCCGCAGACCATCGACAGCGAAGGCATTGGTCGCGAGTTTGAGGAGCGCGCCAAGGCAATGGGCGCGGCGATACCCGAGCCGCAATCGATCAGCCACAGCCTTGACGCTGAAAGCTTCAAGTTCGTCGCTGACACGCTGGTCGAGGAAGCCGGCATCATTCCGATGCTTCACCGCATGTTTGTCGCGCCGATCATGGAGGGCAACACAATCATCGGGGTGATCGTCGAGAGCAAGGCAGGTCGCGAGGCGATCCTTGCCAGGCGGGTGATCGACGCAACCGGGGACGCGGACATTGCCCATCGTTGCGGTGCGCCGACCCACAAGCATCCGGTTGACGAGATGATGTCCGTCTCGGTGATGTTTTCAATGTGCGGCGTGAACAAGACGCAGTTTATCGAAGCGGTGAAATCCGACCCGCAAACCTATGGCGACTGGGCTGTGGGCGGCGAATGGGAAGTCACGACCAGCGGCAAGGAGGATGCAATGTTCTCCCCCTTCCTGCGCAAACCCTTTCAAAAGGCGCTGGAGGCCGGGCTGATCCCCGACAGTGTGAAAACCATGGCTGGCACATGGGGGACGGTGTCCGATCAGGGCGACCTGACCTATCTGAACATGTGCCATTTATATCTGGACGGCACCGACCCCGATGCGCTGACCCATGGCGAGATGGCGGGGCGCAAACAGGCAATGCACGCGGTCAATGCACTGAGGGCCTTTATGCCGGGGTGCGAGAACGCAAAGCTGCGCAACTTCGGCATGACGCTGGGCATTCGCGACACACGCAAGATTGATGCGGCGTACAACATGACCGACGAAGACGTGCGCGGCCAGGGCCGGTTTGAGGACAGTATCGGCATCTTCCCCGAATTTATTGACGGCTATGGCTATCTGATCCTGCCGACCACGGGGCGCTATTTCCACCTTCCCTATCGCGCGATGCTGCCCAAGGGCGTCAGAAACCTGATCGTCACGGGCCGCGCCATTGGTGGTGACAAGGTCAGCCATGCCGCCGTCCGCAACATGATGTGCTGCGCGGTTGCCGGACAAGGCGCTGGTGTTTCGGCGGCACTCGCTGTCAGATCAGACTGCGGTTTCGGCGAGGTCGATATTGGCACGATACAGAAGGAACTGCTCCGGCAGGGCGCGCGCATTTCATAGAGGAATATTGTGCAAACCAGTATCTTGATCGAGCTTGAAGAGGCCAAGTCGGTGGTGAACGCTTTAACCTTTGACGCGATCGGCATTTCCGGCGTGCAATTATTTCAGGATGGCGTTGTCGCACAGGCTGGCGCGGCAGCACTGCCGCAGTAATTGCCCTTCCGGTGGGGCATGGGACAGTCAGGGGAGGAAGTTTCGTGATCCAGCAGCAAACCAAATGGCTGATCCTCGGCCTCGCCGCGCTTACCATCATGGGTAGCTATTATACCTATGACAGTATCGCACCCGTCGCGGGAATGCTGCGCGATCAACGAGGGTTCACGCAAAGCCAGATCGGCCTGCTCAACGCCGTGTTCAACCTGCCCAATATCGCCCTTGCGCTGGTCGGTGGTATCATCATCGACCGGATCGGTGCTGCAGCGGCGATTGTTATCGCAGCGGTGATTTGCACGATTGGCGCCGTGCTGACCGCCATCGGCGACCCGTATCAACTGATGCTGCTCGGGCGGCTACTGTTCGGGCTGGGCAATGAAACCCTTTATATCGCCCTGCTCGTCGGCATTGCGCAGTGGTTCCACGCGGGCGGCGGAGCGCTGGCCATTGCGCTGTTCTTCTCAATGGCGCGGGTCGGATCGTACAGTGCGGACAAATCGACAAGCTGGTTTGCCGATGTCTATGCCGCAGGCTGGCAGGCGCCGCTGTGGCTCGCCGCAATATTGACCGCAACCGGTTTGGTGACGGCGCTGCTTTACTATCTCATCGACAAGCGCCTGCCGCACCTGCGCGCCACGGGGCAAAAATCAGAGCGGTTCGTGTTGAAGGATCTGACCGGGTTCAGCCGTTCCTTCTGGTACATATTGTGGCTCAACGTGCTGTTCGCCAGCGTTTTCTTCCCGTTTCGCTCGACCTTCTCGATCCAGTATCTGCAGGATGTCAAAGGGATGAACCTGGCCGAGGCCGGGACGGCGAACAGCTATATCTTTGCCGCCGCGATCTTTGCGACACTGGTATTTGGGTTGATTGCCGACCGGGTCGGGCGGCGGGCAACACTGCTCACTTTCGCCGCCGCGCTGATGCCGCTGACCTTCCTGATCCTGTCGTCCACCGGTTACGGCCTGTGGGTGACGACGGCCCTGATGGGGTTGAGTTTCTCGGTCATCCCGGCTGTCATCTGGCCATCAACGGCGATGCTGGTCGAGAAACACCGTATCGGCACTGCCTTTGGGCTGATCAACATGATTCAATCGCTTGGCCTTGCCGCAGCTAACTATGCGGCGGGCTATCTCAACGATGCGTTCGCGGCCAGCAAGGACAATCCCCACGGTTATGATGCGATGCTGATCATGTTCGCAACGCTGAGCCTGATTGCCTTTGTTTCAGCGTTCCTGTTGCTCATCCGTGAGCGGCGACAACCCGGCGGCGGCATTGAAGCGCGGGTGATCGGTGACGCAAACTCCCTGCACAGCAGGCACTGACCGGGCGCCCGGCAACAGACCGGATAATAGATTGTATTAGCGTTGCTGGATGATAGCATCGCGTGATGCGGTTTCCCCCTGAATTCGACCTGCACACGCTGGAGACCTTCGTGCTGACGGTCGAACTTGGTGGCATGTCGCAATGCGCGGCGCATTTGCAGGTAACACAGTCGGCAGTGTCGCAAGCGATCGCCCGGCTCGAAGCGGGCATTGGCACACAATTGTTCGACCGAAACCTGCGACCGTTGGGACTGACGACAAGCGGTCGCGCCCTGTTCGAACGCAGCGAGCGCCTGCTGGCACAGGCCAAACTTACCTATGACGCCGTGCGCGAACGTGCCGCCCTGCCCGTGGCGAGCGTTACCGTCGCCATGTCGTTCAGCCTGGCCAACCAGTTGACCGCACCGATGCTCAACGCACTCGGTTCACGCGCTGAGCGCTGGAGCATCCGGTCGGGGATATCGCGCGAGCATCAGGGCGATTTTCTGGCCCGCGACATCGACATGCTGGTGACGGGCAGCTTCAACCTTGAGCATCGCCACAGCGTCGAGTTGCACCCTGTTTTTGAAGAAGGATTCGTCGTCGTATTGCCGGCGGACTATCGCGAGCCGATTGACTTGCGCAGCAATCCGCCGGCCCTGGCCTTTGTCCGCTTTTCTCATCTGACCGGCATGGGCCAGCAGATCGAACGCCAACTGGTACGTCTGAAGCTCAGGATGCCCGGCATGGTCGAGGTCGAATCGGCCGACCAGCAGTTACGGACTGTTGCGTCTGGCTATGGCTGGACGATTACAACACCGGTGTGTCTGGCGGCCTATCCCGAGTTATTCCCGCAGTTGCGGATAGAACCGATGCCACGTGGCCAATTCTCTCGCGCGGTTCAGGTCGTCTCGCGCGTCGGCGAGCTCGGTACCCTGCCCGGGGACGTCGCAGCGCTTGCGACCGATGTCCTGCGCCACACTGCCTTTCCGCCGCTCATTGACCGGTTCCCGTGGCTGGCGGCGCAACTGAAATGGCCTGATCTCGGGTGAGCCGATGCGGGATCGCCCCGTGTCGCAGCACCGCTTCCTGCCTGTCAGGCAAGTGACTCGGATACATAAAAGGCCCCCTGATCCGCTGGACCAGAGGGCCTTTTAATGGTGGGCGTGGCAAGGATTGAACTTGCGACCCCTGCGATGTCAACACAGTGCTCTACCACTGAGCTACACGCCCACGGGAAGGGGGCCTTAGCCGGGGTTTTGGCGCTGTGCAAGCGCCATCCCCCGGAAACTACAGCCCGCCGACATTCTCCCGCTCAAACAGCCGATCAACCTCCAGCACGAGGTCGCGGAGATGGAATGGTTTGGACAACACGCGCGCCTGTGGCAGCGTCTTTCCCGCCCTGAGCGTGACGGCAGCGAAACCGGTAATGAACATCACGCGCAGGTCAGGCACCATCTCACCGGCGCGCTGCGCCAGTTCGATACCGTCCATCTCCGGCATGACAATGTCGGTCAGCAGCAAGTCAAAATGCTCGTTCTGGAGCAACGGAATCGCCGCTGTCCCCCGATCGACCGCACTGACGGCATACCCTGAACGTTCAAGCGCGCGCGTCAAATATTCACGCATCACCTGATCATCTTCGGCCAGCAAAATCCTGATCATCACCGTCCCGCGCCTGTTTCTGACCAGCGATAATAGCCGCAAGCCCTTAACATTTTCCAGCCGATTGCGATGGAACGAGCATCGCCCTAGTCTTGCGCGGTGGAACCGCACTGGCAGCCCTATGACGGATATGCGCTGGACGACCCGGACAGCCCGGTTGTGTTGTCAGTTCCCCATGCCGGACGTGACTATCCGCTGCCACTGCGCGCGGCGTTGCGTGTTCCACTGGAGGCGCTGCGTCCGCTGGAAGACCGCCATATTGACGCTGTCGCACTGGCGGCGCGTGGAACCGAGGCGATGCTGGTACAGCGCCGCGCGCGCGCGTGGATCGACCTGAATCGCGCCGAGCATGAACGTGATCCGGTGATCGATTCGGGGGCAGACCGTCACACCTCACCGCATCCGTCAGCGAAGTTGCGCGGCGGGCTGGGGCTGATCCCGCGCCGGGTGCCGGGCGCGGGTGAGATCTGGCGCCGCAGATTTGAGGGCGAAGAGGTCGCGAGCCGCATCGCGCACGACTACCGCCCTTATCACACCGCCCTGTCGATGGCGCTGAAACGTGCCCATGCGCGCCATGGTATCGCAATCCTGCTGGACCTGCATTCGATGCCTCCATTGGGGCGTGGGCTGCCACAGATCGTGCTCGGGGACCGCTTCGGTCGTTCGGCAGCGGCGCGCTTTGTCCAGCGGCTTGAGGATGTCACGACAAGAGCCGGCATCCAGACCGCGCTTAACTCGCCTTATGCCGGCGGCCACATCCTTGATCGCCATGCCAAACCAGCGAACGGGATCCATGCCATCCAGGTCGAGTTTGACCGGTCACTTTATCTCAACGCGACCCTGGACCAGACCGGTAATGGCCTGATCACCATCGCCAAGGTGCTGCGGCGAATGATTGATGCGCTGGCCGATGAGGCGCTGTCACCGGGTGATGATCGCTTCGCTGCACTTGCCGCCGAATAGGCCACCCCGAACGCCCGGAATCTTGCACGACCGTGGTGTTCACAGCACGGTGACAACTGCCCAATAAAAAACCACCGCGTGCAAGCACGCGGTGGCCAAGGTTCAGGGAGGAAACACATCCGAAGATGTGCTACGCGACCCCGCGAAGGGGGGACGCGATGTCGCGCGAGACCTATATAGGCCGCTGGCTACAGCACTTCAAGTGCGCTGAATCTGCCCTGCGATTTCCAATAATATTGCTTTATAATAGCAGTTTAAATCACATTGTCAGCTGCTGCTGCGGAACCTTGCCAAGCGCCATCTGGCGATTGAAAAGGTCCGGCATCAGCGACAGCGAAAACAGGTGGGCATAAATCAGCGGCAGGATGCCCGACTTGTGGATCTTGCGCAGCTGGTCGCCGCGCAGCTCGCCGAGCTTTTCCTCATTGATGATCTGGAAGCCGCGATAGACGAATGGCTGTTCATAGCCCTCGGTCTGGATCGTCACTTCGCCATCCATCAACAACTCCATCTCGCGGAGTTCCTTGACGAAATTCGCGGTGCGCGCGCCAGCCTGCTCGAACTGTTCGTTGAAGGTCAGGATGTCCTTGGTGATCTGGCTCGGTTCCTTGCCGTCAAACAGCGGCTGCCCCTCATCGAACGCACCGAGCGTGTCGGCGGTCGGATCAAAGCACAGCGACAATTCCTGCGCCTGGGGATGCAGCCGTGCCAGCATGAACGGATAACGGCGGACATAGGCGGGAATGTACACCGACTGATCGGTCAGCTTGCCATCTTCACCGACGAAAACATTGACGCCCTCATTGAGGCCCATCAGCGCGATCGGAATGGCATCATCACCGGTGGTGAAGACGATCGGCAAGCGGCGCTGCGTCATGACGAATTCGTCAGTGGTGATCGGAATGGCGTGCTGGCCAACAAAAAACGGCGCGGCATCAGCCTGACGCAGTTTGAAATTGGCATGAGCCTCGCTCGAAAGCGGCTCAAGCGCGTTATAGAACAAGGGAAGTGATGCAGACTGCGGCGCGCTGGCCATCGAAACTCTCCAGATTGAAGACAGAAGACAGAAAAGGTGGAGCGCATAAACGCGCCGATTGGCGGCTGGCCTTATGGACTCGTCGCCGTTTGCGCAAGCGTGACCAGCTTCCCGGGATTGAACAACCCCTGTGGATCAAGCCCGTGCTTGATCGCGCGCAGGGCTGCGAGCCGTGCCGGCGAGGACAATCGCTCAAGTTCGGTGAGTTTCATCTGGCCAATGCCATGCTCGGCGGAGATCGACCCTCCCGCCGCAACAACCAGATCATTGACAAAGCGGGTAATCGCCGGGGCTTGCTCGGCATACCAGCGCGCCGGAACAACCCCGGCGGGCGCGCGCACATGGAAATGGACATTGCCGTCACCAAGATGGCCAAAGCAGCCGGCACGGGTGCCGGGGAAGCGCGCGTCGCACGCGGTAGCGGCCTCGACCATGAATCGCGGCATCGCGGCAACCGGCACGGAAATGTCATGCTGCGCCGCTGGCCCCTGCGCGCGCTCGGCTTCCGAAATCGAATCGCGCAGGCGCCAGAATGCCTCGGCCTGCGCTTCACTGGCGGCGATGACGGCATCACCTGCCATGCCATCGGCCAGCGCAGGCCCGAGGAGCCGTTCGAGCAGCGCCGAAGGCGTCTCAGCGTCGGCATGGTCAATGGTCGCTTCAATCAGGACTTGCCAAGGATGCGGCCCGTCCAGCGGGGCGCGCGCGCCCGGCAGATGCGCAACCACGGTCTGCACAATGTCTGCCGGAATTATCTCAAAACCCTCGATCCGGTCGGTCGCGTCCTGCAACCGCCGCAGCAACGCCAATGCGGCGCCCGGGTCTTCGAGGCCGACCCACGCAACGGCTCGTTCCACGATCGCCGGAACCAGCCGCAGCGCCGCTGCCGTGACCACGCCCAGCGTGCCTTCTGCCCCAACCAGCAACTGCGTCAGGTCATAGCCGCGATTGTCCTTTTTCAGCACCGACAAGCCATCATGGATCTGGCCATCGGGCAGCACCGCCTCAATTCCGGCGACGAGGCCGCGCATCGTGCCGAACCGCAAGACCTGGGTGCCGCCCGCATTGGTGGAAACCAGCCCGCCAATCGTTGCGCTTCCTTTGCCCCCAAGCGTCAGCGGGAAACGCATCCCGCGTTCCAGCACGGCATCATGGAGGTTGGCGAGAATTACCCCGGCCTCCGCGACAACCAACCCGTCTTCAGGAGCAAGCCGACGCAGCCGGTTCATCCGCCGGAGCGAAAGCAGGAAGGCAGAACCATCCGCCGGTGGCGTTGCACCACCAACCATCGAGGTGTTACCGCCCTGTGGCACCAGCGCCACGCCGTTCGCGGCGGCAAGGCGGATGATGGCAGCCACCTGTTCGGTGCTTTCTGGCGCCAGCATCGCCGGGGCATTGCCGTGAAACCGGCCCCGCCAGTCAGTTGTCCACGGCGCGATGATCTCAGCCTCTGTCGTCACCCCCTTTTCTCCCAAAAGGGTGCGGGCCTGATCGACGAATTTTGCCTGGGCAGGAGTCATACGGAAACCCCTACCATGTGATCTCAAGTGCGGGCAATTCATCGACTGTTCAACCCAATCGGCTATCGATGGCAGTCATAATGTCGATTCCTGCCCCCCTTGCCCTGATTCTGCTCGCGTTGGCACCTGCTGCCATCGCGAGTGAACCAGCGCCGATCGACGGCACGCAATGGGCACAGCTGACATTCCACCAACGCATCGTCATCCGCATCCCGCGACTCGACGCGCCGCAGCCGGTAACCGTACCGAAGCCGCTGCGCTGGTCCGAAAAAAAGGGACCAAAATGTGTGGCGATGGAAAGTCTGGGCGGTGCCGCAGTGACATCAGCGGACAGTATTGACCTGTTGACCGAGGATGGTGGCCGGTTGCGCGCCTATCTTGCCGACCATTGCCCGGCGCTCGATTTCTATTCCGGCCTGTATCTCAAGAGCAATGTTGACGGAATGCTGTGCGCCAAGCGCGATGTGCTGCGCTCCCGATCAGGCAGCGCGTGTGAAATTACCCAGTTCAAGCGCCTGGTGGCGAAACGCTGAACACCCCTGCCGCGCGTTTACCTTGACAAAACGCCGTCGATCCGCAAGCGCAGCATCACTGGTCGGCGCCTTCGCCGGCAGTCTTTTTCCGGACACCGCATGAGCTTTGCCGACCTCGGCCTTTCCGACGAACTTTTGAAAGCGGTCAACGAGTCCGGCTATACCGAGCCGACTCCGATTCAGGCGAGCGCGATCCCGAGCGTGCTGATGATGCGCGACATCATCGGCATCGCCCAGACGGGCACGGGCAAGACCGCCTCATTCGTGTTGCCGATGATCGATATTCTCGCCCATGGCCGCAGCCGAGCGCGAATGCCGCGATCATTGATTCTTGAGCCAACCCGCGAGCTGGCGGCGCAGGTTGCCGAAAATTTCGAGAAGTACGGAAAATATCACAAGCTCTCGATGGCGTTGCTGATCGGCGGCGTCTCGATGGGTGATCAGACAGCGGCGCTCGAAAAGGGCGTTGATGTGCTTATCGCAACGCCGGGCCGGCTGATGGACCTGTTCCAGCGCGGCAAGATCCTCCTCACCGGGTGCTCGCTGCTGGTGATCGACGAGGCCGACCGGATGCTCGACATGGGGTTCATTCCCGACATCGAGGAAATCTGCACCAAGCTGCCGAAGCAGCGCCAGACATTGTTGTTTTCCGCTACGATGCCGCCGCCGATCAAGAAGCTGGCTGACAAGTTCCTGTCGAACCCCAAGACGATTGAGGTTGCGCGCCCGGCCACGGCCAACACGAACATCAAGCAATGGCTGGTACCGATCAGTGCGGCGAAGAAGCGCGACAAGCTGCAGGAGCTGCTTGAGCTTGAAGACGTAACGACCGCGATCATCTTCTCGAATCGCAAGACAACGGTGCGTGAGCTGAACAAGGCGCTGCAACGCAGCGGCTTTCGATCGAGCGAAATTCACGGCGACATGGAGCAGTCGCAACGAATTGCTGAACTGGACCGGTTCAAGGCTGGCGACGTCAATATCCTGGTCGCCTCCGACGTTGCGGCACGCGGGCTCGACATCAAGGGTGTCAGCCATGTGTTCAATTTCGACGCGCCATGGCACCCGGATGATTATGTTCACCGCATCGGTCGTACCGGTCGCGCGGGAGCGACGGGCGTTGCCTTTACCTTCGCTACGCCCGACGATGCCGAGAACATCACCAATATCGAAAAGCTGACCGGGCTGAAAATCGAGCGCTATGAGGGTGTCGAGATGCCCGAGGGTGCTCTGACGGAAAAGACGCGCGGTAAAAGCCGTGCCGCCAGGCCCAAGGCAAAGGCGCCTGCTCCGGCAGAACGGGCAGAGCCGGCACCGGTGGAAACTCCAGCCGCGCGTGCACCACGCCCGGCCCGCGAGCCGCGTCCACCCCGCGCCGAACGCCCGGCACGGGAGCAACGCGAGGAACGCCCGGCGCGTGAAGCCCGCCCGCCGCGCGAAGAACGCGTCGCGCGTGTCGATGTGCAGAATGACGGGCCAGATGATGGCTGGAATGGCCCGATGCCCAGCTTCCTCTCGGCCAAGATTTCCAGCTGAGCAGACATCGCGTGGATGACGGTATTATTGAACGCGTCCCGGTGCGCCGCATGGTCAGCCCGTGCGTCAACGTCTGTGAGATTGACCCCCAAGATCGCCTGTGCCGTGGCTGCGCCCGTACAGCCGCCGAAATTGCCACCTGGTCGAGCGGCAGCGACGCATGGCGTGACGCGATCATGCGAGCACTGCCGACCAGACGTTAGCCGCTACGGAGTAACTGGCGCCACTGCCGCCAGCAGCGCGTCATCAATTTCGGCAGCGCGCTTATAGGCATCTCGCGCGTTGATCCGCGCGACATAATCAACAAACACGTCACGTTTCGGCAAGGTACCGAACATCAGGCCCCAGCCAATCTGGGCGCCGACATAGACATCAGCAGCGGTGAATTTAGTGCCCGCGATATAGGGGTGCGCCGCGACGGCCTGTTCCAGAACATCAACGGCAAGTTCAAGCGTACCATAACCCGCCATGCGCTGTTGCTCGGCAGTTGGTGTCAGGCCCATGCGACTATCGGTAATGGCCTGCTCAACCGGCCCCGCAGCAAAGAACAGCCAGCGATAATAGTCGGCACGATCAGTCGCCGCAGGAGCGAGTCCCGCCTCGGGGAAAGCGTCGGCAAGATAGGCGCAGATGGCAGCACATTCCGTCACCACCTGGCCATTATGAACGATGGCCGGAATCTTGCCCATCGGATTGATCGCCAGATAAGCCGCTTCCTTCAGCGTCGAACCATAGTCGAGCAGGACCGTTTCATACGGCGCGCCAACCTCTTCGAGCATCCAGCGGACGATACGACCGCGTGACATCGGGTTGGTGTAAAAGATCAGATTAGCCACGTTGATATGCTCCCACGACTCGTTGATGTGGAACATACGTGGAACAATAAGCGACTTCGGGTCAAGCCAAACTGACACCGCCGGGCCAAAAGCGCAAAGTGGCGCGGCGGAGCAATGCTCCACCGCGCCACGTCACCAAATCAATTGGCAAAATGCGTCCTGACAGTCAGAGTTGCATTTTGGGTACCGCCGCACCTCGATTCAGGCGGTAACAATCGCCACGCGACCGGAACCACGCATCATGCGCTTCATCGCCGGGATCGAACGCATCAGTTCAGCGGCCTTGGCATCGCGACTGGCGCCCGCCGACGCATCACCCTGTGCCTTGGCAAAATCAGGCGCAATGGCCAGATAGCCCCTGACCGCATAACTGCGCGCGACAGCCTCGCTCAACGATGCGTCGTTCGATGGCATGACCAGCACCACGTCCAGCGATTGCTTGCCGCGCGGCGCGGCGAAAAAGCCGTTGATCGCCTTGCCATTGCTCAGTGCATATCGTGCATGAAAGGCACGAACGCGACTGTCACCCTGTGCAAAGGATGCCATGGCTGGCGTAGCAACTGCACTTGCCACGCCCAACATTGCCATACCGCCAATCAGCTTGCGCCGATCAACCGCAGTGGCGCTCACCGCGCCTATCTTCATCTCACTCATGCCCGCCCCTTTTGAAATCTTGATCACATATAGAACCAGATTGGAGCGAATTATTCAAGTTAACCATTCGCCATCGGCGATCCATTGCGGTGTTTAGCCAAGCCGCAGGGTAGATGGCTGCCCCAGTACGGGACAGGAGGGCGCTCTGACCACCAATCGCAAGGCTTTACCGCGCCATGAACCACCACACGCCTTCGCGAATTTCCCGCTTCGCGCGCCCTTCAATCTCGAGTCGGCGCAGGTGTGACATTGCCTCACCTGTCGCCATGCCCAGCATTTCCTGGCCAATCGCACGGCGAAACAGCCGACCGAAACAATCAACAACGCGGCGCGGCTCTGCGAGGAAAACCTCCAGTTCATCGAGCCTGGCACGATGTTCTGAATCGAGCGCGTCGAGTCGCGCGTGCAGGCCGTAAAATGGATCCCCATGGCCGGGCAGCACGAGCAAGTCGTGCGGGAGCTGTTTGAGTTTGGCGATTGAATCAAGCCACTCGCCAAGCGGATCGGCGTCCGGCTCCGTCACACCGAGCGAGACGTTGGGGCTGATGCGCGGCAATACCTGATCACCGGCCACAAACAGGCCGTCCCGTTCGTTGAGCAGGCACGCATGTTCCGGGCTGTGGCCTGAACCCGTCACAACACGCCATGATGCTGCACCGATGGTCATGACGTCACCATCCTTGATGCGGCGAAAGCCCATCGGCATCGGCGTGACGATGCGGCGAAAGCCAGACCACCCGCTTTTTGCCGCCTCCGCAATCTGTTCGGCACTCCATCCGGCACCAACCCGGATTGCAGTCACCTCGTCAGGGATAGCGTCACGCGCATCAGCGACGATGAATTTCGCGGTCAACCACTCGCCGCGTGTCATCACCAGCGGCGCACCATGATGATCACACATCCAGCCAGCGAGGCCGATATGGTCCGGATGAAAATGTGTGCCAATCACCTGGGTGATCCGCGTTCCGGCGAGCGGACCGCGCCACACCGTCTTCCACGCCTCGCGCGCGGCTGGCAGGTTCATGCCGGTATCAACCAGCGCGACCCCGTCGTCATCGTCGATCAGCCAGCAATTAATGTGTTTCAACGGCCCCGGCACGATCAGCCGGACCCATCGCACCCCCGGACCAACCGGCATGACATCGCCGTCAGCCGGCTCCACGCCGCCAAATGGATAGGTCAGACCCTTGTGACTGGTCGCGACAAAGCTCTCATCGAGCGGTGAAATGGCGGGTTGGGTCTTCGACATCGGTTGCGACTAGCAACGGAATGCCCACAGCGCCAGCCATGGCGCTATGGGTATCAATACCAGCCGCCGCGCGCGTGGATCAGCGCTTGAAGAGATTTTCCGCTGTGGGTTCAACCGACAGCGGTGCCGCCACCCCGTCATCGCCCATCGTCTCGGCATCGCGCGCCGCCTGGTCACGTTGCGTGCGCAACTCAGCGATCAGTGCCTCGCGATCCCCCTCCAGCCGGGTATCAACCGGTGCCTCGAGACCTGCCGACTTGGCGGCCTTTGACACTGCTGCGTCGAGTTCGCGCTGGGTGGTAAGGCCCAGCGTGACCGGATCCTTCGGCGTGATATTGGCAATGTTCCAATGGCTGCGATCACGGATCGCCGCGATGGTTGTGCGGGTCGTGCCGATCAGGTTCGAGATTGCGCCATCGGTGATTTCAGGATGGTTGCGGATAATCCAGGCAATGCCATCAGGCTTGTCCTGGCGCTTCGACACCGGCGTATAGCGCGGACCCTTGGTGCGGCGGACCTGCTCCGGCCCCTTGGTCATACGCAGGCGATAATCCGGATCAGCCTGACCCTTTTCAATTTCCTCCAGCGTCAGCTCATGCGCCCGCACGGGATCGCGCCCGGTCAGCTTGGTCGCCGCCGTATCGTCGGCAATCGCCTGGACCTCCAGAATGTGCAGACCGCAAAATTCGGCAATCTGCTCAAAACTGAGTGCGGTATTATCGACCAGCCAGGACGCGGTCGCATGAGGCATAAGCGGCTGTGCCACAGGGAAAACCTTTCAGAAACAATAAGGGCCGCCCCTTCCCGGAGCGGCCTGTCACGCCCCGCGATCTAATGCGTGCGGCGCGCAAGGGCAAGGCAAGAGGTGAAGTCGGCGGGAGAACGACCCAATATCCCGATGTCTTCGCCTGTTTCAGCCGGTGGCAGATCAGGCGAATTGCACTCACGCGGCCAATGCCTCGTCGATGACCGGCACCAATGCGGTAAGAAACTGTTGCGCGCTGGCCGCCCAGGTGAAACCGGCGCCATAGGTTGCACAGGCGGAACGGTCGCGCGTCAGCGCGGCAGCGATCGCGGCGGCGAGATTTTCGTCCATCGCCCCGACCGCCGGTATCAGAACATCCACCGGCCCGGTGACCGGATACGCCGCGACCGGAACACCGCAGGACAAGGCTTCGATCATGACCAGACCAAAGGTGTCGGTGCGACTGGGAAACACAAAGACATCGGCCGCAGCATAGGCAGCCGCCAGATCGGCGCCGAAGCGCGGCCCGAGAAAATGCGCTGCAGGAAAGCGGGCGCTCAGCATTGCCTTGGCCGGTCCATCACCAACCACCACTTTTGTGCCGGGGTGGGGGTTGGCGAGAAACGCCTCGATATTCTTCTCGATTGCGACGCGCCCGACATAGAGCTGAACCGGTCCCGGCAAGGCGGCAATTGCCGGGTCTGGCGCAACGTCGGCACCAAAAAGGGAAAGGTCCACTCCCCGGCCCCAGTGACGGACCTGATGCAGGCCATGGCGGTGGAGCACCGCAGCAATTGATGGCGTCGAGGCAAGGATGGCCTGTGCCGGGCCATGAAACCAGCGAATGTAGCGCCAGATCCATTCCGGATTCACGCCAGTGCGCGCGGCAATATAGTCCGGAAATTGCGTATGATAGGCCGTCGTGAAGGGGAAATCTCGCGCCAGACACCAGCGCCGGGCGGCCAGACACACCGGCCCTTCGGTCGCAAGGTGAACGGCATGGGCATCAAATTCTTCCAACATCCGCCCGACCGCACCCGTGCCGGCAAGCGCGAGGCGGATTTCGGGATAGGTTGGGCATGGTACCGAAAGAAACATATCCGGCGAAATGACCAGGATCCGGTGGCCCAGCCACTCAAGCTCGGTACGGGTCGCCTGAAGCGTGCGGACGACGCCGTTGACTTGCGGACTCCAGGCGTCAGTGACGATGGCAATTCGCATCACGGCCTCCGGCAACGGAACGGGATGGATGTTGTTTTCACCGCGCCCCCGCCAGCGGCCCGAAAGCGTCTGCAGCGAGCGGCGCACGATCCTCCTGGACCTAGGCCGCAAGTGCTGTGACCTCGGCGACTGGGGTGGCCGGCAAGCGGGCAGCCATCTCGTCGGCCCAGTGGAGCAGTTCCATGCGCCCGTCATGATGCTCAACCAGGGCGGTACAGCCCTCGACCCAGTCGCCGTCATTGTAATAGGCGATCCCGCCAATATCGCGGATCTCGGCGGTGTGGATGTGCCCGCACACCACACCATCGACGCCGCGTATGCCCGCCTCGTGTGCGACGACGTCCTCATAGTGCGAGATGAATTCGACCGATTTCTTGACCTTGGCCTTGGCGTGTTTCGACAGCGACCAATAGGGCATTCCAAAGGTGCGCCGGAAGCTGTTGAGCCAGCGGTTGAGCGCCATCAGGATGTTATAGGCGGCGTCGCCGACATGGGCGAGCCAGCGATGCGCCAGGGTGATTGCATCAAACTCATCGCCATGCAGCACCAGCAAGCGGCGACCATCAGCGGTCTGGTGGATCGCCTTGCGACGAATCTCGACGCCGCCAAAGTCGAGCCCGGAGAACTGGCGGAACACTTCATCATGGTTGCCGGGGATATAGATAACCCGGGTGCCGCGCTTGGCACGCTTGAGCAGGCGCCACACCACATCATTATGCGCGGCGGGCCAGAAGAATTTTTTCTTCAGCCGCCAGCCGTCAATGATGTCGCCGACCAGATAGAGCATCTCGCTGTCGACATGATCAAGAAAGTCGATCAGCATTTCAGCGTTGCAGCCACGCGTGCCGAGGTGAATGTCGGAAATCCAGATCGTGCGATATTGCCGCCGCCCCGTGACGCGGCGCTCAGGATAGGTTGGCTGCGAATGCGCGAACTCGGCGATGTCGGTAACGCCTGAATCCATCGCGATTCTGGTAATGCCGTCCATGATGTGCGCCGCCCCCGCTCGGTGATGGGGGCGCTATGACGATCAATTGTGACAGCGTGATTCCGATCGCGTGACGCGAATGTTACAAATCTATCGAAATATGGCCCGGTTGCGCGGCCACGCGCGACAGCCACGCCTGCACCGCCGGGTAGCGCGACAGGCGGAAACCGCCAGCCTCAGCGACATGAGTATAGGCGTAGAGGATGATGTCGGCGAGCGTGAAGTGGCCAGCGCACAGCCAATCGGCCTTGGCGAGTTGTTCGTCCATCAGCGTGAGCGCAGCGTCGCCTGCGACCTGTTTGCCCGGCAACTGCGCGCGTTGCAGCTCGGTGAAGTTGGCCACGCCGATCCACCCGAACCAGAAACGCAGGGTCGCGACATTGGGTTCGTGATTATATTGTTCCCAGAACATCCAGCGCAGCATGTCCGCGCGATCGAACCGGTCGGTCGGAACCAGCGGCGAACCATCGGCGAGATAATAGGCCGCGGCATTGCTCTCGGGCAGGAAATCATCTCCGACCTGCAACACCGGAATGCGGCCATTGGCACTGACATTACCAAAAAAATGCGGCGTCCGCGTCTCGCCGGCCATGATGTCATATTCGCGGCGTTCCAGCGCGATGCCGAGATGCGCAGCCGTCAGGCGGATCTTGTAGCAATTCCCGGAAGCGGCATATTCATGAAGGATCAAGGCAGACATGGCGGCTCTCCAGCAGGTGGCGCCTTCATGGCGAGGTTCTTGCGACCGTCAAATCGAAAAGCAATCGCCATTGAAAAGTGTGGCTTATGGTCGATGGCCGCAACCAACCTCACGCGGCGATTAAGCAAGTAGCCACCCGTCAGATCACCCCTGCCGCCTCACGCCGATGCCGCGCTGCGACTGCCTCAAACCAGCCATAACCTGCCAGCGCGAGGAAGAATAACCAGCCCCAATAATATTTCCAAAGCGGGGGGATACCATGAATCGGGAACTGCACCCCGGCACGCTTTTCCACCCCGGCCCAACCTTCTGGCGTCAGCGCAATCGTCTCGAAATAGTCCCCACGGTCACGATAGATGACATAACCCTCGTCCTCCGACGCGGCGAATGACATGCCAAACGCCGCCTTTTCGCGGATCGAGTAACCGACCATCAGCGGCGCGTCCTTGACACTGGCGGGCGTCAGCGCCGGCAGCTCCACACCCGGTTTGCGCTCGAATTTTTCCGCAATGGTGCCGGCGCTGTCGATCCAGCTCGCCAGAACCCGCGCATCGGCCTTGGCGGGCAACGGCGCAACATAGGCGACCCATTGCCGATCGGTCATCAAGATCGGTTTGCGCGAGAGAATGATTGTCAGGCCGGTGGCGACTACCATCACGGCAAGGATGATGGCACGAAGCGTTTCATCCCGCTTGACCACCGGATCATTCTGCACCGCCATCATTGTCCCCCAACATCTGCTCTCAGATTGTCAGCACAATCTTTCCGACGTGATCACCGCTTTCCATTCTTTCATGCGCCGCAGCGGCCTCGGCGAGCGGAAAGGTGCGGTCGATCACCGGCCTCAGCTTGCCATCTTCAACATGCGGCCAGACCGTACGGTGCAACTCATCCGCGACCAGCCCCTTGAACGCCGCATCGCGCGGTCGCAACGTCGAGCCGGTCAGGGTCAGGCGGCGGCGCATGATCTCAAAGATCGGCACTGTCGCCATCAACCCGCCCTGCACCGCAATCGACACATGGCGGCCGTCATCGCCCAAACACTGCATGTTGCGCGGGACATAGTCGCCGCCCACCATGTCGAGCACCACCGCGCAGCCCGCGCCGCCGGTGATCGCCTTCACCTCGGCAACGAAATCCTGCGTGTTGTAGTTGATCGCGTGATCGGCGCCCAGCGCGCGCGCAGCGGCACATTTTTCGTCGGAACCGGCCGAAACGATTATCGTCAGGCCAAAGATATTGGCCAGGGAAATGGCCATTGTACCAATGCCTGATGTGCCGCCATGAACAAGGACGGTATCGCCTTCTGTCGCGTAGCCGCGTTCGAACAAGTTGGTCCACACCGTAAACAATGTTTCGGGGATCGCCGCCGCCTCCACCATGCTCAATGCTGCGGGCACGGGCAGGCACTGCCCCACCGGCGCCACGGCATATTCGGCATAGCCGCCCCCGGCCAGCAGCGCACAAACCGGCTGGCCAAGCAGTTCCGCCGTTACATTCTCGCCGAGCAAGACAATCTCGCCGGCAACCTCGAGGCCGGGAATGGTCGGGGCGCCTGGCGGCGGCGGATAGCCGCCCTTGCGCTGCAACACATCGGGGCGGTTCACCCCGGCGGCGGCGACGCGGATCAACACTTCGTCCGGGCCGGGCTGCGGCACAGGCCGCTGGACAAGCCGCAACACCTCGGGGCCGCCCGGCGCCTCCGGGTCAATCGCGTTCATCATGGTCGAAACATTGTTCATCGACTTGTCCGCTATCTGGCCCATCGCCTTATTGACATCGTCCCGGCGCCGGTCAACGTTGCTGATCATGGATCCGGACGAGTTCCTGCCGAAAAAATCGGGTGACCCGCTCAGCGAGCTGACGCGGCAAGACCTTGATCCTTTGTCCGTTGCCGAGCTGGAAGCGCGCATCGCCGCGCTGGAGGCGGAGATCGAACGGGCGCGCTCAAAAATGCAACGCGCCGTTAACCATCGCGCAAGCGCCGATCAGTTATTCAAGCGATGAGCAAGGCCCGGCCAGGCAGCTATTGCGACCCGGGCGAGTTTCAAGTGCTTGATGCGGGCGGTCCGACTTCCAACATGAGGAAAACGGAGCGCGCGTATCCCGGCGGCCCGTATGGAGTAATGTAATGCCTTCTTTCGCCTCCGCGCTGGAAACCACACTGCACAAGGCCCTTGAGGCCGCGTCATCGCGTCGCCACGAATATGCCACGCTGGAGCATCTGTTGCTCGCGCTGATCGATGACCAGCATTGCTCCAAGGTCATGGTGGCCTGCGGCGTCGATACCGATGAACTGAAAACCACCGTCGCGCACTATCTCGATACCGAGCTTGAAGCGCTGAAGGTTGATGCCGCAACCGACCCGTCGCCCACATCGGGTTTTCAACGTGTAGTTCAGCGCGCGATCCTCCACGTGCAGTCGTCGGGCCGCGACGAGGTGACAGGGGCCAATGTGCTGGTTGCCCTGTTCAGCGAACGCGAGAGCTATGCGGTCTATTTCCTGCAACAACAGGACATGAGCCGGCTCGATGCCGTCAGCTTCATCAGCCACGGCGTCGGCAAGGGCGGTACACCAACCGAGGCCCCGACCCCGAAGGGTGCCGACGAGGAAAAAAAGGAAAAGGGCGAGACCAAGGGCAAGGGAGAAAGCGCGCTCAAGCAATTCTGCGTCGACCTCAACGAAAAGGCGCGCAACGGCAAGGTCGATCCACTGATCGGGCGTTCGGCCGAGGTTGACCGCACCATTCAGATCCTGTGCCGCCGTTCCAAGAACAACCCGCTCTATGTCGGCGATCCCGGCGTCGGCAAGACCGCCATCGCCGAGGGGCTGGCGCGCAAGATCATCGAGGGCAACGTGCCCGAGGTGCTGCTCCCGGCGGTGATCTATTCGCTCGACATGGGGGCGCTGCTCGCGGGGACACGCTATCGCGGCGATTTCGAAGAGCGGCTGAAGGCGGTCGTCAATGAACTTGAAAAACTGCCTGACGCAATCCTGTTCATCGACGAGATCCACACGGTGATCGGGGCTGGCGCAACGAGCGGCGGCGCAATGGATGCGTCGAACCTGCTCAAACCGGCCTTGTCGGGCGGGACGATCCGCTGCATCGGTTCGACCACCTACAAGGAGTTCCGCAACCATTTCGAGAAGGACCGCGCGCTGTTGCGGCGCTTCCAGAAGATTGATGTCAACGAACCGACCATTGAGGATTCAATCAAGATCCTCACCGGCTTGCGTTCTGCTTTTGAGCAGCATCACTCGGTCAAATACACGCCCGACGCAATCAAGTCGGCAGTTGAGCTGTCGGCGCGCTACATCAATGACCGCAAGCTGCCCGACAAGGCGATCGACGTGATCGACGAAGTCGGCGCGATGCAGATGCTGGTGCCGCTGGCCAAGCGCAAGAAGACGATCACCACGCGCGAAATCGAGCAGGTCATCGCAACGATGGCGCGCATTCCACCGAAATCGGTCTCGGCCGACGACACCCGGGCGCTGGAGAGCCTCGACACCGACCTGAAGCGTGTCGTGTTCGGTCAGAACGCGGCAATCGAGAAGCTCGCCTCGGCGATCAAGCTCAGCCGTGCCGGCCTTCGCGATCCCGACAAGCCGATCGGCAATTATCTGTTCACTGGCCCGACTGGCGTCGGCAAGACCGAGGTTGCGCGTCAGCTGGCGTCGATCATGGGCATTCCGCTGCAACGTTTCGACATGTCGGAATATATGGAGCGCCACTCGGTCAGCCGGCTGATCGGCGCACCTCCCGGCTATGTCGGTTATGACCAGGGTGGCCTGCTGACCGACGCCGTTGACCAGCAACCGCACGCCGTGCTGTTGCTCGACGAGATCGAGAAGGCGCATCCCGATCTGTTCAACATCCTGTTGCAGGTGATGGACAATGGCAAGCTGACCGACCACCATGGCAAGACCGTCGATTTCAGGAACATCATCCTGATCATGACGACCAATGCCGGCGCATCCGACATGGCGCGCGAGACGCTCGGCTTCGGCAACCTTACCCGCGAGGGCGAGGACGAGCAGGCGGTGCAGAAGATGTTCACGCCGGAATTCCGCAACCGGCTCGATGCAATAGTGCCGTTCGGTTACCTGCCGCCCGAGGTCGTGGCGCGGGTGGTGGAGAAGTTCATCCTGCAACTCGAACTGCAGCTTGCCGACCGCAACGTCCACATCAAGCTCGATGATGAGGCCAAGGCGTGGCTCACCACCAAGGGCTATGACAAGCTCTATGGTGCGCGCCCGATGGGCCGGCTGATCCAGGAAAAGATCAAGCAGCCGCTCGCCGAGGAACTGCTGTTCGGCAAGCTCGTCCATGGCGGCGAGGTGACGGTCAAGCTGAAGGACGGCGCCATGGCCTTTGAAGTTGTCGGCGCAGCACCCAAAAAGCCCCGCAAGAAAGGCAAGGCCGAGGCGCCCGTAAAGGTGAAATAGGATATGTGGTCGCGCGATTGCCCGAGGCGTCGCGCGACCGCTTCCACCACCCGCTGCTCCAACCTTGGCTGGCTCGTGAAATCGTCTACAGACGGGCGCAGAGGCCCTGAAGCCAGGCGGACGAGAATGAACCAAGCGCTACTTTCCCTGATCCGGTCAGGCACGCCGGGATGAGCGGTCGTTCCCCGCTGACGATTGATCCGGCGCGGGCCTTCCTGTTGCTGCTGATCGTTCTCGTCACCCTGGCCTTTGCCTGGATTTCGGCGCCATTTTCCGGTGCGATCCTGTGGGGCGTGATCGCGGCGATGTTGTTCAACCCGCTGAACCAGCGGTTGCTGCGCACCATGCCAACCCGGCGCAATGGCGCGGCATCCATTACCCTGTTGATGCTCATTGGCATGGTCCTGATCCCGGCAGCCCTGCTCAGCGCTGCGCTGGTCCGAGAAGCTGGCGCTGCCTATGTCCGGCTCCGTGGCGGCGATGTCGATCTGGGCCGCATCCTGGTCCAGGCAGAACAACATTTGCCCGAATGGGCGCGGGCTTGGCTACAGACCGTCGGACTGGGTGATATTGAGGGGCTGCGCGCCAGGATTGGCCAGATCCTTGCCAGCAGTTTTCAGGCCATCGCCGGACAAACCCTGGCCTTTGGCCAGAACGCACTGGGGTTTTTCATTGCCCTGACGGTGATGCTCTACCTCACCTATTTTCTGTTGCGCGACGGCCATGCGCTGGTGGCGCAGATCAAGCGCGCGGTACCGCTGCCGCCGGAGCAGATGGACGCGCTGATCCACAAATTTGTCGCGGTAATCCACGCCACGATCCGCGGCAGTGTCGCGGTAGCGATCCTGCAGGGATCAATCGGCGGCATAACCTTCTGGCTGCTTGGCATCCCCAGCGCTTTGTTATGGGGGGTGGCGATGGGCGTGTTTTCCCTGTTCCCGGCGCTGGGCACTGGCCTGATCTGGGTGCCTGTCACCATCTATCTGCTCGCCACCGGCGCGATCTGGCAGGGCGTCGTGCTGGCACTGTGTGGTTTCTTTGTGATCGGCAGTGTCGACAACATCGTCCGCCCGCTGTTGATTGGCCGTGACACACGGATGCCGGACTATGTCGTGCTGATCTCAACCCTGGGCGGGTTTGAATTGCTGGGGTTCAATGGCTTCATCATCGGGCCAGTCATTGCCGCCCTGTTTATCGCGATCTGGGACATTGTCATTGCCGCGCCCCCGCTATCAAAGGGTATCGCTGATTCCGGCGCGGTTTGATCGCATGATGAACCTTCTGTCACAGGTGCGCACGCTGCACGAGGCGGGGCATACCGACCAAGCCCGTTCGGTAATCAGCGCGGCGGAGCGACAATCGTCGCTGTCGGCGGCGGCATGGCGTGCGATTGGTGATGCGTGGCACCTGACCGGTGCGACGAGCGAAGGTGGCGTCGCCCATCTGCGCGCGCTTGAACTATCAATCCGTGATCGTGACCTGTTGACCGCCGCTGATGCGCTGGCCCGCAATGAACTGCCGGTCGCCGAGCCGCTGCTCCGCGCCCGGCTGAAGGAACAACCAACCGATATTGCCGCAATCCGGATGTTTGCAGAGCTGGCCGGTCGGATCGGGCGTTACCGCGATGCCGAGAACCTGCTGCGCCGCGCGGTCGAACTCGCCCCGCAATTCCACGCCGCCCGCGCCAATCTAGCGACGGTGCTGCATCGTCAGAACCGGCCGACCGAAGCATTGGCGGAGCTGGACCACCTCGCCGCTGCCGATCCTGACAATGCCAGTCATGCCAATCTGCGTGCCGCCGCGCTCGGCCGCCTCGGCGCATTCGAGGAAGCGATCACATTGTATGAGCGCATTCTCGCCGAACATCCCGACCAGCCCAAGATCTGGATGAGCCACGCGCATGTGCTGAAAACGGTCGGGCGGCTGGCCGACAGCATCGCCGCCTATCGCCGGGCGTTGATGATTGCACCGACGCTTGGCGAGGTTTGGTGGAGCCTGGCCAACCTCAAAACAGTGCGATTCGACGATGCCGACATTGCGGCCATGGAAGGAGCGCTCGCGACCAGCGAACTGACAGCGGAAGACCGCTTCCACCTCGAATTCGCCCTTGGCAAGGCCTATGAGGATCGCCGCGAGGCCGAAACGTCATTTGGCTATTATGATGCAGCCAACCGGCATCGTCGCGCGCTGATAGCCTATGACGCTGGCGAAACCCGCGCCCTTGTCGATCAGATGATCGAGACGCTGACCCCGGATCTGTTCGCGCGCTTTGCCGGTACGGGATATGATACGCCCGACCCGATCTTCATTCTCGGTATGCCGCGTGCCGGTTCGACGCTGATCGAGCAGATATTGGCCAGTCACTCGCAGGTTGAAGGGACGTCGGAGCTGCCCGATATCCCGGTGCTCAGTGGTCGCATTGCCGACTATCCCGCCGGACTGGCAACCGCTGAGCCTGCCCTGTTACGTGAACTGGGTGAGCGCTATCTTGACCGGACACGCGCGCTGCGGCGCGAGGGCAAGCCGCGTTTCATCGACAAGCTGCCGAACAACTGGCTGCACGCTGGCTTGATTCATCTGATCCTGCCGCACGCAACGATCATCGATGCGCGGCGCCACCCGCTCGACTGCTGCTGGTCGAACTTCAAGCAGCATTTCGCGCGCGGCCAGGGCTTTGCCTATCAGCTTGATGACCTTGGACATTATTATGCCGACTATGTCCGGCTGATGGCGCATCTCGACGCGGTCCTGCCGGGCCGCGTCTACCGGGTTGTGCATGAGCGGCTGGTCGAAAACCCCGAGGAGGAGGTTCGCGCACTGCTTGCCGGGTGCGGGCTGGATTTTGAGGAGGCGTGTCTGCGTTTCCATGAAAATGCCCGGCCAGTCCGCACGCCGAGCTCAGAACAGGTCAGACGCCCGATTTCGCGTGACGGAATGGATGCATGGCGCGCGTTCGACCCTTGGCTGGCGCCCTTGCGGACCGCACTCGGTCCGGCGCTGACCGGGTACCCAGGCAGCACCATTTCCGACTGAATATGTCACCAAAATGCCACGCAGGGTGCGGGAAGTTACGCATACCGCGACAGTGACGCTCTTTGCGATTGACCGCCACAGTGCCGCAACGCACCATCGCGGCAATCAAAAGCCAGGGGAATGATATGTCTCGCGCGCACCGTGCCTTGTTAACCGGACTGCTTGCTTCAAGTGCCCTGATCGCGCCACCAGTGTTGGCGAAAGAGGCGCCTGCAGCGCAACAGCCGAGCGCAGCCGCACCAGCGGCGCAGGATGACGGCACGGTCCAGGATATTGTCGTCACCGCGCAAAAGCGTAGTGAGAGCTTGCAGAATGTGCCGATCAGCATCGTCGCGCTGACATCAGCCAAGCTTGAACAGCTCAACATCTCCAACTTCAACAGCTACGCCGCACAACTGCCCAGCGTCACCTTTCAGACCAGCCAGCCGGGCAACACCAATGTCTATATGCGTGGCATCGCATCGGGCGGTGACGGCAACCATTCAGGCCCGCTGCCCAGCGTCGGCGTGTATCTTGACGAACAGCCCGTGACGACGATCGGCGGCACGATAGATGTGCACATCTATGACGTGGCCCGGATTGAATCGCTCGCTGGTCCGCAGGGAACCTTGTACGGCGCCTCGTCGGAAGCGGGTACGATCCGCATCATCACCAACAAGCCCGACATGACCGGCTTCTATGGCAAGGTCGATGGCGAGGTGAACAGTGTCGCTCATGGCGGGATCGGCGGCAAGTTTGAGGGCTTTGTCAACGTGCCACTGGGAAGCAACATCGCGCTGCGCGCGGTTGGCTGGTATCAGCATGATGCGGGCTATATCGACAATGTTGCCGGGACACGTACCTTCGTCAAACCAAAGCTCGATGCCGCCGGTAACATGATCCGTGACGCGAATGGAGACGTCGTCACCATACCTGGCATCTCGGCCAACAACAGCGCCTTTGTAGCAAATGACTATAACAGCATCGACATTGTCGGTGGGCGCGCCGCGCTGCAGGTAGATCTTGACGGAGGCTGGACCATCTCCCCGACGGTGCTGGTCCAGGATCAGCGCAATCATGGCAGCTTCGGCAGCGATACCAGCCTACCCGACCTGCGGGTTCAGCATTTCTTCCCGGAGAGTCAGCATGATCGCTTTGTGCAGGCTGCACTGACGATCCAGGGCAAGCTGGGCAATTGGGATTTAACCTACGCAGGTGCCTATTTCGACCGCAAGGTCAACTCATCGAGCGACTATACCGATTATGCTGAAACCTATGACCAGCTTTACACCAAGGCGGGAGGCCTCGCTGGTTATTTCTATTATCAGGACAATGCCGGCAAGACGATCGACCCTCGTCAGCTCGTCCTAGGCGCCGACCATTTCACCAAGCATAGCGAGGAATTGCGTATAGCGTCACCAACCAGTGAGCGTTTCCGCGTCGTCGCCGGCCTGTTCTACCAGCGCCAGACGCACCTGATCCATCAGGATTACCAGGTCGCCGGTCTCGGTTCAGCTGTTTCCGTCAACGGATTCCCCGGCACATTGTGGCTGACCCAGCAAGACCGCGTCGATCGCGACTATGCCGCGTTCGGAGAGGCCTCGTTTGACGTCACGCCCAAGCTGACGTTCAACGCTGGCGGTCGTGTCTTCAAATATAACAATTCGCTGGTTGGCTTCTTCGGCTTTGGCCGCAACCCCGGCGCAGGATTTACCGCCAGCCCGTTCAATGCCATTGGCAGCTCAAAGACGGGCGTCGTCCAGTGCTTTACTTCCACCGGCGCACCACTTGGTTCCAACAATACCGGCACGCTGCTGCCAGCGGTCGTTCCCGGCGGCCCCTGCACCAACCTTGGCGTGTTCAACAGCGCAACGGGGAAGGTTAACCCCAAAAGCACGGAAGGCAGTGGCTTTACCCACAAGCTGAACCTGACATGGAAACCGACCACCGATGTGTTGCTTTACGCAACCTGGTCACGTGGTTTCCGGCCCGGCGGCATCAATCGACGTGGCACCATCGCGCCCTATGCACCAGATTATCTGACCAATTACGAGATTGGTTTCAAGACGACGCTGTTTAACAGGTCATTGCGGCTGAACGGTGCCTTTTACATGCAGGACTGGGCTCATTTCCAGTTCGCCTATCTCGGCCTGAACAGCTTTACCGAGGTCCACAACGGCCCGAACGCCCGCATCAAGGGCATCGAGCTCGAGGCGACCTGGACTCCGACGCGCCAGCTGACGATCAGCGCAACGGGCGCCTATACGGACGCGAGGACACGGCAAAATCTCTGCGCGTACGATGATGCCGCCTATACTTGCACCAACATTGATCCCGCTACAGGCAATAAAAACAGTATCAGCGCGTCAAAGGGAACGCGCTTGCCTGTCACACCACAATTCAAGGGCAGTGCGAATGTGCGCTACTCTGTGGCGATTGGCAGCGGGAGCGGCTATTTGCAGGCCGTGGTCAATCATCAAAGTTCGGCCTCCAGCGATATTCGTACCTTCAATGCTGGAATCACCGGTCGGCTTGCCGCTTTTACATCGGCTGATTTCCGGATCGGCTATGACTGGAGCAATTTTAGCGCCGAGCTGTTCTTGCAGAACGCCTTTGACACGCGGGGCCAGCTTTCGCGCGGGGTAGAGTGCAGCGTTTGCACCCGCTCCTATGCCTATACCATCACGCCGCGTACCATCGGCGTGAAACTGGGCACCAAATTCTAGGATCGGAATGCCACTGGCCGGGTTGAATACCGGCCAGTGGCGCCGATTTTTCGCCCCGTTTTTCCTGCCGTCCCGAAACGGGACGCAGATGAATGCGCCCGAGACATTTCGATCAGTTAACCATATCACCGTGCCGCAGGCGGTGACGAAAGTTGCGCGGCCTGCGCCGGGGCATCGGATCGGATGCCCCGTGCTCAAACGCGGGAAAGAGGGAGCTGATCTGTGCTCAAGACGTTGCTTGCCGGGGTAGGTGTTGTTGCCATTGCCGGCGCGAGTGCCGTTGCACTCCAGGCCGGATATAGCGACGGTGCCAGGCCGCGCTCGCTGGCAGTCAACTATGCCGGACTTGACCTGACAACGTCCTATGGGGTCGCGTTGTTGCAGGAGCGGGTTGAGCGCGCGGTGCAACGGGTCTGTGACGCGGATGGCAGCAGCTTTTACAATGATGGCGACGAGCGGGAATGTCGTGATGACGCCTGGGCCGGTGCGCGCCCGCAAATCTGGGCAGCAATTGATGCGGCGCGTAGCCGTCGCGCAAGCTGGGCTGCCCAACCCCGGCCCGCGCCGCGTCGCTGGGCCGCACCGCCGCCGCCCCGAGCGTGGCACGATGAGGAAGACGAACAACGCGCCGGCTATGTTTCTGCGCCGCCCCCGCCCGCTATGCCGGCTCCGGTGCCACTGCGCGGTCAGGCGCCGATCGCCATGAGCGGTGTACTAGGTGGGCCAATTGACGGTTCAATCAATCGCGCGTTTCAGACCGGCGAACCAACGCGCTGGCGCGACCATGGCTGGCATGGCGTTGTGCGGGTAAGCCCGTCACGCGAAGTGTGGCCGAACATCTGTCGCACCGTAATGGTTCTCCGCAAGACGCAGGACGGCTGGGACACCGTGCGTCAGGGTGAGGTCTGTCTTGGCCGTGACGGTGCCCTGCACAACAGCAGGCCCGACTGAAACCGCTACGAACGCGCGGGGCGCAGCGACTGCCACAGGAACAGGCCGATCAGCGGCACAGCGACCAGGCTGCCATAATGTTCGGGCGGGTGGTGGCCGCTGGCCGGTGCGTGGCGCAACCATGCTGACCACGCGAGCAGACTGCGCTCGACAAGGCTGATGGCCAACAACAAAGGCGTCAGCGTGCGGTAACGCCAGCCGATCACGATCATGGTCAGGCCGTGCGCGATCTGGGTTGCTCCGGCCCAGGCGAACAGGGCGACGATCAGCGCCCGGCTATGGGTGAGATCAAGCCCCGCGATCACCCCCGCACCACCATCGGGCAGGAAACTGTGGATAAGCCCCGGCCCGACCCAGGCCATGCCAAGAAGCATGAGAAACCATGCGGACCAGCGCGAGCCAGCATAATCGGCATTGGTCGATGCCGGTAACATGCGAATCATACAGCAACCTTTCTGCGTGAAATCACACCTGTCATCGCTTGCCGCGACCGCAAGCCCGCCCCCATTGGCGCCTTCCTGGTGTCAAATAGCCCAATTTACGAATAGTTCGCGAAATCTTGTTAGGCCAGCAACATGGTGCCGCGCCTTATTGCCAACCTGCTGACTGCACTCGCTACCGGACTAGCCTTGCTGCTGGTTGCGGCCACTGCAGCCACACCTGCTGCGGCTCAGGCAGGAGCGCCAATCGCGATCCGGCATTGCATCATGCGTGACGCCCCCGGTCTGACGCCGCAAGCGTTGTTTCATGCAGTTGGCCAGTTTGACTGTAAAACACCGCAACGAGCGTTTGGCACAGGTGATTTCTGGCTGATCAGCCAGCCACTTAATATCAATGTCGCGGAAAACCGCTATGTGTTCCGCACAGCGAGCATGTGGCAACACGCAATGACGGCATATGTGCTGTTTGCCGACGGGACGATCACCTCCATTCGTACCAGTGGCGCCCAAGCTTCCCGCTATATTCAACTCGGCGCCCAGATACAGCGGATACTTCCGCATCACGGCGCGCCAATCGTGCGCATCCTGTGGCATGTTGAGGGTTCCGCGAATCTTCGCGGGCTGATGTCCGGCACAACCGTTACAACTGCCACGCGGGCGTATGGCGCGAATATTCAGATGGCAGCGATCTATGCCGGTTTTGCCGGGTTGGCGCTGGCGATGCTGATCTACAATCTCGCGCTGTGGCGCGTGCTGCGCTATCGTTTCCTGCCCTGTTATTGCCTGATGGTCGCCGCCCTGATCGGCTATGCCTTATCATCATCCGGTGCGCTCAGCATCGCCTTCCCCGACATCGCCAACAGCGTCCGGATGCGGATCAATTATTTGACGCTAGGTTCGGCCGCAGCGGCAGCGCTGGCGTTTGTGCGTTGCTTTTTCGAAGCCCCAGTCCCCCACCGCGGCCATACGCTGGCGACATATTTGGCATCGGCGGCGATCCTCCTACCGGCACTGACAATCGCCGCATTCGGTGAATGGAATCTGGCACTGTTCGACCGACTGTTCTCGGCTGCTTTCCTGCTGCTCATTGCCGCCATTATCCCGATTCTTCTCAGCGCCTGGCATCGCCGCAATGACTATTTCGGCATTTTTGCATTGGCATGGGGCTTGCCGATCGCTCTTGGTCTGCTGCGCTGCGCCTATAATTATGGATGGGTGCGCTACAATTTGTGGATCGACAATTCGACATTGCTGGCCATGGCGATCGAATCGATCATCTCCTGCATCGCGATCACTTATCGTATTCAGCAATTAAGCCGGGACCGCGACCTTGCTCGCGAGCAGGAACTCGCGGCACGCATGTTGGCCGATATTGATCCGTTGACCGGTTTGCTCAACCGCCGCGCCTTTCTGACCCAGGCAATCGGACGCGAAGGCGAGCAGGTGTTGCTCGTTGTCGACATCGACCATTTCAAACGCGTCAATGATACCATCGGCCATGACGGCGGCGACGAGGTCTTACGGGCGTTCGCCCGCACGCTGCGCCAGTCGGTACCAGCGCAAGCGCTCGTAGCGCGATTTGGCGGTGAGGAGTTTGCCATTGTGATGCCGGCCACCATCACAGTTGAACCCGACGCTGTCCTTGCCCGGTTGCGTGCGGCGCGGATGCCCTTTGATCTGACGGTCACCGCTAGCATCGGCCTGGCCCGTGGCCCGCTGTTGCGGGAGGCGGATTGGAAGGCCTTGTACCGCGCCGCCGATGCCGCGCTGTTTGATGCGAAGGATGCTGGCCGCGATCGCGCCCGGGGACAGATCCGCCGCGCCGCCTGACGCGGCATTGACCTTGCCGTGTGCGCCGGTTTCATTTACCATGCGCAGCTTCTCGGAGGTGCGGTATAATGCCCAGTCGGCGTACAGGAGTTGCAGTGCTGGCAATTTTGTTGCTGGCCGCAGTGGTGCGTCATCCCTCAGCCGATATTCGCATCCTGACCCATGACGCATCGGACCGGGCGCCACACCGTGTGCAGGCGGCCATTGACCTTGGCCTGGCCAGTGTATCAGTGCTGGTTACGTGGACGGCCCAGCAGGTCATCAGATAAGCTGAAGCGTGTCAGGCCCCGCCTTGCGCCGGGGCACAGGCTTGCTTACACCAGTGTCAATGAATGACCCTGAGCGTAGCTGGCGCAACGCCTATTGCCACCCATCGCCATGGGATTCGCCCTTTCCGCCGCTTTCGCTGGTCGAAATGTTTGATCATGCCGCTGCTGCCAATGCATCGGCGCCGCTGATCGATTTTCTCGGACGGCGTTACAGCTATGCCGAGACAGCCGCTGGCGCCAGCCGCGTGGCGGCGGGGCTGGCCAGGCTTGGCTATGGCCCTGGCGATCGCATCGGCCTGTTTCTGCCCAATACCCCGCATTACCTCGCTGCCTATTACGGCATCCTGAAACTGGGCGCGACGGTGGTCAATTTCTCACCGCTGTACACCGCGCAGGAACTGGAACACCAGATCGAGGATTCCGGAACCCGCGTGCTGTTCACGCTCTCCGCCAGTGCGTTGCTGCCAACAGCGCTCAAGGTTCTTGCCGGGAGCAGCCTGGAGCGACTGGTTGTGGGATCTGTTGCCGGGACGCTGCCACGCGCGAAGTCAATTCTTTACCGCCTGTTCAAGCGCAACGAGGTCACGCCGCGACCCGATGACGCGCGGATCACCGCGTTTTCCGCGCTGATCGACAATGACGGTCGGCATGAAGCGCCCGCGATTGACCCGGTGAGTGATGTCGCGCTGATCCAATATACCGGTGGCACAACCGGCGTGCCCAAGGGCGCGATGCTGACCCACCAGAATCTGTCCGCCAATGCCCGGCAGGTGACGGCCATTGACCCACAGCCGGGTGCGCCGGACCGCATTCTCGGCGTGCTGCCACTGTTCCATGTCTTCGCCAATACCTGTGTCCTCAACCGCACAGTGTTGAGCGGCGGGTGCATCGTCATGCTGCCCCGCTTTGACGCGGGACAGGTACTCGCAGCGCTTGACCGCACCAAGGCGACCTCACTGCCCGGCGTCCCGACCATGTATCAGGCGCTGCTCGATCACCCGCAAATCTCGACAACCGATTTTTCGTCGATGCGGGTCTGCATCTCCGGCGGCGCCCCGCTTGCGGCTGAATTGAAGGCCCGGTTTGAGGCCGCGACCGGCGCAACGCTGGTGGAAGGCTATGGCCTGTCGGAAAGCGCCGGGGTGATTTCCGCCAATCCCTATGTCGGGGAGGGCAAGGCCGGCACCATCGGCCAGCCGATTCCGGGAACGCGGCTTGCCCTGGTTGACAAGGGCGATCCCGACAAGCCGGCGCCGGAGGGCGAGCCGGGCGAGATCGTTGTTGCCGGGCCACAGATCATGAAGGGTTACTGGCAGCGTCCGGAAGCTGATGCCGAAGTTTTCATCACCGACGCTGCAGGCACGCGCTGGCTGCGCACGGGCGATGTCGGCATGATCGACGATGATGGATTTGTCCGCATCGTTGACCGGCTGAAGGACATGATCGCCGTCTCGGGCTTCAAGGTCTTCCCCAGCCAGATCGAGGCGGTGCTCCATCACCACCCGGCAGTGAAGGAGGTTCTGGTAATCGGGTTACCCGACCCGTATCGCGGTGAGCATCCCCGCGCCTATGTCACCCTCAACCACGGCGAGACGATAGAAGGGGCCACCCTGGCAGCCTGGCTTAACCCGCAACTCGGTAGACACGAACAGGTTGATCAGGTGGTGGTGCGTGCAACCCTGCCAAAAACCATGATCGGCAAGCTGAGCCGCAAGGATTTGGTCGCCGAGGTAATGGCTCAGGAAAGTCGGTAAGTTGTGCGTGATTGCAGTGGAGCGCTCGCTCGCATAACCCGAACGGCATGACAGAGATTGCTCCCTCCCGTCGACCACCATCGGCCAGAATTGCCATGATCCTCGGCGCTGTCTGCGCCATGTTCATCGCGACACCTGCACTGGCCGGACCGGAAGAGATTCAAGTCTATATGGACGAACTCGGCGCGCCGGGGGAACTGGGGCTTGATATTCACACCAACTATGTCCTCAGCGGCGCTCTGACCAATGAATATCCGGGCGAACAGCAATCGCTGCACCGGTTGCGCGTGACGCCGGAGTTTTCGCTGGGGCTGACCAACAATCTTGAGCTCGGCGCCTATCTTCCGCTGGCAACATTCGACCGCAGCGGTCGGCTCGGCATCGACGGCATCAAGTTCCGGCTGAAATATATCCTGCCGCGCGCCACGGGACAGAAATGGTTCGTCGGTGCCAATTTCGAGATTGGCCGAGTCAGTCACCGGCTCGACATCAATCCCTATAATGCCGAGTTCAAGGGCATTGCCGGGGTGCGGTTCGGCAAATGGACGGCAGCGGTCAACGCCAATATCGACTTCACCGTCTCCGGACCGGCGCCCGGCCCCGCCTCGCTCGAAATCGCCACCAAGCTGAACTATGCCCTGTCACCGCGCGTCGCGCTTGGCGTGGAGAATTTCACCGGCGTCGGTGAATTCCGCGCGCTTGGTCAATTCGGCAACAGCGAACAGGCGAGCTATCTGACGATCGATACCAGCTTCGGCCGGTGGGATCTCAATCTCGGCATTGGCCGCGGCTATGGCAGCAACCCGGACAAATGGATCGTCAAGGCGGTGATCGGCGTGCCGATCGGGCGCAGACGTTAGGGCCAGCAAAACTGCCATCCATCAATAACCCCGTCAAATTGGGCTGCGGGTTGTCACAGCGCTGTAACATGGCGGTACCATGGCGCCACATATCAGGTTGCGGAGTAAGCGATGTTCGGCCGAAGCGTGGTAGCGCGATTGATGCTGCCACTGGTGTTGATGACCGCCGTTGTGGTCGGGATGGTATGGCTTGAACTACGCGCACGCTACACCATCGCAGAAGCGCAGGCCGACGTCGAAACCCAGGTCAACAATACACTGGCACTGACCGAACTTCGCTCCACCAGCCGTGCGCTCCAACGTGATGCTCTCAATCTCGGCACCGAGCCAGATCAGGCAACACTTGACGAGATCAACGCACGATTCAAGCGCCGTTACCGTGACTTCACGGCAGAGTTGCTGATGTTGGAAAAGAGCGCGGCAACCGCCAATCGGCCATATTTCGAAACGCAGCGGGAGGTGCTGCGACAGCTCGACGCCGTGCGCGATGCGGCGGGGATCGATCGGGCAAGGGCACTCATGCTTTTTCGCACCGCTGTCCGTCCGGCTGAGCGTCGCGCATCGACCATCGCCAATGCCCTGATCAAGGACAATCTTGCGCGGATCGACGCGCTACATCGCGAGGTGCGGCGCCTTGAACAGCAATCCGATTACCGTCTGTTCGAGGTATCGATATTGATGTCGCTGGCCGCATTGGGCATTGCCCTGCTCGTCACCTTCCGCACAGTGCTCTATCCGTTGCGTGACATCGGCAATGCGATGCAACAACTCGCAGCGGGTAATGCCGAATTGACCATTCCCCATGCCGACCGACCCGATGCCATCGGCGCCATGGCTCGCTCAATTGAGGTTTTCCGCAAATCCGCGCGCGAGCGGGACGCGTTGGTACGCAGTGGTGCCGAGGCGCAGGCGGCAATTGCCAGGCAGGCGGAACTCGCGGACAAGCAACGCCGTGAAGCCGCCGCCCAACAGGAGCAACGCAGCGCACTCGATACCCAGCGCAAGAAGCTGCTCCACGATCTCGCCGATTTGATCGGCAACAGCGTTTCGGCGGTCAATGACAAGCTCCGCGCCTCGGCCGGGCGGCTGTCGAGATCGGCTGATGATGTCGCGCGACATGCCCTTGATGCCGGGCGTAAGGCGGCATTAACCACCGGAGCAGCCGAAAAGGTCACATCTGACCTTGCAGCAATTTTCTCGACCGGCGACGCATTGGCGGAGTCGGTCGATACGCTGCGTGGCCAGACCCAGGTCGCGGCCGAGGCAATCAAAACCGCCGCAACCCGCTCTCGCGTGGCGTCGGCGCAGGTCGCTTCGCTGTCGGACAAGGCAGATGAGGTTGCCGCGATGGCCGAGCTGATCCGCAGCGTGGCCCAGCAGACCGCCCTGCTCGCGCTAAACGCCACGATCGAGGCGTCGCGCGTGGGCGAGGCGGGAAAAGGTTTCGCCGTGGTCGCCGCAGAAATGGGTGACCTCGCCAAACAGACCTCAGCGGCGACCACCCGTGTCGATGCACAGGTCGAAACAATCCGGTCAGCGGCGGCGAATGCCAGTGTCGCCCTGTCGGCAATAGAGGAAGCAATCGGCCAGATTGACCGCCATGCCGGGCTTGTCGCTGGCGCCATGACGCAGCAAGGCAGCGTCAGCGCCGGTATTCGCGAGGGAATGAGGCTGGCGATGGAGAATCTTGCAACTGTCGGTCATCATATGGCCAATCTGGGCGATACAGCCAAAAACACCGGCGTTGTTGCCGCTGCACTTGAGGCGGAAGCGAGCCGACTCGGCGCCGATGCGGACACGGTGGATTCGGCGCTGCGACGGGTTATCGACGAACTGCGCACTGCCTAGACCGCCAGTCGCGATTGCACGCGCCTGGTGCATTGCAGAACCAGCGCGCTCCCCCAACCAACCTGTAAATGGGCCTGTTTCACGGAAGATAGCAGGTAGCTGGTGCCGCCGCCGAACCATACACCTTTGCCCGTTTCCAAACGCCCTTCAGGGCAGGCCGATTTTCAGTACCGGTGTGGCTTCAATAGCTTCAACGCCTCGCATGACTCACCTCCTGAAAAACAAGATCGATCCATGCCTCATGGCGGGCCAAACAACTGCACCGTCTTCCTGTCAGACCAATGAAGCGAGCGTAAGAACAACAAAGCTGGCGGTTGCGGCGGAACGCCGACCCCAATCGTCGGCATCCGGGCAGCAAGGCATTGCGGAGCCGAAACGACCATGCCAGTCTCGGCTTTCCCCTTGGGGGAGAGGAGAGCGATATGTTTGGTATTTTGCGAATGATCGTTGTCGGCTTCATCGTCGGCCTCATCGCGCGCGCGGTGGTGCCGGGTGCGGATTCGATGAAATGGTATATGACGGCATTGCTCGGCATCGGCGGCGCCTTTGTTGGCGGGTTGATCCACAAGCTGCTTCATCCATCATCTTCGAACGAGCCGTTTCATCCGGCGGGCTTCTTCATGTCGATTGTCGGTTCAGTCGTGCTGATCCTGGCGTCACGAATGCTGCACATCGGCGGATAACCCGAAAAGCAAGCGAAGTATCAGGGCGAGGGGTGGTTGACCCCCCTCGCCCGAGTGCCGCATAGCATCAGCATGAACACACCCCCTGCCGACCTGTCGTTCGAAGCCGCCCTGGCCGAATTGGAGAAAATCGTTGGGCGGCTGGAGAGCGGCGAAGTGCCTTTGCAAGACGCGATTGACCTGTACGAACGTGGCGACGCGCTGCGGAAACTTTGCGCCGAACGACTGAACGCGGCGCAGGCGCGAATCGAATCGATCAGACTTGATGGTGACGGACGACCTGCCGGAACCCAACCCTTTGCCGCCGGCTGAACCGATGGATAGCCGCTCGCTGTCGCTGCAATCTGCGCTGACTCAGGTTGGCGTTGATATTGACCGTCGGTTTGACCAGATTCTGGCGATCCCGGATGATCCCCGCGCCGATCTTTATCGTGCGATGCGCCACGCCACCATTGGCGGCGGCAAGCGGCTGCGCCCGCATCTGGTGTTTGCCACCGCCGGGCTGTTTGGCGTTGATCACGACTGCGCATTGCGCGCGGCGATCGCGATTGAGTGCGTCCATGTCTATTCGTTGATCCATGACGACCTGCCGGCGATGGACAATGACGATATGCGCCGTGGCAAACCAACGGTGCACAAGGCCTTTGATGAGGCCACCGCCATTCTTGCGGGTGATTGCCTCCATGCGCTGGCCTTTGAAATTCTCGCCGATCCGGCAACTCACGCCGATCCCTTCATCCGCGCCGAGCTGACGCTTGATCTTGCCCGAGCCGCCGGTCCCAACGGCATGGCGGGCGGCCAGGCGATGGATCTGGAGGCTGAAAAGGCCAGCTTCGATCTCAACACCGTCACACGACTCCAGGCGATGAAGACCGGCGCACTGATTGCAGCATCGGTCGAGGCCGGGGCAATTCTCGGGCGTATCCCGCCTGAGGGCCGCACGGGCCTGCGCGGCTATGCCCGTGATCTTGGTCTCGCTTTCCAGATTGCCGACGACATTCTGGACGTCGAAGGCGATGAGGCGGCGGCCGGCAAGAAATTGCGCAAGGATGAGGGCGCCGGGAAGGAAACCTTCCTGTCCTTGCTCGGCCTCGACCGCGCGCGTGAACAGGCCCGCATCCTTGTCGACCAGGCGATCGAGCATCTCCGTTCCTATGGCAGCGAAGCCGACCTGCTGCGTGCAACCGCACATTTCGTGCTGGAACGGGATCGGTAGGGAAACGACATGACCACCCCGCGCACCGGCGTTTATCCCGGCACCTTTGACCCGATCACGCTCGGCCACATGGATATTATCCGGCGCGGCGCAAAGCTGGTGGATCGGCTGGTCATCGGGGTGACGACCAACGCATCAAAATCGCCAATGTTCAGCCTCGAAGAACGCATGGCGATGGTGCAGCGCGAGGTTGCCGGGATCGACGGTGACATCCACGTCGTCAGTTTCGATTCGCTGTTGATGGATTTTGCCGAGCGGCAGGGCGCGCGCGTTATTGTGCGCGGTCTGCGGGCGGTGGCCGATTTTGAATATGAATATCAGATGGCGGGGATGAACCAGCAGATCAATCCACGCGTCGAAACCGTCTTCCTGATGGCGGATGTGTCGCTGCAGCCAATCGCCAGCCGTCTGGTCAAGGAAATCGCCCTTTATGGTGGGCCGATTGAGCGCTTTGTCACATCGCCGGTCGCCGCCGACGTTGCCGCGCGGGTTGAAAAAATCGGCCGCAAGGGAAGTTGATGCGTGCCTGTCTCCGCTGCTCTGGGCTGCGGTGTTGGGCCACAATGCATGTTCAGTTTGGCGCAAGGCGGGAATTGCTCTAAGCCGCGCCACCACCACCGCGTTTCCACGGGGACAAGATGCGCTTTTTCGCTCGGTTGACTGCCCTTGCCTGCCTGCTGGTCGCGCTTCCCGCGACGGCCCAGCTCCTCCCGACCACGTCCACCAAGGCGCCCTTGCCGTCGCCAACGGACCCGGAGAATCTGCTCTATCTCGATCTCTCGACCGGCGGTCGGGTGACGATCTGGCTGCGCCCCGATGCTGCTCCCAAGATGGTGGAGCGCGTCAAGACGCTGACGCGCCAGCATTTCTATGACGGTCTGCCGTTTCACCGCGTGATCGATGGTTTCATGGCGCAGGGCGGAGACCCCAAGGGCGACGGCACGGGCGGATCAACGCTGCCCAACGTGCCGTCGGAGTTCAACTGGCTGCCGCACGTGCGGGGCGCTGTCTCCGCCGCACGCGCTGATGATCCCAACAGCGCCAACAGCCAGTTCTTTATCGTTTTCCTGCCGCGACTCAGCCTCGACAAGAAATACACCGTGTTCGGTCGCGTGATCGAGGGGATGCAATATGTCGACGCCATCACGCGCGGCGAACCCCCGGCGAATCCGTCAACAATTACGCACGCCTATATCGCTGCGGACCATCCGCCCGCCTATGCGCCGCCGCCGCCACCCCCACCCCCGCCGTCCCTGTCGGCGCCACAGGGCGCAACGGTATCGCTGACCCCGGCGGCACCAAAGCTGACCAAGCCCGCCGCAAAGCCTGCGCCAAAAAAGCCGGCGGCAAGAAAATAACTGCCCGCCCGGGCCGGAACATCGTCCGGTGAAGGTCGATCTGTTCGATTTCGCGTTACCGCCCGAGCGCATTGCGCTGCGCCCGGCGGAACCGCGCGACGCGGCGCGATTGCTCGTGCTGGACGGCGAAACTACCCATGATCGCCATGTCGGTGACCTGCCGGGTGCACTGCGTTCGGGCGATCTGCTGGTGTTCAACGATACCCGCGTCTTGCCCGCGCAGCTCGAGGGCCGGCGCGGTGATGCACGAATCGGGGTAACGCTGCACAAGCGCGAAGGACTGCGCCGCTGGCGCGCATTCGTGCGCAACGCGCGGCGACTGCGCGAGGGCGATGTGGTCGATTTCGGCCACGGCGTCAGCGCCATCGCCAGTGACCGCGCCGATGACGGCAGCCTGGCCTTCGATTTTGCGGGTGACGAACCGGTCGAACTGCTGCTTGAACGTGCCGGGCGGATGCCCTTGCCGCCCTATATCGCCGCGCGCCGACCCGCCGACGCGCGCGATGCCGCAGATTACCAGACGATGTTCGCCCGCCATGAGGGCGCCGTGGCGGCGCCGACCGCCGCGCTGCACTTCACCCCGGCGCTGATGGCGGCACTGGACATGGCGGGCGTCGGACATACCACCCTGACGCTGCACGTCGGCGCGGGCACCTTTTTGCCTATGAAGGTCGACGATACTGACGACCACAGGATGCACGCCGAATGGGGCCAGATTGACGCCGCCACCGCAGCACGACTCAATGCTGTCCGCGCTGCGGGCGGGCGGGTTATCGCGGTCGGCACCACCAGCCTGCGCCTGATTGAAAGCGCCACCGATGACGCTGGCCAGGTCCAGCCATTCGAGGGCGACACCGCCATCTTCATCACCCCGGGCTATCGCTTTCGCGGCATTGACGGCCTGATGACCAATTTCCACCTGCCGCGCTCGACACTGTTCATGCTGGTATCGGCGCTGATGGGGATCGAGCGGATGCAGGCAGCCTATGCTCATGCGATTGCGCAGCGCTATCGGTTCTACAGCTATGGGGATGCGTCGCTGCTGCTGCCGTGATGGGATTGAGGCGCCAGCGAACCAGCCTATAGTCGGTGCTGTTCCTCAGAAAGGCCAGTCCATGAAGCGTACCGCGCTGCTCATCTCGCTCCTCCTCTGTGGCGCAGCCCTGCCCCTCTGTGCCACCGCACAATCCGCCGACACGCCGTCCCGTCATTTTACCCCGCGCGACGTGTTCGCGCTGTCGCACGCCGACGATGTGCAGATCAGCCCGGACGGCAAGCGCATCGCCTATACCCGCGCCAGCGGTGACATCATGATCGACAGCGACCGGCGCGAGATCTGGCTGGTTGATACCGCCACCGGCAAGCAGCAACCGCTCGGTGTGCCAGGCAGCGCGCAGCCCCGCTGGTCGCCCGATGGCGGTCGCCTCGCCTTTGTCGCGAACGGGCCGGGCGACCGACCGCAAATCTTCGTGCACTGGATGGCCTCGGGCGCCAATGCCGCGCTGACCTTCCTGCCGGAAAGCCCCGCCGATATGGCATGGTCGCCCGACCAGTCGAGCATCGGCTTCACCATGTTCGTGCCGGGCAACAGCGCGAACCTTGGTGCGCTGCCGACGCCGCCAGAGGGCGCAAAATGGGCCGATCCGCTCAAGGTGATCGGGCGGGTAAACTACCGCGCGGATGGCGCCGGCTTCCTGCGCGCGGGCTATAATCACTTGTTCGTCGTGTCGGCTGATGGTGGCGCCGCGCGCCAGCTTAGCTTCGGCGCCTTCGACGATGGCAGTGATGTCGCCTGGACCGCCGACAGTCGTCACCTGCTCATCACCAGCAATCGCGCCAGGGATTGGGAGCGCGACCCGGAAAACTCCGATATTTTCTCTGTCGATGCCGCCAGCGGGACGATGACGCCGCTGACCACCCGGCACGGCCCCGACGCCCAGCCCGCCGTTTCGCCGGACGGAAAATTGATCGCCTATGTCGGCTTTGACGACAAGCTGCTTGGTTATCAGAATCATCAGCTCTCGGTCATGAATGCTGATGGAACCGGCAGCCATGTTATTGCCGCCGGGCTGGATCGCGACATCACGACGCCGCGCTGGGCGGCTGACGGTCGCTCGCTGTTCGTCAGCTATGCCGATCACGGTGTTACAAAGGTCGCGCGCATTTCCCTTGATGGCCATGTCTCGCCGGTTACCGAAGGGCTTGCCGATGGCGCGCTTGACCGTCCCTATTCCGGCGGCAGCTATTCGGTCGCCCGTGACGGCACCGTCGCGTTCACGGCGGGCGACACGCTGCATCCGCCAGAGGTCGCGGTGGCGCGCGGCGGCACGGTGCGGCGGCTGACTGACCTCAATCGCAACCTCTTCGCCGGAAAGACCATGGCGGACGTCAAGCCGCTTGCCGTCACCTCAACTGCTGACAGCCTGCCGATTGATGCATGGATGGTCACCCCGCCCGGTTTCGACCCGGCGCGCAAATATCCGCTGATCCTTGAAATCCATGGTGGCCCGTTCGCCAGCTATGGCCCGGTCTGGTCAACCGCTGACCAGCTCTATGCCGCGGCAGGTTATGTCGTGGTCTATGCCAACCCGCGCGGATCAACCTCTTATGGTGAGGCATTCGCCAACCGCATCCATCATAATTACCCCAGCTCGGATTATGACGACCTGATGAGCGTGGTCGATGCGGCGATTGCCACTGGCCATGTCGATCCCGCCAATCTGTTCGTCACCGGCGGTTCGGGCGGCGGATTGCTCACCGCGTGGATCGTCGGCAAGACGGACCGTTTCAGGGCAGCGGTATCGCAAAAGCCGGTGATCAACTGGACGAGCGAGGTGCTGACGACCGACGGCTATTCATCAATGGCGCGCTACTGGTTCGGCAAGATGCCATGGGAAGACCCGGAGCAATATTGGCGCCGCTCCCCGCTCAGCCTAGTCGGCAATGTGAAAACCCCGACGGCGGTGATGGTCGGCGAGGAAGATCATCGCACCCCGCCGGGAGAGGCCGAGCAATATTATGCCGCGCTGCAATTGCGCTCGGTGCCGACCGTGCTGATCCGCGTCCCCGGTGCCAGCCATGGCAGCTATGCCGCACGCCCCTCGCAAATGATCGGCGAGAACGCCGCAATCGTTGCGTGGTTTGATCATTTCCGCAGTCCGGCACGATGATCGGCAAATCTCGTGCGGAGGCATTGCTCTCCACCCCACCGACGCCCCTCGCACAAGGACACTCGATGCTCCGCTCTTTCCCGATTGCGCTGTTCCTGCTCGCCGCCGCGCCCGCCCCGGCGCAGGATGTCGGTGCGCGCCAGCCGATCACCCTGCCAGCCGCACCCGCCACCGCCCCTGCCGCGACCCAGCCGACCATGGTGGTTGAACCCGTCGCGATGATGATCGCCTCCTGTGATGCCGATGGTGACGGTCGCGTCACGCGCGCTGAACTCACCGCCTGCATCGCCCGCAGCTTCGCCGCGATCGACACCGCGCACAGCGGCAGCATCGGCTATATTGGTTATGGCGACTGGGCGCTGAAATGGCTGGGTGATGCCAATGCCCTGCCCAGCCCGTTCAGCGTCGATAGCAATGGCGACAACCGCATCACGCTGGAGGAATTGCAGGCCGAACTGGCCCGCACCTTCGACCGGCTCAACAAGGACCATGACGGCATCCTGACCCGCGCCGAATTGCTCACAATCCGCGCCAGCACGGGTGGCGGTGCACCTGACGGGCGGGGCAAGCGGCGCCGCTAGCGGCAGGAGGTGTGCAAGGGTGATTTTGCTTGCAAATGTGCATCGCAGTACTATAGTTCATAGTGCGATAAGGCGATCAAGTGCGCATTTACAAGACCAGATGGACGGCCCGGTTTGCCCGGCGCGAGCGGATTGGCGACGTCAGCCTGTACGAGGCAATCGAACGCGCCGAACGCGGCATTATCGACGCCGACCTGGGTGGCGGGCTGATCAAGCAACGGGTCGCGCGGCAAGGGCAAGGCCGATCGGGCGGTTTTCGGATGTTGCTCGCCTATCGGGTGGCTGACCGGGCATTCTTCCTGTTCGGTTTCGCCAAGAACGAACGGGAGAATATCAGCACGGACGAACTGGCCGTGTTGAAGCAAATGGCCGCATTGTGGCTCAATGCCGAAGAAGCGCGCATTACCCTGGGCCTTGCCGAGGGCGAGATTGAGGAGGTTCACCATGAAGACGAAAGCTAGCCGGTTGACCGAAGCCCTGCTCGAAACGGCTGATGGTATGCACCGCATCGGGATCATGGACGATGCAACGCATCACCAGATCACCGTTCGCCAGCTTGGGCGGGCACCGCTTCCGACCGCCGCACCGATCAGCGGCGCGGAAATCCGGACGGTGCGCGAGGAGGCGAATTTGAGCCAGGCCGCCTTTGGCCGTTATCTCAACCTGTCCGTCGGCTATATCTCGCAACTCGAACGCGGCACCAAACAGGCCAAGGGGCCGGCGCTCACGTTGCTAAACGTGATCCGTCGCAAGGGCATTGAAGCGTTGCTGTAGATCGGTGCCAGCACGCGCGGCGGCGCTAGCGGAAACTTACGTCCGAAAGCGGCGAATTTGCTGCCCGCTGGCTGTTGTGCAAGACCAGCGACAAGGCGACCGAGGGAGCTGGACCGATGCTGATCCCTGTATCGATCGTGCGCGACGTGCCGGAGGCGATTGCCTTCTACACCGGCATTCTCGACTTTGAACTCGCTTTGGCGACACCGCCGGAGGCGCCCTTCCATGCTGTGCTCGTCCGGGGTGCCGACGAATTGCACATGAACCTGGTGCATGAGCACAAAGGTTACGGCCAATCCTCCAGCATCGTTCTTTGCGATAATGTCGATGTGCTGTTCGCCACCTATGTCGCTCGCGGTTTGTCGGTCCCGACCCGATCAAACTCGCCCGCCCACAATGGCCCGCTGGACCAGACCTGGGGCACGCGGGAAGTCTATATCGATGACCCCAGCGGCAACACAATCATCTTCCAGCAGCGGTAGCGATTGTCCAAACCCGGCGACTGCCGCCGCTGGCTCGACGAGATTGCAGCAAATGATTGGAGTGGGGTTTGAGTACGGCAGCGAAGTCACTGAAACTGCTGGCTAGCCTGTGCGTGGCGAGTGCTATGGCTTGCTGGTTTCAATATGAATCAATTCAAATGTCATGGGCGGGCCGGCGCCCACTCCGGCCGAACCTCCTGTCGGGCCAAATCATTCCCTCTGAGAACCATGGCATCATGTATGTGAGCGAGGCAGATCTCGATTTCTTGCATTTCTTCGTTACCCCCGGCTTCATGTTTGCAGTGATGGGCGGGGTACTGATCTTACGACACAAAGCGACCTACCGGAACGGAGCCGAGGCAGCGGATAATCGCTCTCTTATGAGAGCTGGAACTATCGCCCAATGCGCGTTCATTCTATTTTTGCCCATATGGATTTTCGCGGACCCGTATTTTGCGCTTGCGACCATATTTGACGATCCACGACGCCTTCTGTTGGCGGATATTGCTACTGGAGCGCTGATGGTCGGCTGGTGGGCTCTGATGAAGCATGGAACCCTTATTGGAAGCCTGCAATCGGCTGGTCGCTTTCGGCGATAACGTGATCCTTCCCCCTGGCGCCAACTTGCGCGCTGGCTCGCGAGCGGAATCACCACAATCGGCAAGCTGAGGGCAACCCCGAACGTCTTTCGCTGCGGCGGCACCCAATTGAAACTTCTCCAACACCCAAAGTCTCGACAATCCCCACCCCAATCGGCATGGCGCTTACCGTGACAATGCCTCCCCGTTTCGCCTTCACCATCACCGCCACCGACGGCAAGGCCCGTACCGGCGCCATCGCGATGCGGCGCGGTGAGATCCGTACGCCCGCCTTCATGCCCGTCGGCACCGCCGCCACCGTCAAGGCAGTCAAGCCAGCCGATGTGCGCGCGGCGGGTGCCGACATCATTTTGGGCAACACCTATCACCTGATGCTGCGCCCCGGCGCCGAGCGCGTCGCGCGGCTCGGCGGGTTGCATGGTTTCATGGGGTGGGATCGCCCGATCCTGACTGACAGCGGCGGCTATCAGGTGATGAGTCTGGCTGACCTGACCAAGCGAACCGAGGAAGGTGTCGCGTTCAAGTCACATCTCGATGGTTCGCGCCACCTGCTCAGCCCGGAACGGTCGATCGAAATCCAGCGGCTGCTCGGTTCCGATATTGTCATGGCGTTCGATGAACTCGTACCGACCACCTCCACCCCCGATGTGCAGGCCGCCGCCATGGCGCGGTCGATGCGCTGGGCCAGGCGCAGCCGCGCGGCGTTTGACAGTGGCGAGGAACATGCCGCCGGTGCGGCGCTGTTTGGCATCCAGCAGGGCGCGCTTGATCAATCGCTGCGCAAGCAATCCGCCGAGGCACTGATCGACATTGGCTTTGACGGTTATGCCGTGGGCGGCCTTGCGGTCGGCGAGGGGCAGGAGGCGATGTTCGGCTGTCTCGATTTCGCGCCCGATCAACTGCCCATCGACAAGCCGCGCTACCTGATGGGCGTCGGCAAGCCCGACGACATTGTTGGTGCGGTTGAACGCGGCATCGACATGTTTGATTGCGTCATGCCGACGCGCTCGGGCCGCACCGGACAGGCATTTACCCGCACCGGGCCGATCAACATCCGCAATGCGAAATTTGCCGAGGACCAGGGGCCGCTCGACCCCGAATGCGGCTGCCCGACCTGTGCGACGTGGAGCCGCGCCTATTGCCATCACCTTGTCCGCTCGGGCGAGATATTGGGCGCCATGTTGATGACGGAACATAATCTGTGGTTCTATCAGGCGCTGATGGCTGATCTGCGCGCGGCAATTGCCGAACAACGGATCGGATCATTTGCCGATGCGTTCAGGGCGCGTTATCGCGGCGCATCGGGCGCAGAACCGGCAGGAGACTAAGCTTGGCAGACAGTGACGAGAGTAACGAGATTATCGCCGCAAGCCGCGCCGCCAAGCGCCACCGCGAAGCTGCCGCCAATACGCCCGAACCCGCACGCAACCGCGTCTGGCCGATGGCCGCCGCCGGGGTCGCGATCGGTTCAGCCGCACTTGCCGCTGCCCTGCTCTACGCCAAGCAGCGCAAGAAATAACCGCGTCAGCCCAGCCGTACTGATTGCCCGCCATCAACGGGCAACAGGGCGCCGGTAACAAAACGCGCATCGTCTGACGCCAGCCATAAGGCGGCGTGCGCCACATCCCATGCCGTGCCCATATGGCCCATCGGCACACGCGCGTTGCGCTTGGCGCGCAATTCCTCCTGCGCCTCGCCGTTCAGCCCGGCCCAGCCCTGGATTGCCATCGGCGTGTCAATCAATCCGGGCAGCACCGCGTTGCACCGCACGCCGTACCGCGCATTCAGCGCGGCGACGCTGGTGGTCAGCTTGTTCACCCCCGCCTTGGAAACCTCATAGGCGATGATCCCGGCGGGCGCGATCGATGCCAGCGACGATATGTTGACAATCGCCCCGCCACCCTGCCCGCGCATCACCGGCAGGACATGCTTGATCGTCTGCATCATCGCGGTGAGGTTGAGGTGAAGGATCTTGTCGAACATCGCCGGGTCAGTCTTTTCCACCGGCGCGTCACCACCACCAACCCCGACATTATTGTGCAAGATGTCGATCCGGCCAAACGCCTGCACCGCCGTCGCCACCAGTTCGGCACAGGCCGCCTCGTCGGCAATATTGGCGCCACGGGCCTGGGCCGTTCCGCCTTCTGCGACAATCAAGGCCGCGGTTTCCTCGGCGCGCGACAGGTCGCGATCGACGCACAACACCGCCGCACCTTCGCGCGCAAACAGCAGGGCCGCCGCACGACCATTGCCGATGCTATCGCCGGGGGTCTGGCCGGCGCCGACGACAATCGCCTTCTTGCCTGCCAGACGGCTCATGCCCCGCGCCGATCCAGTTCCGGGTCGAGCGCCAGCCCGGCGTCAAGCTGGACGCCAAAGCTGTTGAGCAGCATGGAAACCTGCGTGTACTGGCCGACGGTATAGACAATATCCATGCACTGCTCAGTGCTGAAATGCCCGGACAGCGCCGCCCAGTGCTCATCACTGATGAAGAAATCAGTCGTCAGGTCATCACACGCCGCCAGTACCGCCGCATCCGCCGCGTCCCAGCCCGGCGCATCGGCACCAGCCTTGATCCGCGCGATTTCCGCGACCGTCAGCCCGGTCTGCTGGCCGATCACGACATGCTGCGCCCATTCATAGCCTGATCCGCAATTATAGCCGACGCGCAGGATCGCCAGCTCGCGCGTCCGCGCTGGCAGGCTGTTATGCTGCGACAGGATGTAATTGCCCCATTTCAGAAAGCGGTCGAGTGCGCCGGGGTGCCGCGCCATGGTGCGGAAGATGTTGTAATCCGCCTTGCGCGCGACAAACGGCGCCAGCACGGCGGCTTGTGCTGCATCCTCCTCGCCGCGCGCTAGCGGCGCGATACGTGGCTTGTTCAGGCGCATGTCCCGTTTCCTTGATGGCATTGTCGACCGGCGATGCCGGCAGGATGTCGCACGCTGTTATTTGCCCGCGACGACAGCATCGACAAAGCAGGTGGCCAGCCGCGCTGATGGATGCCCGGCCCGGCCACGCGCCCACGCAATCGAACCCGCGCGATCCTCCGGCGCGATCACCCCGCCCCAGACATCGACCAGGTGATAGGCGCCGCGCCCGGTGCGGTTGAAAAAGAACACGCCACGCTCGGCATCGCTTGGCGTTGCCCAGACCAGCCGCCAGCTACCCTCGGCCAGCACATGGCTGACCTGTGCGGCAGAGACTTTCTGTTTGCCAATACGCGTCACCAGCGCAGCATCGGCGGTGCGTTGCGCAGCGGTCGCAGGCTGGCGCAGCGCGGCACAGCCACCCTTGGTGGCCGCATAGGCCGGACAGGCCAGCAGGCCGGACAGCAAAAACAAGCCAAAGCCCGTAAACCGCATCAACCCTTCTCCTCGTTGCGTCACATCGCGCATTACCTGGCAGTTTCAGCACCCCTTGGCACGGTGCGCAAGAGCGGGCACAAAACACCCCATGTTATCACTCTTCCTGCTCCTCGCCGCACAGGCTGCGGCGCCCGCCGCCCCGGCTCCCGCGCCCGCCATTGTTGCACCGGCTCCCGCACCGCCCAGGGTCTGGCCGACACGGGAGGGGGACTATGTCGTACCGGAATTTCGCTTCCGCTCGGGTGAGACGCTGGCCAATCTGCGGCTCCACTACACGACATTGGGCCAGCCGCACCGCAACGCCGCCGGGCAGATCGACAATGCCATCATGGTGCTGCACGGCACCGGCGGCAGCGGCCAGCAATTTCTCGCGCCGCAATTCGCCAATGAACTTTACGGCCCCGGACAGCCGCTCGACATCACCCGCTACTGGATCATCCTTCCCGACAATATCGGCCATGGCAAATCGTCCAAACCGTCTGACGGTCTGCACATGCGCTTTCCGGCCTATGACTATGACGACATGGTCGCAGCGCAATATCAGTTGCTGCATGATGGACTGGGCATCGCACGGATGCGGTTGATCATGGGCACATCCATGGGCTGTATGCACGGGCTGGTGTGGGGGGAAACCTATCCCGATTATGCCCGCGCGCTGATGCCGATGGCGTGTGAACCGGTTGCATTGGCCGGCCTCAACCGCATGTGGCGCCAGCTGGCGATTGACGGCATCAAGAATGATCCGGCCTGGGCCGGGGGTGAGTACAAGTCCCAGCCCCTGCTCGGCCTGCGCACGGCGGAATCGCTGCTGTTCATCGCCGGGGGTGCGCCGCTCAACTATCAGAAACTCTACCCAACGCGCGAACAGGCATCGGCCTATGCCAGCAACCGGGTCAGCAGCGGCATCGCGACGCGCGACGCCAATGACCTGATCTATCAGATCGATGCGTCACGCCACTATAATCCCTGGCCCCGGCTGGAGGCGATCACCACGCCGCTGACCTGGATCAACTCGGCTGATGATTTCATCAACCCGCGCAATTTTGATTACCCGGCCCAGGCGGTGAAGCGGATGAAGAACGCCCGCTTCCGCCTGATTGCCGAAACCGATGACACCCATGGTCACGGCACCCATACATGGGCCGTCAACTGGAAGGCTGACCTTGTCGACCTGTTGGCGCGCACCGAGGCTGAGCGCCCCTGACAGGCTGTTCTACAGGTCAGCGGTCAGCGCCAGGCTATAGCGGCGCGGCTCGTTTGGCGTGAACACGCCAGACGCATCTGAACGCCAGCCAAAGACATTCGAGACATTGACGACCTTGAAGTTGAGCGAGGCATCGGCCGTGCCCAGCCTGAAGCGATAGCGCGCGCCAAGATCAATCCGGACCCGGGCCGGGATGAACAAGGTGTTGGCACTGTTGACAACCTGGCCCGAAATGCTGGTCAGGCCGGCATTGACCGACAGGCCCTTCACTCGCGCAATGGAATAGTCGGCATTGATCACGGTGAATCGCTTGACCTTGCCGACCGGCAACGGGCCAATCCGCCCCGACGTGACTTCCTCACCCAGCACGCGCGGTTGCAGTAACAAGGTGCCGGCAACCACGCGCAGGTTTTTGGCGATCTGCCCCGAAAGCGAAACCTCGATGCCACGGTGGCGCACGTCGCCGAGCCGGCGGTAGATATTTGCCGGGTCAATATTGTAATAGGGCTTCTGGACGTTGAACACGCCAAGGATGAGCTTCAAATCAGGCGTAAAGGCATAGCGGATACCGGCGTCGATCTGGCGGGTGATGATCGCCGGTGCCGCGCTGCCCTTGTTCGCGGCACTGTCCGGCGCCACGCCGCCTTCCTCCAGCCCCCTGGCATAACCGGCATACAGCGCCAGCTTGCCACCCAGTTTGATCGCGGCGGAGACATTGTAGAGCCACGGATTGTCCCGGCCCGTCACCGGCGCGGCCGCATCTGGTTCCACGGTGGTTTTGCGATACTGCGCCTTTTGCAACCCGGCGCTCAGTGCCAGCCAGCGCAGCGGTTGTCCCTCATAGGCCAATGCCAGGGTTGTCTGCTTCACACTGTCACGGGTCTGTGGACCGAAGACGGGTCGGGGCTCGGCCAGGGCTGTCTTGATGCCTATCGTCGCACGCCCGAAATTCAGCGCGGTTCCGCCGCCATAGCGCCGCTGCTGGTCGCGCGTGCGCACGACAAAATGCAGGATATGCGAATGTGCGGCGCTGCCAAGCTGATAGGACAGGCGCGCCTCCCCACTGGTCGATGAAAAGCGCTGGTTTTGATCAGCGATGATCACATGGTCGCCAACCCCGTCCCGCCCGACGTTCAGGAACAGATCGACAAAGCTGTGCTTGCTCTCAGAAAAGCTGTTGAACACACCGACCCGCACCGTGGCCCGGCCGAAGGCGAAGCGGGAGATAACCCCGCTGTCACCGCTGGCGCTGGCCGCATCGGCCCAATCCTGTCCGTAAAAGGTGCGGCGATCGATTTGCGGCGGCAGAAACGCGCCGGAGGTAAAGATCAACGGCATGGCTTCAGCATCCCATGTCCAGCCGCGATCGATGAACGGCATGATTTCGATGCCCTTGGCCGGCGTCCAGCGTGGGATCAGCCCGACATTGGCCGACCATTGCTTGGCCGCTGTGCGGTCTGAACTGGCCAGCGTCGCCCCGCCGGCGATGCCCAGCGTGTCGCCCAGTGGGGTCTGGAAATCAAACTCGATGTCGGTGTCGTTAAACGGGCCAAGTTGCCCGAACAGGCTGACAATCGGCTTGTCGCCGGCGCGCTTCAGGGCGTAGTCAACAATCCCGGTGGGTGCGGGCAAGGGATAGCCCTGCGCCGAAATCCCGATCCGGACGGTGCTGCCATCACTGATATGGCTGTTGGGCGGGTCAGCCTGCTGGTCGAAATACAGCCCGTCGATCCGCGCATTGCCTGCGTCAATGGGCGAAAAGCCACGCGCGTCATAGGGATTGTACAGGCCCAGATTCTCATTGCCGACGGTCGTCCCAAAGGCATCATCTGCCTGGGTAACAGCATTGTCATCGGCGCGCTGTGCGTGGGCTGCCGTGGCTGTTCCGCCCAGCGCAAGCGCCAGCACCAATGAGGGAAAATATGCTGCAACTTTCGACATCAGGAGATCCCGTCAGGACAAGTGAATGCCCTGACCTGGGATGCCGCCGTCATTCACGACGGCAAAACAGCGTCAATCTTCCGTCAAATCGACCGATAGGGGCGATACCACCGGCTTTCTGGCAAGGCCGCCAGACCCAATTTGGCCCGTTCGCGATTGAGGTACCCCAATAGCTGCCGGTCAAAGGCGATGAAGCGCGGATCATCGACAATGGGCTGAAACAACGGGTCCGTTCGCAGCGAGCGCGCCGGTCTCGGCAGCAGCGTGACAAACCCGCCCCGCCCCAGCCGCTCAAGCATTGCCAGCGCCGTCCCGCGGTCTCCCTCAAGCAGGGCAATTGAAAGACGTTGCTCGATCCGGCTGACCGCCAGCCCACCCCGGTCAGGCGTGGCGCGCAAGTCATCGCGCAGCTTCTGCAACAACATCCCGGCATCAGCAGTACGGCCGGCCTTGCGCAGCGCCAAAATTGTGCCGGGCGCGATCAGATAATGCGCGTCAATCCCATCAATGCCATAGCGCGCGGTATAAAGATCATAGGCGCGTACCAGCGGCTGCACGTGACCCGTCGCGACCAGCGCGGTCGACACGCCCCACCATTTGTCGGTCAATTCCCAATATCTCGCACCCGCATCAGCAGCCTGTTGCGCGACCGCCGACCAGTCATCGCTCAGCACGGCGCGGGCAAACGGGTCATGTCGAGCAACCTCTGCCGCGCGCGCTGTCTCACCCAGCGCCGCCAGCGCGCCAATATGCCGCGCCTGTCTCAGCCGTTCGTCGGGGTCATCTCGATAAAGCTGTTCGGAAACACGCAGGGCATCGGCAAGGCGAAAATCAATCTCATAATCGGCCTGCAACACCATCAGCTTGGCGCGCCGATCCGTCGAAATCGCCAGAAACCGCGCCACCAGCGCACGTCGTTCATCATCGCGACCGACCATGTGCAACGCATCGGCGAGATGCTCATAGCTCAACCCCCACAAGGGGTCGATCGCCACCGCGCGCTCATATTCCTGCACCGCCTCGTCAACGCGCTGCCGCTCCATCAGCGCGTCACCCAGCCAGCGATGGAAATCGGCACGTTGCGGGTTCAGCGCCACGGCGCGCTGATAGAATGGCAAGGCAGATACCCGGCTCAGCCGGATAAGGCCCAGCGCTGCGTAACCATCGCCAAGCGCCGGATCGAGCGCGACGGCGCGGCGCGCCAGTGCCTCGGCGTCGCGCACTGCCTGTTCATAGGGTGTGTAGCCATAATAGGCTGGCTGATTGGCACGCAACATGGTCACCTGCGCCAGCTCGGCCAGGGCCGGCGCATAGCTCGGGTCAAGCGCAATTGCCTCTCGCAACAGCTTGTCGGCGGCATCGAGCGTCACCACCCGGCGCTCCCGCGCCAGGCTTCGCGCCGAGAGGTAACGATCATAGACATCGGGCCGGGTTCCCGGCGCCGGGGTGTACCCAATTCCGGTCGCCAGATGGGCAGCAACTGCCGTCGCGATCTCCTTTTGCACGGCAAAAATATCAGCGCGATTGCGGTCAAAGCGTTGCGACCATGTCTGCACGCCATCGGCAACCCGGATCATGCGGACAATGACCAGCACATGGTTCCCCGCTGACCGTACGCTGCCGTCAACGATGTGCGTCACACCCAGTCGCCGCGCCGTGGCCAGCCCGTCCTCACCGTCAAGCCGCGCTGAGGAAATGCGCCCCAGCACCTTCAGCTTGTCCTGGGTGGCCAGCATGTTGAGAATCTCCTCGGAGATTCCGGCAGTGAAATAGTCACGCCCTGATGCCAGTGTTTCAAATGGCAGCACGGCAACCGATGGCACCACCGGTGCCGCCGTCTGCCGCCACCACAGGGCCGCCCCGGTCGCGGTTATCGTCAGCATCAGCGCCGCAAGCCAGACGCGGTGTCTGACCAGCAGCGCACGCCAGCGTCGCGGCGCTTGCACCATGGCCTGTGTGGCGGGGGCCGCCATCGGCAAGGGCGTTGTTGTGCCCGCCTTATTGACCTTGATCCCGCGCGCAGCGGCCTCTGTTTCAGGGGACGGCGCCACGCCAAGATCACGCGACAGGCGATCCTTCAGGGCGGCGGTACGCCGCGCCGCGCCGGCCCGGTCCCCCGCCGCGAGATCAGCCCTGATCCCGGCCCGCGCAATCGCTTCATCGAGCGGATCGAGCCGTTGCAATGCCGTGGCAATACGCGCGGCGCTTCCGGCATCGCACGCGGCGTCAGCCAGCGGCAGAAAGCTGCGTACTGCCAGATCGGCCAGCGCGGTGCGTTCATCGCGCAACCAGTCATCAAAGGCATCAGACAGCCCATCAAGCCCGTCGAGCAACGGTGGTCGCCACGCATCAAGCGCCGTCGCAACAGCCGCAAAATCCCGTGTCGCGGCAATTTTGGTGAAGTGCGCCAGGTCATCCTCGACCCGGCGCGGATCAAGCGCAATCTCGTCGCGCCCCGCCGCCAGCGATCCGTCGTCAACCAGCACCCGCAATTCATACAGCGCCTGGCGCAGGCTGGCGCGCGCCTGCGCTTCGCCACGATCACTCCACAACAACGCCGCCAGCCGGTCACGGCCCACCGGTCCACGCGCTGCGGCAAGGTAGATCAGCACGCCACGCGCCTTGCGTGATCGCGGCGTGACATCCTCCCCGTCGCGATCACGCAATCGCACGGCACCGGCCATGTGCAGCCGATAGGGCAGCCGCAGCGCTGCGGGAGGATCAAAAGGACGGTTCACGGTGCCTGATGTGCCGCAATTGCCGGCAGGAATAAAGCACCCGCACGGCACCCGTCAGGCACTATTGCCACTGTCGAACAGTGCGCTAGGCTATACGCTTCATTGAAGGAATCCCCGATGCGCCTGCTCCCCCTTGCCCTGCTTGCCGCGATTGCCCTGCCGGTAACGGCCATCGCACAATCAGCCCCCGACGACCCTTATCTGTGGCTTGAGGACGTCGCCTCGCCACGCGCGATGGAGTGGGTCAATGCCCATAACGCAACCAGCACCGCGCTGCTGCAGGCTGACCAACGCTATGCCACGCTTTATGAACAGGCGCTGACCATTGCCGGCGCGCGCGACCGCATCCCGGCGCCCAGCTTTGTGCATGGCGCCATCTACAATTTCTGGCAGGATCCTGACCATCTGCGTGGCATCTGGCGCAAGACCACGCTGGCCAGTTATCGCACCGCCAACCCGCGCTGGACCACCGTCCTCGACATAGACGCGCTCGGCAAGGCCGAGGGCAAAAGCTGGGTGCTCAAGGGTACACAGTGCCTGCGCCCGGTTGAGAAACGCTGCCTCATCTCGCTGTCCGATGGCGGCGAGGATGCGGTTGAGGTACGCGAGTTCGATCTTGATACCGGCGCCTTCGTTGCCGACGGCTTTCACCTGCCGCATGGCAAGCACCGTGTTGCGTGGGAAGATGCCGATCACCTGCTCGTCGCCACTGATTTCGCGCCCGGGGAACTGACCCCGTCAGGCTATCCCTATGTCGTCAAGCGCCTGACGCGCGGCCAACCGCTGTCGGCGGCGGTTGAGGTCTATCGCGGCGGCAAGGACGATGGCGGCTATGGCGTCGCACCTGATGTGCTGCGCGATGCGCAGGGCCGTCAGTTGGCCTATATCGAGCGGCCGCTCGATACCTTCCACCACCAGACCTTCATCGTTACCGGCAACGGCACCAGACGTGTCGCGATCCCCGACAAGGTCAGCCTGGTCGGGATGGTCAATGGCCGCGTCATCATCCAGCTTGATGAGGCGTGGAAGGCGGGCGGTGTCAGCCTGCCGTCAGGCGCGGTTGCCGAAGTTGACCTTGCCGCGTTGAAGGCGAATCCCGGTGCCTTGCGGCCACGGCTCATCTGGGCGCCCGGCCCGCGCGATTCCCTTGACGGCGTGCGTACGACCAGGGGCAAATTGCTCATCTCGACGCTGGAAAATGTTCGTGGCCGCGCCTGGGTCTATACGCCCAGGGCCGGTGGTGGCTGGACCAGCCGACGGCTCGCCCTGCCCGACAATCTTGATGTCGGCTATGGCGCGACTGACGACAACAGCGACCTTGCCTTTGTCAATGTCGCCGGGTTCCTGACCCCGTCGACATTGTACCTTGCCGATACGGCGGCGGGCACATTGGCACGGGTAAAGACGCTGCCCGCCAAGTTCGATGCCGCCAATCTGGTGGTGGAACAGCTTGAGGCCGTTTCCAGCGACGGCACGCGCATCCCCTATTTCGTCGTGCATCGCCGGGACATCAAATATGATGGCAGCACCCCGACCTTGCTCAACGCCTATGGCGGGTTCCAGTCCAGCTCGACGCCCTTTTATTCGGGCAGCACCGGCAAGCTGTGGCTTGAGCGTGGCGGCGCCTTCGCGCTCGCCAACATCCGTGGCGGCGGGGAATTCGGCCCGAAATGGCATGAGGCGGGCCTCGGCACCAAGCGCCAGATCATCTATGATGATTTCGCGGCGGTCGGGCGTGACCTGATCGCCCGCAAGATCACCAGCCCGCGTCGGCTTGGCATCCAGGGCGGCTCCAATGGCGGTTTGCTGATGGGCGTTGAGTTCACCCAGCACCCTGAATTGTGGAATGCGGTGGTCATCCAGGTGCCGCTCCTCGACATGATCCGCATCGCAAAGATTGCGGCAGGCGCCTCTTGGCAGGGCGAATATGGCGATGTGAACGCTGACCCGGCGGTGATGGCCTTCTGGCTGAAGCTCTCACCCTATCACAATCTCAAACCTGGCACGGCCTATCCCGAGCCGTTCATCTTCACCACCACCAAGGATGACCGGGTCGGCCCGCAACATGCCCGCAAGTTCGCGGCGCGGATGGAGGAGCTGAAACTGCCCTTCCTCTATTATGAGAATACCGAGGGCGGCCATGGCTCCGGCGCTGATCTCAAGCAGAGCGCCCGCACCACGGCCCTGACCTGGACCTATCTGCACCGCAAGCTGATGGATTGATCAGTCGCGGAAGCGATGCCCTGGCGGCCGCGCGTCCCCCGGCGCGCGGTCAGCCACCCCGTTGGCGCCGCCTGAACGGCCAGTCCGTCACCTCGCCAGCGAACAAGGTCCACCAGACAATCACCGGTTGGAACAACAGTCGCGGTCCGTGATACCCCCAGCCCAGCGAATTGCGGTGATAGACCAGCCCGTCGATCGCGTGTTTGATATTGGCCGGGAACACGCACACCGCATACAGCGCCAGCATCACCGCCGCGATCCAGCGCCAACGCTGTGTCAACAACCCGATCGCCCCGGCAATCTCACACACACCCGTCAGCATGACGACCGCTGCCGGGAACGGCACCCATGACGGCGTGATGCCGAGAAAGGGCTGCGGCACCTGGATGTGCAGGACACCGGCAAGCAGATAGATCGCGGCGAGCAGCCAGCGCAGGATGAGGCGGATGCGGTTCATCACGCCACCGTGCCCGATCCAGCTTCAACCTGCCAGCGTTGCGCGGCCATGGAGGAAAGAACAGGCGATACCCCGCCGTCGCCCCAACCAGTAGCGCTTGAAATTTCGGGTGATTTGCGTTGATGCTGTCGGCGGAACAAGCGACAGGGGGCAGCATTGCGACGGGCATTTCTTGCGATTCTGCTTGGCCTGTTGGCCATCGCGGCCTCCCCCGCATCGGCCAGCGACGCACCGCCACCGTCCGGGCTGAGCCAGCAGGCGATGATCGCCATGGTCACCTTGCCGCCCGCCGCCTTTGTCGCGCAATGGAATGCGCGCCGCGCCGCGGCCGAGGCTGCGCGAGGTACCGATCATGCGCGCGACAACGATATTCGCTGGCAATGGGCCGCCGGGCTGATCGACTATCCCTATTTCCATCAGCGCGAGACCGGACGGGCCGTGCCGGCGCACTGGGCGCCACGGCAGCAGGCACTGGCGCAGATCGGCTTCCGGGACGGGACGGCACTCGACTCGCCCGCCTATCGCCAACTGCTGGATGCCTGGCTGCATGACCGCGCCGGGTCATTGCTCAGCCACAAGGCAACGCTCAAGACTGGCGACAATCGCTGGCTGCGCGCGCGCTTCATGGCGATCCTTGCCCAACCTGCAGACCAACGGATCAGGCTCCACCTGATGCGTCAGGTGTTGGTCACCCATGTCGATGACAATGGCGCGCGGCACATTGAGCCGCAATTGCGCGCCTTTGCCAATGCCGGCGGAGCCGCTGCCGACCTCGCCAACCTGCGCGCCGCGCTGGCCGAGGAGACCGCACCACCCACCGATCACACGGCCTTCGCCTATCGTCGCTTCGATGGTGTGGATCTCTACGCCCATGTCTTCACGCCACCGTCACCACCTGCGGGAAAGCAACAGCCGCGCCCGGCCTTGTTGTGGTTTCACGGTGGATCACTGGACAGCGGCAACTGGCGCCATTGCCCGCTTGTCTGCCGCTATATGCAGTCGCTCGGCTTTGTTGTGATCCAGGTCGAATATCGCACCTCCCAGCGCTTTGATGGCACACCGCTGGATGCGCTCAGCGATGCCCGCGCCGTGGTCAGATGGGCGCGCAATAATGCCACCCGGCTTGGCCTTGATCCCGCGCGGATGATGACGGCGGGCTTTTCCAGCGGCGGGCTGCTGGCCGCCCAGCTTGCCGTTTTGCCAAACCGCCAGGTTCATGGCGGCGCCTTCATCTCGGCCTGTTACAATCCCGCCGGCGACAAATGGTATCGTGGCAAGGTCGCGCCCCTTGTCGATCCCGCAACGCTGTCGCCACTGCTCCGGCTCGACGCCAGCGCACCACCCATGATCATGTTCCATGTCAGCGATGATGAGATGTGCCCCTTTGCCGATGCGGTGGCGATGGAAACCCGCGCCAGGGCGGTCGGTGCCGATGCACAGCTGGTGCCCATGGGCAGCGGCGGCCATTTCTTCATCTTCGGCTCAGCCCCGGCGCGCGATCAGATCAAGGCCCGGCTGAGCGACTATGTGCAGCGGCTCGGCTGGCTGACCGGGCATTGAGGCAAGCTACATGGCCGCCAGAAATGATCTCACCCCGTCATAGAGCGCGCCAAGGTCGGTATCATCGATACAATAGGGCGGCATGACGTAAACCGTGTTGCCAAGCGGGCGCAAAAGCAGGTTTCTGGCGGTGAAATGGGCCTGCAGGCGCGGTCCGACCAACGACAGATAGCCGCTTTCCGGCACGACAAGGTCGATTGCCGTTACCGTCCCCAGCTGGCGCGCGCTGGCAACGCCCGGGTGGTTGCTCACGGTCAGAAGCGCGGCGGCCTGGCGCTGCGACACGTCGGCGACACGCGCCAACACCGGCTCCTCCCGCCATATGTCAAGATTGGCATTGGCAGCAGCACAGGCGATCGGGTTCGCGGTGTAGCTGGACGAATGATAGAAGAGCCTGGCGCGATCTTCTGAAAGATGCGCGTCGAAAATGTCGGGCGTCGCAACGGTTACCGCAAGCGGGATCGCACCGCCCGTCAGGCCCTTTGAAAGACACAGGATATCGGGAACGATATTGGCCTGTTCACACGCCAGAAACGTCCCGGTCCGGCCCCATCCGGTCATCACCTCATCGGCGATGAACAAGACATCATAGCGCGCGCAGATGGCGCGCATTTCGGCCAGAATGTGTGCGCTATACATCAACATGCCGCCTGCGCCGAGAATCAACGGTTCGACGATAAAGGCGGCGGGCGCATCGTCACGGCACATCATTTCCAGCGCGTCGAGCGTCGCCTGTTCCTGACCCGCTTTCGGAAACGGTATTTGATCGACGTCGAACAACAATGCTGCATAGGCCCGGTTGAACACGCCGCGTGCGCCAACCGACATCGCCCCGATCGTATCGCCATGATAGCTGCGCTCCATGACGATGATATGATGACGCGGCGCACCGCGATTGGCCCAATATCCCAGCGCCATCTTCAGCGCGACCTCGACGCTCGTTGAGCCGCTGTCTGAATAAAAAACGTAATCAAGCGGGCGCGGGAGCATCGCGACAAGTCCGTGCGCCAGCGTCTCGGCCGGCTCGTGGGTCCACCCGGCAAAAATGATCTGGTCGAGCTTACCCGCCTGTTCGGCAATTGCCGCCATGATGCGCGGGTGGCTGTGGCCGTGTGTCGTCACCCACCAGGATGAAATGCCGTCGATGATCCGGCGACCATCATCGGTATAAAGTGCCGCCCCTTCGCTCCGCGTCACCAGGGGTATCGGTACGTTCAGACCGTGCTGGGTGAACGGATGCCAGACCGGGCTCTGCCTCACGCGAAATCCGCCAGAGTGAAATTGGCGGCAAAGGCGGCCGCAAGCGTGGCCGCATCGAGCTGGGGGATGTACGGCAGCCGACCCAGACGCCGCACCCCGCTGATCCTGGTGATAACCGCTTCGCTATCCTGATGGGGATCCCCGACGAACGCGAGACCATGAACCGGGACATCGCGTGCGCGCAACGCCTCAATCGTCAACAGGCAGTGATTGATTGTCCCAAGCGCGGTTCGCGCCACAATGATCACCGGCTTCTGCCAGGCAGCAAACTGGTCGGCATACAGCCAGTCGGGTTTGAGCGGCACGAGCGCGCCGCCAGCCCCTTCGACCACCAGCGCGCCCGGCACCGTCGGCAGGGCCAGCCGCGCATGATCAATCACCACGCCATCAAGCTCGGCCGCACGGTGCGGTGAACATGGCGTTGCGAGCTCGTAAGCTTCGGGCAGAATATGACTTTCCGGCAGGCCCGACAAACGGGCGACGATCGTTGCATCGCCATCTTCATCCAGACCTGCCTGAACCGGCTTCCAGTAATGCCCATGGAGCGCGCCTGCCAGCGCAGCCGCAAACACGGTCTTTCCGACACCGGTATCTGTGCCAGAGATAACATAGGTGCAGGTCATGCAAGCGCAGAGCCAATCGCCGCCGCAAGACCGGTAATATCGGCACGGGTGGCATTCAGCGTAATCGACACCCGCAACCGTGCCGTGCCGGCAGCGACGGTCGGCGGGCGAATGCCGCGCACGTCATAGCCCGCGGCCTGCACAGCCGCAGCAGCCCTCATCGCCAGCGCATTGTCACCCAGGATAACCGGGATGATCTGCGACGCGCCGGGGCTTGCCCCGAACGGCGCCAGAAGCGTGCGTGCGTCTGCGGCGAGCGTGGCCAGCGCCCCCCGGCGCTCGGGTTCGTCAACCAGAATACACAACGCCTCTCGAACGGCACGCGCCATCAAGGGTGACGGCGCTGTTGAGAAGATGAAGCTGCGACCATAATTGATCAGGAAAGCACGGATGACGGCGGGCCCGGTAAGCAGGGCACCCTCACAGCCCAGCGCCTTGCCGCAAGTGTGCAGGTTGATGACATTGTCGCGACCCTCAAGATGGGCGCCAAGTCCACGCCCATCCGGGCCGAAAACGCCCGTTGCATGGGCTTCGTCGATGACGAGGAACGCGTCATGGGCATCAGCCAGCGCGGCAAAGTCATCAAGCGGCGCGAAATCTCCATCCATGCTATACAGGCTCTCGATCGCGATCCAGACCCGCCCCTTGCCGCCAGCCTTGCGCCAATCGCGGATTATTGTGTCACACGCCTCGGGGTCATTGTGCATCGCCGCGACACAGTCCGCCCGCCCAAGCCGCATACCTTCATGCGCGCTGGCATGGACAAGGGCGTCATGGACAACAAGATCGCCGCGTTGCGGAAGGTTTGCGAACAGCGTCATATTGGCGGCAAAACCACTTGAGAAATAAAGCGCCGCTTCCGTCCGGAAGAATGCCGCCGCTTCCGCTTCCAGCGCTTCATGTTCGGCATGGTTGCCACGCAACAGCCGCGATCCGCCCGACCCGACCGGGACGCCATCGGCAATCGCCGCCGCAATGGCATTTTTGATCCGCGCTGAACCGGCGAGGCCCAGATAATCGTTGGACGAAAAATCGATGCCGCCCTGCTGAACCAATTGGCGATAGCGCTGTTGCGCCGAAAGCGCGGCAAGCATGGTGCCAAAAACGCCGTTGCCTGGCTCTTCAGAGAGAATCATACCGCTGCCCTAGCGTCAAATCCTGGTCAGGCGAGCGCTAAATACCCCGGTGTGACTGTGTCCCTGACGAATCATCAGGTTCATGGCGGTGCGTCCATCTCGGCCTGCTACAATCCCGCTGCGGACAAATGCTATTCTGGCAAGGTCGCACCCTTTGCTGATCCCGTAGCGCTGTCACCGCTGCTCCGGCTCGACGCCAGCGCGCCACCCATGATCATGTTCCACGTCAGCGATGATGAGATGTGCCCCTTTGCCGATGCGGTGGCGATGGAAACCCGCGCCAGGGCGGTCGGTGCCGATGCACAACTGGTGCGCATGGGCAGCGGCGGCCATTTCTTCATCTTCGGCTCAGCCCTGGCGCGCGATCAGATCAAGGCCCGGCTGAGCGATTATGTGCAGCGGCTCGGCTGGCTGACCGGGCATTGAGGCGGCTGGCGCGTCGTTGGTGGACTACGCGCACGGAGGATGACATCATCTCGGGCATGTGGTAATTTGTGTACAATTGCCTACAGGTGACCACATGAACGCCAGCACCACCATGACGATCCGCCTGCCCGTCGCGCTGAAGGAAAAACTGGAACGGCTGTCACAGGGCACACGCCGCAGCCGCTCTTTCCTCGCTGCCGAGGCGGTATCGGCCTATGTCGAGCGCGAGCTGGACATCATCGACGGCATCCAGCGCGGGCTGGCGGACGTCGCGGCGGGCCGTGTCACTCCGCATGATGAAGCGATGGACCGCGTTGATGCCGTCATTGCCGGGGCGCGGACCCGACAGGCGTGACCCGCCGCGTTCAATGGTCAAAAGCGGCGCTCGATGACCTGCTGCAACAGATCGCGCATATCGCGGCGGACAATCCCGATGCCGCAGCACAGGTCGCGCACCGCATCCGCGCCGCCGGATCAGCTCTCGGCACCTTTGCCACCGGCCATCCGGGCCGGGTGAGCGGAACCTATGAGAAATCCATCGCCGGCCTGCCCTATGTCATCGCCTATGCCCTGACTGATCAGGACCGCGCTGTTTCTATCCTGCGGGTAATCCACACCGCCCGTGCGTGGCAGGAGGGAGAATGGCCGGGGTAGTCGGTGATGGGCTGCGCAAGCTCCACCTCGCCCGCAAAGGCTGCGGCAGTCGCATTGAGCAAGGAATTGCTCGCAACCTGTGGAGCGAGGGCATGAGTGAGGTTTATGACAGCCTGATGGAGGGGCTGAACGAGGCGCTGGCCTTCGCACGCGGCGACAAGACCGACGCCATTGTCCACCAGATAGCGGTGCCGGCGGTCGATGTCGCCGCGATCCGCGCCGGCACCGGTCTGTCACAGGGCGCGTTCGCGCGCAGCATCGGCGTCGCCATGGGTACGCTGCTCAACTGGAACATGGCCGCAGGCACCCCACCGGCCCCGCGCAGGTGCTGCTTGCCATGATCGCGAAAGAGCCGTCACTGGTCAGCGAATTGCTGCGCTGAAACGGGGTGTGACGCTGCGCATCGGGTCAGCATTTGCAGGACGCATTTCACGACCGGAGGCGTGAAAGGTCCAATCGCGACCGTCCGCCCACCTTTATCATGCCACGTCGCATCATCCGCGCGTCAAACGCTCACTGTGCCATGCTTCAAGAGGAGCCCGGCATCTTCGCCTGCATGATCACACTGCATTTTCAGGGGAAGTCGAAGCCGATAGGTTTCAGGCTCGGTCACGTTGAGGAAAAATGGACCATCCTCGACAAGGTACCGATCTTTTTCTGACCGCGTCCGCGGCGCTTTCAGCCAGCAAGTCCTGCTTGTCATGTCCGGCAATTTACCGTACATAAAATCAGCAAGTGAGGCCCTCCAATGCCACAAACCTCCCCCCGCACCGCCCGCTTCGAAGCAAGGATCGCCCCCGACATCCTCGCCGCCGTCAAGCGCGCCGCCGAGATCGAAGGGCGCAGCGTCAGCGATTTCATGGTCGATGCCGCGCGTCAGGCCGCCGAGCGCACCATCGCCGAGGCGCAGATCATCCGCCTTTCGCTTGCCGATCAGGAACGTGTCGCCGCGCTGCTGGGCAATCCGCCCGCTGCGTCGCCCGCGCTGGAGCGCGCGATGGCCGCGCATCGTGATCTGATCCGCGATAGCGAATGAGCTACCGCGTCGCGCTCCTTGGCAAGCAGGATCGGACCACCTTCGTTAGCGGATCGCCGACGCTCGACCGCTATTTTCGCGAGCGCGTCACGCAGGACGTGCAGCGGCGCGTCGCCTCCTGCTTCGTCGCGTTCGACGATGGCGATGCCGTAGCGGGCTTCTACACCATCGCCGCCACCTCGCTGGTACTCGACCAGTTGGCGGCCGATCAGGCCGCGAAGCTCCCACGCTATCCCGTCGTCCCCGCCGTGCTGCTCGGCAGGCTGGCCGTGGCGACCACGCATCAGGGAAAGCGGCTCGGCGGTGCCCTGCTCGCGGACGCGCTGCTGCGCGCCACCCGTTCGGAAGTGATGGCCCATGCCATGATCGTCGATGCCAAGGACGAAGCAGCGGCGCGCTTCTATGCCCATCACGGTTTCGTGCCGCTGGGGGATGACCGGCTCCGGCTCATTCGCGCTTTATAACGCACGATAATCGACCTCTGCCGCAAGCACAGCAACCACCCCATCAGTTCAACTCCGTCGATCGGGTCGTTATTAACGTAGGAATAGAGATTGACCTGATCCTCGTAGCCGATCGGATCTACCTGCAAGAACCTGGCGTCTGCCATACCGCCGCCTAAACATGCGAAGACCACTGCGGTCGCCGAGGTCACTGCCAATCGAATCTGCATCACCTATTTCCCTGAGTTTGATCGTACAATAGGGATTAATTCAGCTTGATCGATCGTAACCGAAGTAAGCGCAGAGGCTTGCTGTGCGGTGCACATACATAATCGCCTTGGAAACATGCCTTGTCGGCGACCATCCGCCCGCACAGCCTGACCCGCTTGCCGCTATACTTGGCCATGGTGAGCGCATCGCTAGGTCGCTGCGGCAAAAGCGCGACGGACGCGCCGTCATATTCGACCGCTGAGGAATTGAGATACAGCCCTTCGTCACCCACGATATAGCCCACCACACAGGCATTTCTCGCGCCAGCGACGATCGGAGAGGACGGTGTGACCCTAGCTAAATTGATCTCCTCCGCTTTGCCGACACAAGCGCCAAGCCAGATGAAGAGAACCATCCCGACCAACACCGATTTAGCGGTCATCGACAACAGTCCTGTCTCTGATATCTGACGGGATGTGCGCGAGGTTGGGCTTTCCGTCGATCACATAGATATGGTCGATACTATCGGTCCGGTAAGCACCAACTGCTCCACCCGGGACTTCCACAATGATCGGCGCGTTGGTGCCATTCATGAGGCCCCGAAGATCGCCAGAGCTGGGGAATTGATTGTCGCGTCGCGTCCCTCCGCCCTCTGTTGTCCCACTGATCGCGCCCGTTCCCTTCGTATGCGAATGGTCGGTTGCTAACACGCGTTCCGTGGCGTCCGCGCGCTTGATCCTGAAGTTGAAAGCGCCAGTACCGTCCGCCTGCCCCGCTGCTCTACCCGAAACAGTGCGCGTCGAACCATCGGGCTTGCCGAGCGTTGCGGCACCCTGCTCCGGCGCGCCCTCGCCCATGTGCAGCTTGCCCATGGCGGCGCGCGTTTTTTCTACAATCTCGGCGCTGGGCTTGGGAATGTCGGGGCATGTCTCACCTTTGGGGCAGGAATGAAGCCCGGTCGGGTCTCTTTGATCGAGCGGATCGTTGTTGACATAGGAATAGAGATTAACCTGATCCTTGTAACCAATCGGATCGACCTGGAGAAAACGTGCATCAGCGACACCACCGCCGATGCATCCGGCGACCGCCACAATAACCGCTGCCGTTTTCTCGTGTATCCGCATGTCCATCGCTCCAATTGCCGAGTTCACAACGTCAATTTTAAACAGGTACGATCAGCAAAAATAGCGATTAGTTACATTGCAAACAAATCATCACAAGTGAAGATGTGTCAACGGAGATAACCCGATCAATCGCGGGGTGAACTACGTAACATTGCGATAATACCCATTGTTGGATCGCGGGACTCACACCGAAAAGCTCCAGGTCAGTCTCCCCCATTGCCCCACACCCAACCCCATGCCACCACCGCCACCCATGAAACCCGCCCCCATCATCCAGTCCGCATGGCGCCTGCTCGACCTGATCCTGCAGGATGATCCGCCGACTGATGCCGCGCTGGCCCAGGCGCTGGATGAACTCGCGCTGGCCTATCATGAGGTGCCCGAAGGGCGCGCCGCCACCGGCATTGCGGAACCGCCGCACCGCGACGGCGCCGGGCTGCGCGCGATCATCACGGCGCGCTTTCCTGACTATGGCTGCTATGCCGTGGCTGATCCCCTTGCCACCGCGCCCGGCATGGTCGGCATTGGCGATGCGATTGACGATCTCGTCGATATCGTCGGTGACATGGCTGAGGCGGTGTGGCGTTTCGATCATCTCGGCGCCGATGATGCGCATCATTATCTGCGTCTGCTGCATTTCCACTGGGGCCGCCACCTGCGTGAGCTGTCGCTGTACCTCCACACCCGCCGCTTTGGCTGACGCTGCGGCGCGATTCACATTGCTGGCAAGCGCGCGCAGGGCTTGGCCGACATGCCCCTCACCCGGCTGATCCGCACCCGATTGTCACCATCCTGCGCCACCGCGCGGGCAGGTCACGCTCGCTGTTATTGCGCGCTGCCCTCCCTGTTCCGGTGTCACCGCCACGCTGTTCTCGTTCACCCGCTCCCTGTTATGATGGAAAGGCGCCCGCGCAATTATGTCCTTATCACAAGACCATGGCCAAAATCACCGCCACGGCGGCGGACAAAATTTTATTGCGCTCCCTGTTATTCTCCCTGTTACGCCGCATTAACAGGGAGCGACGGGCCACCCTCGCGCAGGCCCAACTGTCTCACCCGATTGACACAGGCCGCCGGGCGCCCGACACAGGGCGTCATCACGTCCCCCTTCCTCCCCCTTTGCCGGAGTCATCAATGCGCCTGATCCGTGTTGCCCTGTTGCTCAGTGTCGCCGTGCTGCCGCTTGCCGCGCAGGCCAAGCAAGCTGCGCGCCCCGCCCCCCGCGCTGCGGCCACCGCGAGCGCCGCGCCGACCGTCAAGCCGATCGCCTTTACCGAGCGCACGCTGGCCAATGGCCTGCGCGTCTATGCCATTCGCGATACCGGCACGGCCAATGTCTCGGTGCAGGTCTGGTATGATGTCGGCTCAAAGAATGATCCGGTTGGCCGCTCGGGCTTTGCGCACATGTTTGAGCATCTGATGTTCAAGGCGTCCCGCAATCTCGTCGCCGAACAGATGGACCGACTGACCGAGGATGTCGGTGGCAACAACAACGCCTCGACCAATGATGATTACACCGAATATCATGAGGTCGTCCCCGCCAACCATCTCCAGCGGCTGTTGTTCGCCGAGGCGGATCGCATGGCCAGCCTGGTGGTCGAGCCAAAGAGCTTCGCGTCAGAACGTGATGTGGTGAAGGAGGAATTGCGCCAGAACACCAATGCACGGCCATATGGCAAGCTGTTCTCGCTCTATTTCCCGGCCATTTCCTACAGCGCGCACCCCTATGCGCGCGGTACGATTGGCAGCATCGACAATCTCGACAGCGCGCAGATTGATGATGTCCGCGCCTTCCACGCGCTCTATTACCGTCCCGACAATGCCGTGCTGGTCGTCGCGGGCAATTTTGACCCGAAACAGCTTGATGCCTGGGTCGATCAATATTTCGCGCCGATCAAGCGCCCCGACTGGTCAATCCCGCGCGTCACTGTTGCGGAACCGGAACGCACCGCGCCGGTACGCCGCACCGTCTATGAGGCCAACACGCCGCTGCCCGCCGTGCTGATCTCCTATCAGATCCCGCCAGACCGTGATCCTGACGGCCCGGCGCTCGCCGTGCTCAACACCATCCTGTCTGGCGGGGAAAGCTCGCGGCTGTACCAATCCATGGTTTACCGTGATCAGCTCGCCCAGTCGGCGGAAAGCTTTGTCGATTCCAAACAGGGGCCGGGCAGCTTTGCGTTGCTGTCGATCATGGCCGGCGGCAAGAAGGTGGCGGATGGCGAGGCAGCGTTGCGCCGCGAGGTCGCGCGGCTGCGCGATGCACCGGTAACGGCGGCGGAACTGGCCAAGGCACGCAACCAGATTCTCACCACCGTGCTGCGCTCGCGTGAAACTGCCGAGGGCAAGGCGACCACGCTCGCCCAGGCGACGATCATCGATGGTGATCCGCGCGCTGCCGACCGTGATCTTGCCGCCGTCGCCCGCGTCACCGCCGCCGATGTGCAGCGCGTCGCGCGCCGCTATCTGCGCGATGAACGTTCAGCGACGATCCATTACCTGCCCGCCGAAATGGCCCCGGCAGGCACCAGGAATGAGCCGATCACCGTCGCCGCGTCGGTCGTGACCCAGGCGCTGGTCGCGCCGCCACAGGTTGAGGTCTTCACCCCGGCGAGCGAGGCCGAGCGGGTTGCTCCGCCTGCCCCCGGCACGCCGATTGCCGCGACCATTCCGGCGCCCGTCACGATCAAGCTGGCCAATGGCATGACGGTGATGGTGGTCGAACGCCACGAGCTGCCGTTGCTCACCGCCGCCCTCGTCACCACTACCGGCGGCGCGGCAGACCCCGATCATCGCGCCGGGCTGTTCAGCCTGACGTCCGATCTGATGACCAAGGGCACCAAGACCCGTTCCGCCACGCAGATCGCGCAGCAGATTGAGATGCTCGGCGGCGGCATTGCCAGCAATGCCGATTGGGACGGCTCGACCGTGTCAATCGATGTGAAGTCCGACCAGATCGCACCGGCCATGGCGATCCTCGCCGATGTCGCGCAGCACCCGGCCTTCGCCGCAGAGGAGATTGAGCGCGCCCGCGCGCAGGCAATCGACGGCGTCAATGTCACGATCAAGGATCCATCACGGCTCGCCGGGCTGGTCTCGGCGCGCACGGTGTATGGCAGCTCATCCTATGGTCATCCCCTGTCGGGTACACCGGCATCGTTGCAGGCAATTACGCGCAGCGACATTGTCGGCGCCTATGCCCGTGCTTGGCAACCGGGCAGCGCCACGCTGGTCATGGTCGGCGACATTACCCCGGCAAAGGCGCGCAGTCTGGCCGAGGCGAATTTCGCTGGCTGGCGCGCGCCTGCTTCCGCCAGCGCTGGCGCGGCAGCAGCGCCATCCTATCCCGCACCACGTGTCGTCGTGATCGACATGCCCGGCGCCGGTCAGGCCGGTGTCGTGGTGGGCCGCCCCGGCATCCCGCGTGATGATACGCGCTACTACCCCGCCTCGGTCGCCAACACGATCCTTGGCGGCGGTTTCTCGTCGCGGCTCAATCAGGAAATCCGCATCAAGCGCGGCCTGGCCTACGGCGCGGGCAGCAACCTGTCAGCACGGCGTCAGGGCGGTTCGATCTCGGGCCGCACCTCAACCAAGAACCCCAGCGCGCCAGAGACGGTGGCCATCATCGCTGCCGAGATGAAGCGGCTGGGGGCGGAACCGGTTACCGCCAATGAGCTTGATACGCGCAAGGCCGTGCTGATCGGCGGCTTTGGCCGTGCGACCGAGACGACCGGCGGCATTGCCGCGACGCTGGCCGGCTTTGTTGAACAGGGCGTGCCGGTGTCCGAACTGCAGCGCTATATCCCGGCGGTCAGCGGGGTTGACCCCGCCGCCGTACAGGCCGCCGCCGCATCGCTGATGGACCCGTCGCGCGCCAGCATCGTCGTGGTTGGCGATGCCAAGCTGTTCATCGACGCGCTGCGCAAGGATTATCCCAATGTCGAGGTTATCGCCGCTGACAAGCTCAACCTCGACAGCGCGGCGCTGAAATAGGCCGCGCGCCCACCGCCATGCGCATGATCGACCGTGACGAGGTTCGCCAGCGGCTGACCTATCAGCGCTGCATCCCGATTGTGCGCGCGGCGATGGTTGCCTTTTCGACCGGGGAGACGCGACAGTTGCTGCGTTCGATCATCCCGCTGGGCGAGCGGCGGCTGTTCGGGATCATGCCCGGCGCCATGGCGATTGACGGGCCGTTCGGTGCCAAGCTGATCAGCATCTTTGCTGACAATTTCGCCAAGGGGCGGCAATCGCACCAGGGTGTGGTCGTGCTGTTCGACCCCGAGAGCGGAGAGCCGGTGTGCGTTGCCCATGCCGGTGAGGTCACCGCGATCCGCACCGCCGCCGCCAGTGCGGTGGCCACCGATGCGCTGGCCCGGCCCGAGGCCAGCCGGATGGCAGTGCTCGGTTATGGCGAACAGGCCGCCACGCATATCCGGGCCATCGCGCAGGTCCGCGCGCTGGAACAGGTACGCGTGTGGGGCCGCGCCCCGGAACGCGCCACCGCCTTCGCCACGGCCATGTCTGCCGAGACCGGCATCGCCGTTGCGGCAAGCGACGACGTGCGCAGCGCGGTGGCCGATGCTGACATCATCTGCACGGTCAGCGCCGCCTTTGACCCGATCCTGATGGGTCAGTGGGTAGCGCCGGGCACGCACCTCAACCTGGTCGGTTCAAGCCATGCCGGGCCAGCGGAGGTCGATAACGACCTGGTCGTCCGGTCCCGCTTCATCGCCGACAGCCGTGAAGGGGTGTTGGCGCAGGGCGGCGAGTTCCGCCGCGCGCGCGATGCCGGGATGATCAGTGACGACCACATCGTCGCCGAGATCGGTGAGGTGCTGGCAGGCCGTATTGCCGGGCGGCAATCACCCGCGCAGATCACCGCCTACAAGTCGCTCGGCCATGTCGTGCAGGATCTGGCGAGCGTGTGGGCGCTCTATCTCGACGAGCCCTGATCTACTCCAGTTGCTTGCCCGCCGTTTCGGGCAGGGCGACGGCGGCGACGATCAATGCCAGCACGGTCATGCCGAACGGATACCAGAAACCGGCAAAGGGATCGCCGGTGCGGGCAATGATGTACTGGACGATGAACGGCATGAAGCCAGCAAAGATGCCAACGCCGACATTGTAGGAGATGGCGAGCGAGCTGTAGCGGATGCGGGCGGGGAACAGCTCGACCATCCAGCTGCCAACCGGGCCATAGGTCAGCGCCGAGAACAGGAAGAGCAGCAGCACCGCCAGCCAGATCAATATGATCGCATCAAGCGGCGGCGTGACCGGGCTGCGCACATAGCCAGCCTTGGCCAGCGCGGCGTTGAGCAGCGCGGGTTGCGTGGCATCAACGGCCTGGCCGCCGATCGTGACGGCGGGCGCAGCACCGGTTGCGGCATCGACCTTGGCATAGGGTACGCCGGTCTTGGACAGCGCATCGAGCAGCTTGCCGCACGCCGTTGGCTGCCCACCCAGCGCGAAGGGATCATAGCCGCAATCGCTGCCCGTCACGACGACCGGCTGTGTCGCGACCGCCTGCGACAGTGCGGGGTTGGCGCGTTCGGCCATGAAGTGGAAGGTCGGGAAGATGCAGAGCAGGAACAGGCCATAGCCGAGCAGCACAAGCCGCTTGCGCCCGAGCCGGTCAGACAGCGCACCCACGCCCAGCGTGATCACCGCGCCGCACAGCGAGGCGATGATCAGGATTATCCGCGTCACGGTCGGGTCAACATGCTGCAACACCTGCAGGAAGGTCAGCGCCTGGAACAACGGGATATAGCCGACGATCGACTGGCCCGCGGCAATGCCGATCATCACCGCGAAAAGGCGGCGGACGCGGGCCGGCGTCGCGAAGCTTTCCCGCACCGGGTTGCGCGACACTTCTCCGGCCTCCTTGAGCGCCTTGAAGGCCGGGCTTTCCGACAGCTTCAGCCGCACCCAGATCGAGATGCCGAGCAAGACGAGCGAGAACAGGAACGGCAGGCGCCAGCCCCAGGCGCTCCATGCCGGCTCCCCCACCAAGGTGGAGACGGCCAGCACCACCGTCAGGCTGAGCATGAAGCCCGCCGATGCGCCAATCTGGATGAAGCCGGTATAGGCGCCACGCCGGTTGGCGGGGGCATGTTCGGCCACATAGATCGCCGCCCCGCCATATTCGCCGCCAACCGCCAGCCCCTGCAAGGCGCGCAAGGTGACGAGCAGCACGGGCGCCGCAATCCCGATCGTCGCATAGGTCGGCAACAGGCCAATCGCCGCGGTGGCCACACCCATCAGCGTGATGGTGACGAGGAAGCTGTACTTGCGGCCAAAGCGATCCCCCATCGCACCGAAGATCGCCGCGCCAATCGGCCGCACGGCAAAGCCAACGCCAAAGGTCGCCAGTGCAAGGAGGAAACCAGCCGCCGGGTTGCTCGCCGGGAAGAACAGCTTGCCGAACAATGCGGCCAGCGTGCCGTAGATATAGAAGTCATACCACTCAAACGCCGTGCCCATCGCCGATGCCGCGATGACAAGCTGAATCGTGCGGCGTTCCGACCTTGCCGGTGCTGTCACAGCCATCTCCCCCGTTTCCCGACAAGGAGCATAAGCGAAAGCGGGTGCAGGAACAGCCACCAATTCCACGGGCTTAAGACGGCATCATTGCGCAAGGCGGCTAACATGAGGCAAACTGCCCGGCAGACGCCCGCAACGGGCGCAGGTTCAGGCAGGGGAGTGCCAGCATGAAACAGGGACAATTCGCGCTCGGCGTGGCGGCCTATTTCGTCTTTTTCGGGGTGTTTCTCTACCTGGTCGGGTTTGTCGGCAACCTGCTCGTCCCGATCAGCGTTGATCGCGGGCCGGTGGTATCGACGATGGTTGCGCTGGTCTTTGACATTGCCGCAATCGCCGTGTTCGCGGTGCAGCACAGCGTGATGGCCCGGCCCGGCTTCAAGGCCGCACTGACCCGCCTTGTACCCCCGGTGATGGAGCGCACCTGCTATGTGCTGGCGAGCTGCGCCGCGCTGGCGGCGATGGTCCTGTTGTGGCGACCGATCGAAACCCCGTTGTGGGATGTGCAGGCACAATGGGCGCGCACCCTGTTGTGGAGCCTGTTCGCGATCGGCTGGGGCATCGTGTTCATCAGCACCTGGCTGCTTGATCATTTCGAGCTGTTCGGGCTGGCACAGCATTGGCGCAATGTCCGTGGGCTGCCCGCGCCCGCACCGGTTTTGCGCGAGCCCTTGTTCTACAAATGGGTGCGCCACCCGCTCTACACCGGCTTCCTGATCGCGTTCTGGGCCGCCCCGACCATGACGGTCGGCCATGCCGTGCTGGCCGCCGGCATGACACTCTATGTGCTGGTCGCGATCGGTTATGAGGAGCGTGATCTGGTGCGCGCGATTGGCCCGGCCTATGCCGAATATCGCCGCCGGGTTGGCATGTTGTTGCCCGGCCTGGGCAAGGCGCGACACTGAACGAGACGGCCCCGCCGCGCGGGCAATCGACCTATTGGGGAAAAAATTACATTAACCATCAAGTGTTTCGCCGTGAGACACGACAAAATCTCCGGCAGAACAAGTAACTATCTTCGGCTATGGCGCTTCGCGCCGGGGTGGTCCGGCACGGGAACGCTTTTTGCCGATGGGTTTGTTTGCACTTCTGGAATGGTTTCGCACGCGGCGGCTGGGCAAGCTCGGCGCGATCGGGATTGCGTTCCTGATCTGCGCGGGCGTCTCGGCGCAGGCGGCGTTGCGGGCGATTGCCGCCCAGGCCGCCATCGCCGCCGAAGCACCACCAGCACCGCGCGGGTTTGAGGCGCAGGCGCATTTCCCCGGTGCGGCCGCCATCTATGTCGATGAACCGGCCCCGCAGGCGGCCACGCCAGTGGCGATGCCCGAAGAGACGGCGATGGCCGGGGCAACAGGCAGCATCGCCCTGCCCGACATGCCCTTGCCGCCTGACGCCAACGCCTATGCCGCCGATGCCAGCATCCACCCGGCACAGCCCTTTTCGATGCGCAATACCAGTGCGGTGGACAAGGGCCGCGCGCTGCAGTGCCTGACCGCGGCGATCTATTATGAAGCGGCGTCCGAACCGGATGCCGGGCAACAAGCGGTGGCGCAGGTTGTGCTCAACCGCGTGCGCCACCCGGCCTTCCCGGCGACCGTGTGCGGCGTGGTCTATCAGGGATCAGAGCGCAGCGGATGCCAGTTCAGCTTTGCCTGTGACGGATCAACCGCGCGGGTGCCCAGCCAGTCCTACTGGATCCGCGCCGCGCGGGTGGCAGCGGCGGCGCTGAACGGGCGAGTGTTTGCCCCGGTTGGCCTTGCCACGCACTATCACACCTATGCCGTGACGCCGCGCTGGAACCGCAGCCTGGTGATGACCGCCGCGATTGGCGCGCATTTCTTCCACCGCTGGCAGGGATGGTGGGGCACGCCGGCCGCGTTCCGCCAGGGCTATGCCGGTGGCGAACCCTTCCCCGCCCCACACCCGCGCGCCGAGGCAGCGCCAATGCTGGCCAGCACGCCGGCCCCGCCCGTCGCCGCGCCGAGCGTAACCGCCCCGGCGCTGATCCAGCCGGCCTATGCGCAAAGCGGCAAGCCGCTGGCCGGGGCGCCGGGAACCCCGCCCGCGCGCGCTGCCGCCGCACCGTCAGGCTATCAGACAGACGACTCGCAAATTCTCGACAAGTGGAAAGACTCGGGCAAACCGATCCGGTAGCGCGGCATCAGCCTTGCCGCCGCCCCACCAGCCGCATCTGCATCAACACCCGGAACGCCTCCGCCAACGCGTCGGCATCGGTGTCGAAGCCTCGGCTTCGGGCCAGTGCCTGCAATGCGGTGTAGTCGATGGTCGCGGGAAGGTCAGCGGCATCCTGCGGGTCGAGTTGCCGCAGGAAACCCAGCGCGGCGCGCAGCGCCATCGGGGTAACGATATGGCTCATGACCATATTGTCAGCGCGCGCAGCACCGACGCCGTCGTCATGTTGCGGCGGACGTCGGGATAGATGGTCGCATTACCATCTCTCCCCTGTTGCCACGGCGCCGGGAACAGCATCTCGGCGCCGCTGGCCCAGCTGCCATCTTCGCGCTGTTCGGCCAGCAGCGAGACGACCAGCGCCCGTGCCGTCGCATGATCCTGTTTATCACCATGACGCAGCGCCAGTGCCTGCCAGGCCCGATCAAAGGCCGAATCCGGCCGTTGCGCGCGCAACCAGCCAAGCGCCCGTTTGACAGGTCGAGGATCGACAGACGCAGCGAGCGCGTCCATCGCCAGCGCCGTTACAAAGACGTCACTGCGCCACCAATGAGCCTGCCACGACCCATCTGCGCGTTGCCGGTCCCGCAAGGCATCACATAGGCCGGTGCCGGGCAGGTTCGCGACATTGGCCATCACGCAGTCATGATTTGCCCGCCAACCGGCATCGCCCCTGCCCGCCATATCCTCTGCGAAGCGGATCGGCGTCGTGGGGGCGTAAGTGGTAAATCCGCCATCCGGCAGCTTATGCTTGAGGAGAAACGCCTGCGCGAAACCGTCACCGTCGCCGCCCGCCGCCATGAAGAACCGCAGCACCCATGCCGTACTGTCTGCATCAGCCGGGCTGGCCGCGTTATAGCCCCAGCCGCCATTGGCGCGTTGACGGCGGGACAAGGCGTGCCGGGCATCGGCCAGCGCCTCAAGACACGCCGTATCCGGCAGTGCGGCCAGCGCCCAGCCGACAAAGCCGCTGACCCATTCATCGCTGGCACCGTTGATGATACGAAAGTCGCGCCACAACCCGTCCTGCCCCTGCGCCGCCAACAGAAAACCCATCGCCGCCACACAAGCAGCGGCAACGGGGCGAGGATGGAGTACGGCCTGGTCAACCTCATCGCGCAACCAGTGATGACGGCTGGAGATATAGGCCTTGGCGCTGGCCCGCCCATTCTCGGCCAGTGACAATTTCAGGTGCGACACCCGCAGGCGCGCGCACGGCAAAAAGGTCGATGGCCCCGTTGCCGCCGCGACCAGCCAGGCGGCGGGCCAGGATTGGCCGGGTGTTTCAGGCAGCACGCCATAATCCAGATCGACGAGGCGATCACGCAGTGCCGGTGCACAGAGTTGCTGTTCGACGAGATGATCGAGCAACATCGCGTAGCGCGGCTCCGCCGCCGGCCCGGCATCGAAGAACAACTCGAAGCCGATCGACGCACGCAGCCCCGGCGCAAAATCCAGCGCGACAACCACCCGGTCGCAGCGCGCGACCAGATCGGCGAAATGGCGCTCAGCCACGGCGATGTCCCCGGGCCAACCGATCGCGGCCATCACAGCGGCGAACGCCGCCGGTCGCAGCTGTCGAAGGTTTAACCGCAACACATCGCGCCCGAGCATGAAGCCGACAAAGCTGATCGTCGTGCCGATCGGCAGGGCAGCCTGCACCCGCCGGATCGCGTCGGCTGCGGCACCACTGCCCATGGCGTGCAGTCGGGCGGCGATCGCCAGCAGATCAGCCTCGTCCAGATCGGCGTCCAGCCCCCGCCCCGGATCGACACGCAGAAAGATGCCGGGCGGCGTCGTTGCGACCGTCGCATCGGGCCGATCCCATTCGAGGTAGATTTCGCTGACCTGATAACGCAGGCGCTGCGCACCCAGCGCCCAATCGCGCAGGAAGCGTCGCAACGGGTCGGTGGCCAGTGCCGCGGCACCGTCACCGTCACCGTCGAGGAAGCGCAGCAAGGCCGGGGCATCGCCGGCATCGCGCGATATGAGCTGGTGCAGGTCAATCGCGGTATCGTCACCATCCAGCCTGATTTCCAGCGCAATGGCCGGGATTGGCGGCAATGCCGCTGCCGCGCTCTCCAGCGCCTGCCTGACCGGCGGCGCGATCAGCGTTTCAGGGAGCCTCGGCCAGAGCAGTGCGAGACAGCCCGGCGGCGACAGGTCGAAGCCCGGCCCATCGGGTCGCGACGCCACCAACACCGGCTCAGTTCGCTTGTGCCGGGAGGGTATTGGCCAGCAACGCCGCAATCGCGCCGGGGATTTCATCGAGCCGACCGAACCCGTTGACCAGCGCGGTGTCGAAGATGCGCACCTCGCGCGCCAGGCCGCCAATCGCATCGCGGACAAAGCCGGCAGGTCGGCGGCCCGGATTCAGGGGATCAGGGGTTGCATGACGCGACAATCCCTGCACGCGGGCCAGCGGCGGCGCCAGGCGCGCCACCAACGGCGCCTGTCCATCATGGCGCGGCCCGAGCAACAGGATCGCGTCGATCGGCACGGCCGCGAGCGGCGCGTCCAGCGCCGTCGGCTCGGGCAACAGCCATTTGTTTTCGTGCTCTGCATCCGCTGGGCATTCCCGCCAGCGCCGTGGCATCACCTGCGGCTGGAGCCCCAGGGCCGCAGCAGTATCGCGCCGGAGCTTGCCCTGCCGCGCGCCCGGATAGGCGCACCACCGATCCGTGCGAACGACACGAACAAGGTCATCGGCGAGCAATGTCCAGCCATGCCGTTCCAGCGTGGCCGAGAGCGTCGATTTTCCCGCACCCTTCTCGCCCGCGATCAGGACGGCGCGCCCGTGGCGCATCAAGGCCGCCGCATGAAAGGAAGGAAATCGCAACTGAAGCAGGACGATCCGAAGGATCGCTTCACTGAACAGCCCCAGCAGATCATGCTCGCTGAGCCCCGGCCCCACCCATGACGTGACCATACCGTCTGCGGCAATGCGGAAATGACAGCGAACCTCGTGGCCATAACCAAAGAGATAATCTATCCCACCGCCGTCATCCGCCGGGATCGATCGCAAGGCACTGTGAGCGGCGACAACCTCTGGATCGAAGGGCAGCGTTGCGACGCGGCAAACCCGCCACAGCACATCGCGGTCGCCGGGATCGTCATCACCGGCTTCGACGCAAACGATCCGTAATCCGGCAAGGCTCAGCCGCATCACAGGCTACGCCCCGAAACGAGATGGGAGGCCAGAATTCTATTGCCCAACGCCACCCCGATCACCTTGCGCGGGCGGGCATGTGGTTCCGAATCAAGTCGCCACATCCACAAAGCGCATACACATCCTGCCCATGCTGCCGGACCTGTTCCAGCGTCAGCAGCGCCCGATCCGGCGCGCCAGCCCCATCATGGTGTCGAAATGACACCGCAGGATGGGCAAGAATGCGCTTGGCCCCTGCCAGCGACAGGATCACATCTGGCGGAATTACAATAATCCCCGTGCCGAACTATGAAACCGCGTGACAGGGCAATTCACCTTACGGACAGACGCGACCTAGGAAATATAGTTGGTGCCAACATCTGCACCGGAAGGATTAAGAGCCGCGTTCTGCGTCACATCGGCAGCCCCGCCGTGATCGAGCAACCGTGACGGTTCAAATGCAAGCTTTGCACGCGCCGACTCATCCCGAAACTCGTTGTCCATATGACCCCCATTGAGCAAACCGGCCAATTGACCAATCATGCGATTAGAAAATCGGGTCGGTGACGTCAACGATCTTGATTTCGATCAAGGCATCCCGCAAGCACCGCGCCAAGCGGATTTCGGGAACGCGTGGTGTGCCGCCACAATGTGCCCCGCACCATTCCACACCATGATGAGGTAAAATTCCTTGGCGATCGACGATGCCGCTAAAACCTATATGCTCGCGCCGACCGCGATGGCGGTCGATCTTGAAGACGAAAGCGTCGTTTTCAGCATGGCGGCGGGCAAATATTTCGGCGTGCGCGGCGCATTGCGGCATGTGATGCTGGCGCTGGAAACCGGCTGCACCCGCGCGACGATGGTGGCGCGGCTGTGCGACGTTTATGACGTGAGCGAAGCAGCGGCAGGAGCGGATCTCGACCGGATCCTGCCGGAACTGATTGCCGCCGGCATTCTCGAAATCCACGCACCCACCGCGCCGTGACCGCCCTTGCCGGGCTTTGGTATCGTGATGGCCGACCCGCCGCCGTGGCGGTGCGGCGGATGCTGGCGGCACAGCGCGATTATGGCCCGGACGATGTAGCGCAATGGGCGGATGGGGGCGTTGCGCTGGGCCGGCAATTGATGCGCATCGTGCCGGAGGACCGCCATGATCGACAACCGCTGAACAGCAGCGACGGCCGCTGGACGATTGTCGCGGATGTCCGGCTGGATAATCGTGCCGAGCTGGCACGCGCACTGGACATCAATGCGGCACGGGCGGCGTTGATGAGCGACGCCGATTTCGTGCTGTGCGCGCTGGAGCGTTGGGACGAAGCCTGTTGCGAACGGCTTTATGGTGCCTATGCCTTTGCCGCCTGGCACCGGACCGAACGGCGCTGGCTGCTGGTCCGCGATGCGATGGGCGGGCGACCGCTGCATTATTTCCACGACCGACGCTGCCTGATCTTCGCCTCAATGCCGAGGGGGCTGCACGCGCTGCCCGAGGTGCCCTACGCACCGGACACAGCCTTGCTGGCCGCCGGGCTGGACATGGTGGCGCCGGCCGCCGATGCGAGTTGCTTCCAGCATGTCAGCAAGGTGCCACCGGGGCATATGGTGCTGGTCGACCAGCAGGGGTGCCGGACCCGGCGGCATTGGGAACCCGGCACAACCACGCTCAGGCTGCGCCGCAGCGAGGATTATCGCGCGGCACTGCGCGAGGAACTGGATTTGGCGGTCGGCGCCGCGCTGCGCGGTGCTGACCATGTCGGCACGCATTTGAGCGGCGGGCTGGACAGCGCCGCCGTAACGGCGACCGCCGCCCGGTTGCAGGCGACGCGCAGCCAGGGCGTCACCGCCTATACCGCCGTTCCGCGCGACGCTTTTGACGGGATCGGCCCGGCGGAGAAGATCCTCGACGAGCGTGAACTGGCAGGGCAGACTGCCGCGCTCTACGCCAACATCGACCATGTCCTGGTGCGACCGGACGGCAGATCACCGCTCGACGCGCTGCACCGCAATTTCCTGCTTTATGAGCAACCGCTCAGCAACCTCTGCAACGGCGTGTGGCTCGACGCCATTAGCGATGCGGCGCAGGCGCGTGGCTTGCGGGTGATGTTGACCGGGTCGATGGGCAATCTGTCGATCAGCTATACTGGCACCAATGTTGCCGCCGCACTGTTGCGGCAAGGTCGCCCGATCCGCGCGGCCTATGAGTTTTTCGCCGGACGGCGCCACAATGCCGCCAGCGCTCCGCCGATCAACTTCCGCCTCGTTGCCGGCAAGGTGCGCATGTTGATGCGCGGCAAGGCGCCGAAACCCGCAGCCAGCGACACGGCCGATGTCCTGACCCGCAGCCTTTTGCGAGCCACGACACGCGCCGAGTTGCGTGTCGCCGCACCCTTCACCAACATCTATGACGCCGACCCACGCGCGATGCGCCTGAAGATCATGCAGATGGGCGACAACGCAAATTACGCCAAGGGACGGCTGGCACATTGGCAGATCGACGAGCGCGACCCGACCGCCGACCGGCGGCTGATCGAGTTCTGCCTGTCGGTGCCCGAAGAGCAGTTCTTCCGCAACGGCGTTCCCTCGGCACTGGCGCGGGAGGGATTGGCCGACCGGCTGCCGCGCGCCGTTCGCCAGGGTCGCACGCGCGGATTTCAGGCCGCCGACTGGTATATGGGCTTGCCGGTCGAGCAACTTGCCGCCGAAGTGGAGGTGCTGGCGCGCGACGCGGAAGCATCACGCCTGCTCGACATACCCCGGTTGCGCGACCTGGTAGCAGCCTGGCCGGAAGCCGACTGGAGCCAGATGGCGACCCATAACCTCTACCGGGGCGGGATGTTGCGTGCCCTTGCCTTTGCCGATTTCATCAAGCGCGCCAGCCGCAGCAACGGATAACGGCCTGTGCTGCAATGCCCGAGCGACGCAGTCTATGATGCCATGATGAGGCAATGACCGAGTACAGGGCCGCGCCAGTGGCGATCCAGCCGCTCCCCAACCGGGCCGGAGGTGTGCCTCACTTGCCCAGATACCGGTCAAACCACGCCACGGTGCGCTTGCGCAGGTCGGCGGTATTGGCGAGGCCGCGGATGCCATGGCCTTCGTCGGGGTAGATCACCAGGCTGGTCGCGACGCCGAGATCCTTCAGCGCGTGCCAATATTCAATCGACTGGGTCGGCGGCACCTCAATGTCGCGCTCGCCGACATAGATGAAGGTCGGCGTCTTCGCCGCCTTCATGTGATAGATCGCCGAGACATCCTGATAAGCCTTGGGGTCATCGTACAGCGTCTTGCCGAAGAAGGGCAGCATCCACTGGTCAATGCCGTTGGTGCCATAATAGCTGACCCAGTTGGACAGCCCCGCCCCGGCAACGATTGCCTTGAAACGGTTGGTCTGGGTGTTGGCCCACATCGCCATGAAGCCGCCATAGCTGCCGCCGGTCAGGCCGAGCCGGGCGTCGTCAATCGGCGCGACCTTTTCCACCGCGTCGATGCCGGTCAGGATGTCGCGCAGATCGCCGCCGCCAAAGTCGCGCTTGTTGGCGGCAGTGAACGCCTCACCCTGGCCATAGCTGCCGCGCGGATTGGGCAGGAAGACATAATAGCCCGCAGCGAGCAGATCGGCCATCGCGCCGCGTTGAACAAAATTGGGCACATTGGCGGCGGCAGGGCCGCCATGAACCACAGTGACCATCGGATGCTTGACCGCCGGATCGGCGCCAAGCGGGGCGAGCAGCCAGCCCTGCACGTCGAAACCATCGTTCTTCCAGCTGATGCTGCGCGCCGTGGCGAGCGCGGGGACGGCGTCATTCTCGTGCGTGATCTGCACCGGCGCGGCGACCGGGCCAGCGAAGATCGCCGGGGCGTGGGTAAAGTCCTGCACGACCATCGCGACGGTGCGGCCATCGGCGCTGAACGCGGCGCGACCGTCACCGGCGGAAATGCTGGCGGGACGGCTCCACGCCAGGCCATTCCGGTCGCCAAGCGAAAGCAACCCGGCGCGATCACCCTGCAACGCGGTCGCGCGCGAACGCCGCCAGTCATTGCCGGCACTCACCAGCGAGGTGACAGTGAATGGGTCGCCCTTGGTCACATCAACCGGCTCACCGCCAGCAAAAGACACCGTCCACAAATCGCCGCCGACCGAGCCGAAATCGCTCATCAAACCGCCGATATAGGCCACCGTCTTCCCATCGGGCGAGACGCGCGGGAAGTTCATCTGCGTGGTCGGTCTGGCAATGTTGCGGACGCCACCGGTCGTTGCATCAATCGCGTCGAGCGTTGCGACCCACCAATTATTGTCGCCATTGCCGAGCGCGGTGGTGGCGACAAAGCCTTTGCCGTCGGGCGTCCAGTCATATTCATAGACGTAGCGGTCCGCCGGGGAGAGCGGCTTAACCGCCGCCGCCGCGACCGGCGCGCCCGCCGCGCTGAACACGGCGAGGCGTTGTTCATCGCTATGTTCGCCAATCTCGCCGATCTGGCGCACGCCGGCCTGGGTCGCGCCGGATTCCTTGGCGGCCCCGATGGTGACGAGCAGGGCAATGCGTTTGCCATCGGGCGACCAGCGCGGCGTCTGGGCGATACCGGCAATGGTTGCGACAGCGCGTTGCGCCACCCCGTCATCGACCATCAGCGTGACCGTGCCCGCCGCACGATCGCGCTGGAGAAAGGCGAGATGTCCATCGGGGCCAAAGGTCAGCCCGGCATAGCTGCACTTGCTGCACGGATCGACGGTGCGGACAACCTTGCCCGCCTTGACACTGCGCAGCGTGATGACGCCGTGATCAGCGGCATTGTCCTCAACCACCGCCAGCACATCACCCTTTGGCGCAAGCGCCAGCGCGCCATATTGATGAACCGGCGCGGCGAGCGCGGGGGTGGCGGTGGCAGCAAGCAGAAGGGCGATGAAGCGCAGGCGCATGGATGATCTCCGGGGAAGGAAGACGCCGGGATAGCATGGTGCCGTGCGCCTGCAAGCGGTGGGGGCTTCGCACCGGCGGGCAATGTCGCCTCAGTCCTATCGCAAGGGCGATATTTCGATTATCATCGGCGCAATCTGTTCCCTGACATTGACGGAGCACGACCATGGCAGCTGAGTTTCCCGGTGACACCAAGGGCATGATCGAACGGGCCAGGCGCCTGTTGCTGAGCCCGGCAGAAGAATTTCGCGCTATCGATGCCGAAGCCATGACGGTGAAGGGCATCTACACGGGCTGGGTCGTGCCGCTGGCAGCCATCGGGCCGGTGGCTGGCGCGATTGGCCTGACCTTGTTCGGGTACAGCTTTCTCGGCGTGTCGGTCCGCCCCGGCCTTACCTTTGCCCTGACCAGCGCGGTCACCGGCTTTCTCGGCGCCCTGATCGGCACCTATGTGATGGCGCTGATCATCGACCTGCTGGCGCCAAATTTTGGTGCGACGAAAAGCCCGATTGGCGCGCTCAAGGCGGTGGCCTTTTCGATGACCGCCGCCTGGCTGGCGGGTGTGCTGCAAATATTGCCCTCACTCTCCTTCCTTGCCATTCTGCTCAGCATCTACAGCATCTATCTGTTGTGGGTTGGGTTGCCGATCCTGATGAAGGCGCCGGCAGAAAAGGCGGCAGCTTATGTCGCGGTGTCGATTGCCGCGTGCATTGTCGCGATGGTGATCGTGTTTACCGTGACCGGCGCGGTAACGAGCGCCGTGACGCCCAACCCGGCATCGCTGGTCGGGGGTAGCAGCGACGTCAGCGGTACCTTTTCGGTGCCCGGCGTTGGCTCGGTCGATCTCGACAAGATGCGCGCCGCCGGCGACAAGATGAAGGCCGCGACTGACAAGATGCAGGCCGATGCCGCCAGCGGCCACAGCTCGGCGGTGCCCGCTGATGCGCTGCAGGCAATGCTGCCGGCCTCGATCGCGGGCTTCACGCGCGGCGATGTCGAAACGCAGAGCGGCGGCGCGGGCGGACTGAATGGCAGCAAGGCCGAGGCGCGCTATTCCATGGGTGACCAGAGTTTCAGCCTGTCGGTCGCCGATGTCGGCGCGCTGGGCGCGGTGGCGACATTGGGTGGCGCAATGAACCTGCAATCAGGCAAGACCACCGCCACCGGTTATGAAAAGACGGTGATGGTTGATGGCGCGATGGTCAGCGAGAAATGGAACAACCAGGACCATCATGGCAGCTATTCAACGATGGTCGCCAGCCGTTTTGCGGTTGATGCCTCAGGCAATGCGCCGAGCATCGACGTGCTGAAGGCCGCCGTCGCCTCAGTCGACTCGGGCAAGCTGGCTGCGCTGGCGAAATAGGACCGAGACGACCGCTTCAGGGAACCTGCACCGTCTGCTGCCCAGGCTGGTCAATGCTGATCTCCCCGGCCCAGGCGCAGAGCAACCGGTCGTCGGCGCCGAGCGTGGGAAAGCCCGCGATTGTCACGGTCGGCATACCCGGCACCCAGGGCGTCGTGGTGACCGGAACGCACGGCATCGGCGTCAGCGCGCCGAGCGTGGCAGCGTTGCCCGCAGCGACAGCAGGGTTGGCGATGCTGCGGCACATGCCGAATGGCAGGATGTTGACCATCGGCACATGGTCCATGATCGAGGCGACGGGCAGATTGTTCGCCACCACGCGGTTGACCGGCGAGACCGCCAGACACGCGCGCGCGGTGCCACAGCTACACTGAAGCATTGCGCCTGAGGTAACGAGCGGGCCGGACACGGTGAACTCCCCTTGTACCTAGTTCAGCGTCACCAGCCCGCCGCGAACATTGACCATGCCGCCGGTGACGGTGACATCACCTTCCGCCGTGATACCAAGATTGCCGCCGGATTTGATCTGGATTCCGCCGCGATCAAGCGTCAGGCTGTTGCCGTTGCTGTCAGCGATGACCAGCGGATCGCCCGCGCGTGGCACGGCGCCGAGCTGGATCGTGGTGATCCAGTCCCCGTTCGTGATGCTGTGATGCACCGCCGACACCAGCGCATCACCATTGAAGCGCGCGCCGAGCCCGGCGAGCGAGACGACACTGCCCGGCGCGACCAGCGTGCTGCCGACAAATTTCACCTGGCCATTGACCCGGATCAGGGGATCATCAACCGGTGCCGCGTTGATGCTGCCCTTGAACGTGATGATCGCATCGCCCCAGCCCAGGGTGAGCACGGGCGACAAAATGGTTGCGGGGACAGCCGCGACCGGGGCGACAGCCGCTACTGACAATTGCGGCGCGCTTTCCGCGCCAATGTCGATGTGCTGGCTTTGGATGGCGCCGGAGAAAACCTGGGTGGTGGCACCACCCCAACCGATGGCGATGGCCAATGAGGCACCCGGCGCCAGCGCGTCACCTTCGCTGACGAGGAACGCGCCATCACTGTCATTGCCATCAAGCACGGCAAGCCGCGCCCGTGGCGGCGCACCCGCCGCGAGCCATACATCAACCGCGACAACCGCAATGATGTCAGCGAGCGGCGCCCCATTGGCCATGATGTTGACCGTCGCGACGCCCGTCGCCGATTCATTGGGTGAAGGTCCAGTCATGTCGTTTGCCATCCTCATCTTTGTCGGCACAGGGCGAGCCGGTGGGACCAGCCGTATCCAGCATGGCAGTATCACCAGGTGACGTGAAGCGGCTCCCGCATCCAGCGGTGAAAGATCATGGCAATGCTCCATGGGATCTGATCAACCAGCACATCCAGCGACTTGCGCTGGACGACAAGTTGCCAGCACGCATCCTGATGAACCAGCCGCCCGGCGCGCTGCAAAAAGCTTTCCCGCAACGCCTCGGTTGAGCTGTTGGCGATGGCTCGCCAGTTGGCAATCATTGCCCTTGAAAGGTCATCACAGATTTCGCGACTGTCCGGATCAAGCGAGATCGACGGGTGGACCGGGCAGGTCACCGACAGACCGCACAGCAGCTTGTTAAGCGCAAGTTGCGGCTCTGGCGCGTCGAGCCGGGTATCGACGAGATATTGCAGGACATGGACAGCACGTGACGCCGCATCAATGCCGGCAATGGCGGGGGTGCCATCATCGCCGTGGGTCAATATGCCAAGCCGGTCGAACAATTTGGGCAGCCAGGGCGTAAACAGGACCATGCCGGCATTGGCGATGTCGATTTGCCCGGCGCGCCGATGCGGTGCGGTCATGATGGTCGCCACCCTGACACATGGCAGGGAAAGCCGCGCTGCTGGTGGATGATCATCGATACATCGCCTGGGTGAAGGTGAGTTGGGAATATTCGCCGGGAAACTGCAATTGCAGCAAGACCGCGACGACCATGTTGCCGTCGAGAATATCCTGCCCGGTCATGGTTACGCCGACCCCGCAACTGACCATGAACGCTTCACTGGCCTTGCTGCCGACCAGCCCGCCTTCCGCCCACAGCCCTGTCAGGAAGGTGGAGATGGTCGCCACCACCCTGGACCATGTGGCCGCATCATTGGCGGCAAAAGCGAAGGATTGCAGCGCCTGCTTGATCGACTGTTCAACATAGATGAGCGTCCGGCGCACAGCGATGTAGCGCGGATCATCATCCTTGCCGTCAAGCGTGCGTGCGCCCCAGATGACCGTGCCGCGCCCGGCCTGGGCGCGAATGATGTTGATCGACTGCCCATTGGCGGGCGCGTTGAACCCGGCCTGTGCAGTGTCATTCACGTCGCACAGGGGCGAAACCACCCCGACAAGGGCAAAGCCGGCGGGCGCATTCCACACCCCATTTTGCGCATCATTTCTGGCCCAGGCGCCGGCGGCGACGCCACTGGGCGGCGCGACATTGAGCCGGTTGGTGGCAAGCTGTTCGAGCTGCGCCATCAGCGGCAAGGCGCTGCACAACTGCACATTGAGCGCCTGTTCCGCCGGGCCATTGACGCTGACCATGCCGCCGGGCAGCGGAAAGGCGCTGTTGATTGCGTGTTGCACCGACGCCAGTTGTGGGCCGTGGTAAAGCGCCGCCGCCTGTGTCGTCAGCAGGTCGTTGATCAGGCTGTTGTCGGCGGACTGGAAACCGGTGAAGAGCAATTCATCACGCCCGACAATCGCCGCGTTGAGCGCGGGGCCGTAAGCGGCGCCATAGGCGACATTGCCATATTGCGGCGCAATCGCCGTCCACAGCGCCTGCTGGCAGCCCGTCAGATCGGCCAGCGTGGTTGCCGTGAGGCAGTCGGGAAGATCGAGGATGGCGACACGGTCCTGCAGCGTGCCGGCCTGATCCAGCATGGCGCACACGACCGCCTGATAATCTGCGGGGTTGAGCAGGCACGCCTCGGGAATGACGATCATCGTCGGCCCGCGATCCTTGCAGGCATCGAGCCCGACCAGCAGCCCCCCCGCCGCAGGATCAGCACGAGTGCCCGGCGCGATGGTGTTTTCATGCCAGCCCGCAACGGCCGGGTCGGTCGCTTTGGCAGGAAAGGCACCCGCCCAATAGCTGCCCGCCGAGACGACATAACAGGCGCTGCCGCCATTGGCGAAGAACAGCGCCAGCTGCCAATAAAGGTTGAACGCGCTGTCGCCCGACGGTGCGAGCACGAACCCCTGCCTGACCGGCGCACCGCCAGCGGGCGGGCGGCAATCAGCGACGAAATCCGGCGCCTGCCCGGCACCTGCCGGCGCAACGGTGAAACGCCGGAGCGCGGGGCCACCGAAACAGGCGATATATTCGGCCATCGACGAGATCAGCACCGGCTGATGGTAGAGCGGCTTGCCCGACGCCGGATCGCCCGCAAAACAGGTATAGCCGATGAACACTGGGGCAGCCGTCTGAACCCCGACGACATTTGTGCCAAAGGCATCAATCTCGTTGATGTAAACGCCGGGCGTCGCGCGTTGCCGGCTCCCAGGGTTTTCAGTCATTCAGGCTGATCCTTCACTGCTCGGGACAAGGGCAGCGTAGCGGACGGGGCTGCCCGCGCAACCACTTCTGATCGTGATCATTTGCCCGCGACAGCGGGCGACGGGGCGGTTAAGACGCGGCCGCCCCTGTTTGCGGAGTCGACCCGGTGAAGCCAGCCTTGATCACGCTTGCCATGCTGCTCACCGCAGCAGCGGCACCAGACGCTGGCCCCGCCTACAAGCTGGCGAAGAGCGTCGCATTGGGCGCGCCTGACCGGTGGGATTATGTCGTGTTCAGCGCCGATACCGGGCGGGTCTATGTCGCCCATGGCGACCGGTTGACGGTGGTCGATGGCGCGTCGGGCGTGATCACGGGCGAGGTGACGGACATTCCCGGCGGCACGCACGGCACGGCGATCTCCCTGGCGACCGGTCAGGGTTTTACCGATGATGGCGACGGAGCAAAGGCCATCGCGTTTGACCTGAAGACGCTGAAGATCACGCGGCGCATTCCCACCGGCGAGGATGCCGATGGCATCGCGATCAACAAGGCGACCGGCCATGTCTTTGTGGTCGATGGCGAGCCGGGGCAAATCACGGTGATCGACCCCAAGCGCGACACCGCGATCGCCACGATCAGCGCGGGCGAGAAAATCGAATATATCGTCTCGGACGATCACGGAGCCGTCTATGCTGCGGGCGAAGACAAGAGCGACCTGATCAAGATTGACGCACGCAACAACCGGATTGTCGCGCGCTGGGCCACGCCGGGCTGCGTCAAGCCGCACGGCATGGCGATCGACACGGCCAATCGCCGGCTGTTCATGGGCTGCGTCAATGATCTGATGGTGGTGGTCGACAGCCGCAACGGCCATGTGGTGGCAAGGTTGCCCATTGGCGCGGGCAGCGATGCCGTGGCGTTTGATGCAAAGCGGGCGCGGGTGTTCAGCGCCAATGGGCGCGACGGGACGATCTCTGTCTATCAGCAGACCACGCCCGACAGCTATCAGGCGATGGCGCCGATCATCACGCAGGTGAGCGGGAAGACGATGTCGCTTGACCCGGCAAGCGGGCGGTTGTTCGTCGCCGCAGCGGATACCGACCCGGCGACGACACCGGGCGGGCGCCCCCGCCCGCGCCCCGGCACATTGCGCCTGTTGATGTTCGACCCAAGCTAGTGGCGTGACCGCGCCATTGGCCGCTAGCCGAGAAAATTGCTGAGTATGTCGGGGTGAAAGCCCCAGCCGGCAAAACCGCAAATGCCCATGAACAGGCCGAACGCGCCGAAGATCCACGCGGCGATGAGCAGGCCGGAGCTTTCGGTCAGCGCCGCGACCGCGGCCATCGAAATGGCGGTGGCGACCAGCGCATCGCTGGCGTCAAACTGGTCATCATGCAGGTTGAGCGCATCATAGCGATCAGCCAGCGCCTGAGCCTCATGGGCGAGGCGCGGCGCCTCGGCCTTGTATTTGGCAATCTCGGCAGTGAGGCGCAGCCGGGCGGCGGCAGCGGCCTGATTGCCCGGCGCGCCAGCGGCGATGACGTTGATTTCATCAAGCGCGGTTTCGGCAATATGGGTCTTGGTGCGGGTCGCCTGATATTGCGCCCAGCGATCAACCGAATCCGCCTTGGCCAGCGCCATGTTCTGGACAAGGTTGCCATCCTTGATGTTGCACAGGCCGGTAAACACCGACAGCACGACAACGGTGATGGCGATCATCCGGTTGAGGCGCTTGTCCTTGGCCTCTGCGCTGACTTCGAGTTCCATGACGGCATCCTAACCAGCGGTGCGATCCACGCCAGTGAAGATAATTTCATGTTTGATGGGTGACGAATCGCCGCCCAAGCTGGTAGGTCGCGCCAGCGCCCGTTGATTGCGGGCGCGATTCGCGTCGGGAGCCGTACCATCAGCCAGATCGCCGCCTTGCCATATCGTACCGAAGGCAATGCGATTGATGCGCCGGTGCGTGTGTTGCTGGTGACCAGTCGCGAGAACAAGCGCTGGGTGATCCCCAAGGGCAATGCCACGACAAGCATGACGCGGCATAGCGCGGCGGCGCTGGAAGCCGAGGAGGAGGCCGGGGTGCGCGGGCTGGTGTGCCCGACGCCGCTGGGATCATTTCGTTACCGCAAGAAGCGGGGCAATGGCGCCTCGTTGATGATTGATGTCGATGTGTTTCCGCTGGCCGTGACGCAGGAGCTGGAAAGCTGGAAGGAACAGGGCCAGCGCGAGCGGTGCTGGTTTTCCTTGCAGGATGCTGCTGCGGCAGTCGACGAGCCGGACCTGCGCGAGCTGATCCGGTCGTTCGGCCCCAATGAATTCAAGGCCGCTGCGCGGCGCGTTCCCATACTCAGCGCCGCTGGCGCGAAATCTAGGATTAGTCCCATGTTCGCCTGGTTCCAGCGATTGCTGCCCAAGACCGGTAATTTCTTTGAGCTGTTCGAGGCCCATGCCCTGACGATTGTCGCGGCATCCGATGCGCTGGCGCGGCTGGTGCAGGGCGGCACGCCCGCCTCCGACCATATCCGCGAGGTGATCGAACGCGAGGGCGACGCCGACGAGATTATCCGCGAGACATTGCGGACGGTGCGCCACACCTTTTTGACGCCGTTTGACCGCAGCGCGATCACCGGGCTGATCGGATCAATGGACGATTCGATCGACGAGATGCAGTCCGCCGTGCAGGCGATTGACCTGTATGACCTGCGCGTGTTCGAGCAGGAGATGAAGGATATGGCGGCGATTATCGTCGATGCCGCCCGCCTGACCGCCGAGGCAATGCCGTTGCTGCGCGATGTTGGGCGCAATGGCCCGCGCCTGCACGAGCTGACCGAGCGGATGGTGCGGATGGAAACCCATGCCGACGAGATCCACACCGCCGGCGTGAAGCGCGCCTTCAACGAACTGGGCGCCAGCGACACGCGCGCCTTCATCGTGCAACGCGAGGTGTACAAGCACCTTGAACGGATCGTCGATGCTTTCGAGGACGTTGCCAACGAAATCGACGGCATCGTCATCGATCACGCCTGATCGGGGCCGGACATGCATGAACTCGCCCTGCCGCTGTTGATTGGCCTGATTGTCGTCGCGCTGGCGTTCGACTTTCTCAACGGCCTGCACGACGCGGCCAATTCGATTGCCACCGTGGTCGCCACGCGGTTGCTGAAGCCGGTCCATGCCGTGGCCTTTGCCGCAGTGTGCAATTTTGCCGCCTATTTCCTGACGCTGGCCTTTCCGGCACTGCACAAGGTGGCGGACACGATTGGCCAGGGCTTGATCAGCAAGGACGTGATCACGCCTGCGGTGGTGTTTGGCGCGTTGATTGGCGCGATGTTCTGGAATGTCGTGACCTGGCTGAAGGGCATTCCCAGTTCGTCGAGCCATGCGCTGGTCGGCGGGCTGATCGGATCAGGCGTGGCCCATGCCGGGATTGGCGGGATCAAGTGGATTGGCCTCAACAAGACGCTGATCGCCATCGTGCTGTCACCAGTGCTGGGCATGATATTGACGATGCTGATCATGCTGCTGTCGAGCTGGCTGCTGCACCGCGTCAGCTCGCGCCGGGCGGAGAAGGCGTTGCGCGGGATGCACATCCTGTCATCAGGCGCCTATTCGGTCAGCCACGGGCTGAACGATGCGCAGAAGACGATGGGCATCATCACCGTGCTGCTGTTTTCGACCGGCTATCTCCACGGCAAGTTTGAGGTGCCGCACTGGGTGGCGATCTGCTGCTATGTCGCGATGGCGCTGGGCACGCTGAGCGGCGGGTGGAAGATCATCGAGACGATGGGATCGCGCATCACCAAGCTGTCGCAGCATCAGGGTTTCAGCGCGTCGATGGGCGGATCAATCATCGTGTTCAGCGCCTCGTTGCTGGGCATTCCGGTATCAACCACGCACACCATTACCGGCAGCATCATCGGCGCCGGCACCGCCCGCCGCGCCACCGCCGTGCGCTGGGGCGTGGCGGGCAATGTCGTGACGGCATGGGTCATCACCATCCCCGCGAGCGCCGCGGTGGGGGCGATGTTTTATGGGCTGACGACGCTGTTTTGAGGCGGGGTGGCGGATCGGGTGGCGAACGCGTAACCTGCTGCAATGTTTGGCTGGCTACGCAGGATATTGTTGCGCGTCTCGCCACTTGAGGACTGGAGCGTAAGCTTCGAAGATTGCGAGATCGTGACAAGAGATGGTCGTGGCGAGCGCCGCGTCCTGGCCGTTTCCGATCTGCGCCGGGTCGTGGTGGCGACCGACGACAGCGGACCGTGGGGCGCGGATGTCGTGTTCCTGCTCTATGCCAGCGATGCCGACCCGGTTGGCCTGTTTCCGCTCGAAGCGCGGGGGGCCGAAGACTTCGTTACGTGGTTGCGCGGTCTGCCTGGTTATCAAGAGGATGCGTTGCGGCAGGCGATGGGCTCAACACAGGTGGCGCGGTTCGAGATTTTTGCGGTCGCGCCGAGCGCGGGGCTTGGATAAGCACGCTGCTGTCGGGTGGTGGAGATAAGCGGTAATTGCGCCTGTTGCTGTAGTTCCCGATTACACAGCAGCCAAGCAGTAATGACGTAATGCGGATGCGCGATGGCCTGATTCACACCACCTATAGCTGCGCGGCCACCGTCAAGAGCAGGTACCCATGTATCGTAAATTTAACACGGCACCATCGACATATCTCTTAGCATCATTTCGTTGAATTTTTGAATCTATTTTGTCTTTGATCTAGTTCCGCGTTGCGTTATCAAATGAAAACTAGCCTGAAAGGGAATAACTTCGGCACGCAGGTAGTCACATTTATGATTTTCCGTAGTCACGCAAATCTGGGAGCGATTTGATGTCAGCGATAGTCAACTTTGCGATCAAATACCTGCTTCCCGCTTTTCGAAAAATCTTGCCCCAGCCTGTGCAAGAATATTTGACAAATTTCATTACCGAGAGGGAGTGGGTTCAGCGCCTCATCGTCAATGGACTCGTCAGGAAAGAGAAATTTCCACGTCCACACCCCTATACGTTATGGACCGGGTTCATTGCAGGGCGGCCAAGCGAGGGCAATACAGCACAAAATGCTGCCAAGCAAAACGCCGACGACCCTGCGACGCAAGATCAGAAAGGGGCAGTATTTGTTCCATCGGATTATGTGAGTTGGACCGGCCTGGTCAATCGTCGGTACACTGGCCGTCACCTGCCTCCGGCGGACGCCAGCTATGTTGATTTTGTAAAATCTTCCTCAGCCGAAAAGATATTCCATACGCTGCTGGAGCGCCCCGACGGGCATTTTACGCAGAGCAACGATACTTCAGCGTTGTTCTGCTTTTTTGCCCAGTGGTTTACCGACTCGTTCCTGCGCACCAACCCGCTTGATCGCCGCCAGAACACCTCCAATCATGAGATCGACTATTGTCAGATTTACGGCCTTGATGGCTGGACCAGCAATGCGTTGCGGCAGCACGAGGGTGGCCGAATGCTGCTGGAACAAAATCTACTGCCCCGTATTTACGGTCAGGACGGCAAGATCAGGGATCGATTTCGCAACATCGGCTATATCCGTGCGAAGCGCGGCAATCAAACAGCAGCAACCCCCGGCGCAGCCTGGCTCGCGGGGCTCGAAAAGAGCCTGGGACAACCATTTGATGAAGCCCGCCGCCAGCACCTTTATGCGGCAGGTTTGGAACGCGGTAACTCGACGCTTTTATATACGGCACTGTCGACCATGTGCGTTCGTGAACATAATGGCGTAGCAGACAGATTGGCCACACTGCATGGCGATTGGGACGATGACCGGCTGTTTGAGACGGCACGACTCATCATGATCCGCAATGTTCTTCAGATTGTCGTCGAAGACTATATCAACCATATTGTAGGCGTTAATCTGTTCAAATTGAAACGTAAATTTGCTCAACACGAGCCATGGTATCGTACAAACCGGATTTCGCTGGAGTTCAATTTACTTTATCGTTGGCATAGCCTGGTGCCTGACAAGTTCGCAGTCGATGGCAGAATCTATGATCATACCGGATACCGCTTCAACAACGCACTGTTGGAGCAACACGGCGTCGAACACTGTATCAACGCAGCATCCGCCCAACCTGCGGGCCGTGTGCAATTATACAATACGCCGTCGTTTCTCAAACCAGCTGAACTGGCGACGTTGGACATGAGTCGGACCTTCGCCTTGCGGCCCTTTGTTGAATATTGTGATTGGTTCGACATGCCACGCCCCAGGTCGATGATGGAACTGGTCAACGGTGACGAAAGGGCGGCGCATGACCTGACCGAGATTTACGGGAAGGTTGAGAATGTCGAACTGCCAATCGGCCTGATCGCTCAGGGCCGTGAGACTGGCCAGGAACAGGCAGTATTGCCCCCGCTGGTTACCACGATGGTCGCCGTCGATGCCTTCACCCATATCCTCACAAACCCCATTCTGTCCGACGAGGTTTATGAGGCCGCGTTTCCGGATGAACTTGCGGCGCTCGCCAATGGCCGAGGGGGTATCGCCGGGCTGATGACCCGCAATGCCGCGCCGGGAACGTCAATTCGACCGAGCTTTAGCATTCGCAAACCTTTTCCCTCTGATTGAGAGCGGTCTCAGAGTCTGATTCATAATTATCCCATTTTATTTCATGTTCTTGCGATTCGGCGTGTGAAGAGCTGGATCGACGCGATGAACAGCCATGCAGTGGCCGAGGCGATGGTCTGTTCGAAGTCTTTGGCGAGGCGGCGATTTCGGTTCAGCCAATCAGAATTCATGCTATGTTAAAATATAACTATATGACGTTCAAGGAACTTTTGATATAAAAAGTTAGTAATGCTATCAATGTTGACGAATTTTGCAAAATCTCTAAATTGACAATCTATAATTTGAATTCCGAGTCGAAAAATATCGCACAATTTCTGCGCATAAATCTGGAATTTACTTTTATGATTAAGAGTTTTCTTGCATCATCTATCATTTTGACCATGTGCAGCGGTTGCGTTGCAAATTTCGGTGATTATCACTATTTTGCGACAGTAAGACCTGACACTCATGAAGTGGTCAACGTTTTTCGGGTTAATGTGAGTGGATCGGCCCAGTTAACCAATGCACGTTACATCGCCGGATATTACGACGAGCGCGCAGTCGATTTATTTTTCAACGAGATAAAGCCCGGAAACACGAAGTTCTTTGATTATGGGTGCGTGGCAGCGGATACCGCAGCGGGATGCAACAACAAAAAAGATGCTGCCCTCGCCACGGTTCCGGTCGGCAAGGATCTTGGTGAACAGGGCGCGTTCGTGATGATCCTCAGCACCGATGCGAGCGCGATTTCATCGACCATCGGCTCGTTCGCTGAAAGCAACGCGAACGTGCAATCCGCTATGTTCCTGGCAAACCGTAGCGCCAATATCAGCGCTCAAACGATCCGCGCCACACGCGACATCACCATTGCCGACCGCAAGGCAAGCTATGACACCATCGCAAACGTCTTAGCCGTCAGTGCTTCGTCTAACGCGCAGCGGGAAGCGAAGTATTTGGGCCTTCTACAGACCGTAGCGGGTACAATCGATCCGACCTCAGCACCAAATTTCCCGACGGTTGCTGACGCCCGGCGCTGGTTCGCTTCTCGTCCCCGAAAGGCAGTACCATGAAAGCATATTTCGTTACAGCTCTGCCGCTCGCGTTACTTTGCGCCGGTTGCGCAGGGATGGGGGTGCAGGTTGATGTGCTTAACCCGCGCTATCTGGAGGCGACGAGTCAGGCGAGCGAGCTCATCCAAGCGGGGCATCCGCGGGCCACGCGTCTGATTGCGCAATCGCGCTCCGAGCTCACCGCTCTTCAGAATCGTTGCTTCGACATACTCATAAAGAGGGCCGAAGCGGTGGCCGGCGACCCCAAAGCAGCGGGCCACGATATTGCGCCGGGAGTAGTGGCCAAACTCAAGGTGGACAAACTGGATCCGTCTTCCAACTTGGCGATCGAGCAGGAACTCGAAGGACAGCGCATGCTGTTGAATGCGGCGGACGACGCGGCCCGAATACAGATCGGCGCGCTCACACCAGTTTCCCCATCGTCTGGCAAGCCCGTGCAAATCGATCCCGCTGTCATGGATCGAGCTCTCGCGGCGCGCGAGACCGTTTATGCAAATGCAGCTGCCGAACTTGGCCGCTTCGCTCGAGACACAGTCTGCAAAAAATTGGCCGCTCCCCAAGCGGATAAGGCCGTAGTACAATCCGAAGCCAATCAATCAGCTGAGCGACTGTCCAAGAATCTGCTAACTTCGATCACTGGTGGGGGAATCCTTTTGAAGGATCTCAACCAGGCCTATTTCGTTACGGCTGCCGACAAACGCTATTGGGCGCAGAAGTATAATCGCGCTTTTGGGCATGGCTATTTCGGCAGTACCAGTATCGCCCTAAAGATGAACGATACAGCCGACTTCTCGGTGAAGGGCTTCACGTTCGACGTAACCGCCACGGCTGGCATGGTGCAGAAGGTTGGGACCTTGGCGATCAACACCATTGCCCGTGCCTATGGAGCCCCCTTCACCTTGAGTCCGCCGTCCGCCTCTTCAGCGCCGGGCACGACCAACGATGCGTCTACGCCATCTCAGAATAGGACAGCCACCGACGCACAATTGCCCGAAATCGACGTCGCGAGGGCAGCAGCCGAAGAGTCTTCCTATCGGAATGGCCTCTTCCAAGTGGCTGATACGGTAATGGGAAACTGGGATGCGCTGGTGTCTGGAGACACTGTAGCGAAAGATCTCCTTGGTGCCACTGTGAAGGCCTCACAGGAGCGCTACGCACGACCTGCAACAACGCCACCATCATCCAACTGAGGAAGAGACAATGAATTACCATCTGACTGAGCATGTGGAAGTCCGGTTACCCGCAGGCGAAGGGGTTGTGTGGTTTCCGGGAAGGGTTCTCTCGGTTGCCGATTGGGTGATCGGGCTTTCTGTCGTTCTGGACGTGAACGCGGATTTGACGGTGATCATACGAAATTCCCAGGACATTCGCCCTCTACGTTGAAAGCGTTTGCGCCCGCATGCGCGGACGGTCGCGTCGCGACCTTATCGAGCGCGATGGTGGGGCCGCTCGAACGCGCCGCACCAATCGTGTCCGAGGTCACCTCGCCCGACGTGTTGGCCCGTGACGAAGAGTCGATTACCCAGGAGGCAACCACATTGCTCGGCGTTTCATCGCAATACCTATCGCGCCCGCTCGGACGGGGATAGATTCCCAGCATCAGAATCGGTAAACGTGGTCGGGTCAGGGCCTTCGATATGCTGCACTATTTCGCACGGCGCGATGCTGCTCGGCGCGCTGTCGCTGCGGCGCTTACGGCGGAGGCGTACGAGAGTGCCGGTCGCGCTTGGCGCGCCGCGAAGGTTTGAACCGCACCGGGATTGTCGGAGGCTCCAACTCCTGAGAAGGCGAAGCCGATATGAGCAAGACAACGAACAAGTTTTCACCCGAGGTACGCGCCCGTGCGGTGCGGATGATATTGGACCACGAGGGCGATTATCCGTCGCGCTGGTCGGCGGTGGTGTCGGTCGCCGACAAGATCGGCTGCGCACCGCAGACGCTGCACGAGTGGGTGAAGAAGGCCGAGGTCGATAGCGGCAAGCGTGGCGCGACGGCCTCGTCCGGGCTCGCCAATCCCCGCGCACATATGCTCCAATTTCCGAGCAGAATCGCGACCTGATCGGTGGCGTAGCCATATTCGACGCCGGTCAGATCGACGGCTCGCGCGCTGGTTCACGGCAGAGCATTACTGTCCCGACACCCCCCAAAGCAGGCTCCCACTCGCCGCCAATCCATGGCATCACCCTGCAACGCGCGGCGCCATAGGGGCGGCGTTGATGGGGGAGCGGACAGGATGATGGAACATCGTTGGACGGCAATTGTCACGATATTGGCGTTGCTGGTGTATTTGCGCATGGGATTGCAGGTTGCCAGCGCGCGCGGCAAATCAGGCATTGAAGCGCCGGCGATGACCGGTGACCCGATGCTGGAACGCGCCGTGCGGGTGCAGATGAACACGCTGGAGGGGTTGCCGCTGTTTCTTGGCGGCATGTGGCTGTTTGCGTTCTATTGGAATGAACAGGTTGCCGCCGGTCTTGGCGCGGTGTGGATTGTCGGGCGCCTGCTTTATGGCGCAGGCTATATGGCTGACCCGGCAAAGCGCAGCACGGGCTTTCTGATCCAGGCGCTGGCCGGGCTGGTGTTGTTGCTGGGCGCGCTTGGCAAGATCATTTTCGGGATGGTGATGGGCGGGGCGTGACCCGCGCCACCCGGTAACGCTTCACATCTGCTGTAACCCGCAACCCACCCGGTTGCGGGTTATGGCGCGTCGGCGCCCGGCCGGGGCAACCATGCCTCACCCCATGCCTTGATCGCATCATAGGTTGTTTGCAGCGCGCGGCCGGCCGGGGTGAGGTAATAGGCGGCGCGGCGCGCATCGGCGGGCTCCCGCGTCAGGATGCCGGCATCAACCAGCCAGCCAAGGCGAGAGCTGAGCGAGGCGCGCGAAATATCCAGCCGCGCCATGAAATCTTCAAAATGCGCGACGCCCAGAAACGCCTCGCGCAGGATCAGCATGACCCAGCGATCCCCCAGGATCCGCGATGCGCGACCGACGGCGCAGGGCGAGCGAGACGGCAGATAGGATTTCATCGTGTGAACGATAGCGTCTTGCGCGGGGAAGCCAAAGCGCCAATAAGTCTGTAAAACAGACTTATTGGATTCGCTCATGTCATCACATGCTGCCCACGCTGCCCCCGCCCGCACGGCCCCTGCCCGCCCGCGCTTTGCCAGCAACGAGGAATCCGTCGCCCATATGAAGCGCATTGCCGTCGACGCGTCGGGTTTTACCGCCTTTCTGGGCGTTGAACCGCTGGTGTGCTGGCAGGGCAAGGCCGAACTGGTGCTGACGGTACGGCCCGACATGACGCAACATCACGGCTTTGCGCATGGCGCGATTGTCGGGCTGATGGCGGACAATGCCTGTGCCTGGGCGGCAAGCAGCGTCGCCGGGGACGTGGTGACGGGAAGCTATACGATCAACTTTCTTGCCCCCGCGACCGGCGCGATCTTGCGGGCGCATGGCAGCGTGATCAAGGCCGGCAAACGCCAGGTGATTGTCCGCGCGGAGGTGTGGTCTGAAGATGCCGGTGCGGCCGGGGTGTTGTGCGCCATCGCGCAGGCAACGATTGTGCCGCTGGGGTGATCGGGTGGAGAGACGGTGGGGCAGCAAAGCAGCCTCCCCCTGTCGCGCGATCCGTGGCATGATCAGGTTAGTGGCGGCACCACAAGGGCCGCTTCAATTGGGGGAGCGAATATAATGACGGATCATCGTTGGACGGCCATTGTCACGATCGTGGCGCTGTTGGTGTATGTACGCCTGATTTTTCAGGTCGGCTCGGCGCGCGGCAAATCAGGTATCAAGGCGCCCGAAATGACCGGTGACCCGATGCTGGAACGCGCCATCCGCGTACAGGCCAACATGCTTGAAGGGTTGCCGATGTTCCTGTGCGGCATCTGGCTGTTCGCGATTTACTGGAACGAGCAGGCCGCCGCCGCGCTGGGCGCGGTGTGGGTTGTCGGGCGCGTGCTTTATAGCCTGGCCTATATGGCTGACCCGGCAAAGCGCGGCATGGGCTTTATGATCCAGGGACTGGCCGGGCTGGCGCTGCTGCTCGGCGCACTGGGCAAGATCATCCTTGACATGGTGACCGCCGGGGCCTGATCCGCGGCGGGGGCCGCCTGCGGGGGTGGGGAACCGACCCCGCAGGCCCGGCCATCGCGGAGACACGCCCTTGACTGATTTTGCCGCGACGCGCGCGCTGTTCCACCTGCCCGACGGGGTCATCTATCTTGATGGCAATTCACTCGGGCCGTTGCCGCGCGGGGTGGAGCAACGCCTGGCGCAGACGATGAACGCCGAATGGGGTGACCGGCTGATCCGGGCATGGAATGATGCCGGGTGGATGACGATGCCGCGCCGCATCGGTGACCGGGTTGGCCGGTTGATCGGTGCGCCGCCGGGCAGCGTGGTGATGGGCGATACGCTGTCGATCAAGGTCTATCAGGCGCTGGCCTCTGCGCTTGAGCTGAACCCGGCCCGGCGCGTCGTGCTGTCCGACAGCGGCAATTTCCCGACCGACCTGTATATGGCGCAGGGGCTGCTCGCCTCGCTTGGGCGCGGTTATGAACTGAAGGTCGTGGCGCCCGAGGATGTCAGCAGCGCGATTGACGATTCGATTGCGGTGCTGATGCTGACCGAGGTGGATTATCGCACCGGGCGACGTCATGACATGCCGGCGCTGATCAAACAGGCCCATGCCGCCGGGGCATTGGTGATCTGGGATCTGGCGCACTCTGCCGGCGCGCTGCCGGTTGATGTCGCGGCGGCTGACACCGATTTTGCGGTTGGCTGCACCTATAAATTTCTCAATGGCGGGCCGGGGGCGCCGGCGTTCATCTATGTCGCGGCAAGGTTCGCCGACAGCGCGCGACCGGCCCTTTCCGGCTGGATGGGGCATGAAGAACCCTTTGCGTTCGACCTTTGCTATCGGCCCGGCACGGGCGTTGAACGGATGCGCGTCGGCACCCCGCCGATCCTCGCCCTGGCCGCACTGGATGCGGCGCTGGACGTGTGGGACGGCGTTGACATGGCCGATGTCCGCCGCGCTTCGCTGGCGCTGGCTGATCTGTTCATCGATCTGGTGGAGCGGCATTGCCCGGAGCTTGCGCTGGCATCGCCGCGTGACGGCGCGGTGCGCGGCAGCCAGGTGTCGTTCCGCCACCCGCACGGCTATGCTGTGATGCAGGCGCTGATTGCGCGCGGCGTGATTGGTGATTTCCGCGCGCCAGACATACTGCGCTTTGGCCTAACGCCGCTTTACATTGGCGCGAGCGACATCAGCGCCGCCGTTACAATCATGGCCGAGGTGCTGGACAAGCGGCTGTGGGATTGCCCCGAATATCAGGTCAAGGGACTGGTGACATGAGTGAATGCCCCTATGATCCGGCGGTTGAGGGCGCGCAGATGTCGTTCGACGGCCGGATGTCCTATGGTGATTACCTGCAGCTTGAACGCATCCTTGACGCGCAGGCCCCGCTGTCGACCGCGCATGATGAGATGCTGTTCATCATCCAGCATCAAACATCGGAACTGTGGATGAAGCTGGCGATCCACGAGCTTGACTCTGCAATCGCGGCGATCCGGCAGGACCGGCTGCAGCCCGCCTTCAAGATGCTCGCGCGTGTCTCGCGCATCTTTGAACAGCTCAATGGCGCCTGGGATGTGCTGCGCACGATGACACCCAGCGAATATACCGCGTTCCGGGATTCGCTTGGCCAGTCATCCGGTTTCCAGTCGCACCAATATCGCGCGATCGAATTCCTGCTCGGCAACCGCAACCTGGCGATGCTCAGGCCACACGCCCACCGCGCCGATACCAGCGCACTGCTCGAGAATATCCTCGCCGCGCCCGGCCTGTATGACGAGACATTGCGGCTGCTGGCGCGCAACGGGTTTGACATTGGCGGGGATGCACAGCGCACCGATTGGCGCACGACCCGGGCCGAAGACCCGCAGGTGCTGGCTAGCTGGGCGACCATCTACCGCGCGCCGGAAGAGCATTGGGCGCTGTACGAACTGGCCGAAAAGCTCGTCGATCTCGAGGATTATTTTCGCCGCTGGCGTTTCAACCATGTCACCACCGTGGAACGGATCATCGGCCTCAAGACCGGGACAGGCGGCACGGGCGGTGTCTCCTATTTGCGGCGGATGCTTGAGGTGGTCCTGTTCCCGGAGTTGTGGAAGGTGCGGACCGAATTGTGAGCCGGGCGCGCACCCATCACCGCGCCGCATTGGGCGCTGGACCGGGGTGATGTTGACATTCTGACATGCGTCAGTATTTTCTGACATATGAAAGATGATTCGGTTGAGATGATTTCCGGTGACCTGCTGCTGGCGATGCTGGCGGCACTGGCGAGTCCGCACCGGATGCGCATTGTTGCCGCGCTGGCAGCCGGGGGGCGCAATTATATCAGCCAGCTTGCCCGCGAGATCGGCATCAGCCGCCCGTTGTTGCACCTGCACCTCCAGAAACTTGAAGAGGCCGGCCTCGTCACCAGCCAGCTTGAGCTGTCGCCGGACGGCAAGGCGCTCAACTATTTCGAGGTCACACCCTTTTGCCTGCACCTGACCCCTGCCGCGATTGCCGCGGCAGCGGAATCCCTGACCGCAAGAATCGAGAAATGAAGGAATATTCCATGTCTGCACAAGTCTATCTGCTGACCATCATGCTGCCGCTGCTGACCGTCCTGCTCGTTTTCGGGATGAAGTATTTCGCGAGCTTCCAACAGGCGCGCGCGCGGCTCGGCGAAGACCATGCCTATCGCCAGATGGCCGAGAAATCAGCCGCCGCGCAGGCCGAGACTGCCAGCGCCATCACCGCCATTCAGGCCACGCTGGCCGAACTGGCCACCCGCACGGCGTCAATCGAAAAGGTGCTGAAGGATGTCGAATAGCCCCGTTTCCCCGACAGCGCATCGGATCAACCCATGACCTTCAATCCCGGATATATTTTCCAACGTGACGAACGCCATGACGGCGTGCGCCGGATCAACATCTATCTGTTGCGGCTGCTCTATATGCTGATGTTCTTCATGCTGGGGCAAACCGTGTGGACGCATATCCTTGCCCATCGCGGGCCATGGGAAGCGGATGACGCGATGGCATGGAGCGTGTGGGCGGCCTTTTCGGCGCTGGCCGGGCTGGGGATATTTCACCCGCTGAAGATGCTGCCGATCATCCTGCTGGAGATCGCCTATAAGGGTCTGTGGCTCGTGTTGGTCGCCTACCCCCTGTGGCGCAGCGGCACCCTCGACGGATCCCCCGACGCCTATCAAAGCGCGGTGTTTGCCGGGATCGCCTTTCCCCTGCTGGTGGTGCCATGGGGCTATGTTGTCCGTACCTTTGTCGTTGGTAACAGGGCACGGTGATCGGGTGCGCCACGCGGCGACATTGAATCGCCGCGCCATTGCGCCTAGGGAGCAGGGGCAACGTCGTATGCGACGGATAGCGGAAGCCCCTTGCATCCCTTGTCCCTTTCCTGCCGCGCGCCGGCCGTGTCCAGAGACGCGCGCCGACCTCAACGAAAAGGACCAGTCATGGTCAACGGTACCGTCAAATTCTTCAACAACGACAAGGGCTATGGCTTTATTGCGCCCGATGGCGGCGGCAATGATGCGTTTGTGCACGTGACCGCACTTGAGCGCGCCGGCCTTTCCACGCTGACCGAAAACCAGAAGGTTTCGTACGACGTTGAGCCGGACAAGCGCGGCAAGATGTCGGCGGTCAACATCCAGGCCCTCTGATCCTGATACCGGGGCGCCCCTGAACAGAGGGCGCCTCGATCTTTACGGGCGCGCGTCACGGCCAGGAGGCCAGCGATGATGCACCCGTGCGACATGACCGCCTTTCGCCCGCCCTGCGCGGGCAACCAAAGGCGCCGCGACGCATCGCCGCGCGGCCATTGCCATGGAAGACGACAGCCTGATGCACCCCAGCGAACATATCGACACGGCGGAAATTCCCGGCGGCGGGCAATTGCGCCTGATGCGCTATGGCACGAACTTCTCGATTGAATTCGGCGAGGACGAATTGATGGGCAGCCAGGCCCCGCAATCGGAACAGGCGCTGGCCGATCTGGCGGCAGAACGGACGCGGGGCCGGCAGGACCGCGTGTTGATCGGCGGGCTGGGCATGGGCTTTACCCTGGGCGCCGCGCTGAGCGCCTTTCCCGCGCACACCCGGATTGTCGTGGCAGAGCTTGTCCCGCAGGTGGTTACCTGGGCCAAGGGGCCGCTGTCACACCTGTTCAGCGACTATCTGTCCGATCCGCGCGTGACGATTGCGGTGCGTGACGTGCATGACGTGATTGCCGCTGCGCCAGACGGGTTCGATGCGATCCTGCTCGATGTCGATAACGGCCCTGACGGCTTTATCCACCCGGCCAATGACCGGCTCTATTGCAACTGGGGCCTACGCGACACCCATGCCGCGCTGCGCCCCGGTGGCATTCTGGCCGTCTGGTCAGCCTATCGCGACGACGCCTTTGTCGCGCGACTGGAAGCCGCAGGCTTTGCCGTGGAAGAGGCAACCGTGCCGGACAGCGGCAATGAAACACGGTCACCCTATACCATCTGGCTGGCGCGGAAAGCCGACCGGGTTTGACGGCACGGCAACGGTGACGCCCGTGCCGTGCGCCTTGACCAGCGCTACGGCGCTGTCGCGTTGCCCGCCGCTTCACCACGGTGGACGCGCGCGGTCATGCCGGTGGCATCGGCATCGTCGATGGTCTGCGCATCCGGGGCCGCCGGTGTATCGCGGGCGTCAGCGGCAGCGGCGTTTTCCTCGGTCGGCAGCGCGAGGTTGAGCGGCGCGGTCGGGGTTGGCTCAGCAACATTCTCGACCATGCTGTTATTGTCGAGCGACTCTGCCGGGGCCGGGCGGAACCAGTTACAGCCGCCAAGCGCGGTGATCGCCAGCAAGGCCGTGGCGGTGGCAATTTTCCTGCGCGACATGCTCATCATCCCTTCAACTGCGCCTCAAGATCAGGCAGCACCAGACCCGCTGACCGCCCCTCAATCTTCGCCGCCAATACACGATCCCAGGCATAGGGGTCATCGCGAAAATTCATCTGGCCGGTCGTGCTGGCAAAGGCCGTCCAGTAAAGCAGATAGACCTGCACCGGGCGCGTCAGCGTGACGCGCCGCGTCTTGCCGGTATCGACCGCTGCGGCAATCGCCTCCGGTGTCCAGGCCGGATCACCGCGCAACACCAGCGCCGCCAGCTCGGCGGGCTTTTGCAGGCGCACACAGCCATGGCTGGCGAGGCGGCTGAAACTGTCAAACTTGGCGCGTTGCGGCGTATCATGCAGATAGACGGCAAAGGCATTGTCAAAATCAAATTTGTACCGACCAAGCGCGCTTTGGGTGCCCGCCGCCTGTTGCAGGCGGGTGCCGTCGATCACGGTGAAGCCGTTGCGCTTGAGATAGCCGGGGCTGCTCTTTTCCTTGGGCCATAGCTCCTTCGTCGCGATCGATTCCGGCACATTCCACGGCGGGTTGAGCACGAGGCTGCGGATCGTTGAGGTCAGCATCGGCGTTTCATTGCCTGGCCGCCCGGTGACCGCGCGCATCGACAGCACCGGGACGTCACCATCAAACACGGTCAGGATGGCAGCGGCGATATTGACCTGGATGCGATCGCGCGGCAGCTCGGGCGGCAGCCAGCGCCAGCGCTCGAGATTGGCCATGATCTGGCGCACGCGATCATCCGCTGGCACATTGAGGGCGGCGAGCGTCTGTTTCGACACCACGCCCTGCGGGTTGAGGCCATAGCGGCGCTGCGCACGCTGCACCGCCGCGACGAGCTCGGCATCGAAGCGATCCCCGGTGGCAATAACCTGCTTGTCCTCGACCACGAGCCGTTGACGCAGCGCAAGGACGCGCGGGCCGCTGGCGCCGAGCGTCAGGTCCGGCCCGGATTCGAGCAGCGACCAGCCGCCGGTCGCCGCGATGATGCGGTAACTGGCGAGCCCCTGCACCAGCCCGTCATAGCCCGCATAGGGTGGCGGCAATGACGCGATCCACGCTGCCAACCGATCCCGCCGCACGGCATCGGCAAAGCCGGGCAAGGGATCATAAGGCGGCGGGCGCAGGCCCCAGACACGATCAAAATCCGCCGGATCGAGCCGCCCGGCATGGACGGCGCGGGCGTGATCAAGCGCGGCGCGAACCAGTGCCTCACCCTCCAGCGGCGGGCTTGCGGTGTCATGGGCGGGCACGGCGAGACGCAGCCCCTGCGCCAGGATATCGTCGGCGAGCAGTGCGCGAAGCTGGCTTGCCTGTGTCGGGGTCAGCACCGGCAGCGGCGCGGTGGCCTGCACGACCGGCGCGGCGGGGAGCGACGGAGTCGGGCGGGGCGCGCCCGGCGCTGGCGTTTGGGTGACCGGCGGTGCGGTCTGTGCCGTGGCGATGGACGCGACACCCAGCGCCAGTGCGCCAGCCCCCCATAAGGCGCGGCGCATCATGACCGCCCTGCCCGTCGTAACCCTGCCCCTGTATCGCTTCATGGCGTGCCATCATCCCGGAGAATCGAGGCTCTCTGACAGCCTGATTCTCGACCTAGTCTGAACGGGATGCGAAATGCCAGTGCCGCGCGGGTGAAAATTCCGTGCAGCGGGGTAATGGGGTCAGGGGAGCAACTGCCGAAACGCTGTCACTGCGGTTCTGGCCTTTGTGAGCGCACCGTCAAAATCCGGCTGACCCGCATAACCGGCGGCGACGACCATGTGCGTAGCCTCGACGAGCGCGTCATAGACCGGATCATATTCCGCTCGTTCCGCCGGAATGGTGCCCCCTGCCTGAAGGTTGAATATTTCGGCGATACGTACGCTGATTGTCTGTGACAGCAACAGGCTGGACATAGGCGGATAATCGCCCATACGCATCGTGATCGTATCACTGAGACTGAGCAGCGCATTGTTAAGTTCGACAAGCTTTCTCATGGTCAAATTCCCTTGAACGCGGTCAGCACCTGAGTGAGCGATTGCAGGGCATCGAGGGCACGACGCCGGTTGATAGATGCGCGGCGGGCACGTTCGGCTGGCGTGAAGCTCTTGGAGTCGCGCAAGATACGCAGAAAATCGCTGTTCGCCGCTTCCAATGCCTTGAGCACGTCCAGCGCCGCTTCACCAATTTGTTGCTCCTTATCGAGCTCGGCGAGCCGCACATTGAGCGTCTCGATCATTGCGCGACGTTCCGCAAAGGCACCTGGCGCCGTCTGCTGAACCGCCAACCGTGCAATCATCTGAGCCGTCTTGCGCGTGACGTCCGTCTCGCTTCTGGTCACATTGTCCCAACGGCCCACTGATTCCCGCAGCATGGCGATAACTGTCGCTGCTTCCCCCTTGTCAGCAGCCGCGACCTGTCGAAGCTCATCGACCTGCGACTGCTCATGAGCGAGTTTACCGATCATTGTCAGCAAGCCGGTGATCGCCTTGAGATGCGGCTCGTCCGCGTCGAGTGCGATGCCCGTATCCACCCCAACGGCGGCAAGAAAGTCGTTGACGGTCCCTGCATCCTTGACCGCGCCGCCTATCGCCCCGGCAACATCAGGTGGCGGGGTATCAACAATCTGCGCCAAAGCCTCTGTATAAGCTGACAGGACAGCAAGCGATTTGCCGACTGGTACGAAGCGCGCTTTTGGGCTGCTCAGGTCGAGCTTCGATGCGGTCGGTGGAGCCTGACGGCTGTCTGCATAACAAAGAGAAATGCTCTTACGATCTGCCGAAACAAGCGGCGGCTCATAAAAATAGACGGTGTTCTGCATACATTTCGGGTCGAGCGAAATCAGCTCAGCGGCAAGATCGCGGCGATTTGCCACAACACCTTGCAGAAACTGCTGCGTCGCAACCTTGGTCTGAACGCCATATTTGGCAACGTTGCCGGCATATTCAACGCGCAGTAAATTGGCGCCACAGCCGCTAAGCGCGAGGCTGGCACCCGCCATCAACAGAAATTTGGCCGGTGTCCTGTTGACGGTTACCATGCCCGATAGAGGCGCTCCAAAGAGCATGTCTGATCTCCCACTGCCTGCCCATGACGGCTTGTGGGGCAATGGTTAGGCGCCGGGCGCGCGAACGCAGTGAATTTGGCGTTCCAAATTCGTGAAAAAGCTGCGCCGCCGCGTCGCGGGAGATATGTGCCGCGCCGGGGCGCGCAGCCCCGACACAAGACGTGCCGCTATTGCTTCGGCGTGACCCAGACCGACACCGGCACGACGAATTTGCCCGGTGCGGGTTTGCCGACCTCAACACGATCTGCAGTGACCAGCTCCCCGCTGGCAAGGTTGAACGAGGCCCAGGGCTTTGGCATCCGGCCAAAGGTCATTTTCTGGATTGGCTGGCCGGTGGCCGTGTTCATGATAGTGGCGATGATGCTCATCGCGCGCGGATAGCGGCGCGGCTGTCGTGCTGTCCAGCACGGCCTTGCCCGGCGGCAGAACATGGCCCCGGCAGCGGCGCACGCAGCGATGCGGGCGTTGCCATTTCTAATCAGCAGGTTAGTGATCCTGGCCAGATGACGGCGCGGACGCCGGACAGCATCATGGGATCCTTGTCATGACGATCGCCTTTATCGGACTGGGCAAGATGGGTGAGCCGATGGCGCGCAACCTGTTGCGGGCTGGCACACCGCTGACGGTGTGGAACCGGTCAGCGCCGGCAACCGCGCGGCTGGTCGCCGAAGGTGCGGCTGCCGCCGCGAGCGCCCGTGACGCCCTGCGCGGGGCCAGGGTGGCAATCCTGATGCTCGCCAATGCCAGCGTGAGTGATGACGTGCTGGAGCGGGGCAGCGCGGCATTTGCCGCCAATGTCGCCGGCCGGTTGATCATCGCCATGGGCACCACGGCGCCTGACTATTCGCGCCAACTGGAGCAAGACATCGTGGCTGCCGGTGGGCGCTATCTGGAATGCCCGGTCTCCGGGTCGCAGCGACAGGCTGAGACCGCGACGCTGGTCGCGATGCTGGCCGGACACCCCGATGCCATTGCCGAGGGCGAGGCGCTGGTCCAGCCGATGGTTGCAAACAGCTTTCGTTGTGGCGCCGCGCCGGGCGCGCTGGCGACCAAGCTGTCGGTCAATGTCTTCCTGATCAATCTGGTCGTCGGTCTGGCCGAGGCCGCTGGCTTCGCCGCACGCCACGGAGTCGATCTGGCGCAGTTTCGCGACATCCTCGCCGCCGGGCCGATGGCCAGCGCCACATCGAAACTGAAACTCGACAAGCTGGTCGCCGGAGATTTTGCCGCCCAGGCATCAATCAACGATGTGTTGATGAACTCGGACCTGATCATGGATGCTGCGCGACTGAGCGGCGCGACAACGCCGCTCAGCGCATCATGCAACGACATTCTTCGCCAGTGCGTGGCAAAGGGCATTGGCGATCAGGACATGATCGCGACGTGGCAGGCGATGCGAAAAAGCACGCCCTGAGACAAAATTCAGGTGATGCCTTTTTGCCACGGTCTGCCGAAAACCTGACCGGGTGTGTTGTGTCAGTGCATCAGTAATCTTATTATGAACGCGATTTAAAACCGATTTGGGGAGAAAATCGCCGTGACCTTTACTTCACGTATGTGCCTGATGCTTGCCAGCGCTTCCGCCCTTGCGCTGACCGCAACACCTGCCCTGGCACAAGCGGCCCAGCCGCAAGCGGCGGCGGCTGAACCGGCGGTTGGCAACGACATTATCGTTACGGCAAACAAGCGCCGGTCAACCATCCAGGACATACCCTTTTCGATCAACGCGCAGACCGGTGAGGACATTCAGCGCGCGGGCGCAACCACATTGGAAGACCTCTCGCGCAATGTCGCCGGCCTTGCCATCCAGAATCTCGGGCCGGGCCAGGGCCAGGTTGGCATTCGCGGCGTTTCCGCCGGGCAGATTGCCCGCGACCAACCCGGCGTGAAGGAACAGGTTGGCATCTATCTGGATGAATCGGTCGTCTCGCTGTCGCTGTTCACGCCCGATCTCGACCTGTTTGACCTGAACCGGGTCGAAACGCTGCGCGGCCCGCAGGGCACGTTGTTTGGCTCGGGTTCGGTCGGCGGCACCGTCCGCTATATCACCAACCAGCCCAACACGAACCGGATCGAAGGATCGATTGAAGCCAATATCAACACGGTTGATGAAGGTGACATTGGTGGCCACATCAAGGGGGCGATCAACATCCCGTTCAGCGAACACGCCGCGTTGCGCGTGGTCGGATATTATACGCGCTATGCCGGCTTTATTGATGTCCGCCGCGAAGGTGGTGCGATCAACAACAATTTCTTCGGCAGCGAACGCTATGGCGGGCGCATCTCGTTGTTGCTGAAGCCGACCGACGACATCAGCATCACGCCGCGTTTTGTCTATCAGAAGATCAACGCAAACGGATTCAACCGGGAAGAGCGCTACAATCTCTACGCCAACCCGTTCACGACGACACGCCCGGCGGTTACCTTTGCCGAGCGCCAGCAGTTCCTGTTGCTCGATGAAAAATTCACCGACAACTTCAAGCTTGCAGACCTGACCATCGCGGCCAACCTTGGCGGCGTCGATCTGACCTCCGTCACCAGCTATACCGATCGTGACATCCTGGTCAGCCGTGACGCCAGCGCACTGACCGGCAGCGTCTCGGTCGATCTTGGCTTCCCGACAGCGGGCGTCATGCTGCCGTCGAACCTGCGCGACACAACCGGCGTCAAGCAGTTCACGCAGGAAGTGCGGCTTGCATCCTCGGGCAAGGGCGCCTTCCAGTGGGTGATCGGCGGCTTCTATGCCAACACCGACCGCGCCTATGCGCAGCGCCTGCCGACCCCAGGCTATGACGCCTTTACCGATGCACGCTTTGGCGCTGGCACCTCCGCAGGTGCGGCAAACGGCTTCCCGCTCAACTCACCCTATAATGCCGATATTCCCTATCACCTGCGCCAGATCGCGATTTTCGGGGAAGCCAGCCTGGCGATTACCGATGCCCTGAAGGCGACAGCCGGCGGGCGCTATTATGACTATCGGGAGAACCGGACCTTCAAGTCGGGTGGCCTGTTCGCCAATGGCGACAATAACACCGACAAGACGGCGTCAAACGGCTTCTCGCCCCGCTTCATGCTCAGCTACAAGGCGTCGAGCCGGGTCACGTTCAACGCCCAGGCGTCAAAGGGATTCCGCCTTGGCGGCGTCAATGATCCGCTCAACATCCCGCTCTGCGCGGGGGGTGCCGCCGGGCCGGACGCGCAGACCTTTGGCAACCGCCCGCGCTATGGCGATGAATCGCTGTGGAACTATGAAGGTGGCGTGAAGGCGCAGTTCGGCGGCATCACCTTCAATGCCGCGGGTTTCTACACCGACATCAAGAACCTGCAGGTAACCGCCGACGCTGGCAGTTGTTCTTCACGCATCGTATTCAACGTGCCCAAGGCGCACTCACTGGGTGCCGAAGTCGAAATTTCGGCAACGCCGATGCATGGCCTCGACCTCAGCCTGTCAGCCAGCCTGCTGGAAGCCAAGTTCGACGCGACACTGACGCGGCCAAATGGCACGGTCATCGAAGGCATCAGGTCAGGCAACCGCCTGCCATCGGTGCCCAATTTCCAGTTGTCGGCCAGCGCCAATTACAAATTCCCGATCACCGACAGCGCCAAGGGCGTCTTCGGGCTGTCATTCCAGCATGTCGGCAGCCGCTATACCCAGCCGGGCGATCAGGAAAACAACCCGCGCACCTTCGTTACGGGGCTGGCCTTTGGCGGGGCGCCCGCGACGGCATCGACCGTGCTCGACCTGAAGCTGCCGGCCTATAATCTCGTCAACCTGCACACCGGGGTAGAGCTGGCCAACAATATCGACATCTCGCTCTATGTCAGCAATCTGTTCGACGAAAATGCCCTGTTGGCGTTCGACCGCGAGCGTGGCGGACGGGCTCGTCTGGCCTTCCTGACCAATCAGCCACGGACGATCGGATTGACGGTCCGCAAGGGCTTCTGAAGCGACGCTGCTCCCGGCTGCACCATTGGCAGGCCGGGAGCAGGCACATCGTTTTGGTAACAATGATTGGGGGCGGTGCGGCGTTCAGAACACGCACTGCCCCTTTTTTTCGTTCAGTCGTGCGGGTTCAGCCCGACGCAGATATTGGTGCCGCATGGCGTGCCAAAATGTGCGCCCCGCACCTCAAATTCATTGGGGCCAAGCCGCTTGATCTCGAAGCGAAGCTGCGGGCCGGTGGCAACCTGATACAGGGTGGTTTCGCCGATCTCGCTGGCATGGCCCGCATCTTTCAGAAAGTCGCCGAACACATCACTGTACAGGCCGAACAGGCCGGAAACAAAAGCCTGGGCGTCGCTGACATGGAAGGTCCGGGTCCAGTCGACCTGGGTCGTACCCTTTTGCGCAACGGTATGGGGTGGTCGCCATCCATCGGCGACCTTGCTGCGCGTTTTCTTCGTCATTGGTATTTCCTCTGTTGTTGTGGGGGATTGTGCTGGCCGGACATGGCGGCGGCGAGCATCGGCTCGTGCGCCAGCAATGCCTCGGCGAGGCGGCGGTGCATCAGCGGGTTCGGATGACCGTCCCCGGCGATGAGATAGGGCAAGGGCGCGGCATCAAAGCCGGGCTGGAAGGCATCAATGGTAACAGCGCGCAGCTTCCGGTCGCGCAACCCGCGCAACATCGCCGCGACCTTTACGGCACGCGCGTCAGCGGGATCATTGAAGTCAGGCCAGACAATGACGAGGAACGACAGCCGGGGATAAAGGCGTTTCAGGCCATCGGCGGAAGCGCTGACAACGGCGCAGAAACGGTCAAGATCAAAGCCGTTGGGTGGACGGTCGCGCCCGAACACGCGGTTATAGACCACCGACCGCGACAGCGCCGCCGCCACCGGTGCCGGCACCATGACATGATCGTCAAGGATCGATTCACCGGCATCAAAGCCACCGGCATAGCTCAGCTGTGTCGCGCCGATCAGCCGATAGCGCGGGCCATAGTCATCCCAGCCGCGCAATCCCGCGACCCGCGATACATTATTGGGCAAGGTCTGATAGATCGCCAGCACCGGCTGTCGCGGGTCGCATCGCGCCTTGGCGGCGACTTCCCCGCTTTGCACCCGCCACAACATCTGATGGGCGCTGTACCCGGTAAAGGCGAAGTTGCGCGCTGCCACCCTGCCGCCACTGAGCGTCGCAAGCTGATAGCTGGTCGTCTCGCTGTCATTGACCCCCTCCCCCCAGGCCATGGAGTCGCCGAACATCAAGACGCAGACGCGTGATGCTTCCGGTCCCGGCGGTGGTGCCACGCGAAGACCGTCAGCATCGACGCTGTAACGAACGGCATAGGCCAGGCGCCCGTCAACCGTCCGGGTGGAGGTGGCGCTGAGGCCCGGTCGCGGGCGATAGCCGAGGCCGGGCGATGGCATGATCACGAAATGGCCCGGTTGGGCAAAGGTGCCGCCAAGCACCGTGCCAGACTGGATTGCATAGGGGTTACGTTGCTGGCCAAGCCATAACAGCCCCTCACACAGCCCGATGGCACCGATGATGGCGGCGATATTGATCCACAAAACGCGTCCACGTGCTGTGCTCGCGCGCCGGAACAGGATGATCGTGACGACGACCCAGAGCAGGCAGATCCAGAACAGCGGGACATAGGGAATCCGCCACCAGATCATGGCCGTTTCGAGCACGGCAAACACCAGGCCGCCGACGACCCAGACAGACGGCGGTTTGGCAATCTCCGGCACTGGCAGTGATCAGACGATGGCGTAGACGAACGGCGCCACGTAGCTGAGCCCACCAGCCAGCACGAGGAGGATGCTGCTGATCAGGATAAGAATCAGGATCGGCAGCATGAAGATGCGCCGGCCACTGGAAAAGTGGCCGACCAACTGCCGGATTGTTGCCAGCCGGGAAATGAAGCCCCGCGCCGCCATGCCCTTTTTCATGCTGCAACCGCTCCCTTGTTGAGAATGATGTCGCCCAGCACCATGAAATCGACCGCGTGCGACAGGAAGAAGCCCAGCGCGTCGCTCTCATTGCCGACAATGGGTTCACCATTGCCGTTGAGCGAGGTGTTGAGCACGATGGGCGGCGCGCCACGCGCGTCCATGCAGCTCAGCAGACCGAAGAAATCGGGCGCGCGCTGCGCGCTGACCGACTGGATGCGCGCCGTGCCGTCAACATGGCGCACGGCACCCAGATCGGCAGCACGTGCCTCGATCACCTGCGTGGTGGTGGTCATATAGGGCGTCATGTCATTGTCGTGTTCGGCGAACCATTCGCCCGCCCGATCACCCAGCACAGCAGGCGCGAAAGGTCGAAATGGCTCACGCTTCTTGACGATCTGGTTGATGCGATCACGCGTTGCGGCGGCGGCAGGCGAGGCGATGATCGAGCGCTGGCCGAGTGCGCGCGGCCCCCATTCAAACCGGCCGCGCACAAAGGCCCCGACCTTGCCTTCAAGCACAAGTGCGGCGGCGGCATCGAGGACATCGCCAGGTTCACTCCAGGTAACCCCGAGCGAGCCGCACAATTCCCGCGCGACATCGGTGGAGATGGCAGTACCGAGCGCAGCACTCGTCATGGGTTCAGGCCGCCGCCCGTCCAGCGCTATTGCGCCGACCATGGCGGCGCCCAGCGCACCGCCCGCATCACCAGCCGCTGGCTGGACAAAAACCCGGGCAAAGCCACTTTCCCGCAACAGCCGGGCATTGGCGACGCAATTGAGCGCCACGCCACCGGCAAGGCACAGGTTCGCGCTGCCGGTCCGCCGTCGCGCCTCACGCGCAAGGCCCAGCAATGCCTCTTCAGTGATCCATTGCAGCGACGCGGCAATGTCGGCGAAGCGGCGATCATCACCGTTCGCCGATACATCCCACGCCTTGCCGCGCTGGCGTGCCGGGCCAAGCAAGCGTTCAAGCCGTGGGCTGAACGCAATGTTGGTGTCGGTATGGAAGGCGAAATATTCCATCCCGAGCGAAAAGGCGCCATCCGGCTGGAGCCGCAGCAGCTTCTCAAACTCGGCCTTGAAGCGCGGCTCACCAAAGGCGGCCAGCCCCATGACCTTATACTCGCCCTCATTGACCTCAAAGCCGAGATAGGCGGTGATTGCCGCGTAAAGCAGGCCAATCGAGTGCGGGTAGGGAATATTGGCAAGGCGCCGCAAGTTGTTGCCATTGCCATGCCAGATCGCGGTGGATTCATCCTCCCCCATGCCATCAACGGTGAGGATCGCCGCGTCATCAAACGGGCTGGGGAAAAACGCGCTGGCAGCATGGCTTTCGTGGTGGCCAACTGTCGTCACCATGCTGCGCGGAACATCAAGCATTGCCGCAATGGCATCGAGAACCCAGACCTTGCTGCCAATCTGGGATTGCAGGGCTGCGGGAAATTGCCGCCACGAGCGCGGAAACGCCCCGAGCGACGACATCACCACCCGTTCGAGCCGCCCAAAAGGATTTTCATAGAATACGACGCTGTCGAGATCGCCCGCCGTTATGCCCGCCTGCGCCAGACACGCTTCGGCGGCGCGGCGCGGCAGCCCGGCATCATTCTTGCGGCGCGAAAAACGCTCTTCCTGCATCGCCGCGACAATCTTGCCATCAATGATCAGGGCCGCAGCGGAATCATGATAATAGGCCGAAAGGCCCAGTACAGCGCTCATCTACCACCCTGTTCGTGCGCAACATCGCCGCCCGTCTGGCTGGCCGGTTGCGGCGTTGCATCAGCGTGATTGACCCAGCCCGTCGGCTTGCGTCGCCACCCGGTGGCCAGCAAGGTTAGCGGCCCGCTGACCAGATAAATCAGGCCCATCAGTACAAAATAGGCCTTTTCCGCCAGAAACCGGCCAAGGCGGCGCCAGGTTCGCCATTTCTCCCACAGGCTGGCCGCGCGCAATTCGGCCCTTGCCCGTGCCGGGCTGCCGGCAAGTTCAACCAGCAGGTCATAGGTATAGCTTTCATGCCGCGCCTCATCGCGGATGATGGCATTGAACAACGCCTGGCTCTTGCGATCACCCTGACGCTCAAACCAGTCGCGATAGGTCTCGAACTGGCGGCGCCCGCGACTTTCGCCGCGATGGACAAAGGCAAGGAAGCGCACTTCGCCAAGCGAGACAAACAAGTCCTCGGTATCGGCGACGGGGAAGCCAAGCGACTGCTTGCCCTCCCCCAACCTCAGCTCGCTTGATCGCAGGGCAAACATCCGGGCATGCCGTGCTTCATCAAGCATGTGCCGCAAGTAGCGCGCGCGCCGTTCTGCGGTGGGGGCGAGTTGCGCGGCACTCGCCAGATCGAGCATACTGCCATGTTCGGCCAGCGAAAAACCGAACAACTTGCGCGCACCATGCCCCGGTACCCGCCACACAATTGGATTCAGCAACCGCGCAACTATTGCTGACATCATCGCCCCCCGGATCAGCGCCGCAGATCAGCGGCGCGGCGCGGCCGTTTGGCCATTGGCCGCTGCAGCAGGCGCCGCGGCGGCTGGTGACGCCGGTGAGCCGGACGCAGACATCGCCGACGGGTTTGACGCCGAGGAAGCGAGCGACGCCGCCGACGCGGCGGATGCCATCGAGGCAGAAGAAACAAGCGACGCCGTCGATGCTTCCTTCATGCCGCTGTCACGACCAAGCCAAAAGGTAACGCCAAGCAGCAAAAGGCCGACAATGACGCCGAGCAATATATTCGTGGTCCGTTCCATCATCTTTCTCCCCGATTATGTCACATGGTAGAAAACGACTCGCCAATGCAAGATGACATCTTTATAAGTTGAGTCAATCGGCACCAGCCAGATAGTTACGTAGCAAACACGAACCTATTTTGTGGAGGATATGATGCCAATTTCCGAAACAGCACTGGAAACAGCGCTGAGTAAAATTCCATCCATTTCGGATCGATTGCGCACAATATCAACATCCGACACATTTCACGGTGTAATAAGCGCAGAAGATGCCGCATATCTTTGCGCGCAATCAGGGCTGTCGCTTGATCAACTGGCCCTCGGCCTTGTCCCCTTTGCACAGCTTTACGCCGTGGTCCCCATCTCCAACTATCAGGTTGGTGCCGTCGGCGTCGGTCTGAGCGGCGCGCTCTATTATGGCGCCAATCTGGAGGTTGCCGGTCAGGCGCTGAGCTTCACCGTTCATGCCGAACAGGCCTGCACCGCCAATGCCTGGGTCAATGGCGAACAGGGGCTTGCCAACCTGGCGATTTCCGCCGCGCCGTGCGGTTATTGCCGCCAGTTTCTCTACGAACTGATCGATGCCGCAACGCTGACAGTGGCGCTGCCGGACCAGGCACCGCAGTTGCTGACCTATTTCCTGCCCGATCCGTTCGGACCACATGATCTGGGCGTCGATGGCGGGTTGATGCAACCGCAATATAACCAGTTGACGGTCAATGAGCCGCTGGACTTTACCGGCCAGGCCGCACTGGCCGCCGCCAATGCCTCCTACAGCCCCTATACCGGCACCTTTGCCGGGGTTGCCCTGACCACCAGCGCGGGCGTTACCTGTTTCGGGCGCTATGCTGAAAACGCCGCCTACAACCCCAGCATGTCACCACTCGAAGGGGCGCTGTCGCAACTGGTATTTTACAACCAGTCCTTTGAATCGATTGTCGAGGCGGTATTGGTCGAGGCCCCCGGCCTTGCCAGCCAGGTAGGTGCGACACAAACCGTGCTGGGCGCGGTCTCCAGCGTACCGCTTGCCGCCTACACGACCAACCCGCCACCAAGCTGAACCGCAGGGCGCGCATTGTGCAATCGTGCGCGCTGACCATATTGGTGCAACATCGGGGAATGACATGGCCTTTTTCACTGCGTCGCGAGGCGCTGGACGGCTGATCCTGACAGGCCGGATTGTCACAATGGACAAGGCTGGCACGGTCTTCCCCCACGGTGCCATCTGTATTGAACAAGACCGGATTGTCGCGGTTGTTGACGATGTTGCGAATGCACCACCGGCATTTTCCGACCTGGTGCCCGTCGAGACGCACGGCACGATCTATCCCGGCCTGATCGAGCTGCACAACCATCTGAGCTATAATTTCCTGCCGCTGTGGAGCGTTCCGGCGCGCTATACCAACCGCAACCAATGGCGCACGACCGAGCCGGACTACAATGTCTGCATCGCCATGCCGGCCAAGATTCTCGGCGGCAATGTCGATCGCGATTATCCCCGCAGCATTGCCCGCTTTGTTGAGTGCCGTTCGCTGCTTGGCGGCACGACCACGACGCAGGGGCTGAGCGCGAGCGGCAGCGGCGGCCAGACATGGTATCAGGGACTGGTGCGCAATGTTGAGGCACCGAATGATCCGGTTTTTCCCGCCGCAAGTGGCCAGACGCTGGATTATGCCCCGGCTGACATTGCGCTGAAACTCGTGCCTGCCCTGAAAAAGGATCGGCCGTTTTTCTATCACCTGAGCGAAGGCACCGATGCCGATGCCCGGCAACGCTTCCTTGATCTGGAATATGAACCGGGCACCTGGGCCATTGAGCGCGACCTGATCACGATCCACTGCACTGCACTGGCAGCGGGGGATTATGCGCGGCTGGCCAGCGGTGCCGGCATGGTGTGGTCGCCGATGTCCAATATGCTGCTTTACGGGTCAACCGCCGACATTGTCGCCGCAAAGCAAGCCGGCGTGAGGATAGCGCTGGGTTCAGACTGGTCACCCAGCGGCAGCAAGAACCTGCTGGGTGAACTCAAGGTTGCCCGCATTGTCAGCGATCATCTTGGCGGCCTGTTCAGCAACGCGGATCTGGTGCGGATGGTAACATCGACCCCCGCCGCCATGCTCGGCTGGGACGGACAGGTTGGCAGTATTGAGCGCGGCAAAAAGGCCGATCTGCTTGTGCTCGAGGGGGCAGACACAGACCCCTATGACCAGATTGTCGCCGCGCAGGAAGATGATGTGCTGGCGGTGGTCATCGACGGGCGCCCGCGCCATGGCCGGATGGGCCTGCTTGATTTTGATGCCGCCGTGCAGGAACGCTTCGTCATTGGCGGCAAGGACTATAGCCTTGACCTGACCGAGCCGGGCAGTGACCCGCTGGCGGGATTGTCGCTTGGCACGGCGATTGCCAAATTGACCTATGGACTGGCCAACCTGCCGCAACTGGCAACGCAACCTGCGCAGATGACCGCACGCTCCCTCGCCTTGATGGAGCGCGAGTCGATCAGCATCGACTTCGAGATGGAGGAGCAAATCAGCTTCAAGGGGATGCGCGAGATGGCGATGCTCGCCGCACCGACGCTGAGGCCCTTGCCGATGGCGCCGATCACGGCAGTCGATGATCCCGGTTTTGTCGCGGCACTGAAGGCCAATGGCAATTTGCCGACCTATCTGCGCGACGCGCTGTAACTGACCGCCGCCCGACATTAGGGCAGGCGCTGGTCCTGCCGTGATCAACCGCCCCTATGGCTGGATGGCAGGCTTTTTGACCTTGGCGGGCGCGACCGGCACCGGCTTGGCCGAGCGCGCAGCGACGGCGGCGGCAAGGGCACGATTATGGCGTTTGTTGGCGGTACGCAGCTTGCCCATGGTATTCCCTGTCTGTCGAAAAGGGATCGCAGATCAGGGCCGAACGCCGACCGTCACCGAGACATGGGACAGCATGGTCATGATCACGGGCGAGGCACAAGCGATATTCGCCATGTGGCAAGGCGTCTGCCGGCCCGGCGTCAGTTGACGGCGCCGCAAAGATACAGCGCGATGCCCAGCGCGGCGGTGGTGGCGAGCGTCGGCAACGTACCGGCCCTGAACCGCAATACCGCGACGATTGCGCCAATCGACAGCAATAGCGCCCAGGGATCGACACTGGTCATCACCGGCACATCGAAGCGCAGTGGCCCGGCAAGAACAGGCGCGACGCGGCGAAAGATGGTGTGCAGGGCGAACCACAGGGCAAGGTTGAGGACCACCCCGACCACCGCCGCAGTAATCGCCGACAGCGCACCGGCCACCGCCGCATTGCCCCGCAGCCGTTCGATGTAAGGCGCGCCAAGGAAGATCCACAGGAAACACGGCACAAACGTCACCCAGGTGGCGAGCAGCCCGCCGAGCGTACCGGCAAGCAGCGGCGGGAGCAGGCCCGGCGCGCGATAGGCGCCCATGAAGCCGACAAATTGCAGCACCATGATCAGCGGCCCCGGCGTCGTCTCGGCCATGCCAAGCCCGTCGAGCATCTCGCCGGGCCGGAGCCAGTGACAGGACTGCACCGCCTGCTGCGCGACATAGGCCAGCACGGCATAGGCGCCGCCAAAGGTGACGGTCGCCATGGTCGAGAAAAAGGTCGCGATCTGGCTGAAGATATGGTGCGGGCCAAGCCACGCCAGCAGCACCGCCACCGGCACCAGCCAGAGTGCCAGCCACACCAGCGCGACGCGCAACGACTGACGCACCGAGACGCGGGCGTGATCAGGCAGTTCCGCGCCAAGCAGGGTATCGGCATCATCAACAACCGTGCTGCCTGCACCGCCATGTCCGCCACCAACGCGGAAAATCGTCAGGCCAGCGCGTCCGCCAAACCAGCCGACCAACCCGGCCCCGAGCACGATCAACGGAAAGGGGATGGCGAAAAAGAAGATACCGACAAAGGCAATGCCGGCAATGGCGAGCATGACCCGGTTCTTCAGCGCTCGCCCGGCGATCCGCATCACCGCCTGCAGCACGATGGCCAGCACGGCGGCCTTCAGCCCGAAGAACAGCGCCGCGACAATGCCAAGCTTGCCATACAGCGCATAGACCCAGCTGAGCGCCATGATCGACACCATGCCCGGCAGCACGAACAGCGTACCGGCAATGATGCCGCCCCGTGTGCGATGGAGCAGCCAGCCAATATAGGTGGCGAGTTGCTGCGCCTCCGGCCCCGGCAGCACCATGCAATAGTTGAGTGCGTGGAGGAAACGATGCTCGCCGATCCAGCGCTTCTCCTCCACCAGGATGCGGTGCATCACCGCGATCTGCCCGGCCGGGCCGCCGAACGAGAGCGCCGCGATGCGCAGCCACACCCAGAAAGCCTCGCGAAGCGATACCGGGCCGGGGCGCAGATGCCGTGTGGCGGCGGGCTCAATCGTGGGGGCGGTCACGGCACGATATGGGCTCCGGCCCGCTCCGTCTGTCAATCGGAGTCCACCTATACACCCCGCAAGAGTGGCTTCATGTCGCAGTGACCGGCGGTGATCGCGTTGACGGCCATTGTCAGGCCCGCCCCCTGACCCTAACGATCCCCATGACGCATCTTTGTGCGCCAGAGGAGAAAAGATCGATGTTCAGTCACATCATGGTCGGTGCAGATGATGTCGCCGCCTCAAAGGAATTTTATGACGCGACGCTGGGCGCGCTGGGGATCGCACCGGGCGTGATCGATCCGAAAGGTCGCGTCTTCTATATGACCAAGACCGGCATTTTTTCGATCAGCAAGCCGATCGACGGCGGCGCGGCCTGTGGCGCGAATGGCGGCACGATTGGCTTTGCCGCAAGCTCACCGGAACAGGCTGATGCATGGCACAGCGCTGGCCTCGCCGCCGGCGGCACGGCGTGCGAAGACCCGCCCGGGCCACGGGTCGGCACGACCGGTTCACTGTACCTCGCCTATCTGCGCGATCCGGCCGGCAACAAGCTGTGCGCGCTTCACCGTCTGCCTGCCTGAGCGGGAACATCCAGAGTCGCAAGGCTGGCATTGACGCCCGGGGCTGTAGTTACGCAGCCCCGGGTTATCAGGTGCGGCGCGCGACCTGATCGGCCACCGGCTGTACCGGCGCATCGACCCATTGGTTGATGATCGCATCAAGCGCGACAATCGACACCGGCTTGGCCAGATGCCCCTGCATTCCGGCAGCGAGGCAACTGACAATATCGGAATCATAGGCGTTGGCGGTCAGCGCGATGATCGGCAATGCCGCCCACCCGATCCCGGCTTCGCGGACCCGCCGGGTGGCCTCGAGCCCGTCCATATGGGGCATCTGCATATCCATCAGGACAAGGTCATAGGGGCGCCCCTGTTGTGATGCCTCCAATATGGCCGTAACCGCCGCCGCGCCATCACACACCACATCCGATGCGCAGCCGATCTGCGCCAACATCGCGGTGGTTAGCAGCTGGTTGATTTCATGATCTTCCGCGACAAGCACGCGGCATTTTTCAGCCGGAGGTTCCGGTGGCGCGGCAACCAGCGCAGGCCTGGCCCGCACTGGCAAGGGCTTCTCGTTCACTGGCCGCAGCGGCAAGGTAACGGTGACGACCGTGCCGACTCCGGGTTCGCTGCGGATCGCCAGCGTGCCCCCCATCAACCGGACAAGCTGGGCGCTGATCGTCAGGCCAAGGCCGGTGCCGCCAAAGCGTCGGCCCGTCTCGTCATCTCCCTGGACAAACCGACCCAGCACTGCTGCCTGTCGTTCCGCCGCGATGCCGATGCCGGTATCCTCAACACTGATTTCCAGCAGCTCCGTCGGAGCATCGCTGCTCAACCGGGCCGAGACGATGACCGAGCCGGTTTCAGTGAACTTCACGGCATTGCCAAGCAGGTTGAGCACAACCTGACGCAAGCGCAGGTCATCGCCGAGCAGCTTGCCCGGCACATCGGATTCGACCCTGAGGCCAAGCGGCAGTGCCTTGCTTTCCGCCATCGGCGTCATCAACTGCACACAACTGTTCAACAACGCCCTGGGATCAAATGCCTGCTCGGCCATGACCAACTGACCCGATTCAACCTTGGACAGGTCAAGAATGTCGTTGAGCAAGCGCATCATTGCCGTGCCGGATTCGGCGATCATCTCGATCTTGCGGCGTTGCCCGTCGGCCAGGGGTTCGGTGAGCAGCAGTTCAGCAAAGCCAAGCACACCATTCATCGGAGTGCGGATTTCATGGCTCATATTGGCAAGGAAGGTCGCCTTGGCCCTGGTCGCGGCCTCTGCATCAAGCTGCGCCTGGCGCAGGGCGACTTCGCGGAACCGCCGCTCGGTAACATCGCGAACTGAATCCGTAATCTCGATCACCTCACCGGCGCTGTTCCAGCGGAAGCGCGGCTTGGCCTCAAGCCAGCGCATCTCGCCGGTCCGCGCGCGGACGCGATATTCCACCGTCAGGGCGGCATGGGTGGTTGCCGCCGTCTTGAACTGCGCGGCGACGCGTTCCTGGTCATCGGGGTGCATATAATCAAAGGGCGTCTTGCCGATGATTTCATCGGGTGTGTACCCCAGCAGGTCAGTGATCGACGGCGAGATATAGCTTATCACGCCATCAGAATTGTAAATTGCGATCACATCGCTGACATTGTCGGCGAGCAGGCGATAGCGTTGTTCGCTCTCGGCCAGCGTCGCTGCGGCAAGATGCTGTTCGGTGATGTCCTGGAACACGCCGAAAATCGACGTCACCCTGCCGCGCGAATCACGGCCACATTCGGCCTTGGCACTGGTGAACCTTACCGCCCCATCAGGACGCCGAATGCGCAGCTTCACCTCGCACCCCTCGCCCGTGGCGCGGACATGGGACACGGCATTGGCCAAAGCTTCGCGATCATCCTCGTGATAGAGCTCCCTGATCTCGGCAATGCCGGGCACACCATCGCTGAGTGGAATACCGTGGATGCGGAATGCCTGATCCGACCAGGTAGCAACCTGATTTTCCAGATCGTAACGCCAGTGCCCAACGCCGGACAGGCTCTCGGCAATCATCATCAAGCGGCGTTGTTCGGCGAGCAGATATTGCGCCCTGGACAGGTCAAGCTGGTCGACCACCAACCGCGCGAGCGTCTGCAGATAGGCCAGATCGGCATCAGACGGGCGCGGGTGTGGCTTTGAATCAATGACGCACAGGGTACCGAGATTATAGCCGTCCCGGGTTGTCAGCACCGCCCCGGCATAAAAGCGGATGTCGGGCGAACCACAGACCAGCGGGTTATCGGCAAAGCGCGGATCCTGCGTCGCATCCTCGACAACCAGCACAGCGTTGGGGCCAAGCATGATGGAATGGGCGCAAAACGCCCATTCCCGCGGCGTTTCCGCCACCGAAAGGCCGACCGCCGCCTTGAACCATTGCCGTTCGGCATCAACCAGCGACACCAGGGCAATCGGCACACCAAAATGGTCCGCAGCGAGCGTGGCGATGCGATCGAAGCGGTCTTCACGCACCGTATCAAGCACATGCTGATCCCGCAGGGCGGAAAGGCGCGCCTGTTCAGCGTTCAGATGATCGGGCTGGGACATCTAGGTGCGGGTCACGGCGCGGAGCATCGCCGCGCGGGCGAACGTCAGGCAGGGGGCAAGGTCGGCCAGACAGGCATTTCGCGCCACAATTGCGCATTGAAGCTGACCAACCATTTCCCGAGACCCCCAAGGCGATTGCCAATGACCTTGCCCGAGCATGGTTAATGAAGTGTAACGGTTGCCATGAGAATTAACCTTAAAGGCCGATGAGAAGGGGCAAGGCGCACAATGTGATGGCAGCTTTCCCGGAATCCGCATGACAATGGGCCAGCCGCCATGCTCTACTCCGCAATGATGCGATAAGGGGGAGATGGGCGGTGGCGACAGGTGATGACACGGCGCCCCCGCTCGCAGTGATGCGGCCCACGCTCCCGGTCAAGCTGGCCTACAGCCTGGGGCAGGCGGCGCAGAATGGCGGGTTTGATGCCGCCATTGCCTTTATCTTTTTCTACTATTCGGCGGTGCTCGGCCTTTCGGGCACGCTGGTCGGCGCGGCACTGGCCGTCAGCCTTGCCTTTGACGCTGTGGTCGATCCGGTCGTCGGGTCATGGTCGGACAATATCAGGTCGCGCCTCGGGCGCCGCCTGCCGCTGATGATCGCGGCGGTGCCGCTCATCTCACTGTCGCTCGGCCTGTTGTTCTCACCACCGCACGGGCTTGGTCAAACCGGACTGTTCCTGTGGCTTGCCGTCATGTCGGTTGCGGTGCGCAGCTTCATTTCCCTGTTCAACGTCCCCTATATCGCGCTGGGAGCGGAAATGGCGACCGGCTATGCGGAACGCACCAGCATCGTGGTGTATCGCGCCATGGCCGGGCTGTTTGTCGGCGTGGCGGTCACGGCAATCGGCTATTCGGTCTGGTTCGCCCATGGCGGCCTGCAACGCGCCGACAGCTATCCCGGATTTGGCTGGTCGGTGGCCCTGCTGCTCCTTGCCTGCATGACGCTGTGTTGCCTTGGCATCTGGCGTTATGCCGCCGCGCTGCCACAGCCTGACCAGGCGCCGGGTTCAACCCTGCGCCGCCTGCCAGCCGAGCTGAAAGAGATATTTTCCAACCGCTCCTTCCGCCTGCTGTTCATTTCCGCCGTGGTGATCTTCGTCGCGATTGGCGCCAATGGCAGCCTCAACAACCACGCCTTTGTCTTTGTCTGGAAGATGAAGAGCGAGATGATCCAGTTCATCAGCTATGCCTATCTTGTCGGCATATTGCTCGGCGTCATCGGCGCGCCGATGCTGCAGAAACTGATCGAAAAGAAATATGTCGTGATCGCCGGCTTCCTGTTGCTGATCGCCAACTGGGTGGTGCTGCAGGGCGCGATGCTCACCGGCTTCTATCATCCGCTGGGTGACGCGGCGTTGCTGCCGATGCAGCTCAATTCATGGGTCGCGGGCATCGGCACGGGGTTCGTGCTGGTCGCCTATCCCTCGATGATGGCCGATGCGGCGGACGAGCATGAATATCTGTTTGGCCGCCGCCGCGAGGGGCTTTATTTCGCCGGGCTGGGCTTTGCCGGCAAGGCCGCGACCGGGCTTGGCGTGATGGTCGCGGGCGCCGCGCTCGACATGATCCACTTTCCGCGCAGCCTCGGCGCGGGCGCCGGTGCCACCCTTGCCGAGGGTTTGCAGGTCGGGCTGGTCGCGATCTGGGGGCCGGTGCCGGCGATCATTGCAATCATCTCCCTCGCCATACTGGCGTCCTATGGCATCACCCGCGCAGCGCATGACAAGATCGCCGCCGCACTGCGCCGCTGAACTTTCACCGACGCGCTGGCGGGAAACGCGCCGCAAAGGGTTCGTTCGGCAACCGTGCCATGTTCGCGACGAAACTGATCGTGTGATAGGTGCCACACAGCGCGCATATCTCAAGCTGCTGTTCCTTCGTCCAGTCGCGTTCAAACCGCCCGAGCACGCCATCATCCACCGTCCCGCTGGCGCATAGCTGGTCGATCACGGTGATCAGCCGTGCTTCCTCGGCGGTCCAGAGCGCCGGATCGACCACGGTGCTGCGCGTCGCAGCGACCTGCATCGGGGAAAGCTTGGCGGCGGCGGCAAAGATGCTGACATGCACCCCCCATTCATATTCGCAATGCCGGTTGGCCGTGACCCGCAGGATGACGATCTCGCGGATGCGCAAGGGCAGCGGGCTCTCACGATCCAGCAGATTGGGCACACCCTTTTTCAGGAAGCGCAGGCTGTTTGCAAAGGTGCGGAACAGCGCGAGGAGATAGCCATCCTGCTGCGGGTAGCTGGCCAGCACAGCGGCAATGTCTGCGGGATAGGGCGCGCTGATCGGGCCTAATCTGTTGGTCATCGCTCTCCCTTTGCGCTACATAATCGGTAGCTAAATTATGCTACTCTTTTTGTAGCGTCAAGCAGGAGTGAGGCTGTGGCAAAGCTACCCGGAACACCCGTTCGCGGATCCCGCACCGGACGCCCGATCATGGTGCTGCTTGATGTGCTGGGGCAGCGCTGGACGTTGCGGCTGCTGTGGGAACTGGGCCAGGCCGGGGCGACATTCCGCACGCTCCGCGCCCGCTGCGATGACATGTCCCCGACACTGCTCAACCGGCGCCTCAAGGATCTCCGGGAACTTGGTCTGGTTGACCTGGGCAGCGAGGGATACAGGCTGACCGAACCCGGCATGACATTGGCCCGGGAGCTTTCGGCGCTCGATCGCTGGGCCAATCAATGGGCCGACATGCTTGCGCGGTGCGGGCAGCCTTCCGGCTAGTTATTTGTCTTCCCGGATGTACGGAAACCGGGCGACATCCGGCGAAGTGCGCTGGCCATTTCCCCGCCACTGCCTGCCATTGTCACGCACGCTGTTGCGCGTATTGACGCGCTCACGAACCCAATTAGGCTCAGCGGCATGACGAACCTTCAAAAACTGAAGCGTGTTCTTGCCAGGATATGCGACGCGGCGGCACTGATGGTTGCGGGTGCGTGGCTGTTGGCAATGTATCTCAGTTGGGCACATCCCCGGCGAGACGCGGTGCTGGAACATATCGTGTCGGATTTGCTGCTCGCATTCTTTGCCTTCCAGTTGTTCAGTTCGTATCTGGTCCCCAAAGCGGCCCCACGCGGCCTCAAGCCTCCCTCACCGCGATGGAGCGGTGTGGCGGTTGTGGTTGCGACAGGAGCGGCTGCGGCATTTTCCGTGGCGAGGTCACCCATTTCGGACAGCTATGTCGCGCTGGCGGCGATTGCGCTGGGTACCCTTGCCCTGGCGGTCCTGGTCTGGCGGTTCGCGACAATCCATGCTGCCGACATTGGCGAGGCAAGGTTCGTGAGCAAGGGCCTGCATTGAGCATTGGCCCGCATTAAAGGAGCAAGATTGTGAGCACAGACATGGTTATGCTCGTTCGCACGGCGCTTCTCTGTCTTGGCATCCCCTTCATCTACGGTGCTGGCCGGTTCCTGCAGCCGGGCGGCTTTTCCTGGGCGGCGGGCAATCGCGAGGCGCCGCTCGAGGTGCCGGCCTGGTCTCAACGCGCCGTGCAGGCCCATGCCAACCTTGTGGAAAATCTCGCCCCCTTTGCGATCCTCGTGCTGGTGGCGCACGTCACCGGCAAGGCCGACGCCACTACCGGTCTTGGCGCGACGATCTTTTTCTGGGGGCGCGTCGTTCACCTTGGCGCCTATGTGGCGGGGATAAGATATCTGCGAACCCTCGCCTGGTTTGGCGCCTGGGCTGGCGGCCTGCTCATTGCCGGGCAATTGCTCGGCTAGCGCTTCACCCGCCGTGACGACCGGTGCCTGACACCGAAGGCACTTGCGGCAGGTGCGGCGCGCATCTTTGCGCGCCCTAACCGTCCATCCACATCATCACGGTGTGACGGTTGTGCGATCCCGCGATGCGGATTTCCTGACCCGGCACGGTGTCGATCGGGGTAGGAAAGGTGTAGAACATGCTGGCCCAGGAAGACTCTGCCCCCGGACCGGGGCGGTTCTCATGGGTCGTATCGGCGTCGAGATCGAGCGCAATCCATTGCGCGATACCATTGATTCGCCCGCCGGCAGCGCGACAGGTGATCGTCGCGCTGCCCGGCGCGCAATAGCGTGGATCAGCGAAATCGAACGCGAACAGATCCTGCGGATCGCTGCGCAGCGCGAGCCGTTCATCGCCGACATGGAATCGCCGCAGCGGCATCCTGAGCGCGTTGAAGGGCGACAGGTCAAAGCCATCGACCTCGCCCATCACATTCTTCATGCCACCCCGGTCTTCGGCCAGTGCGACCCGCACGCGGCCCCGCGCCGGGATCACCGCTGCGCCCGGCTTGACCAGCGCGGCCACTGCCTTCTCATGCGCGGGCAATACGCCTTCGCTCAACAGGTCAGCGCTGATGATCTCTGACACAAGGATGTCGGCCTGCCCGCCAAGCTCGTCCAGCGTCAGCTTGCAGGAATGATCCGCGAACACGCGCACCCGGTCGGCATAGCCGTTTTGCGCAATGATGCTGCGGGCGGTCTCGGCAACCACCGGATTCATCTCGCATGTCACGACATCGGCGGCCCCGGCCCGCGCCGCCATCATCGCCAGGATGCCGGTGCCGGTGCCAATCTCCAGCACGCGCATCCCCGGCTTGATCGCGCGGCGCAGCGCGGCCTCATAGGCCTGGTTGCGCAAGCTGTCGGCGACCAGCGCGAAATGCCATTGCGGCACCAGGCTGTTCAAAACGAAGCGCCCGTCCGCCATCAGCGCGGCATCACCCGGCGCCAGGGCCATCGCCTGACGGCACAGCGTCACCCCCGGCCCGGTCTGTTCATCCTTCAGCATCAGCTTCGCCAGCTGCATCATGCCCGCCGGATCACCCGCCACCTTGGGCAACAACGCCGAAATGCCTTCCGAAAAACGCCCCATCCGCCTCCCCTTGGCGATCTGGCCGGGCACGCCGGGACCGGATCAGCCGTCATCACAGGCGACACCATTAGGTCACCGCATCACCGGACCGCAACCATGTCGTGATCATGGGAAGCGTTGGATGGCGGTGGGGAACGCGGGCCATTCGTCGACTTTGTAGCGATCGCCAATATTCGGGCACGGATTGACGCGGAGGCGCCCGCACCCGCAAGATATGGCGAACAGGATGGGAGGGCTGGCTGATGTTGCCGATAACCCGATGGATCGCCGCTTTGTCGCTCATTGCTTCGGCGACCATCGCTGCGGGGCGCGAGATGCCGGCCAGACCGGCCAGGTCGATCGACGCGGCGGTGCAGCGCGTGATGGCAAGGACCGGCGCCCGGGGCATGGCAATTGCCGTCATCGACGGCGGCCGGGTCCGCTACGTCCAGGCCTATGGCGTCCGGGACAAGGCAGGCAATCCGCTGCAAACCGACACGGTGATGTACGGCGCATCGCTGACCAAGACCGTGTTCGCCTATCATGTTCTCCAGCTTGTCGATCAGGGCAGGCTGGCACTGGACACGCCGCTTGCCGCTTATCTCGACAGGCCGCTCACGCAATATGACACCGAGGCGATCTACCCCGACAAATACGGCCCGTATCACGATCTGGCCGGTGATCCACGGTGGCAGGCGATTACCGCGCGCCATGTGCTGACCCACGCGACCGGCTTTGCCAATTTCTGGTTCCTCGAGCCGGACGAGAAGCTGCGCATCCACTTCGATCCGGGAACACGCTACAGCTATTCCGGCGAGGGGATGAGCCTGCTGCAGTTCGTCATCGAGAACGGGCGCAAGGATCGCGGGCTGGGGCTGGACCTCGGCGCACTCACCCAGAAGACCTTTGATCGCCTGGGCATGACCCGGACCAGCCTGCAATGGCGCCCTGACTTCCGGCCCAATCTGGCCGACGGCTTTACCGACCGGGGCGAGGCCGTCGCCCATGACGAGCGATCCAAGGTCCGCGTTGCGGGGTCGATGGACACCAGCATTGCCGACCTCGCCAAATTCGTCGCCGCCCTTGTCCGCCACGACGGGCTGAGCCCGGCCAGCTACCGCGAGATGGTCAAGCCTTCACTCCACATCACGACCGCACACCAGTTTCCCACGCTCGGCCCCGATTTGCCGGTCGATCAGCAGCGCAAGGATCTCAATGCCGGGCTCGGCGTCATCACCTTTGTCGGCCCGCAAGGCCGCGGCTTCTTCAAGGGCGGACATAATGATCAGACGGCGAACACCCTGGTGTGCATCGAGCAGCGCCGCAAGTGCGTGCTGATCCTGTCCAACGACGTACGCGCCGAGGCAGGCTTTGCCGAGCTGGTCCGTTTTGTCCTGGGCGACACCGGTGTTCCCTATGATTGGGAATATGGCGACAGCGCGGGCAAGTCATGACGTCCGAGCGATCAGCGCGCCACGTGCGACAGGGCCAGGGCTTTCGAGGTATCGTTGGGTCGCAATGTGCTTGGGGGTTGTTGCATCTGTTGTCGTAACTCAATTGCGCAACGTCACCGTAACCCGATATGCAAGAGCTGGATGCGCCGCCAATACTACGCAAGATTGCGTAGCCAGGCGTCTTGCGCACATGGGGCGGGCTGCGCGACTCCAATGGATGAAAGCCGGGACAGCGACATGAGGCGATTGCTCGAGCATCTTAGAGGCGCGCGCGGCGCGGCATACGGCTTCTTGTCCAGGATTTCTCCGGGCACCTATCTCGGCATCTACGTGCTGCTGATTCCATTTTTCGCGGCGATCTACTGGATCGCACCGGGTCAGAATTTCTACGCGCCCTATGCCAAGCTCGAGCCGAGCGCGCTGGCCGATGCCAGCAAGGTAGCCGAAAATATCCAGCGTTCGTTGGAGCGCTCCTATCGCGGACAAGTGCAACCCGGTGAGGGCTGGCATGTTGCCGGAAGTGACATTGGCATCGATCGCGTCGATGCCGACGATACCGGCGCGCTCACTTTCACCGTCTCGTTTTTCGCGACCAAGCTCCTCAAGGGCGAGATAGTGCAGTCTGTCGGCGGCCCGCAGCTGCGCGTCCGGATCAGCGAGCAGCGGATAGTGACCCAGCTAGGGCAGGCCAATATCTGCCATCTGGTCAGCGAGCTTTCCGGCGGCCGAGAAGCCAGCGCGTTCGCATTCGACTTTCGCATGCTGTTCCAAGCCCCTGATCCAGCCTTGCAGGCCAAAGTGATCTGCTGGGGCGGCAATGAGGAGCTGGCGTTCGAGCATTTGCTCTCGGGCTGGTCGGGAAACCCTAGCGAGCTCGCTGGGGCGGGCTGGCGTACGCTCTATTTCAGCGCGATCACGATCACGACGGTGGGGTTTGGGGACATCGTTCCACTGACGGGCTTAGCGCGCCTGCTGGCCGGGATCGAGGCAGTGCTGGGCTGGATCCTGGCTGGACTATTCCTCAACGCGATCGCGGTCAGCGCCGCGCGTACCGCGTCGGAGTGAGTTGGGTGGCCACGGTGACACGTGCAATAACCCCAATCTCTGGAAAGTCAGTTAGGCTACAGTGAGATAAGGGGTTGTTGCACCTGTCAAGGTAACTCCTCCATCACGGTGACTCCTCATTCTGTCGCCTTGCCCATAGCATTTCCGCGACGATAACGATGGCTGTGCATACGTTCTCTACGGCATGTGCATCGCGGGTCATGCTTATCTTGAGCCACGGATTATACAGGACCGCGATAAAGCCAAAAAGCCAAGCCCATTTAGGCCGAAATCGGCCCGCCGAGCAGACAGCAACCCAGGCAGCGTAACCCGTAACAGCGAGCCTCAGTAGCTGGTAGAAGCCGTAAGACCAGTCAGCTAATGCAATCATGCAACCTGCTGCTATCAGTAGCGAGAGCCAGGTTGCAGGTCGGATATCAGTAGCCACGGTATCTCGCGTTGCTGCCCTCGACGGCGGCCACAAAAACCTGCGCTGCAAGACCGAGAACCATAAACGGCACGAACCAAGGAATTAGGGTCGCGACGGTCATTGCTTCCGGTTCAGACCAGCTAGCGACCATCATGGCAACAACACCAATCTGAACAAAAAACATAAGGATCGTTGAAGCGTCGTTACCCGCTTGCTTGTCCTTGTTGGCCAGAAATGACCAAGGTTATGTCGTTACCGAATAACCCCATAGAAGGTGAAAAAAACCAGCGTCGGGGCGCGCGACGACGTAACAAAATACTACTATACTGCTTATCGTCACAACGACATACGTCCACAGCAGTGAAGGGAAACACGCCACGACTGCTGCAAAGGTGTTACCGCGATTGGACGCCCAAATTGCTAGAGGAGCAAACAACATCCCCGGTAACAGCGCTATAGAGAGAACAAATCCGCCTATTACACACCATGCAATACCGCCGATCAACAAACTCCATTGTCCTTGAACAGCGACCCCGATGCCCCCAAAAAGACCCCCGAGTAAATTGAGAATCAACAACGGCAATGCCGTCAATAACATTACCGCTTCCATTAAGCACATCCTCGTTGTTCAACGAGCAAGCTATCCTGCAATTGGTGGTCGCGCCACGACTTAATATCTACAACAGGCACACAAAGCTGCGGTGACGCGTGCGATAGCGCCAAGCGCCTGCAAAAAATGTCTCCGTCACAGCAAGATAATGGCTTTTGCGCCTGTCAGCGTAACTCCCGCAGTGTGATTGCATGACCATTGCAAACATGGACGTGCCGTGGCGGACTTGTCTAATCTTGTTTTGTTCTCCACGTTAGAGGCAAATCTGCGGGGCACCTATGCTATCGGTTTTCTTTTCATACTCCCACGAGGACGAAACGCTGCGCAATCAGCTGGAGCAGCAGCTTACCATCCTCAAGCGCCAGAAGGTCATCGACGTTTGGCATGACCGCCGCATCACGGCGGGCGAGGAGATCGACCACGCCATCAGCGGCAGCCTTGAGACAGCGGATATTATCCTGCTGCTAGTCAGCCCGGCGTTCCTCGCGTCCGATTATTGTTATGACCGTGAAATGCAGCGCGCCATGCAGCGGCATGAAGCGCGCCAGGCCGTGGTCATCCCGGTCATCTTGCGCCCTTGCGAATGGCATGGAACGCCATTCGGCAAGCTGCTGGCGACGCCCACGGACGGCAAGGCAGTCACTCTGTGGCCCGACCGGGACACGGCGCTCCTTGAAATCGCTAAGGCAATCCGCGCCGTCGCTGGAAAACTGAAGCCCGCTGCCGCGCCGACTTCGCCCCGCGTACCAATGGCATTGGAGGTGAAGTCGCAGCTGGCTACCGCAGCGCCGCGCTCGAGCAACCTGCGTTTGGCGCAAACATTTACCGAGCGTGACAAGGACGCCTTCAAGGTCGAGACATTCGACTATATTGCCCGCTTTTTCGAGGCATCCCTCGACGAGCTTCATGCTCGCAATCCCGGCATTGAAGGCACCTTCCGGCGCATCGACGCTAACCGATTCAGCGCCGTGATCTATCGCAACGGCAAGTCCATCGCGCGCTGCACGGTATTTATGGGTGGCGGCCACTTCGGCGGCGGCATCGCCTATACAACGAACGAAACCAGCGACAGCAATTCCTACAATGAGAATCTGAACGTCGAAGCCGACGACCAGATGCTCTACCTTAAATCCATGGGGATGATCTTCAGGGGCAGCGCCAGCGGAAAGCTGTCTCAGGAGGGCGCCGCCGAGCATTATTGGGCCATGCTCATCGAACCCCTCCAGCGCCGTTAGGAGGCAAAGCATGATCGACCCATCCGAGTGCTTCGTCGCCCCGATTTCCGCAGCAAAGAGTATGACGCTCGTGCTGCCGCGCACCACCTATGAATACCGATGCCTGATCGTCACGGTCGGCGAAAAGCCCGTAGTTGTCTGTCTAGATGAATACCCCCAATTGGGTCGCTTTCTGGCATTTGAATGCCAAAACAACGAAAGCTGGAAGGGCCTTCATCTTCCCGGAGTGCGAATCGAATTGGACGAAACCAGCCTGCACGACGCCGAGAGGCACTTTGCTCCATTGGGCTCGATGGTCCGGATCGAAGGCAAGCTGGCGCTCCAGGTCCGCTTTGAAGGAAACCATCAGGGCAGCTACGCAACCATCTACGACGGCCTGCCCATGTGCCCTCCGTATATGTCGGCCTGTTTTCTGAAATGGCAGATCGTGCTAGGGGAAGCCGAGACGAAGCGGGTTTTGTGGAGGGAAAATGCTGCTCTGGTAGCGAGTTAACCTTCGTCAAACCCCCAATAACGTAAACTTGCTCTATAGTCGTATTCACACCGAGGTTCGCATTACAATGCTTTTCACAGACCGACCAGAGATTCGCAGTCCCTATGTCGGCAATCTCCATATGGATGAGATGAGATTCCATACACCCACGGAACGCGGGTTTCACACTGTATCAGTTCTCGTTCCTGGCGGCCGGAATCGGACACCAGCCGTCGAAGCACGCGCCCATCAACGCGCGGAAGAAGCCATTTCGAAAGCTCTTGTGCATGATCAAGGACCGTGCAAGATTTCATTGGGTTGGTGAACCTAGGAATCCCGGTGACAGTGCACACAATTCCCTGCCAGCCTTGAGCAAGGCGACGAAAGACAAATAGACCGTCAACGAGGTCATGGGATTCGAAAGATAAATGCACGGCGGTGTCAACCTGAAGCGCAACACTGCTGAGCAGTAGTCTTCGCCTCCACCACCAGTCTTGCAAAGACCTCGTTCGGTGTTTCGAAGTCGAGCACCTTGCGCGGGCGATTGTTGAGCCGCTCGGCGATTTCGTTGAGCTCGTCCTGGGTGAACGGCGAGAGGTCGGTTCCCTTGGGCAGGTACTGGCGGATCAAGCCATTGGCGTTCTCGTTGCTGGCGCGTTGCCAGGGGCTGTAGGGATCGGCGAACCACACCTTGATCCCGGTGTTGGCGGTGAGTTCGGCATGGCGCGCCATCTCGGTTCCCCGGTCATAGGTAAGCGACTTGCGGAAGGGCTCGGGCACATTCTCGAACACCCGCTCGAAAGCGCAGCGGGTGGTCTCGGCATCGAGTGCGTCCATCCGTGCGAGCAGCACGAGACGGCTGGTGCGCTCGACCAGGGTGCCGACCGCCGAGCGATTGGCCGTGCCCTTGATCAGGTCGCCCTCCCAGTGGCCGGGGATCAGCCGCCCGGCGACATCTTCCGGTCTTTCAGCGATCCTGATGTCATCGGTGACGAAGCCTTGCCTGCGGTCGGTCCCGCGCGAGCGGGGCCGCCGGTTCTGCCGCCCCTGACGCAGCGCACCGAGCAGTTCCTTGCGCAGCTCGCCGCGCGGCAGGGCGTAGAGCGCGGTGTAGATCGTCTCGTGGCAGACAGTGCCGGGGCGGGTCGCTTCGTCCATGCGGCGCAGTCTGCCTGCTATCTGCAGCGGCGACCAGCCTTGGCGCAGTTGATCCGAGACGTGCTCGAACAGCGGCTCGCCGGGCACCAGCTTGCGCACGCCCTGGCGGCTCTCCGAGCGGCGATCGAGCGCGCGGAACAGGGCGTGGGCGGGGATGTAGTGCGGCGTGTGTGGTCCCATCCGCCTGACCTCGCGGCTGATCGTCGAAGGTGCGCGACTGAGCTTGCGGGCAATTGCCCGCAAGCTCAGTCGCGCGCGCCGCCCTTCATCAATCGCCAGCCGGTCAACATAGCTCAGATGTTCGTAACACGCTCCCATCGCAACGCTCCTGTTCAGCCAACAGGATCATGTCCTGTTGCACTCACTTTTGGTTATGGTGACACGTGCAATTACCCCCAATCCCAAGAAGAATCAGTTAGACCACCGTGAGATACGAGGCTTCTGCACCTCCTACCGAAACTCGCCCATCCTCTACGAACTCCCTCGCATTGCCTGCTTGCGGACAATCAAAGCTTTTGTAAGGTCATACTCATCGAGGCGATGATGCTTGGGTGATGGAGAAGCCGGCGTGAAAGGTTGCCTGCGCATCGTTATCCCCATTGTCGTCTTGATCGCGCTGGCAACATATTGCGCGTTCCCCCGCCCCACGCATGATCAGGCACAATTGCGGGCAATTGCAGCGGAATCCCAGCGCCTGATGGTTGCCTATCCGATCAGGCTTTCCGGGCAAGGCATCAACGTCCCGAAAGAAAAATGGCCACCCGCTATCGCTGGCCTGAAGCCCGCTTCCGTGACCGTCCGCCACGGCATGGTGGAGATTACAACAAAACCATTCTTTGACGGGGGCTGGGGCTATGGCTTCGCTATCGACAAGCACGACCTGACGATGAGCGCCGAATGCTGGTCAGAACTTGAACACGGCGTCTACTGGCACGGCCCCTGCTGATCAAAGTCTCACACGCTGCGTTGTTGCCATATCCAGGACGCGGTGGGGTATCGGCGACAGACGTAACAACGCCGGAACCATGGAAGGGGCGGTTAGGCTCCGGGAGATTAAGGGGTAATTGCACCTGCCACCGTAACTCCCGGTCGTTATCGGACAGTTCGGTTGCGTCGTCCCGGTTGATTTCGAAGCGCCACCGCCGTTCCAGTTCGACGTTCAAGCGATGCCGCTATTCTGTTCGATTGAGCAATGCGACGGCACCGGCATAACGATCGACCATTTCGATCCCGATGCGCCGCCTTCGCAGGACGATATCGCGGCGCGGCTACAGCACTTGGTTTGGAAGGCACAGAACGGCGACTTGCCCGCGCTATGCCTTGTGGGGTTGGAGACCGAAGACGAGCCGATCGCCGCCGCCGTGGAGCGCGCCGCCTTTGGTCCGGTGGCAGGGGAAGCCCCCACGATCGCGCTGGCGCTGTACGGCCTTGCCGATGGCCCTAGGCGGACGCTGCGCACCATCCTTGCCAGCTACCGCCCGGCCCTAGGGTCGATCGACCCGGCCATTGATGACGAGCCGGTGCGCCAGCCCGTCGGCGTCCACAGTATTTGGTGATTCACAGCTTCGTCGGCGCGGCGGGCCTTCCCCCGTTTCTGCGCCGACGTCGAGGGTAGTCGCGATCGGTGGTCCGTCCCGATAGCGGCTATTTTCTTGTTCGCAACCGGCCACAACACGCATGGTGTGGGCACGGCATGTCGCAACCGGCGAGATTTTGCTTTGTTTTCAACAGCGAGCGAAATGGCGTCGCGATCTGGTCCGTTGTGGGCATCATATGGGCATCGTTGCCGCTTACATTAACCCGTCATTTTTGCGTTCCGGCCTGCTAAGCTGCTAGACCCGAGGGACGGTTTGGGGGCCAAATATGGGCGTGGAAAATTCCGGTGACGCGGCGACCAACGACGAAAAGTCCAATTGGAAGGTTTGGCTTTGGATCGGATTTATAACGATCGTATTATTTTTCTTTATTAAAGATGTTGTAGGAAACATCAACGGTGGTGGAATATTTTCAATTAAAGCCGCGCTCCACGCCGCTAACTATAATGCAAAAATGATCGACGTTGATGGTTCGGGATTGTTTACCTGTTTCTTGGACGTATCAATTATACTATTCTTCGGCGTTTGTGCATTACTAAACGTTAGCTTAAAAAATCGCTGGATTACACTGCTTATTGTGTTCGTGATGATGGGAGGCGCGTTCATAGCCGACGCTTATTACGACGAAGGCATCGTGACGCATTTACTGGCCGGGCACGGCTATACTCGTTGCGAAAATCGCGATCACGAAGTCGGCAACGGCAAAAGCCGTGTTTGGTTTCATAACTACGTGCTGCACGTCGCCGATTGCCCGGCAAAGCGACTTTGAACGCAATATGTGGCGCGCTGCTATGAAGCGAAGCGTTTCCATAAAAGCGATGCGCCCCATACCAACAGCCCGACACCAAGCAAAGCGCGGCCCGGTTCGATGGGGTGTCTCGTAAGCGAAAGTGCGATATCAGCGACGCCGCAAAAACCTAGAACGCTACCGGCGATCAACTTAAATGTCGGGTTTTCTCGATAACTCAATCCCGCCTCCCCATCACCGATTTCAATTTTGCTTCGCACCGATCTTTGCGTTTTCAAGCTGCATCAACGCTTGCGTGTCCGCTAGGCTTTCCGCCATCGCTTTCGATCCGGTCATTATGCGCGTCGCTTCGTGAAGGAACTCGGCTTCAAGGCGTCCGACAATATTGTGTAAACCGGCGAACTTGCTTTCGAACAGCGTCTTCACTTCGGCTTTCGGCAACACCGCTTCCAGCAAACCTTTTCCGGGTTCGTCTTTGCGCCAATCCTTGTATTTTGATTTTTCGAATGAATAGGTGATGAGCAGCGAAAACCGACCTATCAACGCCCGGTAAACATAGAATATGAGCCAAAGTCTATCGCCGCAAAACAGTCGATTTTGATCCATATCCGAATTCAAATGGCCTTTTGCTAACGCAAAATGTTTATCTTCGGCGTCTATCGAACGAACAAAATCTAGCATCCTATCGGACTTATCGGCGTCTATCCCCTTGGCATACGTGATTGACGTAAGGGTCTGAAGCGGCGTAGCTTCTCCTAAAGAGGGGGAAGTATGGAAGCTGCTTCAGCACCAATAAGCCTGTATCTCGATCTGGAAGAGAACGAGTCCGCAAACATTGAGGTCGTCGCCCGCACTGCATTGGCGTGGTCAGCGGCTGTCAAAGAGCTGGCCTTTGTGATCGATCCATCGATGGAGGTGGAAATTGAGTTGGTCAGCGGCAGCGAGGGCAGTCTTGATCTGAACGCATGCCTTAAAGCGTTCAGTAAATTTGCTGGGCAACAACCGAAGTTGGCAACCGTGATCGTCACATCTCTCACCTGGTTCATGGTGCAGACCGGATCATACACCTATCAGCGCGTCATGGATTGGCTGACGGGCAAGGACGCTCCGCAGGTCGTAAGACAATTATCTCGGGCCGAAATTGAGTCGATCGCACGCGAAGTGGTGAACGCTCAGGAAAAGCAGATCGCTGGCGAGCAACGTCGCCAGATTTTCCACGAACTAAACAAAGACGCGAGCATCATCGGTGTCGGAGCGACACAAGAGCGCGACACGAAGCCTGCGATGATTATCCCTCGTTCGGAGTTTGCGGAGCGGTCAGGCTCAATAATTTCCGTGACCGAAGAAGAGGTGCGACGCCGAACAGAGACTGCGATCATACCGGTTATATTAGTGAGTCCGACCCTGAAGGACGCCGAGAGAAGTTGGCGCTTTCAAGCCGGTTCGCTTCCGGAGTTTGGCGCGGTGATGAAGGATCATGCGTTCTTGGACGCGCTTCTGGCAGGCAGGGTTGCGCTACCCTTGCGCGCAGGCGTCGAAATGGAAATCGAGCTTGAAACCAAGCAGGAGTTGGTCGGAGGTTTGTGGACGGTGAAAGAGCGCAACGTTGTTAGGGTCATTAGGCCGGGCTTGCTCGACGATCCAAACCAGCTACCGTTCTCGCGTCGCTAGCCACAATCCGTAAGCAGACGACGCGAAGAACAATAATAACGAACCGCCCCATGCGGCGCGTGGATCATATACGAAGAGCGCCACAAGGCACCCGACCACGACTGATGCCGTAGCGGCTGGAATGAACCAACCCTTGACCCTGCGAATCCGCATCATCATGTGGTAGAGGATAGCACAAGTGCTTGAAAACGCGAAATTTGAGTCATTTCAACTACTTGATTCGATTGGATATTTTATGAACAAGCCTCTGTCGCTTAGCGCGGCCCGAAAGGCCGGAACGGTCGATCAGTTCATCGCGGAACGCGAGACCGAGGCTTCGCTTCCCGGCGACGAAGCCGCGTTCAACCGCGCTTTGGCGTCAATGGCCGGAACACCGAAAGCAGTTCCGGCAGCATCGAAGCCGCGTCGTCGCGACGGTTGAAGCGATATTCAAATTCCTTGGCGTAGCGCCCGAGATATTTCGGGCTGACGCTGGTATGTGTCCCTTGGATCGAGCATTTCAGGTGCCGCCAGAACGACTCAATCGCGTTCACTGACGCGCCCTGATAGCCGACATATTCGTGCGCGCCATGGTTCACTGTCATGTGGCGGTAGCCAGCTTCGTGAAGGCCCTTGTAGCTGTTGAGTTCATCGGTGTGCAGTTGCCCGCCCGGCTGGACGTTCGCCATCACAAACGGGTGCAGCGTGGTGCGGCGCTGGTTCGGCACAACTGCCGTGATGATCTTGCCGCCACGCTCCAAGGCACCGACAACGACCGTCTTGCCAGCCGAACCGCGCATGTGCGTCCCGCGCTGCACACCGCCTACCAGCGTTTCATCAACCTCAACCGCAGTTCCGACGCCGCCAATCGGCTCTTCGCCGTCAACGTCAGCCATATGCTGCCGGATCAAGCCAGCCATGCGCCATGCGGTCTTGTACGTCACACCTAGTTGGCGCTCCAATTCCTTCGCGCTGACACCGTGTCGCGTCGTGGTGAAAAGGTGGATTGCGTAGAACCAAAGCTGCAACGGGGTGCGGGTCTGTTCAAATGGCGTTCCCACAGTCGGGTGCAGGTGATGGCCGCACCACTGGCACGAATAAGCGCGCTCTGCCTTTATCCGATACCAGTTTGAAGGGCGCTCGCAGGACGGGCACGCATAGCCCTGTCCGAACCGGACGGCGAACAGGTGGGACAGGCAGATTTCATCGTCAGGGAACTGGTGGAAAAACTGCGTGGTGGTGAGTTGCTTCTGTGCCATGCAGCATCATATACCCCATACGTTCTACGTATGCAAGAGGGATAGACGCCGACTTATCAGCTTTTGCGAAAGCCTCTTCGGCTTCTTCCGCAAGGACTACGGAGTCGAACGTTATCACGCCGCCGAACTCCGTTCGAATAGCGAGCATATTTGCCCACAACGCTTTTACCGAATCAATGACATGCGGATTGATCGTCGAATTTCGCGCCATCAAAACATCGACCGACGTTTTTAGCGTCGAATACGATCCTTGAACCTCGCCCTTGATCCGTTCCAGCTTCGCGTCGCTCCGCCGATCGATCTCTTTTTCAACAAAGCGCGTGACTGACGACGGCAAAAGCTTGAACGCCAGCCAAACGGCGATCGGCGGCCACACAACGAGAAACACGTTCCATATCGTTTGCAGCATCGCGAACCCCCGCTTCGAACTTGTCGAAAGTAGGTATCGAACAGTTTCGCGCCAAGCTTTTCGTCAAGCCGCCTTAGCGGCGTTTGCTGCCCATATGATGCCCAAGTGGCTCCGAAAGTGTGGGCATGGTAGCTAAGTCATTGAAATTCTTGGTCGGGGCGACAGGATTCGAACCTGCGACCCCCACACCCCCAGTGTGATGCGCTACCAGGCTGCGCTACGCCCCGACCGAGCGCGCGCCTCTAGGCCGAGCGGGCGGCGGATGCAAGGGTGATGGCGCGGGTCAGTTGCCGATCAGCGTGCGCCAGAACTCGCCATTCCATGCCTTGACCGAAACCTCGGTCAGCGTGGCGCCGCCGATGGCGCGGTTGAATGTCTTGAGATGTTCTGATGCGCCATGCGCCGCCAGTGCCTCTGCCGAGGCCCAGCGTTCATTGATGTACAGCGTGCCGGGGTCATCAAGGTCAACCGAGAAGCGGTAATGTTCACACCCCTGTTCCGCATTGGTGGCCGCCACCGCCGCCGAAATGGCGTCGCGCAGCCGGGCGATTTCTTCCGGGGCGGCCTTGATATGGCCCATGACGATGATGGTCATTGCACTCTCGCTCCCTGTTCGCGTAACGGCGGATTGTTGCACGTCCGCCACGATGATGATAGCGCGCGCCGCTGACAGGGTGGGGGCTTTCCCCGCCGCCATTTCAGCCATTCAGGACAATGATGTTCTTCACCCCAGCATATGCCCAGACCGCCGGCACCGCCGCCAATGGTGGGATGGGCGCAACGTTCAGCACCATCGGGCTGTATCTCCTGATTATCCCGATCTTCTGGTTCCTGATCCTGCGCCCGCAGCAACAGCGCCAGAAACTGCACCAGGCCGCGATCATGGCGGTGAAGAAGGGCGATTCGGTCGTCACCGCAGGCGGCCTGATGGGCAAGGTGACCAAGGTTGAGGATGCCGTGGTTGAGGTGGAGATTTCCACCGGCGTAAAGGTGCGCGTGGTCAAGGCGACCATCGCAGAGGTGACCCCGCTCGGGTCCAAACCGGCGAACGATTGATCCGATGCTCGATTTTCCCCGTTCAAAGATCATCGCGATTGTCGGGCTGCTTGTCTGCCTGATGCTGCTCGCGGTGCCGAGCTTCTTTCCCGAAAGCCAGACGAAAAACTGGCCGGTCCATCCGCGCATCGCGCTCGGCCTTGATCTTGCCGGCGGCAGCCATTTGTTGCTGGAGGCGGACACCAATGAACTGGTGCAGGCGCGCCTTGTCACCATGCAGGACCGCATCACCACCGAGATTGGCAATGCCAACCCGAAAATCGGCATTGGCGAGATTTCCAATGCGGGCGGCCAGCTGAGCTTTTTCGTGCGTGACCCGGCACAGGTCGATGCCGCACGCGAGGTGCTCAACAAGCTGACCACGGGCGTTGCGATGACCGGGCAGCGTGACTGGGACATCAGCGTGGTTGATGCGACGCGCTTCGTCGTCAAGCCGAGCGTTGCCGGGATCAACCAGGCGGTCGACACCGCGATGAAGACCGCGACCGAGGTGGTGCGCAAGCGCATCGACGCGCTGGGCACCAAGGAGCCGACGATTGTCCGCCAGGGCTCCAGCCGCATCCTCGTCCAGGTGCCCGGCCTGCAGAACCCGGCGGCGCTGAAGGCGCTGATCGGCCGCACCGCCAAGCTTGAATTCAAGATGGTCGATGACACCATCATCGCGCCGGGCCAGGCCCCGCCGCTTGGCACGCAGATTTTGCCCTATGCGGAAAATGGCCGCCCGTCCGGCCCGATCCTGGTCAAGCGGCGCGCCATCCTGAGCGGTGATCAGCTGACTGACGCCAGCCAGGGCTTCAAGCAGGAAGACAACAGCCCGATCGTCAATTTCACCTTCAACAGCCAGGGTGGACGGATTTTCGCGCACATCACGCAGGACAATCTCGGCAAGCGTTTTGCCGTGGTGCTGGACAATACTGTCATCTCGGCGCCGCGCATCAACAGCCCGATCCCCGGCGGCAGCGGCTATATCGAGGGCAGCTTCACCGTCGACAGCGCCAACCAGCTCGCCATCGCACTGCGCTCCGGCGCGCTGCCGATTGCGCTGAAGGTGATTGAGGAACGCACCGTCGGCCCCGATCTTGGCGCGGATTCGATCAAGGCCGGCATCACCGCCTCGATCATCGCGGTGCTGGCGGTGGTGCTGTTCATGCTCGTCACCTATGGCCGCTTTGGCGTCTATGCCAATCTCGCGGTGGTCATCAACGTGGTGGTGATTGTCGGCATCATGGCGTTGATCGGCGGTACGCTGACCTTGCCGGGCATTGCCGGGTTCGTGCTGACCATCGGCACGGCGGTTGACGCCAACGTGCTGATCTATGAACGCATCCGTGAAGAGCGGCGGCGCGGGCGCAATGTCGTCCAGGCGGTTGAGCTGGGGTACAAGGAAGCCAGCCGGACGATCTTTGAGGCCAATGCCACGCACGCCATTTCCGGCCTCATCATGCTGCTGATGGGTTCGGGGCCGATCAAGGGCTTCGCCGTCGTGCTGCTGATCGGCATCCTCACCTCGGTGTTCACCGCCGTTACCTTCACGCGCATGCTCGTTGCGATCTGGCTCCGCCGGAACCGCCCGAGCGACATCAACATCTGATCGGCTGACCCATGCGCCTGCTCAAGATTGTCCCTGACAATACCAATATCGGCTTCGTCTCGCTGCGTTACTGGGCGTTCGGCATGACGTTGCTGCTCAGCATCGCCGCGCTGGGCATCACCTTTGCCCGCGGGCTGAACCTCGGCGTCGACTTTGTCGGCGGCATCATGATCGAGGAAAAGTTCCAGACCCCGCCAGACGTGGAACAGGTCCGCAAGCTGGTTGACGGCCTGGGCGTTGGCCAGTCGGCGCTGCAACAGGTTGATGGCGACAAGACGCTGACCATCCGCCTGCCGCGCCCTGAATCCACTGATCAGAGCGCGACCAACAAGATCGTCGACAAGGTAACCGGCGCGATTGCGCAGCAATTCCCCGGCGCAAAACTGTCCAAGCAGGATGCGGTGTCGGGCAAGGTCTCCAACGAGCTGTTGTGGAATGGCGGCATTGCCGTTGGCCTGGCCATCCTTGGCATCGGCCTGTTCGCGATCTTCCGCTTTGAATGGCAGTTTGGCGTGTCGACCGTCGTCGCGATCGTCCACGATCTGTTGATGACGCTCGGCTTCTTTGCGTTGACCCAGCTTGAGGTTGACCTGACGATTATCGCCGCCGTGCTGACGATCATCGGCTATTCGATCAACGACAAGATCGTGATCGATGACCGCATTCGTGAGAATATGCGGCGCTATCGCAAGATGGAAATGCCGGGCATCATTGATCTGTCGGTCAACGAAACGCTGCCGCGCACGGTGATGACCTCACTGACCATCCTGCTCGCGCTGGGTGCGATGCTGATCTTTGGCGGCCATGTGCTGCTCGGCTTCACCGCCGCGATGATCCTGGGCATTGTCGTCGGCACCTATTCGTCAATCTATGTGTCGTCATCACTGCTGATCACGCTCGGCCTGCGCGCCGACCCCGAAGCGGAGGGCAAGGCCACCGCAGCGGGCAAAGGCGAACGCGTGTCGTACAAGGACGTGCCGTAACCCTGTTACCACCCCTCCCCTTCAGGGGAGGGGCCGGGGGTGGGGCCTATCCCCGAACGCGCGTTTGCGGCACTGCCCCACCCCAACCCCTCCCCTGAAGGGGAGGGGCTAGATAAGCGAGACCAACCAATGCGCATGGACCGCTCAGATGCCACGGGGCCGATTGTCTCGGGCTTTTCGGGCGGCGGGTTTCGCGTTGATGACAATGTCTATCACGCGCTGCTGATCACGCCGCTGCGCGCCGATGGCTGGGATGCGCCGGCGCTTGAGGCGCTGGGCGTTGACGACCTGGCGCCGATCCTGACACTTGAGCGCCCGCCCGAGTTCATCGTGCTCGGCACCGGCGCGACGCTGATCCGCCCGGCGCCGTCGCTGATCAACGCGATAGAGGCGCGCGGCATCGGGGTCGAGGCGATGGACAGCCGCGCCGCCGCCCGCGCCTGGGCGGTGTTGCGCGGCGAGGGGCGCTGGATCACCGGGGCGTTCTACCCGTTATGACCGGCGCGTCACCGCCTGCTGTGCTGTTCGTGTGCCTGGGCAATATCTGCCGTTCCCCGCTGGCCGAGGCGGCGCTGCGCGCCGAGGCCGCGCGGGTTGGGCTGAGCATCACGGTCGATTCCGCCGGTACGGGGGACTGGCATATCGGCAAGGCGCCGGACCGCCGCGCCCAGGCAACCGCGCGGCGCCATGGCAGCGACATCAGCGGCTATCGCGCGCGGCAGGTGACGCGCGCCGACTTTGCTCGCTTTACCCATATCTTCGCGCTCGACCCCAATAACCTTGCCGACCTCGAACAGGTCGCGCCCGATGATGCGACGGCGACACTTGGCCTGTTGCTCGACCTGGTGCCGGGCCGCGCGGGCGAAGGGGTGGTCGATCCCTATTATGGCGATGAGGCCGGGTTTGAGACGACCTGGCACGACGTGCAGGCCGCAGCGCGGGCGCTGGTTGCCACGCTGACGCGGTAGAGATCGGTCGAGAGATCCGCCCACAGGCGCATTCCCGAACAAGCAATACCGCTTATCATCGCGCGCCAACGCGCTATCGTGCGGCAAAAGGACTCGCAGGAGAGAGATGATGAAGCTGTTGGCCATCGTTGGCGCAATGACCCTTGCCCTGCCCGCTGCCGCGCAGACCGCCCCGGCCCCTGCCGCCCCCGCCGCCGCTCCGCCAACGGCCCCGGCTTCCGCCAGCCCCTCCCCCACGCCGGACTATGGCCAGAATGCGAGCTGGCTGTGTCGCCCCGGTCGCAATGACGCGTGCGCGACCAACCAGGATGCGACGATCATCGCCGCCAATGGCAGCCGCACGATCGAGAAGTTCGCGGCTGACAAGCACCCCAAATTCGATTGCTTCTATGTCTATCCGACCGTCTCGCTCGACCCGACGCCGAACAGCGACATGGCGGTTGGCCCGGAAGAGACGGCCGTTGCGACATCGCAGGCGGCGCGTTTCACCCGCCATTGCCGGGTGTTTGCGCCGATGTACCGCCAGGTCACGCTGAGCGCGCTGCGCGCGCTGATGCAGGGACAGGCAGTGACGGCGGACCGGGCGATGGCCTATGCCGATGTGAAGTCAGCTTGGGACAATTACCTGGCGCGCGACAATCACGGGCGCGGCGTGGTATTGATCGGGCACAGCCAGGGATCAGGCGTGATCAAGGCGTTGCTCGCCAATGCGATTGAGGGGACGCCAGCGGCGAAGCTGCTGATCTCGGTGATGATCCCGGGCACCAATGTCGCGGTGCCGGCGGGGCAGATGGTGGGCGGCGACCTGAAGAGCACGCCGCTGTGCCAGTCCGCTGACCAGACCGGCTGCGTCATCAGCTATGTCACCTTCCGCGCCGATGCGCCGCCGCCGGCCAACAGCCGGTTCGGCGTGGTGCCACAGCCGGGCATGGTGGCCGGGTGCGTCAACCCGTCGGCGCTGGCCGGTGGCAAGGCGGTGACCGATGCCTATCTCGGCGCGCGCGGTGCCGGGCTGGCCAGTGTGCCAATGGGGCCATGGACGCGCGATGGCGCGGCGGTGACGACCAGCTTCGTCAAGGTGCCGGGCCTGCTCTCGGCCGAATGCACCACCAACGGCACGGCGCATTACCTGGCCGTGACGGTCAATGCCGACCCGGCCGATCCGCGCACCGACACCATCGTCGGTGATGTCGTGGTGGGCGGCGTGATGCTGAAGGACTGGGGGCTGCACCTGATCGACATGCCCGTGGCAATGGGCGACCTGGTCGCACTGAGCGAGCGGCAGGCCAAGGCATGGATGAAGAAGCACTGAGGGCTGACTGACCCGCCGCGTCAGGCGGGTGGCTTGCGCCACGCCATGATCATGAAGTGCGGCGCGCGGCGATAGCGGGCGATGCGGGCCGGATCGCCGCCATGCGGCTCCGGCTCGGCGAAATGGGTCAGCACCAGCCCGGCCTTGAGCAGCAGGTCCATGTAGCGGCTGAGCGGCCGGTGCCAGTTGCGGATGCGGATGCCACGCCAGCTTATCCAGTCGGCGCGCTCATCAAGATAATGGTCCATGCGGAACGCCGCGCGGCCAAGCCAGTTGCGCCCCCAGCCCAGCGTCTGGCCAGCAGTGTTGAAGCCGTTGAGATTGGCGATCAGCAAGGTGCCGCCGGGCCGCAGCACGCGCGCCATTTCGGCAATGGCGGCGGCAATGTCGGGGATGTCGATCAGCGAGAGATAGCTGACGACCAGATCAAAACCGGCATCGGCAAAGGGCAGGGATTCAGCGTGCGCGACACGGTAGTCCCCGGCAGGATCACGCTCGGCTGCGCGTTCGATCAGCCGCGCGGTGGGGTCAATCCCGATGGCCGCGACCCCGGCGGCGCGCAACATCCGGCAAAAGCGGCCCTCGCCACAGCCAATATCAAGCGCGCTGGTGAAATGCCCCTGCCGGACAATATCCATCATCGGCGTATCAAGCACGAAGCGGCGACCGAAATCGCCCGCCTCCCCCTGCGAGGCAATCCACGCCTCAGCCGATTCTGCCCAGCCATCTGACGGTGGCGGTGCGGGGTTCGATGTCATTGCCGTTGGTCCAATCCGGTGTTGGCTGATGCGGCGGTGGATGCGCGCGTGCGCGCTCTCCGCGACAATCAGTGCAGCGGTTTCGACCCACTGACGCCCGTCGCACAGCCGAAGAAATAGCGGTGGAACACCACCTCCAGCCCTTCGTCGCGCAACATGTCGGCAAAGGTCGCCGCGCTGCCAAAGTTGGTGCAATAGACGCCGATCGCGGCAAAGTCCTGTGCGCCGCGCAGAAAGAGCCGTTCAATCAACGGCAGCACCGTCTTGAGGTGGAACAGATAGAGTGGCCGCAACCACCACCCCTTGGGATCAGACGCCTCTATCATCGAGAAGCAGCCGCCGGGCTTGAGCGTGGTCGCGACCAGCCGTGCGAACCGGCGCAACTGGCTGTTGTCAAAGGTCTTGAGGCCAAAGGTCGCGACGATGAAATCCGCGCTGTCGGGTGCAAGCGCGCTTTCCAGCACATCATCCTCGATGAAGCTGATCTTGTGCGCGCGGTGCCGGTGCAGGCGCTGCATCGCCCGGCGGTGCATCCCCGAAGAGATGTCCACCGCCGTGATTGCCGCAATGGAGCGATGCCGCGCGAGAAGATGCGGCCAGACCTCGCCGGTCCCGGCCATGAGATCATAGCCATGATGATCACCCTGTGTGCCGAGCGGCAGGGCCTCGGCACATTGCCGCCGCCAGCGGGTGGTAAAGCCGAAGGAGCAGAGCCAGCTGAACATGATGTACTTGCGTGAGCAGCGATCAAACACGCCCTTGACATAGGCCGGGTCATAAATGTCGGGTTGCCCGCTGGTTTCCATGCCCCTGAAGTCGCACATTGTCTGGCCCGCTGCCATCGGGAATATCGCCGCCGCGCCGGGCAAATCCGGCTTTGCGTGCAGGCGGCGGCGCGTTACCACGGGGCATGACGCAGATTACCCTGGCCGCGCTGCAAATTGGTGCGGATTATCGTGGCAAGGCGGCGACGCTGGAGCAGATCCTGGGTTTTGAGGACGCGATCCGCGCGGCGGGTGCGGCGGTGGTGGTGATGCCCGAGGCGGTGCTGGGCGGCTATCCCAAGGGGGAGCGTTTTGGCACGCAACTGGGTTACCGCCTGCCCGAGGGACGCGAGGCGTTTGCGCGGTACCATGACAATGCGGTCGACCTTGACGGGCCGGAGCTGGCGGCGCTGGCCGGGATGAGCACGCGCACCGGGGCGACACTGGTGATCGGCGTGATCGAACGCGCCGGCGCCTCGCTATACTGCACGGCGGTGTTCGTCGCGCCGGGCCTGGGCGTGGTCGCGAAGCACCGCAAGCTGATGCCGACCGGCACCGAAAGGCTGATCTGGGCGCAGGGCGATGGATCAACCATGCCGGTGGTTGACAGTGCGGCGGGCAGGCTGGGCGCGGCGATCTGCTGGGAAAACCACATGCCGCTGTTTCGCACCGCGATGTACGCCAAGGGCGTGGAGATATGGTGCGCGCCAACGGTTGATGAACGCGATGTGTGGCGCAGTTCAATGCGGCACATCGCGCATGAGGGCCGGTGCTTTGTGGTCAGTTGCTGCCAGGTACAGCCATCACCGCGCGCGCTGGGCATCACGGTGGCGGGGTGGGATGATGACCGCCCGCTGATCGGCGGGGGCAGCATGATTGTCGGGCCGCTGGGCGATGTGATCGCCGGGCCGATGGAAGGCGGCTCCGGGTTGCTGACCGCCGCGATTGACCCGCGCGACGTGATCCGCGCGCGCTATGACCTGGATGTCGTTGGCCATTATGCCCGGCCCGACATTTTCAGCCTGTCGGTGGATGAACGCCCCCGGCCCGGCGTGACCCGGACAGGCGGCGACGAAACGGGCTGACGCGGAAGCGCCCTGCCCTGCCCCTTACCCCGCGAGCAGGCGGTAAATTCGCTCATCCGCCATCATCGCGACGTTGAAACGCATATAGCTGGCGGCGTTCTGCGCGAGGCTGAAGACATTGCCGGGGGCAAGCACGATGTTCTGCGCCACACCGCGCCGGGTGAGGTCAATCGCATCGACCCCGTCGGGCAGGCGGCACCACAGGAACAGGCCGGCATCCGGCACAAGGGCCGGGGCGATGCCGATCGCCGCGAGCCGCGCGGCGACACGGTCACGCGCGACGCCAAGCCGGACGCGCAGCCGATCAATATGGCGGCGATAATTGCCGTCGATCAGCACGGTGTGGACCAGTTCAGCGGCCAGCGCGCTGCTCGACATGCCGGTGGCGATCTTGAGATCCGTCAGCGCGGCGACCCAATTCCGGCGAGCCGCGATATGGCCGCAGCGCACCGCGCCCGACAGCGTCTTGGAAAAGCTGCCGATGCGGATGACGCGGTCAAGCCCGTCAAACGCCGCGAGGCGTGGCGCGGGTTCATGTTCAAACTCGGCATAGATGTCATCCTCGATCACGACGAGATCATGCGCCTCGGCCAGTTTGAGGATGCGGTGCGCGGTGGGGGCTGACAGCGTGGCGCCGGTCGGGTTGTGGACGCCGGAATTGGTCAGGTACAGACGCGGGCGATGTTCGGCGAGCGCGGCGGCAAAGGCCGCCACATCGGGGCCGGTCGGGGTGTAGGGCACACTGACCAGCCTGGCGCGGTGGGCGCGGAGCAGGGCGTGGAAATTGAAATAGCACGGGTCATCGATCAGCACGGTATCACCCGGCTCAATCAGGAAACGCAGTACCAGATCAATCGCATGGGTGCCGGAATCGGTCAGCAAGATCTGATCGGGGCCAGCCTCTACCCCCTGTTCGATCAGCCGCCGGGCGAGCAGGCGGCGCAGCGCCTCACTGCCGCGTGGCGCGCTGTAGCCGACCAGCCCGGTGGCATCGCCGCGCGCGATCTGCCGCATGGCCTTGCGCACGACCTGATCGGCCATCCAGTCATCAGGCAGCCAGCCACAGCCGGGCTTGAGCGTATCAGGCCGCGCGGCGAGCGATTGGCGCAGCGCCCAGAGCGGATCAAGCTGGGGATCACGCGGCGGACCAATATCCGCCAGCGCCAGCGGGGCGAGCGGCGCGGCGACATAAAAACCGGCGCCGGGCCGCGAGCGGATGACGCCTTCCGCCGCGAGCCGATCATAAGCCTCAACCACGGTTGATTTGGAAAAGCCCGAACTGTGCGCCATCGCCCGGACCGAGGGCAACCGCGCGCCCGGCGTCAGCACGCGTTGGTCAATCCGCCGGCGGATGGCGTGCATGACATCTTCTGTGCGGGTCAGGCCCGGTGCTGCGCTGCTCACTGTACCCTTCACCATATCATGACAGTTTATCGAAATTGTACTGCATCGTCCCTGTCGAAGCGAGTCACTTTCGCGGAGACGGGCCGCCCCGACAGCAATCAGCAAAGGCGTGCGATGAACGACAGCAAGACTGGATTTCGGCTGGCCCTGATCGGCATGGGCCTGGCGTTGACGGCAGCGGTGGCGGCGAGCCCGGCGGCGGCGCAGCAAGCGGGCGGCGAGATCACCGAGACGATCATGCTGCGCCATATCGACCGGCATCCGGCGACGGCGCTGGCGGCATTGCGGCTGTTGCGGCAGATCGATGCGGCAGCGATGCTGGTCTGTGGCGCCACGCCGGGCAGCCTGGGCGAGGTGAAGCGCGCGGCGCGGGCCTCTCGCTGCTGGCGGGACAGCGTGAGCGCGGCGGTGCGGCAGATCGACAGCCCGTTGCTGAGCGCGGCGCTGGCGCGGCGCGCGGCACCTTGACCTCGACCGGTTGCTTTCCTTCGCATAACCATGATCAACCCGCGCCCGACCATGGCGCGCCAATCAGAAAGAACCACGATGCCCGATTTTCAGCTTGTCGATGTGTTTGGCCAGGATGATTTCTCCGGCAATCCGCTGGCGGTGATCAGCGGCGGCGATGATCTCGACACGGCGCAGATGCTGGCGATCACGCGCTGGCTCAACCTGTCAGAGACGGCGTTCCTGTTGCCGCCGACCGACCCGGGCGCCGATTACCGCGTGCGGATTTTCACGCTGGAACGCGAATTGCCCTTTGCCGGCCACCCGACACTGGGCAGTTGCCATGCCTGGCTGGCGCATGGCGGCGTACCGCGCAGCGACACGGGGATTGTCCAGCAATGCGGCGCCGGGCTGATCCCGATCCGCCGCACGGGCGGGCGGCTGGCCTTTGCCGCGCCGCCGCTGATCCGTTCCGGCCCGGTTGATGAGGCCGATCTGAAACATGTCATCGAGATATTGGGCATTGAGCGCACTGCGGTGGTTGATGCCGCCTGGGCCGACAATGGGCCGGGCTGGGTCGCGGTGATGCTGGCTTCTGCCGAGGCGGTACTGGCGGTGCAGCCGCGCCTTGCGCGACCGCAGCGGGTGGAGATTGGCGTGGTCGGTCCGCACCCGGCGGGCAGCGAGGTGGCGTTCGAGATCCGCGCGCTGTTCAGCGACCAGCATGGCGCGCTGATCGAAGACCCGGTGACGGGCAGCCTGAACGCCTCAATCGCGCAGTGGCTGTTTGCATCGGGCCGCGCCAAGGGCCGCTATGTCGCGGCGCAAGGCACCTGCATTGGCCGTACCGGGCGCATCCATGTCGAGCAGGACAGCGCCGGCGCGGTGTGGATTGGCGGCGCGACCAAAACGCTGTTCCGCGGGGCGATGGGTTAGGCCGCGCGGGCGGCGGGGAATTCCCCTTTCCTGCCACGTTTTCCCCTGTTCCTTCTGTTACTGTGTTTTTTGCGAAGGCGGGCGCAGCGCGGTTTTGTTTGTTTTACCGTGAGTTGCGCGGCATGAGCGCCGCCCGGAACAGAGCGAATAACAGAGCGGAACAAGGCGCGATAACAGGGGAAACCGGCGCGGGAACAGGGCTGTTAACAGAGGCCAGAACAGAGGCCGCCCGCGCACGGCGGCCACGCCACCGGCGCGCGGGCGGAGATGTTGCGAGTGGCGGACGATGTGAAAGAACGCTGGGGGTATTGGCGGGTTTTGCGGGGTGTTGAATCGGGATGGTGGCGGGCCAATGCCTTGGTGCGGCTGGGCCTTCTCGAGTTTAGGGGTTTTGGTGACTGCCGCCGTAATTCCCAAGAGTTTGGGCGCCGTTGCACGCGTCAGCGTTACTCCCGCAACTCAACGCCTCCTCCATGACCCCGCCAGCTTCACAACCTGCGGGCTAGTCAGTCCTGGTGCGCAGGCGACCCTCATAGTCACCCTTTCCGATCGGCACGCCCTGTATGCGCAGGATGTCGTAGGCCGTGACGGCGTGGAAAAAGAAATTGGGCAGCGAGTATGAGAGGAGGAAGGTCTCGGGCGTGAAAGCCAGGGTGCGAGGGCCCCAGGCCGATGTTGAGGCATTTTCCTCATCAACGGGCCGGTAGACTTCAATATCCAGATCCTTGCCGGACCAGCTGTTGACCTCTTCGGGGGTAAACGCCTCCAGCGCCGTTATCGCCTGACTGACTGTGGCCTGCAGGTCAGTGAAGGACACCGCTCCCGCCAGAGGCGGTGGAGCGAACACGCCCGTCTTCACCGCCTCCAGCCCCCACACAGAATGATTCTTCAGGGTTTCGATCTGGAAATGGAACGGTGCCATGTCGGGATGGAGGCGCGCGCGGACAAAATCGTCAGGGTTGGTCCCGGTTTCGGCACAATGCCTGGTGGCGCGGCTGAGGACAGCCGACATCGCCCGGGTGGTTTGCAGGAATGTGGGTACACCAAGGTCGTAGAGCGTTATGGTCATGACGCCATTCTAAGCGGTGTGAAACTTCCCTGCAAAACCTATCTGGATTTGCGGCCGCAACCGCGAGATTGGGGGTTATTGCGCGTCTCACCGTAACCCCCGCAACCCCAACATAACCCCGAATAGTGTCGTCGCCGGCTGACAGAAGGGCGAGAGGCTGTGGACTTGTGGCGATCCTGTGCCACAAGTCTGCGCCCTGGGGTGCGAACGAGAAAACCGGCGGGATGCGAGCGCAGCGATAACGCGGGCGCGAACCATTCGCGAGGCGCGGACGGTGTTTGGTGCGAAAGCGGTTACGATGACAGGTGCAAAAACCCCTTATCTGACTGCGGCCTGGCGCCGGAAGCCGTGTCTTACGATTGAGGAAGCCCACGCGCTTAGACCGACGGGACTTACGTAGGGTGAACCGCGCCGGGAATATCTGAATGCGTGCGTGGCGGATGCCACGAACTGCGGTCCAACCCTCCTGCCGGCGATCGGCGTCGGCTGGAGTTCAGCTTTTGTCCCAAAGTTGTACGAAATAATTTCGTCAGTTTTCACGATAATAGGACGAATATTTCACGATTCCGGGACTCAAGGACCGCAGACCTTAATAGACAATTAACGATTGATTCGAGGGGATTCGGTAGGAACCGGCGCGGGGTGGAATCAATAGCACCGTTCAAACCTGCAGTGCGTCGTGCAGACAGACTGAATAAATCAGCAAATTTTTGGTCGTCCTTATCTGGTCGGCTCAAATTGCGGCTCGCTCTTCGTGATCGGGCCGAAAGGGGCCTCGGCCCCGAAGGGTATGCCTGTGCCTGTCGTTGGCGCGGATATGCCGTAGCGGCCTGCTAGCCAAGCCGTCTGATACGATCGGCGTTCGGCTCCAATCGGGGGTGGAAAACCGGTCTTTGTTGCAACGTCCGTAACGGCCGGTGGCCGTATTTTTGGAGGAAATGAACATGAAGACGTATCTGGTTCTGGCCGCTTCGGCCATCGCAATGGCCGCAACGCCGGCTTTCGCCGACACCACGGCAGCGGGCAACTCATCGACGATCAGCCTCGGCGCAACCGTCACCGCCGCATGTGGCGTCGGCAATCACCGTTCGGGCGCAGCCACGGGTGCCGGTAACCTGACGGATGCTACCTTTTCGCTCACTGACGCCACTGGCCAGTTCAAGACGGCGCAGAGCCTGAACCGCAGCTTTGGCAACGTCTGGTGCAATGGCCCGGCAACGGTCGCGATTGAGGCATCGCAGCTGTCGACCACCGCGACCACGACTGATACCTCATCATTCACCAACAAGTTCGACGTCGAAGTGTCGGGTGGTGCGATGATCTATGTCGGCGGTGGCACGCTTGCCACGGCGGGTGCCGCCACGAAAACGCAGCAGGCCAACCTGCCGGGCGCTTTTGAAACCGGTCTGGGTACCTTTAGCTCGGTCGACATCAAGGTGCTTCCGGCGCTGGGCAGCGGCGGTATGCCACTGCGCCCCGTTGCTGGCACCTATACCGGTCATGTGAAGATCACCGCAACGGTGACCGCATAAGATGTGAGGCTTGTCCGCCCTGGCTCGCGTCAGGGCGGACAAGCCGATCATTCTGCTTTATTCAACCGATCGGACAGTATCGCCGTGCTACCGCGCCGCCCAAGTCAGAGGATCGCCATCCTGCTCGTCGGGATTGTCAGCGCAGCCCCGGCTTTGGCGTCCGATGCAAGCATCGCAGCGATCGGTACGGGATACTCGGCGACGGATACCGTACTCGGCGCGCCGACGGAATTACAGATCGATCTTCGTGGCGAGGTACATGCGCGCTGCCGCATGACGGCGCCGCCCGTGTTCAGCGACCGGATTGACTTTAACCACGGCGGAGATTCGCACGCGCGGTTCGGGTTGGATTGCAATGCGCCATTCCTGCTCAGCGTGCGTTCGGGGCATGGTGGTTTCTCGTCGCAAGTCAGGCTGGAGGGCGTTGCAGCGCTGATCCCCTATGAAGTCGCCGTGAATGTTGACACCGATTCCGGCATGAATGCGCTGGGCTGGTGCCCGTCCGCGCAATTGGCGGATGACGCGGGCACACAATGCGCGTTCGGCGCGCAAGGCTGGTCGTCGGGTGACGCCACGGCGATCAACCGGACGGCATCACTCAATGTACGGTGGCGCGCACCGTTAGAAGGCGCTGCGCCCGCCTTTGGGGAATATCGCGACACGATCATTGTTGATGTGGCGGTGCAGTCATGACCGCCATCGGGCCGGTGTTAATCAATTGTGGGTTAGTCATGACCCGACAGTATTTCCGCCTCGCGGAAGAAGTTTAAGGAGAAGACCGTGAAAACGACCTTGATCGGCCTGTCGGTACTGGGCGTGCTCGCAAGCGCTGCGCCGGCGATGGCGCAGGCCAGTGCGAACTTCACCAGCCAGACGACGGTACCGGCTTTCTGTTCACAGCTATCGGCCGGGGGTGCCCCGATGGATCTTGGTGCGCTGACCGGGACGACGGGACAGATCCTTCCGAGCTTCGCGCCGAGCGCGCAGACCGAACGAGAACTGTCTGCCAGCTTCTACTGCAACGCGCCCTCGACGATCACGATCAAGGCAGATCCGTTGATGAACGATACCGTGACATCGGTCGCTGACTCCTCGTCATTCACCAACCGCGTGGACTATCTCGCGACGATCAAGTGGAGTTCGCTCGAGAATGCCGCGAGCAGCACCTCTGCCAATGCGCAGGTCATCCTGGCCAGCCAACCGAACATCGGCGCGTTGACGATCAAACTGTCGAACCCGACCGTCACGAACAATCTCCGACCGGTTTCAGGTAGTTATTCGGGCCAGGTCCGGCTCACCATTGCGTTGGCCCAGTAATGCCAACCTTGTTTGGGAAGCCCGAAATGTACCATCGCCTCAAATTGACGGTCGCTGTTGCCGGGCTGGTGGTCGGCCCCGGTGTTGCTGCGGCGCAGACGTCCGCCTCGAACCAGATCGCCCTCAGTTCGACCGTCGCCGGCTCCTGTGGTCTGGGTGCGCCGGCGCAGGCCGTGCTCGACCTGCATGAACTTTCGGGAGCGGACGGCAAGCTCGACGCCTCGAAGCGCAGCACCGCCACGCAGGTCAGTACGGTAATAACTGATGCGTGGTGCAATTCCCCGCATTTGCTGACCTTCGCGGCGAAGCCGATGGCGTTGCAGGAAACGCGCTCCTATGCGCAGCCTTCCTATATGGCGCGGGATATTACCTACGACGCAAAGCTCGTCGGCTGGCCCGTGACGCTGACGCGTCGGCCAAAGACCGGCGATGATGATGTGTCGATCGAACTGCCCGGTGGCTATGCCGCGCCCAACCCCGGTCTTGTCCTCAGGATCTCGCGACTTGAGACCCTGACGGCCGCCAAGGTCGAGGACGCGACCCTGATGCTTGAGGCCGGGCATTACAAGGGCACCGTGACCATCACGCTGTCGACGTTCAACTGACATGTCGAACAGCCATCACTCCAATGAATGCCGTGGGAGACTTTCCGTCATGAAAGCCATCGTTCCTGTCTTGAGCGCACTTGCCTTGACGGGTGTTGTGACGCCCGCCTCTGCGCAGACCGCACCACAGTCAGTTGACATCATCGGCACCGCGGCAGCGTTCTGCACCCTGCCAACAAGCTGGCAATTTGTATCATCGACGAACAACGTCTCCTCGTCGCAGTTTTCCGGGACGACCTGGTCGATCAACCCGACCTTGCTGGCCGACAATACCGGCACGGGCATCGTCTCGAACACCGAGGTGGCGATTCAGGTGCGTGGCCATGCCTCCTGCAACACAACGCACACGATCACGCTGCAGAGCACCAATGGTGGACTGGCGCACGATGCCGGTACGGCGCCACCGCCCGGTTTCCAGTCATCGCGCCACATGATCTACGATGCCTATTGGACCGGCCAGACGAGCTGGGGGATCAGCGGGTGGATTCCCACCGCTCCCGGCGCAACCAGGGTCTATGACCATGTCGGCGTGGCGCCTCCCGGGATACACGATTTCGACGTTCGCATGGGTCTGGTTCGCGATGGCACGGCTGGGCCGATGGTGGCTGGCAGCTATTCCGATCAATTGGTCGTCACCATTTCGATTCCGGGCTGATTGTCCGGAAATAACAGTAACTATTGGTTGACGCGAGTGGGCAGGGGACCAGCTGTCATTTCGTTGGCAACCTGGCTGCTTCGGCAGCGTCGGGGGGCGTAATGTTCAAGTTTAGTCCAGTCGCTGCAGCAATGGCTGTGGTTGCGACCGTCGCGATTTCCGTCGCTGCCCATGCTGCCATGACGGTGCAGCCGGTTATTCTGGACCTGCGCATGGCTGGCCGCCAGATGGGCGGTCAGATTCGCGTGCAGAATACCGGCACCACGCCGCTGCCCGTGGAAGTGCGTCTGCTCGAGGCCGACCTGCTGCCGGACACAGTCAAGGCTTCCACGCGACTGACCCAGGATCTGGTCGCCTTTCCGGCACAGGCGATTATCCCGCCGGGCGCTACACAGGCTTTTCGCGTTCAGTATGTCGGCAATCCTGAGGCTGATCGCAGCCATCATTATTATGCGGAAATTTCGCAGCAGCCGGTGGAGCTTCCCGGTGGTCAATCCACCATCCAGATCCTGTACAATTTTCAGGCGATGATCAACGTGGCCTCTGCGATCGCTGGCAATCCCGACCTGTCGATCGAGAAGGCTGGGATCAAGGCCGCCGCGGCAGACAAGGCGCCGCAAGTCACCTTTACGGTGCACAATTCCGGCAAGAATTACGGCTATATCAGCAATGGTTCGCTCACCATTGTGGAGCGCGACCTTACGGGCAAGGAAGTGCTGCGGCGGAAGCTGAATGGCAGCGACATTCAGCAGATGATCGGCTTTGGTCTCATCGGCCCGGAAACAAGTCGTACGTTTACAGCCCCGATCGACTTGCCAGCCGCAGAGGGTACGGTCGAGGTCACCATGTCGTCCCGCGGAAAGTAAGCCTGGTCATGCGAGCCATGGGGGGCAGCGCGTACACGCTGGGCGTCTGTTCGCTCGCGATAGCGGCCACCCTCGCCAGCTCAGAATCCGCGCGCGCGGCTGAACCGCTGGGTTTTTGGACGAAAGGCGCCAATGCCCCTGCAACCAAGGCCGGTGTGCAGGCCGTTGCCGATGTGTCGACTGTACCGCAAGGCGACGGGCAACCGGCTCGTCCCGGCACGACGACAGAGCCATCGGGGACGACACCAGCGGGGCCGAAGCCCGTCACCGGGGGCGATCTGACGCAGGTGACGCCCGCATCGACGCAACCCGCCGCGCCGCAGCAAGACATCCGGCTGAACACGACAGGGCGCACGATGACAATCGTCGTGTCGCTGAAAGACGGCACGAACGCTCTTGGTGATGTCGATGCACAGATAAACCCTGACGATACCATTCTGGTGTCGCTGTCCCAGATTGTCCGCCTGATGGCCTCCCGCCTGACGCCGGCAAAGCTGCGGGAGCTGGGCCAGGTTGAGGCGATTGCAGGTTTCGCGCCGCTGGCGGCTTTTGAGAAGCAGGGCTTTGTGGTGCGCTTCGATAAACGCGCATTCGAACTGGATATCACGCTACCAACGGCAGATCGCGCGGTGCAGACCATCGGCTTGGCCGAACTCGACCAGTCTGTCATCGGCGACTTCGCAACCCCCAGCCGCTTTTCCGGCTATATCAACGTGCGCGGATCGGCCGACTATGTTGTGACGGGCACCAATACGGGTTTTGGCAGCCCAAGTTTCCTGTTCGATGGCGCGATGCGGATTGCCCCGATAGTCGTGGAAGCCGAAGGCGCGTGGAGCGGGGTCAACCACATTTTTACGCGGACAGGAACGCGTGCGATCTATGATGACGCCCGCCATCTGCTGCGCTGGACGGCAGGCGACCTGGTGCCGGAGACCCGTGGCTTCCAGGGCGCGCTGGACCTCGCCGGTATCAGCATCGCGCGCAGTTACGCCTTGCTCGAACCGCAGCGCAATGTGGCCCCGCGCGGGGGGCGCACCTTCTCGCTCAACCGCGAGGCAACGGTCGAGGCGTATATCAATGGTCGGTCCATTCGTACCCTTCGCCTCCAGCCAGGCACCTATAACGTTGGAGATTTTCCGTTCGCCCAGGGTGGAAACGACGTGGATCTGGTGATTACCGATGTTACCGGGCAGCGCGAGACGATTTCGTTTTCGACCTATATCCAGCGGACCCAGCTAGCTTCGGGCCTGTCAGAGTTCGCGCTCAATGTCGGTGTCCTCAGCCGCCCCGGTCAGGGAATTTCCTACAGCGGTGACCCTGCCATTACCGGTTATTACCGGCGTGGGGTGAACGACAGCCTGACGATGGGGGCCAATTTCCAATATGCGCGGAACAGCTACCTCGTTGGTTTCGAGGCCGTGTTGGGCACCGCTATTGGAACGCTTGGTGGAGACTTCGCCTATAGCCAGGTATCCGGGGCAGGCAGCGGCTGGGCCGCAAATTTGTCGCTGGAGCGCGTCAGCCAAACGCTGAAGGGGAGCTCGTCACTGCTCTTCACGGTTGAGCTGCGCAGTCGCCGTTTCGGTGCGGTCGAGCAGCTCACGCCGGACAACCCCTATGACTATAACGTGTCCCTGAACTACAGCCGCTCGTTAGGTGCACGGTCTTTTGGCGGTTTTCAGGCGCGTTATTCGCATGGTCGGGATGGTGCCGTCTCCGAGCGCTCTGCGCGGGTCAATTATGGCATGCGCTTCGGGAAATCGACGAGCATTAACCTTGACCTTGAGTGGGACAAGGGCGTTCGCGGCGACGACAAGAGCGCGCGCATCTCGCTCGTCCGGCGGTTCGGCCAGAGATCGTCAGGCCGGGTGGAGTATGACAGTCATGACAATGCAACCCGCCTCGGGTTCCAGACTTCCAGGGGCTATGGCCTTGGTTCGTGGAACGCTGGCGGGAATGTGGACATAGGGCGCGAGGACGTTGCCGTGAACGCGGCCGCCAACTACCTGGCCAACCGGGCCGATCTCGGGCTCGCCTATGCGGCAAGCTATTCGCTGAGCAGCAAGACGATTACCGATCAGCGAGCATCGTTCCGCTTTGCTTCGTCCCTTGCGTTTGCGGGTGGCTCCTTCGCTATTGGACGACCGATCAGTGACAGTTTCGCGATTGTCCGCCCCTATAAAAGGAACGCAGGACTGGGGGTTGTTGTCGATCCCGCGCAGAATAGCGCGCAGGCGAAATCCGGGGCGTTCGGCCCTGCGCTCTATGGCGAAATCACCTCCTATTCACCGCGGACGCTGACCTATGATGTGCCTGACGCTCCGCCGGGGCTGGATCTGGGCACAGGCGCGCTTCGCACACTTGCGCCCTATCGTTCAGGTTATGTCGTGGTGGTCGGGTCGGACTATAACGTCATGGCCGTAGGGACGCTTAAGTCGAAAGGTGAAGCCGTGTCGTTGCAGGCGGGTAGTGCCGTGGAAGTGGGGGGAGAGCATCGCCATGTGGAGCTGTTCACCAACCGCGAAGGCCGATTTGCCATCGCCGGCCTGAGGCCGGGCCTGTGGCGGATCGAATTGGCGGGAACGCCACCGATTGTGTATGATTTGCTCGTCCCGAAAGACGCTACAGGTGTGGTTCGCGTCGGGGATCTTGCGCCAACGGATGAAAGATAGAGCATGAAAAACCTGTGCATTATCTTGTTCTGCGCGGCCTCGTCGCCGTTCCTCATTGCGCCTGTGTCCGCGCAATGCGTCGCGGCCGACCCATCGGCAGTTCCCGACATCAGCATCGATCCGCTGGATGCGACGGGGGCGAACCAGATCGTGCAGCCCTTGACGTTACGATTCAGGCGCGTTGGCATGGAGACGTCACCGCTGAATATCACCTATCAGATCGTGGATGAAGATTCGTCGCTTCGCCTGCGGGTCGGCATGGACGCTGGCCCCGAGATTGAATGGCGCAGCAATGATGCGGGACGCGACATCGGCGCTTTGCGTCGAGAATCCTATGCCTTGCTGCGATCTGGCACCGTTTCGTTTGCAGCCGGTGAAAACAGCAAGGACGCGGGCATCCGCCTCTTCGTGAAGAATCTCCAGGACGATTTGCCGGCGGGCGTTTACCGGGAACAATATACCATCCGCTATTGGTGCGGCGATCCGAACGCGACCGTTCCCAACGAACTTTCAGGGAACATCTCGGTCACGCTCCGGGTGCCGAATGTCTTGAGCGCAAATGTCGCCGGCGGCTCCAGGCGCGGCGAGATTGACTTTCTCGATTTCGCCACGCTGTCGCGCTCGCTGTCGATTTCGGTGCGGAGCACGGGGCCCTACAAGGTAACCGCTCGTAGCCTCAATGGCGGGACCATGGTTCGCCAGGGCGCTTCGTCGAACGCCCAGGCTGATCGCATAACCTATTTGCTGCGGTTCGGCGGGCAAGCAATGACACCCGATTCAGGTGCCGGTTTCAGTTATCCGCGCGCGGGCCTTCAGGGTCTGCAGATTCCCCTCGACGTCACGGTGGAAGACGTGTCGGGCAAGCGCGCTGGCACGTACAGCGATACGGTGATGTTGACCCTGGCGCCTGCAAGCTGAGCCGCGGTTGGGGAAAGGCGCGGCACGGCGATGGGTGTGTGAAGCGCCCGGCCAGGTGCTGATATTTGTCAGTAATTCACTTCAATGCGCAGCCCGAGGCTGCTGATCTGATTGGTCTGGTCGCCGGGATCGAGCGCCAGTTGCCGGGTCTGCAGGCTGGCATGGTCGGAATCGGCCAGCACTGTTTCCCCGCTGGCGGACAGCGGGATGCGCGTTGAATCGACAATGACCGCCGCGTTGGTCAGGCCCGCCGGGTGCTGGAGGATGATCCGGTAGCCACGGGGGGCGTTGCAAAGCTCCATCGATTGGCCAAGGGTAACAACACCCTGCGGGGACTGGACGCCCGTCGGCTCGAGTTCAACCTCGCAGAACACGGGGACAAATGCCTTCAGAAATATCGTCTGTTCGCTTCCGCGCGCCATTGACTGCTCACCGGCCGCCATTGTCGGTGTCGCGCATACTGCCGCAGCGGCGAAAACCACCCTTGCAATCCGGTTGTACAGCAACATTGCGGAGCCCAATCTTTTAGACAGATAGGGCGTCTACCGCAGGTTTCGTTAAAAAAGCTTTGCGTCCCAACGTCCTGTCAAGCGCTCCGGGCCTTTTGGAGGTCGCTTTGTTTACGTTCACGCCAGGGACCATCGCGATTTTTGTGGATGGGCAGGCAGTTAAACATTGCCAGCCAGCCCCGGTAACGCGCCCGCCGAAGATGACGGGAAACTGTGCCAGTCATCTTCTTCAGGCGGGGGCACCCTCTGCATTCGCTGCCAGGCCCTGAGAAGATGCCAAGTCGGCGGGCTTTCGTCCGTTCATCTCGCGCGCAGCATCTATAGACTGCCGCTCATCACGCAGCCAATCTTCGAATCCCTCTTCCCCGGCAATGTCGATGCCCTCAAGGAAGTCTTCACGTGTTGCCGCAATGCGTGCCGGATCCCGTATATCGACAATCACCTTGCTCAGATTGAGGCTAACCGTTTCTCGTTCGACAATCAGCAGCTCACAATCGGGGCAATTTACGATACGTCGCAGATTCGACAGTTCGCGACGAATGCTGGCTTGCGAATTGTACCGCTCACGACTGCCCCATAGCCGCTCTTGCAGCCAACGTCGTGAGCGCTCACCTGACCGCGAGGAGGCGAGCATTGCGAGCAGGACGCGGGATCGCTTTGAGCGCACCGAGACCCGGACGCCATCAGCTGTCGTCAGCCGAAACGTTCCCAAAAGGTCGAGCTTGTACACCCCTTCGCTCACACCAATTTCTCGCAAGAAATATCAACAAAAACATTACTCTACTTTTACATGCAAGTAAAATTGATTCTGAGCGAAACAGCACGGGAATCGTTGCAGGCTATTTTGCTTGAGTCACGGGCAAGAGAGAGGAAACTTTTGGTTCTATCGGCCGACATTGGTGGTCACCGCCGAAGCCGGAGCAGTAGGCCGGGCCGATTTTCGATCCGAACAGCTACGACAGAGGGGGGGAGAAAGAAGGCGGTGTCAACCTGAAGCGCAACACTGCTGAGCAGTAGTCTTCGCCTCCACCACCAGTCTTGCAAAGACCTCGTTCGGTGTTTCGAAGTCGAGCACCTTGCGCGGGCGATTGTTGAGCCGCTCGGCGATTTCGTTGAGCTCGTCCTGGGTGAACGGCGAGAGGTCGGTTCCCTTGGGCAGGTACTGGCGGATCAAGCCATTGGCGTTCTCGTTGCTGGCGCGTTGCCAGGGGCTGTAGGGATCGGCGAACCACACCTTGATCCCGGTGTTGGCGGTGAGTTCGGCATGGCGCGCCATCTCGGTTCCCCGGTCATAGGTAAGCGACTTGCGGAAGGGCTCGGGCACATTCTCGAACACCCGCTCGAAAGCGCAGCGGGTGGTCTCGGCATCGAGTGCGTCCATCCGTGCGAGCAGCACGAGACGGCTGGTGCGCTCGACCAGGGTGCCGACCGCCGAGCGATTGGCCGTGCCCTTGATCAGGTCGCCCTCCCAGTGGCCGGGGATCAGCCGCCCGGCGACATCTTCCGGTCTTTCAGCGATCCTGATGTCATCGGTGACGAAGCCTTGCCTGCGGTCGGTCCCGCGCGAGCGGGGCCGCCGGTTCTGCCGCCCCTGACGCAGCGCCCCAAGCAGTTCCTTGCGCAGCTCGCCGCGCGGCAGGGCGTAGAGCGCGGTGTAGATCGTCTCGTGGCAGACAGTGCCGAGGCGGGTCGCTTCGTCCATGCGGCGCAGTCTGCCTGCAATCTGCAGCGGCGACCAGCCTAGGCGCAGTTGATCCGAGACGTGCTCGAACAGCGGCTCGCCGGGCACCAGCTTGCGCACGCCCTGGCGGCTCTCCGAGCGGCGATCGAGCGCGCGGAACAGGGCGTGGGCGGGGATGTAGTGCGGCGTGTGTGGTCCCATCCGCCTGACCTCGCGGCTGATCGTCGAAGGCGCGCGACTGAGCTTGCGGGCAATTGCCCGCAAGCTCAGTCGCGCGCGCCGCCCTTCATCAATCGCCAGCCGGTCCACATAGCTCAGATGTTCGTAACACGCTCCCATCGCAACGCTCCTGTTCAGCCAACAGGATCATGTCCTGTTGCACTCACTTTTGGAACGCGCGGAAATATGGTTGCTTCAGAGTTTGTCGGGCGTGCGACCTGTCATCGCGAATCCGGAAATCATCCGACGCCGACAAATTTATGAACATGCACGGTGACAAAAAGCTGGACACCTCGAAGAACGCTGTTTGAGCGGCGGTGACGGCGCCAGCATAGGCTCGGCGGCGCCTTGGACGACCTAATCGGGGGATGATGACGGTCTCTCTGCCGGTCAGGATGCCTGATTGGGCGTAATTCCGGTCAAGCAGGCGCAGTTCGGGCTTCGAGCCAGGCGAGGCGGTTGAAGTTGTAGGCGAGGTTAACCATGCCGATTTTCACCTCAGCGCGGGCGATGCCGATGGTGCGCACGAACAGCTTCATGCGATGCTTCTGCCCGGCGAAGACGTGCTCGACGGCCGAGCGCACCGCCGATCTCGCCGCGTTCGCCGTGGCGTGCCGCTCTGGCAGTGGTTTGCCCTTCGGCTTGCGGAAGTGAACCTTCGAGATCAGCCCGCGCTTTGCCATCGCGGCCTCGTTGCGCTTCGAACGATAGGCGGTATCGGCCCAGACCGGCGAGGCTGTGTTGTTCGGATCGAGCAGCCCCTCGAACGGCCTGCTGTCATGTGCGGCGGCACTCGTCACGCTCCATCGTCGGATCAGGCCGTAACGGCGATCGATACCGGCGTGGTTCTTGTAGCCGAAGATCGGCACCGCGATCTCGACCCCCTTGGCCTTCATCTCGCTTGCCTCGCTGCGCTTGCGGCCGCCACGCTTGATCGTCCAGCGCGCATCGGTGTCTTTCTGCCGGCGCTTTGCCTTCGACCAGCCTGACGGCGTGCCGCCGCCTTTGATCGCTGCCTTCTCCTCGTCGCTCAGCTTCTGGCGCGGTGCGGCCACGACGGTCGCGTCGATGATCTGGCCTCCCATCGCCAGATAGCCAGCGCCGTGCAGCGCATCGTCGAAGCGCGCGAACAGCTTCTCGATCGCCTTGGCCTGGACGAGTTGCTCGCGGAACAGCCAGATCGTCTTGGCATCGGGCACCCGGTCGCCAAGACCCAGCCCAAGGAAGCGCATGAACGACAGCCGGTCGCGGATCTGGAACTCGCAGGCATCGTCCGACAGGCTGTACAGTGCCTGCAGCACAAGCACCTTGAACATCAGCACCGCGTCATAGGGCGGCCTGCCGCCTCGGCTTCGGTCCGATCGCGCAAGCGCCGCGTCCAGCACCGACCGGAACAGCGCGAAATCAACCACCGCGCTCAACCGCTCCAGCGGATCGCCCGCCCTCGACAACGCCGCAAGCCGTTCATCCACATCGAAGAAACCACGCTGTCCCATCGCCGCCTCCCGCTCGCGCCAGCGGCAGTGAATCACCTCTCGCAGGCAAACGCCATAGGTTTTTAGAGGCGTCCGGCTGTCTTCAAGGCGGCATGAAACCCGTCTCTCGCGTCCCGAAATTTCGTCATAAATACCTTACTGTGGCCTTGCGCCCACGCCTCGCCGTTCGCCCTATCCGATCGATGATTTTGTCGTCGTTATTACGCTGGCATTTCTCAACTGTAATTACAAAGAGGCAATTGGCGTGAACCGCAAACCAGTAGTGAAACATCGTCGTAGAGCGACACGGCAACCAACACTTGCCAAGCCACCCCACCAACCACCCCCCCTACCCCAGCATCGCCACCGTCATGTCCCACAGCCGCGCCGCGCCTTCTTCGCTGCAGGCCCAGGGGCGGACATGGGCCCAGCGGGGGCTGTCTTCGGTGGCGAGTTGGGCGACGTCGCAATCCTCGCAATAGAGGCCGCCGCGCCCTTCCAGTTGCGGGCTGAGCGCACACCAGATGCTGGTCGCCGTCCCGGCTTCCGGCGTCTTGAACATCGCGGCGACAGCGGGCGGGATGGTGCCATCTGCCGCCTTCCAGCCCATTGCGACCATTTCCTCATCCGTCAGATGGCGTTGCAGCGGGGTGAAGATGCCGCCGGGGTGGACGGCAAAGGCGCGCACGCCATCCCCCTGCCAATGCGCGTCAACGCCCAGCGCGAACAGCGCGTTGGCGGTCTTGGCCTGGCCATAGGCGGCCCATTTCTCATAATCATGGCTGTGGAAATGCGGATCATCCCAATGGATGTCGCTGCGCGCATGGGCGATGGAGGACAGCGCGACAACGCGCGCGCCACCGGCCGATTTCAGATTGCGTTCCAGCCCGATGGTCAACGCAAAATGGCCGAGATGGCACACGGCGAACTGATATTCCCAATCCTTGCCGATGCGTTGCAGCGGGCAGGCCATGACGCCGGCATTGTTGATCAGCCCGTGCAGCGGCTTGCCCGATGCGGCATAATCAGCGGCGAAGCGGCGGACACTGGCAAGATCGGCCAGGTCCATATCGGCAATGGTCACGGCACCGGCGACACTGGCCAGCGCCTCTTCCGCCTTGGCGCGGGAGCGGACCGGCACGGTGACATGCCCCCCCGCCCCGGCCAGCGCGCGCACCGCCTCTATCCCGATGCCCGAATAGCCGCCGGTGACGATGTAGTTGCGCCCGGTCAGATCCTGATCGCCGACAATCTCGCGCGCGGTCGTCTTGCCGCCAAAGCCTGATCCGATTGGTTGCTGGTCCTGCGCTGCCATGTCGTGCCTCTCTTTATGCCTGTCGTTGGTTGTGGCGGATTATGGCGCCAGTGATGTGCGTTGGCGATAGGCTTGATGCCAGGTGCCGCCGGGCGGCAACACATCAGCCGACAGACTTCCCTTTTAATCCGCGCGATGGTAGAAAGGAACATGATCTTCTGTAAAGGTGCAGGATGAGCCTGAACATCAAGGATCCCGAAGCGCACCGGCTGGCCGCCACGATTGCGCAGGCAACCGGCCAGAGCATGACGCGCGTGGTGACGGATGCCCTGCGCGAGCGGCTGGCGGTGATCGAGCACCACAAGGGCAAGGCGAGCGTGGCGGAATTGCTGGCAATTGCGGACCGCGCGGCGGCCCATGTCACAGCGCCCTATGCCGACCATGCCGCGCTGCTCTATGATGAAAGCGGCCTGCCGAAATGATCCTCGACACGTCGGCGCTGGTGGCGATCCTGTATCGCGAGCCTGAGGCCGCGCCGTTCGTCGCGCTGATCCACGGCGCGGATGTGTGCCGCATCAGCGTGGCCAATCATGTTGAACTGGCGATGGCGATGGAGAGCCAGATCGGGCCGGAAGGGACACGGCAGGCCGAGGCGTTTTTGCGGCGCGCGGGCGTCGTGATTGAGCCGGTGACGGTCAATCATGGCGAACTGGCGCGGCAGGCCTTTCTTGATTTTGGCAAGGGCCGTCACAAGGCCGGACTGAATTTTGGCGATTGCTTTGCCTATGCGCTGGCCAAGGCAACGGGGGAGCCGCTGCTGTTCAAGGGCAATGACTTTGCACTGACGGATATTGTGCCCGCCGCGTGAAACCGGCGGTGTATGGGGGCACGCGACGGATTGCCGATGCCGCCAGCCTTGTTAGGGTGGCGCGACATCATGACAGGAGCGAAACCGCGATGCGCCCGTTGATCCTTGGCCTTGCCGCCACCCTTGCCACGCTCACCACCCCGGCGGCGGCGCAGAGCCGGCCTGACCAGCTGGCGTTTCGCGGGCTGTACAAGGAACTGGTCGAGACCAACACCACGCTGTCCGCGGGCAGTTGCACGCTGGCCGCCGAACGCATGGCGGCGCGGCTGAGGGCGGCGGGCTTTGCCGATGGTGACCTGCGCCTGTTCAGCGTGGCCGATCACCCGAAAGAGGGTGGCCTGGTCGCGACTTTGCCGGGCAGCGACCCCAAGGCGCGCGCGATCCTGTTGCTGGCGCATATCGATGTGGTTGAGGCGAGGCGCGAGGACTGGACGCGCGACCCGTTCACGCTGATCGAGGAGAATGGCTATTTCTATGGTCGCGGCACCTCTGACGACAAGGCGCAGGCGGCGATCTTCACCGACACGCTGGTGCGGCTGAAACAGGCCAACACCCGGCTGCGCCGCCCGATCAGGCTGGCGCTGACCTGTGGTGAGGAAACCGGCGGCGCGTTCAACGGCGCGGAATGGCTGGCGACGCAGCACAAGGACTGGATCGACGCCGAATTTGCCCTGAACGAGGGCAGCGCCGGGCAACGCGACGCCAATGGCAAGCCAATTTCCCTGGCGATACAGGCGGGCGAGAAAGTCTATCAGGATTTCCGCATCGAGGCGACCAACCCCGGCGGCCACAGCAGCCTGCCGCGCCCTGACAATGCCATCAATGATCTGGCGGCGGCGCTGGTGCGGATCGGGCAATATGAATTCCCGGTGCAGTTCACCGACACGACGCGCGGCTATTTCACGGCGATGGCGGCGCAGCTTGGCGGGGAGACCGGCGCGGCGATGACGCGGCTGCTGGCCAACCCGCAGGACGCCGCCGCCAACGCGATTGTCTCGCGCAGCCCGGTGTTCCATTCGATGTTGCGCACCACCTGTGTTGCGACGCGGCTGGACGGGGGCCATGCCAACAACGCGCTGCCGCAACGCGCCGGCGCCAATATCAATTGCCGCATGTTCCCCGGCGACCCGATCGAAAATGTCCGCGCGCAGCTCGCCAAAGCGGCGGGCGACAAGGCGATCACCGTGGTGCCAACCGGCGAGATCAGCCCGACCCCGCCACCACCGCCGCTGACGCCGCTGGTCTATGGCACCGCGAAGGCGCTGGCCGCAAAGCACTTCCCCGGCGTGCTGATGCTGCCGACCATGGCCACCGGGGCAACCGATGGCCGCTTCCTCAACGCGGCGGGCATCCCGACCTATGGCGTGCCGGGGCGCTTTTTCGACCCCGACGGCGATGGCGTCCACGGCCTGAACGAACGCCGCGCCGTATCGGTGCTCTATGCCGAGCGCGATTATCTGTTCGACCTGATCCAGGCCTATGCCAACGCGAAATAGCGGGGGGGTGGCTGTCCCCGTATCGCTGATCCCTATCGCTGCCCCTCAACGCAGTGTGCGGGCTTTGGCGACTGTTACCGTAATTGCTTGTAAGATAAGCAAAATGTGTTGGACGGCAGCACTCGCGCGGAACTGAGCACTACGCTAGAGGAGACGCCATCTGCGTTTCTTCCACGGGCTCGTGATGAGCCCAGTCTGAGCTTCGCCGAACGAACAGGCGATAATATAGCGCACCAAGGCTCATAATCCCGAGCGTGACAAGAATACCGACGCGCCCCGACCCTTTATCGGCCAACCCTGCGATAACCAACCCGATCGCAACGGAAATGACGAAGATGGGACCGACCGGGAATAGCGGTATGGGTGCGTGGGATTTCGCCGTAACACCGGTTCTGCGACCGATGACCAACCCGGTCGCCATAAGTGCATAACCTATCGCCGACCCATTCCCAATAATGAGCACCAGCACAGCCAGCGGCAAGAAGCAAAGCGGCAAGCCAGCCACGCCGATCGTCAGGGTCGCGGCCCAAGGTGAGCCAAAGCGGGGGTGGACTTGCGCAAATAGCCGATTCAACATGCCGCTGAACGCACTCTCACGCGCAGCCGAGTACAGGATACGCCCGCCAATCAGGACGATCGCGATCATTGCGTTAAAGATTGCCAGTGCGACGGCAAGGCTGATGGCAGCCGCCATATTCTTGCCGCCGGCTTCGAGAATGAAGTCCTGAAGCGGCGCCGCAGACGCGCTCAACGCGGCCACGGAGCGCGTCCCCAGCATGACGCCCATTAACGGAAGGATGATGGTCAGGCTGCCGAGTGCCAGAGCGCCATAGATCATCCAGATCATCTTCCGCCGCGCACCGACGACCTCCTCGCCAAAAAAGATCGCCGCGCCATACCCATTGAGTGCGTAGATTGCAGCCGAGCCACCGACCGCCATTTCCACCAGGCGCACGGGCCTTAGGCCGCCGCCATCGCCCGCCATGACCGGGTGGACAATAAGCTGAAGCAAGTCTTGGTGCGGGTGCAGCACACCCAATGCACCAGTGGCAATTACCGCTGCGAATTCCAGGAAAAGGAACAGGCCAGTGACCAGGGCATTCGTCTTGATGCTCATTGCCCCGAGCAGGGTCGCGGCGACAATGAACGCCATGGCAGCGGGGATGGGCGGAATGTCGGTCCACAGCGCTTTCAAAAAATCGACCGCACCCAATCCGGACAGGGCAAGCGCCACGGGGGTGCCCACAAGAGCACCGGTCAGCGCCGCGAATCGCATCGTCGGGCCGAGCGTCGCGCCGATCAGCACATAGTCTCCACCGGCGTGCGGCATGGCCGACCCCAGTTCTGCGTAGATACCCGCAACGGCGACACCCAGCAGCACGGTAAACATAAGCGCCGGTATAGCGAACGAGCCAGCCTGCTGGATGATGACCGGTGACGCGATAAACACCCCGATACAGGGCGAAAGGTTGGTCAGCGTGATGACCATGCCCCCGAAACCGGACATCTCACGTTTCAGTGTGTGTGGTGGCGCTTCCGTCGTCATTGGGTCGTTCTCCACGAAACGGGGAACCCGCCAGTCGCAACTGGTCGGACGGATCTGACGGGCAAGCGCCTATGACGATAATGGTCGCGAAACAAGTTTTTGAGAATCAGACACGTACAACCCGACGGCGATGGCGTTCACGGCCTGAACGAACGCCGCGCCGTATCGGTGCTCTATGCCGAGCGCGATTATCTGTTCGACCTGAGCCAGGCCTATGCCAACGCGAAATAGCGGGGGCGGGGGGCTAGGCCGTTGACTCTTGAGGGGAACGTTGCGTTGTCGCTCCAGAAACGGACATTGCCTTTATCGGCCTAGCGGCGACTTCTTCGACAGCGCTTGCTGCTACCCCCGCCCCAAAAGCGAATTCGTTCGGGCTCAGCCCCGAAGAAGCGGCCTGCCGCATTCTGCACAACCTGCGCAGCAATGAGGGAGAGCCACAGAGAGCCGACGATCGATGCGACGACTGCGGCGTGTGTGACCATGGCCGAAGAAGCATGAGTAGCTCTGGCCACAACCAATCCGAAGCCCGTTGGTCCGAGCAGCAAAGGAACGCGAACAGCAAGTATTGCCACGATTGGCCAACCGAGCGAGCCCCGGACCGGGTTCGCTCTGAAATACCCTGCCAGGAAGCCAGTTCCCAGAACGCCGACTATTGAACCGGCGATTGCTCGTACCGCTATGACGCTTGTTGTCAGATCCGTATCAACGCCGCCCATTGCGGTATGCTACCGGGAGCCATGCTTGGCCGCCACCCCTTGCTTAGAGTCTGATTCATAATTATCTCTTTTTATTTCATGTTCTTGCGATTCGGCGTGTGAAGAGCTGGATCGACGCGATGAACAGCCATGCAGTGGCCGAGGCGATGGTCTGTTCGAAGTCTTTGGCGAGGCGGCGATTTCGGTTCAGCCAAGCGAGGGTTCGCTCGACAACCCAGCGGCGCGGGAGAACCACGAAGCCTTTTGCGGCATCGGATCGCTTGATGATTTCGATGGTCCATTTTCCGATCCGGCGCAGCGCGTGCTTGAGCTTGTCACCGGCATAGCCGCCATCGGCGAAAACATGCCGCAGCCACGGGAAGCGCCTGACGATCTCGGCCAGCACCAGCGGCGCGCCATCACGGTCCTGGATGTCGGCGGTGTGGACTACGGCATGGACGAGATTGCCGTCGGTATCCGTCAGGATATGGCGCTTGCGCCCCTTGGTCTTCTTGCCTGCGTCGTAGCCCCGTGGCCCGCCGCTTTCCGTGGTTTTTACGCTCTGGCTGTCGATCACCCCGGCGCCGGGCGAGGCTTCACGACCTGCCGCTTCGCGCCCGATCAAGAGCAGGCTATGGTTCAATGACAACCACAGCCCGTTGTCCCGCCAAAGGTAGAACCAGCGCCGCACCGTCGATACCGGCGGAAAACAGGGCGGTAGCATCCGCCACGGCAGGCCCCCGCGCAGCAGATACAGGATCGCCTCGACGATCCGGCGCATCGTCCATTTGCGCGGACGACCCACATGCGATGGCCGCGGGAAATACGGCTCCAGAACCGCCCATTCGTCATCCGTCAAATCGCTTGGCAAGGCCAGCCCCGTTCGCGCATGAAGCGCGCGGGTGGTATCAGTCCACATCGTTGATCCATGGTTGTTTTCGCAAAACCCCTGAATCAACAACTGGCGCAGCCGTCAAGCTAACCCGCTGATACCACCCAACTTAATTTCGGATCAGACTCTTAGACCCGAGTATTGCAGCGACAGAAAATTACGGTTCGGCCCTTAGTTTAGTATTGTGTTGTCTAATTGATTTTGCATACATTTGAGTTTCCTTGGTAATTCTGACCTTGGTCGATGGTTGTCTTCGTGGTCATGGACGAGCGTTGGCGCTGTGATGTCCATGCCGCATGATCGCGGTCAGGCGAGGATGGGTGGACGTCCCTGAGGTCCCCGACGCGGTCTGGGCCGCGACACAATAAACGGGATCGTCCGATTTGGCCTTCGGTCGTGATTGCTGCCGGATCAGTTCCAGCAGAACTCGGTTTCCGACTGCCAAAGGCGGTGGAGCAGGATGGCGAGCTTGCGCGCGACGGCGACGCGGGCGCGCTTGGCGCCCTTGGCCTCGGCAAGCGCCCTGCCCCATGTCTGCAGCGCGCACGGGCGCTTGACCCGGACGAGCAGGCTGTTGGCTGCTTCGTAGAGCGCCGACCTGAGCATCGGATCGCCAGCCTTGGAGATACGCCCCTTATAGTCGCGCTCGCCCGACTGGTTGCGTCTGGGCGTGAGCCCGGCGAACGCGCCGGCATCCTCGCCCCGGGCAAAGCGGGCGGGGTCCTCGATGCTGCTCTTGTAGGTGAGGGCGACGATCGGGCCGACGCCCGGCACGGTCATCATCCGGGTCACCACGGGATCGGCCGCAGCACTGGTGGCGAGCAGCTTCGAGGATATCTTGATCTGGAGATCGAGCGCGTCGATGCTTTCGACCAGCGGGCGCATCACCGCCTCGAGTTCGGGCCTTTGTGCGAACAGTGCGACGAGCCGTTCGGCTCGCCTGGCCGGCGTCGTGACGGTGCCCATGCGCAGCCCGAACAGCTTGAGCAGGCCGCGCAACTGGTTCGCCATCGCCTGACGCGCCTGGATCAGATGCTCGTGGATCTTCAGGCGCGCGCGGTCGATATGCGTCGCCTCCTGCTTGATCCGCACCGCCTTGTACCAGCCCGTACGCGCCAGTTGCGCCAGCCCCTCGGCATCGTGCGGGTCGCTCTTGTTGACACGGGTCGATAACACGCCCTTGGCATGCCGCGCGCAGATGCACGTCACGGGAAAATCGCGCTCCATCAGGCCGTGGTAGAGAAACGCCGACAATGGTCCCGTCTCCAGCACCACCCGCGCAACCCCGCGCGCATGCCGGCCAAGCGTCTTTGCCAGCTCGGCGGGATCGGTCGCGCATACCCCGCGCCACCTGACCGTCCCATCGCCATCGACCACGCAGATATGCGTCGTCTTGTCACTCACATCCAATCCAGCGTAAATCGTCATCGGTCATCCTCCTGCCTTGGGGCACCTGCCAGGCGACTCCGTATCATGCAGGAGGATGGCTACCTCAATTACGCCACGTCCCCTTAGTCCGTAGCGAACAGAATTTTGAATCGGCTCTTGGAGGGAGTCCGGACGAGGCGTAACGATTGGGATGAAACATTTTTTGCCGTGTGGACCAGCCCTAACAACGCTAGCGAAAGAACAGTCGTTCGCTTATATCCCACCCCAAGGAGAATCGCAGATCATGGCAAAGGGTCAACACGTCGTCCCGAATGCGGGTGGTTGGGGAGTGAAGAGAGCTGGCGCCTCACGTGCATCAAGCGTTCACACAACGCAGGCAGAAGCGATCGCAGCAGCCACGCGGCTCGCCCGCAGCCAGAAGACCGAACTCTATGTCCACGGTCGCGATGGGCGAATCCGTGAGCGAAATTCCTATGGTAGCGATCCTAATCCCCCTAAGGGTTGAGTGTGCCGCCGCCTTTCGAACGATCGGTTTTCGTCAACTGCCCCTTCGACGAAGATTTCGCTCCGATCTTGCAAGCGATCGCCTTCTGCGTGATCGATCTGGGTTTCCATCCCCGCCTCGCCCCCGAAAATGCGGACAATTCCGCCAATCGGCTGGATCGGATTCTGGAGCTCGTGCGGGGGTCAAAATACGGCATTCATGATCTGAGCCGCTGCAAATCGGCAGCAGTCGATGAATATGCGCGCCTAAACATGCCATTCGAGCTCGGCATCGATTACGGGTGCCGGAAATTCGGCGAAGCCCAACTCGCCGAAAAGGCAATCCTGATACTCGAAGAGACGCGATACGATTATCAGAAGGGGCTGTCAGATATTGCGGGGTGGGACATTCATCCACATGGCGGCGACTATATTCAGGCGGTACGGAGCGTTCGAACCTGGCTCGTGCGGCAGGCCGGCGCGACTCCCGTGGGTGCAGCGCGTATCCTTGGAAATTATGCCGCTTTCCAAGAATGGTACTGGGAGCTCGAGTTAGGACTTGGCGCCTCGGAAGACGACATCAAGGCCTATCCTACGGTACAGATGGTCGAGGCCATGCACCAATGGGTCGATGCCGGTCGACCGGTTTAACGCCAGCCGGAGCCAAAATGTCGACTCGCGCTGGTCGCCTGGTGAGGAGAATGATGACAACTTTAGGACACATCCTTAAGCGACCGTCGCGGCTCCACCCTGCTTTCGCCATTTATCCCGCGCGTAGTCGGTCGCGCATCCTACAGCCCCCCCGCCCCATCCGCAGACCCCAACGCCGCAAGATGCGCGAACAGCGCGGCGGTGTTGGCTTCCCAGGTGAAGCGTTCGGCGGCGCGACGCACGCTGGTGGCGTCTGGCGGGGCGGCCAGCAGGTCGGCGATGGCGCGCGCAAAGGCAGTCGCTTCGCGCGGCACGACGCGGCCACAGGCCGGGTCGGTCACCACCTCCGCTGCGCCGCCCGCCGCCGTGATGACGATCGGCGTGCCACAGGCCAGCGCCTCGACCCAGGCATTGGCCAGCCCTTCCGATGCCGAGGCCAGCGCCATCACATCGGCGGCGGCGAGCAAGGCGGGCAGTTCGCCATGGGGAATCGCGCCGAGCAGGTGGATGCGGCCCTGCGCACCCAGCGCGGCGATGCGCGCGGTCAGCGCGGCGCGTTCCGGCCCTTCGCCGGCAATCATCAGATGCGCGCCGGGGATGGCGGCCACTGCGTCCATGACAATGTCATGCCCCTTGCGCGGGATAAGCGCGCCGAGCGACACGACCAGCGGCCCGGTGATGCCCAGCGCGGCCTTGCCAATGGCGCGGTCTGCCGGGGCGAAGCGCGCGAGATCTACCCCGGTATGGTGGACGCGGATGCGCTGTTCGGGGATGGCGATGGCGGCCATATCGGCCTTCATCGCCTGACTGACGGCGAGCAAGCCGGCGGCGGCCTGACCGGCGGCGCGCACCTGCCCCGCCGTGGCGGGGGCATGGCCCCAATGGTGAATATCGGCGCCGCGCGCCTTGATTGACACCGGCACGCCGAAATGGCGGCCCAGCGCGATGGCGGCGGGGCCATCGGGGAAGAAGAATTCAGCGTCGATCAGGTCAAAGGCGAAATCGCGGCGGATGCTGGTGAGCAGCGGCACCAGCGCGCGGACGAGCGCGGCGACATGAAAACGCCCGCCGGTGCCGGGCAAGGTGGTGAAGCGCGGCCGCCAGGTCTCAACGCCTTTCCATATCTCATGGCCGGGCAGCGCGGCGAGCGGCGCGAAACGCGCGGCGCGGCGCAGCGGCCAGGGCGGCAACCCGACCGGCGCGACCAGTTTCAGCTCAACCTGTGGATGCGCGGCAAGGCCCAGCGTCTGGCGCTCGACAAACACCCCGAAATTGGGACGCGTCGCATCGGGAAACAGCGTCGAAAGGGTAAGGACACGCAGCATGGCGGCGCGAGTGTAGCGCGGGAAGGTTAAGGTGGGGATATAGTTGTAGTCGCTTTTAGCCGCTGCCCCTCAGGGGAGGGGTTGGGGTGGGGGCTATCCACGAACGCTTGGAGATACGCCCCTTGGACGTCCCTGAGGTCCCCGACGCGGTTGGGCCGCGCAATAAACGGGCGTCCGACTGCTGCCGGTATTGCAAAGGCGGTGGAGCAGGATGTACTTGCGGCACGGGGACACAATACAAATTACTACCCCTTCGACGGCGGACAGCATAGCGGGAGCCAACGAGTTTAGTATTGTGTCCCCGCAATACGTGTCCCCGCAATACACAGGAGGATGGCTACCTCAATTACGCCACGTCCCCGCAATACAGATGCCGAAATCCCCTGCTGGCAGATGCTAAACCATGCGGTCGGCGCTTGTTACTTCGCCGTTTCGATAGCGAGGTGATAGCGGGTCGATTTAAGCGCGCCGGTCTGCGTGAGCGCGCCCATGGCGACCAGTTCATGCAAATCGCGTGTGGTGGTGGCGCGCGAGGAACCGGCGATGGCGATATAGTTGGCGGCGCTGAGGCCGCCCTTGAAGCCGTCCAGCCCTTCACGGAACATGCGGGCAATGACCTGAGCCTGCCGTTCATTCATACGGCTTCGGAAACGGTCGTAGAATTTGGCCTTGGCCAGCAGGAAGTCGATGAGCATGAGGCTGTGGCCTTGCGCGTCGATTACCGTCTCCGCGAAATATACGAGCCAATGGGTGATGTTGTTGTGTTTGTTCGCTGCTTCCAGCGCGTCGTAATAGGCGGCACGCTTTCGTTGGATGATCTGCGACAGCGCGATCAGACTTGGCTGCCCGATGACTTGCGACAGCGCCTTCTCGGCGACGGCGCGACCGACGCGCCCATTGCCGTCCTCAAAGGGGTGAATGCTTACAAAATAGAGATGCGCGATCCCGGCACGGGTCAACCCGGGAAGGGGTTGCTCGCTGTTGGGAGCAGTAGCGGCAAACCATGCGAGGAAGCGCGTCATTTCGTCTGCCACGGCATATGACGGTGGCGCTTCAAAATGTACTTTGGGCTTATGGAGGGGGCCGGAGACAACCTGCATGGGGTCAGCATGATCGCGGTAGCGGCCGATGGCATGGATGTCCTGCCGGCCACCCAGCACCATGCGATGCCATGCGTAAAGGTCGTGATCGGCCAGGGGGGCAGCAAAATCACGATACAGCGCCATCATCATCTCGGCGATTCCACGCTCGGCGGGCGGCACCTTGCGATGATCGGTCTCTAGCCCAAACTGACGGCGCAGGGAGGATTGCACGCTATCACGGTTGAGCAACGCGCCTTCGATCTCGGAGGTTTTGAGTGCCTCACCGGTCATGATGTCGATGGTGATCGCGGTACGGTCACCATCGCCAAGATGCTTGACCGAGGCAATCATCATGCCGGATTGCTGCAGAAAGCGCGACTCCAGTGCGGCCAAAGCGGCGCTGTCCCAACGAAAATTCGGCCAATCCGGCTGCTGCCAATTCCAGCGCATGAGTTATAAACCATCCATTTATAACTCATATATTGACGTATATTGAGTTATAAATCCAGTTTTTATTGATCGAAGCCGCAGTTTGGAGCAATGGGTCACACGTGAAGGGCCCTCCCCTGAAGGGCGGGCTTCAGTTAGAGTCACCCTCGCCGGAATTTGTTACAAGGTTGCCAAACGCCGCCGCGCCGATGGCCTCCTCACAGCCGCACATCCCCCGGATAGGCGAACAACAGGTCGCTGCCCGGCGCTGCCGTCAGTGCGAAGCGGCCGGTGACGGTCAGGCATTCCCCGGCGTGCCATGCCACGCCGTCAACCATGCCCGCGCCGGCCATCGGGACCAGCCAGCCGGTCAGACCGGCGGGCAAGGTCATGGTGCGGTCGCCGGCGGGCCAGCGTTCGACGACGAATTTCGGCCCCTCGGCGAGGATCTCGCGGCCCTCGCCCGCCGGGGCGGGTGTGGGCAGGGGCATGAAGGGCATGGGGTCGGCCACGGCGACCCCGACATCAAGGTGCAGGTCGCGGCCGCTGCCATAATCATAGAGGCGCCAGGTCAGATCAAGATTCTGCTGCACCTCAACCAGGGTCAGGCCCGGCCCGATGGCGTGGACGGTCCCGGCGACCGAATAGATGAAATCACCCGCCTTGACCGGTTTCCAGTCGAGCAGTGCTTCAATCGAGCCATCCAGCGCGGCGGCGTGGAGCGCCGCGCGGGTCATTGGCGCGGTGGTGCCAAGCGCGATGGTCGCGCCCGGTTCTGCGGCGAGAATCAGCCATGCCTCATCCTTGCCGCGCGGAAAACCGGCGGCGCGGGCGGCGGCATCATCGGGGTGGACCTGCACCGATAATTTGTCGCTGGTGAAAAGATATTTGACCAGCAGGGCCGAATCACCCCGGTCGCGCTGCTGAAACCAGACCTCGCCAATCGGCGCGGCGCCGGGGGACGGATCGGCAAAGCCCGGCCATAGCCGCGTGCGCCCCCACGGCTTTTCAACGCGTCTGGTGACGAGCAGGTCGGCTGGCATCAGTCTTTTTCCCGGAATTCGCTTGGTGGCAGTCGGTAGCCCGAACCTGCGGGCAACGCCAAGTGATCCATGCAAGAATAAGGATTGTTCGGCCACCCGAGGCTGCGCTAAGGGTGCCGGTGATGCGTATCCCCTTGTCACGCCCGATCGCGCTTGCGCTTGTCGCCGCCTCCATCCTTCCGATTGCCGGCTGTGCGTCGCGCGGCAAGGGCAAGTCCGACCTGCCCTATGTCGCGCGCGACGTTGGCACGCTGTACACCGCCGCCCGCAAGTTCCTTGATCGCGGCGATTACAAGGTGGCCGCCGCGCTGTTTGACGAGGTGGAGCGCCAGCATCCCTATTCCATCTGGGCGCGCCGCGCGCAGATCATGAGTGCGTTCAGCTATTATCTGGCGCATGATTACACCAACTCGATCCAGTCGGCGCAGCGCTTCATCTCGGTCCATCCGGGCAATCGCGATGCGCAATATGCCTATTATCTGGTCGGCCTGGGCTATTATGAGCAGATCAGCGACGTTACCCGCGACCAGAAGATCACACAGCAGGCGCTGGACGCGCTGGGTGAGCTGACGCGGCGTTACCCCAATTCCAAATATGCCGCCGATGCGCGGCTGAAGATCGATCTGGTGCGCGACCATCTGGCCGGCAAGGAAATGGAAGTCGGCCGCTTCTATGAAACGCGTGGCCAATGGCTTGCCGCCACGCTGCGTTTCCGCAAGGTGGTTGATGAATATCAGACCACGACGCACACGCCGGAAGCGCTGATGCGCCTGACCGAGACCTATCTTGCGCTCGGTGTGCCGGCGGAGGCGCAAAAGGCCGCCGCCGTGCTCGGCACCAATTACCCCGGCAGCCAATGGTATGAACACGCCTACAAGCTGATGCAGGAGCATCCGGTCAAGGGCGCGTCGGGATCTTCCCCCGGCCAGTGACGCAGGGGCTGATCGCGCGCAGATGCTGACCGCGCTGGCCATTCGCGATGTCGTGCTGATCGAGGCGCTGGACCTGGAGTTCGGCGCCGGGCTTGGCGTGCTGACCGGGGAAACCGGCGCGGGCAAATCAATCCTGCTCGATGCACTGGGTCTGGCACTGGGCGGGCGCGGCGAGGCGTCACTGGTGCGACAGGGCGCCAGCCAGGCCGTGGTCACCGCCAGCTTTGATGAGCAGCATGGTGACGGGCCGATTGTCGCCCTGCTGGCCGAGAACGGCCTTGATGTGGAACCGGGCGAGCCGCTGATCATCCGCCGCATCGTCAAGGCCGATGGCGGCAGCCGGGGCTTCATCAACGATCAGCCTGCCTCGGCCGCGCTGCTGCGCGATCTGGCGACGCACCTGGTCGAGATTCACGGCCAGCATGATGATCGCGGGCTGCTCAATGCGCGCGGCCACCGCGCCCTGCTCGACAGTTTCGCGCGGATCGACAGCGCGGCGGCAGCGCAAGCCTATCGTGCATGGCGCGCAGCAAGCGACGCGCTGGCCAGCGCGCGTGCCGACCAGGACAATGCCGACCGCGACCGCGAATGGCTGGAACATGCCGTGGCCGAGCTGACCGCCTTTGCGCCGGAGCCGGGCGAGGAAGAGATTCTCGCCACGCGGCGCGCCGGGATGCAGCGCGGCGAGAAGATTGCCGGCGACCTGCAGGCGATTGCCGATCTGCTCGACGGGTCAGAAGGCGGGCTGGCGCGGTTGCGGCAGGCGGCGCGCGCGCTGGAGCGGATCGCGCAGGACCATGAGACACTGGGCGAGGCGCTGGCCGCGATTGACCGGGCGATCAACGATGCCGCGCTGACGCAGGACAAGGTTGATGCCGCCGCCGAGGCATTGGCGTTCGACCCGGCACAGCTTGAGGCCGATGAGACGCGGCTGTTCGAGCTGCGCGCGCTGGCCCGCAAGCACCGCGTCCAGCCCGATGCGCTGGCCGAACTGGCGGCGGAACTGGCCGACCGGCTGGAGCGGATCACCGGGGGCAGTGCTGGCATTGCCGCGCTCGAACGGCAGCGCGATGCGGCGGCGACGGCCTATGATGCCGCCGCCGAGGCGCTGAGCGCGGCGCGACGGGCGGCGGCAGCGCGGCTCGACGCGGCGGTGAAGGGCGAGCTGGCGCCGCTCAAGCTGGACGCGGCGCGCTTTGCCACGGTGGTGGCCCCGCTCCCGCCGGACCATTGGTCAGCGGCGGGCAAGGACCGGGTTGAGTTCGAGATTTCCACCAACCCCGGCGCGCCGTTCGCGCCGCTGGTCAAGATTGCCTCCGGCGGCGAATTGTCGCGCTTCATCCTGGCGCTGAAAGTGGCGCTGGCCGAACAGGGCGGCGCGGCGACGATGATCTTTGACGAGATTGATCGCGGCGTCGGCGGCGCGGTGGCATCGGCGATTGGCGAGCGGCTGGCACGGCTGGCGACGACGACGCAATTGCTGGTGGTAACGCACAGCCCGCAGGTCGCGGCGCGCGGGCAACATCATCTGCTGATCGCCAAAAGCCATGACGGCGTGGTGACGCGCACCGGCGTGGTCTCGCTCGACGCGGGCCAGCGCCGCGAGGAAATCGCCCGGATGCTGTCCGGCGCCACCATCACCAACGAAGCCCGCGCCCAGGCGGAACGGTTGCTGGAGGTGGTGTGATCTTCCTTCTCCCTTTGGGAGAAGGTGGCGCGAAGCGCCGGATGAGGGCAGGCTCTGAACGATGGGCACGTTGCGGCCCTCACCCTTCCCATCGCTACGCGATGGGCCCCTTCCCTCTCCAAAAGGGAGAGGGGAAAAGGTCTAAAACGGCAGTTTCAACGTCACCATGATGCGCTTGTCGGGCTTGCCGTCGGGGCTGACCTGGCTGGAGGTGGACGCAGGGTGTGCGCCTGCCCGTGCTCCTGCGCATGCAGGAGTGCAGGATGGGAGAGCGCGACGCGTGTGGCGCTGGGTTCCTGCGTGCGCAGGAACACGGAGGTTGTCGCGCATATCGCCCCTTCCCCGCTTGATCCTCGTCGCGCCGCGCCGTAGCGATCGGTCATGACCGCGACCACTGCCCTGCCCGACGAAACCACCGCCGCTGCCGAGCTGGAACGGCTTGCCGCCGAGATCGCCCATCACAACCGGCTTTATCACACCGATGATGCGCCGGAGATTTCGGATGCCGATTATGATGCGCTGATGCGGCGCAATGCCGCGCTGGAGGCGGCGTATCCGCAGCTGATCCGCGCGGATTCGCCGTCGCGCATGGTGGGGGCGGCGCCCGCCGGGCATCTTGCCAAGGTGGCCCATGCGCGGGCGATGATGAGCCTGGACAATGGCTTTTCCGCCGACGACGTCACCGAGTTCGTCGCGCGGGTGCGGCGCTTTCTCAGCCTGGCGGAGGACGCGCCGGTTGCACTGACCGCCGAGCCGAAGATTGACGGCCTGTCCTGCTCGCTGCGCTATGAACAGGGGCAGCTGGTGCAGGCGCTGACGCGCGGCGATGGCGCGGTGGGCGAGGATGTGACCGCCAATGTCCGCACGATCAGCGACATTCCCGAACGGCTGGGCGGCAGCGCGCCCGAGGTGTTTGAGGTGCGCGGCGAGGTCTATATGGCCAAGGCCGATTTCACCGCGATCAACGCGCGGCTGCTGGCCGAGGCCAAGGCGGCGGGCGATGCAGGCAAGGCGCGGCAATTCGCCAACCCGCGCAATGCCGCCGCCGGATCCCTGCGCCAGAAGGACGCCGCCATCACTGCCAGCCGCCCGCTGCGCTTCCTGGCGCATGGCTGGGGCGAGGCATCGACCGTGCCGGGTGAGACGCAGCTCGACGTGATGCACGCGATTGCGGCGTGGGGCGTACCGGTCAGCGACATGCTGATCCGCGCCGCCGATGCCGACGCCGCGCTGGCGCATTATGCCCGCATTGAGGCCGGGCGTGCCGAGCTGCCATTCGACATTGACGGGGTGGTGTACAAGGTTGACCGGCTCGACTGGCAGGCACGGCTGGGCGCGGTGGCGCGCGCGCCACGCTGGGCACTGGCGCACAAATTCCCCGCCGAGCGCGCGCAGACGCTGCTCGAGCGGATCGACATCCAGGTCGGGCGTACCGGCAAGCTGACCCCGGTTGCGCGGCTGACCCCGGTGACGGTCGGCGGGGTGGTCGTCACCAATGCCACGCTGCACAATGCCGATGAGATCGGGCGGCTGGGCGTGCGCCCCGGCGACCGCGTGGTGTTGCAACGCGCCGGCGATGTCATCCCGCAGATCGTCGAGAACCTGACGCGCGATGAGGCCCGCGACCCGTGGCTTTTCCCCACCACCTGCCCGGAATGCGATTCCGACGCGGTGCGCGAGGAGGGCGAGGTCGACATCCGCTGCACCGGCGGGCTGATCTGCCCGGCACAGCGCATCGAGCGGCTGCGCCATTTTGTCAGCCGGGGTGCGCTCGACATTGAGGGGCTGGGCCTCAAGCAGATTGAGGACTTCTTCCATGATGGCCTGATCCACGGCCCGGCCGATATTTTCCGCCTGACCGAGGAGCAGTTGCTCGCGCGCAAGAAGGATGGCCGGGTTTGGGCGGCCAATTTGCTCGCCGCGATCGCGGCCAAGCGCACGCCCGACCCGGCGCGCTTCCTGTTCGGGCTGGGCATCCGCCATGTCGGCGCGGTGACGGCGCGTGATCTGGTCAAGGCGTTTGGCACGGTCGAAAAGATCGCCGAGGTCGCCACCCGCGCCCATGCCGAGCCGGAGGCGCGCGGTGAGCTGGAGGCGATTGACGGCATCGGCCCGGTGGTGGCCGAGGCGCTGGTCGATTTCTTCGCCGAGGACCATAATCAGGTGGCATGGGCCGATCTGTTGTCACAGGTCAGCCCGGTCGCCTTCGTCAATGAGCAGCGCGACTCGGCGGTCAGCGGGCAGACGCTGGTATTCACCGGCAGCATGGAATCGCTGAGTCGCGACGAGGCCAAGGCGCAGGCCGAAATGCTGGGCGCGCGCGTCGCCGGATCAGTATCAGCCAGGACCGATCTGGTGATTGCCGGGCCAGGGGCCGGTTCAAAGCTGAAAAAGGCCGCAGAACTGGGGATTCGCGTGATTGACGAGGCCGAATGGGCAGCGATTGTCGCCGCCGCGCGGTGATGCTTTTTTGCAACGCAATATGATTCGTTGGAAGAATACCGTGCGTGGTGGTTGACTGTCATTCAACTGCCATATTTAGCGGCCAAAGGCGCGCTCGTGGTGCGGTGACACGGGCGCCGCGTGCCGAACGAATCGTCGTTCCATACGCTCCTCAAGGGGGAAAGATCGAAATGAAGACCAAGTTGTTTGCAGGGGTGGCTTTGGCTGCCGTGATGATTCCGGGCGCCGCTTTCGCGCAGTCGACCGGTTCGGTGGATTTCAACCAGGGTGACGTCGTCGTTACCGCCGCCCGCCCGTCCAAGGGCATTGCCGGCGTGCAGATCCCTGACTCGTCAAAGGCCAAGGGCGTCCTGACGCAGGAATTCATTGCCAAGCAGACCCCGGGCAACTCGATCCTTGATACGATCAACCAGCTGCCGGGTGTCAGCTTCCAGAACAACGATCCGTTCGGTTCGGCCGGCGGCACGCTGACGATCCGCGGCTTCGACTCGAGCCGTATCGCCCTGACCTTTGACGGCGTCCCGCTCAACGACACCGGCAGCTATGCGGTGTTCTCGAACCAGCAGCTCGACCCCGAGCTGATCGAGAATGTCAACGTCAACTATGGCTCGACCGATGTTGACAGCCCGTCAGCCGCCGCCTCGGGTTCGACCGTCAACTATCGCACCATGGTGCCGACCGACAAGTTCGGTGCGCGCCTGCTCGGTTCGGTTGGCGATTACAGCTTCTTCCGCCTCTTTGGTCAGGTCAACACGGGTGCGTTCACCTCGATCGGCACCAAGGCATGGTTCTCCGCCAGCCACGCCGAGAACAATGTCGTGTTCAACGATTTCGGCAAGCTCGACAAGTCGCAATATAATGCGCGCATCTATCAGCCGATCGGCAGCGGTGGCGACTTCCTGTCGCTGGCTTTCAACTACAACGTCAATCGCAACAATTTCTTTGGCTCCGCACCGCTGCGGACCGATTTGACGACGACCCCGCTCGTCACGACGCCGCGTGTTGTTGGCACCGGTACCGGGAACCGCTTCCCGCTTAGCCGGGACGAACTGCCCTATCATGTTGCGCGCTGTCAGGTAACCACGGGCACCGCTGGCGTCGCTGACTTGCCCGCTGTCGTTAACTCCCCGGGCGCAGCGAACAATGGCGCCCAGTGCGGCACGAGCTTTGACGAGCGGTATAATCCGTCCAGTACAGGCAACATTCGCTTTGCCTCGAAGTTCACGATCCAGCCGGGCCTCGTCCTGACCCTCGACGCAAGCTTCCAGTATGTGAAGGCGAACGGCGGCGGCACCATCACTGCACGTGAAACAACTGCCGGCTTTACGCAGACGGCCAATGCGGTGCGTGGCGCGATCACCACACCTTTGTTTGGCTTTATTGGTGGCAACTACTTTTTTGGGCGCGACCTGAATGGCGACGGCGACACGCTCGACCAGGTGACGTTGCTCGCACCCAGCCAGACGGTGACCCACCGTTATGGTCTGGTCGCGGGTCTGCGTTATGACCTGAACGAAAACCACACATTCCGCATTGGTTATTCGCACGATTATGGCCGCCACCGGCAAACCGGCGAACTGGCACCATTGCTGGCAAATGGTTTCCCGACCGACGTATTCCCGATCAATACGCCGATGATCGACAGCAAGGGTTTCACGGTAGAGAAGCGTGATCGCCTCTCATTCGCCATCCTGGATCAGGTTTCCGGCGAATATCGCGGCAAATTTGGTGCCCTGACCGTCAATGTCGGTGTCCGTGTGCCATTTTATACGCGTGATCTGAACAACTTCTGCTTTACGACAAGTGCTAGCGGCTTCCTCGATTGCTTCGGCACCAACAACACTGCGGCCATTGCAGCCTATGCAGCGGCCAACCCTTACACCTACACGGCTGCTACTGGCACAACGCCTGCTACCGTCGTTGGGTTCGCGGCACCGCAGCGGCGCATTTACAAATATAACCGCGTCCTGCCGAGCCTGGGCCTGACCTACAAATTTGGCGATGGCTTCTCAGCCTATTTCAACTACTCAAAGGGCATCCAGGTTCCGGGCACCGACAACCTGTATAACGCCTTCTTCTTCCCCGTTGGCTCACCACAGGCATCGCCGACACCGGAAACAACGGACAATTTCGACGCCGGGATCCGCTATTCATCACCGACGGTCCAAGCATTCGTTGGCCCTTGGTACACGCGCTTCACCAACCGTCTGGCGAGTGCGTTTGACCCTGACACGCAGACGACCTTCTACCGCAACCTCGGTCGCGTCGATAAATATGGCATCGACGCCAGCGTTTCGTGGCGGCCGGTTCCCCAGGTTACGGCCTATGTCTTTGGCTCATTGCTGAAATCGGAAATCAAGAGCAACGTCTCGCTCGGCTCATGTGGAACGGCGACCAACGTAACGCTGAACTGCACCGTTGCGGGCACGCCGATTGTCGCGCTCACAGCAGGAAAGCGTGAATCAGGCGCACCAACCTATACGTTCGGTGCTCGTCTGTCCGGCTCACTGGGTCCAGTCGATCTGGCCATCCAGGCCAAGCGCACTGGCCCGCGTTACCTGAACGATCAGAATTTGCCTGCGTTGCAGTGCACTGCAACGCTCGTAAATGCGACCTGCCCGATCACGGCAACATCGTTTCAGGTCTATGCCGCGAAGTCACCTGCCTACACGCAGGTTGACCTCGACATGCGGGTAAAGCTGGGCTGGGCGGGTCTCAACGACACGACCTACCTGCAGCTCAACGTGCAGAACCTGTTCAACCAATATTATGTTGGCGGCTTCAACGGCGGTTCAACGACCCAGTATAGCGTGCCGAATGCCCAGATCGGCAGCCCTCGCGCCTTCATCGCGTCGCTCAACGTTCAGCTCTGATCGTTCGGGCAAGGCAGAAATTGGCCGCCGTCCCACGGGACAGCGGCCTTTTTCTTGCCCGATGCACATTGCGCCGCGCGCGCCGCACGGTTTGACCGTCGGCACCCTGTCTTCGCTTTTGCGCTAACCGCGCAGCCGGGGTAAAGCCGCGGGCGATGGCTCTCTTTTCCACCCCGATGATCTTCAAGCGCCCGTTCTTTGAGGACAAGGGCCGGGCCTTCTGGCGGCTCCAGGCGGGCGGCTGGAGCGGTTACCTGGTGCTGCGCAGCGTCTCGGCGCTGTCGAGCGGCCTGTCGCTTGATGCGATCGTGCCGGTATTGATCGAATCGATCGTCGGCTATTGCATCACGCTGCTGCTGTCGGCGCTGTATGGTTATTACCGCACGCGCACGCGGATTACCGGCATCATCCTGACCATATTGACGCTGGCCGGCGCGACCTTGCTCTATGCGATCCTTGATTCGTTCAGCTTTTCGATGCTGAAACAGGCCGCGCCGGGCCTGAACGTCAAGGCGGTGCTGGCGGCATTGTTCCTCAATTTCACCGTGCTGGCCGGGTGGTCAGCGCTGTATTTCGGGATTAATTTCTATCTGATCGTCGAGGCGCAGGCCGATCAGATGAAGCTGCTGGAAAGCGAATCGAGCAGCGCGCAACTGGCGATGCTGCGGTACCAGCTCAACCCGCATTTCCTGTTCAACACGCTCAATTCCATCTCGACCCTGGTGCTGCTCAAACAGACCGAGCGCGCCAATGCCATGCTCAGCCGGCTGTCGTCATTCCTGCGCTATACGCTGGCCAATGAGCCGACCGCGCACGTCACCTTGTCGCAGGAGGTCGAGACGCTGAAGCTCTATCTCGAAATCGAGAAGATGCGTTTTGAGGATCGCCTGCGCCCCAGTTTCGACATTGATGCGCGCGTATCCAAGGCGCGGCTGCCGTCATTGCTGCTCCAGCCGCTGGTCGAAAACGCGATCAAATATGCCGTGACGCCACAGGAAGATGGCGCCGAAATCGCCGTCGTCGCGCGGCTCGCCGGAGACAGGGTGCAGATCACCGTATCCGACACCGGTCCGGGCTTGAATGAAATGAAACCGCGCCCATCCCTTTCAACCGGGGTCGGCCTTACCAATATAAGGGAGCGACTGGCACAGGCATATGGCCCCGACCATCGCTTCGAGACGCGGTCAATTCCGGCTGGCGGGTTCGGGGTGGAAATTGAAATTCCGTTCCAGCTCGGGGAACCGACGAGAGAGGTCGCATGACGATTCGGACAATTTTGGTGGATGACGAGCCGCTGGCGATCCAGGGTCTCGAACTTCGCCTGCAGGCATTTGACGATGTCGAGATCATCGAGACCTGCCAGAATGGCCGCGAGGCGATCCGCGCGATCAAGACGCACAAGCCCGACCTGGTGTTCCTCGACATCCAGATGCCGGGCTTTGACGGCTTTTCGGTGGTGCAGGGCCTGATGGAGGTTGAGCCGCCGCTGTTCGTGTTCGTCACCGCCTATTCCGACCATGCGCTGAAGGCGTTTGAGGCGCAGGCGGTCGATTATCTGATGAAGCCGGTCGAGGAATCGCGGCTCGCCGACACGCTGGACCGCGTGCGCCAGCGGCTGACCGAAAAGCGCGGCGTTGAGGAAGTCGAAAAGCTGCGCGAGGTGCTGGCCGATGTCGCGCCCGAGGCAGCCGCCGACATTGCCGATGGCAGCGACCAGGTGCAGGCCAACCGCTTTGAAAAGCTGATCAACATCAAGGATCGCGGGCAGATTTTCCGCGTCGATGTCGACACGATCGAGCGCATTGATGCCGCTGGCGATTACATGTGCATCTATACCGGCGACAACACGCTGATCCTGCGGGAGACGATGAAGGATCTGGAAAAGCGGCTCGACCCGCGCCGCTTCCAGCGCGTGCATCGCTCAACCATCGTCAACCTTGACCTGGTCAAGGAAGTGAAGCCGCATACCAATGGCGAATGCTTTCTGGTGCTGGCGTCGAACGCGCAGGTCAAGGTTTCGCGCAGCTATCGCGACGTGGTGGCGCGCTTCGTTCACTAAAGGCGCCGGATGCGCGGCGACCGGTGCGCGAATTTGCTGATTGCGAAAAAGGCACTTTTCCAGCATGAAAATGCTGGCGATCATCGGGCAAGGCGGCGCAATCCCTGTTGCGGCCTTGTTAAGCGACCATGTGGCACAGATATTCGCAACCCTGTTGGTGCAAGGAGGCACGGCTGATGACGACCGCACAGCGCAATGCCGAAATCCTCCGCATTCTCGATGAGCAAACCAAACGCAATACGGCGTCCAGGGCGGCGGCAAGGGAGTCGCTGATCAGCGAGGGCATTTAAACCAAAAAGGGCAAGTTGCGGGTCGAATTTGGCGGATCACCCAAGAAGGAGCCCGCCGCCGCTTGAGCCGCCTCGCCACGTCCTTCGTCCTTGGCTATCATGGCTGCGAGGAAAGCGTTGCCGCACGCGCCGTCGCCGGTGAAATTGACATCCTGCAAAGCGAGCGCGCCTATGACTGGCTTGGGCCGGGCGCCTATTTCTGGGAATCTGATCCAGTCAGGGCATTGGGATGGCGATTGCGTAGTTTGCAAACCCAAGGTTAAAAACGCATGATCAGCCCTCGATGATTCGGGGGTGAGAATGCTTTCTGACAGGCAACTTATAGGCGAGGCGATCCGTAGTCTGACAGTGATCGAGTTCGGTTATGGCGGGTACCGTAGGGTTTACTGGCCTTATGTCCTCGGAGCCATGAAGTCGGGAGAGATAGAAGTATTCGGGTGGCAACAGCTATCCGGTAAGGGAGGTCAACCCGACTTCCGTCAATTTCGATTAAGTAGTCTAACCGGGCTAAAAGCAACTGCACAACATTTCGCGCGACCGTTGCAGCCCGTCGATCCGGCTGGGCGCGGCTTTGTTCAAGTGTTTGCCCGGATATAAAACCACCGTAATTGCACGCTTCCGGCCTGTGGGCTGGCTGGCTGTGAAGGGCGCAATGGGGCCAATGACCTATCATCGCGCCCAAATAGCACGGGTATCAGGATACCGCAACGACTACAGCTTATCCTCTGGCGTGATCCACCCTTTGCGTACTGCCGTGTCCTGAATTTCGGCCCACTGGCCGCGGATACGCTCTTTCGCCTCGTACTGAGATTTGCAATGGGAGTATCCCCAACCGAATCCGATGAAGAGCGCTATCGCGGCCACGAAAATTACGACCGTCATGTCTGTGGCTTATCCACCGGCTTATGCTTGACCAGCTTCCCTAGCCGCTCCTTGAAGCGCTCCGGGTCGTCGTCCGTTTCAAGGTCGCGCGCGGCTTCCTTGAACTTGTCGAGTTGGGTGGGGGGTGGCTTCATTTTTCCGGCCTTATAACAGGGCTAGTTGACCAATCTCAGCGCGACCTTTTGCCGCTATATCATACGGATTACCGGCGCGGCCATCTTCTCGCGTTCTCTGCGCAATATTCAACAGTGCCTTTTGACCGATATAATACCGGCCTCGTTTCTCGCCAACTGGATCCAACAAACCTAGGTCGCATAACTTACGTAAATCACGCGTCGCGGCTACATCCGAAATCTCCACATCCTCGCGGTAGCGATTGCTCCGAACTCGATATCCGAATGCCGCGTCCAAAAGCGGTGTTTCGACCCGCTCGGGTAGACCATTCGCCCGAACGATCTTGCTAATCTCCTCCCACACTCGGCCCACGTGGTTATTGCGCTTCGCAAGCGTGGCTGACTGCTGATAATGAGCGATCAGGCAAAAGCGCACCCACGGCAGAGCCGAGTTGCGCGGATTCCAACTGCCCTGCCCAACATCTTTCAGGATGGCGTAATAAGCAGGGGTGTTTCGGCCCAGCCATTCTTCGATGCTACAAAACGTTGGGCTGCTGACCCCGTTTCGCGACATTACCAGTGTTTGCAGCGCCCGAGCCATGCGCCCGTTGCCATCCTTGAACGGATGAATCATCGCGAGGTTGAGGTGCGCCATTGCCGCCAGCACCGTAGATGAATCTACACTATCGGCTTGGGCGATTTGCTCGACCAACTCGCGCATATAGATCGGGACTTCTTCTGCGGGAGGCCCTTCGTAAACAACCTCTTCGTCCGCTTCCGACACAACGTAAACGGGCGTCGGACGCCATTGGCCAGGAAGCTTCGACATATCATAATTGAGCATCATGAAATGCAGGCTTCGGATCAGGCTAAGATCGACCACTGTATGCTGATCGTCATGCGTTCGCATGATATACGTAATCGCGGCTCGATAGCCCTGAAGAGCCCTAAGCGTCTCCGCTTCAAGGGTTTCCGGACGCTCATCGTCGATGATCGCCATCGCTTCGTCTAGGTTTGCATTAATTCCCTCGATGCTGTTGGAACCTTGCAGCGCACGCGCTTCCGTATTTTTCCGCAAAAAACCTGACCACCGTAATGGCGTTTGGCCGACCTGATAACGCAGCGTTACCCGCTGGTTACGGATCATCTCCAACACTTCCCGGTCAATTTCTTCGAGGTTTGGATATGCATGAATCATGTCCGTAAGTCCGTTTCAATTCGCCAATATGTCGATTAATAACAGACTTTTTGGCGAATTGAAACGGACTTACGGACTCGCCTCGTTAGCTATGCGTAGGTCAGACGCTTGCCAACGATACCCATCAGCGCGTTGTCCGCGCGCTGGCGATCATCAACGCCGTTCGCAATGCGGTTGTTATAGCGGAACTCGAACTCAGCCGGATAGCGATGCAGATGCTGCTCGTCGCAATGCTGGTAAACGCCCTTCATGCCACGCTTGAAGATTGAGAAATAACCCTCGACCGTGTTGCTGTGGATCGAGCGGTCAGCCAGATCGACGTACTGGCCCTTGCCGTGCGCCGTCGCGCCATAACCGGCGAAATGCAGCTTCATGTCGCGGTAGCCGCTGTGTTCGTCCGTCATCACGCGAGCCTCGCGAGCGACGTTGTCGAGAACGATCGGCATCAGCGTTTCGGCGCGGACGTTATCAATCACCATCGTGCGGGCCTTGCCGCTGTTGCGGTCAACCCGCGCCAGAACCTTCATCTTGTGGTGGAAGGCGCGCTTCTTGGGAGCGCCCTTGATGTTGCCGATGAAGGTTTCATCGACCCCGACCACGCCGCCACCCGAACCGAACGGCGCCAGATCGCCCGAGCGCATCGCTTCGCGGATACGGTGCGAGAGAAACCACGCCGTATTGTACTGGACCTCAAGGATGCGTCCGAGCTGGTGCGAGCTGATGCCCTTCTTGCTCGACATGATGAGGTGGACGGCTTGCAGCATCTTGTGAAGCGGCATCCGGGCGTGTTCGAATACCGTGCCAACCTTGACCGTGAACTGCTGGCGGCACTCGCCGCACTTCTTGAGGCCGAACCGGATAGCGCCCTCCGGCGACTTCTTCGACGGCTTACCGCGAACGCCCGCCAGATCGTACACTCGACCACCCACGACACCGCAATGCGGACACGTCACACCGCCAGCCCAAACGATGCTTTCGAGATACTCAAAAGCCTTCGCTTCGTCGTGGAAATGAGGGGAAGAGAGAGCGGACATGACGGCTTGCTCCTATGCCGTTCTCTCTAGCGCATCCCGCTGGGTTTGCTAACTACGTAATCACCAAAACAAGAGCCTCAAGAGCGAGCCTGACAAGGACCGGGTATTGCGCTTCACTACTGTCCGGCTTAGTTTTTGCGATATTGCGGTAAGCATTTGATAATTGGCATGTAATAGCCGGTTCTCCCCTGTCATCGATTTGAATGCCGCTCAGCGGGTAGCGTGTTTCCGAACATCGGTTCGGGAGACGGGCAGTGCATGATGGGAAGATCGTTTTTGCGCAGCTGATGGAGCATCTGCCACACCACAGCTTTCGACGCTGCGTCGAGCGGTTTCAAGGCGATCTGCGGGTGAGGAGCTTTACCTGCCAGGATCAGCTTCGCTGCATGGCCTTTGCACAACTGACCTATCGGGACAGCCTGCGCGATACCGTCACGTGCCTCAACGCCCAGCGGGCCAAGCTTTATCACATGGGTATCCGCGGTCAGGTCCGGCGCAGTACCCTGGCGGATGCGAACGAGCGCCGCGACTGGCGGCTCTACGCTGCCTTTGCCCAGATCCTGATCGCCCAGGCGCGAAGGCTTTATGCGTCGGACAGTTTCGGTGCCGACCTCGACGCGACTGCCTACGCGCTCGACACCACTACCATCGACCTGTGTCTGTCGCTGTTCCCATGGGCCAGCTTCCACCATGACAAGGGCGCGGTGAAGCTGCACACCATGATCGACCTCAGGGGCAACATTCCCGTGGTAATCCATATCGATCACGGCAAGTCATACGCGATGTCGTCGTCCCCGAGCCTGGTGCGGTCTATGTCATGGATCGCGGCTTCATGGATCTGATCCGGCTCGAACGCCTCAACGCCGCCGGCGCGTTCTTCGTGATCCGCGGCAAGAGCAACCAGCGGTTACGTCGTATGGCTTCGCGCCCGGTTGACCGCACCAGCGGGGTCATCTGCGACCAGATCGTCAGGCTGGAGGTTCGCTTGAGCATCAGGCGCTACCCCGGTCGCTTGCGCCGCATCCGCTATCGCGACCCCGAGACCGGCAAATCGTTCGTTTTCCTGACCAACAATTTCGCGCTTCCGCCCAAGACCATCGCTGACCTGTATCGATGCCGCTGGCAGATCGAACTGTTCTTCAAGTGGATCAAGCAGCACCTGCGCATCAAGAGCTTCTTCGGCACCACCGAGAACGCCGTGAAGACACAAATCTGGATCGCCGTTTGTGTCTACGTGCTCATTGCCATCGTCAAAAAGCGTCTCGCGCTCGACGCCAGCCTCTACACAATCCTACAGCTGATCAGCGTCACCGCGTTCGAAAAAATCCCGCTGGATCAACTTCTTCGCCAAGCAGACACCACTACGCAACAGACGCCCATCGATAAGCCGCTGAATCTATTTGATTTATAAACCGGACAGTAGTGATTGCGCTTCCTCGATTGCGCCGTGATCCGGCATCTGCACACGGCGATTGAGCGCGTGCCCGAAGAGAAAAGGCTGGTCGCGCCGTTTGACACCGTCAGGGGCATGTTCACCGAGGGCAAGCGGCTATATCCAGGATGCGGCTATCGCGAGAAGACTCATGTCCAGATCGCCGTCCGCAATGCTGATTGCATCAAGGGAATTTTCTTCCCGCGCGACTGACACGCCCCGCCCCCGTCTCGCCCATTTGGGGGAGGATGGTTAATGTCCTGTCAAAGCTCTTGGGGAAGCCAGACATTTGCGCTAGGTGTCGCCCCGCTTTCTGCGGTGGGCGGAGCACGACCAATGAGCGACACGGCAAGTTTCTTCGCGCGGCTGCATCAACCCGGCGACCCGGTGATCCTTTACAATGCGTGGGACGCAGGCAGCGCGCGCGCCGTGGTGCGTGCCGGGGCCAAGGCCGTTGCCACCGGCAGCTGGTCGGTCGCCGCCGCGCTTGGCTATGACGATGGCGAGCAGGTGCCGCTTGAGCTGGTGCTGACCAACGCCACGCGCATCGCCCATGCGGTCAGTCGCCCGGTGTCGATTGATTTTGAGGGCGGCTATGCCGTGGCGCCGGAAGCCGTCGCCGCCAATATGGCGCGGCTCGCGCTGACCGGTGTGGTCGGGTGCAATTTTGAGGATCAGGTGGTGGGCGGCGACGGGCTGCACAGCATCGATGTGCAGGCGGCACGCATTGCTGCGGCACGGCGCGGCGCGGGCGCACGTTTTTTCATCAATGCGCGCACCGATATTTTCCTGCACGCGCCGCAGGACAGCCATGATGCGGCAATGGTCGATGCGGCGATTGCCCGCGCCCATGCCTATGCCGCCGCTGGCGCCAGCGGCTTTTTCGCCGCCGGCCTGGCTGATCTCGGCCTGATCCGGAAATTATGTGAGGCGGTGACGCTGCCGGTCAATGTCATCCCGCTGCCCGGCGGACCGGACACGCGCGCGCTGGCCGATGCCGGCGTGGCACGGATCAGCTATGGCCCGCGCCCCTATCGCGCGATGATCAGGCAGGTGGAAGCAGAAGCACAGGCGGCGTTCAACTGGGATGCCGACCCGGCCCCCGCGCCAAACCGCGCTAATCCGCCGCCGCCTCCCCGGCGGGTCGCTCGAACCAGGCCTCGACCGGCCCCGACAGCTTGAGCGTCAGCGGTTGGCCGTGACGGTCAACCTTCTTGCCCAGGGCGACGCGGATCCAGCCCTCTGACCGGCAATATTCCTCGACATCATGGCGTTCCAGCCCCTTGAAGCGGATGCCGATGCCGCGTGACAGGGCGTCCTGGTCAAAGAACGGGCTGCGCGGATTGATGCAAAGCCGGTCGGGCGGCGTGTCGGTGATGTCGGTCATATGGCGCGCGTCATGGCGCAAAAGAGCGGGCGTTGCCAAGCCAAAACGGCGCGGACCATGGCCCGCGCCGCTGTTTGGGGGCAATAATATCGCGTCCCGCCGATCGCCACCTCAGCGGCAGATGCGGACCCGGACCGGGCGATCCCAATAGGGATCCCAGCGGCGTTCGATCCAGCAATTCTCATAATAGCGCGGATCGCGGTAGCGATAGGCGTAATAGCCATTGTCCGGATAATAGCCGTGGCGACGGTAATAATAATCGTCATAATCGGGGCGATAGCCGCGCTCGCGATAATAATAGTCACGGTCGCGATCATGGCCCGAGGCAATCGCCGCGCCAATCGCCAGACCGGCAATGCCGCCAATCAGCGCCGCGCCAGCCGCATCACCACCGCCACGATGGCGATAACCGCCCTCCCAGCGCTGTGCCTGTGCCGGAACCGCCGCACTGATCACCGTCGCCGCCAGCACCGCGCCGAGACCCATTTTCTTCACTATGCTGTTCATGATGAAAATTCCTCTTGCCAGGCAGACCCGATATGCTGCGCCATAACAACGCGGGTGGACCAACCTGATGCCGCTTCTGGCCGATTCGCACTGAACCATCGCGGAATGGATCGTTCACCTGACGTTTATCGTCGGCACCATCACCCCACCAGTTTATCGGCCAGCGCCACCACAAAGGGCAACATGCTGACCGGTTTCATCAGCGCCACCGCGACAATGGAGCCGCCAACGCCCCAGAAATAGGCCGGGTGAACGCGCCGGCGCGACACCAGATCATAACCGATGGCGACACCGAAAAGAATGATCACCTGCGCCGCGAGGATCGCCCACACGCCCACTTCACCGCCGAGCAGCGGCATGGGCAACAACCGGCCCCAGGCCGGGCCGGTCAGGAAAATCGTGCCCGACAGCATCAGTCGCCGGTGCCAGTCAGCGCGCTGGCGCATCCTGATGGCCGCGACGGTAAAGGCATAAAAGGTGATCACCGTGATCGGATCGAGCGAAAGGAAGAAGCTCGGCGCAAAAAACGGCGGGGTGCGGTGCGCCGCCAGCGACAGGCAGGTAACGCCCACACCCACCGGGATCATCCAGGTGGCCCAGGCGAACCCGACCCAGCCCAGCGCGCGATGCCGCGCAACCGCGCCGCGCGCGACCAGGATGTTCTGCAGAAGATAGAAAAACACCCAGCCGGCAAAGGTCACGGCATGGAGATGAACCCACCAGGGCGAGGCAAAGCTGGACCGGCCCATGGCAAATTGCAGCCCGAACCCGGCCAGCATCGTCACCGTGATGCCCACCGCCATCATCAGGAAAAAACGCCTGTCGCGCGCCAGGTCAGTCCGCGCGTCCTGTGCTGTCATCATCACACCTGTCCCCCCGATTTCCCCTGCCCCGGCCCCGCACCGCCGGTCAGCGACCCGCGACATAGTGCCAGCGCAAGGGCCGTTAATCCAGCGCCCGCCCGGCCAGCACTTCCTGCACCGGTTTTGTGCCGCGCCCGAGCCAGCGCGCCTCAAGCCGTTCCATCGGCTTGCGCAGTTTCAGCGCCGGCTTTTCGATGAAGGTCCAGGAGAAACCGGCAAAGGCAGCGGCGGCCAATGTGCTGAGCACGGTGTTCGTCACCGGCGTCTGCGCCCAGGGGCCAATCGCTGCGGCCACCGCCTGCTGCATCGGGAAGCCATAAAGGAAGATGCCATAGGAATAGTCAGCGCCGCGAATGAACCACAGCCGCCGGCTGTTGGTCAGCCCCAGCCACACCGCGAGATAGGCGGTGGTAAAGGGCGCCAGCACATCGCCCGCCGGCACGATGGTCAACAGCAACGCCGATGCGATGGCCATGGCGACAAACCAGCCGGTGCTGAACGGGATGCGGTCACGAAACAGGTAAATGGCAACGCCGCACAAAAAGGCGACAACCAGCAGGATGCCGGGCAGCGGGCCGACGACATAGAGCAACGTGCCGCTCCTCCAGAATTTGATCGCGCCATAGCTGAACGCGATGCCAAGCGCGGCAAGCGGCAGCAGGATCGGCCAGCGTTTCACCCCGAGCACCGCCAGCGCGGCGAGCGTGACATAGCAGAGCAGTTCATAGGGCACGGTCCACAATTGCCGGTTCATATAGTCAGGCAGCGGATTGTGCGCGAAAACGCCCGGCAACATCGATTGCGGATCGCCGATCAGGTTCCAGAAATAGCGCGCGAACAGCGGATCATGGACATAGCCGGCCAGGCTGTAATGGGTGAAGATCGGCCCGAGGATCAACGCCGACAGCAAAGCCTCCACCGCCAGCGCAGGGTAAATGCGGATCGCGCGCAGCCCGAGAAACATCGGCAGGGTGCGGGATCGTTCCAGGCTGCCCGCGACGAGAAAGCCGCTGAGCGCGAAGAACATCGGCAGGATGGAGCGCACCACCGGCCGCGCCGGCGACAGCCACAGCGCGATTTCCCCGGGGAAATTGTAACTGACAATCGCGCTGTGCACCGCAATGACGCCAATGGCGAGCGCGAGGCGCAGATAGTCAAAGCCCGACGGTCGGCCACCGCTAGCCGCCAGTTTTTCCGCGATGCTCGTCATGTCAGCCCCCTGAAACCCGTTATGCCGGTATCCCGATGCACCGCGCGCGATGCAAGGGGAAAGGCAGCGCCGGTGCCATGGCGCATGTGCCGCAATGCCGGAAAAATGATCGTTTCGGCACCGTTCAGCACACGCAACATGTTGCAGCGCGCGCCGTGCCGTGCTTAGCCGCAGTCATGACCGTGCCACAGCGACCGGAGCAATCGCCCCCGCTGGTGACGCTCGACATATTGCGGGCGGCTGCGGCGATGCTCGTCGTGCTGGAACACTCACGCGGCCTGGCCTTTGTGACCTTCACCAAATTGCCAGTCGAACAGCAGACGATACTGGTCAAGGCCGCCTATCTTGCCTCGCGCCTTGGGCAGGAGGCGGTGATGCTGTTCTTCGTGCTCAGCGGCTATCTGGTCGGTGGGCAGGTGATCCGCCGCGCGCAACAGGGTCGCTTCAACCCGCGGGACTTTGTCATCGATCGCGTCTCGCGCATTGCGCTGCCGCTGCTGCCCGCCGCGATCTTTGCCGGGCTGGTCGGTGTGTATGCGCATGGCGTGCCGTTCGATGCGCTGCAGGTCGCCGGCAATGTTGTCGGCCTGAACGCCGTGCTTGTCCCCACCCTGCCGTTTAACCTGCCCTTGTGGAGCCTGGCCTACGAAATCTGGTTCTACGCCATTGCCGGGGCCGCCGCCGCCATCTTCACGCGGCGGGGCACTGGCATCGCGCTGGCCGTTGCGATGACGGCGATGGTCATGTTCTGCCGGCTGGATGCCTCACTGATCATGGTGTGGATGATGGGTGCGCTGGTCAGCGCGGTTGACCTGCGGCGCGGACGCGGGGCGCTGGCCTGTCTCGGGCTGGTCATTGTCCTGCTCGGCAGCGCCGCGATCCAGAGCGCGCGGCCCTCCCATGCCTCAATCCATGTCAGCACGATGACCGTCAGCATGGCGCGCAGCATCTTTGCCGCCGGCTTTGTCATGATGGTGCCGTGGCTGACCAGTGACGGGCTGAACCGCGCGCTGGCGCGGCACGGCTGGCTGGCGCGCAGCGCGGCGTTGTTCGCCGGCATGTCCTATTCGCTGTACCTGTTTCACTATCCGGCGCTCAATGTGATTGATCGCTGGTTTGTGCCCGGCCCGCTTTCCGTCGCCGGGTTCGGCCAGTCACTGGCCGGGCTGGCGCTGCTGCTGGGTTTTGCGACGATCATGTACTGGCTGTTTGAGCGCAATACGGACCGGGTACGCGGCTATCTCAAGGCATGGTTTGCCCGCGCCGATGCGGCGGCAACGGGCCAGGCGACCGTCCACCCCTTGCCCCTCGCCCCCGACAATGACGGCGCAACCGCCCTGCCCGGCGCACGGTACGGCACGGCGGACTGAGCCGGGGGCGGCGGCCTGGAGCGTGATGACACGAGGTTGACCCACCGTGATTGCCCTGAGCCGTTCGTCGGCGAGGAGCGGCGCGCAGCGCGGGCTGGTAGCCCGTGCAAGCGCTGCGACGATGTCCGGCGGGCGGCTCAGGGCAACCGCGAAGCGGCGGGTCAACCTCATGTCATCACGCTCTAAAACACCCCCGGCACGCGCCGCCGCGCGAGCTGTTTCACCGCCGCCGCATCGCGCGCCTCGCACCGGGCGATGATGTCGATCGCGTCGCTGGTGCGGCCATTGGCCTTATCGAGTTGGGCCGTCTGCGCATCGCCAAACGCAATCCAGTCACCCACCGTCCGCCCCGCCGGCAGCGGTGCGCCCGGCACCGGGTTGCGCCAGTCAGCGGGGATCAGCTTGCTGCACGCACTGGGGATCGCGGCGATAGGCGGCGCGCCGGCACAGGCCGTTACGCCCGGCAGCATCAGCAGCGGCATCAACCAGCGCATCGGCGCCCGGGGCTTTGCGGATTGCATCATCATTTTCCCTTGTCATGGCATCAGTTGCGGCATCACCGGCCATGCGGTTGCCGATGGTGTTGGCGGCATCCTGCCCGCTGGCGATGGCCGCGCCCGCCTGTCCGGTCGCCAGCCTGGCGCCGGTGCGCGCGACAGAGGCGGCGCGGCATGATCGCTGCGCCACCAGTGCCATCACCAGCGCCAGCACGGCCAGCGCGGCGAGGATGCGCGCGCCATTCCTGATCATCCAGCCGCTCATGGGGTCGCCTCCGCCCCTGCGCCCGCGCCCACGCCCAGCGCGACGGCGCGCGCCACGCCGCTGTCCTTCAACGCCGTCGCGGTGCCGCCACCGGCCAGCAACAGGCCCATGCCGGTGCCGAATTCGATGATCGAAAAACTGTGGTTGATGACAAGATGTGCGCCGGCATAGCCAATGCCCGCCACGACCGAGAGCGCCCACAACATGCGCGCGACATCAAGATGCCCACGCGTCGGCCCGCGCAGAAAATCACAGCTCATGCGCGCACCCCCGCCAGCCACGCCGCCACGTCAAAACACGGGCAGGCCTTGGCCACGCCGGGCCAATCGCGATGCCCCCGGATCACGGCGGCGGGATGTTCGGCATGAAGCTGCCTTACCAGCGCCGCCATTGCCGCCAGCTGTGCGGACGTGCGCGTGTCGGCGGGTTTGCCATCCTGTTCGATGCCGCCAACATAACAGATGCCCAGATTGCCGCTGTTATGCCCGCCGACATGCGCGCCCTTCTGATCATGGCGCAGCGTCTGCACCACGGCGCCGTCGCGCTCGATGACATAATGATAGGATGTCTGGCCAAAGCGCGCCTGATCCCACGCGCTGATCGTCACCGCCTTCACATCGCGGCCACGCGGCGTGGCGGCGCAGTGGATGGTGATGAAGGAGATGGCGTTCGGGTCCATCCAGTCGGGCATGGTCATTGCTCCTGCTGTGGGTGGGGCAGCGCGGTCGCCGCACCGGGTGCAGCATCGGCGGCGGTGATGGCAGTGGCGGTGGCCGGGTCCGGCTCGGGCCGCATCCGCTTGAGGAACGCCGCCGCGCGCCGCGCCGCTGCCTTCATCTCTGCTACGCCATCGGCATGGAGCAGCGCATGGATATGATCGAGCGCCTCCTCGATATGCGCCGCCTTGGCGGTAAGCCCGCGCAGATCCGTCACCTCGGCGCGCAGCTCACTCATCTCCTCCCGCGCGGCGCGCAGCAGGTCAAAGGTCAGCCCATCGCGATGCTGCGCAATCCGCACCTCACTGCTCCGCCGATCCCGCAACCAGCGCAGCGCCGCATTGCCAAACCAGGTAAGCCCGCCACCCGTGGCAAGCGTGACGGTGGTGGTTAGCGGGTCGATCATAGGGCAACATAGACCTTGTAGTGGCCCACAGTGCCTGGATGGAGCTGGTCAACTAAATCTCCAGCCCCAAGAACAGACTTCAGGTTGACATAGGCCTTGCTCGGGTGGGTTGATGCCGCGACGCCAGCGGAGATCGCCGCTCGCATCTGGTCAAGCGTCGTGCCCAGCCCGTTCGCGGCTTCATAGCTTGGCGTATAGGTTGTGCCGTACAGAGTGCAGGGAACGGAACCAACGGCGCTTGCCCCGAGTGCATTCATAAATGCCGTGATCTGCGTCTGCATCTGAGCAATTGTGACGGCCCCTTGCGCATGATCGTTGACGCCACGAATGCCGCTGATACGCGTCGGGTTGAGCGCGACAAGCTGCGCCACAAGTGCGTTGATCGTTGTGGTGTTTTGAATGTCATCCCACCAGCGTCGCGCACCCCAACCGATGACAGTAACGCGCCCAATAAAGCCGCGCCGTTTCCAGTCTGCGCCAACCGCCGGGGCGGTGCCCGCTCCCGCGCTCGATATCTTTTCGTAGGTGAAGCCATCGCTATGCGAGACGATCTGGCCAATGTCACCGGTTCGTGAAGCGGGGGTGTAAACAGTGCCGACACTGTAGGCGCCTTGGTACATGCGGTGTGTTGAATCGCTTGCCCCGAGCTTCGCTAACCCCATCATGCTATCGAGGCCATTGCGGGCAAACATGCCAGATGCGGCGATACTGTCGCCAATCATCACCCAATGCGCGCCGCTTGTAGCCGGAGCAACTGTCGTCGCGTCTCCATCGAACTCAATTTCAATCGGATAGACGCCCGTTGGTGCCTGCCCAAAGACAACGGCGTTCTGGATCGGCACAAAGAATTCGACGCGTTTGTTGACCGGATTGACGCCGGGATAAACGCCAAAATGCAACTCATACCAGTTGTCGCCAAGTGTCGCTGCTGTCGAACAGCGGTTCTCGCTGTTGACGCGATACGGGATAAGCGTGTTCGTTACAGGCAACGTTGAAACCGTCATTGCCTCGTTTGAAAACATGCGAACCCGGCCCGTGTTGGCACTCGTCGTAAAAACATGACGCGCCCAATTGCCGGGGTTCCAATAGCCCTCGCCACTGCCACCCGGGACAAAAGGGGTGAAGACCGTTGTGTTCGTGCCGGAGACTGCGGCTTTGCCGTTCTCGTGGAGGTTGGCTGGATCAAGACGGAAACGCATATCAATATCCCTCCGTCACAACGCCACGCCCAGCGGCAACTTGCATGTCGTGATAAATGCGATGGAATGCGGCGAGCGCAGCCTCGGGCATCGCGTCCGCGATCCAGTAACCGCCAATTGGCCAGGTTGAGAGAGCCTTGACCTGTACGTTTCCAGATGGCTCCGGGATTGTATTATTAGGGTCGGGGTAAAGCGGACGGGCAGCATAATTGCCATCAAGTAACGGATAGCCGCACAACATGATTCCCGCCGTGCCGTCTGGTTTGCGATAGCCGCTCATCGGCCCCTTGGTAATCGCACCGCTGCTCGTCGGGCCGGTTGTCACGCGCGCCGTCGTGCCGTTGATGCGGCCAGCATAATCCCAGGCGAAAAGTTTCGCATCGGTGGTCGTAGGGCTGCCCGTTATGTCCGGATGAAGCCCCCAAGCTCCTGCTGCGTTCCCCACAACAAAATCGGAGCCCGCCGCATTCGGGTCAGCGAGGTTATAACAGCCGAACAACACGTTGTAGACATTGAGCCCCGCTGCCGCGAGCGTGACACCCGTATCGAGTGTCGCGCCAACCAACCCGTTCGCTTCGATCCAAGTCGCCATAGTGCCAGCATCGGTGGAGTAACCGATTCCCGCACGTTGTACGAAAGGAATACGCGCCGCAGCTGCGCCGTTCCCCAAGAAGACATTGATACCAAGTCCCATGGACGGTCACCCATGTGCCCATGATCGCAGGCCGATGGACATGATGAGCCACGGCTGATCGACGAGACGGTTCCATGCAAAGCAGCAGTGATCGAGGATGTCGGCGTAGGATTTGAAGATCCTGTTCGAGAGCCAGTTATCGCGCATGAACTGCCAGACATTCTCAACCGGGTTGAGTTCAGGGCATTTCGACGGCAGCGGCAGCAAGGTGATGTTGGCGGGGACGGTGAGCGCGCCAGAGCCATGCCATCCCGCCTGGTCGAGGAGCAGGATGGCGTGCGCGCCTGGCGCGACGGCGGCGGAGATTTCGGCCAGATGCAAGGCCATCCCCTGCGTGTTGCATCGCGGTAGCACGAGTGCCGCGCCCTTGCCCTCGGCCGGGCAGATCGCCCCGTAAATATAGGCCGATGACGTGCGCTGGTCCTTCGGCGCCGAAGGCCGGGTTCCGCGACGCGCCCAGCGCCGGGTGATCCCGTTCTTCTGGCCGACCCGCGCCTCGTCCTGCCACCACAGCTCTATCGCTGTGCCGCGCGGGAGCGTTGCCCGGATCGTCGCCACCCGGGCGGGGAAGTTTTTTTAAACGTCGGGATGGCGTCATCATCCTGCGTATGATGGCGCGGCCGCGCCGACAGCTTGCGATACCCCAAGCCACGCAGTTCTCGGCTCAGCGTCTGCTTGCTGACGCTGATGGCAAACTCGTCCCACACCCACTGCGCGAGATCGATCAGCCGCCAGCGTACGACACCGTGCGATGCCGGGATCGGACCACTCTCGACGATCTGCGCCAAAGCCCGACGCTGCGCGTCATCGAGCAGCGGCACGCCACCGGGCGGCACCGCATCGATCAACCCATCAGGCCCGCCAGCGTTGAACCGCAGCACCCAGTCGCGGACCGTCTGGAGCCCAACGCCGCCAAGCTGCGCCGCCTCGCTCCGCGTCCCTCCCTCGTAAATCGCCGCCAGCGCCAGCAGCCGACGCACCTGGTTCGCGTCACTGCTCGATCGCGCTAAGGCCCGCATCCTCGCCGCCGTAAAATCAGCTCGAAGCGCCACTGCCGCACCCATCGCAAACCTCCCTCACGTTCGCGACCATTGAATCGAACTTCTGACCGTTTGGGAATCCCCTATGAGTCAGGGCTCACGAGATTTGGTATGAGGCGCACAAAATAGCGCGCCAATTCCATTTGGCGGAGTTGATACTCAAAATTGCGGAGCGCCGTCTGTGCTGCTGACGACACACCGGAGCCTGCCATCGCTACCAACGTAAGCCAACGCTGCATCGTCGCATTCGGATAAGGCGGATTCACGACCAACGGCACCGGCCCCACCCCGGAGGCCGCTGTCGCGACCCCGCCGACATTGGTGTAGCGATCAAGCTGGTTGCCATCGGCTGATTGCACCCAATAACCCTGCCCGCCCTGCACCAGGAACTGCGCCGTCAGCGTTACCGCCGCACCGGTCAGGCCCGACGATGCTGCAAAACCTGGTGTTGGCACGCTGGGGGCGCCGCCGATGTACAGGCCGGGTCCGGTGATGCTCACTGCCGTTACCGCGCCGCCGGAAACGGTGAAATTGCCAGTCGGGTTGACGTTGAAATTGCCGCCGCTCCATGTCAGGGCGAAGGTACCGTTGGCACCGCCGCTGCCGCCGGTGATCGCGCCGACACTGGCCTGGGTCAGGCCGCGCGGCACATTGCTGGCCGCACTGTTGGGATAGGCACCGGATGTTGCCGCAGCCAGCACGACATTGCCAACGGCATTCGCGGCGGCAGAGGCGCTGCCGGCGGCACTGCCGGCGCTGGCCCCGGCGGCGGCGGCAGACCCTGCGGCTGATGTGGCCGAGGCGGCTGAGGCACTGGCAGCGCCCGTGGCCGTTGTCGCAGCGGCCACCGCCGCACTGGCGCTGGCGTTGGCAGCGGCAACGCTGGTCGCGTCCAGCCGCTTCTTCGTCACCAGCGCGCGCACGGCGTGGCGGCGGTTGATCAGGTTGACGGTGGCGAGGTTATACGCGCCCTCATTCTCGAACACGCTGTCCTGCACGAAATCCGGGTTGGACCGCAGAATGATCTGCGCGCCACTGGCGGGCGGCGCGGCGAAGGTCACGGTGCCGCCGCCCTCACCCAGCGCGACGGTATAGCCGCCTGGTTGCACCACGCCATCAACCAGCACCGCCACCTCTGCCGGGGTGATTGCGGTAAAGGTAAAGGCGAACGCCGCCTGGGTGCCGTTGCCGATGAACGGGCCATTTTCGATTTCCGGACTGATTGCCACGCGCACTGCCTCCTTCACGAAGGGCAGCGAATTAGGCGGGCTGGCGGAACAGTTGAATCACGCCGCGCGCCCAAGGGCGATTCGTTCAGACGGTTGAGGCACCATCATCAAATCTGGGAAAAACCCCGCGACCCCACCACCGCCATTCTGGCGGGGGATTCCCTTTTTTATTTCTTCCCTTTATTGTTCTGTGTCGCGGGCGTGTCACGCCATTGTCGCGGATCGTGTCGCGCGCCTGTCGTGAGACATGTCGCAATGTCTCATCACCAGCTTGATTTTACAGACAGAATTTTCAACGACACTGTCACGCACGCTTGCTCGGCGCTGTCGTGCTTTTTGCGCGAAAGCCTCAAATGCCTGTCGCGGAATATAATTATTATATTTCAGTATCTTAAATAGCAATCTCCGCGTCGGTGTGCGACCGATGCCGCCGGCGGCGCAACCGATCCTTCAGGCCCAATGCCGGCTTTTCGACCAAATGCCACGACAGCATCGCCAGCGGCATGGTCAGTCCCCAGGCGAGCAGGAAATGCGGCAACACCGGCATTGATTGTGACGAGAAGGCCGCGTGAAATTGCCTGTTGACGACCGGCCTGCATCACAGGAGAGAAATTCCGAATGAGCCAATGTTCAATTCCCGGTTTGCATTGCCCGCCCGGCACTCACCTTCCTTCCAACGGGATTTCCTGACCGGTGACGCCACCTCCTCCAGACGGCTCCGGGTTCAATGCCGACCCGCTAAAAGTCCGGCTGACTGAACTAGACGGACTGCGCGCGGTAGCAATTTTAATGGTGATTACCTATCATTTCTTGGTATTCCCACGAATAGGTCATTCGGTCAGCAGTTATATTCTTCGTATTCCATCAGGTGGATGGGCGGGCGTCGATGTGTTTTTTGCACTATCTGGATTTCTTGTTGGTAACATTTTGCTTACTGGTCGAAAGCGCACGAATGCACTAAAGCATTTCATGCTAAGGAGATTTGTCAGAATTATTCCACTTTATCTCATTGTTCTGATAAGTTTTTATGTACTTCGATTTGCATTTTCCGAGCATGACTGGTTGTTTGCCGGTGCGGCGCCATGGTGGTCGTATCTCACCCTGACACAAAATATTGCAACGCCGATTCTCGGAACCGGCGCTTACTATCTAGGACCGACATGGTCACTGGCAGTGGAAGCACAAATCTATATTACACTCGGAATAATTTTAACCACGATACCAGAACGATTCATTCTACGTACGATGATCTCCGGCATAATATTAGCCGAATTTTGCCGTATAATGTTCTGCATTTGTGGCAATGGAATATATAGTTACTTTGTACTTCCGGCTCGCATAGATGGAGCGTGTTTTGGCGTTATCGCAGCGATTTGCGTTCGATCTCACAATTTTCTATTTTATTTACGAAATCGGCGAATCTTAATATGGATTGCGATATTTATAATATTCGCCGTCGCGGAATTTTTTAGCATGGCCGGCCAAGGCTCTGGCTCTCTTGGCGCAGCGATTTACACGCACCTTGCTCTGGCCTTTGCATCTTCCACAGCAATTGCGGCGTTGGTCGCTGACCCCGACGGCGTCATCAACGCCATACTTAGAGCAAGGCCCCTTGTTGCATTAGGCACAATTTCATACGGCGTTTATATGTTCCACATTCCAGTAATCAGCGTAATCTATGCACTTTCTGGTCGTACCAATATCAACATAAACAGCTGGCAGACCGCCGCTATGAGCACAGCCGCACTCTTATTGGCGGTTTGCCTTTCAGCCGCTTCGTGGCGATATTTTGAATCGCCACTGATCCGTTATTCACATCGTATTTCAAAGCGCTCCTGATTCATGTCATTTGGAGCTGTTCCTGCTTCAGTCAAAACTCTTGTGGCCGTAGCCCCACCTTTTGATTGAACACATCAGCCCTTTCCCGCCGGCTCGAAGCGCCGCCGATACATTGATCGAACCCCACCGGCACGCAAGTGGAGAAGTAGTTCGAAAAATCCGTGGAATATCCGGTTGGACACCTCGAAAAACCACTGGCGAATAACTGGCTGAGATGATTCACTGGGCCTGCGAGTAGTTGGAGGCGGTGATGGCGCGGCAGGCAGGTTTTTGGGATTACGAGGAGCAACTGGCACGACTGACCAAGGGCGGTGATCCGCTGGTGATGCTGGCGGCGGTGGTTGATTTCGCGGCGTTTCGCTATCGGCTGGAGAAGGCGCTGAAGCGCTCGGACGGGACGAAGGGTGGCAGGCCGCCCTATGACCCGGTCCTGATGTTCAAGGTCCTGGTGCTGCAGGCGCTGTATAACCTGTCGGACGACCAGGCGGAGTTTCAGATCCGGGACCGGCTCTCGTTCATGCGGTTTTTGGGATTGAACCCGGGTACCCAAAGCCCCGACGCGAAGACGATCTGGCTGTTCCGCGAGCACCTGGTGCAGGCGAATGCGATCGACAAGCTATTTGCGTTGTTCGACGCGCGGCTGAAAGCCAGCGGCTATCTGGCACAAGGCGGGCAGATCATCGACGCAACGGTGATTGCCGCCCCGCGTCAGAAGCTGAGCGACGATGAGAAGGCCCTGATCAAGGAAGGCAAGGCGGCGGACGAGATTTGGCCCAACGCCCCCGCCAAGGCGGCGCAGAAGGATATCGATGCGCGCTGGACGATGAAGCGCGGCAGCCTCAAGCGCAGCGAGAGCGCCGAGGCGAAAGCTGTGCCGCAATCGCAGATCATGGTGCCGATGTTCGGCTACAAGAACCACGCTGGGATCGACCGCAGCTTCGGGTTCATCCGCAAATGGGTGGTGACCCACGCGGCAAGGCACGACAGCGGCCCGTTCGAGGACGTGCTCGACGCCGAGAACATCGCCCGATCGGTCTGGGCCGACACGGCCTATCGCTCGGCCAAAAATGAGCGTGCGATCCGCAAGCGCCAGCTCAAATCGATGATCCATTTCCGGAAGCCCAGGGGCAAGCCGATGGACGAGCGTCACCAGCGGGCCAACGCCGCCCGCTCGAAAGTGCGCTCGGCGGTCGAGCATGTCTTTGCGGGCCAGAAACATCGCATGGGCCTGTTCGTTCGCACCGTCGGCATCGAGCGCGCGAGGATCAAGATCGGCATGGCCAACCTCGCCTACAACTTCAAACGCCTCGTCTGGCACGAGGGGAGAGTTGCGCCCGGATGACGGGGAAATGCCTCTTCAAAGACCTCGCAGAGACCAAAATCACCCGGAAATCACCCAATCAGACGAGACCGGATCGCACTCTGGCACGGTTGTGTCGCCATCACACCGAAATCACTGGGTTCTTCGAGGTGTCCGGTTGCTTTAAACTCCGAACAATGGAAATGCCTTTACCTGAGCGGCGATCTAGCGGCGAAAGGGTGGCATGGCGCGCACAGCGTACAGGGCAGATATTGACGGGCTGCGCGCTCTGGCAATTGCACCTGTGGTGCTGTTTCACTCAGGCTGGTCCGCAATTGCCGGCGGGTTTACCGGGGTCGATATCTTTTTCGTTGTCTCTGGATTCCTGATTACTGGAATTTTGTTCCGCGAGCTTGTCGAGAATGGCCGAATTGATATCGTTGGTTTCTATGCGCGCCGGGTAGCACGCATTCTACCGAGTTTGATATTAGTCGTCTGCGCAACCTTAGTAGCAGGCGCTTTATTGCTGTCTCCAGCATTGTTTGAAATTCAATCGCTTACAAAATCCGCATTTGCGAGCTTATCATTTTCCGCGAATATCTATTTTTTCGGGATAACAAATAGTTATTTTGCGGAAAATGGCCACGCGCTGCCATTGCTCCACACATGGTCACTGGCCGTTGAAGAGCAATATTATGTTGTCTGGCCACTTGTCATGATTTTTTCCGGATGTGTCGGCGGAAAGTTGGGTAATCGGCGCGCGTGTTGCCTGGTCGCCGTTCTCGCAATCACCGCCATTTCGATGGCCGTATGCGCTTGGCTCACCCCAACAAATGTATCGGCGGCCTTCTTTCTGCCCGTCACGCGGGGCTGGGAGCTCGGGCTTGGATCAGCGCTGGCGCTTGCTAAACGACGCCCACAGTATCTGGAGGCGATGGGAAGCGGACTGGTAGGTGTCATGCTTATCGTCATTGGTTTCCTGGTTGTGCGTGAAGGCAACGGTTTTCCTTTCCCAATGGCGCTCCTGCCGACACTGGGCACGACGCTGCTCATCTGGGCCGGGCAAGGTCAAGGTACGAACCCAGTATCACGACTTTTGGCTCTACCGCCCCTCGTTTCTGTGGGCCGAGTTTCCTATGCTTGGTACCTGTGGCACTGGCCGCTGCTGTCGTTCGCCTATGTCCTGACACTTGGTCAGGCATCATTGGCACTGGAACTTGCGCTCGCCGCGATCTCGCTTGGCCTCTCTTACCTAACCGTCAGCTTGGTCGAGAACCCAATTCGCTTTGGCCTAACGAAGCGCGTACCGGCGCAGATTGTGGTCCTGTCGGGAATTGTAGCCAGTATGGTCGTGATGTCGCTGGCGGGTGGCATCTATGCCGGTGCCCGCTTTGGCCTGTTGCCGGGTGACACCCGCATTGCAGCCGCTTTCAGCGATCGCCCGGTGCGGCAAAGCACATGCCTGCTCCTGTATTTTCCCGCTAAGGCGGAGATTCCGCAAACGTGCCTTTACGCGCAGGACAAGCCGACATTGCTGTTATGGGGCGATTCCTATGCAGCGCAGTGGGCCCCTGCATTGGAAGTGTGGCAACGCAATCATGCAGGCTGGGGTGTCGAGCAAGTCACACTGGCCGCTTGCCCGCCACTAATGGGCTTGATGCCGACAGACCCAAACGGTGCCGCAGGCGCGCCATATGAAGCCTGCGGGCGCATCAACAATGCCATGTCAGCGCGACTTGAGATGATCGCGCGTCCAACGATTGCCGTATTGGGCGGGGATTGGCTCGCGCGCGCTGGCACGGAACAGCCCGGAAAAACTCTCCAGTATTTTGATGCTGCTGCTCATGACCCGGCAACATCCATTCAGCTGTTCGAACAAGGGCTGGATCACACGCTTGGGCTACTGGAGCGTCACGGCATCCCGGCAATCCTGGTGCTTCAATCGCCCGTTCCCGGTACGCCCGGCTTCACGCCCGCAGCATGCGTTCAGCGACTCGGTGCTCAGAACTGTTACATTACCCAGTCGGAGTTCGAGCAAAAGGCCGCAGCAGTTAATTCGGCTATTTACCGTGTTGCGAGGCGTCATCGGGACGCAAAGATCCTCGATCCGGTAGTGATTTTGTGCCGTACGGGTAGATGTGATGCAATGATCGACGGTCGGATTGCTTATTTCGATGACCATCACGTCGCTGCGTCACTTTCAGCATCGCAACGAGCGGCGGCGCACTGGCAGCCGTTACTGGATTGGGCGGCAAGACGGGCGCTCCCCTAACCATCACCCGCCGCTAACACAGCAAGCCGGGGCTGATAACCCATCGCGGCGGCGGCGGCGCTGGCGGTGGTCAGATCATCGGGGGCGACGAACCGATCGACCAAGGCTTCGTCCCGCTGCCAACCCCGGCGCCGGCCTTTCCGGATGAAACGACCCCGGTCTTGCGAGCAAAAAACCCATCCTTGTTCAGCTGCGACGCACCGCCCAGCACGCTCGACAGGCCGCCCATCACGCCCTGCAGCATGGCGCCTTTTGCCCGGGCGCGGTCGGCTGCTGCCTGGCTGGCATAGTTCCACGCGCTGATGTCGTGGCTGCGCGTCTGCTGGAAACCGGCCTTGTAGATCTGGCCAATATCCTCACCGCCAATCATCGCGCTGTCTTGCTGCACCTTCACCGGCGATCCGAAATTCAGGTCCACGCCATTGGCCGCCATCGCCGCCTGTTGCCGCCCCTGTGTCTGCGCGAGCTGGCGGTACCGGCGCTGTGCCTCCAGATTGGTGTTGGCCAGCGAATCCTTCGCCTGTTCATTGGCCAGCTTCACATTCTGCTCATTCACCTGCGCGGAATAATTCGCCTGTTGCGACGCGCCGATGCCCGAAATGACCGAGCTTGCCGCCGACACGGCGGTTGCGGCCAGGGTCAAGATGCCGCCGGTTGGGTCACACATCACTCATTCTCCTTTTTCAAACGCCAGCATCGCCACGCCGGCACAATCCACCGCCGCGTCGCCCACGGCAAAGCCCCAGTGCCGCAACAGGCGGATGGCGCGGGCATTGCCCGCCGCGACCATGCCCGACAGGCCCGGCGCCACATCACCCATCACCCGCAACCACCCCGGCCCCATGCGGATCATTTCTCGCGGGTGGCGGTAAATCGCGTCGGTGCCGAGCATCCACGGGCTGCCCGCGCCGCACAGCGCATTGGTCACGACCAGCCCGAACATCGCCTCTGCCCGGCCATCAACAAAGGCCGTCATCGCCAGCGATGATGCGGACAGCGCCCCGCGCAGCGCCTGTTTCGGGGCATGGCCAAAGGCGCGGCACTCGGCGATGTCCCACTCCCGCATCCTTCGCGCGATCGTGCCGATATGCGCGGGGCTGGCGGGCCGCAGCTCAACCCGCGATGCTTGGGTCAAGATACACCCCGGTCAGCGTCATCGGCAGCGGATCATCGCTGCGCACCACCACGCGCGCGCCATCATTGATCTTCGGGCGCAGCCATGTCTCGAACAGCCCGGTCTTCACCGCATTCGGTTCCCCCGGCGCCTCGCCCATGCGCGCGCGCAGCGGCTCGAGGTTGGCGATGTCCGGCCCGGCCTTCACGCCCCGGCTGTCAATCAGGCGCAGCACCGCCTTGGCCTGGGTCTGTGGCTTGGCCACGGTCCAGCCCTGCGGCCCCTGTATCGCCAGCGGCAATGTCTCCACCGTCGCGCTGTATGGCAGGCCGCACGTCACCTTGCTCGCCGGGTTGGGCAGTGTCACCATGCCCCCGCTCACCACCAGCCCCGACACGACATTGCCATCCGCCAGCGCAGACACCGTCTTGCCTTCCAGATGCCCTAGGTTGCGCAGCACCGTGGCGGGCGCATCAAACTGATAGGTGACGGCACTGTCGAGGAAGCAGCTGTCCGCCACCGTCGCCCAGCGCGCCGCCGCCATGCGCTCAATCAGCAATTTCCCGCCGCGCCGCACCGTCAGATACAGCCGGTCCTCGCTCCCTTCGGAGATGACGCAGATGCTCTCGACCAGCCCGTCTGTCTCGCAGATCGTCCAGCCCCACACCTGCTGCTCCTGTTCCCAGGTGAAGCACAGCAGCTTGCCATCATTGCGCACCGCCCAGATCAGCGAGCGTGGCTCCTGCGCATAGGCCCAGGACACGATGTTGAACCCGCGAAACAATTGCGGCGAGAAGATCGTCACATCATTGCTGTCAATGCTGTCGGTCTGGAACTGGTATCCCAGTGTGCGCACGCCATTGCCAATGCCGGTCTGGTAGAAACACACGCTGTCCACGACCAGCGGCGACAGGCGCGAGGCACCGCGCCCGTTCTGCCGCCGCACGACAAAATCGGTGGCGGAGATATAGCCATTCTGCCCGCCCTCGATCTTGAAGATATTGTCCGATGTCAGCGCGAGCAGATTGTTGATCGAGACAAGCTGATTAACGGCATTCACCCGCCCCGCCACCAGCGCAAAGCTCAGCGCGTCAGATGCCTTGATCGGGCGCGACACGTCCATATTCTCGAACATGCCGGATCGTGATCCCCAAATGGCATTGGGGTGGTTGCTCGTGCGGCCCCACAACAAGCGCTGTTCAAAGAAGGTGACGGTGGAGGGGTTGTCACCGGCACGCTTTGCCGTGACCGTGGCGCTGGCGGCGGTCTGGGTTGGCGATACGCTATAGGTGCCGGTGCTGCCCGCTGTGCCGGTCAGCTGCGCGACGATCACCGTGCCGGCAGTGACATTGGCGCCAGACACTATCTGCCCCGCCGCCAGCGCGCCACTGGCCACCGCGCTCACCGTCATGGTCGTCGCGGCAATCGCCGCCGTCACCACCGCCTCGACGTTCAGGAACGGGTTTTCGCCAACCGGTGGGCCGTCAGCATAATCCGGGCCGATATTGTCATCGCGGAACGTCACCGCGACGGTGTTGCCGATATAGCCGAACTCTTGCGTGTTGTCGGCCTTGTAGAGGCGGTAGCGCGTGGCGCCCGTAACGGCGGACCAGGACAGGCTGTTGTAATTGCGTTTCAGCGACAGGTCGTTGGTCGCGCTGGCAGAGGCGGAGGCGCGGCTTTCCTGCCCGCTCACATCATCAACCGCCGTCACGACATAACTGGCGGATTGCGGGAAATAACCATTGCCGCTGTTCGCCGCATCGGTGTTGGGCGTGGTCGCGCTGGCGCTCAGGCCGGTTGGCGCCGCCAGTGTCGGGCCGAAACTGACATCAGCAAAGGACCAGTCGCTATGCCCGGCCCGCGTCAGCTTCACTGGCGCATGGTTCAGATGCGCCAGGTACATGACATTGGCCGATTGCTCATAATCAACCTCGGACAACTCTGCGCCGTTAAACGGAGAGCCAGTGCGATAAATACGCGCCACGCTCATGCGGCGCTCGCGGTGTTTGTGGGGTGCTGTGGCATGGCGCCGATGTGGCACGGCGCGGGGCGGGGTTGAATCGGGGTGTGGGGGGAGGTGACCTATCGGCGGATTGGTCCAGTCGCAGCCTAAGCGCCCCGCGCTCGGCAGGAAGCGCGTGTTTTGGGGTGGGTACTATCGGAAGGGCAGAAGCCCAATTAAAACGCCTTGGGAAGACCCGCATCTGTCAAGGTGCCATTGGCAGTGTGGCGGGACTTTATGTTTCCATCGACGGTAAAATAGCGGCTGGAGATTGGGCTGTGCCAAATCTCATGGTCGCCTTTCCCCTGTCGGTGAAAGGTGAAAGGATGCGTCAGGCGTATGCTGCGACCGGCAACTTGAGTTATCGAAAATGGCCTGCAACCCGCGGGCCTTGCTCTGATGCCAGCTTCACGACCTGCCGCTTCGCGCCCGATCAAGGCTATGGTTCAGCAGGCCCCCGCGCAGCAGATACAGGATCGCCTCTGCTTCACATCCTTAGTGAAGCCCGCCATGCGTCAGGCGTATGCTGCGACCGGCAACGAGTTATCGAAAATGGGCGTGAAGCGAACCGCGCGGGCCTTGCTCTGATGCCGCTCGACGACCTCGCTTTGGTTCAACTCGATTAGTTCGGCGACACTTTCAGAAATGCGGCGAACCAGTTCCATAGGGTCATCTGCTTCAAGACGCAGGCCGGGAATGTCGGATTCGGCGATATACCAAATCCCGGCTTCCGCATCGAAAGCGAGATGCACTTTCAGCTCAATATCCTCGCGCACATTCATTCCTAGCCGTCGGAGCCCCCTCCGGACGGTACTTAAAAGAGGTTTAAATGTCGTATGCGAGCGTGACGAACGATCATTCATATGGAGAGTGCTGAAGCGCATTCAATGCCATTGCACATGTCGCTTTCCCCTTTGACACGAATCGCTGCATACACATCAAATCACAGAACGCCAAATTTGGCCCTGAGTTGCATATGCCGCCCGACGCGATGGGCCACCCCTCGCTACCGAGGCTCGGTTGACTCTGAAAGTCAGGCGCGGGACGCTCACCGTTCAGCAGAAGCGCATGGCGGTCGAAGATTGGGTTGTGTCGGACAATGGCAACGTGGAACTTGCCCCGGTTGTGGACTGGACAGTCGCGCGCATGGGATTGGTGATTGGCTTTCGCTTATCGACTGCGCATCTCTTGGATCAACACGGAACCATTGAACTTTTGACAATGCAGTCGGGAATGACGACCGAACAGGCTCGCGAACTTGGTCAAGCGTTATGCCGCTTAGCTGATCAAATAGACGCTCAAGGACCGGGCACAGCGCAGTAGCCGACTCCCCCCTCACCGATAACTCCCATCATCATAACGCGGATCATCCCCGCCGCCGCCACCGCCGCCAATCTCGGGCGGGTCGGGTGGCGGTGCGGGTGGTGGCACCGGTGGTGCCGGCGGCGGCGCGGGTGGTGGTGCGCTGCGCGTGGTGCCGCCGCTGTCCCCCGTGAACGCGGCAAAGCCGGTGGAATCGATATCGACCGTGAAATGCCCGGCATCGGCCACGCCGATAACGCGCACAATGCGCCCGTTCAGCTCGGTCATGCCCAGCACCCCGTCAAGGAAGATCTGATCCCCCACGGCATAGCCATGATAGGCGGCGGCAATTGTCGTGGTCGCGCCGGGGGTGATGGCGGTGATGGTCAGCCGGTCCTCGATCACCAGCCCGCCATTGGCGGCGGGGCGCATATAGCCCTGCCCCATTTCCAGCGCATAGGTTTGTTCCAGCGAGAACTGGAACGGCATCAACCGCACGCCATTGTCCGCATAAACCTCTGCCACCAGCCGCGTGCCGGGGCGTTTGGTCACGCCGCCATATTTGAGGATGATGACGTTGTCGGCGCGGCGCAGGCCGCTGGCATAGGACGCAACGTCGATCCGCGCGACCAGCTCTTCGGCGATAACGCCCTTGCTGAAATTGGGCTGGCCGGTGCGCAGCATCAACTGCCCCGATACATACTGGACGTCGGACCGGCATGGCGAGCCTGTCCTACTTCATCAAAACTGTCATCGTCGCGCTGTGGTTGGCGGTTGCGGTCCTCCGCCACGGCGCGTTGAAAGGCGATCTCGGCCTGTTGCAGCAACTGGCCCTTGATCTCGCGGCTGTCACGGATCGGCACCGCCAGCCGCGCGGCCAGCGCATAGCTCAGCGCGTCGATGAACAGCGCGCTCATCATGCCATCATCCACATCGCGCGTGGCATATTCCAGCACGGCGCCCGCCAGCGCGGTGAACAGGGTGCGGTTCTCAACGATGAAATCGGCCCGGTCGCCACCCTCTGGCGCGACCAGCCGCAGCGGCGTCGTGCAATCAACCGGCAGGGCATAGGCATGGGGCCATTCCTGCGCGCGGTCATTGTTCGCCAGTTCGGCCAGCGCGGCACGGCGATTGGTGAACGACCAGTCATGCCGTTCGAGCAACAGGCGCAGGCATTGCGGGTAATAGCGCGCGCATTCCCGCGCCTCCAGCGTGTCCTCGGCGATGTCGATGATTGGCGGTGCGCGAAGTTCGCCCAGCGCCAGGTTACATGCGGTGATGCTGATGGTCATGCCCCCCGCCTAACCGCGCGCGGCGAAGGGTTGAATCACGCTGGCCCGCACACGCCCGGCTTGACAGCGCCGCCGCGCACGTCCCTCATGGTGGATCGACCGCCGTTGCCAGAGGATATTGCCCCGATGCCCACCGCTACCGCCAATGGTCTTGAGCTGTTTTATGAGGATTTCGGCAAGCCGGAAGATCCCGTCATCCTGCTGATCATGGGGTTGGGTACGCAGATGATCGCCTGGCCGGATGACTTTGTCGCCGGGCTGACCGCGCAGGGTTTTCGCGTCATCCGTTATGACAATCGTGACATTGGCCTGTCGACGCACCTGCATGGTGCGCGCGCGCCGCACCCGTTGCTGGCGCTGGCGGCGATGCGCTTTGGCCTGCCGCTGCGCACCGCTTACGGCCTGCGCGACATGGCCGCCGATGCGGTGGCACTGCTTGATGCGCTGGGGATTGATCGCGCACATATGGTCGGCGCGTCGATGGGCGGGATGATCGCACAGCATGTCGCCGCTGGCTGGCCCGATCGGGTCCACAGCCTCACCTCGATCATGTCGTCCAGCGGCGCCCCCGGCCTGCCCGGCCCGACGCCGGAACTGCGCAAGCTGCTGATGAGCAGCCGGCCCGCCAACCCAAGCCGCGATGATGCGGTGGCGGCGGGGGTCATTGCGTTGCGCGCCATCTCCTATCCTGACACGGCGCGCGCGGCGGATGCCTTTCACGAAATGGCGGGCCGCGCCTTTGACCGCAGCTATCACCCGCTGGGCGCGCGCCGCCAGTTGCTGGCGATCATGACTGACCGTGACCGCCCGCAACGGATCGCCGGGATCACCGCGCCAACGCTGGTCATTCACGGCGCGGCCGATCCGCTCGTCCCGCTCGCCAATGGAGAAGATACCGCGCGCCGTATTCCCGGCGCGCGGCTGGAGGTGATTGAGGCGATGGCGCATGATCTGCCGCCGTCACAGCTCGGCCGGATGGTGTCGCTGGTCACCGGCCATGCCGGCGCGGCAGCCTGAATCAATAGAGCGCGCTGAAATCCCATGACAGGGCATTGGCCGTGGGAAACACCGACGCCCCATTGGCAACCAGACTCACATAGATGTTGCCGCTGGCATCAACCGTGATGCGCGGCAGGTTCGCCGTCCAGGTCTGGAAAGTCCCGGCATAGCCCGCCGTCGGCCCCGCGCTGGAAAAGCCGACCATTTTTGCGAGGTCGGCGGCGACATAGGCAGGCGTTGCATTGTCACTGGTCGCGGTCGGCGGGGCATCAAAGAACGACACCAGGATCGCCAGCGCGGTCGTGCAGTCGGCATAGAGTGCCTTGAGCCGGAAACTGCCCGAATAGATCACCGTTCCCGCCGGCAGCCCGGTCGCGATGGCAAGCACTGACCCGATGGTCTTGCCCGGTGAATAGGTGATGGCGCTGTTCGCAACCGGTGATGATGACTTGATCGGGCCAATGAGGCGCGATCCGGCAATCGGCAGCGCATTGGCGTCCGTCACCGGAATAGCAGGATTGTAAGCCACGAAATTGTCCTTTGCGTCTGGGGCATCGCGCCGCACCGCGCCAGCCGGACAGCGGCCAGATGCGAAATGATACCAATTGTCTGGGGGAAAAGGTGGAGCGCGCGCCCGATAGGGTCGGGCGCGCGCTGCGGGTTAAGCGGTGGTGGTTGTGGTGCGGTTCACCCTGGCGGTGGTGCCGCGATCTTCCCCGGTTGGTGTCCAGCCGACACCCGGCGGTGCCGTGGTGCTGAACGGTGCGCCGGGTTCGCGATAGACGCCCCCGACATAGGCCGGGCGCGACGAGACATAGCTTACCGCGCCGTCCGGCTTTTGCGGCCGATCAACCATTGGTCTGCACCGCTGCGACGATGCCAGCGGTGATCTTTCCGGCGGTTGGTGCCGTGCCCGCAACACTGTATTTCAGGCGGACATAACGTTCATTGACGCCCACCGGAACTTCGTCGGGCATCAGGTGCCGCGCCCCGGGGGCCAGATCGGCGAGCGGAAAGGCAACCGAGGTCCAGACGGTTGTCGGGGACGAAAAGGCGCTGTTGTCGTCCGTCTCAACCGTCACGGTCAGCGAGGTGAGGTTGTTGAACGCCTCCACCACGCGAATGCCGATCGGCACCTCGGCGCCCTTGCCGATGTCACGGGCAATCGCCGCAGCGGCACCAAAGACGGTGCCGGTCGCGCCAAGATCAATCACGTTCGTCGAGGCCGCCGTGGCGGTGATCGCCTGGGCGTTCGAGAACAGGGTCGTGCTGTCAAAAATCATGATGAAATCTCCCTTGCCGCGATGTCAGTTGACGACCGCTTCGGCGTTGATGAGCGCGTCGGTCTCGCGGATCGGGATGCCGCGATATGACATCACTTCCTTGCCCTCGAGTTCGATCGGCGTGAGGCGGACGAAATTGTCCGAGCCGCCCTTGTTGGTGGCCAGTGCGTCGAGCGCCTCGAGCATGTCGCGGTTCATGTAGATGACCGTGCGGCCAACCGCCGGCACATCGCTCATCTTCACCGCGCGGCGGGCCTGCAACTTGTAATAGGCCTTGCGCAGGAACTTGTAGAGATCGACCGTCCCCGCCTGCACATCGCTGACATCAATGTTCGCGATCCGCGCGTTGAAGCGCCAGTCACGCACGGCGACGCCGACATGCTGCCGGAACAGCTCTTCCTTGACATAATAGACCGCGCCATTGGCGTCGGCGGTGCGTTGCTCGCCCTTGTCTTCGCGCGTCACACCGGCCTTGGTCCCCTTGGGGTGGAGCAAGGTGGTGTAGGCGTCGCCATGGGTGACGAACCAGATCGAGGTATTGTCCGACCCCGAACCGCCGGCATTGACGATCTGGTTGCCGGCACCGCCGCCGCCAATCTTGTTGTAACGCGCCGCCAGGCCCTTGAACTTCTCCGGCGTTGTCGTCGTGTCGTGGTAGAAAAAGCCCTTCTGCACCTCCTGCGCCATCGCCTCGAGATAGCCGCGCGCCTCGTTCAGCCGCACCGCCGCCGGGTTGGGCGAGATGTCGAGCAAACGCGTGTCGACGGTCGACAGGCCCTCGACAAAGCCGGTCGTGTCATCGACCTGCTGCGTGGTCGATTTCGACTGCGGAATGCCCTGGTACAACATGCCCCAGGTCACGGTGGGCAGGCCGGTGCGGATCATGTGGCGGTGGAACGTGCCCATGTTGCACTCCGCCGTTACCGCGTCTTCCATCAGCGGGTTGAGCTGCCGCAGCACCTCGACCACTTCGCCGAGCTGGGCCTCGCGCCCGCCCGCCGACTTGTACATGTCGATGAGATTCAGAAATGTGTTGCCGATTGTGGCCATGACTTATTGCCCTTCCTTGGCGTGGTCGTGGGGATAAAGCGTTTCCGCCGTGTCGCGCCGGGTGCGCGGGATCCCGCCGCCAAGGACAAAATCATTGTCCTCGGACACCGCCCTGCCGACCTTGACGAAGGCGCGGATCATGTCGGGATGGTTTCCCAACCCGCTCTCATCGAGCAGGTTGCGAAAGGCTGAGCCCTTGCCAAAACCCAGGCGATCAAGCGCCGAGGCAGCAGTGGCGATGGTTTCGCTCCATTTCGCCCCGCCAATCTCCGGGTCAGCGCGCGCGGCATCCAGCCACGCCTTGCGCTCGGCCTGGACATGGCTGAGCAATTGCCGGTTGGCCTGGTCCTGCACGCGCTGTGCAAACTGGGCTGCGGCGGGCATCAACTTGTTGGCGGCGGCATTCGACAGGCCAAGCTCGCGGAACACCGGTGTCGCGGCAGCGACCGCCTCGGCATCGAGCGTCAGCCCCTCGGGCGGGGTCAGCGCATAGGCTTCGGGCACGCCATCGTCATCGAATGACCCGCCCGGTTCCCCGCCCTCTTCGCCCAACGCCGTCGGGGTAAGGGGATCATATTGGTCATAAAGGCTGTCGCCGCTGTCGGGCGCCAGGCCCGCATCATCCGGCGGCGCGTCCATCATCGTCGCCGAGCTCGGCATAGGCATCAAATCGTCGATCACTCATTTTCTCCTTGCTCACCGATTGCGCCGCTTCACCGAGAGTTTGAATCAGGGTGAGCACCGGCACCCCGCCCGGCACCTGCGCTGGCAACATCGCCTCGAAAGCACGCAGCAGCTCGAGCGCGAGGCTGCGCCGCCCGGCGAGATACAGATGCCGTCCATCGGCATGGTTGGCGGCAGGATCGAACACGCCGCCCGCCCGGATCACCGCGAACAGCAAGCGCCGGAAGGCCGGCGTCTCGATCAGGATGGTGGCATCGGCACGATCAATCATCGCGTCGGGGTAACGGGTCGGTCAGTTTGTTGAATCAGCCTGTGAACCGCTGCTCCCCGGCGAAGGCCGGGGCCCAGTTGGGAAGTCCTCTGAAATGGCGGTGGCGCTCGCCAACCATTGCCTTGCCAACTGGGCCCCGGCCTTCGCCGGGGAACAGGCTTTCGCAGACGGATATGGCTAACCGCCTAGTCACGCCCCCGGCATCCCGCCACCAACCATCCCGGCATTCTGCGCCGCCTCGCTCAGCAAGCGCGCGGCATCGGCCCCGCGTTGCATCGGCTGGGCCAGTGACGCCATCTTCTCGGTCTGCTGCTCCTGCGCGCGCTTGTCACGCAGCGCCTGCGCGTCCTTGACCGAGCGGATGATGCGTGGCGGCGCCCCGGCGCGGTCGGCATAATCGTCGATCACCGCGTCAATATCGAGCCGGTCGCTCGCCTCGGGGAATTGCGCGGCCAGGCTGCCGACAAACGACACGGTGCGCTCGATCTGGCCCAGCCCGACCATGCGCTGCATCTGCGCCAGGATGCTGACGAAATCGACCTTGATCGCCTCACCCTGCAAATGCTCGGGCGCCGGGGGCAGCAATTGCTTGCGCGCCATGATCGCAAAGGTGCGGTCAATCGCCACCTGCAGTTTCTCGCCATTCACCCGCTCGATCACCGGGCCGAGCTGGGTCAGCTTCTCCTCGTTGCGGCTGGCGATTTCCTCAATGTTGCGCGGCTGGATGCCCTGCATGTTGGTGATCGCCATGAACAGGTCGGCATAGGTCAGCCGGTCCACCGCCTCGGCGCAGCGCTGGACGTCGTCCATGATCGCGCCGATCGCGGCGGGGTTGATCTGGTATGGCACCACCACCTGCTGCGCATCGACCTGGCTCGCCGTCACGACATTGCCCGCCTCGCCGGTCAGCTTGACCGTGGCGGGCACGATCTTTTCGGGCTTGACCAAAAACGCCGTCGCCTGCGTCTTGCGCTTGGTCTGCAACTGCAACTCGCGCATGTCGGGCAAGGCGTCGAAACCCGGCGCGGTGCCATAGGTGTCGCCACCGACCGTGTCCCAGCGCGGCGCCCAAAAGGGTTGCTCGTCATAACCCTCGACGCGCAGCACACGCCCGGCATCGCCGTCATTCTCATCCCAATAGACCGACCGCCACGGCTTGCCGCGTGCGGTGAGCGCACCGGGCACGACATCGTCATTCGGCTCGATCGCGTGCAGCACCGGCACCTGATCGTCATAGCGCCCGCTGTCATAGGCGGTGCGCACGAAGCTGGAGACGTGCTCCAGCCCGAACGAGCTGACCGCCTGCATCACCGTCATCGGTGTGCGGCGATAAAGCGTGTCGGCAACCGCCGCATTCGACAGCGCGATCCAATATTCGCCCGCCGTCAGCGCATGGCACACCGCGCCGGCCTTGGGATGGTCAACCATCACGCACGCCTCGGTGCCGAACATGCCCATCTCGGCATAGCCCGATTTGACCGCGCCGTAGAAATTGGTGCCCGCAAGAAAGGCGTACATCCGCCGCTCGACCTCGGCCAGCCAGGTGCGCACGGCGCCGTCACCGGCCAGTTCGGCATCATAGGGGGCGAGCCGGAACCAGGGCCGCGAGGGTGAGGACAGGCCGCTGGTCATGCCGCCGGTCAGGGTACGAAAACTGAGGATTGCGTGGCTGTTGTAGATCGCCTTGTTGGCGCGGCGGAAATTGCGGTTCTGTTCGCTGTTGAGGAAGCGCGACCGCGACGGCTGGGCGAATTGCGCGATCTCGCGCCACTCCGCCTCATAGGGCTGGCGCAGCGCCTTGAGCGCCGACAGCCGCCGGTCGCAACGCTGCTTGATCGTCGATGTGGTCATCGCGCTCACCCTCCCAGCCGGGTGGTGGTCGGCGCGCTGCCCAGGCCAAGCGCACCGGTATAGGCAGTCGCCATCAGCGCGCGTCGTCGGCGAATATCATCGTCAACGCGCGGCGCAGTGGCACCGCCGTCAGGGAGTTTCAGGGACTGCCGCTCGGGCAGCATCTTGGCTTCGGGGGGTTTGGGCATGCACATGGGTGCAGGCAATAGGGGTGGTGTGAGATCGGTTGAATCACGCTGATGCCCGATGCCGACGAGATGATGCGACCTGCGCCAATGCGGCATCGCACGAACCCGCCCCTTGCAAGCCCGTCCCTATCTGGTGGGCAACATCAGCTTGCCATCATTATCGCGATGTACGTTGCGACCCACGCCACGGCAGCCCGCGTGACAGAGCTTCTGCGTGTTCATCAACATCGCCTTCGTAATCCGCGATGCATTCTGCGTATTTGCGCGCGGTGGATGCGCGATATGGCGCGAGTTCCGTCAAGACCTCATAATTGCCCATACCAGATAGATCGACATTGATAGAGATCAGAGCGTTACCGACCCGCGTTTGCAACCCACAGCTACGCCGACCCTTTTGCATAGCAAAAGTCAGCCACGCGTCCGCCTGTCGCCAGCGCGGCAGCAGGTGGTGAACGACGCGAAATGGCGCGCGCGGGAAGGGGACGGTCGGCGGATCGTCGTACATGGCAGGAGGCATCGTGACCATGACAGACACCGAATAGTGCCTCACCGGAACTTCCTCGGTCGGTGACTGGGCGGTAGCTCCTTCATGATAAGCAAGATTGCACGTCCGCCGGGCCTGTTCGGGTCCGCCACAACGCAGAAGCCGATCAATCTCATCGCGTAGCGCCAGCGGCGGGATCTTCATCCAGGGATCAAGCGCTGGGGGCGGCTCGACCGGTTCGGGTGTTTCGGCAGGCTTGGGCAATGGTGGCGCAGTATCGGCGGTGGCCATCTCGATATTGGGTATGTCAAGATCATCGCTGGCAGCTGTCTTTGGCTTGTCGCCGCACCCCGCTAACGCCGCATACAGGCACAACGCAACGACCCTTGCAGAGAATTGCGACATGAACCCGCTCCTGGCTAACCGGTTACTCGGGCCATGGTATCACACGCATGTCGCATTAGGTAGATGAAAAGTGAACAAAGACGGATCAAAACAAAAACAATTTCTCACATGTGCAAGGGCTACCCGAACAACCGAGAGGTTTTTCAAACCGGCGCTATCGCGAAGGCTTGAACGCATCCCTGCCGAAGAATGGCTGCCGATAGGGCGAGATGAACGCCCAGGGCATCTGCCCTTTGTCCCGCCAGTTGCGCTTTGCTTCCCGAAACTCCGTGCGACGCGCGTTCAGTCGTGCGAGAAATAGCTCCCGAAGCTGCGCAAACGGAACGCTGCGTTGGCGCGGAACGTCCTCGCCCTTACTCTCCCATTTTCCGGATTGCGTGAAGCCGCTATAGTCTTGCGTCTGGCTTATGGGCATGGAAGCGTATGCGCGCGACGCCGCAGTGAAGGCGCCTTGCAAATCGCCGTGCATCAGCTTTTGCATCGCACCGAATCTGATCAACAACCCAAGCGCGGCGATGTCCTGCGTTACCTCGCCGAAGTCCTTTCGCCCCATCTGTGCGTTGATGATCTCATCATTGTTTTGGCTGAGGAATTGATATCGTCCCTGCCTGCCCCGACGTGCGAATTGCGATAGTGATTCCGCTGGCGGACTACGATCGTGCGTCGTGAAATATCCATCTTTCACTGTCCCCTCCGTTGTGGACAATACGTCGAGAATAGCCTTGCCTTCCGGCAAGGTGTAGAGGTAGCCGGCCAGGATACGTTCGCGGGCGCGGTTGCCCGCGTCATAGACCGATTGCCCGCTGCTACCGTCCGGATAAGGGCGGCCTTCGCCGAGCTTTTGCTCCACTTCCGCCAACCACGCGCGTTCCCGCGCAGTGGTTCGATAGTCTCTCGAATAGATGAATGGCGACCTAGCGGGCTGGGTAACTTCGAAAGGCGTGCGGACCTTGGCATCACGGACCACCTCGGCGAGCACCGCAGGCGTCGGCGCGCGCCGCTCGTCGTAGCGGTCTGGTACTTTCAGCACGGTCGGAGGCGTCGCGGGGTTGGGAGCGGTCGTGTTGCGCGCGGCGCTTGAAAAGATATCATTGTTCAACGTTCCGGCGACGCTGACGTTGCTTGCTGTACGAACGCTGCGGCTGTCGCCTGAAGGCGAGCTAAAGGGCTTGGCACGCTGATTTGAATTGATGCCGGCAAATTGCGCAGGCGCACTCGCGCCCGTCGCTGGGCCAGATACGTTCGGCACGAGACCACGCGTTGCCATGACTGGCGATAGCGCCAGCATCCGTCGTCGCATCGGATCGATCATCGGCGGCCCGCCGCCTCCCGTACCGGCGATGGAAGGATTGGCATTGGCCGCCCCTTGCAGGGCAGCGTTCTGGGCGCGGAGTTGCGGTGTACACATGCGTGCCCTCTGCCGCACCGTGCACGAGAGTTGAATCAGTCCGTCGCGCTACGCCGCGAGCGGACGCGGGTCATGCTGCGGCAGTTCGTCTGGCAAGCTCAGCCGAGTCGGACGAAGTTTGCCGTCTGCCCTGTCGCCGCCGAACCCGCTTCCGCGACCGTCACTGGGAGGAAAGGTGCAGCCAGACCCGCGCCTTTTCCCCGACTGGCGCAACCGCCACTTGCACCCAGTAGCCGCCCGGAAAGCCGCTTCCAGTCTCTACCAAGGGGTTTCGCGCGTATTTCCAGCCGTGGCGCTCGGCATCGCCAAGAACCGTGGAATCACCGCCCACAACGACCTTGTCCTGCACGATGTCTTTCGCAAAAGCCCGCGCGTCCGACAGGCTCGCCTCGAAGGTGATCGTCTGGGTGTGCTCCATATACCAGTCTTCATAGACCCAGGCCCAGTGCACGGATGGCGGAAGCTTTTTGCCGCGAGCGACCAGCGGAAGCTCGCGCGCCTCGCTATCGAGCAAATAGCGATTTCTCACTACAGTGCAGCCACCAAGCGCCCCCGACAGACACACCGCTGCGACGATGGCGAACAGAAGCCGGTAGCGTGATCTCATCGACTGCTCCCTATCAGCACAAGTCAAAATATCCCGGCTGCAGCTTCATTCGTCAAGCACCCTCTAGGGAAGCCGTAAGGCGAAATCTGCTGGGTCGACCGAACGCCATACATATCGCGGGTAACGCATCGCCCCTTTCACCTCATACTCGCGCGCCATCCCAACTTGATGGAGCCGAGCCATTTCCTCGTCGTCGACACCGAAGTACAATCCGTAACGCGCTGTCTTGTTTGGGTCCCAGTTATACTTGTCATAGACGTAGAGCTTTGAATCGATAGATATGTCGACCCTGCCATTCGCCGCAGGAAAAACATAAGCTACCGCTGTGTTCACGAAATTAAATTGATGCAATGTATAGTACCAATCACCCCGTTCCGCCTCTGCAGCGTTCCACCGTCCCGGAATGATGATCTTGATCGCCTGTCCCCGATAATTTCGCTTTATGGCCCGCTGCACGACACCAAGAATGTTATCACGAAAATCATCGTCATTTCTGCTCTTAAACATCGGTATTTCTTTAAGCATGACGCGTGGATTGGGATCCATGTCCGCTCCGGAATTGCCAAGGAAGTGAGCGAGAAAATCGGCGGCATGATTGTAGCCAATGAGCCGCCCTTTCCTAACCAGCGCAAGCTTGTTGTTATAATTGTCGTCGTCATCGCTGGTTCGCGTACTTCTAGATGCACCCCATTCTTCCGTGCCATCAAAAATGTCGCGACGCTTCGGGGTGGGCATAGCAGGAACTTCGTTCTGGTGAGGCGCCCCGACTTTTGCCTGCCAAGGCGCTACCGGGGGCCTGATTGCCGCAAGGCCGACACCCGGAATCGTTTGGTCTATTTGGCTCTTCACAACCCCGTCCTGACCGCTCGACGCCTGCGACACGGTTGGGCTGGCGGCTGTCATTTTGCGCACACTTGGGGCGAGAATGGTGCTGATCGAAAACGCTTCACGGCCATCGCCGAGCGGTTCAGAAGCGGGAACCGGGCTTACGGGTTTTGCGACAGCTCCTTGGAGTGGAGCGCTTCCAGCGCCCACAGCGAACGTTGATGGTTTCGTCGCGAAGTTTTGCGACCCGACAATTGGCGACAGCGCCAGCATCCGTCGTCGCATCGGATCGACCATTGGCGGCCCGCCGCCTCCGGTTCCGGCAGCGGAAGGATTGGCGTTGGCCACCCCTTGCAGGGCAGCGCTCTGGGCGCGGAGTTGGGGTGTGCACATGGCCGCCCTTTTGGGCAGCATCAGCGAAAAGTTGAATCACGCCGTTTCCGGCTAGGGTCTGTTGAGATTCAGGATTCCCCCCGGTTGCATTTTCTGATTCAAGCTTTGGATGGACAGACTTGTTTTGACGGACGCCCAATGGGCGAAGATGGAACCGCACTGTCTGGGCAAGCCGAGCGATCCCGGGCGTAGCGGCGGTGACAATCGCCTGTTTATAGAGGCGATCTTGTGGATTGTGCGAACGGGCAGTCCGTGGCGCGACCTACCCACGACGTTCGGCAAGTGGAACACGGTGTTCGTTCGGTATCGGGATTGGGTAAAAGCGGATGTATTCAAGCGGTTGTTCGATGCCGCTTCGGAGGAGCCAGACATGGAATTTGCCATGGTCGATGCGACGATCGTCAAGGTTCACCGTCACGGACAGGGCGCAAAAGGGGGACTCAAAGCCAGGCCATAGGTCGCTCCAAGGGCGGTATGACGACTAAGATTCTCGCGCTGACGGATGCGCTGGGTAATCTCGTTCGCTTCGAGCTCTTGCCGGGACAGCGGTTCGACACCGTTGGCGTCGCACCACTCATTGACGGGATCGAGTTTGGCGCGTTGCTCGGTGACAAGGCATTCGACAGCAATGCTATTATCGCCGACCTGAACCAGCGCGGCGCCAAGGCCGTCATCTCGCAGCACCCGCGCCGAGCCATACCCCTTCAGATTGATGCCGAGATGTACAAATGGCGCCACCTGATCGAGAACTTCTTCTGCAAACTGAAAGAGTTCAAGCGCATCGCCATGCGCGCCGACAAAACCGATCAGAGCTTCAAAGCCCTCATCTATCTCGCCGCCGCCGTCATCAATTCACGATGAATCTCAACAGACCCTAAAGCGTCACCCCAAAGCGCGCCAGCACCGCGACCGTCACCAGATACAACAGCACCGTCAGCGCCATGCCCGCGATCAATGCCGGCCAGAACCCAAGCCCGCCGCGCAACAGCGCCGGGATCAGCAGGAACATCGGCAGCGAGGGCAGCACATACCAGAAGGTCGCGCCGGCATGTGCCGCCAGCCGCGCGCGGTCATGCGTGTCGCGCCACAGCCAGATCATCCCGAGCACCGAGACCAGCGGCAATGACGCAACCAGTGCGCCAGCGGACGGGCTGCGCTTGGCGATTTCGGCCACCACGACAATGATGATCGCGGAAACCAACGCCTTGATGAAGAGATAGACCATAACGCCGTGTCACCCGCCAGCGGCGGCAACGCAAGGGCGATGCGGCTATTCCCCGCTCGCCACCAGATAGCGCGGCCCCGGCCCTTCCGCCCCCAGCCGGTCTTCGGGATTGTACAGGGCACATTTGCGCAGCGACAGGCAGCCGCAACCAATGCAATTGTCCAGCCGGTCGCGCATCCGCGCCAGCGCCGTGATCCGCGCATCAAGCTGGCGACGAAAACCGCGACTGATGCGGTTCCAGTCGGCCTGGGTCGGGGTGCGGCCCTGCGGCAAGCCAGCCAGCTCAACCCGGATCGCCTCCAGTGAAAAGCCGAGCTGTTGCGCGATCAGCGCAAAGGACAGGCGGCGAATGTCGGAGCGCAGGAATCGCCGCTGCCCGCCGCGCGTGCGCAGCGCCTCAACCAGGCCCTTCTCCTCCCAGAAACGGATCGCCGACACGGACAGGCCGGTGCGCCGCGCCAGCTCACCGATTGTCAGCAACATGTCACCCTTGCCCGCCATTTCCCGCTCCGTCCCAAAGCTCTTGACCTCAACTTAAGCTGAGGTTGTACGACTCGCAACCTGCCGCGCGATCCCCGCGCCAAAGGAGCATTTTCATGGCCGCCCCGTTCATTGAGCATGTCAATTTTCTCGTCCGCGACCCCGAGACGAGCGCCGCCCTGTTCGCCGAGCTGTTCGACTGGCACGAGCGCTGGCGCGGCCCGTCACAGCTTGGCGGACACACCATCCATGTCGGCGATGATCGCTTCTACCTCGCGCTCCACACCCGTGACGGTGCGGCTACCCCGGCGAGCAAATTCCTGAAGGCGCAGCCCCTCAACCATATCGGCATCGTCGTCGATGATCTCGACATGCTCGAACGCCGCGTCGTGGCGGCGGGTCTGATCCCGTTCAACCACCAGGATTATGAACCCGGCCGCCGCTTCTACTTCTTCGACCCCGACGGCACCGAATTCGAGATCGTCAGCTATGCCTGAAGATCACCCCACTCCAACCCAAAGCGCGCGAGATATTTGCGCACGGCGATCGACATCATCACCCTGTTCCTTGATCGCGGCCCGGTGATCGAAGCACAGCCTGATGGCACGCACCGCGTCATCTGCTGACGCGGTGCGGGTCGCCGTGATTCAACTGTGGAGAACAACGCCTAGTCCCGCTCCACCCGCGACTGTCGCGGGGGAGCGAGGGAGTAAGCGATGCCGATTGTGCCGGTTGAGGAAAATGGTGTCGGCCTTGCTGGCCTGACCGATGCAAAGCTGCGTGCGGCTGACTACAGCGGCAGCGGGCTGGAGGCACTGGGGGCGGGGCTGGCCGGGCTGGGCAAGGCGGGGGCCGAGTTTGCCGAGAGCGTGCCGCGTGCGGATGATCCGGCGGCCGCGCACGCCCGGCTGCTGCGCACGGATCTTGCCGCAAAACAGGCCTGGAACGACGGACACAGCGCCAATGCCGCGATCCTGGATGATTTCCGCCAGTTGAACGGCAAGGACGCGCGCGCGGCACTCGCCCCGGCAGCCGAGGCGATGATGAACAATTTCCACGCCGTGCGCCACGGGCTGGGTGATGACGATCATGCCCGCGCGATCATCGACGACACACTGGCCCACCGCACTGCCAAGGACATTGCCGACCTCCACGCCCATGCCGATGCACAGGACCGCATCGCACAGGCGCAGGAGAGCGAACGGCTGATCGACAACAGCGCGACCGATGCGCTGCGCCACCCCGACGACCCGGCGCGCTTTGACGCGGCGATCACCACGGGTGAGAACAGCCTGCGCCGCCAGGGCCAGCTTGCCGGCAAGCCCGAGGCCGCGATTGCTGATGAGGTCGCGCGCTGGCGTTCATCGCGGTATGTCGAGGCAGCGCATGCGCTTGCCCCGCATGACGGGCTTGGCGCCACCGCCCTGTTCGAGCGCTATCACGCGCAACTCACCCCTGCTGACCGTGCCGATCTTGCGGGTCTGCTGCAGGAACCCATGGCGCAGGCGCAGGCCATTGCGGACATCGACACCCCGGCCCTCGCCGCCGCACCCTATGCGCCGCTGACACCACAGGATGACCCGCTGCTCGCCGACCGGATGCGCACCATCACTCCGCACCTTGACCGTGTCATGCTCCCCGAACTGATGCAGCGCTATGACGGTGACGCCGCGCGCGCCTGGGCCGCGACCCAGATCGGCGCGGACGCGGTTGATGATCTGATCAAACAGCATGGCGATGGCTGGTACCGTGCGCTGCCCGAACAGGCACGGAACGCGGTCGCGCATAACTTCGCGCTGCTCATGGCCAACGGCTCCCCGCGCACCGCGCCACAAGACCCCGGCGCCGTCACCGCATCACTCACCGGGCTGGACGAAGCACGCCGCAGCTATGCCGAGCGTGAACTCACGCTGCGCACGACCCGCGCCGACCAGGCCCGCCGCACCGCGCAAGGCGCCGCCGCTGACCAGGCCTATGAACTGGCCGACCAGCTCGGCCACGACTTCACCTCGCTCGCGCAACTGCCGCCCAAGCTACGCGCCGACCTGTCCGAGCAGACCGCCACCGCGCTCCAGCGCCAGGCCGATGCCAATATCAACCCCCATCCGGTCGCCCCCCAGGGCGCCGTGGCACTCGCCCTGCACGACATGGCCGCCACCGCACCCGAGGCGTTCCGCAACACCGACCTGCGCGAGTATCGCCCGCTCGTGTCGCCGGATGAATATGACGGGTTTGTAAGGCTGCAGTACGGGACGGCACAGTTTCCAGATCAACCGTTGGGCAACGCTGCCGACGCCAGGCAACAACCGAACAACCCCAACCCGATACGTCACTACGCATCGTTTGGGGGTGTGCCGCAAGCCAACGGCCAGAACGCTATTGCCAATCCAGGTCCGCAAGACCCAAAGAAATCACCATCGAATAACGAACCGAGGCCTGACACGACTTCGATGCCCCGCAGCGCACAATCCAGTGGATCTGACAGCCCTGTGCCGGAAGCTATTGAACAAGCCTCCGGAAACGTACGAGCGGTGAAAAGAGACACTTATAGTGCATACACCAGTGACAGCGACGGTGATGGGATTTCCGACGCCCATGACGCCGACCCAATGGATCCGACCGTCTCGACACAGGAAATCGTCACCAACGGAGTTCGCGCCAGTGCCACCGATCCCGAGGAAATCGTGCGCGAGCGCCTATTCTTGCTGGCGCCACCCTATATTAATACCAACCAGTGGGTTAATGCAGTGCGCCTGCCAAACGGCGATTGGTTGATTAAGAAGGCTGACAATCCAACATCTGATCAAATAAAATTCAAGGCAAATTATGACACAATACACGGCATTTTTTGGGGAACATTATCAGAAGATAAGCAACTTTCATTTGCATCAAAATTGACTGATCGAGGTTTCAATCTTGCAGATAAAAAAATTGATATTCTTAGCTTATACTTGAAATATAAAGACCTTCTTGCCTTAGGAACCGTTAAAGGAAATGCAGCAGAAGATTTTATAAATTGGATGTATGACACTCAACCAAAGTCCAAACTACCACCAATAGAACATTAATTATATTGTAATGTATGGAACTTGTCCATCCGGAGATAGCTATGTTTCATTCATTTCTGAAGAATATAATCCTGACCGGAATCGCATTGTCTTTTGGGCAGGTTGATATTTTTGGCCCCGATAAAACGACCCCAGCTGAGGTCGAGGTGACCACAAAGGTGCGGTGTTCGTCGGACGTGGCCGAGGTCAGCTACATCGTTCAATCCCCGGGGCCTGATCGGCTCACCAGCGCGTCGATCAATGGCCGAGCGGTTTCTTCGTCTAATCTGGCCGCGATCAACCTCAAAATTGTAACGGATCAAATTGAAAGGATAAGCTTGCAAGCATGTCCTGGGGGGAACGGGAAGGACAGGAACGCCATAGAACTCTATTTAGAGCTTGAAGAGACCGCCGGCAAAAGGATCTTCATTCTTCTACTGAATCGGGAAGGAATGCTTATTATTGAATAGTAATTCAGGAGAAATAATTAAGGCGACGCAACACCAATTACGATTACGTTGGCAACAGGCTGCGCCTGTAACCAACATTGCCTATATGCTCTAACTGAGAGATGATATGGCAGCTCATCTCAAAAACGAGTTCACCTGATGGATCCCCAACGCCCAACCGCATCCACCGGCGTCTCGGAGCCGACAGCCTCGCATCGGGAAGACCCTGCCTTTTCACTGCGGAAGATTTTTCCGTCGCGGATTGCGCTACTGCTGCTTCTTATCCCTCTCGCGTTACTGGATTTCTATCTCTACCTCGTCCGGGAGGGCAAGATCGCCGAAGAGGGTTTTCAACCTCCGACGGGGCCGGTCGAACATCTGGTATACGCAAGTATCGTTCTCTATCCGATCCTTGTTCTCGTGGCGACGATAGTAAAGTCTATATATTATTTGGTGCGCGCCGCTACCCGGGCGACGCAGCGATAATCTCTTGCCTGCGAGATTTACCGGGACGTGGCGCAATTGAGGAAGCGATCCTCCTGCATGATACGGAGGCGCCTGGCAGATGCTCCAAGGCGGGTGGATGACCGACGACGGTCTATGCTGGATTGGTTGTGAGTGAAAAGACCACGCATATCAGCGTGGTCGATGGCGACGGGACGGTGAGGTGGCGATGCGTATGCGCGACCGATCCCGCCGAGCTGGCGAAGACGCCTGACCCCGCGCCAGCGGCACATAGGAAACGGGCAATTCACCCCATCGCTGCGGCAGCACGCAAAGGCTACCCACCCGCACCCACAATCCGGTCGGGTCTGCTTTGGCCTTTCCCAGCCACTCCATGTCAGCTATCTTGAAAGCCCTTAACAATCCCTGACAGACCCTACGCTCATTCGACGAGCTGCCTGTGGAAATTGGGTGTCGCCTTTCATGTCACAAAAAAATCGACTCAAAGCACTTTCTCTGCGACCAGCAATCACCGGCTACGGCAGGCTCGTGGGCCTGGTGGTGGCAGTATTATGGCTTTCCTGCCTCTTCTTCCCGGCGATGCAGGCCGGGAAGTATGAACTTTATTCCCTGTTTTTTCTGTTATGGGGCTGGCTGGGGCTTATGATCCTTGAGATCGACTGGCTGACCAATCCGGCGCTGCTGTGCTTTGTCCTCATCATGTTTGGCCGCGTCTACCGACCGAAAGCATTGGTCGCGACGGGTATCCTGCTCTTCGTCCTGCTGTTGAAGAATGCGGCGCGGGGTACCATGATCGTCAACGAGAACCAGAACACGGCCGTAATCGACCAACATTTTGTTGGCTGGTACCTGTGGATCGCGGCACAGATCGTTGCGCTCGCGGGGATTTGTGTTGCTGTCGCAGAACCGCGTGTGATGGGGTTAATACCCCGCACAAATGTGAGGCGAGAGGATCTCTCCAGCTAGGATTGGGTGCCAAACACCAATGATGCAGCATTGGCGTGGTAAGCGCATCTGGCGCACTGATCGAATCTCAGGCCGGGTACACCGATTTCGCGGGGAGCTTCTGTCGGCTTGCTCGGAAATTCAGGAAAGGCGCGGCGCCAGGGCAGTCACGTTCACTTCGCTGTACAGAAGCGGATCGGGTTCGATAAAAAGGGTAGGCCAATCTACGAATGGATTGATCCGATAACCTGGATGAACGGGGCGCAATAGCGAAAGGCGCAACATGAGAGCGGTGTGCTCCCTCATCCTGACAATGGCTTCGGCAGCCCTGCTCGCCTTGGGCTGCGTTGGGCCGTCGTCAGGACAGGTCGCTCCGGCGGGCTTGCCTGGACAGGTGCTCACGATGCACGCCGCGACCGACAATTCCTATGTTGGCTGGTTCGAACCTTCGTTCGCTGATGACGGAGAAACGAGAACAACCTGGCGCTTTCGTGGCGACTCCTTTTCGAAATTTTACTATCTTATCCAGGGTAAGACGACGGAGGTCCGTTCCGAGGAGGGAAAGTTGCTTGCGCGTCTTCCCGCAGAGACAGGCCTTCTTGGTGCCAGAAAGACATCGAACTACCTCGCCTTGATCCAGTATAATGGCAGACCTTACCCTGTTCCTCCGCTCTATGAGCGCAGACTTCCCATTTACGAGCTTGCGCTGATCGAAGGCGGCAAGGCGCGGGTCTATCGGTGCCGGATCGACCTGAACACGTTTGAGGCTCTGTCGGGTCGCCGTCATCGGGATATTGGCACAGCCGGCGACGACTCTGCTTTTCTGATGGTGAAGGCTTTGGAGGAGGCTGAACCCGCGCTCGCCCGTGACCATTGCGCCGTGATCAGCAATGGCGTGCGACCTGGCCGCAGCGATACACTGAAGCCGGCGCTTACCAAGCCTTTCCCCCACGTCGGTGATATTTTCGTGCCGGACGGGCAAGGATTGAAATCAGGGTGGATATATGGCGGCGGTGGCGACCGTTACGGCCCAAATCGGCGCTATTGTTGCACTTTCACCTATAAAGGTGACGGGCGAGACGCGTTCCTGATCGTTCGACCGCTTTCATATGGCTACCGCGTGCAGCAAATTTTCTATGTCGATGGCTATGTGCGGCGCTCTTCGGATTGCGTGATTGATGGCGAACAAGCCGTGGTCGCGGTGGCCGATAACGAGTGGAAATACGGCCGCGCCTATTTCGTCGATGGCAAGGCCGTGCGGATCGTGCGCTGGAGCGATCAATCGCCACCGCAATGTGGCCGACCGTAACATCACCCAAGATGTCAGAGAATTGCGCTTACGCGCGCAGTGTGGATTATTTCCCTTGCGTGAGACACGGCCAATTGAGCGACCCTGCGGCTGCCACCCGCCGCTCAGTCCGCCAGCGACAACTGCATGTACAGCGTGTCGAGCCGCCGCCCGAACTTGATCCCGACATTGCGCATCCGCCCGGTCTCGACAAAGCCCAGCCGCGAATGCAGCGCGACTGATGCCGGCTCGGCGCCGCCGATAACCGCCAGCATCTCGCGAAAACCCGCCGCAGCCGCACCATCAATCAACGCCGCCAGCAGCGCCCGCCCTACCCCGCGCCCCAGTGCATCATGCGCGACATAGATGCTGTCCTCACAGGCCTCGCAATAGGCCTGGCGGTCGCGGAACTGCGCGGCATAGGCATAGCCGATCACCGCGCCATCCGCCTCTGCCACCACAAAGGGCCAGCCGCGCCCGGCCATCGACGCAATCTTGTCGCGCCAGAACAATTCATCGGGTGGTTCGGTGTCAAAGGTGGCCGTGCCGTGCAGCACATGGTGCGCGTAGATGGTGGCAATTGTCGCGGCATCGCCCGGCGCAACGGCGCGAATGGTGAGCGCGGTCATCTCGGCATCGCCCCTTGCTGTATCGCTGGACACCCTATCGCCGATCAGACGCCATGCAAGATGCCCTGGACGTGAAAAGGCCGCGCAACCCGGTGGGCTGCACGGCCTTGTTCTTGCCGAATGGCGCGGCGCGGGCTGCCCCGCGCCGACCAATCACATGACGTTGGCTGGTGCGTCCATGGCGACGACGTTGCCGGTCGCGTTCGCGTCAACCGGAGCATCGCCCAGGTTCGTGACGGTCGCGTCGGTGTCGTTCACCATCAGCTCGTTGGCGGTCGCAACATTGTCGATCGGTGCCTTGGTGCCGCAAGCGGCGAGACCGAGCGAAGCAGCGGCAACCATCGAAACGATAACGATCTTCTTCATAACAATCTCCTTGGTCAAACGGATGAACCCCAAAGCCAGCCCAATCGCCGCCTTTCCCCAATCCGTAACCTGATTGCCATTTGCACCAATTCCCATCAAATTAATAGGGGAAAAACTTGGCCTCGTCACTCATTTTGGCCATGAGTGACGTCAACAAGGCCGCATCGCCGGAGGATCGCCTGACATGCCGCAATATGATAGCGCAGCGACCGTGCGTAACCTGCTGCTTGCGATCATCATATTTTGCCTGCCTGGCATCGCGCCCGTTTCGGCGCAAAGCGCGGCACCGACAACATCGCCACCGGCTGTGACGGCGCCGGTGGTGATGGTCACGGTTGAATCCCCCGCTGATGCGCTCGCACGCGATGCCGCCGAATATGCCGGTAGCTTTGCCGTGCCGCTTGACGAGGCTGAGCGTCGCCTTGCCGCGCAGGAGGAGAGTGTCGGCGCGACCGCCGCGCTGGCCGAAGAGTTTCGGGAGCGGCTGAGCGGCATCGTGATTGAACATCGCCCGACCTGGCACATCGTCGTGGTGCTGACCGGGACAGAGCCAGTGGCCGCGCGCACCATCACCGCTGCCGGCATGGCTATCCCGATCAGCTTTCGCACCGGTGCCGGGGCAACACGCGAACAGGTAGTCTGGGCGATGACCTGGCATCAGGCGGCGATCCGCGCGCTGGTGCGCCGCCCGCCCGGCATGGGATTTGATCCGCGCAGCGGCGAACTGGTCGTAACGCTGGGTGCCGCCGATGCCGAGGCGGGCGGTGGTGCGGAAATGCTGCGCAGCAAATTAGCCGCGGTCGCCCATGTGCCGGTCCGCATCAGCGTGATCGAACGCATTGACCGTGACCTTGACCTGGCCGGTGGCGCGCGTGTCGAGGGCATCGAGCCGGGCGATGGCAAGCGGTATCGCTGCACCACCGGCTTTGCCGTTACCGATGGCCAGCGCCATGGCCTGACTACGGCGGCACATTGCGCCGACAACATGACCTATAATGATCCGCGCGGCGGCACCGTCCCGCTCGACTATCTCGGTCAATGGGGCTGGGGCTATCAGGATGTGCAGATCGGCCTGAGCCACGACCAGCCGGAACCCCATATCTACAGCGACACGGCGCGGACACGGGAACGCCCGGTAACGGCGCAGCGCAGCCGCGACACAACGCGCGCCGGGGACTTTGTCTGTCATCGCGGCGAACGCACCGGCTATAGCTGTTCACTGGTCCAGTTGACCGACTTCGCCCCGGCGGGTGATCTGTGCGGTGGCCCGTGCCTGCCGACCTGGGTCGCGGTTGCCGGGCCGAAATGCCAGGGGGGCGACAGCGGCGCGCCGGTGTTTCTGGGCGGCACGGCCTTTGGTATGGTCAAGGGTGGCAGCTATCGCCCTGATGGCAGTTGCGCCTTCTATTTCTACATGTCGCTCGATTATCTGCCGCCAGGCTGGTCATTGCTGCGCGCGGCATCGCCCGGCGTATCAATGTCGGCCAGCCAATCAGGTGACGCCACCACGCCCGGCGCCGCTCGCAACAAGACCCGCGCGCCCTGATCCCCGGCCAACCCCGCCACCAGCGGAAATGCGGCGCGCGCCATCACCGCGGGCACCATGCGCACTGCGCCCGAGAGTGTTGCGGTCATCACACCGTCATGCGCCGCCAGCAATGCGGCAATATGGGCAGGCGGCACCAGCGGCATGTCGGCCAGCATGATCAGACAGGCATCACAATCCACCGCTGCTGCCGCGGCAATGCCCGTCCTCAGCGATACGCTCATCGGCTCGTCGCGCGGCGCGGCGTGGCAATCAAAGCCCAGCGCGGCAAGGTCCAGCGCGCTTGGCCCGGTCACGGCGATATGCGCGGCAAAGGGAAAGTCCCTGAGCATCATCGCCGCGTGGCTGCCCAGCGGCTGCCCGCGAAACGGCGCGGCTAGCTTGTCGCCGCCAAAGCGCACGCTGCGCCCCGCCGCCAGCAACACCGCCGCCACCCGTTCCGCTGCAATCGCCATCTTGCCACCACCCCCGTTTCGCGCGTTAAGCGTGCATGATGGATGATAGCGGGGTTTTTCCCTTTCTGGCGCGAAAAGCCACTGGCGGCGTGCGAACGGCGCTGGTCACGATTACCGGCGTATCGGGCAGTTCGGTGCGCAACCCCGGCGCACATCTTGCCGTGGCAGAGGACGGTAGCTGGCATGGCTCGCTCTCGGGCGGCTGCATCGAGGCGGCAGTGGTGGCCGATGCCATCGCCGCCATTGCCAGTGGCGCGCCGCGCGAAATCCGCTTCGGCGCCGGATCACCCTATCTCGACATTCGCCTGCCCTGTGGCGGTTGGGTCGATGTCCTGATCAACCCGCTTGCCGATCCCGCGCCGATCACCCGGGTTGCGACCTTGCTCGCCACGCGACAGCCTGCCCTGCTCTCGCTGCCGCTGCCATCATCATCCGGGACGATCGTGGCAGAGGCAGCCGCAGCAACCTGGCGGACGCAGCGCGCGCCGGACCGTTTCACGGTTGCGCACCTGCCCCGGCTTGCACTTGTCGTTGTCGGCCACGGCGCCAGCGTCGAGGCACTGATCGCGCTCGCGGCAACGGCCAATGCCGAGGTATCGGCAATGACGCCTGACCGCACGATTGCCGACTGCCTTGCGGCAGGCGGGGTAGCCGCCCGCCTGCTCCGCAGCCCGGATGATCAGGTCGATCTTTCAGCCGACCCCTGGACGGCCATTGCCTTTCTGTTCCACGACCATGAATGGGAAGTGCCGTTGATCGCGCGTGCGCTAGGCGGCCAGGCCTTTTATGTCGGTGCCATGGGCAGCCGTGCCGCCCAACAGCACCGCGCAGAAGCGCTTGCGGCAGCCGGGCTAACGACCGACATGATCGCCCGCCTGCGCGCGCCGATCGGCCTCATCCCCTCGTCACGCGACCCACAGACGCTCGCCCTGTCAACCCTCGCCGAAATCGTCCGCGACTTTGATCAGGCGACGGCGCGTCAGGATGTCGTCACGGCTTCCTGAAGCGGTACACCACCTGATCGGTCTTGCCGCGAATGGCGGGGGCGAACACCAGGGCGGTGTGCGGATCAGCCGGATTGCGCAGGATATTCAGCTCGCCATCAAAGCGGAAGCCAGCGGCGAGCACCTCATCCTTGAGCATTTGCGGGTCGATGCGGTGCAGCTTGTCCGGCGCCTCCACCCCAGAACCCGCCGCCGCGACATGATCAACAATCAGCAAGGTGCCGCCATGTTTCAGCGCCTTGAACAGTGCGGCGTTGGTCTTGGCGGCGGTGTCGGCAGGAAACTGGCTGATATGCATGTCATGATAATTCTGCACGGTGATGATCGCGTCGAGCGCCCCGGGCAGCTTCAACGCGCCGATGCTCTCACTCAGCGGTGTGACATTGCTGTACGCATCCGCGACCTTCTTCAGGTCCACGCCATATTGCGCCCGGAACTTGATAAATTCAGCCGGTGTATAGGCCCAGACATGGCCCTTCGGCCCAACCGTCTTGGCCAGGATGCGCGTGAAATAGCCGCCGCCGATAATGAAATCGAGCACCCGGCCACCGGGCTTCACGTCAGCAAAGCCGAGCAATTCCGCCGGGTGCCGTGCGGCGTCCCGGCTGCTGTCTTCCGTCGGCCTGCCGGGATCAGCCAGCGCCGCCGCAATGGCCTTGCCACCATCAGGCCGCCCCGCAACCGCACCACCGGACAGCGCAAGGACCAATGCCAATGTTGTGACAAACCGCTTCATTGCAAACCGCTCCTGACACTGTGTGCGGCAAGCATAGTCCTGTCGTGCCATTGCGGCAATGTCAGCGCCGTCGCTGGCGGAAGGCTGGGTTGCGGCCCGGCACCAAGCTTTCGCGACTGGCCAGGCGTCACTGCTTGACCCGCCCTTTCACCGGGACCATGAGATTGGCTGGTCGGTTCCCGCTACGAACTGGCATGGCCTTGGGGATTCGCGATGCATAATTCACCCAATGTCGACTGGTTCAGCGCCGGCATGGATGCCCTGGCACTTGGCACGGAAGCATCGGCGGTGATGGTGCTTCGCAGCACGCGGATCGCCTTGGGTGGGTCGGCGGCACTTGAAGAGTTCAGCCTGATGTTTACCGAAAAAATGTCGGCAATGCTGGAATTGCAGGCCGTCGCGATGACCGGTGATCTTGGTGATACCCCTGCCAGTGCAACACGCAACGCAATTGGCTTTTACCGGCACCGCGTGCGCGCCAACCGGGAACGGTTGCAGGGCAACTGACGTCCGCATCGCTGGCCCTGGCGGGCTGGCAGCGGGACGGCGCAGCAATCACCGGTTCATCTGCCACCGTGCAGGACCACCCTCCCGGACAGGAGCGCGACGAGACACACGGCATGACGGATGGTGGCTATCGCGCCGGGCAACAACGCTGGACACGCGGGCGCGTCATCAGCGCGGCGGGCGCCGCCGGGCTGCAATCCCTGCTGGTCTGGGTGCTGGTTGCCGGGCTTGCCGTTGGCGCACCGGCGCGCATCATCGACAATCTCAAATTATTTGCCGTCACGCCACCGCCCCCGCCGCCCCGCACCATCCCTGACCCGCCAAAAGCGACTTCCCGCAAGGCGCAGGGCAAGGCGTCGCCAGCAAATCTGCGCGCCAGGCCAAGCGACATTGTCGCCCCGCCACCGCCCACTCCCCTGCCACCGCCACCGCTTGCCGCCGCGCCCAAGGCGGGGCCAGACAGTGCCGCATCCGCCGGTGCCGCGCCGGTTGCCGGACCAGGAACCGGGGCTGGCGGCACGGGCGACGGCAGCGGCGGCGGGGGAGACGGCGATGGCGACGGCGGCGTGCCGCTGCAATGGATCAAGGGCCGGATCAAGGATTCCGACTATCCCGACAATGCCTGGCGTGCCGGGGTCAGTGGCACGGTCTATCTGCGCTTCATTGTCGGGGTCGAGGGGCGCGTCACCTCGTGCAAGGTGACAACGTCAAGCGGCAGCCCTGATCTCGACAACACCACCTGCCGCCTGATCATCGAACGCTTCCGCTATCGCCCCGGTCGGGATCGCCATGGCCGACCGATCCCGCAGGAAGTCAGCGGCTATCACCGCTGGGAATTATGGCGCCGCGACAATGAAGATGATCCGGACGATCAACGACCGTAACGTCGCCTAGCCGCATACCCCCACCCCGGCCTGCGCCAGCAAGGCCGGGCGACCCTCGCGCAGGTCAGCGCCGCTGCGCGCCACCGGCTCCGGCCCCTTGCCAAGGCCGCGCCACAGCGCCGCATTGAAGGCCGTCGCATCAAGATGATCCTCGCTGCGGAAATCCTGACCCTTCATCGCATCGGCCCACCATGTGGCATCGCGCGTGGTGCAGGCCGTGCTGGCAGTCGCGGTGGCGGTAACAAAACGATCTGCCGGGATCGGCAATGCTGTCTTGCGCAATATATCGGCGGCGCGCGCCTGATAGGTCCAGCTTGCCTGCGCCGGATCAAACAGGTCCGCCATCGGCGCGGTCAGCGCGTCGTTCAGGCCAAGCGGCTTCAGGCCAAGCACTGCCTCGATCGTCCGCAACATGCTGACCGTGGTGTAGCGCGTCGAAACCACGGCATGTTGCTTGACATAAGGCCCGACGACAAAGGCAATGCTGCGCCGTGCATCAACATGGTCGGCACCATTTTGCGCGTCATCCTCGATGATGAAGACCAGTGTGGAATCTGCCACCTTGCTGTGGGCGATCGCCTCAATCACATTGCCCACGGCATAGTCATTGTCGGCCATTTGCGTCTCGACGCTGTTCACGCCGTCAATCGCTTCCTTGAAGTCTCCAAAATGGTCATGGCTGAGCCGCAACAAGGTCAGCGCTGGCATGGTATCAGTCGCCATCTGCTGGTCGAACTCGCGGCGCCATTCCAGTTGCCGCCAATAATCCGGCATTTTCTGATCAAAGCCGCGAAAATACGGGTCGCTGCGCGTGGCAAGCAGGCGGTCCCCGGGCGTGTAGATGCGCGTGTTGCTCCTGGCCGGTTCCCGCACCAGCGGCACCACACCGGGATCAGCGCTGTCATAGACCGAGGCATCGGCAAACCCATAGTTGCGTACCGTCAGCCCGGCACGGATCGCTGCATCCCACAAAAAGCCGTGGCCACGATCATCGTCATCATCACCATCGGCATCGGGCGCGGTCAGCAATGCCGGACCGGGCAACACATCGGGATCATTGGGCGTCTTGGGGTTGGTGGCGACGCGCTCCGCCAGCGTTTGCTGGGTGAAGATGTTGCGATCAGCCCCTTCGGATTCATAGGCCAGCCCACGCCGCGCATAATTTACCGGCGCGGTCTTTTCGAGCAGGTCAACGGCCCGCGCAGCTGTCGTCCAGCTCCAGCCTGTGCTCGACTGTTCGCCGCTGTCATAGAAATTGTCGAGCGTGACAAACTGGCTGGCCAGCGCGTGATGATTGGGGCTGAGGCGCGCGCCGAGGATCGCCAGTGACGGATCGCCATTGCCCGCCGGAAGGTCACCCAGCACCTGATCATAGGTGCGGTTTTCCTTCACGATGAACACGACATGCTTGATGCGCGCGCGGATCGCCGCCATCCGCGCATCGGCCGCAGCCCGTGCCGCGCGGTTCGTCAAACCGACATTCTCCGCGACCTGCAATGTCGTTGCCGCAAGCGCACGGGGGCCGGGCATTGGAAACTGCAGCAAACCAGCTTTCTCAATCTGATAGATATATTGGTTGGCTCCGCCACAGGCATCGCCTTGACTCTTGATCTCGGAACCTTCCGGCAAGCACCCTTGCGGATTGGGGCCGGGAGGGCTTTTGCGATTAACGACAAATACGCGCCTGCCATCGCGACTGGTCGCTACAGCACTTGGATACCAGCCGGTTGGCACGAAAGCTGTAACGGCCGCTCCAGCATGGTCGGGCGTCACCACCGCAAGCGCGTTTATTCCCCCCATCGTAACCAACAACCGGTGATCACGCAGCAAGGCCATGCCGTTCGGATTGGTCCCCTTACCTATCGGCAGATCGCCGCGCAAAGCTGGCAAACCAAGGCGCGGCTCCGACAGCAACACCCCCGATATAGAGTTGATGATCGCCAAGCGGTCAGCATTGTCCTCGGTGGCATAGAGCCGACCCGAACGCTTGTCTTCCAGCAACGCCGTCGGCTCTCCGATGGTCCGGATCCGCTTGGCCACGCGAAGCCTGTCTGCAGCAAGATCGAGCGCAACAATCTGCCGGTCGCGCGGTGCCGATACCCAGGCGTGGGTGGCATCCTGCCACAGGATCGCAAAAGGGTATTCGCCGCCGGGCACGCCCGATTGCGCCGCATCAATCTTGCCAGGGCGGAGGTCCAGCTCACCAATGACCTTACCCGCCTTTAGGTCAATCAAGCTGACTGAATCATTATAGTAATTGGCAACCAGGGCGCGGGAGCCATCCGGGCTTACAGCAACACCGGCTGCCTGTGGCTTGACCTCAATACCGATACCGGCGGCGTGACCAAGCCGGATCGGCGCGCCTGCCTCAGCATAGCCCTTCTGGCCGTTACGATAGACATGCAAAAGGTCATCAACGCCACCGCCGACGATGAAACCGGTACCGTCAGGCAACCAGGCGACGCCGGAATAGCTGTTAGGAACAATCAACGTCTGGCGCCACTGGCTGCCTTTGGCGTCAATCGAGTATCGAAATACATATTGGCCCGCCTGGGCGATCACTACCTTGTTGTTCGGACCAATGTAGCGGTTGAAGCCACTGGTCAGCACCAGCATTTCGCGCCCATCGGGGCTGACCGCGATTGCCGCCGCGCCATCGGCCTGGAAATCCGGCTTTGGCCCGGCCCGCGCCGTCAATGGTTCAAACTGCGCACCGGGTGCCGCAAGCGGGGTCAGCGTCTGCCCGGTTGGCAGATGTTGCGCCGCACTGGCCAGCGCGGCGGGGCCAGCAAGGGCGAGCGCGGCGGAGGCGGCAAGCCCGATAAGGTTGGTGTGCATGGCAATCCCCTCCTGTCGGCTCAGCCGCTACTGTGTCGGTACGACAGTTTGAAGACGAATGTATCGCTGACGCAACACTGATCACCCCGTGCCGAATGCCGAGGATTGCGGAAAAGCCCGCACTGGACAAGCGCGCTTTGTCGGGCGCAATGACCTTTTGATGGCACAAGCGTGGGAACAGGCACCAACCGGGCGTCAGACACACTGATGGCGCGCCCGCGCCCCGCGACGCCGCCCGCCGGGGCGATCCTCGCCCTGGCGGATGCGGAAGGGCGCCTTGCGATCCGCGCGACCCCCAATGCCCGCGCCAATGGCATCGCGCTGCCGACCGAAGGCGCCGCACCGATCCTTGCCGTCCGCACCACCGCCACACCCGAGGATGGTCGCGCCAATGAGGCGATTCTCGCCATGCTTGCCGCTGCGCTGGGCCGCCCGCGTTCGGCGCTGACCTTGCTGCGCGGCGCGACCGCGCGGGACAAGCTCATCAGGATCGCACCCGAATGACGCACCGCCCGTGAAATCCAAGCTGCTCACCACCTTGCCCGGCTATACCCGCCGCCAGTTTGCCGGGGATGCGGTGGCGGGTGTCACCGTCGCCATGGTCGCATTGCCGCTGAGCATTGCCATTGCCATCGCCTCGGGCGCAGCGCCGGCTGCGGGGCTGGTCACGGCGGTCATCGGCGGTTTCCTGATCTCGGCCCTCGGCGGGAGCCGGGTGCAGATTGGCGGGCCAACCGGAGCCTTTATCGTTGTCGTCTATGGCGTCATCGCCCTGCACGGCTTTGACGGGTTGTTGCTCGCAACCTTGATGGCGGGGGTCATCCTGGTCATCGCTGCACTGTTGCGTGCCGGGCGGCTGATCGCGCTCATCCCGGAACCCGTGATAGACGGCTTCACACTCGGCATCGCCATTGTCATTGCGACCAGCCAGCTCAAGGATCTGTTCGGCCTGTCAACCGGCCCGCTGCCAGCGGATTTCCTGCCCAAGGTCACGACACTCTGGGCTGCGCGCCTGACGGCCAACCCTGCCGCCCTGGCAATTGGCGGCGCAACCATCGCCATGATCTTCGGCCTGCGCCGCTGGCTGCCGCGCATCCCCGGTCCGGTATTTGCCGTGGCCCTGGCGAGTGCCGCAGCAGCGTTGCTGGCGCTGCCAATCGACAGTGTCGGTTCCCGCTTTGGTGCGCTCCCGGCGGGGTTGCCCTGGCCGCATCTCCCATCGGTATCCGGCAGCACTGTCGTGGCACTGCTGCCATCCGCCCTCATCATCGCCTTTCTGGCCGGCATCGAGTCCCTGCTGTCCGCCGTTGTGGCTGACCGCATGATTGGCGGGGCACACCGGTCCAATGCGGAACTGCTGGCGCAGGGCGCCGCCAATATCGCGGTGCCGCTGTTTGGCGGGTTGCCCGCAACGGGCGCCATTGCCCGCACCGCCACCAATGTCCGGGCCGGTGGGCGCACGCCGATTGCCGGGATGGTCCATGCGCTCGTCATCCTTGCGGTGATGATGCTGGCCGCCCCGCTTGCCGCGCATCTCGCCATGGCGGCGCTGGCCGGGCTGCTGATTGTTACCGCATGGACGATGAGTGAGCCGGACCGCTGGACTGAACGGCGGTACGCGCCACTGCCAGATCAGGCCCTGCTGCTGCTGACGATGACGCTGACCGTGCTTGCCGACCTGACCGTGGCGATTGCTGCTGGCACAGCGTGCGGCCTTGCGCTCAACCGGTGGCGCGCGCGTCGCTGAGGCGTCAATCAGCCCCGGTGTTTTGACAGCAGGGCAGCAAATTGCTGCCGTGTCGCCGCTGCGGCACTGATGATGGCCACGCGCGCGCTGTCCACCTCCGTCCGCGCCATATCGGGCCGGACGCGGCGCAGGGCGGCAACCAGCGCGGTGGCCCCGACATTGTCGAGCGCGCCAATGCTGCGATGGGCGAGGCGCCCCGCCGCCACAAAATCGCCGTCGCGCAAGGCGCCGACAACCTGATCGGGCGCCGTGGCCAGCTCCGCCTCGACCAGTTCGAGAAAACGGCCCGCTTCAGCGCTGCCCAGCTGGTCGAGCATCAAACTCAGCCGGGTCGAATCGACCACCTCAGCGGGCAGACTCCCGCGAACCGGCAGGCTTGCCAGACGTTCGGAGAGAGCCGCAAAATCGACCGGCTTCGCCATGCGTTCAAACACGCCTGCGGCGTGCATTTCGTCAGCCATCTGGCTCAGCACATCAGCGGAAAGCAGGATGATCGGTGTCAATGCGGCGGCGCCGGGCAGGTTGCGGATCGCCATGCTCGCGGCAAAGCCGTCCATCTCCGGCATCTGACGATCCATCAGGACGACATCAAAGTCGCCCGACGCCGTGGCCGTGACTGCGTCGCGCCCGTTCTCAACACAGGTAACGCGATGGCCAAAATGGCTTAGCCATGTATCAAGCAAGAGCCGGTTGGCGGGGTGATCCTCAGCGACCAGAACACCCCGAACCGGCACTGGCGCGTCGTTAACCGGCTGGCGGGCCTCACCAACCGCAACATCTGCATTCACCAGCGGCAGTGTCAGGCGCAACCACGCACCCGGCCCATCCACGCGCATTGCCTGTAACGAGCCGCCCATTGCCTCGGCAAGTTTCCGGCTGATCGCCAACCCCAGGCCAGTCCCGCCAAAACGTCGCGCGATGGTGGGATCACCCTGCACAAAGGGTCGAAACAACAGCACATCAGCCTGATCGGGCATCCCGACCCCGGTATCGCGCACGTCGATCAGCCAGTCGCTGGCCGTTGTCGGTGCTGTAAACCGCAATGTTACGGAACCCGTGGCGGTAAATTTGATCGCATTGCCCAGCAGGTTGAACAATATCTGCTGCAACCGGGCTCCGTCCCCCATCACGCGCACCGACGAGCCGGGAAACTCAAGTTTCAGCTCAAGGCCCTTGGCACTTGCCGCATGGCGGAACAGATCAATGCTGGCCTCTGCCAGCGCGCCGAGATCAATGGCGGTCGCGCGGATCGTAAACTCGTCCGACTGCAGGTGTGAATAGTCGAGCACATCGTCGAGCACGCGCATCAATGTCCGCGTCGAACGGTCCAGGCTGGCAAATAATTTTTCCCGCACTTCGGCGGATTGTTCAGTCCGCAAGAGCTCGATCATCCCCATGACACCGGTCATCGGGGTCCGGATCTCGTGGCTCATCGTCGCGAGAAAATCAGCCTTGGCGCGCTCGGCGATTTTCGCCTCCTCAAGCGCGCTCGACAGGCGCGCTTCGGTTGCGACATGCTGGCTTATGTCCTGAAACGTCCCGAAGATGTCGAGGATCGTGCCATCCGGTGCCCGTGTCGTCTGCCCCTGTGAGGCGACATGGGCAATCACGCCGTCCCGACGCACCAGCCGGGCACGAAAGGCAAAGGGCGTCCCGTGGCTCAGCGCTTCCTCAACCGCGACCTCAACCAGCTTGCGGTCATCCGGGTGATAGGCGGCCAGCGCGGCGGCAAGATCAAGCGGCCCCGCCGGGTCCATGCCGTGGATCCGGAACACCTCATCCGACCAGATCACCTTGCGGTCCCGCGCATCCAGCCGCCAATGACCGAGCTGAACCGCCTGTTCGGCCATCTGGAGCAGGCGGACATGCTCGTGCAATCGCGCCTCGGCCTCCGCTGCATCAAGCTCGATCGCACGGTGGTGCGAGATATCGCGCGCTACAGCAATGAACTCCACGGGTTCATTCGTCTCGGGCTCGCGCACCAGATGATAGGTGGTTTCCATCCAGACATAGTGACCGTCACGGTGCCGTTGCCGGAAGCGCAACACGCCGGCACCGTCCGCCACGATGAAGGAACGCACGCCCTCCGTGACCCGCGCACGGTCATCGGGATGAACCTGGCTGAGCGGCGTCACGCCAACCATTTCTTCGGGTTCATAGCCGAAAATGGCGCGACACTCGGGCGAGACGTATCGCCGCACCCCATCCATGTCGATCCGCGCGATGATGTCGCCCGCATGATCGACCATCATGCGATAGCCAGCCTCGCTACCCGCATCCGTCACGACGTCAGTCGGCACCAACCGCGAGCCTGGCGGATCAATGGTCACGCCTGCATGGTTTCGGCGAGCTGTGCGCCCGGCATCATCTCGGTACGGATGTCCAGTTGACGGACGAGCAACACCGCCTGTGTACGGTTGGCGACACCAAGCTTTCGAAATGCCGCCGCGAGATGGGTCTTCACCGTCGCCTCGCCCAACCCAAGATCATGGGCAATCTGCTTGTTGAGCTGCCCCGCGCGCAGTGCCATGACGACGCGCAGCTGTCCCGTCGTCAACGTATCGAGCCGATGACGCAGGTCACGCAGACCACCGGTGTCAGGGTCATCCGCTGGCGGCGCCTGACGGTCGCCTGCGGCAAGGCTGGCAATGGCGGCGGTCAGGTCTGGAAGCGGCAGCGCCTTTGACAGAAAGGCAGCGGCACCAAGGTGCAATGCTTTTGCCGTAATCGCCTTGTCCTCAAGGCTGGAAATGATTGCGATCGGCACCTTGGGTAAAATCTGCTGCAAGCGCAGCAAGCCCGAAAACCCCAACGCGTCCGGCAGCATCAGATCAAGCACGACGCAGCGATAACGCGCGAAACGTCGCGCAGCCTGTTCGGCAAGGTGCAGCGTACCAACCTGATCGGTCGCGACATCCGGAATGGCACGCCGCGCCGCCAAAGCGACAGCCTCACTGCAAATCGGATGGTCATCTGCAATCAGGATTCGCTCAACCAACAGCACCGCTCCGTTCAGATCCCATAATTTGATCGCCAGTTACCCTATCGACGTAGATGCTCGCCATACAACATATTCAATCGGAATGCTCTACGAGGCCATTGCTGCATCTAACCGGTTGGCGTTGGTCGTTTGCGACGCCCACCCCGGTGACGCGAACGGCCCATGGCGAGGTGCGCGCTGACCTTGTGCGCCAACATTTCCCCACGCGGCGAACGCCATCGCCACGAAAGGCGCCGGTCGATCATCGTCATTGCTCGCATCCGGTCGCATCGGACGCGCCGTGCGTCGGGCGCGACGCACGCCCGTCGGGCGACGGACCGCACCACGCCGCAGACCGCGCAGCTGTGCCACAAACCCGCGCACGCGAACGGTCGAGGCAGCAATCATGATACCTGCAAGCACATCAAGATAGCTGCTGGCCTCAACGCTGATCAGCCAGATCGTCGTCTCTGGTGCGGCCATTCCGAGCATCGCCAACCCGTCGCCCTGCAGCAACCAGGTCACCAGCATGACCAGCCCACACAGCAAGGTGGCAAGCAGGATCTGGCCCCGCGTGATCCGGTTCAGCCGTGCCGTCAGCGCGACGACGAGATGACGGTGCAGGAAACGGCCCGCTGGCGTTTCCGGCGCGGCAAGCAGGGTGAGCACGACGCAGGTCATCAGCAACAGCATTCCACCATCCCCATCCCGGTGACCCGGTAAAAATAGGGAATGCCGACAATGATGCAATGACGGGAACCGCTTGCCAGCCCCCGGCCCGAAATGCGCCGGCGCGCGCGTTGCCAGTCCGGCGCCTAGCGCCCGGTGCGAAAGCCAAACAGGTGATAGGCCGGACAATAGCCCGACAGGCCAGTGGCAAGCGGAATGACACCGATCAGCCCCCAAGGGCTATGCGGCCCAAGAAACGCCAGCGAGAGCAACACGGCCCCGACGGCGACACGCAACAGGCGATCCACCCGACCCTCGTTGACCATGACAGATTCTCCGCAGCCCCCGGCACGTGCTGCCGGGTGCTGACATCCTGTTCCTGCCCCTGTCATGTCGCTATCGGGAATAACCCCTAGACGACGCGGCGGCCCTGGATCAGGCGGACGACAACCACGATCAGTGCAATTACCAGCAACAGATGGATCAGACCGCCACCAATATGAACGGCAAAACCCAGCGCCCAGAGTATCAACAGCACCACGACAACGGTCCAGATCATGACATTCTCCTCCGGGGGTTCACCCGCCCCGAAAGAGACTGGCGCGCGCCACGCGACAAGGACGCGTCAGACCGCCGTATGTTCCGCAGGCAGCGCTAGATCAGGCGACGGCCCTGGATCAGGCGGACGACGAGGATGACTGCCACCGCCACCAGCAGCAAGTGGATCAGGAAGCCGCCAACCTTGATGATCAGGCCGAATGCCCAGAGGGCCAGCAAAATGATGATGATCGTCCGAAGCATGATCGTCTCCCTTGGTCAGGGTCAGCACAACGCCACCCTCACCATGTGTATTGCTTACATAACACACATCGTGAGGGTGGCGCAACAGCATCCTGTATCGGCCGATATGACCAATCCCCCCTTGCCCCGGCCCGCCTGCATCGCGCATGTGCCCGCTTGATGACGTTTCAGGTGGATATGGGTGTCGATGGCGCCGGCAAGGCGGTGTGCGTCGATCTGGAGGAACTGCTTGCCACGCGATTGCTCGTCCAGGGCAATTCGGGGTCGGGAAAGTCGCATCTGCTGCGCCGCCTGCTCGAACGCAGCGCCGGGCAGGTACAGCAGATCGTCATTGATCCCGAGGGCGATTTCGTCACGCTGGCCGGGCCGCATGGCCATGTCGCGATCGAGGCAGTCGATTATGCCGCTGGCGAGATAGCGCGTTTCGCCGCGCGCTGCCGTGAACATCGCACCTCGGTGGTGCTCAGCCTCGAAGGGCTGGAGATGGAAGGGCAGATGCGCTGTGCCGCCTCTTTCCTGTCCGGCCTGTTCGATGCGCCGCGCGAACACTGGTTTCCCGCGCTGGTGGTGGTCGATGAGGCACAGATTTTTGCCCCCGCTGCCGGTGCGGAGATAAGCGAGGAGGTGCGGCGTGCCTCACTCGGTGCGATGACCAACCTGATGTCGCGTGGCCGCAAGCGCGGGCTGGCCGGGATCATCGCCACGCAACGACTCGCCAAGCTCAGCAAGAATGTCGCCGCCGAGGCGAGCAATTTCCTGATGGGTCGCACCTTTCTCGACATCGACATGGCGCGTGCGGCCGATCTGCTCGGCATGGAGCGGCGTCAGGCCGAACAGATCCGCGACCTGCAACGCGGCAGCTTTCTCGGCCTTGGCCCGGCGATTGCGCGGCGACCGATCACCGTGCGGATTGGCGCGGTGGAAACCTCGGCGCGCAGCTCCAGCCCGTCGCTGGTGCCGCTGCCCAGTGCACCGGCTGAGGACATGCGCCAGTTCCTGCTCGCCGGCCTTGAGGAACCCTTGCCCCCACCGCCACCGGCCCCGGTCCATCGCCCGCCCCCCGCCGCGCAGTTGCTGCGTGACCTTGCCGCATCGCCGGTGGTCGAGGCCGAAACGGTCGAGGTCGATCCGGCTGCGCTGGAGGCCAAGATTGCCGATGTGCTGCGCGACATTGTCGCCGATGCCGACAGCGCGACCCGCCCGGCGGCGGTGCTGTTCCAGGATTTCCAGGTGCGCTGCCGCATGGCCGGGGTGAAGCGCGCGCCGCTCGACACCTCAGCCTTTGCGCGGCGGCTGGCGGCGGCACGCGCCGGGATTTTCGACGGGCTGGACGGCGAATGGGCGCCCGCGCTGGCAGCCGCACAGGGCCTGCCGGACGATCTGCTCGGCGTGTTCCTGCTGATCGCCCGCGCCGCGCGCGAGGGGCTGCCCTGCCCCGACGACGAGGCCATCGCGCAAACCTATGGCACCAGCTCACTGGGCCGCGCACGGCGCGTGGTGGGTTATATGGAGGCGCGTGACATCCTGGTCACGCGCACCGACCTGTCAGGGCGGCGTTCAATCACGCTGCCGGGCCTGGGTTGGACGACGGCGGTGAGCGGGTGAACCGCCACCGAGGCATCGCGACCGACCGGACAATCCCACATCGGGTCAGCGGTGAGTCCAAGGCTTAGCCCCGATAGGGTTCACAGGCTATTCCGTCATCGTCACCGTCCATATCTGGGCGATACCCTGGTTCTCCCCTGTAGATCGGCGCAGTGCCAGCAGCACGTGCGTCATCACATCCGCGCCAATAGTCACCCGGCTGGGGTTCCCGTTCGCGCTCCAATCCGGCCGCACGAGCGACACTGCTGGCAGCGGATGCCACCCTCGCTTGCCCTTGGGGTGTTACAGCAAGTGAACCAAAGCCCACGCTCGCTCCGAATAGAGCACTTCCGATAAGGATCGGGGTCGGAGAAATGCGATGCTGTTTACCCATTATTCTACTTACAAGTGCAGGGTAAACAACAAGTATCCTGTCAATTACCAAACCCTGCGCTGGTGTGGACCCTCTCTTTTTAAGTGACGATTTCTGTTACCCTGCACACGGCAAGAACATTGGGTTTGCCCAGATTGCAAGCTACCGTGATGTGCTTGAGGCAAGTTGGGCCAGATCAAAACGCTATAGACATTCAGGAGCGCTGTAGTGGTCGAGAGACCTGCCAAGCGGATCAAGAACCGGGCAAAACCCAGCGCACAGGAACGATCAGGTGTGACGTGACCGGATGACCGGCCAGGTCAAGCGCGGGTGAGAACTTTCCTTGCTTACGCAGGATCTCACAGGTTGCCCCATCCAGTGACGGGCTCTTGCTGCTCGCTACGATGGTGCAATGTTCTACCTTGCCGGACTGATTGATCGAAGCGACGGCAACCACACGGCCTTGTTGCCCTGCGCTGATGGCATCGGGCGGATAGGCGCTCGGCCCGAAAAAGCGGGCGGCACTCCCCGTCGCTGGCCTGGACAGATTGGCGCGCTCTTTCATCTCGACCCCCCAGCCTTTCAACAGGTCGGCCTGGCAAGTTGCCAATGCCCGCATCGCCCCGGCGATTCCCGGCACGGCCAATTGGTGCGCTTCCTTGCCGAGGCGCAGCGTAATGACCGTCGCCTTGTCGAGATCATCAAGCGCGGTGCCATCAAAATACATTGTCGCCACCCGCACCGCCTGATTCGGCAGAGTGACGCGCTGATAGGTTCCGGTCGCTGGCTTGCCCTGCGACAAGACCGTGATTTCCGCCTTGCCTGCGGGTATCTGCGGGCCCTTACCCTCGCTGAACAACGCAACCTGGGTCTCCGAACTCATCGGCAGCGGACGCAAGGCCAGCGTCACCTTGTCAGCGCCAGTGCCGTAATCACGCGACAACACGCACATGGTGTCGGCATATTCGACCACCCATTTGCCTGAAGGCTCGACCGCCGCAGGGTCGGCAGTGGCCACTGCCGCTGCGGCGAAGAAAATCGAAAACAACATCACGCCTATCCCCCGTCGTGTAGCAGCGCAAAAAGTCAGCCCGGCAAATATGATAGACCGAAACGCATCGTCCACCATCCCCAAAAATCGCGGCTGGAACTGTCGCCGCGCGCGCCTCTTCCCGCGACAAGCCGCGCCGCCTGCACGATGAACAGATGCTGCAAGGTCCGTTCCGTCGCAATTCAGGCGACGGGGTCTAATTCCTGTGACGCGCTGAAACGAGCGGCCACTTGAAGGCACGCCGCGCCAGCGAGGAGGAACTGACGATGACGACCATTTTTACCAAGGCGGCCCTGGCGCTGGCACTCGGCGCGACTGCACTGGCCGTTGCTGCTCCGGTTGAGGCGCAGCGTTATGGTGGCCATCGCGACCATGACAGCACCGGCCCGGCAATCATCGCTGGCATCGCCGGTCTGGTGATTGGCGCCGCCATCTTCTCCGGCTCGCGCAACCATCGCCATGATGAGCGCCGCGACCAGCGCTATGACGCGCAGCGCGGCCATTATGTCGATGGCAATGGCTATGTCGATGATCAGTACCGCAACCAGCCCTATCGCAATGACGGCGGTTATTATGATCAGCGCGACTATCGCGGCAATGACTATCGCTCCGGCTATTCGGGCTATGGTGACAATCGCGGCGGCGGGCGTTGCTATGTCGAGAACCGCTGGGATCGTTATTCCGGCCAGCAGGTCAGCGTGCGGATCTGCCAATAGGCCCCAGGGACGGCGCGCTGCTTCATCGCAGCGCGCCGTTTTGCTCTTTTCTGTCCGATAGTAACGCCTTAAAAGACGCGCCTCGCAATATCACCTGCCGGAAATTTTGGGAAAGCTGGCCTGATGTCGCCGGAAAATCACACCAGAGACCCGCAAGAGCGCGGATCACCCTGGGGCTTGTTGCTCAGCCTCATTGCCGTTGCTGCCATGTTGCTGGCCGCACTCACGCTTTATATTGATCTGCACCGCTGAACATCGCGGCATCCTGTGCCGTGACCGGTTACCTGCCCGCCAGCGTCACGATATGGTCGAACACCGCCGGATAAAGCGGGCGGAGGAAGCGGCAGCCATAATGCCGGTCACGATTCCATGCGACAACCGCCTCAAGCGCCGCCAGGCTGGGAATCGCCAGCCACACGGTCGAACCAACCTTGAACCGATACACAGTCTCGACCTGAAAGCCGGTCTCTGAAAGATCCGTCACATCAACCGTCAACCGGTCACTGCCCGGCGGGCGCAATTGCGCGCGGATCGACACTGGCTTGCGCGCCGCACGGCGTGCTTCCTGCTCCTGCGCCGCGAGGAACTGATGTGGCGTCCACTGGTTCATGGCTGCAGAAACTAGCAGCGGCAGATTAAGGAATTGCAACTTTTCAGGGTGTGAAAAATACCAGCAATCAACGCCGTGCGATGATCTCGCGCTCGACCTCTTCCAGCCGGTCCTTGCCGAAATAGAGCTCGTCACCGACCAGAAAGGACGGGCTGCCAAAGGCGCCATGGTCGAAGGCATCCTGCGTGCTTGCCACCAGTTGATCCTTGGTCGCCGTTTCCTGTGACAGGGCGATCAACCGCTCCGCTGGCAAACCGGCCTCGCCCAGCGTTGCAGCAAGGACCAGCGGATCATCGAGCTTGCGCGGCTCTTCCCACATATAATGAAACATTGCCTCGACATAGCGCGCCAGCATCCCCTCGCCCGCTGCGGCAACCGCGCAACGCATCAACTGCAAGGTGTTGACCGGAAAGAACGGGTTCATGCGAAAGGCGTCAAGGCCATGGCGTGCAATAAAACGCGCCATCTCGCGCCGTTCATAGGCCAGTTTCGCCGGCACCCCGGCATAGGCCAGCATCGGCGGCTGATTGCCGCTCAGGCGGAACAGCCCACCCAGCAATACCGGTTGATAGTGGAAGCGCACCCCGGTGCGCGCCTCGATCTGCGGCAAGACGCGGTGCGCGAGATAGGCATTGGGGCTGCCGAAATCGAAATAGAAGATCGGCGCTGTTGCTGCTGTGCTCACCAATTCTCTCCATAGGGCCGCAGGTCGAGTTCATGCGTCCACGCATCGCGCGGCTGGCGGTGGAGTTGCCAATAGGTCTCGGCAATCGATGCCGGGTTCATAAGCGTATCGGGTGGCAGCGCAGCGGCGGCCTCCGCCCCGCGCGCGGCGGCAATGCGCTCACGCACCCACGCGGTATCGACACCGGAATCGACCACCAGATGGGCGACATGGATATTTTGTGGCGCCAGCTCGCGCGCCATTGATTGTGCGACCGCGCGCAGGCCCGCCTTGGCCGATGCAAAGGCGGCATAGCCCTTGCCGCCGCGCAGCGACGCCGTCGCCCCGGTGAAGAAGATTGACCCGCGCCCGTGCGGCAACATGCGCCGCGCCGCCTCGCGCCCGGTCAGGAACCCGGCATAACAGGCCATTTCCCACACCTTGCGAAACACGCGCTCGCTGGTGTCGAGCAACGGGAAATTGACGTTCGCGCCGATGTTGAACACGCACAGTTCCAGCGGTGCCGCAGCATCAGCCGCATCAAGAAAGGCGGCGATCCCTTCCTCGCTGCGCGCATCAAGCGTATGGCCGGTGAAGCTGCCGCCGCGCGCGGTGATCTCCTGCGCCAGCGCGTCAAGCTTCTCACCCTGACGCCGCCCGCCATGCACGGCATAGCCCGCCTCGGCAAAGCGCCGCGCAATCGCCGCCCCGATAAAATCACCCGCGCCGACAATGGCGACGCTGCCCCGCTGCTCTGTCATCATCGACTCCGTTCACTTTCAAGACTGATTAGGTCTTGAAACAAGATTGAGTCAACGGCAGAATGACCGGATGCGATGGAATGACCTGGCGCAAGAGGATTGCTCACTGGCACGATCACTGGCGGTGATCGGTGATCGCTGGACCTTGCTGATCCTGCGCGAAGCATTTTTGCGGGTGCGGCGCTTCGACGCCTTTCAGGCGCGGCTCGGCATTGCGCGGCGCGTGTTGACCGAACGGCTGAACAGTCTGGTGGCGGACGGCATTTTTGATCGCATTGCCTATCAGCATCGCCCCACGCGTTTCGAATATCGCCTGACCGACAAGGGCCTGGCGCTATATCCGGTCGTGCTGTCGCTCGTGCATTGGGGGGACAGCTATTATGCGGGCGCGGACGGCCCGCCGGTGGTTCACCGCCACAAGGGCTGCGGGCATGATTTCCGCTCAGTCCTGACCTGTTCGGAATGTGGTGAGGCGACTTGGCGCGCGCGATGTCATCGCGCATGGTCGTGCGACGGGACAGGAGCCGGTTTCACCGCCAGCCAGCGCTGCACTATTTCGAGAAAATTGAATCCGAAAAGCTGTGGCCGCCGGATGAAAAACCGTGACTGACACCACGCCACACATCCTTCGTCACATTGCCGTGATTGAACGCGGCATCGACGCTCATCAGCATGGCGATCGAGATGAGAATGGCTTTCACAGCGTCATGCTGCGCCGAGTCTGTTAACGAACGGTTTCCATCCCGGCGCAATGCGACAAAGCGTTACATCAGCTTGTCGAGTGTGATCGGCAGGTCACGCACACGCTTGCCCGTCGCATTATACACCGCATTGGCAATGGCGGCGGCAACGCCGGTGATACCGATCTCGCCAATGCCCCGCGCGCCCAGCGGGCTGTGCGGATCGGCGATGTCGGTCCACAATATATCAATTGCCGGAACATCCATCTGCACCGGCACATGATATTCGGCGAGCGACGGGTTCATCACCCGGCCATTGCGTTCATCGAACAATGTTTCCTCGGTCAACGCCAGGCCAATGCCCATGATGATCCCGCCCCTGAACTGGCTGGCCGCCGTCTGGTGGTTGAGGATGCGACCACAGTCGAACGAGCCGAGGAAACGCGACACGCGCGTCTCACCGGTTACCGCATTGACCCGCACTTCGCAGAATTGCGCGCCATAGCTGTGCATCGAATAGTCGATGAACTCGCTCGGCGGCGGCGCCGGCGCCTCGACGGCCAGCTCGGTGCGGCTGGCGCGACGGAGGATCGAGACATAGCTTTCATACCGATCCGGCGCGTCGCGGTGGCACAGGCCGCCATCGGCGGTGACCACCTCATCCGGTGACAGGCCAGCAAGCGGACTGTCATTACCGGCAAGCTGCAACAGCGCCACCACCAGCGCCTCATGCGCGGCGATGATCGCGGCGGCGATGGTCGCGGTCTGTGATGATCCGCCCGCAATGGTGCCGGTCGGCAGATCGGTATCACCATGGACAAAGCGTACCTGCTCCAGTGGCAGGCCCAGCCGGGCGGCGGCATGTTGCGCCTGTACCGTGGCCGTGCCCATGCCCATTTCATGGCTTGCCATCTCAACCACGGCATGGCCCTCAACATGCAGCCTGATGCGCGCCGCGCCCCCGCCCATGCGGTAATAGGGATAGGTCGCGGTGGCGCAGCCCATGCCAATCAACCACTCTCCCTCACGGCGTGAACCCGGCGTGGCGGGGCGTTGGTCCCAGCCAAATGCTTCAGCGCCGCTGGCATAGGCAGCAACCAGATGTCGCGATGAAAATGCCTTGCCACTGGTCGGGTCAGCGGCGGGTTCAAGGCGGCGGCGCAGGGCCACCGGGTCCATCGCCAGCGCCTCGGCCAGTTCATCAAGCGCACATTCCAGCGCAAAGCTGCCGACCGATTCTCCCGGCGCGCGCATGAAGGTGTTGGACAGCATGTCCATGTCGGCAACCTGCTGCGTCAGGAAGATATTGTTCGCCGCATAAAGATGCTTTGCCGGGAAGGTGAACTGTTCCGGGCAATTATTGTGGCTGGTCATCGCCACCACGCCGGTATGGATCAGTGCATCAAGACCGCCATCCGCGCGCGCGCCCAGCGCGACACGTTGTTCGGTACAGGTACGTCCGCCGACAACCCGATAGACGCCTTCCCGCGACAGCATGATGCGTACCGGGCGCTGCGCCAGTTTCGCCGCCGCAGCGGCAAGGATGTGGTGGCTCCACAGTGCCTTGCCGCCAAACCCACCGCCGACATAGGGCGACATGACCCGGACCTGTTCCGGCGCCAGTCCGAAGACATGGGCGAGTGTCCTTGCCGTACTGTGGACGCCCTGCGTGGCATCATGGACCGTCAGATGATCACCCTGCCACACCAAGGTCACGGCATGGAGTTCAATCGCATTGTGGTTGTGGCGCGGCGTGCGATAGATTTGATCGACCGTCACCGCCGCCCCGGCAAGCGCCGCCTCGGCATCGCCGATCGCAACCGTCGTCGGGCCGCCCAGAATGGAGGCTGGGGTGCGCGCATGGCGCTTCGCCTCGGCAAAGGACGTGATCGCGGGCAGCAGGTCATAGCTGACATTGATCGCGCTGGCGGCGTCGTCAGCCTGTTCCTGCGTTTCCGCCAATATCACAGCAATGGGCTGACCATTCCAGTGGATCTGGTCATCCTGCATGATCGGCAGCACGCTCGATGGCCCGGGTGGCGGGGGCGCGAGCCGTGGCGCATTGCGATGGGTCATCACCAGCGCGACACCCGGCATCGCCTCGGCGGCGCCAGTGTCGAGCGTGGCGATTCGCCCACGGGGAATGCTGCTGAAGGCAAGGGCAGCATACAGCATTCGCGCCATCGGCACTTCCGCCGCAAAGCGCGCCTCACCCTTTACCTTCAGCGCACCATCAAGTCGCGATACCGGCGTACCCAGCGCGCCATGCTTGCCGAACAGGCTCATGCCGCATCTCCCGCCAGCTCGGTCAGCACCGCGACCATTGTCCGCCGCGCCAGTTCGATCTTGAAGCCATTGTCACGCAGCGGCACGGCATCCGCCAGTTCCGCCGCTGCTGCGGCCTGAAACAGCGCCGCGCTCACTGGTTGCCCGCGCAGCATCGCCTCAGCCCGTGACGCGCGCCACGGCTTGGGTGCCACGCCGCCCAGCGCCAGCCGCACATCACTGATCCGGCCATCGACGAGGTCAAGTGCCGCCGCAACCGACACCAGCGCGAAGGCATAGCTCGCCCGGTCACGGACCTTGCGATAGGTTGAATGCGCCGCAACGCCCGATGCCGGAAGTTCAAGGGCAACAATCAACTCGCCGGGGCGCAGCATCGTCTCCATGTCCGGCGTGTCACCGGGCAACAGGTGAAAATCGACCAGGGGCAAGGTGCGAGCGCCCTGCGGCCCGGCAAGATGGACCAGCGCATCAAGCGCCACCAGCGCGACCGCCATGTCCGACGGATGGGTCGCAACACAGGCCGATGACGCACCCAGAACGGCATGAATCCGGTTGAAACCACCCACCGCATCACAACCGGCGCCGGGCGCGCGCTTGTTGCAGCGCGCCGTCGCGTCATAGAAATAGCCGCAGCGGGTGCGCTGGAGGATATTGCCGCCGACCGTCGCGACATTGCGGATCTGCCCGCTCGCGCCGGACAGGATTGCGCGGGCCAGCATCGGGAAATGGCTGCGGACATGCCGGTGCGCGGCGAGTGCCGTGTTGGTCACCGCCGCGCCGATCACCATGCCGCCATCGTCCTGCACGGTGATCGTCCGCGACAGGCCCGTGACATCAACCAGCGCCACCGGCTGCTCAATCCCCTCCCGCATCAGGTCAACCAGATTGGTGCCCCCCGCCAGATATTTGCTGCCCATGGTGGCCGCGAGCGCGATGGCAGCAGGCGCGTCTTCAGCGCGGGCATAGCTGAACGGGGTCATGCCGCTGCCCCGGCAACAGTATCGCCAAAGGTCTCGGCAATGGCATCGACAATGCCATTATAGGCGCCGCAGCGGCAGAGATTGCCACTCATCCGTTCCCGCACCTCATCACGGTCCAGCGCGATCACCTCCGCCGTCAGGTCATCGGTGACATGGCTTGGCACGCCGCGCGCGACTTCATCGACCATGCCGATGGCGGAGCAAAGCTGGCCGGGGGTGCAATAACCGCATTGGAAACCGTCATGCGCGATAAATGCCTGTTGCAGCGGGTGCAGCCCCTCCGCACTTGCCAGGCCCTCAACCGTGGTGATCGCGCGGCCCTGATATTGCACCGCAAGCGCCAGGCACGCGTTGACCCGTACGCCATCGACCAGCACGGTACACGCGCCACAGGCGCCCTGGTCACAACCCTTTTTCGTGCCGGGCAAGCCAAGCTGTTCCCGCAACAGGTCAAGCAGCGACGTGCGAATATCCGCCGTCACCTCGACCGGGCGCCCGTTGATCGTGAACTGCATGAGCGTGCCTCCCATCGAGCCGGCTGACCGACAATCCATCGTCCGGCGCCGCACTGATCATAGGCATGGTGGGCGGGAAGACGGAACGGAAATCGACCGGGAGGGCCGCGTCAATCGACGAGTTGAAACAACGCCTCAACAGGACGGCCAAGCGCCGCCGCAAGCCGTAGCGCCAGCACGGTGGAGGGCACGAACACGCCATTTTCAATCGTGTTGATTGTCTTGCGGCTGACACCGATGCGCTCGGCCAGCCCGGCCTGGGTCAGGCCGAGCCGCTCGCGCTCCTCCTTCAGCACATTGGTCAGGCAGTCGCTCATTGTGCCGCATTCAGTTCCAGCACGGCGAAGCTGACCAGCGCCGCCGAAAGCGCCATCGTCACGATCAGTCGCGCGACGTCGCCGGGCATGACCGGCACATATTGCACCATCACCGCCATGACCAAGCCGGTGGCAATCGCGCCCCAAAAGCCCGTCGCGAAGCTGCGGATGCGGTGATGGCGCGTCGTTTCATCGTCCATCAGTTGCGATACGGCGCGCGGGCGCAACCGCGTTGCCCAGGGCGTCAGATTGGCCGACACCAGAATGGCCAGCCCGGCCCATGCCACCAGTTGCTGGGTCGAATGCGTTGCCCACAAGCCGATCAGGCTGCTGGCGACAAAGGCAGCAGCCATCAGAACGAACAGCAGCGCGCGGGCGCGGCTGAGCCGTTCGGCCTTTGCGACTTCATTCTCGATCATGGCGTGTATCATATCCCGATTCGTGTAACCTAAGGGTTACATGTAACCTTTGCGTTACTCGGGTCAAGCGAAATCGACCGCGCCGTGGCCGGGTAATGCGCAATCGCCAGCCCCTCATCGTCGCGCGGTGCCTCGAAATATCGCGCCAGCTCAGCAAATTCGCCATGGCTGACGGTGAATTCATGCGTCCCGCTGGCGTTGCGCCGGTCAAGCCGGGTGAGGCACAGGCGATCCGGCACATCAAGCCAGTGCAGCCGCGCCGTGGCACCGCCCTGCACCGCCAGGTCGTGCATCCAGGCACGGCTCGCCACCGTATTGGCGGGCCAGTCGAGCACGACCGACAGGCCGTGACGCAGCAGCTCAACCAGATGGGGTGTCATCGCCGCGCGCAGGCGGACCACCAGCCGGAGATAATCGTCAACCGTGCGCAATTCGCTGGGATAGAGCTGCGCCATCCAATGGTCCTGCGCGACCAGCAAGGCGCCCTCATCAGCGAGTTGGCGGGCCAGCGTTGATTTGCCAGCGGCAACCTTGCCGCACAGCATGTGCAATATCGGGGTATCGGGAAACATGTCTTGCCTCGTGACAACAGCGCGCTGCGGCGCTGAACAAACCTGCGGACGAGCAGCCGGCCTGACGGGATCAGGCCGGGAGGCTAATTCGCGGGTTGGTCACGATGCGGAACATGCCGCCGGTCTAGCGCGGAATGCCGCCTGACTCAACCATCGCCCGAACCGTCAGGCGCGGACAATCTCGCCATCTTCCTTGGTGAACTGCGCGGGCACGTTATCGAGCAGCGCCAGAACCTGTTCGGACGGGCGGCACAGTTTCGTGCCGCGCGGCGTGACCACAATCGGCCGGTTCACCAAGATCGGGTGCGCCACCATCGCATCGATGATGCTGTCATCGCTGACCCCGTCGTCAAGCAGGCCAAGTTCGGCGGCGGGCGTACCCTTGTCGCGCATCACCTCACGCGGCGTGGCGCCCATCGCGGTGAACAATTGTTCCAGCAAGGGCCGCGTCCAGCCCGCGCTGCGATATTCAACCACCGACGGTGCATAGCCAGCGGCCTCAATCATCGCCAACGTGTTACGCGAGGTGCCGCAATCAGGGTTGTGATAGATGGTGATCGGGAATTGATCGGTCATGCCGCTTCATCCTGTTTGAAAAGCCAGCCAAACACCGCCACGCCAACAACCGCACCGGCGATCTGGGCGATGATGAACAAGGTGACGGAAGCCGGGGCGATCCCGGCAAAGCTGTTGGTGAGGCTGCGGGCGATCGTCACCGCCGGATTGGCGAAGGAGGTTGAGGCCGTGAACCAATAGGCGGCAGTAATATACAGGCCGACCGCAACCGGCGTGAAATCAGGTCGCGCCCGTTCCGTGCCGATAATCGTGCCGATCAGGCCAAAGGTCGCGACCAGTTCCGCCAGCCCCTGTGCCGGGCCATCGCGCAGCTTGGTTGAAACCTGCCACAGGCTTTCCGCGAACATGGCATGGGCCAGCCACACGCCAAGCACCGCACCGAGCATCTGCGCCACGACATAAAGGCACGCATCGCGTGCGCTGAGTACGCGGCGCAGCACCATCGCCAGCGACACAGCCGGGTTGAAATGCGCGCCGGACACCGGACCAAAGACATGGATCAGCACGACCAGCCCGGCACCCGTTGCGATGGTGTTGCCAAGCAGGGCAATCGCGACATTCCCGCCCGCGAGCCGTTCCCCCATGATGCCCGAGCCGACGACGATGGCGAGGAGCATCGCGCTGCCCAATGCCTCGGCGACGAGACGACGTGCAAGATTCATGATGTCACCCCACAACCGGTTGTGAGCGGCGCACAGATTTCCGGCCGACCCGCACAACAATCATCAACCAGAAAGCCGAGCAGCCCACGCATCGTCGCATAATCCGCCGAATAGATGATCGAGCGACCATCCCGCCGCGACTGCACCAGCCCGGCATGGCCCAGGATCGTCAGGTGCGACGACAGGGTATTGGGCAGCGCGCCAATCTCCCGCGCAATGTCGCCCGCCGCCATGCCGTCCGGCCCGGACCGCACCAGCAGGCGGAACACGGCAAGGCGGCTGCCATGCGCCAGCGCCGACAGCGCCTCTACCGCCACCGGCAATTGCATCAGCAGCACGCCGATGTCGCAGGCGCCGGTGCCGCGACTGTTGTTGCGGCGGGCGGGGCGCAGCAAGCGCTGGTCTTTGCCGCCGACGGGAGCTCTTCATCCTCGCCATAGCTGGTCGCATCGCCATGGGTGAAGAACGTCTCCCACCGCACCCCTGCAGGATCAGTCACCCAGCTCTTGTCAGATTTGGCATAGCAACAGGTGGTTGCTTCCTGATCGAATGTCTCATTGCCAGCCGCTTTCAACCGGGTGGCAAGATCACCCAGCTCGGCAACGCTATCAACCTGGATGCCGACATGATCGACCCCGGTCGCCCGCGAACGCGACGAGATGGCGAGGTTCACGCGCGGATCCTCAAGCATCCATTTGGCATAGTCGGGCTGCACCACGGTCGGGGCGCTGTTGAACAGCGTGGTGTAGAACGCGATCCCCTGGTCGAGATCAGGCACGCTGACATGCAGGTGCAGGCGCTTCATGGTGATTCTCCTTGTCAGATCTACATTTCGATTATCGTCGAAATATCGATCTGACAAGTGTCATGTGACCATCACGCTTATCTGGCGGGGGAACGGCGCCAGCGCCACAAGGGCACACCCGGCTTTGCCGTGCTTGTCACCATGTGCGGCGGATCACCGCAGCTCGACCACAGGATGCTGCCATCCTCATCAGCAATGTCGGCGCGGTCCATGCCATGGCAGATCAGGCCATCGGCGGCGATTTTTTGCATCGTGTCGAGCGGCCCGTCCCAGGGCGTGGTGCCCTGCTCCTTGCCGGCCCGGAAATAGCGAATCGTATATGGCATAATGCCCCCCAACACGGGGCAGCTTAGCGCGCTGGAAATATTATGACAGCCCCCGTGCCAGTTCAGAAATGGTGCAGCCTGGCCCCGCCTGAAACCCGGCATTCCGTGAAGTCCACGCAGCTTGACGGTCCAACATAACGCCGCACGCTCACGGTCTTGCCGACCTTGAATGCCACCAGATAGGCGCGCGACCCGGCTTCGTGACAATTGACCAGTTGCATGACCATGTGCGGTCGCGGATGCTGTGGCGCATCAAACTGATGCGCGACATAACATTCGCCCGGAGACGTATAGATCTGGCTGCGCATCTTGCCCCGGATTACCGACACTTTCGAGCCACCGCTGCGCAGCACCTCCACACGCCACGAAAAGCCTGCGCCATCTGCCTCCACTTCCAGGGGGGCGAATTTGTCAAAGGCGATTTTATCTTCGCTGGCATGGGCCACAGCCCCGGTGCCCGCTGCGATGGCCAACGCCAGCGCAGCCTTGCACATCAGGTCGCGCATCATGGTGCAACCGATCCCTGATAGAGCGCACGACCGCGCACGGTGTCGAGCATGTACATCCCTTTCCACTGACTCAACTTGTAGGCGCGGTTGCGCCACAGCCCTGCACCATTGCCCGGCACGGCCCGCAACAGGATACTGCCATGCTGTCCCGGCAGGAACAATTCGGCGACCTTGGTATCGTCATCCGACGCAAACAGCACAAAGGCCGAGATTATTGCCGCGCCCTTGCGCACCGGGTTCAGACGGATGCCATCCTCAAACAGCCGAAGACATTTGTGCCGCACCTGCGACCAGGTGTAGCCAGCCGAGCCGATACAGCCATGGGGGTCGCGATCTGCGCCGACAACCGGTGGCGTTTGTGCCGTTGCGGCGGCGGCAATGGCCGGCAGCGCCGCCAATGCCATGACCAGGGCAAAGCCTCGTTTTATCGTCATGATGGATGTCTCCGATTTGGGTTGGCAGGGCGACCGTTGCAGGACCGGGCGAGCAGGCATCAGCGTAACGCCCGACGGGCGGCAAACAAGGGATCTTCGGCGTACATCATGGCGCGCAGTCAGCAGGCGATACCAAATTGGTCCGGCCACCCCGCGAGAACGCCAGCTGGCCGGACAGCCAACGCAAATCCACCGCTTGCTCGTGCCGGTTGATCAGGCGCAGCCGCCGGTCGCCGCCGCCGCGATCATTGAGTGCGCTCCCCCGCACATAATGGTCGCGATGGGCTAGGCACCAGCGGCCCTTGGTCAGGATATAGATCCCCGCACGTTGTGCGCCCGAGCCTTGCGCCGGGAAAACCACCGCAACGCGCACCTCTCCATGGTTACCGAGATCAGCAAACACCGTCTGCGCGCCTGGGGACATGGCGCCGCTCCCCGCCGGAAGCGACGCCGATGCCGTCTGCAACATCATCGCGGCGGTGATTGCCGCGATCAGAAGCCGAACTTCACGCTTGCCATGCCGGCAAAGCCCATCGGCGCCTGCGCATCATGACCGGGCTGGGAAATCGCCATGCCCGATACACCGGCACTGAAGTTGGTACCAAGACGCTGGGAGAACTCGACCGTGTAATCCAGTTCGCGCCCGCCCGGCGCCAGCCTTACCCCGTCAGCGACATAGAGATATTGATAGTCGCCGGGCGCGTTGATCTGCACCTTTTGCGGCAGGTTGAGCGAGGCACGACCCGCAGCCACCCGCAGCGGCTGTGCGACACCAAGGGTAAGCCGGCTCCCTTGCGACACGACATTGTCGGCCGTCAGATGAACCGCGCCAGCCTCCGAACGCAGCCGTGAGAAGCTGGTGAACAGGCCATCTCCTGCCGTCTCGACCCGCGACAATGCGGTGACATAATTGCCTTCCAGCCCAAATCCATGGCCAAGCGGCACCTGCACCGCAACACGGGCGAAACGGCTCTGCGCATGGGCACCGACAAAGGCATTGCTGGCACGCGAACCGAGTAATGTGTCCCGCTCGGTAATCTGGCCGGCGCTCAGGTTGAGCTTGAGGAAGCCAAGTCCGTCATAAACGACGTCCGCGACAAAGCCGCTCGTCGCGGCGCTTCCTGTCAACGGCGTGTTACGCTGACGCGGATCGGCCGCGCGGCTGGAGAACATGACGAGCGTGGAACGCAGCTCGCTGCCCGACCAGCCAGTCGATGCCCAGGTCTGGCGACGCCCGCCCAGTGACAGGAACGGAATGCCCATCGCTCGATCACTGATCGAGGCAGAACGCAGCCCGGCATTGCGCGGCGCAAAGCCCAGACGACTATCAGGACTGAAACCCGTGCCAAAGGCCAGCTCAGCATGATCGCCAATCTGCTTCGCCAGCGAGAACACCGTGCCGACCCGCGCACGGACGCCGGTATCATCAGGCACCAGCCCGCGTGCCATGGCAAAGGTAAAGCCATTGCCCGTGGTGGCCGAAACCAGATTCTGGTCGAGCATCCGGTCGCTCAGCGCGCTAACCTGGCCGGTCTCCGCCGTCGTCGCGATATTGTTGCTGATCGTACCAACAAACACCCCGTTCAACATGTCATTGTAGAGATAGGGCGTATTGGCGAGCGCGACATTGCCGCGCCCAAAGGCAGCACCCAGTTGCAATGTTCCGCTGATGTTGCCCGGGGTAATTGATCGGCCTTGCGATGTTACCGTAGCGGTCGGCCCGACCGGGAGGAGCGCAGCCTGCAAATTGGCAAAACCATGGCCCCAAATGTCGCTGACCTTGTGCGTGATCGTGCCATTGGCATTGGTGTAGCTGGCGGTTGTCACCGTCGACACCGTCGGGCTGGTCGCGAAGAAGCTGTTGTCGGCGGTGTATAGCAAGCGTGCCGCAAGATCGGCAGCACTCGCCGTCGGGAATGCCTCTCGCAACAACGCCAACATGCCGGCGACCTGTGGCGTGGCCTGCGACGTGCCGGTCTGCGATTCATAGCTGCCGACACCCTTGTTCGACGCGGACCACATCGCCACACCATCCATCGAGATGCAGAAGCTCGCCGCCAGGCCGCACGGCGCCGAATTCAGGATGATGTTGTTCTCTTTCTTGGTCGCCTTGCCGACATAGTCGGCGCCATTTATCTTGGTCGACAGGCCCGCCGAGGTTGCATTGACGACCGTGATCCACCCGCTTTTCAATTCAGGAAAGGCCAGCGGCAACGCTGCACCCAGATCAGTTTCATCCAGGCCCGGATTGCCATTGGCAATGTCGTTCGGCCCGTAGTTGGAGTTGGCCCAGACAATCACACCGCCGGCATTCTGGAACGCCTTCATCGCGGCAATCGCCGCCGTCCAGTCAGCCGCCGTTTCGCCATCGCCGGTGATGTTGGCCATCATCTGCGCGCTGGTCAGGCTGTTGGCGTCGCGATAGGCCAAGGCGTTTTTTGCGGTCACTTCATAGCTTGTGCTGGTCTTCACCGGCTTCCAGGCTGACGCCTCCGTCCCCGACACGTTCAGACCATAGGAATTGCTTGAGATCACCACACCCTTGGTGGTGTACTCGTTGAACAATGCGGTAAAGCCGGTCGCAGCGCTTGGACTCATACCAAGATAGAGCAGCGCATTATAGGCAACGCCGTGCATCACGGTGCTGTTGCGGTCACCCACCGCCAGCCCGGAGACATGCGCGCCATGTGCGTCACTGGCCAGCGGTGCGGTTGATGTCAGCAGGGTAATCTTGCCGCTGGTCGAGAATTCATTGTGGCTCGGCGCACCGCTGACCAGGTTGAAGCCGGAATCGACGACCCCGACCTTCACCCCGGCGCCGGTGAGGCCATAGCCATAGGCGATATAGACCTTCACCCGATCATAGGGATTCATCGCCCCGGTGGCGTTGCTGGTGTCGCCGGCCAGCGCAATGCGATCAGGGCTTTGCGTGACCCCGCTATATTCCGGCAAGGCGCGTGCAGCGTCGGCCGTCGCCTGACTGAACGTCCGCGTCGTCCCGGGAAGCACTGCTGTCGGCGTCGGTGTCGGAGTTGGTGTCGGGGTCGGGGTCGGGGTCGGGGTCGGGGTTGGCGTTGGGGTTGGCGTCGGAGTCGGGGTTGGTGTCGGAGTAGGTGTCGGCGTCGGCGTCGGGGTCGGCGTCGGCGTTGGTGTCGGCGTCGGCGTCGGAGTAGGGGTCGGGGTTGGCGTCGGGGTCGGAGTTGGCGTCGGGGTCGGCGTCGGAGTAGGGGTCGGCGTTGGCGTCGGGGTCGGCGCTGGCGTTGGCGTCGGTGTTGGCGTCGGTGTCGGGGTCGGGGTCGGGGTCGGCGTTGGCGTTGGCGTTGGCGTTGGCGTTGCGGTCGTTCCACCTGTGAACGCAGCAACAAGACCAGCTACAGCGCCCGACAACCCGGCTATGATACCGACCTTGGCACCGGAGCTTAGCCCTGGCCGACCGGAACCCCCGCCCGACCCCTGTGCTTCGCGCGCGGAGGCGCGGAAAAGTGCGATAAACTGGTCGCGGCTGGCATGATGATCGACCAGCACAGCCGCGCGGCGCAGCAGGATCTCAAGCAACATCGGCTGGCTCGACATGCCGAGGCCATCAGAATGGGCCCGGATCGTCCGCTCGAAGGCGGTCGGATTTGCCACAACATCTCCGGCAACCTGATCAATGATGGAGAGTGTCGACTGGCTCATGCCCGTCTCGAACGCTGCACCTTCGCCGGCATAAGCCGGCATGGTCAGTGCCAGCGCCGCCAGTGACGCGGTACCACGCATCAACATCAGCCGAACCGAGCGCGCCCGTTGTGTCTTCACAGGCCGGGTAACGGCGCTCAGATTGCGTAGCTGCGTGGTAATCATGTTGTTTCCCCCCATCGTCGACTGGTCGCTCTGTTGAGCCTCACCAGATTCCGGTCGCGTTTACCGGCGGTGCACCGAAATGGGTCACGCCGCGCTACCCAAAGCGGATAACATGATACCCAAACTGGATAGCTGCGCGTCGTGGCCCTTCACATATGCGAACGACACTTCAAAGATATGCAGGGTTCTTCAATCGGGGGTGGCGATGGCAGTTGACGAGAAACAATTGCCTGACCGGCTGATCACGCGCTTTCTTTGCGAAGCCCAACTGGCCTGTGCGGTCGATGTGCTGCGCGGCTTTAAGGGCAATTATTGCCGTGGAGCGACCTTTTTGCTGGTGTGGCGGCACGGCCTGAATCGAATACATTCGCCGGCCAAAAACATCAGCATCAACGCCATCGCCGCATCGCTTGATCTGCCCTATGAGACCGTTCGACGACACATGCACAAGCTGGTCGAAGCGGGGTTGTGTTTGATGGATCGCAATGGCGCGAGACTCAATCCCTCTGCCCGGACCAAGGCTTTCATCGCAGAGCGCACCGAATCACGGTTGGCCGCATTCCGGCAGATGCTTGCTGATCTGGCCCGCTTCGATGTGGCTTTCCCCGAAGGCTTGCTCACCGAAAATCTTTCCGCGGACGCTGTGGCTGCAACGCTGATTGACCTTGAGCTTTGCTCGATGGAGTTTCACCGGCCAGGCACGCGCACTGCCATGGAATTATGCATCATCGTCGCATTCCTGACCGCGAATATCAGGGAAGTCACATATTCTGATGAACTGGCAGAATGTTTTGGCCGCTGGGACACCCCAGTGCCTACGCTTTTGCGCAAGCCAATTTCGATCAACCGCGTCAGCGCGATTCTTGGCGTGCCATACGCAACGTTGTGGCGACATGTGCAAAAGATGATTGCTACCGGACATCTGACCGAACATCGCGATGGCTATATCGTCGCAACGGAATGGATTGCTCGCCCTGAAACAATCGAAGCCAGCCGCAAGGTGATCAGCTATTTCCGTCGATCGTTATTCGACCTTGCCGCAACAGCGCCGCCGACCGCATTGACCAACGGCATCACAGCCTGACCGATCAGAGCCAGCGCCGCACCGCCTGCCGATAGGCGGTGAAGGCATCCCCGAACTTTGCCTGCATCACGCGCTCTTCCGGAATGATCTGGAAGCGGGTGATGAACAGGACAAAGAACAGTGGCCCAAGCAGGGTCCACGGATTGGACAACGCCATTGCCAGCGCCAGCAAGAGCGCGGTCAACCCGACATACATCGGGTTGCGCGTGACGCGGTAGATACCGCCGGTCACCAGCTGCGACGCAGTCCCGATCGCGACCGGGTTGATCGTCGTGCCCGCCTTGCCAAAGGCCCTGAATGCCGGAACAGCGGTTGCTGCGGCGACCAGCAAAAACAAGCTTGCCGCACCCCAGCGAAAGGGCGCCGACAATGACATCATCGCGGTGTTGCGTGATACCAGATACATGGCGCAGGCCGTTGCCAGCATCACCAGTGGTGGCGGAATGCGATTTTCCAGTCCCCGTGACATGCCTGATCCCCTGCCCGGTGCAATATCAGGCCAGTTTGCGCGCGGCGGCGCCGAATGTCCATCGGGACGAAAGCGACAAAAATTGGCGCAAATCCGCGCCGGAATCGCCAAATTCTTCATCCTTCGTCCACCCCTCACCCGTAATGCTGGCCATCATGCGAGGTGCAATGCGGGTCCGACAATCTTGAACGACATGACGCCGATCATTGCCGACCCCCCGGCACCGAGCATGACCGCGCGGGTGGTGAAGGCCGTCATGTGGCGGTCGGGCAGCCAGATCATCGCGCAGATCAGCATGTGGGCCTCGACCTTCTGGGTGCTGCGGCTGCTCAATCCGGCTGATTATGGTCTCTATGCAATGACCTCGGGCGTGATGGTGCTGCTGTCGATGCTCAACGGCCAGGGCTTTGCCGGGGCGTTGATCCGCGCCGAGACGGTCAGCACGGCACAGATACGCCAGATGTTCGGCCTGTTGCTGATGATGAATGGCGCGATTGCCCTGCTGCAATTTACCGCCGCGCCGCTGGTTGCAGCCTATTTCCGCTATCCGCTGGTCGGGACGATGCTGCGCGTCCAGTGCCTGCTCTATTTTGCCAACCCGTTCATCGTCCTGCCCGGCGCGCTGCTGGCTCGGGGCATGGATTTCAAGCGTCAGGCCAAGGTCAACCTGATCGCCGCCGCCGCCGGCGCGCTGATGGCGCTGGGCGGCGCACTGGGCGGCCTTGGCGTGTGGACGCTGGTGGCCGCGCCACTGGTCGCGGTGTGGACCCGCGCCATCGGCATGACGATTGCCGCGCGGATGCTGGTGTGGCCAACCTTCAGCCTGACCGGCGCCGGATCAACCGTGCTGTTCGGCGGCGCGATGCTGCTCAGCGACCTGTTCTGGCTGGTACAGACCCAGGCCGATGTTGCGATTGGCGGGCGTGTGCTCGATCCGCACCGGCTGGGGGTTTACACCACCGCCCTGTTCCTCGCGCAGATCGTCACCAGCAAGTTCATCCCGCCGCTCAACGAAGTCGCGTTCACCGCCTATGCCCGGTTGCAGCATGACAAGGCCAGCGCGGCACGTGCCTTTGAGCGATCGGTCGGCATCATCATGCTCGTCGCATTGCCCTTCTATTTCGGGCTGGCCGTCACCGCACCGGAATTTGTCGCGACGATGCTCGGGCCGAAATGGCATGATGCCATCCCGGTCGTCTCGATCCTTGCCTTTGCCATGCCGTTCCTGACGCTGCAGATCCTGTTTGCCCCGGCCACCACCGCGCTTGGCCATACAAGGGTACAGGTTTGGTCAGCAGCAGCGGGCGCGGTGATCATGCCGCTGGGCTTTTTCATCGGCATCAAATGGGGTGTGACCGGGCTGGCCTGGTCATGGCTGGCCGCTATGCCGCTGCTCACCATCTATACGGCGGCGCTTGCCCTGCCGGTACTCGGCACCTCGACGACGCGCCTGCTCGCCGCGATCCGCCCGGCGCTGATCGCAGCGGGCGGCATGGCGGTGGTGGTGGCACTGACCGACCGGGTGCTGACCATAGCCGAACCAGCACTGCGCCTTGCCGTGCTGGTCGGGGTCGGTGGCGCGGTTTATGGTGCACTGGCCATGCTGGTGGCAAAAGCCGTGGTGGTCGAGACGATCGCCATGTTCCGCCAGTCCCGCGGCGGGGATGCGGCGGGTTAGACACATCGCGAACCACCGCACGAGGTTTTCGCGGCTGGGAATCAGGGTTTGTCAGATTTCTGTGGCGTGAGACCCAGCATAGCGACGGTTTTCTGATGAAGATCGATGCCAAATTGGCGATCATAAGCGAGCCATGCGCTGGTCACGAGCATCGCCCAAAGGATGCTGAACAGCGAGCCGACGAGAAAATATTCGGCAAAGGCGCGCTCATCCAGATTGCGGAACCGTGCCACTGTCTTGAGCGCAATGACGGCGGCGAGGATTTCCCAGCTCTGCGTGATGATACCGATCGCGAGGATCAATCTTTCGAACGTGCCGATCAGCCGCCCGGCATTATGGCTCGGTTCGGGTGCGTCCGCCGTTGCGTCCTTGAGGCCGGTGAGTTGGAATATCTGCCGGCAGAGCCAGTTGCCGAAGCGGGTAAGAAGAATGAGTGCGATGGTCGAATAGATGGTCGCGTGGATCATGCCTCGCCCCTCCGCATGGCATAGATTTTGTCCAGGTCGCGAAGGGCAGCGCCAATCGCGTTCAGATGGATCTGATAAAGCTCGAAATCGCCGGACGCACGTACCTTGTATATTGAATGTACCGAGACATTGCGCCGCCGGGCAACGTCATCCGGACTCGCCCCCTGGAGCAGGGCACGAATGTCGCGGCGCTGTGTATCAGTCCAGCGCCGTTCTATCGCGGTAAGGCCTGCCCCGCTTGCCTCGAGCATCGTTTCAAGAATGGGGAAATCCGGTATCGCAAAACGATAGAGGTTGCTGGCGCTCTTTTCATTCAGCCGTTCGCGCGTAAGGGCAAGGCCAGGCCCCATCATGTTCCAGGCACGAGCGGGATTAAGCGGCGTTTTGAGTGTTGCCACCCCCAGGGCGAAGCGACAGTCTATAGCGTTGTCGAGCAGATCGAGCCGGATGTCGCGGGCCATTTGGGCAGCGACCGCGAGTGTGTTGACCAACCCCTGGAATTCATCACCCAGGGTTATCGTCAACGGCGACGCCAAGGTCATGGCATGTTGCTGATTCTGACGTTCGATCGCCGCATTGAAACAGGCATAGAGATGCTCTGTCGCTGCGTTGTGCTCGCTGTGAACGATATCGCCCATCAGTACGGCATGGATTGTGGAATCATGACCCATAATTGGGTCATGATATATATTGTAACCAACTATGGGTCAATATGATTTGTTGACCCATAATTGGGTCAGCAAACACCCGCCATTGCTCTGATCCATAGCGTCAAGACGCCAGTCGCGGCCAGTCCTTCAACGGCACGACCCTCAGTGCCTCCCCGGTATCCCGCGCGACAAGCGCAGTGGCGAAGCCCTGCACCATCGGGCCAGGTGCTATCGCCCGGCCAGCACCGCCGGACACCAGTCTCGGCACCTCCCCCACCGACACATCAAACGCATCGAGCGGATAGGACAGGCCCAGACCCAGCGCCTTCACAAAGGCTTCCTTGCGCGCCCAGACCGCGAAGAAGGCGCGGCGTGCGGTCTCGGGCGGGAGTGCTGCAAGCGCCGCCCGCTCGCCGGTGGTGAACAATGTTTCGGCCAGTGGCACCCAGTCGAGCGTGTCGTCGATCCATTCAATATCGCAGCCGACATCACCATCGCTGATCGCCAGCATCATCATCCCGGCAGAATGCGACAGGCTGAAGGCCGGGCCATCGGCCAGGATCGGCTTGCCATGGCTGTTCGCGGTGAAGTGCAATGCCTCCGGCGCGCGGCCCACCCATGCCCCGAGCAATTGCCGCAATCGCCCACGGCGCACGACAAAGCGGTGCCGGTCACGCGCGAAATGAAAGCGATCAGCGCGGGCGCGTTCTTCGGGGCCGACAATCGCGGTCATTGCCGCCACGGTCGCGGCGTCAACCTCAAGCGTCTCGCAATGAACGGCGACGCGCGCCATGGTTCAACTGGCCGCGCGGTGCAGCGGTTCGTCGGCCACGGTCGCATCCAGCGCCGCCTTCAGCAGATCGGCGAAATGATCGACATTGGGCGGCTCCAGCATGGTGCGATGCCCGCCATTGACGACATGTGCGGCGAAGCCGCCCTGCGCCAGGGCGCGCCAGTCCTCGACGAAATCAAGCACGCCGGGGTGCTCCGCTGGCTGGAACAGGATCGTGTCACCGCCATAGGCGGGTGGGGTATAGCGAAGCGCCGCTTGGTCAAGCTCGCTGCGCAGCTTGGGCTGCAACACCGCTTCGCGGCCACCACGCAGCGCCGCCGCGTCGGACAGACCGCGCAACCGTTCGCCGAAATAGCGCAACCGCCTGCCGCGCGGCTGCGCCATGGATTGCGCGATATGGAAACGAAACTTGCTGATGAAAAAGCGTATGCCGCCAATCGCCCTGGCCTTTTCCGGGTGGAAGGCATGGACCAGCATGAGCAGTTCAACCTCGTCGCCCGCCGCGCGCATGTGCGATGCCACGGCATAGGCAAGGATACCTGAGGTACACCAACCGCCAATGCGATAGGGGCCCTTGGGTTGTGCCTCGCGCAGTGTCGCGGCGACCAGCTCGGCGGCATCCTCAAGCTTTTTCGGGCAACCACCCGCCTGTTCGAGGATCGCATCGACCGAGATGCCAAGGAATGGCTGGTCGTTGCCCAGTCGTTCCGACAACGGCAAGAATGTTGAGCCGCCGTCAAGCCACAGCAGCGGGCGCTGCGTGCCGCTCGGTTGGATCGGCACAATCGGCGAAGCCTTTTCGGCAGCGCGACCGGTCGCGATCAAGGCTGCCATGTCGGCAAGCTTGGGCGCACGGAACAGCGCAGCCATTGGCAGGCGGATATTATATTCGGCCTGCACGCGCCGCAGCAGCCGCGCGATGAGCAGCGAGTGCCCGCCAAGATCGAAGAAATCGTCATGGCGCGATACCTGCTCAACCTGCAGCACGGCGCACCAGATTGCGGCGAGCCGCACTTCTTCGGGGGTCGCCAGCGGCTCGGTATTGCGGCTCGTCGACATGCCGGGCTCGGGCAGCGCGTTGCGGTCGACCTTGCCGTTGGGCGTCAACGGCAGGGCATCCATCGCGACGAACCTGGTTGGGATCATGTAATCGGGCAACGACGCAGAGAGTTGCGCGCGCCACGTGGCGGCATCACCGGGGCCAACAATATAGCCAACCAGCGCGCGTTCACCGCTGGCATCAGGCCACGCCTTGACCGACGCGCCGCTGACGCCGGGCAGCTTGGCCAGCGCCCCTTCAACTTCCTCGATCGCGACGCGGAAGCCGCGGATCTTCTCTTCATTGTCGGTGCGGCCAAGGCATTCGAGCACGCCGTCCGCGCGCCAGCGGCCAAGATCGCCGGTGCGATAGAGCCGTTCGCCATGATGGTCGATAAATCGCTCAGCGGTCAGGTCAGGCCGACTGCGATAGCCCACCGCCACACCGCGCCCGCCGATCAACAACTCGCCCACCGCACCGATCGGCAGGTCATTGCCTGCCGCGTCGAGCACGCGAACCTGGGTGTTGGCAATTGGGCGGCCAATCGGGATTGATCCCGTGTCTGGCTCAACCCTGGCGACCGTTGACCAGATCGTCGTCTCGGTCGGCCCATACATGTTCCACACCGCGCCAACCCGCGTCAGCAACTGGTCAGCAAGCGCACGCGGCAACTTCTCCCCGCCGCACAGCACCCGCATATCGGGCGCACCACGCCAGCCGGATTCGATCAGCCCGCGCCAGGTTGCCGGTGTTGCCTGCATCACCTGCGGGCGCGTCTGTTCGATCAGCGTGACCAGCGCGGTCATGTCGCTCGCGGCCTCGCGTGGCGCGATGGCAACCGTCCCGCCGCAAACCAGCGGCAGCCACAGTTCAAGCTCGGCAATATCGAAGGAGAGGGTCGTCACCGCGAGCAAGGTCTCGCCGCGTTCAAACCCCGGCACTTCCGCCATCGCCATCAGCAGGTTGACCAGCGCGGCATGGGGAATTTCCACGCCCTTTGGCTTGCCCGTCGATCCCGATGTGTACAGCACATAGGCCAGCGCCTCACGGCCAATCGCCGGCGCGGTGAAGGGTGCATCCGGCCAGTCGCGCGCCAGCACGAGCTGCGGCGCAAGGCCCTGTGGCAAGGCATCGGCAGTGTCCGGCTCAACCAGTACCAGCGCCGGCTTTGCATCCTCGGCAATCAGCGCGAGCCGGCTTGGCGGGAAGCCGGGATCAAGCGGCAGATAGGCCGCGCCGGTCTTGGCCACCGCCAGCATCGCCGCCACCATCCATGGTGAGCGACCAAGCGCCAGACCAACCAGCGCGCCGGGCGTAACGCCCTCTGCCACCAGCCGCGCGGCAATCGTATCTGACACATGGGCGAGATGGGCATAGGTCCAGCTCTCATCGCCCTGCGTCACGGCAATGGCATCACCCTGCATCGCCGCCCGCGCGCCAAACCAGTCAACGACATTGTCGTGCGGCAGCGGCTGCGCGGTATCATTCCACGCCCGCGTCAAAATGTCCTGTTCGGCCTGGTCCAGCATTGGCAATGCCGCCAGGGTGATGGCAGGATTGTCGGCAATCCCTTCCAGCATCCGCGTCCAGTGGCCGATCAGGCGGCGGATCGTGGACTGGTCAAACAGCTCGGTCGAATAAAGGAAGCGACCGGCCATGCCATCGGGCCGTTCGTCCATTTCGAGATAGAGATCATATTTTGCCGCGCCGACGGTGACGTCCATCTGCGTCAGATCCCACCCTTGCGGGAAGGGTTCGACCGGCGGTTCGATCGAGAACAGCGTGTTGAACAGCGGATGTGTGCCAGTGCCGCGCTTGATGTCGAGCGCGCGGATCAGCCGGTCAAACGGCACATCGGTTGCGCCCAGCGCCCCGATCACGCTGGCCTTTGCCTCAGCGAGATACTGGCGGAACGGGCGGTCACCACTCGGGCGGCTGCGCAGCGCCATGGTGTTGAGGAAATAGCCCATCAACGGCTGCAACTCGGGCCGCCGCCGCGTATCGGTAACACCGCCGACAATGATGTCCTCGTCACCGGTATAGCGGAACAGCATCGCCTTATAGGCGGCGAGCAGCACCATATAGAGCGTCGCGCCTTCGGCACGGGCAAGGTGTTTGAGCCGTTCGATCAACGCTTCGGGAAGGGTGAACACTTCCATCGAACCGGCATGGGTTGGCATTGCCGGGCGTGGGCGATCCCCGGCCAGCTCAAGCCGGGGCAGCGGCTCGGCCAGGATCGTGCGCCACTGTTCCACCTGCTTCTCAACCGACTGCGGATCGGTCTGGTCGAGCTGCCAGGCGGCATAGTCGGCATATTGCAGTGTCGGCTCGGCCAGTGGCGAAGGCTCACCACGCTCAAACGCCGCAACCAGCGCGGCGAGTTCGGGCACCAGCGTGCGATAGATGGAGACACCGTCAAAGATGATGTGATGCAGCGTCAGGTACAGCCGATGCTCTTCCTCGCCCAGCTTGACCACGCGGGCACGAAACAGCGGCGCCTGGTCGAACGGAATTGGCGCGCGCGCATCCAGCGTCGCCAGCCGCACGGCCTCGCCGTCGCGGTCAATTTCGGGCAGATGGCTGATGTCGATCAGCGGCAGCGTGATTGGCCGCGCTTCGACAATCTCCTGCTGCAGTTCGCCATCAACCTCGACAAAGGCGGTCCGCCAGATGGCGTGACGCCGCACAATCTCGCTCAGCGCGGCTTCCAGCGCGTGATGGTCATATTTGCCGAGCCGGTGAATCGTGATCGATTCATTGTACAGCGGCATGTCCGGCGCCATCTGCGCGTGCAGCCACAACTGGCTCTGCTCTGATGTCAGCGGAATGACCCGGCTCGGGTCGCGCGTCAGGATCGGATCGGGTACCGCCGTGACGGTACGGCTGCCCGCCTCGCCACTGAGCATTTTCGCAAGCAGGGCACGCCGCGCCTCGGCGACGTCGATCTTCGTCTGCACTGTCATGTAAAGGTCACCGGCAGTGATTTGAGGCCACGCAGGCCGAGATTCTCGCGCCACTCAAGCTTGCCCTCGCCCAACGCGAGTTCGGGCAGGCGGCGCAGCAATGTCGTGAAGGCGATCCGCCCCTCCATCCGCGCCAGCGGTGCGCCGAAGCAGAAATGCGCTGCCCAGCCAAAGGCGAGGTGGCGATTGTCGGTGCGGCGCAGGTCGAGCGTGTCGGGGTCAGCAAAGCGGCGCGGGTCGCGATTGCCGGCGGCCATCACCGCCATCACGGCATCACCCTTCTTGATCAGCTTGCCGCCCATTACCGTGTCCTCACGACAGATGCGGCCGGTATGCTGGCTCGGCGTCTCGAACCGCAGCAACTCCTCGATCGCGCTCTCGGCGATTTCGGGGTGGTCGCGCAGTTCGGCAAGCTTGTCAGGCTGGCGCAACAGCGTCAGCAAGCCGTTGCCGATCAGATTGGTGGTGGTCTCCTGCCCGCCGACCATCGTCACGATGGTGTTGGCGATGACCTCTTCCTCGCTCAGCTTGTTGCCGTCGATCTCGGCCTCAACCAGCGAACGGATCAACCCTTCGGGCAGCGGCCGTTCTTCCTCGCGCACCGCACGGCGGAAATAGCCGGTCATGTCAGCGACACTCTTCAGCACACGGTCAATGCGTTCCGGGTTGTGCTGGAAATTGCCCAGCATCTCGGCAAAATCGGCGGACCAGGCTTTCAGTTGCGCATGGTCTTCCTCCGGCACACCAAGCAGGTGCGCGGTAACAATGGCCGGGAAGGGCGCGGCAAAATCGGCTATGACATCCATCGCCTTGCGCTCGACCACCCGGTCGATCAGCCGGTTGGCAATCGCCTCAACCTTTTCCTCAAGCAGCTCGACACGGCGTGGCGTAAAGGCCGTCGAACACAGCTTGCGCAGCCGCGTATGGTCGGGCGCGTCGAGGAACAGCATCTGCTTGACCATCACGGCGGCAATCGGCTCGATATGGCCAAGGCCGAGCGAGCGCATCACTTCGGGTGATGGCGTGCGATCAGCCGAGAAGCTGTGCAGCACCTGGTGAACATCGGCATAGCGCGTGACCACCCAGCAATGCAGGAACTGGTCCCAATGCACCGGGTCTTCCTCGCACAGCCGCGCATAGAGCGGGTACGGGTCAGCCAGCACCGCCGGGTCGAGCAGGCGGTAAAGGCTGAGCGACGGATCGGATTGATGCTGTGGTTGCGAGGCCATGATGTTCATCCCGCCATCCGGGCAATATCTTCATCGCTCAGCCCGTCGAGCATGGCGATGACCAGTTCCTCGATGATCCGCGCCAGGCTGGCGACCGTGCGGCCCTCAAACAGGTGAAACAGCGTCAGCTCGACACCAAAGGCATCACGCGCGCGCACCACAACCTGGGTGCCGAGCAGCGAGTGGCCGCCGATCAGGAAGAAATCATCGTCAACGCCAATGTCGCTGCGCCCGATCACGTCACTGACAATCTCAAGCAGGCGCCGTTCAGTGGCACTTTCCGGCGCACGCCCGGCGGGCGATTCCGGCAGCGCATGGTCCGCCGGATCAGGCAGTGCCGCGACATCAAGCTTGCCATTGGCGTTGAGCGGCAATGCCGCCAGCGCGACGAAGCGCGACGGCATCATATAGTCGGGCAGCACCGCCGCGAGCGGGCTGCGCAGCGCGACCACTGCCGGTGTCACGCCCTCGGCAGGCACGACATAGGCAATCAGCTCACCACCCAGCGCGACGACCGCGCTGGTCACCACCTCGGGCAGGCGGTTGAGCGCTGCGGCAATTTCCGCCGGCTCGATGCGATGGCCACGAATCTTCACCTGGCCATCGGCGCGGCCACGAAAGACGAGTTCGCCATTCGGCAGCCACGCGCCAAGATCGCCGGTGCGGTACAGCAGGCCGTGATCGGGATGCGTCAGGAAACGCGTTGCGGTCAGCACGGGATCACCGCGATAGCCGCGCGCAAGCTGCGCGCCGCCAATGAATATCTCGGCTTCCTCGCCCTCGGGCACCGGCTCGCCCTCTTCGCCGTCGAACAGGTAGATCTGGGTGCCCTTGATCGGCTTGCCGATTGACGGCAGCCCCTCACCCTCGGGCGACACGACGCAGGAGGTTGCGACAACAGTCGATTCGGTCGGGCCGTAATTGTTGACGAAGCTGAACGGCAGGCCCGGCGCCGGGCGCACGGTCAGCTTGTCGGCACCGGTCAGCAGGACGCGCAGTGCCGCGTCCGCCGGCCACGCCATCGCCACCAATGGTTCCGCCAGGGCGGTGGGGGCAAAGGCAGTCTCGATTCGCTCGGCCAGCAACCAGTCATGCAGCGCATGGGCATCGCGCCGCGTTGCCTCATCGACCAGCACCAGCGTGCCGCCAACAGCAAGCGTCGGCCATACTTCCCACGCCGCCGCGTCAAAGCCGAGACCGGCGAGATGGCTGGTGCGCGTGCCACGGACCACGCCAAAGGCTTCGCAATGCCAGTCGATCAACGCGCCGAGATTGCCATGCGTCACCTCGACTGCCTTGGGCGCCCCGGTCGAACCGGACGTGTAGATGACATAGGCCAGCGCCGCCGGATCAAATGGTGCGGCCTCAAGCGACGGAAAGCCTGCGCCAGCGGCAGGCGATACCAGCGCCGCCGGACCGGCAATGGCTTCCCCGGCATCAGGCGCAGCGATCAGCGCGGCGCACCCGGCGCCAGCAACAAAGCCGGACAGCCGTGCCTCGGGCCAGGCCGGATCAAGCGGAAGATAGGCCGCGCCAGCACGCCACACCGCCAGCATCGCGACAATCTGGTCAATCGAACGTGGCAGGCAGATTGCCACGACATCGCCGCTTGCCACGCCAGCCGCCCGCAGCGCCGCCGCCAGCGACCCAACCCGCGCGTCGAGCGCCGCATAGTCAAGCGTCGCCCCCTGGTCAGCAACCGCAATCGTACCGGCAAAGCAGCCGGGATCGCGCAGCAAGGGCGCGAGTGGATGTGATCCGGTGTCAGGATTTACCGCGTCATGGACATGCATGTGGAATAGGCCCCGAGTTCAGTTGCGGGCACCAAAGCAGAAATGAGTGAGATAATATTTAACGCCGCATCCATGATGAACGGCGAACCGATCAACGGGGGATCGCTTTTGTAGCGCCAGGCTGGCCACGTCAGACACAAGAAAGGGGCACCGCCCGATAGACAGGCAGCACCCCAGGTTACGCGATCAGGGAGTGAGGCTTATCGCGTTTCGCGGTCGTCGCGGCGCCTGGTGGCATCCTCGACACAGACAAAGATCATCGTTGCCGAAAAACCGGCCATGGCAAAAATGACGAGATCGAGAAAATATTGCGAAGCGAAACCACCCATGTCGGCACTCCCTGTTGGCTGTTGCGGCGGCTATCACCCGCTGCGCCGCTGATGGCTTTGACAATTGTCAAAACGCGCGCGCAGCGATGCTTGTCTGCACCGGTTTTTTCGGCTTCAATGCTGGCAAATCAGGGAGAAAATCATGAAAATGCGCTCGCTGCTGCTCGCGGCATCCTGTCTGGTCGCGACCCATGCGGCTGATGCTGCCGGCGGCGCGCCGTCACGACCCTCGCTGGCCGAGCCGTCCCTGTCAGCCGATGGCAGCCTGATCGCCTTTGCGTCGGGTGGCGACATCTGGGAAGTGTCGGCCAGCGGTGGCATCGCCCATCCGCTGGTCAGCGATGCCGCGACAGAGGCGCGACCGCTCTATTCCCCCGATGGCCAGCGGCTTGCCTTTACCTCGACCCGGGGCGGCAGCACCAACATCTATGTCCTGACCCTTGCCACCGGCATGGTCCAGCGCATTACCTATGCCGAAAGCAATGAAGAGCTCGACAGCTGGTCGGCAGACGGCAAATGGCTCTATTTCGCCTCGGGCGCGAATGATGTTGGCCGCGTGCCTGACATCTTCCGCGTTTCGGCAGGCGGTGGCACCCCGATGGAGGTCAGCCGCGAACGCTTTCTCGCCGAATTCCACGCGGCCCCCTCCCCCGATGGCAGCACCATCGCGCTGATGGCGCGCGGCATCAGCAATGGCCAATGGTGGCGCAACGGCCATTCCCATATTGATGATACCGAATTGTGGCTGAAGCCGATGGCAACGGGCGCGCCCTATCGCCGCCTGCTGGCCGATGGCCAGAAACATGCCTGGCCGATGTGGAGCCCGGACGGGCGCACGATCACCTATATGAGCACGAAGAGCGGCAGTGAAAATCTCTGGCGCCTGCCGCTTTCCGGCTCGGGCAGTGCCGAACAACTGACCCATTTCAGTGACGGGCGGCTACTCTACCCCGCCATGGCGGCGAATGGCAGCGCGATCGTGTTTGAGCGCGATATGGCGGTGTGGAAATATGATCCGGCATCGGGCAGCGCAGCTCCGCTGGCGATCACCCTGCGCGGGAACACCGCTGAAACGCCGCGCCGCCATGAAATCATCGGCAATTTCTCGCGCATGGCGCTGTCACCCGATGGCCAGAAGGTCGCTGCCATCGGCCATGGCGAAATCTTTGCCGTGCCTGCCAAGGATGGCGGCGTGGCACAGCGCCTCACCACCAGTGCCGGGGCGGAACGTGAACTGACCTGGTCGCCCGATTCACGGCGCGTCCTCTACATCAGCGAGCGCGGCCTTGATCACCGGCTGGTCGAATATGATGTCCCGGGCGGGCGCGAGACACTGTTGACCGACAGCGGCATCGCCTCGGTCCCGGTCTATGCCCCCGATGGCAAATCCGCCGTCTATGTGCTGGATGATCGCGAGCTGCACCTCATCACCTTTGCGACGGCGGGCAAGGCCGCCAGTGACCGCGTGCTGTTCAGCGGCGCGATTGCCACGGATGAACGTTCCGGGCCGCGCCCGGTCTGGTCACCCGATGGCCAATATATTGCCTTTCCGCTCACTGACCGGCGTGCCTTTACCAATGTCAATGTCGTGCCCGCCGCCGGTGGCCCGCCCCGCCCGGTAAGCTTCCTTGCCAATGGCCAGATGGGCGGCATCGCCTGGTCGCCTGACGGCAGCTACATCCTGTTCGATACCGCGCAGCGCAGTGAGGAATCGCGCATCGTGCGTGTCGATCTGTTGCCGCATGTGCCGAAATATCGCGAAGATGGGTTTCGCGACCTGTTCAAGCCCGGCAAGCAACCCGGTGCCCCGGCAAGCCCGGCAACGTCCGCCACATCGGACGATGCCGCCGCCGCCCCGGCAGCAAAGGCACCGCCACCTGCGCCCGTACCGGTCGCTGCGAAGGGCAAAAAGGGTGTCGTGGTGGTCGCGGCAGCGCCCGCCAAACCCGCCGTGCCGCCGGTTTCAATCATGTGGGAGGGCCTGCGCCAGCGCGCCACCATCCTGCCGCTGGGCATGAGCGCCGAGGCACCGCTGATCAGCAGCGATGGCAAGACCCTGGTATTCCGCGCCACCAATCGCGACCAGGAAAATCTCTACAGCTTCAATCTCGACGAGCTCGCCACCGAACCGCCGGTCTCGCAACAGCTCACCCAGAGCGACCGCCCCAAGGGCGATTTCGCGCTGTCGGGGGACGGCAAGACGCTGTTCTATGTCGATGGTGGCAAGATCATCTCCACGCCGCTTGACGGCCCGCGCCCCAAGCCGCTGGCCATTGTCGCTGACATGGATGTGGATTTCGCCACCGAAAAGCAGATCATGCTTGATCAGGCGTGGAACGTCCTGGCCCACAAATTCTTCGATGCCACATTCAACGGGCGAGACTGGGTCGCGCTGCGCGCACAGTTTCAGCCCTATATCACGGGCGCGCGCACGCCGGATGAGGTGCGTCGCATCATCAACCTGATGATCGGTGAACTGAACGCCTCGCATTCGGGCATCAGCCGTCCGGCGGGCGGGCCGGGGGCGCTGCCGTCGAACCGCATCGGCGACCTTGGCCTGCGCTTTGACCGCGACGCCTATGAGGCCGGGCGCGGGCTGATCGTCAGCGAGGTGGTGCCGCTCGGCCCGGCCAGCATCGGCAAGGTGCGGGTTGGCGACCGGCTGGCCAGCGTCAATGGCATAGTGATTGGTGCCGGCACCAATCTCGACGCGCTGCTGGAAAGCAGTGTCGGGCGCCGGGTAACGCTGGGGCTGGTTGGTGCGGCCGGGCCGCGTTCTGCCATCGTGCGGCCCGTGCCGGTTTCGGTCGCGGCCGGGCTGCGGTACCGGCAATGGGTCGAGGACCGGCGCGCGCTGGTCGCGCAACTGTCCGGCGGGCGGCTCGGCTATGTCCATATTGCCGATATGTCATCGGAATCACTGCGCCAGCTTTATCTTGATCTCGACGCCGAGAACCAGTCCCGCGACGGGGTGGTGATTGACATCCGCAACAATAATGGCGGCTTTGTCCATGGCTATGCGCTTGACGTGTTCGCGCGGCGCAACTTCCTGACCATGATCCCGCGCGATCTGTTCCCCGTGCCGGGTCGCCAGGCACTCGGCCAGCGCGCGCTCGGCCTGCCGACGGTGCTCGTCACCAATGAATCCTCGCTGTCGGACGCGGAGGATTTCACCGAGGGCTATCGCGCTCTCGGCCTTGGCAAGGTGGTCGGCCAGCCAACGGCGGGGTGGATCATCTTCACGGGCGGCGAACCGCTGATCGACGGGTCATCGGTGCGGCTGCCCGGTACACGGATTCGCGACGGGCGCGGTCAGGATATGGAAATGAACCCGCGCCCGGTCGACATCACAGTCGATCGTCCGCTCGGCGAAACGGACAGCGGCACCGACGCGCAACTGGCGGCGGCGGTAAAGGCATTGCTGGCAGCGCCCGGCCTGCCGGCGGGCAAGGGAGAATAAGCGGGCGGCGGCGATTCGGGCTGCGGCAGGGGCGAACCGCTAGGCGGCCTCTGCCGCATCGTCTGACGCGGCAGCTTCGGCCTTGGCGTCATAATCGCGCGCAATCTCCAGATGGAGCGCGCGCGCCATGTCAGTCGTCGCCTCGCCAGCCTGGCGGCGCGCACGCGCGGCCCAGACGGCATATTGCTCCCTGCTTGGTTGCTTCGACATATGGTCCTCGGCGGAATGCGCTTGAGGCGTTATCCCCGCCACGGGTTAAAATCTCGCGACACCGATTTGTTCCACGCCGCACCGCGCCAATGCGCGGCCTATGCCTCGCCCGCCTGGCCCGGTGGATCAAGCGTCAGCCGGTAAAAGCGCCGGTCAACCGCCATCACCGGAAAACCCGCCGGCAATGCCGCCTGCGGCACGGCAAGAAAGCCATTTTTCTCATAGAAACGATGCGCAGCCAGGAATGTCTCGGTCGTGCCGAGCAGGATTTCGGCCAGCCCGGCACCGCGCGCATGGGCGACCAGCGTCGCCAGCAATGCCGCCGCTGCGCCCTGTTCACGCCCGCGTGCCGGTGGCGCGACAAACATCTTGCGCAGCGCCGCGCGCCCTTCGCCAATATCGCGCAGCCCGATTGTCCCGACGACCGCGCCATCCTGCACCGCAACCCAGAAGCCGCCACTGCCTGACTGGTAAAAATCCGGAATCGCGCGAGATCAGGCTGATCCGCCGCCGTGATCGCAATGCCGAACTCATCGCGCTGGATCGACAGGATCAGCGCAAGCACGGCATCAGTATCGGCAGGCTGGAACGCACGGATTTGTATATCGGCCATCACCCGCCACCATAGCGCCGTGCGACCCCGATTCAACAACCCCGCCTGCCCGCTATCGCCCGCTCCACCCGCGACTGTCGCGAGGGAGCAAGGGAGTAAGCGATGCCGATTGTGCCGGTTGAGGAAAATGGTGTCGGCCTTGCTGGCCTGACCGATGCGAAGCTGCGTGCGGCTGATTACAGCGGCAGCGGGCTGGAGGCGCTGGGGGCGGGGCTGGCCGGGCTGGGCAAGGCGGGGGCCGAGTTTGCCGAGAGCCTGCCGCGTGCGGATGATCCGGCGGCCGCGCACGCCCGGCTGCTGCGCACGGATCTTGCCGCAAAACAGGCCTGGAACGACGGACACAGCGCCAATGCCGCGATCCTGGATGATTTCCGCCAGTTGAACGGCAAGGACGCGCGCGCGGCACTCGCCCCGGCAGCCGAGGCGATGATGAACAATTTCCACGCCGTGCGCCACGGGCTGGGTGATGACGATCATGCCCGCGCGATCATCGACGACACACTGGCCCACCGCACTGCCAAGGACATTGCCGACCTCCACGCCCATGCCGATGCACAGGACCGCATCGCACAGGCGCAGGAGAGCGAACGGCTGATCGACAACAGCGCGACCGATGCGCTGCGCCACCCCGACGACCCGGCGCGCTTTGACGCGGCGATCACCACGGGTGAGAACAGCCTGCGCCGCCAGGGCCAGCTTGCCGGCAAGCCCGAGGCCGCGATTGCTGATGAGGTCGCGCGCTGGCGTTCATCGCGGTATGTCGAGGCAGCGCATGCGCTTGCCCCGCATGACGGGCTTGGCGCCACCGCCCTGTTCGAGCGCTATCACGCGCAACTCACCCCTGCTGACCGTGCCGATCTTGCGGGTCTGCTGCAGGAACCCATGGCGCAGGCGCAGGCCATTGCGGACATCGACACCCCGGCCCTCGCCGCCGCACCCTATGCGCCGCTGACACCACAGGATGACCCGCTGCTCGCCGACCGGATGCGCACCATCACTCCGCACCTTGACCGTGTCATGCTCCCCGAACTGATGCAGCGCTATGACGGTGACGCCGCGCGCGCCTGGGCCGCGACCCAGATCGGCGCGGACGCGGTTGATGATCTGATCAAACAGCATGGCGATGGCTGGTACCGTGCGCTGCCCGAACAGGCACGGAACGCGGTCGCGCATAACTTCGCGCTGCTCATGGCCAACGGCTCCCCGCGCACCGCGCCACAAGACCCCGGCGCCGTCACCGCATCACTCACCGGGCTGGACGAAGCACGCCGCAGCTATGCCGAGCGTGAACTCACGCTGCGCACGACCCGCGCCGACCAGGCCCGCCGCACCGCGCAAGGCGCTGCCGCTGACCAGGCCTATGAACTGGCCGACCAGCTCGGCCACGACTTCACCTCGCTCGCGCAACTGCCGCCCAAGCTACGCGCCGACTTGTCCGAGCAGACCAGCACCGCGCTCCAGCGCCAGGCCGATGCCAATATCGACCCCCGTCCGGTCGCCCCCCAGGGCGCCGTGGCACTCGCCCTGCACGACATGGCCGCCACCGCACCCGATGCGTTCCGCAACACCGACCTGCGCGAGTATCGCCCGCTCGTGTCGCCGGATGAATATGCGATGTTTGTAAGGCTGCAGAACGGGATTCAGGCGCGCGATGAAGCCAAAACGAAGCAGAGCCTGGGCGTGCGCAGTTTGGGCGCGGCAGATGGCACCCCTTTTTCAGGGGCTGGCCCTATGTTTCCGAATTCGGTCCGTTCGAATGGGTTCGGAATGCGACCGATTGCTTCGACGCAGCAGGGCGCCGCCGGTGTTGCAGATTCAACGCAATCGCCCGCGGCTCCGCAAACGCCATCCCCGTTGGGGCTTCCAGCCGCCGCTCAATCGGCCAGCCAAACAACGGCCGCACCTCTGCCGCCGGCATCCGCCACAACCGGAAGCGGCTCGCCGACCGGTCAGGTTCAGGCCGCCAACGCGAATACTCCGCAACCACCGCCTCTTCTGGTTCCACTCACAACAGCGACCATCGGGCAAGAAAGGGTTTTGGCCGCACGAATCTCCGCCACAGACGCGGCACGGCTTTCGGGCGAAAACGTCATCGCCACTCCCGCTATGCGGGCAGCCGCACAGGCGCAGATTCGCAAGGTTCGTGTTGCTACGGGGGACGACGAAATTCTTGCCTTCGGCTATCTGATGCCAGACGGTACGATCGATGTCAGGCCCGGAGGTACGGCAGGGTCAGGAAGAAATTCAGACAACGCGCACGGCAAACCCGCCGGTCCCGGCAAGCTTCTTTTTGTAATCCATGGCCATATCGAAAGCCGGAATGACGGAAGTGACGGTGATGACGGCATGGTGGATGCGCCCGACGACCCCGCGAGCGGTGGGCGCGGCGACGCCGACGGCCTGTTCAAATATCATGTTCCCGTGGCTACGGTTTATGGAAATCACATTGGCTGGCGAGAGTTGCGGAATGGGCAACTTACCTTCAGCGTTCCTTTGCGATCGCAAAGCCCGAGCCAGTTGAGCGCGCTCGAGGCGCGCCTCACGCGCGAGCAGCCACAATTCCTCAAGCCCGTCGCGCTGCATTGACTTTGGCACACGATCACCGCCAATATTCTCTCTTTGTTCTTACGCCTGAAGTGAGAATGTTGTGGTAGCGAAGGGAGTTGGTGATGAAGAGGGCGGCTCTGATTTCTTGCCTGGCGTGTTTGACGGGTTGCGTGACCAACGTCGCGCTGGATCCTACGCTGCCGCTCGCTTCGCCATCAACGATCAACGCCGATCCCGATCGGTACGACCAGAAGCAAATCTATGTACGCGGTATCCTGGCAACCGGGGGCCATTGGTGGCAGTTTAATTTCTATGAAAACGACAGGCAATATGTCGGAAATTTCTGCCTAAACCTGGAACATCTTGGTTGGCTATCCGCGCATCGTGCAGCAATGAATCACAAGCACGTCATCTTGAAGGGCAAGTTCGCCAAAGGTGCGTGGAAGGACGCTCTCGGGGGATGCGACGGCAACCCGAACGGATTGTTCATCGACGAGGAAGTCCTGAAGCAACGTTATGGCCATCTGGCCGAAGCGCCGCGCTGACGCTTGCTACTTGACTTAAGGGGACATCGGGTAATTGAGGTAGCCATCCTCCTGCACGGATGAATCAGATTCTCGTATCGATGATTTACGCCGCAACGCTGTCGGGCTGCGCGCCCAGGGGCGGACATGGGCGCAGCGCGGGCTGCCGCCCGTGGCCAGCTCGGCAATGTCGCAATCCTCGCAATAGACGCCACCGCGCCCGTCGAGTTGCAGGCTGAGCATGGCCGAGACCTCGGATCGACCACTGGGCAGCGATGCCTGGCTGGAAACGATCGAGGTCGCGACCGGCCGCACGTTACAGCCGCGCCAGCGCAGGCCGAAGCCCAGGGCGGTCGCTTGGGTGTATTTGATAAACTGGCACCGTAATTGCCCCGTAATTGCGCGAGTCGGCGTCATTGGTCACTCGCAACCATCCCCATGATGCCATGCGGCTGGCTGAATGCGGTCGGCAGCGCTCAGCTACTGCACCCGCCGCATCCCCCGCCTCCACCGTCTCCCCCGCCCCCGCCGCAACCTCCGTCACCGCCGCCGCCCGAACCGCCACCAGCGCCAGCATCAATCACCCGGCGCATGTTGTGATAGGCCGACAAGGCTGAGCCAAGCAGCACGCCGGTGCCGAACAGGGCAACCCCGAGCGCGGCCTCGTCGCGGGTCGGGGCACGGCGCAAGCGGTCGCTGCAGTCGCGTGCGCCGTCGAGCAGCGCCTTGCCCGCGCGCGTCCGGCGGTCAACCACCGCGAACCTGATCAAGGCTGCAAAGGCTGTCGCCACCAGGAGCGCGATGAGGAAGCCGACCGGGCGGTCACGCACCACGCCGACCCACAGCTTGGTCATGCCGAACAGGAGGAGCACCAGATAGGGCGTGGTCTGCCAGAAGCGCAGTTGCGTGGCGATGCTGCGATCCATCAACAGCCCGGCATCGACAAGGTCGCCTTCGGTTTCTGTCGCATGGGGTTGCAGCGCCCACTCGATGCTTTTCCAGCTTGCCGGTGCGCGCCTCGCCAGCGCCAGCACCTCATTGTCGGGCGTGCTGTGTCCCGTGGCGCCGGGTGCGGCCAGAAAGTCCTTGCCGCCGGTCAGCCTGAGCGCGTCCGCCGCGAGCAACCGTGTGACGATTGCGTCGTAGAAGCGTTGCCGTCCCCCGGCGAGCAAGGCGAGTTGCCCGGCATCGGTGGCGCGGCCCGATCTCCCTTCCGGGCGGAGCCAGGGCGGAATAAGGAATCCGGCGATCACCGTCGGGACCAACAGGACGATGTACAATGTCAGAAACGGCCCACCAGCGAGATCGAAGGGTCCGAGCGACATGGGTTATTGCTCCTCTGTCATGACAGGAAATGCGCCACCGCGATGGCCGCTGCGGCGCCCGCCAGCAGCCAACACACGATGCGGGGAAGGAAGATGCCGTCGCGCGGATGGACGCGCCGGGCGCGGGGATCATCGATCAGCCGACGCGCCGCCGTCGGCCAGAGATCGGCGGGCGGCGACATGCCAAACGCCTGTTCGTAACTGCGCAGCGTGCGGGCATATTGCTCGCAATAGCGGCTTTGCTCGTCGGCGCCGCCAGCCGTCGGCCCATGGTGCAACGCCCGCCCCAATATTTCGGGGCAGAAGCGCTCCCAATAATCGCGCGTATAGGTCAGATGAAGGTGCCAGACCTGATCGACCGCATCGGAGGGTGTTACCTGATGCCCGGCGGTCACCGCCAGAAAGCAGAAGCGGCGATATTCCTCCAGCACCCGTTCGGCCTGCGCCGGTCGCCAGCCATTTTCACGCGCCAGCCGCGTGACAAAGGGCAGTTCGGCGTCTGCCGGGCCGATGATATAGTGGGAAAGCGCCGCCCAGACCGGATGACCGGTAGCGGGCTGAGCCGGATGACGCGCATCGCTCATCTATATTCCTACTAACATAGTGGGAATTACTGATCAAGGGCAATTTGCCACGATCCGATCCCCCATCGCATGTTATCGGTGACAGCAGGACGACGGGCTGTCACCATCACCGTCCGGGGAATGAGCAGGGAACAAGGACCGTCGATGCCTGTCGTCAAGCGAGCAATGGCAATTTCGGGCGTGTTGTCGTTCGGCTGGTGCGCCGTCAGTGCCGTGGCAATGGCGAGCGACAACCACACCAATGAATTGATCTCACTGGTAATCCTGTTCCCGGTCCTTGCTGGCTGCAGCTTTGCCGCGATCATGATCACGACCATGCTGATCCGTCATTTCTCAGGACAGGGCAGCGCCAGCCGTGAAGCCCGGCTCCGGCCTGGCCCCCGCCCGCACGATCAGACTGATGCCAGCGCCTGATCCAGATCGCCGACAATATCCTCGACATCCTCAAGCCCGACAGACAGCCTGATAAGCGTTTCCGATATGCCATGTGCCTGGCGCTCTTCGGGTGCATAGGCGCTGTGCGTCATGCTTGCCGGGTGCTGGATCAATGTCTCGGCATCGCCCAGGCTGACCGCACAGCGGATCAGGGACAGGGTGTTGATCAGCGCGGCGCCGCCACCCTGCCCGCCCGCCAGTTCAAACGCGATCATGCCGCCGGGCCGGGCCATCTGGCGCTGCGCGAGCTGATATTGCGGGAAGCTGGCCAGCCCCGGATAATGCACCGCCGCCACCTTTGGGTGGCGCTCAAGGAACTGCGCCACGGCCAGCGCCGATGCGGAATGCCGTTCCATGCGCAGCGCCAGCGTCTTGAGGCCGCGCATGATCAGCATCGCGCTGAACGGCGACATGACCGCGCCGGTCATGTCCTTCAGGCCAAACAGCCTGATCTCCGCGATCTGCGCCGCCGTGCCCGCCAGCAGCCCGCCGACAAGGTCACCATGCCCGCCAAGATATTTGGTCGCGCTGTGCACAACAAGATCGGCGCCAAGCGCAATCGGTCGCGACAGATAGGGCGTGGCATAGGTGTTATCGACCATAACCGTCGCCCCGGCGCGGTGGGCAATGGCGCTGATCGCGGCAATATCGACCAGGCGCATGTTCGGGTTGGCCGGGGTTTCAAAATAGACGACGCGGGTCTGCGGCCCGATTGCCGCTGCCAGCAAGGACGGCTCGGTCATGTCGACATGGCGCACGGTCACGCCAAAGCGCTGCAGGCCGTGGTGCATGAAGGCAAAGGTGCAGCCATAAAGCGTTTGATCGACGATAATCTCGTCACCCGGACGGAGCAGCGTCCACAGCGCGGCGGTGATCGCGCCCATTCCCGATGCCGTTCCCAACCCGGCTTGCGCACCTTCAAGAACGGCAATCCGCTGTTCCAGCAGGTCCACCGTCGGGTTTGAAATGCGGGAATAGAAATGCCCGCTGGCGGCACCGGAAAAGCGGTCGGCCAGTTCCTCCGCCGTTTCCGCGCTGAAGGTGGAACTCAGATGCAGCGGCGGCACCAGCGCGCCCTGCGCGCCTGACGGGTCATAACCCCAGTGGATCGCCTGTGTGGCAAAGCCGTGCCCGTGTTCCGATTTCATGCCGCCGCTCCAATAAGGATGTGAAGGGCATCATAGATGAGCAGCGCCACAATTAATGTGCGTAGTTGACCAATGTTGTTTGCGATTTTGGCATAATGTGCCAACAACGGCGCATGGACAAGATTGATATTGCCATCGTGTCAGCGTTGCAGGCGGAGGGGCGGCTGAGCAACCTTGAGCTTGCCGAGCGGGTCGGCCTGTCGCCCTCCCCCTGTTTGCGGCGCGTTCGCAACCTTGAGGCGCGCGGCGTGCTGTGCGGCTATCGCGCGGTGGTTGACCCGCGCAAACTCGGCCTTGCGGTCACCGCCTTTATGCGCATCCGGCTGGAGCGGCATGAGAAAGACGCGATTGCGGCGTTCGAGGCAGCGGTGCGCGGCTTTGACGAGGTCGTTGAATGCCATTTGCTGACTGGCAATTCTGACTATCTGCTGCGCGTGCTCGTCGCCGATCTTGATGCCTATGAACAGTTTTTGCGCAACAGGATCCACAGACTGCCCGGCATCGCCTCGATCGATTCAAGCTTTGCCTTTGGCGAGATCAAGCGCGCCAGCGCGATATTGCCCCGGCCACCGCACCGCTCGCGCCGGGCCGGCTGAACCACGGCACATGCCGTGATCGCCGCGCCCCTGATCCGGCGCCCGTCACCCCATGCCCCGGCAACCGCGCACATTGCCGGTGACACGGGCGCCCGCCGCTGTCAGGATCAGCCCGGCAAGACGGCACAGCGGGGAGAGGCTTCATGACCTATTGGCGTTGGGCGGCACTGGCTGCCCTTGGGGTGGTGTGCTGCATCATCGGTTTCGGGCAGATTCCGGGCATCAAGGCCTGTGGCGGTGGCGATGCGATCCTGGCGTTTGAGTTCGTCACCAGCCCGGCGGATATGGCGCGGCTGTTCCCGGCATCATGCCGCGCGGTGCATGTCGCGGCGCAATATCGCGGGCTGGCGCTCGATTCGTTCGGCTTCATCCCGATCTACAGCAGCTTTCTGATCCTGTGCCTGCTGGCGCTGCGCGACGAGGGCCGGGGAGAGGAACGCGGCGTGGCGCGCGCCGCGATCATCATGACGCTGGTCGCCGCCGCCTGCGACCAGTTTGAGGGCGTGCAGCTTTACCGCCTGCTCGGCAGCATCCCCGGCGACCAGGCCACGATCAACCTGCTGATGCCCGCCGTGCGCATCAAGTTCGCACTGCTCGCGCTGGTCGTGGCGGTCATCGGCGGCCTGTTCTTCCGTCGCGGCGGCTGGCGGATACTGGTGGCGCTGGTGATGCTTGGCGGGTCGGCGGTGGCGCTGTTCGGCCTGTTCACCGATCACGCGCTGATGATGCGGGGCAGCGGCATTGCCTGGCTCGTCCTGATCATCGTCGTGCTGGTGAACGCCCTTCGCAAGCCACAGGCGGCATAGCGCGGCCAGATCACCCGGCACGCCACCCCATCACCCGGCGCCGCGCATCACCATCAGGCGCTCGTCGATACGCCGTTCAAGCATGGTCAGCGGCATGGCGCCCTCCTTGAGGATTTCGTGGAACGCCTTGAGGTCAAACCGGTCGCCCAGCGCGGCCTGTGCCTTGGCCCGCGCACGGGTCCACGCCATGTGGCCGATCTTGTAGCTGCACGCCTGCCCGGCCTGGGTGCAATAACGCTCCACCTCACGCTGGCTGCGCGGCCGCGCAAAGCCGGTCGTGGCGACAAGATAATCGGTCGCCTTTTCGCGGCTCCACTGCTTGGCATGGATGCCGGTATCAATCACCAGCCGCGCGGCACGGAACAGGAAGGATTGCAGATAGCCGGCGCGCTCCAGCGGGCTGGCATAGGCGTGCAGTTCATCGGCGAGCTGTTCGGCATACAACGCCCAGCCTTCCGAATAGGCCGAGAAGAACCCGACCTTGCGCAGCGTCGGGATGTCCTTCGATTCCTGCGCCAGGCTGATCTGCAGATGATGCCCCGGCACGCCCTCATGCCAGGTCAGCGAGGGCAGGCTGTATTTCGGCCAGTCGCCGACATCCTTCAGGTTGATGAAATAGATTGCCGGGCGTGACCCGTCGAGCGAGGCGCGGTTGTAATAGCCGTTCGACGCGCCATCCTGGATCTCGACCGGCACGGCGCGGATTTCGAGCGGCTGGGTCGGCACCGTGGCAAAGGCTTGCGGCAGCTTGTCGTACATCGCCTTGATGCCGCTGTTCAGCCCGGCGATCAGGTCAGTGCGGCCCTGCGCGGTGTTGGGGTAAAGCTGGTCCGCCGCGACGTTCAGCCGCGCCAGCCGCTCCCCGACGGTGCCGCCGCTATAGCCTTGCGAGGTCAGGATCGCGTCAAGCTGCGCGCTGATCTCCGCCACCTGTGTCAGGCCGATGCGGTGAATTTCGTCCGGCGACATGGTGGTGGTGGTCGCCTGTGACAGCGCCATGCCGTAAATGCCCTCGCCATCCTTGACGCGCCAGATGCCATCGCCGGGCCGGGTTGTCGGGCGCAGCTTTTCCATCAGCGCAATCTGCCGGTCGAGCGCGGGGTAGATTTCGCGTTCGACAATCTTCGCCGCCTGCCCCTGCCAGTCACCGGCCAGCCCCTTGGCAGCGGCGCGGTGCGCGAGCGACTGGACGATGCTTGATGTCGCCGCTGGCTGGCCGCGCAGCTTGCGCATCTGCCCGAGTGTCAGGTCAATCGACCAGCCCGGCGCAAGCAGCCCGCGCGCGGCATCGGCGCGCTGCACGGCGCTTTCCTGATCCAGCACCAGCGCAAAGTCATGCAGCCGCGACAGATAGGCGGTGGCATCACTGGCGACATTGATGGTGTGGGCGGTGTTGAGGAAATCAGGCGTCGAGAAATAGGCGCCGCCCTGCTGGAAGATGGCATAGGGGCGGATCGCGCTGTCGATGCCGAACTTGTCGGCCGAGGCAATCTGCGTGCCGAGCGAATAGCGTACCACCTCAAGATTGAGCCTGGCGGCGGGGGACAGCGCCGCGCCGTCATAAGCGGCGAGCGAAGCGAGCGCGGCCTTGGTCGACGCGACATCGGCGGCGCGTTTGGCGCGGGTGCGCGGCGACAGCTTGCCCTTCAATGCAGCGAGCGGCCCCTTGTCCAGCCCCAGCGACGAGGCCAGTTCCGGCGAGCGCGCCACCTGCGCATCAAAGATCCGCGCGAAATCGGCGTTCAGCGCCGCATCCCCACCCCCCGCCGCCCAGGCAGTGGCAGGCGCCAACGCAGCAGTAACCGCAGCCGCGCTGCCGGTGGCGAGAAACTGACGACGATCCATGCGGGCTATCCTTGGGGTAGGAGGGGCGTTGGCGGTGTTTTATGCGAGCATGGCGCCGGGTGCCAGTGGTTTTGCGGGGTGGCGGGGTCGGCGCGTACATGTCATCGTCAACAGGCCGCTGGCTGCACCAGCCGAACATCAGCTCGAGACGCACCACGAATGAAGATTGAAGCATATCAGTCCGACCGAACCGCGCTGTTGCCGCTGTTCCGGCTCGCCGATGATTCAGCGGCGCAAATCCGGGACTATCTCAACCAGGGCGTGGTGCTGGTGGCGCGTGATGCAGCGGCGATGCTCGGCCATATCCAGATCATTGAAACGGACGTCGCCGGCAGCTTTGAGATCAAGAGCCTTGCGGTGGGCGAACAATGTCAGGGTCAGGGTATCGGCACCCGCCTGATCGAGGCCGCCATCGCCCTTGTCCGCGCACAGCATGGCCACCGCGTGATCGTGGCCACGGCCACCGCCGATATTGACAATCTGCGCTTCTACCAGCGGCGCGGCTTTCGCATGTCCCACATTGCGCGCGACATATTTGTACCCGCCAATGGCTATCCCGACGACCTGTGCATCGATGGAATTCCGCTGCGCGACCAGATCTTTCTCGATCTTGACCTGAACGGTTGACCTGCCGCTTCTATCATGCCGCCTTTGTGTTTCAGCGCGGTGATCTGGCGGAGGATTGCCTGAAGGCCCACGCCCTTGCCGTCGTCGCGGCAGCGCGAGGGAAGCCAGAAGCTGCATGGATCGCCGCCGCCACGCTTGATCGGTACCTTCAGCGCATCGGGCAACCGCAAATCTACTGCACGCAATATCTTCATCTTGACGGCAATGCCTGGACGCAAGAACCCTATCGTCGCGACTTGCTGTCTGATGCCCTGCGCGACGCTACGGGCGTGCCATCCATCGCCAAACAGGCAGAGAGATTGAAGGGAATGAGCAGCCAGTTTCCGTAACGCCACCAGCGGTCACCGCGCCACACGCACCCCACCCCCTCAATCCATCCCCTTCCCCACGGTCGCGCGCACCGGGATACCCGTCGGGTCAAAATCATCGAGGCAGAACACATTGATGCCGAAAAAGTCGGGCGTGACGCGCTTGCGGTGGAATGGGTAGATGCCGCAGGTCTTGCAGAAATAGTGCCGCGCTGTGTGGGTGTGGAACTGATATTCGCCTAGATTGTCGGCGCCCTGTACCAGGCGAAAGCTGCTTTCATGCACCTTGACCATCAGCGCGTTCTTGCGGCGGCAGATCGAGCAGTCGCACGTCGTCAGCTCGGGGAAATCACTTTCGATCTCAAAGACGATGCTGCCACAATGGCACCGCCCCTGATGCACAGCGCTGACCCGGTCTGTCATTATCTACGCCCTCGCCAGATCATGCCGCCCAACCGGACCAACCGCCGCCACGGTGGCGTCATCATGCCGGGTGCTGCCGGCCCGTGCCGCCCGTCGCGGCAGGGCAGCAAGGCTGAGGACATAGCCGATGATCGCGCTGCCGCCATAGCCGACCAGCGGCGTCGGATAATTGCCCAGCGCCGCCGCCAGTATCACCCCCAGCCACACCACGCCGAACACCAGCCACGGTGCGGCGGCGGCACGGTCGCGGCGATAGCCGATCCATGCCGGGGCGATCATCAACACCATCGCCAGCAGCACCGCCACCCCGGCCAGCGGATGCACCGCAAAGGAGGAAAACAGCACCTGTTCGACATGGCGCACCGCCGGCAGCCGATCCGGCTGAACCAGCGCAACGGCAAAGCCCGCCAGCGCCGCCGCCGCTGCGGCCAGCACCACGCGCTCGCGCCGCACCAGCGCCAGCGCCAGCGCCACCATCCCCGCCGCCAGCGCCCCGGCCATTGCCCGGTCGGGCTGCAGGGCCAGCCCCGCCGCCGCCAGCACGACGCCGAGCGCCGCCCACCGGTCGCGCGTGGCGGCAAAATGGATTGCCAGCGCGGGCATCAGCACCATGCTCGTCTGAACCTGGATCCCGGCAATGCTGATCCAGCGCGTCGCGCCGTCAATCGACACGCCGATCTGGCTGGTCGCAAGCAGCACCAGCCCCGGCGCAATAGCGGCGACCAGATGGGCCGCGCGCCCGGCGCGTGCGACAATCGTCACTATCCCGACCAGCGCCACGCCAATCACCAGTGCGGCGGCGTTGATCGCCAGATAACGCAGCGGCGCCCCGGCCAGCGCGAGCTGCGCCAGCCCGATCAGCGTGGCCCCGGTGGCACTGGCAAACACCAGCTGGCGCGGCTCGTTCATCATGTCATTGCTCCCTCGCATCATCCCCATTCCCGTCACCGCCGTGCCCCGCGTCAGCGCTTCGGCATGATAGTCAGCCGCCGCGCGCACCGCGCTGCCCAGACAACCCAGCGCAAAGCGACAGGCCGCACCGCCACCCCCGGCGACGTCCAGCTCATGCCGCATCGCCCTGCCCCAATGGCGCAGCGGCGGCGGCAGGATCAGCCCGGCCAGCCACAACAGGGCGCGCGCAACATGGTGCAGGGCAACATTGGTCATGCCACGCTGCCCGACAGATGCGGCGCCACGGCTGACCCCGCCAGGGCCGGATTTTCCCGCGCCAGTTGCCGCCCGCTCTGCGTCAGGCGATAGCCATGGCGTGGCGGGCGCCCGCGCGCGACCGGCGGCTGCCACATCGCCTCCAGAAACCCCTGCGCCTCCAGCCGGATCAGCAACGGATAGAGCGTACCCGATTTGATGCCGGCCTGAACGCACAGGTCATAACCATGCAACCACCCCTCCCCACCCGTCGCCATAGTGGCAAGCAGTTGGCGCGCAGCAGGCGACAAGGCACGACGACGAAGCATGTCGCGATTAAATCTACCTATGTAGAAATAATGTCAATCGCCGCCTGCGCGAGGGGAAGTTGCGCCACGCCACGCCCCCACTTGCCTCAGCGCGCGAAAGCACGGACAGTGCGGACGCACCATCGACGCCACCGTCACATCGAGAAAGTCGTCCCCATGCGCATCCTCCCCCTCACGGCCCTCGCCCTCACCCTCGCCGCGCCTGTCACCGCGAAGACCTGGGATCTGCCCGCCACGCCGCAGACCGTTGCCTGGGGCCATTATGACGCGGGCGATGCGCCGGTGCTGACCGTCCAGTCGGGCGATATTGTGGTGATGCACACGCTGCTGACCAACAGCCCGACCGGCCTCGCCAAGGCGGGCGTTGCGCCGGGCGACATCCAGGCCGAGCTGCGCGCGGTCTATGACGGCGTGCCGGCCTCGGCGCGCGGGCCGGGCGGGCATATCCTGAGCGGCCCGGTGGCAATTGAGGGCGCCGAGCCGGGCGACACGCTGGAGGTGCGCATCCTCAGGATCGGCATCGACATCCCCTATGCCTATAACACCTTTCGCTATGGCGCGGGTTTCCTGACCGACGACTTTCCCTATGCGCGGATGAAGATCGTGCCGCTTGATCGCGCGCGCATGGTCGGGCTGTTCGGCCCCGGCATCGAGGTGCCGCTGCGCCCGTTCTTCGGCAGCATGGGCGTTGCCCCGCCGCCTGCCTTTGGCCGTTACGACAGCGCACCGCCGACGATCAATGGCGGCAATATGGACGACAAGGCGCTGGTCGCGGGCACCACGCTGTTCCTGCCGGTCCATGCCAGGGGCGCGCTGTTCCAGGCCGGCGACGGCCATGCCGCGCAAGGCAATGGCGAGGTTGACATCACCGCGCTGGAAACCTCGCTGACCGGTACCTTCCAGTTCATCCTGCACAAGAAGGGCGACGGCGCTGCCGCGCAGCTCCCCTATCCGCGCGCCGAGACGCCCGACGCCTATATCGCGATGGGCTTTGACGACGACCTGAGCAACGCAACGCGCAAGGCGCTGCGCAACATGATCGACTTCCTCGTCACGGCAAAGGGCATGACGCGCGACGACGCCTATATGCTGGTCAGCGTCGCCGGCGATGTCGAGGTGACCGAACTGGTTGACCGCAACAAGGGCGTGCATGTGGTGGTGCCGAAGCGGTTGTTTGTGGCGAAATAATCGAGCGCAATGCGCACCCACGGCGCCGGCAAAGCCACCCTATGCCAGTATCTGAAGCCCGTGCTTCTGGACGAGCGACAGCAGCTTGAGCGCCGCGCCGCCCGGCTTTTTGGCGCCGGTTTCCCATTTCTCGACCGTGCTTTCGCTGGTGTTGAGATAGCGGGCGAAGACCGGCTGGCTTACCTTGTTGGTTTCGCGGAGGCGCTTGATGTCGGCCGGGGCGATGGCGGGCGGCACGGCCAGGCACGACGCATCGAAGTCACGCATGGTCGCCTTGTCGATCGCACCGACCTTCACCAGCGCCGCCGCTGATGTGTGGATGGCCTCGAAGGCATCGCTCTTGAAGCGCGGTTTAGCCGCCATGACAAATCTCCGTGAAATCACCGCCGCACGGCATCGTTCATGGAAGATATGTAGCACTAAGTGCTATAAATGGCAAGTATGTCCGGCGCCCTTTGCTGCGCGCCCACGACAGCCTCAACCACCCTCACCCCAGCACCACCCGCGACACCGGAACGAAGCGCCGCGCCGCCCACACCGAGGCGAGCGCGGCGGCGAAAGTCACCGCGACCGTCAGATAGTTGGACGATCCGGTATAATGCCGCACGAACGACAGCCACACGATGTGCGACAGATAGATGCCCATCGTGCACCGCGCGACCGGCGTGACGTTCCACCGCGCGGGCCATAACCGCGCACCCCACCACGCGACCACCGCCGTGACGATGACGCCGACGGGATAGGTCAGGCTGACCCCCGGCAGGTGCGCAGCAGCAGCGACGGCAAGCGCGGCGAGCAACAGCGCCGCAGCGACTACCCGGCCATAAGCGAGGCGCGGCGCGAGGCCGATTGCGATGCCGGCGAAAACCGCCGGCGCGGCGTGCATCCATTGCACCAGCGGCATCGCCCAGCCGGCACTCAGCGGCCGCCACCACGCAACCGAGGCGAACAGCGCCGATGCGGCAAGCAAGGCACCCCAGAACAGCGCGGCCGGCGCCACCCGCAGCTTGACCGCGTTCAGCAACAACAACACCCCGCACATGAAGGGCAGGAACCACAGATGCGGTGTTGAGCCATAAAGCAGCGCGAGCAGCACATTGCCTGGCGGCAAAAAGGCCAGGCCACGCGCCACTTTCAGCGCGCCGTAAACGATCAGCCAGAACAGCCAAGGCAGCATCAACGCCCTGATCAGGAGCGCGGGCGCGCGGGCCGTGGCAGCATTGAAGGTCAGGTCAACAAAGGGCGCGATGATCAGGAAGGCAATCAGCCCGGCATAGGCAATGTCCTGCCCCGGCGCGCCATCATGAAAGGCGATGATGCCGATACAGGCAATGATACGCAGCAGCTCAATGGCCTGGTCGCGGTGCGGCTTCATCCGTCAACACTGCGCCGCATCCCCTGCCCGGACAAGCCGCGAATGCCGCGCCCGCGACATTGACCCGTCGACTCAGGTCGCGCCAAACGCCGCGCGGACCTGGCCAAGTCTGCTGCATAGATCGTGCGAAACACCGACCATTTTCGCCCGGAGCAGTTCTGCATCCCGCTCTCGATAAGCCACAAGCGTCTCGTCGAGGCGCGATGCGCGAAAGGTTGCGATGCGGATTACGGCACTCCACTTGCCGCTCCGGTCGAGCGTGACGGTCCAGACGCCGTGGCATAACGCCGTGCGGAACGCGTCATGCGCACGAAAAGCGGCCAGGGCTGCTGCCACCGGCGCGCCCTCCGCCGCAAACGGCCCGTCCTGCGACAATGCCTTGGCCAGCGCTTCAAAGCGTTGTCCAACCAGATGCGGCAAATCGACCGCCCCACCCCGCACCGGATCCTTCGACAATAACGCAAGGCATTTGGTCACGGCGGCTTCTGCGCGCGTAAAGGCATCAAGGCACTGCCCCCGCCATTCATTCACGCGCTGTCGCGCATGATCAAATGGCTCATGTGGCAAAGCCACAGAAAGCGGCGTAAAAGCGTTCATCGTCAAATCGTTAGATCATCGCGGTTGAGAATCGATGAATCCTGGTGCGCTCTCCCGCTATCACGACGAGGGGGCATCGCAGGTCTCACTTTGGGTAACAGCGGGGTTGCGCGGAGGGTCGGCTTTCCGCAGAGGCACCTTGTTGTTGCGACTGGAAATGTACGCTGCCCATAATTACATATAAACAACATATTATCACATGTTCGCCGTAAATATCTGATTACCCAGGGCTAGTAACATGCGCTTTCCGACCCGATCCTGCGACCATTGTCCCTGTCCGGCCCATCCCCACCTACGTGCAGAGGTCGGCTGATGGCGCGCGAGGATGACAACAGCGAGGGCAGCGCCAGAGAAGCACTGCGGCAGGCGCGGCTTGCCGTTGAATTGACCATTGAGGATGTGGCTGTCGAAACCCGCATCCCGACCCGCGTGTTACGTGCGATTGAGGCAGGCGACTTTACCGATCCCCTGTCACGCCCGGGTGCCATTGCCTATGCCAGCGTCTATGCCCAGCGCTTTGGGCTTGATCCGTTGATTGTTGCCCGTGATGTCCGCGCGGCATTGCAGCGTGTCGCCAAATCGTCCGACCTGCCGGATGCGGATGTTGCGAAAGCGCCAGACCATTTTGTGGCCGTGATGGTCGCCATGGCGGTGGTCGTCAGCCTGACGCTTGCCGCAACCTTATGGGGAATCTGGCAACAGCTTCACCCATGAACGGGCCAGGCCCAGCCCGGCGCGCGTGTCACCCCCCTTGCGTGGCACCCAGGGAACGACGCCCATCATCCGGTTAACGGGTGGCCGCGCAACAAGATAATGCCGGTCGGGCGCGGTAAAATCGAAGCCGCCAGCGGCAAGTCGGCCCAGCATCTGCGCCGCGCGGCTGGCCAGCATGGCGCCGCTGATATTGACCGCCGCACTGCGCAGAAAGCTGTCGCTGACCCGCAGGCGGTGCGGGCTGCCCTCCAGCTTGCCGGTGGCAACGGCGGTCGCGACATGGCGGCGCAGCGTCGCGCCTGACACCCCCAATGTCTCGGCAAGCGGCTGGACGCTGACAAAATAGCGCAGCGGCGGTGTTACCGGTGTTGCCGCACCGGCAAAATCACGCGCCAGTTGCGGGTCATGCGTGATGTGCCGGACACTGCCGACCATCACCGCCACAACCAGCGTCATTTCCAGCCATGATGTGTAATAGCCGCCATGATATTCGATATTGACGAGCAACTGGTCAATCGCCGCCGCCGTGCCAATGGCCGGATCATAATCGCCGCCGCCGCGTGGCGCGGGCAGGGGAATGGCAAAGGCTGACAGATCGGCAATCAGCCGCACCAGATTGTCATGCAGCAACTGTTGCAGCCGGATCATCGCCGGGTCAGCCAGCATCCGGTCGGCCAGCGCGACACCGCCCGCCCGCCGTTCCACCAGCCCGGCATCAATCATCGCGGTGACATGCCGCCGCACGGTTTCAAACGGGCGGCCGAGCGAACCGGCAATGGCGTTGACGCTGATCCCGGCAAAGGGCGCTGGCGCCGCGTTCCGGCCACCGGACAGCGCCGCGCGCCAGATGACCAGCAGGATGATCGAACGGTCAAGTTGCGGCGGTTGCCCGCTGGCATCGCGATATGCGGCAAGGGCATCCGCCATGGCGGAGATCTGGAACTCGGCCAGCAACCGTCCGATCAGGCGGCTGGTCGGATGCTCATCATGATGTGCGATCTTGTGGGGCAAAATCTACCTTCCCCTGCGGCCTCGCTGCTGACTGTTCTCGGTATAGCTGACGGTCTTGTCAATCATCTGTTGTGGTTACACGGTCTTGGCGCAATGCCGCGGCGCGCGGCGCCTTGCCATATGTTCGTGTTATGTTCTAATATGCCCGTCCTGCTGCTCGCGGTGATTCGACAATGACAATGATGGAGCAACCGGCATGGAGCATGATCTCCTGCTGCGTGCTGCGGCGCGCGCAATTTATGACAGCTGCTATCCCAGCGATGACTGGGCGCCGTTCAGCTTTGACGAGGCTGAGCGTTATGGCACGATCCATTATCGCCAGGCCGTCGGCGCGGCACAGGATGCGCGGGCCGCCCTGAGCCGGGAACGGGAGCAACCGGTACTGCTGTGACACGCCGGGGCGCCGGGACCGTGTCGCGCGACGTTACCCTGGCCAGCTATGCGACCGCCTTGGCCAGATCCTCATGCTCGAAGGCGCTGGCCATCCGTTCGATCTGCGTCCCGGTCAGTCCATGATCGGCGGCGACCTCGCGCCAGGCGAGCACGGCAACCCCGACCTCGGCGGCAATGGTCCGCGCTGCGCCGGGCTTGAGACCGAACTGCCCGGCGACTGCCATCGCGGTGTCGATCGAACTGGTGTCATCCACCTCGTCGAGGGTCAGCGCATGGTGGCGGGGCTTCACGTCAATCGGCATCGGATTGAGATCATAGGCTGGCGCCAGCCGCCACCCACCCGCGTCGCGCAGATAGCCATGATTGCGCAAATGGTCGTCGGTGTTGGAGATCAGCACGTTGAAGACCATCCGCCGCCAGAGCTGCGCCGCGTCGCGCTCCGGCGCTGCGCCATCGGTGCGCAGCACGTCGAGCAGCTCCAGATAGCTGCGCACGTCGCCGTCGGATGCAGCAAGCGCGGTCAGTGCCGAGATAAAGGGGATGCGCTGGCCGGCATTGTCCCGGTCGAACCGGCGCATGATGAAGACCGGGCGGTTCTGAACCTTGTGGAGCGCAAAATCGGGCACGTCGATGCCAGCGGCACGCGCCAGCGCCATCGCCGTCGCTTCCCAGCGCGGCACTGGCCAATCGTCGGTCGGGCTCGGAAACTTGGCGATTGTCAGATGGCCACCGGCGTCGATCACTGCTGCCTTGGGCCGGGCGCCGCCGAGTGATGCTCCGGGCGCCAGGACAAGACGAAGATCATCGTCGCTCTCCTTGTCATTGAGGATGCGGGTGGTGGCGGAGAGCAGCCTGCCAAGCTTGATGATCGGCGGGATGGGTTGCCCGGATTCCGCGAGGAAATGCGCACCGTCGTCGGAGATGCGCAAGGCGCCCAGGCGGTTCCTGTCCTCGACCAGCGTGAGATAATCGATATCCAGCAGCGTCCTGGCTGGCCGGCTTTCTGCCTTGGCCTGTTTGCGCTCACGGCGCAGCAGCAGGTTGCGGCCCCAGCGGTCGGGCGCCGGATCAGTGAAGGCGTTGAACAGCCGCTCGGCATGGAAGGTGCCTGCCGTGAGCGGCAACATCGGATCGAGCGCGAAGGCGCGGGGATGCCCGCGCCAGCTATCAGCATATTCGAAGCTGGAGGTTTCCTTGTTGCCCCTGGAACGCACCCACAGGCGGCCGACGTGCAGGGTTTCCCCCTGCCAGTCGATATGGACATTGAACGTGCGTTCCATCGCCGCCGCCTCAAGACCCGCTGCGCGCGCGCTGGGGCAGCCGTTCGGCCTCAAGCGACAGCCCGACCGCGTCACTGCGTGGGTCCGCAAGGTCGCCGAGGCGCTCCGCCAGTCCGAGCACGAAAAGAACGGTGACATAGATGCCAAGGGCGACCGCAGGATCACCGCGCTCCACGCGCGTGAGCGTATTGCGGCTGATAAAGGCGCGTTCAGCGACGATCATCATTGTCAGGCGGCGACGCTTGCGCGCAACCTGGATGTCACCGCCAAGCTTGCGCAGCGCCTTTCGCACCGCAAGCGGCAGGGCATTTTGAGATTGTGATCTTCTCATATCCGCACCATAATTTGTGCATTAGCAGGCTTAGCGCCCAACTTATAGCGCAAACATGTAACCAGCAAGTTGATGCAATATCGTTTTGCGTCATAACTCACGCACTGGAGCGTGATGACACGAGATTGACCCACCGTGATTGCCCTGAGCCGTTCGTCGGCGAGGAGCGGCGCGCAGCGCGGGCTGGTAGCCCGTGCAAGCGCTGCGACGATGTCCGGCGCCCCGCGATCAACCGTCGCCGGGCGTCGGCGGACCGTGCAGCGGTTGCAAGGCAGCGCCCTTGATCAGCCCGGGGTCGGCCATGGGCGGCTTGCCTTCCCTGTGGCTGGCGCGATGTTCGGCGGGGGTGCGCCACACCACCTGCATCCCCGGCGGCACGGCGCGCCACGGCCCGCGCCGTTCGCGCATCAGATCGGCGCCACAGCGCGTGCACCGGGTGAAGGCATATCCCGCATTATGCACCGCTGGCAGCGCGCGTTGGTGGCCCATCAGGGTGCAGAGCAGGTTCATCGCCGCGCCCCTGTCACGGCGCACGGCGCACCGGGAGTCGGCGGCGGTGCCGTGCCGGTGCGCATGTCACAAGCGCAGGCTCAGCACCACCGGCACGACATTCCGGTTCACATCCCCGGACGGGCGGTGAAGATGCTGGTGGAGATAACCAAATTCGACATCCATGCGCGGTGACAGCCGCCACGACACCCCGGCAAAATTGCGGATCTGGTCAAAGCTGTACGGCGTGGCATTGGTGTGGTTCAGCGCAAAAAATGGCTCGCTCCATAGCACGGCAGAAAAGGGCGTGCCCTTGAGCGGCGCGACGAGGCGCATCTGCTCGCGAAAGCGCCAGGCCAGCCGGTCATTGCCGATAATGAAGCGCTGTTCCAGCCGGGTGCGCGCGGAGACCATCACCGGCCCGATCCTGCCGATTGTCCAGTTGAGCTGTTCAACCAGTTGATCCTCAATGCCGTCGCGCTTGCCGTCATTATAGGTGATCAGATGGCCCCCGCTCAGCGCCACCGTCACGCGCGAAGACAATCTGCGGGCGACCTGCACGCGCCAGCGAAACTGCGCCGCCTGCCCCGGCGTGCGCGACAGTCGCGCCAGCGTTTCCACCGAACTCGACCATTTGCCGCCCAGCGCCTTGGTCACCGACAGGGTCGGCCACGCCTCTGTGCCGCCATCGGCCCGGGCGGGCGCGGCGACAAGGAGGGACAGGCCGCACAGGGCAAGGGCATAACGCACCCGCCACCCCTAACCGATCAGCAGGGCATTTGGCACGACAGAAATCCGCGCGGACTGCCGGCGCGGCTATCCCGCCAGCGCCGCCGCCACCCGCGCGCGGAGCACCGGCAGCACATCCTCGGCAAACCATGGGTTGCGGCGCATCCAGCCGGTGCTGCGCCAGCTCGGGTGAGGCAGCGGCATCATTCCCGGCGGCGCGGCGGCAAAGCCGCGCACACGCTCGGTCAGGGTCTGGCGCGCCGCACCGCCGCCATAGGCCGCCTGGGCATATTGGCCGACCAGCAGGGTCAGCGCGACCTGCGGCAACAAGGCGCGCAACCGGCCATGCCACAGCGGCGCACATTCCGGGCGCGGCGGCGCATCACCGCTGCCCGCAACACCCGGATAGCAAAAGCCCATCGGCATCAGCGCGATCCGCATGGGATCATAAAACACCGCCTTGTCCAGCCCGGTCCATTCGCGCAGCCGGTCGCCACTGGGATCATCCCATGGCACGCCCGAGGCATGGACCGCGCTGCCCGGTGCCTGCCCGATAATCAGCACCCGCGCCCCCGCCCCGGCCTGCACCACCGGTCGCGGCCCCAGCGGCAAATGCGCGGCACAGGCGACGCAGCCACCGATGTCGGCCAGCAATGCCGTCAACGGATCAGGCGGAAGGGGCATGGTGCGGCTCGGCATCTGGCAGCGTATAGCATGGATGGATCGCGCCATGTGGGTGCTTGTGGCGCCCCGGGGGGACTGGGCGCAGCACAACATCGACTTGCGCGCATCACATGTTATGTTATTATATCACAATTCGATTTTGACTTGCCGTGCGGGGCGGATCGACCCACGGAAACCAGCAGAGGGAGAATATGCAATGACAGGGCGATTCAATGCGTTGTTCCTTGGTGCGGCCTTGCTGCTGCCCACTGCGGCGGGCGCTGAACTGCCGCTGCCCAAGGCCAGCGCCATCAAGGAATATCGCGATGATGTCGTCAAATCGCCGGACACACGCGGCGACCCGATTGATGCCTGGGAGGCGGCGCTGGTCGACAGCCTTGCCACCTCGCCCCCTGATCGCGCCGCCGCCGCACTGGCACCACGTTTCGGCCTGGCGGAAACCCAGATGCGTGAGCTCGTGCGGTTATGGCTGTTCGCCAGGACACAGGTTCCGGGGATTGATTCGAGCAAGGCCCAAACTGCCGAACTGCGCAACCGGTTGATTGCCCTTGTCGCCGCGACCAATCGCGCACCGCTTGCGCTGGAAGCGGCGGCGTCGATCCTGAGCGGTGACTTTGACTGCGACGAAGCCGCCTTCGCTCCCTTGCTCGCCGGTACGGCTGATCCGGCGGCTGATGCCTGGCGTATCGCCCATGCCGGGCGCGATTGCGCCGCCCTGGTGGGGCGGTTCACTGCTGTCGCCCCCGACCGGGCAATGCCCGCCCTGCTCACCATTGCCACCAATGATGACTGGCTGCGCACTGATGCACGGCTCGCCTTGCTGTCCTACATCATCAGTCCGGCAGGCCAGGCGCGGATCGATGCACCGCACCGCGACATTGTGCGGCTGTACTTCACCCATGCCTATCTCGTGACACTGATCAAGGCCGGTCTGGGTGATCGTGCCGCCGCCCTGTTCGACACCTTGCCCGTCGCAGAGCGCGACACGCTGATCGCACGACGCTTTGCCGGCATCCATGCCGAGGTGATATTCGCTGCTGCGCGGGCCGCGACTGCCCGCAACGACTGCGTTGAGCTCGACGCCCAGGACAAGGAAAAGCCCTGCCCCGCCCATGAATCTGCCGATGTGGAAGGGTCTGCCGGTCTCGCCCTGCTCGAACAATTGCTGCATCACCCGGATCACGACCCCTATCTGATCGCCGAAAATCTCTATGGCAGCGGACATGGTGCGGTGACCGAAGGTGTCGCGGCTGACCTGGCCTGCAAGGTCTTTGCCGAACCCGGTTATCGCGTGCTGTGCGACAATGCCCGTGACTCGACCCGCAGTGCCATTGAGGGCGCGTTTCTTGATCAGCGCGACCATGACATTGCCGAGCGGATCATTGCCGCCGCACATATCCCCGGCGATGCTGCGGCGCGTCAGTCGTTCGCCGCTGCACTCGCCCCGGTCATCGCGGCTGGCAAGGGCAGCGTGCGCGGCGCGCGGTGGGCGGACCAACCGGCCATCGACCCGCTGCCATCACCCTTTGCCGAACACCCCATCCCCGTGGCGCAACGTGGCACCGTGCCAGCAGGCACATGGCCAAAGGCCTTTGCCCGGCTGCCCGACGGCTTTGAGCCGGTGCGCATCGGTCGTGCCGGGATGCGCGTCGCGGTGATCAGCCTGTCGCAAAATTATGATCCGACCGGTGAAGTGTCCAATGGTGGCTATTGGGTCCATCTGTCGGATGATGGTGGCAAGAGCTGGCGCCGCCCGCTCTATACCGGGCTGGCCGAACATTTTCCCTATGATGTTGTGCCGGATGCCCGGCTGCCGCTGTTCGATGGTGACACGCTCAACATCGCGGTCGCGGTGCGGTTGCTCGACACACGCTCGATCACCTATCCGCCGGTCGCGCTGCAAATCCGGCGGCGGGCCGACAATATCTACCTCGCGGTGCCGATTGCTGATCTGGCCCGTGACAGTGATGGTGACGGGCTGACCGATCTGGCAGCGCGCCATTTGTTGCTGGCACCTGATCCCGCTGGCACCGCCTATGTCGTCGGGCGCCGTGATGGGCCGTGCCCACCTGCCGCCGCCGCAACGGCGGAGCCACGGATGAAAATCCTGACGCAGATTTTCGGCACCCATAGCGGCGCGCTGATCGAGCCGGCGGATCGCAAGCCCGGTGACATGTTTGCCGGGCTGGTGGCGGGCCAACGTGACGCCACCAGCGCGGATCGTCCGATCCTCGTCAGCGGCGCGCCCGAGGATTATACCTGCCTGAACCCCGACCGGCTGATGATCGTCTATGATCAGACCCAGCTTGCCCGGCTGCGCCAGATGACCCCCGATTTCCACGCCGTTGACCTGCCGCCGATCATTTTCAACCGCGCCCGCACGCGCGGCTATGTCGTCTGGTCAACTGGCTGGTCCGGCGGGACCACCCGGCTGACGCGCGACGAAAAGGGTGGATGGAAGCTGGAAGAAATCAGTAGATGGGTCTCATGAGATCACCGTTCCAGGATCTTCTTACCATGACGGCGGTCGGCGCAACGATGTTCGCCGTGAGAAAGATCGCGGCATGGCGGCGGCCCGCAACGGGTGATCGTGCCGGGGGACGGATTGCACCGGGCAAGATTCTGGCGGGCCTGTGCCTGGCAGTCGCCGCGCTCATGGCTGCCGGCGGCGTTGCAGCACTTGTGTCGGGTCAATACCCACTGGGTTCCATCCTCGTTGCACTCGCGCTGGTGCTGGGCATCCCCTTGCTGCCTTCGCTGTCGCACTGGCACGACATAAGCTGGGACGATGAAGGGCTGTCAGGCCCGGACCATCTGAGCCAGATCATCCTGGGGCGGAGCCGCGCCTCGATCGACTGGCGCGACGTGGCGACACGCGGCAAGACACTCGGCGGCTATGACTATATCGAGAGCCGTTTCGGCACGCGCATCTATTGGAGCTATCTCTACCCCGGTCACGGCACCTTTGAGGCTGCGTTGGCGCTGTATTGCCCGCAACTGGCCAGGAGCTGACGACAGACAGCCTGGCCGCCGCGTGCGACCTTGTACCGGTGCCAGTGAAGCGGCAGATTGCGCCCATCGGCAACGCAGCAAAACCCGAAGCCCGGCGCCGCTGCGGCAAGAGCCAGGAGCCGCAGGTTGTGTTGTATCGCGGTATCCGCATCGCACCGATCAACGGGCGCCGATCGCCCTTGTCACGCCTGATCCGCGAAGGTCTGCGCGCCCGGTTTGCACAACCCCGTGACGACGCCACGCCGGCCTGAGCCTGCTCGCCCCGCACCACCTTGACCCCGGCGACCTGACCCATAGCGACTTCCTGTTCGCGGTCCGCGACTGGCTGACACTGCGCGCGGAGGCGGGGTGAGGAAGGTCAGGGCGCAGGCGGGCGCTTGTGTCCGGTGGCCGACACCTTGATCAATACGGAGCCTGCGGCCTGCTGCAGCTCCGGCGGCAGCAATGTTCGCGCGGCGGCGTCGGTCGGCACCGGGCCATCACGTATCAGCGCATCCACGCCAACCCGGCCCCAAAGCGCCCTCAGGCCGTCATCGGTGTTGGCACCCGCCACCATATTGGGGTGCGAGAAGAGCTGGTTTGGGAAATTTCGGTTCAGCGGCGCACTTTCGCAAACGTCATACAGCGCGGTTGCCTGCTGCTGCGGCTCTGCCTTTGCACATGCCAGGTCGGCTTGCCGCCCGCGCTGTTCCGCAGCGGCAACCTTGCCGCACCAGCCATTGCGATCACCCTGTTTGCGCTTGAGGCAATTGAGAACATCCTGACAAACGGCCGGATAGGCGCTGACGCCCGAGATTTGGCATTCCCGGATCACGCTGATGGCGGATCGCACCTTCGTACTCGGGAAGCCGTCAATTTGTGGGTCGCCACGCGGCTTCGCGCTGCATCGGCCCGGATAGGTCGGCTTGTTGCTGGCCTCGGCAACACCAACAAAGGAGATCTCACCGCCGACATCATCAAACGTGCGCAGTGACAAGGTAAGCCAGATTGGCTGGCAAAGCCGCCGCAACAGTTCATCGGGTACCGGACGATGGCCACGCTCATCGCTGAAGCTGGCCGGATCAGCCGATTTGAATGAATAGCCGTCCACCCGGAAATACTGGCTGCAATCCTCATCGCCATTGGCGCGGGAGATACCATTACCCAACGCCTCCAACAGGCTGTTATCGGCGGTCAGGCTCTGGCTGATGCCCTTGGGAAGACTGCATTCGGTCCGCGAACCCTGCCCCACACTGACCATCACGCCAGATCCGATCGCAGCGAACACGCCCAGCGCCGAGATGAACAGGAATGTCGAGAGGTTGGTGAACAGATCGGAATAGGCGATCCAGATATTGAAGCTCTTTCCCCCGCCGGACATGGCCTCAACCCCCGGTCGGTGCCGGGACGGCGGCACCATGAGGAGCCGCTGCCGCGCGATCAAGCAGCGCCTCGGTCGATTGCGACGGCCCATAGCCACGGAGCCACTGCGCAAACATCGAGGTCAGCACGCCCAGCATACTGAGCCCCAAAGCCAGGCCCATGCACCCGACAAATCCCCGCAACGACGCAATCGCCTTTGCGCCACGCAGCGCCTTGTGCAGGTCATCCTCGCCCTGGACCGGAAAGAAGCTGAACAGGTCCAGCGTGACGAGACCTACCGCCAGGCCGAGAAAGGTTGCGGTGATGCCGACCGTGACAAACACATTGCCGGGCGGCTCATAGAGTTGTTCCATCCGGAACACACATTTGCGCAGCCCCTTTATCAGGGGGAGGTCCGTCCGCATCCCCTTGTCGAGCCCCTCCTGCAGCAAGGTCGCCATGCGGATATAGGCGGCGTAACGACAGCAGATCACTGACAGCACGCAGATCATCACCGTCGTAATCAGGATGATGAACCACGGGATCGGCAAACTGGCGAGCAGGCCGGTCGCATCAGGCGCCGTCGCCCCGGGCACAGCGGGTGCGGAAAAGCTGTTCGCCGCCCACGCATAAAAGGCAACATAGGCGGTGATCGCCAGCGCACACAGGGTAAGGAAATGTCCTTCCCTGACATCGCGGTCCCCCAGTTCCTCAAAATCTTCGGTGGCAAGACCGCACCGCGCGGCAATCCAGTCATGCCCCAGCGTGAGCCGATACCCACCCAGTGCAAAGCCGGCCACCGCACCAAGATAGGTCACCGACGCGATAATCATCGGTGGGTGGAACCCCTGGATGACGATCCAGAAGACCAGGCCAACCAGGGTCATCGCGGCAAAAATGCCCGCGCCGCCATCAAGCGTGCCGTAAAGCGCAATCCTCCTGCCAAACCTCGCCATCGCCTGCCCGTTCCCCCATCATCATTGCGGCATCGTCACCCGACCGACAGCACCACACCGAAAACTTGCCCCTGCGCGTACAAAATATCTGAGATTCAACTTCGACAGATGGATTATCTCCATCATCACCACACATAAATACATCCGAATCGGATTGAATTTTGTTGTAAGCGCGATCTGAATTTCACAAATTTCACGCAATCGCGATTTCGAATCACCCTGGCGCATTATCTGATGTCACAATAGCCATGTCGTCGCGCAACGGTAAGCCAGTAACTTATTTCACAATAGATCCATAATGGATGTATTTTCTTGACATGATTCCACCTCTACTGCCAAATCTGTGGCTTTCATCATTGCGCAACACCGGGTGATTTGTATCATGGCCGTTGTCCACGGGCCGAATCATGCGGTTGTCACATCGGCCATGAGACGAACCTTTGGATGATGTTGCCACCGGCGCGGCGGTCACGATCTCATGCGCGGGCCGGGCCAAATTGGCCTTGGCAAAGATGCAAGCAGCGGGGGAATGATGGACAGCCTTATCGGATCCAAGCGAATGGCCACGCTGCTGACGTGGCTGGTGCTGACCATATTTTGCGCGTCGATCCTGTTCGGCTGGTGGTATCTGCTCGCCCCGACGGTCGGCCAGAAATATGTTTCGGCCGCCATTGCCTTTGTCCTGACGGCGATTGCCGCGGTCTGCGCGCGACAGATCGGGCAATATCGCGCCGAGGCGATCATCAATGAGGAACACCGCCCCTGGTATTACGGGTGGAAACCCTATGTTTTCCTGGCAGTGATCAGTGCGCTGGGCACGCTCAATGCCGCTTTCATCCTGTTTGAAAGCCGCGCGATCCTGCGTCACGACATTGCCGATGTGCGCGGCGCCTTTAATCACCTGCGCGACACCGCACATGACAAGCTGCCCTCACCCGAGCATGAGAAAAAGGCCGCCAAGGTGGAGGCGTTGCTGAAATCGCTGCATGAGGAAATTGTCAGTCCGGTTGGCGGCAATTATTGCGGCGTCGGCATTGCCGCGCGCAGCATCATTCGCGAGATCGCGCAATTGTTGCCGACGGTACATGACATCAACGGCGCCGGGCCAATCCGCCCGTGCGACATTCCGCGCGCCGAACTGCTCTACGCTTCCTATGCCAAGATGGCGCATGAATCGCTCGACAAGGACCAGGCGTTCGTGGCCGAAAATGGCCCGACCCGTGCGGCCTTCCTGCGCACGCTCGACACTCACTATGCCGCGATGGACAGTGCGCTCGGCCAGCTCGAAGTTGCCGCCGCCGGCGTCGGCACGACTGATCAGCTGGACAAGAATGCGCTGCTTTCAGCGCGGACAACCTATAATGCTGACCGCGCCACCTTCCTCACACTTGATCCCCGGCCTTATCCTGACATCAAGGAAATCGGCACGTTGCAGTCGGAGGATGTGAACTCCTACGCGGCGACGATCGAGCTGTTCTACAAGCGGCTGTTTTACCCCTCGACCTGGTTCTATCTGGCGCTGGCGTTGATGATCGACTTTGTCGTTATCTATCTGATCACGCAACTGAACGTTCGCTATGGCAAGCGCCGCAAGCGCGGCACCAAGGCGCCCGATCCCGCCGCTGCACGCTTTACCACCGATCCGAAATTCCTGTGGCTCAACCCGACGGACGTGTGAGGAGACATCGACATGGCTGACGAGGTATCTGGCGAAGACGCGGCACGGGCGGCGCCAACAACATACAACATTCCCGAGCCCAAACAGGCATCGACGATCAGCCTGGCACAAAGCCTGGAGCGGACGGGACGCCATCCGGTGCTGATCTTTGGCTCGTCCAAATCGGGCAAGTCGATGCTGATCCTGTCGTTGATCCGCGCACTGCAACGCAGTCGTGATATTGACGTCGAACTCGGTGAACCCGTGTTTGATCGCGCTGATCCGCGCTCAAAGGACCGGCACAGCTTCGCCAAAAGATTTTACGATCATGAGAATTTCCGCCTTCAGCGCGGGGAACGCATCGACGCCACGCAGAGCGATGCCTTTTTTGTCCCCGTTGACATCAAACCGCGCAACAGCCTGCTGCCACCGGTGAAGCTGGCCTTTCTCGACAGCCGCGGCGAAGACTATGAGCCGAGCCAGGACAACCATGCTGATTTCTACAAACAGCTCAGCCCCGAGATTCGCGATGTGCTGCAGAATTTCTCCTATGGTGTCACGGTCATCTATGTCGCGCCCTATTCCGTTGGCAGCACCCATGATCGCGATACGCTGAACAGCAATTTCGGCCTGCTCGGTGCGCTGCGCGGCTATCGCGAGCTGCGGCGGTTGCGCCGCAATGATTTCCACCTGTTCCTGTTGAGCAAGTGGGACCAATATGCCGCGCCAATGGATGGCCGGCCACTGTTCGACCAGGTTGACCCGGTCGATGTCGATACGGTGCTGGGTGATCGTTATCCCCAGGCATGGGGCGATTTTCAGTCCCTGCCGCTGGAGGGCGAGGCAAAGGATCGCCGCGCCTTCACGCAATATTCGTCGGGCTATTTCGTCGATGGCTTTCCGGCGACACCGCCTGCCAGCTTCGATGCTTCGTATCTGCGCTATCCCCGCACCGTGCTGAACTGGCTTTATGGCAACGCCACCCAGTTCAAGGTTACTGATGAGGAACGTGCCTTTACGCTGCGCAAGATATTGTTCGACGATGTTGTGCCGCCGACCGAACCGCGCGTCACGTTGACTGATCGCATGGCCGCCTTGCTGACCACGCGCTGAAGCTCACGCCATGTCATCATCACCCATCGCTCGAATTCTCATCGGCAGCACATCTCGAAGTCAGGGACTTGGGGTAAGCATTGACGGGCTCGGCGATCGGGAGGATCCGGAATATGGCCGCCGCATAAACGCATCGGAACTTCGTAACCAGGTTGGCAGCCAATGGGTCTTGCTCAAGGATTCAATCCGACCTGAGGCGGATAAAGAAGTCATCTTCAAGCTGTCGCGTCATACGCTTGAGTCAGGACAGATCTGGAGCTGGCTGGGGGTGTATCGTTACCTGCGCTTCGGCCCCAACGAACGTGATGGCACCTATATCGGCTGTGGCTTTCTCGCCCTTAATCAGGGTGTTGACGCGGAAAGGGCAGTGCCATGGCTCCTTGCCGCCATCGAGCGGCTCGATAACCACTCACGACAGGGACAAACCGGCACCAGTCGCGTCAACCCGATTGATACCGCCCCGGTCGATCAGATATTCGACGGCAGTGCCCCCGCTGCGGTGCCATGGCTGGAGACTGGCCTCAATCCGCAAAGCGATGCTGGCCTCTATTTTGACCTCTCCGAATTTGCCACGGACCGGGCACGGTATGGATCGGAGATTGTCACCTTCCTGAACCACGCCCGGACCGAGCCGGCGTTCGGTCAGTATGGCAGGTTGCTGGTTGGTAACTCAACACGGCTCGCAATTGCGGCCGACGGCTTGAATCAGGTCACCCTTCTGACGCCCCGCCAAGCCAAAGCGCCCGCGCCGAAACCGAAGCCGAAACCGACCCCGCTGCAACAGATAGCGCCGGTAGCACCCCCGATCGAACAGCCGCGCGGCGACAATAGTGAGATCCACTATTTGCGCGAGGACATCCAGTCACTTGGCAGCAAGGTCGAACGACTGGCCAATCGACTGGAGCAAATACTCCCGGGCAACCCGGGCGGCGATGGCCTCCCACTGGGCAGCACAAGGCAACCAACAACCTATGTTCTGATCCTCGCTATACTCCTTGTCTTTGCGATCATTGGCTGCACTCTTGCATGGAACAAATTCATGGCGGAGCCTGCTTTCCTCCCGACCGACCAGCAGACGAGCTTCTCTCCCCCGCCAGCGCCGCTACCAACCGCCACGGATATAACGGGCAGCGAAGGAGACATTGAGAACCCGGCATCGGATTGCCCGCAAGGCAAGGACATTCCCCTGGCTGACAAGCGCCCTCAAAACGGTGCTGACGAGCAACTGGTGCGTGATCAAGCCGAGTGTCTGATAAAAAGGATCGGCCAACTGAATAGCGCCGCCTCAGCCGATCAAGAGCGCTTGAACACCCTCAGGGCCCAGTTCAAGATCTGGGACAAGTACGACAAAGACCACTAGCCACCAGTTGATCGGCAGACCGTGCTTGTCAGCGCCAGCCACGACATGACCATGCGGGCCACCCCAGCCGCCCCGCCGTGCCACACTGGCGGAAACCCGTCATGGTGACTATTGCCCCGGCATGGCCGTGCTGACCCCGTTGCAAACCCTGACCCGCTACAAACGCTGGGCCGACGCGTTGATGATCGACGATGTCGCCGCGGCACCCCCCGGTGAGGCGCTGCGCGAACGGCCGACGCGCTGGCAGAACATGGTTCGGACGCTCAACCATGTTCACGTCGTTGATGATCTTTTTCGCTGCCACCTGCTGGGGCAAGCGCATAGCTACACCTATCGCAACACTGACATTACCCCGCCGCTGGACGCGCTGCGCCAGGCCATGCTGGCGCTGGATGACTGGTATGTCGATTATGCCAATGCACTGTCGGTTGAGGCGCAGGCCGAATTGGTCCCTTTCCGGTTTCTCGACGGCGGCAATGGCGCGATGACGCGGGGCGACATGTTGCTGCACGTGGTCAATCACGCGACCTATCATCGCGGGCTGGTCAGCGACATGCTCTACCAGGCTGGCTGCGTGCCCAGCACCAATGACCTGCCGGTTTTCCTCGCCGGGTAGCACGCTGCGCCAGAGGCGGGGGTGCCAGCGATCAGCGCGCGCCGATCACCCGGTCGGCAATGGCCTGCGCATGGATCGCCGCGCAATCGACCAGCGGGAACGGGCAGGTGGCGGCATCAAAGGCCAGCGCCAGATCAGTGCCGCCCAGCATGATCGCATCGGCGCCCTGATTGTCGATCAGGTCGCGCGCCGCCATCTCAAACACCGCCTGTTGCTCCGGCGTGATCGTCCCGGCCATCGCCATCGCGACATAGCTGTCATGGACCGCGCCCAGCATCGGTTCGGGCGGCGTTACCACCACGGCGCTGGCAATGCCGCCATAGAAATGCGTTTCCATCACCGTGCGCGTGCCGAGAATGCCGACCCGCGCCAGCCCGCGCTCGGCAATGTCCTGTGCCACGGCATCAATCATATCGACCACCGGCAATGCTGATTGGGCGGCGAATTCCCGGCGGCAGAAATGCCCGGCAATCGAGGTAACCGCGACCAGATCAGCCCCGGCCCGCGCCAGCCGTGCGGTCAGCGCGGCAAAGATCGCCGCCTGCGCATCACGCCGGTCCGCCGCCAGATTGGCGATCAGCGTCGGTGCATCGGCATGCGCCGTGGTCAGCTCCAGTGCGACGCCGCGCTCGGCAAAGATGCTGATCAGCCGCCGTGTGTAATAATCCTGCGCCGCCGGTCCAATGCCGCCAATCAGGCCGATATGCATGGGCATGTTCCCCCCTTCATCATGGCTGCAGCGACAAGATCAGCTCCGCCCTGCCGGGGGGACATGCACCGGGGTCGGCCAGCGGGGAAAGCCTGTAAAGATTGTGTGCCCGATACCGCTGCTGTTCGCCCGGCCTGACCGATCAGGCTTGCGGCCAGCGCCGCGCCGCGCAACAGCAGGCGCAACACCAAGATCCAGCAGCGGAGCCAGTGATGCAAGCAATTGACCTGTTGGGCTATGCCGCATCGATGGCCTCTGGCGGCGCCTTTCTGCCCCAGGCCATCCGCGCGCTGCGCACCCGCCACACCGCCGACCTGTCCTTGTCCAGCGTCGCGCTGGGCGCCAGCGGCACGATCTTGTGGGCGGCCTATGGCCTGGCCCTGGGCAGCGGCCCGCTGACCATCGCCAACGTCATCGTCATGCCCTTTGCGCTGGCGACATTGGTGATGAAGCTGCGGCTCGGGTGATCGATCATCGCGCGCGCCTTACCTTCCAGCCCCCTGCCCGCCCGCCAGCGCCGCGCGGTATTTCTCCAACCGGGCAGGGCGCGCCCGCGACAACAGGCTGCCACCGGCCATGCACAGGTTCTGACGCCCCGCCCCCCACCGCGTTCCCAAAAAATTGCCGCCCGCCGGGCTTGCGCGTACAACAGGCCGATGATCGAACGGACCGCAAGCTGCCGCTGTGGCCAGTTACAGGCGCGTTGCACCGGTGATCCGGTGCGGGTGTCGGTGTGCCACTGCCTTGCCTGCCAGCAACGCACTGGCAGCGCCTTTGCCGCACAGGCGCGCTGGCCCGAACGGCAGGTGGTGCTGACCGGCACCGCCAGCGAATGGCACCGCACCGCCGACAGCGGCAATGCGGTGCATTACCGCTTTTGCGCGCAGTGCGGCTCGACCCTGTCCTATACCGTCGCGACCATGCCCGGCCTGGTCGCCATCCCGGTCGGCGCCTTTGCCGACCCGAACTTCCCCGCGCCGGCCTTTTCGGTGCGGGAGGATCGCAAACATGCCTGGGTTGCGGTGCTGGGGGATGATGTGGCGCATGAGGGGTAGCGGGCGCGCGCCCGTCCACACCCCGCCCCCGCCTTGCGGAAGCAAAGCCTGCGGCCCATGCTTGGGCGATGACCGCGATTCGCCTTATTGGCTTGCCAACCGACTGTAACAGCAGCTTTCTGCGCGGCCCGGCCCGAGCGCCCGCCGCGATCAGGGCGGCGCTGTTCTGCGATTCAGGCAATCCCGCCAGTGAGAGCGGGGCGGAGATCGGGCGGGAGATTGCGCTTGATGATGCCGGGGATTTGCCGCTGGTCGAAGGCCCCGGCGATGATGCGCTGATTACGCAAGCCGTCAGCGCGAGTGTGCGGGACGGGTTTGTGCCGCTCCTGCTCGGCGGTGATCATGCCGTGACCTACCCGATCCTCAAGGGCATTGCTGCGGCGCATGGCCCGGTCGCCATCCTGCATTTTGATGCCCACCCTGATCTGTATGATTCATTGCTCGGCAACCGGCGCTCGCACGCATCGCCCTTTGCGCGGATCATGGAGGAAGGGCTGGCCAACCGGCTGGTCCAGGTCGGCATCCGCACGCTGAACGCGCACCAGCGCGAACAGGCCGAGCGGTTCGGCGTGGAGATCGTCGCGATGCGCGATTTCACCGCGTCGGTGGTGCCGGTGATGCGCGGGCCGACCTATATTTCGATCGACCTTGATTGCCTCGACCCGGCCTTTGCGCCGGGTGTGTCGCACCATGAACCCGGCGGGCTCAGCGTGCGCAATGTGCTTGATGTGCTCGCGCGGGTCGAATGCCCGATTGTCGGCGCCGATGTCGTCGAACTCAACCCCGACCGCGACATCAGCGGCATGACCGCAATGGTGGCCGCCAAGTTCGTCAAGGAACTGGCGGCGATGATGGTGAGAGGGTCGGTCGGGGGGTGATGGGGGGGAGTGTGGTGACACAATACAAATCATAACGGCGGGCGACCGGTGGAACAGTTAATTTGTATTATGTCCCCTGAGCTGCTGCCGGTCTCATGGACACGAGGTTAGGCTACATTAGGGTCCGGACTCATTAGAGCCACCAGATGACGGTAGCAGCGATGGCGATGGTAGCCATGAAGGTTTTGATGTTGCGGTCGAAGCGTGTTGCGACCCTTCGCCAGTCCTTGAATCGGCAGAACATGCGCTCGATGACGTTACGCTGCTTGTAGATTTTCGCATCGCAGTCGAGCTGCACCTTGCGGTTGCGCTTGGAGGGGATGACAGCGGTGGTGCCTCGGTCTGCAAGCCAGGCGCGCAAGTCATTGCTGTCATAGCCTTTGTCGCCAACCAGTTCGGCCGACGGCGGCATGGCCGCGATGCAGGCCTTGGCAACCTTCACATCGTGCACGTTTCCCGGCGTGATCATCAAGACGCAGGGGCGGCCCTTCACATCGCAGAGCGCGTGAACCTTGGAGTTTCTACCGCCGCGTGTCTGGCCGATACCATTGGCCAAGGCCCCCCTTTTGCGCCACCCGCGGTGCGGTGTGCCTTGATGCAGGTACTGTCGATGAACAGTCGGTCGGGCGCGCCCTCGGCACCCGACAGCGCGCTGAAAATGCCTTCCCATATCCCGCGTTCGGCCCAACGTACGAAGCGGTTGTAGAGCGTCTTCTTCGGACCATAGATGTGCTCGGGACAATCACCCCAGCGACCACCGCTTTGCAGCGCGTGAACGATCCCGCTCAGCACACGACGGTCATCAACACGCGGCTTCCCGCGCGTGTCGGTCGGCAAATGCGGCGCGATCCGCGACCATTGCGCATCCGAAAACCAGAAGAAATCCGACATATCCAACGCCTCCTCATCGGACGCCTTGAATCATGCCTTCGATCCCTTGGGAATCCCGTTTATGGGTCCGGACCCTAGCTTGCTTCTCGAAGTCCATGGGGCTGAGATACCCCAAGGTCGAGTGCCTGCGTGTCGGGTTGTAGAAGCGTTCGATATAGTCGAACACATCGGCCCTTGCCTGATCGCGCGTACGATAGGTTTTTCGCGCGACCCGCTCGGTTTTGAGCGAGGAGAAGAAGCTCTCCATTGCAGCATTATCCCAGACATTGCCCGACCGGCTCATTGAGCAGGTGACGCCGTTATCGGCCATGAGCCGTTGGAACTGCTCGCTGGTATATTGACTGCCCTGGTCCGAGTGATGCAGCAGGGCGTCGGGCTTGCCACGCCGCCAGATCGCCATGACCAGCGCGTCGGTGACGAGTTGCGCCGTCATCGTGTCACTCATCGACCAGCCGACCACGCGCCTGGAGAACAGATCGATGACGGCCGCGACGTAGAGCCAGCCTTCGATCGTCCAGATATAGGTGAAGTCGGCCACCCATTTCCTGTTCGGCGCGTCGGCGCTGAACTGGCGATCGAGAACATTGCCGGCGATGACCGATCTTTCGCCATCGTCCTTGGGAAGGCCACGGCGCCGGGGCCGCGCCTTCAGCCCGTGCAGGCGCATCAGCCGTTCGATGCGGTGCAGGCCGCATGAAGGGCCTTCGGCCAGAAGATCGTGCCAGACGCGACGCGCGCCATAGGTCCGATCGCTGGCGATGAAGCTGGCGCGGATCTTCGCGCTGAACGCCTCGTCGCTGGATGAGCGTGCGCTCGGCGCGCGCGTGAGCCAGGCATGAAAGCCGCTGCGCGAGACCCCGAGCGCCTCGCAAATCCACGATACCGGCCAGATACCCCGGTGCTTCGCGATGAAGGCGAACCTCATATCGAGTCCTTCGCGAAGTAGGCCGCCGCTTTTTTTAAGATGTCGCGCTCCGCCTTCACCCTGACAAGCTCGCGGCGAAGCCGCTCAATCTCAAGCTGCTCGGGCTTCATGTTGCCGTGGCCGGGGAATGCCGCCCCTGCATCGGCCGCTGCCTCGTGCACCCATTTACGCAGCACATTTACATGCACGTCCAGATCGCGCGCCGCCTGAGCAGCTGTCACCCCACGATCCCGCACCAGCTTCACCGCCTCAAGCTTGAACTCTCGGCTGAACTTCCGTCGTTGCATCGTCACCCTCCGGTTCCATAAACACCTTATCTCGGTGTCCACGAAACCGGCAGCAGCTCACTGACCTGAACAGAAATCATCATTGCTTTCATAATTTTCAAGGCGAACGAGAATATCCTCAACCGTAATCCTCTTCTCTCGCTCGGCCATTGGCTTGTTGCCTATCAAGTCCAGAAGATCGGCCATTTGCGGACGGTCGGCGCTTGCGCGACGAACATCATAGAATCTCAAAGTTACGGTCTTTTCCATCGCGACATCCCCCTCTCGGGGTAGCTACGCCGCAACTCACGCAAGAGTCAAAAATTACAATAGATTACATCCGAAATGGATGTTTTCATACGTGAAGACAATAATGCTCGCTGTTGTATCCGTGAACATCCTGCGTTGATAATCAGAACATTCTCTCTTCCCGACTACTTCACCCCCGCAACTCCGCATACAAATCCCCCTCCTCCCCCCGCCCCCGCCCCGCACCCCACCGCGTGCGATCCAGATAGGCCGGCTTCTCCCGCGGCAGCACCGGCTCGGCGAAGGTGCAGGCCAGCGCGTCGGCGTCGTCGGGGGAGGCGAGGCCGCGCGCCTTCATGTGTTTCTTTTCCTCCAGCAGCACGGCCTGGTCGGCGTTGAAGCCGTAATGCGGGCCGGTCAGGTCGTCGGCCAGGCCCTGATGGTCGGGGATGCAGCCGCCGCTGCCCGGGGCGTCCCACGTGCCTTCCCCGCCCCCGCCCGCTCCTGCCCCGCCCAGCCAGGCGCGCATGTTGGTCCACATCTCGGCGCGCTTGTTGGCGACGCGGATGCGCGTCTCGCCGGCCCAGCGTGCCTCGCGCACCCGCGTGCTGCCGAACCACACTTCGCTGACCAACGTGTCGGGCAGCAATTGCCGCAGCCGGTCGATCACCGCCGCGCCGATATTGCCGGCATCGACGAAGATCGCGTCGGGGTGCCAGCGCGCCGCCTCCAGCGCGATATCGCCGGCCAGCGTCATTGCGTCCTGGTGGTGCCAGCGTTTCCACGGCCGGCTGCGCGCATCGCGGCCACAACGGATCGCCAGCGTCGAATGGTCATCGCCATAGCGCGCGCAATCCACGCCAAAGATCACCGGATCGCCCGACAGCCCCGGCGGCGGCTCGCGCGTCCGCGCCGCGGCCACCACGTCCTGCGCGATGAACTGCATCGACGAGGCACCGGGGAATTGCCCGCGCACGCGCACCCGCACAATGTCGCTGTCCTCGCCGTACGTCGCGACCAGCTCGTCGAGATACGCCTTGTTCGTCCCCTCCACCGTGCGGCTGTCAATCTGCGCGGCGTTCCACAAATGGCGGTGGCGGCCAAAAATCTCGCGGAACGGGCCGGTGTTGATCGTCGGGTTGCCAAAGGCGAGGAAGATAATCTCCGTCCCGACATCGGTCAGCGCGCCCAGCGCCACCTCCCACACCCGCGCATCAATGCCGCTCGCTTCGTCAAACACCAGCACCAGCCGCCGCCCCTTGTTGTGCAAGCCGGCAAACGCCTCGGTGTTGGTCGCCGACCAGGTGACAAGGTCCGCGCGCCAGCTCTTGTCGCGGCCCGGCGCGGTGGAGATCAGCGCGGTCGCGGTCGGGCGGAACCAGTCGGCGGTGATGGCGAGGTTGGACCATTTCGCCAGTTCCGGCGCGGTCTTGGTCAGCAACTGGCTCTCGGTATTGGCGGTGATGACGATGCGTGTGTCCTCGCACGTATCCAGCGCCCATTTGACGATCATCGCGATCAGCGCCGACTTGCCGATGCCGTGGCCACTGGCGCGGGCAATGCGGCACGGCAGATGGCGCCGCGCCGGATCTGCCAGATGCTCGCCAATCGCCGACAGCACATCGCGCTGCCAGCGGCGCGGCCCGGCCTCATCGGCCAGCGGCCCGCTGCCCCAGGGATAGGCGTAGAGCGCATGGCCGAGCGGGCTGTGGGTCAGGTCGGCGATGTCCTCGGCCAGCGCGGTCGCGGGCGCGGCGGGGGTGGCGGGCGTGGCGGATCGGGACGGGCGGGCCATCACGCCATGCTCCCCGCCGCCGCGCCGCCAGCATCGCCAGCATCGCCGGTACCGCCAGCACCACCATCACCGCCGGGCAGGCCCTGCGCCAGTTGTTGCCGCCGCCGCGCGATGATTGCGGCGATGTCGGCGGCGGGTTCGCCCTCCGCCTCGCCGCGTGGGCGCCCCCAGCCGCGATCAAGCAGCGCATTGGCCGCCGCAATCCGCGCCGTGGCGGTGTCCTGCCCGTTCATGATCGTCACCAGCACACCGATCGCCGCCTCGGTCTGCGCGCGGGCAAGATCGGTGAGCAGCCGGGCCGAGGGTCGTTTGCTTGTCGCCATGTTCATTTCCCTTTTTCCTTCCCCGGCGCAGGCCGGGGCGCAGTTGGACGATGTTGGTGGTGAGAGTGCTCCGCGCCGGTCCCCGGCTCCTCGCGGCTGGCCCCCGGCCTGCGCCGGGGAAGGCACGGTAAAGCCCCCCTCACCGCCCCTTGTTGCGGAACCGCCAGCCGACCCACACCAGCTCCAGCAGCAGCTCGGGCATGGTCATCCCCTCTTCCCGCGCGGCGTTCAGCATTTGCCGTGCCAGCTCCGGCTCACTGCGTTTCAGCGCCGCCGGGGCCAGCGAGGGCAGGCGTTTGGGGCGCGGCACGGTGCGCCAGTGCGGCGTGGTGTTGCGCGGTGCGGCGGTCTTGCGCCCGGTCGCGACCACGGTGAACTGGCGCCCGCGCTGGAACTTGGTCGTCACGATCAGCCCGGCCCGTTCCAGCGCGCGGCACACCCCGGCCTGGGTCGATCCCGAGACATTGTCGCTGCCAATCGCCGCATCGAGTTCGGCAGCGGTGACATAGCGCCCGGCATTGGCCGCCGCCTCGATGAAGCGAAAGGCGGCGATGTGCGAGGGGAACAAGGTGCCCGGCAAGGACACGGTGATGGGAACAGGATCGGTCATGGTCGCGCTCCGCTGGCGGGGGACGGCGGTGTGGCGGCGCTGGCCCAGGGTTGGGCGGCCAGCCGGTCGAGATAGGCCGCGCGCGCCGCCGCACTCATCGCGGGGCGCTGGCGGGCTGCGGCGGCAGCGGCATCGGGCGGGGCGCGGCCGAATTTCTCGTCACGCATCACCATGCCGTGGATCGCCACCACGCGATTGGCCCAGGTCAACCGCCAGTCGGCATTGCGCGCCCGCCGCCCGCGCCAGTAACCGACAAATGCCTCACCATGCGCGGCATAGCTGGCGGCGCTCCACTGCTCGGCACAGGCACGGGCATTGGGGGGCAGATCAGCCACCGCCGGGACCACCCAGTCATTGGGAATGAATCTCTTCGCGACCCCAGCCGCTGTTTCCAGCGGGGGATTCCCTTTCTTTATTTCTTCCCCTTCTTGTTCTGTTGCGCACGACATGTTCGGCTCTGTCGCGGATCGATGCGCGACCTCATCGCGAGACCCCTGATAAATGTCGTAATTACAGATTGTTATGGTGATCACACCGTTGCTCACCGCTGTCACGATCATCTGCTCGGCCACCAGCTTCTTCAGCAGCCGTTCGGCCCAGCCGCGATCCCGGTCCATCGCAGCGCCCAGATCACGCACCGACACGGCAAGCTGCCCGCGTTCCAGCGTGAGGGAGCGATGGCGATAGCGCACCCGCACCGGGCGCCACGACGCGCGCAACACCAGCCAGGCAAAGGCCATCGCCTCGGCATCATTGCGAAAGGCGGGGTGGTCCAGCAGCGTGCGGTGGATGCGGGCATAGCCAAGCGAGGAAGCGCCCCGGTCAAACGGCGCGCTGCGGCATGATTCACTGTTTTGCATCAGCATCGGATATTGCGATATTTCTCACATTGCAACGCTAATATGCGAAATATCTCAAATAGCGCGGCAAGACATGATGTGCGAAGCTTCGCACATGACCACCACGCCCGCCGCCAATATCGTCGCCCTGCTGGAAGGTGCGCGCCCGCTGGATGCCGGTGGCAGGCCGGTGTCAGACCGGCGCTGGTGCCTTGATGCCGGCGTCAATACCGGCTTCTGGCGAGACCTGCGCAAGGGCACGATGCCGCGCATCGACACGGTTGAGGCGCTGGCGCGCGTTGCCGGGTTAAGCCTGTCGCAATTGCTCGCAGGGGCCGGTGCCGCCACCACCAACACCGCCGCGCCCGATCTGCTGCCTAGTGCAGCCGAGTTCGCGCAAATGCTGGCTGATGCCCAGGCGGAGCTGCCCGCCGGGACGGCGCTCGCGGACTATCCGCCATTCGTCGGGCCAGCGCTGCTGACGCGGCTTCGGCAATATGCAGCTGCGCGTCAAAGGGCCGCCGATCTGTCGCCAGCGCCCGCTCGCGATACAACCGCTCCATCTCGCCCTGCCACCACGCCAGCCGCTCAGGCATAACCGCACATTCCAGCAGGCAGGTGCGGCACCCGACCTCACAGGCGGGTTCCTGCAACATGATCGGTTCGACTCGTGGCGTTGAAGGCATGTTCTTGTTATGTTCGGCAAAATCCAACCTGTCTAGGATTTTTCCTGTGCGTCATGCAGGCCTTTGGCATGGCCAAAGCCGCCGCACCGGCTTACCCTTGCACCATGGTGAAATGGTATGATCCGGCGCAGGGCGATGCGTCGCGCGCGCACCTGTTTCGTTACCCTACCGGCCTTATTGCGTTCGATAGGTCAGCAAGACAGCGCCGCTCGACTGACAGAGCAAAATGACGCGATCGCCTCCGGTGACGCCGTTACCGGCACCAGCGTCGATAACGGTCCACACGCCATTCTTCAGCGTGGCGGAAAGCGGCAGGGTAACGACATTCTTGCCATAGATTGACACAAGATAGACGAGCCCCACCGCCCTGGCACGGTCTGCGTCGTTGATCACGCCCCCCTTTGCCGGGCGCGGCGGCCATCCAGCAAGCGGGGCAGGCCCACAGCTTTTGCCCCTGGACACCTCTTCAACATTGTCCATGTCCTGCCGAAAGGAATCCCCGGCAACGTTGTTCGTTGAACCATGATCACCTGACCGGCTACACGCGCCCAGCGATGTAACGAGAATGATGATTGCCAACCGCATCATCATGGATTTCTCCGGCATCGCGGCTCCGTTTTTTCAAGCAGCGATCCCGTACTACAGCCCAACGTCACAAATTGACATCATCGCAACAAAATCCGCCCGGCTACACCTCCAGCCGAAAGTGAAACAACCGGCTCGGCCCGTCTTCGGAAATAAGGTAAAGGTCGCGGCCCTTCAGCGCCATGCCTTCGCCGGTATAGGGTGCGGCGCGGTCGGTGGCGCCGGCGTGGAGCGTCCGCACCGGGCGCATTGATGCCAGGTCGATCCAGTCGATCGTGCCGCTCCACAAGGTCACCGGCCCGGCGCCGACCAGTTGGCCGCCAATCAGCTTGATGTCCTGAAACGCGGTGCTGGCCGGGTTGGGGATGACGCGAAGCTGTTGCCCGCTGCGCCGGTCGAGCATGTACAGCAGGCGGCTGTCCCAATTGCCCGCAATCAGCGCAGTGTCGGACACCGCGACACAGCCGAGATGATCGGCAACGCGGATCCGGCGGCGGATTTGCAGCGTCTCGGTGTCAATCTCGACAATCACCGCCGAACTGTGCGGCGTCATTTCCGCCACCGGCACCCAGATCGAGCGCCCGTGCAGCGAGATGCCGCCGGGGTGATAGCGCGCGCCATCGGTCAGCTCCAGCCGCCGCAGGAACCTGCCCGTGGCGCGATCAAACTGGTGGAGAAAGCCCCGGTGGTTCGCCCGGTCAACCGATGTCACCCAGATATGGCGGCGGTCGAGATCAACCCCCTGGACATGGAACAATTCCCCCTCCAGCCGCAGCGCGCCGAGCAACTGCGCATGTTCAACCGGCGCAACGCCCAGTTGCTGCGCCGCCGCCGCTGTCAGGCCGAGCAGCAACAGGGCAAGCGCGATGAACATCGTTCGCGGCGCCTTGCGGAACATCTGGTTTCCCCTTCAGGATTTCCGGTAACCGCCCGCTCTCGCCTCGGGCTGCGCGCGCCCTAGCATCGCCATGCGACGGTAATGTGAAAGCGCAGCGGGCGGGTGCAGGGAAGACAGCCCGCCTTTTCCTGAGGTGATTTGGCGGTCGTCACAGGCGGGGGCCATGGCCACGGGCGCCGCCGCCCATCCGGTTACCTGCATCTCGTCGCTGGCAAAGGCGCGCCAGAGGCAATAATCACATGAAATGCGTCTGAACCCCTTTATTCTGTCGGCTTTGGCAATGACCGCAGCGCTGGCGACGGGGCTTGCCGGTTGGCAGATTGGCCGTTCCGGATCTCGATCCACCGCGCCACTTGACCAGAGTTCACCGGATCAACTCGGGGCGCAGCTCATGGCGCGGCTCGGAAAGAAGTTTGTCGCTGACAATCGCCGTGGTGCGGCGGTCGGGTCCGGCAGCGTGACATTTTACGAACAACCTGTGCCCGATGGGCAATCCTTTTGTCGGCTCAAGACATACACCCTGGCAGCCCCCATCGTGGAAAACCGGGCACCAAGGGCAAATGAGCATGACGACAACCTCACCGTCACGGAGATGTTCGGAATCTGGAAGCGACCAGGTTCTCCCGACCAGGGTCGGCTGGCAAGCCAGCAGGCATGTGCCGCCTATCGCGACTTTGATCACCTGTTCAGCGAGGAAAATCTTTTCGCGGGCAGGCGTGGTGCCTATCTGCTCGACACGCTGATCACCGCAGCACAGACGGGCCATCTCGACTTTCCTCATCAGTGCGGCGATGTGAGGCTGGCGAGGCGACCGGATGAACCCGCTGCGCCGTGCGACATGATGGCCTTGCTCAGGCGGCTCAACTTCAAGCAGTCATTTTCCGCCGCGACAAAATCCGAAAAGCCACTGCAGGGCTCCACGGTCTTTATCGATGAGCTTATGCTCTGGACTGGCCGGGATCACGGCCGCGAATTCGTCATGCTGACAATCGAGAGCCGACAGAAGTCGGGGCCAAATTCATACATGCAAGGCGACATCGTTTCACTAAACGCGCTGATCGACGCAGTGGACTGATTTACGCAAAGGGCGCACCACCACGATCACTCAACAGGCGCAGGGCGATGCCCGCCGCCGGGAAGCGATCCATCATGTCCGCCGTCATCAAGGCCGCGCTCGCCTATGTTGCGCTCGTCTTCGGCCTTGGCTTTGTGCTCGGTACGGCGCGGGTGCTGTTGATCATCCCGCGGATCGGCGCGACGGCGGCGGTGTTGCTGGAACTGCCGGTGGTGCTGGCGGCGAGCTGGGTGGTGGCGGGCTGGTGCATTCGCCGCTTCGCTGTCCCACCACACGCCGGGGCGCGGCTGGCGATGGGGGCATGTGCCTTTGCCGTGCTGATGGTCGCGGAACTTTTGCTGGCGACATTGCTGTTCGGCCAGACAGCGGCGCAGCATTTCGCCACCTATCGCCATGTCCCCGGCGCGCTGGGCCTGACCGGGCAGCTTGGCTTTGCGGTAATCCCGGCGTTGCGCCGGATCAGGCCGTGACACGTTGCGTGTAACGGGACGGCGGCTATATCTTGCGTGCCACCCATCAGCACAGGAGCCGCACCATGTCCGTCACGGTAATCTACAAGACCAGCGCCACCGCCACCGGCGGGCGGGATGGCAGCGCCCGGTCAGATGATGGCTCGGTCGATGTGAAGCTGGTCGTGCCAAAGGAAATGGGCGGTCCGGGCGGCGTTGGCGCCAATCCCGAAAAGCTGTTCGCGGCGGGTTATTCAGCCTGTTTCCTTGGCGCGATGAAGGCGATGTCGGGCAAGGTCGGCGTCCGCGTGCCTGCCGACACCACCGTCACCGCCGAGATCGGCTTTGGCCCGCGCGCCGAGGGTGGCTATGGCATCACCGCCGATCTGACCGTCTCGATGCCCGGCGTTGAGCGGGCCGATGCCGAAAAGCTCGTCCATGCCGCGCATGAGGTATGCCCCTATTCCAACGCCACGCGCGGCAATGTCGATGTTGGGCTGACGGTGGCGTAACGCCGCCGCCCCGCGCAACAATTGCCGCTCGACGGCGCGCTGTTCCCTGCTACCCTGTCACCGGGGAATGGGGGACATCAGGATGGCATTGTCAGTCATCGGTTCGGGCTTTGGCCGCACCGGAACACTTTCGCTCAAGGCGGCGCTGGAACAGCTTGGTTTCGGCCCGTGCCACCATATGGCGGAGGTGTTCCCGAACCCGCAGCAGATTGATTATTGGTGCGCCATTGCGCGTGGTGAGCCGGTCAACTGGGACGATGTCTTTGCCGGATATCGCGCGCAGATTGACTGGCCGGGCGCGCATGTCTGGCGCGCGCTGGCTGCCGCCTGTCCCGATGCCAAGGTAATTCACAGCGTGCGCCCGGCCGAGGCGTGGTGGAACAGCTTTTCAGGCACCATCGCCAAGCTGCTGGCGAATTATCGCGACCTGCCAATGCCGCCACAAATGATGGCCATGTGTGCCGCGAATGAAGCGATGATCGGCGGGGAAACCTTTGGGGGCCGCTATGCCGACAAGGACCATGCCCTTGCGGCCTATCACCAGCGCGAGGCCGATGTCCGCGCCACAATCCCGCCGGAGCGGCTGCTGGTGTTTGATGTGGCGCAGGGGTGGGAACCGCTCTGCGCCTTTCTTGAGGTGCCCGTGCCGGACACGCCGTTCCCGCGCTCCAACAATCGCGAGGATTTCTGGTCGCGGCTCGGCGGCGAACCGGCCTGACCCGCGCCAGTGCCGGGCGCCGCCACCGGCGACACCCGGCAATCGGCAATCAGCCGCCGCGCTTTGCGTCCATGCTCCACGCGCCCGGCCCGGCAGCCGCGATGTACAGGAACACGAAGCAGAACAGGATCGCGGCATCCCCGCCGTTCAGCCCCGGCCACATGCCCTGTGAGGCATGGGCAATGAAATAGGCCGCCGCCATCTGGCCGGCACAGACAAAGGCGGCGACCCGCGTGAACAGCCCCAGCGCAATCAACGCGCCGCCGCCAATCTCGATCACCGCCGCAACAACCAGGATCATCGGCAGCGGAGACGGCGCGCCGGGTTGCGCACCGGGAAAGCCAAACAGCTTCATCAGGCCATGTTCCATGAACAACAGTGCCGCCATGATGCGCAACAGCGCCAGCAATTGCGGCGCTCGATTGTCAAGAAACCCCATTGGTCACCCCCTCTTTTTCGTTGTTCGGGGAGACTGAACCGATGTGTGAGGCGGGTCAATGTGGCGGTGACATCGCCTTGCTTCCTAACCGATTTCCCCCAGTACATGCGCCAGCGTGGAATAATGCGACAGCCCGGCCAGCCGGTGGATCGCCGCCACATCGGGCAGCGCGGCGGCGAGAGCATCGGCCATCGCTGGCGGTGTCCAGTTATCCTCACTGCCATGCCACAACGTGACCGGCGCCATGACCTTGCCCAGCGCCGCCGACCATGGCGTGACATAGGCGATCAGGTCGCGACGATAGCCCGGCGCACCACCGCGCAACGCGGCGGTGAGCATCGCGCCAATCCCGTCGCGGAACCGGGCCTGGCTGACCAGCGCGCGGTCGGCACCGGCGGCGCCGGCAAAGATCAGACGGAATAACAGGCCCGGCGCCACCCGCGCCAGCAACGCCTGGAAACGCAGCAGCGCGGCCAGCCGCCACGCCGCACCGCGCGCCGCACGAAACACCGGCGCCCCCGCCATCGCACCAAGATAATCCCCCGTTTCCAGCGGTGCGGCGGCGGCAATCAGATCAAGCCGCGACACCTGCGCGCCAAGCCGCCCCGCCAGTTCCACCGCCACAAAGGCACCGAGCGAAAAGCCGACAAGGGCCACCGGTGCATCACCAAAGCGCGCCCGCACCGCCACTGCCAGATCATCAACATCACCCGCCCCCGCCGCCATGCGATCAGGCGCAAACAGATCACACCCGGCAAAGGGCGAACCACCGAACAACGCCAGTTCACCGGGGCCACCGGGGACGCCGTGGAGATAGACGATGCGGCGGATGGTCATTGCGGCGCGCGGGGTTTGATGGTCGCGAGGAGGGCGAAGCTGACCATTGACATGTCCACGCTTTAGCCGCGAGTCGTGGTACAGGCTATTGGCAGAGCGGGTTTCAAGGAGCAATTCTCGCATTCGCGAATTCCGTGACTCGTTCCCTTCGCAACCGGCCCAAATTCACTCTGGCCACGCGAGCAATCGTCCCTGCGCAGATTCAAGCCGTTGTTGAATTGGTCACGAGTTCGGCCTATATGGCCATTTGCAATGTCGGTTAGGGTGTTAATCCATCTCTGCCGAAGCGATGGCCCCAACCGTGGCAGCGGTTGGGGCCAAATCGTTTGAGGGGCCAGACTGGCAGGCCCGACCCCCCACCCGTCGCTAATGCGAGCCTTGCGGCTTACTTGCGAACTGCCTCAATGATCTGCACCACCAAGGCAGCGAATGCGATCATCAGCATACATAGGCTGACAATCAGGATTGCAATGTCGATTGTTATGTTAATCACCTCCTTTTGGGCGGTCGTTTTCGTTCCCGTGGCAGACGGGTCGGAGCCGCCAGATCCTGTCTAATCCCGAACCACACAGGACGCGACCAACATTTCAACTAACCCGCGATAATCAATCGTTTGCAGGTAATTCGACGAACGAGAGGCGCTCAACGCTTCCCCAAAATAGTGATCTGGATCGTCTTCAGCTTCCACCGATGATGTTTGCGAAAGTCAGCCACGTAGGCGTTCATCTCGGCGTTACGCGCTTCAGCGTGAGGTGCTCGCGGTGAACAATGCGGGAAGCTCCCCTTTGCCATCACCCCCGCCACGCGCTAGCCTCACCACATCTCGGGGGGGGGAAGCGACATGACGGACACGACGCGGCCAGCGCGCACGCGCTTCTATGCCAACAGCGCCTTGTTGATGCTGGTGGCGGTGCTGCTCGCCTTTCCGCTGACCTATTTTGCGCCGGTCGCAACCGGGTCTCATCATTTCCCGCCTTTCTATCATATCCACGGCGCCGCGTTTTTTGCGTGGGTCGGGCTCTATGCGTGGCAGACGCATCTGGTCGCCACCGGCCGCACCGCGCGGCACCGCGAGCTGGGGCTGGCGGGCATTGCACTGTCGGCGATGATGCTGCCGCTCGGCGTGATCATGGCGATTGCCGCCATCCGCCGCCGCATGGCCACTGGCGACCCGCATCCGTTTGACTTCACCATCTACAACGCCGTCGATATCACGACCTTCTCGCTGATGATGGTCGCGGCGATGGCCACCGTCACGCGCCGCCCGGAATGGCACCGGCGTTTCATGTTTGGCGCGGCATTGTGCCTGGTCGGCCCGGCGATCTCGCGCTGGTTCCTGCCGCCCGTGCCGGAAATCTTTCCCTGGACCGATTTCGGCGCCAACATCCTGGCCGACCTGCTGCTTGTCGCGCTGGCGCTGCATGACCGGCGCAGCATCGGGCGGGTGCATCCGGCAACATGGTGGACAGTGGCGGCGCTGGTGCCGATCCACCTGGTCGAACCCTGGATCGCCAGCAGCGGCATGTGGCGGGCCATGGCGCCGGGTCTTTTGACGCTGATGCAATAGCGCCGCAGCAGCGTGCGCCGCACCCGAAGGATAACACCAAATTTACCAAGTTACGGTAGCGTCTTTCGCAAGACGATGCCGCGATGTTATCAGGCGTCAGTTGAAGCACGTATTTTGTAGCGTTTGGCGGGATCTGCTGTCCGCAACACAGGCGGCGCATGACGGGGAAGGAGGAAAGGTCATTACCATTACCGTCCTCATCGTCGATGATTCCGTGACAATTCGCGCCATCCTTGAAGAGGTGCTGGGCCGTGAGCCGGGCATCACGCTGGTCGGCGCCGCCGGTGATGCGCAAAGCGCCATCCGCATGATCGCGCGCTATCAGCCTGATGTCACCACGGTTGATGTCGCCATGCCGGGGACGGACGGCATCGCGCTGCTGGACCGGATTCGTGAAACCACCAATGTCGTGATGCTGACCAGCCACCCGGAGGCAGAAGACCGGTCATTTGACCATGGCGCGCTGGGCTTTTTCAACAAGAACAAGATCATCAGCGAAGCCAAGGAGCTGGTGCATCTCATCCACAGTGCGGCGATGGGCAAGCGCACCCGGAATGGCGTGGCCGAAGACCTTCCCGCACCGCCGACGGAGGAAGCGCCTCCTCCGGCGACAGGCGGCGCCGCCGCCTAGGGCTTCGCGGCCCGCCGCGCGACCGTCACGCCGTCGCCGCACCATCCGGCGCACCGATATGCGCGACATGGCGGCCAAGCATCCGCAGGCTGAGCGCCAGGGCGGCAACCATCATCAGTTCCAGCGCAAAGCTGCCCAGCACCACGCGCATGTCGGCACCGCCCGCCAGCGTCCGCGCGGCATTGGCGATGATCGAGACAAGAAACGCCGCCAGCGCCAGCGTCAGGGCGGCGCGCATCCGCTGCGCGCGCGCGATTATCGGCACACTGCGGATCGCCTGCCCGGTGTAGAGGCACAGCACCACGGCGGCGAACAACCCGGCGCGATCCAGCATCGTCAGCACCTGCCCGGGCATGTCCGGCACCGGCAAGGGCGCGGCGATCAAGCGCAACCGCATCATCACCAGCGTGACCAGGGTCAGCAACCCGGCCAATTGCCAGGCGGTGCGTAACCGGCTGGGCAGCGCGGCGGCGGCACAGTCACGCGCAATGTCGCGCGGGTTGCCAAAACCGGCGACAATCGCCGCCTCGCTGCGGCCATGATCGAGCGCCTCATGGAGATGCCCGCCAATCTCGGCCCGCACCCGTCGCGCCAGCCGGGGGTCATAGCGCAGCTCAGCATCAAGCCGCGCGAGATAGGCGTCGATCAGGCCAGACATTCGTCACCTCCGAGCAACGCATCCACCGCTGTTGAGAATTGCAGCCAGCCCTTGCGGCGCTGATGCAGGGCGGCAATGCCGGGTTCGGTCAGTTCATAGACCCGCCGCTTGCGCCCGCTCGCCGGTTCCTGCCAGCGGCTGCGCAACAGCCCAGCCACTTCCAGCCGGTGCAGCGCGGGGTAAATCGTGCCCTCCGGCAGGTCAAAACTGCCGCCGCTGCGCTGCCGGATCGCCTCGATAATCGCATAGCCATGCGCCGGCGCCGCCTCGAGCACGCCGAGCAGGATATTGTCGAGATGCCCTTTCAACATTTCAGCGCTCATGCCCGCCTCTGTCGCGCTGGCACCGTCGGGCGTCAAGCCTTGACACATAGTAATGCTATACCTAGCAATGCGATGTATCAAATGCGAGAGGCAGACATGACGACGACACCGCAAGACAGGCACAGCACGCTCTGGAATGGCTGGCCGTTATTCGGGCTGATCAGCGTGTTTCTGCTGACCATGGCATCGACGTTTCTGGTGGCGCGCGGTTTTGACACGGACAGTTACCGCATCATCATCCGCGCCACGGCACGCAGCTCACTCGGCCTGTTTCTCGTCGCGTTCCTCGCCTCGTCGATCGCGGTGTTCCACCCCGGTGAGCGCAGCCAGTGGCTGCTGCGCAACCGCCGCGCCTTCGGGCTTGGCTTTGCCATGTCGCACCTGATCCACCTCGCGGCGATCATCACGCTGGCGCAGACTGATCCGGCGACCTTCTGGACACTGTCAAACCGGACTGCGATCACCGCCGGCAGCATTGGCTATATCATTATCGCGCTGCTCGCCTTCACCTCATTCGACACCATGGTCCACTGGCTTGGCCCACGCCGCTGGCAAAGGCTGCACCGCTTTGGCCTGTGGTTCATCTGGCTGTTCTTCGTCTTCACCAATGCCAAGCGCATCCCCGGCAGCGGCTGGTATCTGGTGCCGGTGGCACTGCTGCTCACCGCCCTGATCGTCCGCCTGCGCGCCAGGGCGCGTGTTCGTGGCACCATGGCGTAACGGGTTACCGGGCGCCACGGGGGATGCGGCGCCCGGTCGTCATCATACCATGTCCTGGCTGAGCGCAACCAGCCCGGTATAATGAAGCTGTGGCTGCTTCTGCAGCGGGTGGAAGCGGGCGGCCTGTACATCGCGCCACGCCCGTTCCAGCCCAAAACGGCGTGAAAAGGCGGCACCGCCCACCACTTCCATCGCCTTTTCCACCGTGGCGATGGCCGCGTCGCCGGTCAGCGTGCGCGCGGTCATGGCCCGGCTGGTGGTTGTCGGCCCGGGCTGGGCGGTTTCGGCAAGATGGACCATATGGGCATGGGCCAGTTCGGCCATGGTAAAGGCATTTTCCATCTCCCCCACCAGATAGGGCAGATGAGCATTGCCACTGCGCCCCTTGGCGGCGGTCAAGGCGCGTTGCCGCGCGCCCTCGGCCACGCCGACATAGGCGGCATAGATCAGCGCAAAGGCCATCATGCTGATGGCATGGAACAACGGATGCCACGGCCCTTGCGGACGACGGCCCGAAATGGCGGCGTCGGGCACAAACACATCAGTCAGCACAATGTCATGTGACCCGGTGCCACGCATGCCCAGCGCCTGCCAGGTCTCCTCAATCTTCACGCCTTCCGCCGTCAGCGGCACCGCGAAATGCAGCACGGTCGGGCCGGCATCGGGGTCTTCAAAGACCGTGCTGGTCGCCAACAGGCTGCCCGCCGGGCACCCGCTCGAAAAGGGCTTGCGCGCATTGACCACAAAGCCACCGGCAGTGCGGGTTGCCGTGCCGCCGCTTTCCAGCCAGTCCGAACCACCGCTCGACACCAGCACCAGATCTTCCGCCACAACGCGCTTCAGCAACCCCTCGGTCGGTGCGCCCTGATGCTGCCAGCGCCACGCCGCCACCGCGACCAGATGGCTGTGCATGGCAAAGGCCAGTGCGGTCGATCCACAGGAGGCGCCCAGGCGGCGGATAACGGCGGCAATGTCGCCAATGCTGGCGCCGCCACCGCCAAACTCAACCGGGACCAATGCCTTGAACAGCCCCTCGGCCTGCAACAGGGCATAGCCCTCGCTGACAAAACTGTCCTCGGCGTCATGGGCTGCCGCCCGCCCGGCAATTTCTGCGGCAATGCCATCGGCAATCCGGCACCAGTCGGTCGTCGGAGTGGCGGTTTTGCGTTGCGGCTTCGTCGACATGTTGGTGAACCTCTTGGTCTATTCAGGTGATGACGCGGTGAAGCACAGCCGGTTGGCGCGGGCCAGTCCAGTATCTGGACTTGTCTGGTACAGTTACTGGACTGCAAGGCGCGGCACGGGCAGCATGGTCGCCCGAAAAAGGGAGTCAGCAAATAATGACCAGGCACAGCTATCGCCAGTTTTGCCCCGTGGCGACCGCCGCCGAAATCCTTTGTCCGCGCTGGACGATCCTGGTGCTGCGCGAGCTGGTGGCCGGATCAGCCCGGTTCAACGAACTGCGGCGCGGCCTGCCCCGCATGTCGCCAACCCTGTTGTCGCAACGGCTGAAGGAACTTGAGGCGGCGGGCATTGTGCAGCGTCAGGCCAGCACGACCGAACCCGGCGGCATCGAATATCGCCTGACCGAGGCCGGGCGCGAGCTGGAGCCGCTGATTGATGCCTTTGGCCGCTGGGGGCAGCGCTGGGTCAGGAAGGAATTGTCGCTGGAACTGCTCGATGCCTCATTGCTGATGTGGGACATGCGGCGCAACCTCAACCTCACGCCGCTGCCGGCGGGGCGCAGCGTCATCATGTTTCGCTTCCCCGACCAGCCGCCACAGGCGCGGACCTGGTGGCTGCTGGTTGATCCGCGCGACGCCGCGATGGTTGATCTCTGCTCGGTTGATCCCGGCTTTGATGTTGACCTCTATGTCTCGGTCGATCTGCGCAGCATGACCGCGATCTGGATGGGCTTTGACACGGTGGCGCAGGCCCTGGCCGAGGAGCGGCTGATCCTGACCGGCACGCCCGAACTGGCGCGGCACATGCAAAGCTGGCTTGGCCTCAGCCCGTTCGCCGCGACCCGGCAACGCGCGGCCTAGATCTGGCGCCTAACCCGGCAAAACCAGCGGGCGGGCGTGATAGGTCTGGAACCAGTTGGCCAGATCATCGGTCAACAGATCGGCGACGCGGCGGGTGCGGCGGCTGAGCGTGTCGAAATCGAGCGCATCATCGGCAATCACCGCGCGCAAGGTGGACAGGCGTTCGGCCAGCGCATGGCTGCGCTCGGCCGTGCCGGCAAAGTCACCCTGCATCCGGATGCCATAGATTGCCGCGCCAATTGCAGGCAGCGCGGCGCTGATGATCGTCGCGGCAATCGCCAGCGGGTGCGCCATCGGCTCCAGCGCATGGGTCGCCGCCTCCGCCACCTTGAAACCAAGCAGGCCAAGGCAGGTCAGCGCCGTCACGCCGAACAACATCGTGCCCAGGCTGTGCAGCCGATGCTCCAGCCGGTGCATCTGATGTGCCTCTGCCCCCAGATAGGCGGTTTGCCCGTCAATCAGCACGGACAGGTCATGCTGCACCTGGCGCAGATAGGCATCATCGACCCGCGCCGATGGCAACCCGACCTCCCGCGCCGTCGCGCGGCTGTACCAGTCAACCCAGCCCGGCGTACGGTCACCCCCGGCGCGCAGGTCAAGATCGCCAAGCTGTGCGGCAATGGCGAGGCAGCGCAACCGCTCGGCCAGCGCGCGATTGTCGAGCCAGATGCGGTGCCAGCGCGCACGGTTGCCGGTGCGCGTCAGCAACAGGATCGTGCCGATGGTGGCCAGTTCCAGCGTGATCAGCACCGGCTTGGCTTCCGGCGGCAGGGCAAGGCCAAGCAGCGACAGCACCACGGCAAAGGCCGCCAGCGCGAAATTGGTGACATAGACGCTGCGAAACACCTGCGCGGTGCGGCTGGCGGTGGCATCGGCACGGGCAAAGCGCGGCGTCACCCGGTCGCGCAACTGCGTGGCAAACCTGCCGCCGCCACTGCACAGCGCGGGCAAGGCCGCAGCGGCCAGGGCCGGGCGGCGCACATCGCTCAGCCGTGGCCGCCGCACCCCCATCACGCCCAGCAGCAAGGGATAGGCGATCATCATCGTCCAGCGCCGCACATGGCCATGTTCAAACCGCGCCAGCATCGTGCTGTCTGCCGCATCGGCTGGCGGATCAAGCAGCCCGCGCACCACACCGGGCAACGCATCCAGCCCGCGCCTGCTGACCGTATCAACGGTCTGCTGGCCCAGATCGACTTCATCCAGCCCATCCCACAGCAACAGCGGCGCGTGGCGCCCGGCGGGATCGACATGGATGACGGGAATGCCACGCAGCACCGCCTCGGCGACAATCTGCGGCCCGCCACCGCGTCCGCGCGCTGGCCCGCCATCCCACAGCGCAATCAATATGTCGCTCTGCGCCAGAACAATGCGCCCGGCGCGTTCATAGGCCGCACCACTTGCGCCGGGTTCGGCACGATCGCCGGGCAACTCCATCACGGCGACGGCGGCGGCCAGATGGCGCTGATAGTCGGCCTGTGCCGGGCCACTGGCAAAATCGGTCGCATAATCGTCGCGGAAAAAGGGCAACACGACATCAAGCTGCCAGCCCTGCCGGATCGCGGCATCGGCCAGGATACAGTCCGCCCCCTCGGCCAGCCCGCTGACCAGCCGGAAGGTGCAGGGCTCACCCGTACCCGCCGCATCGCTGATCTGTGCCAGCAACGCGTCTATCGCCAGTGTCAGCGCGGGGATATTGTCCACCCCCAGCCGGTCAAGCCGGTGCCCCGTCACACCCAGCGACAGGCGGCGTGTCGGCATCAGCGCGGCGACACTGGCCACGTCATTCTGGGTCAAACTCGCCGCCGGATCGTCCATCATCACGGGTTAGGGCGAATGCGCGTGATCGGTCAACGGCATAGCGATACGCGCGCCGCGCGCCGGGTGCGATAGGCCGTGACAACGCCGTTCGTCATGCTAGGCTTGGGCCATCGTCGCGCGGCATGTCCTGGCGAACAACGTGGCACGTCCTGACGGACAAGGGGCAGATCAGACCATGGTCAGTGACGGGATGCGTGATGACCAACATCTCCGCGACACCCGCTATGTCTTTGTCAGCTATGGCCGCGCCGATCAGGCGACAGCGGCGGCGCTGGTCGATGTACTGGAAATGGCTGGCTTCCCGGTATGGTGGGACGGGTTGCTCGGCGGTGGCGACCGCTTTGGCGCCCGCATCAGCGAGGCGCTGGACGGCGCCCATGCCGTCATTGTGCTGTGGTCAAAAACCTCCATCGCCTCGCACTGGGTGCAGGATGAGGCGACACGCGGCGTAGAGCGCGACTGTCTGGTGCCGCTGTCAATCGACGGCACCATGCCACCACTGGGTTTTCGCCAGTTCCAGTGCATCGACATCTCGCATGGGACACCCGGCGATGGCGGGCCAGCGATGCAGCGCGTGCTGCACAAGCTTGGCACCTTGATCGGGCAGGCGCCGGAACCCGTCACTGCCGGGCCCCCCGCCGCACCACGCTTCCGGCTCGGGCGTCGTGCCGCGCTGGCGGGTGGCGCCGGGTTGCTGGCCACGGTCACCGGGCTCGGCATCTGGCGGTTCACCGGCACGGGCGCCGCGCCGTTGGACAACAGCCTGGCGGTGCTGCCCTTTGAAAATCTCAGCGATGAAGCGACCCAGCAATATTTCTCTGACGGGCTGGCAGCAGAGGTGCGGGCACGGCTGTCGCGCAACCCGTTGCTGCGCATTGTTGGCCAGGCATCGTCCAACGTCTTTCGCGACCGCAAGCTTGATGGCCAGGCCATCGCCCGCAAGCTCAAGGTCGAATATCTGCTCGACGGCAATCTGCGCGTCGCCAATGGCGCGGTGCGCATCGCACTTGAACTGATCGAGGGGCGCACCGGGTTCAGCAAATGGTCGCAAAGCTTTGACCGGCCAATGACCAACATCTTCCAGATCCAGCAGGAAATCGCCGAGGCGGTTGACGCCACGCTGGCGGTCAAGCTGGGCGGCGAGGCAGAGGCATCACAGCAACGCAGCGGCGGCACCCAGAATGTCGCGGCCTTTGATGCCTATCTGCGCGGCAAGGATCTATTCGAATCGCAACGCGACGAAGCCAGTGACCGCGAGGCGCTGGCGCGGTTTGAGGACGCGATCCGGCTTGATCCGCATTATGCCGCCGCCCGCGCGGCGCGCTCGCGGTCACTGGCGGTGATTGCCAACCAATATGTCCAGGCCGCCGAACGCAAGGCGCTGTACCGCGATGCGGTGGACGAGGCGCAGCGCGCCGTTGGCAATGCCCCGGAATTTGCCGATGGCCATGCCGCGCTCGGCTATGCCCTGTTCTACGGCAAGCTGGATGTGATTGCCGCCAATGATCCCTATGACAAGGCGTATCAATTTGGCCAGGGCAGCGCCGATGTGCTCAGCCGCTACGCGCTCTACCATGCCCGCCGCCGCCAGTTCGCGCTGGCCGCACCCGCCATTGCCCGCGCGGTCACGCTTGATCCGCTCAACCCCAGCATCTTCAAGACCCAGGGGCTGATCAGCTTTGCCAGCGGTGATTTCGCCGGCGCCATCGCCGCCGGGCGCAGGGCGCTGGAAATCAATCCAGCGCGTGGCACGATCCATGGCGACATCGGCAATGCCCTGTTGCAACTCGGCAAGGTCGATGAGGCAGCGGCGGAATTTGCCCGCGAAAAGATCGGGCTGTTGTCACTGCCGGGTCTGGCAATCGTCGCGCATCGTCGCGGTGACCAGGCCGCATCACACAAGGCTTTTGATGATCTTGTCCGGCAATTTGGCGACAATGGCCTGTACCAGCAGGCGCAGATACGCAGCCAATGGGGCAATGTCAGCGGCGCGCTCGATGCGCTGGATGCCGCCCATGCCCAGCAGGACGCCGGGCTGGTGCTGATGCTCAATGATCCGTTCCTCACACCGCTTGAGGGACAGCCACGCTTCAAGGCACTATTGCAACGCCTGCACTTCGTGTAGCAAACTGGGCAGGATTTTTGGGGGAGAGCTTACCATGCGCAAGATGATTACCGGCGTCGCGATTGTCCTTTTGACCGCCACCACCGCCGCCTGCAACAAGGCAGCACCCGCTGTGGAAAATATGACGGCCAATGCCGTCGAGAACATGACCGACAATGCCATGATGCCTGAAATGGCCTCCGGCACCGACAATATGGCAATGAACGCCATGGACAGCGCCCCGGCCAACGCCACCGATCACGGTGTCACCGACCATGGCGTGACGGACCACGGCGTTACCGACCACTGAGACTGAAAAATACTGACGGTGCTTCTGGCCCCTTCCCGCTACGGGAGGGGGTCATTCACCGGTCACAGGCGCGCCGCCCCACTCTGCCATCACGGGCGCGCGGCGCCGGGCGGGTCGGGCACGCGGACTGCGTCGCCGCTGCGAAACTGCTGCCGCGCCGCCGCGATCCAGCCATCATAGCGCGAGACATCGGTATAGACGTCCGGCTCTCCTTTCGCGCCACAGCCGCGCGACCATGACACCACGCCGACCAGCAGGTCGAGCTGGCCATTGTCATCACGGTTGACCAGCGGGCCGCCACTGTCGCCGACACAACTGAACACATGGCGCGTTTCCTGCCCGGTGCGCGGGTCGGTCGGCGGCACGGTACACAGCATCCGGTTGCCGAGCAGTGCGCCAAGCCGCGCCTGGCACGCCTTCCACGCCAGCGCCTGCATGTCACCGACTTGCAGAAAGTCCGGGTTATGCTGCAACCGCCCCGCGCTGTCGTGCAGCCAGTCGGCGCCATTGTCGACCGTGCCGGTCACGCCCCAGCCAAGCACTGCCACCGTATCATTGGCCAGCCGCGCCTGTGTCGCCGGGGTTATCGGCGCCTTGGTGATATTGGCATCATTGCCCGTCCCGCGATCAGATTTCAGCCGCAACAGCGCAATGTCATTGGGGGAGCCGCCGCGTTCACCATCATAACGGGCATGAACGACAACCGCGTCAATCGCATAGGTCGCGCCCGCCGCGCCCAGCCGATAAGTGCCAGCCCGCACCCGCCGTGTCTTGAGGACCAGCCGCGCGCCCGCACCGGCAAAATCGCCCTTCGCCACGCAATGCGCCGCCGTCAGTACAATATCATCGGCAATCAATGTCCCGCCACAGCGATGGTTGCGCTCCGCCATGGAACGCTCACGCAGGAACTGCTTCTCGCCCGCCGGCGCAATATCGTCGGCGTCAAGCTCCGCCTTGGTATAGGGTACCGTTGAATAGATCTGCACGATCCACGGTGCGCTCGCCACCGGTGCGTTGGTCCCGCCGCCAACGCGCTTGCCCAGCCAGTTAAAGGCATAGTCATAGACGGCGGACGACCATTCCGCCGGCGGGGCAACCCCGATGCCCCGGTCAATGCCACGCCGCTGCACATCCTCTGCCGCCACCGGCGTGTCAGCGGCAATGACGACAAAGCGATAACGCGACAGCCCCGGCCCCGGCGGGCCGCCAAAGCTGGTATTTTCGACCCATTGCCCGGGCGCGACCGGGCCACCATTGCCCAGGGGCACGACGGTGATGCCGTTGTCGGGGCCGATCGCCAGCATCGCGAGATATTGCGGCGTCGCGGCGATATTCTGCACCGCGAGCAGCAATTTCTGATTATTTTCAAACCCCATGGTATTGGTCGGCTGGCCGCTCGTCACCGTACCGGCGCGCTGGCAGGTCGGTTCGGTCACATAGCCCGGTGTCGCGACCACACACATCCGCGTGCGCGCCGTTGCCGGTGCCGTCTGCATCGCGAGCAACGCCTTGACCCGGCCAAGCGCGCGCAGCGCCGCGCCCAGCGGGGCGTCATAATCCCCCAGCATGATGTTGCCGAGCCGGTCGCCGGTCACGCTGCCTGGCATATCGGCGTCACCACTGTCGTCCGGCCCCGCCGACCCGCTGTCGAACAGCTCGGCCAGCGTCAGGGTCAACGGGAAATCGGGCAAGGTGGTCAATTCCCGGTCCGCCGGTTCGGCGATCCGGACAAAGGGATAGCCCGCCAGCTTCGCGCGGACCGTCGGCAGGGCATCGTCAAGAAAGCGACTCAACCGGACATTGAGCAGCGGCGATGGTGGCGAAAAGGCCGCGCCACCCCCGGTTATCCGCCCCGGTCGCGGCGGCGGCGGGATCGTTGCCGAATCCGCCGGAATCGCGCTCTTCACCGCAACCGGTTGATCAGACTCGCTTTGCGCAAGGGCTGGCGCCGCCCCGGCCAGCAGCATCGCCAGCGCCATGCCGGTGCCGGTTGCGGGCCGAAACATGCGTTTGAAAAACACCATGCGGCCGAGCCTATCAGAAACGCCAGCCTGCACCATAGCAGCGCGCGCGCGAGAGCGACAGCGGCGCGCCGATCATCATCAACCGTCCATCAGCAGCACGGGGCTGAATGACAGACCGGCTGACGCCGGTAGGATCATTGGAGAGGGCTGAAGCCTTCATTGGTTTTGTGGATGTGCTTGTCGAGCTAACGCATGATGATGTCATCGGTGATGTTGCCGGATATCGTTGAGAAGTATCCTCTTTGCCAGAATCGCTGTCCCCAGTAGCGCTTGCGGATATGCTCGAACTCCTGCTGGATCTTGCGCGACGACCGTCCTTTGGCGCGACGCACGAAGTCGCTGACGGAGACGTGTGGCGGAATTTCGACGAACATATGGACGTGATCACTCGACAGGACGCCGTTGATGATGGTCACATTCATCTCGGCGCAGACCTGGCGAATGATCTCGCGCACCCGCAGGCGCACCTCGCCGCGCAGCACCTTGAACCGGTACTTCGGCGCCCAGACGAGATGGTAGCGATGATGGAATGTCGTGTGACAACCGGTCGAATATCCCATAGCCTGTAACCTCGGAAAAAAGAGACTCAACGCCCTTCGGGCTGTCTCTTTTTTCCGAGGTTACAGGCTATCCCCCGAGTCGATGGCTGAAGCCAGTATCCGACTGAAGTCGGAGGGGTTGCTCCTCACCGAGGACTCTAAAGCATCGGCTCACCAAGGATGCGCCGTGCCTCGGTGGCAATTGCCTCGGCGATGATCCGGTAGCTGTCCGAATAGGCCGCGCCGTCACGCCACACCGCCGCGATCGACCGGCTGGCGCTCCAATCGGCCAGTGCAAGGCGCGCCACCATGTCCTCGCCACCAACTTCGGAACGCAGGTAAAGCTCGGAAAGGATCGCGAAGCCCAGGCCGGAACCACACATCTGGCGCAGGCTGTCGAGGCTGGTGCCTTCATAATCGTCCAGCAGTTCCGCATGGAGATCATCACAAATGTCGCGGATCTGGCGATGCGCATGGTGTCGCCGGTCAAGGCTGAGAAACCCGATTCCGGCCAGGTCTTCACGCCGGACCAATGCGGCAGTGGCCAGCTTGTGTTCGGGCGGGCAGACGATGTGCAGCGGCTCCCGAAACAGCGGTTCGATATGCAGGTCGCTGCCCGACACCGGCAGCGGCGACAGCAACATGTCCAGTTCCCCCCGCGCCAGATCACGCGCCTGCTCGTCAGGAATGCCTTCGCGAACATAAAGCCGCATGTCGGGGAAGCGGCGGTGCAGTGAGGCGACAATGCCCGGCATCAGATAGGGGCCAAGCGTTGGCGTCACGCCAAACCGGATCGTGCCGCCAATGCCGGCCTTTGACCGCCGGACCATGTCTTCGGCGTCTTTCACGTCCAGCAATATCTTGCGGGCACGGGCGACAAGCTCCCGCCCGATCGGGGTCAGTTGCGCCGGGCTTTCATTGCGCTCGACCAGCGTGACGCCCAGCCGCGTCTCAAGCGCGCGCACTTGCTGGCTCAGCGTCGGCTGGGAAATATGCACGGCATCAGCCGCGCGCCGGAAGTTCCGGTAATCCGCCAGGGCGACGAGATAGGAGAATTGGCGAAGGCTGCTCATCTTGCCCTTGATAGAAAAAACCTATCGAATTTTACATGGAATTCCGATTTGAGCAATCACCCGCCGTGCGCCATCTTGGCCCTGCCACGGAGGACCAACATGAACCGCTATCTTGAACGTTTGCAACGCGAGCACAGCCGGCTGAACCGGATGATCGACAATTGCCAGAACGCAGCGCGGCAGAATGAGATGAAAACGCTCAAGCGCCTGCGCCTGAAGATCAAGGACCGGATCGCCCAGTTGCAGCGCGGGAAGAACCTCGCCGTCCAATAATGGCCCTGTCCGGCGAGCCCCCACCCATGGCGGGCGGCAAATTTCACGTCACATCAATCGAAAGAGAAACATCATGAAACGCGCTTTTCTTTATCTGCCAGCCCTTGCCGGCCTGGCCTTTGCAACCCTCCCGGCCAGTGCGCAAAGCACCGCCGCCGCGCCGGTCGTCATCACCGCCGCCACCTATGCCCCGATCACCGTTACCGAGGTGGAAGCCGCGCAAAAGGCGTGGGGCGACGCGCTGGTGGCAATCTCGAACGAATATGACACCAAGGGGCTTCCCGCCGCAAAGCGCCTGGCCGAGCAGGTGCTCGACACCGCCTATGCCTATAATCTTGGCCCGGTGCTGTTCAAACCGACCTTGACCATGGCGCCACAGACCTTCCGCACCACCCGCGACGGCGCGCTGGCCTATTTTGTCGGCGGCAACACGGCTTATCCCAATGACGGTGGTTTCGCCCTGAAGCACTGGCGCCGCTACCAGATCGAAAATGCCGGCATCATCATCACCGGCAACAGCGCCATCTCGATGGGCAATGTCTTGCTCTGGGATGACAAGGGCAACCTGACCAAGGTCGACAAGACCTGGGGCTATGTGCGCGGCGGCGATGGAAAGCTGCGGATCGTGCTGCACCATTCCTCGCTGCCCTACGCCCCCAAATAGGCGACTGGCGGTCATCAGACCGTGATCCCCGGTCGCGGCCATCTTCACCGTGAATCGCTCAACCCCCGGCCTGGCGAGGCGGGTCATCGGCACCCGCCTCGCCCCTTTTTTTTGCACAACACCCAAGGACGATTTCGTGATCAGATTTTTGCCGCTGCTTGCCCTGTCGCTGCTGGCCGCCCAGCCAGCACAGGCCGCAGAAGAGGACATCGGCGCGTGGAATGCGATCAACGCCACCACAGACCTGAATGCCCGCCTTTCGCTGACGATGGATGCCCAGCTCCGCTGGAGCAATGATGTCAGCCGCCTGGGCCAGTTTCTGCTGCGCCCGAGTATCGGCCTGAAAGTCGGCAAGAACACGACACTCAGCCTTGGCTACGCCTATTTCCACACCGATCCGGTCGGCCCGGCTGTCTTTGACGAGCACCGCGTCTGGCAACAGGCGGCGTTCAGGCTGGCGGGTGATGGCAAGGGGGTCACGCTGACCGCCCGGTCGCGGCTTGAACAGCGCTGGGTTGAAGGGTCAGCGGGCATGGGCCTGCGGATGCGCCAGCAATTGCGCGTGACCGCGCCGCTATCCACCAAGGTCCGCGCGGTGGCGTGGAGCGAGCCCTTCATTGCCCTCAACGACACCGGCTGGGGGCAAAGGAGCGGGCTGGACCGCTGGCGCAACTTTGCCGGTGTCACCGTGCCGCTGTCCAAATCCGTGTCGATCGAGCCGGGTTATCTCAGCCAGTGGATCGGACGGCCCGGCGCGGATCTCGTCCAGCACATCGGCAGCATCACCGTCACGGCCAAATTCTAGCGTCACTGCTACCGCAAGACGGGCGTGTGACGACAGACACCTCCGTCAGCGTCACCAACACGCCCATTGCATGATACAATATCACACGCTACACCATCACCAGTATTGCGTATCGGGAGTGATGGCGGATGTCGGGCTGGTCGCGAATCGTCGGCGTGGTGGCGCTGTTGCTGTTTCCCGTTTCTGCGGCTGTGCCAGCCGCCGCGCCGGATGATACCAGCCCCGCCGCCAACCCCGCGCTGATCGCGCATGTGCGCGGCATGGATGATGCCGCCCATGCCCGCGCGCTCGGGCTGGAACGCTTCGCGCTTGATGTGCGGGTGCGCGGCAGCGTTGCCGAAACCACCATCACCGCCACCTTCGCCAACCCCCTGTCCGAAGTGCTGGAGGGCGATTTCCGGTATCAACTGCCCGCCGGGGCGATTGTCACCGGCTATGCGCTCGATATTGGCGGCAAGCTGGTTGATGGCGTGCTGGTTGATCGGCCACGCGCGCGCGCCGTCTATGCCGACCGGGTCCGCGCCGGGGTTGATCCCGGCCTGGCCGAGGTGCGCCGTGACGGCCTGTTTGAAACCCATATCTTCCCGATTCCGCCCGGTGGCGGGCGGACGATCCGGCTGCGTTTTGTCCTGCCGGTCGGTGCCGAGGGGCTGGCGCTGCCGCTTGCGCTTGAGGCGCCGACGCGCGGCTGGGCGATCACCGTCAACGCCAGTGGCACGCGCCGCGCCCCGGCCATCACCCTGCCTGATGGCGGCAAGCTGACCCCGGCGGCAATGGCCGACGGCTTCACCGCCGCTGCGCAGGGTACCTCCCCGATCAACGGCACCCTGACCATTGCCGCGCCTGCCGCTGCCGACATGGTGGTCAGCCGCCATGCGCGCGGTGAACGCGATGTTGAGCTGGGCGGCACGCTGCCCGCCGGTGCCGCCGCGCGACCGGCCACCGCCCGCATCTATTGGGACCGCGCCCGTGCCCGCAAGGACAGCCGCCACGATGCCGAGATCGCGCTGGTTGCGCGCTGGATCGACACGGTGCGCCCGGGGCAGGTCGAACTGGTCACCTTCAACAGCAGCGGCGCACAGCGCCACAATGTTACCAGCGGGGCAGAGGCCACCGCCTGGCTTGGTGCGGTCAGTTATCGTGGCGCCACCAGCCTGGCCGCCATCGCCCATGATGGTGCGGCGGATCGCTGCCTGCTGGTCGGGGCCGGTGCGCCGACGATTGACCGCGATGCCGGCTTTGCCGCCGATTGTCGGCTCGATGTGCTGAGCAGCGCCGCCGATGCCGATACCGCCTGGCTCGCCCATCTCGCCACCGCCCATGGTGGCCATGCCTTTCGCCTGACCGAGGGCGCCGATGCCGATGCGGTGCTGCGCGGGCTGGCTGGCAATGTCGCCGGGGTGCGCGCGGTGCGTGATCAGGATGGCGCCGCGCTGCCGTTCGTTGCGCTTGATGCCGCGCCCGGCACCTGGCGCATCCTTGCCCGGGCGCCGGAAGCCGGGCCGTTGCTGGTCCGCGTCGGTGGCGAAACGCGCAGCATCGCGCTTGACGGTGATGGCACATCGTTCGACGGCGCCGGTGCGCTGATCGCCAGCGACCAGCTCGCGACGCTGACCGCGACGGAACGCCGCGCTGATTATCTCACCCTCAGCCGCCGCTATGGCATTGCCAGCCCCAGCCTGTCGTTCCTCGTGCTGGAGGTGCCACAGGATTATCTCGACGCCGATGTCACCCCGCCCGACAATTATCCGGCGGACCTGCGCGATGCCTATAACCGCGCGTTCAAGGCGCGCGCCAGCCAGCGTGATGATGCCAGGCGTGAGCGGCTCGCCCGCGTGGTCCGTGACTGGGCCGATCAGGTGGCATGGTGGAACAAGCCCTTTGACGCCAAGGCGCAACCGCGACGCGTCGCCACGTCAGAGCATTTCGACCGCACCGAGGCCGGCGCGCCACCGCCCCCGCCGCCGCCACCCCCGCCGCCATCGCCGGCAATGGCATCGCCGCGCGTCGTTTCCCCGTCTGTGGCGCCCGCACAAGACATCGTCCTCACCGCGCAGCGCCGACAGGGCAATGCCGGCAACGCCCCGGCCGCCGTCAGCGTGGTCGGTGGCAATAGTGGCCAGCCAGGCTCCCCCGCCGGCCCGGCAATCCAGATCGACGCCTGGCAGCCTGATCGCCCCTATATTGAACTGTTCGACGGCAAACCCGCCGCCTTTGACGAACGCTTCCTGGAGGCGGAGCGCCGCCATGGCGGCATCCCCGCCTTTTACCTCGACACGGCGGAATGGCTGCGCAAGCAGGGCCGCATCAGCGAGGCGGCGGAGATGGTGCTGTCGGCGCTCGACCTGCCCAGCGCCAATGAGGTGACGCTCGGCATCGTTGCCGACCGGCTGGAACGCTATGGCCAGATCGACCGCGCGGTTGAACTGCGCACGCGCCAGGCCGCACTTGATCCCGCCCGGCCACAGCCCAAGCGTCTGCTGGCGCTCGCCCTCGCGCGCCGCGCCGCGCTGCAGCCCGTTCATGCGCGCGCCGACCTGACCCGCGCGATCCGCCTGCTTGGCGAGGTCGCGGTTGCACCCAATGACCAGCGCTGGGACGGCATCGACATGATCTCGCTGATCGAGGCCAATGCGCTGGTGCCGAAACTGCGCGCCCTTGGCGGCAAGCCCGAGCTTGACCCGCGCCTCATCGCCTTGCTCGACACCGATGTCCGCGTCGTGGTCGACTGGAACTCCGACGCCAGCGACCTTGACCTGTGGGTTGATGAACCGACCGGGGAGCGCTCGATCTACAACAACCCGCTCACCGCAATTGGCGGGCATCTGTCGAACGACATGACGCAAGGCTATGGGCCGGAGGAATATCTGCTGCGCCGCGCCCGGCCCGGCCGTTACACCGTGCAGGCCAATGTCTTCGCGCCTGACCGGCTTGATCCCAACGGCGCCTCGGTTCTGACCGCGCATCTGTTCCGCAATTTTGGCCGACCCAACCAGCAGGAACAGATTGTCGATGTCGAACTGACCCGCGACACCACGGGCGCAAAGATGCTCGGGCGGATCATCGTGCCGGGGGGCGCCGCGCCAGCAAAATAGCCTGTCGCGGGCGGGGGGGGTCGGTGCTGCACCAAACACGCTCTTGGCAAATCATGTAGCACTCGCTACAGTGCTGCCCATCGCCAATGAAGGAGCAGTGTCATGACCATGTTTCGCGCCCTGTTGATCGCCATGCTCGCGGTGATTGTCGGCTATACCTCCGTGGTGGCGAGCAATCACGGCATGAACTTCTTCCCGGTCTATAATGCCGATGTTCTCGCCATGGCATGGCCCGGCCAGTTTGATGTCGATTTCAGCTGCTTTCTTGTCCTGTCGGGCCTGTGGGTGGCATGGCGCCACCATTTCTCCGCCGCCGGGCTCGGGCTGGCTGTGCTCGCCTTTTTCGGCGGCATCCTGTTCCTCAGCATCTATCTGCTGATCGCCAGCTTCCAGGAGCAGGGCGACATCAAGGCAGTGCTGCTGGGCCGTCGCCGCGCACAGGGCTGAAAACCGGTTCCACCACCCCCAAAGCTGCGCCATAACGGGCTGGCGCCCGCGCCTGACGGTAGCGTAGGGGAGTATCGCATGAAGCCCGAGATCATCGCCGTTGAACGCGCCGGGCGCGGCATCTTTACCCGGCGCTGGTCGCCGCAAGGTGCGCCGCGCGCGGCGATACTGATCGCCCATGGCCTGGCCGAACATGGCGCGCGCTATGCCCGGCTGGCCGAGGCGCTGAACGCGATTGATATTGTCGTTTATGCCCATGACCATCGCGGCCATGGCCCGGCCTGCCCACCCGCCGACCTGGCCTTTTTCGCTGACCGCAATGGCTGGCGCGAATGCCTTGATGACATTCACGCTGTCGCCAGCGCCATTCGCCGTGATCACCCCGCGCTGCCGCTGTTGTTCTTCGGCCATTCGATGGGCTCGTTCATGGGGCAAAGCTATATTGGCGAGCATGGCGATGATCTGGCCGGTGCGATCCTGTCGGGCAGCGCCGGCCCGCCGCCGGGCATCCTGCGCCTTGGCCGGGTGCTGCTCGCGATCGAGCGGCTGCGCGTTGGTGCACGCGGCCATAGTAAGCTGATCCAGACCTTGATGTTCGACGGGCTCAACAAGACGTTTGAGCCGGGGCGCACACCCTATGACTGGCTGTCACGCGATCCGGCGGAGGTTGACGCCTATGCCGCCGATCCGCTGTGCGGCTTTCCGCTGACGGCGCAACTCGCCTGTGATGTTGCCGCCGCGCTGGCCGATGTCGGATCAGCCAGGCTGGCTGCGCGCGTGCGCAAGGATCTGCCACTCTACATCTTCAGCGGCGAACGCGATCCCGTTGGCGCAAAGCTGCAGGGGCTGATCGACCATTACCACGCCGCCGGCCTAACCCGCCTGACCAGCCGCATCTACCCCGATGGCCGCCACGAAATGCTCAACGACGTGAACCGCGACGAGGTGACGCGCGACCTGATTGAATGGGTGGAGGGAATCGTCTGATCCCCTAAACACCGCAACGGCACGGGGAGGGATAGGCCGTAGATCCATAGAGCGCTCGTTCGGCTAGAGCATTTTGTGATTAGATTGACGCATAGCCTGAGTTTCTGAGATAGTTGGCGCATTCCTGAGGTGAGAAGGCATCGAGGAGCGATCCGATGCGCCGCCAGGTTGCCTCGACGGATCGCTCCTGGGCTTTACGCAGGAGCGTTTTGAGCTTGGCGAAGACCTGTTCGATGGGGTTCAGGTCGGGGCTGTAGGGCGGGAGGAACAGGATCCTTGCGCCAGCCGCCCGAACGGCGTTGCGCACCGCCTCACCCTTGTGGCTGCCGAGATTGTCGAGGATGACGATGTCACCCGGCTTGAGCGTCGGGATCAGGAACTGCTCGACATAGGCGAGGAAGCTTTGCCCGTTGATCGGGCCGTCGATCACGGCCGGCGCGTCGATCCGGTCACAGCGGAGTGCGGCGAGGAAGGTCAGCGTCTTCCAGTGGCCATGCGGTACCTTGGCGCGCAGCCGCTCGCCCCGGCGACAGCGGCCATGGGTGCGCGTCATGTTGGTCTTCGCCCAGGTTTCGTCGATGAAGACGAGGCGCCGCGGATCAAGCCGGCCCTGATAGCGCTTCCAGCTCGCCCGCCGTCGGGCCACGTCGCGCCGATCCTGTTCTGAGGGCAGCACGCTTTTTTTTGAAGCTGATGCCCTCACCGACGAAGAAGCGCGATAACATGCCGGTATCGGCCCGCACGCCGCGTTCGGCGAGCAACCGTGCCGACAACGCCGCCAGCGTGATGTCGGGCTCAGCAGCGATCACCGCCAGTAACCAGTCGCGCTCCGGCTTCACCTTTGATGGCCGGTGGCCGCCGGTACCCGCACAGCACCGGTCGCCGGCGCGCTCATAGCGCTGAACCCACTTGATCGCCGATGCCTCGCTCACGCCAAATCGTCGCGACGCAGAGCGGCGGCTCTCGCCACCCCGGACCACCGCATCGATCACCCGGTCACGCAAATCCTGAGAATAGGCTCGTGGCATAAGGGCTGGCCTCCAAACCCAGCCCAAAGCTTGAATCACATCCAGGCACCCTTGGGAATCCACATTCGATTCCACCTATTCGCAGCGCGCTCTAGCGCCCCGCTAGCGGTCGTTAGAACATAGGCTTATCGAGCGCCGTCAGCTTCAATCTTGCCCGCTCCTGAGCGACGACATCGTTCACCTTGCTTCTGAAAGCCTCTGGCTGGCCGATGAGCGGGCGCAGGTGCGCAGCGCGTTCGATAACGCGGTCGTCAGTAAGCCCAACGAAGAACCGGTTCGCTTCATCGGTTCTGCCGAGAAGTCCCGCAGCTATTCCAGCCTCGTATCCCCACCAACTTTGCCCCATCCGCTCGGGATCGTCGTGCGCACGCCTTACAACAAAATCTGTGATAGCTTCGAAGGAGGAGAAGCGTTCGTCTATTGCAAAAGCCTTTGCTCGCGCTTCTTCTGCGATCTTGCTTGCCGCACCTCTGAACTGGTCATCGGTCTCGAACTCCGCATGGCATTTCGAGGGTACAGCTTCGTTGAAACTCATGAACCCAGCGCCAACCCATAGCCAGTGAGCGGCGTTCGTCAGCGATACGCTTTTGGACCATCTGCTCGGCGTAAACTCCACAACATTCAGCCACGAGCCGCGATCTGCAAGCCACAGTCGCGATCGACCACGCTGTCGAAACCCAAGCGCGGCTAAATCACGCTTGGCAGCCGCTGCGATGATCCTGCTGTGAGTGTCCGTCATTCGAGCCATGATAACTGGAAAAAGGCCCTCGCTCCATTCGCTTTCCGCTCGAAGCTGTCGTTCCGCTTCCCACCAGCTTTCGCCGTTCAACCCTTGCGCAGACATCGGCGCATTTTACGGGCTCACGGCCTGGCATAGAGTGGCCATCTCTCCCACGGTTTCAAACACCATCGTCGGCCCCGCCGCAACAAGCGCTGCTGGCGCGGCATAGCCCCACAGCACCGCGCCTGAGGCAATCCCCGCCGCCCGCGCCGCCTCGACATCGCGTGTCTCATCACCAATCAGGATCGTGCGCGCCGGGTTGGCGCCACAGGCGCGCATCGCCTGGCGCAGTTTCTTCGCCTTGCCGAACAGCGCCGTGCCACAGCCCCAAAAGGCAAACCGCCCGGCCAGTTCGTCCCCCAGCACCGTGCGGACATTGCCTTGCGCATTGGAGCTGACCATCGCCAGCGTCACGCCGCGCCCGTGCAGCGCCGCCAGCGCATCACCAACCCCGGGGAACAGCGCAATGCCGGCAATCTCGCCCGCCATCTGCCGCCGCATGGCGCGCGCGATCAGCGGCAGCTTCCACATCGGCACATCAAGCCGCCGCATGATCTCGCGCGTGCCGAGCGCCCGCATCCCCTCCAGCTCGGCCCGCGACACGCGCCGCAACCCGAACCGCGCCGCCATCCCGTCATAGGCAGCGAAGAACCACGCGGCGCTGTCGGCCAGCGTGCCGTCAAAGTCGAAGATGGCGAGGTCGTAGCGGTTCATGGCTGGCGGTTAGTGGAAGTATCGAAACAACGCCTGCCCGCCGATTGTAGCACCCATGAACAACGATCCGGTCAGGCAAGGCCGAACCCAATAACGCACCAGGGGCCAAACGGGCAGGTCCATCGCCACGCGGTATCGGCGATGCATATGCCAACAATATGCCGCACAGGCCGTCACCCATAGCAGTGTCACGCCCGACACGACCCCCAACAACACCATGGATTGCGTGAAGACTGACACGACCAGCGCAAAAGGTATCAGCCAGACAGCATGTCCCACTGGCACGCCGCCGCCGTCGATCTGATCAACATTTTCCTGCGCGTGGGTGTCGAACATATCGAGATAGACAGCGAAGAGACTCCAAACCGGCGTCCCTGACTCTTCGGTTCCATCCTCACTCAGCATCTGCAAACACCTTCGCTAGCCACACGTCACCGCTCACCCAACGGCATCAAAAGCCGCCACCGGACACCCTTGCTTCGACGACCTTACCCTGCCGGTCACGGCATTCCAGATAGTCCGGGTCATCCGCCCGCTTACCGCGCAGTTCAACACAAGTGCGGGCCGACATCGACATGACGATCGGGAAGGTTTTCGCCCGCATCATTTCCGGCGTCGTGCCCAGCAAGGTCGCACCCTTTTGCTGCACGGCGCTGATCAGCGCTTCCTCACCCGGCGCCGCCAATCGGCGCATCGCCTGCGGGTAGAGCAACATGTTGCCCGTTACCGATCCAAGCAGCAGGACCGCCAAAATGACGGTGGCGATCTTCCAGTGGTTCACGCTCCGCGCACCTCACTCGGCATCGGCATAGGTCCGCACCAGCTCCGTCAGCAGCGCCCGCCCGGTGAACACCGCCTTCACCGCCATGCGCTCGTTCAGGCCGTGGGTGCCATTGCCATCGGGGTCACCGAACAGGCCGGGCGGGCCATAGGACGGGATGCCGATGCTCTCCAGGAAAATGCCGTCGGTCGCGCCGGTCGACATGGTCGGGATCAGCGGCACGCCGGGATAATATTTCGCGACGAGCTTTTCCGCCGGGCCGATCACTTTCGGGTCGAGCGGCGGTGGCACCGCGACCGGCCCGCGCACCCCTTCTGCCGTTACCGTCACAGCCGGATCACCAATCGCCGCGATCAGCGCGGCGCGCGTCGTCTCAACCGTCTCGCCGGGGATGATGCGGCAGTTGATATTGGCACCGGCCCGCTGCGGCAGTGCGTTGGGTGCGTGGCCGCCATCCAGCAAGGTCGCAACACAGGTGGTGCGCAACATCGAATGGAAGCTCTTGTCGCGATTGACCACCGCTTCCGCTGCGGCGTCTGCCGGGTTCTTCGCCAGCGCGACCATCGCCGCACCCAGTTCATCACCGCGCGCCGCACCCGCCCGCGCGAAATAGGCGCGCGTGGTCGGGTTGAAACGGATCGGGAATTCCAGCGCGCGCACCTTCACCAGCGCATCGGCCAGTTGATAAATGGCATTGTCCCGCACCGGCGCCGAGCTGTGCCCGCCGGGGTTGGTCGTGGCGATGCGGTAATGCTGCGACGCCTTCTCGCCGACATGGATGTTGGCGGTGAGCAGCTTGCCATGCCCGTCGCTGCGCCCGCCCCCACCCTCGTTCAGGGCAAAACCGGCGGCGATCAGGTCAGGCCGGTTCTGCGCCAGCCACTGGGCGCCGTTGAACGGTGATCCGCCCTCCTCGCCACAGGTCAGCGCCAGCTTGATCGTGCGCCTGGGGTGATAGCCGCTCTCGCGAAAACGCCGCATCGCGTCGATCCAGATCGCGTCCATCGCCTTCATGTCGGCGGTGCCGCGCCCGAAGAAATAACCATTCTCCTCGACCATCACATAGGGGTCGCGCGTCCAGTCAGCGCGCTTTGCGGCGACCACATCGATATGGCCGAGCAGCAGCAGCGGCTTTGCGGTCTTTGACGTGCCGGGCAGGATCACCACCAGCCCGCCCTCCTCGGGCCGCTCCGGCGAGGCAAAGCGCGTAATGTCACCATCGCCATAACCCGCCGTGCGTAAATGCCGCTCAACCTTGTCGGCCAGCGCGGTGCAACTGCCGGTGGTCGCGCTGGTGTCGGTCTCAACCAGCTCGCGATAGAGGTCGCGAAACCGCACCTCATCCGCCGTCAGCGGCGTGCTCTGCGCCTGTGCCGTCAACGGCAACGGCAACACCAGCGCCGCGATCCCGGCCAGCCATGTCGATGTGCGCATCCTTGCCCCCCTTGCCTGTGTGATGCCGGATTGGAGCATGGCGCGCGGTGGAAGGGAAGCGGGCTGCTCTCCGGCCGACGCGCTTTTTTTCACAAATCTTGCTGACTTAACAAACAAGCGGCACAACGGCGCCAATCGGTTTGGCGACGCTGTTACCCCGAGAAATGCCGATGGTAGCGTGGAAACTTTTCGTCACCTTCGTTCTGGCGCTTGGCCTCGGCCTGGCTGTCGGCTGGTGGCTGCGTGAAAACAAGGCGGTGGAAGATTGCATCGCGGCTGACGGCAAATGGTTGCCCGTAGCCGGCCATTGCAGCGGCAGCCCATGGGACGAAGCGGAGACCTGACGCGGCGAATTGGGCGTGATCGGGGGCTATCTTTTCCGTGAGACAACTTCGAAGTTGATTCAATCTCTCTCCCTTTCCGCGCACGGACTGCTCATGTGTTCTCCTAACCTTCGCTCACGCATGAACCCTGCCGTCGCCGAGCGCGCGGCAACCCCTTCGCCGAATAGCCTTGGCATTAAGCTGGCAGCCTTCTCCGGCACGGTACCGCCAATCCCGCAGGCAACATCACTCGTCGGCGCCGCCACCTCGCCGCCGGTAAAACCCCTGTTACACACGGCGACACCTATGGCGCCTTCGGCCCGTGAAACCCTGCCTTCCCTCGTTTCTGAACCGAAAATCGAGACACGACAGATCAAATCGCGCCCGGCACGGCCCGTTGCCACGCAACCGCCCATCAATGCTCGGCTACGGGGCTCCCGGTCGCGCAATACCAACCTGAATGATACGCTCGCAGGCTCACGCTACGATGGGCTGCGCGGCAAGGCTCTCGACTTGGCGCTTGAGGAATCTCGTCGCAGACAACAAGCCATCGATGCTGCAGCGGAATGGCGTGCGACTCTGGGACGGATCACCCGCGACTACCAGGTTCCAGACGATCCTGATGGCATGGTATATGTTCCCAATGGAATTTGGGCACCGCTCGACCTTCGCCGTGTCACGGCCAAGGAACGGCGCCTCATATTGCAACTACCGATCAGAGCAGGTCTTTCAGGCTGGAATCAATTCAACGCAGTACGGAAGCGTGCCGTGGATATGACGGGAACATTCATCGGTTTACCAACTCCAAATCAAGTCCCGCGACGGGTTCGCGATTACATTGAACGCACCCATCCAGGCGAGGTGGAAACGTGGATCGACCTATGGCGGAATACTGACGGTCATAGCGATGCGTTTCGCCACGCCTATTGGAATGCCCTGATGACGAAAGCGTTCGGCCCTGTTTTCGCACAGGCTTATGGTTCAGCGCATGAGGGCGGACCCAACAGCCCCCAGGTCAGCGAGGCAATGGACCTATACAACAACGAAGTGGGACGGACGATCGCCGAGGATTATCCTGACGCTTCGGAACAACAATTGGCCATTTTGGTGCGAAATGCTCTGCGCAGTGGCAAACTGGTCCTTATCGATCAGGATGGGCGACTGGCTTGGAGCAACAAGGTGAAATGGGCAGAACACGGACTTGCTCCGCCAGCACCGGGAAGCATCAAGGGAGGAAAGGTAATGCCCATGGCTGGTGAAACCTACCATCCGTAAATCGCCAACCGAAAGTCGGAACGACAACACACTGGAGTTGCACCCGTCACCAAAGTAGATTCAGCGGGCAAACCTGTTGCAGCGCCTGGGGAGGGAAATTGAGCTTGTCTCGCGGAAGGATCCTGCTCGGCCTCATGCTCCTGTGCCTCGCGGGGTTGGCAACATCCTATGCTGTCAGGCGTTTGCCTCACAGCCACCATGCGCCGCCCAGAACCGCGTCAGAGTTTATTGAGCGCTTTGGCCATATCAAGCGAGGGATGCCTTATGACGATGTCGTCGCACTCATCGGCAAACCGCGATCAGCCACGCCCGATCCAGCAACCGGCAACATGAGTTGCGAATGGTATATCGGCATCAAGGGCGAAGGGGATTTCTTTTACGTGAGTTTCGATGCGGTCGATATCAATCAATTTATCGTGGTGGTTTTTGACAACAAGAACCGCGCCGTTTCGCAAACGGTGCGGGAGGCAGTTGTTCCGAACTATTAGGGCCTGCCGCCCGGAAGCAAGGTGGGCACGATATTCGGGTTATTGGGGTCTGCGCCCCTGACGCTTATGCGCGGTGGAAGGGAAGCGGGCTTTCAGCCTCTTCGGACGCGATGAAATTTCGTTGCGGCCATCGCCAGCATCGCGCAGTTTGCAGTCATGCAACGCAGATCAGTTTTTCTGGCCATCGCGATGACAGTGTTGGCTGTTGCTGCTTTTGGCAGCGGCTATTTTCTGGGCCAATGGTCGGCACCTCGATATGCGCGCACCTGCGATTTTTCGGTGTTCGGCAGGTGATGCTGCCTCTGGTGGTTCGAGCGCGAGATTGCTGACATTCCCGGAGAGTTTCGGCGGCGCAAAAGCCCCGGCTTTTCCAGACCTACCCTGGTCCGCCGCCTCAAAAATCCACCGCAAAGGACAGCGTCCCGCTCCGTGGCCGGGTGGGGGTATATTGCGATTCCGTGCGTACCGAGAACGGGTTGCCAAAGGCAAAGCTGTCGCCGCGTGTGTCGAACAGATTGTCGATCATCACTGCTATCCGCATCCGCCCATGCGTCACGGCGAGTGACAGGTCAGCCTCGCCAAAGCCGCCCATTTTCCGGTCCAGTCCGGGGTCAAAGCTGAGCCGGGATGAGCCGCCATAGCGCATCGCCACGCTCGGTTCGAACCGCCAGCCATGCCAGTTATGCCGCCACGCCACCGCCAGCCGCCCGGCCGCATCGGGCACCACCGGCAGGCGCAGGTCGGTGGTCAGCTTCACACCGTCCTCACCCCGGGTCAGCCGCGCGCGTTGCAACGTGCCGCCAGCGCTGACCGTCCAGCCACCGCCGACATGCCAGGCCAGTGACCCTTCCACACCCATGATCAACGCATCGCCAACATTGTGCGTCGCCAACAGGCCATTGGGCAGCAGATAATCCGACTGCACATGCAGCCAGCGCGTCCGATAGGCGGCAAGATCAAGCGTCAATGATCCGTGCAGCGCGGTGCCGCGCGCGCCAAGATCAATATTGCTCAACTGGTCCGCGACATAGCGGCGGGTGACGAGATTGGCCGGATCAAGCCCACCCGGGCGGAACGCGGTGGCAAAGCGCGCATAGACCAACCCGCCGCCAAAGGTGTCCAGCGAGAGCGAGGCGCTGGGGGTTAGGCCCCAGGTCGCCACGCTGTTGGCGTTGCTCCGCGTGCGTTCAATCCGGCCATCTTCCGCCGAGGAATAGAACAGGCGGGCGCCGATTGCCGCGTGCAGGCGCGGCGCAAGCTTGAGCGACGCCTCACCATAGGCCGCCACCTCGCTGACATTGCGATGCAGGTCGAGCACGGTAACCTGGGTGCCGCGCCGTGTTGTCATCACCCCGCCAACGGTGATCGTCGAATGAAGATAGGACAGGCCGGCAACCCAGCTCAGCCGTCGGTCGGCCGTGCTGGCAATACGCAGTTCCTGGTCAACCACCGCATAATCGCGCTCCTCATGATAGGAGAGCGGGCCAAAGGTGCCAAAATAGCGCGCCGAGGCACTGGCATCATCGGTGCGCGCGACATGCTGCGCGGTAAAGCTGGAGGCAAAGGTCAATGTCGCCGCCCCGATCGGGCCGGTCACCGTCAACGCGGCCTGGCGGATGTCGCCCCGACGCGGCTCCGGCAGGCGGCGCACGCGCGTCAGATCCTTTCCGGCCCGGTCAGTATAGCGGCTGTCGCGCGCACTGACGGATTGCGCCAGACCGGTCAGTGTGAAGCGCCACGCGCCGCTGTCAAACCGCCCGGCCAGCCGGGCGCCCCAGCTTTGCGTCCGGTTGATCGCGCCCGGCCCGCCCTCATTGGCGATCCAGCCCGGCGCCAGCGCGCCATAGGCCACCGCGCGCACCGCGCCATGCCCGCCCGCGACCGGCACATTGACCATCGCCTCGGCAGAGGCACCCGGCCCGCCATTGCTCACGCCGCCCATGTCGAACCGGAAACGCGCTGCCGCTGCTGCCGGGTTGGGCGGGTTGAGCACCACGCGGTACACCCCGCCCAGCGCGCCGGTGCCATAAAGCGGCCCTTGCGGCCCCTTGAGCAATTCAACCCGCGCCACATCGACCAGCCGCAGATCGGGGTCGGGCGCGTCAAAGGTCGCGCGCGCCTCATCAATCTGCACGCTGACCGGGGATTGGCCATAGCCGCTGAACGGCGTGTCGGCGACGCCGCGAATGAACAGTCGCCCCGAATCCGGCCCGCTGTCGATCGCGGTCAGCCCCTCGACCGAGCGCGCCACGCTGCGTGAGCCGGTATTGGCACCGCCGCTGGCCGCGTCATCCGGCACATAGACCGCGACCGGGCCGGGCAGGCTGGATTCGCGCTCGGGCAGCTTGCGCGCCGTCACCACCACATCGGGCACGGGCTCGGGATAGCGATAATCCGGCGCGGGCATTGGCGGTGCGCGATAATGTTTGCGCACCACGATGCGATAGGCATTGGGTGCCACCCGCCGCGCGCGCCAGCCGGAACCGGCCAGCAGCCGGTCGAGCGCGTGCGCCACGCTCATCTGACCATGGACATCGGGAGTGCGCAGAAAAGGCAAGGCACCCTCGGTGCCAATGCTCACGCCGGTCTGCGTTGACAGGGCGGCAATCGCCTGCGCCAGCGTCGCCGCTGGCAGATCGATGGCAACATCGCGGTCGGCAGCATGGGCAGCGACCGGCGCGAGGCTAACGCCCGCTACGATCCCCCAGCACAACCGTCTCGCCGTCAACCCTGGCATCTAGACCCATCAACCCCGCCAGCGATCTGGCCATCGTCACACGATCCCCAATGGCCATGGCGCCCGAAAAGCGCCGGTCGGCATCGCGGGAATCAACACTGACCTTGCCGCCCGCGTAGCGCGCGATGTCCGCCGCGACCAGCCCCAGCGGCGCGCGGTCATAGACCAGCCGCCCGCCACGCCATGACGCGACACTGGCTGGCGCTGAGACGCCGGTTTCGATGGTGCCGCCGGTCACCAGCACGCGCTGGCCCGCGCGCACCGCCACGGCGGGCTTGCCGCCGGTGGCCACCGCAACCTCACCCTCGGACACCGCGACACGCACCGCATCCTTGTCGACCGCCATCTCAAAGCGCGTGCCAACGTCACGGACGGTCACGCCATTGGCGATGATGGTCACGGGGCGCGACGGGTCATGCTTCACGGTGAAATAGGCTGTGCCGGAAAGGGTCAGCTTGCCATCCTGTGCTGCCAGCCGGCTCGCCGGGGCCAATGCCGCCTCGGCACCATCGGCAAAGGCAATGGTGCGACGCTCACCCGCGCCGGTTTGCCACGCTGCGGTTGCAACGGGCGCCTGCACGGCTGGCACAATCACGAACAGCGCGGCCAGCGATGCGGCCAGCGCGCCGCCCAGTGCCCCGGTCGCGATCACAAGCCGGCGCCACCATGGCGCCGGTGCCGGCGCGGCGAGCAGCCCGGTCAGGATTTCATGATGCTCGTCAATCAGCGCATGGCCCAGCGCGACACTGTCATAGGCGCGCTGATGCCCGGCGTCGGCCTCCAGCCAGGCAGTGAAGCCGTCCCAATCGGCGTCATCATGCGCAAGCGCAGCGTGCCACGCCACAGCCTCCTGCATTTGATCGCCCCGACTCATGCCCTGTACCCCTGCCAGCCCACGCTACGCGTTGCCGATACAATGTCCAGATGCCACCGGATGGCCATCACCGCAGTTCCCCCTGCGAATCATCATCCGATGTCAGCGCACGACGCAGGTGCGTCATGGCCACGGCAATGTGTTTTTCCACCCCCGACCGGCTGATGCCAAGCTGTTGCGCGACCTGTTCATGGCTCAGCCCGTCAAGCTTGTGCAGGCGAAAGGCACGCCCGGCCGCCGGGGGCAGATTGGCAATGGCCGAGGCCAGCAATGCCGCCTCCTCACGGGCAATCATCGCCGCGTCTGCCGCCGGGCTGTCATCAACCGGCTCGTCCACCTCGCCATGGCGCAGCGCAATCCACGCCCGGTCGCGCGCCGCCGCGCGCAGCTCGGTCCGGCGCCGGCCCAGCACAAGATTGTTGGCAATCTGAAACAGATAGGCGCGCGCATTGGCCACCGGCCCACCAGCGCCGCCCTGCGCCGCCAGCCATAATTCCTGCATCAGATCCTCGGCAACAGCCGCATCCCCGCTGCGCGCGACAAGGAACCGGCGCAGCGCCACCTGGTGTGCTTCAAAGGCGGCAAGCAGGCCGCCCGGCGGGGTAGAGGCAGGGGTATCCATCGCGTTGCGCCACTGCCTTGCACGACCCGCCCCGCGTCGGCAAGCCACGGACTGTGCCGCATTTCCGCCGCGAAGTGAGCATCTCTTGAGCAGATTTTTCCTTCAGGGCGAACTGTGGTTGTGCCGCACTGCGGCATCATGACAGCAACAGGTTTTGAAACGGCGCGCTCGGGGGGCGGCGCTTGTCTGGAGTTTCGTTTTGCGGATTGTCGATGTCTGCGCCTTTTACACGCCACATGGTGGCGGGGTAAAAACCTATGTCGAGCGCAAGCTGCGCGCGGCACCGGCGCTCGGTCATGAAGTGATCATCCTCGCCCCGGGCGAGACCGACAGCGTGACCGAAATTGGTCGCGGTGGCCGGCTGGTCACGATTGCCGCCCCGGCCTTTCCGCTCGACCGCAAATATCGCTGGTTTGATGATGAGCAGCGCCTGCACGCCGCGCTCGACCGGTTGCAGCCTGATCTGGTTGAGGCATCCTCGCCCTGGTCCAGCGCATCAATGGTTGGCCGCTGGCAGGGTTCGGCCCCGCGCGCGCTGGTGATGCATTGTGATCCGCTCGCTGCCTATGCCTATCGCTGGTTCGGTCGCGTCGCCAGCATCGCGACAATCGATCGTGGCTTTGACCGGTTCTGGCGCCACCTGCGCAAGCTCGACAGCCAGTTTGATCTGGTCGTCAGCGCCAGTGGCGGCCTGTCAGACCGGCTCACCGCCGGGGGGCTGACCAAGGTCACCACCCTGCCAATGGGTGTTGAGCCGGGCGTATTTTCGCCGACACACCGTTCTGCAACGCTGCGCCGCGAGATGCTCGCGCAATGCGGCCTGGGGGAAGATGCCACGCTGCTGCTCGGCGTCGGTCGCTTTGCCGCTGAAAAGCGCTGGCCGATGGTGTTGCGCGCCGCCGCTGCGGCCAACGCAACCGGCTATGGTCGCCCGGTCGGCCTGATGCTGATCGGCAATGGCAGCGACCGCGCCCGCGCGCGGCTGGAAAAGATCGCCGCCGGCCCCGGCCATATCGCCATTGGTGCGCCGGTGACCGACCGTGCCCGGCTGGCTGCCGTGCTGGCCAGCGGTGATGCGCTGGTCCATGGCTGTGAGGCGGAGACTTTCTGCATGGTCGCCAGTGAGGCGCGCGCCAGCGGCCTGCCGTTGATCGTGCCGGATCGTGGCGGCGCGCATGACCAGCAACTGCCCGGCGCCGGCCTGTCCTATGCCTCTGGCAACCAGCGCGCGCTGACCCATGCGATTGACCAGTTTGTTGATCGCGGCGTTGCGCTCCAGCGCCAGCGGGCGATCGCTGCCGCCGGGGTCCGCACGATGGATCAGCATTTCGCTGCCCTGTTCGCGCAATATGCCGCCCTGGTCCCGGCAAGCGAGCGGATCGCCATCGCCGCCTGAGTATCGGGCCGCAAGCATGTTGAAATAGCACCACAATGGATCTTGTTGTGCTGGACAGGATAAGATTCCGCGATTAGAACGCGATTCCTGTATTATCATCGCGATATACGGGTTTCTTAACAAAGTTCCGTGGAGTTGACATGAAAAACTATCTTGCGCTGGCAGCGGCTGCGCTTGCCTTTGTTCCGGGTGTCGCAATGGCCCAGGACAGCGACGCGAAGCTCAATGGCTTCCGCGCCGAAGCACGCCTTGGCTATGAAACGCCGACGATCAGCGGCGGCGGCGCCGTCTACAAGATCGGCAGCGCGGTGTCCTATGGTGGCGAAATTGGCTATGACCTGAAGATCGGCAAGACCGTCCAGGTTGGCCCCTATGCCGCTTATGAATTCTCCAGCGTCAGCCTGTGCAATGGCGGGCAATGCCTCAATGAGCAGGGCAATCTCGGCGTCGGTGCACGTCTTGGCTTCGCCGTGTCGCCCAAGGTCGTGCTGTACGGCAAGCTGGGCTATGCGCGGATCACCGCCAAGTACAACGCCGCCGCTGGTGGTGGTTCGGACAATTCCGACGGTGTGCAGGGTGCGATCGGCGTTGATTACAACCTCAGCAAGAATGCCTATGTCATGGCAGAAATCGACTATGCAGATTACGGCAAATATTATGCCGTCAACCTGCAGCGCCGCCATGTCGCGGTCGGTGTCGGCTTCCGCTTCTGATCGGCACCATCACTGCCTGGTAAAGAAGGGGTGCCCGGCAACGGGCGCCCCTTTTTTCGGCTTACCGCACCACCCGCCGCCGCACGATCCACCCGAGTTTCAGCGCCATCACCAGGATCAGCAGCGCCAGCATCGGCACAAAATAGGCGTCATGCGCACTGCGTCCGCCATAGCTGTTGGTGAAGATGATCCACACAACATAGCTGCCAATGCTGTGCAGCAGCCGCCAGCGCCGCGCGCCAAGCCAGCGCGCCGTGCGATCAAAGGACGTCACCGCCATCGCCGCGATCAGGACATAGGCCGATCCGCCGAAAACAAGGGTGATGGCACTGAATGACACTGCCGGATCAGCACGCGAAAGCCCAACAATCGCCACAAGATGCAGGGCATGTGACCAGGCAAAGCCAAGCCCGATCTGACGGCGATACGCCAGTAACGCCCGTGTCGCCCGCCCCGGCCACCACCCGACCAGCGCCGAGGCGACAAATGCCGCGCAGAACAGCAACAGCGATGTCCGCGCCGTCACGCGGATCGCGAGGCGGATCGCCGCCACGCCCGGCGGCACGCTCGCCACGGCAAGGGCAAGGATCACCGTCACCGCCGCCGTCAGCACCCAGAATAGCCACCAGCGCGAGCGTCGTGCGCTGCCCATCACCGCATCCCCCATCACCGCCTCGCCCTGACTCAGCCGCAAACCCCCGGTCGCCGTCCTGCCCAGGGTCGCGCCGCCTCAATCTCATAGGCCAGCGCCAGCAACGCCGCCTCGCCGCCCACGGCGGCGCCAAACTGCGCGCCAATCGGCAGGCCATTCGCGCTCCACGCGCCCGGCACGCTCATCGCCGGGGCACCGACGACATTATAGGGCGTGGTATAGCCGACATAGCTGGTCAGTCGCTCGGCCATCGTCTCGATCGGCAGGTCGGCACGCAGCCAGTCAATCGCCACCGGCGGCGCTGACAATACCGGCGACAGGATCATGTCATAATCCGCCAGCCACGCATCATAGACGCTGCGCAGCGAATGGAGATAGGCCACCGCCTGCTCGACCGCGCCGGCCGGGGCTTGCGCGATGATCCCGGCCATCGCCAGGCTGAAGGGTTCAACCTCGTCCGGCCCCGGTGCATGGCCCAGCCGCGCGCCGGTTTCGGCCAGAATTTCCGCCGCACCTTTTGACCAGGCCAGCAGGAACGCATCATTCATGCCGAGCAACGGCGCGGGCCAGGCGGTCGGCTCGACCCGGTGGCCAAGCCCGGCCAGCAAGGTCGCCATGTCCTCAATCGCCCCGGCCACCTCTGCGTCGGGCGCGGTGCCCGCCAGGCTGGTCATCACCATGCCAACGCGCAACCGCTTGGTCGCCGGGCCGCTGACCAGCCCGACCGGCGGCAGCCCCGCGCCCGTGCCCTCAACCGCCGCCAGCAAGCCCGCGCTGTCGCGCACGCTGCGCGACACGCAAAGCTGCACGCTGAGCGGGATCGGGAAATGCCCCGGGTCAGTCGCCAGCGTTCGCCCGCGCGATGTTTTCAGCCCGAACAGCCCGCAACATGATGCCGGAATACGGATCGACCCGCCGCCATCACTGGCATGGGCAAAGGGCACGACACCGGCCGCCGTCGCCGCGCCCGCCCCGCCCGATGATCCGCCCGAAGACCGCGACACATCCCATGGGTTGCGCGTCGGGCCAAAGGCCAGCGGCTCGGTCGTCGGCAGAAAGCCATGCTCCGGCGTCGCGCTCTTGCCGATCGGGTTCAGCCCCGTCGCCAGCATCCCGTCAACCATCGGCGATTGCCGCGTCGCCACGGGCAGATCAGCGCTCGAGCGCGAGCCTGATCGCGTCGGCAGGCCGATCTGGTCGTCAAGATCCTTGATCAGGAACGGCACCCCGGCAAACACGCCATCACCCAGCGGCGCCCTGGCGCGCGCACGTGCCCGCTCAAAATCGTCGGTGACGAGAAAATTGAGCTGCGGGTTCAGCGCCTCGGCTCGCGCAATCGCGGCATCAACCACCTCCAGCGCCGACACCGCCCCGGACCTGATCGCCGCCGCCGTTTCCGTGGCATCCCAACTTGCCAGCTCACCCTGCGCCATCACCGACTCTCCCTCATCCATTTTCTGCGCCGAGTGTGGCGCGGATCATGGCGTGGAGCAATGGCGCGGGGCCGGATCGGGGCGCAGGCTATGCCGCTTGCGGCAACCGCCCGATTGCAACCCCGCCGCGCAGACGCTCCTGTGCGAGATCAAATGCGGCCTGCATCCGCATCATCGTGTCGGCGCGCACCCCAAATGCCTGCTCAAAGCGCAACGCCATCGCCGCCGACAACGCGGCGCGACCATTCAGGACCGCGCTCAACGCCTGCCGCGTGACGCCAAAATGCGCCGCAAGCTGCGTCACGTTCAGACCCGCCGGCTTGACGAATTCGTCATGCAGGAAAGTGCCAGCATGGACAGCGACCAACGGGTGCAACTGGATTGCCATCAGTGATAATCCTCCAGATCCATATCCTCGATAGCGAGGGCCGCGTTGAGGCGGAATGTCATCCGCCAGTTCTTCGTTACGGTCAGCCCCACCATGGCCATCCGCGCAACACTGGTCTAGCCTTTCGCCAGATAACAAGGCGGCGGGGGATGTAGCATGGCGATCAACAGTGGCGGGGCGACCGAAGCGGCCGGCGTTGCGCCACGTCGCTGGCTGGCGCTGGCCGGGCTGGCACTGCTGCTTGCGGGCGCCTTTCTCGCCCAGTTGATCCGCACGGGTGACGGTGTTTCGGTGCGCGATATTCGCTTTGTTGGCACCAACGGCACAGTGATGAGCGCGCTGCTCTATGTGCCAAAGGGCGCCACCCCGGCAACGCGCGCGCCGGGCATTCTCGCGGTTCATGGCTATATCAATTCGCGCGAGACGCAGGACGGCTTTGCGATTGAGTTTGCCCGGCGCGGCTATGTCGTGCTGTCGCTTGACCAGACCGGCCATGGCTATAGCGGCGGCGCGGCCTTCTCCAATGGCTTTGGCGGGCCGGATGGCCTGCGCTATCTGCGCGCATTGCCGATGGTTGACCCTGACCAGATCGGGCTTGAGGGGCACAGCATGGGCGGCTGGACCGTCCTCGCCGCTGCCGCTGCCCTGCCCGATGGCTATCGCGCGGTGGTGCTGGAAGGCTCCTCGACCGGCGCGCCCTATGCCAGGGAAGGGTCGCCCGCCTGGCCGCGCAACCTCGCCCTGGTGTACAGCCGCTATGACGAGTTCGCCAAGCTGATGTGGGGCGCCGACCGCGCGCGCGATGTTGGCAACAGCGCGAAGTTGCGCGCCGTGTTCGGCACCGCATCCCCCGTCACCACCGGCCAGCTTTACGGCAACATCGCCAGCGGCACCGCCCGCATCCTCTATCAACCGGCGACCACCCATCCCGGCGACCATATCTCGACCGTCGCCATTGGCCACGCCACTGACTGGTTTGCCGCGACGCTCAAGGGGGGTCATCCACGCCCGGCGAGCGACCAGATCTGGTATTGGAAGGAATTCGGCACCGGCCTTGGTCTGATCGGCTTTGTCATGCTGCTGCTCGGCAGTTTTGACCTGCTGCTGCGCCTGCCCTTTTTCGCGCCGTTACAGGCGCGTGGCGTTGCCGCCGTGCCGGCGCGCGACCGCCGCTGGTGGCGCGGCCTTGCGGTGAACAGCGCATTGCCTGCCTTGCTGTTCTTCCCCTGCTTCATCGCCATCTTCCTGCTGGTGCCGCCCACTGCGCTGCTGCCGCAGATGGTAACGACACAGACCGCATTCTGGGCGCTGACCGGCGCGGGGATCAGCCTGTTGATCGCCCGGTTCAGCAAGAACGCGCCCGCCGCCACGCCGCAACCGGCCTGGCCGCGCGCGCTGACGCTGGCGGTGATGACGGTGGCCAGTGGCTATGCCGCGCTGGCACTGGTCGATGCGCTGTTCCACACCGATTTCCGGTTCTGGGTGATTGCGGTCAAGCTGCCCGATGCGCGGCAATGGGGCATCGCGGCACGCTATGTCGTGCCGATCACGCTGGCCTTTCTCGTCACGCTCAAAACCTTGTGCCATGGCCTGACGGTGGCAGGCGACAGCCCGCGCCGCAGCTATGTCGCCGCCCTGCTGACGCTGACCGGCGGCTTCATCGTCCTGCTCGGGGCGAGTTACGGCCTGTTGTTCCTCACCGGATCATTGCTGACCGGCTTTGACCCGCTCAGCACGATTATCGGGCTGCAGTTCATCCCCGTGCTGGCGGTGATTGCCATCATCGCGATTTTCACCTGGCGGCGCACCAACAGCTATCGCCCCGGCGCGCTGATCGTCGGGATGCTGGTCACGCTCTATATCGTCGCCGGAACCGCGACGCAGGTCTAGACGGGATTACCGGCGCCAGCGTTGCGGGTTCTTGTGCCGCAGTGCTTCCGGCTCGGGCAGTTCGGCCAGCGTCAGATAGCCGCGCTGCCGCGTGTCGAGAATGGCAAAGCGCCGCACCGCCGCGCGCTGAAACTCATATTTGGTGATCGTCCCGCTCAGGTCGAGGTCCATCGCCGTCACTGGCTCGGGGATGTTGATGATCTCGTAAAAGCGCGCCGTGCCGCCCGGTGCATAGGCCGGTGCCGGGCCGGTGCTGTCGCTCTGCCCGCCGCCGGTGCCCTCGCCCGCATCGGCATCATCGCGGTGCAGGCCAGCGGCCCCGCCGCCGCCGCCACCATATTCGCCAATCCCGCCATAGCCGCCGCTGCGCAGCTCCGGCACCTGGCGCTCATATTGGTCAATCTCGCTGGCAATCAGCGTGCCGTCATGGTCCAGGTCGAGTGTGTCGAAAAAGCGGGTAAAGTCCCAGCTGAACTCGGTCAGGTCGATGCGCCCGTCATGATTATGGTCGGCCTGCGCAAACCATGTCGCCATCGGATAGGGCGCGTCCGCCGGCGCACGAAATGCCTCGCCCGATGGCGCGATGAACAACCGCCCCGGCGGTGCGCTTTGCGCCGTGGCGGCAAGCGGCAGGAAGATCAACGACAGCAACGGCCAGCAACGCATGTCAACATCCTTGGCGGGCATCACCCGCGCATGAGAGAATCGCTTTTACGGTCGGATGACACGGCGCCGAACGCAAGCACGATCTTGACTATGAGAAATTTCTCATGTAACACCGCCCTTGCTCACATGTCGCATGATTCTCCTGCTGCTGACGCAACGTCGCAATTGTCGCGGGTCGCGGCGTTGTATGCGGCATGTGAGCACGCCATGGCCGATGCCGCGCGCGGCGCGCTGTTTGACGGGGTGGCCGGCATCCGCCTGTGCAACGCCGCCTATGACGTGTTTGAGTGCGATGCACTGTACGACATGGCCGATGAGATCGCCGCCGCGCGCGGCCAGACGGCGCGCGGCACGCCCGTCCTGCATCTCGCTGATCGCGCTTTGGCTGATTGATCCGGTTGCCCCGCACCGGCGCGCACCCTACACAAAAGCCAGTGACAGCGACGGGCAGCCCCTCCCCTTCAGGTGAGGGGTTGGGGTGGGGGCTATCCCCGCACGCCACATTTGCCCATCGCACCCGTCATCAATGCGCAAAGGTGAGATACTGACGATGGCCTATTGGTTGCTGCGATCCGAACCCGATGTTTACGGTTGGGATCACCTGACACGCGACGGCGCGACCGAATGGGACGGCGTGCGCAACTATACCGCGCGCAATTTCCTGAAAGACATGGCGGTGGGTGACCGCGCGCTCTTCTACCACAGCAACACGGAAAAGGCGGCGGTCGGCGTGATGGAAATCACCCGCGCCTGGCGCCCCGATGGCGACAAGGACCAATGGGCCAGCGTCGCGGTAAAGCCGCTCGAAAAGCTCCCCCGCCCGGTAACGCTCGCGCAACTAAAGGCCGAACCACGCCTCGCCAAGCTCGAGGTACTGCGCCAGAGCCGCCTGTCCGTCACCCCGGTCCGCGACGACGAATGGGCCGTGCTGATGGAACTGGCGGGGCTTTAGGAAAAGATCTCGCCCAACGCGACGGTGCCGTCCGCGCCCTCCGGGTCGCGCGGATCGGGGCCATAGCGGCGGGCACCTTCAGCATCGCGCAGGAATATGATCACCAGCGCCAGCACGGGTCCAACGAACAGTCCGACGACCGGCACCACCCAGGCGAGCAACAACAGGCCGGACAGCCCATAATCGTGAAGGCGGCGCGCGCTGAGCGCCAGCCCCGGCACCAAGCATAGCATCAAGTAAATCGCCGCCGGCCAGCCATGCGGCGGCAACACAATTCCGAAAGTATCGCTACCAAGCTTGATAGGCGGGAACGGCGCGCCGATTACGCCCATGATGAGCTCGCCAACACCTGCCACAACCACCAACCCGGTGAACACGGTGGCAAAGAACAACAGGACTTCAAGTCTGCGCGAGCGCCCGCGAAAATCGAAGCAGTGACGCCATGGGTGCACCAACGCATTCACATGATTCTCCCCCAAAATCAGGGGGAAACTACGGCAATCGACCCATAGCGCAAGGGCCGCGCACGAATCAAAACGGGCGGGGAAAGCCTTCTCTCCCCGCCCGCCTGATTGCTATGCCGCCAGCTTCGCCCGGCTCGCCTTCTTGCGCTCGTGCGGGTCGAGATAGCGTTTGCGCAGGCGGATTGACTTGGGCGTCACTTCGACCATTTCGTCATCGTCAATATAGGCGATGGCCTGTTCCAGCGTCATCTTCTTCGGCGGGGTCAGGCGGATGGCGTCATCCTTGCCGCCGCTGGCGCGGAAGTTGGTGAGCTGCTTGGCCTTCATCGGGTTGACTTCAAGGTCATCGGGCTTGGCATTCTCGCCAATCACCATGCCCTCATACAGCGCCTCGCCATGCCCGACGAACAGGATGCCGCGTTCTTCCAGCGGGCCGAGCGCATAGCTGTTGGCCTCACCCGCGCCGTTGGAAATCAGCACGCCATTCTTGCGGCCCTCAATATTGCCCTTGTGCGGGCCATATCGCTCAAACAGCCGGTTCATGATGCCGGTGCCGCGCGTGTCCGACAGGAACTCGCCATGATAGCCGATCATCCCGCGGCTTGGCGCCGAGAAGGTGATGCGGGTCTTGCCGCCGCCTGACGGGCGCATGTCGGTCAGCTCGGCCTTGCGGATCGCCATCTTCTCGACGACCGTGCCGGAATATTCCTCATCAACGTCGATGATCACGGTTTCATACGGCTCGGTCTTCTTGCCGTCCTCATCCTCACCAAACAACACGCGCGGGCGGCTGATACCCAGCTCAAAGCCTTCGCGGCGCATCGTCTCGATCAGCACACCAAGCTGCAACTCGCCGCGCCCGGCAACCTCAAAGGAATCGCGGTCGGCGGCTTCGGTCACCTTGATGGCGACGTTTGATTCCGCCTCGCGGAACAGGCGGTCGCGGATCATGCGGCTCGTCACCTTGCTGCCGTCACGGCCCGCCATCGGCGAATCATTCACGGCAAAGCGCATTGACAGCGTCGGCGGATCAATTGGCTGCGCGTGCAGCGGCTCGGTCACGCTCGGGTCGCAGATTGTGTTGGAAACGGTCGTGTGGGTCAGCCCGGCAATCGAGATGATGTCGCCCGCCTGCGCCAGATCGGTCGGCACACGCTCCAGCCCGTGAAAGGTCATGATCTTTGATGCACGGCCCGTCTCGACGATCTTGCCGTCATTATCGAGCGCGTGGATCTGCTGGTTGGTCTTGACCGAGCCGGAGAACACCAGGCCGGTCAGGATGCGGCCAAGGAAATTGTCGCGGTCGAGCAACGTCACCAGGAACTTGAACGGCCCATCCGGGTCGGCGGATGGCGGCGGCACATGCGCGACGATCTTTTCGAACAGCGGCTTCAACGTGCCTTCACGGGCATGATGATCCTCATTGGCATAGCCATTGCGGCCCGAGGCATAGAGCACCGGGAAATCAAGCTGCTCATCACTGGCGTCCAGGCTGACGAACAGGTCGAACACCTCGTCCAGCACTTCCTGGATACGCTCGTCAGGACGATCAACCTTGTTGACCACGACGATCGGGCGCAGGCCGAGCGCCAGCGCCTTGCCGGTGACGAACTTGGTCTGCGGCATCGCGCCTTCCGACGCATCGACCAGCAGGATCACGCCATCGACCATCGACAGGATGCGCTCCACCTCGCCGCCGAAATCGGCGTGGCCCGGCGTATCAACGATGTTGATCCGCGTGCCTTCCCAGTCGACCGAGGTGCACTTGGCCAGAATCGTGATGCCACGTTCCTTTTCCAGGTCGTTCGAATCCATCGCCCGCTCCTCGATCCGCTGGTTGTCGCGGAAGGTGCCGGATTGACGGAACAACTGGTCGACAAGGGTCGTCTTGCCGTGATCGACGTGGGCGATGATCGCCACGTTGCGGAGATTCATGATATATCCTGATTGTCGCTGATATGCGGGTTCGGGGGCGCCCTTAGCTGAATTTGTGCGCTGCGGAAAGAGGCGAGCTGGCGATGGACATGTGCCGGTCGTGTGTTATGTCATCAACACAGTATCTGGAGGATGAACAATGACCCGGCGGCTTCACCCCGGCGCGACGATCTTGGCGGCGCTGCTGGCGGCAACATTGGCCGGTTGCGACAGCGATGAACAAAGCGCCTTCACGCTGGAGGTTACCGGCAATCTCGACAATGGCACCGCGCTGGTCACCTGCGTGCGCTCAACCAGCGGCACCTGCCATATCCTGTTCCGCGCCGGTGATGTCACCCAGGCCGCCTCCGCCACGGTCGGCGCCACCACCACCGTCACCGGCCTGACCGCCGGCATGGGCTTTTGCGGCGGTGTCTCCGCGCCTGATCCCGCGACGTGCAAGCCGACCGTGCTGGTCAATGGCCGCCAGATCATGCGCCATGAGGCGCACAAGAAGCACTGACACCCGGCCAACAGCTTCTTTCTTCCGCCCGGTGACGCGCATGATATGCGCGGGGGCATGAGCATGATCCTGATTGGCCAATATGATTCCCCGTTCGTGCGGCGGGTCGCCGTTGCGCTCCACATTCACGGGCTGGGCTATGAACATCGCCCATGGTCAACCTTTCGCGACGGCGACGCGATCGCCGTGTACAACCCGCTGCGGCGTGTGCCGACATTGGTGCTCGACGATGGCGAGGTGCTGATCGAGAGCATGGCGATCATTGACCATCTCGATGAACTGGTCGGCCCGGCGCGGCGCCTGTTACCGGCGTCAGGCGCGGCGCGGCGTGCGGCGCTCAGGCTGTGCGCGCTCGCCTCGGGCCTGTGCGACAAGATGGTCAGCCTGGTTTATGAACGGGTGCTCCACGCCGAAACATCGGACGCGTGGGTCGCGCGCTGCACACAGCAGATTTCCGGCGTGCTCAACGTGCTGGAGGGTCAGGCCGCCGCGCTGGAAGCGCCCTTCTGGTCCGGTGTCACGCCGGGTTTTGCCGATATTGCTGTCGCCTGCGCCATGCGCTTCCTGAACGAAGCCCATGCCGAAATTGCCGCCGCCGGGCGCTGGCCCGCACTCAGCGGCCATGCCGGGCGGTGTGAGGCGCTTCCGATGTTCAGTGCGGTCGTCCAGCGGTTTGATCCGCCGGACCGATAACAACCCGCCTCGGCGCTATGCCGCGAGGCTGATCCGCTCTTCGGGCAAGATGCTCAGCGCGGCGCTTTTCAGCAGGCCGGGCTCATAATTGGTCTTGGCCGGGCGCCATGGCACGACAACATGCCGACCGACCGGGCGCCACACCACGCGATAGCCGCGTGGCACCTTGCGCCAGGCGGATTCGGATTCACGGATGATGTCCGCCCCGCAATGCTTGCAGGTGCTGAAATACAGCCCCTCGTTGAACACCACAGGTCCGGCAACCTTGTGCCGCGCGATGAGACAGGCTGGATGCATCCTCATTCCCCCACATCCGGCGGTCCGCAACGGCCCATCACCCGCGATGGTCCAACCACGATGCCGGTCAGGGAAATGCTATCGCGAAAATGGTTAACGCATCGTATCGCGCCCATCGCCACGGCGCGCGGCTGTAACCGGGGTCAGGGCGCCGCCTTCACCACCTCGCCGCCCTTCATCACAAAGGCCACGCTTTGCAGGCTGCGCACATCGGCCAGCGGGTCACCGTCAACCGCGATCATGTCGCCATAGCGGCCCGGCGCAATCGCACCGATATCGCCCGTCCGGCCCAGTGCCTCGGCGGCGTTGCGCGTGGCTGACTGGATCGCCTCGATCGGCGTCATCCCCCATTCGACCATCGTGGCGAATTGCAGCGCGTTGTTGCCATTGGGATAGACCCCGCCATCGGTGGCAAAGGCCATCTTCACCCCGGCGGCATGGGCATCGCGAAAGGTTTCGCGCTGCTTGCGGCCAATCGCCCGCTCCTTGTCGAGGCTTTCCTGGAACACGCCATTCTTTGCGCCCTCGGCCAGGATATAATCATCGTCATAAATATCCATGTCGAACCATGCGCCATTCGCCTTGGCCAGCCGGAAGGATTCGGCATCGGCCAGGCTGGCATGTTCAATCGTATCGACCCCGGCGCGCAGCGCTGTGTTGATCCCGGCGGCGCCATGCGCGTGGACGGCAACGCGCATCCCCAGCATATGCGCCTCATCAACAATCGCCTTGATCTCCTCAAAGCTCAGCTGCTGCCCGCCGACGGAATCGGTCTTCGACAGCACGCCGCCGGTCATGCACACCTTGACCACCTCGGCGCCATATTTGCGGATCATCCGCACGGCGGCGCGGAATTCATCGGGTGAATTGGCGATCTGCGGATGCGGTACGCTGATCGAGGGCGGAAATTCCGTCGCGTCGCAATGCCCGCCGGTCACACCCAGCGCATAGGTCGCCGGGATGATGCGCGGGCCGGGAACATAGCCGCCCTCAATCCCCTGTTTCAGCGCGACATCGTCAAAATTGGCCGATCCGACATTGCGCACCGTGGTAAAGCCCGCCTCGACCGTCTTGCGCGCGTTGCTCACGCCGATCACCGTGGCGAAATTGTCGGTATATTCCAGCATCCGATACCCGCTGAGGCGCGGGTCGCCGGTCAGGTGGACATGCATGTCGATCAGGCCAGGCAGCAAGGTGCGCTTGCCCAGGTCAATCGTCTCCGCCCCCGCCGGCGCAGCGTCGCCGCGATGCCCGACCTTGCTGATCCGCCCATCGACAATCACCACCTGGACATTGTCGATCCGCGCTCCGACCAGCACGTCGATCATATGGTCGGCGCGAACCACCACCGTTTTGGCGGACGCGGCAGACGCGGTGAACAGGGCAAGGGCGAGGAGCAGCGCGCGGCGCGGTGTGGACTGTGTCATGCCGCGACTATGCCGCAAGACGCGCGGGATTCAACCGCGCAGGCCCTTTGTCGCAAATCTTTCCGGTATCGTGATTACCGGCCGCCAAAGGCCTGCTGCGCCATTGCCGCCGCAATGGTCAGATGGGCATGATAGGTCGGGTGGATCGTGCCGTGGTGAAAGCTGCTGCTGCTCACCCACTGCGTCATGATGCTGTCGTTCGTCGTGCGGAACCAGCGCGGGAGGGAGAAGGCATAGGGCCTGAAATCGCCCGGCTTTCCGTTCGGCGCCTTCCACCCGCCATGCCCATCCGACACGGGCAGGCCAAGCGGTGCGTCATCGCGGGCGTTGCACCAGCCATGGCGCCTGATCTTGTCCTGATAGGAATCGACCAGCGTCCATGGCACATTGCCGCGCAGCGTCCGGTTGAGCTTCGCCCATACCCAATAACCCTGGCACAGTTCGGAATCGGACGGGTCGGCATCCCAGTTGCACTGGGCCGTCGCGGCGGTTGCCGGTTCAAGCGGCGCGGCCAGGTCACGGGGCAGGTTCTGCGAACCGAAACTGCGGTCAGGATAATATTGCAGCTGGAAACGCCATGCGGCGACACCGCGCACGAGGGCGGGAATTTTGGCAATCAACCCCTCATATCCGGCGTTGACGCGTAACCGGTGCGCGGCGGCATAGGCTTCCTCCTGCGCCGCGCTGATGCCGAAATGCTCACCCTGTGCCTCGGCGGCGCGCTGCTCCGCAATGTCTGTCGGCGTCAGGGCGGTACGGCACAACTCCCCGTCTTCATCAAATAACGGGTTGGGATAGCTCGCCTGAAACACCACGCCGGGCGCGATACCCAGTGAGGTGAAGGCTTGTGACAATGCCGCCAACCGGTTCGGCAACTCGTCAAAGCGTTCCTCGGCAGAACGGCGGTCATTGCCGCCCTGCGCCGGGATCACGCCCGGCTTCCCACACATGTTGGACAGCGGCGGGCTTTCCGCACGATAGGCGCAGGCCGCGCCGCCCATCCCGACAATCAGGTCACGTGCCCAGTCGAACTTCCAGCCATTGGCTGGCAACACCAGCCCCGCCACGACCGATGAAAAGCCGATGTCATTGCCGCCGATTGACAGGAACAGCGTATCGACGCTGCGCTGCACACCACCAGGCCGCGCCAGCAACGCCCCCAGCATCTTGACCTGACTGTCCTTCTCGCGCCCGCCGCCCGGCAATTTGACGCGCGGATTGACCATGCCATCGGGCACCTCGTCGCCCGAGCAGCCCAGATGCACCAGCGTCACCGCGCGGTGCGGATCACGCGCGGCATGGGCAAAGCTGGCCAGGACCGGCCATGACAGCAGCGAGCGATGGCATCGCCCATCCCACCACCGCGCCGGCGCAACGTCGCGCACCTGCGTGGCGCGATCCGCCGCGATGTCGCCCGCCCAGGCCGTGCTGCGAAAACCATCGCCCCAGCCCGTGGCGCGCGGATGACGCGGATGAAATGCCGCCGCAACGTCAGGGTTGCCCTCGCCGGAAATATAAGAATCACCCATCGCGACGACCAGCTCATCGGTGATGCTGATCGTCTCGGGTGCTACCGCCGGCCCGTCCCCGATAGCGAGCGAAAGCACCGCCGAGGCACCCTTGCCATCCGCCCGCGCCGACACCGGCACCGCGATCTCCTGACCGACACAGCGGTCGCCCGGCACGGCGACATCGCCAAGCCGCCAGTGACACACCGCACCATCCGCCAAACCGCGTGCGGTGACGATGATCCAGTAATGATCGGGATAGAGATAGTCCGCCCGGTACCGATTGCTGTATCGGGCACTGGCCGGCGGCGGCACGATGTTGGACCGGCGCAGACTCTCTGCATCCACACCGCCCAGCGTGTCGAACAGCAGGGTATAGTTCTCCTCGTCGTCCAGCGGCGCGGTGCTGCGCGCCAACTGGGTCAGCGCGACCGCAACACGCTGTCGTGCAGCCCCATCGGCCCGGTCAAACAACCGGAACCGGTCCGCCACTTCCCAGTCGATTTGCACCGGGGCTGCCGCCGCCACTGGCGCGGGCAGTTCAACCGGTGGGACCGCAGCCGCCTGCGCAACAACAAACAGAAACAAGGACATGGCGATCCCCCCGGATCAGATTTCACGGGCAAGCTATCATTGCGGTGCTGGACGGACCAGATTTATCGTGTCCATTTTGGTGCGATCTTGCGCGCATTGTACCCGGCCACCAACTGTATTACATAAATGACACACTTGAATGCGCCCGAGACGTCACTAGACTCACCGGGCACACCGCACGGAGACTGGCATGGCCACGACGCCTGAGACGATGACTGCCCCGACCGAGGCACCTTTGGTGCTGACCCCGCCTGATCCGGTGCCGACGGTCACCGCCACCCAGGCGGTCGGCCTTGTGCCGGTTGATGCCGGGACGCGCACCCAGCTTGAGGCGAAGGTTGACAGCTTCGTCGATGATCTGGTCGCCCAGGACGTCAACAGCCCGGAATTCGGCAAGCGTGTCGATGCCATTGCCGCCATGGGGCAAAAGGAAATCCGCGACGCCGCCGGTCAGTCAAACCGCTTCCTTGATCGGCCGGTCAAGGCGATGGATCAGGAAAGCGGCGTGGGTGCCGACCTGATCGAGCTGCGCCGCACGGTGGAAAAGCTTGATCCGTCGGGCGCGCTCACCTCGCGCGGCTTTTTCGACAAGATTTTCGGCAACAAGATCACCGGCTATTTCGACAAGTATAAATCGTCGCAATCGCACATCAATTCGATCCTCAAGGCGCTGGGGCGCGGCAAGGATGAGCTGTTGATGGACAATGCCGCGATTGACGTTGAACGCGCCAATCTGTGGACCTCGATGGGCCGGCTTGAGCAGATGATCGTGCTGTCCAAGACGATGGATGCTCGCATCGAGGACAAGGCCAATGAGCTTGACCATAGCGACCCGGCCAAGGCCAAGGCGCTGCGCGAGACCGCGCTCTTCTATGTCCGCCAGCGCACGCAGGATCTGCTGACGCAGATGGCGGTGACGGTACAGGGCTATCTCGCGCTTGATCTGGTCAAGAAAAACAATGTCGAGCTGGTCAAGGGCGTTGACCGCGCCTCGACCACCACGGTCTCGGCGCTGCGCACCGCCGTCACCGTGGCGCAGGCGCTGACCAACCAGAAGCTGGTGCTTGATCAGGTAACCGCGCTCAACACCACCACTGCCGGGCTGATCGATTCAACCGGCAAGCTGCTCAAGAGCCAGACCGCGACCATCCATGAACAGGCCGCCGCATCGACCATCCCGGTCGAGGTGCTGCAGCGCGCCTTCCAGAACATCTATGACACGATGGATGCGATTGACGTGTTCAAGCTGAAGGCGCTCGATTCGATGAAGACCACGGTCGGCGCGCTGTCGAACGAGGTGGAGAAGTCCAAGGGCTATATCGCCCGCGCCGAGGGTGAGGCGCAGAATCGCAGCGCCCCGGCTGACAGCTTCAAGCTGGAGGCCGTATAGCATGAGTGAGGTCGATCGCGCGGTCGCACGCGCTGGCGAGCTGCTCCACCGCGTCTCGGAAGAGCGGCGGGTTGGCGCGCGCCAGGCGGCGCGTGTGGGGGAGGCCGGCAAGCGCCTGACCCGCGTGATCATCGCCGATACGGTGATCCTCGCGGTTGCGGTGGCCATCGGGCTGTTCGTGCCGCTCGGCATTCTTGGCGCGACCGCGCTGGCCGGGCTGCTGATCTTCGCCACGCTGTTCTTCGCCGTCATGCCCGCTGGCCCGGCACCGACGCCCGAGCGGCTGCGTGAAACACCGCTCAAGGCGCTGCCGGGGCAGACCGCGCGCTGGCTCGACACGCAACGCCCGGCATTGCCCGCCCCGGCGCGGACGCTGATCGACGGCATCGGTATCAAGCTCGACACGCTCGCCCCGCAACTCGCCACGCTGGGCGAGGATGATCCGGCGGCAATCGAGGTGCGCAAGCTGGTCGGCGAGCAACTGCCCGAATTTCTCAAGGGCTATGCCCGCGTGCCCGAGCCGCTGCGCAAGGTGCCGCGCAACGGCAAGACCCCCGATGCCGAGCTCGCCGACGGCCTGAAACTGATCGACGAGGAAATCGCCGAGATGACCGCCAAGCTGGCCAAGGATGATCTCGACGGCCTCGCCACGCGCGGGCGCTTCCTCGAAATCAAATATCGCGACGACGGCGTCCCGTCCTAGACTCCCCTCCCTCCGGGAGGGGTTGGGGGAGGGCAGGATAAGCCCCGCCGCGCCACAACTCCCCGCCTCTCGAGCGTTCCCCGGCGGAGGCCGGGGCCCAGTTGGGCGACATTGGCGGTTATCCGCCGCGATCCGTTACTCCTGTCATCCAACCCGGCCCCGGCGAAGGCCGGGGAGCCGCTATTGGTTGAGCACCGACCTACTTCGCCGCCGGCTTGTCCAGCGCCGTGATCGTGGCTGTCCCCGGCAATTCACCCTTCATGCCCGCTGCCACCGCCTCGGCCTGCGCCATCACGCGCAGCACATTGCCGCCCGCCAGCTTCGCGACATCACCGTCGCTCCAGCCGCGCCGCATCATCTCGGCAAGCAGCGCGGGATAGGTATCAACATCTTCCAGCCCGACCGGCAGGTCATTGCTCAGCCCGTCAAAATCAGACCCGATCCCGACATGGTCAACCCCGGCCACCTTGGCGATATGGTCGATATGGTCGGCGACCATCGCCAGCGTCACCTTGGGCTTGGGGTGGGCCATCACCCATGCCTTCAACGCCGCATCGGCCTTGTCCGGCTGGCCGATGAACAGCCCGCCGAACGGCGGCGTGTTGGTGCGCGCCTTTTCAGCGGCATAATCGGCTGACCAGCGCCGTGCTTCTTCTGAGACATAATTGGGCGCGAAATTGACCATCACCACGCCGCCATTGGCCGCGACCAGTTTCAGCACCTCGTCCGACACATCGCGCGGATGGTCATCGAGCGCGCGCGCGCTGCTGTGCGAATAGATCACCGGCGCCTTGGTCACGCGCAGCGCATCACGCATCGTGTCCTCATTGACGTGGCTCAGGTCGACCAGCATCCCCAGCCGGTTGAGCTCATGCACCACCGCCTCGCCATAGGCTGTCAGCCCGCCATGCCGGGGGTTGTCGGTCGCCGAATCCGCCCAGTCGATCGTCAGCGAATGCGTCAGCGTCAGATATCCCGCGCCAAGCGCGTGATAGGATCGCAATATCGACAGGTCATTGGCGATCTGCCCGCCGCCCTCAACCCCCATCAGCGACGCAATGCGCCCCGCCTTGTGAATGCGCCGTACATCGGCGGCGGTGCGCGCCAGCTCGAATGTCTCGGGGTAGCGCGCGACAATATCGCGCACCAGGTCGATCTGCTGCAGCGTTTGCCGGACCTGCTCCAGCGGCGGCAGGCTGGCCGGGACATAGACCGACCAGAATTGCCCGCCGACCCCGCCCTTGCGCAGCCGCTCGATATCGGTGTTGTAGCGGTCCGGCCCGCTCGACGGCAGCCGCCGCAGGTCGATGGTCCAGCGCTTCTCGCCATCATTCCCGACCAGCGTTTCAGGCCAGTCATTATGCCCATCGACCAACGGCGTGTCCTTCAACACCCGCGCCACGCGCGCGGCATAATCGGTGCCGGGCGCGGCATCCTTCGCCAGGACCGGAGTGGCAGAAAGCGCGACGGACGCGACAGCGGCGAGGAGGATGGCTTTGCTCATAGCGACGAAGGCTAAGCGGTGCGTTGTGGCAACGCAATGGTGGGTGGGGGCATGGAGGCGTCTATTGTGGTCGGCGCGGCGTGGCTGCTGCGGTCCCGCCCGCGTTCCTCTTCAATCCTCAGCGCGACGCAGCGCGCGCGACCCACCCGTATCGCGCCTGCAGATCGGCTTCGTCGATGTCGATCCCGTTACCGTTATCACAGGGATCGAAGATATCCTTCCAGCCACCCTTGGAAAAAACGCCTTTCAAAATAACGTCACGTCGATCGAACCTCTCTCGATTTGCCGACAATATTCCGACGTTACCAAGATTCAGGCACTTCTTTATGTCATGGCCACTTCGACTGGCTAAATTGAAGTCCCACCAGTGCCCACGCGTATTCAGCATACCTGACACATATACCGTCTTGCCGTCGTACAACGCCGGATCTCTGTTGAGGTCCCACGGTCTGACCCGAGGAATGCCGGGCTGAATGACAGACCGGCTGACGCCGGTAGGATCATTGGAGAGGGCTGAAGCCTTCATTGGTTTTGTGGATGTGCTTGTCGAGCTAACGCATGATGATGTCATCGGTGATGTTGCCGGATGTCGTTGAGAAGTATCCTCTTTGCCAGAATCGCGGTCCCCAGTAGCGCTTGCGGATATGCTCGAACTCCTGCTGGATCTTGCGCGACGACCGTCCTTTGGCGCGACGCACGAAGTCGCTGACGGAGACGTGTGGCGGGATTTCGACGAACATATGGACGTGATCGCTCGACAGGACGCCGTTGATGATGGTCACATTCATCTCGGCGCAGACCTGGCGAATGATCTCGCGCACCCGCAGGCGCACCTCGCCGCGCAGCACCTTGAACCGGTACTTCGGCGCCCAGACGAGATGGTAGCGATGATGGAATGTCGTGTGACAACCGGTCGAATATCCCATAGCCTGTAACCTCGGAAAAAAGAGACAGCCCGAAGGGCGTTGAGTCTCTTTTTTCCGAGGTTACAGGCTATCCCCCGAGTCGATGGCTGAAGCCAGTATCCGACTGAAGTCGGAGGGGTTGCTCCTCACCGAGGACTCTCAAATCCATGGCCGGAGGCACATCCCGCCAGCATCAGCGCGACGGGGATGAAGAAATATCCGCGCATCGTTCACCTCCGGCGTCGGGTGTAGAACTTCTTCTGCTCGCTCGCCAGATTTTCCTTGATTTTCCGCAGCTGCGCCGCGCTTTGCGCGCCGGCGGCGCATCCTCAGCATTCAACCACATTGACGGCCAGCCCGCCCAGGCTGGTCTCCTTGTATTTGGACCGCATATCCTCACCGGTCTGGCGCATCGTCTCAATCACCGCGTCGAGCGAGACGATATGCTGCCCGTCACCCTGCAGCGCGAGATAGGCGGCGTTGATCGCCTTGACCGCGCCCATCGTGTTGCGTTCGATGCACGGCACCTGCACCAGCCCGCCAATCGGGTCGCACGTCAGGCCGAGATTATGCTCCATGCCAATCTCGGCGGCGTTCTCGATCTGCTCATTGCTGCCACCCAGCGCCGCGACCAGCCCCGCCGCCGCCATGGAACAGGCCACGCCAACCTCGCCCTGACAGCCCATTTCCGCTGCCGAGATCGAGGCACGCGTCTTGTAGAGAAAACCGATCGCCGATGCCGTCATCAACAGCGTGCGCGCGCCTTCCGCCGTCGCCCCGGCGCAGAATACCTCATAATATTTCAGTACCGCCGGCAGCACCCCGGCAGCGCCATTGGTCGGCGCCGTCACCACCCGGCCACCGGCGGCATTCTCCTCATTGACGCTCAGCGCATAGAGGCTGACCCATTCAAAGATGTGCGATGGCTCGGTGCGCGGCCCACGCGCCAGCAACGCCTGGTGCAGTGCCCGCGCGCGTCGCCGCACATTCAGCCCGCCGGGCAGGATGCCGTCGTGTCGACAGCCCTGGTCAATGCAATCGAGCATCGCAGCACGCACGCAATCGATAAACGCGGCTGTTTCCTCGCGGGATCGCCACGCCTCTTCATTTGCCCACATGATCTCGGCAATCGACAAGCCATGCGCATTGCCGATTTCCAGCAACGCGACGCCTGAGCCGAACGGGTGGCGCACCGCGACATTGGGCCGCTCGCTGGCCTGTGCCCCTTCCGCCCGGATCGCGCCGCCGCCAATCGAGAAATAGGTCCGCTCAAACCGCCGCCCCGCCCCATATTCCGCAATAAAGCGCATGGCATTGGCATGGCCGGGCAGGAACTCGCCATAACGGAAATTGAGCTGCCCCGCCTCGTCAAACGCCAGCCGGTGGGTGCCGCCCAGCGGCAACATCTTCTGCTCCCGAATATCCGCGACCAGCGTCGCAATGGCGTCGGGGTCAACCCGCTCAGGCAACCAGCCCGACAGGCCGAGCAGGATCGCGACATCGGTCGCATGGCCACGACCGGTCAGCGCCAGCGACCCGTAAAGATCGCAACTGACCGAAACCGGCTGGCCCTCACCCAGTGCCAGCTCGGCAAAGGCGGCGGCGGCGCGCATCGGGCCGACGGTATGGGAACTCGACGGCCCGACGCCGATCGTGAACAGGTCAACCACGCTCAGCGCGGGCGCTCCCGTCATCATCGCAGAAACATCAGGCACAGGCACACCCCTCCAGCCGGTTGATACCGGTCATTGCGCCCCTTCTGTCGATTTGCCTGAGATCGTTATCCCGTCGGCGGGCGCGCGGAGCGCCACTTTCCAGAAAGTTGTTGCCGGGTGGTCCTTTTGCCTGAGAGTTTCCGGGGCGGTTGCTCCTTCGGCGCCGGGTCAGCCCGGTCTCTCCCACGTCAGCGCCGCAGAACGTCGCGTCATGGCGCCGCGATGTCAACCGCTTTGGGCTGCGCCACCGCCGTGACGATGACACGGATCATCGCATCGGCATCGGCCCAGGGATAGCCGCTGATCGTAATCAGGCTGTGCGCTATGCCATGCAGCGCGCAGATCAACGCATCGTGCCGCACCACCAACGCGGCATCGTCACGCGGCAGCCGGGTGGCCGCCGCCAACAGGGCCATGAAAATGCCGAACTGCCCGGTGGCGCCACCGGCGACGACAAACAGGCTGACCTCCGCCTGCGACACGCCCTCGGTCATGAAGATCATGCGATATTCGTCGGGCCGCTCGCACCAATAGTGCACATAGCGACAGGCGATTACCAACAATTGCTCCGCCGGATCATCCGGCAGCGTCAGGCGACGCAGCTGCGCGAACAACCGCGTAAAGGCATCTCCCCACAGCTCATGCAGCAGCGCCAGCTTGCTGTCATAATAGCCATAGAGCGTCATCGGCGCGCAGCCGATCTCCGCCGCCACCCGCCGCATCGACACCGCAGCATAGCCATGCTCGGCAAACAGGCCACGCGCGGCATCGGCAATGCGCTGCCGCATCACCGCGCGCGCCGCATCATCCAGCGCGGGGCGCCCTTTCGCGGCGCGGGTTATTCGGGGCGGCAGTGTCAATCTGGTCCTGTCGACAAAGGGTGCCCCCACAATAGCGGGTTGACCAGCAAACGAAAAGTGTTATTTATACGCGTATATTTAATACCAGCGGCGACACTGGCTCGTCTCATCAAGGAACGCCCTTTGGCACATTTGCAACGTATCCTGCTCGGCCTTGTCGGGTTGCTGATTATCATGACAGGCATCGACAACGCCTTTGGCGGCATCGCTACACTTGGCTGGCAGCTTTCGCCCGGCAGCTTCGCCGTCACCCGCGCGGCTGATTTCGCGGTGCGCGACAGCCATGTCCATTTCATCGGCGGCGTGTGGCTGGGGTGCGGCATGATCCTGCTCGCCGCTGCACTCTCGCTGAAGGTGCCCCGCGCGACCATCGCTGCGGTGTTCGGCCTGATTGTTGTTGGCGGCCTCGCCCGCTTTACCCAGGGTGACCTGCCGCTGTTGCTCAGCGCCAATATCCTGCCGTCATTGCTGGCAGAGCTGCTTCTGTTCCCACTGCTGGCCTTGTGGGTCTGGCGCACGCGCGCCCTGCCACGATAGCATCACCGCAACGCCAGGGCCCGCTCCCGCAGCCGATCCACCGCCGCCGAGTGAATCCCCGGCGCGGTCACCAACACACCAAAGGCCTGTGCCGTCGGCGTGTTGAAATGCAGCTTTTCACCAAAGGCATCGCTCGTCACTGCCCCCGCCTCGCGGGCGATCAGCACGGCCGCGGCGACATCCCATTCATAGCCCCAGCGCAGCGTGGCGACGAGATCGGCCTCGCCCGCCGCGACCATCGCGATGCGCAGCGCAATCGAATTGGGCTTGGCCACCGCGACCAGATCGCTGTCGGCCTTGGGCAGGCCGTCGCTAGGCACGCGCGCGCCGGCAAAAACATCGCGCGGTGCAACCTTGATCGGCACGCCGTTGCGCGTTGCGCCCTTGCCCACCTCGGCGCGCCACACCTCGCCGCGCGCCGGGGCGTCGAGCACACCGAACACCGGCTGCCCGTCCTCGACCAGCGCAATCGACACCGCCCAGCCGGGGCGGCGCCGCAGATAATCGCGCGTGCCGTCGATCGGATCGACCACCCATAGCAACCTTCCGGCAAGCCGTGCTGGCGCATCGATCGTCTCTTCCGACAGCCAGCCCGCCTCGGGCAGCAGCGCCTCGAGCCGTTCACGCAGCAACGCGTCGAGCTCGAGGTCGACCGCGCACACCGGATTGCCCGGCGATTTCTCCCAGCGTGCGAAGTCGCCGTCCCACTGCGCCAACGCCACCGCCCCCGCCTCGGCGGCGATGCGCGCAACGGCGTCGGCGAGTTTTTCAACCACTTGCCACCGTCATCCCGTCAATGCGGATCGTCGGCGCATTGCTGCCATAACGGAATTCCAGGTCATTGGCCGGGGTCAGCGCAAGGAACATGTCCTTCAGATTGCCGGCGATGGTGAATTCGGCGACCGGCGTGGTGATCACGCCCTTCTCGATGCGGAAACCCGCGGCGCCACGGCTGTAATCGCCGGTCACGCCGTTGACACCCATGCCGATCAGTTCGGTGACATAAACGCCGTCGTCAATCTCACCGATCAACGTGGCTGGTGGCATGGCGCCAGCGGCCAGATAGAGGTTGCTGGTCGAAACGCCCGGCGCACCATTGACGCCGCGCGCGGCATGGCCGGTCGGCTCCAGCCCCAATTGCCGTGCCGAGGCGCTGTCGAGCAGCCAGCTTTCCAGCATCCCGTCGGTGATGATCGCGGTCGCCGATACCGGCAGCCCCTCACCATCAAAGGGGCGCGAGCGCAGCCCGTGCGGACGCAGCGGATCGTCAGCAATGGTTACGCCGGATGCGAACACCCGCGTCCCCAGCGCCTCCAGCAAAAAGCTCGTCTTGCGGGTGATTGCCTGTCCGCTGATCGCGCCGATCAGGTGGCCGAGCATGCTTGATCCGGCGCGCGGGTCAAACACCACCGGCATCGCGCCGCTGGCCATGCGGCCGGGGTTAACGCGCGCCACGGTCCGTTCCCCGGCGCGGCGCCCGATGTCCGTGGGATCTTCCAGCGCGGCACGGTGGCGCGCGCTGTGATAATCATAATCACGCACCATCGCCCCGCCCTCACCGGCCAGGACAGAGGCCGAAATGGCATAACCAGTGGTGGCATAGGCGGCGGCAAAGCCGTGGCTGGTGGCAATCGCCCATTGCGATCGCTGGGCGTTGGCGCCGCCGCCCTCGCTGTTGGTCACACCGGGCACGGCGCGCGCGGCATCCTCTGCCGCAAGCGCGGCGGCGCGCAATTCCTCCGGCGCCACCACGCCGCCATCATCCAGGTCAAGCTGCGGCGGCGCGCCCTGCAACAGCCGGTCGGCGGGTGCGAGCCCGGCCCAGCTATCTTCCGGCGCCTCACGCGCCATTGCCACGGCGCGCTCGACCAGCGCGGTCATCGCATCATGCGACAGGTCGGACGACGACACGCTGGCAGAGCGCTGGCCGACAAACACGCGCAGGCCCAGCTCGGCACTTTCCGACCGCCCGACATCCTCCAGCGCGCCGAGCCGGATCGACACGTCGAGCGAGGTATCAGCGGCATAGACCGCATCAGCGGCATCAGCACCGGCGGCAATCGCGCGCGCCACAATATCGGCGGCGCGGTCCTGCGCCTGTTGGTTGGTCAGCATGAAGGCGACTTAGGGAGCCAAAGGGCGAAGGTCAAAGCCACAATCCCGCGCCCGGCGGGATCGCGAGCTAGGCCGCCGTCCCCACCACCACGCACGCCAGGAACATCAACAGCCCCGCAAAACGGTTCGAGCGGAACAGCGCCAGCGCCTTGTCGCCATCCGCCGCATCAATCCGCAGCACCTGCACCGCAAGATGCCCTGCGATCGGCAACAGCGCGAGCAACGCCAGCGGCTGCGGCCGCACCAGCCAGATCGCCCCCGCCCACAGCAGCAGCGCCGCGCCATAAAAGGCCCCGACGCCCTCACGCACCCACATCCCCATGCGCAGCGCCGAGGAGCGCAGCCCGATCATCGCATCATCCTCGCGATCCTGCAGCGCATAGATTGTGTCATACCCCACCACCCAGCAGATGCTGCCGGCGTAGAGCAGCAGTCCCGGCGCGGCGAGGCTGCCCCAGATATCGGCCCAGCCGACCAGCGCCGCCCAGGAAAAGACAATCCCCAGCCACGCCTGCGGCCACCAGGTAATGCGCTTCATGAACGGATAGGCCGCCACCGGCGCCAGGCTCGCCAGCGCAACGATCGCGGCATAGACGCTGAGCTGCAGCAGCACGACCAGCCCGACCAGACACAGTGCGATCAGCCACAGCCATGCCGCGCGCAGCGACACCGCACCGCTCGCCAGCGGGCGGCTGCGCGTCCGCGCCACCTGCCGGTCGAGATCGCGGTCGACAATGTCGTTATAAACACACCCCGCGCCGCGCATCGCAATGGCGCCGAGCAGCAACCACAGGATCAACCGCCACCGCTCAACCGCGCCACCAGCCAGCGCCACCCCCCAGGCGCCGGGCCAGAACAACAGCCACCAGCCAATCGGCCGGTCAAACCGCGCCAACGAGGCAAAGGCGCGCAGGCGCGGCGGCAACCGCCCGACCAGCCCGCGATGCTGGCTGTCGGGAACAATCTCGGCGGGGTCAGTCATGCCCCCGCTCTGCCACAACACCACGCCCCAGCAAACCGCCCCCTTCTCCCCCCTCTCCCGCGAGGGACGAGGGCCAGAATCCTTCTTTCCCCTCTCCCGCTTGCGGGAGAGGCCGGGTGAGGGCCTTCTTCTTCTTGTTCTGCTTCTTCTCCTGCTTCTTCTCCTGCCGCTCCCCCTTCCCCCGCGCCATCCCCGATCTATAACCAGCCCATGCCGCCGGTCCGCCGCCAGATCAGCCCCCACGCCGCCCGGCTGCGCCACAACCAGACCGACGCCGAACGCCATTTCTGGCTGTCAGTCCGCAACCGACGGCTTGGCGGCTTCAAATTCCGTCGTCAGGCAACAATCGACCACTTCATCGTCGATTTCCTGTGCGTCGAGACCATGCTGATCGTCGAACTCGACGGCGGCCAGCACACGCCGGAAGGCGACGCCGCGCGAACCGCCTTTCTCGAAGCACGCGGCTATCGGCTGCTGCGGTTCTGGAACAATGACGTGCTCACCAATCTCGCAGGCGTTCTGGAAGCCACCCTCACCGCCCTGCGCAGCCACGCATAAAAGTAGAAGAAGACCCTCTCCCAACCCTCTCCCGCAAGCGGGAGAGGGCTAGAAAGAGCCGCCTCCCTCCTTCCCCCCTCCCGCCCTCCTTCCCCCCTCCCTCCCTTCTTCCCCCCTCCCTCCCTTCTTCCCCCCTCCCTCCCTTCTTCCCCTCTCCCTCCCTTCTTCCCCTCTCCCGCTCGCGGGAGAGGCCGGGTGAGGGCCTTCTTCCCTTCTCCCCTTTCTGCCCCTCCCCGGACGCCCCCGCACACCAACCCCGTGGCGCACACCACACAAACCCGCTAACCCCGCGCGATGCCCGCCACCCCCGCCTGGCCCCCGCAATCAACCCCGCGCCTGTATGTTGAGGCCATGCTCGCCCCCGGTCCGCTGCGGATTGACGGGCCGCCCGCGCATTATCTCATCTCGGTCATGCGGCTGAAAGCGGGTGATCCGGTCAAGCTGTTTGATGATGTCACCGGCGAATGGCTCGGCATCGCCAGCAATGTCGGTCGCCGCGACATCATCCTCGACGTGACCGAATGCCTGCGTGCACGCGAGGCGGTGCCTGATCTGTGGCTATGCGCCGCGCCGCTCAAAAAGGGCCGGATCGACTGGATGGTCGAAAAGGCCTGTGAGCTGGGCGTGGCGCGCGTCGTCCCGGTCGTCACCCGCCGCGCCGTGGTCGACAACCCCAAGCATGACCGGTTGCGCGCGCATATGGTCGAGGCCGCCGAGCAATGCGGCCGCACCGCGCTCCCCGAACTGGCCGAAACGGTCAAGCTCGCCGCGCTGCTGCGGGACTGGCCAGCGGACCGCACCCTGTTCTTCGCTGATGAAACCGGCGGCGCCCCCGCGCTGGAGGCAATGCGCACCCATCCCGGCCCCGCCGCCATCCTGATCGGCCCCGAAGGCGGCTTTGACAGCGATGAGCGCGACGCAATCCGCGCCACCCCCGGCGCCGTTGCCATCACCCTCGGCCCCCGCATCCTGCGCGCCGACACCGCAGCGGCGGCGGCGGTGTCCTTGTGGATGGGCGCAAACGGGGATTGGTGAGAGGTCTCAAGTCGCGGGGACGAACCGCTGTAGCAGGAAACGATTCCAACCCTTCTTCGTCTTCGATTCAACCGCGAAACAAAAGCCTGGCTCACCGCTGTCGAGCGGCCAATACAGCATCCGCGCCAACCCGACCGGCATCTGCGCCTCGAACGCAATCCCTCGATGATCAACATCGGATGCATCGGCGACACGCCCCACCGAACGCTTGCCGTCACTGGTGAAGGAGAAGCAGCCAAGCACACCATCATCACCAGGACCAAAGATCGCGCGCTCGCGATATTCCTTCGCCGGCCCGGCCTGCCAACGCGCGTCGAGCTCAATCCACCCGCCGCCGAGCAGCGTGAAGGAACGGCTGCAGCGCATCATCGCCGCCGGTGCGCCACCTTCGCCGCGCGCGGTGGCCCAGTCGCCCAGCAGCGGCTTCAACGGCCCCAGCATCCCCCGACCCTTTGCCCAAGCCATCGCTGTCCTTTCACACTTCGTGGCACCGCTGAGGATAGGACATCGACCCTCGTCTGCAATCACATTCGGCTGGCAGCAGATTCCTTCACCCTTATCCCGTAGCAAACCGAAACTTGCTGGCGGCCACCCGACACCCCAGCTATGCTCGCATCATGACCACGCATCTCGACAGCAAGGCCCCGTCACCGACCATCGAGTCGCGTGATCAGCTCATCGCCAGCTTCGCCAGGGGCGAGAAGCCGCCGGAGCGGTGGCGCATCGGCACCGAGCATGAAAAGTTCGTCTATGCCCTCTCGGACCATCATGCGCCGAGCTATGATGAAAAGGGCGGCATCCGCGATCTGCTTGACGCGCTGACCGCCTATGGCTGGAAGCCGGTGCTTGAGGGCGGCAACGCCATCGCCATGTCCGGGACCGATGGCAGCATCAGCCTGGAGCCTGCCGGCCAGTTTGAACTGTCAGGCGCGCCGCTCGACAATCTGCACCAGACCTGCGCCGAGACGGGCCGCCACCTCGAACAAGTCAAGGCGATTGGCGACAAGTTCGGCATCGGCTTTCTCGGCCTTGGCATGTGGCCTGACAAGACGCGCGCCGAGCTGCCGATCATGCCCAAGGGCCGCTACGCCATCATGCTGCGCCACATGCCGCGCGTCGGCACCATGGGGCTCGACATGATGCTGCGCACCTGCACCATCCAGGTCAATCTCGACTATCAGTCGGAAGCCGACATGGTGAAGAAGTTCCGCGTCGGCCTCGCGCTGCAACCGCTGGCCACCGCGCTGTTCGCCAATTCGCCCTTCACGGAGGGGCGGCCCAACGGCATGTTGTCATATCGCAGCCATATCTGGTCCGACACCGATCCGGCGCGCACCGGCATGTTGCCCTTCGTGTTCGAGGACGGCTTCGGTTATGAGCGCTATGCCGAGTACGCGCTCGATGTGCCGATGTACTTCGTCTACCGCGACGGCAAATATATCGACGCCGCCGGCCTGTCGTTCCGCGATTTCCTGAAGGGCAATCTCTCGGTCCTGCCCGGCGAGAAGCCGACGCTTGATGACTGGAACGACCATCTCTCGACCGCCTTCCCCGAAGTGCGGCTCAAGACCTTCCTCGAAATGCGCGGCGCCGATGGCGGCCCGTGGAGCCGCATCTGCGCCCTTCCCGCCTTGTGGGTCGGCCTGCTCTATGACGATACCGCGCTGAACGCGGCATGGGATGTCGTCAAGAACTGGACGATGGACGAACGCGAGGCGCTGCGCAGCGCAGTCCCCCGCCTCGCGCTCGACGCCCCGATCCCCGGCGGCGGCAAGCTCAGGGACATTGCCGGCGAAGTGCTCGACATTGCCTCATCCGGCCTGTCAGCCCGCGCCCGCCTCGACAGCTCAGGCAGCAACGAAACCGGCTTCCTCGACCCGCTCCGCGACATCGTGCGCACCGGCAAGGTGCCAGCACAGGCGCTGCTCGATCGCTATTATGGCGCGTGGGGCGAGGATGTGTCGAAGGTATATGAGGAAATGCGGTTTTGATTTGTCGGCGCCGAAAAGAAGCCGGATCACAAATTACGCTGACCCCAACCCCTTGAGTGACAGCACCAGCGTCATTTCGTTGGACGGGGATGGCGTGAAGCCATGATGTTCGTAGAACGCCTTTGCCTCGCCAGAAATCGCATGAACCAGCAGCCCCCGGATTCCCAGGATTCCGGCAGCCTGCACGGTGCGCAAAACCGCATCTTGCAGCAGCGCCACGCCAATGCCCTTGCCCTGCCACCCATTGTCGATGGCGAGGCGACCCAGCACCGCCATCGGAACAGGATCGGGCATGTTACGGCGAATCTTGCCGGGCGCCGCTATCGCAGCGATGCCGCCTGAGGAGAGGCAGTAATAGCCGATCACCCGGTCGCCGGTCGCAATGACATAGCTCCGCGAGGCGCCCGCGGCCTGATTGGCGCGCGCGCGCTTTATCAACCAGTCGTCACGGCTGGCGACGCCGCATCGAAAGGGTGCAAGGTCATGACGGTCGAGCAACGGCCCGGGCGCGGAGATCGCCCCGGTGCCGCTGGTCATTCCGCCCAAGGCTGATGCGCATTCATCACCCGCGCGATACCCGGCCCGCTGGCGGGCTGGTCAAGCATGGCGACGAAACGGTCGTAAGTGTCCTGATCGACCCGGAGCAAGGTCTGGTCGAGCAGCGCCTCTTCGGCGGCACGGCGGGCCGCGTCGATCATGAAGTCGGAACGGGTCTTGCCCTGAAGTCGCGCCGCCGAGTCGATCAAGGATCTGATGTCGGTGCGGACCTTCAGATTGACTGCCTTGACCGGATTATCCGGGCTTGTGGTCGGTGTAGCCATAACAGCCTCCTTCCTGCCGACAATAACATAGGAGATACACATTGTGTATCTTAATCATCCGTGACGATACCAGATCGCCGCAGCACCTTCGCCCCCACCGCGCTCAGACAGGCCGGGTCGGTGCCCCGCATCCTGCCCCGGCATCCACGACATGCGCCCGCGCTACGCGCCGCCTACGGTTGCACCATCAACCGGCGTCCCGTTGTCAGCTTCCCAAATCCACCGACCATCAAACCCGCCAATACCGAAGCCAACCTCGACAGGCGAAACAATCACCGCCGCGCAGTAATCGCTCGCAGCGTGAAAGAGGTGATCTTGCCGCCATAGCCGCATTCGAACGATTGCCGGGCCGTGCCCTCACCCACCGTACCCCAGACGGCTATCTTGCCCGACGACCGGCGTTCGACATCGTTGATATGCGCAGCGCCCCATACCCCTCCTTGCGGCACAAACCATCCTGAAACGCGCATTGAAAAATAACACTATGTGTAATACAATGCCGTCCGAGTGGGAGGCGAACCATCGCACGCATTTTCAAGAACGGCTGGTTCGCGCGCTTTGCTCGCAAGCAGGATTTGAGCGATGCGGCGTTGCGTGAAGCGGTGTCGCGGGCGGAGAGCGGACTGATCGATGCAGACCTTGGCAGTGGCGTCATCAAGCAGAGGGTGGCGCGACAAGGCGAGGGAAAGTCGGGCGGTTATCGGACGCTCATCCTGTTCCAGCAGGGCGACCGTGCGATCTTCGCCTTTGGCTTCGCCAAGAGTGCGCAGGCAAATATCGCCAAGGCCGATCTGACGGTTTTGAAGAAGGCCGCCGACGAAGCGCTGGCGTGGAGCAACGAGGAACTGGACCGACTGGTGGCATCCGGCGCGTTGCTGGAGATCGAGGATGAGCATGACGACTGACAAGGGCTATCGCAGCGAGATCGCCGGGGCGATCCATGAGATGATCAGCGACGCGCACGACGCGGGGGTCGTTTCGCGCGCGACCTTGCGCACCTTCGACACGGCGTGCCTAGCGCCAGCGCCAGCGCTGCTCGGCGACGAGATCCGTGCGATCCGCGAGCGCGAGCAGGTCTCGCAGCCGGTCTTCGCCGCCTATCTCAACGTGTCACGCAATCTCGTGTCGGATTGGGAGCGCGGCGTGAAACGTCCCGGCGGCCCCGCACTACGCCTGCTATCGATCATCCAGCGCAGCGGCTTGCAGGCCGTCGCCTGAACGGGAGTTGCGAGGTTCACAAACCCTCGCATTACCGGGCATTGCCGTGACAGATGCAATAACCACCAGATTCAATCGAAGACCTGCACCATCAACCGGCATCCCGTTGCCAGCTTCCCAAATCCACCGACCATCAGACCCGCCATTACCGAACCCAACCCCGACAGGCGAACCAATCACCGCCGCGCAGTAATCGCTCGCAGCGTGAAAGAGGTGATCTTGCTGCCATAGCCGCATTCGAACGATTGTCGGGCTGTGCCCTCACCCGCTGTGCCCCAGACGATAATCTTGCCCGAAGGCCGGCGTTCGACATCAATGACATGGGCAACGCCATATTGTTCGGCGCGGGCAACACAGGCGGCCCTTGCCGCCGGTTCGGATCCTGCATTGTTCGCCGGATTGCCCTGCGCGCTGCGGATCACCGCCCCGGCGGCGCTGGCCGCGACCATCGGGACACAGCCCTCAAGCGCCATCGCGCCACCAACCAACAGCCCGATGATCAAAATGCGCATGGCCCGCGACCCTCCCGATTTGTGCAAGCCTATCATGCCGGCGCCCGCGCTGCGACTGCCACGATCGATCTCGACCAGGCAGTTACTGCGCCATGCACGACTGTCCCTATTTCGCGGGACGACGTGGCGGAAGGACAATCCACAGGCCGCGCGGCAGCCCGCGTCTTGCCCGCTAGGCAGCGCGCCGATCGATCGTGAGGCGCAGATCGAGCGCCTTGATCACCTTAAAGAGCGTGTCGAGCGTCGGATTTCCATCCTTGCTGAGCGCGCGATAAAGCGCCTGGCGCTTCATCCCCACGTCCAGCGCCACTTGGCTCATACCTTGTGCCCGGGCAATAATGCCAAGGGCGTGGGCCAGATATCCGGCATCACCGCTTTCAACAGCATCGGCCAGCAGATCACCCTGCGATTCCGGCGTGCGGAAATGATCAGCGCTGTCATAATCCAATAATGTGATTGCCATTCTTATTCCTTCGTTCTGCCGGAGCGCGGCGCGTTGCGCCGGCCCGGAATAAGCCCAATTTCATTCAATCTCAGCCGCCATCTCCTTCGCCTTTGCGATGTCGCGCACCTGCGAACTCTTGTCGCCGCCACATAACAGGATGATCAGGTCATCCCCGCGCCGCGTGAAATACAGTCGATAACCAGGGCCGAAGTCGATCCTCACTTCGCTCACGCCATCGCCTACGCTCCTGGCGTCGCCGAGCAGGCCAGCCTCGATGCGCGCAATACGTATTACGATCTTCACTCTGGCGCGCTGGTCGCGGAGACCGCTCAGCCAGCCTGAGAAAGCGACAGTTTGCTTCGTCTCCACACGTCACTTATAAGCGACATCGATCTAATGTGTCAACATAAAAGTGACACCGCCAAGGCGCGGGCGTGGGGCGACGAGGATCTGGATCGGCTGGTGACAACGGGCGCGTTGCTGGGGATTGAGGTTGAGCTTGAAGGCTGACAAGGGCTATCGTAGCGGCATCACCGGTGCGAGCCAGTGACGCGCATGACGCGGAGGTCCTATCGCGCGCCACATTGCGCGCCCCCACCGCGCTCACACCGGTCGGGTCGGCGCCTCGCGTCCTGCCACGGCATCCACAACATGCGTCAGCGCAACGCGCGTGCCGGGGTGGGTGTCCGTCACGGTGACGGTCGCCGCCATCTGCTTGGCCAGTGCATCGACAATGCCTGTACCCAGGCCGGGCTTGACGGTCCCTGGCGGTGGCATACCGATGCCGTCATCCTCCACGGTCAGCCGCCATCCTGTCGGGCGCGACCAATATTCCACCACGATCTTCCCCTTGCTGGACCGGTCAGGATAGGCGTGCTTCAACGCGTTGATCACCAGCTCGGTAACGATCAGCCCCAGGCTGACCGATTCCTCTGACGTCAACACCGTGTCGTCCGTCACCGTCGCAATGGTCAGCAGGTCATGGTCAAAGATCATCGACGCGCCAATGCTGTCGCACAGGTCAGCCAGATAGCTCCGCAGCGAGACAGCGCCTTCCTTCGTCGCGGCAAGCTGGCGTTGCAGCGTCGCCACTGACATCACCCGGTGGTGCGCGTCGGAAATATGCGTGCGCGCTTCGTCCGAGTGTGATTTGCGCGCGCTCTGCATCAACACGCTGGCGATAATCTGCAGGCTGTTGGCAACCCGGTGCTGCAGCTCCTGGATCAGCACATGCTTTTCACGGACGGCATCGTCTGCCAGTTTTGCGGTGCGTCGAACCTCGGTCATGTCGGATATGGCAACGGCAAGCCACACGCCGGTACCCTCATGCACCAGCAGGTGCGCATTGACGACCAGCTGGCGCGCGCCCTGCCCGGCACGCACCAGATCCATATCATAGGCATCGATGGCTGCGTCCCCGGCCACGGTCGCCTTGAGCAGCGAATGCAGCTTTCGTGAGCCCCATTCACCATCGCCAAGCTCGGTCAACGGCTTGCCCATCACCTTGGCCGGGTCGAGCGCAAAGGCGGTGCAGAACGAACTGCTGGCGGCGCGGACAATCAGCGCATCGTCGAGCAACAGCAACGGCGTGGCAGACGACATGACAAGAGCGAGGCCAAGGCTCGAATCGGGGCCGCGATCAATGGGCGTGTGAAATTCCATGGCCGCAGCCTTGAGGAGCCGGAAGCGCGCAAAATTTGCGGGCCAGCCCGGGTAGCAACATGTCGGAGAAACGAGCCGTAGCAATTATCAGCGGCAAGAATCATACGTAGTTACCACATGAACGCTGACTCTCCTAATCGTAATGGTAACCGTAAAATACGAACAAATTTTTTCGACAACATTTTCCCTGACAGCTGCAAATACCCGCACAATCGCAGCGCAACTTTCCTCGACAGCGGAACCATATCGCGTCAGCCATGGTTTACAGGCTGAAGACATTGGCCCTTCCGGCCGGTCTTGGAGAACAGCCATGGGTGAATTCACCGACAAACTCGACGCCGCCGGCAACAAGATCATCGGCAACATCAAGGAAGCTGTCGGCAAGGCAACCGGCAATGCCGAGCTTGAGGCGAAGGGTGACCTTCAACAGCTCAAGGGCGCCGCGCAACAGGCCAAGGCCGATGTGAAGCACGGCATCAACAAACTGTGATGGCCTGAATATCTGACTGGCGAAGCGCCTCCGCGCGCCCGTCCGGTCAGGATCAGACCATTGCTACCAATGAACAAGCCGCCCCGGGCAACCATGGGCGGCTTTTTCACGCCCTGCATAACATCACCCGATGTGCTGCATCACCGCTTGATCACCGGCGGTCACAACGCGCCCGCCCCATTGCAGGAGCGACGCGCATTTCCTCTCGTGCATCCTGTGCCATCGCCGCGATCATCACCTTCGCCACAGAGGCCGCCATCGCTGCCTTTGTCCATGACAGCGTCATCCGCCCCTGGCTTGGTGACAGTCTCGCCGTGGTGCTGGGGTATCTCACGATCAGGGCGGCCACGCCGCTCGGCGTTCGCGGCGCCACCGCCGCCGCACTGGCCATTGCCTGCGCGATCGAGGGCGGTCAGGCGATCCATCTCGTTGACCTGCTCGGCCTTGGGCATGTCCGGCTGGCGCGGACCATCCTCGGCACAGATTTCGATCCGTGGGATTTCCTCGCCTATGCCATCGGTGCGGTGGCCATCCTCATGACGGAGGCGCTGCACTGGCTGAGCCACCGACCGTGCGCCACAACAACATGATCGCCACCAGCAACAGCGCGATCGACAGGATATAGGGCGCGCCGGGAAAGAACAGCCCGCGCCGGTCGGCGAAATGGCCGAAAATCTGCGTCATCAGCACCGGGCCGATGATCGACGTCAGGCTGACCGTGCTGGCAATGGCGCCCTGCAACTCACCCTGCGCATTCTCGTGCACCCGCATCGTCATCAGGCTTTGCAGTGCCGGGAAGGTCATGCCGGAGATGCTGCCAACCGCAATGGCCATCAGGACAAGCGGCGTGGACGGCGCAAAGGCCAGCAGCAGATAGCTCGGGATGCCAAACATGATCGCCCACAGCGCGGTCCTGGCGGCGCCAAAGGCGGCGATGCTGCGCCCGGTCAACACCGCCTGCGCCACGCCCAGCAGGATGCCGAACAGGGAAATGGTCAGGCCGCTGACCAACGGCGTCCAGCCAAAGCGCAACGTTCCCCAAAAGGCCCAGATCGCCAGTTGCGCCTGCGACGCCAACTGCATGAAAAAAATCACCATCAGACAGCGCAAGACATAGGGCGTTGCCGCCATCTGGATGATCGAACCCAGCGGGTTGGCGCGGCCAATGCCGAACGGGCGCCGCCGCTCGGCGGGCAGTGTTTCCTGCAACAGGAACCATCCCGCCACCGCACCTGACAAGGCCAGCACCGCTGCGATCATGAACGGGACACGCGTGCCAAACTCGCCCGCCAGCCCGCCAACCGCCGGGCCAAGCACAAAGCCCGCCGCCCCCGCGCCGCCCAGCTTGCCGAACGCCGCGCCGCGTTCCTCGGCGGGGATGCAATCGGCAATGCAGCTGTTCGACGCCGCCCAGGTCGCGCCCATCACGCCCGACACCAGCCGGCCAATCAGCAGCCACCACAGGTTCGGCGCCAGCGCCATCAGGCAATAATCCAGGCCCAGCGCGGCCAGCGTCACCAGCAACACCGGGCGACGGCCAAAGCGGTCGCTCAACCCGCCAATCACCGGCGCGCACAGGAACTGCATCGCGGCATAGGCAAACAACAGGAAGCCGCCAATCTCGGCGGCATGTTCAACCCCGCTATGCGCAACCTCGCCAATCAGTTGCGGCATCACCGGCAGGATCAGTCCGATGCCCAGCATGTCGATAAACACGACAAACGCCACCATTGCCAGAATCGGGACCGGGCCGCGTTGCATCTTGATAAATTCTCCCCGCGCACAGGGTTAGCGTGCGGCGATGCCAATGCAACAGCGGCGGCAATCACGCCACCCGGCAGGAGCTTCGGTCAGGAATCGACGATGACAGTGCAATGCGCGGCTATGCCGCTTTGTTCTCGACACCCTCGCGCTTGCGCCCCAGCATCCAGTCGAACGCGCGCGGCACCATGCCGTTGCGGTCCATCCAGGCGGAATATGCCTGATAGTCCGGGTCGAGCGACAAATGCCGTTCCTCGGTCTTGGCGCGCCAGTAATAGATGCCACTGACACAACTCAGGATGATCGTCGCGCGCGCCGCATCAACCAGCGATCCGGTGGTCAGGAACGGAATGGTCGAGATCCACCAGAACAGGTTCTTCGACAGATAGGCCGGGTGGCGGGAAAAGGCATAGGGACCGTGCGTCAGGATGCCGCGATGCGTCAGGTTGGAAAAGCGGAAGCCAAAGGCAATCGTCGCCCAGGCATAGATCGCGGTCAGCCCGACCAGCACCACGCCGGTCCCCGCCAGCAACAGCGGATGCCCGGCAAACCAGTGCATCCAGTCCGACGTGCCGGGGTGGTAATCCAGCGGCCCGCCATTGCCCATCAGGATGAACGGCGGATAGCAGATCAGCGCCGCCATCCAGCCGGCGGCATAGGGCGTGGCGGTGCGGATATGTGAATCCAGCGGCTTCACCGCCAGGATATAGCCGACAGTGGCAAACGCCACGTCGATCACGAACATGAAGGTGATCAGCCAGTTGGACAGCGCCACCGGGTCATGCAGCACCATCGACAGGTCGCCGCGAATAAACTCGCCAAAGCCACCCGGCACGATTGCCAGCATGAAGGCCAGGAAAAACGTCTTCACGCCCCAGCTGCGCAGATGGTTCCAGATCGCCTCGCGGTCGATTGGCTCGTCCAGCCCCATCAGCCACGCACCGAGCATCCAGCACCCGTCCTTCGGCGCCACTGCGCGCTGGTCGAGCAGGATGATATAGGGGATCGAGGCAACGAACAAAAACGGCGCGGCATAGCCAAAGCACCACATCGCAAAGGCAAAATTGCCCTGCCAGTAAAAGCGCCCGGTGGCATAGATCAGCGCGATCCCGGCCCAGGTCAGCCATAATCCGGCCAGCTTGGTCAGGCTGATGTCAAGCGTCTCCCGCCACGGCTTCGCCTCGGACCAGCTGATCCCGGTCGATGGATTGCGGTGTACCTTGTCAACAAACACCGCCCACAACACCATCGGCACCCCGCATGCGACAAGGTTGACCAGCGCCGCAAAGGGGCCGTCCATGCCATACCAGCGCGCCACGCCGACCCAGCATAACAGCCCGGCCAGACCCGCCAGACCGCAACCGGTCGAAACAGCAGAGCGCGGGCGTGGATCGGCCTTGGCCACGGCGGACAGGGAAGTGTCGTGATACATGGCCACCCGTCTAACCAGAAATTGGTAAGCAACCCGTGAAGGATAGCGCGGGAAGATGCGCGATCTGCCCCCGCTCTCGCGCCCCTGCGCACGCAGGAGCCGGGGTGACGGGGCGCAACGCCCGTGGCTCCGGGTTCCTGCGTGCACAGGAACACATGGCCTTTCCCCCACCGTCACCCCGGACTCGTTCCTGGGTCCACCGCGCCGCAAGAGCAATAGCCCGCAAATGCGCAGATCGCTGGACGCCCAAACCATTCCGGCATGACGCAAAGCCGAAACCGCACCCCGCCACCCCTCCGTCACCCCGGACCTGTTCCGTGCCCGGGCCTTGCCTCGCCCGTCCCGGGGGCAGGCCGCAAACGCGCGCCCGCGCCCTAGCGCGCGCCCAGCAGGTTGCGCGCCACCACCCATTTGTGGATCTCGGTCGGCCCGTCATAGATCCGCATCGTGCGCAACCGGCTGGCCATCAGGTGCAGCGGTAGTTCGCGCGTCATGCCCATCGCGCCAAAACATTGCATCGCATGGTCGACCACCGTCCACGCCATCTCGGTCGCGTCGGCCTTGATCATCGAGATTTCCAGCCGCACGTCGCGGCCTTGGTCGAGCTTCCACGCGCAATCATAGGCCATCAGCCGCGCGGCATGGATGCGCGTCGCGGCGTCCGCGATCCAGAATTGCACCGCCTGACGCTGCGACAAGGGCTGGCCGAAGGTCGTGCGTTGCGGGGCAAATTCAATCATCATGTCGAGCGCGCGCTGCGCCATGCCGATTGACCAGGCCGCCATCTCGATCCGCCGCGTGCCAAGCCGCAACTGCATCGGCGCAAGACCCGCGCCTTCCTGCCCGAGCAGCTTCCACCCCGGCACGCGGCAATCGTCGAGTGCCACCTCATAGGTCGCCTGCCCGCCAATCATCGGGATGCGCCGCAGCACGTTAAACCCCGGCGTGTCGCGATCGACGAGAAAGGCCGATACCGCACTGCGTTCGCCGCTCTTGCCCGTCACCGCCATGACGATGGTGAAGTCGGCTTCCGCCGCGCGGGTGATCCAGATCTTGCGGCCGTTGAGCACCCAGTCATCACCGTCGCGCACTGCCCGGGTCGTCATCGCGCCCGGGTCTGATCCCGCGCCGGGTTCGGAAATGCCGATCGCCGAAATCGTCTCGCCGCGCACATAGGGCGCCAGATAGGCCTCGCGCTGGCGCTCGGTCACCGTGGCCATCAACATGCGCAAATTGGGTGAGTCCGGCGGCAGGGTATAGGGCACAATCGTCCGCCCCATCTCCTCATTGACCCCGACCATCGCCACGGCGGGCAGGTCGACCCCGCCGACATCAACCGGCGCATCGAGTCCCCACAACCCCATCTCGCGCGACACCGCATCAACCCTGGTGGCTTCCTCCACGCTCAGGCCGGGCGGCTGCCCCTGCGCCTCGCGCTCCAGCACCCGCGCCTCCAGCGGCATCAGTTCGGTATCGACAAAGCGCCGCACCAGCTCCTTGAGCATCCGGTGTTCGTCATCCAGTTCAAAGTGCATCGGAACCCTCACCGCCTTGTCGGGCCACCCTAATCAGCGCGCCCGCCCCGCGATAGCCCGCCCCGTCATGCGCAATTGCCCGCCGCGCAATCTTGTTGCACAACCCGCGCAACAATCGGTCGTGCGCCGAGATCAACGTCCCCGGAGAGTCCTGCCATGAAAATCAAGCTCGCCCTCGCAACATCGTTTGTTGCGCTTTGTGCCGTCGTGCCGGTCGCGGCGCGGCAGATGCAGGCAGCGGCAACCGCCAGCCCGGTTGGCGCGGCTGACACGGCGGTCCATTATGGCAGCTGGGGCGTTGACCTTGCCGGCATGGACAATGGCGTGAAGCCGGGGGACGACTGGTTCAACTATGTCAACGGCACCTGGGCGAAGAACACCCAGATCCCCGCGGACCGTTCATCCTATGGAGCCTTTGCCGTGCTGCGCGACCTGTCCGAATCGCGGCTGCGTACGCTGGTGGAGGGGTATCGCACCAACGACACCGCCCATGCTGACCGCGCCAAGATTGCGCTGCTCTATCGCGGCTTCATGGATCAGGCAGCGATTGAACGCGCCGGCGCAGCCCCGCTGCTCAGCCGCCTCGCCCCGATCAAGGCCGCCGCGTCAAAGGCCGACATGGCCCGGCTGATGGGCAAATCATTCGGCGGTTTCGGCGCAAGTTTCTTCGGCACCGGTGTCAGTGATGATGCCAAACATCCCGATGTCTATGCGCTCAACCTGCGCCAGTCGGGCCTCGGCCTGGGCGACCGCGATCTTTATCTCGACGCCAAGTTCAAGCCACAGGTGGAGCGGTACCAGCAATATGTCGCTGAGATGCTCGGCATGGCCGGCTGGCCCAAACCCGCCGACGCGGCGGCAAAGGTCGTCGCGATGGAAACCCGCATCGCCCAGGCCCACTGGACCCGCGCGCAAAGCCGGGACCGTGACAAGACCTATAATCTCATGACGCTCACCGCGCTGCAAAAGCTTGCCCCCGGTTTCCCCTGGGCAAGCTTCTGGCCCGCTGCCGGCATCACCCGCGCCGAGAGCGTGATTGTCGCGCAGAACACCGCCATCCCCCGCATTGCCGAGGTCTTTGCCTCGACCGACCTTGCCACGCTCAAGGCATGGCAAGCGTTCCGCACCACCGATGACATCGCGCCGATGCTGTCAAAGCGCTTCGTTGACGCACATTTCGCATTCCGCTCGAAATTCCTCAACGGCCAGCCGCAGCAGCGCGACCGGTGGAAGCGCGCGGTCGGTGTCGCCGAGGGGGCGATGGGTGATGCGATCGGGCGCGATTATGTCGCGCTCTATTTCCCGCCCGCCTCCAAGGCCAAGATGGATACGCTGGTCGGCAATCTGCGCGTGGCGCTGGGCGGGCGGATTCGCAATCTGCCGTGGATGGGCGATGCCACCAAGCAGGAGGCATTGGCCAAGCTGGCCAATTTCACCGTCAAGATCGGCTATCCCGGCAAATGGCGCGACTATAGCGCGCTGCGCGTGGTGCCGGGCGATGTCGTCGGCAATGCCGAGCGCGCCGGGCGCTTTGAGTGGAACTATCGCCGCAATCGGCTCGGCGGGCCGGTCGACAAGGCCGAATGGGGCATGACCCCACAGACCGTGAACGCCTATTACAACTCGGTGAAGAACGAGATCGTCTTCCCGGCGGCAATCCTGCAACCGCCCTTTTTCGATCCCGATGCTGACCCGGCGGTAAATTATGGCGGCATTGGCGGTGTGATCGGCCATGAGATCAGCCACGGTTTTGACGATCAGGGGCGCAAGTCAGACGGCAAGGGCGTGTTGCGTGACTGGTGGACGGCGGAGGACGCCGGCAAGTTTGAGGCGCAGGCGAGCCGGCTTGGCGCGCAATATGAAGCCTATAGCTTTGATGGCCTGCCCGGCCTGCACATCAATGGCCGCGCCTCGATGGGTGAGAATATCGGCGATCTCGGCGGCGTGCTTATCGCGCTCGACGCCTATCACGCCTCACTCAATGGCCAGCCCGCCCCGGTGATTGACGGCTTTAGCGGTGATCAGCGTTTCTTCCTTGGCTGGGGCCAGGTGTGGCGGACCCTGTTCCGCAACGAGGCGCTGCGCCAGCAACTGGTCAGCGATCCGCACTCACCCGGCCAGATCCGCGCCATCAACCCGCTGCGCAACGTCGATGCCTGGTACGCCGCCTTCGGCATCAAGCCCGGCGACAAGCAATATGTCGCGCCAGAGGACCGCGTCCGCATCTGGTGAGGTGTGGTGGGGCCACTCACCCTACCATCTCGCGGTGCACGGCTTCGAGCATCACTGCGCGACTTCTTGCCTCAATTGGTATTATGGCGGGCAGGAAAGGACGCGACGTTATCAGCCGATGCGTCGGAGTAGCGTTGGGGGTACCCAACCCACGGGTTACTGCTAGGGTGTCCTGCGGCTACACACCATTCTCGGGAACGCTATGAAGCGCTACACAACGATTTCATTGTTCTCGGGCGCTATGGGACTGGATGCGGGGCTTGAGGCGACCGGCCGTTTTCATATCGTTGCGGCCATCGAGAAGGAACGCCCATTCTGCGCATCCATCCGCGCCAATCAGAAGGCTGGGCTCCTTGACAAAGATATGCTCGTTATCGAGTCTGATATCCGAGACGTTAACCCCCTTGAAGTGCTCGATGCCGTTGGGCTCAAACCGGGCGAGCTCGACCTTCTTGTGGGAGGGCCTCCATGTCAATCATTCAGCACCGCTGGTCGCCGTGGCAGCACGCAAGATAGTCGTGGCACGTTACTTTGGGATTTCCTTCGCTTCGTGGAAGCGATCCGACCACGCTTTTTTTTGATGGAAAACGTGCGGGGCCTCCTGTCCGCCGCAACGTCGCACCGCCCCATTGCGGAACGGCCCGAGCGTGGGGGGCGACCTCTCAAACCATCCGAAGAGCCTGGTTCTGTTGTGAGGCTTTTCGCCGATGATCTGCAACGCATCGGCACCGGTTATCATATGGACTGCTTCGAGGTGAACGCCGTAAATTATGGCGCGCCACAGTTGAGAGAGCGCGCTCTGTTTGTCGGAAATCGTTTCAACGCTCAGGTGGACTTTCCCGATCCCACGCACGGCAATCCCGACCAAATTGCGTCGCCAGTAGAAGACCTCTTCGACCGTAAGCTCCCGTTAAAGCCGTGGGCCACACTGGGTGATGCAATCGGTAGGTTAAGTAACCCTGGCGATGTGATTATGGATTTCTCGCCGAGGAAGAAATCGTTCCTGGAAAAAATCACGCCCGGTTCGAACTGGCGCAGCCTCTCCGTGAAGGATCAACAGGAGTCGATGGGCAAAGCTTGGCACGCAAAGGGGGGGCGATCGGGATGGTGGCGGCGTCTCTCTTTTGACCTGCCGTGCCCTACCCTGGTGACGATGCCGAATCATGCAAGCACGTCCTTGTGTCACCCCGTGGAGGTCCGCGCTCTGAGCTTGAAAGAATATGCAGCAATCCAAGAGTTTCCCGACGGATGGACGTTTTGCGGGACAGCCTCCCAGCAATACGTACAGGTTGGCAATGCCGTCCCGGTAAGGTTGGGAATTATCGCAGGCGAAGTGATCAGCCAGAGCCTCGATGCACTCGCTAGTCGCGGCTTTCGCCCATACGCGCGGCCGCCAGCTCATTTTCGCACCGTCTATATTCAATCCCACGTCAGAACTCGCCAATGGTTTAAGGGCGGCAAAACATTTGTCTGGGATGATGGCGCGGCGAAACAGACATCAACATATCGCAGTCCCGCTACGGTGCGACAAGTAAGAAATATGGCGACTACATAATGGCACGAGGACATATCGATCTCCCAGTCGCGGAAGCGCCACGATTGGTTTCAAAACGAGCCATTTACACTGCACTAACGCAGATCGACGGCGATGCCGCCGCACGCGCTCGAGTTCTAGCGATGGAAACAGGTTTCCGTGGCAAGATAGAGACACACTTGCTCGGCCTTCCGACAGCAGAGGCTCGGTTCCAGAAATTCAACACGAGTCCGTTTGTGTTGATGTTCTATTCCAAGAAGCGGGGATACGCGCGGGTGTCTGAAATCGAGGGCGATGTTATACCCGCGAAGGTATTTTCTTCGATGGAAACTTCGGCGGGACGCATGGTCGAAGAGGTCGTCCTCCCGGTCTATGGCTGGGAGGTCGTGCCGAGCCAGATGCACAGCGTTGAAAGCTTGCTTGATGGCCGAAAACGTGGCGCCCGCGATTTTCTCGGTGTGACGCTCAAGAGCGGGCCTCGCTGTCTCAACGACGAGATGGCCCAGAACATCGGCCGCGACGTGGCGACACACGTTGCCGCATGGGCTGCTACATATGGCGCGCAAAAGGTCGATTTCACCTACGGCGTACTGTATGGGACCAAGCGCCTCTCAAACAAGAAGGATTGGCATATCCTTCGGAGCATCGCCGAAGCTCTTCCTCGCACTGCCAATGTCCACCGGTCTCACCGGGGTGCGTGGTCAATTGGTTACGAGCGTGACGGCCTTGAAGTCTCGGCCACGGTCCGAATTGGTATCGACTGGTGGGATTACCTGGGTGGCAACACCGCGTGGCTCGAGTTGTGTATTGCCCTGATCCGAGCTTGCGTTGCAGCCGCACCACCGCGATCTGCCGCGCCTCGGTATGCAATTTCAGATCTCGCGGAGATCCTCGACACGTCAGGGCTGCCCAAGGGGTTCAACGTAGCACTGCTCCAGGAAAGCCAAATCGAGTGGCTATTATTTTTGGCCCGACATTTCTGCGACGGATTTGTGGCGTGAGGGGAGCGCCAATGCCGGGGGAAACAGCGACCAGACGTCGAGCGTGAGACTCAAGCGCGCGAGGTCGATCATCCGTCACCCGTCTGTTTGCGTGTTCTGATGGTTAGGGTGACAGGCGGGAAGAATCGCAGCGCCGCCGGTAACCGCACAAATGCGACGGGGCTGCGACGAATGCTACCACCCGCTACGTCTCTCCACCCCCCCCTCACCCCACCATCGCCCCCATCGCCACATAATCCAGCTTCCCCGTGCCCAGCACCGGCAGCGCCTCGACCGTGCGAATGTCACGCGGGACGGCGATTTCGGCGACGCCATTGGCCTTGGCCCAGCTCGACAGCGTGGAAAACTTTGCGTCGGGCGCAGTGGTGAACAGCACGAGTTGCTCGCCCTTGCGCGGATCGGGCCGGGTGACGACGGCATGGTCGAAGCCGGGCCACAGCGCGGCAGCATAGCTTTCCACTGCGGGCAGCGAGATCATCTCGCCGCCAATCTTGGCAAAGCGCTTGGCGCGGCCCTTGATCGCGACATAGCCGTCCGCGTCAATCGTCACGATGTCGCCGGTGTCGTGCCACCCGCCCTCGGGCGGTTGCAGCTTGCCCGGCGCGTCGGCCTTGTAATAGCCCGCCATGATGTTCGGCCCGCTGATCGACAGCCGCCCGCCTTCTTCGATGCCCGGCACCTCATCAAGCCGCGCAGCAATGCCGGGGAGCAACCGCCCGACCGTGCCGGCGCGGAAATGCATCGGCGTGTTGACCGCGATCACCGGCCCGGCCTCGGTCGCGCCATAGCCTTCAAGGATGCGCAGCCCGAACTTCTCGGCATAGACCTTGCGGGTCTCGTCGCGCACGCGCTCGGCACCGGCGAAGATGTAGCGCAGCGCGTAGAAATCATAACTGTGCGCCATGCGCGCATAGCCAGCGAGGAAGGTGTCGGTGCCGAACAGGATCGTCGCATTGCTGTCATAGGCCAGCGCCGGAACGATGCGATAATGCAGCGGGCTGGGGTAAAGCAGCGTCTTGATGCCGCTCAGCACCGGTAACAACGTCCCCCCGGTCAGCCCGAAGCTGTGGAACACCGGCAGCGCATTGAGCACAATATCGGCGCTGCTGAAGTCGATCCGCGCCGAGAGCTGTTGGCAATTGGCGAGCAAATTGCGGTGGCTCAGCGCGACGCCCTTGGGCAGCCCTTCCGATCCGCTGGTGAACAGGATCACCGCCGGGGCATTGGGGTCGATTGCCAGGCGGCGATGGTTGCGCTCGGCAAAGCGACTGGCGATCAGCGCGCGCAGCTTTGCCCCCGCGCCGATGCCGGCGGCAATATCCTCAAGATACAGCACGGTGCGGCCATCAGCGACCAGCCCGGCCAGCACATCGCCCAGCTTCGCCTGTTCGACAAAGGCGCGGGCGGTGACAATCGTGCGCACCTCGGCGGCGGTGCAGGCCGCCTTCAGGTTGGTCAGCCCGGCGGTATAGTTGAGCATCGCCGGGATGCGGCCGATTGCCTGCAACGCAAAGAAGGTCACAACGACCCCGGCGACATTGGGCAGCAATACGCCGACCGCCTCACCCGGCGCGCTTGCCGCGCCGAGTGGCCGGGCCAGCGCCAGGCTGCCGGTGATCAACCGGTTATAGTTCAGCGGCACGCGCTTGATGTCCTCGACCACCCGGGCCTTGCCGCCATGGATGGTGCGCGCGTCGAGCAATGCACCAAACAGGCTGCGGTCAATGTCCGAGGTGGCGAAGATCATCTCGCTCATCTCGTCATACAGTCGCCGCCCGGCGATGGCGCGGCGTGCGCGCGCCGACATCTCACCCTCAATGACAAAGCGGCGCGGCGGCAGGATCGTCAGATGGATCCTGGGGAAAGTGCGCAGCCGCACCTTGCCGCGCAGATAGGAGAAGGGCGTATATTGCGCGCCGTCGATGCGCACCGGGATGACCGGCGCATCAGCCTTGTCGGCGACCATGCCGGGGCCGTCAAACACCTTCATCAATGCGCCGGTCACGGTGATGCGGCCTTCGGGGAAGATCACCAGGGTGCGCCCCTCGCGCACCGCCTTGACCATGCGCTTCGCCGACATCGGGTTGGTCGGGTCAACCGGAAAGGCATGGAACAGCTTGAGCAGCGGCTTGATCCACCAGCGCTGGCAGATCGCGGTGTGCACCGCAAAGGTCGGCTTGCCGGGCAGGAAGGCGGCGAGCAGCAGCCCGTCGATGAACGAGACATGGTTGACCACCACCACCGCGCGCGCGCCGGGTTGCGGCATATTCTCCGCGCCGGTCAGCTCAATGCGATAGACCAGCTTCAGCACGAAGCGGATCAGCGCCTTGAACACCGTCTCGGGCAACAACCAGCAGGCGATCAGCGCAATCGCCAGCGTGGAGAAGCCCATCGCCCCGATCACGCCCTGCACCGACACGCCCGACGCCATCATGAAGGTGACGATTGCCACGACCACCACCGTCATGGCCGAATTGACGATGTTGTTGGCGGCGATGATGCGTGAGCGCCCGGCAGGCGGCGTCGCGGTCTGCAGGATCGCATACAGCGGCACGATGAACATGCCGCCCGACAGCGAGATGACAACAAGGTCGATCAGGATGCGCCAGTTCGCGCTGTCGAGGACAAAGGCGAGCGGGCCGACATTGCGCACCAGCGGCACATAATGATGGGTCGACAGCCACAGGTCGATCATCCCGGCGGCCATCACCAGCGCCGAGACCGGGACATAGCGCGCCGAGACCTTGCCGCCGAGCAGCCGGTTGACCAGCAGCGAGCCGAGCGCAATCGCCACCGAGAAGACCACCAGGAACAGGATCACCACGTCGCGCGTGCCGCCCAGCACCGTTGCCACCAGCGGCACGAAATACCCAAGCAGGATCGCGCCGACCGCGAAGAACCAGCTGATCCCGAGGATCGACAGCCACACGCCCTCGCCATCATGCGCCGTCTTCAGCACGTGCCAGGTGCTGCGGAACGGATTGCGGTCGATCCGCATACCGGGTGTGACCGGCGGTGCTGGCGGGATCGCCCAGCTCACCGCAAAGCCGAGCACGGCCAGGCCACACGCCGTCACCCCCGCCTCCCACGGTTCGAGCTTGCTGCCGAGCAACTGCCCGCCAAGGATCGCGAGAAACGTCCCCGCCTCGATCAGCCCGGTGCCGCCCATTATCTCATTGGCGTGCAGGTGCTGCGGCATCAGCGAATATTTTACCGGCCCGAAAAAGGTCGAATGCATCCCCATCATGAACAGCGCGCCGAGCAGGAACGGGATCGATTCCGCCCAGAAACCGATCAGGCCGATTGCCATGATGCCGATCTCCGCCGCCTTGACGACACGCACCAGCTTCGCCTTGTCCCACGCATCGGCAATCTGCCCGGCCATCGCCGAGAACAGGAAATAGGGCAGGATGAACAGGCCGGTCGCAATCGTCGTCAACTGTTCGGCGCTGTGCGGCGCGTCCTTGTAGATCGTGTAGGTCGCGAGCAGCAGCATCGCGAACTTCAGCACATTGTCGTTGAACGCCCCGAGGAACTGGACGACGAACAAGGGTGCGAAACGGCGTTTGCCGAGCAGCGACAGATCCGGCGCAGACATATGGCTCTTCTCCCGTTCAGGCTCCGGCGGCGCCACGTCGCACCACCGGGCAAGATCCGCCCCATGCACCAGACCATGACTGCTTGCGTTTGGCGAGTCGCGGATTTATTAAACGCTGTCTAATTAAAAGTAAACGGTGTTCAATTAATGGCGCGGCGCTCCGATCATACCCGCGAGGAACTGCGTGCGATGATCGTGCGCGAGGGCCATCGCCAGATGTCCGAGGTCGGCTTTGCCCGCTTCTCGGCGCGCGAGGTGGCAAAGCGGATCGGCTATTCAATCGGCACGCTGTACAATGTGTTTGGCGCACACGACCTGCTGGTGCTGGCAATCAACGAACAAACGCTGACGCTGTGGCAGGCCCATCTTGAGGCGCGGCTCGACGGGGCAACAGGCGACCGGCTGCGCGTGCTGATCGAGGCCTATTTCGAATTCGCCATCATCCACCGCCATGCCTGGACCGCGCTATACGACCACCGGCTGCCCGCTGACGTCGCGGTGCCCGACTATTATCGCGACCGCATCCGCGCGCTGACCGGCATCGTCCGTGACGAGATCACCGCCGCACTGCCGGAAGGGAGCGACGCCGACACCGACGCGCTGACCCGTTCACTGCTCGCCACGGTCCACGGCCACTGCTTCTTCACGCTCAACGGCACCTTCGGCCTGCTCGGCGAAACCGCCCCGCTGGAAACCGTCCATGCCCGTGTCCGCGAAGCCATCGACGCGGCGCGCGCGCGAGCCGGGGCGGCCTGGGAGCGCGTGCAATCTGAGCCGCAACCGCGTTAGCTGGCTCCTTTTTCCGCCTTCCCCTGCGCAGGCCGGGGTCCAGTCGCGATGCCAGACATGATGGGCAGCGACGCCCGCCACAACACCCGCCTTGTCAAACCACCCCGCGCGCCGCAGACCGACACGAAACGGGCAGAGGATCGCTGACGACATGAAACCCTTGAGCGGTATCCGCGTCCTCGATTTCGGGCGCTACATCGCCGGGCCTTATTGCGCCGCGTTGCTCGGTGACTACGGCGCCGAGGTGATCCGCGTCGAACGAATTGGTGGCAATGAGGATCGCTTCATTGTCCCCGTCGCACAGGATGGCGCGGGCGCGGGTTTCCTCCAGCTCAACCGCAACAAGAAGTCGCTGGCCATCGCGCTGGGCAGCGCAGAAGGTCAGGCAATTGTGGCGCGGCTGGTCGCAACCGCCGACATCGTCGTCGCCAACATGCCCGCTGATGGGCTGGCCAGGGCTGGCCTCGACCTCGCCACACTCGCCGCGATCAAGCCAGACATTATCCTCGTCACGGCATCGGCCTTCGGTGACGAGGGGCCAATGGCGCACAGCATTGGTTTTGACGCGGTGGGCCAGGCCATGTCGGGCGTCGTCGCGCTGACCGGCACCGCCGACCAGCCCTATCGCGCGCAGGTCAACTATGTTGATTTCGGCACCGCGCTGCATTGCGCGTTCGGGGCAATGCTGGCCTTGCGGGAGCGTGATCGTACCGGCCATGGGCAGCAGGTGTCGGGTTCGCTGCTCGGCACGGCTACCGCCATGGCGAATGTGCTGAGCATCGACCATGCGCTGACCGGCATCGAACGCCCGGCGATGGGCAACCGCAGCTATGGCTCATCACCCACCGACCTGTTTCGCACCAGCGATGGCTGGATCATGACGCAGGTGGTCGGGGAGGCGATCTTCAGCCGTTGGGCGCGGCTGGTCGGCGCGCCCGAACTGATCGACGACCCGCGCTTCGTGAATGATGAGGCGCGCGGCGCGCATGGCGAGGCACTCAGCGCGGTGATGTCCGCCTGGTGCGCCACGCGCACGACGGCGGAAGCAATGGCGGCACTGGGCGCGGCACGGGTACCGGCAGGCCCGGTATTGAAGCCATCGCAGGTGATCGCGCATCCCCAGGTGCAGGCGATGGGCTATATCGAACAGGTCAGTTACCCCGGCACCCCCGGCCCCGCCCCGATCGTCGGCGCACCGCTGAAGCTGAGCAATACGCCACGCGACCCGATGACGCGCGCGCCACAAGCCGGGGAACACAGCGCCGAAATCCTCACCGCGATCGGCTATGATGCCGATGCGATTGCCAGCTTTGTTGCGGCGGGTGTGGTGCAGGTGGGGTGAGGCTTTCCTCCCTCGCGATGGCACATCCCGTCGAGCAACTACCGCCCCCCGGCAAAGGCCGCGGCCCGCGCAGTAATAGGCCGCAGCGCTCCTTTATCGCTGTTCCCCATCTGGACCCCGGCCTTCGCCGGGGAGCGACTTGCTTGTTGACTGCTCGAACTATGCCCCACCCAACACATGGCGAAACGCACCGCGCTTCGGTAGAGCGGCGGCGATGTTACGTCTGACCGAACTGACCCTGCCGCTCCACCACCCGCCCGAGGCGCTGCCGGCGGCGATTTGCAAGCGGCTGCGCATCACGCCGCGTGAGCTGGTCAAGCATGTCGTCGCGCGGCGGGCGCATGATGCTCGCGACAAGACCGACATCCAGCTCGTCTATTCGGTCGACGTCAATGTGAAGGACGAGGCCGCCGTGCTGACGCGGTGCCGCAAGGACAGGCGCGTGCAGCGCACGCCCGACACGCGCTACCGCTTCCTCGGCAAGGCACCGGAGGGGCGCAGCGGCCTGCGCCCGGTTGTCATCGGCACGGGACCATGCGGCCTGTTCGCCGCGCTGATCCTGGCGCAGATGGGCTATCGCCCGATCATCCTCGATCGCGGCAAGGTGGTACGCGAGCGGACCAAGGATACCTGGGGGCTGTGGCGCCGCAGCGTGCTCAACCCCGAGAGCAACGTGCAGTTTGGCGAGGGCGGCGCAGGGACATTCTCCGATGGCAAGCTCTACAGCCGCATCAAGGACACGCGGCATCTCGACCGCAAGGTGCTGACCGAGTTCGTCAAGGCCGGCGCACCCGAGGAGATCCTGACCGAGGCGCATCCGCATATCGGCACCTTCCGGCTGGTGACGATGGTCGAGAGCATCCGCACGACGATCGAGGGGCTTGGCGGCGAATATCGCTTCGGCACGCGCGTCGACGGGGTGGACATCGCGACCGACGCCAGCGGCGCGCGGGCGATACGCGGGCTGCATCTGCAGGGTGGCGGCTATCTCGAGGCTGACCGTGTCGTGCTGGCGATTGGCCACAGCGCGCGCGACACCTTTGCGATGCTCCATGCGGCGGGTGTGTATGTCGAGGCCAAGCCCTTCTCGATTGGCGTCCGCATCGAGCACCCGCAAAGCTGGATTGATCGCGCGCGCTTTGGCGCCGATGCCGGCCACCCGATCCTCGGCGCAGCGGAATATCATATCTCGCACCACTGCTCGAACGGGCGGACGGTCTACAGCTTCTGCATGTGCCCCGGCGGCACCGTGGTCGCCGCGACATCGGAGGAAGGCCGCGTCGCGACCAATGGCATGAGCCAATATTCGCGCAGCGAGCGCAACGCCAATTCCGGTTTTGTCGTGGCGATTGACCCGGCGCGCGATTACCCTGGCGATCCGCTCGCCGGCATTGCCTTTCAGCGCCACTGGGAATCGCTCGCCTATGTCGCGGGTGGATCAAGCTATCGCGCGCCGGCGCAGCGGCTGGGTGATTTCCTTGCCGGTCAGCCGTCCACGGCGCTGGGGCAGGTTATCCCCTCCTATCGGCCCGGCGTGACGATGACCGACCTCGCGACCTGCCTGCCCGATTTCGCCGTGGCGGCAATGCGCGAGGCAATCCCGGTATTTGGCCGGTTGATCCCCGGCTATGACCATCCCGATGTGGTGATGACCGGCGTCGAGACGCGTACCTCATCCCCGGTGCGCTTCACGCGCGGCGAGGATTTCCAGAGCCTCAACACCGCCGGGCTGTTCCCGGCGGGCGAGGGCGCAGGCTATGCCGGCGGCATCCTGTCAGCAGCGGTTGACGGCATCAAGGTGGCGGAAGCCGTGGCGCTGAGCCTGGGCGATGCGGTGCGCCCAACAGGGTGACAGGGCCGGGGACGGCGCGGACGCCCGCTCTGTTATGCCCTGTTTTTCCTGTTCCAGGTATTTTCCGCACCGCTCCGCACAGAGGGCACTCGAGACAATCGCGTTATTTTACAGCATCATGACTGCCAGTAGCAGCGTTGAATAATACCAAATCTCGTGAGCCCTGACTCATAGGGGATTCCCAAACGGCCAGAAGTTCGATTCAATGGTCGCGAACGTGAGGGAGGTTTGCGATGGGTGCGGCAGTGGCGCTTCGAGCTGATTTTACGGCGGCGAGGATGCGGGCCTTAGCGCGATCGAGCAGTGACGCGAACCAGGTGCGTCGGCTGCTGGCGCTGGCGGCGATTTACGAGGGAGGGACGCGGAGCGAGGCGGCGCAGCTTGGCGGCGTTGGGCTCCAGACGGTCCGCGACTGGGTGCTGCGGTTCAACGCTGGCGGGCCTGATGGGTTGATCGATGCGGTGCCGCCCGGTGGCGTGCCGCTGCTCGATGACGCGCAGCGTCGGGCTTTGGCGCAGATCGTCGAGAGTGGTCCGATCCCGGCATCGCACGGTGTCGTACGCTGGCGGCTGATCGATCTCGCGCAGTGGGTGTGGGACGAGTTTGCCATCAGCGTCAGCAAGCAGACGCTGAGCCGAGAACTGCGTGGCTTGGGGTATCGCAAGCTGTCGGCGCGGCCGCGCCATCATACGCAGGATGATGACGCCATCCCGACGTTTAAAAAAACTTCCCCGCCCGGGTGGCGACGATCCGGGCAACGCTCCCGCGCGGCACAGCGATAGAGCTGTGGTGGCAGGACGAGGCGCGGGTCGGCCAGAAGAACGGGATCACCCGGCGCTGGGCGCGTCGCGGAACCCGGCCTTCGGCGCCGAAGGACCAGCGCACGTCATCGGCCTATATTTACGGGGCGATCTGCCCGGCCGAGGGCAAGGGCGCGGCACTCGTGCTACCGCGATGCAACACGCAGGGGATGGCCTTGCATCTGGCCGAAATCTCCGCCGCCGTCGCGCCAGGCGCGCACGCCATCCTGCTCCTCGACCAGGCGGGATGGCATGGCTCTGGCGCGCTCACCGTCCCCGCCAACATCACCTTGCTGCCGCTGCCGTCGAAATGCCCTGAACTCAACCCGGTTGAGAATGTCTGGCAGTTCATGCGCGATAACTGGCTCTCGAACAGGATCTTCAAATCCTACGCCGACATCCTCGATCACTGCTGCTTTGCATGGAACCGTCTCGTCGATCAGCCGTGGCTCATCATGTCCATCGGCCTGCGATCATGGGCACATGGGTGACCGTCCATGGGACTTGGTATAACGCCCAAGATAACAGAGCCGGAACAGAGCGGCGGAACAGACAGAAACAGGCCCTGTTCCACACGATAACAGAGCCGCCACGGCGCGACCGCACAGGCGACGATTTTCGCAAGACCGACAATGAGAAGGAGCGGCGCGATGGGTCGCGGGCGCGGGCTGGTAGCAGCGCGCGGCGCGGGGGTGAATCATGGGCGCGGGGAATGTGATCGAACAACGCCAAGGTCTCGGCGACGGTGGATCTGATCGCCACAGGACTCAGCGCGGCAACCAGCGCATCGGCACCACGCTTTCTGCAACTCGCGCGCCGCAAACAGGTTAGTCCCCTAGATCGATCACCGGACCTTGCAGTAACGGTCGATATCCGCTGCCGGCCATTGTTCCTGCGCGGCATAGGGGCACCGCGCTGGCGAGCGATCTTCGGTCGGCTGGGCGACATTGACGTTGAAATCGACGTTCGCGGTTGAACAGCTCATATGCAGATTGTTGCGGGTCAGCGTGGCGGACCGACCGGTCACTGCCTTGCCCGCTGCCTCAAGTTTCAAACTGCCGTTATAGGCGAATGTCAGCCTGAACGTGATCGGCCTGTCATAGGGCACGAACCCCAGCGGAACCTTGGCGCCGTCAACTGACAGGGAAAGCAGGAAGGATTCGGGATGGTCCGGGTACCAGGTCGCGATGACACCGTTGCAATGGCATTCGGACGTGGCGAGCTCGCGGTCAGTGAAGACAACTTTTGCCGTCGGGTACCATTTGCCGCGCCAGCTCGCCTTGCGGATCATCATTTCGCCCGAGAATTGCGTCGCGCCCTCGGGCAGCGCGACATCGTGAGCGGCGAAGGCCCCGGAACGTGCGTGGCATTGCCATGTCTGCGCCTGCGCAGCGGTGCCGGAGGCCACGAGCAGCAGGCCAAGCGCGGTCAGCAGGCGGGCTGGGCTGCGCCATCGGCTGGCACGAACGGTCATAAGTATTTCATTTCTGCCAATTCTGGCTCTGCGGTTCCGAGCGCGATCACGGTAGCGGCAAAGGGGTAAAGCACAGGTGAAAGGAACCGCCGGGGCACCACGCAAGGCGGTCCTGGCAAAGGATGCTTGATCTCTCCCGTTTATGTTATATGATAACATCACATATTCGGGAGGGTGCGATGCGCAGGATCATGCTGCTATTGGCTGTTTCGCTCTGGGCTGCCGGGTGCGCGGCGCCCGCAAAGCCATCTTCGACCGCAGCGTCTGGTGCAATGCGCGCCTTTGCCAGTGACAAGGAGCTTGTCGCGTTCGCACGGCGGGTCGCGGCACGCCAGCGGGCGACACCGCCGCAGCCCGTACAGATGTACGAGATGTCGATGCCCGCGCCGCCGGTCGTCTCCCCACCGGCTCCCACCGTTTCGCAAGACGTCGCGGCCATCGCCCTCAAGCCGCCCGGCATCACCGACACGCAGGAAGCCGATGTTGACGAGGGCGGGATCGTCAAGAGTGACCGCGCAAGAAGCGGGGTTGCTGTTGAGGGACAGCGCTACAACGGCACGATTGCAACCCGGTCATCTGCAAATCTATCTCTGGGTTAGAAGGCGCAATTGCCGTCCCGGAGCGACGGCGGTGACCACCGGCGCAATAATGGGCAGGCGTCGGCGCCAACTTGACGGTGCCTTCGGTGCCCGCCAACATCTTATCGTGCGACGAGAAATTTCCCCATTCCCGGCCCCGGCGCGCCGGTGACAGCCGCAGCAGCAAGGATCGGCAGGCTTGCGATACATGCAGGGTCGTTGATCCTGACGCTTTACGCATTGACGCTCTACTGCGTCGCCCTTGGTCCGCTGGCGGGATTCCCGATATGGTATGCAGGCAGCTGGCTCGCGACGCTAGTTCATGAAGCTGGCCATGCGCTCGCTGCGCGGGCCTGTGGCTGGCGCATTATTGTCTTCATCGTGCGCCCCTTCGGCCTGCACCTCCCCCATCGCGACTTCGTGATCTTGCGACGAAAGATGGGTGTCGGATATGGCGGTTGGGTGTTGAGCGTGCCAGGGCGGCGGTCGGTCGCGACGCGGGGCCGGGAGGCACTGTACATAGCTGGCGGGCCCGTTGCCAGCCTGCTGCTCGCTGCGGTGGCCATGTCGGTGCCGGTCATCTGGAGCAATCAACATGGCGGCATGGAATCCGCCGCGAACCTGATCGCGATCGCTTTTGCGCTTCAGTCACTCCACGGCGTCATCTTCACGCTGCTGCCGAGCCACAAAGTTGGTAGATCAAGCGATGGCCACAAGCTGTGGCAACTCCGTCGGGATGACGGAAAGTGGCTCGACGGTCGGGCGCTGCGATGGATCGCGGCGATGCTGCTTTACCGAATCCGGTTGCGCGACCTGCCCCCATGGATGCTCGACGTCGCGCGCAACACCTTGCCGCCGGGTGACAGCGCGATGGATGACGCGGCGAGAGCGCTGGCGTCGCTCGAAATCGGCATAGAACTCGATGCCGCGTTGGATGATGTCAGGCGGGCGCGATCAATGATCGACGCCCATCGCGCGCGCTATGGCGCTTCCGAGTGGCTGAACTCGGTCGATGCCTTTTGCGCCGCGACCTGGGAAGCCGACGCGACCCGGGCGCGCGCTGCCTTGTGGTGCGGACCCCGCACCGAGGAATTGCGCCCGATGGTGATGGCAGCGGAAGCGGCGGTGGCCGCGCGCGAAGGCGATGCCGAAACGGCGCGTTCACGGCTGCGCGCGATGCGGCAGGCGGTAAAGGCAGCTTCGCCGTTCGACAACGCGACCTTTCGGGACATCGGCCAGCGGATCGAGGCGTTGTTGGGGTGAGCGGTGGTAGAGGCGGGGATTTCGTGATGGAATCGGAGACGGTCTACGCTGAAGACCGCGCAACAAGCGGAGGTGGCACGTGCGGATAAGGCGATTTGTGATCTTGTCGTTACTGGGGCTGGTGGGATTGACCGGGCAGTCAGCCTGTGCCGCACCCGACCGGACACTGGCTGAGGCGCGGGCGGGCGTGGTTGCCCATGCAGCGGAGACAGATACGCGTGACGGACCAGCGGAAATGCCGCCGGCGCGCGTACTAAACCTCGTCAAATATGCGGCACCGCTGGGTGCCATGGCGGCCTATGTAACACCCGATCCCGGTGACGGGCAGCGACATCCGGCGATCATCTGGATTACCGGTGGCGACAGCGCGAGCATAGGCGATGTGTGGAGACCCAGGCCGGCGGACAATGACCAGTCGGCGCGGGCATTGCGCGCTGCAGGTATCGTGACGATGTATCCGTCGCTGCGTGGTGGCAACGACAACCCCGGCCACCGGGAAGGCTTTTACGGCGAGGTCAACGACATATTGGCGGCGGCAGACTATCTGGCACGCCTGCCCTGGGTCGATCCGAACCGGATCTATCTGGGCGGCCACAGCACCGGCGGCACGCTGACCCTGCTTGTCGCGGAATATTCGGCGCGCTTTCGCGCAGTGTTCAGTTTCGGCCCGGTGGCCGATGTGCGCCAATATGGCGGCGACTTCGTGCCCGAGGGATTGAAAGACCCAACCGAATTGCGGCTGCGTTCGCCGGCCTATTGGCTGTCGTCAATCCACACGCCGGTCTTCGTCCTTGAAGGAACGGAGCGACCGTCGAACGCCGTCGTTGTGGACCAATTGCGCAAATTGTCCTCCAATCCCCTGGCACACTTCCAGCTGATCCCCGGTGCAAGCCATTTCAGCGTGCTGGCGCCGGGGACGGCGCTGATCGCTCGCAAAATCCTTGCCGACACGGAAACTGCGCCGAACATCGCGTTCAGCGAAGCGGAGCTGGCGGCGCTGATGTCCGCGCCATGATGTTGGGTGTCGGTGGCGACTTCGATGAGCGTGCCAAGCAATCATCGACCGTTCCTTGACGAGCCGACGACAAGTGCAATGCCCGACCGATCTTCCTGAACGAGCGTGTGTTCGCGCTGATGGGTTATGAACTGGTCGAAGGGCGTCTGGCCAAGGGCTTGATCGGTGAACGCGCGCGGCTCGATTTTTCGCCGGGCAGGTAACGAATCGACACGCTACCCCGCCGCCATCGCCCGCTGCGCGAACAGTTGCACATCATATTCGTCATCACCGTCATAGCGCGGCGCATAGCGGGCATAGGCGGCGGCGATTTCGGCGTGGCGTTCGGCGATACGCACAGCGTTATAGGCGTGGCCGACAAGATGAAACTGCCCGGCCTGCATCTGGGCGAAGATGGTGGCGGCAAAGGCGTCGGGGTCCATGCCATGGTCGCGCGTCATGGGTGTTGCCACCCAGCCCGGGATGATCACGCCGAGCGCGATATTGGCCATCGCCGGTGTCCCGCCGACCTCGCGCCGCAGCACGTCCATCAGCGCCAGCACACCATGTTTGCTGGCGACATAGCCGCCGCCGCGACCCGCCGGGAGCGCGTTGAACAGCGCATTTTCCGAGGCGGTGGCATAGATGGCCGAGGGCAGACCATCAGCACGGAAGCGCTTGCCGAAGGTCTGGATGCCGTTCCACACACCGAAGAAATTGACATCGAACAGCGCACGCGCCGCGACAAGATCGACATCGAGCACGCCGCCGCGCGGCCCGGCGACACCGGCATTGTTGACGATGATGTCGGCACGGCCATTTTCCGCCCAAGCGAAATCGGCCAGCGCCTCAACCGCCGCCGGATCGGTGACATCGCCAACGCGATATTTGGCGTCAATGCCGCTGGCACCAAGCGCGGCCGCCGCCTGCTGCAACACATCTTCACGCGGTTCAAACAGGATGATCCGCGCGCCTGCGCCACCCATCTGTCTGGCGAGCGCAAGGCCAATGCCGGTCGCCCCGCCGGTGATGACCGCTGTCTTGCCGCTGAATTCCATTGGCTATCTCCCCGTCGAGGCGCGTCTGCCCGGCACCGTGCCGCACCTGGTGGCAATGGCGACCGCGCGCAGTAGGCAAGGGTCGGGCCAGACTGTCAACATGTTCAGCGCCGGGGTCGGCTGATCCGCAAATCGGGCGGGAATGGGCAATTGGCAGCCATCATTCTTCCGCCTAACCTGAACTGAATGGCCCTAGATTCTCCGACCGAACAACGTGCGCTATTGGCGCTGAGCTTTGAACCGCTTGGCTCAGCTTATGTTTATTATCATCACAGGTGGTCACAGGGGATCCCGGTGACAGCGGAAGAGCGTGAAGCCTATTTGCGGCTTCCGGCAGTTGCCCTCATGGCGAGGCACGCGTGGCGCAAGTCTTTGGCGGGAAGGCAACCTCTGCCACCGCGTTCCACCCAAACGGCCAAAGCCGTTCGGCAGGGAATTTTGCTCAAGATGCCGCCTGGGATGGCGGTCACGTCGTTCGCTTTTGGCGCGCTCGGGCTGGTTTCCGGCTTTTCCGAACGAAATATCGCCTTGGCCGCGATCTATGTTGTCGTTGGCGTCGCGCTGCTGCTTTTTGCCGCGGCCATCGCACTCGCGAAAATCATTCAGGCGCGAGCCAAGGCCCGCTAAGGGATCGCTCGACCGCCGTCACTTCCGCCTGCGAACAACAAACCCGTCAGTGCTGCGCGTCCGCGACATGGACGACGAGGCCGTCAAGCGCATCGCTCATCGGGATCTGGCAGCATAGCCGGCTGTCCTCGCGCACGCCCTCGGCGAATTCGAGCATGTCATGCTCCATCTCGCTCTGTTCCCCGGTCAGCGCGCGCCATTCTGCCGCGACATAGACATGGCAGGTGCCGCACGCGCAATTGCCGCCGCAATCACCATCAATGCCGCGAACGCCGTTGCTGAGCGCCCCTTCCATGATGGAGAGGCCATTGGCGACCTCTACCTGGTGCTCGGTACCATCAGGTTCAACGAAAGTGACGCGCGGCATGAAATCCCCCGGTTATGCGGTAATAAGGCAGGTCGGCACAGGGCGGGCGGATCAGCCCGGAATGCGCACCATCATCTTCTCATAGCCTTTGACAAAGGCCGATGGCACGCGGACCGGCGGTTCGAGCACCTCGATCATCGGCCAGCGCTTGAGAATTTCTTCCCACAGGATCTTGAGCTGCATTTCGGCGAGGCGATTGCCAACGCAGCGATGAATGCCAAAACCGAACGACAGATGCTGACGCGGACGGGCGCGATCAATGATGAAGGCATCCGGATTTTCAATCTCGGTCTCGTCACGATTGCCCGAGACATACCACATCACGACGCGGTCCCCCTTTTTGATGTGCTGCCCGCCGAGGATAATATCCTGCAGGGCGGTGCGGCGCATATGGGCGAGCGGCGTCTGGTAACGGATGATTTCCGGCACCATTGATTCAATCAGCGCCGGGTTGTCGCGCAGCTTTTGATATTCGCCGGGATTTTCGTTGAGGAACAACAGCCCGCCGGTGATCGAGTTGCGCGTGGTGTCATTGCCGCCGACAATCAGCAGCAGCAAATTGCCGAGATATTCCATCGGCTCCATGTCGCGCATCGACGGGTTGTGCGCCATCATCGAGATCAGGTCACCGGCGGGCGGCGCATTGACGCGCTCGTTCCACAGGCCGGTGAAATAGGTCAGGCATTCAATCAGGATCGCGCGCTGTTCATCGCGCGTCATCTTCGCGTCAGGCGAGGTGGTGTCGATGGTTGTAACGTCAGACCAAAAGGTCAGCTTGCGACGATCCTCCCACGGGAAATCAAACAATGTCGCCAGCATCTGCGTGGTCAGTTCAATCGAGACGCGATCAACCCAGTCAAAAGGCTCATTGATCGGCAGGCCATCGAAAATCTTCTGCGCGCGTTCACGGATCAACACCTCAAGCACGGCGAGATTGGCCGGTGCAACGATCGGCGAGACGGCCTTGCGCTGCACGTCATGCTTGGGCTGATCCATCGCGATGAACATCGGCAGGATGAAATCGCTCTCCTGATCGCGCGCCGTAATGCCGCCAAGATGCGCCTCGGAGGAGAAGACAGCATGGTTGGTATCAACCGCCATGATGTCCTTGTAACGGGTGATCGACCAGAACGGACCGAACCGGCCATTGGCGCAATAATGCACCGGCGCTTCCTTGCGCAGCCGTTCAAAAAACGCCCAGTGGGTGTTATCGACGAAGCGTGACGCATCGGTCATGTCGATATCTTCGATCGGCATTGAATAGGCGATGGAGCGGGCTGCCTCGATTGCCTCTTCCTCGGCCTGCCGGAAGGCGGTTGCCATGATCATTCTCCCACGGTTGACCCGGGTCGATGCCGGATCAATTCACATGCGTGTAAGTTGCCTGTGTTGCGGGTCAATTGCAATGTGAAACCAATAACCCGCTGAACCATGGCCACCCATTTTGGGCGCCCGATCGCAAGCGCGGTAGCACGCCTGTCGCATCCTGTGCCAAGGTCAGGACCGGAATCAAAGCGGAGGATGGCGCATGATCGAACGGACCGTTGACATCGCGATGAAGGACGGCGCCTGCACCACCTTCATCGTCCATCCTGATCGCGGCGGCCCGCATCCGGCGATCCTGTTCTACATGGACGCGCCGGCCATTCGCGAGGAACTGCGCGACATGGCCCGCCGTCTGGCCAGCGCCGGCTATTATGTGATGCTGCCCAACATGTATTACCGCGCCGGGGTGATGGAGCTGGGCGCGGTGGATGTGTCGCCGGGGTCGCCATGGCTGACGCGGATGTTCGCATTGATGAACTCGCTCAACATCAAGCTGGTGATGGAAGACAGTGACAGCTGGCTGGCCTTTATCGACGCTGACCCGGCGGCCCGGCCCGGCAAGATCGGCGCCTTTGGTTATTGCATGAGCGGGCAATATGCGATCAACGCGGCGGCGCGGTACCCGGACCGGGTGGCCGCCGCCGCATCGCTTTATGGCGTGGCGCTGGTGACGGAGGCGGAAGACAGCCCGCACCTGGCCGCACGCAAGGCCGGGGGTGAGCTGTATTTTGGCTGTGCCGAAAAGGACGACTATGTGCCGATGGACATGGTCCGCGCGCTGGACGCCGATCTCAAGGCCAACAAGGTCAACGCCGAAGTCGAGATTTATCCGGACGCCGACCATGGCTTTGCCTTTCCCCAGCGCCCGGCATTTCACAAGCCATCCGCCGAGCGGCACTGGGCGCGGCTGCACGCACTGTTCGCGCGCAACCTGTCGGGGCGCTGAGGCACGACAGGGCGGGTGGTTGCCGGGCTTTCACCACCGCCCTCATTCCCCCGTGGTGAAAGCCCCGCGCACCTTGCCCACAGCATTGCGATAGGGCGCCCTGATCACCGCGAGATCGGCGGCATAATCGCCCGTCGGGTGAAAGACGCCGGCGATGCGGATGGTCTTGCTGCCATAGTCGAGCACGGCGAGGATGATCGGCACCTGCGCCAGACAGGCGATATGGTAGAAACCGGTCTTCCACTCGCGCGTCAGGCTGCGTGTCCCTTCCGGCGGGATGGCGAGGAGCATCCTGTCTTCGGCAGCAAAGGCATCACACATCGCCTGGACGACATCATGGCTGGCCGAACGATCAATCGGCACGCAGCCGAGCCACAGCATCACGCGCCCGAACGGGCCGGTGGTCAGGCTCTTCTTGCCCATCCAGCGCAAGGTCACCCGATAACAGGCGGCGGCGGCGAGCATGTTGACGCCGTCCCAGTTCGATGTGTGCGGCGCGGCGAGCAGGACCGCCTTGGCCAGCGGGGGGAAATCGCCCTGCATCTTCCAGCCGGTGAGCCGCAGATAGGCCAGTCCCAGCCAGCGCAGCATTTCTCCGCCAAGGCCGCGATAGGGCGCAGGCCGCGCGGTCAGCGCCGTGTTCGCTTCATCCACTTGCCTGTCCCCCCGGTGTGGAGCGGCCCTATCACCGATCGGGCGCGGGGCAAGTTCTGGTTGCAGCCTTAGCTATGCCCCGGGGCTCCACACGGGGAAGCGCAGCATGGCCTGTTCGAACAACGGCGAGGCAAGGTGTCGTGCCAGCCAGCGCTGTACGCCGGGGATTGGCTGCGCGCCGAACCATAGGCGATCAACCGCGGCGAATTGCCGGACGAAGGGCATGATCGCCATGTCAGCCAGTGCGCGGCTGTCGCGAGACAGATTGTCGCGCGCGGCTAGCCGAGGCTCGAGATCGTGCAGCATCAGCAACGCGGCGGCGCGATGTTCGGCGGGATCAGCCTGGTGCCGGTCGGCATATTTGTAGCGATCAAGGTGCGATTTGAACGGCCCGTCAAAGCGCGCGATCAGCGCGGCATCGTCACCGGCCAGCCAGTGTTCCGGGTCATGCTGCGCCAGCGCCCAGCGCATGATGTCGAGGCTTTCGTCAATGACGGTGCCGTCTTCCCGCACGAGCACCGGCACCGTTCCCTTGGGTGATGCGGCCAGCATTGCTGCAGGTTTGTTGCGCAGCATGATTTCACGCAATTCAAACGAAATGCCGCTGACCAGCAGGGCGAGCCGGGCGCGCATGGCATAGGGGCAACGCCGGAAACTGTAGAGCGTGGCCACCGCCATCACCGATCTTGCAGCCGCGCCAGCGCGATACCAGCCAGGTTCTGCGTACGCTTGATATGGCGCACATGCGGCGGCACACCACCGGTCGCGAGCGCGAGAAATTGCGCGCGCCAGGCCAGCGCCGGGCCGCGACATTTCATCGTGCCATTGGCCTGGGCAACAACAGTGGCGGCATCTCCCAGCAACACCATGTCGCTCAGCCCGAGCGACTGCGCGACGCGCAGCGCGTGGATCAAGGCCAGCCATTCCGCATCAAAGCTGGTGCCGGGGCCAAGATCGCGCAGGATATGCGCCTGCCCCCGCGCCACCACGGCGAGTTCCATCATGCCGGGGTTGGGGCGACACCCGCCGTCAAAAAAGACCTTCACGGTTGCCGCGTGCGCTTACGTCGCCGGTTGTGGCGCGTCGCCGTGATAGCCGATGGCGCCCGAGGTCTCGCCGATCTGCCCTGCTGTGGCCTCACCGGAAATGACCGTGCTGCCATCATCGCCGGGGCGATAGGTCAGCAGGCGGCGGCTGAGCCGGGGGCCGGCCCAACGCTCGATCCCGACGGCAAGGCTGAAGCTGGCGGGCACAATGACCAATGTCAGCAAGGTCGACAGCGACAGCCCGCCAATCACCGTAATACCCATCGGCACGCGCGATGACCCATCACCGCCCAGCGCCAGCGCGGTGGGCATCATGCCGGCGACCATCGCGACAGTCGTCATCACAATCGGCTGCGCGCGCTTGTGACCGGCGCCCATGATTGCGTCGAACACCGGAACGCCGCGATCCATTTCATCCAGCGCAAAGTCGATCAGCAGGATCGAGTTTTTGGCGACAATACCGAACAACATGATGATGCCGATATAGACCGGCATCGAAATCGGCGTGCCCGTCAACAGCAGGCCAAGCAGCCCCCCCAGCGGCGCGAGCAGCAGCGAACCCATATTGACCAGCGGCGGCAGGACGCGGCGATACAGCAGCACCAGCACCGCGAAGACGAGGAAACAGCCCGCCGCCAGCGCGATGAAGAAATTGGTGATCATCTCCTTCATCCACTTGTCGGGGCCGACAAGCAGTTCTCCGACGCCGATCGGCAGGTTCTTCATGATCGGCAGCTTGTGGATCTTGTCCTGCGCCGTCCCGCTGACCACGCCGCGCGCCAGATCAGCGCCAACGGTCAACTGACGCTTTTGCGCGACACGCTCAATCTGGGTCGGGCCAGCGCCAAGGCTGACATCGGCAACCAGGCTGAGCGGGATTGACCCGCCCGACTGGGTTGAGACCGGCAGATTCTTGATCGTTGACAGGCGCTGGCGCGCATTCTGGTCAAGCGCGACGCGGATCGGTACCTGACGATCGGTCAGCGAGAATTTCGCGCTGTTCTGGTCAATATCGCCCAATGTCGCGATGCGGATGGCCGATGACAGCGCCTGTGTTGTAACCCCCAGATTGGCGGCAAGGTCCATCCGGGGCGTGATGACAATCTCTGGCCGCAACAAATTGCCCTCGATACGCGGCGCCACCAGTTCCGGCATTTTCGACATCTGATCGACCAGGGTGATCGCGGTCTGCATCAGTTGCTTGGGATCATCCCCGCCGAGCACGATCGACAAGGCCCGCGCACTGCCGCCCCAGCCGCTCTGCGCGCGAAACGCCACACGCGCATCTGCAATGGCCGCCAGTTGTGGTGACAATTGCTGTTCGAACTGCTGGCTGGTCAGTTTCTTGCCCGGCCGGAAAATCGCCGATACCCGGCCATTGCCAACAGCGGCGCGCGAATAGACATGCGCGACATCGGGTTGTGCGCGGAACAGCGCGGCGACCTCTGCCACGACATCCTCGGTCTGCGCCAGCGTGGTACCGGGGACCATGGTGACCAGCGCGGTCGATGAATCAAGGTTGCGGTCAGGATCAAAGGTCTTGGGCATGTAAACCAGCAGCCCGACGGTCAGCGCGAACGACACCGTGCCCGCGACAACCGCTGACCAGCGATGCCGCAGGGTCCAGCGCAGCACCTTCATGTAAAGGTCCATCAGCCGGCCCTCGCCATGCGACTGATGCCCCTTGGCCTTGAGGAAATAGGCCGCGATCATCGGCGTGATCAGACGCGCGACGGCAAGGCTGATCAGCACCGAGACAACCACGGTCAGGCCGAAATTCTTGAAGAACTGCCCCGACACGCCCGGCATCAGCCCGACCGGCAGGAACACCGCGACAATCGACATGGTGGTGGCCAGCACCGCAAGGCCGATCTCATCCGCTGCGTCGATTGCCGCCTGATAGGCGGTTTTGCCCATGCGCATGTGTCGGACGATATTCTCGATCTCGACGATCGCATCATCGACCAGCACCCCCGCGACAAGGCTGAGCGCCATCAGGGTCATGTTGTTGAGCGTGAAGCCGAGCAGATCCATGAACCAGAAGGTCGGAATCGCCGACAGCGGGATCGCCAGCGCCGAGATGATCGTCGAACGCCAGTCGCGCAGGAACAGGAACACGACGATGACGGCGAGCACCGCGCCCTCGACCATCGCCTCCATCGCGGAGTCATATTGCGCCTTGGTGTATTTGACGCTGTTGCGGATCATCTCGAAATGGACTTGCGGGTTGCGCTTTTCGAGCGCGGCAAGCTTTTCCTGCGCGCCCTTGAACACGGTCACATCCGACCCGCCCTTGGCGCGCTGAAAATCAAAACTGAGCACCTGTCGCCCGTCAAGCACCGAGGCCGTGCGCTGTTCGGCATAGAGATCGCGCACCTGACCCAGATCAGCGACCCGCACCGTCCGCCCGCCGCCGACGCTGATCTGCATCTGACCCAGCGTATAGGCGGTCGAGGCATTGCCCAGCACGCGCACCGACTGTTCGGCACCGGCGATCTCCGCGCGGCCCCCGGCGGCATTGAGGTTGACCTGGCGCAACTGCTGGTTGACCTGGCTCGCGGTCAGGCCGTGAGACTGCAGTTTCAGCGGATCAAGAATGACGCGGATTTCGCGACTGACGCCGCCATTGCGGTCAACCTGCGCCATGCCGGGGACCGAGAGCAGCTCCTTTGAGACATTATTGTCGATGTACCAGGACAATTGCTCGATCGTCATGTCGGTCGAGATCGCGGCATAGCTCGCCAGATCCTGCCCGGTGGTGTTGGCGCGGCTGACCTGGGGTTCCAGAATGCCGTCCGGCAGGTCGCTGCGGATCTGTTGCACCGCCGAGCGAACATCCTCGACGGCCCGGTCAATCGGCGTGCCAAGCGCAAGCTGGACCACCGTGGTCGAGCTGCCCTCGCGCACCGTCGAGTCAATCTCGTCAATGCCCTGCAGGCTGCGGACCGCCGCCTCGACCTTTTGCGTGACCTGGTTTTCCAGTTCGGTCGGCGCCGCGCCCGGCTGGTTGATCGAAACGATCACAACCGGGAAATCAATGTCGGGCTGGTTGTTGACGTCCATCCCGACGAAACTGACGATTCCGGCAACCGTCAGCATGAAGAACATCACAATCGACGGTACCGGATTGCGGATCGACCAGGCGGAGATGTTGCGAAAGTTCATTGCGTCAGCCCGAATTGATCAGCCGCGTCCGCCGGTCACTGCGTGCAGAGTTCGGAAATATCCTTCTCTGTTCAATAGTGTACAGCCAACATGCCATGGAAACACGGCGAACCTGCCGGGAAGGCAGCCCCACCTTTCCCGCGACAAGATCACGAGGGCAGCGCGCAAGTCAATGGCATACTCCGGCGACACTGGACATCATCACCGCAGCGCTATCACGGCATCACTTGCCCTGAACGGCTTCAACCGACGCCACCCAATGATGTTGACCGCGCGCGGGTGGTCGTGGCATTGGGCTGGCGCGTCGCAGCGGATGATTTCGCGGGCGATGCAAGGGATTGAAGTTATTCAATCGGTTGCGGGTATAGCACAATGGTAGTGCAGCAGCCTTCCAAGCTGAATACGCGGGTTCGATTCCCGCTACCCGCTCCACCCGCCAACTATCCGGTCAGTGCTGGCAACGCCCGTCAGCCCGTCATGTTGAACCATCCGGCAGCTCATGTCCGGGACGGACATCATCGACGGGCGTCGTATCGACCCAGGCGCCGTGCGCATGAGTTGTCGCCACGGTCTGCCAAGCGCCCGGCCCCGGCCAGCTACGCGCGCGAACAAATTGTTGTGCCACGGCGCGGTCGGGCTCCTGGATAACCCAGCCAAGCGGTCGTTCTGACGTCGCTTGCGCGGCGGCCTGCGCCATCACCGCCTTGATCCTGTCAGCGGCGGCAGCGGGCAGATATTGCCACACCACCGAATGCATCAGCACGCGGGTGACACCCGCCGCCTGTGGCTCGGCCAGCCGCGCGGTGATCCAGTTAGCCGCATCGGCGCGGTCAAGCCGCACCCCATGGGTACGCACCATGCCAATTGCGCCCTCCAGCCGCGCCATGCGCGTGGTCGCCTCCGGCCAGACATAGGCGGCGAGCCGTGCGCCAACGGCAGGATCAGCCGCATCCATCGGCGCAACGTCGCAGCCACGGGTCGAAACGATCTCGATCGGCACCGCGACGGGCGAGGGGCCGCGCCATTCGGGCGTGATCACCACCGGGGCATCAGCCGGGCCAATCTTCACACCGCCAAGATCGAAGCGGTAACGATCAATCAGCAGGTTAAGCCCGGCGCTGGAACCGATTTCGAGGATTTCCATCCGCGGTCCGTGGCGGCGCGCAATCTCAAGCAACCCGGTCATCAAGGCGGCAGACCGGCCCGCCTCATTGGTTTGCGGCGGGCCGTCGAGCCAGGGCAGCAAGGCCACGTCTTGGCGCACCAGCACGCGGTTGAGGCTTGCGATCATCGCTGCTTCGTCCACCACGCGACCGGCAAAAAGATCGTCCAGCTCGGCATCGGCCCCGGCCCGCACCAGTGCGTGCAGGCCGCCCATGAAGCGCAGCGGCAGCGCATCGCGCGTTGGTTCGCCCGGCCAGTCGAGCAATGCGGTCCCGACCTGGCTGTCACGGGTCAGGCCACGGGCAAGCGCACCGCAAATCCGCGCATAGATTGGCGCGTCCATGATGCCGCAATAATGTTCCTGGATCAGAAAGCTGCCGCGATTATTTTCCTCACTGGCCATGGCGCACGTCCTTTCGCGGCGTCTGTTGCGCCTGCGCACCCCCGCCAGTAAAGCCCCCTGCATCATGGCCGAACCGTTGATCATTGCCGTCCCCAAGGGGCGCATCCTCACTGAGGCTGTGCCGCTGCTCATGCGCGCCGGCATCAGCCCAGAAGCCGCCTTTGGCGACGAGGACAGCCGGGCGTTGCGCTTTGCGACCGACCGGCCCGGCATCGACCTGATCCGCGTGCGGGCCTTTGACGTGGCAACCTTTGTCGCGCACGGCGCCGCCCATGCCGGGATTGTCGGATCAGATGTGCTGGCCGAATTCGACTATTCCGAACTCTATGCCCCGATTGACCTTGGCATCGGCCATTGCCGCCTGTCGGTCGCCGAACCCGCCGCACTGGCGGAAAATGATGATCCGCGCGGCTGGAGCCATGTGCGCGTCGCAACCAAATATCCCCATGTCACCGCCCGGCATTTTGAGGCGCGTGGCGTACAGGCCGAGTGCGTCAAGCTGAACGGCGCAATGGAACTGGCCCCTTTGCTCGGCCTTGCGCCGCGTATCGTCGATCTTGTTTCATCGGGCCGCACGCTGAAGGAAAACGGCCTGGTTGAGGTCGAGGTGATCGCCGAGGTGACGAGCAGGCTGGTGGTCAACCGTGCCGCGTTCAAGACGCGGCCTGATGTCGTCGCGCTGGTTGATGCATTCCGACGGGCAGTGGCGTGATGGGTGCCTGCAATTTCCGCCTTCCCCATGACCTCGATAATTTATCCCGTGTTCCTGCGAACGCAGGAACCCAGAGCCAGGAACGTTCCGCCCGTGACCCTGGGTTCCTGCGTTCGCAGGAACACGGTAACCTGATGGCAATGTCATGATCCGCCTCTCCACCGCCGACCCCGGCTTTGCGCGCGACTTTACTGCGCTGGTCAATGCGCGGCGCGAGGCAGATGCCGATGTCGCGCGTGATGTGCGCACGATCATCGCCAGCGTGCGCGATGAGGGCGATGCGGCGCTGCACGCCTTCACCCGCAAGTTCGACGGACATGATCTGAACGAGACCGGCTGGCGAATCGAAAAGGCCGCATGGCTGGCCGCACTCGACGGGCTGGCCCCCGAACTGCGCGCCGCACTTGACCTCGCCGCCGCACGGATCACCGCCTATCACGAGAAACAGCGCCCGGATGACAGCGACACGACCGATGCCGCCGGGGTGCGGCTCGGTGCGCGGTGGCGCGGGGTTGATGCGGCGGGCGTCTATGTCCCCGGTGGCCGCGCCGCCTATCCCTCATCCGTGCTGATGAATGCGATTCCCGCCAAGGTCGCCGGGGTCGAGCGACTGGTGATGGTCACGCCGACCCCGAAGGGGGAGATAAACCCGCTGGTCCTTGCCGCCGCGCACATCGCCGGGGTGGATGAAATCTGGCGCGTCGGCGGGGCGCAGGCGATTGCCGCACTGGCCTATGGCACCGGCCATATCGCGCCGGTTGATGTCATCACCGGCCCGGGCAATGCCTGGGTTGCCGAGGCGAAGCGACAATTGTTCGGCGTGGTCGGCATCGACATGGTCGCCGGGCCGAGCGAAATTGTCGTGGTTGCTGACGGCAAGAACAACCCCGACTGGATCGCCGCCGACCTGCTCAGCCAGGCCGAGCATGACCCGACCAGCCAGTCGATCCTGTTCACCGACGATGCTGCTTTCGCCCGCGCCGTGGCCGAGGCGGTCGATCTGCAGATCGGCACGCTGGCGACCGCGCGGGTAGCCCGCGCAAGCTGGGACGCCAATGGCGCGATCATCATCACCGCCGACCTGATGGAAGCAATGCCATTGGTTGACCGGCTCGCGCCCGAGCATCTCGAACTGGCATGTGACAATCCCCAGGCGCTGTTCGACCGCGTGCGCCATGCCGGATCGGTGTTTCTCGGTCGGCATACACCGGAGGCAGTGGGCGATTATGTCGCGGGGCCAAACCATGTCCTGCCGACCGGTCGCCGCGCGCGCTTTGCCTCGGGGCTGTCGGTGCTCGATTTCATGAAGCGCACCAGCTTCCTGCAATGCGACGCCGCTGCGCTGGGGGCGATTGGTCCGGCGGCGGTGGCACTGGCCGAGGCCGAGGGCTTGCCGGCCCATGCCCGCTCGGTCGCGCTGCGGCTGGGGAAATAATCTTCCCTATTGCGTTCCCCGGCGAAGGCCGGGGCCCAGTTGGCAAGGCTGTTGTAAATGGAACGCAGCGGTCAATTGCCATCGTCCCCCGACTGGCCCCCGGCCTTCGCCGGGGAGCGAAGAAGGCGCGTACCACGAAGAGGGTGACGCGCGACGCTACTCGCTCTAAAGGCACCACCATGTCCCAACGTACCGCCACAAGGTCCAAGGCCCGCGCCGCCGCGCGGCTCGCCGCGACGCAAGCACTGTATCAGCATGAGATGGAGGGCACGCCCGTCTTGCGGCTGCTCCACGAATTCCACCAGCACCGGCTTGGCGCGACAATCGAGGATGCCGAATATGCCGAGGCGGAGGTCGAATTCTTCGATGACGTTGTAAAGGGTGCCACCGCACGGCGTGACGAAATTGATGCGCTGGTCAGTGCAAAGCTCGCCAAGGGCTGGAGCCTTGAGCGCCTCGACCGCGCAATGCGCGCGATCTTGCGCGCGGGAACATATGAATTGCTCGCCCGGCCCGATGTGCCGGTGGCGACGGTGATCACCGAATATGTCGATGTCGCCCACGCCTTTTTCGACAAGCGCGAAGCCGGGTTCGTCAACGGCCTGCTTGATGCCGTGGCCAAGGATGCGCGGAACTAGCCTCTCAAATTCCTCCCCTGCAGGGGGAGGGGGACCGCCGGCGCAGCCGGTGGTGGAGGGGCTTGAAGCGCGAGGCCCGTGCAGCGCGCTCCAAGCCCCTCCACCACTTCGTGGTCCCCCTCCCCGTTCCGGGGAGGAATTGTGAGAGAGTCCGACTTCCTCACTGCGCTCCGCGCCCTGCCGCTCCACCCCGGCGCGGCCGACCTGCGCGACGACACCGCGAGCCTTGCCGGACTGACCATCACCAGTGACACGATTGTCGAGGGTGTTCACTTCCTGTCCGGCGATCCGGCGGAGGATGTTGCGTGGAAGCTGCTGGCGGTAAACCTGTCGGACCTTGCCGCCAAGGGCGCGACGCCTGAAGGGGTGTTACTCAACTATCCGCTGTCCGATGGTGGCTGGGACACAGGCTTCCTCACCGGCCTCGACGCCGCGCTGCGCCATTTTGGCTGCGCGCTGATCGGCGGGGATACCGTCACCCTCCCGGCCGGCGCGCCGCGTATCCTGACCCTCACTGCGATTGGCAGTGACGCCGCCGCCCCGCCGCGATCAGGCGCGCGCGCTGGTGATATTCTGTGGATCACCGGGGTCGTCGGGGATGCCGGTGCGGGGCTGGCCATCGCGCAGGGTGACGCAGGGCCGGATGCGCTTCTCGTCGCCTATCGTCGCCCACAACCGCGCCTGGCCGATGGCCGCGCACTCGCGCCGCTGGTCCATGCGATGATGGACGTGTCGGACGGGTTGTTGATCGACGCGACACGCATGGCGACCGCCAGCGGACTCGCCGTGGCCATCGACCTGGCCAGCGTACCGCTGTCCGCCGACTATCGCGCCTTTCGCGGCGAGACGCTTTCGGCGCGGATCGCCGCCGCGACAGCGGGTGACGATTATCAGCTGTTGTTTGCCGCCGCGCCCGAGCTTGCGCCACCGGTTCCCGCCACCCGCCTTGGCAGCTTTGCCACCGGTACCGGGCTGACACTGACAAATGCCGGCGACAAAGTCGCCCTTCCCGACCGTCTCGGCTTTGAACACCTGCCCTGAGCGGCTTGCACTCGCGGCCTGCCCCTCTATACACCTGCCCCAACTGCGGGGGTGCGGTCGATGGCGCTCCCCGCGACAATAGGGGAAGGACTGCTCGCATATGAACATCGTTTATGCGGCCATGATCTGCGGCGTTATCGCCGTACTTTATGGCCTGATCACCAGCCGACAGATTCTCGCTGCCAGCCCTGGCAACGAGAAGATGCAGGACATTGCCTCCGCCATCGCGGAAGGTGCCCAGGCCTATCTCGGTCGCCAGTATCGCACCATCGCCATTGTCGGCGTGGTCGTTGCGATCCTTGTCGGCGTGTTCCTCGGTCCAATCTCGGCTGGCGGCTTCGCGCTTGGTGCGATCCTCTCGGGTGTGACCGGCTTTATCGGCATGAACGTGTCGGTAAAGGCCAATGTCCGCACCGCCGAGGCGGCGCGCACCTCGTTGCAGGGCGGCCTGACCATGGCGTTCCGCTCGGGCGCGGTCACCGGGATGCTGGTTGCCGGGCTTGGCCTGTTGGCGATCAGCGGCATGTTCTGGGGGCTGATTGCAATCGGCCACAAGGATCTGACGGTCGGTGCGGACCGTCGCGTGATTGTTGATACGCTCGTCGCGCTCGCCTTTGGCGCCTCGCTGATCTCGATCTTCGCGCGTCTCGGCGGCGGCATCTTCACCAAGGCGGCAGACGTTGGCGCCGATCTGGTCGGCAAGGTTGAGGCAGGCATCCCGGAGGATGACCCCCGCAACCCGGCAACCATCGCCGATAACGTCGGCGACAATGTCGGCGACTGCGCCGGCATGGCGGCCGATCTGTTCGAGACCTATGTCGTGACGATTGGCGTGACGATGGCGTCAATCGCGCTGTTGCTGCCCAATGCCGACCATCTGATGGCGTTGATGACGCTGCCGTTGCTCGTTGGCGGCGCCTGCATCATCACCTCGATCATCGGCACCTATATGGTTCGCCTCGGCGGCGGCACGATCATGGGCGCGCTGTACAAGGGTTTCTGGACCACCGTCGTCCTGTCGATCCCGGCGATCTATCTCGCCACGCAATATGTTCTGGGTGACATGAACAGCAAGATTGGCGGCGGATCATTCCTCGACGGCAGCGCCGTCAAGGACAGTGGTTTCACCGGCATGGCGCTGTTCTGGTGCATGATGGTTGGCCTCGCGCTGACCGGTGCGCTGGTGTGGATCACTGAATATTACACCGGCACCAATTATCGCCCGGTCCGTTCAATCGCCAAGGCATCGGAAACCGGCCACGGCACCAACGTCATCCAGGGCCTCGCGGTCAGCCTCGAAAGCCC